>OY760517.1:0-4216492 GCA_963663615.1 Melioribacteraceae bacterium
GTTGGCAACAAACCTTGAATCAGTCTGGAAGGAAAACAGGATCCTTTTCCCGCAAGGATTTATTAAAACACACGAAGGTAAGGAATTTTTCAAACAGGTTATTGGATTTAGGTTAAAGAAAGCTGGCAAAAAGGATGACGCACCTGATGCAATGATTTGTGCATACACATTGCTAATTGAGCTTGGTATTGGTTATATCCTTGACGATGTTCCACAAATGAAAAGTTATTCAAATCGAAAAATTAGAAGAGTTTGAGGTAAGGTATGTTTATAAATTCATATTTGACAAAACGCCTAATGGTTGAGTCAATCGAAAAGGCAATTGAATACTACAAGAAAGCTGTATATGTTGACCCTAAGTATCGTGATATTAGATACTTTATGAGTCTTCTTATCAGATTACCACAAATTGATCAGCATTTATTTTCTTTAATATACTTCAGAAAACAAGCAGTACAAAGTTTTGCTTATACTATCAAGTTCCCTGATGAATACCAGGCAACTGAAACTGAAAAGAAACAGTTACTTGAAATACAAGAGCGATTTTCATCTTCAGGATTGCACAGCCTTATTGATACTACCATGAATGGGCGATTAAATGGGATGTCCGCAGCACAACTCAACTGGGAACACTCAGATAACAGAAAGCATTTTGTAAGTTCTGTTAAATCATTACAACTTACCGAGTTGGATTATGATCTTGAAAATGATACTTCACTTATTCACATCGATACTGATACCAATACTCAAAAATGGAAAGAAAAGACATTGACAATAGTTCAACATATTGCGTTCGTTTTAACCCAATGTCCGGTATCGAAAATGACTTTCCGGAGGCTTTCTAAGAATTAACTTTTTAAGAGTACTTATTAAGTATTTTGACTTTTTTTCATGGGCAAAAAACAATGAAAAAAGCATGATATATGCTCAGTATGAAGAACGTTTCAAAACAATGCTGTCTGAAATCATGACTCAACTTGAAAATATTGGGGAGAATAGTGTTGGAGCTTTTCCGAAAGGTGTTGACGTGAATGTTCTTGATTCATTAAAAAACGAAGTACTCGCATCGCATGAGGCACTTGAACAAAGTGTAAACAGGTCAATGAGTTTATCAATTGCCGGACAATATACTGCAACTGATCCGGGCGATGGTCATAGTTACGCCGCTTCGAAAATCGGTTATAGCATTGCTGAAAACGTTACACTAAGTGATCTTGTTTTTGTTGAAAAGCTAATATCATCTCAATACTTGATGAAAGATTATAGAATCAATTATTCTGATGAACCACGAAATGCATTTCCTGTATTCGTATTCAAGAAACGTAAATTTGATGATCTTGAATCAAGGGCAAGAATAGTAACTGACTATACAAGTAATGGTATTCCGGTAGCTGAAGATAATGTTTATACCGATGTTGGTCTTAAAATACCTGATGAAAACGACAAGGTAATTGTTGCAAAACCAAATACTCTTGGTTTAACATGATTAACAAAATAGTTGATGACATATTACTTGCAAAGCTGGGAAATAAAACACTCTTCATTATTCGCAGAAGAACAAAGCAGGGTATGTTTCTGCCCGGATCATCTGATAATGCCGGTAATTATAGTGAGAAACCTTTTGCTATGCCCCTTACTGCCTTAAATCAAACAAATCAAGGCACAATTAGAAGAGCGGCTGGAACAGATAGTAATAGAAGTAAAGTTTACGATCCTGAAAATTTTCAGATTTTTACTGCGAAAAGTAAAGCCCTTTGGGTATTAGTTAAAGGCGGTTATTCCAAACTTAGAAGTCTTTTAGGTAAGCAAAATGATAAAGTAACAATGACATGGTCTGGAAGTTATCTAAGAGACTTAGGAGTAATCCGGACAGGTAGCAATTCAGCTACTTTAGGGTGGAAAAGTTCGGAAAATCAAAAACTTGCTTACTGGCATAATATAGCCGGTGCCGGTAAGTCCAAAAGGATTCATAAAATTTTAGGGTTAACTAAACAAGAAGAAAAAGAGCTCATTCCAATAGTTGAAAAAGAGCTCATTAAAAACTTGGATAATTATTTCAAATATTATATAAGGAATAATATCAACGAGTAATTAACCGAAAAAGTGTTTCATGGCATCATCAAAACCTATCCATTGCCCATTATCATCTGAGTATTTTGTGTTTTCGTTGTTCATGAGACCTCCTTAATAAATGACTTTGAGCTAATTTTAACATTATCTGTCAGGTATTTACTTTTCCAGTTATTAATAAAATTACAATCAACCGGTTCAGTATTTGTAAGGACATCATTAACGTTAAGTATTTCTGAATTCTTAAAGCAAGTATTTTCAGTAAACATTTCCCATATTTCGCACTTGCTATTGTTCCGTCTAACTAAATATTCAATCATTTATTTACCCTGTGTTTATAAATTTAACACACACAGGGTGCACTATTTATGGGGGAATAGCAAGCATTATCTATAAACATTTGCAAGTTATATACAAAGCATTTATTATAAGTGATCAATAAACGAACTTGGGAATAATATGCTAAATCGCATTTTCAAATGGAATGGTAAATACTGGGGTTTCACGAATAATAATTACTTATATGATAAGAGTGGTATTTATCATGGGTGGATAGAAAGTAATGGAGATGTTTGGAATAGTGATGGAAGCTATATGGGAAAACTGATTGAGGATAAGTATATTCTCCGGCCCCAAAATGTAATATCCAGATCGCCCAGACATCCCCGCAATAGGAGCAATATTTATATCGTACCGGTGGATTCAGTTGACAAAATTGGAAGAACCATACGAGCAGGTTGGGAGGATGCTTTAAATTAGTACCTAATAATAATATTCCGAGACAATATTGGTTTGGATTGCATTCTGCCATTAACTTTTTACCCTCCATTGCCGCCAAGGGGCATTCGACAAATGTGCTTAATTTGTTTGGAAAAACTTCCAAACAAGCTTGCTATAATGCCTTTTTATGATTATTTTTGTTTGGTAAAATTACTTAACATATGGGTAGGCTAATGAAAAGTGCAGAAAATGCTTCTGAAAATAACGAGGTGAAGATATCTAATCTCTCTGTAGCATTTCAAAACTCTTCAATAAGTTTTGCAAAATTTATTGAGGAAAGGTTAGAAGAACTTGGTATTACGAAGAATTTTTTATGTAGAGCAATTAAAATTGATAACAAATCTTTAAATCGTATACTGACAGGAGAAGCCCAAAAGGTTGATATTGTCACCATTTTGAAATTAGGAGATTTTTTACAAATTGATTTTAGTGAATTTGTACATCGCTACATTGCAGAACTTGACTCTCAGGAAATCAAAAAAATAAAAGGGGCTCGAAGTGCTGGAGTTATTATTCGAAACTTCGACCTCGATACGCTCAAAAGTATAGGGTTTATTAAGAGTAAGTCGAATTTTGAGGAAATTGAAAAGAGGATATTGGATTATTTCGAAATGGAATCGCTCCTTGAATATGAGCAGAAGATGATTACTCTTTCAAGTTTATTTAGTCGAACACGAGCTTCAACATCTGAAAAAATGTTAAAATTTTGGTGTATGACTTCAATTGAAGAATTTAAATCAATTGATAATCCTTATCACTTTGATCTTGAAAAGGTAAAAGCAATTTCAACAAGATTGAGTATCTCAACAAGTGATGAAGTAAATGGTTTATTAAATGCTATCCGAAATCTGTATCATGCAGGAGTAACTGTATTAGTAAATCCTTATTTAAGTAAAACTCAGGTAAGAGGTGCTACATTTATTGTCAATAATAAACCCTGTATTGTAATTCAAGATTTTAGAAAATCATACGACACAATTTGGTTTGCTTTACTTCATGAGATTTGTCATGTAATAAAGGATCTGCAATCAATAAGGCTCACTAAATATCATATTACAGCTGAAAAGAGCAGTGCCGATCTATTTATTGATAAGACCATTGAAGACAGAGCAGATGCTTGGGCGGCGGAAATGCTCTTACCAGAAAATAAGATGAAATATATTGCTGGATACATCGATATCCCTGGTATTGTCACTAAACATGCAAGAGCATGGCAGGTAAGTGAATCAATCATTTACGGACAATATGCCTACAGATATGACAAACCTTTTTATTATAGTAAAACAAAAAAAGCTGAAGTAGCAATTAAACAGTTGTTGAATAAAGATATTTTCAAAGAGGAAAATATTGAGAAAGCTGTAAATAAAGTTAAATATATTTATAATTAAATTTAGCAGGATAAAAATGGATGGAATAAAAAAGGTTTCTGAAGAGAAAGATAAGACATCAAGTATATGGGACGACCCTGAATTAGCTGAATTACTTTTTATTTCTGAAGAGAATAGGGAAAATGAAACCGTTGAAGCATCTGAAGCAGAAATTGAAGAAGAACAGGTAATAATGCTTCCAGACCTTCAAGATAGTGATTTAGCTTATGAACTTTACCATAAAACTCTTCAACCATTATTAAGGAAAGCATTAAAAAACTCAACAAAAGCTGCAAAATCAATCGTGCGAAACGAAGTTAATCTCTTACTCAAAGATGGGAAGAAAAAAGGTAGAGACGGGAAACAGGCATATTATTATCGAATTCAACAAGCAATCGATATAATTCGTAATTGGGAAGAGTTATGTGCTACAGACAAAATTCCGCCAACAGATTCAAAAACCTTTCGCTTATATTGCATTTTCAATGAGCAAGTTAAGAAAATTAAAGATAGTTTGAATGAACCCAATTAATGGGTATATTATAAAGAAAATGATGGAGAAATTCTCATGTCTAAAAATGAGAAGACGTCGAAAGAAATCGGCACAATCGCTTCTAAAATCCTTAGAGATAAACGGTACTCTAAGGATTCTAAAAGGGTCGCAGGTTCAGCACTTACCCAACGACCCGACAGAAAAAATAAAAAGAAATAAATTAGCTGTAACCAATTTATTTCTTGGGAGAGCAGGTGTACAACCTGCTCTTTTTATTTTACCTAAGAAAGGTAAATAAAATTTTTGTAATTTGCCAAAATAGGTCTTTGAATAGGCAACAATGTAATGTAGTAAAGTGTTCCAACTAATTTAAGCAATTGCGTATTAACTGCAAGCTTTCAATACTTTAATCTTATTTAATTAAAAGGCGGCTTTATGAAACGGAAGTTATTATCAATACTAATTATTGTAATTATAACACTATACGGTTGTGCACCTTCATTTGCAATTAAATCATTAAGTGACAAATTTTCAGATATTAGCAAACCGGAAATTATCGTTGGTGAAAATAACCGCATTTCAACAAAATCGTCTCAGGGCGGTTGGCATGTTGATGAAAAGGGAGTTTATGTTGATCCTTATGTTAGTAAAGATAGAATAACAAAGGAAATACTTAGCTTTGGTTTTTATATAACACATCTTAATCGTGAATTAAATGATGGTTTTAGACCTATTAATCAGATTATCTTTATTACAGATTCTGGCAAACGTATTGAATTAAGTGTAACCGCTACTGATACTGATTTTAGTGTAAACTCATGGAATAATATCACAAACCAATACAATACATCATTTTCTGAATCCGGGCACACTTCAGTAACCAGAGATGATTTTTTAAATCTTGTAAATGCAAAATGGTGTGAAGCCAAAATTGTAGGGGGAGAAAGAATTCAAACATACGATAAAGATGATATTTCGAGTGATTTTTTGAAAAACTTAAAAACCTTTTACAATCAAGTAAATAATAATTAAGTGTTTTATTTGAAGTGGGCAGGGTTAAATAGTTCACCAGTAGCTTTTCTTTTATAGTCAACTAAAGGTGTAAGATAGTGTTGGCATCTGTAACCGCCAAGTGAGCTTCGAACAGGTAAACCCTGCCCATTATCCATTGCTGAAAGTTCCGAAATGGTATAAACACGACCAACATGTTTTCGACAAAACGTCCTTGTATTTTTAGAATTATCCCCATCATAGAGGTAGTACATAACACCTGCCTGTTTTGCCATCTCCTCTTGATAGTTGTTATCGAACTGCAATAATGCTGTTCTGGCAAAATTTTCCGCTGAGTGATTACCCAAGCTTGTATTTAACAATCTTTTTCTTATTGAATTAAATCCATATTCACCCTGTACCGACCTCTTTAATTCTGTAATTACCTTATCTGCTATCTTGGATTCGATTTCTGGAAATTCGACATTAATAAGACTGTGTATTTTATTATAATCATTATAATTGTTAACCGGATTTGCTAAGTCGTGAAAATAGTCGTTCCAGACGTTTTTAATCTGCTCTTGTGATTTAGTTAATTTCTTTATTATTTCATTTGTATAGTTTGAAGGGAGTAATTGAGCTCGTTTTAAATCAGCCGATACCTTATTAATATCAATAACACCATCAACGGTATTTTGAATATAAATTCTTTCAATAGTTCGAATAACAGCAGTTTTATATTGCGATTCACCTGCGAGTATGGCGTTTGTGAGGGATTCTTTAATTTGTTCTATTTGTTTGCGGTGTTTATTCATTTATACATCGTTAAATAAATCATGTTGACCACCATTTAATTTCAATCTTAGATGTTCACCTGCAAATTTTCTAAAATCATCTATTAGGTTATTATTTTCAAGAAACTTCCAGTAGTCATTGAGTGAGTAAAGCATTTTCTCATCAGTAATTGGTGCGGATTTATGAAAAGCATTACCGGTACAGGTTGTTATATATTCCATTGTCTGATTGCATTTTGGGCAGTACATACCCTTTATTTGAAATGGACTCATATAATGGTCAAGTGGACCCAAAACTTTACGTTTTGAGCCACCAACTTCATTATAGCTATCAGAAAAATCCTCACCACAATTTCCGCAAATCATTATATATGCTCTTTATGAAATTTTTGGGAATATGTAAAACCACTACCATTTCCGAAATCCTTTAATGCTTTTTCGTATGCTATTTCAAAAGCATGTTTTTCATCATCGATTTCGGTTGTAACAGTTATCGGAACTTCAGCAGTACCTTTTGTTTCTTTATCCGGAACAAGGAAAGTGAATTCCCATTTGAATTTAGCTGTTACTTCTGGTTGCGTTTTCTGATCTTCACCAGTTGTTTTCTTTTCTGCCATTTTGCACCTATAAGTTTATGATTATTATATTTTTAGTTTTTTTGAGCTTAATGCCCATTTTAGTTATCGATATTGGTTTAGGGTAACTGGACTTCTTTCTTTTCTTTTTGATGCCTATAAGTCCACGTATTTTATTTAATTTTACTTTTGATATTCTGCTAAATCTGCCAGCTTTGTAATGACTTATCTCATAACTTTTGAAACCGGCAACTTTGAGTTTATCAATATCTTTGTTAGTTAAGTCTGGCATTACTAATTAACTGAAGAATAATTTAACTCCACGTTATCGTATTCACCGTCCGGATTTCGCTTCCAAATCCTCGTGTAAGTTTTTCTATTAGGTTTTGATATTGAGTCCTCAAGAAGGTTCATAGCCTCAGCAAATAAAGGATTTTTAACTCGTTTTTTATATTTGAGCAAGCCCATTACCTTTTTTGTATCAAGTCCACCGGTACGGGTTTCAAACGCATCAAGAATGATTTGCTTTACAAATTCCTCATTAGACTGCACACTACCATCAAGAAATTCCATTAACTTTGCTCGACAAGCTGATATTAAAGTATCATCAAAAACAATCCGTTCTGATTGATTAACTTCAATTTTAATCGACCTATCAAAATTGAAATAAGTTATATTTCCTTTATGCTTAGTTGGGTCGATACCATTTTCTTCAAGAATTGCTTTATATATTTCTGATGTTCTCTCAGCTACATCACGTTTAAGCTCTAATAAAGCAGTGCTTAACTTTTCTGCTTTATTCATAATTGCACTAAGGTGTCTTTCTTTTAGCTTTTCTGATTTAGTTACCCGTGACGATGGTATTTCATTTCCATTTTCATCAATCCACTTTTTAGTTGACATATTATACCTCTGTTTCATCTTCATATTGATTTTTATCTACAACTACTGATGTTTTTGCAACTTCTGCAAGAATTATACCCATGCCAGCAAACAAGCCACCAATAACAACTGCCAAAACTGTTAATACTATATATATACTCATAATAAATTCTCTTTAATTGTTTCTTACATTATGCAATGTTAGTAAAGTTCTTGTCATGTTAATTTTAAGCTGAATAACCTTACTTGCTTCACGAGCCTTACTACTATACTTTTGTATGGTTTCAAGTCTCAAAAGATTATTATAAAGTGCCGTCTGATCATTAAGACCAGGATAATTTTGTTTTGCATCTGCAAGTACAGTCGAGTAACCAATAACTACACTAAACACGAGTTAATGCTCCATTCTTGTATAGCTTTACTTCCCACTGTTCCAGGCGTTTAATTAGTTGATCAGCTTCGTCAATAGTCATATCAAACCCAACGATACGTCTGCCGAAAGTTTTATATGTATATTTGGCTAATTGTATTGAATCCAACTTGATTCTGTAATAAGCAATTGCCTGTATTTTCTTTTTCTGTGCATTCGTGCAACGTACCAAATCACGGTCACGCTCAAATTGGGAGTATTTTTCCTTTATTCCCTTTACAGCTTTATTTTTTGATACTATACGAAGCGTTTTAATCGCTCCTTCGATCTGTTTCAGATCGAAGGATTTAGATGTTTCTACCTTGAAATAATTCCAGAGGAACCAGCGTTTGAATGCCTCAATATGGTATTCTGAAGTACACAACCCCAACCTTGACATCTTGGTGATTATCCTTTTATGCAGTTTGATACGCTGTTCAGCTATTTTACTTTTGCACTGGATAGCCATTTTATTAACTCAACAATTTTGTTATATCAGTATTTCCGATTTTACCACCGTGTGACTGGATTTGATTAACATAAGCCGTCCTTTCGCCAAGAACAACCATCCTTTTCGATGCTATTGCCTTCATTCTATTCCTCAGTTCTTTTTGTCTTTTTTTAAGATCAAGGGTTAGGGATGCAATTTCTTTTCGAATATCAGTTAATTCCTCTTGTGTTTCAGCTTCAAGCTGTGCAAGGTCGGAGATAACATTGTTAACTTCATTGTACTTTTGACCAAGTATAGCTAAAGGATTTTGCTGTGTTGCCATTTTGTTTTCAATACCTTTTTCCGTTACCACCATTTCAGAAACACCGTTCATGATGTACCTCCTAATTATTGTTGAATTGAATAATTGATGTATTAAAAATTGCGTTATCTATTGCGTTGTATTCTTCTTTTTGAGCCGGTACCGGTTCGCTAACTGTTTTTTGTTTCAATTTTTCAGGATTAGTTTCCGGGCGGTTCTTTTCATATTCAAATAACTTTACATCGCCCATCTCTTTTAACTTATCAGCGTTTTTAATGATTTTACGGTTTAGTTTAACCTGTTCACGCTTGATTTTACCGAACTCATTTGCCCTTTCACGTGATGTTGAACCGTATTTCCTATGGTCTTTAGCTTCACATAATAACTTACCATCCTGCGAGAATAACCAGCCTTTGTAAATGTCATACTGATCTACTAATGCTACAAGTTGCTGACCTTCATACTCAAAAAGTTTTGAAGGATCAGCAGGTAGGTAATTCAATTTTTCCATATTTGGTCTGTAAGTAAAAGTAATAGCACCTTGTTTATATTTAGCTTTATACTTTTCACCATACAGGTATGCTAATCTTAATTCATCTATTCTATCAGCTTCAAAGGTTTGATATGCAAGTTCGAACGCTTCACGGATTGTTTGTGGACGTGACTTATTGGTTTTATGAGCGGGTGACAACATTCTATTATGGAACATTGTACGTTTTCTATCAAGATAATCGTTTTCCATGAAGCCTATAAGATCAGAACGCAATTGCTCAAATGTTCTGTGAACACCCGGATGTGCCATGCCAAGTTCTGGCTTTCTGCTTTCAAACTGGTTTGGTGAATAACTTGGAGAGTACGCACAGAATTCATCTTTGATAATTCTGAAAGTACGTTCAATTGGCTTTCCCTGTGGATGGTTCGGAGTTGTTCGGATTATCTTGTCGTTGGTCATTTCAACAGCTTTAAGCTGATCCAAATCCATAAATTCAACAGGATTAAGTGATGGTGCAAGTAGCTCACCATCATATAAACCAAGTATAAATCTTAAAAACTCTTTGTTATCCCATGTTTTTTGATTTTCAAATATCCATTGTTTTGGTCTGCCGTAATCCCTAACAAGCGTCATAGCGGCTTTAATTGTATCATTTGTTGTAATACTTGTATGGGTAATTTGCATTGATACGGGGTATCTGGTTTTCATATCGATAAACATTACTATGTATGCCATAGCTTCGATTTTATCATAGTTTTCTTCTTTCCAGTGAATCCAGACTCCCTTTTCATCAATTTTCCACTCATCAGCTACTACACAAGACAAAAATTCAGGGTATTCACCCCATAAATCACGTATTATGTGAGGCGTTTTCGTACCCAGATATTTTGCCATATAGTGTTTTTGCAAATGTGTATGTGAAAGCTCTTTTGCCCATTTATAAGCTAACCTCTGCGGAATAATGATTCCGGTGTTCATCTCTACTTTTTCAATAGTTAACTTAACATTACGCTGTACATTGCTTAAAAGAAGCGTAGTAAATGCTTTTTTAGCTTCTACTATATCAGATTTATCAAGTTTTCTTGATTTTCCCTTATCTGACCGGTTCTGGTCAGGTGACTTGTAACTTCCAGTTAGATACCTATTTAATGTATCATAATGTATTTTACACGTTTCAGCTATTTTTCTCTTGTTTGGTTTGCCGTTTGGTTTGAAATATCCATCATCTGACAGGCATTTTGTTATCCGGATTACTTCCTGCGGTGTTAATTTTGACGGATTTTTATACTCTGGTTTTTCCTCAATTTCCGGTTCTGTTCTCAATATTACTCGTTTACGTGGTGATATTTCGTGAACTATAAATCCTTGTGGTAAAGTTTTACGCCATATCATTAACCTAATCGCTTCTGTTGACACATTATTATATTCTGCGAACTCAGAGATTGTAAATTTATATTGATCTGGCGGTATTTGAGGAATATTATTCAAAATTCAAGCTCCAATTGTTTGGATGCTTTTTTATCAATTGTTTTCTTAACACTTAATGTGTTTTGAACCATTTGCTTAAATTTGTCTTCAAATTTTTTATAGGTGTCTGGATTCAAATTATCAATAACATCCAGAAGTGCCTGTACAGCATCAGAAGATGTTTTTTGATATGTTGCCGCCATCTGATTTACATCCCCTTTTTGCATCTTAATTTTTTTTGGTAAAGGAATGATTGCAAATCCACACTCCCATGCTATTAACTCAAGACAATCGAAATTCTGTTTTAACTTCATAGCAGGTACCAGCATACCAACAGGAAAAGGCACATCTTCAGTTAATGAGCTAATGCGACATACATACGGATACGATTTATTGCAAATTTCAGCGACATCATAGACCGTTTTGTTTTTACCTGCGTTTTTGCCTTGACCGTGAATTAACTCATGTTCTTTGATTTTAATGCGACTCTGGAAGTTCATTATAGTAAACCTCCACGATTATAATGGATTTTCAATAAAGAGATGGTTATATTAAGGGACAATATGCAAGAAGAGGACAACATATTAAGCCGTTACCTCATGTCGCTTAATAATACCACTCTTTTGCTTTATAAGTGCATTAAGCATTTTAGTTATAGCTTTATCGTTCTTGCGTTTATTATTAGGGTTGAGCAGCTGTGAAATGTACGACTGAGAGTATTTACATTCAGTAGCAAGATCAACCTGATTTACAAGACGGCGATTGATTTCATATCCTTTGATTATAACAGTATTCATTCGTTTGTCTTTTTTTTATTAAAATATTTTGTGAAGATTCTATAACAATTATACGCAATTGCATATAAACAGTCAAGAGTTATTTGTAATTGCAAACATCTTTTATGGATATTAATCTCGATAAAGTAGGAGTAAGTGAAAGACTAAAGGATTTTGGCATACAAAAATTTGGGAGTATTTCTAAATTTGCCAGAGAACTTGACGCTTCACCATCTTCGTTCCAAGGAACATATTTATCTGGCAGAAGTCTGCCCGGAGCACCATTATTAGCGAAGTTACTATTACTTGGATGTGATTTACATTGGCTTTTTTTTGGGGTAAAGCAAGAAAATCGTTCTGATGATCCTGAATTAATGGAATTGAGGAATAAAAATGCAATACTTGAACTAAAAATTAAAAACGTTATTAAAGCGGTTGAGGAATAGGTAGCACGGAGCTACCCTTAGACAGTTTCCAACTCTTCCATCTTATCTCTTATTATTAAAAGCGTCTCACTGATAAACGAAGATGACTGGTTTTCATTTTCAATCATCTGCTGTGCCTTAATAACAGTATCTAACAAGCATTTTATTTCATGATTGGTGTTAAAATAGTGGTTTATTATACCCTTTTCTTTTTTGTTTGCCATCTAACTATCTCCATGTTTTGGGTGTAAAAATATTGATATTACAGTATTTTAACTATTCATCTCCTTCCATATACTTATTTGGAATTTTGTTTAATCATATTACTAATACGACAATATGGCATACAATGCTCATCTAATTTGTAACGATAATATCGTTACAAACTGCGAATATGATTCATTAAGGCAGTAACGTTATGTAACGATAATAAATATTTTTGATGTTTTTAGGAATAATTTGCTGTGAATGTATTCAGGTACGCGGTACTTGCAGTTAAACAAGTAAATAACTGCAAAATAAGCATTTACTAAACCTTGTGTGGTAATTTTAACCGTTGTATCTTTCGTTAACCATTTATAAATAAAAATGTTTCTATATACATGTAAAAACATAAAGTTTGCAGTTAATTTGCAATCATGCCTTTGTTTTTGCCCTGTTTTCTAAAGAAAAGTTTGCAGTTAATGTGTGAGTATTCACTAATAAAAAGATTAGAATTTTATGCCGATAGAAAAAGTTGTTAGAAAAGTATCTCTTAAGGACCAGAGCAATGATTTTGAATACTGGTCTGGTAAAACATATCAGGAACGAATTGCTGCCCTGGAGTTTTTGAGGGAGCAATATATTGTAATGCAAAAAAGCACGGCGGGTAAAAATGCTATACAAGGATTTCAGAGAATTCTTAGAATTACTCAACGAGAAAGAAGTTAAATATCTAATAGTTGGTGGTTATGCAGTTTCAGTACACGGGTTCCCAAGATATACCGGTGATATTGATGTATTTATACAATCATCTCCTGATAATGCACAAAAATTGCTAAATGCATTAGATGATTTTGGGTTTGGTTCTTTAGAACTAACAGTTCAGGATTTTGCAAAAGAAGACAGTATAGTTCAAATAGGATATCCTCCATACAGAATAGACATTTTAACAACTATTGAAGGTGTTGAATTTAATGAATGTTTCAAGAACAAATTAGAAATAGAATTTGATGAATTAAAAATACCCTTTATTGGTTATAATGATTTAATCAAGAACAAGAAAGCATCCGGACGAACTAAAGATAAAATTGATATTGAAAATCTTAAGAAGAGCTGACACTTCTCCATATCTTAAACCTTAACCTTAAATTTATTGACATTGTAATTTGCGTGTGTTATTTTGCTTTTACTGAGGCATTACATAACAGAAGGGTAAAACAATGGCACGATTGATAACAATTGGCGATAGTATATCGCAGGGGTTTATGTCGCTTGCAGCCGCAAAGACAAAAAATTCATATAGCACGGTAATAGCAAAATCGCTGGGCTTAACACCGGGCACAAACTATCTGGTACCCGAATGGGCAGATGGCGGCATACCGTTAAATCTTGAGCGGATGTTCCGGATGTTGCAGAAATATTACGGAGACGATATTTGGGGTCCGTTTGAATGGGGTAGTGCAGCAATAAGAATATCCACCCTTATGGATAAGGTTGAGGATTATTATGAACGGGGACCCGGCAGTTATAAAAATCCGGCTGGAGTACCGGGTTGGCATAATCTGTCATCATTCGGGTTCAATGTTTCGGATGCATGGGAAGTTACCCCGCAAGTTTGTAAGGTTGTGCTAAAGGATGATGAGGTTGATAATTTTGTGGGCATTCCGGACAACAGTTTTTACCGAAGTGCTTACAGGGTACTTAATCCCGATAACTCAGCCGATAAAATGAACTATTCACAACTTGAATGGATAAAACATTATGCCGAAAATGATTCGGATGGACTTGAGAACCTTGTAATTTGGTTGGGGGCAAACAATGCCTTGGGTACAATACTGGATATGTCCATTGATTTAACAGATATGTCCCTAAATGATTACAAACTGCTTAACGATCATTTCGCAAAGCTAAAGTATAATCTCTGGAAACCTGATCTTTTTGAGTATGACTATAATACTTTGCTGGATAAGGTAATTGGCATTCTTGATACACCCGAGCATAATAGCAAGCAACCCAACTGGAAAATATTTCTCGGTACTGTACCTGCTGTTACAATAGCACCCATAGCCAAAGGTGTTGGCGAACCGGCAAAGGAAACCGATCCGTTTTATGTAATTACTCACAAGGATATAAACTACTTTGAGTATTATACTTATCTGGTATTTCACAGGGAGGGTTGTATAAGCGGTGAGGTACCTTACTTAACAAGAGCACAGGCATTCGAAATTGATAGCTATATATCAGGGTATAACCAAAGTATAAAAAAATTGGCTCATGAAAAAAATGAACAGCTTGGCACCGACAGATTTTTTGTTGTCGATACAAATGCATCACTACTTAAAATGGCTTACAAACGAAATGGTGGCGAACCATATTTTGAATTCCCCGAAGAGTTGCTTGAGCTTACCAGAAAACCTGATACTCGATATTACAAGGCAGAGCATAACAGAGTTATTGAAGGTGGTATCTTTAGTCTGGATGGTGTGCACCCGGGTGAAATTGGTCATGGTGTGATAGCACACGAGTTTATGAAAGTTATGGGAAATGCTGGGGTTAATTTTGATTCGGGATTAAATTGGGCGGAGATAGTAACTTCCGACAAGCTTAATACGGTACCGCTGGAATCGGTTAACGAAATATACCAGCACGACAAACTGGTTAAGCTAATAATGCGGTTACTTAAAATATTTGGCAAACGTTAAGTTTCACTGGTTGCCAATTTTGAATTTTATATCATTAAAATTTAACTTTGGCGACCTGAATTATATTGGCATTGTAAGTTAGGGCATTTAATCAGGATTGTTACAATTTATTGCAAATCTAATATAAATTCTGTCTTATTGATTATACCATCATGTCTTGTTAACTTGGGGTAATTGTTGTGGTAACAATATTGCTGACTTTGTTATATTAGTAATGACTAATTTATCACCTCAAAATTTACTTGCGTAATATTTGGCATAGTAGTTGAGTTATTCTATGTGATTGCAATCGTATAATATTTGTTTAGTGCTGTTTTTTTTGACCTGTTTAATCAATTCATCAAAGGCTATTAAGGTCTGGTGATCTAAAATCTAAACAACATGTAAATATTTTGCTACAAACATTCAATAAGGAAAGGTTATGAAAAAGTTAGTTGTTTTTATGGCGATAATTTTTGCCACAATTATGAATGCACAGGATGTTCCTACCGGTAAATGGTTCGTGTTGAAAAATGCAATGGCTGATGTTCAGCAGCAAAACACTGGTTACCTTGCACTTCAGGACGGTGCCAAATCAGTAAAAATGAAAAAATACAACCAGAGAACATTAAAAGGTAAAAAAGTTCTGGTACCATTGGTATCAGCGGAAAAACCGGCTTTTCCATGTACTGATGAAGGAATGCTTTTCAAGTTTGAAAAACATTTTACAGGTAAATACTTTATTTATGTAAAAACCGGTGACAAAAAATTTACTATTCAGGCTAACAATAAAACTAATCTGAAATCATTAAACCAGGATAAAAAAATCACTACTTCTGTTGAGCTTGGTTCAAAGGTGAAAGGTTACAGTTACGAAAAATTTTATGAACTTATGACAGTTCAGCACAGGGGTGAAGGAATGTGGTCCATTGAATTCCAAAGCCAGGATCATAATAAAACACACGTTCTTTCTTTCTTCAAGGATAACTTGGCAGCAGGTACCGAGGCAGTTGGATTTGTACAGAAAAATAATCCAAACTCATGGTGGGTGCTTGTTGACCCTGAAACCGGTAGAAAATATTATCCGCAAATAAATGAAATGGGAGCTGAATAGCTATCAATGATATAAACCTCCGGGGTATTTGTAGAGCACAAAATATCGCAAGTTTCCAAAACTTACGAGGTTATTATAAGTGCCTGAATATGTAAATGCTCTGTTAGAGTTTTAATAAAGAGTTAGAAAAATTTTCAGGCTAAATAGAAATGAAGCTTAAGGTCAAGTAATTAAATTATAATGCAAGGAAAACAAATTTGAAAAAGTTTATTATTATATTCACACTGTTATTCATGGCAGTTAATCTGTTAGCACAGGATATTGATATTCCTGATGATTGGTTTTACGTACAAACTGCACTGGAAGATGGAAAAAGTGACAGAGGTTACTGGGATATACCGGGAGATGGCAAGAACCTTAAAGATGCTAACGAGTTAAAATTATGGGGAAAAGATAACGGAAATGACAGGCAGTTTAAGTTCGAAAAACAATCAGACGGAACTTATATAATATATTGTCGTGCCGGTAACAGTACTAATGTTGTGGCTCAACAAAATAATAACCCAAAAAATGGTCTGGATGTTAGAATTATAAACAAGAAGTACGGCAACCATAAAAAATGGCGTGTTAAACACATGGGTGAGGGCCGTTTTAAACTATATGGTCAGAATAATTATGTATTATGTACTGATGGAAGAAAATCAAAAAATGGTACAAATGTGCATTTATGGGCTGATCATGAAGGTCCATGGATGGAGTGGGTTCTGATTAAACGTGGTAGCAGCAGAAAAAAATATATTCCAACTGTAAAAACTCAAATATCCAAAATTACAACTAATTCCAGTAAAACCAAATCTGGTGTAATGCAGATAATTCCTCAGGAATGGTTTGGTGTGCAGTCGGCGATGGAAAAACAAGTTCCCGGCTCGTTTAAAGGTAGTTGGGATGTACCTGGTTCACCAACAAGAGTAAATGGTAAAGCTAATCTGCAAGCATGGAATCATAATGAATTTAAGGCAAAAGATGTACTTTACAAGTTCGAGAAACAACTAAATGGCAAGTATTACATTTATTCAAAAATAGGTTACCCAAAATATGTTTGTCAGGTTGCAAAAAGCAAATCAGAAAATGGTACCAGTTTTGAAATAGCGAAAAAGAATGGTTCGGTGCAGCAGCAGTTTGATATTATTACTTATTTTGATGGTACAATCCGAATCTTATCTCACGATGGATATGTTGTTTGTCTGGCAGGCAGAAGTTCCGAGAATAAAACTAAAATTCACATGTGGCAGGATCATGGCGGTAAGTGGACAGAGTGGAACCTGATAGATCCAAAAACCGGATCAAGATTTTTTACACAGCTTACAGGAACTCTTGCAAATATTAAACCGGCTAAAACAACTGGTCCTAATGCAGATAAATTATTGAAGGATATCGATAATGCTTATGCTGAAACTTTTGCCTGTATGGGTTCAGTAAATACAGTGCAGAGTAAAGCATCCACAATAAACAATACTCTTAAAAAGCCAAAAGAGTTAACCGACAGGCTGGGTGATATGGAGGGTAAGGTTTTGGATACCCGGAAAGCTTTACTTGCTGTAAAAAGACTGCCTATTATTGGTGCAGCAGCCACCCCGGTAACATTAACACTAAAAACTACAGCTAATACTATAAGTAAAGTATCATCTAAGGTGCAGAGCTTCGATAAACCGGTAATAAATCCAACCGCCGAGGCAACTGAAACACTTGGCAATTCAGCTACACTTACCGGATATGAAGTGATGTCGGTTTTGGAACAGTTACAATTGCTAAAACTTCAGGTAACAGATAAATGTAATACTATAATGGCTTCAAATAATTCTGCAGAAAAAGCAAGTTTTGAAAGTAAAGCCAAATTAATTAGTAAAACATTAACATCAGTAGCATCTGTTACTAAAAAATCGAAGGATATTGAAAATAAAATAAGCAAGTTTTCCGATTCATTTAAACCTATAAAAACAGTTGTGGATAATTCAGTAAACAGCACCGAAAAATTTATGAAGGTTTTCGGCAAGACTGAAAAAGCAGCAGATAAAATTAATGGTGTGCTTGATAAAAAATTCAAGAAAAAATATATGGGCAAAACTGTTATAAATATTAGTCTGCGCGATGTTTTAACAGCTGGTGGAGCTTTCAAAAAAGCTAAAAAATGGCTTAAAAAGCTGAAAATTGATATTGACAAATGGGCACGTAAAGCATTAAAACCCGTTACAGATCAGCTTGGTAAAAAGATACCTGCTGTGCCAAACCTTGATAAATATTACGCGGTTATAAACGATATTAAAGCAAAAGGTGATGAACTTAAGGAAAATGCCAATCTTGTTAATCAATACAAGGCTGAAGTTAATGGCGTTAAGATTGATATTGAAAATGAGGTTCTTGAGTTAGCTGGTGGTTCTTCAGGTAAAAAAGGGGGTAAATCGACTGCACGCGAGAGTTTTAAAGAGAAATTGAAAAATGTTGATGAAAGTAAACTTTCCGAAAAAGAAAAACAGATGAAGAAACAACTTCAAAAACTGTTTAAGTAAGTAAAAATTCGCAATGAATAGATTATTCGTATTCATAGTGATGCTGTATAAATTTTGACCTCACCCTTAATCCCTCTCCTGAAAGGAGAGGGAACTACTAAAGATTAAAAAAGTTGTATAGTCCTACACCAGGTTGCATGAAGCAGATGCAAGCATGGGGCTATATTAGCGGTTTTTTATTCGGTTTTAGTTTGTATTTTTTATAGCTCACAAAATAAAATTACTAATAACTATGAAATTAAAATCAATTCTGATTAGCTTTAGCCTCTTTGCACAGCTGCTATTGGCACAACAGGAAACACCTGAATTCTATAATATTATTGAAGCCGGTGATACAAGCAAAATAGAAAAAACGTTGGATGAATGGAACAAGATTAAATCATTAAGTGCCGACCAGTATCTGGGTTATTTTCATTACAAGGTTTTTCTTTCCAAAAGGGAGCTTGAGCTTACCAAAGAGCAAAGGGCTGCATTGGATAAAATGGTGCTTAAGCAGGGTAATAAAAATGCAAGTTTCGAAATATCCGGTGAAACTTATTATGATTCGGTTGATGTGGAGTCGGCTTTCCAAAAGCTGGATGAAGGTATAAAGATGTATCCGGACAGGATTGATTTACATTTTGCCAAAATTGAAATGCTTGGTAAAATGAAATACTGGCAAACATTTACCAATGAAATTGTTGATCTTATAAAACTCTCGGCAGTAAATAATAATAATTGGCTGGTTTTTAGCAATACCCCCAAAAACGGTAAAGAATATTTGCTAAAAAATATGCAGGATTACCAGCTAATGCTCTTTGATGAACAAAAGATTGCACTTCTTGAAAACATGTGCAAAATAGCAAATACAATAGTTGAGTTTTATCCCGATCATTCACAAAGCTATTCCAATATAGCGGTTACCTGGTTTGTACAGAGTAAATTCGCAGATGCACTTCCACCATTGCTGAAAGGGGAAAAGTACGCTCCGAACGATCAGGTTATATTAAATAACATTGCTTATGCCTATAAAGAGCTTGGCGAAAAGGAAAAGGCAATTGCCTACTATGAAAAGGTGATGAAAATTGGTGATGAACAGGCAAAAACCAAAGCAAGGCATTTCCTGGGTAAGTTGAAATAAACCAATACTTCCTGCCAATTTTGTTCCGTTTTTGCAAGTGACTTGCATGTGGGGGTTGATTGTGTTATTTTTGCAAGTGACTTGCAGAAAGAATTGGTAAGATGAAAAAATTATTATTATTATTTGTTGTGTTATTACTGGCTTCATGTAACTCAAAACATGAAACTGAAAAAGATACGGTATTTGTAAGCATTGCTCCGCAAAAGTATTTTGTTGAGCAAATTGCCGGCAATTTGGTAAATGTTGAAGTGATGGTTCAACCGGGTAATAGTCCGGCTGATTATGAGCCGCTTCCCTCACAAATGATTAAACTTGGTGAAGCAAAACTATATTTTTCAATTGGTGTACCTTTTGAAGAAGCCTGGCTACCCAAACTTAAAAAACAAAATGCCAAACTTAAGATAGTTCCGACCGACAGGAATGTACCCAAGATTAAAATAGATGAGCATAGTCATGATGAACATCATCATGGAGAGTTTGATAACCATATTTGGCTTGATCCCGAAAGGGTAAAGATACAGGCACTAAACATTGCCGAAGCTCTTGGTAATTATGATTCCTACAATGCCCAGCTGTATAATCAAAATCTCGCAAAATTTATTGACCAACTGGATTCGGTTAAATCAGAAATTGATTCAATACTAGAGAGGAAGGAACATAGAAGTTTTCTGGTTTATCATCCTGTGCTTGGGTATTTTGCCGACCGTTTTAAGCTTCACCAACATGCCATTGAGCAAGATGGAAAAGAACCTTCCCCTTTGCAACTAAAGGAAACTATTGAATTTTGCAGGAAACATGATATACATACCATATATGTACAGAAGGAATTTAGCAAGAAAAGTGCTGGCGTTGTTGCCTCTGAAATAGAAGGAAGCATTGTTGAGTTAAATCCACTTGCATACAACTACCTGGAAAATTTGGTATCAATAGCAAAGGCTTTGAAATAGTGGAAAGCGTAATCAGTATAAAAAATGTAAGCTTTGCCTACGAAAATACGCTTGTGTTAAAGGATGTATCCCTTGATATTGCAGCAGGCGATTTCATAGGTATTATTGGTCCTAATGGTGGCGGTAAAACCACCTTGCTTAAACTTTTACTTGGAATGCATAAGCCCCGCAATGGTAGCATTACTATTATGGGTAAAAAACCATCAGAGGTTAAGAAACATATCGGGTATGTTCCACAATACAGTACAATGGATAACCGCTTTCCGATAAGTGCCGGTGAGGTAGTTTCACTCGGACTTTCAAATTCATCCAGTTTTTTGCCCTGGCTTAATAAAAAGGATAAAGAGCAGACTATAACTATAATGGATAAACTTGGTATTACTGATCTGTTTAATCTGCAATTTGGTGAGCTTTCCGGGGGACAAAAACAGCGGTGTCTAATTGCTCGTGCACTGGTTGGTAATCCATCCATTCTGTTCCTTGATGAACCAACTGCGAGTGTTGATCCTACAGTGGAAACCGATATTTATGAGTTGCTAAAAACAATAAACAGGGATATAACAATATTGCTTGTTTCCCACGATATGAGTTTTATTTCGGCTTATGTTAACAAAATTGCATGCGTTAACCAGTCCATTATTGTTAATAATTCTGAGGATGTTAGCGAAACTGCTGTTGCCGAACACGGATATCACTCCCATACCAATATTATAAAACATAGTTGCGGATTGTAAATGGATTTTTTTGCAGAAATATTTAACACTCCGTTTATTGTTAATGCTATTATTGCTGCAATGCTTTCGGCTGTTGCTTGCGGAATTACAGGTACTTTTATTACAATTAAAAAAACTACTTATCTTGCAGGTGGTATAGCTCATTCCGTAATGGCTGGACTTGGCATTGCCTACTTCTATAATTTTAATCCTGTTACCGGGGCAATGATATTTGCCGTAGTTGCTGCATTTGCAATAACATTGATTAAATCAAAATTCAGTGAAAATGAAGATACAGTAATAAGTGCATTATGGTCGGTTGGAATGGCAACAGGTATAATTTTTACATACCTGGCACCCGGTTACAAGGTTAATCTTCTTTCCTACCTTTTCGGAAATATTCTCCTTATATCATCTTCCGATTTGTATCTTCTTGCGGCTGTTGATTTAATAATATTCCTCCTTGTGGTTGTGTTTTACAGGCAGTTGGTTTTTGTTAGTTTTGACGAGGATTATTCAGGTATAAGAGGCATAAATGTTCAGTTTATAAATCTTTTACTAAACATTATTACTGCCCTTACCGTGGTAGTTATGGTACAATCGGTTGGAATTATACTGGTTATAGCCCTTATGACCTTGCCTTCATCAATAGCAAAAACATTCCATAAAAAGGTTTTTCGAATAATAGTTACATCTACTGTACTGATTACACTTTTTTCATTTGCCGGTTTGTATTTTTCATTCCAGCTTGATCTGCCTTCGGGAGCAACTATTATTATCATTACCGGTACAGGGTACATGCTTAACTTGTTTTATCAAAAATTTGCCAGACTAAAAACTATATGAATTCACCGGAAACACTTTTAAGAGACAAAAAGCTACGAGTTACGCAGGTAAGACTCGATGCACTTAAAGCCTTTATGGATGCAGGGTTTGCCATATCTATTTTTGATTTGATGGATCGTCTTGAAAACAATTACGATGAAGCTACTCTCTATCGTACAATAAATTCGTTTAGCGATAAGGATATTATTCACACCGTACCTGCCGATGGTAAAACAGCTTATTATGCTTTAAACAATGGCAATACCAATGTTACAACTGCGGATATACCTGCCCATGCACACCTTAAATGCCGGGATTGTGGTCATACCTATTGTTTAAAAAATATTAAATTTGGTGATATTGAAACTGAAGGAAACTTTAAAGCCGAATTTATTGATATAGTTATCTATGGCAGTTGTGAAGTATGCTGTACTAAAAGTGAAGAAAAATAGCAGGCAATATAGTGAAGAGTAAAAAACGACATAATATTTTAACCGGATACCTTGTTATTGGTAGCTGGATATTTATGTTGCTGCTTACTTCGCTTCATTACCACCCGGCTGATACCGGACATATTTCCTTAATAAAAGAGCACACTAAAGAAAGTTCGCTTCATGATATTGAAAATTGCAGGGTTTTATACGAAAAAACTTTAATTCAGTATCTGGATATTAGCAACTGCAAAAAACCATGTATTGCCACTTGCGGTATAAATTTTGATTACAGTTATATTTTTGAATTACCCGAACCACATTTTGCAGATAACCATTCGAGGGCTCCTCCTGTATTTAGTTAATACCACGGATTTGATTACTATTAACTAAAATTTTTAATACAGGAGATATAAAATGTTTTTAAGAAAATTCTTTATTCTGGTTTCTATTCTTGCTTTAGTTTTGTTTTCAGCTGGTTGTGATGATGAAGATAACCCGGTTGAAAATCATGAACATCATTTTGACGCAGAAGGTATCTTTTTTGAATCATCAGGTATTGTATTAGCTGAAATATTCCAAGGTTCAACCACTGACACCCTATATGCCGAAGCTGGTGAACTATCTTCACATATTGAAGTAATGTTTTACGATAAAGATAAAAATGAACTTGAACCACCAACAGATGAAGATAAATCATTCTCATGGGAAATTGCAGATACCAATATTGTAACTTTATGGCAACATGAAGGTGAAGAAGGTAGCTTTGAATTCCACCTTAACGGTAAAACTGCCGGTACTACAACTGCCGAATTTTTTATCCTTCACGGTTCTCATTCCGATTTTAGATCAGGTGAAATTACAATTAAGGTTCAGTAATGTTTTTAAGGTATATATTAAAGAGCAGCATTATTGCTGCTCTTTTAATTGCTTTCCAGGTTTCTGCACAGGATCAAACCTGCCGTCTTAATGGAATTGTTCTCGATGCTGAGTCCAATAACCCAATACCCGATGTTGAGATAAAGATTGAAGAAGTTAATCTCTACACCACTACCAACAAAAACGGGGAGTTCTTTTTCGAGCGGATTAAATCCGGAGTATATACTATTGAACTTAGTCATGTTAGCTACAAGGAAAGCGTAATTGAAGTTAAGCCTCTGGAAAAGGGTAAAAAGTATTTTGCCTTATATCTCGAACCCCGAAATATTGAGCTTGGTACAGTTGTGGTCACAGACCACCATACGCACTCAAAACTTGAAGAGTTTAGCGAACTTACCGGTACACTAAAGGGTAAGGAGCTTGAAAAGGATTTGAGCATTACTCTTGCATCTACCCTTAAGCATGAAACAGGTCTTGCAGTACGCTCGATGGGTCCAGCACCTTCACGTCCGGTAATACGCGGGTTGGGTGGAGACAGAGTTGTAATTAGCGAAGACAATAACAAAACTACCGATCTTTCCAGTACCTCACCCGACCACGCTGTAACAGTTGAGCCGTTTTCAGTTAATAAAATTGAAGTTATTCGCGGACCAAAAGTATTAACCCGCACCTCAACAACAATTGGCGGAATTGTAAATATTGTTCGCCATGAAATACCTGTAAGAACACACAAGAAAACTTATGTTACTTTGGGTGCTTATGGCGAATCGGTAAACAGTGGCAAATTGGGCTCTGTAACAGCCGAAGTACCACTTAATCCGGTTTTCTTCCGCTTTGATTACAGTTTAAGGGATGCCGGTAATCTTGAGACTCCAAATTTTACCCTTGGTAATACAGCAACCACAAACCATAGTGGCAGTTTTGGTGGTAGCTATATTTTCGAAAGAGGGTATGTTGGTGCCTCGGTAAGAGAGTTTAAGCTTGAGTATGGTGTTCCGGGTGGCTTTATTGGAGGTCATGCTGAGGGTGCAGATATTGAGCTATTTAAACGTCAGATAAATATTAAATCCAAATACGATTTTAATTCGGCGGGTAGCAGTTTTCTTGAAGCTCAAATATCAAGAACTTACTACAGACATAAGGAGTTTGAAAAAGCTCTGAATAAAATTGGTACTGAGTTTAAAATTGAAAACTATCAGGGTACTTTAGATTTTAATTATAGTGATCTTTTGCTCTTTAATAAGGGTGTTGCAGGAGTATCGTTCGAAACTCGTGATTTTGAAATTGGCGGAAGGGTTCTTACACCTCCTTCAAAATCTTACAATATAAGTGGGTACCTTTTTGAAGCAAAATATGGTGATGATTACAGTGTTGAACTTGGTGCCCGTTACTCCTATGATGTTATTGACCCGCTAAGGAAAGACCCCAATTCCAAAATTGGTAACGTTAGAAAGAGAACCTTTTCCAATTATTCTATATCGGCTTCAGGTATTTATGAAGTTTCTGGTATTGTGCATGTTGGACTCAATTTAAGTAGGTCATCTCGTGTGCCAACTATTGAGGAGTTGTTTTCGGGCGGACCGCATTTAGCTGCCTTCTCATACGAAACAGGTAATCCTGATCTTGATGCCGAAAGCGGTTTTGGTAGTGAAGTATTTATTTATCACAGGTTTGAGGATTTCTTTTTTAACTTTAACTTTTTCCGTAATCAGTTAAGCAGTTATATTATTCCGCGAAATACAGGTACAATGAATTACACATTGTTGTTGCCTGTGTATGCTACCGAAGGTGTTAATGCATTGTTGTACGGATTTGAATATGAATTTACCTACAATTTAACCAAATCTCTTACTGTTGAAACATCAGGTTCATATACAGTTGGTGAATTTGTCGATACTGGTAATCCTTTACCGCAAATTCCGCCATACAAGGGATTGCTGTCAGTTAAATACAGTACAAAAAACTTAAGCTTGTTTGCAAATTCCGAGTTTGCCTCTGCACAAAACAGTGTCGATATACCAGAGGATGATGGTAATGATCAAAATCCCGGTGAGTTGCCAACTGCAGGATATGTTGTATTTAATGCAGGTGTACAATACTCATTCGAATACTGGCAAACGTTGCATAATTTTTCGTTAAGTGTTGATAATTTATCGAATGTGGAATACAGGAATCATCTTTCAAGAATAAAGCAGATTGCTCCTGAGGCTGGAAGAAATTTTAGACTGACCTATAAAATATTTTTTAGCTTTTAGAATTATTTGGTTTGTTACCGGTATTACTTGAATTTAAAGTATTCATTTATATATAATTTTATATATTTATAGGTGGTGAAAAAATTGTGAAGTGAAGAGTGCAAAATTCAGGTAAAATACCTTCTGATGTTTCATTTGATATTCTACTCAGACCGGATAACCCTATCGTAGTGGCTGTTTTGCTGTTTGGTGTTCTTTTGTTGCTTACCTATATATTCTTCAAGTTTATTGTTTATCCTATGCAGCGAAAGCATCTTCAAACCGAGCAAGACCTTAAGAACCAGATTAAAATACGGTTGATGCAGCAGGCAATGAAGGAACAGAAAATTAGATCTGCTCTGTTTCATGAAACTGTTGAAAATGAGAGAAAACGTATTGCGAAAGAACTTCATGATGGTATAGGTACAATTCTTTCATCTGTAAAACTACAAATAGAAGCTTTCAAGTATAAAAATAAAATTAACGATTCGGGAATAGAGAAATCTATTACCAAGCTTATTAGTGCCGGTGATGAGCTAAGGAATGTTATCCATGAATTGCGTCCTCTTGAAATTGAACGTAACGGAATAAAGCAGGCAGTGATGAATCTTGTTGAAGATTTTTCAAAAACTGCCAAGTTCTCAATTAAACCATTGAGGATTGAGTTCCCCGAAAAAATGAAGGATTATATCCAAATTTCAGTTTACAGGATATTGCAGGAGCTGTTCCAAAATGCTGTTAAACATTCCGAGGCAAACTTGCTTACAGTGGATATATATACAGAAGGTTCGAAGTTTATAATTAGTTATGAAGATGATGGCAAGGGCTTTACAGAAGAAAGTCTTGAAAAATCAAAAACCAAATCGGGTTACGGACTTAATAATATTATTGAGCGTGTATCGCATAATGGTGGTAACTGCGATATTGATTCGAATGAGGGAAGTGGAACCAAAATACATATACAAATACCATCCGCAAATATTCTTGAAAACAGGTAGGGAAACTAATGAAATCAATAATGCTATTTCTAATATTATCGGTGTCAATTATATTTTCGCAAGAAACAATCATACGTGAATTTCCCGGTGCACTGTTATACTATCCTGAATTATTACCTGGTTCGGCAAGGAATAATGCAGTTGGTGGTGCCTCGGTAGCAAACCAGTATCCTGATGCACTTTCGGCTAATGCAAATCCTGCTCTTGCATCCCTGTACAGTAGTCGCAAAAATATTTTATTTGGCTTTTACCCCGGAAGTGTACAATGGCTTGGTAGTGAAAACCTTGAATTAAACAATACATCCATAATTGCCGGATATTATTTCCGCAATTTATATAAGGAACTTGGGGTCTCGGTTGCCGCAGGTTATACTTCCAAATCATTCAAATACACAAACAGCAATCAGAAAGAGGAGTCGGATGGTTTTCTTCTTTCTGCCGCAATAAACTATTATGTTACTTTATCGGCAGGAATAACGTTTAAAAGTATGAACTCCGATATTCTGCCAGCTTATCCGGAAGACAAAAATATTCTGGTAGAAAATAACGTAGCAGACTGGGGTTTACTTTTATATGTACCGGTTACCAAGCTTGCTTATAATGAGTCGTTACTAAGTATATCGGGTTACAATTTGCGTCCGCATTTAAATGTTTCTCTGGGTTATACCCGCAAAAATACAGGTAGTAAAACAAGCATCGAAAATGCCATGTATAACTACGCATATATGCCTGCAACTTCAACTCTTGGATACCAGGTAAATTTTGGATTTACATCTCATTCAAGAACTGCAAATTTTCAAATGTTAAACATTTCTTTCAGTCTTGATGCTGATGAACAAATGTATTTGGATGGTTTTACCGATGAATATAATCTTGAGCATTATAGTGACGATGCCAAAGTCAAATTAAATGTTTGGGATAATCTAGTTATGATGCATTCTTCCGATAGAGTTATTATAAGAAGAGGGTGGCGATTGTCGTTTATGGAAACATTCAGTTATGCCAGAGGTGTTTTCGATGGAGCAAATAACAGGAACAGAGGTACCAGCGGATTCGGATTTTCATCAAAGGGTATTTTTAAGCTGTTACAAAGAGAATTTGGCAGGAATAAAATCATGAACTATGTATTTAACAGCTTACAGTTTGATTATTACATATCAGATTTCTTTAAGGATGAAGATGTTGAAACAAGATTTTATGGACTAAATTTTACATTTAATTATATTATTCATTAATATTATATTTGTTTTTATTTAATGAGGGTTAAAATATGAGGCAAATATTTGTGTTCGTCCTTTTTCTGTCATCTATACTATTTGCACAATATTCACACAATTCAAATCTTGATCAGCTACCTCTATCCGCCCGGAGCTTTGCTGTTGGTGGTGCGTCTGTTGCGAGTCAGGAAGTAGATGCACAGGCTATTTATAGTAATCCGGCACTACTTGGCTTTTATTCCAATTATACAAATCTTTCTTATGGATTTTATCCCGGTTCGGATAACTGGATAAATTTCCCTGAATCCGAATTTAAGAGTAATGCATTTTTTGCCGGTTACAGATTTAATAATATTATCAATAAACTTTCTGTGGCTATTGGCGGTGGTTATTCCAGTAAAGAATATAAAAGTGTATATACTGATGCCCAAAAAGCTGAAGGGGTGCAATGGGGTGTTTCATTAGATTATTATGTTACGCTTTCATTTGGTATGAATATCAAGTATTTGAGAGATGAAAATAGCTTTAGTTATGGTGCTTATACAGATGAACCGGAATGCACCAATAATGCTACCGACTGGGGTGTACATTTGTTTGTACCTGTAAGAAAACTTGTATTTGGTGATGATGCAGGATTTAAAATGTTTGACTATACATTTAAATCAAATTACGATTTTTCATTTGGGTACTCACGCAGAAATATTGAAGACAAGGATGATTATGTTGAACATGTTGGGCAGCATTATTTTATTCCGGCACTAACAACAGCAGGTTATGAGCTGGATTATGGTATATCAATAATGCTTGGGGAAACATATCACAAATTGTTTAATGTTTCATTTACTGCTGATGCTGAAGATAATCTTACAAGTGATTATGTAAATGTATTTGAGTACGTAATACATAGTGTAGAGGGTGATGAATTACCTAACACCAGCATCAACCTTTTCGATAACCTTGTTAATCTTCATTCCACAAACCGCGTACTTGTACGCAAAGGCTGGCGGTTCTCATTTTTCGATACTTTCTCTTATGGTTTGGGGCATTTTATTGGTCGCAATTATGGTGATTATGCAAAAACCAGTGGTTATTCTGTATCAACCAGGGGTATTTTTAATTATTTGGCATACAGATTTGATGACGTACATTATTTAGCAGATATATTAAGAGGCATTCAAATAGATTATTATAATTCAACAGTATTCGAAGATTATGAATATTTGGAAAACACAATGGAAAGCTTAAATATATCTGTTAAGCTGCCATTTATTTTTTGTGACTAATACTAAAATATCAAAAATCATAAAGAGGTGAAAAATGAGAATCCTGTTGTTTCTATTCATAGCTACTTCAATATTTGCACAGTATCATGTTTCGTATCATGCTTCAACAATTCCGGAATCACCTGCAAGTTTTGCAATAGGTGGTGCATCTTCTGCGTCGCAGCATGTGGATGCCATGAATATTCTTACTAATCCGGCACTTGTTGGGTTTTATGCTAGTAAAGTAAATATGGCTTATGGTTTTAATCCTGGCAATGAAAACTGGTATAAAGATTTAGGAATTGAATTACAGACAAATTCAATGTTTACCGGTTACAAGTTCAAAAATTTATACAAAAACCTGTCGTTGTCCCTAGGAGCAGGTTACTCTTTTAAAGATTATAATTTTACATACTATCCTTACCGCGAAACCTCCGAAAGCATACTGCTGGGGCTTTCTGCCGAGTATTATGTTAGTCTTTCTTTTGGTGTTAATATTAAAAGACTAAAAGAAGACCAATCTTTAGCTACTACAATGAATGTGGATAAAATAGGAAGTAATGATAATGTTATAGACTGGGGTTTGCATCTTTTAGTACCAGTTAAGGATTTGGTTTGTGGGAAAGATAGATCTTATCAGGTTGGTGATTTTAGTCTTAAACCCAATTTTGACTTTTCATTTGGATATTCTAAAAGAAATATTTCTAATATGAAGGAATATAATTCGTATTCAGTTTTTTATTTTCCTGATGCTACTACAACAATGGGTTATGAAGTTGATTTGGGATTTACGGCAATGTATAAAGAGTTAAGTATAAAAGTATTAAACATTGCTTTTGCTGCAGATGCGGTTGATAATATGACTTATGATATTTATGGTGTGAGATATAATGGATTAACAAAATATCACGAAAATTATCCATTGCCAAACACTGCATTAAAGCTTTTCGATAATGTGTTTGGAATGGAATCTTCAAACAGGATTACAATAAGAAAAGGGTGGAAGTTCTCGCTTCTTGAAACATTCTCTTATGGTCTTGGTAATTTTGTAGGTGGTAGTTATTATGATAGCGAAACAAGTGGTTACAGTTTATCAACAAGCGGGCTTTTGAAATTCATAAACTACAAATTTAATAACAATAAATATGTTGGTTATGTATTAAATGGTTTGCAGATTGATTATAATTACGCAGAAGTCTTTAAGGGGCAGGAATATGAAGTAGAGATGGATAGTTATAACATTTCAATAAAATTGCCATTCTAAGGATTGTACAGCGTCCATTATTGGGTGGAAGCTGTTTAATTTCCCGATAATATAAGAGTAAAAGTTTAACCACTAACAAGGTAAAAACATGTTTTGGCTACGGCAATTTCTACTAAATTGGAACCACTCCGTGGTAGGTACAATGCAATTGTTAAGCTTTTCAGAAGAGTAAAACCCAACACAACCGCAATAGCGGTTGAAGCTTGGTAGCACCAAAGGAAAGCAAGGAAAACAACAACCACGTAGTAGTTGAACTTTACTCCTGCTATTTAAAAATAAAAAAGCGTCCGTTAAAAAACAGGACGCTTCCCAACTAAACAAATGTATCCAAATTAAAATCTAATATTAAATCCAATCTTTGCTGTTTCAAAAGTAAATGGTGTTTCTGTTGAAAATGGCCAATTCATATTCTCTTTCTTGAGCGAATAAAATGCAAACGAATAAGCATTTTTAAGCAAGAAATTTACCACCGGTCCGGCAGCAGGAGAAGAATCTATAACTTCATCAACAAAGTAGTCAATCATCTGATGACCAGCCATTTCAATTACAGCACTACCCATATGTAGCCATACCATATATCTCGGGAAAACAACCGAGCCTTCGTAACTGGCGTTAATAGAAAATGTACCAGCAAACTGAAGCTTTAGCCCTGCAGCAGATGTAGTACCAAATCTGAAACCATCATGGTATCTTTCAAGAATTTTATAATTCTCATTGGCAATATCATCGTACTGTGCAAGAACACCAAGACTATCATAATCGGAAGCCTTTATTCTGGTCATCATCATACTGTTTTCGTGGTAAGGCAAAATAGCAAACATATCACCGAATCTGTAACCATAGCCATCGCGGTTACCAATACCAAATCTCCAGATACCTACCTCGTTTTTTAAGGCATCTTCTTCCGAGGCAAGCTCTTTTGAAAAATTGGAAACTACAAAATAGTTATCATCAAATTCAAGCAGGTAGTTTTCGAAATAAGTATCGTGACTACTATAGCCAAGTTTAAGTTCACCAAAACCAAGCTGCAGAAAATCACCACTAAATTTTTTATGTTTTACATCCGAAAAGCCATAATTTACCTCCATAAACGGATGTCTGTCTGTGCTCCAGTCATCAAAATCGTAATCATCCCAGTCAGCATAAACAAACTTGAACTTACCATCAAGATTTTGGGCAAAGTTAATAGAAGAAAACATCAATACAATAAGCAGAGGAAACAAATATTTTCTGGACATAATTAACCCCGAATTTTACTTAAGTTGTTTTACTTATGAGCTTAGACGCATCAAAGTAAAATTAGTTTGGAGGGAGGCAAACCCGCTCTTTGGTTTAGTTAACTTTTATACCGGATTTTTGTTCAAGAGTTTTAATAAGAGTATCCATTAAAACATCATTCTGCACCGGCTTGGTTAAAAACACATCAACACCAGCATTATAAGCGTTATCTTTATCTCTCTGAAAGGCATGAGCTGATAAACCCACAACAGGAAGATTTTTATATTCATCCATTTCACGAATTTCTTTGGTAAGCTGTAAACCGTCTTTTTTACCGCGCAACGAAATATCCATCAAAATAATATCGAATTGAGTAGTATTTAGTTTTTCGTAAAAAGTCTCTGATGAATCGCATATTTCCAGATTAAACTTTCTTTTGAGAAAAATTTGTAAAAACTTTTGGTTTTCGTAGTCATCCTCAACAACTAACAGGTTAGGTTTATTTTTTACTGGTTCCAAAGTACTTTCCCTTAATAATTATATATAAACCGAGACTTTCTTAAACATTAAAATAATAAATAAATTAATCAAAATAAAAGATTAACATTCATTAAATTATCGAACATTTGCAATATACCTTTAGCAAAATTTGTTTAAATGTATTCAGAATACGTATCTTAATATAACAATTTATATATAAACAATACTGTGGTACTATGAAACAAAGAGCTGTAAATAACAGAACAATAACATTGAATGATGACGATAAGAATATATATAGAAATATTTTAGCCAATTATCAAAAAGAAATTGATACTTTTCCTGCAAATTCAATATTTAACAACAATCTTTTCGATGTAATAAGGTTTATTCCGGATAGTTACATTGACCTACTTTTCCTTGATCCACCATACAACCTTACAAAACAGTTTAGCGGTAACTCCTTTAGCAAAAAAAATGAAAATGAGTATATGGAATGGTTTAGTTCCTGGTTTCTGCAACTCGTGCCCAAATTAAAGAATACTGCGTCAGTATATATTTGCTGCGACTGGCAAACTTCGGTTGCAATATATAACGTAATAAAGGGGCATCTTAAGGTAAGAAACCGTATTACATGGGAACGTGAGAAGGGAAGAGGATCAAAAATTAACTTTAAAAACTCGCATGAGGATATTTGGTACGCTACTGTTAGCGATAAATATACTTTTAATATTGATGACGTTAAACTTAAACGCCGCGTACTTGCCCCTTATCGTGTTGATGGAAAACCAAAAGATTGGGATGAAAGTGAAGAGGGCAATTTTCGTTTAACCCACCCTTCAAACTTTTGGAACGACATAAGCATACCTTTCTGGAGTATGCCTGAAAATACTGATCATCCAACCCAGAAACCGGAAAAACTTTTAGCCAAACTTATTCTTGCCAGTACAAACAAGGATGAACTTGTTTTCGATCCGTTTGCAGGGGTATGTACCTCGGCGGTTACTGCTAAAAAACTTGGTAGAAATTATATTGCTGTTGAGCTTGAAGAAGAATACGCAATGCTTGGATTAAAACGTTTGGCAATGGCAGAAAAAGACACTTCTATTCAAGGCTACCACGATGGCGTATTTTGGGAAAGAAATAGTTTACGTTACCAAAAATAGTACCATTTTTATGCCTCACGATTAATCGCTACTATTGTTTTCACCGTTTTTGGCTACTTTTAGCGATTTATTTACTCCAATGATACTTGTACATTTTCCGTTAAAAAATACCGGAGAATGTAATTATGGCTAAATGGATGCCCGCTTTTGTTTTATTGTTTAACATAATTGTACTTAATGCTCAGACCGGAAAAGGTATAATTAGCGGAACCGTAATTGATGCGACTACCAATCAGGTGTTGGTTGGTGCTAATATACTAATAGAAGGAACTTTAAAAGGTGCTGCTACAAATGAGGATGGAATTTTTGTAATCCAGAGTGTTAATGCGGGCTATTACAGTATTGTTGTTCGCTACATTGGTTACTCATCTCAAAAAATAGCAAATGTTATTGTCCGCCCCGGTAGAAACACCTCATTTACGGTAAAACTGCTACCCGAAATTATAGAGAGTGATGAGATAGAAGTAACTGCGGGTTACTTTTCAGAGAGCGAAAAACAGGTAACAAGTGCAGTAAACTTTTCTTACGAGGAAATTAGAAGGGCTCCCGGCTCAGCAGGCGATGTTAGCCGGATAATGTTTTCCCTGCCGAGTATAGCCAAGGTTAATGACCAAAGAAACAGTCTAATAGTACGAGGTGGAAGTCCATCCGAAAATGCTTTTCTGGTTGATAATATTGAGATTCCAAATATCAATCATTTCCCTGTGCAAGGTACTTCGGGTGGACCAATAGGACTTATAAATGTTGATTTTATACAGGATGTTAATTTTTACTCGGGCGGATTTTCACCTGAATATGGCGATAAGTTATCATCTGTAATGTTTATAAATTTCAGGGAAGGCAGCCAGCAAAAATATGATGCCCAGCTCGATATGAATATGAGCGGATTTGGTGGTGTATTTGAAGGTCCGGTGGGCAATAACGGAAATATTTTGCTTTCTGTACGCAGAAGCTATCTTGATGTGCTGACAGATATGTTCGATACAGGTTCCAGTGTGGCTCCAACTTATGGCGATTATCAGGGAAAATATACATTAAGTATCGATAGAAATAACAAACTTTCGGTTATTGCTATTTGGTCTGATGATCATGCTAATTCTGATGCGGACAATGCCTCGGAGAATGATATGCTTTATTATGGCAAACAGGATATATTGGTGGGCACAACCGGATTTAACTGGCTTTCCCTGTGGAGTAAAAATGGTTATTCCGAAAGCTCGGTATCATGGACTGTCTCTGATTATAGGGAGGATTTTTACGAAACCGGCACAAATAATTTGCTGATAAAAAACCAGTCGGTTGAATCAGGTATAAACTTTAGGAATACCAATACTTACAGATTCAACAAATACCATACGCTAAATTTTGGTATGGAGCTGAAATATTTATCCTCAGATTATAATAATGTTTACGGAAGTACTGTTGACCCTCTTGGAAATAGTGTAGCGGAAGTTAAGATCAAAAATGATATTTACGGAAACAAAATTGGCGTATTTGCTAATTACAAATTGTATCCGGTTGAATCGCTGGAACTTAATATCGGGATAAGAGGCGATTATTTTTCTTTCAATCGGAATTATTATTTGTCGCCAAGGTTTGCCGCTAAATACGCAATATATCCAACCCTAAGCATATATGGTTCGGTTGGGGTATTTACACAAAGCCTGCCACTTGTGCTACTTACGCAGGATGACAAGTTCAGGAAGCTTGATGATCCTCGTGCATTGCATTACATAATTGGAATTGGTAAAATTTTGGGTGAGGCTACCAAGTTAACTCTTGAAGCTTATTACAAGGATTATTTCGAAATGCCAGTTAGTCCGGAACAACCAGGTCTGTTTCTAACCGATGAAATATTCTACAACAAGGCTTTTTATACAAACCATGCAAACATCAAAAATAATGGTAAAGCTAAATCTTATGGCGTTGAGCTTATGCTTCAAAAGAAGCTGGCTAAAGATTTTTACGGTACAATAAGCGGATCTTATTTTCGCTCGAAATATACCGGCTACGATGGAGTTGAGCGAAACAGGGTATTCGACAATCAATACATGTTCAGTATTGAAGGGGGTTATAAGCCAAATAATTCCTGGGACTTCAGTTTTCGCTGGATTTACGCTGGTGGTGTGCCTTATACTCCATTTAACTATTCAGAATCTAAAAATGCTAATAGCGGTATTATGGATAAGAACAAAATTAACAGCGAACGTTATCCGGATTACCATTCGCTTAATATACGGGCAGACAAGCGTTTTAATTTTAGCAACTCAAGTTTAATACTTTACCTTAGTATCTGGAACGTTTACAATCGTGAGAATGTAGCTTCATACTACTGGAACAAGGAAAAGAATGAAACGGATACTGAATACCAGTGGGGTATGTTGCCTATATTTGGTATTGAATATGAGTTCTAGATATGCACTTACATCAAAATTAGGTTTAAACAAAAAACTGACAATCAAAGTATATGATTGTCAGTCTTAAAATTTCCGAAATTTGAACAAACCAATTATTTCATTAACATCATTTTTTTTGTATCAACAAAATTACTGCCGTCAACACCCTGAGCTGATATCTGATAAATATACATACCGGATGCCAATTCAGAGGCATCAAAATTAACAGCCTGAACACCGGCATTATAACTACGGTTTGCTACTTCACTAACTTTCTCTCCCAATGCATTATAAAGTGTAACTTTTACTTTGGCTTCAACCGGCAAAGCAAAACTAATTGTTGTGCTCGGGTTAAACGGATTGGGGAAGTTTTGACTTAAACCATATTTTGTAGGTACCTCGGCTTCTTCCTCAACAGGTAATGGGGAGGTATAAAAAACTTTAACAAGTAATTCTTTAATATCCTGATTATCAAACTCAATTCTGGTTTTGCCTTCCCGCAATTCCTGTGAAAAATTCTGTGGATCATCTGCATCCTGAATAAGCATTATAACCGAACCGGTAACCTGTGGAATATTAACAGTTAAGGCTAACAATTCAGCACCCGATGCATATTGAAGTTTTACCCTGTGTTCAACTGTGCCTGTAAAGTAATCACCACCCGCTCTGTAATCATTATAGGAGGTTAAGTTTGAATCAGGTAAAACTAATCTGGCATCAAACGCTCCTTTTGGCGGATATGGTGGCAGTTCATATTCCGAAAGCTGAGAGTCTAATCCATCAGTTGCTGCAGTATCAATTCCCAAATAAAGAGTTGTTGTATTGCGAAGGTCATCTCTTATACGAATAGTAGTTGAGAAGCCTGTTCTGCTTTTTTCCTGTTCGGTAACTTCTTCTTTAGTCTCATTGTGAAAAGTAAGTGTGCCATCCGTACAAAATTTAACCCAATAACCTGTACACTCTTTAAGCTCATTAATGGTGAAATAACGTCCGATAATATACGTGTAAAAATTTGAAGCAATAATATTTAATGGATCTGTTGTAAGATTGTTTAAAGAATAAGTTTGGTTTGGAATACCAATAAAGTTCCAGCCGGAATCTACTTCAATTGTATTCGAAGTTTTGGAACCTCTAAAAGAAATAACATCGTGCGAATCGTATTCAACCCAGTAACCTTTACCTGTTTTCAAAGTATCAGCAGACACGTAACCATTATCAAAAGAAAAAATATTATCCAATGAGCTACTAAAAACTGATTCAGCCTCCATATCAAATCCTTCAAAAGGAATAGATACCATATTCCAGCCCTTTTCAACAACAATATCCCTGTTATAAGTTTCTATATAGGTTATTCTAAGCCTATTAATATCACCGTTATCAATTACAATGCTGCTATTTTCATTCATATTTACATTGTATATCTCACCGCCGAAAATATCCTGTATAGTATATTTGCCATAAAGCAGGCTGTTATTATCCCATGTAATTGTAAACGGATAACCTGAGCTTCCCGCCTGAAATTGTATTATATACTCTATTGTATCTGCCGGTGCACGATAGTCAATAAGTGAGGACAAGTTTTGCTCTGGAAGTAATATTCTTGTATCAAATACTCCAAAAGGTGGCATTGGTGGAAGATCATATTCTCCCAGTAATTTGTCAATACCATCGGTAGCATTTCCATTTACACCTATTTTAAGAGTATTATCGAATTTACGATTATCGTTAACTGTCAATTCAACAGTCCAATCCTCAGTTGAGTTATTGAAGTCTGTATCATCAGTTTTGTTGTAAAATGTATGGGGGGCATTATCATTTGCAGATGAATACAAAACCTCACCTGAAGTTTGAGCCTGTGAATGTCCACTCCTGGATTCACCTGCGACAGTATTGCTAATTGGATCAGTTGGAATATACCCATTAATTTCGGACCGTGCATTTTTACCCGAATTTGAAAAGTTTGTAGTTAGTTTTTTACTTTTGCCGATCTTGAGTTGGGGTTGCGTTCTCGCCTGACCAAAGCAAAATGTACTTACAAACAAAATTATTAAAACAAGCATATTTTGTTTCATGGTAACCTCTTTAAATTGTTATAAACCCTCGTTCTATAAATAGTATATGTTTAATTGTATTAATCATTAAAGGATGTACTAAACCATTAATGAGACTGAGATAAAAGTATAGTAATTACTTATTTAAAGAAAGGTAAAAAACAGACAAGAAAATGTTATTAGTGGAAATGTTTTGTGGAGAAAAATTGCTTTTAAAAGATAGGAGTATTGATCTGATGCAGGTAATCCAACATACCGATTGGATTACCCATAATTTATTTAACGTCTTTTTTCCAGCAATTCACGCAATAGTTTGTTTACAATCTGCGGATTAGCCTTGCCTTTTGTTTCGCGCATAATTTGCCCAACAAAGAAGCCAATTACCTTTTCCTTTCCGTCAAGGAACTGTTCAACTTCTTTCGGATTAGCATCCAGTATTTTTTCGATTGCCGGCTCAATAGAGGAGGTATCTGTAATTTGCACAAGATTTTTTTCTTTTACGATAACTTCGGGGTCTTTGGCTTCCGAAATCATTTCAGGGAAAATATCCTTGGCTATTTTATTGCTAATGGTTTTTGCCTTTATTAAATTAACAAGTTTTCCAAGATTTTCGGCAGTAACAGGAAATTTGCTTATCTCAATCTTTTTTTCCTTCAGGTATTTCAGAACCTCACCCATTACCCAGTTACTTGCCGATTTATAATCTTTGGTAACTTGTGTTACTGCTTCAAAATATTCGGAAATTGCTCGTTCTTGTGTAAGAACTCCTGCATCATATTCGGGAATGTCAAACTGTTCGATAAAACGGCTACGCTTTGCTGCCGGAAGCTCAGGCAATGTACTACTAATATTACTAAGCCATTCATTGGAAATTGTAACCGGGCAAAGATCAGGATCGGGGAAGTAGCGGTAATCGTGAGATTCTTCCTTGCCTCGCATTGGTTTGGCTTCATTCAGGTCGGCATTCCATAATAATGTTTCCTGAACTACCTTGCCACCATCTTCAACCAGTTCAATTTGGCGGTTAATTTCGTATTGAATTGCACGTTCAACGTTGCGGAATGAATTCATATTCTTTACTTCAGTTCGTGTACCAAGTTTTGTTTCACCAACCGGACGTATTGAAATATTTGCATCACAACGCAATGAGCCTTCTTCCATATTACCATCGTTAATACCAAGAAAAGTTACAATCTGTTTAAGATTAGTCAGGTATTCGTAAGCTTCTTCAGGTGAGCTTAAATCGGGTTCGGTAACAATTTCAATAAGGGGTACACCGCAGCGGTTAGCATCAACAAGCGTATCCTCACCACGGTCATGTATCGATTTGCCTGCATCTTCTTCCATGTGGATACGTAATATTCGGATATCCTTTTTCCCTTTTGATGTATTTACAGCTATTGTGCCATGCTCACAAATAGGCTTTTCGAACTGCGATATCTGATAGCCTTTGGGCAAATCCGGGTAAAAGTAATTTTTACGTGCAAATACTGAGCTTTGGTTGATAGTACATCCGGTTGCTAATCCCATCATAACCGAGTACTCAACAACTTTTTTGTTTAGCACTGGCAGCGTTCCAGGATGACCTAAACAAACAGGACAAACATTTGTATTGGGCGGGTTACCAAATGAGGTTGAACACCCGCAAAAAATTTTTGTTTCGGTTAACAATTGTGCATGTACTTCCAGACCAATTACCGCTTCGTATTTTACTGCCATTATATTACCTGTAATTTTCAACTATACAAAAATAAGCAAAGTGTGGTATATATTAAACCATGTTGAATTATTTACTTTGTTGAGTCACGAAAAACCACAAAAATTGTTCCTTTTACTTTACAGGTGGATAGAAGTTACAAACCTGTGTATTTCTGTATTTACAATATAATTTAGTTTTACTTGTTGCCATAACCTGCATTTTGATTTATATTTATATAATAAAATATAATTTGTAAGGTTTTTTTCCGCCTTTATGAAATCAAAATTATTTAACCTCTCAAATATCGTTAAGAAGATATCCGCGTAAAGACAGGTTACAGTATCAAATTGATGATATTGTTTAACTTGTCGTAAACTTCAGTTTTGTAGCATTCGGCAACGTTGAATAGCTATATCATATTTTCAATAATTATTACTTTTTACAATGCATTGTTGCGTCTGCAATACATTTAGCATTTGTAATTATATTTTAATTTTATCGAGGAATGGGACATTGAAAAACAACATAAATATACGCGAAACAAATAATTACGATTTTAAAGACATTATGACAGTAGAATACAGAGCTTTTAACAAACCCAAGGAAGCTGATCTTACTGATGAACTAATGAAAGACCCCACATCAATGCCCATGCTTTCTTTAATGGCATTCGATGGTGAAAAAGCAGTAGGACATATTCTTTTTACCCGGGCATATATTAACGAAATTAGTGATAACCAACCATTAATTCACTTGCTTGCACCCCTTGCAATTATTCCCGAGTACCAGAATCAGGGTATAGGTGGTTTGCTTATTAAGGAAGGTTTGCGAATACTTAAAGAGCGTGGTAGCGAAATGGTATTTGTGCTTGGTCATATCGATTATTATCCAAAGCACGGATTTACAAACGATGCCAAACAGTTTGGCTATTTAACACAATACCCAATACCCGAAGAGGTAAAGGACGCATGGATGGTGCAATCCCTTAAACCGGATATGAATACAGTAAAAAAAGGAAAAGTTATTTGTGCCGAGGCATTACATAACCCTGATCACTGGCGAGAATAAATTATAGAGACGGCAAATTATTGCCGTCTTTTTTTCCCCGTATAAAGTAAAAATATCCAGCTATCTAAAATTGTTTTTAATACTATTCTTGTTATATTCATAATAGTAATGTTTGAATATTATAATATACAGTATGAGCAATATAGAAAAAATTGAAGATTTTTACAGAAACAAATACAATTGGATTCCTGAAAACCTGAATAAAAATATTGGGCATTTTAATGTTTTCCAACTTGATACTAATTATGCTAATGGCAATAGTACACTCCCATACAGCCGCCGCGATTTTTACAAAATCAGCCTAATTATTGGTGGAAGTCATATTGAATATGCCGATAAGGTTATTGATGTTACTGGCAGTACCCTTGTTTTTTCCAATCCGTTTATACCCTACAAATGGATACATAACAACAATGTTGAACGTGGTTGCTATTGTATTTTTACACATGAGTTTTTCCATAATTACGGTAACTTGCAGGAGTATGAAGTTTTTCAGCCGACAGGATTACACGCTTTTAATCTTGATGAAGAGCAAGTAAAAGAAGTTGAAGCATTGTATGCAAAAATGTTTGAGGAAATCAAATCCGATTACAAGCATAAATATGATGCCTTGCGTATGTATGTTTTCGAATTGCTGCACATGGTATCAAAAATTAAACCTCTTACCAAAAATGAAAATAGCGATATTAACGGTAACAAGCGTATAAGCCTTATGTTCACCGAACTTCTGGAACGACAGTTTCCGCTTGATCCCGACCATAGAAAAATAAAACTCCGCAGAGCATCGGAGTTTGCCGAACACTTGAATATTCATGTTAACCACCTAAACAGGGCTTTAAAAGCTACAACCTCAAAAACTACAACTCAGATTATTGCCGAACGTCTTTTACAGGAAGCAAAAATTTTACTTAAACATAGCTCATGGAGTGTATCCGAAATTGCTTATAGTCTCGGTTTTAATGAATTAACTCACTTCAATAACTTTTTCAGAAAACATGCTGATCTTAGTCCGCTTCAATTCAGAAATGTTTGATTTTCGTAACTTAATGTTTGTAATCTGTTTTAATAATATTTATAAATAGTCCATTTTTGTATTATAACTTTTCACAAAAAGGAGTAATAAATGCAAAAAAGAAAATTAGGTAAAAGTGGTCTCGAAGTTTCTGCATTGGGACTCGGTTGCATGGGTATGAGTTTTGGTTACGGTCCGGCTAAGAATAGTAGTGAAATGATTGCCCTAATGAGGAATGCGGTAGAACTGGGTGTAACTTTTTTCGATACAGCCGAAGTTTACGGTCCGTTTATAAATGAAGAACTTGTTGGCAAAGCATTAAAACCAATGAGAAATAAAGTTGTAATAGCTACAAAATTTGGTTTTAAGCTGGATCCGAATGGTAAGGAAAGATGGACCGGACTTGATAGCAGACCCGAACATATCCGTGAAGTATGCGAGGCATCACTAAAACGCCTGGATATTGAAACTATAGATTTATTTTATCAGCACAGGGTTGACCCTGATGTACCGATTGAAGATGTTGCCGGTACAATAAAAGACCTGATTAAGGAAGGCAAGGTTAAACATTTCGGGCTATCGGAAGCTGGTGCCGATGTTATAAGAAGAGCAAATGCAGTACAGCAGGTAACAGCCTTGCAAAGCGAATACTCGTTATGGAGACGTGATCCTGAAGAAGAGATATTTGGTGTGCTTGAAGAATTGGGTATCGGGTTTGTTCCTTATAGTCCGCTCGGCAGAGGATTCCTAACTGGCAAAATTGACGAAAGCACCAAGTTTTCGGAAAACGACTTTCGTAATGTACTACCCCGCTTCAACGAGGAAAACAGAAAGGCTAATCTGGAAGTAGTAAAAATACTTAAAGGTATTGCAGATAAACATGATGCTACACCTGCACAAATAGCCCTTGCATGGCTACTTGCCCAAAAACCGTGGATAGTACCAATTCCGGGTACTACAAAACTTCACCGCCTTGAAGAAAACACTGGTGCAGTTTCTGTGATACTTTCAGATGAAGAAGTAACCAAACTTACCGAAGCAGCAGAACAGGTTAAAATTATTGGTGAAAGATATCCGGCTGAAATTGAAAAGTATGTAAATCACTAATAGCAAATTTTGTGAGTTGAAATAAGTAGGTGCCAAATATTTACCAAACCTCCCCTGTGGTAGTATTAAGCATGGGAGGTTTTATTATATGTGCAAATTCCAAGGCTGGAAATGTGGGCTAATATTCATACCCAATTGTAAAGTAGAAAAAGAGGGGACCCCATGAAAAAGTGCTTTCAGGCAAGTTACGTTTAATAAGGAAACTTCGTCCAAATGAAAACTCAGCCGGTCCAATCGGAGTATTAAAAGCAAATGCCCCACCAAGTCCATGGCGTAAATCTTTCCAGCGAATTGCTTCACGGTTAGACCAAACCGACCCAACATCATACCGGAACTTGAAATAGGCATCAAACAGAAATTTAAGGTTAATGAAGTAACGATACTCCATTGATGCAACCATTATTTGTCTGCCTCTGAATTCATTGCTTCTTAAGCCGTAAAACATATTTTGCCCACCAAGCGAAAATTGCTGACTAAAAGGAAGAGTTGCATCGGCAAAACCAAAAATAAGACGAGGGCGGAAATTATGCGATCCATTCATTTGGAAATAGTTAACATAGTCAAAATAAAACTTGGCATAAGCAAACTCACCTCCAAGTAACTCCTGAGCAGTTTCGTAGTACGTATTTACCCAGAAACCGCTATTAGGGAAAGGATAGTCATCCCTTGAATCAATAGCCAGAGTAACACGACCCGCAACAAGATTCTTACGGTAAATATCACCCGAATAGTTAAAATTGTTTTTAATCTGATCAACCTGATATTTCCCCTCGGCAAATATTTTACCAAATTTGCCTACCTGTGTACCAAGAGACATTGCACCACCATAGTGCATTTGCCAGTATTCACCGCTTTTATCTCTTTGAAATCTTGAATCGGTATCAAGTTCAACATCCTTGTAGGTACTAATTTCATTACGTTTATAGAATAGCTGCACCCTGTATGTAAAATAGGTATTAAAAATGCGATTAGCCTTATGTTCAACCATATATTGCCTGTTTCGGCTGCCCAGTGTAAAAGCTGCACCAAGCTCAGTAGCTGAACCTAAAAAGTTTTCTTCACGAGCATCAAGCCAAAGCTGTGTAAAGTTTTCGTTATCAACACGCAGCCCCAAACGAATAAGACTCGATACCTTCTCGTCAACGTCAATATCAAGTATTTTCCTATTGTCAATTTCCTCAATATTTAGCTCAATATTGGAAAACAAATCACTGCTTCTTAGGTTTGAAAGTCCGGTACCAATTTTATCATGACTAACAAAATCATGTCTTCTAATAGGTATATCACGAAGAATAACTCCAGTGTCGGTTTTTTCGTTACCCATAATACTAATACCATCAAGTTTGGACTCAACTATTTCCAGCTCAATAACTCCACTTTTTGTATCAATACTCATAATATTAGGTTGTACACATGCATAACCTTTATTACGATAAAGTTTTAGTACTTCAAGAAGTGATTTATAAAGTTTTTCGGGATTGTATGGTTTGTTTACAAGGGGTTTAAGTCTGTTTTCAATATCTTCACCATTAACAAGTGTTGCACCATTTACTAATATTTTGCTAACGGTAAAATTCTTGGTAGTTTGTATTGTTAAACTTGATTTCATCCCATGCGACTTAATTTCTGCTGAAACATCGCTATACTTGCCAGTACTATAAATTTTATAAAGAAGAAAATAAATCTGACTGGTAGTTATTCTTTCTTTATCCCATATTTGTAAATCAATAATACCGGGAACATCTTTATCGGCACAAATAAAATCTACATTAAAGTATTCCTCATCGGGTTTGGCAAGTTTTTTAACAAATGCTTCCCTGAACTTTTCATTTAAAATTTGTGAAGAGTTTTTGCCAAAATTTACACCGGTTGCAATAATATCATCAATTTTATCAAAGTCAGTATTAGTTATATTGGAAAGGTCGGGTTTAAGCACAACATCGGCATTGGTTAACTCCTGATTACTTAATTTAATCATGGGAATACTTACCATTTGGTCTGCAACATTCCAGGGCATCTTAAGAGCATTCTTGTCATGCAAGGGTGAAGTTGTATCAAAAACGAGGAGCAAATCACTCTTCATTTTTTTTGCTGCACTAATAGGCAAATTAGCTACAAGTCCGCCATCAACAAGCATTGTAGTATCGTATTTAACAGGAGCAAGCAAAAAGGATACACTCGAACTGGCACGTAAGGCATGTCCCAAACTCCCTTTTTCGAGTACAACTTCATTCCCCGATACCAAATCTGTACAGACAGCACGAAAATTGTAACGAAGGTCGTCAAAACTTTTTGTTACCTTTACCGGTGCCTTAAGAGTTAACATTGTAAGAAAGTTGGAAACTCTTAAACCTGAGTTAAGCGATGTTGGCAAAACAAGATTTAATCCATCAAGACGTAATGTAATAAATGCCTTATCGAGAGTTGTTTTCTGGTCAAAAAACAATTCGGTACGCTCAACCTCACCACCAAGAATCAGCTCATTCCAGTCTGTTGAAGCAGCAATTGAATCAAGCTCCTGAATGGTATAGCCTAAAGCAAGTAAACCGCCCACAATGCTACCCATGCTGGTTCCGACAATATTATTAACATGAATACCGTTTTCAACCAGAGCCTTAAATAAACCAATTTGAGCAAGTCCCCTTGCACCACCGCCACTCATTGCAAGAGTTACGTCCGGTTCATATTTAACACGGGCATAAGTAATACCAAAAGGGAGGGTATCCTGAACAAACTCCAGGGTAAACTTCTCCGAATTACTACGTTTAGTCTGCTCTTCGGATTGCATAAAAATACAAACGGGTACATCAGGAAAAATGTACCCGTTCGTTAAAATCAGGAATAATATAATTATAATGCTTTTACGCATAAATATATATCAAGAAATTATCTTCTTTTTTTATTCTGCTGTTTCTGCTGTACTTTTCTTGTTTCCTCAGCCTGTTGCATAAGTTTCGAGAAAAATCCGGGCTTTTGATCTTTCGGATCGAGCGGCACAAGTTCAGCACCATCTTTACTTTTGTTTATCATCCACTGCTGAATAATTGTAAGCAGGTTGAACATTAGATAGTAAAGGTTTACACCTGAAGGGAATGACATAAACAGTACTGTAAGCATAACCGGCATAATATAAACAAGTGCTTTCTGACTTGGATCTTTTGCAGTCATACTTTGCTGAATAAACATTACTACACCAAGAGTAATAGCCAAACCACTAATAGCAGAAACGCCAAAAATTGGTAACCTGAAAGGAAGCTCGGCAATTACATCCGGAGCAGCGAGGTTATCGATCCAAAGTACAAATGGCTGGTTACGAAGATCAATTGCAACATTAAACAAGTAGAACAATGCAATCAAAATAGGCATCTGGGCAAACATAGGCAAACAGCCACCCATTGGGTTAATACCATAAACCTTGTACAGCTTCATTGTTTCTTGCTGTTGCTTCTGTGGATCATCTTTGAACTTCTCTTTAATTTCCTTCATTTTTGGCTGAAGTAGCTGCATTTTCTTCATTGATTTGTAACTCTGCTTTGTAAGTGGGTAAAGCAGCATTTTTACAAGAAATGCAACCAGTAGAATTACTACACCATAGTTAGGTATAAATGAGTGAAGGAATTTGAAAAGTGGTAATAAAACATATTCCGAAATTGGACGAATAATAAAGCTTAGTCCCATAAAGCTTCCGAAATCATAAATAGCTTCGTAGCTTTTATCGTAGGCAGCAAGCACTTCGTAATCAACCGGACCAATAAAAAGCGAAAACTCGGTATTCTGTTTTTTCATTCCGGTAAACGGAACAGAATATGTGAGCGAGTAATATTCTCTATCACCAACTACATTATCCTTGGTTTTTGTACCAACAATGTAAGAGTGCCATTCGGAATTAGGATTATCCGGTGAAAGCAATACTGCAAAGTATTTACTTTTTACACTCATCCAGTCAACTATACCGCCAACATCCTTCTTTTCTTTTTCATCAACATCACTTGCATTAACTTTAAGATGTTCTTCACCGGCATACAAACTTGCATTTGAATAGTTGGCTTCATCTACCGAATTTTTTTCAACGAAATTTATTCCGTGTTCCCATGAAACATCATAGCTTGAACCTGCAACAATATTCTGCATATTGTTAAAGCCGAAGTTAACCTTGCTCTGGTAATTATCGCCTCTAAAGGTATAAGTTTTTGTAATAGAACTATTTTCACCAAAACTTACGCTGAATGTAATAGATAGTGAATCCTCGCCTGTTAGCTTGTAGCTGTACCCGGATTTATCAACATTAAAATTTAATGCTGATGTTTCAATTTTTTCACCTTTCTTGGTAATAAAAGTCTGGTTAAGATCGCCACCTTCAAATCTTGTATTAACAAGCTGCACCATAGTTTTGTAATAAGGGGCATCTTCACCAAGATCTTTTGAGTACCATGTTTTGTACTTTTTAATAAAGTAACGTTTAACCTTGGCACCCTTGGTAGTTAACTCAAGTTTAACAAGATCATTTTCAATATTTATAATTCGTTCCGGTGCACTAACAACACTGGAATCAAGAATAGTCGGAACAGTTACCTTAGGTGTTTCGGTTTGCTCAACATGTTTCGGTTCAGCAGGAACAGGCTGTTTCTGAGTATCTACAAGAGTTGAATCTGCCTGATTAGGTGTTTGGGGTTGCGGTTCGGGTGAGTTAATATAAAGCCAGACTACAAAAATTAGCCCGATGAGTACCATTGCGAGCGTCTGTTGTTTTTCCATTTAATTATCCGGTATTATCATTATTAAAACTTTTTTATGATTTCTAACAAACGTGATTGTTCAGGATAGAAGCTTTTATATTCTACACGCGAGAGGTTATTTTATTCAGGCAAAATATAACTTCGTCTTTAAACAGTGCCAAGTCGGGATGTTTATTAAACTTTTTATTTATCCTGAAAGCCACAAATACTATTAAAACAAGGGCATTTTCTGCAGATGCCCTTTCAACAATTTCTTTCTTGTTTAGCCGATACGATTCACGTAGCAGCCTTTTTACCCTGTTACGCCACACTGCATTACCGGCTTTACGCGAAACAGCAAAAGCTACTTTAACAGAAGGTTTATTCTGATTTTTCCGGATAAGGTAAATAGCCTTAACCTTCTTATTAGGTGAGTAAACGGATTTTCCGGCATCATAAGCCAGCTTAAAATCGTTTGCTCTTTTTAACCTTTCATGGCGGGAAAGGCTATTACGTTTAGAATCTTGGTTCGTCACTCACTGTTAGCTTTTTTCTTCCTTTAGCTCTTCTTGCAGCAAGTACTTTTCTTCCATTCTTCGTAGCCATACGTGATCTGAAACCATGTTTGTTTCTTCTTTTTCTCTTACTTGGCTGATAAGTTCTTTTCATTGCTCTATCCTGTCCTTAATATTATAATCACATTATTGCAAAGAGTGCAAATTTAAACAATAATATAGCAATTATCAAAATTAATTTGATTTTAAACATCTATTAATCGACAAGCTAACTTTATATAGCATATAACTTTATTAATTTTATACATTTTATATACGTTAACTATAATTTAGACCCACAATATTTACAATACTGTGCATCAGCATCATGTCCTTCTGCCGAGCATGCCGGACAAACTTCACCACTTACATTTTTACCCCTTGCATTCGATAGCTCAACAGTTACTATGCCGGTTGGAACTGCTATAATTGCATATCCCATTATCATTATAAATGATGCCAGTGTTTGCCCCAGGTTTGTCTGCGGTGAAATATCGCCATAACCAACGGTAGTTAATGTAACTATTGCCCAGTAAATACTTTTAGGAATACTTGTAAATCCGTTTTCTTCACCTTCGATAAGATACATCATGGCACCCAATATTACTACAAGCGTTGATACTGTAACAAGAAATATTGTTATTTTGCGGCGGCTTGCACGCAATGCAGCTGCAAGGTTGGATGCTTCACCTATATATTGAACAAACTTTAATACCCTGAATATTCGCAATACACGTAATATTCTTATTACCAAAAGATAATGGTAACCAGGTAAAAACAAGCTGATATATGTTGGCATTATTGCAAGAAAATCAATAATTCCATAAAAACTGGTGGCATACCCAAAAGGTTTTGCAACACAAATAATTCGCAGAATATATTCTATACTAAACAATACGGTAAAGAACCATTCAAGCGTATAAAACAGCTCACCATACTCAGCACGATATGATGCAACACTATCGAGCAAAACAACTGCAACACTTAATAGTATCGATATTATTAAAAGAATATCGAACAGCTTGCCAGCCGGAGTATTGGCTTCAAATATAATTTCATGGAGTTGTATTTTCCATGAAGCATTCAATTCATTTTTATTTTTGTAGTCTTTGTTTTTCATACACAATACTTGTTTAGTATCCTTAATGCACGCAATGTGTTCCAGCGACTCGGTTTACCTGCTTCTTCCAGACTAAAATAAACTCTTCCATGATGGTTATTCTGTAATTTCCACATGCCATCACTAGTTCGTTTTTTCAAAACAAGCTCCAGAGCATTATCCATACGTGCATCATATTTAAGATCAATACTACAAAAATAATCTAATCCACGTAAAATATCATATCTCCACCTTGGTGGAAAGGAAAAACGTGTAAATTTTGGGTCAATTATTTCCCCCGTCCTGTCGGATATATAAAGCTTGTGCAATAAAATAAACTCGCAACCACGTTCAATAGCTTTTTTTATCGGGCTACTTTTGTAAGTATTAAAATTAGTAAAATCTCTCAAACCTTCCAACACCGATATTGTAGTATGCAGGGAGCTATGGGTTGCACCTTCAAACGACTTACAATTCCAGCCCCCATCTCTCATTTGCTGATCCAATAGCCAGTCAGCAATAGTTTCAAGTCTGGTATCCTCGTATCCAAAATATGAAAGAATGCCAAGTATCATACCGGTAACACAGGTCTCGGAATGGTTTAGCACCTTAAAATAGTTAATACCGCCATCAGTATAAAATCCCTTGTCCAGCAAAATTTTACATGCCTTACTTAATTGTGAGTTGCCTCCGGGCAAGCCAAACCTTTTTAGCAAAAGCATTGTATATGTGGTAGAAATCCATTTGGGTGAGTATAATGCACCGCTCCATTTACCATCTGCATCCTGTAACTCAAGTAATTTTGCACCCCAGCCGGCAGTAATTGTTTTTGCCCTTTCAGCTTCATAAACCTCGGGTGATTTACCTTGCAAATCCCTCATGCTCTGCCACCTGATAGCAGGATCGCCTTGTGTTAACCAGTTGATTACTTTAGAATCCATACATGTAACGAGTTTTATTACCAAACACAATGTTCATAATACAAAAAAGTAGAATTACTTAATACAACAGAGTGCGAATTTTGAGAGTGACGTTTGTTTGGTAAAGCGGATTTTTGATTTTCTGGAAGATATGTTAAGGGTAATTTGCGAATTACCCCTACAAGAATTTGGTTTAATTTACACTACCACAAATTTAAGGTAGGCATATACCACCGGTGCACTAAAAAATATTGAATCGAAACGATCCAGCACACCACCATGCCCCGGAATAATTCCTGATGAGTCTTTTAGCTGGGCATTTCGTTTAAGCAAACTTTCAACAAAATCGCCAAACTGTCCTACAACGGCAATTATTGCTGCCATAATAACTGCATGGTAAAGCGAAATAAAATCGAGATAAATTTGATGCATTGCTACCATGCCAACAAGTGCCAGAAGAGTACCGCCAATTGCACCTTCCCAACTTTTCTTAGGACTAACACGCGGCATAAGCTTATGTTTACCAAAAGCACTACCAATAAAATAAGCCCCGGAATCGCATACCCATACAGTAACAAATATTGAAAGCACAATTAAACCGGCTTCATTATACAACAGTTCGTCTGGTTGGAAAACTTCACGAATTTTAATCAAGCTGCCAGCAAACATACCGAGGTATATTACACCAAAAAAAGTAGCCCCAACATTCAAAAGTGGTGTTCCTTTGGAACGGTATAGCTCAAAAGTTAGTAGCACAACAGCTGATAAACTTAATATAGTGCTATCAGTAGTAAAATTAAGATAATTATTGAGCAGTATCAATAACACCGATATAATACCAATAAATTTATCGGTATGTATATCGGCTTTGAATCCAAACCTGGAAAACTCAATAAATCCTGCCACAGATAATACTGCAACAAAAGCAAGAAATGAATAGCCGCCAAAATGCACCACTCCAATGATAATTGGAATGAAGATTAACGAAACAACGATTCTGGCAGCCAAATTAGAAAATTTCATTAAAACCTGTTATTTATAAATATCATTAAGAATTTCTTTTGCAGCTTCGGCATCTTTCTTTTTAATAAGTACCTTAATTACAGCAAGTCCGCCAACTGCAGGATAACTGCTATCTTTCTGTCCCAGAATCAAAGTTTCGATATCCGCACCGGAAAGATTAGCTTTAAGCATTTCAGCTTCATACATTTCACTTACTGTTTTAATAATAAACCAGTCTCCATGATGAACAAGGTTTCCCTTGAAATCATCAACCGGAATGAGGTTTTCGCCGCAATCGGCACATATAGTATGCCCATCAATATATTCGTACTCACACTTCGGACAGATCATCTTTGCCTCCTGTTAGTTTATTATAATATTTAAGTGTAACTATAGTGTATATAATAAAAGCAATCAGAAGCAATAAAAAATTCCAAATGTATGAATTAATATCTCCTTCTGGTATTACGGTATTTTCAATTATCTCTTCATCACCAAATAACAAGAATGCCACATAGGTTACAAAATTGTTTGCAAAATGCAATATCATAGGAACCAGCAGCGATTCCGATTTATATGCAGCTATGCCCAGATAAGTGCCAAGTACAAATAGTGGAACCATACCATAAGGGTTCATGTGGTATAAAGCAAAGACAAATCCTGTTAGCAATGCAGCCCAGATGGGTTTAAGTTTATACTCAAAACTTTTTTGTACGTAACCCCTGAATAATGATTCTTCAGCTACAGCCGGTACAATCGAGATAACTATAAATACCAGCACTATTTCAAAAACGTTGTTTGTTGTTAATAGCTTAATGTAAGCCTGACTAACAATTTTGTCCATTTCATCCAGGGCAGATTGAATGGCAGCAACAGTTTCGGACGATTGTGCAAGTTTATCAATATAATAGGTTTGTACTGCAAGATAATTTTGGAACAGAACTATTAACATTACCAAGCCAAACCCGAATATCAGCACTTCGGTAAAACGGGGCAGCTTAATACGCATAATTGTATTAACATCCTGATAAACTATTTTGGCTAAAATTAGGGCGGGTGCAAGAATAAATAAAATCTGACCGGCAGCCTGCATAATTCTCATGGCGTTAATGTTCGCATTTTCAATATCAAATCCCATAACGGCAAGACTAATAAAACCGCCAACAATCTGATACATAAAAAAGGCTACTACTAAACCAACAAAACCAGCTACCAATGGAGGCAACATTGGTCCTGGCTTAAAATCGTAATTTGTCATTTTTTCCTGGTGGACAATTAAAAAAAGTCTGATATTAAAATATCAGACTTAACAAATATATAAAATTATTTTTTCGAAATCAGTTTTCCTGCAAGTCCCTCGTATTCAATTAACTCGGCAACAATTGAACCAATAACAACTTTGGTTTTAACCTGCACCGGTATCTTAAGTTCATCATCGGTAAGCCAGATAAGAATATTACCTTCGCTTTTAAATAATCCGCCATCAACAACCAATGGTTCAATAACAATACAATCAAAAGTACCGGCTGCAACTGTAATGGTTTCTTTTTTGTGGAAAACTACATCAAGCGGTAAAGTTTTACCATCAAAAAAGTTTTCAAGATGCATTTTGTCACCTTGCTTTTTATTCTTCCAGTCGAGTGTACGGGTAAAATAAAATGCACTAACAATATCATTGGTATAACGCTCAATATCGTAAGAACCTTCGCTGGTTTTGGCTTTACCTTTTCTCTGATCGAAGAAAGCCGAATAATCTTTTGAAAAGCCACCTTCACGAATATGCTGTTCAAATCTCCAGGGGAAAATACCTTCCTTATCCAGATAAGTTTCATATCTGTCGCGAACCTTAAAAAAAGGATCGAATGCAGGTACAGAGTTAACCTTAAATGTTACATGATAAACATCTCTTCCGGCAATGCGTTTCATTTTTGGAATAGCCATTTCAGCAATTCCACCGGTAACAAAACCATACTTAACATTAAATATCAGTTTTTCACCAACATCAAAAGCCTTGTTTTCCCAAGTCCTGAAATCAACTTTTTGTGCCATAGTTAAAGTAAAAGCCATCAGGAACGTCAACAATATTTTTACACTTAACTTATACATAATTACCTCTGTATTAAACTTTTAATATCTCTTCAATTTTAAGAGCAACATCGTTAGCTTCAATGCTGTTCATACAATTTAACTCTGCACACTGTATCCGGGAACAGTTACTGCATCCCAGCGTTGGTGAAAATATAACCCGCTTTTTTGTAAATGGTCCCCAGCGAACCGGCGAACATGCCGCAATTTTAGGATAAAAACCAATTACCCATTTATCGAGGGCAGCTGCAATGTGAATTGGACCAGTAGAGTTGGCAACCAGCAAATTACATCTATTTGTAAGGGCAACCATTTCGCTAAGGTTAAACAAGCCAGCAAAGTTAAGAACGTTTTTGTTTGAAGCAATATATGAGCAAATTTCTTTTTCCTGCTCCAAACCTGTAAGTATTATATTGACACTCAATCTTTGTGCCAAAATCTTAACAAGCTCCCTGAATCTGTCAATTGGCAAGTCAACAGCACTGCCGCCACTACCCGGATGGATAATTACAGTTTTCTTTCCCGGATCATAATCCGAATTATTCAGGATCTGTTCAACTTTATTATACGCTTTGCTTTGTATTTGTATATTAAACTGTACATTACCAAACTCGGGCGTATATTCAATACCTATTTTGTTCAGCAAATTAACATTGTGTACCAACTCATGGTTTGTACCATACTTTCTGTGCTCGAATACTTTTTTATTAAAGAGGAATGAATACCACCTGTAACCTGTGCCTATTCTTGTGTTAATACCGGCTGCAAACAATATACGTGCAAGTTTGAAAGAAGGAAATACGGTAATTGCCGTATCGAACTTTCGTTTTTTAATTTCAGCAAGATTTTTACTATAATCTATTTTGCCATTTTTTTTGTGCAGTACAATAATTTCATCAATAGACGGATTTCCTGCCAGTAGTTGACGTGTATATTCCTGCACCATAAATGTTACCCTGCACTCGGGGTAAAATCCTTTTATGATTGACGCAACTGGCAGGGTTAATACAACATCACCAATTTTATCAGTTCTTACAATTAATATATTTGCTGGTTTATTCATTTCTTCGAAACATACTTACTATCTTTAATATAGAACCGCCAGGGCAGTTCAACTGATTTATTTATTCCTATACGCGTGGTTTCAACAAGTCCAAAATCTGTATAATCATCATCAACAATAAAAATATCATCGCCGGTTAAATTATAACCGTTGTGTTTTCTTTCTATTTCAAGAGCCTTGCATAATTTACCCGGACCATTGGTAAGGTTAATTAGTTGCTTGCTACTAAAGTTATTAGTACCAAAACGGTTCCCGGACATATCCTCCAGCAGACTCATAGGCTCAATAGCTCTTATCAGTACGGCGTTACCTTCATTTTTCTTCCCGGTAACAACATTACAGCAATAATGTACACCGTAAGTAAAATATACGTACAGATAACCACCTTCCTTAAACATCACCTCGTTACGTTTGGTTTTACCATTAAATGTATGAGCTGCTTCATCGTAACTACCATCATAGGCTTCAACTTCAACTATTCTTCCCGTATAGAAAGAATCACCCTTTCTTTTAACAAAAATTTTTCCGGGTAGTTGTTTGGCAACATCAAGCACTGGTTGGGTATAAAAATTCCGTTGCAGTTTTCTGGTCAGGTCTGGAACCATATAATCCGGCAAGTTTATTCCTTTTCAGCAATAAGCTTATTAATTTCATCAATTTTTTTCTTGTAAAGCTCAGCTTTGTCAGGATTTTTTAAGATCAGTTTTTTGAACACTTCCAGTGCTTCCCTGTAATTACCCTGGCTATAATGAATATTCGCCATGGTTTCGGAAACTATTTTATCGTCAGGCATTTCACTGCCGGTTACTTCTTTCTTTTCGCTACCGGAATTGAATAATTCATCACCATACTCGCTCAAAAAACTTTTTAGTTCTTCATGTTTTTTGGGTGCTGCTGGTTCGGAATCATCATACAACTCATCGTCAAGAACGTTTTCAATACTCTCAATTTTAGCCAGATAATAGTCATAGGTTTCATGATTATTCAGCAACATATCGGCTTTTTTAGCCATATTGCGTGCAGCCTCAAAATCGTTTAGCTTTGCAAGCAAAATAGCATAAACAAACCAGGCAGACGCATAATCAGGATGATGTTCAAACCCGGCTTCCAATATTTCACGAGCTTTTTGCAAGTTGCCTTTTTCCATTTCAGTTTCGGCAACGCGTGCAAACAGTGGTGATTCCGGATTGTATTCATATATAACTGATACTAAATCTACATCTGCCATTTCAGATTTATTCCTTGTTTGTAAACGTATGCTTAAAAGATAATAATGAAACTACAAAAAAGCCCGTAAAAAACATAAACTGGAACGGAAATGCTGCAAATTCCATAAAATATAAGGATGCAACTACACCAATAAAGCAATACAACGCCAGCATAAGTTCAACGAAAGCAGAAGAGTCAACCTTCATTTTAGTGAAATAATGGTTTTTCGTATAGTTATCGTTTTTATCAACAATTCTATATTTGGGTGTACGCACAAATGGTGTTTTTTTGTTGAATAACCCTTCGAATACCGCAAGCGAATTATTTAGTGCAAATCCCATACTACCTGCCATAAAGAGAGGGAACAGTACCATCTTTTTACGCCAGTCAGAATAAACCTCTTTCTGGGCATGCAGATAAAACAAAAACGAACTTAGGAATGCTACTATAAAAACAGCCATTATATTAAAAAAGTTATCGTACGGACCACTATTTTTAATAAAAATTAAAGGCACATTAAGAATACCGGCAAGTAAAATAAATGGAAATACCATATTATTTGTAAGATGAAAAGTTGATTGCAATTTTATTCTTAACGGCTGATCTGATTTCCATACAAGCGGTAATATTTTTTTCGCTGTTTCAATAGCACCTTTTGTCCATCTAAACTGCTGGGCTTTAAGAGCATTTATTTCGGAAGGAAGTTCAGCCGGGGTAGTAAAATCGCGCAGGTAAATAAACTTCCAGCCACGTAATTGTGCACGATAACTAATATCAAGGTCTTCAGTAATTGTATCATCCTGCCAGTTTCCGGCATCTTCAATACACTCTTTACGCCAAACTCCACCGGTACCATTAAAATTGATAAAGAAACCGGCTTTATTCCTTACACTTTGTTCAATAACAAAATGACCATTTAAAGCAAGTGCCTGAATCCTGGTTAATATTGAATATTGTTCATTAAGGTGTTCCCAGCGGCTTTGCACCATACCAATATTTTCTGACTTAAAATACTTTAGAGTTTTTTTTAGGAAATCGGTACCGGGAATAAAATCGGCATCAAATATGGCAACAAACTCACCCGTAGCAGTTTTTAGTCCTTCCTTAAGAGCGCCGGCTTTATAGCCAACCCGGTTTTCCCTGCGTAAGTGTTTAATATCAAATCCTTCGGATTGTTTTTCTTCAACCATTTTGGCAACAAGGTCCACAGTACCATCGGTGGAATCGTCCAGCACCTGAATTTCCATTAATTCTTTCGGATAGTCAATTTTGCAAACAGCTTCAATTAGCCTTTCGGCTACATACATTTCGTTATACAACGGGAGCTGCAAAGTTACGTATTTATCATATCTAAAATTTTCGTCATGCCCAGGTTCATTATCATAATATTTTTTTAGGTAAAATATCATAATAAATCCGTGAAGGGCAAAAAGGCACAAAATAGTGAGCGATATGATATATGAAACCAGAACAATCTGATCCAATATCATAGTGATAGTCTCCCTTAAGTTTCTTTACCAGTTAGAAACAACAGCCAGTAAAATGTCTTCTGTAAGTTTGTCAATAGCTGTCTGAATCGCATCAAGTCGAGCCTGAACCTGATCACCATCAGTGTTGTAATTAGCAAAATTAGAGAAGCTTTTATTGAATACAACCTTTTTCATAACCAAATCCCTGTAAACAACTTTTGCTGTAACAGTTAATTTGTTTTGGGTGATAGCCTCGGTTGAAAAGGTTTCCGGTTTTTCGTTAATTCTTGTTAATGTGCATTCCAGCAGGCAATCCGCTTTATCTTTTGACGTAATCTGGAATGAGTTGTCGTCTAAAAATTTGGTAACTAACTCGTTGGTAAAGTCGTCACTTAAAGTGGCTTCACCCTTACTTGTTCTATCAGCAGCAATCGGAATTGCAATGGTTTCGAGGTGCGGCGGAATTGAAGCACCGGTAAAAGAATATGTGCAGGCTGAAACAATTATACCTGTAATAAATAATGCCAATATGTTCTTTCTATTGAATGTCATATTCTTTCAACTTCCTGTACATGGTGCGTTCACTGATATTTAAAAGCTGTGCTGCTTTGCGTTTGTTACCACGGGTAAAATTAAGAGCGTTTAAAATAGCTTCTTTTTCAAGAATATCCAAGGGAATCACTTCCTTGTGTTCGGTTACCGGGTCGTGATCCTGCATTTCAGTCGATTTGGCGTACTGCTTAAGCTCCATTAAATCTTTTTTAATTTCTATTAATGCTCTGTAAATTATTTCACGATCAAGTGTTTCGGGAGTTATTCCGGTTGCAACTGGTAAAAATCTGTTCTCTTCCTTTCTCTTATCGTTATCTAACAACATCAAAAATGAATGTTCATCAATATTGCCTGTGCGACTTAATGCAGCAGCAGTTTCAATAGTATTTTTTAACTCGCGTATGTTTCCTGGCCAGGAGTAGTCAACCAGTAAATTAAGAGCATTGTTGGATATTGTAAACTCGGGTAGTTTATTTACTTGTGCATATCTTTCCAGAAAAAAATAAACCAGAGATATAATATCTTCCCTGCGTTTTCTTAGTGGTGGAATTGCAAGGGTAACAGCCTTTAGCCTAAAGTAAAGGTCTTCCCTAAATTTACGCGTCTCAACTTCAGTTTGCAAATCCTTGTTAGTAGCAGCGATAATTCTAACATCAACCTTAATAACTTTTTCGCCGCCAATACGCATAAATTCTTTTGTTTCAAGAACTCGAAGCAATTTAACCTGTGTAGTAAGGGGCATTTCGCCAAGTTCATCGAGGAAGAGGGTTCCACCGTCTGCAATTTCAAAGTAACCTTTACGCTGATCGTGGGCACCAGTAAATGCTCCTTTTTCATGACCAAAGAGTTCGCTTTCCAGAATACCTTCGGGTATAGCACCGCAGTTAACACTAACCATTTTTTGTTCGGCACGGTTACTAAAACCATGTACCGCCCTGGCAAATACTTCCTTGCCGGTTCCACTTTCGCCTTGAATCAAAATTGAAATATCGGACTTTGCCACCTGCATAATGATATCCACAAGGTCTCTAACTTCCTTGGATTTTCCAACTATTCCAAATTTTTCCTGAAACTCTCTTATCGTCATATTACTAAAGGGTTATCTCCTGAAAATCTTCAACACGTATAACCTTTGAAGTTAAATTTTGTTCAGCAATTTTTTTATCAATCAAATCTTTTTTATCGCTATGGTAATGAGTAAGGAATACGTTTTTAATCTTATTTTTACTCACAAATTCAGATATATCATCAAAACCTATATGCGATTGTTCTGCAATAAAACAATCAAGTTTTGTATTATTAAACACCTCAAGATCGCTGCGGTTTCCAACATCTGCTGTATAGCCAATAATTTTACCATTAAATTTAAGTAGCAGGCTGGAAGAAGTATCAAGCGGAAACAGTTCATTTTGGATGTGTGTATTTACATAGGTAACAAACGATACATTTTTCGCTATCTCTATTTCCTGCTCCGAACTAAATGGAATAATTGAAAGTCTGAAAGGTACTTTTTCCTCAACAAGGTAGAACAAGTCGAGTAAATCCCTCAGTTTTTGTTCCATACCCTTGTGTATATAAATAGTAAGGTTCTTTACTCTATCCTTAATCTTCATAGCAGTAACAAGAGTTGGAATTCCGGCAACATGATCAGCGTGAAAATGAGTAATGAGAATACTGTTTATATCAGTAATATCCACCTTGCAATGTTGTAATGCCTTAATTGTAGATGCACCGCAATCAACAAGTAACTTAAACCCTTCATCGCTTACAAGTAATGCCGAATGGTAACGATATGGTTCCGGTACCCCGGAGGATGTGCCTGCAAAAAGAATTTTCATTAATGCTCACCAAAATTATATTCTTTTACATTACCATTTAATTTATATTTGGTTTCAAGGTGATCAATCAGGTTAACAGCTTCTTCTTTCGATACAAATTTACCGGCAATAACTATATTAAAGGTTGTACCACCAACAACTTTTTCGTAATAATCGGCAAAATAGCCATCAATTGCAATTTTGCTAACCAGTTCTTTTGCATTTGCCTTGTTACTAAATGCTCCTGCCTGAACTGTATATTTATATACAACAGCCGGAGCCTTATTAACTTCCGGTTTTGGTGTAGTAACTTTGGCAGGTGGCGGAGGTGTTTTTACTGCCGGTTTTTCCTTTATTTTGTTATCAGGGTATGCTGCAACAAATTCCACCTTGTCTGGTATTTTTCTGTTTGCTGCCTTGATGTAAGGCGAATCAGGATATTTTGCCTTTAGTTCTGCCAGGTATGAATCAGCTTTCTGGTAAACTCCAAGTGCAAAATAATAACTGAATATGCGATACAGGGCGGCATCGGCGTAAGCATTATCAGGATGGTTTTTATAAAACTGCTGATATTTATCAACAGCTATATCACCATCCTCGGTAACAACCGCTTCTAGAAACTTCAGGTTTTGCGAATCGGGGTACTTACCCATTAAACTGTTCAGTTCTTTTTTAACAAGGTCAATATCGCCTTTTTCAATTAGCTTAAGATAAGGCACAATATTAACATCCTGCCCAAACACAAGTGTTGCAAATACCAAAAGGAAAACTGCTTTTAACTTCATAATTATATATGTTTAATTTTCAATAACTTTACCAAACAAGGTTGCTGATGTTGAATCGTTTATGCGTACTTTTACATAATCGCCTCTGCCAACACCATCAACAACGGGGAATATAACCAGCTTATTAGTATCGGTTCTGCCGGCAAAATCAGCTTTCGATTTTCTGCTGAATCCTTCAATCAGCACCTCTTCAACCGAACCTTTTGCAGCGGCATTAATTTCAGTTGAAATTTTTTGTTGCAGGTCAATAATCTCTGTAAGTCTTCTTACTTTTTCATGTTCGGGAACATCATCTTTCATTTTGAAAGCTTTTGTGCCCTCCCTTGGAGAATACTTGAACATATATGCACCATCATAACGAACTTTTTTCATTACCTCGAGTGTCATCTCATGCTCCTCAACTGTTTCGGTTGGAAAGCCTGCAATAATATCAGTAGAAAAACTTACGCCGGGAATTAGCTCTTTTGCTTTTTCAACCAGTCCAAGATAATGTTCAATTGTGTAGGTTCTGTTCATAGCTTCAAGCACGCGGTTTGAGCCCGATTGAAACGGCAGATGAATATAGTTGCAAATGTTCTTGTTGTTTGCAATAGTATGAAGCAGCTTTTCGGAAAGGTCCTGAGGGTGTGATGTAGTGAAACGCACACGCATTTTAGGATCAACTTTTGCAACAGCTTCCAATAGATCGGCAAAGTCTCTGCCTTCATCGTTATAGGAGTTCACATTTTGACCGAGTAGTGATACTTCACGAAAATTTCTCTCGGAAAGTTTTTTAATCTCGTCAACAATCGAATCGAGGTTACGACTTCTTTCCCTTCCGCGAGTAAATGGAACCACGCAATAGGTGCAAAATTTGTCGCAGCCTCTCATAACAGAAAGCCAAGCCGAAAGTCCATCCTCACGATAAGGTTCAATATCATCGTATGTTTCGGTACGGGAAAGTTTAACACCAATAGCTTTTTCGCCATCGTAAACATCTTCAATAAATTGTGGCAGTCGGCGGTATTCATCAGGACCTACAACAAGGTCAACCATTTTTTTATCTTCAATAAGATCGTTTCTTAATCTTTCCGCCATACAACCAAGTATGCCTATAACCGTACCAGGTTTGCTATCTTTGATGTGTTTAAGGTTTCCTAATCTGCCGTAAATACGTTGCTCTGCATTATCCCTTACGCTACATGTATTAATAAGAATAACATTAGCATCATTTATTTCGGTGGTTACGCCATAACCATTCTGTTTAAGAATTCCAGCAACCACCTCTGAATCTGCCAAATTCATCTGGCAGCCGTAGGTTTCTATATATACGTTTCCGCTCATCTATAATAACTTTCTTATAATGAATAAATTAAACTTTATAATTTAAGAAAATCCTGATACTAATTCATTAGGTAAAATTCTTCTCTGAATAGAATTTATTTACAGGGAAAAATGTTAAATATTTATTAACTGAATCACTAAACATCCTCAAAATATTTCGATTATTAGGTATTTGCACTTAAATTAAATAAGAGCACAATTTTAGCTGTATTATTGAATGTAAGTACTTATCGTTTGTCATCTAAACAGTTATCCCGATAACATAAGAATTCAATTATAAAGAAAATCAAATTATTTGTGAAATTTGCATAATAAGGGACTGAGTAATATGGTAAAAAAAATATTTTACTATTTCTCCTTTTTACTTATAACAAATATTATGCTGGGTCAGAATGTATTGCTAAGCCCGGCTAAGGGATATTTCCTTGATAACCCCGGTTTGTTAAAATACAAATTAATGTTTGCTCCCTCGGATAGTCTTATTCTGGATTGGCAGCCCAGTTTAAGTGCGGGAGCAGGTGCCAAACTAAAAATTGGTGTTTTGCCAGGCATTTATGATGCTGGCGAATTTGATGTTTCCGGTACACGAATGGGTGCAATACTGGAAGAGAATCCACTTTCGCTTTCTACAGGCAGGTATTATGCAGTTATAACGAACTCAACGCATGATACTTACGAAGAAATTACGGCAGATTATCAGAATAATCCCGGTACGATTGTATTTTCAACAGAGATACAGTTTATTGTTGAAGCACAAACGGCTCCAACGGCATTGGGTCCAACAGGTATAATTGACGATGCTACCCCAATATTTGAATGGACAAACGTACCAGGTGTTCCTACGTATTTTCTTATTGTTTCCAGTACACCATTTACAGTTGTAACCTTACCAAATGGCGAAATTACAGTTGAAGGGGCAAATATTGTATGGGAATACATTACTGACGAAACCTCAATATTGTATGGTGATGTTGACCCCAATGCTCCATATAACATTCAGCCGCCACCATTATTACCGGGTACAGAATATAACTACACAGTTATTAACATGTACGACCCGGCTGATATAACGTTTGCCAGTTCGGTTTTTGGTGGAGTTGAATCCTTTACATATCAGGCTGAACAAACAATTGATCCGCCTGAACTTATTGCTCCTGCGGATAATGCAACATTTTACGGTGATGAATACATAACATTCCAGTGGGAAGAAGTTGAAAACGTTAACAGCTATACGATTTATTTATATCAAAGATTAACATCCTTTGCTGGTAATGATCAGCAAATAGATATACCGCTATGGAACTCAACTACTACAAACACTAGTATTGAATATCCAGCAAGAACTACACTTTCGAAGGGAACATACATCTGGAATGTAATTCCAAATGATGATGAAGGTGCAGGGGTAATTAGTGAGACAAACGAATTTGAATATATTCTACAAGTTGGTTCATTCAGGGTTTCGGCATATTCTTCAACAGATAACTCGGCATTGTTAAATTTTGAGTTTAATGTAGAATCGGTTGAAGGCGGGGTTACACCTCCTAATAATTATGTTGTAACCAACTCTCAAACTTATACCGATAGCCTTGTTGTTGGTACTTACCAATTTACAGGAAGCAAAACAGGTTATTTCGATTCAACTTTTACAGTTGTTATTTCGGAAGATACTCCTTTTAAAAGTATCAACCTGTTTTTAAGACCATTTCCATCAGTTATATCAGGAACTGTAATTGATCAGGATGGTAGTCCGGTTTCGAATGGTACAGTTAAATTTACCAATGTGTTAACGAGTGAAGGATCAACAGTATCAACTGATCTTGATGGTACTTTTAGTGCTATTCTTCCCAGAGCTACTTATTCAATTACTGCATACAAGCAAGGGTATTTGGCAGCTGATCAAATCTATATCACGGCAGACCAGGAACATATAAACCTTACCGAAGCTATTACTATTGTTGAGGATAATGCCTTTATCAGTGGAAAGGTTCTAAATGATCTTGGTGCACCGGTTAAACAGGTACTTGTTAAAGCTGTTAACGGTCCGGTTACGCAACAGGCTTCTACAAATGTTAATGGTAACTATTCATTCCAGATTACTTCCGGTAACTGGACTATTTCAGCTGCAAAAAACGGTTTTATTAGTCCTGCTCCTGATGAATATACATTAAACGCCGGTGATAACCTGCAAAACCAGAACATCATACTGGTACCAAGAGCAAATCAGGTAACAGGCTTTGTTGAGCGTATTACTTCTGTTGGAGGTACAACACCATTTTCCGGTGTAACAGTAACAGCCACTCCAAGTAGCGGAACACCTGTTACAGCAGTTACAACATCTTCCGGTGAGTTTCAGCTAAGCTTAAGAGCAGGTACTTATATCCTCACAGCAGCTAAAACAGGGTATTCTAACACCCAGCAAATAAATTTAACTCTCACAGTTGCTCAAACAATTTCCGGTATAAACTTCACAATGGTGCCTAATCCGTCTTCAATTTCGGGTTTGGTTACAACCCCGGACGGTAACGGACTGGGTGGTGTAACAGTGGCATCTTCATCGGGTGCAACAGCAACTACACTTCCTAACGGTACTTATACCCTAAGCGTAAATAATGGTACTCATATATTATCGGTAACAAAATCGGGTTATGTACCGCCTAATAGCAAAACTGTTACAGTTACTCCTGGTCAGAATTTAACCGGGGTTAATTTTAGTATGACGCCAAATGCCGGCTCAATTACCGGAACGGTATCCGGTTTGCAGCAATCACTTGCAAACGCCACTGTTAAGGCAACAGGTACGGAGACATACCAGGTACAGACAGCTGCAAACGGGGCATATTCGCTTTCGCTAAAACCGGGTACATACAATGTTGTTGCAAGTAAAAACGGTTTTGAAACCAGCACTGCTAAGCAAATAACAATTGGACCAGGGCAAATTAGTCCGAACAATAATTTTAACCTGGTTGAAAAAATTGCAACAATACAGGGCATTGTAAAAAACAGTAACGGTACACCTTTAAGTAATGCACAAATAGCAATCTCGGATAACGCTACTGAAACTATTACAACTGTTACAAACATAAATGGTAACTATGCAATGAGTGTTGAAGCTGGTGCCTCCTATACCATAACTGTAAATAAAACAGGCTATGGTGAATACTCAATGCAAACAAGCGAGCTGGCATCAGGCTCAACTGTAAATATAAATGCTACACTTACTGCAAACCCTTCATCAATAACAGGGTATGTAAAGGATAATAACCAGGCTGCACTGGCAAGTATTGAAATTAAGGTTTACAATGCTACTTCAGGTGCATATATTAAAACTCTGGTTACTCAGGCAAATGGTAAATACAGTTCAGGATTTACAGCAGGTAGCTACAAGCTTGTTGCAAGTGAACCAGGCTATTTAGCTGATAGCACAACAATTACACTCGCATTAGGACAAAACCCAACAAATATTAACTTTACGCTTTCCGAAAATTTTGCACTAATTACCGGTAGCGTTAAGGGTATTAACGATGATGGTTTAGCCGGTGCGGAGGTTAATCTTTCGGGTGAAAACGGTGGCGGTTCAGCCATTACCGATGATGGTGGAAATTATACATTAAGCGGATTAATTGGTGGAACTTATACACTTAATGTAGCACTTGATCAACACTCTGATTCGGTAATCACAAATTATACTATCAGAGATGGAGAAAGCAAGGTAGTTAACTTTGTTCTTTACTCTCTTGATGGTAAAATATCCGGTACGGTAAAGGATGCTGATGCCAACCTTATTGGCAGTGCAACAGTAACACTAACTAATACCGTAACAAGTGAGCAAAAAACAACGCTTTCAACAACAGATGGCACTTACGAGTTTGCAGGTATTGAATTTGGTACATACGAACTTGGTGCCATAAAATCAGGATATATTGAAAGCTCACAATTTACAGCAACAATTACTCAGGCTACTCCGGAAGTAACTGTAAGTATTAATGATCTGGTTGCCAAAAACTCCTCAATTACTGGTATTGTAAAGGATGATTCAGGACTACTTATTGCCGAGGCAGATATATCAATCTACTCGGATGCCGGTTCAGGTGGTGCTGTTTCGGATAACCAGGGTAGCTTTGAAGTTACGAGTCTGGCACCTGGTACGTATCAGCTAATTGCACAAAAACAGGGCTACGCAACTGTGGATACAACATTCGATGTTGAAAGCATGGTAGCTCTTGAACTTGTATTAAACAAGAACCGAAGCAGTGTAAATGGTAAGGTAGCCGACCAAAATGGAAGTTCAGTTGGATTCCAGGTTCAGGTTAACCTTGTGGCTGCTAATAACAACTTTTACTCAGCAACTACAGATGTAAATGGCAACTTCGAAATAGATGGTGTATCCGATGATACAGAATACCAGTTATATTCTGTAATATTCAGGGAAGGTTATGTTAATGATACTGCTTCTGTAAGTATTCCATTTAATACAGAATCAGTTACGCAAAATCTTGCGGTTACACTTAATTTGTCAAAAATATCGGGTAATACTGATATTGGTAGTGCAAACGTTACTTTGCTTAATACCGGAACCGGAAAATCAACTTCTCTGCAAAGCTCGGGTTCAGGCAGCTACAGTTTTGGGTACCTTGCAGCTGGTAATTACGAGGTTACTGCTTCGAAAGAAGGGTATTCATTCTCTCCGGATAAAAATACCGCAACAGTAACGTTCAAGGATACCATAACCGATAAAAACTTTATCGCAACACAGAACAATGGTACAATTACGGTTAACACAAAAAGTAATGGTAACGCACTCGAAAGCGTACTTGTTAGTGTAGTTGGAACATCAAACGATATTGTAAAATCGGGTAATACAAACGGACTTGGCACTATTAGTTTTGCAAATGTTCCGGCTGGTGATTATGTTGTTAGTGCAAGTAAGGATTTGTATTCGGCAACTCCTGAATCAGAAACTGTTACATTGCAGAATAGTGGCGATTTAACTCTCAATTTTGATCTTAATAAAGATGTTGGTGAGCTTTCAGGACTTGTATTCAGATATAACGAAACCGTACAGGTTCCATTGCCAAATACTACAGTAAAAATAAAATATACTGCCACAGGCGAAACTTTTACAACCACCACAAATTCTTCGGGACGCTATTTGTTTGAAAACCTTTCGACTGGGGAGATAACACTCAATGCAATAAAAACAGGTTTTACTTCTGAAGAACTACAATTTGTAGTTGGAGCTGTACCTACTGAAAGAAATATAGAATTAACAGCGTTAGTTGCCAGTATAATTGGTTATGTTAGGTTTGAAGGAAACCCTGTTGAAGGTGTACCTGTTACTGCAACAAGTACATCAACAATATCAACTACAACAAATGCAACAGGTCAGTTTTCATTTAATAGTTTGCCTGTAAAAGCAGGAGCAAACGATACAACATATTACATTGTTAGTTTGGCATCATCTGAGTTGCCTGCCTATTCCCATGTTGTCACATTAACATCCGCTTCAATCGGTGCAACAACAACAATACCCGATTTTAATTTACCAAGCGGTCAGGTTAAACTCACAATTTCAGATGGCACAAATCCGTTACCGGGTGTAAAGATATCCTTTACAGAACCAGATGGTAATTCCAGTTCAACTGTAACCGGTAACCCTGGTACATTCGATACAGAAAACAATCTTACCAAGGGTACATATAGATTAACTATAGAAAAAGCCGGTTACCTTACTCCGGATGAGCAGGATACTCGTATTACCCTTGAAACTGATACAACAAAGGTTGATACAACATTCCTGATGTCATACCAGTTTGAGGAACTCGATTCGGTTTTTGCAAATGAAGCAACTATTGTTAAAATAACCTCTCTTACTTCAACGGCAAATACAGAAGCAACTCTTTATTATAAAAAACAGAGTGCTAACGAATTTACAGAAGTACCTATGACTGTCTCAAGTAATAAGTTTACCGGACTAATTCCACCTCTTTATTCGCTTGAAAAGATAACCTATTATGTTCAACTGTCAAATAACTCAACCGGTGTTGAATACAGCTCGGACGAATATACTATTGAACCTCTTGCAAGTGGTATTCTTAGCAGCTTGAATGTTTCTCCTTCAGTAAATGGACTAACTCTAAGATCAGGTGATTCATATAATATAAGTCTGGTAATTAGGGATGGTTTGGGTAAAAACCTTATTGACGAATTTACCGGTGACGCTCACGAAGGTTCGGTTACATGGGATATATCCAAAGCAGAAGGTATTGACATTGAATACCCCAACAGTAGTGACAGTACAGATGTAACAATATTGGTTAATACTGCGGGTCAATATGAAATAAAAGTAACAACCCAGTTAAAAAGCTCAGTACAAACCAAAACATTACGTTTTGATGTAACAGATATACCACTTAAAAAAATAGTTATTTCGAGTCCGGTTACACGTATGAGCAACAAGGCAAATGGTGTACAGATAAGCTATTCCGGTGTTGATACACTAAACCGCCCAATTTATATGGGTAACGAAGTTGAGTGGACGCTTACACCTGAGTATGCCGGTACAATTACCGAAATCGGTTTCTACACCCCGCTTGATTCATCATACATAGGTAATCCTGTTATCACAGTTAATGACAAGCTTACAAATATACAGCAAACAATATCTGTTAATGTATTTGCCGAAATAAAACCTGGTAACAGTTACAGACTAACCGATAACGATGGAATGGTTCTAAACTTGCCATCGAATGCAACCTTTACCCCGATTGAAATTTCGCTAGACCAGGCACAATTTGGTCCGGCTAAAAAACAGTTTACACCAATTGGAGGAAGGCAGACTTTCACATCTTCAAGCAAGCTTTATAACTTCCAGTATCGTGCAGGTGTAGCCCTTTCCGGTGATAGCCTTAAAGCCGGTGGCACTTTACTAATTCCAGATGTTGAAGACCTTGAGTTTTTTGATGGTGGTAAATATATTGGATTCTATAACAAGTCATCCAAAATATGGGCGTTAATGAATAGTGATAGGGATGCAAGCGGTAATTATACAACCAACGCATTTACAAAATTTGGTGAGTATTCGTTACTAACCGAAAATGAAGAGTTGGGTATAAAACATGCAGCCGTTCTGCCATCGCCATTCTCGCCAAAAGTTGCACCTCTTAAAATTGGATACTTCCTTTCAACTGCCGAACGTATGGCACAGGTTACAATTGAGGTGTATAATATTAAGGGTCAGCTTGTTAGAACCATACTTGATAATGATGCACAGGTTTCGGGTAAATATGGTACCAGAACCGGTCAGAAGGAAATTACCTGGGACGGACTTACTGATAGTGGACGTGAAGCCCGTAACGGTAGATATATAATTAAAATTAAAGCAAAAGACAGTACCGGTGAAAAAAGCGAACTGGTACAGGTAGTTCTGATTAAGTAAAAAAGTTTCAGGAATTTGAAAATGAAAAAACTGATTTTTGTATTACTATTAGTACTCCTTATCGCAGAAACACCGGTTACCGCCCAGGACCTTTCTGGTATATCTGGTGCTTTTGCCGATATTGGATATGGTGCAAGACCTGCAGGAATGGGATTTGCCTATGCAGGGCTTGCCAATGATGTTCATAGTGTTATGTGGAACCCGGCAGGGCTTACTAACACTAGTAAAAAAGAAGCAGCTTTTACATATACCGATCAGCTGGGACTAATTAGCTATAATTATCTGGCAGGTTCAATGCCCCTTTCACGCGATAAGAGAAAAGCTATTGGTGCTGCATTACTGGTTTCGGGTGATGATATGATGCGTGAATTTACCTTGCAGGGGTCTTATGCTCAAATACTTTACGGTGTAAAGGTTGGTGCTACTCTTAAAATGCGGTATGCTTCTTTTGGTAACAATTCTATTAACGCTTCCGATTACGTTATTTTTGAGCCTGATGAAATTCAGGAGGGGCAAATGAACCAGGTTTATGGTTCTGCAGTTGGTTTTGGATTTGATGTTGGTTTCCAATATGACATGACCAAGGACTTAAGACTTGGACTTATGTTTAAGGATATATATTCACCAATGTACTGGGATTCAAAAAACGATAACGAAATAAATAAACCAAAGGGTAGTTATAGCGAAACTATTCCTTTTGAAATGGTTTTGGGAACTGCATTTAGAGTAAACAAAAATATTATTTTTGCTGCCGACTATGCCCCAAATATTATGGATGATGTTGATACCCGATTTAGCTGGGGTGGTGAAGTTAAATGGTTCGATATTCTTTACACTCGTGGCGGTATGGTGCATTACGTTAACGATAGGGAAGATGACAAGTACTCAATTGGTACGGGTCTTGATCTTAAAGTGATAAGAAAGCTAAGAGTTCTTGTCGATTTTACTTACATGTTCGAGGAGCTTGATAATACGCTCAGGTTCTCCTTGGGTTTTGAATTTATGTAGGGGTTAAAAAATGAGAAAAATACTATTATTATTTATTATTGCTTTACAATGCGTGTTTGCTCAGGTTGATGATACCCCGATTATGAATTACTGGTCAGGGGGACAGCTTGATCTTTCGATGGTATATTCTTCCAACAACAGCGGACCCGGGTCAGGTTCTGCACTGTTTGGCGGAGTTATAAGTCCCGGCGTACTTAATAAATCAGCTGCCATGTTTACTAATCCGGCAGAACTCGTTATGCTTAAAAAGCCTCACTTTGTTTTTGATTCGAGATTGCAAATTCAGCCAAAAAACCTTGGTATTGGAAATGGTGATTTGATTTCAGAGGAAACTATTGCCGATGGTACTGATGATTTCCTTGAAGATACTACTACATTTAAATTTCCTGCAGGCAACTTGCGTATTGATACAAAGCTTGGTAATCTTGAGTTAAAACAATCAGGTGGAGTTGGAGCTTTCTCTATTGCATTTCCGTTTTGGGATAGGTACGCTCTTGGTATTGGGTATGCCAATATAATGAGTATGGATATGGAGTTTCTGGTATCGAACCTTTCAACACATATTGTTACCGAAAAACAAATTGGTAATAATATTACACCAATTGATATGATTGTTAGTAATACTGTTACGGGTAGGTATGGTATGCATATCGACCAGATATCCTTAAGTGGTGCAATGAATATTTCGGAGTTTGGCAAGCAGGGTATGTTTTATGTCGGTTTAGCTGCAAACTACTATATAGCAAGCCATCAGTTTAACCTGTTTTATAATTCCGATGGTATGATGGTTATTAGTAACAGTACCGAATATTATTTTAACGACCCTAATGATAAGGCTATAAACTTTGAAGGTGGTGAAGATAATAAACTGTTCGTTAAATCAACTGGTAATTACAAGGGAAGTGGATGGGGAGCTAAAATTGGTATGGTTTTCCGTCCGGGCACTGATAAGGGCTTCTGGAGTAACTTTACCTTATCGGCTGTTCTTGATATTGTTCCCGAACTTGATCTTGAGGATAAAAACGCCTACTACGAAGGCTACCAGCCAAAGTTCCTTCAGGGTCGCCCGCTTGGTGAGGATGAAGACCAAATGGATATACTTATCGATTCAATTGATATAGCACGTCCTAACCTTACAGTTCCGGCTTCCAATGCAACAACCACTTTAGTTGAGGTTAAAATGCCTTCTTCATTTACATTGGGTATGGACTGGAACTGGGGTAAACACCTGTTCTCCTTTAACTATGTAAAATATATGGGTGAACTTTCCTATAAGTACGACACATACAAGATTGGCAAAACCGGTGCCTCCGGTATAAAGATGGGACTTGATTTCCAATTTAAGGACAGGTTTGTGGGTACCAACTGGTTACTGTTACCAGTACGTATATTATTCCTCGATATTGACGGTGCACTTATGCAAATATTTGCATCCAAAACCGGTTATACCAACCCCCATTACCGTGCAGGATTTGGGTTAATTACCGGTGACGCAATTGTTGAAGGAATATCGGATGCCGAACAGGAAAAGGATTTAAAGGACATGCTCGATATGCCTATTCCAACCGGCTTTTCAATGGGTAGAACTTACACCATTTTTAATAATATAGATGTTGGTGTATTGGTATTTGGGTTCCCCGATATGTTTATGCGGTTTTCAATAGGTTACAATTTTTAACTAAAATTTCCTATTCAGGGGTAATAAGTATTTTACCCCTGATTTTTATAAAATTAGTGTTATTTCTTCATACACGCCATTACATCTCCCAATAATTGTATTGATTAATATTATAATAATTATTTGATTTGTATAAATGTAATTACTCTTCCTTTTTCCGTTTCTTTAATCATAGTAAGGATTCAATAATGAGACTCTTAACAATATTTACCCTTTTAGTTTGTTTAACATTTGAAATTACTGCTCAGGTTCCACCCAAGCGTGAATATAGAGCAGCATGGCTATCTACTGTAATAAATCTTGACTGGCCAAGCCGCAGCGGGCTTTCTACAGAAGTTCAGAAACAGGAACTTGTTGACATGTTGGATGATCTTAAAAACTTAAATTTTAACGTTATTCTTTTCCAGGTACGTGGTGAAGCTGATGCACTTTGGAATAGTCAGCTTGAACCTTGGTCGCAGGTTTTAACTGGCAGACAGGGACAAGCTCCCGATCCGTTTTATGACCCCCTTGAGTTTGTAATTGAAGAAGCTCATAAACGTGGTATGGAATTACACGCATGGTTTAACCCGTACAGAGTTGAAAGAGTTACCGGTTCGGTACCTTTGGCTTCCAATAACATTGCTGTTCAACATCCTGAGTGGACTTTTATTGTTGATGGTCTAAGAATTCTTAATCCGGGTTTGGAAGTGGCTAGAAATTACATTACAGATGTAATTATGGAAGTTGTTGATAATTATGATGTTGATGGTGTTCACTTTGATGATTATTTTTATCCATATAGTGCTATGGGTAATACTGATATTGCTGCATTTCAGGCAGACCCTCGCGGATTTACCAATATTTCAGACTGGAGACGCGATAATGTTAATATATTTATGGCTCAGGTTTATGATGAAATAAAAGAATCCAAACCTCACGTTAAACTTGGTGTTAGTCCTTTTGGTGTTTGGAAATCAGGTTACCCAACTGGTATTTCCGGTACTTCATCTTATTACCAGCTTTATTGCGATCCAATGAACTGGATGCAGAGAGGAAAACTTGATTATCTTACTCCGCAGATGTATTGGGCACATAATACAGGTCAGGATTACAGAAAACTAATGCTTTGGTGGGCTGATTCAATTTCACAGTATAATACTCACTTTTACCCTGGTCAGGCTGCATATCGCATTGACGATTTTAGCGATGTTAGTGAAGTTCAGAGACAGATTAGAGAAAATCGTGCTAATGATATAGCTATGGGAAGTACATTTTTCCGTGTTAATGTTGGTATTTTAGATAACCCAAGAGGTTTTGCCGACTCCCTTAGAGTTGACCTTTACCGCAACCCAGCAATACCTCCATCAATGGAATGGTTGGATAATGTTGATCCTAACCCTATAACCAACCTTTCTGATAATCTTACAGATGAAAGTGGTATTGGCGTTTTATCATGGGATGAACCTCAAGAGGCTTCGGATGGCGATAAAGCTTTTATGTATGCTGTTTATAAATTCGATAATAATGTGTTGGACCCAACTGCTTTTGAAAACTCTGATAATCTTGCCGGTATTACAGGTAAAAATTATATTTATCTTAAACCGGGTGAATTATTTAACACACAATATTATTATATAACTGCTTTGGATAGAAACTTTAACGAATCAACCACAATTGACCCTGTTGCAGTTAATGCACCACAACTTCCCGAATTGCAGTTGCCTGCAAACAATACACCGGCAGTAAAAAAAGATGTTGAGCTTACCTGGAAATACTTACCTGTTACTTCAGCTTATACTGTTGAAGTTTCGGATGATGCTGATTTTAGTGAAGGTTCTGTTGTAGCTTTTGATAATGTTGTTGATACTACTTTGCAACCAATTTATATGGATGGCGAATCTACTTACTACTGGCGTGTTAAGGGTAAAAACCCAATTGGTGAAACCGAATATACTGATGCTTACAGCTTTACTACTGGTTATCCGGCTGCTACCGAGCTTGTTTATCCTGCTCATGCTACAACGGATCTCGATACTTTTGTTACACTTAAATGGGCTAAAAAGCTGAATGCTACAAGCTATCATTTATTTGTATCCGTAAACAAGGAATATGCTGATGGTTACACTGTTGTTGATACCGTTGTTGAAAACGATACAACCTTCTTTATTGATGGTCTGCTTCAAAATAAGGTTTACTGGTGGAAGGTAGCTGCAATAAATGAATATGGTGAAGGTCAATGGTCTGAATCATTTGGTTTCAAACCAGCTATTCAGACAGATGTTGAAGGTGAAGAAAATGTTCCAGTTGTCTTCGATCTGCTTCAGAACTATCCTAACCCGTTCAACCCTGTAACAACTATTGGTTATTCATTACCGGAAAAGGCTAATGTAACAATAAAAGTTTACGATATACTTGGTCGTGAAGTTGCAACCCTTATAAATGATGAGATTAACGCCGGTTATCATGAAATTAAGTTTGATGCCAGCAATCTTTCAAGTGGTATCTATATTTATCACATGAATGCAGGTAAATATAGTGTTGCCAAAAAACTGACAGTAATGAAATAATCAAAACAAAATATAATTTTTAATGAAAGCAGTAGGTATTAACTTACTGCTTTTTTTTTTGCAAGTTTTCAGTCATACCGGTATATCTATAGCCCTCTTTACTTTTAATAACATAAACGAAAAACATAGTACCCCCCCAAAATAAAAAGCCGAATACAAAAAGTATCCGGCTTTACTTAGTAGCGGGGACAAGTCCCGTTTGACGGGATGAACTTGCAACCTTAATATCCGCTAACAAATTCTTTAAGGAATCGTTTGCCATATCCACCCTTAAGCCACTTTTCGCGTTTAAGGGCTTCGGGTTTATTATTAAAAGTTTCGGAATAAATAACTTTCCACCCGGTACCTCTTTTGGTCCATTGAGAAAGGGAGTGATCATTGTGCTGTTGAAGTCTGACCTTCAAGTTTTCAGTCATACCTGTATATCTATAGCCTTCTTTGCTTTTAATAACATAAACGAAAAACATAGAACTCCCAGAAAATAAAAAAGCCGAATACAAAAAGTATCCGGCTTTACTTAGTAGCGGGGACAAGTCCCGTTTGACGGGATGAACTTGCAACCTTAATATCCGCTAACAAATTCTTTAAGGAATCGTTTGCCATATCCACCCTTAAGCCACTTTTCGCGTTTAAGGGCTTCGGGTTTATTATTAAAAGTTTCGGAATAAATAACTTTCCACCCGGTACCTCTTTTGGTCCATTGAGAAAGGGAGTGATCATTGTGCTGTTGAAGTCTGACCTTCAAGTTTTCAGTCATACCTGTATATCTATAGCCTTCTTTGCTTTTAATAACATAAACGAAAAACATAGAACTCCCAGAAAATAAAAAAGCCGAATACAAAAAGTATCCGGCTTTACTTAGTAGCGGGGACAAGTCCCGTTTGACGGGATGAACTTGCAACCTTAATATCCGCTAACAAATTCTTTAAGGAATCGTTTGCCATATCCACCCTTAAGCCACTTTTCGCGTTTAAGGGCTTCGGGTTTATTATTAAAAGTTTCGGAATAAATAACTTTCCACCCGGTACCTCTTTTGGTCCATTGAGAAAGGGAGTGATCATTGTGCTGTTGAAGTCTGACCTTCAAGTTTTCAGTCATACCTGTATATCTATAGCCTTCTTTGCTTTTAATAACATAAACGAAAAACATAGAACTCCCAGAAAATAAAAAAGCCGAATACAAAAAGTATCCGGCTTTACTTAGTAGCGGGGACAAGTCCCGTTTGAAGAACTTGCAACCTTAATATCCGCTAACAAATTCTTTAAGGAATCGTTTGCCATATCCACCCTTAAGCCACTTTTCGCGTTTAAGGGCTTCGGGTTTATTATTAAAAGTTTCGGAATAAATAACTTTCCACCCGGTACCTCTTTTGGTCCATTGAGAAAGGGAGTGATCATTGTGCTGTTGAAGTCTGACCTTCAAGTTTTCAGTCATACCTGTATATCTATAGCCTTCTTTGCTTTTAATAACATAAACGAAAAACATAGAACTCCCAGAAAATAAAAAAGCCGAATACAAAAAGTATCCGGCTTTACTTAGTAGCGGGGACAAGACTTGAACTTGCAACCTTCGGGTTATGAGCCCGACGAGCTACCAATTGCTCCACCCCGCGGTATCAAACTTTATATTTTATAAGAACTAATCTTGTTCGTTCCAAATCATATTCACAAGGGAAGTAAATATACGGCATTAGTAATCTAATGTCAAATTAAAGTTAAATTATTGTGAAATATTTCTCGTAAACTTTTTCCTGTTACGAAAAACTATTGTTATAAGCACAATTTGCATTACAAGAGCAATTGCGTTGGTAAGCCACACAGCAATAGCATGAAAGCGGAGACCATATAATCCCCAGAAACTGTAAATAAATAGCCATCCAATTACAAATGTACTTGATAAACTACTTGGTTTATCGGATTTGTATTCCTTAAAAATCTGAATTACTAACAAAACACTTACACTTAAGCCAGCAACAATACCAATTACCTCGAAATACAATTCGGGGATAGTGTCCAAGAAGTTCATAAAGCTCCAAAATATTGATGTGAAATTAGAGAATTATCAACTCAAATCCGAATTAATTTGAAACAAATAACGGAAATTTAGAGCGTCTGATTGAGTAATTTTGAAAACAGATATTAGCTAAATATGAATAATTGATAATTAGTTAGTTTAAGACAAGAATATTAAATGAGTAAAAAATAAATTGCCAAAGCAAACTTTTGATGTTATTTTAATAGCGGGATAAAATAACAATTGTCATTTTTATTACTAAATCTTGTGAGATTTGTTACGATAATTGTTATTGGGAGTAATAGTGGACATAGACGTATTAAATGAGACTTGTTGATAAGCATAATATAATCCGGACTTTTCTGGTTGCATTGTTGCTTGTGTCATGTAATGCCAATAAAGAAGATCTAAATATCTATGAGGCAGATAAATTACTGATACAAGCGGAGGAGCACCCTGAAAGCAGTCTGCAATACAAGATGTTATCTGATTCGGCAGCCAAATTGGCACAGAGGGATAACTACATCAAAGGTATGCAGATTGCATATGCTAATCTTGCAGATTACTACTACGCAAAAAGGAATACAGATAGCACCGAATATTTTAATCAAATGTCATTAAACTTGCTTGATGAGGATGACGTTAGCCACATTTCGGGAAGAATATGGGCAAACGTTGCCGTAAATAAACATCGAATAAGCTCAATGGATAGTGCCAAAATTGCTTTCGACAAATCCCTGTTAATACTGCGTACCCTTAAAGACTCCTCACAATTACAATCAGTTTTGAACAGTTACGCTCTTTACAATTGGCGAAAAGGTAACCTCGATACGGCAATAATATATTTTGAGGAAGCAAAGGTTTACAGGCAAAAACTCGGTAATCTGTTTGGTTATGCCGCCAGTCTCAATAATCTTGGTACTGTATATTATCAGTGGTCGTTATACGATAGAGCCCTTGAAAATTACTTTAAATCCCTCGAGATACGTAAAGAGATTGAATACGATTATGGGGTTTCACTGGTAAGTACAAATATTGGACTTGTTTACAGGGATATTGGTGAGTTCGATAAAGCACGGCAATTTTTTCTTGAAGGGTTAAAATATGCTCAAAAAGCAAAAAGCTTTACCAAGATTGGATATGCAATTGAAGAGTTGGGAGAACTTTTTAGAATTCAGGGTAAACTGGATTCTGCCGAGCATTATTATAATTACGGACTCGAGCTATTTAACAAGGAAGGAGATAGGTCTGGTATCATGCTTACTAATATTAGGCTTGGTACACTATATAAAATGAAAAACGACTTTGCCAAGAGCGAAGAATATTATTTGAAAGCACTGGAAATTTCAAAAAAAAGGAGCTCCAGTATTCGGGTTGCTCAGCTTTACCTTTATCTTGCACAGCTATATTTTGAGCTTGGCAAAATTGATAAATCCCTTTCTTATGTAAATTCCTCACTAAAACTTGCCGAAGCAATCCCAAAATTGGTTTTCATTAGGGATGGAAGAGAGTTGAGAGGTAAAATATACTTTAGCAAAGGATTGTACAAAAAAGCCTATATGGATATCCAGAAGTTTGATAGTGTTAAAAGTAAGGTTTTTAACACAAACCTTAACAGAAAAATAGAATCGATGGATACTCGTTACAAACTTCAACAATCCAAAAATAAGCTGAAACAATCCGAGCTTGAAAAAGAGAGCCAGAAAACAATTCTGGTAAGTGTATCAGCAACATTACTTGCGTTGGTAGTTTTACTGGTTTACCTTATGTACACTATTCGTAAAAGGAAAAAGGTAAATTCGCAATTAAGAGAACAGAACGAACTTATTAATCAGGGTAAGTTGGAGCTGGAAAAAAGTAATCAGACCAAACAGAAACTCTTCTCAATACTGGCTCATGATATTAAAAATCCTTTCCAGGCTCTTAATGGTTATAGCGAAATGTTGCTTTCCGACTATTATGAACTTACTGATGAAGAACGCCAAAACTACTTAAATGAAATTTCGTTAACTTCTCTAAAACTAACAGACCTTCTTGATAATATGGTTGATTGGTCTGCCTCGCAAACTGGTGACCTGAAAATAAACTACGAGAATGTAGACCTTTGCGAAATAACCTCATCTGTTATTGAATTAACACTTTCGCAAGCTTCAAAGAAGAATGTGAAAATTGTGAATAAAATTGAAAAATGTTACACGGTAAGAGCAGACAAATACATGCTCCAGGTAGTTCTCAGGAATTTGCTTACCAACGCTATTAAATTTAGCTACAAAAATAGTGAAGTTATAATATCAGCTATTGAAAAAGAGGACGAAACAATTGTTTCCGTATCGGATACAGGAACGGGTATTGATAAGGAAATACTCAACAAATTATTCGGATCCGAAAAACAAATGTCCAGTGTTGGTACTTCAGGTGAAGCTGGTACAGGCTTGGGTTTGTTTATATGTAAAGAGTTTATTGAGCAAAATGGTGGCAGAATATGGGTGGATTCTGAAAAGGATAAAGGTAGCACCTTTAGCTTTTCAATATTAAATGGTTAGGATGGCAAAATAATCGTTGAGTAATATTTTGAATTCAAAATCTCCGATCTTCTTTCGATAATAAACTTATAGTGAATTGTTTAAATGGAATTGATGAACTTGGTATCGGTTAAGAAATATTTACTCTTATTAAGCATTGCAACACTCTTCATGGCATGTGAAGCAAGTAGTTCAAAAAGTAAATCCTTTTTGACTGTTGATAACATTATAAATGATATTGAGTCGATTAGCCCAAAAAGCGAAGAGTACAAAACCTCTGCGGAAGCTATTATTCAAAATTCAAAACAGATAGGCTATAACAAAGGTTTGGTTCATGGATATTGTGCACTTGCCCGTTACAAGTTTTATAATAAAGAATTTGTCGAAAGCTATGAAATAAATAGAAAAGCATTAGATATTGCAAGGGATACTGAAAGCGATAGCCTTACAGGATTTGCCTATTACCGGTTAGCACATTCTTTTGAGTTTATAAAACAATACGATTCAGCTTATACGGCTTACAACAAAAGTCTTTATTTTCTTTCCGAAGCTAAAGATACACTTCATTTACAATCAGCACAAAATATGTTAGGGCTGTATTATTGGCGTTTGGGATTGCTTGATAGTGCGGTTTACCATTTTGAAAATTCCATGGATCTAAGGCGGAGGCTGGATGATATAAATCTTCTTGCTGCAAGTCTTAACAACCTTGGTACTGTTTATTATCAGTGGGCACTTTACGATTCCGCATTGGATTACTATTTCCAGTCTCTTAAAATTAGAGAGGAAAATAATTACTATCATGGTGCATCAATAGTATCAACCAATATCGGGATGGTTTATGTTAAGGTAAATGACTATTTGAACGCTAAAAAGTATTTTAACCAGGCGTTTAAATATGCTCGCAAGGAAAATAGCGTTACGGCAACAGCTTATGTAGTTGGTGAGTTAGGCTCACTTTATATTAGTGAAAACAAATACGATTCGGCAAAAACTTACCTTGAAAACAGCCTTAAAATATTTGAAGCAGATAAGGATACTTTCGGAATACAGTTTGCCCTGGGTAAACTTGGTGATATTTACATGAAAATGGAAGAGTATAATAAAGCTGAAGAAAAATATTTACAATCGCTTGAAGTGGCTAAAGCCAGAAATATAAAACTGAGACTTGCAGCAAACTATTACCTGCTGGGCGAACTAAATTACAAGCTTAACAAATTTAAGAAGGCGGAAGATTATCTGTTAAAATCGATTGAGTTGGGCGAAAAACTTGGCAAACTCGATTTACTTAGCGATTCGTATAATATTATGCGACTAATGTATTCTAAACGCGGTAATCCGGTAAAAGCCCTTGAATACTTTGAAAAATATGATAAGTATAAAATTGAACTCTCTAATAACGATTTGAATAGAAGAGCTCAGGGGCTGGAAGCTAAATATGAGCTTGCAGTTTATCAGAATAAGCTAAGAGCTGAACAATTGGAAAATGAAAAAAAATATACGTTCCTGTTTTTTACATTTTTCATAATTATAATACTAATTTTTTCATCGGTTATACTGGTAAGACTTTTCATGAAAAGCCAAAAGAATAATTCACTACTTAAAAACAAAAATAACCTTATAAATGAACAGAAAATAATTCTTGAGAAAACAAATCAAACAAAGGAAAAACTCTTTTCAATTTTGGCTCATGATGTAAAGAATCCGTTTCAGGCTATAAATGGCTATACCGAAATGATGCTAACCGATTACGATATTCTTACCGAAGAAGAGAAAAAGACGTATTTGAATGAAATATCACTTACATCATATAAGCTAACCGATTTACTTGAAAATATGCTTAACTGGTCTGCTTCGCAAACCGGAGCACTTAAATTAAGAAAAGTTGAGGTTGATCTTGCTGAAATTATTAACTCCGTTATTGAGCTTACAAACTCACAAGCTTCACGAAAAAAAATTAAAATTGTTGCCAAAATGGATAAGCTGTTTTATGTAAAAACAGACAAGTTTGTTTTTCAGGTAGTGTTAAGAAACCTTATTACTAATGCTATTAAATATAGCTATGAGAATAGTGTAATTGAAGTTGCTGTTAATGAACAAGACGATAAATTGATTGTTTCGGTTAGTGATACAGGTACAGGTATGCCGAACGATGCAACTAATACTTTATTTGAAAATAATGAACAAATGACACTGGTTGGCACCAACGGAGAAAAGGGTACCGGACTTGGTTTAATGATCTGCAAGGAATTTGTTGAAAGAAGCGGCGGTAAAATTTGGGTTGAATCAAACGAAGGAAAAGGAAGCAAGTTTAGTTTTACACTCTTTAAAAATTAACCTATTTTGCGTATAAGGATTCAACCAGGGTTATGCTGTTGGTTGAGTATTGTGAGGGACCTGATGAATAGGTTGCCGCTGCATCAAAATTTGAATCATCACTAATTCGCTTAAATTTCCAGATAATTTCTTCGTTGGAGGTAAATCCATCTTTTTCAGGAGTAATTGAATCATCACCCCATGCTGCAATAGTTTGGTTACCCGAGCCATTCCATACAACATAACCGGCACAAGCATCAACCCCGCTTGAATCATAAAACACTCCTATAAAATCGCCAGGCAAAAGTGGTTCACCATCTATATTTGGGTTTGAGGAAAGAGGGATTGCAAATGTATGGTTTATTCCGGTGTTTCTGTATTCCCAAACAACGGGATCGGGATCAGGGGTTATTAAACTGGTTAACTGTACGTTGGCAAATGTGGACTGGTTTTCATTAATTACAACAACAATCGAGTCTTTTACAAAGTCGTTATGTTCGGCTATTAGGTAATAGTTGCCTTCCGGAATGTCAGAAATAATATAGTACCCATCAGCATTGGTTCGTGTTGTTTCGTAATTTATTGTAACTATTGCACCTTCTACCGGAAGTAGCGTATTTGCATTTTGAACATATCCATTAATAACACCAAATCCGCCGGTTTGGTTAAGCCAAAAATTTGCAATAGTTGTATCGCTTGCAATTGTTATTGCGTAAGAGGAAGTATCAAAACCCTCGGCACTTGCCATAATTGTATAAGTGCCAGTTGCAATACCGGAAATTGTATATTTACCTGCAACATCAGTGTAATAGCTTTTGTTATCAGCATCAATTTTTGCCTGATAAATAAACTCGCCTGTTTTATCATTTCTTACATAACCGGTTACAATATAATTTCTAGAGGCTGGAGTTAATGAGAAGTTGGAAAAGGATGTATCGTTTTTATTAACATTTACGAGTGTAGTTTCGGGTATGTAACCCGATTTTAGTGCCGATACTTTTTGTTCGCCTTCCTCAACATTCGCAATAATATAAATTCCGTTGGAATCGGTTTGTACAAGACTATCGTTAATAGTAATCGATACCCCTGAAATATTTTCAAGGGTAATCTTGTCTCTTGTTAGTCCTTTCACCAAACCAGTACCGGGAGGGTCTTCCGCTTCAATACTATTAAACTGGCAACCCGACAGATAAAAAATAACTGTAAGAAGTGCAAGGGCTGAAAATATCTTTGCAGTTTTATAAAATTTATCTGCCGGCAATTTAAACTCTTATTTAATTAAACTCATTTTCTTAACCATGTTAAACTCGCCAGCGTTCAACTGGTAAATATAAACACCGGTTGCAAGTTGCGATGCATTAAACTTAACAGTATGGTAACCAGCCTGTTTAAACTCATCCATAACAATTTCAACTTGCTCACCTAGCATATTGTAAATGGTTAGCTTAACATTGGAATCAGTTGGTAATGCAAACCTTATTGTGGTTGAAGGATTAAACGGATTAGGATAGTTTTGGCTTAATTCAAATTCAACCGGTATTACACTTTCGATATTTGCCGCACCTGTAATTACACTTGCTGCGTTAACAGCGTAGGTAGAACTACCTTGTCCAATTTTAATATCTTTCAGTGTAATTACTTCATCAGTATCAGCTTTCCATACTTTTATATTATACTCATCACCTTCATCCATACCAAAATGATCACTAAGGGCAGATTTACCCCAAACTGCAAAACCGGTATTGCCACCGGTATAAACGGCACTACCAACAATATTTTCGTATTTGTCAATGGCACAAATTTCATCACCCTCATTAAGCAATCCGTTTGTAACAGTTGCTGATATACTTATAACAGCACTGTTATCCGAATTTTGTTTTGCAACAAAATGTACGGGGGCTTTTACTTCGGAAATTTCCTGCTTGGATGCAGTTGTATTTGCCGGATATACAAGAGGATCGTTATCCGATGCACGGAGTAAATATGATTCGCCAGGTGTAAACTCGCCAATTGTATTTATTGATTGTGCAGGCCAGTAAACATTTCCATCCTGGTCTTTTACAATTTCAACATTACTTAATATATTATTTAACGCCGATGTTACCGACATTGAGTTAGTACGCAGGTATGGTATCATATTCCAGCCGGAGTTAACAGTTATTGGTGTATTCTGCGGAGTTATTTGTGTACCAACCAGGCGAAGGGTATCGGAAACCGAGCTACTGTTTATCATAATGGAGTAACCTTTCAGTTCGTCCCATGTATTAAGGTTGGCAAAAATAACCGGATTGGCTAAATCGGTTTTATCCGATACCCAGTAAACATTTCCGTCACCATCCTTAAGAATTTCGAAGTTAAGCGGATCGGGAGCCATACCCATATTTACACCGCCGTTAGCTACGGAAAGCGGAGGCGATAGCAAGTTGTTGCTGGCTGTTGTATCCCAGCTTAACGAATTATTCAAACCAAGGTCAACATACCCTGAAATGTAACTCCAGCCATCACGTAAAACTATATTCTGAACTATATCATCTTCAACAGGAATTGGATTGTCTTCGGTTGGTTCATAAACTATATACTCCAAACTAACAAGTGCGTTTACATTGTAGTTAACCGAGTTGGGTCTTGCTTCGGCAGTACGGTCAAAATCGGAAACAGGATAAATAGTTTCTTCCGGTTCGTCTGCTGACCAGGCTGCACGCCAAATTTTGAATATCAAATCATCATCTTCTACAGGACCTTCAATAATTCCGTCTGTTGTAGGGTCATCACCCCAAACAGTTAATAGGAAAGGGTTCTCCACTAAGTCACTCCAACGTATATATTGATAACCTGCACAAGTTGGTCCGTTAGTTGGATGTACGTAAAATGCTCCAACATAAATTTCTTCATCAGGGGATAACGTAATGGCACCGGAAGTATCGTAAGCAAAAACATCGCTGGTTACGTTAATAGTCATGTTATGACCAGTTTGTTTGTTAACATACCACAAACCACCATCCTGTACAGGTGCAGTTAATCGTATGCTGAAAAGATCACTATACGCGGTATCAAGTAAACCGTCAACATCATAAATTCTAATACGAGCACTTTGGTAGGCTGTGCTGTCGTTTGGAACAAACCAGTTAAATTTGGCAAGAGTAGCATCAAGACTATCGGCATTATCAATTGGTTTGAAATACCAGTTGGCTGTATCGGCATCATCGCCATTTATACAATATTCAATAGCAAGCTTAGTGTTCGCCGGACTAACCCATTTAATTTCCGTGGTTTCGTTACCGTAGGCAATATCTGCCGAATCAGGAGCAGTTACCATTATACCGGGGGCAAAATCAACATTTACAATGTTTGATACAATTGTTTCATCGGGATATGAACGTACAACAATCTGATATGTTTCATCGGTTGTGGTAAAGGTGTAACTGCCCGAGTTACATACAATACCCGACTCGGATTGTAAAACACCACCAAGGTTATATACATAAACCTTAACCTGAGGTATAAAACCAGTACGTCCCCATGTAACCGTTAGCTCCTGTCCTTCAGTAATATACTGGTTATCAACCGGATAGGTAATAGCAAGTGTTTTTGAAAGGAGTGGAGTTGTATTGGCAATGGAACCGGTGAGTATCCAGTTGGTGAAATTGATAGAATTAGGATTAACAAAATAAACGTAATCGGAAATACAACAATCATTACCCCACCAGTTTCGAGTAAAATCGGCTTCCGGGTCTGCACCTGCGGTTGTGTAAGCTTGATAAGCAGTTGCAGTATCGTTATCATGAATATTTGAGTTACGGCAAATTACTTCAGGGCTGTTGGTTTCTGTAATACCGGTAAGAACAAGTACATCGGAGTCAAGTCTATCGGGGTATATTTGGTAGCCGTAGCCATAGTTATTAACAGTTGAAATGTAATTGGCATTTGTATATGAAGCACCGGCAGAAATTATACCGCGTGATTCATTATAAGAAACTTCAGTCTGTTCAATCCACATACTACCACTTGAGTTTACAATACCGTGGTAATCATTTGAAGTAACAAAACAATTGAATATTCGTGTAATGGTACCATCCAGATTAAAAATACCCGAACCAGTACAATCCTGAATAAGTGTATTCTGGATAATAGTATTACCCGCATCCGGACTATTATATATACCTGTTCCGGTAACGCCAGTAATTTCGCACCAGTTTACAGTAACATCATCAGCATAAATTTCTATACCGTTGTTTGTAGTCGAATCAATCACACAGTAGGTAATATTTGTGCCATCACGGTAAACAAGAATACCTGAATTATCAGCACTATCTATTGTTAAGCTTCCGAGGTTTACATCCGAACCGTTATCAAAATCCCGTACTATAACAGGATTAAGACCAATATTTTCGAAAGTACAGCATGAAATATCAACAGGTCTGCTTAGGTCGAACCCAATACGAGCGTAGTAAATATTTGCGTACTTAAGTCGGTCTTCGGGGTTGGTGGTGCCTTCCAGAACAATTCCGCCCCAGCGGTTATTCTCTGCACCTGCAGGTACAGGACAAACAATTGGCTGGAATGTAACAGGGTTATCGGCTGTACCATTTAGTATTAATGTACCACCTTCCTTAACAACCAGTTTAAGATCGCCAATGTTATCGGCATTTAAATCTGCCCAGCAGAAATCAACATTAACACCAGCTTCAATAGTTAATGTACCGCCATTCTCAACGGTTACAACAGTGTTAATAATTTGGTCAGCGTTCCATGTAACGGCTTCATCTATAATGGTAACAGATTGTGCGTTTAATAAGGTAGAAAGTAATATTGCAAATAAAACAACGTAACCCTTAATGGTAACATTATTTTTCATCTCAACTCCCGATGTTTTGATGCGTTATAATAATTATCCCTGTGTTAAAAAAATGTAGCAAAATGTGTGAAATTGCTCCATTTGGAAAATAAAGAATACCAATATCCAATATGCCAATTTTATTGTAAATATCAATCAAAAAAAAGCATTATAAACTTAAAATTTTAATACATTTGATTGATTGGCAGGGTGAAAACTATATTCATGATATAATTATTTAAACTATTTGTTGTAAATAAATCAACTAATGGAATGTAAATACCGAATTCTTTACAGTAATTTTATTTGGCATAATAACATCTTTTTATTATATATGGCACCTTTGTAAAATGCTTATATAAATTAGGAAAAATTATGACTGAAGAAATATTTATTAAACCTGAAGATGCCGATGGCTTAACTCTTGGGGATATCGTTGAAAAAGCAAACGCTATCCCTGAAATTAAAGTTGAAGTTTATAAAAAGGAAATTGAAAGCGGCACTAACGAATGTGTTAAAATTAACATGATATATGTTAAAAGAAACAATATGAAAAATTTCTTTCCAAAAAATGTTATGATTGACTGGGAAGGCTGGGAAAAAGCTCCGGCACCAAAAAGTATGATAAACGCACTAAATAACCGTATGGCATCTGTTTACCATAAAAACAGAAAAATTAACCGCGGTAGTAATGTTGCGTAAATGTAATTTAGTTTTAATTACCTCACCACCTAAATCCTCCTCTCCTAAAATGAGAGGAGGACTTGCTGTCCGATAACAGGAGTTTTTATTAGTTAATTATTAGAACCGGGATTTATGATTTGTTGACTATACGCTCCTACACCATTTAGTTTTTGTTGGCTTACCTGCAAATATTCTCTTTTTAATGAAAACACACAATAAATCTTCGAAATTTTTAAAATTTCGGAGATTTTGTATCTATTTGTTCTATTGAGATGCCAAGCATTATAGAATAAGTAGTACGGCAACTTAGTTTAAAGACCTCACCACCTAAATCCTCCTCTCCTAAAATGAGAGGAGGACTTATTGTCCGATATCAGGAGTTTTTATTAGTTAATTATTAGAACCGGGATTTATGACTTGTTGACAATACGCTCCAGCACCTTTTAGTTTTTGTTGGCTTACCTGCAAATATTCTCTTTTTAATGAAAACACACAATAAATCTCCGAAATTTTTAATATTTCGGAGATTTTGTATCTGGAGGGTTGCCAACCTATGGCTTTGAAATTGGATTGCAATGCTGCATTTAATTCCGTAAAAAAGTTGTATATTACTTTTTATAACTATTTAATTCAGTTTCTTCTTTTCTCCATCCCAAAAACTGCCCGGGAACAAAAAATTTAATTTTGCGTCTGTTTATATTGAATAAAGTAAGTTTTAAATTGTATATAGAATAACTGAACAATAAAATATTTACCGGAGGTAATAAATGAGTAATTTCGAATTAGTAAAAGAATATCTTCACGAGCTTGAATATGAAATTTTGCTTGAAGATGCCAATGAGGAAGTTGTTGTGGTTGCCAACCTTGATGCAGGTGTTACACGCATGGTTATAGATTGCGAAGACCCTATCCTTGTTATGGAACAGCACTTGTTTGATCTTAAAGCTGATAATGATAATATATTCAAAAGTTTGCTTATGAAGAACCGCGAAATTATTCACGGTGCATTTGCACTTGATGAAACAGGTACCAAGGTGATTTTCAGAGATACATTACAGCTTGAAAATCTTGATAAAAATGAACTTGAAGGTTCGCTTAATTCTCTTGCACTGCTTCTAAGCGAATACTCTGATGAAATAATTAAGTTTGCAAAATCGTAAAATATTGAGGTGATAAAATGGGATTATTTAATAGAATTTTCAAAATTGGACAAGCAGAAGCCCACGCTGTAGTTGATAAACTGGAAGACCCGATTAGAATGACAGAACAGGGTATCCGCGATCTTAAAAACGATCTTGATGGTTCGCTAAAATCATTTGCCGAAGTTAAAGCTATGGCAATAAGAGCCAAAAATGAAGTTAACGAACATAAAAATAAAGCTCAGGATTACGAGCAAAAAGCAATGATGCTGCTTCAGAAAGCAGAAACCGGGCAGCTTGACGCAGCCGAAGCCGAAAGACTTGCCAGCGAAGCTCTTGTTAGAAAAGAAGAAGCTGTTAACGCTGCAGCTACTGCCGAAGCTAACCTTCGTAAATTCGATGGCAATATTGCTACTCTTGACCAGAATATTAAAAAACTTCGTTCAAATATTACGAGCTACGAAAACGAACTAAAAACTCTTAAAGCTCGTGCAAAGGTAAGTGCCGCTACCGAAAAGCTCAACAAGCAGATGAGTCAGATTGATAGTACAGGTACAGTATCAATGCTTGAAAGAATGAAAGAAAAAGTTCAACAGCAGGAAGCACTTGCCGAAGCTTATGGAGATATTGCTGATGGCAATAAATCCGTTGATGACGAAATAAATGCAGTTCTAAGCGACTCACCAAATACAAAAGCCAGCTCAGCCCTTGAAGAACTAAAGGCTAAAATGGCTAAAAACAAAACTGCATAACATAAATATTTACCATCCGTATGGGCGATTCACGTATATTTCGATTGCGGGGAATCGCCCGTTTTTTGTTTAAAGGGTATTATGACAAACTGGAAATTAAAGAACAGATTTAACTATGCCGGTCGTGTTGTACGGTGGGATTGCACAGGTGAAGGGCATCCTGTTGTGATTGCTCACGGTACACCCTGGTCGTCGTTTAATTTAAGGCATATAATTAGTGGATTGGAGGATTCGTACAAGGTTTATTATTATGATTTGCTTGGGTATGGGCAATCAGATAAATCCGATAATGATGTATCGCTCGGCATCCAGAATGAAGTACTTGCAAGTTTAATTGAGCACTGGAATATTGAAAACCCAATAGTAATCGGACACGATTTTGGCGGTACAACAGTATTGCGGACACATCTTTTAAATGGTGTGCAGTACAAAAAACTTGTTGTAATTGATCCGGTTGCACTTTCACCATGGGGATCACCATTTTTTAAACATGTTAACAAATATGAAGAAGCATTTGCCGGTATGCCTGATTACATTCACGAGGCGGTTGTGGAAACCTACGTTAAAACTGCTGCTTATTCCGAATTAGGGATCGATACACTTGCCGGTATTGTGAATCCGTGGAAAGGTACTATAGGAAAAGCCGCGTTTTACAGACAAATAGCACAGGCAGATTCAAAATTTACCGATGAAATTGAGCCATTGTATAGCGATATTAAAATACCAACACTTATACTGTGGGGTAAGGAAGATAATTGGATACCCGTGGAAAAGGGTGAGCAGCTTCATTGTTTAATACCTCACAGCAAGTTTGTGCAAATTGCAGAAAGCGGACATCTGGTAATTGAAGAAAAACCCCGCGAACTAATTAAGGAAATAAAGGCGTTTGTTAATCAGTAATTAAGTTGACTAATTAAGTAAATTCTCCGGTATAAAGAGAGCTGTAAATTACTACTCATTCCTTATTCTACTCAAGAATAATCAATACGTTATAAACTAAACAATTGCATTACCACGGTAGTGGTTTATTATGTGTATTGTTATAACCGCAATCAAAATTATTATCGTGTTAGCGACTGCTCCAATATTGAGGATATCTAAAATACAACTTGCTAAATAAAAACAGTTTAGTTATTTTAATATTAAAAGGACGTGGCAAATTTTGGAGGTAAAATGGGTATTTTTAGTAGAGAGAAAACTTTTGAAGAATTATTAGAAGAAGGTTTAGCAAAACTCACACCACAACAACAAGCTGAGTTTGCTTTAAAATGTGCTTTTATTGCTATGCCTTTTCTTGCTGTTGATGGAAATTTTAAATATTGGCAGAAAGAAAAACGACAAAAGTATTTATATAGTATTTTTTATTTATTTGATTCAACTATTGTAATTTATCATTACAATAAAATAGGCACCGCCAGAGCCGCCTCCAGAGACGCCAGAGACGCCAGAGACGCCACCAGATACGCCGCCATAGCCGCCACCAGCGCCACCAGCGCCGCCATAGCCGCCGCCATAGCCGCCATAGACGCCGCCATAGCCGCCTCCAGAGCCGCTGCCAGAGCCGCTGCCAGAGCCGCCACCAGAGCCGCCAATACTAATATTGAACCTATTTTATTAGGTTACTTAGCTGGTGCTAAACACGGGGGAGGGGAGCTAATAGATAAAATGAGTTTTCATTGGAATATATTTACAAAAGCTTTGGAAAAGGAGGGATGTGGTTATTGGGGAAATTATTATAAAGAGTTTATTAAAGGTAATTTTAAGGTTGATGAAAACCTTTTAAAAACAAGAGTTTATGATATACCAGAAGAAATAAAAGAAAAAGGTGCTGCTGCAGTTGCCGATTACTTAATTAACCTTAGAGAAGGGGCGAATAGATTAAATGAAGCCAGGATTATTATTCTTGGTGAAAAAGGAGCCGGTAAAACATGCCTTGCACGGAAGCTTATTGATCCGAATGCAGAGATGACAAAAGAGGATGAGAGTACCGCCGGTGTTGATACCACACTATGGAAATTGGAAAAAGAAAAAATTAATGTAAATATTTGGGATTTTGCCGGACATACAGTTACACATGCGGTTCATAAATTTTTTCTTTCGGAAAGAAGTCTTTATATAATTGTTTATGACGGGAGGTCGGAAGACAGAAACCGACTTAAGTATTGGTTGGACCACATGAAAAATTATGGTGGTGATTCCAAAGCAATAATTTTGGTAAATGAGAGAGATGGGCACAAACCGGATATCCCGGAAAATTTTTTAAAATCAAAATATCCTATCGAAAGATTCGAGAGTTTTTCAATTGGCAATAATCCAGAAAAATTAGGTGAATTCAGACAGTTTGTAATCAGATATATCTCAACTAATCCGTCTTGGGATAACCAGAAAATCCCAACAAAATATTTTAAAGTAAAGGAAAAACTTGGAGAATTATTTGTAAGGGGAGTGGAAAGTAAAGGTGAGGAGTATATAAGCAGAGATAAGTTTGATGAAATTGCCAAAGATTATGAGATTGAGGAACCCGATAAACTTTTATCAAACCTCCACGCACTGGGTATTAGTTTATGGTATCCGGATATTGAAGGTTACGATACGCTTGTTCTTAATCCTGAATGGATTAGTCAGGGAGTATATCAAGTAATTAACTGGTTAAAAAATGTTAAAATACATTCACTTGTTCTTGATGACTTTAATGAAATATTCAAAGAGAATATTGATCGCTATCCAGTTGAACAACATGAATTTATTTTTAACCTTATGATTCACTATGAGCTTGCGTACAAAGCAAAGAATACGAATAGACTTGTAATACCTCACTTGTTGGATGAAGATCAACCCGCAAAGGAATACTTCCCTGAATTTAAACTTGATGATAGTTTAATGCTCAAATATCATTCCGAACAACCAATTCCTCCCGATGTTATACCAAGGTTTATAGTTCGTATGAATAGAGATATAAAAAAGGTATCGAGAAAAAACTGTGTGTTGGTATGGCGATATGGTGTAATTCTGGAAATAGGGAATAAAGCTATTGCGTTGGTACAAAAGGACGGGCAGAATATTTCTGTACAAGTAAAGGGTATTGAGAAAAAGGAATATTTAACGGAAATACGTGATACGTTAAATGATATTTATGATTCATACAAAACCAAAAAACCTGAGCTAAGATACAGAGTAACAAGGTATGGAGAAATCCTTGAAGAAATAGAAGAACAACATCCAGTTTGGGTTTCTGAAAGGAAAATTGCAGGTTACTCAAAAAAGAATAGAATGTATTATGATGAAATCACAGATCAGGATATTGATTTGCGAAAAGAGAAAGACAAATATAATATTCCTGAAGGTATTATTAATTATGGTACAATGAATATTGGTAATAGAGACGTAAGAATTGAGGAAAACAACTTTAATTTTACAGACTGTAATTTTAATGTTCAGGGTAGCCTTAATGAGTTAGCTTATTCACTACAAAGTATTAATAAGAGGGAAGAAGCAAATGAGTTGAAAGATGCAGCGGACGCCCTTCAAAAAATTGAAAATATTCAGGATAAAACGGAAGTAAAACGTTCCGGTTTAACAAACAAACTAAGGCGGGTTGTTGAGGCTTTTGAAGATAAAAAATCAACATTAAGCAAAACTGTACAGGGTGTTAAAAATGGTATAAGTATAGCACAGGATATTGCTGAAGGTTATAACAAAATTGCACAATGGTGTGCATTGCCACAAGTACCAACCCCATTTTTGAAGAAGAAGTAAATAATTAGTTTGGGGTAATCAGCTTTACCCCTGCCAATATTTATTTAGCAAGCTTATTTCCCACCCAACCCTAACCTGTAAGATGGATTACCGGTGTAATGATAATCCATCCTGTGGAGGGTTTAATACAAGCGGCTTTTATTTTAGATTGAGTATCTGTTTAACCTTTGCCGAAATTGGTGCATCCGGGAAATCGGTTTTGTATTTGTTAATGTAGAGTTCTGATTTTTCGGGCTTGTTATTATACTTTTCATAAATGGCACGCTGCAATAATGCTTCCTTCACAATACGTTTTATTGAGCCTGTATAAAAGTTGTCCTCTTCCGGGTAGCGAATACTAAACTCGGGAATACCAGCTTCAAAGTAGGTATTGGTATCCGGCACAACCTTAAACATTAGTTGATGCGGTACAATTTTGTAACCCTGTGGCAGCACAAACTGTCTGTTTCTGAACTCATTTTGTACAAGTTCGGGACCCAGGTATATTGGTCTGGTTGCAATTTGATTTTGTACAAGTCCCGTCATAATAGCCTGGTAGTTGGTTTCGAGCTTCTGACTATTATATTTACCACCACGTTCAAAAGGTACAAGTGCATCAAGGAAAGCATAAACATTATTTTCAACACCATCAAAAAGGTTTGGCGAGGCATTTTTAAGCTGATCATAATACCATGAACGGCGTAACAATTCCTTATCGATAACGGTGATATTTGGCTTAACTCCCTCTACATTCTGGTAATAATAGGAAGCCGAAAGCCAGTAATCCCACTGGTAGCCAATAATAATAGCATCATCCTCAACGCTGTTCATTACAGCTTTTGTATAATCCTCGTAAATGTACACATCACTCTGATCCGATTTGGTAAAGTTGATACCTGCATTAAGTAAAATTACAACGGCAAGACCAGCAAGGATAAACTCGCGTTTTATGTTTTTTAGTCTGGTAAGTATAAAAGCTATACCAAATGTTGCCCACACACCGCTAACAATGTAAGCCAAAAGGAAATATGAATCTATATCGTTAATATCGTAGTTAATCGAGTAAAGAACAGTAAACAGAAATGTAACAAGCAGAAAGCGTGCAATATGTTTATTCAACTTGAATGAGTAGAATATTCCGGGCAGAATTAATAATAAACCTGCATAGGAAAACTCGCTCGCATAGTTTGTAACAAAGTAGTTGAATTGTTTACCTGCGGCATCGAATGATGAGAATAACCATACCTGGTATTGTTTACCCATAAAGTGACGCATAAAATGTTCGTAATCAACAGGATTGCCCCAGTTTAATGCTGGAGCCATTGCCGCCCTTATTGGCAGATATGAATATATAATTATTAGCAAAGGGAAAAAGAGTAATAACATATAACCAATCCGTATAACTGCATCCTTGCTGAATGATTCTTTCATGAAATATATATATGCAAGTCCGGGAATAACCAGCAATGTTGTCATGTGGTTAGAAAACCCGAGAGCAAGAACGGCAGCAACAATAAGCCATTTTTTTATTCCCTCGTTCTCATTAACAAAAGCCTTAAGAACGAAATAAATTATAAGGTTTATCAATAATATATGGAGCGAATATACCTCAACCGAGGTGCTCTGGAACCAAAATGTTTTACTGAACGCAAGTATAAGACTACCAGCAAAAATGCCGGAATAAATTACAAGATCGGTTAACGGAACTAATTCCGTAAGCTTTTCCCTGCCATGCTTCTTTTTGCTTTTACCTTTTACTAATTTTTCAGTTTCGGTGGTTATCGCCACAAATGAGTTTGTTAGTATAAGGTGCAGACTTTTCGTAAATATAAATATTCCTGCGGAACAGAATATTGCCGAAAGCAGATTCGACATAAAAATATTGCTGAATGGAAGTGGTAGTTGCACAAACAAATATCCCAGCATTGTAAAAAGAGGGTAGCCTGTAGGGTGGGCAATGCCAAGTGTTGACTGCACGGCAGCAAGTTCACCCGAATCAATTTGCACAACCGAGGGTGCCAGCGTAAATAAATAAACAATAAAAGTTATAACAGTAATTATCCAGCTATAATATTTTTTAAGTAGTTCCAATTGTTTATCCTAAAAATTGTTCAAAATATTTGTAAACTATTTTCTGTGTAGCCTTCAATTCTTTTTCCAGTTCGGCGTAACTATTATAGCCTGCAAATACAGCAAGTTTTTCCTGCTTTGTATTTTCGGTTGGCAATACCGAGCTTCTTTGGTTAAAAAGATTTTGATTCGATATTTCAAGATATTTATAAAAATTGTATGCATCAATTAACTTTGTAATATCTTTGTATTCAGGTATAAGTTTGGCGAGCAGCATAATTCTTTCCGGTGTACTTTTTGCAAGTGCATTACATGCAATTTCAGGGTTAACAAGGAACAGATACTGGAGTAAAAAATCAATGGTAACTAACGTACCTCTGCTTTTTTTTAGGTCTGTGCGTTTAGTAAATCCCGAAGTTGCTTGAGCAGTAAACTTTTTATGCATCCCTTTTATCTCAAGTTTCAGTTTCTCCCCGTCAAAATCTTTAATCCGGTTTATTATTGAGCTAACAAGTTCATCATACATATTAATGTTCCCTGATACAAACCTCATTTTCTGGAATGCCTGGAACTCCCATATCTGTGCACGCTTTTCAAGATATTTTTTGAATGCTTCTATATCAGTAACGATAGGTGAGTTTTTTCCTTCGGGGCGTAAACGGAAATCTACCTCGAAAGGTGCAAGCTCCTGCTTTATGCTATTTAGGAATTGCTGAAAATGGTTAAATATATCAGGATGTTTTTCAATGTTGCGGGCAACAACAATCAGGTCAAAGTCACTTCCAAAATGCATATCATCGGTAGCAGAACTTCCGAGAGCCACTATAAAGTAGTCATATTCAAAATCGAATTGTTCTATTTTACGCTGAAGCACATTATTTAGGTAGCCAGTCAGGTATCCCGAAAAATGTGTATTCTTTATCAGCTTTAGGGCAAACTGAACCGAGAGCATATACAGAATCTGATTAAGACTAAGCTCGTTGTAATATTCAAACACATTTTGAACAAATACTTTCCGGGTAAGGAGCATTTCACCCAGAGATTTGTCATGCCGGAAGTACGATGAACCAATTGCGGCGTAATCGCAAATTTTCAGGATTGTTTCAAAATATTCCCTATTCCTGAACTCACCATACCAGATTGAGTGAAACCTTACTGTTTGCATAAATTTGGTAAACTCAGCCAGTACAGCATCAGGACGAGTATTACCATGCAGATAGCTGGCTAATGTTTGTTTTATTTCAGTATATAGATCAATAGTTTTTTTATCGAAATTCTTTTCACCTAATAATCCTTTACCTGTTGCCAGGAATTGCAGATTTTTTTCGGCACTGCGATAATCCGAAAATTTTATTTCGACAAAAACATCAACCACATGTTCCTCTTCAACCTCAATATCCATAATAGAGTTGTATATTTTTCTCACATTATTTCTTTTTAGTTCAAGTGCATGCCGGAATGAGTCTTCGTTCTCGAAGCCGAGGAATGCAGCCAATTTAGGAGGAATATCCCCTTTTACGGGAATAACATGAGTCTGGTTATCATTCATAAGCTGCAGGTAGTGCTCAACCTTGCGATAAAAAATATAGGCTTCGGTATAAATATTATGTTCATCCTCATTAAGGATACCCTTGCCAAGCATTGCCTTAATGGCAATTAAGCTGTTGCCGGTTACAATCTCCCTGTACTTTTTACCACCAATTAACTGAAGAGCCTGAACGGAAAACTCTATATCCCTTATTCCACCACGAAAGGTTTTTATATTATCCTCGCCGGCACTGCGGTCTTCAATTTTTTTCCGCATCTTTCTAATTTGCTCAATTGGGGATTGCAAATAGACGGAAGGAAAAATAAATCCTCGAATAAAATTCCGGAATTGTTCGTAAAGCTCATCATTACCCGATACAAATCCAAGCTTAAGGAGCATTTGCCTTTCCCAGTCCTCACCCTTAACTTCGTAATACTTTATGTAATCGGGCAGAGTACGGCATAAAGGTGAATTAAGCCCATCCGGACGCAACCGGAAATCAACCCGATAAAGAAATCCGCGTTCTGTTTTTTCGGTTGCCTCCTTAATAAAAAGCTGTGTCGCCTCATTAAGAATATCGTAATATTCGGTACTATTTTCGCCAACAATTTCATTTTTATCGTAAAACAGAATAAAATCAACATCGCTGCTGTAATTAAGCTCATCGCCTCCCATTTTACCCAGCGAACAAAGAACATACTTGGGTAATGTTGGTGTGTAGTTGTACTTCTCAGCAACTTTATAAATACAGAGGTCTAATAGCGATGCACAAATTACCCGGGCAAGAACAGTTATCTGGTGTGTAATTTTAATTAAAGGAAAAATACCAAGAATGTCTGTTAGTCCAATTTTAAGCATTAACCTTCTTTTGGTTGAGCGGAGGTAGTTTACCCTTGCAGCAAATGATTTATATTTTTTTATACCAGCTTGAGTTTCATGGTAAAGTTCATCAAAAATTATTTCCCTTTCCAGAAAATCGGTATCAAATAACTGATAAAGAAATTCGGGATTGCGTACAACTATATCTGTAAGGTAGTTCGAGTTTGCAGCAATGGCAACAACAATTTCTATATGGTGCGGGTAATGTAATGCATCGGAAAGGAAAGATACCGGATCGAAAAGCGAATTAACCATTCGGATAAGATTTGCCTCGGCAAAATTATCGAAATAATATTTTGCAGCTTCGCCCTCAATACTGGTAACCAGCCTATCGAAATTTTCCGGCTTTAAAAAGCCCCTGGAGGCTGTAACCAGTACCGAGTTTAAATCGCTACTTGCCTTATATTTTTCCGGTCTATTCATTGTGTTTATAAAATTTCTGAAAAAAACAACAAAAGGTCATAACTTATTGTATGGAATGTATCCAAAATATTTGATTATTTTAAATCGAAAATAAGAATATTATTTGCAAACTCTTTTAATAGGGTTATATAAAAACTAATAAAATGATAATCAATTCGGTAATGGGGATGCACTTCGCAAATTGCTTTTCAAGGGGTCTTTCTGTAACTTTGATATTTGGAAAAAAACGGAGCTTTAAATGTTAGGCGGATTATTGAAAAAGGTGTTTGGCGACAAGAACGCAAAGGTTCTTAAAGAATACCAGCCTGTAGTTGAAGAGATTAATGCGATATATGATACATTAACAGATTTAACAGATGATGAACTTAGAGAAAAAAGTGCAGATCTTAAGAGAAAAATAAATGATGAAACTGCTGAATTAAGAAAAGAAATTGAGGAAATTCAGGAAACCTTAAGAGCCGATGAGGCTGATTCCGACAGGGAATCACTTTATCAGAAGCTTGATAAGCTTAATGATGAACTTGATGATCTGTATGAAGATGTTCTGGATGAAATTTTACCTGAAGCTTTTGCTGTGGTTAAGGATACCTGCCGCAGACTTGTTGGCAAATCGTGGGATGCTGCCGGTAGTAAAATTAACTGGAATATGATACCGTATGACGTTCAGCTTATTGGTGGTATTGTGCTGCACAGGGGTAACATCGCTGAAATGGCTACCGGTGAAGGTAAAACACTTGTGGCTACCATGCCAATGTTCCTTAATGCACTTACCGGAAGAGGCGTACACGTTGTTACCGTGAACGACTACCTTGCAAAACGAGACTCCCAGTGGATGGGTGAGGTATTTAAGTTTCACGGTCTTACCGTTGGTGTTATTCTTAATGATATGGACCCATCGCAAAGACAGGCTGAATATGCTTGCGATATTACTTACGGTACAAATAACGAGTTTGGTTTCGATTACTTGCGCGATAATATGGCGGTAATGAAAGAAAATTGTGTACAGCGTATTCATAATTATGCTATAGTGGATGAGGTTGACTCCGTTTTAATTGACGAAGCCCGAACTCCATTGATTATTTCGGGTCCGGTTGAATCGAATACCCAGAAATTTTACGATATGAAACCAAGGATTGAAAGGCTTTTCAGAAAACAATCCAAACTGGTTGCCGAGCTTGTTAAGGAAGCTGAAGATAATTTTGAAAGTGATAAAGAAAAAGCCGGAATGGCGATTCTAAGGGCACATCGTGGTTTCCCTAAAAATAAACGCCTTATTAAGCTTTTGGGTGAACCTGAAATGGCAAAACTGCTTCATGAAACCGAATTGTTTTACCTGCGTGAAAAAGGTAAAAGAATGCCTGAGGTTGATTTTGAGCTTTACTTTGCAATTGATGAAAGAAATCATTCAATTGATCTTACCGAAAAAGGTCGTGAGGAACTTGCTGCCGGTTCACGTGAAGGTAAGGAATTTTTTGTTTTACCTGACCTTGGTACCGAAATAAGCAAAATGGAAAACGATCCTGAGCTTTCTAATGAAGATAGAACGAAAAGAAAAGAAGAACTTTACAAACTTTACTCGGAAAGAAGTGAAGTAATACATATACTTAACCAGTTACTTCGTGCATACACAATGTTCCAGAAGGATGATGAGTATGTTATTACCGAAGATGGCAAGGTAGCAATTGTTGACGAATTTACCGGTCGCGTGCTTTCGGGAAGAAGATACTCGGATGGTTTGCACCAGGCAATTGAAGCCAAGGAAAATGTAAAGGTAGAAAAGGATTCGCAAACTCTTGCAACTATTACATTACAGAACTACTTCCGTTTGTATAAAAAACTTTCCGGTATGACAGGTACAGCGGAAACTGAAGAAGGTGAGTTTTTCGAAATTTATAAACTGGAAGTTGTTGTAATTCCTACAAACAGACCTATTGCTCGTCTCGATGAAAACGATGCAATTTTCAAAACCAAGCGTGAAAAATATAACGCTATTATAGATAAGATTGAACAACTTAGAGCTGAACAGCGTCCGGTACTGGTTGGTACTGCCTCGGTTGAAGTTTCGGAAACTCTTAGCCGTATGCTTAAACGTAAAGGTGTTGGGCATAACGTACTAAATGCCAAGCAGCATAGTCGTGAAGCCGAAATTGTAGCACATGCGGGTCAGCCCGGTGCGGTAACAATTGCAACCAACATGGCTGGTAGGGGTACCGATATTAAACTTGGTTCCGGTATAAAGGAAATTGGCGGTTTGTATATTCTTGGTACCGAACGTCATGAATCCCGCCGAATTGACCGACAGTTACGTGGTCGTGCTGGTCGTCAGGGAGACCCGGGTAACTCCAAGTTTTATATATCACTTGAAGATGATTTGATGCGTATTTTTGGCGGTGATAAAATAACAAATGTTATGAGCCGCATCGGTATGGAAGAAGGTGAAGCTATTGAGCATAGCATGATTTCCAAATCGGTTGAAAGAGCACAGAAAAAGGTTGAGGAAAATAACTTTGCCATTCGTAAAAGACTGCTTGAGTATGATAACGTAATGAATCAGCAGCGTGAAGTTATTTACAATCGCCGCCGTCAGGCACTTGAAGGCGAACGTTTGAAAGATGAAATTGTTAACTATCTTGATGAATTTGCCGATTCGCTTGTTGAAAAATATTACGAAAGTGTTGATACAAAAGGTTTGAATGAAGAGTTGGTAACAAAAACTCTTGTTGATCTTAAAATTGAACCGGAAGCTTTCGAAAAAATGAAAGAAGACGGTGTTAAAAATGCAGTGCTTGAAGCAGCACTCAATTTTTACAGCAGAAAGGAAGAGGCTCTTGGTATCGAGATGATGGCTCGTCTTGAAAGATATGCTGTTCTGCATGTAATTGATGAAAAATGGAAAGAACACTTAAGGGAAATGGATGATCTTAAGGAAGGTATTAACCTTCGTGCTTACGGTCAGAAAGATCCTATTGTTGAATATAAAGGTGAAGCATTTAAGCTGTTTGTTAGCCTGTTGGAAGATCTTCGTGATGAAATTATTAGCTTTGTATTTAAATACTGGCCTCAGGTTCAGGAAGATGTACAGGAGCAGAGAAGACAGCAACGTATGGTAACCCAGAAAGACGCCAGTACAAACATGGGTCTTAAAGGTCAGCAGCAGGGTGAAGGTTCCGTTGCAGGTAAACAGAAACCAATACGTGCTGAAGAAAAAGTAGGAAGGAATGAACCTTGTCCTTGCGGTAGTGGTAAAAAATACAAACAGTGCCACGGTAAAAACAACTAGAGGTTCTTATGAAAAAAATTGAAGCCGTTATACGTCCCTTTAAGTTAGATGAGGTAAAGGAAGCCCTTTTGGAAGAAGGAATAAAAGGACTTACGATTTCGGAAGTTAGAGGGTACGGCAGACAGAAAGGTCACAAGGAAACATATCGGGGCAGTGAGTACCAGATTGAATTTGTGCCGAAAATTAAGATTGAAATTGTGGTGGATGATCCCGATACCGAAAAGGTTATCGATGCTATTCTGAGAACTGCCAAAACCGGTCAGGTTGGTGATGGCAAAATATTCATTTCGAATGTTGAGGATGTTATCAGGATAAGGACTGATGAGTCGGGACCCGAAGCATTATAAATTACCGGAGCAGTTAATCTTGAATATTAAAATTAGTAACAAAAGTTTGCTGTTTTTAAGTTTGTTGTTGATTCTAACATCTTGCAGCGTTTGGCGGAATTTTAATTCCTATTTCAATACCTACTTTAATGCCCAAAAGTTTTTTGGGGAAGTAGAAGAGGCTATACAGGAAGGAACTGTTGATCGCTTTGACTTTAAAGCCGATAATGGAGCAAAAGCACAAACTCAGAACATTCAGAAAGTTATTGAAAAATGTTCCGCTATTTTGCAGGACCACAGAGAATCTGCATATTTCGATAATTCACTCCTTATGATTGGAAAGGCGTTTTATTACCAGCAGGAGTTTATTAAAGCCCGCAGAAAATTTAATGAGCTTTCTGTAATTTTAGATAGTGATCTGCTTCTTGAAAACAAGTTGTGGCTCGGTAAAACCGAACTTCATCTTCGTAATTTTGATGAGGGCATGGATATACTTAATGAGGTGAGAGATTCTGCCAAAATTGATGATAACGATGAAATTATAGTGGATGCTGCTGTAACACAAATTGCATTTCTTATATACCGCGAAAACTATTACAGGGCAATTGAATACAGCGAAAGTTTACTTGAGGAAACCGATGATGATGAACTGAAAGCTGAAATATATTTCCAGATGGGTAAACTTTACACCTTGCTTGAGGAACCTGAAAATGCCTCCGAAGCTTTTGCCAAAGTACCTCAATACGAACCTACTTACGAAATTGAATTTAACAGTAAATTCGAAAATGCGAAACTTCTTAAACAGTTGGATAGGCTTGATGAAAGTTTGGCTGTACTTGAAGAACTGCGTGATGAGGATAAAAATCAGGATAATTTTGATGTAATTGATCTTGAAAAAGGTTTGATTTGGTATGAACAGGGTAAAGTTGATACTGCCTATAACCAGTTCTATGATGTTGATACTACTTACAAACGTGGTGAAGCTGCCGGACGTGCAGAGTACATGCTTGGTGTAATTTGGGAAAGCGATTACAGGGATTTTGATAGTGCCAAGTTTTTCTACGGGAAATCGGTTAGGGCTGCAATGGCTCCCGAATACAAGGCACAGGCTGGTAGAAAGAAAAATCTTTTCGATAAATATTCTACACTTTCAGGTAATATATACAGAAATTCAATGCAGTACCTTTATGCTACTGATAGCTCTGCTTTTATAAGGGATTCGCTAACTTATGAAGCTTATCTCAATAGGGATACTACCGAGTTTGATTTAACTGAAGATGACCCTAATGCCGAACCTGAAGTTATTCCAACCAAACCAAGTAAACCCAGACTTGAAGCTGATAGTTTGAATAATTTGCTGGCAAAAACAAAATTTGAGCTTGGTAACCTTTTCCTAACCGAATTAAATATTCCCGATTCGGCTATGAAATATTATAATGATATAAAGGAAAAACATGGTGCCAAGTATTTTGAACCGAGATTAGTTTATTCAATTGGTACGTACTACCTTACAGTTGGTGACCAGGAAAAAGCCGATAGTATATACAATTATGTTTATGAAAATTATTATTATGACGAAGTTGCTAACGAAGCTGCTAAAAAACTGGGTAAGGAGCTAATAAGTAAAGGAAAGGATAAAGCTGAAGTTAAGTATATGGAAGCTGAAGACTTTTTCCTTGATGGCGAGTTTACAAAAGCACTTGTTAATTTCGACTCGGTTTATACAGTGTATCCTGAATCGCAGTACGCCCCGCGTGCACTATTCACGAAAGGTTATATCCTGGAAAATAAACTTGATATGCCCGATTCTGCTTTTTCGGTTTATGATACGCTTTCAAATAATTACAAGAATAGCGTTTATACCAAATCGGTAAAGAAAAAATACGATTTTTACAGGGCAGAACAGAAAAGAATAGCGGATTCAATTGCAGCGGCACAGAAGCATATCGCTGATTCGTTGGCAGCAATTGTTCGTCAACAGGAAATTGCTGATTCGCTGGCAGCCTTACCGCAGGATTCATTGGCTGTTGATTCGGTTGCAGTATTAAAGGATTCTACACTAATTACTCCCGATTCCCTTGATCAACAGAACAATTTGAATAATAATTCTGTTACAGATACTACTTCTTCAAAACAGAAGTAGTATTGCTGTTAATAAATATCGGAGTATTGTTATGACTCGCCGTCAGCTGCTAAAAATTATTGAGGAAGGCGAAAGTCTTACTGTCGAGTTCAAACAACGATACTCCGAGCATGAAAAAATTGCCAAGGAAATTATTGCCTTTGCTAATACTGCCGGGGGTTATCTTATTTTTGGAGTTGAAGATAACGGTAAAATAACCGGTGTATGGAGCGAAAAAGAAACTGCCGAACTGCTTACCGAGTGTATCAATAACCATATTGAACCTACCCCCGAATACACAATACATTATATTGATGTTGATGATGTTGAGCTTGTAGTTGCTGAAATATTTGAATCGGAGATTAAACCTAACCGTGTGCAGGATTATAAGGCTGAGCTTGATTTGCGAACTGCCCAGGTATATGTAAGGCAGGCAGATAAGAGTATTCCTGCAAGCAGGGAAATGATAAAGATTTTACAAGCACAATCGGGTGAAAAGCCACTTATTAAGTACGAAATAGGCAAAAACGAAAAAATTGTTTTTGAATATCTCGAAAAGAATGAGTATATAACAGTTAAGCAACTGGAAGAAATTGCCAACCTTTCGCGAAGAAGAGCATCCAGAACACTGATTAAGATGGTAAGAGCAGACTTGCTGTTTATCCATACAAGGAATAACGGAGAAGATTTTTATACCCATACAGGAAAAATTTAATTAAATTCTCATCCAAATTATTGAAAGATTTAATTATATGAGTTCAGACAAGAAAAAATTAAAGAAAGAATTAAGTTTACTTGGTGTTATTGGTATTGCTACCGGTACTACCATATCAAGCGGCTTTTTCCTTTTGCCTGGGCTTGCCGCCTCAATGGCTGGTTCAGGTCTTATATTTGCCTATTTGTTAGCTGCAGTTCCACTTATACCCGCAATGTTTAGTATTGTTGAGCTTGCTACTGCAATGCCTCGTGCCGGCGGTGTTTATTATTTTATGGACAGAACTTTGGGACCAATGTTTGGTACAATTGGTGGCGTTGGTACATTTTTATCGCTTATCCTTAAAGTTTCTTTTGCACTTATTGGTATGGGTGCTTATATAAATCTGTTTTTCCCTGATTTGCCTATTGTGCCTATTGCGTTGGTTATTGCCCTTGTTCTGGGTGCAATAAACATCAAGGGGGCATCTTCCGGTAGCCGGATGCAGATTGTTCTGGTGGCTGCTTTGCTTCTTATACTTGTATTGTTTATTGGATATGGTGGTGCAAATGTTAATTTTGCTTCATTCAGGGATATGTTTGGTAACTCCTTTGAAGATATTGCCTCCGCAGCGGGGTTTGTTTATATAAGTTATATTGGTATTACAAAGGTTGCATCTCTTTCCGAAGAGGTTAAAAATCCTGAAAAAAATCTGCCACTTGGTATTTTTATTTCACTTGGTACTGCTTTGGTTGTGTACGTACTTGGAACTGCTGTAATGGTGGGACTAATACCTATTGAAGAACTTAGCGGTGCACTTACTCCTGCAGCACTTGCTGCCGAAAAATTTGCCGGTAAAACCGGTGTTATTCTAATCTCGATAGCTGCCCTTGCATCCTTTATAAGTGTGGCAAATGCCGGTACATTGTCTGCTTCCCGTTACCCGCTTGCAATGAGCCGCGATCATCTGCTACCCCTTTGGTTCAGGCGTCTTAGTAAATCAGGCAATCCTAATAATTCACTCGTCGTTACGGTACTTTTAATAATGGTTATTCTTGTACTGTTCGATCCAACTAAAATAGCCAAACTTGCCAGTGCGTTTCAGCTTGTAATGTTTGCATTTGTTTGTCTGGCTGTAATTGTAATGCGTGAAAGCAAAATAGAAAGTTACGACCCGGGATATAAATCACCATTTTATCCATATATGCAGATAGCCGGTATTTTGGCTCCAATGTACCTAATTTCAAAAATGGGCTGGCTCTCAATAATGTTTTCATTGGGGCTGGTTTTAGCTGCTGTATTATGGTACAATTATTACGGACAAAAACGAGTTAGTCGTAACGGTGCAATCTACCATATTTTTGAGCGTTTGGGTCGTAGCCGTTTTATTGGTCTGGATAGAGAATTAAGAGAAATATTGAAGGAAAAAGGTTTACGTAAGCACGATCCTTTTGATGAGATAGTTCTTAAAAGTAAACTTATTGATCTTGATGAAAGAGCCGATTTTGAGGAGCTTTCAATTAAAGCTGCCGAGTGGCTTGCACAACATGTACCTCATACTGCCGAAGAAATTAACAAGCAATTTGTTGAGGGAAACCGTATTGGTGCTACTCCGGTTACCCATGGCGTTGCTTTACCTCACTTGCGTATTGACGGACTAGACTCACCTAAAATGGTAATTGTACGTGGCAAAAAAGGTATCTCTATTACGTTTAATAATCCACTTACCGATCATGACGAGGAAACGCAGATAATTAGTGCAGTGTTTTTTCTTGCAAGTCCGGATAAAGATCATACCCAGCATTTGCGCATGTTAGCCCAAATTGCCGGCAGGGTTGATGAAGAATCGTTTGCTGCCGATTGGGATAGTGCAACCTCCGAACTTGAGATTAAATCTGTTATGTTGCGGCATGATAATTATATGAGTCTTATTATTGGTGAAGATAAAAACAGTAACCAGTTTACCGGTAAAATGATTAAGGAAGCTGATTTTCCTGAAAACTGTCTTGTTGCCATGATAGTTCGAAATGGTGAATCCATAATTCCTCGAGGCTCAACAGTTATACGAGAAGGTGACAGACTTACGATTATTTCAGACCCGACAGGAATACGCGATTTTAACAAATTGCTGGAAATGGATTAAACCGAAGCAAAACATTTGTTGTCCAATGAGCAAATAAACTCATTAAAAAGGAGAAACAAATGTTACGAAATATATTGGTTTTGCTGGTAGCTGTACTAACAGTAACTGTAACTGCACAAGGTATGAGACAAGGTAAGGGCAGAATGGGTATGAGACCTGTTTCTGTTGAGGACAGGGTTAAGCATATAAACCAGGCGATTGGATTAAATGATGCACAATATGCCGCTGTAACCAAAATTATTGAAGCATCCGAAAAGGAAGTTCAAGAGTTGAGAAGCAGCAAACAACCCGGCACTCAGCCAAACTTCGAAAAAATGCAGCAAATCCGTTTGGATGAGCAGAAGAAAATATCAGCACTTCTTACTCCGGAACAGCTAAAACTATATGAAGTATTCGTTGAAAAGAATAAAAGGGAACGTCCATTAAGAAGAGGCAGGGGTCCTGCCAATACTAACTAAGTTTATCGGGTAAAAGTATTTCCGAGGTTCTTAAAGCTCTCGGGAACTGACTTTTTAATCCATCCTTTGAGGCGACAGCTACCCCGGCAACGTCGCCTCTTATCTTTATTATCTGCTTGCCTTTGGCTTCAAATTCATGCTTAATTATGCGTCCGTCAAAATAAGTCTTAATATCGTCCCAATTATTCAGCTCAGTTACATTTCTTTTTGCCATGTGTTCAAAAACTTTTGCCGGATAGTTTTTCAGCTGAATATTATTATGCCTGTCAAACTGCCCAAATTTAAGTCCTATTCTTACAAACATGTCAGGAGTATCTGTTTCCCAGTCCTTATGAATAAAGAACACATCATTTTTCTTGAAATAGTATTTGTATTGAGCAAATTCCTCATATGGTATATCGAACTGGTCGCTTAACTTTTGCAGTTTCTCCTTTATTTTGCTACTACCGGCTGATACAAAAAAGTTGTTCTTTGTTTTTTTTACCTTGGCAGTTCCTTTAACTTCATCTGTCTTTCTTAATTTTGCAACAAAAAAGCCTTCGCTATTAATTTCCCATGGTATAATTCTGTGGGCAAGTTTAATTGAAGGATTAAGCTGTTCACCCTCGTATTTGGTAAAAGCCGGTTGCGAAGGTACAGGGAGTTCAATTTCTTCAAGCTCAACAGGGTATTTTTTTAATATATTGTGCAGAACAAGTTCGTTTTCTTCAAGTGTAAGTGTACAAGTTGAATAGGTTATTTCACCGCCAACCTTTGCCATTTTAATTGCTGAAACAAGCAACTTGAATTGTGTATCCGACAAGTTTTGTGCAAGGTCTTTGTTCCACCAGTTTGAAACTTCCCCTTTTTTCTGAAGTATGCCGAGTGCACTACAAGGAGCGTCAACCAAAATCTTGTCGAAATATTCCGGGAACCTATTACTTAGTACTTCCCCTTTCCCCTTAATTATTCCAATATTTGGAATGCTTTGCTTTTCCATATTGTGCACAAGTATCTTGATGCGGTTTATTACAAGTTCGTTGGCATAAATTTGCCCCTTGTAATCCATCATTTCGGCAAGCTGGGTAGTTTTTGAGCCAGGTGCTGCACAAAGATCAAGTACTTTATCCTCACTTGTTGGTTTAACTACAAGTGGTGGTATCATTGAGGAAAGGCTTTGGATGTAATATAAACCAAGAGTATATTCAAGAGTTTTACCAAGAGATTCGTTTCCTGATTTTACTGCGTAAGCATTTTCGAAATTGTCAAGCTTTTCAAGGGTAATACCATAGTTACCTAATCCTGAAATAATGCGTTCATGTTTGGTTTTATCAGGATGTAATCTAATATAGTTTATGTGAGGTTTGTAAATATAATCAGCGTATCTAACTAAAAAATCACCCCCAAAATGTTTGAGGATGTACTCCTTGATGTTGTTTCCAAGTTCAATCAAAATCAATACCTGTTCAAATTAAGCATCTTAAAAATAGTATTCGTAACTGTCATATATCTGCTGCTGGTAGGGTATTGTATAAGGTAGTCCGATATAATATCCTTAACAAGATTGTCGAGGTATTTTTCGTAATCTTTAACAGCAGAATTAACATCATTATCGTTTATAGGTAATTGTATGCTGGCAGGAGTTTTCCTGTTAGCGTACAAAATATATTTTGCATGTTCAATGCTTTTTACCTGTGCAAAAAGAAGATGTTGCGTATCGGTAAGTTCAAACTGACCAAAAATTTCCGAGCCAAGTAAAAGAGTTTTGCCGGGAAGCTTAAACTCTTCGTTGTTTTCAGATTTATTAAATTCACCCAGAAAATCCTTAACCATCGGTTCATATTTTTTTGCAAGTTGTTGTATATATTCTTTTTCTTCCATCAGCGGATTTTCTTTCCCTTTGTGTTTTTAGGTTTGGGTTTATGAAAAAATACCAGATAGATACCCGCAAGAATTGGAATAATACTTAATATTTGTCCCATATTTAATAGCATACCCTGCTCAAAGGATGACTGGTTTTCCTTGAAATTTTCTACAAATAACCTGAATGCAAATACAAGAATCAGGAACATTCCAAGTGTAAAACCTTCTCTAAACTTACCTTTTGTAATTCGGTAAAAGTTAATAAGAAAAGCAAAGATTAGCAGGTAAGCAATTGCTTCATAAAGCTGAGCAGGATGACGTGGTACCTGTGAGTATTGTAAATTCCTTTCGAATATTACACCCCAATCGCCACCGGTTGGTTTACCAATAATTTCGGAATTAAAAAAGTTACCAATTCGTATAAAGGCACCACCAAGCATTGAAGGAATTACAATTCTATCTGCTACCCACAAAAATGGTTGATCCTTAAAGCGTCTTGAGTAGTAAACAAGAGCAAGTGTTACACCAATTGCTGCACCATGGCTTGCAAGTCCGCCTTTCCATATAAATAAAATTTGAAGTGGGTTGCTAAGGTAATAAACGGGATCGTAGAAGAGGCAATGCCCGAGACGAGCACCAAGCACAACTCCAAGCATCATATACCAAAGTAGGTCGTTAAGGTTATCAACATTTTTGTTTTCGTTTTTATATATCCACGTCATGATGGGGAAGCCAACTACAAAACCGCTTGCAAACAGCAGACCGTACCAACGTATTGAAAATATCCAGATTTTTACAATTTCAGGATCAACATTCCAGGTAAACAATATACTCTCCGTATTAGGATAAGATTATAATAACAAATTTACGGAATTAAGATTTTAATTGGTAATCAAGAAAAGTTAAAATTTATACCCCAAAAGCTTTATTAAAGTTCGGCAAACTTGATAAATTTGTTATTGGCAACAAAAATATTTTACGGAATGGAATAATGATAAAAATAACAAATCCCTACAGAGTAAATTCGGAGTACAATTGTTTTGGTTGCGGACCAAATAATGAGCATGGTTTACAGATGGAGTTTTTTGAAGATGGTGAGAACATAATTTCAATATGGGAGCCGGTAACTCACTTTTGTGGTTACAAGGATGTTATTCATGGAGGCATACAAGGCACACTAATGGATGAGGTAGCAAGTTGGGTTATCTATGTAAAACTGGAAACATCAGGGGTTACATCCTCTATGAATATAAATTACAGGCGTCCTTTACTCGCAAGTAAAGGTAAAATAAAAATATATGGCAAAATTGAAAAGCAGGATGGCAGGATAACATCCGTGGCAACAAAAATATATGATGGTAAAGGTACGCTATGCTCGGAAGGAATTGTTAACTATTATGTTTTTGACAAGAAAAAAGCAGTGGAAAAATTAGGGTACCCCGGTATCGAAAAGTTTTATGGGAAGTAAATTTTCACTATAATTGTACTTCATCAGATAATATTTTTATTTAATAAGGAATAACATGAAAAAAATCGCGTTAGTGCTTCTTGCATCACTATTTTTACTTAGTGCATGTAATCAGAAGAAAACAGTTACCGAATCAGATCTAAAAACACAGATTGATACAGCCAGTTACCTATTGGCTTATGATATTGCAAAAAATATGAAAAACCAGCAGTTGGAAATTAATAACGAAGTTTTAGCTTCAGCTCTTGAAAATGCCTTGAGTGGTAACGAATCAATGTTCGATGAACAGGTAACAAGAGAAATAATGCAGAAATACTTCATGGAAATGAATAAAAAGAAACAGGAAGCTGACAAGAAAGTTGGGGAAGCTAACCTTGAAGAAGGTAAAAAATTCCTTGAAGCAAATAAAAAAGAAGATGGTGTTGTAGAAACTGAAAGTGGTCTTCAATATAAAGTTTTAAAAGAAGGTACAGGTAAAAAACCTACGGATAAAGATAAAGTTACTGTACATTACGAAGGTAAAACTATTGACGGTACTGTATTCGATAGCTCTTATGAAAGAAACCAGCCGGCTACTTTCCCTGTAACAGGGGTTATCAAGGGCTGGACAGAAGCTCTTCAGTTAATGAAAGAGGGTGCCAAATATAAACTTTACGTTCCTTCAGATCTTGCTTACGGTCCGCAGAGAAGAAGTGCTGAAATTGGTCCTAACCAGTTACTTATTTTTGAAGTTGAGCTAATTAAAGTTAACTAACCAATAGAATATTGCAGAATCGAGACTGTCTCAGGTTTTGTGTAAATTGTAAAAGTTATTTTATAGGAACGGCGAAAGTCGTTCCTCAAATCTAATAGGAAGTTGAGAAATAATCATTCCCCAATTAGGTAAAGTTGTTTTCCATTTTTTAGCAATATTCCGATAAGCAAGATAAATCATCTTCGTTAAAGCCTCATCATTCGGGAAAACTGATCTGTTTTTAGTAACTTTTCTAAATTGGCGATGTAGATTTTCAACGTAGTATTTTGTATAATCTATATAATAGGCGGCTTATGCCGCTTATTATTTTAAGCAAATCTTCCTCCAAAATAAGTTCATAAAAATTATTTATTTATGAGATATTTATAACTTACAGTAAAAATCCTTTTAAAAATATACCCATACTAATAAAAACTTGGTGTGCAATTAATAAAATAGGTAATTTGCTGTGTATTATTTGTTATTAGGTTATGAAACAATAATAATAAAGTGTGTAAAGATATATAGAATAATAATTTACTTAAAATATTGCTTTGTATGATTATGACATATAACAGAGAAATGAATATTACAATAGCTATTCCAGACTAATCTGAAATAGCTATTATTAAGAAAAAGACTTCGGGTATTTTATTTTAACAATATCATTTTTTTAGTATTTGAATAATCATTAACCTGTATATTGTACAGATATACACCACTTGAAAGATTTGATGCATCAAATTCAACCTTGTAAACACCCTGTTTTTTTTGTTCATTTACCAAAGTAGTAATTTCCCTTCCGAGAATATCAAATATTTTAATTATTACATTACCGGTTTCGGGTATCTGATAGTTAATAGTAGTTATTGGATTAAATGGATTAGGATAATTTTGTGCAAGTCCATATTCAGTTACTGCCAAATCACCGGCATAGGATATTTCATTTTTATTTGTTTTACTAATTACTTCATCTTCGGCAAAAATATGTGCTAATGAGTAGTTTGCTTCAATATTTTCATTAACAACTAATCTTAATATAACATTACGGTTGCCAATTCCATCTGTTGTAATTTCATAAGTTACTATATTGCTATTCGAATAATTCTTTTTGGTGAAAGAAATATTATCGTATATACCTAATACCTCGTTGTTACTAACATCAACAAGTTCTAATCTAAATTTCACAAAATCGTTATCGGCAAAATCATTTGCTACCTGCTCAGGATTAAGAGAAGTATATCGTAAACTAACTTGTAAGTCTGTTTGATCGCTAACGTTGAATGGTTTTGTTGTTAGCATAGAATTTAGGTCAGCAAGGTTATTAATTTCAGCCTCGGTATCTATATCTTTAAATTCGATTAGTGTTCCATCCAGATTGATATCAGCAAATGTAAAAAGGAATTGCATTCCATTTTTGTATATTATTCCTTCCCGTCCAGTAGATGTTATAATTCTATTTACTTTTGGGAGTATTTGATCTAGATCATTAGAAAATAGTATTTCATTTGTCTGATCTGAGCCAAGTTCATTAATAGTTAAAGCACGCACATTATCCATTTCCGAAGCATAAGTAAGTTCGAGTCCTTCACCCGAAATTCCAAACGAGCGAATTGTCCAGTTAGAATTTATTATGAATTTTTTTGCACTACTTTGCGACCAGCCCACTATATAGTCATCATACCCTGCACGTGAAATAAGAGGTTCATCAACATTCGATCCAAATTTATGTTCTTGAGGATTCCAGTTTACAGTTCCTCCTATTTCTCCCTGCAAACCTCTAAGAATTAACCTTTCGTTATAGATTATTACATCCGTATTAGAAGATTTTGTTGGGTCTTCATAGTAAATGGCAGTTTTACCAAGCCAAACTACTCTAGGTAAAGGCGAACTCATTAATACTACCATTGAAGGGTTAGTGTTTATGGATGTACCGCAACCAGCTGAAACTTCCGAGAAAAATTCCCACTCCACTACATCGTTTAAAGCATTTGTAAATTCAGCATATTGGTATTTTATTGACTCATTTCCTTCCTGCCAAACCAAATGAGCAAAATAGCCCCACGGGCTTCCTAAACCAACAACAGAAGCATTTTGTGAGTTTGCAGTAGTGTTTGCAATTTTTGTGTAACCTGTTAACCAATCATACTCATTTAGTTCATTATCACAATATGCTCTTGCATAATAAATACCTGGCTCATCATTAAAACTTCCAAGCTCTTCAACTCTCCAAATTGCTAAACAATTTCGTCCAACAATTGTAAAGCTTGGCTGAGCATCAAAAGAATAATTACCATTCAGAGTTTCGTATAATTCTGTTATACTTGTAACTTCTTTGCTTGAAGGGCTATATTCTGCAATTTTAATTGCATAACCGTTTTCGATTTCTTCTTGGAATATTATCTGGAAGGGATTAGTATTGAAATCTAATGACGGACTTTTTGCATTTGTAGTAACGATCGGATTACCATTGTTTGCTAACTCCCAATCACCAGTAGTTCCTAGTTTTTGTTCTATCCATACTTTACCCATACTTTCATATACACTAACAAAATAATTTCCTACTTGAATAACTTTTCTTTGGTTCGAGTTTCTGTATGTAGCAGGCTCATCAGTGATATTAGTACCTTTCATAACAGCTTTTATTGTAGCACCGGATTGTTTGAATACTACATGTGTTTGAGCACTATTCTCTTCTTCAAAATCCACACTGTTTTCTGGCTCAGCCTGCCAATTTTGGAAATAAATTTTAATGTTTTTATTATTAAATGTTACATCTTGAGTAGATGTTGCTTCTACTGAATATATTAGTTGGTCAGGCAAAAAATTTACATTCTGATTTAAGAAAATACCATGATAGTCTGATGAAGTTGTAATATTAAAACATTCTTCCGAATGATAGATTGCATTTACACCTCTGTTTCTTATACCTTTTAACTCATCAGTATCATCATCTCTAAACCAAGGGTCTTTAAAGCTAATGTTACCACTATAACTATTTGAGCCATCAAGTGCATTAAAAATAGTTGCGGTACTTATGGGATTGAAATTTGCAGTCAAAGAATTAATTCCAGCGGATTTTTCATAGTCACAATAATTTAAATAATTTTGATCGCCGTTATCCCATTCAAAGAATTTTTCTCCATTATAGTTTGTTGTAAAAGCTTTAATTGATAATTGTTCTCCAGGTACAGCAAGAATATTTTCTCCCGATGCAACCGGACTAAAAACTGTTCCATTAAAGTTTCCAAGTAATCCAAACTCCGATCCATCAGATTTTTTTTGCATTACAGTTAGGTAGCTGTTGGTAAGCAGAGTATGAACATTTAAGCGACCATAACCTAATTCAATTGAAGCTCCGGGTTTATTCTGAATTGCATTGTAATTATAACCACCTACCTTATCAGTTGATTAAATTAAACACTGTTCAACTTGTTGATAGGTCAAATCTGGTTTAAGTGATAGCAGCAACTTGAGGTGCAGCAGCAGATGTTCCGCCAAATTGTCCATTATAATGTCCTTCTGGATCTCCTTCATCAGGATTGGTTGTAAAATTGTTTACACCCCACCAATACATTTGATCTAAACTCCAAACTTCCGGTCCTTCAGTAGCTATAACACTGCTTGAGGCTCGATGGCTTGGTGCACTAAGATCAAGATAAATATTGGAAGCAAGCATACAGTTGGGGCTGTAGTTAGCTACCATATCATTTCTGTCGGAAGCTGCAACTAATATTACTTCATCAATTGAAGAAGGGAATGATACAACACCTGGATGCCCTCCCACTCTATTGGCTGAATTTGAAGCCGAGAAAACTACTACGCATCCTTTACCATCTCTCCCATTGTTAAGTGCTCTAAAGATTGCACTCCTAATTGCCGGGCAAAAGTACGGGTCCTCTTCACCATGGAAAGACCAGCTATTACTTATTACATCTGCACCATTTGTCCAAGCATCATCAATAGCGAGTGCTACATTACCACTACTAGTACCAGTACCAGAATAATCAAAAATGTTAAGCATTCTAATTTTACAATTTGGTGCTATTCCTGCAATACCAACGTTATTATGGTCGGCTGCTATAATTCCGGCACAACCCATACCATGTGCTCTTAGATCTCCAGGAGATACATTTGAATGACCATAGGCATAATTCCATCCAGGTAGAATTTTATCTGAAGACAAATCTTCATGATCTAATCTTATACCATCATCTAAAATAGTAATATTAATATCAGCACTGCCCATAGTTATATCCCATGCTTCCTCCATATGAATATCTGCTCCAGGAGTAGAGGAACCATGAGCAGTTCCCTGTCCAGTATTATTTAAATAAAACTGTTTACTATAATAATAATCGTTAGGAGTACTATTTTTTACCAAAGAAGGTGAATAAAAATCTGGATAGCAATAATAAATATCCTCGGATACAGCAATACTATTGGCAACTTCAAGAATATCTTCCTTATTTGTAAGTTTTACTATATAAGCAGGAGCTGCTAGGGATTTACTAACTATTTCAAGGTTATTGTTGGTTAATAGTTCTAAAATAGTTGTTTCTGAAACACCGGGCATAAACTGGATGTTAATTTTATTATTCCAAAAAATCTCAACACCATTTTCTTTTGTCTTATATACCTTTTGTATATTTGCTATCTTTTCTATCCCACTCAATATATTAGTGGTTGATTCCAAATCTTTTGATATTTTCACCAAAAGGTTATATTGTCCGTATAATCCGGATGTTTCAAATCCTTTTTTTTCAATATTCTCAACAACAGCCAAAATCTTTTCACTTTCGGATAATTGTTCTGAGATATTTACTACAACATGATCAGTTGATTCATCTAAATATTTTTTTTCTTTAAAAGTATAATAATATGGACTATCTTGAGCAAATAAGGAAAAATTTAAACTTATTAACACAAGAATACGAAATATAGTATTCATAAAAACTCCTTTAAAAAATATCACTTTTGAAATTATTGTTTCAAATAATTTGAAGGGCTAGACCTTATATCTAATTCATCACTAATAATTAATTTTAATTATTATATTTTTGAACTGCTCTTTGCACAAAAATAATAGATAGGTTTTACCTTTGAATTCCTCTTTTATTTTGTTCCAACATAAATAATTGCATTTCTATCTAAATATCCAGTAATACAACATAAATTGTCTTTGTAGTCGATACCTACTAATGATGTTGCCGCTCCATTATTGATCGTAGTTCTGTAACTTCTCCAGCTAACTCCATTGAAGTGTAATACCTCATTTAGAGCTCCACAAATAACTAAATCATTTAATTCAGTACCCTCAATGGCGTTGGTATAATATTCTGTAACGTTGTGTTTTTGTTTATCCCAAGTTTCATTACTAAACAAATCACTTTTCACATATATACCGTCTCCAACTATAAAATGTTTGCTATTGCTTTTAAACCATATTTCTTTCACGGTAAGGTTTATACCGTTGTTATTTAAAATTTCAGAGTTATTAGGACTTAACTTTAAGATTTCCCTTCCACTGGCAATTGTTGCCCCAGATGCAAGTGCTAAAATTTCATATTCACCATTTAATTCGTTATAATCACCTTTAATGTCCTTTATTTCAATGTCTATACCACTATTTATTTTGTTCCAACTATTACCGTTGTAATGTACAATCGTTCCTCTATTTCCAGCAAAATACAGATTATTTATTGAACTTCCCCATATCTGATAAACTGAACCATCGTTTTCATTAAGTATTCCTAATTCGAACAAATGATGCAATTGCCATATATCCCCTTCTGGCAAATAAGGAATACCAGCAGAAAATACTATCTCACCGTCAGGAAGTGCAAAAACCCCATATAAGGGCGAATATATCATTTCACCTTGAGAATTTACTAAAATGCGTTTCAATTCCCATTCTAATCCATCCCAATGAACAGCATTATACGGTTCTTGCCATACTCCATTACTATCATACGTATAAGTATTTTCGGTGAAAATTTCTCCTACTGCCCAAATATTATTTTTGTTTACTATAGCAATATCTATTAGTTTACTGGATGCTTTTTCTCCAAACGAAAATGTTTCCCAATGAAAATTATGTGAGGTTGTATCGAGAGTAGTGATTTCAATTTGATTTGAGTTTATTTTTATTCTTGGTGATTCAACTTTAATTTTATAGGTTTGTCCAGGACCTAAATTCTTAATTATAATTGTAGTATCATTACTATTTATTGATGTTGATAAAAAATTAACATCATTTTCCTTCAATACTAATTCAATCGGAAGTTTTGAATTTTGGAGTTTTATATTTACCCATGCTTCGGTGCAACCAACATCCAATACACTAATAACTGCTGTTATTAAATTTTCTGGTTCAGTTGAGTTACATCCTAAAAGGCAGACTGCGAATATCCAATAAACTAAATATAACTTGTTCAAAATTACCCCTCTTACGCAAAGCTGAATAAATATACTAATAAAGAGTTACTATCAAAAGATGTTAATGTAAATTATTTTAGTAACCACAGTACTTTTTATGAATTAAGAATGTTAATCGGGAGTAAACAAGTTTTTTTAGCAAAAAATACAATATTCATTTTATCTATTAGAACTATATCTCGAGTATATTATATATATAACTCAACCATCTTTTTTCTTATTACTTAATAAATAATTAAAGTTTTCAACTAAATATATTAGTAATTACAATTATTGTTAATAATTTTATATTTATTGATTTAAGTATAATGAATGTTTATATTCGTAAAACAATGTGCTTTCTTTCCATTACAATCAATTAAATTCTTGTATGACTAATTACCTTTAGAGAACTATATGGATTATGTATAAATTACATTAGTATTCGTTTCTCTTTTAAGTTTAGGGCTGTTTTTCCTTGATTCGAGAAATATTATCAACAAAATATCAATACAAAACTTAACAATTGCCATATTTTCCTGATTTGGATTTTGTAACAAATGTTTATACAAATTTTCCTTATCTGATTTCCTTATTAGAATAGTGTTCATCTTATACTCCTTCTCTTTCAAGGTTATCAAACACAAGCTTTATCAGTTCAAGAAAAGTAATAAGTGAATCACCAGAAATAATATCAACTGCGGGTTTCCAACTTTTAGTATGTAAACAAAACTTCGACCAACCTAAATTGGATAAATCATTAAAACCAGAATCTTGAAAGTAATGTCCTGGTGATTTCACTTTGTAGAGTAATCCTTTTATTAGATAGAAGTGTTCTGGAGGAGCAAAAGGGTATTGGGTAAGAATTTTCAATAGAACAGTAGTGGAGGTAAAATTAAATTTAGAATTTAGCGGAAAATTCTTAATCGATAAATAATTGAGATTTTTTTCGTCAAATAATACCGGGAAACGATGGCTTATGATTGTAATTTCGTTTTACACTACCATATTTTTATAAGTTTTACACGCAACCTCTGAGATTATTAAAATTTCAGAGGTTTTTTTATGTCTGTAAATATTGTATTACCAAACAGTAAAATATAAGTGTAGAAGCGGAGTAACTTGTTATGGTTAAACTTATTTAATATTTCTTTCTTCTTCTGCGTAGGTGTTTTCCGTTTCAAACACTTTAACCTTAATGGCAGAAATGTTTTCCGGTAAACCGGCTTTTTCAATTTTATCAAGAAAGTAGTTACACAGGTTTTCGGCAGTTGAATCGAAATCAACAATAACGTGGTTCGAGTTTAGTTTTACCAGTGCATCGATAACATCAGTATCATACTTGCTAACAAGAAACGCATGATCCAGTTCATCAACAATAGGATTAACAACCTGTTTAACATCGTAATAGTCCAGCACCATACCATCTTCAAGTATTTCCCCGGTGAACTCAACCATCATTTTATATGAATGTCCGTGAATATTAACACATTTACCATTATGTTTAGGTAACCTGTGTCCCATTTCCCATCTAAATTCTTTAGCTATTTTCATTATACACCTTTCTTATTCGGATCCCAGATAAATTTATGCATTTGTAGTTGCATTCTTATTTTCAATTTGCTTTCCAGTACCAGTTCGGCAAGTTCAACAGGTTGAATATAACCAAAGACCGGACTAATCAGGACTTCAAACCTATTATCGAGATCATATTCCTTTATTTTATCAACAGTCCAGCTAAAATCGTTTTTATTGGCAACCACAAATTTAATTTCATCTGTTGGCTTAAGTTGATCAAAATTGTGATAATTGTTCTTGCGTTCCATATTGCTAGCCGGACACTTTACGTCCATTATAACCTTAACGCGTTTATTTACATCTATTGGTAAGCTACCACCGGTTTCCAGCATTACTTCGTAACCCTCGTTGCAAAGAGCTTTAAGGAGTGCGGGAGTTTCCTTTTGCATTAGTGGCTCGCCACCGGTAACTTCAACCAGGTTACAGTTGTATTGTTCAAGTTCAAGTAATATCTGGTTTATTGAGTACTCCTCACCTTCATGGAATGCATATGCAGTATCGCACCAGGTGCATCGTAAATTGCAGCCTGTTAGTCGCACAAAAACACATGGTAAACCAGCTTTGGTACTTTCACCTTGAATAGAATAAAATATTTCGTTTACTTTGAGCATAAAATTTATTTATTGATATTTTAAATCAATTGACCTGCAAAAATAAATAATTATCAGGTTTATAAAAAGAATTTGAACCATTTTAGTTCCTTTTGTGAGTGTATTATGATTAGAGAACTTATTCCATCGAAAAACGAAGACGATAATTCCCTTTTATTAAGGGAGCTACCCGGACTATATAATCATCCCGAAACACTTAAGTTTATAAGCTTTACCTTAAAGGATTTTAAGAAGGAGACTTTTGAAAAGTACCTGAAGCATCATGCAGAGAACGGGATTAAGTATTTCGCCGAAATGAGAGGCGGGAAAATTGCCGGACTTGTAATGGTTGCCGAAAATGATGTTAGCGGAGCAGAATTAAGCTTACTTATTGTAAATCCCGAATTCAGGGGTGAGGGTATAGGGAAAAAACTTTCCGAATATGCAATTGGCTTTATTGAAAAGAAAGGCTTTTTGGCTATGCGTGTTGCTGTTTATTGCGATAACCTTAAAATGCTTGGTATGATGATAGCATTTGGTTTTAAACCTTTTGCAATGGAATACCACAAAAGAGACGATGGTGAGGATTTACTTTGGTTAAAAAAATATTTCAGGAAGGATAACTAATGAATATTCTTTTATATGGTACTAAAAAATGTAAAGATTCAAAAAAGGCTGAGCGTTTTTTTAAGGAAAGAAATATACAATTCCACTACAGGGATTTTAATGTAAAAGGCGTTAGCAAGGGTGAGCTTGATAATATTACACGCGGTTATGATATTGAAGATTTAATTGATAAGGATGGCAAACAATACAAAAAGCGTAATCTTGCCTATATTATGCATGATGTTGAAAATGAACTGCTTGAAGACCCATTATTGTTCAAAACACCAATAGTTAGAAATGGCAACAAAGTTACTATTGGTTACGAACCGGATATATGGCAGGAGTGGATAGATAGCGAAAAGTAATCTGTTTTGGGCTTTAATAGTAAAATATCATTAAGGATTATTTTGCTTATCAAGTTTGGAAATTAAAAAGGGCGGCATAATGCCACCCTTAATCAACTAACTAATTTATCTGGGGATCAATCTTCAAGTGCATCGAGTAATTCTTCCTTGCGATCAGGTTTAAGTTCATAATCTGCTCTGAATGACTGAAGCATAACATCAACCTGCTGAATCAGCTTTTTCTTGTAGTATTTAGGTGCGTATAGTGAGCCATCAAGAAAATATACGCGATGGGTTTTTTCATCATAAAAAGTATAACTAACAAAAGGACCACCGCCCGATCTGTCGGTAAACCTCCACAAACCTTGCGTATAAAGGGCATATCTATCGTGGAAGTTAACTTCTGTAGTTTTGAATACATCAGCAACCTCAACCCATGTTTTTTCATCCGAGGTACGATAAAATTTTTCTGTAATTCTGTTTCTAACTGCAAGAATAGAATCCTTATTAAGGTATTCAGGGGTAGCATTGTCAATCCAGTGAACAGATATCCAGCGTTCCATATCACTGCCAGGTGCTCTTCTAAGCCAAACGAAGTTATCTTCAGGCACATCCTTTGCCAAATGGAAGTCTATCTGAACATACATTATCCAGCCATATTCCTTAAGCAGTTTACCCTGTATATCTTTCTTTTCGTAAACAGGGCTGTATAGTTTTTCGCTTAATCGTTTATCGGAAATTTTTTGAAAATAGTATAAAATGTCCTGATGGTTTTCAAGAATTTTCTTACCCAGTTCTTCTGTACTATTAGCTGTAAGTATCATAACAAGCTGGTTTTTAGCCCATAGATTGTACTTGTTAAATACTTGTTGTTTGCCACTTTCAACCATTCCAATAACTGAAGAATCGAGCATTGCAGTTACATATTTTGAAGTTTGGGAGCCCGAATTAATTGGGGCAAGTAACAAAAGGTTTTTTCTTCTTTTGTACTTGTTTATGTAACGAATGTCTCGTCTTTCAAGATTAAAAAGTTTCTCGGGTTGAGGTGTATAAATAACCTTGCCAAGCACTTGTTCCAATACAGGTTCAAGTTCAAAATATTCGGTTGAATCAGCAAACACCAAAATTTCATCTTCAATACCCATAGCTGGCTGACCTTTTTGATCGCATCCGCTAAAGGTAAGTAAGAAAGCAATACCAAGTAATAATATTAAAGCAGTAATTTTATTTTTCATCAAAATCCAGAAATAATTGTTATTAGTTCAAGTTTTATACAAAGAAGTTGTACATGATGTTTCAGAAAATATTATTTGGGAACACCTTGCAAAACCAAATTAAATTCATGAAAAAATATATAATAAAGAAGCCACAAAGTAAAACCCCCGGCGAAAGGAATTGTAAAATTATCATCTGCCCAGCCTGATGAAACGTTTTCAGCTAGTCCGGCAACAATTGCAGAAACCATTGCAATAACAAACTCACCCGGCACGTGTGCAATTTTAGGAGTAAATAGCACGGCAATAATTGTGGCAGCGAAAAATGCAAACGTACCTTCAAAACTTTTTTTCAGGAATTTGTGCTTACCATACCTTATACCAACAAGAGCAGCAGAAATATCGCCAAAAATTAGAAGTATCATTGAATTGATGGCTATTAGTTTGGGGAATATAATTATTACAAGATTAGCCGAAAGCAATACATAGGTAAATCCGCTAAGGTTAAACTGTGTAAGATCGCTTTCGTGTTTTCTCATTATATCACTAAAAATGTAATCCATTGAGCGTTTAAGAAAAGGGGAGTAGCGTCTTCCAAAATCAATAAGGAAGGATATAAAAAATAAGGGGATTAGCACAGAAAGTGCAAATCCCCTGGTAGTGTAAAAATATATTACCGGAATAAGAACTGAACACAGGTGAATGAGTTTTCTTTTTAACTCCCTTCTGAATATCAGTTCCTTTTCCAAATTATTCTTCTTTTTTGTCCTGCTCTTCAATGCCTTCCGAAGTATCTTTTTCATAAGTATCGGAACGCTGGTCTCTTGCTTCTATAAGCTTTTTAACATGCTCAGGAACGTCTTCATCGCTTTTGCTAACGTTTGATTTGCCATTTTTGGCTGGAGGCGGAAGTTCTTCACCAGCAATAATTTTGTCAATTTCAACTGAGTCGAGAATTTCTCTTTCAAGTAGTTCTTCTGAAAGTTTGTGAAGTACATCCATATTATCTTTTAGAATTTGTTCAGCTTTATCCTGGCATGTAATAACAATGTTCTTGATTTCCGCATCAATATCCTGAGCAGTTTTTTCACTATAATTGGTGCTTTTTGTTATTTCGCGACCAAGGAAAATTTCTTCTTCGTTTTCACCGTAAAGAATAGGACCAAGTTTTTCACTCATACCCCATTCGCAAACCATTTTACGGGCAATTGAGGTTGCACGTTCAATATCGCTTCCTGCTCCATTAGTAAACTTACCAAAAATAATTCTTTCGGCAGCACGACCGCCAAGGGCATAACAAATTACCGCTTCAAGATAATCACGTGAGTAGGTATGTTTTTCATCCACCGGGAGGTAGGTTGTTAAACCTAATGCCCTGCCTCGAGGAATAATAGTAACTTTATGTACCGGATCAGCATCCGGTAGTTTTTTAGCTACTAACACATGACCAATTTCATGATAGGCTGTAAGTTTTTTCTCATCATCGCTAATGATCATACTTTTGCGTTCCATACCCATCATAACTTTATCTTTGGCTTCTTCAAAGTCTTCCATGCTAACACGGTTTTTATTTTTACGAGCAGCAAGAAGAGCAGCTTCGTTAACCATATTGGCAAGTTCGGCACCCGCAAGTCCTGGTGTACCTTTAGCAAGCACTTTAAGATCAACTTTAGGGTCAAGTGGAATTTTGCGTGTATGCACCTTAAGAATACCTTCACGACCGGTAACATCAGGTCTGTCAACTACAACTTGTCTATCGAACCTGCCAGGTCTCATTAGTGCAGGGTCAAGTACATCCGGACGGTTGGTAGCAGCAATAATAATAACACCGCTATTCTGTTCAAAACCATCCATTTCAACAAGCAGGGCGTTAAGAGTTTGCTCTCTTTCATCATGCCCACCGCCAAGACCAGCACCTCTGTGACGTCCAACAGCATCAATTTCATCAATAAAAATTATACAAGGAGCACTTTTCTTACCCTGTTCAAAAAGGTCGCGTACACGGCTTGCACCAACACCCACAAACATTTCAACAAAATCGGCACCACTAATAGAGAAGAATGGTACACCAGCTTCGCCGGCAACTGCACGAGCAAGTAAAGTTTTACCGGTTCCCGGAGGGCCCAACAAAAGAACACCGCGTGGAATTTTACCACCAAGTTTCTGGAATTTTGAAGGTTCTTTAAGGAATTCGATAATTTCTTCCAGTTCCTGTTTAGCTTCATCAGCACCTGCAACATCCTTAAAAGTTACACGCAGATTTTTCTCTGAAACCATTTTGGCTTTACTTTTACCAAAATTGAAAATTCCGCGAGAACCGCCTGCACCTGATTGCATTCTTCTCATAAAAAGAACCCATAAACCTATTATAAGTACCCATGGAAGGAAGCTAACCAAAAGCTGAAGCCATTCGCTGGATTCTTTCTGGAATTCGTAATTAACACCTTTTGAATCCCAAATTTTAACCTGTTCTTCAATAACGGGTTCAACAAGTGTTACTGAAAAATTAGTAACTTTTTTATATACCTCACCAATCTGAATACTTTCAGGTTCTTTAAGAGTTCCTTCAAAAAGGTAATCATTTATATCTGATTTAATGATTTTTGCTTCGGCAATTTTATTGTCGTCGAGTAGTCTTTTATATACTTTAAAACTAACCTTAGTTGAGTTTGTGTTGTCATCGTTCATAAATTGTAAAACAATAACTGCTGCAACAAGAACAAGTCCCCAGCTGATAACACTTTTTATAACTTTTCCCCAGTCAAAATCCCCATCAGGTTTTTCAGGATCATTACCCGGAGAGTTTTTCTTGGGATCCTTACGGGCATTTGGGTCATTCTCTGCCATTTTCAGATTTCTATCATTTAACATTTACTATTATATCTCCATTATTCACTTAAAACATAAATTGAGCGCAGGTTTCTGTACTTCTGAGCATAATCCAGACCGTAGCCAATAACAAATTTGTCGGGTATTTCAAAACCGGAGTAGTCTATTGTTATATCATGTTTAAGGCTGCCTGGTTTTGAAAGCAGAGTAACAAATTTTACACTGGCAGGATTATAGTTTAACAGCAACTCCTTAATATATCTCATTGAGAGTCCTGTGTCAATAATATCTTCAACTATAATTATATGTCTGTCACTAATATCGGCATTAAGCTCTTTAAGCAGTCGAACATTACCCGATGAAATTTTTCTATCACCGTAACTTGATAGCTTAATAAAATCAATTTCGCAATTGATCTGTACATTTCTGATAAGATCGGAAAAGAAAAGTACAGAGCCGTTAAGTATCCCGATAAAAATAGGGAACTTGCTCTGGTATTCTTCTTCTAACTGTTTACCAATTTCGGCGGTTCTTTCAAGAATTTGTTCTTCAGACAAATATACTTCAAAAGTTTCGTTACCAATTTTAATTTTGTCGTTAGCATCCATGTTAATTACTTACTTATCCAAATTTTATATAATTCGTTATTTTCTTTATTAAATTTGTATCTGTTGTCTATCCTTAAACCAACAACATATACAATATTGTTCCGGTTAAGCAAAACCGGATACTGTTTTTTTTGATTTGCCGGTATTTTTTCATCAGTTAAAAAGTCCGATATTTTCTTCTCGCCTTTCATTCCTAACGGAATAAACTTGTCACCAGCAATCCAATTTCGTAATATAAATATATCATTAGTATTATGGGCAGAAATTATTTCGTATTCATCCGAAAAATTTACATTTCCGTCAATAATCTTTTCTATTTTAATTTTAATTCCCAATTCGTTTATAAAAACTTCGTTACCGGGAGTTATTTTATATTCGTACTCAATATCATAATTATTATTGGTTATAATTATTTCATTTCTGTTTTTAATTGCTACATAATTGTTTTTAAGCTCAATTACTGTGCCGGTATTTTGCGTAAAAAGGTTAATCAGCCGGTTTATTGTACTGCTTTCAATCCGTGATAAACCACATTCCCGCAAAACACTTTTTAATACTTCTGATACAATTAGGTCGCTGTTATATTCAACCAGGTCGCAACTTATTGCCCTGTTGCTATTTTGTTGGCTAACATAGCTGTTAATAATTTCGGGTAAATTTTGAAGCATCATATCAGCCAGTTGCTGAATGTTTTTAGAAAACCGGAATAATGATTCGTGTAAATCGGGGTTTAATCGTTGTTCAACAAGTGGTATAATGTTATGCCGTATATAATTCCTGTCGTAATTATCGAGCATGTTTGTTTCATCAATCTTGTAAGACGCATTATTACGAGATAAAGATTCAAGAATTTCTTCTTTTGTGAGGCAAAGCATAGGTCTAACAATATTACCCCTAACAATTGGTATGCCTGTAACGCCTCTAAATCCGGTTCCCTTGAACAAGTTAAAAAGCACAGTTTCGGTATTATCGTTTTTATTGTGGGCAGTAATAATTTTACCAAAATTATGTTCAACAGCAAGCTTGTCAAGATATTCGTATCTAAGAATTCGTGCTGCTTCCTCAATGGATTTGTTGTTTTGAACGGCGTATTTGGCTACATCCTTTTGGGTGCTGAAAAACGGAACATCAAGTTTACAGCATAAACTTCTGCAAAACTCTTCATCTTCATCGGCTGCTGATCTTAACATATGATTAAAATGTGCAGCTGAAATATCAAGTTTCCAGATATTTTTGTTTTTCAGAAGGAAGAGTAATAAATACACAGAATCGGGACCACCGCTTAATGCAAGTAGTACCCGATCTTCACTCAAAAATATTTTGTTTTCCTGAATAAACCGGATAAGTTTTTTTTCAGTTAATATCATTCTTCTTCAAAATTGTTGAAGATTCTGCTTTTGGTTTTTATTACAATATTTCCAGAATTTCGAAATTGATAATTCCTGCAGGAACTTTAGCCGGAACAGTTTCACCAACTTTTTTACCCATAAGTGCGGCACCAACTGGTGAGGTTAATGCAATTTTACCTTTATCAAGATTTGCTTCTTCAGGTGAAACCAAAGTATAAGTATATTCCTTGTTATTCTTGTGGTTCTTAACTTTAATTTTAGAGAGAATATGTACTTTGTCTTTTGGCATTGTTGAAGTGTCAATAATCCTTACTCTCGAAAGCAGCTGTTCAAGCTTATTTATTCTTAACTCATGTAAACCCTGTGCGTCTTTGGCGGCATCGTATTCAGCGTTTTCAGAAAGATCACCATACGATCTTGCTTCAGCAATTTTCTGTGCTATTTCTTTTCTACCCGGACCTTTTAATTCTTTAAGCTCTTTTTCGAGTTCATTCAATCTTTCTTTTGTTAGATACACAAAATTAGACACAGATTATCTCCAATTATGATAAAAAAAATTGCCACCGCCGCAATTCTCATTGCATTTAGCGAGTGGCACATTCAAAACTAATAAATATTTTTATTGATTTCAACAGCAATAACGCTATATTCTAAAAAGTTTTACACGGAGAGTAGAGCTATCTTATATTCCATTGGCGATGTTTTATTATATCTCCGTTAACAGGATTGATTATTAGCTCCTCGCCTTTAGCCTTGTAATTATCTTCGCTACCCGATTCGGATATGGTAACCAGCACATGCCAAACATACTGCTTAAACTCGGCTGACCACCTGAAACTTTTATCCCATTCCTTAATACCTTCAACAAGCTTATAATCCTTGGCAATCTTTTCAGCTTCCTCGGGTGTAACATCAAACTTGCAATTTTCAGCTTCCTCGCAATAAGGAATGCCTACTACTGCCTTATCCGTGTTTACATTCCCTTTTGAATCGGTCATAAAGTAAATTTCCTCATCAATCCAGGTACGATCCAAATCCCTGAAGCTCATGTATATTATATAGCCATCCCCCAGCAAACGAGATTTTTCGTAGTTAAAAGAGATGTACTTGCTAAAAAAATCTTCACCAACCTTATTTTTAACAAACCTTTCGGACTTGTTTACAACTTTTTCCGGTATATTGAAGTGATTACCTTTCTTTTCACAGCTTGTGCATGAGCATCCTGTTGATGCAAATAATGTTACCATTAAAATTACAACTGTTATAATTCGCATGTAAAATCCATTTATTGATATGTTTAAAATAAAAAAACCGGGATAAAATATCCCGGTTAATTACATTAAACTTAATATTTAACCTTTAAGGCTGTTCAAATAGAACTTCTCGCATAAATCGCGAACTCTTTTGCTATCGTCAAATCGTGCAGCCATTTTGACGAAATATACAGCTTTAGCCGAGTTTATTTTTGAAAGTGAAAGAGCTGCCGCAATTCTTTCTTCCTCGGTATTGGAAGAGCGTAACATTTTAAGAAGTGGAATTACTGATTCTTCAATTTGCAATTCACCTAACTGGTAAGCCGAGCTTACTTTTAATCCCATATTATCGGAATTGATACCATTCAACAGATTTACCACAACTTTATTGTACTCAACAGTTCCAACTGCGGGAATATTTGAAGCAAATGCATTGGATGACAACAATAATACTAACGATAATATAATTATTGATTTTATGGATTTCATTTTTATACTCCTTGTTTATTATAGTCTCTGGTATTTAAGACGCACAGGTTAACAAGTGGTTCCGTAAAAAAGACGTAAACTCGCTATTTGACTGGTTTTTATTTGAAGTGAGTTGAAGGAGTAGGAGGCAAAAAAAAGCCCCCCTTAATAGGGAGGCTAAAAATTTATTAGTCAATACTAAGTTCAATTTTACTTCGGATTGAATCAACTGTTTCCTTAAACCTTGCATCGGTTGTTATTTCCTTGCCAATGCTATTGTAGGCATGAATTACGGTTGAGTGGTCTCTGCCACCAAAATGAAGTCCAATTGTTTTTAGTGATGACTGGGTAAGCTTTTTAGAAAGAAACATTGCTACTTGACGAGCAGTTACTACTTCTTTCTTTCTGTTTTTTTCACGAACCTTATTTTCAGGAACCTTGTAATAATCGCAAACAACCTTGGTAATAAAGTCGATTGATATTTTTACTTCTCTGCCAGTTGCAATTTCCTTTACGGTTTTCTTAACCAGTTCAAAGTCAATATCCTTGTTGTTAAGCGATGCATTTGCGAGGAGTTTTATAAGGCATCCTTCCAGCTCACGAATATTTGAAGTAATGTTGTGTGAAATATATTCCAAAATTTCGTTTGAAAGCTTTAAGCCGTAGTTTTCGCTTTTGTTTTTTAGAATTGCAATTCTGGTTTCAAAATCAGGTGGTTGAATATCTACGGTAAGACCCCACTGAAATCTTGAAATTAGTCTTTCGTTAAGTCCTTTTAGGTCTTTTGGAGGCTTATCTGAAGATAGCACGATTTGTTTGCCGGACTGGTGCAGGGTATTGAATATATGGAAGAACAAGTCCTGTGTTTTTTCCTTGCCAATAAGGAACTGGATATCGTCAATAATAAGTACATCCATACTTTTATAAAAGTTGGAAAAATCATTTACGGTATTGTTCTGTATAGCTTCAACAAATTCAACAGTAAAAATATCGGATGAAAGATATATTACTTTCTTGTTTGGCATTTTTGAAAGAATGGAATTGCCAATAGCTTGTATAATATGGGTTTTACCAAGTCCAACCCCACCATAAATAAAAAGTGGATTGAAAGAGGTTTGCCCCAAATTTTGGCTAACAGCAATAGCGGCAGCACGAGCCAACTGGTTTCCTTCACCCTGAATAAAGTTATCGAAAGTGTAGCGGGGGTTTAGGTTTGAGTTTAATTCACTAGTAACAGGGTTGTTATCGACAGGTAAAATTTCTTCCTGAACGGGTGAGTCCTTTTTATTTGCTATTACGGTAGCTTCTTCAACAACATCTTTTTCTTCCAGGATAACATAAACAAGTTTGCCAGTTTCACCAAGTACGGTTTTAACGGTTTTTTTAATTATACTGCTATAATGTTCGTCAATCCATTCGATGAAAAAATTGTTGGGAACCTGAATTTTAAGTTCTGCTCCATTAAGTTCGAGCGGCTTAATAGGAAGGAACCATGTATTGTAAGTAAGGAACGGCACTTTAGCCTTTATAAATTTAAGACATTCTTTCCAGGCTCCTTTTGGAGTAACAGAAATATCATTTGTAACAGAATTTACCATAAAAGTTATCCACAAATATAAAAACGTATAAAACGCTTTATTTTTAAGTATATTAAGAAATTATTAAGCAAAACACCGGAAGTTGTCCACATATTATCAACATTGTCTGAATTTGCTAACGCATTGTTATTTGGCAATTTAGCTTAGCTACGATTTATGCCTTAACAAAAACAGCTCCAAAATCAACATTATATCAGAAAATCAACCATCTTGTGAAACGTTTCACGCAAGTGAGTTATCCACATGTTATCCACACAAATTTTGCATGTCCGATGTAATGTGAATTTATAATTAATACCCTGTGAGAGCAAATTAATAATGCCACTAAAATGTAACTCTTTGTTTAATAATTAAATAAAATGGTTACTTTAAAATTCACTTTTTATAAGACAACCAAACCCTAAAAAATTGCATGCGGAAGATATACGAAATTCCATTTTACGCAAAATTGTTTTTTATTAATAAGGATTATTAAAAAAAAATCTTATATATTATAATTTCGCTCAAATGCCAGTATTTGTTAATTTTTCTACAAACAAATATTAGCCTATTTTTGCAGTTAACTTTAAGCTAATTGGTATAAAATTTAAGATCGGGTATAATCTATGAAAAAGATGTTTTCTTTTTTCCTCTTCCTTTCGGTTTTAATGTTTGCTCAGGGAAGCTATTCAATTGATAGTTTGCAGAACGCTGCAAAAACAGAAACCGGAGAGAAAAAGGTTGATGCGTTAAATTTGCTTTCACTGGAGTTCGCAAATAAAAATTTGTTTGAGGATGCAATTAGAAATGCTGAAGCAGCCTTACAAGTATCCGAATCAATAAATTTTGATGTTGGTAAAGTACAGTCCTATAATAACCTTGCCAATATATATGTTGCCCAAAGTCAGCTTGAAAAAGCTCTTAATTTTAGCAACAAGGCACTTAAGCTTGCCGAAAAGAGAGGGTACATGAAAGGTGTTGCCGATGCCTTGAGAAATACCGGTATTACCTATAATTACCTTGGTAAAAATGACGAAGCGGTAAATTATCTGAACCGGAGCCTTAAAGTTTGCCGTGAAATTGATTACACGTATTGCGAAGCTGCATCCCTAACAAGTATGGCGAATATATATGCCAATAGCGGAAAAACTACCAAATCTATCGAAACTCATCTTGAAGCTGCCCAGCTTTTTAGCAAATCAGGAGTAAAAAACAGGGTTGCTCACTCATACCTTAATATAGGTTCTATATACACCAATATTGTTTACGATTTTGAAAAGGGACTTGAATACACACTTAAAGCAAAGGAAATGTTTCTTGCCGAGGGTGATTCCTTTAAAACCGGTTACACTATGCTGGTTATTGGTACTATTTATGACGAGCTTGAAGATGTGGAAAGCTCTCTCCAATATTATAATGCTGCTCTTGCAATATTTAGTGAGTATAACCACGAGGTTCTTATTTCTATTACCAATAATTATATTGGTGAGGTTTACAAGAAGGATGGCAACTATAATAAGGCAATTGAGTTTTACTCCAAATCGCTGGATCAAAATACAAAACTAAAGAGAGCTGTTGGAATTGCCGTTGCACTTAATAATATTGGCGAATCTTATTTTGGACTAAAAAATACAAAGACAGCCCTTGAATATTACCGCCGTTCTTTACGAATACTTAAGCAGCTTGATGATATTTACAAACTTGCAATAGCACAAAATAATATAGGCGAAGTATATCAGAGGAATGGTAAACTTGATCTTGCACTAAAGTATTACAAGGAAGCACTTGATAACGCATTAAAAGCCAAGGCTCTTGACGAAATTAAAAATTCGTACTACAATTTATCGGAGCTTTACCAGTTAAAAGGTAATTACAAATCGGCACTGGAAAACTATCAAAAATTTTCGGCTACCGAGGATTCAATTAGCAATAATGAAAAATCGAAAGAGATATTAAAACTGCAAATTGGATACGAAACATCCAAGAAGAATCAGGAAATTGAACTTCTTAAAAAATCGCAATTGATTGCCTATGATGAATTAAAAAACTCGAGTGTAGTAATATACGCTACTATTGGAGGTGCAATAATTCTTGTGCTGTTACTGGTTGCATTATATAACCGTTTCCAGTATAAAAAGCGAACCAACAAAAAGCTGGAAAAACAGAATATAAAAATAGTTTCGCAAAGTAATGAGCTTACAAGAATTAATAAGGAATTGCAGGAAATAAACCGAAAAATTATTGCTTCTGAAAAAGTTTTAAGGGATGCCAATGATGTAAAGGAAAAACTATTATCGATTATATCGCATGACCTTAAAAGTCCGTTTACCTCAATACTTGGCTTAACCGAATTCCTTTCAGAAGATATTGATGATCTTAGCGAAGACGAAATAAGGAAGTTTAGTTCCGAATTGCACGAATCAACTCTTAACCTGTTCTATTTGCTCGAAAACTTGCTTAACTGGTCGGTAGCCCAGAAAGATAACCTTGAACCAAGGATAGAAACAGTTCCAATGAAAGAGATTATTAAGAGAAACCTTAAACTCTTTAATCTAAATTTGCAAAACAAAAATATTCCGGTTGAGGATAACATTCCTGATGACTTTATTCTTAATGCAGATTTTAATATGATTGATTGCATTTTCAGAAATCTGTTCCATAATGCAATCAAGTTTTCATCGAAGGGGCAGGTTATTAAGCTTAACGCAGGTGAAGAGAAGCACAGGCTGTTTATTGAAATAAGTGATAACGGCGTTGGAATTAAGAGAGAAGAAATTGTGAAAATACTTGAAGGTGAAAAGGTTGATCATACCCAGGGTACCGAAAATGAAAAAGGTAGCGGACTTGGGCTTTCACTTGTTAGGGATTTTATAAACAGAAATAATGGCAAACTGGAAATTTTTAGTAACAAGGGTGAAGGAACAACTGTTAAGCTTTCCTTCCCGAAAAATTAATACGGAGATCAAATGAAACAAATCTTAATTCTGCTAACTCTTTTTTTACTGCAAGCAGTTTTAATTGCACAACCTGTTGAGTTTACCGGAAAATTTAGTCAGGGTAACCTGGTAATTGGTAAAGCTGAAAATATTTCGGCAGCCTATTTGAATGACAGAAAACTTGAAGTAGATGAAAGCGGACTTTTCGCTATGGGGTTCGATAGAGATGATACAACAAGTTATTACCTAAAAGTGCAGTTCAATGATAACCGTGCTTATGTAAAAAAAATTAAACCGGCAAAATCCAAATACAGAATACAACGTATTAACAAAATGAAGAAAAAATACGTTACACCTCCTACCGACGCTTTTGACAGAATTAAAAATGAAAGAAAAATTTCGCGTGCTGCATGGAAAAAAGTTGGCGATGTAAAAAATGCATTGTACAAAAACGGTTTTATGCGTCCTGTTGAAGGTGGATGGATTAGCGGTGTGTTTGGCAGTCAGCGTATTCTTAACGGAATACCCAAGAATATTCACAACGGTACTGATATAGCCATTTTTGAAGGTACACCAGTACACGCTATGACCGATGGTGTTGTTGTTCTTGCAGCTGATGATTTTTATTATTCAGGAAATTACATTATTCTTGACCACGGACAGGGGCTTTCAAGTTTTTATCTGCACTTAAGCAAGAAAGATGTTAAAGCTGGCGATGTTGTTAAAAAAGGACAAAAAATTGGTGAAGTTGGTACAACCGGAAGGTCAACTGGTCCGCACCTGCATTGGGGCGTACAATGGTACAGCAACAAGGTTGATCCTCAACAACTTCTGAAAATGGAATTTTAGTAACACAATCCCGGTACTTCACCGGGATTTTTTTTGCCGCGAACAAATTTCGTAGAAATATGCAAATAGTTACCAACAATTCATAAATCTCTTCCCTTACTTTTATCGGAGATTAGTTACATCCCTCCAAAAATTTTCTCGAAAAACTGAATGGTATTTTGTAAATCATTTGTTTCGAATATATGATTGATTGGTAAACAAATATTTTTTCCATATTTATGTATTTGGTGAAATATTATTATTGAACCGTAATGTTCAATTCATTCATTTTTATTATTTTATAAATGCTGTTATAAAACTATTGGATAATTAATGCTTAATCAAAAAGACTTGCTCACGTTAAAAGAAAAAGAAAAAATAGACCATTATGTTGTATTAAATAAGGTAGAGGTAAAGATTACCAAAACAGGTAAGGAGTACCTTAGTCTTGAAATTAGCGATAAATCGGGTAAGCTTAGTGGTAACAAATGGGATATAAACGACAGTTTTCATGAGGAAGCTTCGGTTGGTGATGTTGCAAAAGTAACAGGTACTCTCGAATTTTATCGAGATACTCCACAGGCTAAAATTGATAGTATTAGATTACTTAATGATGATGAACCTTATAGCAGGGAAGACTTTTTAAGAAGTTCGGAACGTAACCTTGATGAAATGAAGAATGAGCTTAAAGAAAGAATTAAGCTTATTACTAATGAACATCTTAAAGCGTTGCTTGTAAAGATATTTACACCCGATAATTACAATAAATATATTAAGGTGCCTGCTGGTAAGGCATGGCATCACTCCTATATTAGCGGTTTGCTTGAGCATACCCTCGAAATAATTCGTATATGCGATTTGATGAGTGATATCCATTCCGAAATAAACAGGGACTTGCTTGTATGCGGTGCAATGTTGCACGATTTTGGCAAAATTGAAGAACTTTCCGTTGAAAAGGCTTTTGATTATACCGACCGTGGTAAACTTGTTGGGCACATTGTTATAGCAGCTATGCATATTGAAGAGGCTGCCAAAAAGATAAAGGACTTTCCCGATGAGCTAAAGGATCAACTGGTGCATCTTGTGCTTTCGCATCAGGGAAAACTTGAGTTCGCATCACCGGTTGTTCCAAAAACTCTTGAAGCAATTGTATTATATCAGGCTGATGAACTAAGTGCCAAAACAAATGCTTATAAAAACGCTATATATTCCCCCGAAAATAAAAATAACGATTGGACGAAATTTTTGCCACTGGCAGGTACTGCCTTATATATACCAGAAGAAAAGGAAAACGATAACTTTAAGGAAACATTATTCTAACCGGAGAGAAAAAATGAAATCAGGAATGATCTCTATATTTATCTTATTCTTTGCCTTTGTTTCATTGCAGGCACAAACTGTAGAAGAACTAATTAGTGAAGGTGATGCAGCCTATAAAATGTTTGATAATCAGGGTGCTCTTAAAATATTTGAAAAAGCCGATTCATTGTTTCCCGATAATTGGGAAGTTAAATGGAGGTTAAGCCGAACTCTTGTTGATATTGGTGAACACATGCCATCCGAAACCTCTGATGATGAAGAGGCACAAATAAAAGTTTATGAAAGAGCTCTGGCTTTAGCTGAAAAAGCGGTGGCTCTTAATGATAAGGAGTCTGTTAACTATTTACGCCGTGCAATTGCAAACGGAAAAATTGCATTGTTTAAAGGCGTATTTTCAGTAGCCGGTGTGGTTAATAAAGTTAAGGCAGATTGCGAAAAATCGATACAGCTAAATACTGGTGGCAACGAGGTTCAGGGCACTACCCATTATGTGTTTGCAAGAACTCATTCCAAAATTTCTGAAAAATGGGCACCTGCTCGTTCGGTTATCGGACTTGGTTGGGCAGACTGGGAAGTAGCTATTAAAGAGTTTCAGATTGCTCTTGAACTACGTCCTGAATTTATGATGGTTTACCTTGATTACGCAAAAGCTCTTATGCGTGAAGATTTATTTAAGGAGGCACTTAATCAACTTGAAAAAGGTCTAAAATGTCCGCATATTGATGAGGATGATTCTGCAAGAGTTGAAGAAATTAAAACTCTTATTGCAGAGGTTAAGGAAGAACTTGAATAGGTAACAAAAGTGAATATCCCTGAAGAATTAAAAGAAAAACTGGCTGGTGCCAAAAATGTTCTTGTCTTTACCGGAGCCGGTATGTCAGCCGAAAGCGGAATACCAACATTCCGAGGTAAAGATGGTATATGGAACAAGCTTAAACCTGAAGAACTGGCCAGTTTTGATGCATTTCTTAAAAACCCCGATCTAGTGTGGGAATGGTACCAGCACAGAAGAAAAATTATTTTTGAAACCGAACCCAATGCCGGACATAGAGCCATTGCCGAATTGCAGGAATATTATAACGTAACTGTTGTTACCCAGAATGTTGATAATCTGCATAATCGTGCCGGTAGTAAAACTGTGTATGAGCTGCATGGTAATATTGAAAGAAATTATTGCGTTGATTGTAAAACTTTTTACTCTCAAATCGATTTAACCAAACAGCAAGGCGTGCCCAGTTGTAAAAAATGTGGTGGTCTTATAAGACCCGATGTTGTTTGGTTTGGTGAGTACCTGCCCCAGGAAGAGTTTGCAAGCTCCGAACTGGCTGCCAAAAACAGCGACATCTGTTTTATTATCGGTACTACTGCTGCGGTTTATCCTGCCGCATATATACCATTTGGTGCCAAATCAGCAGGAGCTTATCTAATTGAGATTAACACAGACGATTCTGAAATTACCCGTGAGGTTGATTTCAGTTTCAGGGGTGCCGCAGGTGAGGTTTTACCTCAGTTGCTTGCGGAGATTAAAATACTTAAAACTATTAAATAAAGTTAGTTCTCTGTCAAGTTTTTTACCCTCCCAGTAATTGTTACTTTAAAAGCTGTTTGTTATCTTGTTTTAAATTAACGTGGATTTAATTGAGGTACAAATGGCTTTAAGGGTAATACTATTCTTAACTATTTTTGTTTCACTTCTAACTGCTCAAAGTGGAAACTGGATATACCTGGCTGGAAACTCTGTTCATGATATTGCAGAAAATTCAAACGGAAGAATATTTCGTATTGATAAAATTGGAAAAATTGTTTTTTACACTGACGATAAGGGTGAAACCTGGCAGCAAATAATTCTTGAGTGGCAACCTGAATCTATAACGGTTGACAGGTTCGATAGACTTTGGGTTGGTACAAAATCAGAGCATCTTTTAAGGTCTTCTGATAATGGTGCAACCTGGGATGACTATCCTTGTGGTGAAGTTACTGATGTTTACGTTGCCGGTAATAATTCAATTGTTGCCGCAGGTTGTTGGGAAATTTTTGTTTCATTTGACGATGGTAACAACTGGATTAAATCTGATATTCAGATGGTAGGAATAGACAAGGTTTTTATTTATGGTGATAGTACCTTATTTGCATCCAGGAAAAATGAGTTGAAGCGTAGTACCAATTTGGGTGCAGAATGGGAAACTGTTTTTCAAAACACTTATAACGACATAAGTATGGTTAACGATTCCGTTATCTATGTCTCCTGTAATGATATACTTTACAGCACTGATGGGGGTAATCAATGGAACCTGATGAATACCGATAGTTATAGACAATTGGAAGTATTCTCTGATTCGGTTCTATTCTGGTATGATGATAATATTGTATTCTATTCGGAAGATTTTGGTGTAACAAGTCATTTGTTAGGTAATCCTTTTTCATTAGGATATAGTGCTAACCTGCTAAAAATTCAGAACAGTATAGCAATGATCGATGATGGAAAGTTGGTTATATATGACCTTACCGAAAATATCAGCGATGACTGTTACCTGCCTCTTGAAGTGGGAAACCAGTGGTTGTTTGTTGAGCGTATGAACAATTGTTTAATTGATACCATTTCAATAATAGATAAATCTGTTATTGATGGCAAATCATACTATTTGGATAACACAGGCAGAAACATCAGATATGATTCAACCAACAGTAATTTGTACATATATTATGATGGTTATGGTGAAAAACTTTATATGGATTTTTCTCTTTCTCAAGGTGCTCTTATGTATCAGTGGCTAACTGGTGATTGGTATCACGGGGGAAGAATAGAAGAATATGAGGCATCTGTTTTTGGCAAGCAAACAAATATTATCGGTTTTGAAGAGTTTGAAGAATATAGCTGGCACTATCAATACTATGCTAAAAATATAGGTTTTGTTCAGGAAAATATTTATTACCAGTATAGTTCAGCAAGAAAAAGAAATCTTTTGGAAGCCTTGATAGTCAGGGATGGTGATCATGAGCATTATTCAAACGGTTATACCACAGAAATTTCCGGGGATTATATTATACAATACAATAATAGTAGTCCGGTTTCAGTTGAGTTTGATCTCAATCACCCAAACAGTATTCTCTCAACCCAAAATTATATAGGGGTCAGTTTTCTTGATACCGTATGGTTTTGCTCATTCTATTCAAATGGAGCTAATTCAACCGATACGGTTAAACAGATTATTACTCCTGTTAGCAATGTGAACCACTATAAGTTTGATGTTGGTTTTGATGAGCAGTTGTTAGCCCGGGGATACCAGTTTTACTACTCTTACTTAATAAAGAGCAAGGGACTAACCGGAAAAACAGAACGTTTCCCCGAAACTGGTTGGTATGATCTTAATCCAACAGATATTGAGAATAATGGATATAACCAATATAGTTATGATCTTTCACAAAACTACCCTAATCCGTTTAATCCTGAAACAGTAATAAGCTATTCGGTTGCAGAAAGTAGTAACGTATTAGTTGAAGTATTCAATCTATTGGGTGAAAAAGTAACAACATTGGTAAATGAGTATAAAAATTCAGGCGAATATTCTGTTAAGTTTAATGGGGTTAACCTGCCCGCTGGTTTGTACTTATACCGAATAACCGCAGGCAAATTTGTTCACACAAAAAAAATGTTGCTGATAAAATAGGGGGCGATTTTGAAAAAGTTTTTTTTACTATTTATCGTTTTAAGTGCTTATTTGTTTGGGCAACCAAACTATTGGAGAAAGATAAGTGACAAAGTGTACTCAACTGTTCAACTAACTCCGGATGAGATTCTAATTGCGAAAAATAGATATGCTGACAATTATAACTATTCCACAAATTATGGAAAAACTTGGTATATATTGTCCACTCCCACACAATGCGGGTATGTTTATAAGGACAGATTTGGTTCGCATTGGGCAACTGATGCTAATAAGAATCTGATGGTTAAATACGCCGGCACCAATAAATATATAGAGTTATTGCCACTTGATTATTTTTATTCGATTTATGTAGCTGCAGATAGTTCTGTTTATGTTTCTGCCGATACTTTATACTTTTCTTCCGATTATGGCAACACTTGGGTAAAAAGGAATTTTCATGTTCGGGGTTATGATATTAATGGTCGTTCGGATGGTACTCTCTTCCTGAATTCTTATTATTATTCAGTTTATAAAACAACTGATAAAGGTATTACCTGGAATGTAATATACCCGGGAACTACTTATAATTTTACAATACATAACGATACTCTTTATTCACAATATAGAAATCTTTACCGATCAGTAGATATGGGAGATAGTTGGCAATTAGTCCATTACGACACTAATTTTGATAATTATACCATTAGTTCTGACGGAACTCAATATGGAAGTAAAGATTGTAAAGTATTTATTTCAGAAGATAGTGGAGTAAGCTGGGAGGATATGGGTTATTCAATTCCGGAGGTAAGAATCAATGAGATTATACCAATTGGGAACAAACTTTTACTGTTTTCGAATGAAGCTATTTTTGAATATGATCCGGATAATCCACTCCATAGGGATGAGAATTATTTTCCTCTTGCCATTGGTAATAAATGGCAGTATTTAACTGATTACCCACCTTACACAATTTATAATTTTGAAATTACAGATACTGTAACATTTGAAGGAGAAGTATTTTACAAACACAATTTTTTAGGATACCTGAACAATAATAAGGAAACAGGTATTCTAAAGGTATTGGTAGGTAATCCACCTTATCATTACACCAGTAAGGTTGCTAATATGTTACTGCATGAACATGGAATAATCAAAGTAAGCTGGTTAAGTAAATACTACGATGTGATAGTATCTGAAAAAGAGATAATATTTAATAACGGAATAAAAAATAATGTTCGTTTTGATGATTTGGAGGATGCCTCAATTTATCAGGAGTATTTGGGCAATTGGGGGTTATATAAATTTGGGGTAAGTGATGATTCCAGTTACTATACCGGTAAAATGAATGAAGCATTAGTTGAGATTAACGGAGAATTAAATCATTACAAAAAGGATTATGATCTTGATATAAGTGGGGATTATGAATTTAGAACGGTTCCCGGTGGTGCTTTGCATCTAAATTTTGTTCTGGATCATGAGCTTGATATACTTCCACAGGCTTTATCTGATGCGTGCAGGTACTACATTGATAAAGTAACGTTGAAATATTTCTATCAGAAAGATGGTGAAACAACTGATACAACAGTTATTGAGATACCACGCCTGGAAGGAACTAACAGGTTTGAAACAATTATTCAGCTTGATATAAACTATTTTGGAACGGGTTACCATTTCAGCTACCAGATTATAATAAAAGACAAGGCAATAATTCCCAACATAACTAAATTACCTTCTTCGGGATGGTATAATGTTATCGAAATACTCTCGGATGTAAATGATACAGAAGTATATAAATTCTCTCTCGCACAAAACTACCCTAATCCGTTTAATCCAGAAACAGTAATAAACTATTCGGTTGCCGAAGGTAGTAACGTATTAGTTGAAGTATTCAACCTGTTGGGTGAAAAAGTAACAACATTGGTAAATGAGTATAAAAATTCAGGCGAATATTCGGCTAAGTTTAATGCGGTTAACCTGCCCGCTGGTTTGTATTTATACCGAATAACTACCGGCAAATTTGTTGAAACAAAAAAAATGTTGCTGCTTAAATAAATTTTTGCATCCAGATTATATCAAAGTCTTCACCGAATTTAGTACCGATGTTTTGAAAACGTCCACATTCGGTGAAGCCATGCTTTCTATGAAAACGAATGCTTCCGGTATTCCTTGAGCTAATATGTACAAGAAGAGATTTTATTCCAAGCGTACTGCATTCTTCCTCAAGAGCTTCCAAAATAATTTTTCCAACACCCTTACCCGTAAAATCGGGTAAAATAAAATAACCACAAACAGCAGCTTTGTTAAAAGTTTCTGCCCTGTGGTAACGGTTAACAAACGCAAACCCAACAATTCTGTTTTCGTACAAAATTACAAGTTTGGGTAAATCAGGCGATGTCCCCATAATCGGTTCAAACTCAGATTCATCAAACTCGGTATCAGGGTAGGCAGCAAACGAGTTTTTAATAAAAAAATTAAAAATATTCCGAACCTTTTCCTTATCGGTTTCACTATTATATTTTCTGATTATGTAATCCATTGTTTCCCTATAAATTAGTCAATAGAAATTATATAATTGTAAAGGAATATTCAAGGGTAGTTAGCAATATAGGTGTTGATGAACGTTTTTGATTTAAAAGTTGTTGCAACAAGTAATTAAGATAACTTAAGAAGAATTATAAATGGCAGATAATACCAGAAATATTTCCGATTTTGATATTGAGAATTTGAATGTAAGAGCTTTACTCGATTCCCTTGCAGAGGGTATGATAATAATAAATCAGGCAGGCGAAATCAAGTTTATTAATCGCAGAATGAGTGAGCTTTCGGGATATAATAATAGTGAAGTTACAAACCAGACCCTCAATGTTTTCTTATCAGAAAAATTTCATTCAAGTCATCTTCAACGCATATTAGAGTATTTTAGGTATCCCAAAACCCGTCCAATGGGTAGCGGATTAAATTTTAGTCTTGTTAGAAAAGATGGTGTTTCGGTACCTGTTGAAATTAGTCTTAGCTTTATGAAAACGAAGCATGAAAATGTAGCAATAGGATTTGTTACGGATATTTCGAAACGGCTTGAAATTGAAGATGAGCTAAAACAGCGTAACCTTGAGCTTGATGCTTATGCACATACAGTTGCCCATGATCTTAATAATACAATTTCAGGATTGGTTTCCATGAGTCAGTTTATTGCTGATAGTGATGCAACTATTAAACCTAAAGAGAGAAAGGACTTACTCCACAAGCTTTCGAGAAGGGGTGTAAAACTAACAAAAGTAGTCCGTGAACTACTTGCGTTTGCTACTCTCCGTAAAAAAGATGTATTGCCTTTCGAGGAAGAGGTTCTGCCAATTGTTAATGAGGCTCTCGATAGACTTGCTTTTGCAATTGAAGAGAACAATGCAAAAATTTCGCTCCCTGATAATTTACCGGATTGTATGGGGTATGCTCAATGGATTGAAGAGGTTTGGTATAACCTTCTTGGTAATGCCGTTAAATATGGTGGCAACCCGCCCGAGATTAGTATATCTGGTGAATTAACCGATAATGGTTTTGTGAAATACAGTATAACCGATAATGGTGAGGGCATGAGTAAAGAAAAAATACGTACTATATTAAGCTCAAAATATAAAATTGCGAATGATAGCAAAAAGGGTTATGGACTCGGTATTTCAATAGTTAAGCGAATATTACACAAACTGGATGGTAAACTTGAAATTACTTCGGAAGAGGGGAAAGGTAGTACATTCAGTTTTTATCTTAAATCGGTAAATAATGAAAACCTCCAGGGACATGCAGACCCTGAAGGTTAACAGTTATAAATCTATTTCAAAGTTTTTTTGCTCTTATCCTGATATTGTGGTTTAGCAGGATATTCACGCGGATCTTTTGCAATCTTTTCAAGTAATATTTCAAGAGCTTTATCAAGCTGTGCATCTTTGCCGTCCATTACATCCGAAGGCATGTTTACAACTATTATATCAGGATCAACACCATGACCTTCAATAACCCATTCGCTTCTTAAATTGTATTTTGCAAACTGCGGAGGAGTTGTTGTTGCACCATCAAGTAAATGCTGATGTGCTTCAATACCAACTGCACCACCCCATGTTCTCTGTCCAACAACCGGACCAAGTTTCATATCTTTCCATGCATCCGAGAAAAGCTCGCCATCGGAACCTGTACTTTTATTTATTAGCAACACAAGGTAACCATTGTAAACTCTTTCCGGTATTGAGTAGCGTTTACCTTCACGTGGTGCTTCAACATCTTGTAACTGTCTCTCAAGTCTGTCTAGCAACATACGACTTGTAAATCCGCCACCGTTATAGCGTGCATCAATAACCAGTCCTTTTTTATACCATTGCGGATAAAAATATTTGGCAAACATAACACAACCAGCATCCATCATGTTTGGAATATGTACATATCCAACTTTACCATCCGTCTTTTTAGTAACATAGTCCAGGTTTTTGTTAACCCATTCGTTATATTTTACAGAAGCTTCTGAATACTCGGTTTTTGTTATATACTTTTCGGCACCATCCATTGTTGGTTTGCTGTTATAGGTAAGCTCAACTTTTCTGCCAGCTTTATTTTCAAGGTATTTATAAATATTATCGTTTTTTTCTATTTTGTATCCATCAATTGCCAGAATAAAATAACCTTCCTTAACAGGGCAGCCAAACTCACCTAACGGAGAGCGTGCAGAAGTTGACCATCCACCATCAGGGTAAATTTTATCAACTTTCGGTAACCCACTTTTCTTGTCTGTAACGAAACGGGCACCAAGTAAACCGGTTGCAACATGTTTGTAATATTCACTATCGCCACCATAAATGTAAGTATGACCAACATTTAGTTCTGCAATCATTTCACCAATAAGGTAATTAATATCTTCACGGGTGCTGGCAAATCTCACGAATCGGCGATATTTTGCACCAACTTTTTCCCAGTTAACACCATGCATGTTTTTATCGTAGAAAAAGTCGCGTTGTACACGCCAAGCTTCGTTAAATATCTGCTCAAACTCGTTAGCTTTGCTTATTTTTAGTTTTACGTCCTTAAGGCTTATTGCACCGTCACCAACGTTTGCTGCACCAACTTCAACCACACCAAATTTTGAACCTGCTTTATAAACAAGTTTTTTGAAGTTGCCACTAACATGGTACTGACTAACACCTTCTATTATTTTGTTGGCGTTTTTGTCTTTAAGGCAGTATTTATAAAGGTCCAGATTTGTTTCGGTATTTGAATCATCAACATACTGGTATTTAAGGAACACATTTTCATCTTTTTCGAGGTAAAGGAATCCGTCTTCAATAGCATCAAGTCGGAAGTAATTACCTTCTGCAACACCAGCGTCAATAATTCTTTCTTCGAAGTTGGTTGTTGTAACAACAAGCTTTTCTACTCTTTCACCAGGTTTTGTGCAGTTCAGCGGGTTTGCATCATTTTCATTTAGTACCAGTATATAAGGTTTAGCCATTTTCATGAAAATGTGGTTCTGATCAACGGCACCCATAATTGCATTAAATGTGCGGTTGGAAAGGAAGTACAAGTATTTGCCATCAGGGCTGAATGATGGAGACCAGTCCTGTGTCATTGAAGAAGTTACCCTGTATATTTTATTTTCATCAAGCGAATAGAGGAAAATTGACTGATACATAGATTGTTCAAGTTTTGCATAAGCAATCCATCTGCTATCGGGAGACCAAGAGTAATCCTGAATACCCCAATTGTACCAACCATCATCATATTCGCCCTTGTCGATAATTGAGATGTCGCCTGTTTTGGCATCAACAAGGTTAAGCTGCATATATTTATCGTGGAATATAAGGTGTGTACCGTCAGGTGACCATTTAGGCTGCTTGCGGAAACCTTTGTTATCTTTTGTCAATTGTTTGGCATCACCTGAACCGTCTGCATTTTTTAAGAACAATTCTTCTTCACCAGTAAGGTCGCTAATATAAACTACCTGTTTTCCATCCGGTGAAAATGCCGGATTTTTTTCGCGGTACTTGGGGGATTGTGTAAGGTTGTAGATAATCCCTTCCCTTGTGGGAATATTAAATATTTCCCCTCTGATATCCATTGCAAGGTTATCGCCGGTATTATCAAGACCAAATGCACCGGTATAGCGGCTACTGTTTACATACTCTTTATGTAGTGGTGTGTGATCCGATGGAATCGAGATGTAAACTTTTTTGTGTCTCTGGTTTACAACATCGAAAATATAAAGTTCTTCTGCGTACTGGAATATAATTTTGCTTCCACCTGCCGAAGGATATTTTACATCATAGTCGGTAAACTTTGTAACCTGAGCGATTCTGCCCGTTCTGGTATCATATTTATAAAGGTTAAGCGTTCCTTCATAACGGTCGGAAGTAAAATAGATATCCGAACCGATCCACATTGGGAAGTTGTCTGTTCCATCAAACTTGGTAATCTTTTTGTAGTCTTTTTTATCGAGGTTGCCAACCCATATATCCTGGGCAGTACCACCTTTATGACGTTTCCAATTTCTGAATTCACGAGAGCCGCGGTTATATGCAATTGATTTGCCGTCAGGCGAAAGCGTAGTTAAACCAGCTTGATCAACAGGCATTTCCTCAGGCATGCCACCTTCAATACTAACTTTGTAAATCTTCTCAACTCTGTTTGGATATTCTCTTATTGAGCGGAAAAGCAAATGCTTGCCATCAGGAAACCATTCAAGCATGCGATCATTAGCAGGATGATAAGTTACACGTTTTGGAATGCCTCCTTGTATGTTCATTACATAAATATCCCTGCCGCCATCATAGTTTGCTGTAAATGCAATATACTGTCCGTTAGGACTAAATTTTGCGAAAGTTTCCAGACCATCACCAGTTGTTAAACGGTGAGCTTCACCACCATTTATATCAACAAGCCAAAGGTCATTTTCCCATGAAAATACAATATTTTTATCTGAAACATCAGCAAAGCGCATCATATATGGCTGTGCGTAAAGTGTGGTAATAAAACCAAGAAATATTACCAACCTGAATATTTTATTCATTATTCCTCCGGAATATTAATTATTGTTTATGGTTCCCAGGCAGTACAACCAGCCTGTTCTACCACCGATATACAGTCGTCCATTATGTACAACCGGGGTTGATTCGAATGCACTCCTGACAAATTTATCGAGTAATTTTAGGTCACCAGTTTTGTTATATTTATATAATCTGATGCCAGCATAACCGGTGGTAACAAGTTTATCGCCAACCAGTAACGGAGTAGCTATTGAGGCACCAATAAGTTTTTTTGCAAAAAGTTTGGGTCTTGGGTATTTATGTTTAAGGTTAGGACCAAAAACATGAGAACTATCAGTATCAATTTCCATATGTTTAACTATATAACAATTTCCATCAATAGCCTGAAAAGCTGCAAGGTTAGGAAAATCATCCGGTTTAGTTAAATCATTTACAGCAGCCGAACCAATAATTCCACCTGCCCAGGTGCTAACTGAATCATCTTCAACCGGGAACCACCAAACAACACAGGATGAATCGGCAGGTTTTGAAGGGTCCAATTTGAATGCACCCCCTTTGCCTTCTATGTATTGTTTTTCTACCGATACAATAATGCAACTATCGGAAGTAACAACAGTTGAACCATCCATATCCGAACCAACAAAGAAATCCCAGTCCAAAGTATCCTTATCAATATTGTATCCATAAACATGTCCTGAGCCTGAGGCAATATAAAATCTGTTGCCAATTCTTGCGGCAGAAGACTCTGCAACAAGGTTACCGCCATGTTTAATAACATCTTTCTTTTCATAAAGTTTGTGTTCAATTTCCAGAATCGGCTGTTTTATACCTTGCCTTATTTTTGCTGCATCGGGGTGAGGATTAAACCTAACGAATGTAGAATTTTCAAGAGCTATATATGCCTTGTTGTTGTATATAACAGCGGAACCATCCACATCGCGGCTGTAACTGCGGGTTTTTTTTACGTTTAGTCTCCATTGCTCCTTGCCATTTAACAGGGAAATACCTCTAAAACTTGGAATAATTGGTGTATGCGTTGTGTTCATAGTTCCCAGTCGTGAACCCTGCATAATTATGGCACGTTTCTCGGGATCGGTTTCTGTACTATCGTACCAAATTGCACCGGAACCTTTAATAACATCATCATATTTATAATCCCATATTTTTTTTCCGGTTTCAGCATTAAATTTTTTAAGATTATGATCGAAAGCCCCCTGGATAACATAAAGAGTATCATTCTCTTTAACCAGTAGTGGCTGACCCGTCCAGCCGCAACCTTTCCATATTCTTGAACCACCTCGGGAAGAGATTACAGTTTCACCTTGTCCAAGTTTGGCTTTCCATATAATATCAAGTTTTTCGGGAGCCCTGTTGCCATAATAGTTTCTTCCTTCACCACCAAGGAAAGTACCATTTAAAATTTCGATTTTTACGTTACCCTGAGCAAAAATTGGTAGCTGTATTGCCAGTAATAGAATCAATATTCTAAATTTTTTCATTTTTACCAGTTTAATATTTCCGAATATGCAAATTATTATAAACCACAAGGAAACTCAATCTTTAAGCCAAATTTTGTCAAATATTAAGTGAAAGATAAAATAACCTACTAATTTAATTGAATCTTAAAGAATAATAGTTGCATTGTTCAATTATAAATAGTATTATCGGATTGTTTGTCGATATATCTGATTATCTTATCAAAGGAGTCTCTATGCAAAGAAAATTCTACATTGCAACAATTTCCATCCTTGTACTGGGAATAACAGGATTAACCGGACGTAGTTTCCGAGTTAACGAAATACCTAATGGTAATGTAAACGATTGTGCAACATGCCATACTACCGGTTCAGGTGGACCAAGAAATGATTTTGGAGTTGATGTTTATTCTAACTATTTGGATCCTCAGAATAGTAGTGGTCACGTTCAGTGGGGACCAGAGCTTGCCGCAATGGATTCGGATGGTGATGGTGTTTCAAACGGTGAAGAACTTCAGGACCCTAATGGGTTATGGACTTCAGGTCAGCCTAATCCGGGTAACCCTGATTTGGTTACCAGTCCTGGTGACCCAAGTGATTTTGTGCCGGTTGAACTAACTTCCTTTACTGCACAAGTTATTGGCAGCAAAGTTAAGCTTGTTTGGAGAACTGCTACCGAACTTAACAATATGGGCTTTGATATTGAACGTTCTACCGATAACGAAAATTGGGATGGTGTAGCTTTCGTTGAAGGTAATGGTACCAGCACCGCAGTAAGCAAGTACACTTTTATTGACAAGTTTCCTGTAGTTGGTAAATCATTCTACAGAATTATTCAGCGTGATTATGATGGTACTTCCGAAATATTTGGTCCAAAGGAAGTTGAGCTTGATGCTGTTTACTCATACAAACTTGAACAAAACTATCCTAACCCGTTTAATCCGAATACAACTATCTCGTTTAATATAGCAGAAAATTCAGCAGTTAAGCTTAATGTTTATAGCATAACCGGAGAGCTTGTGGCTAATTTGGTTAACAGTACTCTTGAGGCTGGTGCTCATACAGTTAATTTTGATGCATCCAACCTGCCAAGTGGTATGTATATTGCCCAAATTCAAGCTGGTAATTTTACCTCTACAAGAAAAATGATGTTAATGAAATAAATCTCCTGGTTATTAATGATGAGGTATCTCAACAGGGGTAATACATGGGTTACCCCTGTTTTTTATTCCCACTACGACATAGTACAAAATAGATTAACAATCCTGCCAAATAAGCAAAAAAATCGTACAAATCGCCTGTAAATTTTTTGGAAAGCTGGGGATAGATTACTTCGAATAGAATACTGAGAATAGTGAACGAAATGAAAACCCAGCTTAATGGAAGCTGAGTTATTTCGTTGCGGGTTGCTTTCCTGACTATTATAGTTGCAATTCCAAATACTAAAGGAAAGAATAATATATCATCCAAATATGAATGCAGAAAGGGTACTCTTAATCCTATTAATTCCAGTACCTGATTTGTAGCAAAAAGTATAAATAGAAGAAGTAAATACCAATACTTCAATTAAAGAGCCAGTAAATATACTAACCCTGATACACCTGTTAATAAAGCCACAAATAGAGTTTTTGCCTTGCTACGTAATTTCATTTTTTATCCTTTTTAATACACAATACCTTGTTAACGCATAACAATGTAAAATTATTCAAAAATATGAAATTATTTTTTTTCAGTAAGTTTTATTACCGCACGGGCAAACTTTTTCCCAAGGTCAATATAACCTTCGGAATCGTAGTGGTATTTATCGGAATAGTTATAATTATCTGTATCTTTTATAAGATAAGCATTAACATCATGCTTTACAAAGGCTTCCTGTTCATGCCGAACAATATCTCCAAAAGTCCAGATAATACCATCATCATCTCTGCCCGATTCAGATATTCTTCCAATTACAACTGGCAAGTCATCATCCCTCAACGCTGAGCGGATGCCAAATATCAAACGGGTTAAATTGTATTCGTATTTTACGGCAGATTCCTTATAACTGTATGCATCGGATTCTCCCTGCATCCATATTATACCAGCTGGCAAAAGTGTATCCGGTTCACCATCATGATCAATATCATTTTCAAGGAAAGCATTGTTAATAGTATTCAGCAGGTTATCGTACTGATTGATGCCGTTACCAATTCTGAAATCGGGTTCAAAGCATCCATACCTGCGTGAGGCTGTATCAATAGAAGCACCCGATTTACTATACTTTATAATTGCAATGTTATCATTTGGTGTTAATCGTTTAAGCTCATCCGCAAATGTTAATTCCACACCAAACAAATTACCGTAACTGTTTTCGCTACCGTTCGAACTAAATTTATATCCATGACCCGGTTTAAGATTACTCCACATTCCCAAGCCACCATTTAGTTCATGGTCATCAACACTAATGCCGTGAAAAATATAAACATCAGGCAAAGTTTTATTTAATGAGTCGGGTAACTCGCTAACTTTACCCAAGCCATCCATATTTGACTGTCCGCCAAGAAAATAAACCTTATACGATTTTGAAAAAGAAATAGAAGTAACCAGAAGTATGAATAATAATTTTTTCATTTTAATCCCATGCAAATTCTCTAACCGATACAAAAATAAAGAAGATGTAAAATGTATTACAAGTGATTGTTGTAATTCTTTATCCAGTTAACAGCTTTCTCAACCTGTTTTTTAGGAGAATTCTCAATAATGGAGGGTGTAATGCCATTTGGGTATGTATTTTTGTTACGGTCGCCGAACCATCCGGTAGTTAGCATAATTACGGCACCGTTGCCAAGTTTGAATGGCTGGTTTATAGTTGCGAGTCCACGAGATTTAACACCAATTGTAATAATGTTGGGTTTACCAACAAAAGAAATAATACTAGCTTCGCCACTACTTGCAGTAACATTACTTAACAGTATTGCAATTGGTTTTTCCTTGAATGGCTCACTTATCGCATTTGTAACCTTAAAGTGGGTGTTGGTTCCTACTCCGGCTTTTCCTTCAGAGGCATACCATTTCCATGAGTTACCTCCCGGATAGATTCCAAATCCCGCAGTATCGCTGGCAATTAAATTACTTAACGCTGCAAGCATGCTCCAGAAGTGTCCGCCAGAGTTATTCCGGAAATCGAGTATCCATCCTTCCATATCAGAAGAATAGCTATTGTGTATCAGGTTGTATAAAGTATTGCAATCTTTCTGCAAGTCTCCGGAAGAGGGATTAACCTTTATGAAGGCAATACCTGATTTGGCAAGATTAACGGTATCATCAAATTCATACTTCGGGTTAAACAAGCGTTGTATTTTTTGCCATCTTTTGCCTGTGTGAGTAGTTAAATAGCTATGGTTATCATGTAAGGAATCGAGTAATTCCTGAACAAGTGTGTAGAATTTACTTTCCGAATCAATATCCGATGCTCTTTTGAGTAAATCGGCGGAAAGGACATTCCAGTTAGCTTTTTGGCGGTTAATTGAATTATTTTTTACCAGTGTGTACGTTTCCGAAAATAAAAGCTCATATTCAGTCATTCCTGCATTTTGAGCAAAAATAAGGTTTACAGCAAAAAGAAAAGATACAAGTATCCGGATATGAGTTATCATTTATCTACCCACAATAAAATCTTTTAAGGTTCTTAAAATAACATTAATCTGATAAACTTTGTTGCCAATAAATTCTCTACGTTTTATGGTGCTGAGAGCTATTTTATTATTCATCTTGTCACTCGCAGTACCCTTCCTGTCCGAATAGGCAAAAATACCTGAGCCATCAAAATGCGTTATTGTTAATAAAGTTTTAAGGAAATCAGAAAATCGTTCTCCCGGGAATCCAACAAGCATATGAGTTAAAAATACAGTTCGGGGCGAAATCTTGCGTAGTCGTCTTATTATTCGTTTTATATTTTTAATATCATAGGAACGATTCATTTTTTTTATAATATAATTCGAACCACTTTGAACAGTTACATTTATTGAAGCGATATTAACCTTTTGAAACATTTCAAAATATTCTGATTCCTGCTTTTCCAGCCAAAACGGACTAACATAATTTATGTTAAAAACGGCATTCGGAAAATGACTATTTATATCCAGAATTAGTTTTGGCAAGGAAGATTTGATATCTGCACCATAGCTTGCACAATCATCACCAACAAGGTATATAGACTTATCTGGTTGATATAGTTTTGTTACATCGTTTAAAACATCTTCCAAACTCCGTGATTTTATGTGTCCCTTCGCTTTTTTTATAATGCAATAAGCACAATTACCAACACAACCACTTGCAACCTGGATAAACACCTTATTATTTTGATCAACAACCTTGTAAAGTAATCCAAGAGCAGATTTTGTACCACGAAGATTTTCCAGGGAATAAAAGAAATTTTTTATCTTATCCGAATAAATTGAAGAAGTTGAATAAATACCAATGCCCATTCGTTCAAGTACGGTTTCATCAACAAATTTACCAGGAACATCATCGTACTTTATTTTAGGGGAAAGGAGATTATCTATTTCGTTTTCCTCATGAAGAACATGCACATCTTCCAGTCCTGATTCTTCAAAAATATGTCCCGCTATCTTGTTTAGGCAACCCATTGAAATGAGTTTACATCCGGGTTTAACCTTACTCTTTGCAGACCTGAAAAGATTAACACAAACTTCCTCCTGTTCAGCAGTAAATCCGCATGTATTTACAATAACGTAGTCCGCTTTGGTAATATCCTGAACAATATTAAAATCATTCTTCTGAATATAACGCCCTATTCCGGAAGTTAATACCGCATTTGGTTTACACCGTGTATGCAAACTTGAAATGAATACATTTTGCATGTTGTCTCCTTGATTTTATCTTTCCAAAATTGCCCTGCTGAGGTCAATAAATTTAATAAAAGTAGGAGCTAAAAATGATACCAAAATATTAACAGAAATTTATGATTGCCTTAGCAAAAATTGTGATTTGAGAGTTATGGAACATCTGCTAAAATAAGTCTGATTATCCGTATAAAAAAAAGAAAAATTAATATTAAAAATATTTATAATTTTTAAGGTACTTCCGATAATACTACAGTATAACAATTTGAGTTACTTTGCAAATTAATGGGGAATTGTAGTGGACGTTTCAAAAGATTTAAAAATCTTGCTCGTTGAAGATGCCGGTGTGATGCGTAAAATGGAGGTAAAAACTCTAAAAACTCTTGGCATTGAAAATATAATAGAAGCAGAAAACGGGGAAGATGCAATATCCAAACTTGAGCTGGGTGTAAATCCTGACCTTATTATTTCTGACTGGAACATGCCTGTTAAGGATGGTTTCGAACTTCTGAAATGGGTAAGGGAAGGTGAGGAATATAAAAAGATACCCTTCCTTATGGCTACTGGTCGCGGAGAGAAAAAAGAAGTTTCGATGGCAAAAGATGCCGGCGTTAATGCGTTTATCTCCAAACCTTTCAATGCTGATGAGCTGAAGGAGAAGATACTTGAAGCAATTGGCGAAATTAAGGAAGAAGATCCGTCCAAAGTACAGAGAGTTGCGCCTGTAATTACGGATTCCGGTAAGGTTAAACTTAGAATTGCCCATATACAAATTACAGATCACCTTGTGCTTGGCGTGCTTAAGGATTTGATAAGATCAGGTAAATTAAGACCCGAACATTTTGAGCTGGAAACAGTTGCAATGGGAGGGTGGAATCCGGTTGCCAAAGCTCTTGAAAATGGTTCCGTTGATGGTGCTTGTGTGCTTGCCCCAATTGCAATGGATTTATATAGCCATAAAGTACCTATAAAGCTTGTACTGTTTGCTCACAAAAACGGTAGTATTTTTGTAAGAAACAGAAAAGGGGGTAACTTTGAAACAGAAAGAGCCTCTTTCTACAGAGATAAATCGTTTTATCTTCCACATATGATGTCAATTCATAATATGCTTGCCCACATGTTTTTTAAAGGTATAGGACTTGAAGCTGGTGTGCCTGGCAATCATAAGGTTGATGTTAGTCTGGAAGTTGTACCTCCTGTTCAAATGCCGCAAATTGTTGCCCAGAGTGAAGAAGCTGCCGGTTATTTTGTTGCCGAACCTCTTGGTACCAAAGCAATTGCTGCCGGTAATGCAGATTTGCAATTTCTTTCAAGCGAATTATATGAAGATCACCCCTGCTGTGTAGTTACTGTACAGGATGATGTGATAGATAAATACCGTGTCGCAGTTGAAGAGCTAAGTAAAATGCTGGTACATGCAGGCAAATTTATTGAAACCAACCCAGGTACTGCTGCCGAAATTGCTGTGAAATTTCTTGATCCTAATGGTAACTTGGGATTAAAAGTACCACTACTTAAAAATGTACTTACAGAACCTAAGGGTATTACAACCGGCGATCTTTACCCTGATATTGAAGCACTAGATAAAATACAGCATTACATGCACAATGAAATGGGTATAGGAAATATTATTGATGTTAACGAGTTCGTAGATATATCATTTGCAAATGCAGCTTGTACAAATGTTTCGGAAAGGAAAAAGGCTGTTTTGCATAATAATCCTGATAGATTAAATGAAATACTGAAAAAATCAATTGCTAACAAAAGCGATACTGCTGCAAAAGAACTTCTTAACAAGGAAGGCAAATACCTTATTTTTACACTCGACAAGCAGAAATATTGCATGGATATTCTAAAGATTCGCGAAATTATCAGGATGGTTCCTGTGCGGTCTTACCCGCAAAGTCCGGAGTATGTACTTGGCGTAATTAACCTTCGCGGTTCTATTGTACCTGTTATGGATTCAAGAATAATATTCAATTTGCCTAAAATTAATTATGATACCAAACATTTCATTATTGTGCTGGAAACAGAGGTTGATGGCAAGGAAATTAAAATGGGTATTGCGGTAGATGGTGTTAGTGAAGTTGCCAATGTTGTAGCCGATCAAATTCATAATCCACCTGCATTTGTTGTGAACGAAGGTTCGAACTATGTTATGGCAATTGCCAAAGTAGATGGCAAACTAAATATGATAGTTGATATTGACAAGCTGCTTTATATTAATCAGACGGATACACCAATTCAGGCTCAGCTGGAGCTTTCGGAAGCAGTATAAATTTTACAAGCCCCCTTATAAAGGAAAAGCCCTGCTCAATTACTGACAGGGCTTTTTTATTTTAAATTGTGTGTTTGCAAGGGCAATTCGTGAATCGCCCGTACATAGCAATTTAGGAGTTGCGTGAAAATTTTTACCAGTTCATAATATCGTTATACATTACAAATAGGAAGAATGACATCAGCAGAATGAATCCAACATTCTGAATTGCAATCTTAACTTTTAGGGGTAATTCCCGCCTGATAACTCCCTCAATAAGTATAATTACAAAATGACCACCATCGAGTACCGGAAGTGGGAGCAGGTTCATAATGGCAAGGGTAATACTTAACATGGCTATAAAACGTAGGAAATATGTTAATCCGGCATCTGCACTTATTTTTGCAAATTTTGCAATTTTAGCTGGTCCGCCAACTGATTCTGCAACATCAGCTTTACCGGTAAAAAGCATTTTCACAAAACTTATTAAAGTGCTTACATTTTTTACACCATCATCAAATCCAACTGCAATCGATTCGACAAAGCCGTAAGTTTTATAAATAAAGTTACCAACATATACTTCTGTATTCATTACACCAATTTTATCATCAACACCCGGTGTAACGGCAATTGCCAAAGTATCCTCACCACGAAGCATCGTAAACGTCATTTCCGTTTGAGGGTTATCCTGTATAATGTTAAATACTTCCTGCGGACTGCTAACATTGGTGCCGTTTATGGCAATGTATTCGTCACCATCCATTAAGCCAGATTCGGCAGCAGGTGAGTTTTCAAGCACCTGAGCAATGGCTGTGCGGGTATCACCAATATTAAGGAAGAATGATTTGGATGCACTTTCGGTAACTGTTTTGCCTTTTATTTCAACAGTTTTTTTCTCGCCATTTCTATCAACTACAAATGTTAGGTCTTTACCAAAATTTTCAATTAAACTAAGGTTATATACATCATCCCAGTTGTTAACTTTTGCATTGTTAACAGAAATTACCTTGTCGCCCTTACGGAACCCGGCTTCAAAAGCTACTGAACTTGTTGGTGTTGTACCAACGGTAGTAGTGTCGTAAATCCTTTTACCTTCAAAAAAGTTAAGTGCGGAAAAAATTATTATAGCCAGTACAAAATTCATTAACACACCGGCGGAAATTACAAACAATTTGGCAATTGTAGATTTAGAACGAAACTCATCCGGTGCAGGTTCGTTATTTGCAAAATCGTTATCAAAACTTTCATCAACCATTCCGGCAATTTTTACATAGCCGCCAAGGGGCAGCATACTTATTCTGTAATCAGTTTTGCCTTCGAGGTCAAAATCTTCGGGCAGGTTACCAGATGAAAATCCGCTTATTTTATTCCAGCCAAAAAGACGTTTACCAAAACCAATAGCAAAAACATCAACCCTCATTCCCATAAGCTTGGCAGCTAAAAAGTGTCCAAGTTCATGAACAAAAACAAGGGTAAGTATCGTAACTACGAAATAAAAAACATAATCCATTTATTCTAAAACTCCTGTGTAATATAATTCGCGGCAAATTTTCTTGTTAGAGTATCAAATTCAAAAATAGTTTCAAGCTCAACATTGGTTTTGCATTCAAAATTATTTAATGCGGCATCGGCAACATTGGCTATATCAAGGTACTTAATTTTTCCTTTAAGGAAACTATCAACTGCAATTTCATTTGCTGCATTTAGTATGCAGGAATGAACTCCGCCTTGTTCAAGTGATTGAAATGCAAGGCTAAGGCATCTGAATTTCTGCATATCCGGTTCTACAAAGGCAAGCTCGCCAAGTTTCCGAAAATCTGTTTTTACATATTCGGCGTTTGTTCTATCCGGATAAGTAAAAGCATATTGAATAGGAATTTTCATATCGGGCAGACTAAGCTGTGCCTTAATTGAATTATCAACAAACTCAACCATCGAATGAATTACCGATTGAGGATGAATAATCACATCAATTTTGGAAACCGGAACATCAAAGAGCCATTTTGCTTCAATAACTTCCAAACCTTTGTTCATCATAGTTGACGAATCAATTGTTATTTTTGTTCCCATTTTCCAGTTAGGATGGTTTAAAGCATCTTCTACCGACACACTTTGTAAATCCTCAAGAGTATTGTTAAGAAACGGACCACCCGATGCAGTTAAAATAATCTTTTCAATTTCCTTTTGCTTTTCACCAACAAGGCACTGGAATATAGCACTATGTTCCGAATCAACCGGTAGTATTTCCGACTTATACTGTTTGGCAAGAGCCATAACATATTCGCCGGCGGCAACAAGTGTTTCCTTGTTTGCCAGGGCAATTCGTTTGCTCCGTTTAATAGCATTTATTGTTGGCTTCAAGCCTGCAAATCCAACCAGCGATGATAACAGTATATCGTAATCTGCTGATTGTGTAACTTCAAGCAAACCTTCTTCACCTTCCAGAACAGTTGTGCCATTTGTAATACGGGTTCTAAGTTCTTTTGCTTTTGCTGGATTTCGGACTACAACTATTTGGGGTGAGAATTGTTTTATTTGCTGTTCAAGTACATCAATGTTTGAATTTGCTGTTAGAACAACCGGCTTAAACATATCGGGGTTATCTGCAATAACACGCAAGGCATTAACCCCAATTGAGCCGGTTGAACCAAGTAATAATATTTTTTTCATTATACTCTTAAATAGTGATTATTATTTGAGCCATAAAAACACAATCATTAAAGTTAACCATAAATATTCAAAAGAACACGTAGTGAGTGTTTTTTACATAAAATTTCTGCTAAGGGCAAACAGGAAGTTTAATATAACAAGAATATGTACAATTGTGCTTGAAGTAAAAACTTTACCGAGACTATTTTTCAGTTCATCTTCGGTAAGAGTACCAAATCCGGTCCTTACTTTTTTTGCTGCCGGAATCATCATCCCACCAATTACAGCGAATATAATAATTAGTAATACCTGTTTGCTAACTAACCAGTGATTACTGGAAAAATCAAAAAAATCATAATGACCAGCACTGGTTACAAGAAAAATACCACTAAGCAAAATTCCTGTTGATGCAAGCATTCCTGTTAAATTAAGCTGAGCCAGGTAAATTTTAACGGTTTTGGGATCAAGTTTTCCTTCTTCCTTTAGTTTACCACGTAAAAAATAGTCAAGGGGGATGCCGAACAACCACATACCGGCAAATATAATGTGCAGAGTAACTACAATAGAATAAACCATATTTCCTTCTTAATGTTTTATGGGTTTAACCGAAGGAGGTATGTACAAGGTTCCCTAATGCAGCCATTCCTTTAAAAGATTTTCATACATTGAAAGGTCATTCTCATCAACCGAGAATGTAACAGTATCAGCAAAGTTGTTTAATACAACTACAGCATTTATGCTTGTGTCAAGTTTTTCCAGATCGGCAATTTTACGGGCTACATTCTGATTTACAATTTTAATATCGTCATAATAGTCTTTCAGTTTTTTAAGTTCCCAGTCAGCCTCCTTGCCGTTACGGTTTCTTATAAACTGAGCCAGTACATACATTGCAAATACACGGTATTCAGTTTCATCTATACTGGCAAAAGGTAGATGGAACTTTACAAGTGGCTTAAGTTTTCCAAGTATTGGGCAGCCGCTGGAAGCCATAATTAAGCCTACAATTGCACCAACGCCATCTTGTACGGGTGTGTGTTTGTAGTAAGTTCTGTCGGGAGTTTTTACAATTGTTTTGGCTTTTTCGAACGAAGGGATATCGGAGAAGAAAGCAATTATATCTTTGAGGTTTACCGCAATTGGACAGTATTCATTTTCGGTTATATTGAGCGGACAGTTAGGGCACTTGAAACTATCAAGCTTTGCCCAACCCGGTAAGTTGTCATTCGATTCTCGAATGATGGTTAGAGTTGCAGTATCAATGTTTATTGAAAAAATTCTTTCGGTACCATCTTCAAAAATAAATTTGTACTGGATCTTTTTTACAGGCTCATCGAATAAAACCATTAACCACTCCAATATCAACTTAAGTGCAGTAAACCGAATATACAATTTTTTATTTACTGGTAAAAGCAGAAATTTTGACGCATCTCACTAAATCCTTCTATTATTTTAATTTATTTCGGGGAATAACATTTTTGGTAAGTTTTTTTATCCGGCAATTGATGTGCTAGCAATATGTAAAAAGGTTTTCCATGTTTAGGAGTCCCGCCAGGGTTACTCATTTATAATCGCGTAACTTTGGATCATTATCTAATTCTAAATAGATATTGCGATAAAAGTTGTTGCAATACTACCACGCTTTAAAACTAGTAAGGGCAATTCTCCCGATAGATCGGAGTCAATGGACATGAATTGCCCTACAAAAATACGCTTAACCAGCTTACCGTACTTTTACAGAATATTTATATTAAGGAGAGCAAATACTTGAAGTTATCCAAACTTTACAGGTTATTTAACTTTTATCTACTTCAGTAACGTCATCTTTTTAGTTTCAACAAAGCTGCCGGAAGTTAGTCTGTAAAAATATATACCCGATGCAAGATTAGCAGCATTGAAGTTAAAGGTATGAGTGCCGGCTGATAGGTATTCGTTTGTAATTATGCCCAATTTTTCACCTAAACTATTAAATACTTCAAGTTTTGTAATACCCGATTCCTGCAATGTAAAACTTATTTTAGTTGTCGGGTTAAACGGATTGGGGTAGTTTTGATTAAGGCTGTATTGCATGGGAATAACACTCTCATCTTCTACATCAACCTGTATTTCCAAATCAAAAAATACCTTTATGGCAAACATTATTCTTGATCGTGCATCATAAGTAGTGATTGTTTCATAAGGGAAGCCAAAACAAACTACTTTGCCAGTATCGCTGCTTTCTCCGAAAGTACCTTCATAAAAAACACCGGCACAATTAGGTTCCGATACACCCGTGTAGTTTAGAGCCGCTATACCACCCTGAACAGGCGTTAATACATCAGGGTAGTTTACATCGTAGGTGCCGTTTGTTCCATCATCAAAACTGAAATCCGTATTGTAGTTAAACAATGATCCGGTTACTGTTTTAACGTTGTAATAAGTGCCTGCTGTACCTGCCGGGGCATCATCAGCGTAGGCAGCTTTAAGGTAATTATGAAAAAAAATCTTGTCGGAAGATGAACCTTTATAATCAAGGTCCCAGGCAATTTCTGAGCCGGAAACAAACAGGTAACCACCCTGCTCAAGGTATTCGGCAACGAGCAGTTGCTCCGCAGCCGAGAAAGTTTCGTCTGCTGTTGATTCTTCACCAAGAATGTAATCAACCATTTTATAATCATTCATATTGAATAAACCATCTGTAAGTGCCTCATTTGTGCAGGAGGCAAGTGTTTTGCCTATAAAATAAGAATGAATTGTTGCAAAATCATAGGTGTTGCCATCAGAGGCACGATCAAATCCGTTTACAATTAAAATATTGGTTTCTGCTAAAAAATTTGAAATTGAACTGTAATAATTGGTGTATGCAAGTATTTCGGAAGGAAGCGACATTCCATAACTGTTTTCGGCAGTTATTCTAATAAATTTGTTCTCTATATCATTCAATCCGGTTATATCGCATGTATTGGTTGTAAATGTGTAAGGATCACCAAATTCAACTCCATCCTCCGATATGAAAACATGGTATTTTTCTACACTGGTATCGGGTGCAATTAATACCTGTATGGCACCACGACCATTTGGCTTTACTCCAAATGATTTCGGTTTTGAGGGTATGTTTTCATCATAAAGGTAAGTTGGGTAATAAATAGGTGTACTTTCATCATTAATGGTTTTATGCAGATTATAATCTTTTAATACTTCCTGAACAGTTAAGGTATCGCCATCAATTATAATATCGTTATCAAGTAAACGGATACCATGACTGTAATCAACATAATAGTCGTAATGAATATTAGTTAGAGGTTGAATAGCGTGACCGTTTGTATAGTGCCATCCATAAATAGTAACATGGTTTGGTCTGGCGGGATCAACAATTTTATTGCTAATTACAACATCTTTTTTAGTGCCGGCAACTAACTGACCTTCAACTCCTCCGGCATCTGCAAACTGAGCCTGAATGGCAGTATTGTGCTCAATAAATTTGTAAACCTGTTCGTTGTTATTACCAACCGGTGTATATGTAACAGGCTGTAAATGTATTGGTGCGTTGGTCCAAATATCATCAACCAGTTTTCTTGTTGGCATTGTGGCACCATACTGGTCAGCAATTTTCTGTGCGGTTATTGGTCCCATTGGTACACGGCAGTAGTCTGAATTAGAACCAATACAAAGGTAATCGGGCATAACTGCGTAATAAACAATGTGACTATTACCGTTTGCATCTTTCAAAGTTGAGGTAATTTCAACAAGTGTACGCATAAAATCAGGAATATTACCAGCAAGAAACTGTTCAAGTATTGCAGCTTCTCTATCTGCGAAGCTCAATTGTTTAACCGAGTTCATAAACTCCGCACCACCCGGAGCATCTGCCGATCTTGCTGGTATGTTAAGCTCACCAAATTGGGCAAAAGTAACAGTGCCCAAAATAAGCATTAGTAGAATAGATTTGATGATGGTTTTCATTGTGTTTATCCTTTACTCATTTTCTCCAATGTAACCGAATATTCCTTAAGCAGTGATTCAAATAATTCTGCCACAGTTGATATATCTTTAATTAGTCCCGAACCCTGTCCAGCTTCCATCATCCCCTCATCAATGTCTCCATCGGAGATGCCACGCATTTCCCTTTTTTTACCGAGGAGTTCCTTAAGTTGTTCTTTTTCAGCACCCGAGTATTCAGCTTTAATAGCCTCTTCGCTAAATTTATTCTTGAACATTCTTGCCATACCAAGTTGCTTAAGTACAAGAACTGTATCGTTATCTTTTGCTTCAACAATACGATTTTTATAGTTTTTATGGGATGACGATTCAACTGTTGCAGCAAATCGGGTTCCCATCTGCACACCTTCGGCACCTAGAGCCAAAGCTGCAAAAATTCCTCTGCCGTCTGTAATTCCACCTGCTGCTATAACAGGAATGTTAAGAGCATCAGCCAGTTGGGGAGTAAGGCAAAATGTAGTTATTTCGTCTGCACCATTGTGTCCACCAGCTTCAACACCTTCACCAACAACTGCATCACAACCAACGGATTCGGCTTTTAAACCGTGCTTAACAGATGAAACAACGTGTGCAACCTTAATTCCGGCATCTTTAAACTGCTGTAAATATTTACCGGGATGACCAGCCGACGAAATAACAATTGGAACACCCTCTTCAATTGTTACATTGATAAGCTCCTGAGCATCACCTCTCAATAGCGGGATGTTAACCCCAAACGGATTATTGGTTGAGGTTTTGCACTTTTTAATGTTTTCACGCAGGAAATCAGGTTTCATTGAGCCTGAACCGATTATACCGAGTCCTCCTGAATTAGATACTGTGGCGGCAAGTTCCCAACCGGATGCCCATACCATACCTGCCTGAATTATTGGATATTTAATGTTGAATAGTTTTGTGATTCTGTTATTAATATTCATTGCTAATCCTTTCTATAAAAAAAACCTGGATAATAAAATCATCCAGGTTAAAACTAACAAGTTTTTAGGCTAAATATCAATCCAATAAGTAAGTTTGGCAAGGAAAATGTTATCAGGTTCACTTGTAAAAAGATTCTTAAAATCACGTTTGAATTCATATTCACCAGGGTCTATTGTATTAACCTTGTCATGAGTCCAAACCAGGAAAAAAATAGAGCCTGGTAAAAATTCCCACCTTAATACAAGATTACTTTTAAATGACTTGAAGTTAAAATCGGGATTTGAAAAACTGAATTCATCGGCACCACCTTCACCATCCGGATCAACAACGTATTCATCATCATCGCTGTTATAGGAAATTTTTGAGTTACCTGTACCGTAATTGGTATAATCCATTTCACCGGGTTCAGCAAACTCTTTAAAGTTGTTGTACTTGCCAACAGTAATAAATGGTTGTATATACCACTGCAAAGTAAGATTGGAAGAGAACGTCCAGTTAATTCTTATACTGGCAGAAACGGTTTTTCTTTCCATTTCGCCAAAAACATACCGTTCGCCAAAAGTGTGTGTCGCAAAATCATCTTCCTGCGAAGTAACCCACATGGATTTGTTGTTTTCGTAATCGAAAGAAGGGGAGATATTTATATATAATGCAGGCAAGGGTTTGCAAATCAGGTCTATTCCAAAACCATAGAATGTTGAACCATTTTGAAGCGATTCGAACCATCCCCACGGCTCATAAACAAACATTTCTCTACTATCGGAAGAGAACCCAAAGTTTGTTGATACTCCACCAGCTGTTTTTGCAATAGGACCGCCTCGGTTCATTGTAAAACTGTAATCTTCCATAAAGTAGTTGGAGGAGATATAGAAAGTATAATAGTTTTCGAACCGTGCCCATATTTTGTTGTAAAATCCGTTGGTTATATTTTTGCCTTCGAATGTTACCGAGTTATACTTACCAAAATATATACTTTTCTGTCTGAACAAACCATCAGACTCATACCACCTATAACCACCAACAGCATGCCAGTTAATGCGATCAGCCATCCACTGGAAACCAAGATCGTTATTTTCGAAACCGGGACTTACGAGTCCAAACGCACTGTTAAGGTACCAGTTACCCTTTTGTTTGTTAAGCATAACACGGGCATAGGTACCAGCAAGCGAGGTACGACTGGAATCGAGTTTCATATATGTAGCGTCTGGTCTTTGAAGGTAGCGGTAAGATTTTTGCTGAAGTTCGGTCATATATTCTTTTGTACCATGTACATAGGAGCCCATAAGTGAGCCATTCATGACCCATTTTGCATCATCATCAAGTGTAACCCAACCATCAACACCGGTTACATAAGCACCCTTACTATAGTTTTCTTCAAGAATGTTGCTATTCAGGTTTCGGTTAACTGTACTTAAGATCAAACCAATTCCTTCACGTCCGTCATTCATTTCTCTTTTAACACGTGCAACACCGTAATGAGTAAGTGGCTCCACAGGTTCATCCCTGTATTTACCATTAGCATCTTTAATGGTAGCAGTCATTTCCTGGGTTACTGCACTAAGTACACCAATTGAGGTGTTTTTGTTAAGCTTTCCGGTAATTTTTGCAGCCCCGAGTATGCGTGTTTCATTTGGGCGGTCAATATATTCTTCATCTTCGGTATCGGGGTATATACTTGGATTTTTTCCTATTCGGCGTGAATATAGTACATCGGGATTACCAAAATTAAATCCCCAGTTATTATTAACACCACCATAGCCAAAGCCAAAGATATTTGAGCCTTCAATAAAAAATGGTCGTTTTTCGCTAAAATATGTTTCGAATGCAGAAAGGTTTAGTTCAGCCGGGTCAACTTCAACCTGTCCAAAGTCAGGGTTTATAGTAAGGTCAAGATTAAGATTTGAACCGAGTCCAACCTTCATATCGGCACCGAACGAAGTTTGGTACTGGTTTCCCTTGTAAAAAGGATCGTTATTATCGTGCTGCAGGTATTGTGCTTTTTGCACAAGGTAAGGAAACAGTTCAAAACGGGAGGAGGATTTAATGCCTTTCAAACCTTGTAATTCAACAAACTGTGAAACAAACCCGCTTTCTTTTTTAGGTATCATTTTGTAAAAATCAGCTTCGTTGTTTCTACCAATATCCCTGTTAAAGTTTACACCCCAAATCATTTCTTCGGCTTCATTAAACCGGAGTTGGGAAAATGGTATTCTTATTTCGGCACACCAACCTTTATCGTCAACCGAAACATTAGCATCCCAAATACCATCCCAGGAGTTATCGTCCCAACTGTCGTTATACAAAATACCATCTATTTTGGAACCACCTGCATTTACAGCAAAGTAGTAGCCGGTTCTTTTATCGAGGTATGGATCGAGAAATAAATAAATCCAATCGGAATTTTCGTAATTATCCCTCCTCATCAAACTTTTATTAATCAGATGAGCTTCCTTGTCATGCATTCTTGCACCGAAATAGATATACTTTTCATCGTAAGCCATCCAAATTTCTGTCTCCTGACTTGCGGGTTTGCCCTCATCGGGGTCTCTTTGTATAAATCCGCTAGCGGAAGGTTTTTCCCAAACGTCTTCTGTAAGTTTTCCGTCAATAACAATTCTACCGTTTACCTTGTAGGCTTTTACTGGTTGTGAGGAGGCAAATATTGGTAAACAGATAAATAATGAAACCAGAAATAGTATAGTTTTTTTCATGTGCCGAAACCTTATAATCTCTTAATATCTTGATTAAAGCAGTTTTATCCGAAATTTGAGCCACTGATTTTACTGCAAAATCCTTATCCATTTTAAAGACGGATTTAGAAATCAAAAGTTTGGGAACATGTAAAAATTTCAAAAAAATCCCTTTGCTCTAACTGCTTTTCAGGTTAGACCAGAGGGATTAAAAATTGTTGTACGGAAAAATTAATATTTATTTTTGAAGTTGCTGGTTGAAAACATTTTTCCGTTATGTTGTTTCATTGCAAGAGTAAGTACATCGTCCAGTTCACCGGTTAGTTCAATCATTACCAATTCTTTATTATCGAGGTGAATAACAAACATTTTACGCATCTGCAAATTATTGTTATTTCTTAGAAATATGCCTGTGTATTCATTGTTTTCGCGTGATCTAACAATGTTATACCACTCAGCTGATTCCATTTTACGACTGATTTTCAGGAACATATCATCAAGAAGATTGTTACGCTCCATGTATCTTACCTTGTAAATACCAATCTGGATATTGGACATTTTGCTAATCATATCCTTTGCTTCCTGATCAGCATCAGATTTGTTAACTATTGTACTTGCAACATCGAACATTAGCGGACTTATACGAAATTCAATATCTTTTTTGAAATCGGCATCAATACTATGTAAAATATTGTTGCGCATGGATTTGAAGCTGCGTTTAACTCCAAAACAACCGGAAAGTGAAACCAGCAGCAGGAGTGCTGCCAGTGCCACATGTAATTTCCTGTTAGTCATTGTGGTTACCTTGATGGTTACTATCTTTTACTTTGTCAAGATTAGGTATATCGAATTTTGATGAAAGTTCACCAATTTTTTCAAGGTCAATATCACCAACTATGTTTACATATACAGCCTGTCCTTCATCATCAAGATCGGGACTTTCGTATGCAGTAACTACCAAACCAACAATAATATCATCTTTTGTTTTGATGAAAACGAATACACGATTGCCGTCATCCTTAGACATTACAATACGTTCCCAACCCGAGTCATTCAATTTATCATTCATTTTTTCCATTCTTTCGGTAACTTCGGACTGTTCCTTACCAACTCTGTAAACTTCTACCTTTATTAGTTTTAGACCTGAGATTACATCACCAATACCTTCCTCATTCTTTTCGGTTGCTTTAGCAGCAAGCTTAAGTAGGTGCGGACCAAGATGTACTTCGGTCATAAGATCATTTTCGTTGTACTCACCAAATTCGGCAAAGTTAAAGTATCCGGGTTCGTTTTTCACTGATTCATTCTGTGCAACTGCCGTAGTTGCGAATACGAATAGCAGGGTAACTGCTAATAATATAATCTTTTTCATTTTTTATTGTCCTCCAACTGATAAAAATCACTGGCTATATTCCAGCCTTTTTGTATTGTACCAAAAACACGTTTGTTCAATTTTATAGTACGTATATGATTTGTTGATTTATTCAGAACATCCGATACCATAATGAGTGCCATCTCTGCCTCCCTGCGCGCTTCGAGTGCAGCCAGGTTCTCAACAGGCTGAACAGTTCTGTAGTTAATTGAAATTATTGTTAACATTACTACGGCAACGAGTGAAGAAAATGCCAGCTTGGGTTGCATAAAAATAACCATACCAAGCTTAGCCAATATTTGGGAAAGTATGCTTTTTTTTGAACTGGCAAGAGTCTCTATTTTTGCCTGGATACTTTCCGGTACGCTAATACTTTCGAGGTTATGTGTTGCCGATGCAATTTTTTTATGGGTTTCATAAAAACTTTTAAATTCGGGATAGTTATTGATTATAGTTTTTGCTTTAAGGCGTTCAATAAAATTTGCATCACCGTAGGCAGCTTTAATCAACAGTTCTTCTGTATTTTTATTGTGTAATTTCTTCATATTCACTTCTCAACAATTCACGTAGTTTTTTTCTTGCTCTAAATAGGTTAACCTTAATACTGTTTACCGGTAAATCAAGAATTTTACTTATTTCCTTGTACTTGTAGTTTTCAATTTCGTACAGTATAAATATACTTTTCAGATTATCGGGCAGTTGTTCAATTTTGGACTGAATCACTTTACCAAGTTCTTTTTCCGAATAGTAACTAACCTCACCGGCATCAACCGAAGCCAGGTTTTCTGTGGCTTCGTCAATTCTTATACTATTTTTAATTATTTTTTTTCTTTTTCGTAACATATCGATGCACAAATTATGAGTAGTTCTAATCAACCACGATTTTACTGAAAGCAGATTGATATCTTCAAAATTATGCCAGAATTTTATTACAACTTCCTGTGCAACATCTTCTGCTTCGTCATCATCCTTAAGCATATACTTACTGTAACGGTAGATGTCTGCTTTATAATATTCGGCAATATTTTTGAAAATAACTTCTTTAACCATCAATCTTATATCTTTTACTGAAAAGACGGAAGGGTGTGTAAAATGTTACAATGGGAAATGAAAAATTTTGATGTTTAATAATTTTTATTTCAGTAGCCCATGAACTAACCCGTTTTTATCAGGAAATTTCATGGGCTACTAGATAGAATATATTAAAATTAGGGTTGGTGTTAGTCTATTATTTCGCTTTTAATAGCGTAATAGGCTATTTCCATGTTGGTTTTCATATTCATTTTTTCAAGAATGCGGGAACGGTAAGTGTTAATAGTATTAACACTAAGGTTCAACTCGTCTGCAATTTCGCGAACCGATTTACCGAGGGCAATCATTCTCATAATTTCGAACTCCCTGTTGGAAAGCAGTTCGTGCGGCATTTTTTCGCTATCCTTGCTAACTTCGGTTGCGAGCTTTTCGGCAAGTGCAGGAGTAATATATTTGCGTCCGGTACTAACAGTATGAATTGCCTGTATTAAAGTTTTAGAATTAACTTCCTTGGAAAGGTAACCGCTTGCACCGGCTTTAAATGCACGAACTCCGTAACGCTCCTCGGGGTGCATACTAAAAATTAGTATTGGCAACTTCGGCTTAATTTTCTTAATATCGGTAAGAATTTCAAGTCCGCTTTTACCCGGAATTTCCAGATCAAGAATAACTACATCAACATCGTAATCGAGGAGCATATTGTATGCCTCGATACCATCGGTAGCTTCGTACTCAATTTTAAGATCAACTTCTTTGTCTATATGTTTTTTGATGCCTTCCCTGAATATAGGGTGGTCATCTGCAATTAGTATTCTTAGCATAATAATTCAAATTTTTCTACTGTATCAATATAATAATAAAATTATTCACAAATAAATGATATAGTTTTTATTTACATTAAGAAGATTTTTTTCCATATTTTCGCAACAGGCTAATCAAATTTCCAGAGGTTTAATTTATGCCGAAAATACCCTGGCAACAAAGATTATTACTCTTTTTCATAATTGCCGCATTAGTTCCGTTATTCTTTTCGAGTTATAACATTATTGATATTGCAGAAGATGAGCTGAAAAGTAACCTTAACAGCGATCTCCTTCTTAATTCACGCGATATTGCCGACCATATTGATGACAAGTTTGATCATTGGAATAATACTTTTCTAATCCAGAAGAAAATGCTGGAGAACAGAAATTTATCTTCAAAGGAAAAAGTTACGTTGCTTTACGAAGGTTTGAAACAGCTTAAGCCTTTTATGTATTGTGCCATTTATCAGGAAGATTTTAACGGATTGATGTCGGAAAAGGTAACTCTTATAAACCGGGATTATAATGTAATAGTTGAGAATAATAAAAATTTCGATGAAAAACTTAAGACGGTTGATACTTCACAGCTATTGCGAAATGCCGATCTTCCAGTTAAATATTTTCCTGAACGAATTGAAAAGGATTTCTGGATTATTTCGGTTTATATACCCTTTAAGTTCGACGAAAAAACAGTTGGGAATTTGGTAATAAAGCTTAACCTGGATGAAATTCACTTTTATTTGCAGCAGCATCCGTTTCATGAATCGGGCGAAATTATGGTTCTTAACAAGCAGCAACAAATTATTTTCCAGGAAGAAACCAGGGGGCTTGCCCGTGATGAATCCGATATTACACGATTGCTTGCTTCCGGTAATAAAATGTATGGTACCATAACATTTGATCATAATGATGAAAAGTTTATCGGTAGCTACGCTTTTACCGATTACCCGGACTGGGTAGTGTTTTCGGAAACAACTCAGGATAAAGCCTATTTACCTTTACAGAAAATTTTACGCAGTATTATGATATGGGTAGGTATAGGCATAATTTTCGCCATACTTATTGCATGGTTGTTTTATGACCAGATTAGTCGCCCTATTAAACGTATTGGTGAAGCCTCAAGAGAAATTGCAAAGGGAAACTTTGATGTTAAAATTGAGTATAATGTTAACGACTCAATTGGTGTTATGGCTCGTAATATTGAGGAAATGGGAACGGAACTGAAGAGTAGTTTTGAAAAAATTACTGTTCAGAACCGTGAACTGGATGAATATAGCAAAACCCTGGAAGTTAAAGTTGAAGAAAGAACTGAAAAGTTAAAGCAAAGTAACAAGGATTTGAAAGAAGCTTACATGCGAGTTCTTGAACTTAATAAACAAAAGGATCACTTCCTTGGTATTGCTGCTCATGACCTTAAAAATCCTCTTGCCTCAATAAAAGGATTTGGAGAACTGCTGGTTGATGCCACTCCCGAAGAGGTTATTCAGTATTCTAGCACTATTATTGACAGTAGTAATAATATGCTGGATATTATTTCCGGTTTACTCGATGTTAACCGACTTGAACAGGGTAGTTTTGAACTTGAATATAAAAACTTTAATGCTGCCAAATGTTTGGATGAAGTTATTGAACAGAATAAACGTAATTGCGATATAAAAAGGATTGTGCTTGATGTTAAGGTTGATAGTGAAGATTTTGAAATTGTGTACGACAGAACTATTTTTAAACAAGTAATGGATAATCTTATTTCAAATGCTGTAAAATTTTCGCCGTTTGATTCGAAAGTATCCATTGCTACCGAGGCTAATGAAGAGTTTGTAAGGTTGAGCGTAAAAGATCAGGGACCAGGGATTTCGGAAGATGACCAGAAAAGGTTGTATCAGAAATTTACCAAACTTACTGCACGTCCAACTAATAATGAAAATAGTACCGGACTTGGTCTTGCAATTGTTAAGGATTTGCTTGAACTTTCCGGTGGCTCAATTAATTGTATTAGTCAATTAGGCAAAGGTGCCGAGTTTATTGTTAAATTACCAGTGTTGCCGTTAAAATAATTTTTGTGTTTGGAGATAGCGGTTTAATTAAGTGAGAAGGAAATATGCTTGTTAAAAAAGGAATTGTAATAATATCGATTTTACTCTTTGCTACTTTTGCTTTTGCACAGGATAGTAATGCAAAGAAGGTAGAGATAACTTATACATCTGATGATAATATCAGGGATATTGCACAAAAGTATCTTGGTGACCCAAACCTTTGGCAGGAAATTCTTTACAGCAGCAAGCTTTCTTCTGCAAAAGATCTGAAGGATGGTGTTGTTCTTACCATTTATCCGCAAAAAATATTGAATACAAATAAAAAGAAACTTGAAGCCAAAGCTAACATTGAGGAGGCTACTAAAGCCGGGGCAAGGGTATTTGCTACCCTGCTAATCAATAATGCAATAAACGAGCTTGATAATGGGTTAAAAAGCAGACAGGATGGTAATTGGGATAAAGCATTTCAGCAGTTTACCAAATCACTTGAGTTATCGGATGCTGCAATTGAAAAGGTTAATAAGGAAAGAGTAGTTGATTCCGAAGCACTTATTTCGTTTAGAAAGGGAAAGGTTGAGAAGAAAGAATCTCGTAAGCGTGTATGGTACAACGCACCAGTTAAAACCAAACTTATGACTGATGACAGAGCGAGAACGTTATCCGATTCGTACGCTGAAATATCGTTTGCTGATGATAGTAAAATAAGGTTAAATGAAAATTCGCTGGCTGTAATAAAAAAATCGCGTCATGATTTACTTAACCATAAAAAGGAAAACAGTGTTAAGCTAGTTAAAGGTGATGCGTTTGCACTATTTAGTAAAAACAGCAAAAAGAAAAATGAGCTTGAAATTCCCGGAGTAAAAGTAAACGTTAAGTCCTCTTTTTTCTGGGTAGAAAAGAAAGATAAATCAACCAAGTTTGCAAACTATAATGGAGAGCTTGAAGTTACCTCACAAGACTCAACTGTTAATCTTGCCGAAAACCAAGGTGCTGTTATTCCTGAAAATGGAGTGCCTTCCGCACCAATAAATCTTCTTGCTCCTCCTGAAATTAGCTCACCTGAAAACAGTTCAAAGATTTATGATGACCAGTTTCAGATAAAATGGGCAGCTATTGATAATGCTGTTCAATATTATCTTATAATTTCCAAGGATGCTAACAGGCAACAGGTTGTTAGGAACGAAAGAAACGTTAAAACAACAAGTATTAATGTTGAACATCTTGAACCGGGTGCATACTATTGCTTTGTATCCAGTATAGACAAGTACGGTTTCCCGGGTAAAATGAGCAGCGGTGTAAGCTTCAGTGTAATTAAAGATGAGGAGGCTCCCTTCCTGGTTGTTAAATCACCGGCAAATAACCTTATTACCAAAACCGAAACTATTGATTTTGAAATTGAAACCGAACCAGGTTTAACTGTGGATGTAAATGGTGATAAGCTTGAATTCGAGGGGAATACGGTTTCAAAAAGTTATAAGCTTGAAAATGGCAGTAATGAATTTGTAGTTACCGCTGTTGATAATGCCGGTAATAAAACTGTTGTTATAAGAGAAGTTTATTTTGAAAAAAGTGGTGAAATTGCTATCGTTTTTGATGAATCGCTTCGTAAACAGGGCAAGAATAAGTTTTTAACAAGTTCAAACTCATTTACGTTATCTGGTAAAACCAGACCGGAGGCACGTCTGGAATTAACTGATAATGCCGCAGTAAGGCTGAGCACTTACTCTAATGATGATGGTGTATTCCGATTTTTAATTGGTAATATTTCCAACACGGGTAATTACCAGTTAAAGGTTGTTACTCCGGCTGGACATGAATATACAGAACAGTTAACTATTGTTCGTGATATTAGCAAGCCGGAAATTAATTTTGCGAATAGTATTCCGGAAAAGACTAACCAAACTTCAATTACTGTTGATGGAACTCTTATTGGTGCCGATAAACTGATATTAAATGGCACTGAACTTAATCTTTCGAACAATACATTTACAACCATATTTAATCTTAATTACGGTGAAAATAAACTCGATTTTAGAACTGAAGATCAGGCAGGTAACAAATCAGGAATAACCAAGTTTATATTTATGGATAACCGTCCGCCTGAGCTTGTTAAATACGATATTAATAAAACCAATGCCAAAAATGTTGTTACCTTCGATATTACCCTTAACGTAAAGGATGATAGTCAGTTACGCAAGGTTGCCAAAGTAAAAATATTTACCGGAAGTATGGTAATTAACAAATTCCTGAATTTGGCAGACAAGGAAGGAAAATACAAGGGTGCCCTCAAAATACCTGCACAAAATGCCGGTCAATCAGTTGGTTTTGAAGTAGAACTTTCTGATTATCCGGGCAATTCAAAAGTTTACAAACTACGATAAATTATGGTGTCACAAATTTTGTGACACCATAATAGACTATTCATTTACTGTTTTGGGCTGAATAATTAGATAATTTAGGATAAAAATTATCTTAATTGGAAAAGTAGATGAATATTGTTGTGATTGATGATTCTGAGCTATTCAGGAGCGGAGTTATTTCCTATCTCACAAAAATGCCAAATATAGAAGAGGTAAACGGTGGTGGTTATTCCGAAGACAATATTTGGAGTATGGTTAATAATAACACCGACTTTCTGATTATTGATTTTGAGCATCAGAGAAATATACAGTTTGGTATTCTGAAGAAGTTGAAAAGCCGTTTCAGCAATATCAAGATTATTGTTATTACAGGAGATCGTAACCGTAAAGTGAAATATATGTCTAATAAGCTGGAAAGCGACTATTTATTATTTAAAGATTCTGATTATATTTCGTTTATGAATATTTTATCAAATATCGGTTACAATTAATTCGGGAGAAACAAGTGAAGAAATTATCCACCATTTTAATAGTTCTATTTTTTGCATGTACGGTTTTTGCAGAAACCGATGAAGCTAAAGCTGACTCAACAGAAAAATCACCATGGGAAACCTCGATGTTAACCGGCTTAAATATTAGCCAGATTGCATTAAGTAACTGGGCTGAAGGTGGTGAAAATTCTTTAACATGGACTGTTTATCTTAACTGGGACGCTGACTACACTTCGGAAAAATGGAAATTCTCGAATGAATTTAAAGTTAAGTACGGACGTACAAAACTTGGCGATCAGGAATTCAGGATTAATGATAACGAGATTTATAACGAATCGGTTTTGGCATACAGATTAGGTTGGGAAGTGAGTCCGTTTTTTAGTAATACTTTTCGTAGTGTTGTTGACAGAGGGTATGACTACAAGGTTGACCCAAAAGTTGAAACATCAAACTTTTTTGATCCTGCTTATATTACACAATCAGTTGGTTTTACTTACGACAAGTTAACTAATTTTAAGACTCGTCTTGGTATTGCCATTCAGGAGTCATTTGCGGATAAACATGCTGATCTTTATACCGATGATGAGGAAACCTCTGAAATTGAAACATTCAAACTCGAAACTGGTATTGAGTCTGTATCATCAGCAAATTACACACTTGATGATAACCTGTTACTAAAATCGAAGTTGAGACTTTTTGGTACTTTCGAGGAAATTGAAAGATGGGATGTAAGATGGGATAATACTATTGTAGCTAAAATTAATTCTCACCTTAATGTTAATCTTTCCGTACTGGTTATTTACGAAGAAAAGGTATTACCAAAAACACAGCTTAAAGAAGCTTTGCAAATTGGTTTTACATATAAATTGTTTTAAGCCCCTTATAGCCGGTTTGGTTAATAGCCTTGCCGGCTTACCCTTCTTTAATTAAAATTCTTTTAACAAATTTTTAGCAGGCAAATTGGTATATTCCGTACGTCTTTTTAATTAAAGGAGTACCAATGCGTTCAATAGTATTATTATTGATTCTTGCTTTTACTGCCTCTGTATATGCACAGCAGGTTAAAGGTTATGTTTATAACGATGAAAACAATAACCGTACACTTGATAGTGGCGAAGAAAAACTTGATAACATTCTGGTTTCCAACGGAAGGGAAATTGTAAAAACTGCTGATAATGGGTATTATGAGTTAAATGTTAATGATGGCGATGTTGTATTTATAATTAAACCAACAGGGTATAAAACTTATATTGATGAGCTTAACCTGCCGAGGTTTTACTACATCTACAAACCGGAAGGCTCACCCGAACTTAAATTTGGTGGTATTAAACCAACAGGCAAGCTTGCCGGATATGTCAACTTTCCACTATACGAAACCAGCGAAGAGGAAAATTTTAAGTTTCTTGCTCTTGGAGATCCTCAACCAGCCGATAATAACGAACTTGACTACATCAGAGATGATATTGTTGCCGAACTTGCCGGTACTAATGCCAGTTTTAGTATTGCCCTTGGCGATATTGCTTATGATGATTTAAGCTTGTATCCGCGTTACAACAAAATTATGTCGAAATTGGGGCATACTATTTATAATGTACCAGGTAATCATGATATGGATTATGATGCTGTTGATGATAAGGGTGCACTTGATACTTTTAAGGAAATTTACGGACCGGCATACTATTCATTTAATTATGGCAAAATGCATTTTGTTGTACTTGATGATGTTGAATATCATGGTGTTGAAGAAAAAGGTAAATATCATGGTTTGTTTGGGGATACGCAACTAAACTGGCTTAAACACGATCTTGAGTTGGTACCGGAACATTTTAGGGTTGTATTAACAATGCATATTCCGGTATGGCATTACAGGACAAGTAAATTTACAGTTGATGATACCCATAAGCTGCTCGAAATTATTAAATCAAAAGAAAATCTGCTTCTACTTTCCGGACATTTACATACTAATGAAAATATTTGGTTAACTGAAAAGGAAGGCTGGACAGGTGAAAAACCACTTCATAGCATGGTTTGTGGTGCTATTTGCGGCTCGTGGTGGCACGGTCCAAGAGATGACAGGAATATACCGGTGGCTGACCAAAGAGATGGTGCACCTAACGGTTACATGATATTTGAAGCTGATGGTAGCGATTACAGTTACTCTTTTAAGGCTGCACGTTTTGATGAGGATTTCCAGATTAGAATATCTGCACCAAAGGGAACCCTGGATGCTGATTTAACCAAAGGTACTGAAATTGCGATTAATGTTTTTAATGCTGATGTGAACTGGAAAGTTGAAGCTTACCTTGACGATACAAAGCTTACAATAGAGCAGAAGTTGGAGAAAGATCCACATTTCAAGGCACTGGTTGCCAATAACCCTGATACTTGGACTACATGGATTAGAGCAATAAAAACAGGTCATATCTGGTTTGGTAAAATTAGTGAAAAACTTGAACCGGGTGTACATACTATAAAAGCGGTAGCTGAAGATGCGTTTGGAAAAAAATATTCAAGTACACGACTAATAGAGGTTAAGTAGTTTTTAGACTTTTTGTTTCGGGGACATGTATTTGTGCTCCCCGGAATATAATTAACCGGTTTTATGAAGATTCACTTCCCTGATATTTATATCCCGAAAGGTTGCAAGAACCTTAATATACTTTAAGATGATAGTATTATACCAGTTCAAATAATTTTACTCACCAATAACAAAATTTGTTTGAAGTTATGTTAAAAGAGAGAATTTATCAGGATTATTAACAGATTGTGTCAATTATTTTAATAGCCAGTAATAATTACTTGTAATATAGATTATTATCGTTTATAATACCAACTTAATTTTGTTTTAACATTGCATCTTTTGTTATAATTCAAGAGTAAATAGTTGAATATTTTTAACTCTAAAAGTAGTATATATAGTATTTCGAATTTAATTCTCATGCTTCTTCTCATACAATTTAATTCGTTGTATCTGATAGCTTCAGATAGTGTTAAAACTAATAAAAAATCAATTACAATATTCAAGATCGATCAAGTTGCCTCCCTTTACTCACTGAAAGATAGTTTACTAAAAAGTATATCGACTGAAGTTACAGATAGTGAGTATGTTTATAATACAATGATTCTGCAGAATACTTACAGAATGCTTGGAATGCCAGATTCGTCTGAGTACTATTTTAAGCTTGGCACCAAAGTGGCATATCGTGAGGATGACGAACTTTCAATTGCTCACGTAACTTATTTTGACGGAAACCGTAAATACCTCGATAAGAAATATCTTGATGCTTATAAGGCATATCAATCATCATATACATATTATTTGAGTGAAGGAAAAAGGAGTAATGCAGCTAATGTTTATCTTGATATAGCAAAGCTATTTCAGGAAATTGAAGAATATAATGTAGCTCTGGATTACCTTGAAAAGGCTGAAAGAATTGCAAACAATACCAATAATGTTTCACTAAAATTTAAATGTTCTCTTCTTACAGGTGCAATTTATTCGTCAAACAATAACTCCAATACTGCATTCCATTTTTATCAGCAATCATTAAATATTGCAGAAACAAATAACCTGGTTAATGAAATGGTAAGTGGTTATTACCATATAGCAAAACTTCATCTGGATGAAAGGGATTTTGAAACTTCTGAAAGCTATATAGTGAAGGCATTGAAATTGTGTGAAGAACATAATGAGGTGGTATTAAGGTCTTCATTACTAACTATGATGGCATTTATTTGTAATTCAAGGGAAGACTATTTGATGGCTGTTAAATGCAATGAGCAGGCTCTTGAGTTAAGAAGAAACTATGGCGATGTTAGTCTCATTGGGAGTGGTTTACTCAATTTGGGTGCAACCTATTTCAAATTGGGTGATTATGGTAAAACTGAAGAGTATTTAATGGAAGGTTTGAAGTTTGCCCAAAAATATAGTAATCAGTATTATGTTGAGAAAGGTTATTACCAACTGCATCAGCTATATGAAAAAACAGGTAATTTTAAGAGTTCATTAAGTAACCTCAGAAAATATATAAGTATTAAGGATAGTGTTAATGCTCTTGTTGATAAAAATGAGCTACTGAAATCCCGTAGCAAGGAAGAAATAAGTGAAGAGCGGAGAAGAATTGAATATCTGGTTGAAGAACGTGAAATCAGGATATTACATACACTTATTATTTCAGCCTTTTTAATTCTGCTTGCTATTACAATTGGCTCGCTAATATTATATTATAGAAATAAAAAGCTGAACAAATATTTAATTCAGGCAAAAGAGGAAGCTGAAAACGCAGCCGATCTTAAAAACCAGTTCCTTGCACAGATGAGTCATGAGGTAAGAACTCCGCTTAATTCAATTATCAGTTTCTCCAACATAATAGGAGAGGAAGTTGAACATATTGAATCGGAAACAATTCGTGAAAGTGTAAGAATTGTTGATGCCGAAATTAACCGTATTTTGCGTACCATGGAGCTTATACTCGATATGGCTCAGATACAGAGTGGCAACTACCTTGTAAAAGTAGTAAAAATACATTTGCTCAGGGATATTGTTAACAGAAATATTAGCCAATACAAAAACGAAATTGAAGAAAAGAATCTAAAACTTTTTGTTATAAATAATATTACAAATCCATTTGTTTGGGCTGATCGTCATAGCCTTGAGCAAATATTCAAGAACCTTATTGATAACGCTGTTAAATTTACAGCCTCGGGTAAAATTGAAGTTGTAGTTAACCGTAGCGTAAATAACAAGGTAGAAGTTCAGATAATTGATTCGGGTGTGGGAATGTCACCGGAATACATGGAACGGATATTTGAGCCTTTTAGCCAGGAAGAACAAGGCTACTCCAGAAAATATGAAGGTAACGGTTTAGGACTTGCATTGGTTAAGAAGTTTTGCGATTTGAACAGAATTGAAATTACTATTGAAAGTAAAAAACATTTTGGTACCAGTGTTATACTTAAGCTTGATGAGGTAATCTAAAAAAAATGCTCCGCCTAACGACGGAGCAACCTATGCACAAAAAAAGTCGACCGAGTGGCACGGTCAAGGTTATATGAGGTGGGTAAAATTGTTGCGGGTTACCCGATTAAAGTATTTTCTCCCCTTGAGTAAATAGCCCGGGAACCCGCATAAAATTTATCTGAACCTTGGTTGATAAACTATCTTGCGGATAGTATCGAACTGAAGGTATGGGTATTCTTCTCTTAATCTGTCAATTGCTTCGCCAGCACTTAGTTTGCCATCACGAAGATCTTTAAATTTTTTCCTGATATGATAATCTCTTACCGATTTTTCGTTAATCAAACCTTTGTTATTTAAGAGTTCGTATATATCATCTGATATAAGATCGGCCAAAGGATTTCTTTTGTTTCTCGAAAAGTTAATTAAGTCTCGCATAGCCTTCCCCAAGGTTTTTGTTTGAAATATTACTGATACAAATATTGTATTTTATATGGGGGGATACAATGGCACGTTTATGTGGTTTTTTAAAGGGTACTGAAAAGTACCTGCATATTTATGCAGGTTAATGGAAGCGAATTACTAATTTGTGGCAAAATTCTATATAATTCCCTTGCGAATGGCTTTTGCAACTGCCTGGGATTGTGAATGAACATGTAATTTTTTGTAAATATTTCGTATATGATGCCTAACGGTATCAACACTAATAAAAAGATTTTCGGCGATTTCGTTATAATTGTTTCCATCAGCCAGCTTGGTTAATACCTCAATTTCTCGCGAGGAAAGTTTATGGTCATCGCTTGCAGGCACCTGTTTGTTTTCCTGCTGAAATACACCAATAACCTGGCGTGCAATTCGGCTGCTCATTGGTGAGCCACCTTCCTGAACTTCCTTAATAGCTTCAAGAAGTCGATAAGGGGGAGTTTTTTTTACGAGGTATCCGCATGCACCAGCACAAAGTGCTTCAAATACCACATTACTTTCCTCGTAAATAGTAAGCATCATAATGCTTATATCTTCCTGAATCTTGATAGCTTGTTTTACACCCTCAATACCATTTATACCTGGCAGACCAATATCCATTAAAACAACATCGCATCTTTTGGCAGGGAGCTCGGCAAGAAAAGTTTCGCAATCCCCGTAGGCACCAACACAGCTGTATCCGTCTGTACCATTAATAAGGGCAGCCAAACCTTCCCGTATAGTGTTATTATCTTCAACAATTGCAACATTAATCATATTTTAATTTCCACTTTAATCAATAAACCATGATTTCAGTTTTCCCATCGCTCCAAATTTACCCCTAAATACAATTTCAGTCCCTTTGTTAGGTTCTGCTTTCAGAACAATGTCGCCGCCAATAGTTTCGGCTCTTCTATAAATATTTTTTATACCGTTACCAGGATTTTCATTATCTATTACCATACCAACACCATCATCCTTAAGCATCATTAAAATTCCATCGCCATTTAGTTTTGCTTCAAGCGATATCCTTTTGCAGTTACTATGTTTAATGCTATTGTTAATACCTTCCTTAAAAATAAGATAAAGGTTTTGCTTGTACTCCATGGTTAACTTAATATCTTCAAGCTCTTCAAATGAGCTAACCTTAAAGGCTACACCCATGTGTGTAAGCAAATCGCTGTACGAATCCTTAAGCTTGATAAGCAAGTCGCGCAACGAATCCCGCTTAGGGTTTACCATCCATACAATATCGCTCATGGAATCAACAAGCAGTCTTGCCGTTTCCGATATATTGTTTAGACGTTTCGAAACCGCAGGTGATGCATTTTTAAGTTCGGCAGCAGTAAGCTCACTCATAATCGAAATTTCAGTTAGTCCGGCACCTACATTATCATGGAGATCAGCCGCCAGTTTGGTTTTTATTCTTTCAATAGCCAGCAACTGATTAAGGCGTAACCTGAAAATTGCATAAACCATAATTATAATTGTAGCTGCAATGAGCGTAATAAACCACCATGTCATCCAGAAAGGGGGTAGCAACTTAAGAGTTACCTTATCTTCGAGCGAACTCCACACACCATATTTATCGGAGGCACGTATGCGGAACGTATAGTTGCCGGGACTAAGATTAGCGTAGTTTACCGAACGGTTTTCCTGGGATGTTGTATGCCAAACGTTATCCAGTCCTTCCATCATGTAGCTGTAATTGTAGTATTGGTTATTGCTATAATCGAGAGCTGCAAACTCAAAGGAAAAGAAATTCTGGTCATAATTTAATTCAATACTTCTCTTAACACCTCTTATGGGTTTATTGAAAATACTGAACTTGGTAATAAGTACCGGAACGCTCCTGAATGAGTGTCTAATTTCGGATGGTACAAAGTAGTTTATACCATTAATCCCGCCAAAAAACAATGTGCCGTCATGGTGTTTATAATATGCACCGCCACTATACTCCATGCTCAATAATCCATCGGACACATCAAAATAACTAACCGAGTAGAAATTATAGTTGAATTTGATTATTCCGTTATCGGAACTGAGCCACAAATTATTTTTATCATCTTCAAGTATGCCGTAAATAACGTTACTTCTAAAGCCGGTAGTCTCATTATACTGATGAAATCTTCCGGTGGAAAGATCAAAACGGTTTAATCCGCCACCATATGTACCAACCCAAATATTATTGTTTTTATCTATATGGAGAACCATTACGCGGTTATCACCCAGAGTGTTCTCTTGTGATGGATCATTGCAATAATTGGTGAATTTTCTTGTCTTTCTGTCAAATTTTGCAATACCTGCACCAAATAAACCAAGCCAGAAGTTTTTATCCTTATCCTGCACAAAACAATAAACGTTATTATTGGCTAATGAACTGGAGTCACCGGAAATATTTTGGAATTTTTTAAAAGCAAACTTTTTGCCCTTATAAAAATCATCCAGCAAAAAACAATTAAGTCCACCACCATAAGTTCCAACCCAAACTGTATCAGCATCATCAATAAGAATCGAAAGTACCTGGTTAGCCCCAATACTTGATGGGTCTTCAGGGTTATGCCGGAATGAGGTGAATTTTTTTGTTTTAAGATTAAAGTGCACAAGTCCTTTGCTATAGGTTCCAAGCCAAAGGTTACCATATTTATCAGGATATACTTTCCTTATATGCTCATGAGGCAGTGAGTTTGGGTCTTCAGGGTCGTGATTAAAATACTCAATTTTATTCGTTTTGAGATTTACTTTATTTAAGCCGCCTCGGTAGGTACCTACCCAGAGAGTATTGTTATCAGTAGAGGCAATAGACCAGATGATATTATCATTAAGACCTGGAGAGTAGTGGGTTTGTTTTTTTATACTTTTAAAGTTATCAGGTTTATAGCTAATCTTTAGAATACCTGAACCAAGGTGCGGAGCAACCCAGACAATATCAAAATTATCAACAAAAACCTTAAGTATCTCGTTATCCTTTACAGGTCCTGGAATTTGGGGGTTGTTTTTGAAAGTTTGGAATATTTTGGTTGAGGGATTAAACATCGAAACACCTCCGCGGAAAGTACCAATCCACAAATTCCCTCTTGAATCCTCATCAATTGTAGTAACCCTGTTATTGGTTATTGAGTTTTTATTACGAGTTGATGAACGGTAAATATTATCAACGGAAAATTCACCACCCTTATAATTTAGTTTGTATAAGCCATCGCCATTGGAGCCAGCCCATAGTACAGAGTCTCGCGAAAAGTATAAGTCGGAAAAGTATTTACTCTTGGTTTGGGGATGTTCAATTCGTTCAACAACGGGTAATTTGCTCTTTGTGTTTTTAAGGTGTAGAATATCTATTCCGCCGCCATAAGTTGCAACGAACACAGTAAAATCATCCCAAAAATGGAAATCAAGTATCCTATTGGAAATAAGGCTGTTATCATCAACGTTTAGGTGAAAAATATGTTTTACTTTTCCTGTTTCAATATTGTAAACTTTTATACCACGTCCCCAAGTACCAATCCAGATATTACCGTTTCCGTCAGGTTCCATATTAATTATGGTTTCACTTTTTACGCGGGAGTAGATTAGTGGTCCATCATAAAATGGTGTATTCTGGTTGGCAAGGCTGTCTGTAGGGGTATCAATTTCTATGTGTTCAACAAGATAAGTGCTTTTGTTAAACTTGTTAAGAACTCCGTCATGCATACCGAGCCATAGGTTCTGCTTATTATCTTCAACTATTGCATTAACCCCCTTGTCAGAAAGGGCGAATGAGTCCGCAGGGGTATCTGTAATAATCTCGAAATTGCTACCGTCAAATTTATTTAATCCGTTAGCAGAGCCGAACCACATGAAACCTTCATTATCCTTGTGTATAGTCATAACAGTAGTTCGGGAAAGTCCGGCTTCGGTATTTAGTATTTTAAAATCGTACTCTTTACTGTATGGCTGTGCAATAAGTATTGAAGCTAATCCAAGGAAAAGTAATATGTTCTGAAGTTGTTTTCTCACCCTTTGTACATCAGTTTTTACCTGTTAATATAACTAATAATTCGCTAAAAAATATAAACTAAAAGAAATCTCTTTTAAAGAATTAATAACAGCAAATACATTGATAATCAGAATGATTACATTTTAAATAGTAGTTTTTCGTAATATAATTAATTATATTGTTTGTTACGGGCAGTAATATAATGGAGTAGGTTTATAGTACCACGATATGAATTTCAATAATAACTTAAATGAAATTATAAGTTCTGTTGAAGATACTACGGTCAATTCAGGTATAAGCGATACCGATTCTTCACAATCAACTGCAATAATGAATCAGAATTCAGTGCTTTTTTACAAGACTCTTAGCGAGCTTGTAACCGAGTATAGCTATATCATTTTGTTTGATGGCAGGAGTATAAAGGGCATTAACTGGATAGCCGATTCGTTTTTAACTTTTACCGGGTACAATAAAAAGGATACCACAGATAAAGCATTTGATTATACTATGGCTATTCACGAAGCCGACCAAAAAAAATATTTAGGTACGCTCCGCAATGTTATCGATTTTGATGACAATACCATAAAGATTGATTACAGAATTAAAAACAAATATGGTGATTACCTCTGGATCAAAGATACCCTTAAAGTTCTGGGTCGTGATTCGGTTACAGGGTATTATACTTTTCTTGGTTCCGTTCAGGATATTCACAAGGAAAAGCTTGTTGAACTGGCTTTTCAGCAAAGTGAAGTAAAATATCGTCAGTTGTTTGAAAATAGTTTGGTACCGATAGTTTATTTTTCGGTAAGCGGAAAAATTATACTCATTAATAAAACTGCTGCTGATAACTTTCATGATATACCCGAAAATCTTATCGATAAATCGGTGCAGGAGCTTTACTCGGAAGGTAAGGCGAAAGATATTTTGGAGATACTAACAGGTATCAATGATTCAGGTATTGGTATCCAGAGAGAAGAACTTATAATAAACAAGAAATATAAAAAGTGGTTTAGTGTTAACTACCAGCCTGTTAAGGACCTGGAGGGTAAAACAGTTGCCATACAAAAAATACTTATTGATATAACCGAACTAAAACTTAAAGAAGAAAAAATTAAAGTATATAATAAAGAGCTAACCAAAATAAATGCCGGTAAGGATAAGCTTTTTTCAATTATTGCCCACGATCTTAAAAGCCCATTCATTTCACTTCTTGGCTTTTCCGAATATCTTATTAACGATCTTGATTCCCTTACAGAGGTTGAGGTAAAGGAATTTGCCACCAATATTAACAGTTCGGCAAAAAGTATATTTAACTTGCTCGAAAACCTTCTGCAATGGTCTCGCTTGCAATCTGGCAAAATACAGGTAATGCCAAAAAGCTTTAACCTGAATGATATGCTGGAGGAAATATTATACTTGTTTACGCATATAGCTCGTGAGAAAAAAATAAAGCTCCGCAACAAACTGCATTCTTCAAAATTCAGGGTTAGTGCTGATAACTATATGGTAGATGGCATTTTAAGAAACCTTATATCGAATGCACTTAAATTTAGTCGCGAAAATTCGGAAATTATTATATATAGTGAAGTTCAGGATAATATGGCTGCAATCAGCGTAATTGATAGCGGTGTAGGAATTCCGAAGGATATGATGGAAACACTATTTCTTGATAATAGCTATGTTTCAACACCAGGTACAAAAAATGAGAAAGGAACCGGTTTGGGACTTGTTATAACAAGAGAGTTTGTTGAATTGAATGGTGGCAAAATATCTGTAAACAGCATGGAAGGAAAGGGAACAACCTTTACCTTTACTCTGCCACTCGAAAATTAAAGCTTCGTTACAATTCTTAATCTTGGGTTTTTTAATACCTTATTCTCATTCCTTTCACTATTATTCGAAACAGATTCCTTCGAATGTGAATATCTTTTCCTTTCGGTTCCAACTTCTTTAATTATACTTGTTTTTGAACGGCGTGACGGAAGTTCACTATGTTTTATTGCTGTTTTACTCATATTATTAACTTTTGCAGGCTCAAGTTCCTTGTTCCCGTTATCCTTACGTTTTAGAAGATTTACCAGATACGTAGCGACAAGACTTACAAGCAATAAAATAACCGAGTATTTTAGAACTAATATTAAAAGTGGTAATAACTGCATCTTGTTCTCGCTAATTATTTTTAGTGATACTAATATATAATTGCAAGTGCCTCAATTATTTAATTATCGATAGAATGTGTTTCATTAACGACAGGAACTCCTTTCTTGCTGATAAAATGTTAGTCGCACCCAAGTATGTGATAATTTGTGTGGTTTTATATATCTTTGTATAGATAATTCGAATACATACGGCGAAAAATGAGAATTCTAATTGCAACTGATGCGTGGTTTCCGCAAACTAACGGAGTAGTAAGAACATTTAGCTCAACTATAAATGTTCTCGAAAAAATGGGGCACCAGGTTGAGGTTATTCATCCCGATCAATTTCGTACTTTTCCTATGCCAACTTACCCTGAAATCAGACTGGCAATAACCGATAAAAAGAAAATTGAAAAGGTGTTTGATGAGTTTAAACCCGAGGCAGTTCATATTGTTGCCGAAGGTACTATTGGACTTGCAGTTAGAAATATTTGTTTGCAACGTAAACTAAAATTTACTACTTCCTACACAACCAAATATCCCGAGTACGTTTATGCACGATTTTATCTGCCGGTTGATATTACTTACTCACTTATAAGGTGGTTCCACGCTCCTTCTGATGCGGTGATGGTTGCTACTGATAGCATGATTAAAGAGCTTGAAGAAAAAAACTTCAAGAATCTTTCCAAATGGACACGCGGTGTGGATGTTGAGTTGTTTAATCCTGATTATCAAAATATATTTGATTATCCCCGCCCGGTAATGCTTTATGCCGGCAGACTTGCAGTTGAAAAAAATATTGAAGCATTTCTTGATGTGAAAACCGAAGGAACCAAAGTAATAATGGGCTCAGGTCCTGATGAGGATTACCTTAAGCGAAAATACCCGGATGCCGTTTTTGTTGGTAAAAAAACGGGTGAGGAACTTGCTGCCCACTATGCCTCGGCTGATGTGTTTGTTTTTCCAAGTTTAACCGATACATTCGGGCTTGTTATGCTTGAAGCACTTGCTTCCGGAGTGCCGGTTGCCGCCTTCCCTGTAACTGGTCCCGTTGATGTTATTGCCGATTCCAAAACCGGCATACTAAATAATGACCTTGAATATGCAATAAAAGAAGCCTTAAAAATACCAAAAGATAAATGTCGTGAGTATGCACTTAATTACAGCTGGGAAAAAGTAGCTAAAATATTTTTAGATACTTTGGCAGTTATAAAGTGACTTTTATTTTGTACACTATTGCATAGTATTTTATACACCTACCGGTAAACCCCCTGTTTTTAGGCAGTAAATCAAAGTTTCTGTTGGTCTGATTATTGTACTACCTGTCCAAATCCAAATAAATCTGCGTGCTTATGAAAAGACTATATACCATATTCCTGCTTATTGGCAGTTTGTTGTTGTTAAATTCATGCGATGAGGATAATATGATTTCACAAAATCCTGAGGAAAGGAACCTCGGTACTATTACCGGAAAAATATCCAACTGGAGTAGTACCAATAACAAAATTGTGGTATTTGGATACGGAGATAATATAATATTTGGTGTTTCCAAAGTAAATGATGGTGGTGAGTTTAACATTAAACCAACCGAACCTTCTGATAAATGTTTACATTCAATTTCGCTATTCCCAACCGGGGGCATTTGTAACAACTCACTTAATTTTAGTAATCCCGATGCTAAAGCTGTGATAGGGTCATTTTCAGTATTTACTCCGGGTGAACAGGGTGTAGTTGGTTTTGTTTACCGACTGAACGTGCCACTTAAAGATACTATTTCGCAAATTGGCGGTTTTTTTAGTGTACAGTTTATATATGTGGATAGGGATGTGAAAATTACCGGCAAGGACCAATGTTTCTATGATTATAACGATAATGGTGAAATTTTTTCTATTACACAGGAAGTAAATCTGGATTTAAAATTGGGCTGGAACAAAATTGTGTACCGTAGCAAACTTGAGAATGAACATTATTCCGTAATTGAGGTTACCAACCTTGAACCTGATGGAGGCGAATGGATTTATGATTCGATATAACAAAATATTAAGAATTGTTTTTGCCGCTGTTATTGCAGCGAGTTTATCAGGTTGTGCACTTACTGTATCACATTATCCATATAATACCCACAGGGCTGGAATGTTTAATCGTGATGGTGTTGAGGGTACCAAATGGGTAAGACAGTTAAGAATTAAAGATGAAAATAGTAGTCGTAAATATACCAAAATAACCCAAAAATTATCAATTGGTCATAACCAGATGCTACTTAGAACCTACATTGGGAGGCGTGAATACAGAAAGGTTTTCGATTATAAATTAAGCAGAGGCACATTTCTTATACCCTGTGTAAATGATGATGAAAAAGTTCAGCAGTTTGAATTTTATAGAACCCGGGGTATGCTTACAATTGAAAATTATTGGGATGATGATTGCTGCAAGGATGATATTATTTATGACATTTCCGGAGAATGGGAACGCAAAAGCCGAAGGGTTATCGTAGAAAGGCATTACCACAATCCGGTTAGGTGTTATAATCATTATTACCCACCCTATTACCGATAAATAATGAAATTGCGTATTAAATAGCTTATATTTACCAAGCTATGAATGAAAATAATATTAATATACTTTGTACAACCCAGTTCGGACTGGAAGACTATTGTGCAGCCGAGTTAAATAAACTTGGTGTTAAAGAGCCAAAAATAACTAACAGGGCTGTAAGTTTTAATGGTACACTTAAGGACTTGTATCAATGTAACTTATGGCTCCGTACAGCTACACGTGTTTTACTTCCGTTTCCGGGTTTTCGCGTTTCTTCGGATACCGACCTTTATAATAATGCCAGAAAAATACCGTGGGAAAAATATTTCTCGGTTGACCAGACTTTCCTGATTGAGCCGGTTATTAACTCAAAATTGTTTAGGCATACGGGATATGCTGCTTTAAAAACCAAGGATGCTATTGTTGACAGATTCAGGGATATAACTGGAAAGCGTCCCAGTATAGATAAAGCCGACCCCGATATTTACATTAACCTTAATATATCTGGTAACGATGTTGTTATTAGTCTGGATTCCTCGGGCGAGCCGCTTAATAAACGCGGGTACCGAAAAAAAACAGGCTTTGCACCTCTTAATGAAACTCTTGCAGCAGGTTTGTTATTAGCTTCAGGATGGAATATGAAGAAGTCGGTTATTGATCCTATGTGCGGCTCCGGTACTATTATAGCCGAAGCAGCATTACTTGCCTCAAACACGGCTCCGGGTTTAATACGTAATGAGTTTGCTTTTATGAACTGGAATAACTTTGATGCAGGTCTTTGGGGTACGTTGTTTGAACTTGCCGAAAATAAAAGACGCGCTCCAAATGTTAATTTATTTGGATACGATATTTCGTCTAATATGATTAGCATTGCCAGGGATAACCTTAGTAACCAGTTTTTTGAAGATGTTAATATTACTCTTGAAACCAGCGACTTCTTTAAATCCGCCCCCGCTGCCGAAAATGGTTTGATTATTTGCAATCCGCCGTATGGTGAGCGTATTAAGTTAACAGATACAGCAAGCTTTTACCGAGATATTGGTGATAAGCTTAAAGCTGATTATGATGGGTATGATGTATGGCTGCTTTCAACCGGTAGGAGTGCCCTTAAAAATGTTGGGTTACGTACCTCAAGAAAGCTAACTTTTAATAATGGCTCAATTGAGGTTAAGTTGCATAAATACGAAATGTACAGAGGCTCAAAAAAGCATAAAGAAGATGGTGCTGAAGAATAATGGAAAAGACCTGTTTTGTTTTTCAAAATAGGTCTGTAACATTAAATAGCCAAGTACAATATTAGGGCTTACTATTTTATTTCATTAGTATCATTTTTTTAGCTTCAACAAAACTACCCGAAGTTAACCTGTAAAAATATACTCCCGATGCAAAATTAGCTGCATTAAAATTAAATGTATGCGTACCCGCAGAAAGGAATTCATTGGTAATTACCTCAACTCTCTCGCCAATGCTGCTAAAAACCTCAAGCCTGGTAAAACCCTCTTTGTGCAAATTAAAGCTTATTGTAGTAACGGGGTTAAATGGATTTGGGTAATTTTGGGCAAGCATAAACTCGTTAACTCCTTCCCTTATTTCATCACTATCAACATCAGTATCAGGGAACATTACGTTATACAAAAACTGTGCAGATTCATTTATAACCGAATCGGCATACAAGTCGTAATTGCTTTCAAAGTAGCTTACATGTCCAAAACTATTTTCAACAGTAAATAGCTGGTTTGGAATTCCATTTAGTTCGGCATGCTGATGTATAGCATAACTACCCTCAATATGAATAGTAAAACCAAGTACGGTAGCCTGCGAACCAGCACCATACTTTACGATAGGATCGTTGTCATCATGGGCAGAATAGATGGGTACAAAATTGTTATCAACAAATTCATCTCGGAGGAGTGCACCCGAGTAATTAAGTATTCCCTGTACCTGTGAACTATGCATTAAAGTTGAATCGGATGAGGTTCCTTCAAATCCGCCATTTTTATTGATTAGAGTTAATATATAGTCGGGTACGTCATCACCGGGATCAAGATACCCGGCGTGTACCGACATTACTGCTCCGGCAGATGCACCGCAAGCAAATACAGTATTTGTATCAATTTTGTATAAATTACCGAGGTATGCCGAATGTTTCATAAAACGAATAGCCGCTCTCATATCCTGAACAGCCATCATTATTGATTCGTAATAAAGTAAGGAATCTCCTACAACTGCCTTGTCGTATAATCTGTATGAAATATTTGAAACTACATACCCACGTTTGGCAAAAGTTTCGCACAATTCATCCATATCGGAGGGTTGCCCCTGTACAAATGCACCACCATGAGCAACAACAATTAATGGACGAAGTGATGTAGTATCATTTGCCGGCTGCCAAATATCCATAAGTAGCTGAATATTGTTATCACCGATAGATATATTGCTACCATAAACAATATTCTCTACAACATCAACACTGTCAAAAACTTCATCCAGGTATCGGTTACCATCCGGAAAAATTTGTGAAATAATGGGCAGATTCATAAAAAGAAATAAAATTATCAATTGAAGGTATTTCATTATAACTCCATATAAACTTTATAGGATAACATATCAAGTTATAAAAAAGTTGAGCTACTTCAAGGGAAAAAATTTTATACGGAATTTTTAGGGTTTGGTGGGAGATAAAAAACAACCTCCGTTGCAAGCAACGGAGGTATTGTACGGGAAAGTGTGCTTAATTCTTTTCCTTAAGCCACTTGATTAAATCTTTGAGTTTGGGTTTTTTGCCCGTCATTAAAATACCCACTCTGTAAATTTTACCCGCTGCCGGGAAAATTAATACAAGAGTTAAAATGTTTATTACAATAGTAGCAATCATTTGCCATAAAGGAACAGGAACTACGGTCATTCTGGCTGGCATCACAATAATGGACGAGAAGGGTGCCATTGATGTAATAAATACTAGAGAATTATTCGGATTTTTGAACATAGAAATTGTAATGAAAAATGGAATCATAATCAAGAGCATTAGTGGCCACATACCGCTTTGTGCATCCTGATCATTATCGAAAATTGCACCAACCATCGCAAAAAGTCCTAAAAAGGTTACCAATCCGATAAAAAAGTTTAGCAAAAAGTATAGAAGAAGGTAAGGATTTAATTCCATTACAATTTCCTTGGGCAGAGTAAATATTGCTGTTGAAAGCACTATCAATACAGGCATAAGCCAGATAGCCATCTGCACCACGCCGGTAATAGCATTGCCAAGTATTTTACCTGTCATCAACTCTTTAGCATTAACCGAGGAAAGAAGAACCTCAACAATACGGTTTTGTTTTTCTTCAACTACCGAACGTAAAACTGATGTTCCAAACATTATTAAACTAAAATAAAGCAGGAATGAGAAAAGATACCCAAGTATTCGGTTACCAATATTTTCTTCTTTTACTTCTTTAGTTTCCGATACCTGGTAGCTATCAAAATCGACACCCCACTTTGCGTAATTAATATCATCAGCAGAGAGGTTTTTATCTTTGAAATATCTTGCAATAAGTACATCGTTAATTACCCATTTAACATTATTCACCATACTCATGTTAGCAGGGTTTTTAGAGTAGAATTTAACATTTTTATCTTGTATTGCAGTATCGGCAAAATGAATAATACCGGTTAGGGAGTCACTTAGCAAATATTTCTTTTTCGCGTTAAGGTAATCATCAAACCCTTCTCCGGTGATGTTCACATATTCAAAAGCGTAGCTATTGTTTTTAACAAAATCCTTGTCATCAAATTTAACCTTTAATGAGTCAAGGAAACCCTGATCCTCGGAAACTATTTGTAATTTAAGGGAGCTATCGCCATCTATAGTCATTATATATGTTTGGAAACCAAGAATACCAAACATAAAAACAGGTATAAGCAGAGTTGAAATTACGAAAGCTTTTGAAAAAAGCTTATCCATTAACTCGCGTTTAATAACAGTTAATACTTTTTTATTAAACATTCTTTACCTCCGCATTTTTAGCTGCTTCATCCGAGCCGGCTAACTGAATAAAAATTTCGTGGAGTGTAATTTCGTTGGCATCAAATTTATTAACCACTATATTATTATCAACAAGCAGCTTGAGCAATTGCTGAGTCTGGCTAGCTTCTTTAACTCTGATACCGGTTGAGTTGCCAAAATTTTCAATTTTTTCGATAATAGGATTGCCATGAAGAACAGATAAATCGCCCTCATAATTAAGGCTCACATTTCTTTGTGCGTATCTTTTCTTTATTTCGGCAAGAGAACCATTTACGATAATACTTCCTTTATCGATCATCGCTATACTATCACACATTTTTTCAGCAAAATCCATTAGGTGAGTTGAGAAAATTATCACCTTGCCTTTTTGCTTTAACTCAAGAATAATTTCCTTGAGCAAGTTAGTATTTATTGGATCAAGCCCAGAGAATGGCTCATCAAGAATAAGGAAATCAGGCTCATGTATTACCGTTGAAATAAACTGTATTTTCTGCTGATTCCCTTTTGAAAGATCCTCTATTTTCGATTTTGCCCTGTCTGTCAAATCAAATCTTTCAAGGTATTCCAAAGCCTTGTTTTTAATTTTTTTACCTGTTCTGCCCTTTAGTTCAGCCATGTAAAGGATTGTATCGAGAACTTTCATTTTTTTATAAAGTCCCCGTTCTTCTGGGAGGTAGCCTACTTTGTTTCTAAAATCATGGTCAACTTTAACCCCACGTAGTAAAACTTCGCCTTTATCAGGAGTATAGATATTCATCAGCATCCTGATAGTGGTTGTTTTACCAGCACCATTTCTGCCAATTAAGCCAAAAATTGCACCTTCGGGTACTTCAAAAGAAGCATTGTTAACAGCAACGACTTTATCAAAAGTTTTCGTTAGATTTTTTACTTCAAGTGCGTTCATGTCGCTTCCCGATTAATTTATTATTTATTGTTGGATATTATAAACTTTTCAAATGAGGAGGGCAGGGCACCCTCCCTAATAATTATTTTATAAACAAATTACCAAATTTTAACTCTTTGCTCTGGCTTTAATGCCATTTTGTCTGTTTCTTTTATATTAAAAGCTTCGTAAAAATCAGGAATATTTGGTAAAGGACCTAATACACGGTAGTATGCTGGAGAGTGTACGTCGGTTTTTAATCTTACTTTAAGGGCTTCGTCTCTAATTTTACTTTTCCATATCTGTGCATAGGAAATATAAAATCTCTGGGTAGGAGTATAACCGTTTACAGGTTTGTTTTCCTTAAATTCAGCAGTTTTTTTGTATGCATTGTATGAAATTGCAAGACCGCCAAGATCGGCAATATTTTCACCCTGGGTAAGTTCGCCGTTAACAAACTGACCTTCGAGTGCTTCGAAAGAGTTGAATTGGTCAATTAGACCTTTAGCCTTTGCAAGAAAGTTTTCGCTATCCTGGTCTGTCCACCAGTTTGAAAGTTTACCATCGGCATCGTACATTCTACCCTGATCATCAAAACCGTGTGTAATTTCATGACCAATAACTACACCCATTGCACCATAGTTAGCTGCATCATCAGCAAGCGGATCAAAATATGGAGGTTGCAAAATACCAGCTGGGAACACAATTTCGTTATTTACCGGATGATAGTAGGCATTAACTGTCTGAGGAGTCATACCCCATTCTTCCTTATCAACAGGTTTTCCAATTTTTTCCAATTCAAATTTCGAATCAAAATAATTTGATGCAATAGCATTTTTTACGTATGATTCTTTAGTAACTTCAAGACCGGAGTAATCACGCCATTTATCAGGGTAGCCAATTTTAACTCTGAATTTGGCGAGTTTTGCAAGAGCCTTTTCTTTTGTTTCCTTGCCCATCCAGTCAAGATCGCTAATTCTTTCTTTAAGTGAAGCAAGCAGACTGTTAACAATAGTAAGAGCTTTTTCTTTAGCTTCAGGAGTAAAATGCTTTTCAACAAAAAGCTGACCAACAGCTTCGCCAAGGGCACCATTAGTAGTACCAAGAACACGTTTCCATCTTGGTTTTATTTCTTTAACACCGTGCAAAGTTTTAGTATAGAAATCAAAATCCTGCATTACAAAATCTTTTGGAAGGTAATGAGCATTAGAGTTTATTACTTTCCATGTAAGATAGTTTTTCCATGTATCAAGGTCTTCGGATTTAACCAGTTTACCAACAGCTTCAACATAGCTTGGCTGACCAACAATAACAAATTCCGGAACTTCAATTTCCAAACCTTTAATAAAAGTTTTAAGATCAAAGCTGCCCATCATTTTGTCAAGTTTATCCGTATCAAACTTGTTGTATCTTTTAATTGGGTCTCTAAGCTCAACGCGAGTCCACTGTGCTTTGGCAAGTTTGGTCTCAAATTTTAGCAATTCTTCGGCTTTTTTTGCAGCATCCTTGCAACCCATTAGCGTGTACATTTTTGTAACATGTTCAACAAATTTTGCTCTTTTATCTTTCATATCATCATTATCTTCAAGATAATAATCTCTGTCCGGTAAACTTGTTCCCCCCTGGTAAATGTGAGCAGCATTCATTGAAGAGTTTTTAGCATCTGCGGTAACATAAAAATAAAATAAAGGAGTGCTAGTATGAAGCTGAATGTGTGCCAGTTCAGCAAAAAGATCATCCTTATCTTTCATGTTGTTAATTCTGTCAAGTTCAGGCTGAAGGTATTTAATACCATCTGCTTCAATTTTGGCAGTATCCATGCCGGTTTTATAAAAAGTACCAACTTTGTAGAGAGTACTTTTTTTATCTGTGCCAGCCTTTTTAGCGGCATCAAGAATAATTTCCTTAACTAAAATTTCGTTTTTATCCATAAGTTCGGCAAAAGTACCATAGCGGCTTTTTTCACCAGGTATTTTTACAGTGTCGAGCCATTTACCCACTGCAAACTGATAAAAATCTTCACCCGGATTTTTTGTGGTATCGATCATTCCAAGGTCAATACCATGGTTTTTATCGTCCTTTGGCTTGCAAGCGTTTACAACTATTGCAACCGCAAGTACAAGTGAAATGAAGTACATAGTTTTTTTGATCATAACATTCCTCTGGTTAAATATAAGTTGACCAGTTTTAGACGCACTACTCGGAAAAATGTTCCCAACCTGCGAGCCAACTTATTCCAAGGTTTTAACAATATTTTAATAATTAGATAATATATAACTTATACATACTATCTATTTTTACTTTATAAAAATTGAGAATTCTAACAGGAAAATTAATGAAGCAAAAATTTACCATTTTCATCCTGCTCTTTATTGTTACACTTCTTTCGCCGGTTTATTCACAAACCGAAATTAATTTATCAATTATTTCGGTAAAACATCTTGATAATATACCGGAAGCGACTGCTGAAATAGGTGCATTTGATGCCTCCTTAAACAAATTTGTTGTTACGGATGCATCAACCAACGCTCTTCATATTTACGATTTAAGCGATCCATCCAATCCTACTTTTGTTGATACTATTGATCTTTCAAATTTGGGTGGTGGTCCTAATAGTGTGGCTGTTTATATGGGACATGTATACGTAGCTATTGAAAATGCTAACAAACAACAGCCCGGTTTAATTGCCGATTATTTAATTGAAACAAAATCACTGGAAAATATTTTTCATGTGGGTACATTACCCGATATGATTCATTATTCGCATAAGCATACTGCCTTGTTTGTAGCAAACGAGGGCGAGCCAAATGATGATTATACAGTTGATCCGGAAGGCTCTGTAAGTATTATTTCCGGTAGCGTACAGAATGTATCCTTCGGTAGTTTTAATAGTGTCAATCTTGACGAATCAATAAGGATATTTGGTCCAGATGCTTCCGTTGCACAGGACCTTGAACCGGAATATATTGCCGAGTCTCCACTAACCAATAAAATTTATGTATCCTGCCAGGAAAATAATGCCATTGTTGAATATGATTTGATTACCCAGGAATTGAAAATATTCGGACTTGGTTATAAAGATCACTCGCTTGCGGGGAATGCAATGGATGCCTCAAACGAAGATGGTCAAATTAACCTTGATAACTATCCTGTTAAAGGGATGTACCTTCCGGATGCAATTGCCGCTTATGCTTATAACGGAAATACTTATCTCGTAACTGCTAACGAAGGCGATTCACGAGATTATGATGGCTATAGTGAAGAGACTCGTGTTAAAAACATTACTCTCGATCCGGTTACGTTCCCGAATGCTGCTATGCTACAGGAAGATGAAAATATGGGTCGTCTGAAAATTACTACATCAATGGGTGACACGGATGGTGATAATGATTATGATGAGTTGTATTCTTTTGGTGCCCGCTCGTTCTCAATATTCGATACAACTGGTACACTTGTTTTTGATAGTGGCGATGATTTTGAAACGTACATTGCTGCCAACCATCAATCAATATTTAATTGTAACGAGAGTGATGCCAGTGAGTTCGATCAGCGAAGTGATGACAAAGGTCCGGAACCGGAGGGTTTGGTACTAGGCGAAGTAAATGGTAATACCTACGTATTTTTAGGACTTGAACGAGTTGGAGGAATTATGGTTTATAATATCACTAATCCAATGGCTCCCTCTTTTGTACAGTATATAAATCCTGATTCGCTGGGCACGGCTACAATTGCAGGTCCTGAAGGACTTGAATTTGTTAGTGCCGATGAATCACCAAATGGTAAACCACTCCTAATTGTTAGTCATGAAGTAAGCGGCTCTATTGTGGTATTTGAAATAGCAGGTGAAATTGTTCCGGTTGAACTAACATCGTTTTCAGCAAATGTTTCGGGCAGTAATGTTAATCTTAAATGGTCAACAGCTACCGAAACAAACAATAAGGGCTTTTATATAGAGAGGTCTGCTGATGCCAAAAATTTTGTTGCTGTTGGTTTTGTGGATGGCAATGGTACTACAACGAGAATAAATAGTTACAGTTTTGCAGATAAAAATATTGCTGTTGGCAAATATAATTACCGACTAAAACAAGTTGATTTTGACGGTACTTATGAATACAGTGATATCGTTGAAGTTAAGATAGGTACACCACTTAATTTCAGATTGCAGCAGAACTATCCTAATCCGTTTAACCCTTCTACAAAAATAGGTTACTCCCTACCTGAAACCTCATTTGTTACTATAAAAATATACGATATACTCGGTAACGAAATTGCATCTCTTGTTGAAAGGGAAGTTGAAGCAGGTAATCATTCGGTTAATTTTAGTGCGGGAAACCTGGCAAGTGGTTTATATATTTACAAACTAACTGCCGGAGATTTTACCTCATCAAGGAAAATGACGCTAATTAAATAAAATTTACTAAACCCTGTGGAGGTTAAATACTTCGCAGGGTATATCATCAAACTTTAATTGAAAGATTTAATTTGCTATCCAGTCCCTTTGTTATAATTTTTTAAAGGGTTGACAACCTAACCTCTTTAACATCGTTTTCAATTTTTGATATATATGATTTTGTTGTTCCAACCTTATTTGCCAGTTCAGTCTGGGTTAACCCTCTTTTAATTCTGGCTTCATGAAGTAATGCTCCAATTTTGAAGTATTCATAACCTTTTTCAAGGTTATCTCGCTTACTGGTTCCTATTTATCCAAAATGTTTATCGATAAATTTATTAAGTGTTGTAGAATTATTCATTTTTATCTTTGTATTCTTCCATAATTCAACAACTTAATATGTTAAATGGACTTATTTGACTAACTTTGTCTTGTCAATCACTAATCAAACAATTTCCAGGAAAAGCCGAAACGCATACCACTTGACTGCAACGGGTAGTAGGGAACAATGTAATGATTGCGGTTAAGGAAATTTTCGAATACAAAATAGATAATCGCAGCTTCCTGTATTTCACCGGCAAGGAAATAATCTAGGGTAAAACCACGGCGAGTAAATTTATCCCGGGTATAATTCAGACTGCCATCTTGCTGGTAATAATTAAGTTTAACGGAACGTTCGGCATCATAGGTAAAATATCGTTGGTAATCATTATAATAAAAATTGAATCCTGTTCTTAAATTTAATGCCCTTTGAAAGTGTATGTTGGAGTAATATATACCTCCGGTATATGTTATCGGTGCGAACAATTCATCATCAACACCATCATCCTGGTAAGTAAAAGAAAGATTTGAGAAGAACTGAATAACCCATAATTTGCCATCAATATAAGCATTAGCACCAACATTTTTGAATGTTCGTTTAACATATCCGCCAAGCTCATTATGCAAAAAGGTAGAGTCTGTATGCACAGCATAGGGGATAAGTCTGTTATCCGTATTATTAAAATAAACACCAAGACGGGCATTTATATTACTGTAATTCCATTTTACACCAGCTTCAACAAGGTTATTGGTTTCACCGTTGCCACTACCATTGTAGTAGTGTCGCTCAATTTGGTTATATGGTTTCTGAAAATGGGCAATGCCACCGTACAAATCAAAGCCATAGAAAAGATCAAGGTTTATGTTACCACCAAAACCCTCGTAAAAATCACCATCATAAGAGGATAATTTTGCAAATGCCGAAATAGTTGAGTTATCAAGGAAATCGAAAGTAAATTTTCCTGAGGCACTGTAATTAAGCAGGTAAATTTCCGGAACAGCCTGTTTAACGGTATCTATTAGTATTAAATTTTTATATAGTGCCGGTGCTGTAATATACTGGTTTTCCAAATTACCTGTCAGCTGAAGATCGAAACTGCTGTATTCGAGCTCAGTTAAAAGGTTGGCACCCGAATTTACATACTTGTTATCTGCAATACGCACCGGAAGGTTATCATATTTTCGCCATTCATTAACACGCATTTCATCAAGATTATTCTGATAGTAGAGTGTTAGATCGTTTTTAATGAATGTTCCAAAACTGTTAATTAGCTTAAGAGAAATATTGTGGGCAGTGTTTTTTTTGTAACGCGTGGATTCAATGCTTCCATAATACGGGTAATTTACCGGTGCTTCCAAATTGCTATACATTATTTCATTTATATCGGATTCAAATATTTCGTTTCTGTTTACACCACCATTCATTTGAACATTAGTAGTATGGTAATCATACCTGAAGAACAAATTAAAATTGGGGTGAAGCAGGTATTTAAGTCGTAAACTTGTTTGCCATGAGCCGGCATTTGTATTTTCGAAAACACTGTTGGTAGTAGTGTTTGTAAAATGAAAAACACCATTAAGTTTTGGGGTAATAAAAGAACTAAACAGAACATCAACCAGGGCTTCATCGTTATTAGCCTGATGGTATCTTATTTTGGTTAACGGTTTTCCGTAAATTTTGTCTTTTGTGATTAAATTAACTACTGCCTGATTGGAAAAGTTGCCGTAGAGAAATCCTTCCGAAATTGGTAAAACTTCAATTGAATCAGCCTGACCAAGTTGCATATCGTAGGCATCCATTGAATTTGTGATACGGCTATTCTGACTAATTCCATTTAGCATCCAGCTAATATTATTATAACCTTGTCCGTAAATAGTAACTTCGTTTGGCTGGCGGAATGAACCAAGGTTAAAATTATATCCGTATGGAATATATCGGAACAGGTCGCCCATATAACGATAATCAATCATATCGCTTTTTTCGCTATTAAGTATAAACGATGTGTTTTTGTTACCAAGTGCAGTAACAAGCAACGGACGAATAGTATCTGTTTTTACGGTTAACGAATCGGAATGTAATAATGAATCGGCAACAACAAGCGAGTCTGAAATTGCAAGCGAATCAGTAATAGCAAGAGCAGAATCAGCCACAGTTGTTTGTGCAGAAATAGTAGTTATTAAAATGGTCAGGAAAAAAAGTGTTAATAAAAATTTCACGTAGTTTACCAAAATCTTATAATTTCTGTTTTTATATTAGCAAATTAAATAATAAAGCTTGTTCCGGAAGCAAATATAGCCTTTGTAACAACAAGTTTTGTTATTTTAATGAATAAATTTAATCATTGCAGTATTTATAAATAAGAGAAAAATATGTTGTTCAGGAATTACCGCTTTTTAATATCCCTAAGTATGTTACTTTTTATCGCATCAGCTTGTTCCATTATGGAAAATAAATTGCATTCCATTGAAGGTTTTACAATGGGTACAACTTATTCGATAAAAATTAACAACAATGATCTGGATAATGAAAACACAGCTAAACTAAAGAAGGAAGTAGATAGCGTTCTTGCGGAAATAAACCGTGAAATGTCAACTTACCAGGCTGATTCGGAAATCACATTATTCAATAAATCGGAAGATACAACCTGGACAGAAGTATCGAAAGATTTTGTTAGGGTTATAAAGCTTGCACAAAAAATATCGAATAAATCTGGTGGTGCGTTCGATGTTACTGTGGGTCCCCTTGTAAATTTATGGGGGTTTGGTCCCGGAAATTCAAGAAGAATTGTTCCACTTGAAAAAGAGATAACAAAAGCGAAGAAAGCAATTGGTTACAAATATTTACAAGTTAATGATTCGCTCGGAATTAAAAAGAATATCCCACAGCTATATATTGATCTTTCTGCTATTGCAAAAGGATATGGTGTTGATAAAATTTCTGAGTTTTTACTTGCCCGTGGTTATAACAATCATTTGGTTGAAATAGGTGGTGAGGTTAGAACTGCCGGTGTAAATCATAAAAACAATAAATGGCAGATTGGTGTTCAGACACCAGATAATACTAATTCAATACAGAAGGTATTGAATATTTCGGATATAGCTGTTGCAACTTCGGGCGATTACCGTAACTATTTTGAAAAAGATGGCATAAGATACTCGCATACAATTGATTCACGCTCAGGTAAACCAATAACTCATAAGCTTGCTTCAGTTTCTGTAATGAATAGTTCCTGCGGTGCTGCCGATGCTTATGCTACTGCGATTATGGTGCTTGGTCCGGAAGAGGGCTACAGTTTTGCAATAGAAAATAAACTTGATGTTATGCTTATCATCAAGTCTGGTAGTTCATTCAAAGTTAAAACAACTCCCGGTTTCGAAAAATATCTGGATGTTATTGAATAGTTGCAGGATTTTAAATGAGTAAATTTAGTGTTATTGTCTTCGATCTTGGTAATGTGCTTATTCCATTTGATTACTCAATTACAAAACGCCGCATTAACGAAGTGGAAGAAGGTTTGGGTGATTTGTTTGAACAACGATATATTGAGAATATGCCCCTTTACAAAAGTTATGAAAAGTGGGAACTCACCGATGAGCAGTTCCTTGATGAAATGATGAAAATGGCTGACGGTAAACTTGAGCGGGAACAATTTTGCCGTTTTTGGTCAGAGATCTTTACGGTAAATGAAGATGTAGCCTCACTACTTCCAAAACTTAAGGAAAACTATACACTGGTTCTTCTTTCCAATACTACGCATATACACCAGAAGTATGGCTGGGGTGAGTATAGTTTTCTTGAGCATTTCGATAAGCTGATACTTTCGCATGAAGTGGGAGCCTACAAACCAGAAGAAAAAATTTATCGTGCCGTGGAAGCTTTTACAGATAAACCATCAAATGAACATTTTTTTACAGATGATATTGCAGAATATATTGAAGGTGCCAAAAAGTGCGGTTGGGATGCTGCACAGTTTACCGGCTATGAAAATCTGGTAAAAGAACTAAAAAAAAGGGAAATACTATTTTAGTATTGAGAGTGTAAACTTGGAGGTATAAAGTCTGTTTTAAAGTCCGGTAGTTTTCCGTATAATTACCTCCTGTAAACTGGTTCTAATTTTCCCCTCTTGACAAATCAATAATACTATACTATATTTTGATTGTACAAAAAATGAACTATGGATTGCAGTAAATTGACCAAAGCAGAAGAACTTAAAAATTATATTGAACGCATGATGCACAGGTTAATGATTCTTGAAAATCATTTCCTTGAAAAGCAGGCAGCCGGATTAAGTATGACCGAGCTTAAGGTTTTATGCTTTGTTGGTAAGGTTGAAAGGTGCATAATCCGTGAAATATGCGATCATTTGCTTATTCCTAAAAACAACATGACTGCAATTATTAACAAGCTTTACAGAAAAGGACTTGTAAACAGGGAACGAAGTGAAGAAAACAGACGTGTAGTTTATATATCATTAACCGAAACTGGTAAAGTTATATATCATGAAGAGATGCAAAATACACTTGAACTTGCCGAAGGTATGTTGAGCAGATTAAACGAATCGGAACAACAGCATTTGTTGACCTTGATAAATAAAATTGTCGGGTAAATTTTTTTGCCCCAAAAGTACAAAAGTTGAATAATAAATAAAATGAATAGTATAAAAACAGGAGTAAAGTATATGAAACAAACAGTCTTTATAACCGGTTCGTCCTCTGGTATTGGATTGGAAACAGCAAAGCTTTTTAGTAAAAAAGGCTGGAATGTAATAGCTACGATGCGTAACCCGGAAAAGCGGGAAACGGAAATCCATGGAGTGGAAAATATTGATCTGATGCATCTTGATGTTACAGATATCAATTCTATTAAGTTGGCAGTGAAAACCGCAATCGCCAAATATGGTAAAATTGATGCACTTGTAAATAATGCTGGTTATTCGGCATTCGGACCTTTTGAGGCATCCGATCCGGAAACTGTTCAACGGCAGTTCCAAACTAACGTATTTGGATTAATGGATGTTACCCGCGAATTTATTCCGCATTTTAAAGCCAACAAAAAGGGTAATATTATAAATATAGCATCTATTGGTGGTAAAATGGCTATGCCGTTGTTAAGCCTGTACCATGGTACAAAATGGGCGGTTGAAGGATTCACGGAATCACTATTGTTTGAACTTGCACCACTTGGTATTAAGGTTAAACTAATTGAACCGGGTCCAATTTTAACTGAATTTTATGGCAGGTCTATGGATGTTATGAACAATTCCGATTTACCGGAGTATAATAAGCTACTGGATAAAGTTAATGAAGGTGTTACCGTAGGTCGCTCAATGTGGCTGCCGGCAAGTGGTGTAGCCAAAAAGATATACAAGGCTTCGGTTAGCCGCTCAAATAAACTTCGATATCCAACCGGGGCAATGGGTATGACAACCCTGCGAAAAATTTTACCGGATGACTGGTTTATTAAAATCGTAAAATTGATAATGACATAATAATAATGGAGTAAAAATGCTCAAACAAGCTGTAATCCTATTTCTCTCGGTAATATTTTTTACAAACATTAGTGCACAAGGCAACCCCGAAGCGGATGCTGTTACTGGTACCTGGCTTACCGCAAAGAAAGATGCCAAAGTTGAAATATATAAAGTTGATGGCAAATTTTATGGCAAGCTGGTGTGGCTAAAAGAACCATTTGATCCTGAAACCGGTAAGGAAAGAGTTGATAAACATAACCCTGATGATGAGCTAAAAACCAGACCTATGCAGGGATTGGAACTACTTAAAGACTTTGAGTATGACGAGGATAATGTTTGGGAGGATGGCGAAATTTACGACCCGAAAAACGGTAAAAATTATAGCTGCAAAATGACCTTATCCGAAGATGGCAAAACTCTTGAGGTACGCGGTTATATTGGCTTCTCACTCTTCGGCAGAACCGAAGTGTGGGAACGAGCAGAGTAGAGTTGTAAATTAATTATGCAAACCTTCAATGCTCCGATTTAATATAAAACCTGCGAAGTTTTGGAAACTTCGTAGGTTTAATGTCCAAAATCAAAGACTATCAAAATAATAGGGTAAGTTTGTTTGTAGTATTTTTCCCGTTAAGATACGAATAACCAATATTTTTTTAATTATTCACTCTGGGATACATTACTTGCAATAGTTGTTTTGCACCTTCAACAAGATTGGGTCCCGGAGCATTTAACAATATTTCGTTTACTGCCACAACTTTTCTATTTTTAATTGCAGTAATATCTTCCCAGCCAGGGCGATTTAATATTTTCCCGGTATCAATTTTATCAATTCCAGCCCAGTTTACAATTATAAGTTCAGGGTCTGTATCAAAAATTTCCGATTCTTTTATTTGTCTGCCCAACCTATCCGGAACAACTGTTCCGCCAAACAATTCAACTATTTCAGATACCCACATGGGTGCTGTCATTAATGGGTTATACCATTCCTCAATATAGACCTTTTGTGCGGGTTTATTTTCTGAAAGCTTAGCCATTCTAACCAGCTCGGATTGCATCCATTGCACCAACTTTTCTGCTTCAGTACCAGCATTGCAAATATTACCAATCATGTTGATGTGATTATATACGTCTTTCAGTTTTTGAGGATACAAACAAAGTACATTTAGCCCATTCTTTAGTAACTCGTCAATTTTGCCTGACTTATACGGAGTTGCAGCAATAACCAAATCTGGTTCTAACTCTGAAACCTCCTCCGCATTTACTGACCACGTGGTTCCCAGTTGCGGCAGATTGGAAATATCTGCTAACCGGTTGCAATAGCGACTAACAGCAATTAGTCTGTGTTGCTGACCCAATGCCACTATTGTTGCGGTAATACTTGGCTCTAACGAAACGATTCTGTTTGGCATATCCAAATAACCCAAATTACTTAACCAAACCCTCGGCAAAGGTTATTATTGTAGCAATGCAATTCTGAAATTGTATAATCTTTACCTTAAGTTATTTCAATTATTACTGAAAAATAAACAAGCGGTTCAAATTAATCTAACTAATAGGGATAATTTTCTAATCATCATGCTCGTTATTCTCATTTATTTTGCCTTTGTAAGTGACGGGCATTTTAAAGGTGGCTCTTAGTCCGGCGAGGAAATCTGCCCTATCTTGTTCCGAGAGATTTGTTTCGGGGCGGGGTAGCGTGTATATCCAAAGGGGCATTTCACCTTCTTCGTACTCTTCTATTGCTTCCTTGCCCTGATGAGCCTTGTCATCACTCCATGTTGATACGTTAAAATGCTCACGTCCCTCATTAACATCGGATTGTACCAACCACGAAACTGGTGCAATATTACTGTAAAATGGATATTCGGTTTCATTGCTGTGGCAATCACCGCATAGCCTGTAAAAAGTTTCTCTGGTTTGCGGTGAGTCCCACGCCGGTTCATTTATAACAGCAGGATTTGTATGCTCCCTTCCATAGGGGATTAACTGGATTGCGATAAAAACAATTACAATAATTCCAAGAACTTTAAGTTTCATTTGGTTACCCACAATAAATTGGTCAAAAATTAGTTAGCCTGTTAGCACTAATCTTGCAAACGTAACGCAGTAGTTAACAATTCAAAAATTACTAAGTTTGGCATTTTGATTTATTAATAAAAATAATTATTGGCTTTTCAAATTTATTTGTTAATAAGCTTACTTCCTGTAATATTGTTTTTATAAAATTAAATCATTTCAAACAAATTTTTACTTTTCAAGGCTATAGATAGCTTATATTTTTTAGGATATAAAAACCTGAGGAATAAATTATATCGTCTTATCGCAGAATCTGTTAAAGTAGTTACACCACTGGAATTTTCAATAATTTCGATTAACGATTTAACAAAATCCTTCTTTTTTGCAAAAATTCTAATAGAATCATCAATTCTATTCTGATTGCTTGATTCTAAGAGAGCACACTTCATATACAGCAATATCTCATTGTCATTTGGGTCTTCAGCAAATTTTAGTAAAGCATACGTCACACATAAATTTCTTAGATGTTCTAATTGTTTCGTTATTGCGAAATAACTGGCAATTTCTTCAAGACGTTTATTTATTTCCTTAATACTATTTTTCAATGTGATACTACCAGCGAATACATTTGCTTCAAGATACCTTAAATAAAAATATTCACGCTGCATATGATCAGTATATCGTTTTTCTACTTTGTTGTATTGTAAAACCACAAAGCGAAATATCATTTTACGAATCAATACAAACCAATTATTCCCTGGTAATAAAGAAATTAATGCCCATGTATGTACAAAATCAGCTTTGTAATATGCTGCATATGCTTTGTTTTTATAATTTCCCAAATGTTCACCCTTTGAAAGGTATCTCATTCCCAGAAAAACGTAGTAGAATACGAGCGGTATTTCACGAAGTTTAAATAGTCTTGGTTTTCCAAAGCTAATACATTGATATCCAGTTGATACAAAATCTGACGATAATTCCGGTTTTTTTTTAAGCCCTGATTTGAGATTAATTCGAATAGCTTTTCTTTTAAATTGAATACCTAATTCCAATTTTCTATTTACATAATATTGCCAAGCTTGGAGATTATAATAGTACTGCAGAAGATGGTTGTTTAATAATAATTCCTTTCTTTTTGAAATGAATTCAAGTAATATGTTTGCTGAGTTTCTGTGCAAATCCTGAACAATATCTATTAAAGCAAGCATTGTTGCAAATTTATTATTAAAAAAGAGATTATTGTTAAGCTCTAAGAAAGGATGATGTTCCGTTATTGGTTTTACTTGCGATTTTGCTGATAAAATCTTTTCGTATAAATGATAATAGAGGAATTGTACATCTCCATATAAAATAGTTGTTCTATTGCTAAATTCTTGAAGAAAACTTATAACACCATCAATTGGTTCTGACAGTTCAAGTATTTTACCATCTTCTATAGAATCAATCTTATTCGGATCGTAGTATACAATCCAGATGATCTCTAACTTTGAATATTGAAGCATCATCCTTTTTACTATTGGTAAAATATCCCAGTCTTCACCTCTATATCCAGCAATAATAAGCAAAGAAGACTTTAAAAAAATTCCATCAAAAAGCTTAATTGTTCTTTTATCAGGCATATCACCTATTTCGGAAAGTGTAGTTGTTATATTATTCAAACGTTGCCCCACTTCTCCAGGAAGTAATATTGAACCATGAGGCTTAAGGATATTAATTTGTGTATTCTGTGCAGTTTTTTTTGAGAGTGAAGTACTGAGTGGACAATAAACATTATATGAACAATCTAATGTATCCAACGCCGTTTCAATAAGTATATCAAAATTTAATGTTATGACTTTAAATCGATTATCCAAATAAAGTAGGTTTGCCAGATAATAATGATTTGGATTCCACCTTGAAGAATCCAGTGGTACAAGAAAATCTAGTGCTTTATTTCCATAAACTTTATATAAAGAATCTATTAATTGCTCAATAGGGCGAGACTCTAATATGGTTTTCAAGTTTTTAACATCAAGATCAAGTTTATACTCAGTAAAACTCTGAAGGAGTGAATACACAATAGATTCTCTGATTTGCTGTCCACCAGGAAGTAGTGATGGATAGCCAAATGATATGCCAGCACCACAAAGTGTTGCTAGTTTTCCTATTCGATATAACTTCTCGATTTGCGAAAATTTTTGTTTATAAACATCTGAACTTGAAGATATACTGCCAATTGTAATCATTATCACACCAATTGCGTAGGCTGCAAATAGCTAAATTGTAATCATTAAACATGAAAGTATTTTAATATATAATAAATTTGTATTTAGGTCAAGTTACTCTTATTTATCTCTTGTTAAATGTATTTAGATTATTGTACACGAAAACAAAATGAAATTCTTAATTTGAGTTATACAAATGATTGATAATTGAATTAATAATAATCCAATAAAAAGCAAAATTATGTCAAGGGTTTGATGATAATCAACAAGAAATAAACCAATAAAAACAATTACAATAATTCCAAGAACTTTAAGTTTCATTTGGTTACCCATTGTTGGTATTAAAATAAGTTAGATGTTTTGTATAATCTATACATTACTAAACATAACCTGACATCTTACAATTCAACATGGATATCTAAAAATAGTGATATTATCAAAATTACTATTTACAAACATTTTTTTTCTCAGCACGCTTTAGCATTATTTTAGCTTTTTCTCTAAATGTAATTTCACTTTTAAATAATGTTTCGCCTCCTATATCCTCGCCTATACTTATCCACGTTCCATTGCAATTATAAAAATACCACACCCCATAACCAAACGAATTAAGGTATGCATCATTTACAACTCCGGCAATTTTATTATCATAAACAAATATTTTCTCTACGCCAATACTTAAAGCTTTTTCTTTCTCCAATTCCGTAATATTCTTTTTATTCAATCGTGAAGTCTCAATTTGCGATGCATAAGCGTTTAATGGAGTTGAGTAATTATTGGTAGGGAGTAAATCACTAATCTTTTTTTGTACTATCTGTATTTCATAAGAATCTTCAGGCAATGCATTTGGTCTTAATAGTATTTTCGAATCCATTTTGTTTGAGCTTATTCTTCCATCCTGAGTACTTACATAATAATTGTTGTGTGTATCACTTTGACTTAAAAATTCAACTGCCTTCCCATTCTTGAAAAGTATTCCCGCTAATTCATCAGTTGCATATCCTGATTCCATTTTGCCTTCAGCGAGCATTTCGTGATATAAGTTTTTCCGGGATTCTTGCGAATAATGCGGACAATTACTGAATGGTAAAAATCCTAAACCTTCAACAATACTTAAATTAACCGGACGCGAATCACTAATGCCATTTTGGAACCAACATATTGAACCAGCACTTCCACCAGCTAAAACCTTGCCCATTTTTAATGCTTTCGCTAGAATGGTATCTATTCCCTGTGCTTTCCAGATAGCAAGCATATTTAAAGTATTACCTCCTCCAACTACAATAGCATCGGAATTAAGTATAATTTTTTCAAAGGATTCGTTTTCCTTAGAGGCACTTACCCAAACTTTTAGGACTACAGTGTCTATTTTTAGTACATTACAAATACTTTCCCAATATTTTATGTTGTCTTCACCATCAGCACTAGCAGTGGGTAAAAAACAAATTATTGGTTTTTCTTTTTGTGTTAAATTAGATACATATTCAGTAAATTTAAGGTTAATATCACTACCCCAAGCAAAGATAATCTCATCATTATTATTAAAATCCTGTTGTGCATTTGTATTTCCTACAAATATTAAAGTTAATACTATAAAAACTGCTAAAATAATTATTCTTTTATTCATACCTATTTCCCTTTATTAGATTACTTCAGTATATACAATATGTATTATTGCTGATACCTCTTAAGAATAAGTAATGTTCCAAAATGAAAAGGCAATTACAATACTTCAATATCAAAATGTAATATATAAAAATAGTATCGATAGTAATTATTTATTAACTTTTAATTAATCTCAGGGTTGATATAATGCTTCGGTTTATAAAGGATTTTTGTTACAATCATTTTTTATATCATTCAAATTATAATTGATTTGAATGACAAGTTTAACCTTGCATTACAATTTTATACTTATTGAGTTCACAACATTAATTTTTAAATTCCTCTGGATAGTTCAATAGAAAATATATTTACTTCAGCACTTCCTTAATTAATACCGGTGGTTCAATTGGTATAGGGGAGTAGTTTACGGCTTTGTTGATTGTAATATTTATCTCTCTTTTTTATAAACACGCTCACTTACTAAAGATGTTAATCGTTCATACAATTTGGGTAATATATTTTCGTCCAGATCAAAAGCCCTTAAAACTGTCCGGTCAAAAATGATCCTATCTTCTTTTTTAACCTCATCAAAAATTTCATGAACTTCTCTGTTTGAAAGTTGATCAAATAAATCGACTATTTCATCTTTCTGAATATCTGTTAAATTATGATGGTTAAGAGATAAAATACTTTTTAAATAATTAGCATTTATATCAAGAGCTCCTAAATTTCTTGATACTCCATGTAATTCTAAGGCTAATAGAGAATAAACTGAATTTAATAGAGCTACGATAATCTTTACATCATTTTCCTCATCAACATTGATTGCAGCTAACCTTTGATCAATAGTAAAATCCGTTTCAGAGAAACTGAAGAATAATCTTTTGAAAGGATTGATTGAGGTAACAATATTGGCTCGTTTTGGACGTAATGAATACCAGAATGGTCGATGATTAGAGCAAGCCTCTTCAATCGTCATCGATGAGTTTTTGTTTCTAACATCCTTAAATCTGCGAATCCAATTATAAGCACCCGGATACTTCTTTTCAAGTTCTTCGATTGGTAGTCCACATGAAAATAGATAATGATTAAAATTCTGCTCAAACCTAATATTTTTAAGTTCCTTAGAACTTTTCAAATATGGGATTAAAAAATTATTCTCAATACCAGCTTCATCAACTAAACGATTTGGTATAACAAACATATCGTTCCAACCCGTTCTTTCCCCTCTAAAAACTTTAATTTCAGTTGGATAAAGTCGAATTAGATGTTGATCTATTGCATCGAAAATATTTGCTGATATAAAAAATTGAGACCAATTCGTTTGAGTAGTAATAGAATTTTCCAAAATAGTTCGAGCAATAATACTTACTGAAATTGAATTATCAGTATTATGATAAAGATTATTAAAAGCTCTATCTAAAGACCAATTATTATTGTTTGGATCTTCACAATTATCAACTTCAGAGTAGAAGTCCTCTATTTTGCTAATTATTGATTCTTCTTCAAGAGAAAAGAGATTTTCTAATGCAGTATTTAATGTTACAAACTTTGTTGGTAAATTATTAGATGTTTTTTGTAAGACAAAATAAATTGTAGAAACTTTTGAATCACTAAACCAATGCTCGACACTGCTTTTTACAATATATTTAATATGAAAATTATCTAGTAAAAATTTCTTAAACTGAGCTCCATATTCTTTGCCTAACCATGCATTGGAAGTAATCGCAGAAATATAACCGCCTTCTTTGAGAAATCGTAACGAGTTATAGATGCAATATGTAAAATAGTCAGAGCGCTCATTGATTTTAAACGATGCATCAGTTAAAAAGGCTTGTTGAGATTGTTCAAATTCTGTACGAAAATGTTTTGTTAGAATGTCATTTGGTATATCTTCCTGTTGAATAAAGGGGAAATTGCTCACAATTGCATCAAAGCTAGGAATAGAAATCTCTTCAACTTTTTCAAAATTATTTGTGCTTGGAAACCGTTTTACAGTATTTGGGAATAAACTGAAGAAATCTTCTCTTAAAACTCTTGGGAAATTGTTGGTTTTAGTAACATCTTGTTTGTATAGATTTATTACTGATAAAATAGCTGGGAAATGGGATATGTCATTTCCCCATATTTGATTTAGAAGTTGGTGATGAACCGTATTTCCGAAATAGTTAAATATTTTATATGCAGAATTTAAGAATGTTCCAGTACCACAAGTTGGATCAAAAATCAAACTTTCGGAGTTATCAATTGCAGGGAAAATTACAAGCGAAGCTAGAACATCAGATGTGAAGTACTGTCCAAATTTTTGCTTCTCTTCTTTAGGCACAAGATTTTCAAGAATCTCACCAATTACTGTCGTTGGTAATATCCTAAAATCGAATTCACCAAATTCAGTTAATAAATTAAATAAAGCTTCCTTAACAATTTCAGAAAATTCTATTACATCAGTAAAATAAGGCTTAAAGACTGCAGCATAATCAATATCACTTGCTAAACTGAAATAATTATCCAGATCCCTCTTGAGATTCGTTTTGTTCTCAATGTTAATTCGATTAAGTCTTCCAGAAAAATTCTCGGATAAAGTCATGTAAAATATTAATTTGCCGATTAAATTATAAAAGGTGAATTTTGCCAGTATCTTTTGGGGGCTCTCATTTTCGGCTCTTCTTGATGATGAATTCAGTATTCTAATCGTCGAATCTTCGTAAATTCTCCATTTATTAAATTCTTCTCTAAAATTACGATCCAGATTTTTAATTCTATCTATTTCATTCTGAAAATGGGGAATGATTATTCGTGAAGCAGTTTGAATAGAGCTAATAATATTATCACTTACAGTGATTGCATTTCGAATTATTCCATCATCCGAAAACTGTTCGAGGTCATGGAGAATTTCCAATAGTCGATTCTTTAATTCTGGAATGTGATTATTATAATTATGCGGATTGGATAAATCAGACCTTAAAGTAATAGAACGGATGTTAGAATACTCTTTAAGGCGAGTTAATGAGTCAATATTATAACAAGAATTTTCGATTTTCCATATAATAGTATCAGGTCCATTCCAAGTTACAAATGAGTTTGCTCCAATTCTTCTTGCTTTTTCAATAGCATTTTCCAGCATAATTGAATCATCAACTTTAGTGTCTGGAAATTTTAATTCCCAACCATTAAAGATAATTCCAGAAATTTTGTCCTGAAATAATAATACATCTGGAAATTTGGTCGTTCCATCATCGACTGTTATACCAGTATCATTAGTGGCATCCTGAAAGCTAGTCCTACCCTCATTTATCAATTCGTGAATCCAACTTATTACATGGCCATTCCATGTCCTTTCATTATAAACAGTTGTTTGCATAGTTTACAGTATGATATTTAATAATGGGCTCTTTAAAGAGAGTTAAAGTTTCATTCTTTATTTTTTTCTTTTGAATAGTTTCTTCAATTCTATTTGTACAAACTTTAATATAGTCAATAGGAGTGACCTTATGTAAGAGGACATCCTCATTTTTTTCAATTCCAATAAACTGTCTGTCTTCTAAAATGGCAGACAATAAAAAACTTCCGCTACCACATGCATTATCCAATACTACATCTCCAGGATTAGTAAAGGTTCTTATTAAATACCTACCTAATTCAACTGGCTTTTGTGTCGGATGGAATACTTTACCCTCAGATTCAGCAGTTTTTGCATAAATATAATCATCGGTGAACTCCTCTTCGTAAGCTAAAATATCATTTGGGTATCTTCCTCCTTCACTTTTCACATGTCTTGGCTTAAAATCACCATAACTACCTGTGTATTGATCCTTTCTTATCCCCTTATCATATGGGCTCCCTTGAGTCATTTGAGGATTATAAGTTGGTTGTTTCTTATAGAAGACGCAAATATCCTCATGTTTCCTAAGAGGTTGAATTTTAGCATTTAGAAAGTTTGTAGGTTTCGATTTAATCCAAACCATTTTGTATTTAAAGAGTTTCTCATTACTTAGAATTAACTTTGCAGTAAAAAGTCCTTGCCCTGTTAGAACAATTGCACCTCGCTCCTTAATGATTCTTTCATAATGATTCCATAAATCTTTTAAGTCAATGATAGAATCCCATTTGTTTTGTGTTGTACCATAAGGGAGATCGCAGAGAATCATATTAATACTTTTATCTGGTAAATTTCCCATTTCTACCAGACAATCACCCTGAATCACTTTATTTAAATATTTATTTAACTGATTGCTCAATGATATTTGCCTTCCTAAAAATTGTAAAAAAAAACCTAAATGTAACAATTATTTTACAAACAAAATTGAATATACATTACTTTAATGTTCTATTTTTTACCAATATGTTTTTATTGAAATTAATTAATTCTCAAAAATCAAATATCTAAAGTCACTCTACTTCAGCACTTCCTTGATTAATACCGGTGGTTCAATTGGTATAGGGGAGTAGCTTACGGCTTTGTTAATTTTTTGTTTGGCAAGCTCCAGACTTTTTTCATCATTTGTATGTAGCTCGGCAAGTACATCGCCCTTGTTAACTTTATCGCCAAGGCGTTTATTAAATATAATTCCTGCAAGCGGATCAATCGAATCTTCCTTGGTTTTTCTGCCAGCACCAAGTTCAAGGGCAGCCATGCCAATTTGATAGTTATCGATAAACGCAACGTAACCTTCGTTATCGATGGTAACAGTTTCGGTATATTTTGCTTTTGGATATGACTCAGGATTTTTGATTACATTTACATCTCCACCCTGAATTTCAACAATTTCAATGAATTTTTCGAGAGCCTTGCCGTTTTTAATAAGTTCAATAGCCAGTTCTTCACCAGCTTCAACAGATTCAGCCTTGCCACCAAGGTATATCATTGCACCGGATAGTTTAACTGATACTTCCCACAGATCAGGTACCTGTTCGCCCTTAAGCACTTTAACGGATTCATATACTTCGAACCAGTTGCCAATATATCTGCCCAGTGGCTGATTCATATCTGTAATGTAGGCAATCACTTTTTTGTCGAAGGCTTTGGCAGTGTTAATAAGAGACTGTGCAAGTTCAACCGAATCATCATACTCGGACATAAATGCACCGGTACCGGTTTTAACATCAAGTACCAGACCGTCAATACCTTCGGCAAGCTTTTTACTCATAATACTGGCAGTTATTAGTGGAATAGATTCCACTGTGGCGGTAACATCCCGTAGCGAATAGATTAGTTTATCGGCAGGTGCAATTTCTTTTGTCTGACCAATAAGCACTGCACCACACTCGGCAATAACACGTTTATAGTTATCGAGATCGAGACCTGTATTAAAGCCGGGAATAGATTCAAGTTTATCGAGAGTACCACCGGTATGCCCAAGTCCGCGACCTGAAATCATAGGTACGTTAACACCTGCAGCTGCCACAACAGGAGCAAGAATAAGAGATGTTTTATCACCTACTCCGCCAGTTGAGTGTTTGTCAACTTTGGTACCGGGAATCATGGAAAGATCAATAACTTCGCCGCTATAAAGCATCGATTCGGTTAAAGCGGCAGTTTCGTTTTTATCCATGCCGTTAAGAAATGCTGCCATCAGAAAAGCGGAGAACTGGTAATCCATTACATTTCCGCTGGTATATTCCGATATAAGATATTTTATTTCTTCAGGAGTTAAAGCTCCCTTTTCGCGTTTGGTTCTAATAAGCTCAACAATGTTCATAAATTCCTCGTAAATATTTTCTTCTTTTCGTGACTAATATAAAGAAATATAAGATTAAATATTTCGTGAAATGCTTTATTGAACTCGCTTTACATTGAATTTCTATTAGAATTTCGATATTATAACAAGATAAACATTTAACAGATTGTTAATATTTTTTACGAGGAATACATGTTCGATACCAATTATAATTATAGTGTTAAAGAACGATTTTTAAGCTACGTTAAAATCGATACCAAATCGGATGAAGAATCAACTACATTTCCAAGCGATCCAAAGCAGCTTGAACTTTCCAAAATATTAGTGGAAGAGTTGAAGGAAATAGGCTTAACTGATGCCGCAATGGATGAACATGGGTATGTATTTGCTACTTTACCAGCAAATACCGATAAAGATGTACCTGTAATTGGTTTTATAGCCCACGTTGATACTTCGCCTGCTGTTAGCGGCAAGGATGTTAAACCTCAGATAGTTGAAAACTATCAGGGTGGTGATATTGCTCTTCCAAACGGTGAAGTTATTAAATATGACGCTAACCCTGAACTGAAAGATATGAACGGTTTTGAAATTATTACTACCGATGGTACAACACTTCTTGGTGCTGATGATAAAGCCGGTGTTGCTGAAATTATGGATGCAATGGCATATCTTGTAAAACATCCCGAAGTAAAACATGGTACAATTAAAGTTGGTTTTACTCCCGATGAAGAAGTTGGTCGTGGTGCGGAAAAATTTGATGTGGAAAAATTTGGTGCTAAATTTGCCTATACTATGGATGGCGGTACTCGTGGCGAAATTGAAACTGAAACTTTTAGTGCCGATGCTGTTGAGCTAAGATTTAAGGGTATTAACGTACATCCTGGTTATGCTAAAGGCAAAATGGTTAACTCCCTTAAAGTTGCTGCCCATTTTATGGAATCTCTTCCTAAAGATACACTTTCTCCTGAAACTACCGAAGGCAGGGAAGGTTACGTTCACTGTGTAAACATGCAGGGTAACGAGGAAGAAACAGTTTGCAAGTTTATTATTCGCGATTTTGTTGATGCTAATCTTGTTAAGTTCGAAGCTATTTTGAAAGAGTTAGCCGAAAAAGCTATTGCTGCTTACCCTGGTGCAAAACTCGAGTTTAAAGTGATTGAACAGTACAGAAACATGAAAAACGTTCTTGTTGACTATCCTGAAGTAGAGGAAAATGTTCTTGAAGCAATGAAACGTTTGGATATTAAACCAATTCAGCACCCAATTCGCGGTGGTACTGATGGTGCTCGTTTAAGTTTTATGGGGCTTCCAACTCCTAATATTTTTGCCGGTGGTCATAACTTCCACGCAATTACCGAATATGTTGCTGTTGAAGATATGCAGATGGCGGTAAAACTTATTACTGAAGTTGTACAGGTTTGGGAAGAAAAAGCCTAGTATAAAGTTCCCCTGTACTAACCTCAAAAGTCCCTGTGGTTTTTCTATAGGAAATCACAGGGATTTTCTATATTGTTTAGACATGTTGTATTATCCGCCAGGGAATGTCACCATAGGGCTGCCAACCCAATAACAAGATAGTTTTAAGACACAAAACCTCCGAAGTTCGAAAAACTTCGGAGATTGAGTAGTTGACCCTTTAAAATAAGAACTACTCTAGAGTAACTGCTACGCAGTATTTAATGCGTTTCGTTGAACTATAATCTACACAAGAGTAACCCCTACGGGGTAAATAAAACCCAGTAGAAAATACTCCTGCCCTACCGAACAGATATTGTTAGAGTCCCGGAGGGACGGCATATTTGTAGAAACCTGACGAACAAAATAATTAAAGCCCCGAGGGGGCTACATATAGGTTCACCAGTCATGAACTGTCGGCAGAGGACTGCCGACCTACAAAACCCAGATAGCGTGTTTTAAAATGACATCAAGTATTTTGCGTTTAGAAAATCAGGATGAATTTGTGTTAAGCGGAATATGATGTTTGAACAACGAAGTTGTGAGTTTCATATTCCGTAACTAATTCATAAGGATTTTTAGCAAAAGACTTGCAGCCTTGATTTTCTTTGTAACTTTCTTGTATTAAGACAAGAAAGTGGTAGGAATATTTAGCAACATTCATGATTGATTAAGAAATCATGGGAGTAAAAGTTAACGCAATTTACTTGCCTCTTAATAGATATAGAGAAATGCAGGGTATTACGTGTTGCGGATCATACCGTGACAGTTTTTTAATATTATCGTGCCATACCTATTCAGTTAAGGAGTGGTTATTAACGGCAATTGCTTTTATACTACACAAGAGTAATCGCTAACGCGATATTAAAGAATAACGTCAGGAGAATACTCCTGCTCTACAATACTATAATTGTAGTGGGACAGGAAACCTCCGAAATTTTTGAAATTTCGCAGGTTTGGATAATAATTATGCCGCTCCCCTGGAGCTTACGGCAGCACAGAGTACAACCCTACTCAACTGCTACGCAGTATTGTTTGAATGCTGTACTTCCATTCTACACAAGAATAATAGCTACGCGAAAAAAGACCAAATTATGCTTGAGAATGCTTGTATGATGAATTGTTGGCAGGGGGCTGTCTGCCTACGTAACAGGTTCATGCTGATATTGTGATTAAACAAAATTTGTGGTAACCTATAAATCTATTAGTGGGGTAATTAGATATTAGGTATTGCCAAGGTGTAAAACCATTCCCGGATTATGCTACCATCAACAATCAATATATTGGCTTTCCAGATTAGTTTTATTAAGCATTCGGGTACATAAAATACTTTCGTGCATATTATCTACTTATATCTCTTTTTAAGTTTGACATTTAACTTTGTATAATTTATTTTCACAACGATATTCAATTTAAAATGGAGAATACCTATGACGCTTGATGCACTTGGTATGGTTGAAACAAAAGGTTTGGTTGGTGCAGTTGAAGCAGCTGATGCTATGGTAAAAGCAGCCAAAGTTGAACTTATTGGCAAAGAAACAATTGGCGGTGGTTATGTTACTGTAATGGTTCGTGGTGATGTTGGTGCTGTTAAGGCATCTACAGACGCAGGTGCAGCCGCAGCCCAGAGAGTTGGTGAGCTTGTTTCCGTGCATGTAATTCCAAGACCTCATACAGATGTGGAACTTATTCTTCCCAAGAGACCACAAGTAGATTAATATTATGCTCCTGGCACTTGGATTAATCGAAACAAAAGGATTAGTTGGTGCAATTGAGGCTGCCGATGCTATGTTAAAAGCTGCCAATGTAAAATTGGTTAGCAAGGAAAAAATTACCGCTGCCCTTATTACTGTAAAGGTTGTAGGCGATGTTGCAGCAGTAAGATCAGCGGTAGACGCAGGTGCAGCCGCAGCACAACGGATTGGTGAACTCGTATCGAGCCATGTAATTCCACGTCCCGATTTGCAACTCGAACATATTGTTAAAGATTGGGGCAACTCGGAAAAACCGGATTATGATCCGGATATACATGATACTCCTGTTGTAACCAAAAAGGAAGTAGTTGATGATGCACAACCGGCAGTAGAAGAATCCGAACCCGAACCGGAGCTTGTTGAAGTTCAGGTTGAGGAGGAAGTTGAAGAAATTGCCGAGGAAGTTGTAGAAGATAACTTACCCGATAAAGTTACACCGGTTGAGCCAAAACCCGAACCTGATCCGGATGTTAAGAAAAAAGTAAATAACTCAGAGCAGGAAGGTCTGTTTGGTGCAGAAGAAGGGGAAGATGAAACTGAACCGGACGATTCCGAAAATGAACTGCCATCAATTGATGAACTCCGTAATATGAACGTACACGAGTTACGTAAAATTGCGAGGAATATCGAAAGCTTTCCTATTAAAGGCAGGGAAATATCAAAAGCTAATCGTGAAATGCTGCTAGGCTTTTTTGAAAAGATGCTTTGATGTACTTATTATTACATGATTTTTAAATACCCCTTTAACAGGGGTTTTTGTATAAATGTCTCGTCCTGAAATAGGTTGACCAAAACTAAAAAAAGTCAGGAGAGACAAAATGCAACAAAAAACTACTCCCCCCCGAATTAAGAGTTATAGTGAGTCGTTTAAGCGAAAAGTAGTAAGGGAATATGAAAGAGGTCATGTGACCAAAGATTACCTGAAGTCAAAGTATAACATAGGTGGAAAGAGTACAGTATTGAAATGGTGCCGAAAATATGGTAGGTTTGAATATTCAAAAAACTATACAACCGGACGCCCGATGAAAGACGCGGAAAAACAACGAATAAAAATATTAGAGCGACAATTAAAAGAAGCGCGCGAGAAACTAATTGTTTACGAAAAATTGATAGATGTTACAAAACGGGAATCCGGGATAGATATATTAAAAAACATCGATACCAAGTTATCCGGGAATTGTCAGCAGGCGAAGAAAAAGTAAAAGTAGTTACGTGCTGTCGATATCTTGGTGTAAGTAAACAAGCATACTATAAGTCAAAGCAGTCAACTCAGAGCGAAAATATCTTAAAACGAGAAGTCCTGAGGCAGGTAATGGAGATACGTCATATCCAGCCACGTATAGGAACGCGTAAGTTGCATTATTTGCTCAAAGGGAAAATAAGCGTTGGAAGAGATAAGTTATTTGAAATACTCAGAGAACGAGATTTGTTGGTAAAGAAAGTAAAGTCATATACAAAAACGACAAACTCAAAACACTGGCTAAAAAAACATCCTAATTTGTATAGGGATATGAAAGCGACCAAACCGGAAGAAGTATTTGTAAGTGATATCACTTATTTGAAAACCAAAGAAAAAACATACTATCTCTCATTAGTTACAGACGCTTATAGCAGAAAGATTATGGGATACAAATTAAGTAGTAGTATGGATAGTCAAAACGTAGTCCAGGCTCTGGATATGGCAATAAAGCAAAGAAAATATTATTGGCAGTCAGTTCATCATTCTGACAGAGGTTTACAATATGCGTCCGCTATCTATCAGGAAAGACTAAAAAGTTATGGAATAAAACCATCAATGACTGATGGCTATGATTGTTATCAGAATGCTTTGGCCGAGAGAGTAAATGGAATACTAAAAAATGAGTTCTTATTTGATGAGTGTGAAAATTTTGATAATCTTGAAGTGCTCGTCAGTGAATCAATAAATATCTATAATTCAAAAAGACCTCATCTTAGTCTGGGTTACCAGACGCCAGATTTTATACATAATACTCCTGTAAGTTGCAACTTACAGGAGTATTTGTTAATATAAAAACAGTCAACTTTTTTCAGGACGGGTCATTTAAACTATGAAAGAAAACATCATACCCATAACGCTGATTTCTATATTCTCTGTACTCCTCTGGGGGTCTGTATCCCTTTCCGATGAGTATTTTACTACTATTACCATGCCTGTAAGAATTGCAGATGTACCTTCGGGTATGTCGCTTGCAGATTACTCACCAAGAATGGTTACCGTAAATGTAAAGGGTGAAGGCTGGCAAATAGCCGGTATGACGTATGGACGTGATCTTGATTTTGTTGTACCTATTGGTAATAAAAGTGGAATTGCAGAGCTTGATCTTGAAAAAGCTGCCGAGAAAAACTACTGGATGACATCCAGCATTCAGCTTGTTGATGTTAAACCGGAAAAACTTCAATATACTATTGAGGAGCTGGTTATAAAAAAGGTACCAATTGTACCCGAACTTGATCTGCAATTTAAATCGGGGTATGATGTCGTTTCCAAAATTAGCGTAAAACCCGATTCGGTTGAGATTAGCGGTCCCGCGAGTATTGTTAACGAAATTGATACTATTAAAACAACCCGGACAAGGTTTGCCGAATTATTCAAATCGGTTTCAACCGGAGTAAGTGTTCAGGGACGTGAAGCAATAAAACCAAATCCCGAACAGGTATTGGTTGAGTTTGATGTACAGAAAATTGTAGATAAGGTGTTTGAAGGAGTAACGGTTGAAACAAGGAATGTACCTTCGTTCCGTAACCTTAATCTTTACCCCGACAAAATAAATATTGTGCTAAGGGGAGGAATAAATACCCTTGGTACATTAACTTCTGATGACCTTAAACCTTTTGTTACATTTAAGCAGGCTATGCGAGATACTTCCGGTGTAATAACACCTGTTGTTTCTCCTCCCGATTTTACAAAACTTATCGATACAAAACCTAATAAACTAGAATACATAATAAAAAAATACTAATATGTTTATATCATTTGAAGGGCTCGATTTTAGTGGTAAATCTACCCAGCTAAGATTATTACGACAATATCTCGAAAATAAAAATAGAAAAGTGAAACTGATAAGGGAGCCGGGTGGTACAATAATATCCGAAAAAATAAGAGATTTGCTCCTTGATAAAAAAAACGATAACATGTGCGATGAAACTGAACTGCTGCTTTTTGCTGCCAGCAGGGCTCAGTTAATTAAAGAAGTTATTGTGCCTAATCTTGAAAACGGTTATCTGGTGCTAAGCGACAGGTTCCATCATTCTTCTCTTGCATACCAGGGGTATGGTAGGGGAATTAGTGTTGAGTTTATTGAAAACCTTATGGAGTTTGTAGTAAAGGATGCCAAACCGGACGTTACATTCTTTATTGATATTCCGGTTGAGGAAATAAATAAACGTAAATCGCTTTCCCTTTTTGAAAGGGGGGGAGCTGATAGAATTGAACTTTCCAGAGATAATTTTTATATAAAGGTTAGGAATGGTTATCTAAAATTGTTCGATAATGACGATAGTATAGTAATTATCGACGGATTGAAACCGATAGAGGAGATTCATTCGGAGATTGTTGACAAATTGAATGAGTTTGGAATATAACGGAGTTATATATGCGGAAAACTAAAATTTCTCTTCTGCTACTATTGGTGTTGTTTTCCCTGGGTCTTGTGCCTTCGGATAACGACCTGTACATGAAAATTACCCGAAGTATTGATATCTTTGGTAAAATATATAAAGAAGTTAGTCTTAAGTATGTTGATAGGGTTGACCCTGAAGAATTTATGGCATCAGGTATAAAAGGGCTTCTTTCATCACTCGATCCTTACACTGTTTATATTGATCAGGGCATGCAGCAGGATATTGAGGTTATTACAACTGGTAAATATGGTGGTATTGGTGCAAGTATCGGTTTAAGGAATAACCAGATTACTGTTGTTGAGCTTATTGAAGGTTATAGTGCCCAGAGACAGGGTGTTCGTGTTGGCGATATTATTTACAAAATAGATTCAACTTTGGTTAACAAGGATACTTACGATGAGTTGAGTAAGTTGCTTAAAGGTGATCCCGGCTCGCTTGTTAGAGTTGAAGTTGAACGTGAAGGTTATGAGGAAAACGTAGTTTTTAACTTGGTTAGGGAAGAAATTAAACTTAAAAATCTTACCTGGTACGGATTTTATCCGGTTGAATCCAATAATGCTTATTTAAAGTTGAGTGGATTTTCGAGGAGTGCAGGTGGAGAGGTTAAAAAAGCTTTGCTCGATCTTAAAAAACAAAAGGAAGTAAAATCGGTTGTGCTGGATCTGCGTGGTAATCCGGGAGGTTTGCTCGATGCTGCAATTGATGTTTGTGAAAAATTTGTTGGCAGGGATCAGCTTGTGGTAAGTGTAATGGGTCGCGATACTACAGATGTTACTGAATATTATTCAAAAGAACAGCCAGTTGCCGGAGAGGCTAAGCTTGTGGTGCTGGTCGATAAGGGATCAGCTTCTGCTTCCGAAATTGTTGCCGGTGCTGTACAGGATTTGGATAGAGGCATTATTGTAGGACAGAACTCTTTTGGTAAAGGGCTTGTGCAAACCGTTGTGCCGCTATCGTATAACACATCACTAAAAATTACTACTGCAAAATATTTTACTCCAAGCGGCAGAAGCATACAGCGTATTGATTATGCCAAAAAGAACAAGGTTTTTGAGTCTGTTAACGTACCGGTAAATAAATCAGAATTCAAAACGGTTAACCAGAGATCAGTATATTCAGGCGGTGGAATTGAGCCCGATACGGTTGTTGAAAATACCTCCAAATCCAAGCAGGTTAAAAATCTTCTTGCTCAAGGTATGTTTTTCCGTTTTGCAACAACATATTTTAATGAAAACGAAAATACCAACTGGGATGAAGTTGCTGATAGCGAAATTTTCGATAGCTTTATAAAATTTTTACATAACGAGGAATATCGCTATACCAGTAAAACAGAGCTTACTATCAAAAGACTTAAAAAGGTTGTTGATAGCGAATCATACGCTGAAGACCTAAATCCGCAAATTGATGAACTATTGAACGCTTGCGAAGAGTTAAAAGATAAGGAGCTGGTTAAATACAAGTTCGATATACTTCGCGAAATAAAAAAGGAAATTGCTTCAAGACGATTTGGGCGAGAGGGAAGAATTATGGCTTCACTTGAAAACGATAATCAGTTTTGGACAGCATTGGAAATTTTGAAAGATAAAGCTGAATACAATGTTATGCTAAGTATTGCAAACTAAAGATTATTAATTCGTGCCGGTAGTTTTTACTGCCGGTACTTTGGTTCCTGCCTGCTCCTTGCTAAAAAAATTGTAACAAATCTATCTGTCCGGAAATAGGGGCAAAAAAAATCCACACAGCTTGTTTAACTTTTTTATATTTGTGAAATACATTTAAAGTTTTAATTATCTGTATCCCTAAAAAAATGATAATATACTTATAGAAAATAAATTATGAAGAAACTTAGAATTCTAGTTCGGAAAGACCCAACGTTTGGTTCATGTCCAAAATGTGAAGCAAACTTTCAGTTAAAAAAATCCAGAAGCAGGTCTATTTGGGAAACAATTGTAAAAAATACAACCTTTTACAAAACTTACCGTTGTAAGGAATGTGGTTGGCGTGGTATGATAAGCACTATTAGATTTGCCAATAATGCCTTCCTCGGAATAATAGTTTACGGGTTTTTATTAGCTCTTTTAGTATTCCTGATAACGGTATTGGCAAATTTTGTTTCCTGATTCAATCTATTGGGTTGTTCTTGCAGATTAAGTTAGCACACTTGAATCTTTTTTGATATACAGCATCACACCAAATTGTATTTTTTTTGAAACCTATCCTTTTCTTTAAAAGTAAAAGGAGATGGTAATATTTGGTTTTGTTTTATACTCAAATTTAAAATTAATATTTTTGTATGAATAAAAATTTATAGCTACGATAAATATGGAGGATATTCTATGTCTGAAAATGTAAACTCGTTTGAGTTTAAAGCCGAAGTTAAGGAGTTGCTTAATATCCTTGTGCACTCCCTATATACAAACCGCGAAATATTTGTTCGCGAACTTGTTTCCAATGCATCCGATGCTCTTGATAAACTTAGATTCGAAAAAACTCGTGGATCGGAAGTAGCCGATGAAGAACTGCCACTTGAAATTAAACTAAGCTTCGACCCTGATAACAAAACTCTTAAAATTACCGATACCGGTATTGGTATGACTCGCGATGAGCTTGTTAATAATATTGGTACCATCGCTAAATCGGGATCTGCCGAGTTTATTAAACAGCTTAACCAGGATAAGGAAAATGCCAGTAATATAATTGGTAAGTTTGGTGTAGGTTTTTACTCGGTATTTATGGTTGCAAAAGAAGTTGTTATTAAAACCAAATCATTCAAAAAAGATGAGCCTGCTGTTGAATGGGTTTCCGATGGTTTGGGTAGTTATACTTTGGAAGAATATACAGAGGAAATAAAACGCGGTACAACAATAGAAGTGTTCCTGAAAGATGATGCTGCCGAATTTGCCGAAAAATTCCGTTTGGAAACAATAATAAAAACTCACTCAAATTTTATTCAGTTTCCAATTATGATTAACGATGAAAGAGTAAATACTGTTTCTGCTATTTGGCGTGAACCAAAGTCATCTGTTAAAAAAGAGCAATACGCCGAGTTTTACAAATATCTTACTTATGATAATGATGAACCTATGAAGACTATCCACACTTCTGTGGATGCACCTATTCAGTTCAATACCCTCATGTTTATTCCGAAGCGTAATTTTGATATGATGGGCTTTAACAGGGAAGAGTACGGTTTGGATTTATATGTACGCCGTGTACTTATTCAGCATAAAAATAAGGATTTGCTTCCTGAATACCTTAGCTTTGTAAAAGGTGTAGTTGAGTCTGAAGACATTCCTCTTAATATCTCTCGTGAAACTTTGCAGGAAAATGCTGTATTTGCAAAAATTGCAAGCAGTGTCACCGGTCAGGTTCTTTCGAACCTCAAGAAAATGGCTGAAGATGAGAAAGAGCTTTATACCGAGTTTTGGAATGAACATGGTAAAGTATTTAAGTTAGGTTATGGCGACTATGCAAATATGGAAAAATTTGCTGAACTGTTGAGATTTAACTCATCAACGAGTGAAGATGAAAAAGGTCTTGTATCGTTTGCAGATTATACTGAAAGAATGAAAGAAGACCAGAAAGAAATTTACTACATGATGGGTGCCAGCAGAGCTGCCCTTGATCTTGATCCGCATCTTGAAATATTCAGAAACAAGGGTATAGAAGTTCTTTATCTTTTCGATCCGGTTGATGAATTTGTTATGAGCTCTTTAAGGAAGTACAAGGATTTTGAATTTAAATCTGTTGATCAGGCTGATTTAAGCAAGATTGAAAAATTTGATACCGTAAAGGAAAAAGAAAACAAATTTGATGAGCTTTCAGGTGATGATAAATCTGAATTTGACAAGCTTCTTGCTAAAATAAAAATGTTGCTTGGTGATAAACTTACTGATGTTAAGGTATCCCAAAGACTTGATAAAAGTCCTGCCTGCCTTGTAAATCCTGATGACTCAATGTCGGCTTCCATGCAGAAAATAATGAACATGGTTAACAAGGATACATCTGTACCGAAAAAAATTATGGAAATTAACAAGGATCATAAACTTGTAAGAAATATGCTTAAGGTGTTTAAGGCTAATAGTGAAGATGAGTATATTGCCAATGTGGTAGATCAGTTATACGAATCAGCATTATTGCTTGAAGGCTACCTTCATGATCCGCACAAACTTGTTGATCGTATCAATACTATGCTTGAACAATCGAGCGACTGGTACACAACAATAAAAGATATTAAATAAAATTTTAAGGGCACTACCTGTTATGCAAGATTAACATGCAGGTTTTGCCCCTTTTTATTCTTCTGCCATCCGGTTGCTACTGCCAATTCCTGCGGTGTAGCATAATCCTTAAGATAATATAATTCTACTGCTGATCTGTTTTTGCAAATCCAGGCAAGCAATATTTTCATTTTTTCAAGGTCTTTTTTGTCTATTCCGTTAAACAAATGTATGCTGCCGTTAAAATAGTCTTCAATTGCCTCATCGAAGTAGCTTTTTTCAACAACAAAATAATCCTTAATAAATACCTTGCCCTCAATAAGTAAAATAAAGTCGTTTACCGGTAACCCTTTTACCTTAATTAAAACATGAGCCTTATTAATTGGTTCGGCTAATATTGAAGAGCGATTAAGCTGGTTAAGTAATGTATTTACGGTGTTACGAATACTTGCCGCTTCTTCGTACATCTGCTGTTCCGAATAAAACTTCATCTTCTTGAGAAGCGTATCAACAGCTTTCTGATTATTACCACTAAGGAATTCATATACATTTTTAAGCTCCTCCAAATATTCCTCTGTGGAGTTATTGATGCAGGGAGCTGTACAACGGTCTATATCAAGCAAGTAACAATGCTTTTTGCGGCTAAATTCTCTTTCCTTGCACTCTCGCAACCTGAATGATTTGTTTGAGGCATCAATTAAAACCTGACTGGCATCACGGTTTGTAAAGGGTCCAAAATAATCATTACCATCAAAATCGAAAATTGCTGTACTCTTTAGTGTCGGGTATTCCTTATCAAGAGTAACTTTTATAAAATTACTTTGTGAAAACCTTTTGAGCTGTGAATTAAGTGATGGATTATGTTTTTTTATTAGCTCGGCTTCAGCAATGAGTGCGGTAAGTTCTGTATTTGTTTGTACAAACCCAAGGTTTTCAGCTTGGCGAATAATTTTTTTTGATTTTGATTGTGCACTTGTGGAGAAGTAATTCTTTACACGTTTAATAAGTGATTTTGCCTTCCCGATATATATAATGTTACCCTTTCTGTTTTTGTAAAAATAAACACCGGGCGAATCGGGAAGCTTTTCAAAATTATCAGCCATCGTTTTTTTTACACTAAAACGTTTTGAACCGGCGGTAATTTTATACTGATATTTCAATATTTCAGCAGTTTGGGTAATGGCAAGTTCGTTATCAAACTTCTCGAATAATTTAAGCAGCAGTTTTGCAGTTGCCATTGCATCACCAAGTGCCCTGTGAACATCCTTGTGCCTGATGCCAAAATGATGCACCATCGCACCAAGTGCTTTACTTTTTAATTCCGGGAATAATTTTCTGGATAGTTTTAACGTGCAAAGCTTGTTATATTCCGGAAATTCAACAAACGCCCTTTCAAACTCAGCTTTCATAAACGCGTAATCGAACTGCATATTATGAGCAACAAGAACGCTGTCTCCAATAAAATCAAGTATGCTGCTTGTTAATTTTTCAAAAACAGGAGCTTCGGCAACATGCTGGTTATTGATTCCGGTGATAGCAGTTATTTGCCTCGGTATATTACATTCCGGGTTGATAAAGGTAGAAAATGTATCCAAAATTTTTCCCGACTCAACCTTTACCATACCCAGTTCCATAATTCTGGAGTTTGCGGCAGATACACCGGTAGTCTCGGTGTCTAATACTGTAAACCGGGTTTCTTTGTATGATATTTCGTTTATATTCAAGTCTTGCATCAATTAGCACAAATGTTTTATAGTCCGAAAAACTATTGCAAAATACTAATAAAAAAGTTATATATAAAGTTCGGGAAAAATAGCATGAGGAATTTAATTAAAGATTTGATAGGGAAATTTTTATTTAATTGACATAATAACTATATTTAATGTAAATAATTTAAAGTTTATGGCTCAAAAAAATAACAGAATAATTTTCCTTGATATCCTGAGGGCGATTGCGGTTTTGATGATGGTGCAGGGACACACGATAGACACGTTTCTTGCAGACGTGTACCGTTCATCAGATTCACTTCCCTATAGTGTTTGGGAGTTTTTAAGAGGATTTACAGCCCCGGTGTTTATGTTTATTTCGGGAACTGTATTTGCGTATTTACTCTATAACGCACATGTTGATGATGAGAAAAATCCCAGAATAATTAAAGGGATAAAAAGATTTGCACTCCTGGTTGGGTTAGGTTATTTACTTCGATACCCTACTTACCGTATTTTTGATTTCAGATACGTTTCCGAAAAAAGCTGGTCAATTTTCTTCTCTGTTGATGCTTTGCACCTAATTGGTTTTGGAATACTATTTATTGTGATAATTTATTATTTAAACGAAAAACTATTTGACCATCCATATGGTCTTATGATTATGGGAGCTATCTTCTTCATTTTCCTCCATCCCATAATGAAAGTTTTTGATTTTAGCTACCTGCCCGATTTTATTGCTCCATATCTTAATAATAGAACTGGTTCTATTTTTCCTCTATTTCCGTGGGCTGGGTATGTAATTAGTGGTGCTGTATTTGGAATTTATTTATCCAAACATCCGGGTATTCATTTACATAGTAAACTTGGTGTATATTTACTAAAAGCTTCGGGAATATTATTAGGCTCTTCGGTCGTCCTTTATTTGGTGAAATATTATTTGCTGATGCCAACCAATTTTTTTGTTGCCGGTGTTCCATTAACAATCTTCAGACTTGGGGTAGTTGTACTATTCTCGGGAATATTGGCATTATTTGCCAACAAGCTGGAAAACACTCCGGAAATAGTAAAGGTTATTGGTCGCAATACATTGCCAATATATGTCCTGCATTTAATTATTCTTTATGGAAGTGCATGGAATCCCGGTTTTTATAAATATCTTGGGCATTCACTTTCGGTAGGAATGACAATTTTAGCTGCAATTTTAATGCTTGTTTTAATGATTCTTTTTGCACTTTTGTACGAAAAAGTTAAATTGAGGATTCGCTCAAAAATTAAAAGATAACTTGCAAGTATGAATAACAGGCATTCTGATACAACAAGCCCAGGCATGCAATCAGATGATGAGAATATTGAAAAATCTTTAAGACCAACCAGCTTTGACCAATTTACTGGTCAAAGCAAAATAATAGATAATCTTAAAGTTTTTATTGGGGCAGCTCGTAAAAGAAAAGAAGCTCTCGATCATGTATTGCTTACAGGTCCTCCCGGGTTAGGTAAAACAACCCTCGCAAACATTATTGCAAACGAAATGAATGCCAATATTAAAACTACATCCGGTCCGGTATTGGAAAAGCCGGGTGATCTTGCAGGCATTCTTACAAACCTCGAAGAAAATTCCGTGCTCTTTATCGATGAAATACACAGACTTAGTCCGGTTGTTGAGGAATATCTTTACTCGGCTATGGAAGATTATAAACTCGATATTCTGATTGATGCAGGACCCAATGCTCGTACCGTGCAGATAAAGTTGCCACCATATACACTGGTTGGTGCAACAACAAGAGCAGGTTTGTTAACAGCACCTTTGCGCGACAGGTTTGGTATAAAATCACGGTTTGACTACTACGGTAGTGAATTGCTAACCAGTATTATTAACCGATCAGCAAGATTACTAAAAGTTGGAATTGATAAAAGTGCAGCTCTCGAAATTGCAAAACGTTCCCGAGGAACCCCACGTATTGCAAACCGTTTGTTACGCAGAACGCGCGATTTTGCCGATTATGAAGATAAGGATGTAATAGATTTACAAATTGCCCGAAAAGCACTTAACTCCCTTGATGTTGATGAAATGGGACTCGATGAAATGGATAAGGATATTATTCTTACCATCCTTGAAAAGTTTGGCGGCGGTCCGGTTGGTTTAAGCTCGCTGGCGGTAGCAGTTAATGAGGATCCCGGTACTATTGAAGAAGTTTATGAACCATATCTTATACAGCAGGGACTAATACAACGTACTCCACGTGGACGTGAGGCTACTGATATGGCTCGAGTAAAATTTAACGTTAATCCGCTAAAAGGCGGTATGCAGCAAAAATTATTTTAGGAAAACAGAATGAATATAGTTGATATTAATGGTATTAAAGTTGGCGGAAATAATCCGTTTACACTATTGGCAGGACCTTGTGTAGTTGAAGGTGAAGAAATTACATTAAAAACGGCTGAGCGTATAAAAGAAATTACCTTAAAACTAGATATACCATTTGTATTCAAATCGAGTTATAAAAAAGCTAACAGAACCAATATTAGCAGTTTTACCGGTATTGGTAACGAAAAAGCATTAAAGGTTCTTGGCAAGGTTAAAGCAGAACTTGACGTGCCTGTTGTTACCGATATACATACAGAGCAGGAAGCGGAGGAAGCAGCCGAATATGTTGATATTCTTCAGATACCTGCGTTTTTATGCCGTCAGACTGATTTGCTGGTAGCTGCTGGTAATACAGGAAAAGTAGTAAATATAAAAAAAGGTCAGTTTCTTGCTCCATGGAGTATGGAACATGCAGTACAAAAAGTAGAATCGACAGGTAATAAAAAAATTATGTTAACCGAGCGTGGTTCAACGTTTGGGTATAATAATCTAGTTGTTGATATGCGTGGTTTACTTTTAATGCGAGATATTGGTTATCCTGTGGTAATGGACGCAACTCACTCGGTACAAATGCCGGGAACAGGTACAACAACCGGTGGTGACCCCCGATTTATACATCCCCTTGCGAAAGCTGCTATGGCTGTAGGCGTTGATGCCTTGTTCCTTGAAGTACATCCTGATCCGGAAAATGCAAAGAGTGATGCTGCAAGTCAGTTACAACTCGATAAACTTGAATCGCTATTAGTATCAATCAAAAAAATAAATGAGATTGTGCTTGAAGAAAGAACAACTGGCTAAAATATTAAAAGAAATTAAAGTTGTTCTCCTTGATATGGATGGTGTGCTGATAAGGGAGAATTATAATAGCGAAGCTCAACTTGCAGGTGTGAGGGCAAAAATTGATGAGTTTTGCGATTTCCTGAAACCTCTTGGCATAAAGTGCGGTATATTATCTGCCGGTCTGGAAGCTAAAGCAGCCAAAGAGTTCGAAAAATGCAATCTCGACTATTTTGAAAATGTTTCGTTAAATAAAGCCGGTAGAGCACAAATAATTTTATGTGATAATAATAGCAGCTTCGATAACCTGCTTTATATTGGTGATGATATGCTTGATATCCCGGTATTGCAAAAAGCTGGAGTGGCACTTGCACCAGCCGATTCGAGACGTGAAGTAAAACGGGTTGCTGATATACTGGTTCGTGAAACCGATCCTGTTAAAATCATTGAGTTTATTGAAGCACTAATTAAGGCTGTGTAAGCACTCTTATTGAAATAATTACTTTTAATGAATAGATTTATAAGTTGAATATTTTATGATAACCATAATGGAGCTAATGTGTCCGGCGATCAGATTATAGCTAAAGGCAGACAAGTTTTAGAAATTGAAGGTAATTCCGTATTAAAATTGCGTGATAAAATTAACAATGAATTTGTTAAAACTGTTGAGGCAATTTACAAATCAAGAGGCAGAGTTGTTTTTACGGGAATGGGAAAATCAGGACTTATTGCACGTAAAGTTGTTGCTACCATGAACTCAACCGGTACTCCGGCTATCTTTATGCACCCTACCGATGCCGTGCATGGCGACCTTGGTATGGTTCGAAAAGATGATATTGTGATACTCGTTTCCAAAAGTGGCAACACCGAAGAGCTTGTTAACCTGATGTACATGATTAAACGTCTTGATGTTATAATGATTGGTATGCTTGGCAACCTTAATTCTAAAATGGGACAGTTTTGCAACTACATTTTAGATGTTAGTGTTGAAGAAGAAGCTTGTCCGCACGACCTTGCCCCAACTGCTTCAACCACAGCTGCACTTGCCATGGGCGATGCTTTGGCGGTTGCACTGCTTGAAAAGCGTGGCTTTACTGCTGAAGACTTTGCTATGCTTCACCCGGGTGGAAGTCTGGGTAAAAGACTTTCGCTTCGTATATCCGAAATTATGTACCAGGGGGATGATATTCCCGTTGTTACAGAAGATACATCAATCAAGGAAGTTATCTTCAAAATTACTTCCAAAAGATTGGGTTGTACAACCGTTGTTGATACCGAAGGTAAACTAAGCGGTATAATTACAGATGGCGACTTAAGAAGACTCCTTGAAAAAACCATGAAGATTGATGAGCTAAGTGCAAAAGAACTTATGACGGTTGGACCAAAAACTATTGATGAGGATTTTCTTGCCTCGTTTGCACTTCAGGAAATGGAAAAGTTTAATATAACTTCACTAATTTGTGTTGATACTGAAAACCATCCAAAAGGTATTGTACACCTCCACGATCTTGTTAAACTTGGATTGCAGAGACGATGAAAAGATTGCTTGTAATATTTTCGGCTATTATTCTTTTTGCTGGGTGTGATGAAAAAATTCAGCCTGTTATTAGCGAAGAGAAGTATGATGGTAAAATTCCCATACAGGAAAGCTGGGATTCTGAAATAGTTTTTACTGAAGCCGGAAGATTACAAGCTATTTTATATGCTGATCATATTTATGTGTTAAACGAGGAAAACCAGCGTGAAAAGCACCTCGAGAATATGAAGATTGATTTCTATAACAAGAAAGGTGTAATATCATCGGTGTTAACCTCAAAGCGTGGTAAAATTGACGATGCAACCAGTAACATGTGGGCAATTGATAGTGTTGTGGCTGTTAGTGATAGTGGCGTAGTGCTGGAAACAGATGAGCTTATGTGGAGACACAAGGACGATAAAATTGTTACCGAAAAATTTGTTACTATTACTTCGGATAAGGAGAAAATGGAAGGATACGGTTTTGAATCGGATCAGCACCTTGTTAACTATACAATTTTTAATATTACATACATTACATCGGTAAATCAGAAATGAAAAAACTAATACTTGCATTTTTTCTTGTTTTCGTTTCTGCTATTGCGTTAGCCCAGTCTTCAAAGGATTTAACAGTTATTGGAGATAAGCTTGTTGGCACCACAATAGATGGTTATTCCGTGCGTAAGGTAATTGGTAATGTGGTTATTACCCAGGACGATCTCGTTATTAATTGTAACATAGCGTACCAGTATATTACTCTTAAAAAAATTATTCTTGTTGGTGATGTGGTTGCCGTGCAGGATACCGTAACGCTTAAAACGGAAAAAGGGTTTTATGATGGCAATAATAAATATGCCTGGAGTGATACCGCTCTCTATATGGATGATGGTCATATTAACCTTACTGCCGATAGTGGTAATTACAGTTTTAGTACCAAAATTGCCAATTTTTTCGAAAATGTTGAGCTTATTGACACAATAAATACTCTTAATTGCGACCGACTTCATTATAACTACAAAAACAATAAAAGTGTTTCGGTTGGTAACGTTAAAATTGCCGATACAACCGGCACAATTTATTGCGATAGTTTAATACATTTTCGGGATACCCAGCTTGCGTATGCCTACAAAAATGTAAAGATACTTGGTGAGCAGAAAGGTGCAGTTATTCTTGGTGAGGAGCTAATAAACAATACTGCTGAAAAGTACAGCAAAATAACTGGTAATCCTATACTGTTTCAAATTGATACAACCAAAACGGGCAAGATTGATACACTACTTGTTTCATCCAAAATTATGGAATCCTGGTCCGATTCAACAAAGCGATTGGTAGTAACTGATTCGGTTAAAATTATCAGGGGCAAGTTTTCTGCGTTAACCGATAATGCAACTTTGTTCAGGGAAACCAATAACATCTTTACCTTCCGTAAGTCGGATGAACATAAACCACCTGTAATGTGGTATGGTAATTCTCAGGTTGTAGGCGATTCAATAAGAATATTCCTTAAGAATAAAGCCCTGAGGAATATTAATATTGTACAGGATGCATTTATTTTAACCAGAAGCGATTCGTTCGATTTGCGTTTCGATCAAATATCGGGCAAAAAAATTGATATGTATTTTGGTGCAGGTGAACTTCAGAAAACTTTTGTTGATGGTAATGTATTAAGTATTTACTACATGTACGATGGTGGTAAACCAAACGGATTGATAAAATCCAGCGGTGGTGTTGCCAAAATTTATTTTGATAGCAGTAAGGTTGCCGATGTGCGTCTTTACGATCAGCCAGTAACCGAATATCATCCTGAAGTATTGGTTGAAGGTGCAGAAAAAGAGTTTACTTTACCGCAATTTTTGATTTATAAAAATCGTCCGGATAAAGAACTATTGCTGAATTTGTTTGTAAAAAGAGAAAGATTGAGCGGAAGATAAATGGGTAAAATATTAAGAAGTGAAGACCTCGTAAAAATTTATAAACGCAGAACAGTTGTGAACAAAGTTTCGGTTAAGGTTGAGCAAGGGGAAATTGTAGGATTGCTTGGTCCCAACGGAGCCGGTAAAACTACATCATTTTATATGATTGTTGGAATGATTAAACCAAACGGCGGTAAAGTTTTTTACGAGGATAAGGAAATAACTTCGGAGCCTATGTACAAGCGTGCCCAAATGGGCTTGGGGTACCTTCCGCAGGAAGCTTCGGTATTCCGAAGACTTTCGGTTGAGGATAATATTACTGCTGTTTTGGAAATGATGAACATGACAAAGCAGGCAAGAAAAAGAAAAACCGAAGAACTGTTGGAAGAATTGAATATATCCCATATACGCAAAAGTTTGGGTTTTCAGCTCAGTGGTGGTGAAAGAAGGCGTTGTGAAATTGCCCGTGCTTTAGCTACAAATCCCGATTTTATTCTGCTTGATGAACCTTTTGCCGGTGTTGACCCCATTGCGGTTGAGGATATTATGACAATTGTTGCCAACCTTAAACATAAGGGAATAGGCATACTTATTACCGACCATAATGTTCACGAAACCCTTGGTATTGTTGATCGTGCCTATATACTTATAAATGGTAAAATATTAAAGGATGGTACTGCCGATTATCTTGCTGAAGATGAACAGGTTAGAAAACTTTATCTGGGTGAAAAATTTAAGCTGGATCGGTATTGATTAGGAGTATAAACTTAAGAATAAATTTTAGCCTCCTGCCATAACCGGCTGGAGGCTTTTTAATTTTATTTAAGGTACATCATTTTTCGAGCGGTTGTAAATTTATTAGAGGTTAATCTGTAAATATACATACCCGATGCATACGCACTCATATTCACACGAACATTATAATTACCTGATTGTAATTCCTTATTAACTACGGTAGTTATTCTCTCTCCCAATGCATTAAAAACTTCCAGTTTAACATTAGTCGCTTCAGGAATAGAAAAGCTTATCGTGGTTGAAGGATTAAACGGATTTGGATAATTTTGGGAAAGTACAAAACTTTCAGGTATATCGTTATCTGTCTTCTCAACTTTTGTAAGACCACTACCATATGTTGTAAGAATACTCTCAACTTGATCAAATAACACTGTTAGGCTGTTAATGTTATTCCCCCCTCTTGCGAGATGTATTGCATAACTAACATATTGGGTATCACCTGGTTCCATATCAAACGGACCGGATGTAATCATAAATCTTCTGTCTCCAGGAGCCTCACCACCAGGCCAACCCATTCCTTCATACCATCCGGAATGATTATCTGGAGTACCATCAAGTGGGAATTTTGTAGGTTGATTAGTTAAGGGGTTTATATATTCAGACCCGTCCCATAGCTTTGAGCAAAGATAATTATACATTTGAATACTGCCTTCGGGCGAATTAATCTCGGGATCCTGGTAAGTGTCGCTACTATTTATATAAAATGCAAAACCGGTCATTGGTACATTAACATACCCGGGTTTATCACCGTAAGCTGTGTGTGCAACATCGCCAGGTTCACCTTTGGTTAACGGACCATACAGCTGCGTATATGCAACAGCAGGGGGAGCAGAAGCATAGAAATCCTCATCGTAATTATCCCCATTGTAACAGTATGCAGTATTTAAACTTGGAGAACAGCCATTGTAGTCATCATTCGAGTTTCCAAGATCAGGATCAGTCCAATATCCAAAATAAGTATCATGTAAGGTGTTTTCTGATTTGTTAATATATCTGTAGTTCTTAAATATGGTATTTGGTAATCCTGATCGGACAAATACAGTTTGTGCAATCTCAATTTTTTCAGGAGCAGCTCCATATAATGCAGCGGCATTTTCCTCATTCATTGCATTTGCAACTGCAAACAGAACTTCCTTGCTATCCTCAATAAAAGGGTTGTCAACACCATAAGTATAGTGCCCGTCATTATCGTTGTCAATATAAGGGGCTCCATAATCGCCAGGCCAGTTTTTAATGTTTTCTTCAAGATTTTTTCTTACTTCAGGATCAGTTTCGTTCTCCCACCCCTGGCGAATTTTATATATACCAGCTGATTGATGAGATGAATGAACCGGATTGCCATCTTCATCAATTACTCCAGCTTCAAGTCCGTAATTATATGTGCAACCATGAACCTGCGGGGTACCATCATCGGTTTTGTAACCAATTAATGGACCATCAGCAAACACAGAGGTTAAAGTAGCATTTTCTCCTCCGGGCCAATACAAGCCGCTACCATCTGTATCGGGATCATGTGAGCAGCCACCAAGTGCGTTCATCCACATTTTAATGTCGTTTGCTGCAATATAGTTATTGATTTCGTTTGAGTAAACTTTAACATAAAAAGGAGAATAATTCTGATCATATATGTAATCAATATTAGATTCCATTTTAATAAACATGGAATCAAAAACCAGTTCACCATAATTCCATGTATATTCTTCAACAGCAGGATAATTTACTGTAGTGATAAGGTTCCATTCAGTACCATCAAGTGAATATGAAATATCCAGAGAAGTAAGATTCCTCTCATACCATTTAAGAGAAATATTTCCTGTAGCCTGCGAATATTCATTGTCAAATGGATGATAAAAATTCAAGAAGTAAAAATCATAATTGGAGTTAAATTTTTGCAGGAAATATGCTTCGTCATTCCCAACCATTGCAAAATTACCATCGCTTGCTATATCAAAATCGTTAATCTCTTTTGTAAGTGGCACTTCATATCCAATAGAACAATCGGGATTTATTTCAAGCAGTTTGTCTTTACCATCTGATTTTTTTCTACAGAACATATATAGTTTGCCATCAAGTTTATGTATCTTGGTAAAATCTGTATAATTATCAAGTTCTCTTTGGAAGATTTCATTACCATTCAAATCAATTTGCTTTATTTTTGTGTTCAGAATAACATAAACATTGTTATTTAATACAGTTATATCACGCAAAAAAAACTGGGAATAGGTGTTTAGTGTAGCGTTTTCATCATAAATATAAACTTTCCTGGACGAATTAAAGATAAAATTATTACTGGTTTCATAGAACGAAATATTATCATCCCAGGTTGTTGATATATCTAACGAGATATTAGAAATATAATCACCTGATGCTGAAATTGTAACAAGCTTTACAATACCGTTCGTTTGGTTGTCGCAGAGTATTACAAAATTCCCGTTTTGTCTTTCCAATATACTAAGCCCTTCCATTGATAAGGTCTCGTCATATTCTTTTTCCCATACCTGTTCAAAGGCTGAAGAGTATTTCTCCAGGACAATCTTATTATTAATTCCATTTACATAAAATATAACGAAACCACCATCAGAAGTAGTAATGATATTCTCGCGGTATGCTCTTAAAGTCGTGTTTCTTTGTTCATCAAATTCTTTACTCCAAAGAACTTCACCTTTCTCATCAAAAATGCGTACAACATCAATTGAGTTATCAGATATTACCGAGCTCTTTACGATATAGTTGGAAGCGATTGTATTTAGAGTTAGATTGTTCTCATTGTAATTATAGAATTTCAGAAAAGATATTTCCTGAGAAAGTACTAATGATGTTAAAACTATTAGTAAAAGAAGGAGTTTTCTATACATAATTATGCCCTTTTATATTAAAATAAAATAACCTCTTTATGTCCTAAAGTTACAAAAAATTCCATACCGTAGTAACAGTAGTAAATTATTTTTTAGTATTATTATAAACCTTACCGATTTATGCCCAGGTAAGGATTACTAAAATAAAGCTGATGTTGTAATTATTCAAGGAAAATAGCTTTACAGATTTCAATATTTGGAATATTTATCTATTTTTGAAAGCTGACATTAACAAATTTGATATTACATGCTTTTTGCCACTGTAGCCTTCGGGATATTTTTTTTCGTAGTATTTTTTACTAGTTGGTCGCTTGTTAAACACGACCATTACCGCAAAATATTTCTTATTGCGGCAAGTTACTTTTTTTATGGCTACTGGGATTACCGGTTTTGCTTTCTTCTGCTATTTGTATCAACATTTAGTTATGTAATTGGTAAATATATAGAGCATTCCCAAAACGCAACTACCCGCAAGCGTTTACTTGTAACATCGGTTACTATAAATCTTGCTGTACTTGGATTCTTCAAGTATTACGGTTTTTTTACAACATCGTTTGTAAACATGTTAGCTTCAATTGGGGTACATGCCAATTTGCCACTAATTGAAATAATTTTGCCCGTAGGCATATCCTTCTTTACTTTTCAGGCGTTAAGTTATGTTATGGATGTTTACCGTGGTGATATTCCAGCATGTAACAAGTTAACAGATGTTCTGCTTTATATATCATTCTTCCCGCAGCTTGTAGCTGGTCCTATAGTGCGTGCTGCTGATTTTTTACCCCAGCTTAATACACCCCCAAAGCTTAACGAAATATTCGCCTCGCGTGCATTTTTACTTATTCTGGGTGGACTTTTTAAGAAGATGATTGTTGCAAATTATCTGGCAACCGAACTTGTTGATCCGGTTTTTGAAGATCCGGTACAGTATTCCTCACTCGATAACCTTTTTGCAGTTTACGGGTATGCTTTCCAGATTTATTGCGATTTTAGTGCTTATAGCGATATAGCAATCGGGGTGGCACTTTTACTTGGTTACCAATTTAGGGATAACTTTAACCAACCTTACCGTGCTTTTACAATTCAGGATTTTTGGCGAAGATGGCATATTTCCCTTTCTTCATGGCTAAGGGATTATCTTTACATTCCGCTTGGTGGAAACCGAAAAGGGAAGCTTAAAACGTATCGAAACTTGCTTATAACAATGGTACTTGGTGGTTTATGGCATGGTGCAGCCTGGAATTTCCTTTTATGGGGTGCATTACATGGTGGTGCATTGGCAATTGAAAGAGCGATATTTAAGAAATTTAAGATTGATATTAAATCGGCATTTACCAAAGTTGTTATGACGGTTGCGTTATTCCATTTTATTGGGTTAACCTGGATATATTTCCGTGCCTCAACATTTGATACCGCTTCGGTAATGATTTCTCAAATCGGTATGTTTTCTGCCGGTACAACCCTAATCACTCCATTTGTAGTTATACTGCTTTTGCTTGGGGTTATGATGAACTTCTTTCCGAAAAGTGGTGCGGAAAATTTTATTAGGTGGTTTGGCAACAGGCATCCGGTGGTACAGGGTGTAATAGTTGGTCTAGTTCTAATTATTTTGGGTGCTATGAGTCCTGATGGAGTTGCACCATTTATTTATTTCCAGTTTTAGTTTGGGTATGATGAAAGATAGAAAATATAGTTTTAGAGAAGTTTCGGTTATTCTGCTCAGTATGCTGGCGGTTGTACTGCTGCTGGGTTCGGAAGGGCTTTATAACTGGGCTTATGGTTTTGAGATTAACAAGAAAAGGGATGTTGCTATTGCAGTAACCGAACCTGTTTACAACTTTACTAAAATGCTGAATCTAACTGCACCAAAAAAGTTTGTTGAAAATACTTTTAACGATTTGCGAGGTGTTAAGCGTGCTGCTGGTTTTGTTGATGCAATGGAAGACACTACAGTTATTGATACTACCGAAACTGTTGTTGATACGGTTGAAAAACCTGTGAAGTTCAGGGATGGAACCGAACTTCAAATTTTACTGATTGGCGACTCAATGATGGGTAAGGGGCTTGGTTCGGCTATTGACAAATATTTTACCCGGGATACCCTATTTAAGGTTAAACGTTATTCCATGCACTCATCCGGGTTAACGCGCCCTGATTATTTCGACTGGTTTAAGCAGGCTAAAAGTCTTGTTGGGGAAAAGCACTACAATATTGTTATCATGTCATTCGGTGCAAATGATGCCCAGGCTGCTATAATTGATGGTAAACGACAACGATTCGGTAACGCAAAATGGATGGAAAAGTACGAGGAGAAAATTAGAAAACTCCTGACAATATTGGAGTCCAGTGTGGATGTAGTTTACTATATCGGGCTTCCTCCAATGCGACCCAAAGGTTATGACGGCAGAATGGAAAAACTTTCGGGTGCGTATAAAAAGATATTTAATGAACATACCAATATGTATTACCTTCCTACCCATAGTGTTGTTGGAGATACATCAAAGGCTTATACATCCTTTATGACGATTGACGGAAAGCGTAAAAGAATAAGGGTTGGTGATGGCATACACTTTACTCCTGATGGCGGTACACTGGTTGCCAAGGCTCTATACAAGCATATAAAGGAAAATCTTGTTGAACCGGTTGACCTCAATTTTAATACAATTCAAATAAAAGATTTGGAAGAAGTTAAATAGTACCAATGTAATTGCTTTGTTAATTTGACTAATTCATTATATATTAATTATTGATAATTAAGGGCATTAATATTCCGGAGTAAAAATGAAAAGGGCATTAATATTTTTTCTAATTCTTGCTATATCCTGCTTTGGGCAGACAAATCTTGAAGGCTATTATTATAACGATATGACGCTCACAATGGAGGGTAGTCCGTATATTTTCACAAATAATGTTTTTGTTAAAGGTGCTAATTTGGTAATAGAGCCAGGTGTAACTGTTCAGACTAATGGGCACAATCTGGTTGTTGCCGATACACTTGCCAATGATAACACTGTTGTGAAGAACTCATCTTTAACCGCTAATAATGTTACTTTTGATGGTGGAACAAACCATATTGGGGATCTTTCATTTGGATACTCACTCACTAGTGATTTCGATGAACTGGAGTTTAATACAAAAGTAAATATTAAAAACTGTGTATTTAAAGAACTAAGAATAGGTAGTTACGATTTTGTTGATATTGAAATAGATAGCTCTGAATTTACAACACTTTATGACCAGGGTCTTTATGTTGCTGTATCAGTTTCGGGTAGAAACAGTAAATTAAAAGTTGAAAATACAAAAATCGAAAATTACAAATATCCTGTTGGCGGGTATTCCGGAAGTGAATTAACACTTGAAGGTAATTCGTTTTTATGTGAAAATAACATGATTGCTATTGGTGGTGGTTTTTTTGAAGATTACACAATTCCCGATATTGGTTTTGAATACTATATTGGTAATATGAGTATTGAGGGTTGCCATGTTGATGTTACACCCGGTTTGGTACTTCATATTAACGAGTTGGCAATTAATGGTAAAAGAGTTATGGATGCACTCTCTAATTTTACATATTATGATGCCAGCTTTTCAGCAGAAAATATTACAATAAAATCGGTTGATATACAGCGAATAAATATTCGTGGTGCATGGGCACAGCAAGACCCGGCGTATGCAAACATAACACTGAATAATTGTCAGATTTTTGGTATACAAATAATGGCTTATCAAATAGCTAATATACTTATTACCAATTCGGTATTAAATGATGTTGCTGAGGATAGTGATTATTATAATTATTTAGTTCAGGCTGAAAATGAAGAAGCTAATGTACAAATTAGCAATTGCGATATATCCGGTTATTATAACCTGTTTAACAGACGCAATGATTCTGAGGGTGATTTTACCATTGAAGGATGTAATATAGCCTGTGTTAACAATGCTGTTGTAAACACTTCGTCAAAAACTGTTATTGCCAAAAATAACTACTGGGGCGATGCATCAGGTCCTTATCACTCAACACTAAATCCAAGTGGTACAGGTGTTACAATTGAAGGCGACTGCGAGTTTACACCATGGGCTGAAACACCATTTAATTTAACCAGTGTAAAGGAAGATGTAGCCGAACCAACGTTTCAGCTATACCAGAATTATCCTAATCCTTTTAATCCAGAAACAGTAATCAGTTTTGCAATTCCAAATGATGCTGATGTAAAACTTGATGTTTTTAACTGCATTGGTGAGCATGTTGCTACTTTGTTTAATACCAAACTGAAAGCTGGCTTACATGAAACCAGGTTCAATATGAACGGATTTTCTTCTGGTGTCTATTTATATAGACTTAGTGCCGGTGATTTTGTGCAGGTCAGGAAGATGGTACTGCTTAAGTGATGTTCCCACGGATAAATCCGTGGGGTGGAGATTTAATAACAGAGCCGAGGTTAAAACCTCAACTCTGTTTTTGTATGTGTTACTTTAAATATTTTTCGGGAATTTCTTTTTCATCATCAAAAATTTCGTCGGGTAGATTAAGATTTACTTTATAGTTTTTATAGGTTACTATTACTTTCCCTTCCATGTTTTCACCCCGCTTTTTGCCGGTTCGCATTTCTTCTGCTTCAGCTTCTTCACCCAAATCACCTGTCATGGAAGCTGGCAAAGTCATGCCTTCTACATTAAAGGTAAATACAACAAGATTAGGTAAATGGCATTCCCCTTCATCGCTATAATGAAGCTCAATACTAAATGTTCCTTTGTCTTTTGTGGTTGTTTCAACGTGTCTTATTGTATTTGTTTTTGAATCTACCTTGAGGGTTGTAAGAATAATTCCAACTGAATCCTCTTTGGGTATTACCTTAATTACATCAAGGAGTGTATCGTTTTGCGTTTCGGTTTTAACATAAATGGCATCAAAATCATGCTCAAGCAATTTAGTTGGAGTAAAATTAAGTCCCGCCTTTGGCAGTAGTGCAAATCCATCCGATTTTAATCTTAATTTATTTGGGGCTTTATAAAAAATTGTAGCTTTTGTTTTGGGCATCCGCAAAAAATTAACATCAACATTTATATTAACATCAACCTTGTAATCCTTAACTTTTTCATAATCAGCTTTTACATTCTCAAGAATTTTAACAGGGTCTTTATCCTGTGCAAACACAAAGCTGTAAAGAGTTACTATTAATAATATTATTCTCATTTTATGTTCCTAACTTAAAATGTCACGTTTAACAAATAGGTAGTGGGTAATACCATAAAGCCCTACTATATGACCACCTAATACAAGAACTGAGTTAAATACTTTACTGTAATCAACCGGGTCGCTAAAGAATAACCGCCAGTTATTCATGTGGTAAGTAAACATATATGGACGCAAACTCTTAAAGAAATCAATGTTTATTGAAGAGAGTATCAGGAATACTATGATAACCGCCATAGTAGCTACAATAGGACCTATTGCATTTTCAACAAGAGAGGAAAAGAAGAATGATAATGCAAATACGGTAGTCATACTTAAAGTTGCGTAACCGTAGGCAAGAATAAATCGCCAGAATACATCATCGGAAGCAAATATATAAACCTTGCTCTTAAGTACAATTAACTCACCTGTTCCAAAAACCATTGAGCCGAGTCCGAGACTTAACACAGCCATAAAAAGAATCAGCAAATTTGTATAAACAAGTCCGGCAATAAATTTTGATGCAAGTACCTGAAATCGTGATACGGGTCTTATAAGCAGCATACGGTAAGTACCAACAGTTGCTTCACCGGCAAGAACATCACCACCTACCAGCACAATTAAAAATGGAATATGTATGGCAAGAGTTTGAAGAATAAAGTAAGAAATAAGGTAACCGTTAATAAGGTTACCAACAAACATAAAGCTGTCTTTAATATTCTTAAGGGCAAAGTTCATAAAGTTTTGTCCCTCAATTGAGAGTGCTATAATAACCACTGGAACCAGCAAACCAATGGCTATAAACCCAATATAGGTACGCCATTTTCTAAAAATTTTGGAAAGCTCAAACAAAATCAAATTTATCATAGCTCACCTCCGCCGGTAATTTTAAGGAAGAACTCCTCAAGAGATTTTTTTGGGTCAATTGATTTAATTTTAACATCCTTATTTACCAAAAATCTGTTTAGTTCCGGAATTTGTTCTTCAGCGATAGAAAAATTGAGGTAATTGCGATTTGCTTCAGCGAGGTACTCATTCCATTGACTTTCATTCACAATATTTTTAGCGAGTTCGTTATCAAACGTTTTAACAATTACAGTTAATTTTTCATTATCCAAAAGCTCTTCAACAGTACCTTCAACCTGTGTAGTACCTTTGTTGATAATAATCATACGACTTGTAATAAGCTCAACTTCCCTTAAAATATGCGAGGAAAGAAATATAGTTTTCCCTTTTTCCTTGCTAAGGTATATAATCAGCTCTCTAATTTCTTTCATCCCTTGTGGATCCAGACCAGTTGTAGGCTCATCAAGAATAATAAGTTCAGGGTCGTGGAGCAGAGTTTGAGCAATCCCAAGTCGCTGTTTCATACCATGGGAAAATGTTTTAACCTTACTTTTGGCTCTATCTTCCAATCCAACAAGTTCAAGTAATTCCATAATTTTTTTTCTTGAGGTATCGGTACCATATAGTTTGCCAAGGTGTTCAAGGTTTTTGTAAGCCGACATAAATTTATAGAAGTCGGGTTTTTCCACAATAGCACCAATATTCCGTAAAATATCGTTTCGGTATTTATCGAGAGGTTTATTAAATATTTTAATTGAGCCGCTGGTAGGCTTAATTAGTGTAAGCAACATTCTGATAGTGGTACTTTTACCAGCACCGTTAGGACCTAAAAATCCAAAAACATCACCTCTGTAAACATTAAGGTTCAAATTATTAACAGCAACAAGGTTTTTATATTTTTTTGTGAGGTTAGAAACCTCAATAATTTTTTCGGTAGTCAAAACAACTCCAACTATTCAAAAGATATAAGACGAACAGATATTAGTAATGTTAACAACCTAACATAAATTTTGTTGTACGGTTCCGGTTTTTTGACCCTAATATGAAATTATTAAAAAAAAAGAAAGAAAATCAAAATTTTTATCCCTTTAATTTTTATATTTGGAATAAGGGCTCCGTACACAAAATAAAAGGGAATCGTGATGAAAAAACTACTATTATTACTTGTTACAGGAATGTTATTATTAACCTCTTGCGAAAAAGTTGAGAGTGAGGGAGGTAAAATAATCTCAGCAGATGAAGCCGAAAAATTGTTCGGTGCAGTAAAATTTAGCCAGGAAGTACCAGCTGCAGAATTCAGTAAAATGATGGATGTTGCTGATAGCACAATGATGTTCGCATTAAAAAAAGGACTTGTTGTAGCTGTGGATAGCAGAAAGGTAATATATCCTGATTCGGTTAAATTAAACGACAATGATACACTCACAGTTTATAGCTTGTTAAAGGTGCAAGAATTATTCAGAGCTTATAAGGGTAAAATTATTACAGTTGAACAAAGAGATCAAAAATTGACCATCTCTAATGGCAACAAAGTCCTTGAATACGGAGCTATTTGCCCACCTTATTGTGGTGGATGGCAATAGTGGATTTACAGTTCTTCAAGGAAGTTGTGTTAACTATTTCAATGGGAGCCTGGATACTGGCAGCAATACGCCAGTATCCCTTTAGATTTAGGTGGTACTTTATTGGACTGGCAGCCAGCGATCCAATTAACAAACTTTTACAGTATATATATTCAAATTACCAAATTCCCTACGTTAGTGATTACGTATATCTTACTATTTTGGTGATTGTATATATATCGGTTGACAGGGCTGACAAAATAAAATCGAGCAGAATATTTAACTTGTTAATATTAGCAATATCGGTTGCTATACAAATATTTTCCGGTAACCTTGTAATTACACTTACAGTTGTACATGTTGTTATTTTCTTTAGGGTATTTTTACTTGCTACTATGTTCATGGTTGAAACAAGAAAAATTAATCTTTTCTTCTACTTAATTTCTTTTTATGAGCTCACACTTATTATTAACTTCCTCAGATTAATTAATGTAGCAGAGTTTGCCGAGTTCATTTACTACTCAGTATTTACATTTCAGGTAATTTTAGCGGGACTTTTTGCAGTGTTTACAGAGGCTTCAAAAAGGATGCAAATAAATATGAATATTCCCGAGGAACCTACCCCAAATATTTAGGATTGCGTGATAGTGCCAACTTTTGCTTAGGAATGGTATTGTAAGCCGATTATTCGTTATGGCAGTATTCAGCTAATTTTGTAAGGCTACTTTTCTCACCTATAGCTATTAGTTTATCGCCCTGTGAAACAATTTCCTTACCACCCGGATTATAAATAAACTCACCCTTTACTCTCGATATTGCAACAACTATTATATTTAACTCCTTGCGAATAGGTGAATCCATCAATGTTTTACCAACAAGTTTCGATTCCTTACATACCTGAATTTCTTCAAGTCCTATTTGCAAATCCCTGTCACGGGCAACACCATCAATAAAATCAATAACCCCGGGTCTTAGCAGCAGTTGCACCATTCGGTTTCCACCAAGGTCGTAAGGTTTTACAACACGGTCGGCACCGGCTTTACGCAGTTTGGCTTCAGTTCCTTCATCAATGGCACGGGCAACAATATAAACTTCGGGATTCAGTTCCTTTGCCGAAAGGGAAGCAAATACATTTTCAGCATCGGTGCGGATAACACAAACAAATCCTTTTGCACGTTCAATACCGGCTTTAATAAGTGTTTCATCGCTGGTTGCATCGCCAAAAACATACAAAATATTTCTTGAATCGAGAATTTCAATTTTCGCTTCAGAGTTTTCAATTACCAGGAAAGGGGAATTACTTTCAATAAGTCCGTCGCAAATAGTTTTACCCATTCTGCCGTAACCGCAAACTATATAATGACCTGTAAGGTTCTCAACTTTTTTTAGCATTCTACGACCCTTAAAAAATTCTGTTTCAATAAAAAATTGTGCTGTTCTACCGCCCGTATAGGCAATTGAAAGGACACCGGTAATAATAAGAAATATAGTAAATATTCTGCCAGGTGGCGAAATAGGATTTATTTCGGCAAATCCTGTTGTAGTAATCGAAATAACAGTCATGTATAATGAATCAAGTAAACCCCAGTTTTCAAGGTACATATATCCAAGAGTACCTGTTACCAGAATTGATACCATTAGTATTATACCGCGTCTTAATTGATGAACCAGATTTTGTATATCAACAATCATTGCAAGTGTCCGGAATATTGTTTTTCGCAGTTTACCGATTTATGCCGGTTATTTACCGATTTTTTCTGTCAGACGCAATATAATTAAAATATTTTTGGAACAGGTTTTTAATAGTTAACGGAGTATAACAATGCAAAAAGAATCAAATAAAGGAAGATTATTGATCGGGGTAATATTGATAATCGTTGGTGGCTTATACTTACTTCAAAATATGTTCCCATACGAAGTACAACTGCCATACTGGTTAACTGATAACATATTCAGATGGCCCTCGATTCCTTTAGTAATTGGTGCTGCTGTTCTTTTAAGTAACCATAACAGACCAGGTGGGTTTATTCTTGTTGGTGTAGGTCTTATAGGGCTTTTTCCCGGCTTTTGGCCTCTATTACTAATTGGACTTGGTGGTTATATTCTTTTCAGGAAAAAACGCCCTTTTGATGATATTGATCAGGATGAAGTTAAAAAGCGTGTAAAGTTTAACCAGGTTAATGACCCTGATGCAATAAACGACTACGCCATTTTTGGGGGTGGTAAAAAAATATTTCAATCGATGAATTTTAAAGGTGGTAGTCTTATTTCAATATTTGGCGGCTCAGAGATTGATTTAACAAATAGCGAACTTGCCGATGGCGATAACATTATAGAGATAGTTGCAATATTTGGCGGTTCTCAGCTTATTGTACCGCGTGAGTGGAATGTTGAAATTGATATGCTGCCAATACTGGGCGGTTTTTCCGATAAGCGTATAAAAGACCCTAACAGGGTTTATAGCACAGATAAAAGACTTGTTATTAAAGGTATCGCTATTTTTGGCGGTGGCGAAGTAAAAAATTAGGGAGTGTGTTGAGATGAGAAGAAATAATTGCAAGAACGGATTTGGTATTTTACTTGTATTGCTGGGCGGATTTTTCCTGGCTAATAACTTGCTTGACCTCGGTTATAACGATATGCTTCTTAGCTGGAAAACTTTTGCAATACTTTTTGGTTTGGTGAATATTTTTACATCCGATGAAAAAGGATTTGGTTTGGTAATGTTAACTGTTGGTGGCTTTGGTGTTTATGCCGAATATATTGGTGTCGGTTTTTGGACCGTTTTCGAAATATACTGGCCAATATTTCTGTTAATCCTGGGGCTTGGTATAATACTTAAAGCCTTTGGTATAGTTAAGGGTAAATCGCATGATGATGGACACTGGGGTAACAAACCCAAACCGGATATTGATGATAGCGAACATATTGATATTACTACTGTGTTCTCAGGCACTTCCAAAATTATTACTTCCGAGTTTTTTAAGGGAGGCAAAATTGTAAATATATTTGGCGGAACCGAGCTTGATCTTTCACAAACCAAATTAGCCGAGGAAAAAGTTTCTATTGATGTTCTTTGTTTGTTTGGTGGTGTTGATATAAGATTGCCAAATAATCAGAATGTTTCTCTTAAAACATTTGTTATGTTTGGTGGAACCGATGATGAACGATTTAAGCAATCTATTGATAAAATTAGCGAAAATTATAACCTTGAAATTAAAGGGGTTATAATGTTTGGCGGACTTGAATTGAAAAATTAGGGGAACGTTATATGGGTAATCCTTATATCACAGATAAAAAAGTACTGTTCTTCTATTTTATCGTTCTTGCTTTGATTGGTGCTGCGGCAACTGTAATTATGACGATGCTACTCGGTATGTCGCTTATACAAAGTGTAACTGATTCAGCAGTGAGTGTAGTAATATATGCCCTGATAGGTTTAAGTTTATGGTATCCAACCAAGTTTTTTCACCTTGAAGATTCACCATTAATTCGCATATTTACCAACCATTCTGCCGGAGCAGTTATATCTTCTGTTGTATGGAGTTTTGCTTGTTTCTTTGTGTTGCAAAATATAATTGATGACCCTAATTACGACTTAGGCAATAGTTTGATATGGCGTTTTATGGTAGGTATAATTCTTTATACGCTGGTTACATCATTTAATTACCTGCTGATATATTATAACAATTTTAAAGAAAAAACCCTTCGCGAAAACGAGTTGAACGCATTGGTAAAAGAAGCTGAGCTTAACTCGCTGAAGTATCAAATAAAGCCTCATTTTATTTTTAACAGCCTTAATTCGATAAGTTCGCTAACAATGTTAGACCCTGATAAAGCTCGAGAAATGATTATCAAGCTCTCCGATTTTTTAAGGAGTACACTTACAAAATCGAGTACACAAAAAATAAAGCTATCGGAAGAACTTGATAACGTAAGGTTATATCTGGATATTGAAAAGATACGTTTTGAAGATAAATTTGAATATATTGAAGAAGTTTCACCAGCATGCAAAACTGTTGAAGTACCCAACCTGCTTTTACAACCGCTATTTGAAAATGCAATTAAATATGGTGTTTACGAAAATACTGAACTTGTTACTATCAAGCTTACCTGTAGCCGTCAGGCTGAATACATGGTAATTTCAGTAATCAATAATTACGATAATGAGGCTATACCAGCCAAGGGTGCAGGTATCGGTATTAATAATATTAAAAACAGACTAAAATTGATCTATAATCAGGAAAATTTGTTAACTATTAAAAAAGATCAATCAACATTTACAGTTCATATATTTATTCCACTTTAGGATTAAACGATGAAAAAAATAAAAGTTTTAATTACAGATGATGAAAAGCTGGCTCGGGAAATTATAAAAAACTATTTGGGAAAGGATGAACGTTTTGAAATTATTGGTGAATGCCAAAATGGCTACGAAGCGTTAAAGTTTTTGGCAGATACAAAACCGGATATTATGTTCCTTGATGTGCAGATGCCAAAAATAAACGGTTTTGAATTGCTTGAACTAATTGAAGACCCGCCACCAATAATTTTTTCAACTGCATTTGATGACTTTGCCTTAAAAGCTTTTGAGGTTAACGCTGTGGATTATCTGCTTAAACCTTACTCACTTGATCGCTTTAATGAAGCTCTCGAAAAAGTTTTATTACGCATAGAATATCAGCATTCCGATTCTACTAATATTACTAAACTTGTTAATACTGTTGACCAAAACAGTGATTCGCTGGATCGTATTGTCGTAAAAAAGGGAAGTGATATACATATTATTGCCACCGAAAAGATTTACTATATTGAAGCTCAGGATGATTACGTTAACATAAAAACTGCTGAGGGTAGTTACCTTAAACAAAAAACTCTTAAACACTACGAAGAAAAACTTAGCGATGAAGTTTTTATAAGATCACACAGATCATATATGGTAAACCTTAATTTTATAAGCAAAATTGAGCCTTTAACAAAAGATACACATGTTGTAATACTAAAAGATGGAAGTAAGGTGCCTGTTAGCCGAACAGGTTATCAAAAGTTAAAAGATTTACTTGAATAAGGTTCTTTATAACTTTTTTTCATACCTTTACGTCTTGGGTTTAATTCTGGTGGTTATTTTTATGCGAAAATTTATTTCTGTTATTTTAGTGCTTTTTCTCGTACAGGGTTGTTTAAATTATAAGCAAACAACTACAATTCAAAAAGACAAATCCGGCAAAATGTTTATACATTACTGGATGCCTTGGGAAGGTGCTCAGGATACTGTAATTATGAACAAAACAGCACTATTTTCGCATGACTCGCTTTATGCCGAATTTAACAGAGGTTTTACCGAAATAAAAGATATTTATGTGTTCAGAAATTTCGAGGACAGCACTCTTCATGCACAGGCTGAGTTTTACTTTACCAGTGTTGACTCCCTAAAGCAATTACGTGCTTTCCGTGATGCCAATATTATGGTAAGAAAGGGAATGAGTAATACTTACAAGTTTTCACAATATATTTCCCCTTTCCCAAACGGATTTACTTATGGAAATGATAGCCTTGAAATAGAATATGTTTACTACCTTCCTGGCAGGATAATTAACCATAATGCTGACGAGCTTTCTCTTAACAAACTGACCTGGCATTTTACACCCGAAAAAATAGGTAAGGGAACAGTAATTTCCGCAACATATATCCCATTTAAATTGGGGCACACTCCTTACTGGATTTACTATTTAATGTTATTTATGCTCGTAACAGTATTTGTTTTTATTCTTTATAAGGCAGCAAAAGCCAAATAGCATTGCTTTTATGAATTTCTTATAGTAAAACACTTAAAAACAAAGCTGTGGACATGTCTCTTAACGAAAACGAAATAGAGATCATCCGTCAATAGTTTAAGTCTCAGCCGGTGCTGAGGGCATACCTGTTTGGCTCCTACGCAAGGAACAAAGCCACCCCCGATAGCGATATTGATATACTTGTTGATTTGGATTATACAAAAGATATTGGCTTCAAATATGTTCGTATGTACAGAGAGTTGAATGATCTGCTTAAAAAAAGGTTGATCTTGTTTCATAGAAAGGTTTATCAAAGTTTATAGTAGAAAGAGTTAATTACGAAAAAGTACTATTATATAAAAAGTAAACTTTCTGATAAAGCCAGATTAGAGCATATTAGTGATGCCCTGGAAATAATAGTGCGTTTTACAAACCGTATTGATTATGAAAACTTTATTGAGGATATATTAGTTTATAATACTGTGCTAAGACAATTTGAGATTATTGGTGAGGCAGCAAACAGAGTAAGTGTTGAAACAAGGGAGATGAGCACTAATATTCTATGGAGAGAGATAATTGATTTTAGAAACTTGCTTATTCATGAATATCATGGGGTTGATTAAGAGGTGGTATGGAGTATTGTAAGAGAGAGAGTTTACGAACTTAAAACTAATATTTCAGAATTACTTATTAAACTGTAATATACATATTTTATATTCCAGGTCATCTCCTTTCAATAATGAGTCTTTTACTAATTCTTTATTGATTAGCGAATCAAGATTATTATTAATCTGCTTCGAGTCCTTAATCATTTCACTTAAAACCCATTTATTATTTGCATCCATACTCAGTACAAGTGCGGAATTTTGTACTTCTTTTAGTATCTCTACTTCATGCTTTACTTCCTCTAACTCCTTGTTAGGTAATAAGCTATATACTAAAAAGACAATGCTAACTATATTGAATATATACTTAAACATTAGTAGTTACTCCCAAACAATAACAATATGATTAAAAGTTAACCGGGTGCTGAGCATGCCAAAGACAAAGCTTTGGCAAACTCAAGTACCACTTAAAACTATTCTTTTGGTTCTTCACCGGTAAGGTTTTTTGTTAAACCGTTAATATCGCCACCAGTTAGACCGATTTCTTTCATAATCGAATCAATCAAAGGAGCCTGGCTGCGGTATTTCAATGCACTGTTAACAACCTGATCGGCAAGATTGCCATCACCTGAACCAGCAGATTTACCATCGGCAGCTTCACCGTGTTTACCATTCATACCCGATACCTGGTAAATTTTAATATCATCAATTTTTTCCATTGGCTTAACACTTTGAGCCACAATATCAGCAAGATTTTCAATAATTGCATTTTTGATACGCATTGCAATTATTTCTGCTTTAAGGGTATTGTCAGCTTCATTAAGTGCACGTTTACCTTCGGCTTCAACTTTGTACTTCATTTCGGCAGCTTCGGCAAGCATTTTTTCTGAATCGCTCTTACCTTTTGAAATAATTCTTTCTTTTTCTGCTTCAGCTTCAGCTTCAGTTTTAACAGCAGCAGCTTTATCCATTGCAGCTATTTTATCAGCTTCGGCAGCAACCTTAATTGTTATAGCATCTTTTTCGGCTTCCTGAGCAGATTTAATAAGCTCAATAGCTTTAAGACGAGTAGCAATCTCTTTTTCACGTACCGTTACAACTTCTTCTTCGGCTTTAACAGCATTTGCTCTTGCTTTTTCAGCTTCAGATTTTGCAACCGATTGTGCTTTCGATTTTTCGGCAATAGCTATCTGGCGATCCTGATCTGCAAGATTAACTGTTTTTTCGCGTTCAATTTCAGCACTTTCAATAATTTTAGTTCGCTCAATATCTTTTTCCTTGAGCATTTTTTCCTTGGCTATCCGCTGTTCTTCAACCTGTTTTTCAGATTCAATTCTTGTCAGATCAACTTTCTGTTTAGCAGCAATTTCAGCCTCTTCGGCAACGCGTCTTTTTTCAGCCTGCTGTACCTGTGTTTCAGAAGTCTCTTCTGCCTGTCGCACTTCAATTTCTCTTCTTTGTGCCAGGCGGGCATATTCTTCTTCCTTCTGAAGTGTAAGCTTCTCTTTTTCAGTCTGGAGGTCTTTTTGTTTCAGCATAACTTCAGTATCTTTTTCAATGTCATTACGCTGTTTTTTACGCTTTTCAATTGCTTCTGTAAGCTTTGTTAAACCTTCTGCATCAAATGCATTTTGCGGATTAAAATGTTCTCTGTCTGTTTGGTCAAGTGCAGTAAGCGAAACCGACTCAAGTTCAAGTCCGTTTTTAAGCAAGTCCTCACTAACAGCAGCTTGTACTTTTTGCACAAACTCAACACGTTGTTCATGAAGTTCTTCAAGAGCCATTTCGGCAGCAACGGCACGCAAGGCATCAACAAATTTGCCTTCAATAAGCTGTTTAAGATCATTTGGTTCAAGAGTTTTTCTACCCAGTGTTTGGGCAGCGTTAGCAATTGCATCAATAGTTGGCTGTACGCGAACATAAAACTCGGCTGTAACATCAACTCGCATACGGTCGCGGGTAATTAAGGCTTGTTCATCGGCACGCCTAACTTCCAACCGCAAAGTATTCATGTTAACAAGAATTATTTCGTGAAGTACCGGTAATACCAATGCACCCCCGTTCATTATCACCTTCTGACCGCCCATACCTGTTCTTACAAAAGCTACTTCTTTAGATGCCTTTTTGTAAAGTCTGGCAATTATCATAAAAAGTACCATAAGAAGGACACCCAGAATTATCGCAATGGTAATAATCATTTGCGATGTAAATTGCATTTTTACCTCCAAAAAATTGGTTAATTATCTGATAAATTTTTATTAGGATTTTCAATCACCAAAAAGGTACAACCTTTCTGCTCTATAAGTAATACCTCTGTACCCTGTAAATATTCAATGCCATTTTCTTCTGGCTCAACCATTATATAATGAGTTTGTCCGTGAATATCCTTTAGCTTAGCCTGAGCAGGTTTTCCTGAAGAAGCTTTTCCAAGTATAATTGTTGCCACATGCCCAATAAAAGATGCACGAGATACAGCCGTTGTTTCCTCTTGCGGAATAATTTTGGCAAACAATTTGGTTGAAACTCGTACAATCGGTAGTGCCAATAATATTGCAGGCACCAGGGCAATTAAACCGGGCAGATAAAAATCGGCAACAGAAAATGCAACAAAGTTTACCAGATACCCCATTATTCCAAATACTGCCAGAAAAATTACAAAGAGAACAATCATTGGTACTTTGCCAAGCATTACCCACGAAAGTATGGTTGTAAAGAAGGATGGAGTTTCCAGTTCAGTATTTATATCACCATCCACATCAAGATCAACCTCGGGGAACATATCGTCAAGGATATTCATAAATCCCATGCCCAATATGGTTCCTATTCCCTCAAGAATGGCAATAAGGAACATAAAGGCAATTGATATTGTAAATGCAAGGTTTTCGGGTGCCAGAATAAAGTTTATCATTTTGAACTCATATTTGCTTTAATTTGTGCCAGGCGTTCCTGAATTCTGTTTTTACGTGAAAGCTCTTCAAGTTCGGCAAGCTGTGCCCCGGATTTAAGGTCGGTTTTGCCACCACCTGCTACACCTGTTGTTTGTTCCATAATCCTGTCGAAAGCAGCCTCGGCACGGGCAACTTTGTCTGCAACGTTACTTTTTCCCTCAACTGTACCGGCAGATGTTACAGAGGCAGCTGAATCCTTGGCATCTTTCATTGTACGTAGTTCGTCACGCATTTCACGTTTTTTGGCTTGTAAAGCCTCAATCATTTTGTTTAGCTCATTTTCTTTTTCAGTGCTATCCTGAATTGAGTTTTCAAGTACCGGAATCTGGGCTTCAAGATCCATTTGCTGGGCAACGGCTGTCTCGGCAAGGTCTTCACGGTTTTCTCTTATTGCCAGTTCAATTTTATCAACAAGGTCTTCGTGCTTTCTGTTAGCTTCATTTAGTCGGTTGGAAGTTATATGTTTATTGGCAGTAATTTTGCCAAGTTCGGAACGCACATCATAAATGGCAGAATCTATTTCGCGAATTGTTTCCTCCATTACAACTTCGGGAGCAGAACTTTCAAGAATTTCAACAAGTTTGTTGGCACTACCGGAAATAATCCTCATTACGCGGGTTGTTATAGTCTCTTTCATCTTATTTCTCCTTATTACTGTTAACCTTTTCAATTATTGATGCAATTTCGAGAATAGGGTCCATGTTGGTCTTGATTATCCCCGGATCGTAACATGGCGCCTTTTCGGTAACACCAAGACGTAGTACAAATTCTACAAGGGAAAATATTCTTTTGGCAATACCATCCTCAAACTCCTTCAGGAATTTTTCGTCAACCTTGCCATCAGGCTCGGGAACTGTTGTAATATAGTATGCCAGTGTTTCTGTTGCCCACTCCACAAACTTGTTGAGAAGTTCGGAATGTAAATTAAGTTTTCTTCCGTTCTCAAGCAATATTGTATTTGGCTCCTGTGTTAAATTTTTGAGTAACCGTAAGCCTTTTCCGTAATCGCCGGTGGAATGCAGCATCTCTTTATACTGACCAATTATATACCGTATTTTATCGCTGGGGGTTTTTGCTTCTGTTACTTCCAGTCCGGAAATAAACTCAAAGTCCCCCTCCGTCATTCTTACACTCATTGTTGTACTTTTTGCTGCCATGTAAACTCCTTTTGTGAGTTCTGTTTGCGTAAATTGCAAAATGTTTACGTTTGCAAACAAATATAGTCGAAGTGCATGCGTTTGTCAAGAAAAATCGTAAATAAATTGAGGAATTTGGTGCGTGCCTGGTTTTTGTTTTTGATGGATGGGGTTTTGAGGGATGGTTTTCGTGATGGTATCCAATGCTATGATTGAAATTATGGCGTGGAGTCGTATAACCCGCAGTGAATAAATTCACCGGCGGGTTTTGGTTGATGTAGTTCTATACTTGGTATAGCAAATTTTCTGGAAGTCGTTATGAAAATCAAGTTACAAAACCACCGAAATTTTTAAAATTTCGGAGGTTTGCTGTACGAATTAGCTCTTAAATTTGTAGTGCGGCATCTTGTGCAGCAATGAATATAATATTGAAAAATATCTAAGTCCCGCGAGGGACTGATTACTTAACAATTAATTAGCATAATCTACCTATATATATAATTCATTAATTTTGATCGAATTATCAAAATCACTATTTTTGTGCTTTAATGAGGTTAATAACTAAAGGGCTAAAAATGAAAAAACTGATACTTTTGGTAATACTATTACCATTTATCCTATTTGCACAAGAGAAAAATGTAAAACCCGAAATTCAAATTCCAACTTCTGTTAATGAAGAACTAAGAACAACTGATTACACCTCCATCAATGAAATTTGTATGTTCATTTATTCAAATGGTATTGGTTCACATGATCCAACAACTAATTCTAATGGCTTCTATTGGCCCGGGGGTGAATCCGCAAGCATCCCCGCAGTGTATTCAGATGGACCTATGATTGGATTTAAGGTAAATGATTCGGTACGTGTTTATGGTGCTGGTTATAGTTCTGCATTTACTCCCGGAGCATTAGATAATGAAGGGAATCCTTACCCAGAATCGCATGAAAGTATGGGAATATATAAAGTACGAAAGAATCCTGGTGCAGTTTCTGACGTTGATGAACGAGAATATATGGCTTATTGTGAAGAACATTGGCCTGGTCAATATGGTGCACCTTATGTAGATAATAATAATGACGGAGTTTTTACTGTAGGAGTTGATGATCTTGATTTTCTTGGGGATGAAATGCTATATACCGTATTTAATGCCGCAAATTCAACAAGTACTAACTCATTTCTAAAATGTCCAGCAGAAAAACTGGAAATTCAGTCAACTGTTTTTGAATTGAGCTTAAGTGGAATATTGTATGGAAATGTTGTTTTTAAGAACTACTGTTATATAAATAAATCTGATAAAACATTTAAGGATGTTTACATTTCCTATTGGATGGATACTGATCTCGGAAATTTCAATGATGATTTTGTTGGTTGTTCTCCTGAACATAATGCTGGTTATTCATATAATGGGGACAATTATGATGAGGATTTTTATAATTCAGAGCCACCCGCAATAGCTTATTCCCAAATTTACGGACCAATGGTTCCTGGTAATACTGATGATGTAGCAATTACACCAAAGGGTGACCGAATGGGTTATAAAAATTTACCTGTTACAGGTTTTGCCTTTTATTATTATGGAAGTAGTACATACGCCCAACCTGATTTTGGCTCTTACAATGGTGCAACTCAATTTTACAACAACATGCAGTCAAAACCAATTAGTGGTTCCAGTTACATAGACCCAAATACCAGTCAACCGGTAATACTTCCATTATCAGGGAGACCAGACGAAAACACCGGTTGGTTTGAAGGTGATGGCTGGCCAAACGGTCCGGAAGCAGGTGACAGAGTTATGATGATTTCATCAGGTCCATTTGATATGGAGCCTGGTGATACCCAATATGTTTCCTATGCTATCCATATAAACAGAGGCTCGGATAATATTAACAGCGTTACTACTGTTCTTGATAACGTTGAACAAATATTAAACCGCTATGGCAATGGGTTAACTAATGTAAAAGATTACGCAGGTGAAACTCCCGAAAGCTTCTCACTTGAACAGAACTACCCAAATCCGTTTAATCCGACAACAAGTATCAGGTTTTCAGTTCCAGAAGCTGGAAATGCAAAGCTGAATATTTATAACAGTCTTGGTGAATTGGTTAAGTCTGTAGTAAATAAACATTTGGACGCCGGGAATTATGAGTCAACAGTCGATATGTCAGATTTTGCATCAGGGATGTATATCTATCGACTTACTACAAACCAATATAGCTCATCAAAGAAAATGATGTTGATTAAATAGTTTCAAGATAAAAAACCTCCGAAATTTTTAAAAATTTCGGAGGTTTGCTGCACGAATTAGCTCTTAAATTTGTAGTGCGGCATCTTGTGCAGCAATGAATATAATATAGAAAAATATCTAAGTACCGCGAGGGACAAAAGGTTTATAGAAAACCACGCAATAAGGATACACAAAGCCTCAACGGGGCGAATGATAAACACCAGCGGTGCGGCTCATCTGTAGAAAGGGAGAATAAGGCAATAAATATAAGCTCCTTTAGGTGCGGCTCGTTAATACCGTAATTTATAACGAGACGCAGCTACGCAGCTCAAATAGCATTTCCTCAAAATTTAACTACAGATGAATTACCCCTCCGGGGCATTATGCAAATTTAAATAAGGGGAACCAGCTTTAATACCTTGCAAGGGGATAGCTTACCAATATGATAAAAAAAGTCCGGCACTTTGATAAACCAAGCAACCGGACTATAGCAAAACTAATTCAAAATACTTCCCATTTCAGGGAAACGATTTTAGGAAATGTCTATTTTATTAAAATCATTTTCTTCGAATCTGTAAAGTTTGGAGTTTCAATACGATAAATATAAACACCAGTTGAAAGTTTTGAAGCATCAAAACTTACATTGTGTGTTCCGGCATTGAGGTTACTATTAATCAGAACCGCAACTTCTTCACCAAGTATTGAGTAAACGGCAAGACGAACATTTGTGTTTTCGCGAAGTGAAAAGTTTATAGTTGTTGCCGGGTTAAACGGATTCGGATAATTCTGGCTTAAGCCATATTCAACAACTTCAGCAACAGGTTCGTCTTCAACGGCTGTAAGTGGACTATCATTTACATAAAAATTACCATCTGCTGTACCGGCGAATAATCTGTTGGTTTCGGTGTCAACGTAAAGAGAGCTAACATCCAGTCCAAACATACCAAGCGAACCCCAATCGTCTTCCTTGTCAACACCCGGAAGCACATAAACACCTGAGCTCCAGCCAGTTGCATAAATGTTGTCATCTGTATCTTTACGCATTGAATAGATATGAGTTGCACCCAGATTATTATTTGTTCTGAACCACGTTGTGCCACCGTCAAGTGATTTGAATACACCTTCGCCGTAAGTACCTGCAAAAACAGTTCCTGATGAGTTGACAACCATCGACCAAACAAAACGAGTATCTATATCAAGCATGGTCCAGTTATCGCCGTCATCTTCCGATTTAAGCACACCATAATCAAATGTACCAGCGTAAATATTTCCATCACCATCGGCTACAAGGGCGTTTACAGAAGCATTAGTATATCCTTTTGAAACACTTGTCCATGTAGTACCGTTATCGGTTGATTTATAAACGCCACCGCCCCATACACCGGCATAAAGGTTATCGCCGTGTAAAAGAAGTGAACGTACATCTTTATTAACAAGTGAAGTTGTGTTCCATGTAGTACCATTATCAGTTGAGAGATAAAGACCCATTTCAGTTCCGGCAAAAATATTATCGCCATCAACTTCAATAGCCCAAAGGAAACCAACATTCATTGAGCTGTTTATTCTTTCCCACGTTGTACCATCATCGGTAGAACGATTTATCTTGCCACCCCATGTACCAGAAAGCATATTTCCATCTTTGTCTTCGTTTATTGTCCAAACAATTTCACCAGACTCAAAACTGCCAACAAGGTCCCAGTTATCATTCGAAGTATTGCCAGGGTCGCTGAATCCCTGAAGGGTTAGAGTAACTTCGCTGTAATTGTTGGTTGTATCAGCATCAGTCTGATCAAGTGAAGTAATAACCGCCGAGTTTACAATTTTATCACTAACAGGAATTAGACCAACAAAGTGAGTTTCATTATTTTCACCCGAGTTAAACTGACCGGTACCGTAAATATTTTTAACAATAACCTGACCGTTAATAACACCAGCCGGAAATTCAAGAGTAGCCCAAGGAGCAAGAATTGAACCACGAACATCAATACTCTGAATTTTTATACCTTTAGTTTTATTAAAGTTGTAAAGCACATTACTAATAGAAGTACCATAAACATCAAGATCACCACTCCAGTCAACATTTTCACCAAAAACGTTAACCAGTACAACCGAACCGTTAGGAACATTAATGGTTAAAGTAACAGCATCGGAAAGGTCCTGTGCATCCACCTTGAATACATTAAGGAAAGGTTCGGAGCCGGTAAGTTTTAAGCCGGAGAATTCCCATTCGGTTGTGCCAGTAACCGGATATGCCTTAAGCTGATTAGAAAGAGAACGAAGGTTAATAGCAGCAGCAGCAAAATCAATAACATTGTCTTTGCGGACTGTACCATTGTGTATGGAAACCTGATCAGTTGGCAGGTTAGTATTTTTTCCATAAACTACGTTTCCACCGGTAACTGTTCCGCTAAGGAAAATAAGGTCTTTTCCTGCAATCAATACATCTTCCTCACCACCTGAATCAGGCAACAGATCACCTACAGAATATTGGCTTAGGTAAATATTACGTCCGGCAGCCAGCTTACCTTCTGTATCGGCAGAAGGTTGCGATACATCTTTAAGTGCAAAAAGGTTAAAGCCCTTTGCTGCACCAAGATCAAAAGCACCTTGGCTTATATCCTGAAGTGTTACTTTGGCAGTAATACTTAAGGTTGCTGATGCACCATTGGCAAGTTTGTCGATTGCCCAAAGACCATCTTCAAGGGTGTAAGTACCCACAGAAACATTATGTGAAATGTAGGCTAAACCTTCAGGTAAATATTCTTCAATTTCAATTGTTGTTGCTTCATCGGGACCATTATTGGTAACCGTTAATGTGTATTTAATTTCGTCCCCATCAGCAGGTGAATCGTTATCCAAAGTTTTTACAAGAGCAAGATCAGCATCATAACTTGGATTAGGATCAACCGTTTCGGGTATATCAGAAGTATCTATCGCTCCCTCAACTGTAGTAGTAACATAGTAAAGAGCATCCTCAAAATCATGATCACAACCACTATTATCGCGTCTTATATCTTCAAAGCCAAGAATAATTTTACCGGTAGCATCATCATTAAGAAGAATGTTATGTTGTCTAAGTGATGGATTACTTTCCGGGTTAAGAACAGGATTTGAAAATAGTCTCCAATGTCCGTTAGTTAAACCATTTGTACCCCAACCGTTAGCAAGAAGAAACCAGCCAATAACAGTATTTGCTGGAAAGTTACCAAGTTTCACCTTATTGCCCGGTACAAGTCCGCCACCGCTATAAAGCTCGGATGCATTAGGGAAAATGATAGTCATAGTTTCTTCAATATCGGATATCTGTTGCGGGGGAGAATCTGCCTGGTAATAATAAAAGCCGAGTACATTTTTATAGCCTGCACCTTCGGTAACAAAAGTAACGAACACATCACTCTGTTCCGAGAGGTGAATATTGGTTTGAGTGCCATCAGCCAGCCATTCAGGGTGATGAGATTCAACTTTTTTGCCATCCGGTAATGAGAATTTGATTCTTTGAAGCAGATCGCTTTCAACATTGTCGTTTTCTGCTTCAAGATAATCAGGAACACCACTGTTATCCCAACTTCCGAGATAATTGTACTGTGCCTGCAGGGTTATTGTGAATAAAAGGGAAATAACCCAGACTAAAATAGTCTGTTTTCTACTTTTCATTTATGCTCCCAAATAGATATATAAGTTCAGTTTTATACTATTAATTAATAATTGTAATTAATGTCAATATCACAAGAACAAGTATAGATTCAATACTTTTTAGACTAACTGCATGAAATACTTGATAAATGACAAAATATAATTGTTTAACTATTAATAATTAGTCTGTTAAAACCGGGATAAGGTTTAAGAGGAATAATATCGAATTTAATTAGTCCGTTTTTAACAAGAGGCAATTTATTAAGAACCTCTTTAGCCTCATCCGTATCATTTACTTCAAGAACTAAAACTGCCTCCGAGTTATCTGCTCTGAAATAAATTTCGCGAATTATATCATCGCTCTGTAATTTTAGAACAGCAAGAGCTTCATCTTTAAGATGTGGTTCAAAATCCTTGTTTGTTTTATCAGGTATTTCTCTTTCAAGAGCTAGTACTTTCATGTAATTATCGCAGAATAAATATATCGAATAAAGTAAACTTAATTTATAATAATTAATCTTTCAAGGAACAGATAATTAATAAGTTGCTTTACTAGTTATTCTAAATTTGGTGCCTTCCCCAAATTTTGTTTTTAACGATATATCAAAATCATTAAGTTCACAATATTTTTTAACAATTGCCAAGCCTAAACCATTACCTTCAAAAGTTCTGGTATAACCTTGCGTAGCCTGACTAAACTTCTTAAACAAGTTGGGCAGGTAATCATCCTGTATTCCAATCCCGGTATCAATAATATCAATTACATGTTTGCCATCAAGTTTGTCATGTATAATTGTTATATAACCGCTTGGTGTATATTTAATTGCATTATGAACAAGGTTTATTATAATTTGGGTAAATGAGTATTTGTCGATTTTAATTATTGGATCAATATCTGTATTTGGTATATAGTTTATCTCCAGACCCTTATCGTTTGCCTCAGGCATAAACTCATTTACAGTTGGTTGTAATACCTCATCCTGAATGTTTATCATTTCATATTTTGGCTGGAATGCATCTGCTTCAACTGCCGAGAGATCGAGGATAAGATTAACAGTTCTTATTAGTCTGTCGGATGCAGTTCTTATAGATTTGAAGCTTCCTTGCAATTCTTCGGGTAAAGTTTCGCAGGTTTCTATTTCGATAAGCGAGCTAAAGTTAAGTATAGTATTGATTGGGGTTCTGATTTCGTGGGACATTTGAGCCAGGAATTCCGACTTTATTCTATCAGCGGTTTCGGCAACTTCTTTTGCTTTGTTTAGTGCAACATCCTTTGTCTGAAGCTCAGCTATTTTTTCTCTAAGTTTTCTATTATTTGCGATAATTCGTTTTTCTAGAAAATTTCTGGCTAACTCGAAAGCAAACGCAATAAAATGAATTATTGAATAAACACCAATGTAACGTAACTGAAATTCAATGCCTTCAAGGGAGTAAACTGGTGAAATGTTAAGATTGATAATTGCAATTGCAAGAAAAAGTAATGAAAGAACAGATCCGGCTTTTTTTCCATAAAAAAATAATACGCCTATTGGATAAACTAAAGTCCATAAAAAACCTCCCTTGGAGATACCACCACTGTACAAAATGTATTGAAAATGGAGAGTAAACAAGAGAACAACTACATAAGAGGATTGCCAAAGCTTTTGAGTTTTGTTAAGATAGATATATGTTAGTGCGAGAATAAGTGCTGCTACGGAATCGATGTATGTGAATACCATACTTCCCCTAAAATAGGCAAGAATACTCCATATCAAAAGATATAGACCTCCTATAACAATAACAGTATTCATCAATAGAATTTTACCACGTTCTCTGGTTTTATTGTAATCGTCAGAGATGTTATCGCTAAGCCCAAGATATAAGTGAAGTTTTTTTCGAAAGTACGAAATCATTACCGCAACATAATTTAGCTATTAAGAAATAAACAAAGAGTCAATTACATTGTCGAACGGAATATTAAATTATTAATCGATTTATTGCCACTAACTAATAAGCGATATATTGTAATAAAAAAGATGTCGTAATACTGGGTAACGAAACTATACTCCCGAAAATTGATTACTCAATCTAAATAATCTAGTTATTCTAATTGTTATAAAACTATTATACAGGTACTTCGGCAATTAAAATCTCTGCACCATCACCAGATAGTTTGTAATTTCCCAATATGGCTGGTATAAGTACAGAGTTCCCTTTTGTAACTTCCATAGTTTCATTTTCAGCATACATAATGATGAGTTTACCCGATAACACGAGTAAAATTTTGAGAGTATCGTTTTTCAATTCATGTAATTCGTTAATTACAGATTTTGTTATTTCAAACTCGGAAGCCTCAGTTTTGTAGGTATAGCTATTATGCCGTGGTTTCATTATTTCGGGTCTGGATTTTGTGTAATCCAGCATGCTAAGTAATGTATCTACATCCTTAAACTTTGGAGTTAATCCTGCACGAACAACATTATCGCTGTTAGCCATACATTCAATGATATTGCCCTTTATATAAGCGTGGGGAATACCCGCACCTGTGTAAAAACCTTCACCTGGTTTTAGTGTAATGTAGTTGAAAAGCAATATTGAAATCAATCCCACATCAACGCCGTAGTTATCGTACTGTGTTAAAAATTCACTTTCTTCAGGGGCAAGTGCATCATTCTTTTCAAAACGTTTTTTTAGCTTATTTATTACTCTTTCCAACTGATCTGCACCTGTATGCATAATTTCTGAATAAACAGATCTGATAATTTCATCCGGTGCGTCTTTTCGGGTAGCTAGTTTATTCATTACCTCCTTATTGCGGAACAACTCAAGTAACTCGCTATACTCCATAAATACTTTAACTAATTGGTCAATTGGCTTGAATCCAACAATTGCCTTGAGGGAGTCGAGTGCAATGGCGATTTCAGGTTTATGGTTATCGTCGGGATAATGTTCAGGGTCTTCTGTGTGCAATTTTTCAGCAAGTTTTTTATTAGGATGTGCCTGAATTGATAATGCCGTATTTGCACTTAATACTTTTAACAGGAATGGCAGATTGCTTCCAAATTTGTCGGTAACCTTTTTTCCCATAACTTCAGCGGGATAGCTTTCAATAATATCGGAAAGAAGATAACTCTTTTCTCCATCCATTATTTCGGAAGGAGCTTTTGGGTGTGCCCCAATCCAGAGTTCGGCATAGGGTAAGTCCTTTTCAGCAACTGTTCCTAATAATTGTGAAATAAATGCTTCCTCATTTTTTGTTCCCCAGGCGTAATTCTGTATTTTATTCTTTAATAAATACGGTTTGGATGATATTTTGAAGTTTTCCATACAGTTTGTTAATCCCAATATAAGTAGTGGTGTGACGCAAAGATAGTATCTGAATAGCATCTTTGCAATTTCCCAATCAAATTTATCCGGTTATGCGAATATTTAGTGATTTGTTTGTAGTTAAAATACTAACTCTTTTGTTGGTATTATGGTGATTTCAGGTTAAATTGTTTTTAAATTAGGAAATTAAAATTAATTGAGGCGTATATGAATGTTTTGGTGACAGGTGGAGCCGGATATATCGGGTCGCATTTTGTAAAGTATCTTAAGAAAAAAAAGCTTAATGTAGTTGTTGCTGACAATCTATCCCGAGGTTTTGAGGCAGCGGTTGATGAGGATGTAAAGTTTTATAGGGCTGATATTGCCGACACTGACAAGATGGTTAGCATAATGACGGAAAATAAAATCGATGCAGTATTTCATTTTTCGGCATTCGCTTATGTTGGGGAATCGGTGCAGGACCCTTCACTTTACTACAACAATAACGTAATAGGCTCAATTAAATTGCTTGATGCTATGAAAATAGCAGGAGTAAAGAAGTTTATATTTTCTTCAACATGCTCACTATATGGTAATCCTGAAATAGTACCAATTTCGGAATCAGCTAAAATTAACCCAATAAATCCATACGCCAAAACCAAATATATTGTTGAACAGGCGTTGGCGGATTACAGCAGGGCATTTGGATTAAAATATGTTGCATTACGTTATTTCAACGCAGCTGGTAGTGATCCTGAAACTAAAATTGGTGAATCGCACGACCCTGAACCACACCTTATTCCACTTGTACTTAAAACTGCACTAAAACAACGCGATAAAATATTTGTTTTTGGAGATGATTACGATACACCCGATGGAACTTGTATAAGAGATTACATCCATGTATTCGATTTGGCTGATGCACATTTACGTGCGTTAAACTTCCTGAATGAGGGGAATGATTCAACAGTATTTAACCTTGGTACAGGTAACGGTTTTTCAGTAATGGAGATTATCAAAAAAGTTGAAGAAGTAACTGGACTTCCTGTAAATTACGAGGTTGCCGAAAGACGCGAAGGTGATCCAGGTGTGTTGGTTGCTGATAACACAAAAGCATCAACAGTTCTTGGCTGGGAACCCAAATACTCACTCGAAGAAATTATTACCCATGCATACGGCTGGCTAAAAGAACCTGGGTATTAGTATCTTATTCCAGATATGGAACTTTATTGAATATCAATGGATTAAGTGTTATATTTTATTGATAAGCATAATAAAAACAAAAATCATACTATGAAATCAATTGATTTATCATACCATTTATTAGATAATTACTCTTCGCAATTTAATATTACACCGCTTAAATTGCAGAAGCTGTTATATTATGTCTATGTTTGGGGTATTGTTTCCGGTAATGAAATTGTAAAAGATGATTTTGTTAAATGGGAACACGGTCCTGTAAATGTAGAAACGTATTACAATTATAAAGAATTTGGTGGTTCCGGGATTAAAAACAGTAAAAAGAATTATCCGGACTTATCGATTAGTGAAATTGAATTTATAGATTTTATTGTATCGAACTATATAAAGTTTAGTGCTTATACATTATCTTCAATGACACACCAGGATTTGCCCTGGAAAGAGACGCAAAAAGATGAAATTATTGCTCCAGCGTCTATATTAAAGTTTTATTCAACTCTTAATTTTGCAAAGAATTTTCCAATTGACTTTAATAAACCATTCTATCCGGTTGAAACCGATCTTCATTACTCGTTTATCTTTGATTTTAGTGAGAACGATAATAGTTCAGGATGCAATTATAAAAACTATAAAGAGTATTTAAAACTCTCCGAAAAAACTTCACAAGAATTTAAACAACATTTCAATGACTGGTGAATATCCTAACCATGAAATAAATTATCTTGCAGAACTTATGCAGGATTTCCCGTCCGGGATTTCTTTGAGTCCACAGGATGCATTCGAACTCATACAAACACGATATCAAATGCTTGAATCGAATATTGAACCTCTCGCAAAATCAGTTAAAAAAAACAGTACAAAATGGAACAGGTTCCCACTTAATCAATTAGTTGTTGGTGATTATCTGCAACCGCTATTCTACTATTTGCTCATTAGGTTGCTTCATGATTATCTATTTAATGAAATACTGAATAATGCTGGCAAGTTTAGAAAAAGTAAAGACGCTTATTCAGGTAATGTGGGATTTGGAGGTTTTCATCAAAGAAAAGCAGGTGAATTCAAATTTTATGGCTCCTCACCTGAGAGAATAACTGATGAATTAAAGAATGCTGTTTTTGTATTAACTCAGAAGAATGGAAAGCCTATTGAAAATGGATTAGAGTTTTATCGAAGGTTTGTTAAAATTCACCCGTTTTATGATGGCAATGGCAGAATTGGCAGAATGATTCTTAGTGTTTATCTTTTTAGTAATAATAAGATGGTTAAATGGCGAGAAATTGAGGGTGGAAGCAAAAAGAACAAGTTCCTTAAGAAATTAAATAAATGCCATGAAACCGAAGCTGGTTATGATTATGATAAGTATTTTCGATATCTGTTAAATTTCTTCGAAAGATATATAATTGATCTAACTGAATTAGATCAATGAGTTGGTTCCCGTTGGACAATATGTAGTTAATTAAACTTTAAACAACAATAATTGGCATTTCGGGGGGTAAAAACATTATATTGTATGTCTGTGTTTTTTAACTAATTTGGTATTGAATAGTGCCTGATCTTTACAAATTTTCTATTGTTATTCCCTGCCTTAATGAAGAAGATTATATTGCGAGATGTTTGGATTCCATTATTGAACAGGATTACGAGCTTGATAAAATTGAGATTGTGATTGTTGACGGACTTAGCAAGGACAGGACTCGTGAGATTGTTGCCGATTACCAAAAAAAATACAAGAATGTTAAACTTTATGATAATCCTAAAAAGAAAACACCAATTTCGTTAAACATTGGTATTAAAAATGCACAGGGAGATGTTGTTGTTATTCTTGGTGCTCATACTAAAATTGACAAGGATTTTGTAAAGTATAATAATCAGTATCTTCACGAAAAGGATGTTAAGGTTACTGGTGGTACACAAAAAAATGTTGGCTTAACCTACAAACAGTCTATTATTGGGCAGGTAATGGAAATGCCGTTTGCCATGGCAAGTGCACAATATCGCTGGAGTAAAAAAGAACAATATGTGGATACTGTTGTTTATGCTGCCTACAAAAAGGAACTGTTTAACGAAATAGGTTACTTTGAAGAAGAGTTTGCTATTTCAGAAGATGCTGAAATTAACTGGCGAATAAGACAAAAAGGTTACAAAATTTGGTATTCACCAAAAATTAAGACTGATTACTACCCAAGAAAATCGATATATAAATTTGTTAAGCAAATGTTTCGTTATGGAATTTTGCGTGTTAACATGTTTAAAAAACATAATGATGCACTTACACCCAAACATATGATCCCTCCTGTATTTGTTCTAATGATAGTTGGTTTGCTTGTTGCAGGTATCTTTGCCGAAGAAGCACTCCTTTTGTTAGCAGGTGTTATGTCCGGGTATTTTGTTATTAATATATTGGCGTCCCTTATTAAGGTGTTTCCAAAAAAATTGCATTATATGCCTGTTATTCCCTTGCTGGTTTTTGCAATGCATTTTGGTTGGGGTTTGGGTTTTATTATAGGTTATTTGTTGCCGAAATCTGATAAATGGTGATTGACTAATGGTTTACGATGTTGTTGTAGTGGGTGCTGGTATTGTTGGACTTGCAACTGCCTGGCAACTTCATAATTTTGATAAATCGCTTAATATCCTGGTTCTTGAAAAAGAGGACAGGGTAGCGGCTCATCAAACAGGTAATAACAGCGGAGTAATACATTCGGGTATTTATTACAAGCCAGGTAGTCTTAAAGCTAAAAACTGCAAACGTGGTTACAGATATCTGATTGATTTTTGCAATGAAGAACAAATAAACTATAACTTGTGCGGTAAAGTTATTGTTGCTACCTCTGATGATGAGGTTGAAAGAATGAACAGCATTTATGAGCGTGGTGTGCAAAACGGACTTGAAGGCATTGAAATATTAGATGCCAATGGGGTAAATGATATCGAGCCCCAGGTAAATGCCGTTGCCGGAATTAAAGTGCCTCAAACCGGTATAATTAACTTTACTGATGTATGTAACAGGTTAGCCAAAAAACTTAAGAATAGTGGTGCCGATATAAGGTTTAATTCCACTGTGGTGGATATAAAGGAAAATGAAAACGAAGTAGTTGTTCATACAAATAATGAGAAGTTTGTTACAGGCAAGTTGGTAAGTTGTGCCGGTTTGCATTCGGATAGAATTGCGAAAATGACTCATCCTGAACATACATTGCGTATTATACCATTCAGGGGCGAGTATTACAAACTGGCAGAAAGCAAAAGAAGTTTGGTGAAAACGCTTGTATATCCTGTGCCAAACCCTGCATTTCCTTTTTTGGGCGTGCACTTTACCAATATTATTGATGGTGGTGTTGAAGCTGGTCCTAATGCTGTGCTTGCATTTAAACGAGAAGGATACTCAAAATTTTCGTTTAGTTTAAACGATACTATTGAAACTTTTGCCTGGAAAGGTTTTAGAAAAGTTATGAGTAAATACTTGATGACCGGTATGGGTGAGTTTTATAGATCGTATAATAAACAGGCTTTTGTTAAAGCTCTGCGTAAACTTATTCCTGCCGTTAACTCTGGCGACCTGGTTACTGGGGGAGCTGGTGTAAGGGCTCAGGCTTGCGATAAAAGTAGCGGACTTGTTGATGACTTTGCTATAGTTGGAGGTGGTAATATTTATCATGTATGCAATGCTCCCTCTCCGGCAGCAACGGCATCTCTTTCTATTGGTAAATATATTGCTGAAAAAATTCTTGACCTTGATGATTCGCTTGGTATTGAGTTAAATTAGTATTTAATAAATTTTATTGCTGTGGATAAAAGACTTGAAAAAATATTAGTTCTGTTAGTTGATTTTGTATCAATTAACATAGCCTGGGGAGTATTTTTCTTCCTGCGGGTTGAAACCGGCTGGTTTAAAATGATCTCCAGTCCGGAGTTTTTTATTACCATGTTTGTGGTTTACATATACTGGCTACTAATATTTATGTTTGTTGGCATGTATCGAACGTGGTTTGCTGCATCACGGTTCGACGAGCTAAGTAGTCTGTTCAAAGCTTCTTTTGTTGGAATATTTTTACTCTTTTTCCTTATTCTGTATGATGATGTTGTTCACAATGCTCATGCAAGCAACAGATTTTTTATACTCGTTTACTGGGGTATTTTCCTTTTTGCAGTTAGTACTGGCAGAGTGTTGGTACGTAGTATTCAAAGGAAACTTTTGGTTAAAGGTATTGGCAGAAAAAATGCGATTATTGTCGGGTTTAATCCAAAAGCATTTAATATTCATAATACAATACTTAAGCATAGGGCACTTGGCTTGGATGTACAGGCTTATGCAGCAATAAATCCCGATAATATTGGCAAGGAATATAACGGGGTTAAGGTTGTTGATCTTGCAGGAAATATTGACAAGATAATAGATGACTTTAATATAGATGAAATTATTATTGCTACCGAAAAGCATGAAGATGATGTAATGCTCAATGTTATTTCGAAAAGTGATGATAAAAATGTTAGAATAAAAATTGTGCCTGATTTATATGAAATTATGGCTGGGCAGGCAAGAACTACACAGATATATGGTTTCCCTCTTATTGATATTATGCCACAGCTTATGCCCGAATGGGAAAAACGTGTAAAAAGATTGATGGATATTGTGGTATCAATTCTGGTTTTAATAGTTTCGTTGCCAATAACCATTATTACGGCAATTGCCATTAAGCTGGAGTCACCGGGTCCAATGCTTTTTATTCAGGAGCGTTCAGGGTTAAATGGCAAACCATTCAGAATGATGAAGTTTCGCTCAATGCGTAATGATGCCGAAAAAAAATCGGGTCCGGTTTGGGCACAAAAAAACGATCCGCGTATAACGAAAATTGGTGCGTTTATTCGTAAAGTACGAATTGATGAAATACCGCAAATGATAAATGTTCTTAAAGGTGAAATGAGCTTTGTTGGTCCGCGTCCCGAGCGACCATACTTTGTTGAAAAGCTTGCCGAGCAAATACCTCTTTATAAAAGAAGACTTAAGGTACGACCGGGTGTAACTGGCTGGGCTCAGGTTAAGCATAAATATGATGAGGACATGGAAGATGTTAAGGTAAAATTACGTTATGACCTCTTTTATATTGAAAATATTTCACTAAGAATGGATTTAAAGATTATATTAAGAACCATATTTATTGTCCTTTTGGGAAAAGGGCATTTCGATTAATGATATATAGGTAACGGAATGAGAAAATCTATTGTTATTATACCAACGTATAACGAAATTAGTAATATCCGCAAACTAATTCCTGATCTGATTGGTAGATATCCTGATATTGATATTCTGATAGTGGATGATAATTCGCCGGATGGTACAGGGGATTACGTAGAGGAATACAGCAAAAACGATGAGCGAGTACATCTATTAAAAAGACCCGGTAAACTGGGACTTGGTACAGCTTATGTTGAAGGCTTCAAATATATATTGAAGAATGGATACGATGTAGCTATTCAGATGGATGCTGATTTTTCCCATGATCCAAAAGATATTAACGCATTTCTTGAAGCTATTGAAAAGTATGATCTTATTATTGGAAGTCGTTATATACAGGGTGTTAATGTTATTAACTGGCCAATGCAGCGTTTGCTGTTAAGTTATTTTGCTAACCAATATACCAAAGTAGTTACAGGCTTGCCTGTTAAGGATTCAACTGGTGGTTTTAAATGCTTTCGCAGAGAAGTTCTTGAAGCAATTAACCTTGATAATATTCGTTCAAATGGTTATTCCTTCCAGATTGAAATGAATTTTAAAGCCTGGAAAAAAGGTTTCAAGATTCATGAAGTACCAATTATTTTTATGGACAGGGTGCATGGTCGCTCCAAAATGTCGAAAAAAATTGTTCGCGAAGCCGTGATTATGGTTTGGAAACTAAGATTTAGAAGTATGTTTGGTATGCTGAAATAGAACTATGGTTGATCTCTCACTTATTATTGTTAATTATAATGTAAAAGAATTTTTGCAGAAGCTTCTCGATTCAATTAAGGAAGCTTCCAATAATTTAAATACTGAAGTTATTGTTGTTGACAATGCCTCAACAGACGGAAGTGTTGAAGTTTTAAGAGAGAGATATTCCTGGGTTAAGTTGATTGATAGTAAGGTTAACCTTGGTTTTGGAGCTGCAAATAACCTTGGGCTCGAAATTTCAACTGGCAAGTATATATTACTTATCAACCCCGATACAATTGTTAAGGAAGATACCCTTGATAAAATGGTGGAATTCTTTAAGAATACACCCGATGCCGGAATGGCTGGTTGCAAGGTTCTTAATCCGGATGGCTCATTACAATTACCTTGCCGGAGAGGTTTCCCCGGACCCTGGACCTCATTTACCAAAATTACCGGCTTAAGTACACTCTTTCCCAAAAGCAAACTTTTTGCCCGTTATAATCTAACCTTTCTCGATGAAAACGAAACTTATGAAGTTGATGCAATATCGGGTGCATTTATGTTCTTTAATAGAGAAGTTTACGAAACTATTGGCGGTTTTGATCCCGAGTTCTTTATGTACGGCGAAGACCTTGATCTTTGTTACCGTACACAAAAAGCCGGTTTCAAGGTTTATTATTACCACGATACCCAGATAATTCATTATCAGGGTGAAAGCACAAAACGTAGTAATATGAACTCAACCCGTGTTTTTTATGATGCAATGCACAAATTTGTAAAGAAACATTTCTCTTCTTACCTATTGGTTGAGGTTATTTTACAAATGGCAATATTTCTGAGGAAATTATTAGCATTCGTTAGCATATATCGTTTTATAATATTTCCTGCTATTATCGATTTTGTTTTTGTTACCGTTGCAATTATTGAAGCCGAGACTTATTTGCTCCAGACAGGAGCCGGTTTCCCGGATTACGCAAAACCCTGGGTTTATTTAGTCCCTGCAATTATTCAGCTAACGTTTTTCGCGGTATCAGGAGTTTATCGCAAAAATTCGTTCTCGGTTCTTAAAAATATACTTACTCTTTTTGCCGGTTTTGTTTTTATCTCCGCATTTACTTACTTCTTTAAGCAATATGCATTTAGCAGGGCTGTTGTACTTATAACCTTTGCTATTTTACTTGTAGCATTACCTTTATGGCGAATTATTGCCAAACTTGTTTTTAGAATTGGTGTTGAGGACGGTCTTAAAAAAACACGTACAATTGTGATAGGTTCAAGTAAAGAGGCTTCCAATTTGGCAGAAAAGTTGCAATCCAATTATCTTAATATTCATAATGTTATCGGTTTGGTTGGCTTTGGTGTTGAAGAGATTGGTAAAGAAATTGACGGTTTTGAGGTTATAGGTTCAACCGAAAATATTTTACGTGTTGTTGAAAGCAACAAGATTGACAAGGTTATTTTTGCATCCGATCAAATATCTTTTGACCAGATGTTTAGTGTGGTTTCGAAATGCCAGGGATATAATATTGAGTTTTTGGTAGCCGGTAATGAACACGATTTTATTGTTGGAAAAACAGCTATAAATATGCTGGATGACATCCCACTGGTGCACCTTAGCTATAATATTTCGGCATTTCCGCAGGCTGAAATAAAAAGGACAGCAGATATTATCATTTCCGGCATTACCTTGCTTTTTGTATTTCCTTTTATATATTTGCTTTCCAAAATTGGATTAAAAAAATCGAGGTTGGTTAGTTTTATCCTTGGTATGCCGAAAGTTTTTTCCGGTAAAAAAAGCATAGTAGGTCCTATAAATAAAGCTGTTCAGGATGAACTATATCTTGGTAAACCGGGCTTGACTGGCTTGTGGTTTACGGAAGGTGTTCCCGGAACAAAAAAGGATACTTACAAGCTTGATGTTTACTATGCACGTAACCAAAACTTGTGGTTCGATTTTGAAATACTCGGGAAAACTATTTCCAAAATGTTCCTCGACAGGGAGAAAAAATGAAAGTGATGCTCGATTTCGAAAAGCCCGTGTTTGAGCTTGAGAAAAAAATAGATGAAATGCGTCAGTTTGAAGCTCAGCTTCATCTTGAAGGCGAAATAAAAATACTTGAAGAGAAAGTTCATCAGTTAAAGAAAAATATATATAATAACCTTTCACGATGGCAGAGAGTGCAACTTGCACGTCACCCACAAAGACCTTATACCCTCGATTATATTAACCTTGTTTTTGATGATTTTATTGAGTTGCACGGTGATAGACTTTACAGGGATGATAATGCAATAGTTGGCGGGTTTGCTACCCTTGAAGGACAAAAAGTAATGGTTATGGGGCATCAAAAAGGTCGCGATACCAAATCCAATATTTTTAGGAATTTTGGTATGGCTAACCCTGAAGGCTACCGTAAGGCATTGCGTCTTATGAAACTTGCCGAAAAATTTGATATGCCCGTACTTACTTTTCTTGATACTCCGGGTGCTTTTCCCGGACTTGAGGCAGAGCAAAACGGTCAGGCTGAAGCCATTGCCAAAAATTTGCTGGAAATGAGCCGACTTAAAACTCCTATTGTAGTTACTATTATTGGTGAAGGTGCCAGTGGTGGTGCTCTTGGTATGGGTATTGGCGACAGAATTTTAATGCTGGAAAATGCATGGTATTCGGTAATTAGTCCTGAATCATGTTCAAGTATTTTATGGAAGACTTGGGAGTTTAAGGAAAAGGCAGCAGAAGCTTTAAAACTTGCCTCTTACGATCTGCTGGAACAAGGTATTATCGATAAAATTATTCCTGAACCTCTTGGTGGTGCTCATAACAACGAAACTGCTATGGCAGCAACTCTTAAAACAACATTAATTGAAGAACTAAAATCAGTACAGAAAAAATCCAAAACAAAACTTCTCGATTCCAGAATTGAAAAATTCGGGAAAATGGGAGTTTATAACTCATAAATTTTAGAACTTCATTTCCGGTACCTTATGAAACCAGTAAAAAGTGAAATCAGAGTCCGCTATGCAGATACTGACATGATGCAGTTTGTCTATAACGGAAGATATCTTGAATATTTTGAAGTAGGACGTAATGAATTATTACGCTCAACAGGTTTAGCTTACACAGAACTTGAAAAAAAAGGCTATCAGTTGCCACTAATCGAAGCTCGTTTATTTTTTAAACGACCAGCTGTTTATGATGATTTGCTTACAATTGAGGCTTCTGTTAAGGAGCATATCTCGGCAAAGGTGCATATCGATTATAAAGTTATAAGAAAAGAAACAGGCGAACTTTTAGCTGATGGTTATACCGAACACATGTTTATTAACTCGGAAACCAAGCGTCCGGTAAAACCCCCTAAAATGTACCTCGATGCAATAGCTCCGCTTTTTGATTAGGTATTAAATGAGCATCCTCGGAAAAATAAAACAACTTTCAAAGGAAACTGCTATTTATGGTGTATCTACCATAGTTGGCAGATTCCTCCAGTTTTTGCTTGTACCACTTTATACCAACCTTATCTCAAGAAACGATTTTGGTATTTATACGCAGGTATATGTTATTGTGGCATTTCTAAATATTGCTTACATCTACGGTATGGATGCCGCATTTATGAAGTATGCTACACATAAAAAGGGCAGGGAAAAAAGAGAAGCATTCAGCACGCCATTTTGGCTTGTTACGTTTTCAACACTTTTCCTTACAACTATTTTTTATCTGCTTAGCGATAATGTTGCAAGTCTTGCTTCATTACCCGGTAATTACCATTACCTGATGAAGTATGTAGTCTTTATACTATTTTTTGATACCCTTGCACTTATTCCGTTTGCCGATTTAAGACTAGAAAACAGACCTGTAAAGTTTGCTACAATAAAACTGTTTAATATATTTATAAATCTGTCACTTAATCTAATTCTTATAGTAGTTTATGATTTCGGAATAGAGGCTATTTTTATTAGTAATCTTGCAGCATCAGTATTTTCGCTTGTGGCTTTATTGCCTGATATAGCCAAAAAATTGTCATTTAATTTTAACCGAGAGCTTTTTAACAAACTGATAAAGTTTGGACTGCCATATTTGCCAGCCAGTTTAACTTCAATGATGGTGCAAATGATTGATGTACCTATTCTTGAAAGATTAACAAACTTCGAAACAGTTGGTCTGTACAGGGCAAATTACAAACTTGGCGTTTTTATGATGCTTTTCGTAGTTATGTTTAACTATGCATGGCAGCCGTTTTTCCTGAGTAATGCAAATGAAAAAAATGCCAAAGAAATATTTTCGAAAGTACTAACCGTGTTTGTATTTATTGCGGGTTTTATATGGTTAGGATTATCGGTATTTATTGATGATATTGTATCTATTCAAATAACAGCTACCAAAACGTTAATTGGGCAAGATTTTATCTCAGGATTTTATATTGTCCCTCTTGTATTGCTTGGGTATCTGTTCCACGGCATCTATTTTAATTTTGCTGCCGGTATATATATTGAGGAAAAAACAAAATACTTGCCTTATGTATCGGGGTTGGGTGCAATTGTAAATGTTGTTGTTAATCTTTTGCTTATTCCTGTTTGGGGAATACTTGGTGCCGCCTTTGCTACCTTTGCCAGTTATTTTGTTATGGCAATAGGACTCTATTATTTTGCCAACAAGGTATATCCGGTAAAGTATGAATGGGGCAAAATATTTGTTATACTTGCCACAATCGGAATAATAATAAGTGTTTACTATAGTGTGGTTACCAGCAATGGTTTACCGTTTGTGTATAAATTCGTTTTTCCGGTTGGTTATTTGCTCTCGATTTTTATTTTCAGGGCAATCAGATTTAGTGAATTAAAAATACTTTTAAACTCTTTACAAAGAAAAAAATGATGAAAAAAGTTAGCCTAAAAATAAAGCGCATATCAGGTGAATTTAATGATTTACCTTTACCAAAATATGAAACCGATTATAGTTCGGGTATGGATTTAAGAGCCGCTCTTGAAAATAGTTATATTCTTGAAGCGGGCAAAGTAGGTATGGTGCCAACCGGTATATCAATGGAAATACCTCTTGGTTATGAAGTACAGGTACGCCCCCGCAGTGGATTGGCTGCCAAACATGGTATAGGAGTGCTTAACTCGCCTGGTACAATTGATGCCGATTACAGAGGTGAAGTTAAAGTTATTTTGTTCAACTTTTCGGATACCGATTTTGTTATTAAGCGTGGTGATCGCATTGCACAAATGATAATTGCCGAGCTTATACAAGCTGATATAACCGAGGTAGATGAACTTACCGATACTGTTCGCGGTGCTGGTGGTTTTGGGCATACCGGAAAAAATTAGAGTAGGTAGCAGAATGGGTAATTTTGTACATTTACATAATCATAGTCATTACAGCTTACAGGATGCTGCTGCAACTGTACCTGCATTAGTTGCCAAAGCACAGGAGTATGAACAACCTGCATTGGCTCTAACCGATCATGGTGTTATGTTCGGTTGTTCCGAGTTTACCAAAAAGGCAAGTAAGGCAGGTATTAAACCTATCCTTGGAATGGAATCATATATTACGATGTCGGGTTCCCGTTTTGAAAAGAAGAGTGCAGGCGGCAGAAAGCAATCACGTAACTATAATCATCTTATTTTACTTGCAAAAACAAGTAAGGGTTATGAAAACCTGATTAAACTCTGTACCATTGGTTTTACCGAAGGCTTTTACTATAAGCCACGTATTGATCTTGATATATTGCGTCAGCACAGTGAGGGTATAATTTGTACTTCGGCGTGTGCTGGAGGACCTGTTGCAGCTCCGGTTATTAATAATGATATTCCAAAAGCCAAAGAAAATGCACTTATATTCAAGGAAATTTTTGGTGACGATTTTTATCTTGAGATAATGGATCACGGGCTCGATATTGAAAAGCCGATGATGGAATGGATTCCGCAGCTTTCTAAAGAACTTGATATAAAACTTATTGCCACCAATGATATTCACTATATTGAGCAGGAACACTCAATTGCTCATAATATATTGCTTAACCTTGGTGACAAGTCGGGTAATGTTGATTACAAAAATTTAAGATACCGAACAGACCAGGTTTATTTTAAGTCAACCGAGCAGATGCAGGAGTTGTTTAAGGATTACCCTGATGCTCTTGAAAATACCCTGGAAATTGCCGATAAGGTTGATTTTAAACTTGGTTTTTCCCAATTCCATTATCCCATCTTCCCAATTCCGGAAGAATCGGGTGCTAATAACCTCGATGAATATTTTACGCTTCTTGCCCGGCAGGGACTCGAAAAACGTTACAATGGTGTAATTCCTCCGGAGGTTGAGGAAAGGTTTAACTACGAAATTGGTGTAATTACCTCAATGGGGTATTCGGGATATTTCCTTATTACACAGGATTTTATTAACGCAGCTAAGGATATGGGTATTCCGGTTGGACCCGGAAGGGGGTCAGCAGCAGGTTCGCTTGTATCATATGCAATGCGTATCACTAATATTAACCCGATGGATTATGATCTTCTTTTCGAAAGGTTTCTTAATCCCGCCCGTAAGTCAATGCCCGATATTGATGTTGACTTTGCTGATGACCAGCGTGGTGAAGTAATTGAATATACAAAACACAAGTATGGTGAAGATTCGGTTTGCCAGATCATCACTTTTAACCGTCTCTCCTCAAAAGCGGTATTACGCGATGTTGCTCGTGTTTTGCAAATCCCTATTCCAGTTGTAAACAGCATTACCAAACACATACCAACAAAGTTTGGCAGGGTTTTTACTATTGAACAGGCTCTTGACGAGGTGCCCGAACTTGAATGGGTAAATAAAAGTGATGACCCAAAAATACATGAGTTGATTAAATACGGTAAAATACTTGAAGGAATGAACCGTAACTCATCAAAACATGCTGCCGGTGTGGTAATTACTCCGGGTCCGGTTAGCAATTTTGTACCACTTGCAAAAGCCGGTGGTGATGGCGATCTTGTTACCCAGTACAATATGAAAGAACTGGATGATGCTGGTTTGCTTAAAATGGACTTTCTTGGTCTGCGTACTCTTACAATTATAAGGGATGCTATTGAATTAGCAAAGGTAACTCATAATCTTGAAGAGTATAATATAGATGATATACCTTTAGATGACCAGAAAACTTACGAACTTTTTGCACGCGGACAAACCACGGCAGTATTTCAGTTTGAATCGGGTGCGATGAGGGAATATCTCAAGAACCTTAAACCAACCAGTATAAAAGACCTTTCGGCAATGAATGCGTTGTACCGTCCGGGTCCAATGGAGTTTATAGATGACTTTATAGACAGGAAGCATGGTCGTAAGCCAATTGAGTACCTGCACCCAAACCTGGAGCCTATACTAAAGGAAACATACGGTATTATTATTTACCAGGAACAGGTAATTAAAATTGCTAACGTAATTGCCGGTATGAGTCTTGCCGAAGCGGATATTCTCCGAAGGGCAATGGGTAAAAAAGACCTTGAGGCAATGGCTGAGCAGAAGAAGAAGTTTATTGCCGGTGCAGTTGAAAACGGAATTAAAAAAGAAACAGCAGAAGAAATATTTGTTGTAATTGATAAATTTGCAAACTACGGCTTTAATAAAAGTCATGCGGTTGCATATAGTGTTGTTGCATACCAAACAGCCTATTTAAAAGCACACTTTTTGCCTGAATTTTTGGCTGCTAACCTTACCAACGAATTTGGTAATACCGATAAGGTAACAATGCTGCTGGATGATGCAAGACGCCTTAAGGTAAAAGTTTTGCCACCTGATGTTAATAATCCGTTTGTAAAGTTTGGTGTTGCCGATGGTAAAATTATTTTCGGTATGTCGGCTATTAAAAATGTAGGTATTGGTGCTGTTGAAGAAATAATGCGGAAACGCAAGGAAATTGACAGACCTTTTACCAGTATATACGATTTATGTGCGAATGTTGATACACGGCTTGTAAATAAAAGGGTACTGGAAGGTTTGGTGCTTGCCGGTGCTTTTGATACTTGTAAAGGGCACCGTGCCCAGAATTATGCAGTAGTTGAAGATGCTCTTAATTTTGGTGCCAAAACACAGCAATCAATTAAATCCCAATCAAGCGGTTTGTTTGGCGGAATGGAAGAAATGGAAATACCTGAGCCGGATATTCCTGATATTGAGCCGTGGAGTGATAGAGATTTATTGCAGAAAGAACGCGAGGTTTTGGGGTTCTATCTATCAGACCATCCACTACGGAAGTATTTACTTGAGTATAACTCGTTTGCAAAGGTACACCTGGGTGAGCCTACAACTTTCGAAAATAAGGATGATGTAATGGCGGTTGGTGTTGTTACATCAATGCGTACAAAGATTGACAAGTCGGGCAACCAGATGGCTTTCTTTAAGCTGGATGATTTTACAGGTTCCTGCGAGTGCATAATGTTCTCCAAGATTTATAAGGAATGTGTTGATATAATTAAGGAAGAGAACACGGTAGTTGTGCATGGCAGACCCGAAAGTAGCGGTGATGCAATAAAAATTCATGCTGATGAAGCAGTAATGCTGGATGAATCGGTTGGTATTTATACTAAAAAATTACTATTAAATATTGTTGAAGGCGAGCATACAATTGAACATATCGAAAAGCTTAAGAAGTTGTTTGAATCTAATCCGGGTAGCCTGGAAGTTTTCCTTAAGGTTAAGAACAACGGGTTTTCCCGAGCATTTATGATTGAGCCAAAAATTAGTTTGAATAATGATATTATAGACGAAATCAGCGGAATTGTTGGCAGGGAAAGTATAAGGCTTTTGCAACGTTAACGGTGTAAGTAGTATGTATTGTTTGATTTAAAATTTATATTTATTAAATTTTGCAATTAAATTTGAAATAAACAAAGGAATTATATGAGCAGTAAATGGGCACTAATACTAGGTGCATCAAGTGGTTTTGGCGGAGCAGCAGCAGTTGAGCTTGCTAAAAATGGATATAATATACTTGGTATCCACCTCGATAGACAAAGCACAATGCCTAACGTGGAAAAAATTATAAAAGAAATAGAAAATGCTGGTAAGAAAGCTGTATTTTTTAACATGAATGCTGCTGATCAGATTAAAAGAAATGATACCCTTGACGAAATTGAAGAAAGATTTAACAAGGACAAGGAAAAGATTAATGTATTAATCCATTCATTGGCTTTTGGATCACTAAAACCATATATTTCAAAAAATCCTGCTGATTGTATTTCTCAAGCACAGATGGTTATGACTCTTGATGTAATGGCTCATACTATTGTTTACTGGACTCAGGGGCTTGTGCAGAGAGACCTGTTTGCAGAAAAAGGTAGAATATTTGGTTTAACAAGTGCCGGTTCAAGAACAGTTATTCCGCATTACGGTGCAGTATCGGCAGCCAAAGCAGCTTTAGAGTCGCACATACGTCAGTTAGCAGTTGAGCTTGGTTCAATGGGTATAACTGCAAATGCAATTATGGCTGGTGTTACCGATACCCCTGCATTAAGAAAGATCCCGGGAAACGATAACATGTTGCATGCGGCAGTAATGAAAAATCCTGCTGGTAAACTAACCACTCCTCAATATGTTGCGAAAGCAATAGTAATGTTCTGCCAGGATAGTGCATTCTGGATTTCGGGCAACGTAATTGGTGTTGATGGTGGTGAAAGTATAATTGATTATACTGGCGATAAAGTTTGTCAGCCTATCAAATAAAAACCATTTAGAGGAAACCTCTTATGTTCGAATTTAATTTTACCGAAGAGCAAACAATGCTTCGTGATATGGTTAGAGATTTTACTAACAACGAAATTAAACCCGTTGCCGCGAAAATTGATCAGGATGAAGCTATTCCAAAAGAATTGATTAAGCAGTTAGGCGAATTGGGAATTCTTGGTGTTTCTTTCCCCGAAGAATATGGCGGCGGCGGATTTGGAGAAGTGGGTTATTGCATTACCCAGGAAGAAATTGCCCGTGGCTGTATGTCAACCGCTACCTTGATAGGTGCGCATCAATCAATTGGTTCCAATGCAATTTACCTTGGTGGCACTGAAGAGCAAAAACAGAAATATCTTGTTCCGCTTGCCAGTGGAGAAAAACTTGCAGCATTTTGTCTTACAGAAGCTCAGGCTGGTTCCGATTCGTTTAATGTACAAACCCGAGCCGAACTTGATGGCGACGAATGGGTGCTTAACGGTGAAAAATTGTGGATAACAAATGGTGAAATTGCTGATATCCTTTCTGTGTTCGCAAGAACTAAACAGGGTATTAGTGCTTTTATTGTTGAAACTAGCACACCCGGATTTTCGGCAGGACCAGCTGAGAAAAAGATGGGTATTCGTGGTAGTAAAACAAATCCTATTACATTTGATAATGTTAGAATACCAAAAGAGAACATAATTGGTCGTGATGGCAGAGGTTTTCTTGTTGCCATGAAAACACTTAATGCAGGTAGGCTAGGTTTGGGTGCTGCATGTTTAGGTGCCGCAAAGCAACTTCTTGAAGATTCTGTACGTTATGCTAAAGAGAGAAAGCAGTTTGACCAGGCAATTAACAAGTTTCAGGCTGTTCAGTTTATGATTGCCGAAATGGGAACTATCATTTTTAATATGGAATCGATTGTATATCGTACCGCTGTTAACTACGATAAGGGTGTGGATATTTCAAGAGATTCGGCAATGGTAAAACTTTATTGTTCTGACGGGCTTGATAAAGTAGCCGATTATGCTGTGCAGATACATGGTGGCATGGGATATTCCCGCGAACTGCCAATTGAAAGATTTTACCGTGATTCCCGAATAAATAAAATATTTGAGGGAACTAACGAGATTCAGAAAGGTATTATAGCCCGAGATCTGATCAAGAAAAACGGTGTAATATAAGTTTATTAAATTATCAGGAGGTTTTTAATGAAACCAATTACCATAACAGACAGTAACTTTGAAGCTGAAGTTATAAATAGTGAAGTTCCCGTACTAATCGATTTTTGGGCTGCATGGTGCGGACCTTGTAAAATGATTGCTCCGGTTGTTGAGGAACTTGCCACCGAATACGATGGCAAACTTAAAGTTGGTAAACTTGATGTTGATGAAAATCAGCAAACTGCTATTAAGTATGGTGTAAGAAGCATTCCTACAGTACTAATTATACAAGGTGGTGAAGTTAAGGAAACCATAATTGGAGCAGTTCCAAAATCGATGTTCGAAGAAAAAATTAAACCATACGTTTAATAAAAGATTAGGCTGTCATATTATTGGCAGCCTAGTATTTTGAATTTATTTTCATTATTTCAACAATATACCTTATAAACTAACCTCAAACATGCCTATCTCCAACAAAATTAATACTTGCCAGCTTGACAATAAATCTTCAGTGTGTTAAATTCACGTTTTATCGATAACAGTTTTAACGATTTAGTAATTTGGGGAAAACCAAAGAGGTAAATATATTTCTCTTACCATATTGTCTCTTGATTAAGAGTTAACATTATATTAATTTGGTTTTTACTTTTGTTAGTAGTGGTAACATTAAGACGTATCAACAAATATAAAGTTTTATGGATATAATACAGTGTGAAAATTATCTGGTTCCAATCAAAAAGAGAATTAAATCTTAATCCATACTAATACCTAACAATAATAGGAGTAACCTATGCACAAAAAACTATTTACCGTTCTTGTGGTGGCTTTATTGTTGCCAACTTTATTTTTTGCACAGAACATGAAGAAAGCTCCGTTAAAGTATGATGCTCCTGCATCAGCTACTGAACGAAGTGTAACCGGAACACACGAAGTAACTGGTAGTATTCCTGGTTTTACTCTTCTTGCCGATAATGGTATGCCGAATGTTTACGGTCCGGCAAGTGCCGAAATTAACCCTGTATCATATGATCCTGCAAGCAACTTGCTTGTTGTTGTTCATCGTGGTATGACTGAAGCTCAGGGCGGCTATTCAGCTGGTTCTGGTGAACTTTGGTATGCATATTCTACCGATCTTGGTGCAACTTGGTCAAGAAGTGAAACTTCTGTACAGAATGGACAGACTGCTGAAATTTTAGCTCGTTATCCATCTTCTGCTATTTTAAATCCTGAAGAACAGGATGTTTTCGATGATATCATTGTTTCTTTTGCATGGCCTGAACTTTTGCCAGGTGGAGGAAGTTTTGGTTATCTAGGTTATGCTGCTGATCTTGGTGTTGATGGTTCTGACTTTGCTGCAACTACAGACGAAGAGAAATATTCAACTGCTACACCAATGTGGACTTCAGATAACGATTATTATGTATTCTGGACCAACACTTTGTACGATCCTGATGCATCAACTCCTGCTGACATTCACTTATTCAGAACAACTGACTATAGTGAAGTTGAAGTAATTGAACCTGAACAGTGGAAAGATGCTGCTTTTGGTGGTGATGGAGTTTCTGATTTTGGTGGTTCTAACATCATTGGTGGTGCTTCTCAGGACGGCGTACAGTATCTTGCTGTTCTTGGAACATTTCCTGAACTTATTGGTCTTGGTGGCTGGGAACCTGGTTATTCAAAATCAACCGATAACGGTGACACATGGTCAGAATTTAAAGTAGTTGACTGGACTCTTAGTGAAGCAACTGCTGAATATAATGGCATTTGGAACTATTTTAAAAATAATGGCACTCCAGCATACATATTTTATCAGGGTGATATGAATGTTGGTAACGATGGTATGGTTCATATCGTTACAGGTATGTCAATTCTTGATACAAACGATGCTGATTTCTCTACTACATGGAGTAAAGGTTACAATGCATTAGTTGAGTATGTTGAAACTGATTCTGATGTTTGGGATGCAAAAATTATTTGCGAAGGCGATATCCTTTCTGACTCTACATTCACCCAGTACGGTGGTACAATATCAGGTGATGCTGAAGGTCTTGGTTTGCATCAGATGGGTTACTCAGTTTATCTTGCAAAAGATAAAGCTGGTGAATTTTGGGTAGCACAGTGGGTTACACATGCTAACTCTGATTCATTTTTCTGTGACGTTTGGCAGAACTTTAGAAGAGATGCTGAAGATTGGGGTGAACCAGTTAACATAACCAATACTCCAAATCTTAACGAACAGAGTTCACACCTTGCACCAACTTTAGCAACTGATGAAGATAGTGTTTATGCAGTATCTTTCGTTGTTTATCCTGATCCTGATCAGGTTTTATCACATGCTAAGCCTCCACTAACAGACCCAACTTTTTACTGGTCTAAAAAAGTTGGTTATGCAAAAGAACCTCAAAGTAGTGTTGAAGGTGATCTTTCTGAACTAGATTTCAATTTGGCTCAGAACTATCCTAACCCGTTCAACCCATCAACTACAATTAGCTACACTATTCCTGCACAGTCAAAAGTATCATTGAAAGTATATGATATGCTTGGTGCTGAAGTAGCTACTTTGGTTAACAAAACTCAGAATGCTGGTAGCTATGATGTTAAATTTGATGCATCACAGTTAGCGTCTGGTGTTTATGTGTATGAACTATCAGCAGGTCAGTTTACTAACTCTGCAAAAATGATATTAATGAAATAAATATACATTTGGGTGTTTATATTACAACTACTTCCCCTTTTAGGGGAAGTAGCTTTATTTTATTTATACTATCAATGATTTATACTTTTCCAAAAATCTTACATATGTCAGATAAAATTGTCATTTAATTGTAAAACAGCATTGAGGTAGTAATGCTTAAAAACCTAAAACCATTTTTTTCTTTATTGTTGATGGCTGGGGTTCTCTCTATTGTATTTGTTGGTTGTGTTGACGAACCTACTATTGAGCCTTACCAAATGCCATATGCATCAATAAAGTTTGCTAATTTTAGCACGAATATAGACGTTGTTGATATTCGAATTGATACCAAATGGGATTATTCTGGCCCATTAAAGCCGATAAATCAGTTTACAGACTTAAATGGTAGTTCTGTGAAAAATAATTTGGCTACTACAGAGGTTACAGAATATTTCGATATTCGTTCAGGTGAAAGACACGTTCAGTTGTTTGACGCAGGCGAAAATATGATTTTTGAAAACATGACTCTCCAAGCAGACGGTTATGGTGAAATCATTTACTTTATTGTCGGTACTTATGATGATAATGAGGATAATAGTACATTAGAAATATTTAGTATTGTAAATGGTTATACTTATCTGGATGATTTTCATCAGAAGCCAACTTCAGCTGATGATGATGACCATATATTCATGACTTCTACACAGCTTTCTTTAAAATGTGTAAATGCTTTGTATGATGATTACTCAACAACTGTTGATGGTATTAAATCACCAGTACTTGATAGTGTTATTTGTGAATCGAATGCAGATACTATTTCAATTTTCCGATCAGATAGAGTAACACTTACCCAAAATGAACCTGAAATTAAACCTGGTGAATATGGTTTAATTACTGAACCATTTGAAGCTGGTAATTATGATGTGTTCTTTGTAAGCGGTGAAGATACTTTAGTAAGTTCTAATTATGATCTGGCTGCTGAAACAATAACTTATCTAGTTTTATATGGTTATCCAACTAATCCAAAACTTGCAAAAGTTGAGGAAGCTATAATGACAGAAGCGAGACCAAAATAGTGGTTTTTATTCATTATCTAGGGGAGAAAAACATGCCCAAGTTTAATAAAATATTAGTTTTGCTCCTGATCCTATTTCCGGTTTTTACTTTTGCCCAGACCGGTAAAATTGTTGGTACAGTATCCGACAAGGAAAATGGTGAAGCGTTATTGGGAGCAAACGTACTAATTGAAGGTACCTCATTTGGTGCCGCAACTAACGAAAACGGTGATTTCGTTATTTTATCTGTGCCACCTGGAACATATACAATTAAAGCCAGGTACATTGGTTTCAGAGAAGTAGAAATTCAAAATATTAAGGTTAGTGTTAACCTTACTACGGAAGTTAATTTTGAACTTCCAACAGAATCTTATACAACTGATATTGTAACAGTGGTTGCTCCAAAACCGCTTATCAGAAAAAACGTTACAAACTCAACTGCTATCGTTGATAAGGAAACCATCAAAAACCTTCCGGTACGTGGTGTTAATGCTCTTGTTAGTAATCAGGCTGGCGTTGTAAACCAGGGCGGAAACATATATGTACGCGGTAGTCGTATGGATGCGGTTGCTTATTATGTTGACGGTGTTCTTGTTAATAACCCAGTGTTTGGTGGTTCTCAGGCTGCTCCTATTCAGGGTGCTATTGAGGAAGTTCAGTTCCAGGCTGGTGGTTATTCCGCTGAATTTGGTGGAGCCAACGGTGGTATTATATCCACAACTACTCGTGGTGGTGGTGAGAAATATAACTTCAGCTTCGATGGTGCTACTGATAATTTCCCGGGTATTGAAGTTGGTGACGATTTTTTGGGCGGCTACATTTATGGTTATTCTCTTATGGAGTTTACTGTTAGCGGTCCTGTTCTTCCCGGATATAAAAATTTAAGATTTTTTATTGCAGGCGATAATACTTTTAAAAGGTCTCCAACAAATTTTCAAAATGAAATAGATTTCCAGGGTGTTTATACTCCAACACTTACTTTAAGAGATACGCTTAGCCTATCTTATCCCAAAGGATATATTGTAAATGCAGCTTCAAATAGCTACAGATTGAGTGGTAACCTTACTTATGAAATGCAACCGCTTACCTTAAAATTAAGTGGTTCACTTGATTATAATGAATCAAATAACGGTGCAGGTTGGCAAAATCTGCCTATGGAAGATAGAGCAATATTATCAGAAAGTAATACTATTACTACTAGTCTGAAGGTTACACATGCTATTAATGCCCAGTCATTCTATGAAGTTATTGGTGCTTTTTATCATGATCTTTACATCTCAATGGATCCTTATTTTAAGCATGATGTACATCTATATGGTGATTCCGTGGCGAACGCTGCAATAAAAACAACTAGTGATGGCTATCCTGTGTATAATGCACTTTCTCCTGATGGTTACTTTGAATCTGGTTCAACTTTGTATGGTTTATTAGTAAATCCAACTTCTGGTTGGTTAAATAACATGCTTTACAGAAAGCAAAAAACTCAGTCTTTTGAAGGTAAAGCTAACTTTCTTTATCAGATTGGTAAAAATCATGAGTTTAAAACTGGTGGTGAATTTAAATATTATACTATTAGAAGATATAGTTTAGGTGGTGCTAACGAAATTGCACTTACCGCACGTACCAATGGTGATTCTGATCCTCGTAACGTTTATGATGGATTGGATAACTATGGTTATGATGTTTTTGGAAATGAAGTAGATGATGGTGTTTACGCTCCAAAACATCCGGTTATGGCAGCTTTCTACATTCAGGATAAAATGGAATATTCTGACCTTGTGTTTAACCTTGGTTTCAGATTAGACTATATTGATATTGATTCACAAACTCCTGAAAATATTCATAACATACAGTTTGATTCAGAAGGTTTTATTGATGAAAGTACTCTTAAAGATGTTGATCCGGTTATGCACGTATCTCCTCGTTTAGGATTATCTTTCCCGGTAACTGATAGAACTGTTTTCCATGCTCAATATGGTAAATTTATTCAGCAGTCTCGTTTAAGAGACGTTTACATTGGTCCTAACCTTATATCCAATATTGTAAAAGGTGGTTTAGCATATTCAGCTCCGGTTGGTTATGGTCTTTCACCTGAAAAAACAACTCAGTACGAATTTGGTTTCCGTCAGCAGTTTGGTGAAAACTTTGCTTTTGATATTACCGGATTTTACAAGGATATAAAAGATCAGGTTCAAATAAGACAGCATTATGCAGATCAGGGTGCAAGTCATCTTGCTTATTATGCTTATGTTAATGGTGACTTTGCTACAACAAAGGGTTTTGAAGTTAAATTAGACTTAAGAAGAACTAACAGACTTTCAGGTACATTTAACTATACATTCTCGAATGCACTTGGTACAGGTTCTAATTCAAGTTCAAGTTTCAGAACTGTATGGCAATCACCTACTAATGAACCATTCTTCCCTATGCAAATCTCTCCTTTGGATTTCAATAGAGCACATTCCGGTGCACTTAATTTGGATTATCGTTTTACTCAAGATGATGGTCCGGAGCTTTTTGGACAGAAAATACTTTCAAGGTTTGGTGCTAACTTACTATTCTCATTTGCCAGTGGTTTTAATTACACTCGCTGGGAAGGTTTTGGTAACTCAAGAATTCCTCAGGAAACTCTGAATGCATCAACTACACCTTGGACTTATACAATTGATCTTAGATTGGATAAATCATTTGAAGTTGGTCCACTGGATATGAATGTGTACCTTACAATAACTAACCTTCTAAATACTAAAAATATACTTGGTGTATTTAATACCAGTGGTGATCCTTATGATGATGGTTACCTTAATACAGAAGAAGGTCAGGCTAAACTTGCAAGTTATGCTCAGTATGGTGAAGAATATGCTGAAATTTATAAAAAATTCTACTTGGCTGATATTTATGATTCCGGTCATTTTGGTACACCAAGACAAGTTAGAGTTGGTTTCAGACTTGAATACTAATATATTCTCTGAAAATTGAATATTAGAAGCGGAGAAAACAAATGAAAAATAAAAAATTGATTTACATTTTGTCAGCCTTTCTTGCTCTGGCATTTCTTTCATTAGGTGCTTATAGCACGAAAGAAAGTTCAGGTATAGATCGTCTTGCAAAAATTAGTAATAATGATGATAATGCTTATATTGCTATAAATCAGGTGTTAATGTGGATTGGTAATAATGGTATGGGTTCACATGATCCAGGTGCAGATGCATCAGGATTTTACTGGCCAGGTGGTGAAAAAGCTGAAGTTACTGCTATATTTGCCGATGGCTTGATTTGGGGTGCCAAAGTTGGTCGCGAAATTCGTTGCGGTGGTGCAACCTATAATTACGGTCTTCAGGCAGGTAAAATACTTGATAATGGTCTTGCTGACGATCCAACGCTTGATAAATACAGAATTTATAGAATTAGAAAAGACCCAAGTCAGGTTCCGGATGCTGATGTTCAGGCAAAGATGTATAGAGATATTGAAGAATGGCCTGGCGAAGATGGTGCTCCTTATGTTGATGTAAATAATAATGGTGTTTATGACAGAGGTGTTGACCAACCAGATTATATTGGTGATGAAGTTCTTTACTGTGTGATGAATGACCTTGATGCTTCTAGAACTACTCAACTTTACGGCACAAATCCAATGGGTCTTGAAGTTCACTGTTTAGTTTTTGGTTTTAATCAAAATGGTGACTTTGGTGACATGGTATTTAAAAAATACACAGTTATTAACAAAGGTCAGAGAAGATTAGACGAAATGGTTCTTGGCTATTGGTCTGATCCTGATCTTGGCAATGCTGAAGACGACTTTACTGGTTGCGATGTTGAATTATCACTTGGTTATTGTTATAACGGTGATAATTACGATGAGGATAATTATAATGGTGCTCCTCCAGCAGTTGGTTATGACTTCTTCCAGGGACCAATTGTACAAGCTACTGAGGCTGATAGTGCTAAATTCCTGGATGGTTGGAGACATGGATATCGCAACTTGCCGATGACAGCTTTCACATTTTATATTAATGGTAGTGATGTTTATGCTGATCCTGATTTGGCTTCTCCTGCTGGTTCAGTTCAGATGTACAATTATTTAACTGGTTATATCTGGGATGGAACAGAATTTCAGGATCCTGTAACTGGTACTACTACAAAAATTTGTCTTTCTGGTGATCCTGTTAATGGATCTGGTTGGTATGAAGGTGGCGGTTGGCCTGGTGGTGAAGCTCCTGGTGACAGACGTCATTTAATGGCTTCCGGTCCGTTTACCATGGAGCCTGGTGATACCCAGGAAATTGTTGTTGGTATTTTAATAGCCAGAGGTGGTGATAATATTGAATCTGTTAAAGAACTTAAAGAAGTTGATATTGCTGCTCAGCTTGCTTATGATCTTGACTTTAATATTGTTGGTCCTCCACCGGCTCCAATTGTACATTACTACAACAGTGACAAAAAGATAACTTTATGGTGGGAAAATAATGCCGAAAGTTATGATGAATTTGATCCACTACTTGTTCGTGATGAAGCATCCGATACAACATGGACATTTCAAGGATACAGAATTTATCAGCTATCTTCAGCACAATCAGTATTAAGTGATGATGATACTGAGCTTTTAGGTACATGCGATATTAAAGATAGTATAAGTGTAGTTAACATACCTACAGATATTGCAATAGATACTATATTAGCTAATTCGGATACCACTGCTGTTGTTTATGACACACTTTGGATGGCGGGTGATACTATTACTGTTACTGTAGCTGGTACTGAAGTTGAAGTGGAAGCAAGCAGAGATAGTATTGTTGCAATATATACTATTAATGACGAGTATGAGCAATTATACCATGAAGAACTTCTTTATGCATTACCAAATAAAGGTGTATCAAATACTTTTGAAGTTACTGAAGATAAGATAAATTCAGGAACACTTGTAAATGGTACCCCATATTATTTTGCTATTACCGCAATAGGGGTAAATGTATACAGTGATGAAAGAGTTAAGGAAAGCTCCGCTGTTATTGTAACGGTTTATCCAAGGAAAGAAAACATTGATGAAGCTCCTTCCTTACCAGTTAATTCAGTTCATCAGGGAACGCTAATTGCTGGTAATCCTGATGCCAGAGTTGAATATACTATTGCCGACCCTTATGGACTTCAAAATGCAACTTATGAAGTTGAAATAGCTGAAGTTGATAGTGCACTAGGATTTATTGTGCAAAAAGTATTGCCAGATAGTCTTGACACATTAAGACAAGAAGTTAACTTTGGTGTTGAAACTGATACTTCAACTTTTGATAAGGTTACTGATGGTTTTATCGTTAATGTTTACGATGATGGACGAACTATTATTGGTGAAGATAGAAAATCAACTATGAAAAATATAGTTGAGGTTGTTAATGGTGTTGAAACTGGTAGTGTGTTTAATACAACTAGTTCTAATGGTAACTGGCAGATAATATCCGATACTTTTTTACCTGCAGTTAAAGTTAAACCTGAAGCAACGGACCCTGAAACATTCAATATTAACGATTTGGTTGGTGAAGGTACTTACGAAATCAGATTTACTTCAAGAGGTAGCCAGTACTATCTTGGTCAGATGGGTTTTATTAGTCTAAGAGGTTTTATCGAAAAAGGTGATCCGCTTGCAGCAGATAGAGTGCCTTTTGAGATATGGAGTCTTGGTGATGATCTTGAATCGACTGATGATGATCAGAGATTAGTTGTTGTTGTAAAAGATAACGAAGATTATTCTGATGGAAATTGGCCAAGCCATGATGGTACTTGGACACAGCGTACTAACGGTCAATGGGAACCTTTCTATGCCTTGGATGCACAAGGTGTTTATCCTGATGTATTCGATAGCGAAGCTAAAAATTATAGTAAAACTAAATATCAGTTATTTGGTAATATAGTTATTGACGGCGATCTTCCGGCTGAAGGAACTGTAATAAGATTTAATACTTACAGAAGGCTTGAAATTGGCGATAAATATACGTTTAGCGTTGAAGCTTCTTCAGAATCAAATAAAGATGTAGCAAAAGATAACATTAACAGAATAACAGTTTATCCTAACCCTTATTACGGTACTCACTCACTTGAACAGAATAAATACTCTCGTTTCGTAAGATTCCTGGGTTTACCTGTTGAGGCTACAATTAGAATTTATTCTCTAGCTGGTGTTTTTGTAACCAGAATAGATAAAGATTCAAGAACAGATTATGTTGACTGGAATTTATTAAACAGAGAAAGACTACCGGTAGCAAGTGGTGTATATCTGGCACATATTGATATGCCAGGAGTAGGAGAAAAAATCCTAAAAATCGCTGTAATAATGGAAGCGCAATATCTTGACAGGATTTAAGCGGGTATTGCCAATAATTAAGGAGAAAAACAATGCAAAAAAGAAAGCTTAATATATTAGTAGTGTTATTGGTTCTTCTTGCGTGCACTTTCGATTTGTTTGCCGGTGGTGATCAGAGAAATGCAACAGGTGGTGCCCAAGAATTACTAATACCCGTTGGAGCAAGAGGTCTTGCTATGAGCAGTGCATACCTTGCTGGTATTCAGGGTATAGAAGCAATTTATTACAACCCTGCTGGTTTGAGTGCTTCTAACAATGATGCCGAGGCTATGTTTAGTTATATGAGTTATCTTGCTGATATTGGTGTTTCATATGCCGCTGCTGCCGTTCACCTTGATGGTTTCGGATCAATTGGTTTCAGCATTAAAACACTGGATTTTGGTGATATTACGAGAACAACTGAAACTTCACCTTATGGTGATGGTACTACTTTTTCACCAACTTTTGTAGTTCTTGGTTTTACTTATTCGAACTCTCTTACTGACCGTGTTAGAGTTGGGGTAAATGTAAAATTAGTAAATGAAGAAATTGAAAGAACTTCAGCTACTGGTGTTGCCTTTGATGCTGGTATTCAGTACAACGGCCTTGCTGGTGTTGAGGGTCTTAAATTTGGTATCGCTGTTAAAAACCTTGGTCCGCAGATGGAATTTAGTGGTCCCGATCTCTTAAGAAGAGTTAACGAAGTTGATAACGACAATATTGCAAGATTTGCTTCAATTACTGCGGCTCCTTTTGAGATGCCTTCGCAGTTGGAGCTAGGTGTTGCTTATGTCGAAACTTTTGCTGATGACTATAGAGGTTTGATTGCAACTACATTCCAGAATAACAACTTCTCACATGATGAATACAATGTTGCTGGCGAGTTCGCTTTTCAGGATATGGTATTCTTAAGAGCTGGTTATTCGTATGTTACCCAGGCAGCTGATGATGAAGATGAATACTTATTTGGTCCTACTTTTGGTGCCGGCTTTGCCGCCCCTGGAGATTTTGATCTTACTGTTGAGTATGCTTATCGTTATGCTCGTCTGTTTGATGCTAACCATATGGTTTCTATTAAATTTGGTATGTAAAATATTAATGATACATTTAAGCAAAAAAAGGCTGAGTAATCAGCCTTTTTTTGTATATTCTCTGCTAATAATGGAGGATTTATGAAAAATATATTTATTCTATTTGTTTTAGTAACTGGATTTCTGTTTTCACAGAAGAACATGGATGCTCATTTTGATTATGCTGTATTTATGTATGACAATGATTCATCCTTTATCGAACTATATTACTCATTTTCCGGAACTGGCATGACGAAAAATGTTGATAGCGATAAAGAGTACGTTGAAGCGAAACTTGAATTGACTGTTACAAAAATTCAAAAAAAATCAAAAGTGCTTTTGAATGATAGTTGGAATGTAAAGCAGAAATATGGGGAGAAAACTTTAACAGGTTTATTAAGCTTTACCTTACCACATGGTAATTACACTTTTGATATCAAACTTTCAGATATGCATAATCCGAAAATCTATGCAGACAAAAGTCTGGATGTTAATGTTAGAGAACCAAATGATGATATATTCGCTATTAGTGATATAGAAATAGCCCAGGAATTGGTACAATTTAGCAATAATAAAGAATCCATCTTCTATAAAAATACACTTGAAGTAATTCCAAATCCTTCTTTGGTATTTGGTGAAGGTATTCCTATACTCTATTTTTATACTGAATTTTACAACCTTCAAAAAGAGATGACTGCTCCAGCTCTAAAGGTAGCTCATCAGCTTTTTAATAGCTACAATCATAAGGTATATGAAAAAGAGAAGTTCATTAACAGGAAGAGTAATTCCGCAATAGATATTGGTGCTATTAATGTTATGAAGTATCCTACCGGGTCATATACACTCAAAATATTGTTAACAGATACTACGTCAAACAAGGATAATTTTGTGTTTAGAAAATTATTTATTGTAAATCCGTCTGTTAAGGATACAATTGATTATGGTGAAGGTTTTAAGGATGCCTTCGAAACCGAATTAGCTGGAATGGATGAAAAAGAACTTGATGAATATTTTGACTACTCAGACTATTTAGCCTTGCCTTCGGAAATTAGTATGTGGGATAAGTTGAGAACAGAGGAAGGTAAAAGACAGTTTCTATACAAATTCTGGTTGCAAAGAGATGTAGAACCGGAAACTAAAATTAATGAATATAAGATTGAATACTTTGACAGAATTAAGTACGCTGATAAAGCTTTTAGTTGTGTAGTGTTCAATGAAGGGCATAGAAGTGACAGGGGAAGGGTTTATGCAATTTATGGTAAACCTTCAGACGTTCATAACTACCCGATGAATTCAGATGAATTACCTTATGAAGTATGGCAGTATGATGATTTGCAAGGTGGTTGTTATTTTGTATTTGTTGATTTTAATGCAAATAGAAATTATAAGCTTATTAGTTCAACCAAACGAGGTGAGATTTACGATGAATACTGGAAAGCAAAAATTCAGAGGGTTCAACCAACTTATAACAATAGAGCAACAAATTAATTGTTAATTATTACTAGCGAAGGTTTTTGATTGTTTAATAAAGAGTTTTACAAGTTTGATGCATTTGAAAAGAAATGGCTGTTACCTACAATATTAGCCGGTTTTATTATTCGATTACTGTATGTGCTTGAGGTACATAATACACCATTTTATCAATCAATGTTTTCAGATTCAAACATTTATTATGAATGGGCTAAAAACATTGCACTTAATAATGAATGGATTGGTAATGAGCCATTTTTTATGGCACCACTTTACCCGTATTTTATGGCTTTAGTATTCAAGATATTTGGACCTGTGTTGTTTGTAGTAAAATTGTTACAGGTTGTAGCAAGCACATTTACAATTCTGATTGTTTACAGAACTGCTGAAAAATTATTTAATAAGGAAGTTGCAATAGTTTCAGCTTTTATAAGTGCATTCTATGTGGTCTTTGTATTTTATTCTGCAGCAATATTATCGGAAACCTTTCAGGTATTCTTTTATGTGCTTTTCATTTATGAGTTACTTCGGGAAAGAAAGATTGAGGACAAATATTCATGGTTAAAATTAGGCATCTATTTTGGAATATTAGTCCTGTTCAGAGCAAACATATTATTGTTTGTTCCTGTATTTATAATTTACCTGTACCGAAAATATAGATATCCAAATACAAAGTTTGTTAAAATATTTATACCTTTGGGAATTTTTGCAGGGGGTGTTTTACTCCCAATGTTACCATTAACCGTGCATAATTATTTCGCCTCAGGAGAATTTATACCGGTAACATCAAATGGTGGAATTAACTTTTATATAGGCAATAATGAAAGATCCCCGGGTGTGTATATAAATCCGGAGGGATTTACCATAGCAAATGATCCGGCAGGTAGGGATTTTGCACAGAGTAAAACTGGCAGAAGAATGGATTATTCTGATGCATCTTCTTACTGGTATTCAAAATCTTTGGATTATATAGCACACCGTCCTGCAGAGTTTTTTGGACTACTACTTAAGAAAACAGTTCTTTTCTTTCATGGTAGCGAGTTTCCACAATCAACTGTAATGGATTACAAATATTTTGAAAAAAACTATTCGGATGTACTGAAATTACCATTATTTGGATATTGGTTTGTTTCTCTTCTCGGTTTGTTTGGCATTATTATGTATGCCAAAAGCAAAAGTGATAAACTTATACTCTATTTCTTTTTCTCGTATCTGTTTGCAACCATATTGTTTTTCGTTAATGGCAGATTCCGTCTTGCAATTACACCACTTTTAATTATCTTTACAGCTTATGCCATTCATCAGCTATTTGTAATGGTAAAAACAGGTAACTTTGGGGAATTTAGAATACCGGGTGTTGTTACTGGATTAATGATTATTATACTAACCTTTGTAGTTAATGTACCAACATTCGGTGAGTATGATGCCTATCTGCATCTTGGTGATATTGCGTATGAAAAAATGGAGTTTGATAAAGCGATTGATAATTATAATCGTGCAACCTTCTTTAAGGAAACTTCAACTGCTTATATGAATATGGGCAATGCACTTGCTCGTAAAAAGGATTTCAGGAATGCAATTGGCGTGTATGCCAAAGCTATAAATCATGATCCGGATAATGGACTCATCTATTTTAATATGGGGTTCGCATATACTCAGATGGGTCAAACTGATAAAGCTTATGAATCATACAAGAAGGCACTGGAGCTTGATCCAACTAATTCTGATGCAATAAGAAATATTGGTATTTTGTTTTATGTGCAGGAGTCGTATGAAGATGCACTCTTTTATTTTAACAGATACCTGGAACTTTCTAACGATGAAAAGATTAAAACGCTTGTAAGAAAAGATATTGAAAACATAAATCTGAAACTTGGAAAAGAAAAGTAGAATTGGAAATGAAAAAAATAATTGTTCTTCTGTTTGTTGTTTCGGGGTTTATTTCAGCCCAGAACGAGTTTACCTTCGAATTTGATTATGCACAGTTTGGGTATGATGCTACTTCCAATTATCTTGAGTATTACTACTCGTTTGCAGCTGTTGAGAACGATTCGGTTGCGGAAAGATATTTTGGTATGGACCTTCTGATTACAACAGAGGGGGCTAATGCTGATACAATTGTAAATAAAAGATATAGAATTAAGGATAACCAGCAGAAACTGACATCAGGTTTGCCTACTTCGCTTGTTGGTGTTGTTAGTTTTGTATTGCCCGAAGGTAAGTACAATATTAAATCCAGAGGATATTTAGAGAATAATCCTGAAGAAGTAAAAGAAACTAATTCCAAAGTTAATATTGTAGTTCTTTATGATACTACCATTTCGATAAGTAATATTGAGCTTGCAACCAATATTGTATCGCAGAATGCTAACAAAGAATCACTGTTTTATAAGAATACACTGGAAGTAGTGCCAAATCCAATTACTGTTTATACAACTGGATCACCGGTTGTGTTTTTCTATTCCGAAATATATAACCTCTTTGCCAAAGGAGAAACTTCTCCTTATTTGTTAAAAAGAACCGTAACCAATAGTCGTGGTAGAGTAATAAATAAAAAAGAGAAAGCTCTTCGTGTTTCTGAAAAAGCAATTGTGGAAATCGGTTTGGTTAATATGCGCAAATATGCCACTGATACATATACAATCGATATATCAGTGTTTGATACAACAACCGGGAAGGGTGTGTCTTCTTCAAAAAAATTCTTTCTTATAAATCCCGGTATAAAGGATACTCTTGCTTCCGAATTTGTTCTTGCTGATTACCTTGCCTCGGAATATGGAATATTCTCTGAGGAAGAACTTGACGATATGTTTAGTAAATGTAGATATATTGCTACAAGTGCTGAGTTGGACCAATATGAAATACTTGATTCTGTTGACAGCAAAAGGCAGTATTTCTATGAGTTTTGGGCTAAAAGAGACCCCAATCTAAAAACTCCGCAGAACGAATATAAAGACGAGTATATGAAAAGACTGGATCATGTAAATATAGCTTATACTTCTTCATATCGACCTGGTTACAAGACTGACATGGGACGTGTTTACTTGATGTATGGAGAGCCTGATCAGATTGACAGATACCCAAATGAAACTAATGTTAAACCTTATGAAATATGGTATTATAACAATATTGAAGGTGGTGTTAATTTTATTTTTGCCGATATTTCAGGTTTTGCCCAGTATGAATTACTTAGCTCAACCAAACGTGGTGAAATTACAGATGAAAACTGGATTACCAGAATTTATACCAATTAGACAGAGGTAATTTTGCAAAACAGGTTTGAATATTGGGTTCTGTTACTCTTTTCGTTTGTTGCAAATTTAAGCGGATTTTATCGCCAACAAACCTTTGCATCAATACTTGCATGGTTGCTGTACAGGGTAATTGGCTTAAGAAAAAAAGTAGTTGTTAAAAATCTTAAAATGGCTTTTCCTGATCTGAATGAAGAAGAAATTGATGAGCTTGCTTTTAAAAACTATAAAAGTTCGGTTATTACTTTACTTGAACTAATGTGTATGACTAAGCTTACCCGTGAGCAGGTTAGAGAGCATTTTGAGTTTGAGGATTTTGACTCACCTGCTATAGCTAACAAAGATGGTAAGCAGGGTGTAATATTTTTAACTGCTCATTTTGGTAACTGGGAGCTTGGAGCTATTGCTGCTGGTATTCGCCTCAATTCCGAAATTGCCGTTTTATACAAACCTCAACGCAATAACTATGTTTCAGATTGGGTAAATGTTAGGCGTAAAAAGCATGGTAACGATTCAATTCCGCTTGGTACAGCAGTACGCGATATTATTAAATCACTCAAAGCAGGGAAATTTGTAGGTTTGGTTGGAGACCAGCGTGGACCCAAAGAGGGAATGCGTGTAAAGTTTTTTGGGCATGATACAGCTATGTATCCGGGAACTGCACAGATTGCAGTTAAACTTAAAGTGCCAATATTTTTAGTAATGACAGTTAGAAGGGATGATGGTACATACTTCCTAACAACTGATGAAATTGAACATCTTGATATTGAAGGCACTGAAGAAGATAAAATACGAGCCATCAACCAGCAGTATATGGAAAAATTGGAAGGGTTTATTAGAAATAATCCTGAACAGTGGTTGTGGATGCATAATATTTGGAAATACTAATGGGTAAAAGGATTCTGGTAATTCAAACTGCTTTTCCGGGTGATGCAATTCTTACTTTGCCTTTACTACAAAAATTAAAAGAGATAAATCCCGATTCAGAGCTTTCCGTAATCTGTATTCCTGCTACAAGGGATATTTTTAATTCATCCCCCGCTGTTGATACGGTTCATGTTTTGGATAAACGTGGAGAACACAAATCAATAAAAAAGTTATTCAGGTTTGCTCGTAATATAAAAGGTAGCGGAATTGATGAGCTCTACTCCCCACACAGGTCTTTCCGCTCGGTTTTGCTAACATATTTTATAAATTCTCCCATTTCTGTGGGTTTTTCAAACTCATCTTTCCCATATGTTTTTAGGAAAATTGTTAACTATAACAGAGATATTCACGAGATTGAAAGAAATCTTTCTCTAATAAACTATAATGGTTCTAATAAACTGCTGCCTGAAATTAAGCTTAATAATAATAGTATAATAAAAGTTGAGCGGTTTATTGAAACATTAAGCATGGATAAATTGGCTGCAATCGCTTTAGGTTCGGTTTGGGCAACTAAAAAGTATCCGGTTGGATATTTTATAAGGATAGGTAAATACTTAAACGAAAAGGGATTCAGGGTTTTACTTATAGGGGGAAAAGTTGATTTTGAGGAAAGTGAACTGGTTAAGGATAAACTGGATGATGCAGTTAATATTGCTGGCAAATTTACAATACCCGAATCAGTTGAAGTTTTGAAGAGTTGCAAGTTACTGGTGTGTAATGATAGTGCACCTACACATATGGCGGTTGCGGCAAATATAAAGGTATTTACCATTTATTGTTCTACTGTTCCGGCTTTTGGATTTTATCCATATAACGAAGGTTCGCAAAGTTTTGGATTAAATGATTTGCAGTGTAAGCCTTGCGGAATACATGGACATAAAAAGTGTCCTGAAACACATTTTGATTGTGGTTTAAAATTTTCACCCGATATAGTTATAAATCAGATAGAAGAAATTTTAAGTTAAAGGGAAATTCTAACTATTATTGTTTATATTTGTGAGTAATTTTTTTTACTGGAAATAAATGAAAAAGTTTAGTTTTAGCGATCTCAAAAAATCATCAATATATGTAACTCCAAACTTTCCGGCAATGACCACACGCAGGTACAAGTTTGGGTTTTACAATATATTTTGGCTGTTTTTGCTTTATACTATTTCCGTTGCACTTATAGTTACTGCATTAATTTCATTTACTCCTGCCAAACGAATGGTATTTTTCCTTGAAAACGAAGAGTTAAGTAAAGAAGCCGCAAGACTTGATCAACTGGAAAACAAACTTGTGTTTTTAACAAGGGAGCTTGAAACAATTGCATCAAAGAACAAGCGATTAAAGTATGCAATGATGCTTGGTACAATTGATTCGGTTGATACCAATTCTGCAATATATGATTCACTTAAAAAAGAATATAAAAGCGATATAAAAGTTGAGGGGAATATTCTGGGCGGAGTAATTAACTTTGCTACCTGGATTTCCGATTTACTATTTGGTAATGATTCTGCTTTGGTGTTTTCTAAACCTGTTGCCGGTTATGTAATTCAGGGGTTTAAACCTGAAGAAGGGCATATGGGTATAGATTACGGTATTAAGAGTGGTACGCCAATTTATGCTTCGGCGGGTGGATTGGTAATAATGTCAGAATATTCTGTAAAGTATGGTTACAGTTTAATGATAAAACATGAAAATGATTATTTTACATCATATAAACATTGTTCCAGATTACTTGTAACAGAGCGGGAATATGTAAAACAGGGTGAGCTTATTGCCCTAAGCGGAAATTCGGGAATTAGTTCTTCAGGCCCGCATTTACATTTTGAGCTTTGGCAGGATGGTAAAGCAATTGATCCCCTAAAACTTTTAATAAACCAAAGGAGATAAACCCTAAATGGCGCGGAATAATAGTGTTTCTAATGAAGATGTGAGTATATTTAGCAGCGGTGTAAAAATTGAAGGAAAAATTTACAGCGAAGGTAATGTAAGAATTGATGGTGAAGTAATTGGAAGTGTTACCGTTAATGGGAATTTAACCCTGGGTGATACTTCAAAAATAAATGGGGAAGTTAAGGCTAAAAACGTAACATGTAACGGAAAACTTGAAGGTAAGCTTGAAGCTGCTGAAAAATTGGTTCTTGAAAAAAGATCAACAGTAGTGGCTGATATTAAAGCCAAAATACTGGTTATTGAAGAAGGTGCCTCGTTCGACGGACGCACTTCAATGAAAAATAGCCATGAAAAATCTGGTGAAGAAAATTAAAGATTATATATGAGCCAGGACGAACGCACAAAGCTTGCTCGTGAGGTTGGACCATATTTTGCAATTGGCGTTCAAATAGCTGCTACTATGGGGCTTATGGCGTGGATTGGTTATGAGCTTGACAAGTATTTTGAGTCTTCGCCCGCCTTTTTATTAGGTTGTTTGTTTTTTGGAATGTTTGCAGGTATTTATAATTTCCTAAAATCTGTGCTTTATTTAAACAAAAAGGATAAAATTGAAAAATAGTTTTCGAATAGTTCTCTGGGTAATGTTTATTGGTTTTGTTGCCTTGTATTCTTTATATCAGTTTGAAATAATTGGCAAGACAACTTTTAGCTCGGGTGCATTTGCAATTATTCTAAATTTTATAAATACCGCTGTGGCAAAATATTCCTACGACTACTCATATACAAAATCGAACAAGATTTTTATGATGTTTACGCTCGGTGGCATGTTTTTAAGACTAATATTTTTGCTTGTTACCATTTTAATTTTATTAATGTTCTTGAATATTGATAAATATGCGTTTATATTAATATTCTTTATGTTTTATTTTGTTTTATTAATTTTTGAAATAATCCAATACAAAACGAAAGTAGCAAAAGCTGTAATAGATGATGAACGTTGACACTGTAAAAACAGTTACTGATACACTTCATGCCGCGGTGCATGGAGCAAAAGAAGATACCGGGTGGTTATTACATCATATTCTTGATGGTAAAGAACTTGAGTTTCCACCTTTTGGTAATATACATCTACCTGATATTCACATGTTCGGAATGGATTTTTCCATTACCCGACATGTTATATTTATGTGGATAGCAGCAGCTATCCTGTTATTCCTATTGAGCAGGATGGCAAAAGCTTATAAAAAGTCGCTTGTTCCAAAGGGAGTTTCCAATGCTCTTGAAGTATTGGTTGTATTCGTTAGGGATGAAATTGCCAAGCCTACTATAGGTAAGGGTTATGAAGGATTTTTACCATATTTGCTTACGGTATTTTTCTTTATCCTAGTTTGTAACTTCCTTGGCTTATTGCCTTATGGCTCAACAGCAACAAGTAATATTTCGGTTACTGCATCGCTGGCAATTATATCTTTTCTTGTTATTCAGATAGGCGGAATTATAAAGAACGGATTTTTTGGGTATTTTAAAGGACTTGTGCCGCACGGTATTCCTGCGTGGTTGCTTCCGATTATGATACCAGTTGAATTTTTAGGTTTATTTACAAAGCCATTCGCTCTTGCGATAAGGCTTTTTGCCAACATGACAGCAGGTCATATTGTTATACTTGCTTTGTTGGGCTTAATTTTTATTCTTAAAACTGCATTCGTTGCACCTGTTTCGGTAGCGTTTGCACTTTTTATTTATTTGTTGGAAATACTTGTAGCTTTAATACAGGCTTATATATTTACAATGCTGTCTTCACTCTTTATTGGGATGGCAGTTCATCAGGATCATTAAAAACAAAATTTTCATTTAGGAGGAAATAAATGGATTACGCATATCTAGCTGCTGGTTTTAGTGCTGCTCTAACAGTAATTGGTGGTGCTTTTGGTATTGGTAAACTTGCAAGTGCTGCAATGGAAGCAAGTGGTCGTCAGCCTGAAGCTGCAGGTGATATCAGAACTTCAATGATTATCGCTGCTGCCCTTATCGAAGGTATTTCGCTATTCGCACTGGTTATCTGTATTTTATTAGCTCTAAAATAGTTTTTGATAAGCGGGGTGTAGTTTTACACTCCTTTTTTATTTAATTAGGTAGGAATTTGTATGTCGGCTATTATGAATTTAGCGGTATTGGCATTCTATTCTGGTGAAAAAGGCGGGTTGCTTGATGTTAACCCGGGTCTTATTTTCTGGACTGTGATAACTTTTGTTTTATTACTTATCATACTCCGGAGAGTTGCCTGGAAGCCTATCTTGAACTCGCTCGATGAAAGAGAAAAGTTTATAAAAGAATCTCTGGAAAAAGCTGATGTTGCTCAGAAAGAAGCTGAAAAACTTGTAGCTGAAAACCAGACGAGTATGGCAAAGGCTGAGGAAGAGGCTCAGAGTATTATTGCTCAGGGTAAAGAGTATGCTGAAAAAATTAAAACTCAGCTACTTGAAGAAAACGAAGCCAGGATACAGAAAAAGCTTGCAGATGCTGAAGCTGAAATAGAAAGAAAACAACAGGAAGCCTTTAATTCCCTTAAAGAGCAGATCGTTGAAATTGCGGTGGGTGCTGCTGAAAAGATTATCAGAGATAATCTTGACAAGGAAAAGCAGTCTGCACTGGTTAATAAATATATTGACGACTTGCAGAAGAATTAAGTATGAGTACTTTTAATGTAGCTACCAGATATGCCAAAGCTTTGGTTAAGCTGGCTGAAGAAAAAAAAGTTTTTAGTTCGGTTTCTGAAGATGCCGAACTTGTATTCAATACTGTATCTGCTTCTAAAGAGTTGAGAAATGTGCTTGTTAGTCCGATTATTAAATCGGATAAGAAAAAAGATATACTTACTGACATTTTTTCGGGTAAGATAAGCAGTGATACATTGGAATTTATCCACTTCCTTGTTAAGAAGGGAAGAGAGGATTTAATCCTTGATGTTTTTAGTAGATTTCTTGAGCTGCGTAACGAAGAACTCGGGCAGGTAAATATTGGCATTACGAGTGCATCGGAATTGAACGATAAACAGAAACAACAGATGGAATCTGTTTTGGCAAATTATACAAAAAAACAGGTTAATCTTGATTACAATATAAATAACGAACTGATTGGCGGATTTGTTGCCCGTATGGGGGATTCTGTTATTGATGCTTCGGTTCAAAACCAGTTAAAAATTCTTAAAAAGAAACTTCTGGTTTAAGTGTTATTATTATAATTTGAAAAAATTCTAAGGTATAGAAATGGCAGAAGTTAGACCCGATGAAGTCTCTGCAATTTTGAGAAAACAGTTATCCGGTTTCGATAGTGAAGCTGAAATATATGATGTAGGTACCGTACTGCAGGTTGGTGATGGTATTGCACGAGTTTATGGTCTTAGTCAGGTAATGGCAAGTGAACTTCTAGAATTCCCTAACGATGTTATGGGTATGGTGTTAAACCTTGAAGAAGATTCGGTTGGTTGTGTGTTATTTGGTGAAAGTACACTTATTAAGGAAGGTGATACTGTAAGACGCACAAAACGTGTTGCTTCTTTTCCTGTTGGTGATAAACTTTTGGGTCGTGTTGTTGATCCGCTGGGTAATGCTTATGATGGTAGAGGACCTGTTGAGTTCGACAAGTACATGCCTATCGAAAGAAAAGCACTTGGTGTAATGCAGAGACAACCGGTAAAAGAGCCATTACAGACTGGTATAACAGCAATTGATGCAATGATACCAATTGGTCGTGGGCAGCGTGAGTTAATTATTGGTGATCGCCAGACCGGTAAAACAGCTATTGCTATTGATGCTATTGTTAACCAGAAATACACGCATAGCAAGGAAGCTGAAAAAGCAGGTGTTAAACCGGTATTTTGTGTGTATGTAGCTATTGGTCAGAGAGCTTCCACAGTTGCTCAGGTTGTTGCTAAACTTGAAGAACATGGTGCAATGGAATATACTACAATTGTTTCTGCTCCGGCTTCATCCCCGGCTCCACTACAGTATATTGCTCCTTATGCAGGTGCAACTCTTGGTGAACATTTCCGTGATTCCGGTCGCCATGCACTAGTTGTATATGATGATCTTTCAAAACAGGCAGTTGCCTATCGTGAACTTTCGCTTCTTCTAAGACGCCCTCCTGGTCGTGAAGCGTATCCTGGTGACGTATTCTATATTCACTCAAGATTACTTGAACGTGCATCCAAGCTGAATGATGATCTGGGTGGTGGTAGTTTAACCGCACTTCCAATTATTGAAACTCAGCAGGGTGACGTGTCTGCGTATATTCCTACAAACGTAATTTCTATTACAGATGGTCAGATATATCTTCTGCCAAACTTGTTTAATGCCGGGGTAAGACCTGCTATTTCAGTTGGTATTTCAGTATCTCGTGTGGGTGGTAGTGCTCAAATTAAGGCAATGAAAAAAGTTGCCGGTTCACTTAAACTTGACTTGGCACAGTTTAGAGAGCTTGAAGCATTTGCAAAATTCGGTTCAGATCTTGATAAAGCAACACAGGCTACTTTGGCTAAAGGTGAAAGACTTGTAGAATTACTTAAACAAGGTCAGTACCAGCCTGCACCTGTTGAACGCCAGGTTGTAAGTGTTTACCTTGGTACAAATGGATTTTTTGAATCAATAGAAGTTTCAGATGTTAAACGTTTTGAAAAAGAATTCCTTGAATATGTTGATGTAAACTATTCAGAAATACTAACAGAAATTCGTGAACAGAAAAAGATTTCTGATGAAATAGTTGAAGGTATTAAAAAAGCTGTTAATGAGTTTTACGGCAAATTCAAAAAAAGTGAATAAAAATTAAAATATTAGCTTTTTACACCAATACCGTTAGCGGTATTGGTTTTTGTATATAAAGGCGGTCAATAAATTATGGCAAATTTAAGAGACATAAAAAATAGAATACAAGGTGTTAAAAACACTCAGCAAATTACCAGGGCAATGAAAATGGTTGCTGCTGCAAGGCTGAGACGTGCTCAGGATAATATGGTAAATGCACGACCTTACTCAAGAAAAATTGCTGAAGTATTGTCGCACTTGCTTTCACTTGAGCAGGGTATTGATAACCCGCTACTAAAAGAAAGACCAGCCGAAAAAATTGCTCTTGTTTGTGTTACCGGCGACAGGGGACTTTGTGGTGCGTTTAACTCCAATGTAATTCGTTTTACTGAAAATATAATTACTGAAAAGTATTATGAACAGTTTAATGCAGGTAATCTTAACTTATTTTGTATAGGAAGAAGAGGTGCTGATTACTTTCGCCGTCTTGATTTTCCTATTGCAGAAAGTTATCCGGGATTTTTCTCGAACTTGCAGTTTGAGCTTGTTGCTGGAATTGTAAGCAATCTCAAGGAAAAATTTCTTAACGGTACTTACGATAAAGTGGTTGTTGTATATAATCAGTTTAAATCTGTTATGCAGCAAGTTACTGTTGAAGAACAATTGTTCCCAATTATGCCTTTTGACGGCAATAGTAAAGAAAGCAAATACACAGCTGAATATATTTATGAACCAAATAAAACTGAAATTATAAATTATTTGTTACCAAAGCACTCGAACGCATTGATGTGGAAAACTTTACTTGAATCGTATGCAGCTGAACTTGGAGCAAGAATGACAGCAATGGATATTGCTACTGAAAATGCACAGGAACTTGTTAAGGAATTACGCACCAAGTTTAATAAAGAGCGTCAGGCTAATATTACAACCGAGATACTTGAAGTTGTATCAGGAGCCGATGCTTTGAGAGCCGGTTAATTTATGTTTGAATTATTGACAATATTTATTATCTTTATTGAAGATTTATGTTTGAAGACTTAACGTTAAAATTAGAGAAAGCGTTAAATAAGGTTATAGGTCAGGGAAGGTTAAGTGAAGAGAACATTTCTGCAACCTTGCGTGAAATAAGACGAGTTCTTTTAGATGCTGATGTAAACTATAAAGTAGCCAAAACTTTCATCGATAATGTGAAACGAAAGGCTCTTGGTACCGAAGTTCTGAATTCTGTAACTCCCGGACAGTTAATAACCAAGATATTTTACGATGAATTAGCCGAACTAATGGGAGGCAAATCATTTGAAATATCGATTAACCCTAACGGTATTACAGTTATTTTGCTTGTTGGTTTACAGGGGTCCGGTAAAACAACCTTTAGTGGTAAACTTGCAAGGTTTTTACATAAAACCAATGCAGACAGAAAAGTATTACTTACTGCTGCCGATGTTTACCGCCCTGCTGCTCGTGATCAGTTAAAAACACTGGGTAAGCAGATATTAACTCCGGTATTTACTATTGAAGATTCGAAAGATGCAGTTAGAATTGCTAAAGAATCTATTGACTATGCTAAAGAAAACGGTTTAAATACTGTTATTATTGATACAGCGGGTCGTTTACACGTTGACGAATCGCTTATGGATGAAATTGCTGCAATTAAAAAAGCAGTAAATCCAACTGAAACATTATTTGTTGTTGACTCAATGACGGGTCAGGATGCTGTTAACTCGGCAAAAGCATTTCATGATGTAGTTGAGTTTGACGGTGTTGTTCTTACAAAACTTGATGGTGATACACGCGGTGGTTGTGCGTTATCGATAAAAGCTGTTGTTAATAAACCAATTAAGTTTGTTAGTTTGGGTGAAAAGCTTGATACACTAGAAAAGTTTCATCCTGACAGACTGGCGTCAAGAATTCTTGGACGTGGTGATGTAGTTTCACTTGTAGAAAAGGCTCATGACCAGTTTGATGAATCGGAAGCTGAAGATCTTCAGAAGAAGATGATGACAAACAAGTTTGATTTTGATGATTTCCTTAAACAAATCAAAATGATTAAAAGAATGGGATCGTTAAAATCGCTAATTGGTATGATACCGGGTGCCAACAAGGCACTTAAAAATACTGATATTGATGATAAGCAACTTGTTGTTGTTGAATCAATAATACAATCAATGACAAAACGAGAACGGAAAAATCCGGAAATATTGAATGGAAGCCGCCGTAAACGAATTGCACGTGGTAGCGGAAACAAGGTACAAGATGTAAACCGTTTGATGAAGCAGTTCAAAGACATGAAGAAAATGATGAAAATGTTTACCGGTAAGGGTGCTTCCGGTTTAATGAAAAATAAACTAAAGAATTTAAGACTAAATTAATTATTCAAGGAGACACAGGTTTGGCAGTTAAGTTAAGATTACGCCGAATGGGTAAGAAAAGACAACCGATTTATAAGGTAGTTGCGGCTGATGTAAGGTCGCCGAGAGATGGAAAATTTATTGAAGCAATCGGTTTATACAATCCAAAAACTGACCCTGCTACGATTAATATTGATGAAGAAAGAGCTTTATACTGGTTAGGTGTTGGTGCACAGCCAACAACAACAGTTAAAAACCTTTTGAGCAAAAGCGGAATTACGTTAAAACAAAATTTACTTAAGAAAGGCGCTTCTGAAGAAGAAGTTAATGCTGCACTTGAAGCTTGGCAGAATAAAAGAGAAGCACAGATTGTAGCTGCTCTTGAGAAAAAAGTTCAAAAAGCTGAACCAGCAGTTGAAGAAAAGGTAGAAGAAAAAGCTGAAGTAACGCCTGAAGAAACAGTAGAAGAAGTAAAAACAGAAAATACTGAAGCTGATGCAACGGGTACTGATTCTGAAGAGGAAAAATCTGAAGAAGGAAAAGAATAGATACTGAATAAGCTCTTTTTCCTTTATGATTAGTACCTCTACTATATTGAGTACCCTGTTTTCCTAACTCAATAAAGGTACTGTTATGAAAGAATTTATTGAATTTATCGCGAAACACCTTGTTGATAACCCCGATTCAGTTTCTATCGAGGAGACCATGCCGAACGAGAAAACTATAGAGATGACTCTTAAGGTTGGGGCTGCTGATGTTGGAAAAGTTATCGGGAAGCAGGGTAAAACCGCTCAGGCTATGCGAACACTGTTAACTGCAATTGCCGCCAAGGAAGGTAAAAGAGCTATTCTGAAAATTCTAGATTGATGTGAATCTCGATGAATGTTTCCTTATAGGCGAAATTAAAGCAATTAAAGGCGATGCCTTTGTATTGCTTAATTCTTTTTCCGACTTTCCGGAACGATTTCTTGAAATCGATGAGGTTATTATTAATACCTTTGGCGTTTTCAAAGAACTTATTGTGGAAGAAGCGTCTGTTGAGGAAAATAAAATCTATCTGAAATTTGAAAGATTTGACGATCCCGAAAGAATGGATTTTCTTCGGGGTAAGAAAATATATGTACGTCCTGATGAAGCCGTATTACTCGAGGAAGGTACCTGGTTTATCCATGATTTGATTGGTAGCAAGGTATTACGTAATAACGAGATAATAGGAACCGTTAAGGATGTACTTGTTCTTTCAGCTAATGATGTTTATGAGATTACTCTCAATGATGGTGAGGAGCTCCTTGTACCAGCAGTGGATGATTATGTGGATAATTTCGATTCTGAAAAGAGAATTCTCTTTCTGAAATCCGGAGATGATTCATTTTATGAAAATGAGAATTGATTTAATCTCTGCGGTACCGGACTTGCTTTACAGCCCTTTAAATACAAGTATTGTAAAGCGTGCCCAGGATAAGGGACTTGTTGAAATACATACTCATAATTTACGAGATTATGCATACGACAAGCATAAGCAGATTGATGACAAACCATTTAGTGGTGGTGCAGGTATGCTGCTTAAACCGGAACCGTTTTTTGAGTGTATTGAAGAATTACAGAAGCACAATAAATATGATCATATAATTTTTACTACTCCTATGGGAAAATTATTTGATCAAAAAGAAGCAAACAGGTTTTCTCTTGCTAAAAATATTATTATTATTGCAGGTCACTATAAAGGTATTGATGACCGGGTTAGGGAAAAATTTGCAACTGATGAGCTTTCAATAGGTAATTTTGTGTTAAGTGGTGGTGAATTGCCCGCACTTATTGTTACCGATGCAATTGTACGTCTGATTCCCGGAGTGCTAAACGATAGCGAATCGGCTTTGCTTGATTCGTTTATGGAAGGAGATACCATTGAAGCTCCTTATTATACTCGTCCAGCCGTGTACAAAGGTATGAAAGTACCCGAAGTATTACTTTCGGGAAATGATAAATTAATTAGAGACTGGAAAGAAAGTCAGTCTGAAATTTTAACAGAAAGATGGAAAAAAATTAACAGTTAGGAGATGGTTATGAATAAATTTAAAGAATACGTTGCTGATCAGGCTAAGACAGATCTTCCGAAATTTAAAGCTGGTGACAGGCTTAATGTTCACGTGCGTGTAATTGAAGGTGAAAAAGAAAGAATTCAGCAGTTTGAAGGTGATGTAATTGCTATTAAAGGTAGCGGTGCAGGACGTACCTTTACTATGAGAAAAGTTACAAGTGGTGTTGGTGTTGAAAGAATATTTCCATTTAACTCACCAAAAATTGCCAAAATTGATTTACTAAGAGAAGGTAAGGTTCGCAGAGCCAAACTTTACTACCTTAGAAATCTTTCTGGTAAAGCTGCCAGAATTAAAGATAAAAACCTTAGATAAAAAGTTTATCAGGGGGGTCGCAATTGCGACCCTTTCTTTTTTAGGATTATTACTATGGAAAATGTTAGATTAGGTGTACCACAGAATTTTTTTGCTTCTCTATTGCTTTTTGCTCTTCCTCTGGAATTACAGAAGAATGTAAAAGGTTACTCTTCGGCTACAATTTCGAAAGAACTGGAGGATGGCAATATTGATATCGCTCTTGTGCCAACTTGCGATTTGTTAACCCATGAGGATTTTGTAATCTCATCAAAAGCTGGTATTGCTTTTGACGGTGAGTTTTCAAATTCATTTCTCTATTATAAAGAGGACTCAAAGGATGTTAAGGAATTATTATTGAGAGGGGATGTTTCATCTAACGAAATAATTCTCTCAAAACTTTTGTTTATTGAGCTTATGAATCATGAGGTTGAAGTAAAAATTGATACCTCACAATACCGGGATGAGAATAACCATTACCTTATTTCGGGTATGGATAACTTTGCAAGTAATTTGTTGATGGAGGGTTTTAGCTTTGCCGATTCCCTTGCAGAGCATATTAATGCTCCTTATGTAAATTATATATTTGCATCAAAGGATAAAGAGCTACTTGCCAAGTTTAACCTTGCCTACGAAAATATTGAAGAAGTTATTGCTGATGGTTTGGAAAACTTTCTAAAAAGCTTTGGCTTTGATTACGAGCTTAATAACTACATCCAGGAAAATATGGATGGGGTTTACTTTGAGCTAACTGATAATGAAACTGATGGTTTAAAAGAAATGCTTATGCTGCCATACTATAAGGGTATTATTGATCATATAAAGGAAGTTAATTTTATTTAAATCCTCTTCCAAGTTGTTGTGGCACGAGCACAAACTTTGTCTAAGCCTTCTATCTTTATTGAGTGCGTAAATGTATTCTCCTGTTCTTCTACCTTGGTTAGAGACATTAATGTTTGTCCGTAATGAGCTTCGGAATTAAATCTGCCGTCAATAGAATAGAGGTAATAATTATCAATAATTTCATCAGGAATTGATTCAACAACCCATTGCAAATACCGGATATTATTTACGTGTTTAATCATATCGGTATCGTAGCGGTTAACCTTGAATATGGATTGATAATCCGGTTTTACAACGGCTTCAATCTTGCGGGAAATATCATAATCAATACATTCTTCAGGAGAGAGTGACCATTTATTCCTGATATCGTTAAAAATTTGAACAGGTCGCCTACGGGCAATATCGAAGAAAATCCACAAACCTTTGGCTCTACCAATAATGTTATTTTGCTTATCGTAAATCAAATTCTCTCTAAAACCCTTTATGGTTGTGTATTTATGTAGCCACGTCCTAATGGTGATTTTTTCCTTATACTTTGGATATCGATCCATTTGCATAACACCGGAAATTAAAACCCAACCAATGTTTTGCTCAGCAAGCTGGTATAAACTATGGTCGATAGCATGGCAATGATCTGCTGCGGTTTCTTCAAGTAAAGTAAGGATAGTGGTAGGGGAGGCAAATCCAAACTCATTCATTTCAAAGTATCTTAATTCAAACTGTTTGTCGTAGTAGTTGGTCATATCTCGACTTGCTTTATTTGTATGTGAGGTAATTCTGAATAAGCATTCATTTATTTAATTGGAAGTTAACATATTCCAATAAAATTAAATAAGCAAGTTATATTTGGACAAATTAGGGTTTATATCATTATTTCATTGGGAAATTGACAAAGTTAGGAAATTATTGTGACCGCTTAAAAAGCGACTTAAGACGATAGGCTTAAACTCTAAAGGATTTTTAAAATTTACACAAAACTTGAAACAGTTTCTACTAATAATTTCGTTATTGTTGCTATGTGCTGCTACTTTGATTTTTCACAGCACTTAGCTTATATCAAATCTTTATAATTACATAAAACTTTATACTACTTTTCTCGTACTATGATAGTTCTTCATCATAAGAATACTGTAACAAATTACTATTTTCGTTACTATTTGTATTTAGTTTAAATCTAGAGATAAGTGTTTGCAAGTTTTCAGTTAAGCGGTTCAAATCTACAGTAGCCCTTGCTATTTGTTCAACTCCTATTGCAGATTCTTGCGTTACACTGTTTATTCCTTCAATACTTTTGCTTATCTGTTCTGAGGTAGCAGACTGTTCTTCACTTGCAGCGGCTACTTGTGTTACAACATCAACAACTTCATTTGTACCTTTAATAATAGATTTTAATGAATCACCGGCTTTATTTGCTAATTCTTTTCCTTTTTCTACCTCTTTAGTACCCATCTCTATAGATTCGACTGCACTTCCAGTATCCTTCTGTATTTTCTTTATCATATCCGCAATTTCTTTTGTTGCCTTGGTTGTGCGTTCGGCTAATTTCCTAACCTCATCGGCTACAACTGCAAAGCCACGTCCTTGTTCTCCAGCTCTAGCTGCTTCAATCGCGGCATTTAAAGCAAGCAGGTTAGTCTGATCTGCAATATCATCAATCACTTGAATGATTTTACCAATTTGATCGCTGCTGTTTCCAAGTTCAATTATAATTTTAGCAGATTGACTAACAACCATTGCTATTCTATTTATTCCTGCTACAGTTTCTTCAACCACTTTCCCGCCGGTTGTGGCTATTTCACCCGCTTCTTTTGATTTCTTTGCAGCTATTGAAGTATTTTTTGTTGTTTCCAAAATTGTGCGAGTCATTTCTTCAACGGCAGAAGCGACCTCAGTGGTTTGAACACTTTGTTCCTGTGCACCCGCAGCCATTTGTCCGGAACTCGATGATATTTCATTTGAAGCATTGGCTGTTGCTACGGCAACCGCTGTGATATCAGTAATCAACTCTTGTATTTTAACAACAGCTTCATTAAATCCTTTGAAGAGTTTTCCAATCGCATCATTTTCTGAGTCATCTATTTTTACAGTTAAATCTCCGGATGCAAATTTATTCATTTCTACTAATAAATTTTCAGTTCCTTTCTGCAAGCGTTCTTTAAGTCGATTTGCAGCTGTAATATCTTGAACTACTTCAATATGCCCATATTTATTTCCTTCTTTATCGTATAAAAATGCAGTGTCTACCTTAAAGTCCATATCCAAACCGGGTTGAGTAAACCAAGAAGTTTTTTCTCCTTTTTGTAGCATTTTTATTCCGCATCTTTCAGTATTGCAAATATCAGCATTCCAATTACTGCATTGGATTTTTTGATTCGATATTTCATCTCTGGTTTTCCCAATTATTTCAAGAGCAGGTTTGTTAACAAAAGTCCAATTCATATCCATATCAGTAACTGAAATAGGAAATGGAATTGAATCTAATAATTGAATTAACCAATCTGTTTTATTTTCATATTTATCTATAACGTCATACAAAAGTTTTTGTAAATTTCCATTTCCATCAGTCATTGAAGATTTTACCACATTGCTATCAATTTTATTCTTCAAATTCATTAAGTATTTTTCGGCTTCATTTATTTGGGCAAAATATTTTGCCAAATAAAAATACCCAGCTACTAAAGATAAAGCAGAAATTAGCACTGATATGGTTAAGCCCATTGAATCTGTTAACCATATTGCAGCAAACTGAATTACTAATAGACTGAAAAATAATATTAGTAGTTTAGTTTTATTCCCATTATTCATAATTGTCTCCCAAAAATTGTTGCATATTTAAATTTGTAGTATGAATTAATTGACTTATTTATATTAACTATTAGCTTTTTATCTAAAAACTTAGATTGAATAAAATTACTCATTCTCTTAAATAATTAAATTTTATACGATATATTATCGTGAGTCAGGTTAAATAGTTGAATAAAACTTTGTGATTTAGTGATTTAGTGGTGAAAATAGTAGAATATTGCTTAGCTTTTCATTAGCCCTAAATATTAGATATTACAGAAATGGAAGTGGTAAACAATGGTATTTATTGACATTCCATTGAGAGAAGTAAGGTATGAAAAGTTTTAGGAAAACTAGTGAATATTAAAGAGGATAGAGTCTCGTATCTCGCATTTAAAAAGTATGATTGAAATAAAAGACAATGTACCCGAGCGGGAGATTTAAATTGGTGAAAAAACCAATGATAATTCTATAGAAATATTAGAGAACATCCTAGTGAACTTGAAATGCCTGCCGATATAACTGGAGCCGAAACAGTATTTAAAGTAATTCAATATAGCAAAATATTGAACTGCAGCGAGTTGATACTCGATATTTTTGCATCACAGGCAAAAAAAATTATTTCTTTTTTACAATAAAATGTACGCCTGCAAAAACAATTGCTGATGCCGTTATACCAAAAATATTCGGATCGAGATTATATGGCAGTTTTAATGAAAATTGGGTAATAAGCAAATTGATGTGTGCAACACCTTCGCTGTTAAGATGCCATTGGAGTAAACTGGTAACCAGTCCGCCAGTAATCATTGAGAGTCCGGCAGCGAGAGGATTACGCATCTTAAAGAACAATGCTCCGATAATTGGTACAAATAGCCCCGATACCATAAAAGCGTACGACATTAGCATAAGATCAAGAACGCTTTTCATAAAAGAGGCAAGCAACAAAGCTATAATACCAAGTACAAGCGTAGCAATTTGAGAAAGTCGGAGAAATGATTTGCTCTCATGATCTATTTTGTAAAAGTAGTTTATAATATCGGTAACAAAGTTTCCCGAACTAGCCATAAGACAACTATCGGCAGTTGAAAGAATTGCTGAGAAATAAGCTGACATCATTAAGCCCATTAGTCCAACAGGTAGAATATTTGCTAGCAACATTGGCAAACCTTGCTCAGGGTCCATACCGGTAATAGTATAAATTCCGGCACTGGCAAACATACCGTTATCAACTGCAACACGTGCAAACAAACCAAGAAGCACACCCATAAAAGCCATTATGGGGTATTCGAACAAACCGGCAATAAACCAGGCACGGCGTGCAGTTTTAAGATCTTTGCAGGCAAATATACGCTGGTAAAGCGTCATGCCCACAAACCAGATAGGGATAATTGTAACCGACCAGTTTACAATATCCTGCCATTGCAGGTTGGTAAGGGAAAAGAATCCGGGGTGTACTGACTTGCTGATTTCTTCCCAGCCGCCAATTGCATGGTACGACATTGGGATGCCAATGAATATTAGTCCGCCCATTAGAATAATCCACTGAATAGTATCAGTATATATTACAGCCTTTATGCCACCCATTACCGTGTAAACCACAGCAATTGTGCCCATTATAATCAGGGCTGTTTCGGTATCGAGCGAGGGGAATGAGCCGGCAGCTAACTTAGCACCAGCCAGTATTTGTGAACTTGTAAAACCTATATACCCAATACCGGATATAAGCCCGGCTATAAGAGCAACATTTTTATTAAAGAGACTTTCAAAAATTTGCGGAAGGGTATAAAAGTTACGCATACTTTCCATTTTTTTTATTTTTGGGATCAGGAAAATACCGCTTATCCAAGCACCAACGAGACCTGTGAAAAGCATCCATGAGCCTGAGATACCCATAACGAAGCCAAGTCCACCAAGCCCAATGCTAAATCCTCCACCAACATCGGTAGCAACTACGGAGAGTCCAATATGCAGACTTCCCATGCTTCTACCACCAACGTAATAGTCATCAGCACCAGTATTTTTTTTGAGGAAGAAAAATCCAACCCCAAGCATAACTATCATATAAATTGCAAAAATAAGAACGTCTATAAAATGCATAGCACCTATTTAATTTCTTTACTAATATATTTTGAGTTTGTAAGACGGGCAACAGCCATATAATTAGGGAAAAAATGAATTTTGTTACCCACCTTGTATTTGTTGCTTTTTTCGCCCAGGTCATAAACAGTCATATCAGAAGTAGTACCAGCAAACGAAATGCTTCTATCCTTGTTCCACAGATTGTTAACATCAACATCAATAGCACCAAAATCAAGAATTGCACGATAGGAGTGCTCGTATGATGCATCATCATTTTCGTCTATGTCAGGAGTTGTACCAATATTGCCATCACCAATAGTACCATCAGGCAGTTTAGCTTTCTTTTCCATTTCAACAATTTCACCTGAAAAATCGAAACAGTTAGTAGAAAGATTCCTGAACTTTTTATTATCAAAAGGGGATACACCAAGAAAGGCAGATTCGCCAATTCTGAAATGATTTATTTCCTTAGGTATTTTTTTCATTTTTATTAGTGGAAGTGTAATTGAGCTACCACCGGAAATAATAGGCAAGGCTTTACCAAATTTAACTTCAATAAGTTGTTTGTATAATGCAAGCTGTACAAGTTTGTCGTATGTTGGCTCAATTCCGTACATACAACCAAGGTTAGTACCAATACCAATAATTTCCATATGCTCCAGATTAAATGAGCGTTCATAAAACCTTAGGACGTTTTCGCGTAAAATTCCTTCACGAAGTTCACCCATTTCAATCATAATTACAGCACGATGCTTTTTACCGGTCGCCTCACATTCCTTGTTAATAGCTTCAAGTGTAGCAATATTCGAGTTAATTGATATATCAGCATATTTTACAATACTTTTTACAATGTTAGGGGCAGGAGGCTTAATATATATTGTTACAATATCCGGTTTTATTTCCTTTATTGCCTTTAGATTGGAAATTCTTGCATCGCCTACCGAGTGCAGTCTTTTTATTTCCGGATCGCATAATATCCTTTCAAGAACGGGTTTGTATCCGTTCAGCATTTTGGTAACAAGAGTCCAGGTAATATTATTTTTATCCAGATAATCAGAAAGCTTTTTTATATTACCGATAATTCTATCCGGATGAATGGTAAGTGTAGCCATTATTTATCCTCCATTAGTGTAACGCATTTCAGCATATTTGGTGCCGAAACCAAGTCTTTCATACAACCGTTTGGCTGGATTATCATATTCAACATGCAGGGCTACATCGCTTCCGGCATGTTCAAGAGCTGACTCAACAACCTGTCTTCCAATACCCTTGCCACGAATTTCGCCATCAACAGCAACATAAACCAGAATATATTCCGGAATGTAGCCATCCATACCGGTAGCATTCATAACCAGAGCACCTACAAGTTTACCATCAAGGTAAGCAGTTAGTAAAAATCCACCTTTGCCAGCATCACCAGAAAAGGCATAATCTATTGATTTGGTAATCGCTTCTTTCGAATCGCCAAATCTTTCCAAATGTGTATGGAGGAAATCTACAAATTGTTCAACGGATAAGTTTTCATTTAGTTGTTCAAGCGTATCAATTTTTTTAATATCAAGCATAATATCCCTTAATTTAAAATAGACATACCAATCCCCGTCCCTAAAATGGGGATAAATACAGTTTTATTCAGAAGTAGAAAATCAGTTGTAAGATAAGTTAGTTTGAGTTGTTATACATAACCAGATATATAATAACAAAATATATGAAATAATCAAATTTGAGGTGTTAAGAATGAGTTATTTTGGAATTAAGCAATTAGGGGGATAGTAAACTTCGGGGTTATATACCTCTATGAGAATAAACTAAGTAGAGCAACTAAAATAATTATCAGCAAGAAATATTCCACTATGTAAATTAAATATGTAAATAGGAGTAATAATATTTTCCTGAATGATGGTGTGCTATTGAAGAACTGGAACAAAACAGTACAATTATAGATTATGAGCGTTGTAAAAGCAACAAGCACAAAATAGCTATCATCGGGAATAAAAACAGCAAAGATCGTACTTATCAACAATTGATGAGCAGAGATATAGAGATTTAATACAAAATGTTCGAAATAATTGTACTTATACTTCCTAAATGTAAAGTAAGAGGCAAGGGAATAAAGGGGAATGAATAACAATCCCAAATATGTTTGTTGCTTGGTCAGGAAATTAATAACTTCCAAACTTCGGGATTTATCACTTTTTGCCAAACTTTCAATAACTCCTGAAAGTGTATCGACAAGGAAAGTGTTTTTGTCCAACATAAAAGTAACCAAAGCATATAGTGCCGATGTTAAAATGAAGTACGCAATAGGCTGATAGTGGTTTTGCCTTTTACCTGCAATAAATTCTCTAATGGAAGAGGCAGGTCTTGTAGTAAGTTCCCTTATAGTAAAAAGGAGTCCGCGATTAAATTGAAGAAAACTGTTAGGTAAGTTGTGTAAAATATATTTGTAATCAATTTTGCCAACAGATGCTTTTTGTCCGCAATTGTTGCAAAAATTTCCTTCGAAGTTTTGATTACAATTTTTACATGTGTTCATATTATCAAATGTTTTTAATCAGGACTGTACTGGTAGATATAGTTACAGCCCTGTATTTTTATAAAATTTATTCAAACCAGGTTAGGTCAAGTTTTTTAACAATATTAGTTAGTTCATCTCTTTTTACAGTTTCTTCACCCGTATAAGGTTTGTTGTACCCTAATACTAAATATCCCGCGTTGCCTTTAAGGTAAACAACTAAACCGGCATTTTTTTCAAAACCCATATAGTAAAATATGGATTTGTGATCATTAACAGTTAAGGTTTCCTGATCAGCAAATTCAATCTTGTGGTCTTTTTGCAGATTAACTGTTATAACTTCCTGAGGTGATTTTTTATATACGGCAAAAAGATTATCCTTGTCGGTACCTTTTTCAGCCAGCTTAAAACCTTCAGGAATGGCTTTTGCAATTTCTTTGGAAAACTGATCAGCAGAAATTGATTTTTGTGCCAAAACACTTGAATTAAATAACACAAATATGCTAACAACAAAAATTAAATAAAATGATTTTTTCATATCAAATGCCCTTATAAATTGTTTGAATATAAACACTTATTTGTTTCGGGTTTAAAATATTGTTTTGCGGGCGTAAATGCAAAAGTACTGTTATAACTTGATAATAATACTTTTTATTGGTAAGTGCTAACAAGTTGGCGGATTTAACCTACCGCCACAGGAATATCTATCCTAAACTTATGCCGTTCTGAACAGCTACAAGTAAAATAAGTCCGATAGAAGCTGCTAAAATTACAAACGTGTAAAAAGCCCCAATAACCATAAATTTAAAGATTGTTTTCCACAGTTTTTGTTGGTAAAGAATTTTGTGTCCGTAAACAAAATAGATAGGTATCAGCAGTAGCAAATAGTATCTGTATGGAGAAGTAAACTCGGGAAGAAACAGAGTTAGTAATAGTATTACCGAGAGGACAACAAACATAAAAGAGTGCTGGTTTATTGCGAGTAAAAAATGAGTTATATAGTATTTTTGAGATTTGCGATAGAAAATCCATAAGAAGAATCCGTATAAAGGCATCAAGAAGAACATAGCCCATGAAAGATTAGTTAAAAGCTTTTCTGCAAATATTTCAGGATGCTCATTAAAAAACTTTTTGGTAGCTTCCTCTTCTTGTTTTTTTCCTGAATCGCTTTTTATTTTGAACATAGCTTTGGTGGAATCGGCAACATTAAGAGAATCGGTATTTTCGGAACTGCCAAAAACGACTATTTTTTTACCATCACCGGGAGATAATTTTGTGTTTTGTGTTGTATAATCATTAAGCAGGAAGAAAAATATAAAGCTTATAAAAACGTAAAACCTGAAGGGTGGCATGTATCTTACACGATGCCCCTTAACGTAATCAAGTGCAAGCTTACCCGGTTTGAATAATATTGCTCCAAGGGTTTTCCAGAAACGGGTATCGAATGCGAACATATTACCCATAAAATCAATTACCATAAACTGGAACGGACGCTCAAACTCCTTTACCGACTGTCCGCACTCGGGACAATAATTACCAATAAATACCTTACCACAATTTTTACAGGTATGCTCTACGTTGCCTAACTTTTCGTCTTTTGCCATTAATATTAACTTGATTGCTAGTTTTACAAGTTCGTACTTTTTGAAAATATAATATACTTATATTAAGACAAAATTGCCTGTAATTGTATTATGGGTTGTGTGGTATGGCTTCATAAGTCGCAATTTTTAAGTTATATACGTCATTAGATGTCGTACTACTTTGATAGAAAGATTAGTTTGGGACTAACTTTTGTAATGCCATCATTGAATAGTTTTTGACGGAAAATAAAATCATTTCTTGCTGATTTTACTTTCTAATTTTTTTAAGACTTTATCAAAATCTGATTCTATTTTTTGTGTTTTGTTGAATATTTCATATTCCTGAAAGGCTTTCTTTTCAGCTTTAGCAAAAGTAACTTTCCCCTTACCCTCAAGTACTCTATATTCGTTAAAATTTAAAAATTTATTTACACTATCTGCGAATTGTTCCATAGTAAATGTATTTCGTGTTTCAATAATTCTTTCAATATAATCAAAATAGCTACTGATAGTTCTCTCTAATTTTTTTATTTGGGATTCTGTAAGATAATTTTTGGCAATATTAGTATCCGATTTCAAGATTCTCCCATTTGGAGAGTGTTTCCATGTTTTTAATCCCATGAACTCTTCATCAGCATTTACATTGTTGTATATTATTTCTGCAGCAGTGTTTCCGTGTATTGCAAAATGAAATTTATTTTGACAGTAGCATAAAATGTTTTTGTAGTATCTGAATTAGAATCATAATCTATGCTACATTCAGCGAAGATATCGGTTATTTGTTGGTAAATTCTTCTTTCGCTCGTACGAATTGAACGAACTCGTTCCAAGAGTTCTTTAAAATAATCTTTTCCAAAGAACTTTCCATTCTTTAATCTTTCATCATCTATTGCAAAACCTTTAATTATAAATTCCTTGAGAACTTGGGTTGCCCATATTCTAAATTTAGTTGCCTGTTTGGAATTTACACGGTAACCTACAGAAATTATTGCATCCAAATTAAAATATTCGGTATTTCTTTTAACTTGTCTATTTCCTTCTTCCTGAACTGTTTCCAAAATGGAAATAGTTGAATCTCGATCTAATTCGCCTGAATTGAATATATTTTTCAAATGTTTACTAATCGCAGGTACCTGAACTCCAAATAATTGTGCAATTGCTTTTTGTGTAAGCCAAACTGTTTCATTATTTAGAATTACTTCCACTTTAATTTTCCCATTAGGTACACGATAAAGTAAAAATTCGGTTAACTCGTCTTTAGTAGAAAGTTTTTTCATATTGAATTGTTGGTTAAGTATTTATAAATGAAATAATATAATCTCCTTTTTACCGAAAAACAAGTTAGAAGAATTATTCGAAATGTGATTGGTAGTTTTGATGTTATTTAGTAATACTTCTGGACTATTTTCAAAAATATATCACCTCGTATCCAATTGTTTTCTATCTTTTTCCCGTGAGGTGTATGAACATAATCCCATTTGTATTTTCTCTTGGTTAAATAATCTGCATCTGCTGCTTTCACTGCTTTTAGACCACCAGTAAAACCAACTAGGACATTTTCTTTACTTTCTTTACTTTCTTTACATATTTTACAAATTTCTATAAAGTTAACTCTTCCAATATAATTTTTTTCTCTTTTCATTTTGGAATCTCCTACTCTTTTGAAAGGTTGAGAAATTTTAGGATTATTAACCCCTCTGTGCAAAGGTAATTTATTTAACATAATACCCTCATACTATATAGATAATATTTATTGATTTTAATAGAAATAGTAATTTTAATATAATGCTTTTCTTACAAAAAAAATTCTAAAGCAATAATTATTAAGAATGGCTTAATATTCGAGTTAATAAATAATCTAAAGCTGAAAAAGGCAGAAGGAAATAGGTCTTTACATTTTCTGTTTTTGGTGAGAAGTCTCAACTTTATAAATAAATTAGATGCGTTTAAAAAAAGAGTAAAACCAACAAGTGGGTAATCACTCCAAAGGTTAAAAAGTTATACCTCATCCTAAATCCTTCTCCTACAAGGAGAAGGATTTTATGTCTGGTTAAGAGAGTATTATAAAATTTTGTGAAAATTAAGGTTATTTTACTTATTGTTTAACAGCCCTTCTCGCCTTGTAGGAGAGAAGAGTATGGGATGAGAGGTTTAAAACTTGTGGTACGTTACGGGCAGGGATATATTAACCTCCTTTAATACTACCTAACCTATCAAATATAACCCGATTTGCCCAACGTATTGTATAACAACGAGTTATCAACGGTGAAACTTAAAATGTGGATAAGTCTCGACCACCGAATTGGCAAATTCGGGTTGATACGGTTGTTATGCTTTACCTCGATTAAAATACTGATTTTTTGCAGCAAAGAAAAACTGATTAATAAAATCTCCAAAATAATCAATCTCAATTTTTGCTTCAAATTTATTACTTCCATCTGGCTCTTGGTCATGGAAAACAATATCTTTATTTTCAATGTTAAATCGTGCATGAGTCAATGAATTCCTGATCCTCCGGCAAATATCTTTTGATTTTTTCTCATTACCAACAACAATTTTGAAATGATCTGTTGAAATGCTATCAAAATTAAAAACATTGAACTCAGATTGTTGAGGATATACAAAGCATAAATATGAAGCCGCAAGTAGGCTGCCAATATTCAGCGGCGATACATTTTGATATTTTTGCTTAAATACAGATAACAAGTCTTTAACTTTTTTTTCTTCATTTACTGGGTCTATACTATCGTAGCACCAAAGAAGACTCATATATCCTTGTAATAAAATATTCCAATCAGTTTTTGTCTCCATAGTTTTTTCCTTTGTTAATATTTGAGCAAAACGGCGTTACTTTTCACCCGTCCGCCCCGAACAACGATGCCGAATAAAAAGCTACTGCCAATAATATTTAACAATTATATTTATTAGAACAATGTTACAAGCAATGCTAACCTTTTCACTTAATCCGAGAACTATAACAATGCCGCATTGAAAAAAGCGGTCGGGTGGAAAAGCTGGTTAGGCAGTAATCACAATTAATCATAATCAGCTATCCTAGCACCATACCTTATAGAACTCGGGGTTCTGTTACCATAATAAACACTGATTTCAAATCTAGATTTTCTACCCGCATAAATAACATCTATATAATCAAAACTTTGCTTTGTATTATTATTATACTTATCTGACACAGTTCCTTTTACTTTTACATTACGTACAGTCCGTCCTAAATTATTTACAACAATTCCTTTTACTTTTATAGAATAATCGTCAAATTCTGCATCTAAATTGGTTATTTTTAATTTTGTTAATTCGTCAGTCATATTACTTAATTCAACTAAATACTTTACTGTTGAATTATTTGAAGAAAGCAATATTGTTTTTAACGAATCTGCTTTTTCAGTATCATTATTTTCCACAAAACTTCGCCATAAATTATATTTATCCATATCATCTAATTTAGTACTAAGCCCATAATAGGTTATGGCTTCAGAAAATAATTCTTGTTCATAATAAAATTTAGCAATGTGTATATATAATTCATCTTTAGAATTTACATCATTTGCATATTCAAGGGATTTTTTAAGAGTCTCAATAGATTTATTTATATCTCCGTAGTTAAAATATATTTCTGCAATTTCAATATTCGCTTTGCTTTTTATTGACGCTGATATATTTGGTTGCATAAATTGATTTAGATAGCTTATTAAATTCTCTTTATGGCTGTATTCATACTTTCTTTTTTCCGAATTATAAGTTTTTTGCCTTGACGCAATTGAAGAAATACAAATCGATGAAAATTGTTCATCAACTTCTATACTATCACTATATTGTTTTTTGAAAGCCAAGTAATATTTTAGTAATTGTGAAACCTTTGATGAGTCAGGAGTTTGTGCTATTGGTTTTGTAATATTTCGTAACGAATCCGAAAACTCGATTAAGTCAACATCGAATTTTAGATCACTATTGTTGTAATTTGATTTAAACTGTTTTGTAAATTCTGAAATACTGAAAGTAGTATCACACCCAATGCTGAAAAGCCAATAATATGCGTTATCGGAAAGATCGTTTTTATCATCAACAATAAGATTAAAATTACTAATTGCTTCTTTAACTAGTTTGTTTTCACACTTTTTATCGTCGATTTCCTTTTCCATTTTTAATTGTTTGAGAATATCACTTTCAGTATTTAATAAGGCTTTTTTTGCTGAAATCCATTGGCTATAACTTAAGATTGCGTTGAAGAAAAGTTCTTCAGATAAAACATCATGAGAATCCAATATTATAATTCTTTCAAAAGTCTTTTGTAATTCTTCAACAAGCGATGAAGTAAATGAGGGAATGTTAATAAATTTAGATTTTCTTGGATTTAAAAAATCTTCGATTTTATAGTCTGGAAAAAGTTGATTACGCTGAACTTCGAAAAGCAAATGATAAGCATCAATATTTTTAGGATTATTTTTTATCTCTTGATTTAATTTCTCAGAAGCATTTGACCAATCTTTAAGTTCAATAAATGTTTTTGCATCTTTGATTTCTTGAGACTCACAACCAATAGCAATAATTAGTAACGAAATAATGACAAATAATTTTTTAATCATTTTTGACCTCTTATTTACTGCCTAACATTAATTATACAACATTAATGTTATATATTACTATTTTCTTAAACTTGATATGCAACATAATATCTGTTATATCAAAAATTTAGATAAATGAAAAGCAAACTTTTATCTCAGGTTGAAGAGCATCTAATAGTAAAACTTTACAGCCGCCGAACAATCAATTCTTACATATTCATTAATAGTACTTATTGATTTTTCAATATCGATATTACCATCTGCTTGGGAATTCTACTTCATAAATATCATCTGCACCAAACGTTTTACCAAGAAACTTTATTGTTCGTTCAGTTACCTTCATTTGTAATAAATTGAATATCGCTTTTTATAGCAATAAAAAATAATTTGTAATATTAATACTTAAAGTACTTTAATGAAGATAATAAAGCAAGAAATATCTTCAAAAAACCTTGTAGTTTAAAAAGTTATACCTCATCCTAAATCCTTCTCCTAAAAGGAGAAGGACTTAATGTCTGGTTAACAGACTTTTATGAAATCCTGTGAAAATTAAGGCTCTTTTACTTATTGTTTATTAGCCCTTCTCGCCTTATAGGAGAGAAGGGTATGGGATGAGAGGTTTAAAACCTATGGTACGTTACGGGCAGGCAAGTTACATCTCACGATTACCTATTCATGTTATTCATCCAAAATAAGGCTGGCAATCTTCAGGTTTATCTGATTAGGACTTACTTTCCAATTGGATGCACCGTTGGTTAACAAAACAACGGTTACGTTTTGATTAGTCTTTTCATTCCAGTAGTGCCGGAAAGATGAAATACCTGCACCTCCATGCCCTGTCATTCGGTAGTTATCCTGCAATCTGTAAGCTTCCCAACCCAATCCGAAGTTACCGTTCTTGCCATTATTTAGTTTTACCGGAGTCCAGATATTTTCAAGTTGTTCCCCGGATAAAATCTCTTCATTTTGTATTGCCTGAAACCATTTGATTAAATCGTTCATGTTTATATTTAATCCGGCTCCGGCGTACATTGGTGAGGAGTAGTTCAACGGAAACATTTCCAATTTGTTGTTAACATTTTGATAGCACGTAACCCGATTGGGAATAACCTTTTTGAAACCGCCATATTCAGCAGAGCTTAACTGCAACTTATCGAAGTATTCCTGCTTCATAAAAGTTTCAAAATCCTGTTGAGCCAATTCTTCGATTATAATCCGGATAAGCAAAAAGCCGGTTGCGTTGTACCTGGATTCTGTTCCCGGCTCCGAGCTAAATGGTTTGTCTTTTAATGCATTTATAACAAAGCTCTCACTTTGCGGTGCGAGAAAGATTTGGTATTCAATTTGGTCAGGTATTCCGGAAGTATGAGAAAGCAGTTGCTTTAGGGTTAACTTACGCCACGATTCGGGTAAGTCGTCTCTATCAGGAAGAAACTCACCAACAGTTTCGTTTACGCTTCTTTCGTTGAGCTGCAATAACTTATGCAGTGCAACCGAGCTGAACAGTTTGGATATGCTGGCGACCGGGAATACGTTATCGTGAGTAATTGGTACGTTAAGTTGTGCATTGGCTAAGCCAAAAGTTTTTTGATGTACTAACTTGTTATCTATAAGAATGGCATAGTTTAATCCGACAATACCTTGGCTATCGGTCATTTGTTTTACATAGGCATCGGTTTTATTAAAAACACCGCTAATATTATTGAGTAAATAATCCTGACTGTATGTGTGTAAATTGAATGCTAAAAATAATAGCATAGTAAGTGCGAAGTATTTCATTATTAAGCTTTCTGTTTATATGAAAAGATGATGCGTATTTCAGCAATGTAGTTGGTTTTTTAGTCGTATAACAAGTGAAATAGTTCTGTGAGGGGGCTTTATACTAATTTATAAACTTTGTTTTTTTTGTTAAGACACATAGAGTGCAGTTTCTTTAGCTTGCGTTAAATTGTAGGACGTAGAGGCTTGAAAAGCCGTTACGAGGTAGTACGTTACGGGCGGGGATATATTAACCTCCTTTAATACTACCTAACGTCGCAAATCAGCCGCGTCGCTTTTTGGCGTCGGCTGGATTTGCCTTGTTAGCCATGTATTTTTTCATCTTGCTTATGAGCAATGGTATGCCCTTTAATGAATATGCTAGATCAAAAACTTTATGCTCGTTTTGGACTAAGTACTTGGCGATGTCCATTTCCTGAACCGCCCTCTTGAAAGCATCCACGACTTCGGCTGTAATTTCAAATGGGGGAGTTGGAACATCCAAATCCTTACGTTGAATAGCACACTTGGGGTATTCGTAACCATCATCAACCACACCATTTTCAAATATTTCGTGGATATACAGCCAATCTGGCCTTGCCGATTTGTGTGGCTTGTTTGAATCCGTGATACGCCAAACTAACGCCCATTTGTTCTTTTCAACTTTATCAGTGCGAGCAAAATGAATGTCATTGTTTATTAAGGATTCTATAGCTTTTATATCATCAGAATACTCGCAGTTATCCGGCTGATACCAAAGAATGTAAAAATGGTCCTCCCCAAGCTGCTCAAAATCCGAGAAATCAGGGATATTATTCTTGACCCTGACTATTCGATTGGCTATCGCTGCCCCCCATGTCTGCTCAAGCACTTTTAGCTGAGACTTCTTCGACGTAGTTGTTGGGTATTGTTTTTGGGCTCGCTTTTTCAGGTCATCGAAGACTTTGTTAACCTTTTTTAGACTTTCTGTGGCATTAACTTCTGCACAAAGCTCCACTAGGCCTTCAGCACCAAGCCCATTGCGCGTGAGATTGGCGCTTCCTAGAACTGCCGCATTTCTTCCTATGTACGTTTTTGCATGCAATTCATCGAGAAAGGCCACTTTCTCCCATCCGATTTTTCTTACAAGATCGGCAATTGCCCAAGGATTGCTACCGATAGTTGGTGAAACAATAATCGATTCTAAACGGCTTACATCAGGTATAAATGTCTGCCAATCAGCACCGATATAGGCAACTGCTATTTTCAACGGCTTACAATCGTTCACTGCCTTCCGTATATCATTCTCAACGAGAACCTTCACAGTTCCTCCGTATTTGTGCCTAACATTAATTATACAACATTAATGTTATATATTATTATTTTCTTAAACTTGAAATGCAACATAATATTTAGTATGTCAAAAATTTAGATAAATGAAAAGCAAACTTTTATCTCAGGTTGAAGAGCATCTAATAGTAAAACACTACAGTCGCCGAACAATCAAATCTTACATATTCGTTAATAGTACTTATTGATTTCTCAATATCGATATTTCCATCTGCTTGGGAATTCTACTTCATAAATATCATCTGCACCAAACGTTTTACCAAGAAACTTTATTGTTCGTTCAGTTACCTTCATTTGTAATAAATTGAATATCGCTTTTTATAGCAATAAAAAATAATTTGTAATATTAATACTTAAAGTACTTTGATGAAGATAATAAAGCAAGAAATATCTTCAAAAAACCTTGTAGTTTAAAAAGTTATACCTCATCCTAAATCCTTCTCCTACAAGGAAAAGGACTTAATGTCTGGTTAACAGACTTTTATAAAATCCTGTGAAAATTAAGGCTGTTTTACTTATTGTTTAACAGCCCTTCTCGCCTTATAGGAGAGAAGGGTATGGGATGAGAGGTTAAAAATCTATGGTACATTACGGGCAGGGATTCCTACTCAATTCCTAATTCCTCCTTAACTTTTAATTGCTTGATACATCCAGGACATCTTCCGCAAGCAAGATTTGATATATGACAAGAGTGTGCTAAGGAAAGTAATTCCAGTGGGACAGAGAATTTTATTGCCAATTCATGACTAAAATAATGTATTGTATCACAACAAATTTCTATACCCCCTTCTTGGAATATTGCTAGTTGGTTAATTAACTCATAGAATTTCAATGTCCCATCTTTATGGATATTGTCTGTTTTTACAGAAGCGAAATGTAGTCTATTGACATTATCCTTTATGCCCTGCATCAGTGCAAGAGTAATCAACAATTGATTTCTAAAAGGCCACCACTCATTTGTTGGTGAAATATCAATCTGGTTAAATCCAGATAATAAACCGGAACCAAGTTCTCTGCAATTAGCAGTTATTACTTTATGGGAAATTCTAAGTTCTTTACAAATATATTCAGAAACATAAATTTCGCGCTTTGCAGGTAGCTGCCCATAATCAATCGTATATGCTATTTGTGGCTTAATTCCATAGGTTAAACAAATGGAATCAATACCCCCAGATAATAAAACTGCATCTATCATAATGCCCAAATAGTCTTATAAATAGCTGTAGTCAAATTATTATAAATCTCAATATCCCTCAATTTAAACATTAGTATATCTTTTTCTACGTAATTTCTTAGATACCCAATTATTTTCTTATTTGATGCAATTGCATATCCCGCTTCAATCAATGTTCCGGGATCAAAATTATCTAATATACAAAATATTATATCTGAATCATCTAATCCGGCAATATCTTCATCAGCAATTTTTTTCTCACTACCAATTCCAACATCATGAAATGGTGAGAATACTTTTAATCCAAGTTGTTGGAAAGCTGTTCTGACACTATCAACAAATACTAATTCACTTAACGAAAAAAATGGTGAGGCTAAATAAACTTGTTTATGCTCTAAATTTACTGGATTAAATTCTGTAAATTGTTCTGTAGGAAATTTTGTGACATCAATAAAAGCATTTCTATCACAAAATAATGCTGTTGTTTTTGAAGCATTTATTGCACATGTTTCCAAAGGTAACTCTTTTTTCATCCAGTAATATCCGAAACTTGTAGTAAAGATATCACCTGAACCAATTTTATGAATACTCTCCGTAATAAAGGATGGAATATTTATAATCTGTTCATCATAGAATAGTTTTGCCCCGTATGGACCATTTTTTATGATAAGTGCTTTCACACCTTGAACCTCAAAGAAATATTTTTTAATTTCTTTTAAGTCATCAGTATCTGACATAGTCTTAGCTTCAATAAAATTGAGAATATAAATCAATTCCTGAGCAACACCAAATTCTTTAAATCCAATTTTACTATTTGAGGTTTGAGGGTCATATACCACTTTCTGTGCTTTTATCTGATAATTACTTTCGAGCATGCCAAAACAGATTAAATTGTTTTCAACAATAGATATAGTGTCAGTATACATAATTTTAATACCACTTGGAAATATTTTCGGTTCATCTAATGCAAAATTATATTGAAAAGTTATAAGCATTTCTGACGGTTTAAGCTTTAAATTTAATCCATTGTACACTTTGACATTCTCTAATAAAAAATCAGAAACTACTTTATTTCCACTGGTATAAAATTTTACCTCGCAAGAATTTTCAAGTAAAAACTTAGTACCACGAAATCCTGACCCATAAATTTCTGAAGAAAGGTCATCAAAATTAATTTCCCTATAAGTTCCACCAGCAACACTTATCATGTCTATTTCTTCATAATATTTACTTTACAATTAGGGGTATGGACTAATGTGATTTTTGCCTCATATTTATGACCTGATTTTATACACTCAATTAGATCAGAAGTAAATTGATGGACAATTGTACCAAGTATTTCACCATTACCATCTAATACAATAATGATATCTCTTTTGTCTAATTCCAAGTCTAATAAATCGCCTTGCTGATGCTTTTGTAAAACATCTATATCAACAGAAGTTAGTGTTACCGTAAAATTACTCTTGGTACAATCAAATTTCTCTCTCCACGTTGGAATATATCCACTATTCCCCGATCCACTCATTTTAACTCCATAATAGTTGAAAGTTATGAGATTTAACTAATCCAAATTTATGTCTCCACGATAAAAATCCGCCATAATCCCTACGAATATTTTATTGTTAAACTATTATTAATGATATTAAAAAGCAATAAAAAGTTTAAATATTCAGGAACGGGCAAAAAAAGGGCGGTAAAAGTTGCCGCCTCTACGAATTTCACCTCATCCTAAGTCCTTCTCCTACAAGGAGAAGGACTTTATGTCTGGTTAACAGACTTTTATAAAATCTATGGTAGGTTACGGGCAGGGATATTCAAAATTTTAAGTGAGTAATAAATCTTCCAAAAATCTATTCCTTATGAGTCTTTCTTTTTTATTGTTTACGGCTTCTTTAGCAGCTGTTGAATATTCTTGCGGTGTTGTTGTTTCAAAATCATGTAATTTGCTTTTGATGTTTGATATCCTTTGCAATTCAAGTTTATCAAGATTATGGTAAATGAAAATAATAAGAGAGAAGAAGTTTGCTTTATTTAGCCAATAACTTGTTTTCTTAAATTTCAGTGATAAATAATAATTAGAAGCTTTGTTCAATTTGGGAACTATTGTGTCTTTAGATTCAAAATCATCTTTATAGTCGTCCAATATAGATTCTTTTATATTTCTATTCATGAACCCCATTTCAATAGTTCCTAATATATTCAACATAAACATTAGATGTACCTTACGGGAAATTTCATAAGGAGTAAAAATATTATTTTCAATTATTAGTTTGACAATTTTCGAATAATCCATAGATTTTGCCCATTTTCGGAAATCGGCAGTAATATTGAAATCAATATTTTTTGATTCAGTTAAATCAATTTCATCGCTCAAGAGTTTTGCTACTAGCATAAATTCAGATGAGGCATATTCAGTTGCAAGTTTCTCAATCTTTGTTAGACTATAAAAAGTTCTATTGAGCCTTTGAAATATTTCAATAATCTTAGGATCATCTTGTTCCATCTCTAATTCGATTATTGCAATTTCATATTTAAGGAAATTTTCTCTTTCATGTTTTGTTAGGTCGCTATAATATTTTTCATCAACAGAATACTCATTGTCAATATATTCTAATATTGAATTCATCCTTTGCTGACCATCAACAACAACAGATGTTGTTGTCAATTCCTCAGCATTTAACTCTCCTTTTGCGAGAAATATTTGTGGGAAGGGGTATCCTAGCAGAATTGTTTTAATAAAATCACTTTTATGAATTGTTCGCCAAACTAAATTTCTTTGAAATGGAGGGGACAAGATTAACTTGTTGCGTTTAATGTCACTTATTAAATCAATTAACTGTCTAGATCTAACACTATATTTGATCATTTTTAGCCTTATATTTGTCAATATTATCAGATTGTTTAAACTCGAAGAATTTTTCACTTAAATAAATACAGGCATTGATATTTGAAAAAAGATCGATGTATTGTTTTGATAATTTATTGAAGAATTGAAACCATTTTCTTCTATCTTTACTTGATGGCATTAAATCAGGTCTAAAGATACCTTTCGTAATATAATTTTTGTAAGAACTAAAATTACTATCTCCATCTTGTGTTCTTCTAAAGCTACTTAAATCTTTAAATCCTTTCGTTAATTTTAGTACAATTTCATTGTATTGAGTAAATAAGTCTTTGTCAATTATGGCAATATCCAAATCAGACGTTCCAGCTTTAAAAGGATGACTCTTGCAATAACTGAAACCTGTTTTACTTGAACCAGCAACGTTGACAGATAAAAAAGGGATTTGGAAGTGTTCACTGACAGCATTTAGTATTTCAAATTCAACCTCTTCTTTTTTTATAAACGCATAGGTTGGAAATGCTAAATAGATTTTTCTTGAAATTAGATCTAAGTTTTGCCTCTTTTCTATACCAATTTTTATTCCAGCATTATACATAGTTAAGTTCTTTTATTTTTTGAGGTTATACACAATGAAAGCAATTATTCTACCCTATTATTCAAAAGTAAAATAAATATTTAGAAAATGCAAGAAATTCCCTTTTGTCTCAATTGAAACATTTTAATATCTGCTCTGTTTGGAAATTATTTTATTTCTTATGAAATAATCCTTGATATTCACTATCAAAAAAAAAGGCGGTAGAAGTTGCCGCCTCTATGAAATTTAATGCCCCTTCGCCTTGTAGGAGAGAAGGGTATGGGATGAGAGGTCTAAAACTTACTTATTAACACAATTTAATACTTCACCGGTTTTGGTGTAGGAGTCAACAATTTTAACTACTTCTTCGGCAACGGCAAGTTGTGCCTGGTTTGTTGATGCACCTATGTGGTGAGTAATATATATGTTTTTGCAAGCGGCAAGTTTTGTACTTACTTCGCCTGTTTTGCCTTCCGGCTCATCGGCAAATACGTCAAGGGCAGCACGGATGCCTTTTTCTTCGGCGGCTTTAAGTAGCGAGTCTTCGTTAACTACTTCGGCTCTTGAAGTGTTAATAAGGAATGCACCTTTTTTCATCATACCGAAAAACTCATCGTTAATCATACCTTTGGTAGCCGGAGTGGCTGGCAGGTGCAGACTAACAACATCGGCTTTTGGCAATACTTCGGCAAGGTCTTCAAACTGGATAATGTTAGGGTCGTTAATTTCAACAATATCGCGTCCGTAAACAGTCATACCGAAAGCGGCGGCACGTTTGGCTACTTCGCGACCAATATTACCAACGCCAATAATGGCAAGAGTTTTACCGTACAGACCTTCGGCTTTTGAATATTCGGCTTTATTCCAAACACCGTTTCTAAGATCGGCAACGTTATCGCTAATTTTTCTATCAAGGTTTACCATGTGACCAATTGCAAGTTCGGCAACAGCAATCGAGTTTTTACCCGGAGTGTTACAAACATGTACACCCTTTGCGGTAGCAGCTTCAACGTTGATGTTGTTATAACCGGCACCGGCACGTATAACAAGTTTAAGATCGGTTGAAGCGTTAATAGCATCGGCGTTAACTTTTGTTGAGCGAACCACAACAGCGTTAAAGTCGGAAATATTAGCTGCTATATCAGCTTCGCCCCATTTAGGTTCCCATGTTACATCATTACCTTTTTCTTTCAGCTCATTTACATAAGCTTCAGGTAGTTTGTCGGCAACAAGAATTTTCATTTTTACTCCATTAAATTTTAATATCGATGTTATAAAAAATTATTTCAGCATAGGAATTTTTACGCCATGCTTGCGTGCATTTTCTTCTGCACGTTCGTAACCTGCATCGGCGTGACGAACAATACCCATTCCCGGATCGTAAGTAAGAACGCGTTCAAGTCGGGCTTCGGCTTCTTTGGTACCATCGGCAACAACAACCATTCCTGCATGAAGTGATTTACCAATACCTACACCACCACCGTGATGGACAGATACCCAGCTTGCTCCGCCTGCAACATTAAGCATTGCGTTAAGGATAGGCCAGTCGGCAATAGCATCACTGCCATCTTTCATAGCTTCGGTTTCGCGGTTAGGCGAAGCCACCGAACCACAATCAAGGTGATCGCGACCAATAACAATTGGTGCTGATACCTTTCCGCTTGCTACCAGATCGTTGAATATTTTACCCATTTTGGCACGTGCACCGTAACCAAGCCAGCATATTCGGGATGGCAGACCCTGAAAATGTACTTTTTCGCGAGCAAGTTTAATCCAGCGAACGAGTGCTTCATCTTCGGGGAAAGCTTCAAGTATAGCCTGATCGGTAGCGTAAATATCTTCCGGTTTACCGGAAAGTGCAACCCAACGGAAAGGACCCTTGCCATCGCAGAAAAGCGGACGAATATAAAGCGGAACGAATCCCTTAAAGTCGAACGCATTTGTTACGCCGTTTTCTTTGGCTTCACCACGAATGTTATTACCGTAATCGAAAGTAATAGCACCGCGTTTCTGCATTTCGAGCATTGCTTTTACATGTTCAACAATGGTATTGCGGGAAAGTGACATATACTTGTTCGGGTTGGCTTTACGCAGTTCAAGTGCTTCCTCGAACGACATACCCATCGGTACATAACCGTTAAGCACGTCATGAGCTGAAGTCTGGTCGGTAAGTACATCGGGAATAACATTACGTTCAAGCATTTGCGGAAGTATTTCACCGCAATTACCTACAAGTCCTACCGACAATGCTTTTTTCTCTTCTTTTGCCTTAAGTACAAGATCGAGAGCTTCATCAAGATCATAAGAAATAACATCGATATATCCGGTGTCCAAACGTTTTTGGATACGGGATTTATCCACATCAATGCCTAGAAAAGCTGCACCGTTCATTGTAGCAGCAAGAGGTTGAGCACCACCCATACCACCTATTCCGCCAGTAAGGAGGAATTTGCCGGCAAGTGTACCGCCAAAATGCTGATTGGCACATTCGGCAAAAGTTTCGTAGGTACCTTGTAAAATACCTTGCGTACCAATGTAAATCCATGAACCGGCAGTCATTTGTCCGTACATGGTTAAACCAAGTTCTTCAAGACGGCGAAACTCGTCCCAGTTAGCCCAGTCGTGTACAAGGTTCGAGTTGGCAATCATAACACGGGGTGCATCCTTGTGTGTTCTGAAGATACCAACCGGTTTACCCGACTGCACAAGAAGAGTTTCATCGTCTTCAAGAGTTTTGAGTGAACTTACAATAGCTTCGTAAGCTTCCCAGTTTCGGGCGGCTTTACCTTTACCGCCATATACAATAAGCTCATCAGGAGCTTCTGCAACTTCAGGATCAAGATTGTTCATCAACATCCTTAAAGCTGCTTCCTGAATCCAGCCTTTTGTATTAAGTTCGGTGCCCCTTGGGGCAGTTATTACTTTTTTTCCATTCATAATACTAATCACTAAAATGGTTTTCAATTAGTAATTTATATTGGTTCATAGCCGATTTGATAAACCAACGTTTAAAGAAACCGGCAGATTTAAGCTGTTCTTCGTAACCCTGTACATTTGCCTTAAGGTTGTGTACAAGTCTTGTTTTTTCATCTTTTGTAAACTTTATTTCTTCGGCACTGCTATCAAGCTTTTCAATAATAGAGTTAAACGCACGGGCTTCGCCAACGTAACGGTCATCGCTCGCCATCTGGTTAAGTGCCTGATTGCAAAATGTTTTAAGTATTCTTTTTTCGTTTTTATCGAAAGTAAAAGTATAGTTTTTGAATAGTTTCTTTTTCATTTAATATTTATGCTTTTAGTGATAACAATTTTTTTCGCATTTCTTCAAAGCCCGGTTTAATTACGTTGTATATATAATCTAACCTTTCCTTATGGGGCAGAAATGATGACTTCATAGCGTTCAGATTTAACTTTTCAATATCATCCAGGTTAATGCCAAACAGTTCGCTTGCAACAAGGTACTCATTGGTAAGTGTAGTATTGCTCATCAGTCTGTCATCTGTATTAAGGAATACTCTGAATTTTTCCTTAAACAACCCTGGGAACGGATGATTTTTAAGGTCTTCAACTGCACCTGTATGCAAGTTACTTAACAGGCATATTTCAAGAGGCAGTCTTTTATCGAGTACATATTGAGCCAATGTACCAAGTGCAACAATATTGCCGTCCTTGTCGAAAACAATATCTTCGCTAAGGCGTGTTGCGTGACCAATACGGTGTGCACCACAATACTGAATAGCTTGCCAAATTGATTCCTGTCCGAAAGCTTCACCGGCATGAATGGTAATATTGAAGTTTGCACGCTGTATATAATAAAAAGCGTCAAGATGCTCTTTAGGCGGATAACCACCTTCTTCGCCGGCAAGATCAAATCCAACCACACCCTGATTACGATAATTTATTGCGAGTTCGGCAATTTCCAGTGTATTTTTCATGTTTCTCATACCGCAAAGTATAAGTCCGTAGCCAACGCCATATTTTTCCTTGCCACGTTCCAGACCAGCAAGCACTGCGTTAATAACGTCGTCATAATATAAACCGCCCTGAGTGTGAAAAACAGGAGCAAAACGTGTTTCGATGTAACAAACGCCATCGTTATACATATCTTCAATAGTTTCGAAAGCTACACGCTCAAGAGCTTCCTTTGTTTGCATAAGGGCAATGGTATGTTCAAATCCTCTCAGGAACTCGGGAAGGTTACCCTTGTTAGCTCCTTCAAAAAACCACGCAGAAAGTTCTTTTGGATCGGTAGTAGGCAGTTTGTTGTAATTATATTGTTTGGCTAAGTCAATAACAGTTTCAGGTCTTAAACCACCATCCAGGTGATCGTGCAAAAGTACTTTTGGAACGCTTCGAACAATTTCTTCTATTTTCAAAGTAAACCTCAAAATTTATTCAAAAAATATTCTTTTTAGTACGTAAAATCAAACAAGGTACATCTAAATATAGTGTAAAAGTCAGATTTTAAATTAAGATAATTTTTTATGGTCTTTAAAAGTCAAAAAATTTTAATAAATTTAAGGGTTATTTTAAAATCTTCAATCATCGGCTCAAATAAAGATTAGTGGATTGTGATATCCTTGACATAGCAAAAACAAAAGATTATTTTTCGGAATAGATAAACAAACTAAAACTATTTTAATTGGGAGATTAAATGAAACGCATTCTTATAGTATTGACACTTGCGTCAATGGTACTTGGACTTGGTGCATTTGCATGTCAGTCAAGTGAATTAACTTCAGCAAAGCTTTACATTTCACAAAAAAACTGGGATAAGGCACAGGAAATGCTTGAAAAAGAAGTAGCCAAAAATCCTCAGGCTGATGAAGGTTATTTCCTTTTAGGACATGTGCTTCGCCAGGGTGGTAAAACCGATGCCATGCTTGAAGCTTTTGACAAATCCTTAGCCATTAGCAAAAAATTTGAAGAAAAAATTAAAAATGAAAAACTTGCACATTGGGCAGATAGCTTTAACAAAGGTGTAGGTTTTTACAATAAAGCAGCAAAAGCAACTACAAAAGATTCAATTCAGATGCACTACAATACTGCTATTGAAAAATTTGAAGATGCAATAAAATGTGCCCCTGATTCAGCCAACAGCTACCAGAACCTTGCATTTACTTTCCTTAATGCTGGCAGACAAGATGAAGCTATTGCTCCATTCAAAAAATTAATTGAACTTGAAGGTTCATCAAAATCTTATGTTAGCTTATCGGAGCTTTACCTTACTAAAGGTAATAAATTAATGGATGCCTACAAAGCCGGTGGTGCTGCAAAAGATAGCGTAGAAGCAATGAAACTTTACGATGAAAACCTTGCACTTCTTGAAGAGGCTCAGGCAAAATATCCTGAAGATAGTGATCTTCTTGTACTTCTTTCAAATACTTATATTGCTGCCGATAAAATTGCTGAAGCAAAAGAAACATTTGCAAAAGGTGTAAAAGCAGAACCTGATAACAAATTTTACAGATATAACTATGGTGTACTATTATTAGGAGCAAACGATTACGAAGGTGCTGCAACACAGTTCGAAGAAGCTCTTAAAATTGATCCTGAATATACAAACTCAATGTATAACCTTGCTGTAACCTATGTAAAATGGGGATCAGAAATGCGTGAAGCTCTTAATGCAGACGATGACTCAAAAGAGTATCAGGAAAAATATAATTTGGCTTTACCACACCTTGTAAAATATCTTGAAGAAAAACCTGAAGAACCAGCTATCTGGGAACTTCTTGGTAAAGTTTATGGAAACCTTGGCGACAATGCCAAAATGGAAGAAGCCTTCAAAAAAGCAGACGCTTACAGAGGAAACTAATCCTGATTTTCAGTATGTTAAACCCACAATCTTTTTTAGGTTGTGGGTTTTTTTTATTTATGGAGTTATTATGAATCAGAACAACCAGAACAAACCTCAGCAAATTAACATTGAATTGGGTGAAAAAGAAGCTGAAGGTATCTACTCAAATCTTGCTATTATTACCCATTCGGGAGCCGAATTTATTATCGATTTTACCAGAGTTGTACCAGGCGTTCCAAAAGCCAAAGTGCAGTCGCGTATTATTACCACTCCTATACATGCCAAAATGCTGCTTAAGGCTTTAAAGGAAAATGTCGATAAATTTGAACAACGTTTCGGCGAAATTAAAATAGATGACAAACCTAATATGCCATTTGGTTTTGCTCCTGTAAGCAAGGACGAAAAAGTTAATTAATATATAACACCGGTAATACAACTTCATATTGGTTATTTTCATATTTTTTTTGCAAATTAGTAATTTAATTGAGCAAATCGGGTCTTGCATATAATTGAAGTTTGTAGTATTCTACATATTGTCACTGCTCATAACTGTAACCGGAGTTTTCGGACAAACTTTATCTATCAGGCAATATTCAAATGAAGAAGATAATTTACCGAGTAACTCCGTATATAGTATAACTATTGACAAAAAGGGTTACCTTTGGGCTGCTACCGAATATGGTTTTGGCAGGTATGATGGTATTCAATTTAAAAACTATGCTATTGATAACGGTTTGGTTTCCTCTCACTGTCTTGCTTTGTTTGAAGATATAAATAGTGATATCTGGATAGGTACCACAAAAGGATTATCAAGGTTTAACGGTAAAAACTTTAGAAATTATGGAAAGGATGACGGGCTGAAGGACGATTACATCCAGTCGGTTGCCGGTGATTCTCTTGGTAATATTTGGGTAGCTACTCGATATGCCGGTGTCGCTTATCTCGATTCTGCGAACAGGTTCGTTCACCTCGGTAAAAAAGATGGAATGCCTTCCGATTCAATTGAAACAAGATGCGTTGTTGATAATCAAAATGTTCTTTGGATTGCTACTACCGGCTATGGTGTATTTAGCTATAAAAATGGTGAACTGAAGAATTATACTGAAGCTGATGGCTTGTGTAGCGATACCCTATATTCGGTTGATAAGGATAAAGAAGGTAATATTTGGTTCGGTTCTGTTAAAAAGGTTAGCCGGTTCGATGGCGAAAAGTTTGAAACAATAAACCTTGATTTCGGAATGCAAACCCGGCGAAAAATAAATTTTGTGTTCAGGGATAAAGATAAGAACCTTTGGATTGGTACTGAAGGTAGCGGTCTTTTATTTTACGATGGCGAGGAGTTTAAAAGGTATTCCAAACAAAACGGCTTTACTACGGATAAATTTACCAGTTGTATTGAGGATGCAAGAGGCGATTTGTGGTTCGGTACCAGAACCGGCGGGTTGGTAAAAGTTCCGGTAGAAAAATTTCTTATCTACTCCGAGCAAAGTGGCTTAAAGGATAATGTAGCCTATGCCATTTTTAAGGATAACAGTAATACCTTGTGGATATCAAGCGAAGGATCGGGGATTACAAAGATTAATGAAACCACAGGCAAAATTGAATATCTGAATACAGAAACCGGATTTCCTAGTAATGACGTTCCCGGCGTAATTGGAGATTCAAAAGGAAATGTCTGGATTTCAACTATTGGTGTTGGTGTTACCAAATACGACGGAAAAACTTTTACTAACTATACTGTTGAGGATGGTTTACCCAATCCATTTGTAATGTCTATGCTGGAAGATTCCGAAGGTAATATTTGGTTTGGTCACTCCGGTGCAATTAGTATGTACGATATAAACCTTAAAAAAATTGTTTATCGTGAAAGTACAAGCGATATTACCGGCGAGGGGTGGGTTCAAACAATATTTGAAGATTTTGAAGGCTTTTTGTGGTTTGGTACCGAAGACAGAGGTATGCTAAAGTTTAACAAACACCGTTTTATAAAAGGCTACACCGTAAAGGACGGACTCCCGGATAACTTTATACTTTATATTACTCAGGATAAATTTGGTAATATATGGAGTGCTACCGAATCAGGCGGTATAAGTAAATTTGATGGTGAAAGTTTTACTAACTATTCCGAGAAAGATGGCTTGCCCAGTAATTTGTGTTATTCCATAATAGAACATACCAACTACCTTTATATTGGTACTGGCAAGGGACTATCCCGCTTTGAGTATATGGCGTTTAATGAAAAGGGCAAAGACGCATTTAAAACATATACCCAAAAGGATGGTATTGCTGATAACGAAACAAATCAGTTCAGCATTTACAAAGACAAAAAGTTTAATATTTATTTTGGAAGTCAGGGTGGTGTAACCAGGTTTAACCCTAAAGATAAACCACGCGAAGCACCTTCCAATATTTATATTAATAATGTGCAAATAACGAATGAAGAAGCTGAAATAGATACTATTCCCACTGGCAAGCTTAAGTTAGGTTACAGTAGTAATAACCTTCGTTTTGAGTATGTTGGTATCGATTTTATATCACCTGAAAAGGTTTTATACCGCTACAAGCTGGAAGGTTCGGAAATGAAGTGGACTGAATCCTACGAGCACTCGGTTTCTTACCGAGGACTGCCAGCGGGCGAATATACGTTTAAGGTTATGTGCCGCAACAGTGACGGATTGTGGAGTGAAGGTGAAGCTGCCGTACCTTTCGTAATATTCCCGCCATTTTGGCAAACATGGTGGTTCTATACAATTGTTATTTTTATTGGGCTTGCCGGTATAACAATGTTTTACCAGTATAAAACCCGACAGGTTAAAAGGCGTAACCTTGAACTTGCTCAAACTGTTAAACGCCGAACTCGTGAACTTGAAGAGGAAAAGGATAAATCGGAAGCGTTATTGCTTAATATATTACCTTCAATATGTGTGGATGAGCTAAAGGATCAGGGTAAGGTTGAGCCGCGCGAGTTTAAAAATGTATCTATCCTGTTTACTGATTTCAAGAGTTTTACTTATACTGCATCGGTATTGCCTGCCGATAAACTTGTAAACGAACTTAACGATATTTTCAAGGGCTTTGACGAAATAGTTGAACGTTATAATCTTGAAAAAATGAAAACCATTGGTGATAGCTATATGGCTGCCGGTGGTATTCCCATTGAAAATAAGGACCATGCTATTGTAACTGTAAGAGCTGCACTTGATATGCAGCAGCTTATTGAAGACAGAAATGCCATTTCCGCTATTAAATGGGAAATGCGAGCCGGTATTCATTCGGGTTCGGTAATATCCGGTGTTGTGGGAACCAAAAAGTTCGTTTATGATATTTGGGGGGATACGGTTAATATTGCAAGTAGAATGGAAAGTTCTGGCGAGCCTGGCAAGGTAAATATATCAGCTTATACCTATATGCTGGTTAAAGATTATTTTGATTGCGAATACCGGGGTAAGCTTGATGCCAAAGGCAAAGGCAAGGTTGATATGTATTTTGTTCATGGAATAAAGGAGAAAGATTTTTCTGCAACATCACAATATCATGCCGGTGAAAGCAACAAAGTTGAAATGATACAGCGTTCATCCAAATAACAACATTTATTCCCATTTGAAATAATACATAATTTTAATATTTTTAATACAATCAAATGTGTCAAAATATGGTGGTTTGGAACTTTTGAAGCTCCTAATCCATTTCAGGATAGTATTGTGATATGTGTTACACTGTTGATTTGTAACATTAATGTAGGGTATTTTTTAGTTTAAATTGGTATATGCTTAATTTGTGAAATAATAATTTAGATAGAGGAGTTACTGATGAAAAACTTATTTAAACTGATTTTACTTCTTTTTGTCCTTTCAGGGAGCATATTTGCCCAGCAGGATACGGTTTTTTATAAATTTTGGTTCCAGTATCCGGGTGGTCTTTGGGATTATTCCTCACCTGAACTTGAAGGTGCGGTTGTTGAAGGTGAATATATACCATTTGTATCACATACACTTCCTACTACTCCGTTCAACTTCTCTCCATTCCAGGGAATGTACGATGCATTAGTTGGCGGATACCTTTTTCTTGATGATGGTGCCATTGATAATAATGTTACACTTGATATTTATTTCCGAAATCTTAACCTCTCAAATGGCGGATTTGGTCAGCTTGTAGGTGAAGACCTGTTCTTCTATATCGAAATTGAAGTTGAATCCGATGGTGTAGTTTACGGTCCGGATGATCCGTTCTATTTTAATGACGGAAAACACTTCAACTTTTGCAAACCTGTTAATCCGGCTTACATTGCATGGATGAACCTGTTTGGTTTTGGTATGGAAAATCTGGGATTTGCCTACCTTATTGATGATAGCTTCTCTGATGTTGGCATCACAACTTCTGTTACTGCAAGCGAAATATGGTTTAAAGCTGAGCATCTTTCGAAATTTGGCGGCGGACGTAACGGACTTGGTGCTATTAACCCGGTTGAACCCGAAGAGCTTGAGGGCACTCCGGAAGAATTTGAACTTAACCAGAACTACCCTAACCCATTCAACCCATCCACAAAAATTAGCTACAGCATTCCTGCTGCAGGTAACGTAACACTTAAAGTATATAATGTACTTGGTACCGAAGTTGCCGACCTTGTTAACAGTTATCATAACGCTGGTAATTATAAAGTTAACTTCAGCGGTTCAGACCTTGCATCAGGTATATACTTCTATGAATTAAGACTTGGTAACAAATCAATTACCCGTAAAATGATATTGATGAAATAGTTTTGATATTATTGCAAATAGCGGGTGTAAATAAATTTATTATATTAAAACCGCAGGTAACTGCGGTTTATTTTTAAACTTTAGCAGAGGCTCTTATGAGGAAAAATGCTCTACTACTTTTTATAGTTCCTGTTTTTCTGTTATCGTTTGTTTCCGGTTGCGTAGATGTGCCAGACGAAGTCTTGTTTCCGGTTTCAAAGATCCAGGTAAACATTCCAATAATGGAAAAATCGTATGAGTTGAGGGAATCTATTGAAAAAGATACTTCAATGATTAAATTTAATTATAACCAGGATGATCCTTCAAGATTATATTATGTTAATGATACGATATCAATTGAAAAAGTAACCGTTGATACTAACTTGTCACTGGATGATTTTACATCAGATTTTTCACAGGATATTGGCAGCATTAAACTTAATGATATTGAACCTGTTTCGGGTGATATAATGGTTGATGACTGGGCGGAAGATGTTGTTCCAGGTCAAACCCAGCTATTCCCTCAACAGCAGGGTACTCCTACCATTGAGTTTGAAAAAATTGACCAGTTTGAAAACGTTACACTTGATGGTGGTCAGATGCTTTTTGAAATTGACAACAGGTTACCGGTTGATATTGAATTCAGAGGGTTCACAATTACTAATGTTGCAGGTGGTGAAACCGTTGTTGATACTAATGGGGTTATTCCAATTGCAGCCGAGTCTTCTGTTACTCTTACATTCGATATGACTGGAAAATTCCTGGAAAACCAGTTGGTATGGAATGGTACAATCCGTTCGGAAGGTAGTAACGGGCAGATGGTAGTGGTACCAGATGGTGCCGGTACTGTTATAACCACAAGCTTCCAGAATCTTGTAATCAGAAATGCCTATGCTCCATTACCTGAGCAGGACCCTTTCAGAAAAGATAGTACAATTGTATTTGATGATTCAACTCTTGTTAAAGAAGCTGTGTTTGATGAAGGTACCTTGCAGATTACTTTTGTTAACAACTTTGATATGAATATCCGTGTAAATATGCTTATGCCGGAACTTCTTGAAGCTAATGGTTCTTCTTTCCAAAAAACAGTTAGCATTCCCAGAAATAGTGACGTAAAACTCTATGCCTCCCCAAGATCGCTTACTGATTGGAAAATAGTTTCTCCTGGTGCTGATCCAACTGATTTACTTGCATATAATGTTGTAGTTTACACCGAAAGTACCGATGACCCAAGACAGATTACAAAAACTGATAAAATAGATATTTCCGTTGAAATGAAAGATATTGTTTTTGAAAGTCTTGACGGTCAGGTTAAACCAACTACATTTAATATAGAAAAAACCTCATTCGAATTTGACCTTGAAGACTTTAAGGACAAGTTTACTTTTGAAGGTATTGAATTTGGTAACCCTGAAATAAGAATGGTATTATCTTCTTCAGCTAATATTGATATGCTAATGAATGCAACCTTAACAGGTTCAAACAATAGCATGTCGAGCAGCAAACCATTAGATAATATACTAATTGAAGGTAATGGTTCAACAGCAGTTAATCTTAGTGATTATGGATTGGCTGATCTGATGAGTTCTTTTTCCGGTTCATTCCCCGATGAGTTTTTGATTTCGGGAGATGCTGTTATTAACCCGGGATATACACAGGGTAGTGTTACCAGAGAAGACTCTATTACTGGTAATGTTAAGATTGAAATACCACTTAATATTGCAATTCAGGGTGGTGTGCTGAAAGATACTGTTGATTTTGATCTTGGTGATGTTGACGAAAGTGATATTGAACAGATTAACTCCGGTACAATATTTATTCAGTTAACAAACTATATCCCTGCAGGTTTTACTTTTGAAGGTGCTGTTTATGATGCTGATAATAATGTAGAGGTTTTAGCTCTTCCACCACGCGGACAGGTTGTACAGTTACCTGAACCAACTATTAACCAGGAGGGCGATGTTACAAGTCCGGCAGTTTTGGATGAAACCAACGCAATATCATTCCAGTTAACAGGTGATGAAATACAAACTCTGATTGACCACAAGAATGTTATTGTTAACCTTAAAATGCAAACACCTGAAGGTGGAACCGTTCCTGTTAAATTCAGAACTACTGACAAAATCGAACTAAAGATTTATGCCAGAGGTAGTTATACTCTTGACTTAAACAGTGATGAAGAATAGGGAGGCTGAAGATTATGAAAATATATAAAATATTAATGTTGATATTAGTAGTTACTGCACAGATGCTGGCTCAAGGTGGCGGCTCTGAAGCCTTCTCTGATGTTAGGTCCGTAGCAATGGGTAAAACCTATACTGTCTCTTCTCGTGGTGTAAATACTTTTGGTATTAACCCTGCTAACCTTGCATTTAAACAAGATCACAGATTTGAAATTAAAACTGTTCTTCCACTACCTAACTTTGCCGTTAGTGCTGGTAACGATTTTGTTACCATGGATGACTTTAACTACTTTTTTGGTGGTGTAGTTGATCCTGAAACAGGCGAAACAGTTGGTAGGGATGTTTCCGATCCTGCTGAAAAACAGAAATTAAGAGACTTGTTTTCTGATGGCTCCGGTTTATATACTGATGTAACTCTTCCAATTTTTGCAGCTTCTTTTTATGTAAATGACAAAGTTGGTGCATTTGGATTTAGCGTTAGCGATAAATTTGGTATGTGGGCTGATTTACCTACCGACCTGATTGATCTTTACATTGATGGTACTGAAGCTGGAAGAATGTATAACCTTGATGAGTTCGATTTTGAAATGATGTATGTAAGGGAGTATGCATTTTCCTATGCACGCGAACTTACCAAAGACCTTAATCTTAAGAAATTTGTTAAGCAGTTAAATGTTGGTGTTAGTCTTAAATTTGTTCAGGGCTTTGCATATGCTGGCTTGGAGCAGTTTAACACAACTACACAGGTTGATGAAAATGATTATGCCCTAACTGTTAATAGCGATATTTTAATGAATGCTGCATTTGCTCCTGAATTTGGTGTTAAATACGATTTTGAGGATGAGGATGTTGAAAAAGAAAGTGACGCTTCTGCGTTTCCAACTCCGGCTGGTTCCGGTATTGGCTTCGATCTTGGTTTTTCCGCTCAGATAAACAAGGCTTTGTTTGTTGGTTTGGCAATTACCGATATCGGCTCAATGACGTGGGATGAGCAGGCGGTTGAGTATTCTTCTCCTTATTCGCAATATACACTTACAGGTATTACCGATTCTGCCGAAATTGATACATTGAAAGATGTATTCAAAGGCGAAGGTGAATTTGTTAGTTCATTCGAAACTGATATGCCAACCACTTTAAGAATTGGTGCCGGATTCCATTTCCATGAAAGATTTAACTGGAAAATGCCTCTTTCAGCTTATCTTGATATTAACCAGGGATTTAATGATTTGCCTGGTAATAGCTCAAGTACAAGGGTTTCTCTTGGTTTTGAAAGTAAACCGCTTAGCTGGTTACCGATTAGAACAGGGTTCTCCTTTGGTGGCAGATACGGATTTAACTGGGCATTTGGATTTGGTTTCGATGCAAATGTACTTGAATTCGATTTCTCAACTACTTCACTTAACAGCTTATTCCTTGGTAACAGTGCCAAAAAGATTGGTGTTGCTGTTGGTTCAAGATGGAAGTTCTAATTTATTTTCGTGCAAAAAGAATATTTACCGAAGCGAGAATAAAGAATATAATGTTTACAAGCCATGCAGTGAGGATGGGGTTTAATACCCCGTTCTTTCCTGCGGCATTTACAATATTCATCATTACCAGATACAAAAATGTTATTAACACATTTGTTATAAACTGAATTGCGAGTCCCCCCTTACGCTTGTTTGCCGACAAAGGTATCCCGAATAAAATTACTACAAAGCTTGAAAATGGAAAAGCTATACGTGTATGGAAATCAATTAATGCACGCCTGGGGTCATTACCACTGCGTAATTGACTATCGGCAAGATCCTTAAGCTCGGTTAAAGTCATTTCCTCCGCAATTTGCTGCTTTTTTAAGACTTCATCGGGAGTAAAGTTTAGGTAGCTAATTGTAAGAGTGTCAATATCCACAAGCCTTTCCGAATTACCATTAAACTCACGCTTAATTCCTTTTTTAAGAGTCCAGTTACTATTGGTTGTATCGTACACCATTTGGCTTATATCGAACCTGTATAACATACGGGTAATATCTTCCGGGTCGAATTCCTGAATACTTACTCGATTAGCAGTAAGGCGTGAAACATCATAGTAACCAATTGTTACAATACGGTTTCGGCTATCCTGAAAATATATATTGCTTCCTGCATGTATTATCCCGCGTTTAAGATATTCGCGGTCAATACTTGTTTTAGCTTTATTTGCTGAGGGTACTATATACCCGCCAAAATAAATGCCAAATAAGCTCACTAAAAATGCAGAGAATATAAATGGCATCATATACCTGTACATGCTAACACCACTTGCTTTCATTGCGGCAAGTTCGTTTTGGCTACTCATTCTCCCAACGGTAAAAAGTGCACCAAGGAGAACAGCCACTGGCATAATAAGACGTACGATTTCAGGTATGAAATAGATGTAGTATTGCAGAATAATATCAGTAGGTACATTTTTATCAAGGAAATTATCGAGGTTTTCCATTAGGTCGAGGATAACAAATATGCCCATAAAAGCGAGAATTCCGAAAAGGAAAATCTGAAAAAACTGTTTTACAATATACCTGTCAAGAATTCTCATTTTTTACCGACCTGAACTGTTTTGGTAATATTTTTTCTATAAATCCGAAGCTGATTGTAACTCTTTCGTTTGCACTTTTTATTGTAAAGTATATACCGAGTAAGCCCATTACAATATTTGCTGCCCATACTCCCCAAAACGGACTAAGCAGGTTTCTGTCGGCAAGTTTTTCGCCACCCATAAGGAACGCCCAGTAAACCATAAAAAAGAGCAAGCTTACACCAGCTGCCATACCAACTCCACCTTTGCGTAACATGGTGCCAAGAGGTGCTCCAATCAAAACAAATACAATGCATGCAAATGGTAAAGAGTATTTTTTATGAACTTCAACCCAAAATTTATTTATTCGGTTTTTGTTGTTCTCAATCTTTTTTGAACTGGAAAGCATTCTGCCCTTTGCCAGTTTAATTTTGTTTTCAGCACGCAAAAATGCATGTCTGAACATAGCTTTGCCTTTGGAACGATTTGCAGCAAATGCACTGTCAACCACCAAATTTTCGGCAATAGTAGTATTATAGTTTTCAACAAAACCATCTTGCTTTAATTCAAGGCTATCAATAATACCAAGCATTTGCTGTGCACCCATTTCACGATCTGTACGTCTGCCACCAGGATTTGATTCACGTAGCAGGAACTGGTCAGCAGGCATTGCAATTTTATGACGGTTAAAAATCAGTTTCCGATAAGTGTTTTTTTTTCTCACATCGTTGGTATGAATTTCACCATCGGTAAGATCCATAATTAGTTTGTCCTGGCTATTGGAGAAATATATTTTCCCTTCGTGTGCGGTAACAATATTAACATAACGAGGATCTGAATGATCGTATATAGTAAGGTTCTTAAGTATATTGTCTTCACGGTCAATATCACGAGCAAGTATGGAATAGGAGGGTATTTCTCTTGAGAATACACCCGGTACAAGGGAAAGAGTAGGTTTAGTACGGGAAATATCCTGCATTAAAAGGCGAGCCTGGTGGTTTGCATTTGGGTAAACGTAGTTATTAAACTGCACAAGCAAAAAACCTACAATTGCAGCACCAACCAAAGGGGCAATCATAAGTTTGTAAAGACTCATCCCGGAGGCTTTCATAATTGCCACTTCGTTGTTCTGACTCATATTACCGAAAGCCATTAACGAGGCTATAAGTGTTGACATAGGCACAACCAGAACAATCATCCAGGCAAGGTTATAAATAATAAGCTGTATAATTACAAGAGGGTCCAAACCCTTGCCAATTAGTCTTTCTGCAAAACGCATAAGAAACTGCAACAGAAAAACCAGTACAACAACCACTACCGAAAGCAGAAAAGGAGAAGCATGATTGCGAAGTATATAGCGATGTAATATCATATTACCTTAAATTTTTCTCTTATACTATCTAATTAACCATTTTGTTTGCAAATAAGGGGTATTGACCTTTTTAAGATGGTTTATTTTCATTAAATTTTGAACTACCAAATATATTTAGAATTGAACAATAAACCAATTTTGTAAGTATTATCAGCAGAATTGGTTTACCAAAAAACAGGAGGAGTTTTGGAAAAAGTATTAAATTACCTCGAACAGAATTACGATAAAACTATTGAAGAACTAAAGGAATATATTTCTATTCCATCTATTAGTACAGGTTCTGAGCATAAAGCCGATGTTAGAAAATGTGCCGAGTTTGTTGCCTCAAAGCTAACCGGATATGGTGCCGAAAATGTTAAAATTATAGACACTGAAGGGCATCCGCTTGTATATGGCGACTGGATGCATGCTGGTGATGCACCAACTGTACTTGTTTACGGTCATTACGATGTTCAGCCGGTTGACCCAATTGAACTTTGGGATACTCCGCCATTTGAAGCTACCGTTAAAGATGGTAAATTATATGCCCGTGGTGCTGATGATAACAAGGGACAAAACTTTGTACACATGAAAAGTTTTGAAGCTTTTATGAAAACAGAAGGTAAATTACCAGTAAACATTAAATTTATTATAGAAGGTGAAGAAGAAATTGGTTCTCCTAACCTTGAAAAATTCCTTGCTACACAGCAGGAATTACTAAAATGTGATGCTGTTCTTATTTCCGATACAAGTATGTATGCCGCCGATGCTCCTACAGTAAGCTATGGTTTGCGTGGTTTGGCATATCTTGAAGTTGAGCTAACCGGTCCTAACCGCGATCTTCACTCGGGAAGTTTTGGTGGTTCGGTTGCAAACCCAATTAATGAGCTTGCCCGCGTAATTTCAAAACTAATTGATGAAGATGGTGTTATCCAGATTCCTGGCTTTTATGATGATGTTCTTGAAATGACACAGAAAGAACTTGATAACATCAAAAAGCTTGATTTTAACGATGAAGAGTATGCCAAAGAGCTTGAAGTAAATGAGCTTAAGGGTGAAAAAGGCTTTTCAACTCTTGCAAGGTTATGGGCAAGACCAACACTTGATTGTAATGGTATTTACGGTGGTTATACCGGCGAAGGTGCAAAAACAGTATTGCCTTCCAAGGCAACAGCAAAAATAAGTATGCGTTTGGTTCCTAACCAGAAACATGAGAAAATTGCTGAAATGTTTACCGAGTATGTAAAATCTATTACTCCGGCACATGTTAAAGTTAAGGTAACCAATATGCATGGTGGCAAACCGGTAGTAATTCCTCTTGAAAGTAAAGCTATTGAAGCTGCATCGGTTGCAGTAAACAAGGCTTTTGGGTACGAAACTGTTTATACCCGTGAAGGTGGATCAATACCAATTGTTGTGGAATTTGTTGAACAGCTTAAAGCTCCGGCAGTTTTGATGGGCTTGGGTCTCGATAGCGATAACATCCACTCACCAAATGAACACTTTTCACTTGACGCATTCCAAAAAGGAATGAAAGCAAGTGCCTACTTCCTTGAAGAATTTGCAAAAAAATAAATTGTATTGTGCCAAAGTTACACTTTAATTTAATTAAGTGTAACTTTGGCAGTTATTTGCAATCACAATCATAAGTCTTATCTTTGTAATTTAAATGGAATGATTCTTCCTAAAGAGTCGTTTACTATCTGAACGGGATAATTTAAGGTGAGAACATGAAATTGGTAAAAGTTTTACTGGCAATATTGCTAACTATATTTATACTTGCAGCTTGCGAAGAAGAATCATCTGGCGGTGAAGGAACATCTCTGGGTTCACATGTTGGTGGAAAAGAAAAAGGACTAAGGGAAGAGAACCTGGAAAAGCAGGAGGACCTTGCCTCCAAACGTAAACCGTGTGATACATTATCACTTCAGGAACATATTCTTGAAACTTATCCTGATGGACAGTATCTGGTTGAGTTTGATCAGTCTATATCCAACAAATCGTATGCTCCTGCCATATTATATCATCGCGAAGGTGGTACTTACGTTTTTGCCGTGATTGCAAAATCCAAAGTTACCGAACGACCTATCGAAGTGAAAAATGTTGTTGGCTTTGATGCCGGCTTCACAAATCTTGATAGTACTCATCTTGGTACAGCTTTTTTCTATCTAACTTTATTTGAGTGTGATGAACAGGGATCCTTTTCTACGGTGTGGGAATCGCTAATACCTATCCATACAGGCTTTAACACAATGAGACTAAAGCGTTGGGGAAGGTTTAAAGTGCCTTATGTTGAGCTGGGATTTTTTGACTCAATAAACTCGGGATTCAGAAACTATAATTATTTTCTGGTTAACGGTATTTTGAATAAACCGCATTTACTGGAAACTTATACGTCTATTGCCCGTCGAAGAGAGCTGGCTGATGTTGATAAAAACAAATGGCCTGATTATTATGAATGGAGATTTGTAAATAACGACTCTCTTATGTATGTTCAGATGCTCGATTCTTTACCGTTTTATTGGGATACTATCAAAAATATGTACGTTACAAAGTACAGCAACCGCTGGAAAAGGAAATACTAATATCAGGAATATTTATGAGTTTTTTACAGTTTTATAAATCCTTGTACCCTAACCTTCAAAGTACACAATCAGGTAGTGTAAATGTTTATTCTTCAACTGAGGATGAACTGTACGCTTTACAAAAAGGGGTTGTTATAAGGGATTTATTCGATGCAGCGTTAATTAGACTTGATGGTGATGAGACTTTTGATTTTTTGCACAGAATTTCTACAAACGGAATTAGTAATATTCGTGAAAATGAAAAGGTTAATACATTATTTACTAATGAAAAAGGCAGGATAATTGACCGTACAACTTTTTTCCGCTACAAGGGTTACGGTATTTTGCTGGGTAGTAAAGAGCATAGCGAATTGCTTGAGCTTTGGCTCAACAAATTTATTATAATGGAAGATATTAACGTGCAAAACCTTAAGGATACACATTCAGCGATAGAGATAATGGGTCCGCAGGCAGATTCGTTTCTTACGATTATTTGCGGAAAGGCGGTTGACTTGCTTGATGATACCCGCTTTCTTATGCTTAATGTTGAAAAAACAAATATCTCGATTGCTAAAATTAGATTGCATGATAATGCACATAAGTTTGTGATAATACTTCCGAATGAAGATTACGAGCGAATGGTTGACTATATGCTTAAGCAGAATACAATTTTTGATGTTAAGATGCTGGGCGAAAAAATTTATAATTATTACAGAATTAAAGAGTGTATTCCTAATAGCCCTAACGAGTTAAGTGATATGTTTAATCCGCATGAAGCTGGCTTAATTGATGAAGTTAGTTTTAACAAGGGTTGCTATATCGGACAGGAAGTTATTGCCCGTTTGGATACATACGATAAGGTCCAGAAGAAACTATGTGTTATTGAATGTAGTGAAAACGGCTTCGAGCTACCTGAAGAGCTAACAGGTGATGATGGAAGAGATGCCGGATATGTAACTAGTGTTGCCGAAAATCCGGTAAAAGGAAACTTTATTGGACTGGCGTATGTAAGGAGCAAGTACATGGAAGTTGGAAAGGAATTGAATACTTCTGATACAAAAATTAAAATAAAGATACTGGAAATACCGGATAAATAATGAAAATTTATACTAAAACCGGCGACAAAGGGTTAACATCACTTTTTGGCGGTAAAAGAGTTGATAAAGATAATTTACGTATTGAAGCATACGGTACTGTTGATGAGTTAAATTCGGTACTTGGAATAGCAATTTCCGAAACAAATAATGAAAAGATTTGTTCAACCCTAACTGAGCTTCAGAATGAATTGTTTGTTCTTGGGAGCGATTTGGCGGCTCCACATTCTAACAAGGATGATTATATTACCCGTGTTGATTTGGCTATGGCTGAGCGACTTGAAAAACTGATTGATGAGTTTTCGACTGATTTGCCCGAGCTAAAATATTTTATTTTGCCGGGTGGAACCAAAACAGCATCTCAATTGCACCTTGCCCGTACAGTTTGCCGCAGGGCAGAACGAACAGTGGTAACACTCAATAAATCAGTTGATATTGGGGATGCAATTGTTGTATATTTGAACCGCTTGTCTGACTTTTTATTTGTTTTGGCACGATATGCCAATAAAATAGAGAACACACCAGATGTAAGATGGCAAAAATAAATCTGGGGGTGTCATTGGTTTCGACGGGATTATTTGGTCTTTGAATTGCGTGTCGTGATCTCCGTACTCACGTTAAACGGCGGTAAAAAAAAGTAAATGACGAAAATAGTTACGCTTTAGCTGCTTAAAAAAACAGTAGCTCGTTCACCAATTCCTCGTACACTGGGAACTGGATGAACGTCGCTTAGGTGTACTAGCTGACCCGAGCGTCCGAGTAGGGAAGGCAAAACTTAATCGGGCTGGCTTCTGGATACCATGTTTGTCTGGGATTCAGGAGTAAGATCAAAAGATAAAATATGCACGTAGATGTTCTCTGAAGGGTAATTTCGGACGCGGGTTCGACTCCCGCCACCTCCACCAGTCTTCGTTTTGAGCGGAGCGAGTAACGAAGACTGGAGCGGCGTAGCTGAAAGCGAAGCCGTTTTTCTCAATCAGAACAATAGAACCATCCCGCTCAAAACTACGCCTCGGTGAACCAGTCAAAGAAAATAATGTGAGCGGAGCGAGTAACGAAGACTGGAGCGGCGTAGCTGAAAGCGAAGCCGTTTTTCTCAATCAGAACAATAGAACCATCCCGCTCAAAACTACGCCTCGGTGAACCAGTCAAAGAAAATAATGTGAGCGGAGCGAGTAACGAAGACTGGAGCGGCGTAGCTGAAAGCGAAGCCGTTTTTCTCAATCAGAACAATAGAACCATCCCGCTCAAAACTACGCCTCGGTGAACCAGTCAAAGAAAATAATGTGAGCGGAGCGAGTAGATACACCTCGGTAAATAAAGTGACATAAGAATAGGGAGGGAATTTTGGAGCAAGAATTTTATTATGTATATATTCTGGAAAGTCTAAATATTCCCGGAAGTTACTATACTGGTTATACAAGTGATATTGAAAAGAGGTTGGTTAAGCATAATAATGGTGAAGTGGCGGCAACTAAATTAAAAAAGCCATGGCAATTAAAAAACTATTTTACATTTCGTGAAAAATCAAAAGCATTAGATTTCGAAAAATATCTTAAAAGTCATAGTGGAAGAGCATTTGTTAAAAAGCATTTTTAATTCAAAATATTTTTTATGAAAAAATATGCCACAATAGTTGAAGAAAATGAAAATTAAAGCTATAAAATTGTATAAAGTGAGAAGTCATTTTTCATTGTTAAAATGGTTTGAAATTCAAATTTGCCAATCTTCAAGAATAAAAAAACCGTTCTTGAAGCGGCGTAGCTGAAAGCGAAGCCGTTTTTCTCAATCAGAACAATAGAACCATCCCGCTCAAAACTACGCCTCGGTTATATCTATCCTTTCACGAATCCCTCGCTTTTCATTGCAAACGTTTCACCTTTACGAGGCTAAAGAAAGTCACGGAGGGACAGCATATATGTAGCTGCAAAAAAGAGTAATGAATAACTCCAATATAAAAACAATGAAAACAAAGAAGATGGTTTTTACAAAATAGCATATTTTAAAAATTTGTATGTCATGGTAGAATAATTAAACTAATTTCTGGAATAAAAATTCTTTATTGCACTTTTACAGAAAAGAAGAAATGAAATCAATTCTTTAATATTTGGGAATATTTGAAAGCCAAATATTAATGCATGCTCTATTTTTATGCTGAATTTTTAGTAGTGTAATTAAAAAATATTATTATCTTTGTTACGGTCTTAATTAAGACCAACGTAATAAAAAAGAGGTCATGATATAAGTTGTTTGAAAGGGGCTATTCTAAATGGTTGCAAAAAATACGCTTGCTAACAAAAAGGATATAAAGCGCTGAATATGGTCTCTCCATTTTTGAAATTTTAAGAACCTTGTTTAATAAAAGCGGTGACCCCGAGCAATCTGTGTCTTTAAATTAAAAAAGACATTTTTGTGATATCTAATGCTTCGAGGGAAACTTAGGTTTAATAATAACTTTAATCTAAAAATAAAAAAAGAGGACAAAATGAATTACAAATCGTTTTATATCTATGTGATATTCTTATTTATGATTTCACAATCAATATTTGCACAATTGGAAATTAATGGTGATGGAGCAGCATCAATTGGAGCAACTTCTCCAAACTCTATATATCAGTTAAAGGTCATCCACAACACAATGGTCCCTTCGGGTAAAATTGGAATTTATTCCCAGGCAACAGGAGCGGCACAATATGCTTATGGTTTACGAGCTGATGCAACTTCTACCGGCTTGAATTATGGTGTATTGGGAAAAGCCTCTAACGGACGTACAAATTATGGAGTTTATGGATGGGTAGTTGGAAGTGGCTACGCTGGTTATTTTGCTGGTGACGTATATTCTACTGGCAGTTATCTACCATCTGATGAAAAATTAAAAACTAATGTTAAGTATTTAAATTCAAGTCTTGACAAGATTATGCTTTTAAAACCAATCAAATATAATTATGTGCAAAATACAAGACTTAATTTGCCTGCTGAAAATCAGTACGGGTTAACAGCACAAGATTTAGAAAAAGTATTTCCGGAATTTGTAAAAGAGACTATTCAGGAATTAAATCCCGGAGAAGAGATAAAAAAGGGAGAAGTACCAGCATCGGTTTCATTTAAAGCGGTAAATTACAATGCATTGATTCCAATTCTGATAAAGGGCATGCAGGAACAACAAGTGATGATTAATGAATTGAAAAAAGAGATCGAAACTCTCAGAAAAAAATAATTATTCTTTCAGGTAAAAATAAAATAGTTAATAATTTTGTGGTGAATATAATATGATTCTAATAAAATATATTTCCAACCTGAATAGAAAATTTATGGTTGGAGCTTTGTTTATAATATTTTCGTCTTTTACAATAGGGCAGGAATATCCATTTACTCATCTGGATGATCGATCAATTGCCAATATATCGATGGCAAATTCTTTCGAACCACCAAATGTTATTCATAGCGTACAGAAAGCGGAAGTAAATGCAACCGGAAATTTTTCACTTACAGTACCTCTACTAAAGGTTCCCGGTAGGGGCGGACTTGATTTTGATATCAACCTCAGTTACACCCCTGGCATAAAAGTTACAGATGAAGCCTCCTGGGTTGGTTTGGGATGGGATTTAGATATAGGATCAATTAATCGAAAAATAATTCTTGAAATAGATAATACTATAAATCAGAAAGTATATCATCCAGATGGCGACGAAGATACATTGTTTGACGATCATTCTCGTGATAACTATTTTGTGAATTTTCAGGAAGGGCAAGCAACTATATTGCAATTTGATTCAGATAATTCAAATTATTTCAAATTCACAACTAAAGAATTGAATGCATGGAAAATTGAATATGGTGAGTTAGAAAATAGATTTATCATAACAGTTGGTGATGGAACCACATATGTTTTTGGTATGGCAGCACCAGGAGCGTCTTTATATTCAGGGGTTAGGCCAGATCCTGATTACTGGTGTGGTTTAGATATTGCTAACTTTATCCCTTTTAAAAAATGGCATCTAACAGCTATTCTGGCTTCTAACTATTCTGATGGGGGAGGAGATGTTTATGATCCACTCGATGATAATATTGAGAATAATAGGGGAAACTGGATAAAAATAGAGTATTCATTTGATGGTGAGTCTGATTTTCGAAAATATTTGTATCAAGAGAATCCACCTTTTGTTGATAGAAGAAGAGATATAAGCTTAACTTCAGTTACTTATCCTTCATATATTGTAACACCAAATTATATAGCAAAATTTGAAACTGAAGAAGAAGCTGCTAATCCTATTAGCTATCTAATGGATGTTGGCTATGATGGTTATTATGATCACGTGTTCCAAGGTGGCAAAGCTGCTAATTCAAGAAGAAGGGATGATTTTTTAAAAGCATCACCGGAAGATGAACCCGCAAGGAAATTAAAACGCAGGTTAAAAAGTATAAAGCTGTTTAAGTATGAAATTTCGGATTCAGAAATTCCTGAAGATTTAGGTGATGCAATTAAAGAGTTTGAATTTGAATATATTGATCCAAATACTTCAATGATTGAGAATAATCCCAATGGTTATAAAGAAAAAAGGACTATGTTACGAGGCATTAATATAACAGCGGGTAATATCACCTTGAATCCATATCATTTCACATATTACGATGTTATTGGAAATCAGGATCCATTTTCAGATAGGTTTGCTGAATATTATGCTGGTGCACTTTGGGAACCTCATTATAATCATATTGGCTTTTTAGGATACTATAATAGTTCAATTGGCACTTTTAACAATGAGAACTATTTTATAGGGAAGCAAAATGATGGGAAAATGTGGAATCTGGAAAAGATTACTTATCCGACTGGTGGTAATATCACCTTTGATTATGAAAGTAATAAATACTTTTTGGATTTTCTGTACTCAGGAAATATAGAAGATTTTGAGGAGCGGATAATTTGGGGAGCAGGATGCAGAGTAACTAAGCAGATAGTGAATAATAATTCTATAACTACAAATTATGAATATGAATATAGTACAAATATTAATGGAATCCCAGAAATCGGTTTAGGTCGAATGCACGCTGATGAGTATTCATATTATGCTATATTTGGAACTCCAGATGATGATAACTCTCTTATGAACACAAAAGGAACCAAAACATATTATGGTCCAATATTTGGTGCACAATATCTTCAGCGTAAGTTACGAACTTTTTATTTATCAAAGCATCAGGTATTGTATCAAAATGTGAGGGAAATTATAAAAAGAGGAACTGTTCAAAATGCTTCAATCTTATCGATCTACAATGTACCTGATATTGATGAATCGATTGCTCCTTCAGAAGGAACTGAACAGGAAATGTTTGAAAAAGTAATTAAGTATCGCGGTATATTAAAATCAAAAGAGTACAAAAATGATGAAGATGTTATTGTAAAAGTGGAAAACTATATTAAGAATGAAGAAATGCTAAATTATGAATATCAGCTCAGGCCTTTATTTTCATATTGGTGTGAAAATTCGTCAACAACCACCTCTATATTTAATCAAAATGGTATAGAGCCTGTTACAACCTCTGTTGAACAAATATTTAATGATAAAAATACAGAACTTAAGGAGTTAATTGAAACTAATTCAGACGGTTCTATAAGAACTACACGATACCGTTATCCTGTTGATTTTAATAGTGGAGTAGATGATTTTATTACTGCAAATATTCTTACACCTGTATTATTAACTTATGTTGAAGATGATGATGCTGAGATTTATTCAACCAAAATCGTAAAATACCAAGCGTTTCCTGCATTTAACTTAAAGCCGAGGAAAGTAATTGAGCTTGCATCTTATTCATTACCGTATAATAATTCAGTAGACCTTGAAAATTATTTGGCGACTGATGATTATAATGAGTTATGTAATATTACTTTGAATAGTGCATTTAGAGCAGATTTTGATATTACTAAATACTATGATTATGATTATTGGGGCAATGTAATAGAAACATATAGTGGGAATGCTACTCACCTTGTTGAATTGGATTGGGGGTATAATCATTCAAAACCTGTTTCTGAAATTGTAAATTGTTATTCGTATAATGTATTTCTTGATGGATATGAAAATGGTAATAATTGGATATCAAATCTTGAAATTGATGATGGACAATATTTTACTGGTAAGAATTCGGGTAAAATTGTTAATCCCGGTAGTGAAAGATTATCCTCAATTAATAACGTGATTTTAAATACACTAGGTGGCACTAAGTTCAGAATATCATCCTGGGTTTATAGCGACGGACCAACTGTTGAAATGTGTCTTATAAATCCAAACGGGAATACAATTATTCAAAGCGTATCAACAGATACAGTAGGTGTCTGGAAATATGTTGAAAAAGAAATTGAATTGCCCTCAGGGATAACAGGGATAAAATTAAGATTAGATAATAATGGAGGCGGAACTGTTTGGTTTGATGAAGTACGAGTTGTTCCATCCCATGCCCAGGTAGTTACATTGCGTTATGACAATAAGTTTTTATTGCCATCAAGTATTTCACAAGCAAATGGAAAGGTAATATTCTATAATTATGATGATCTTGGAAGAACTTCAAGGATATTTGATTCGTATGATAATTTGCTTGCAGAATATTCATATTCCGGGGATTTAAGAACAACCATTACAAACAGTTACCAAAGCACTGGTAAATATGGTATTGCACTTAAAACTGTTGATGATAATGGAAATACTATTGCTACTGGTGTAAAATATCGAGAGGGTTCTACAGAGGAAGACATATATATTACCAGTGGCAATGAGTATAATTGGGCTGGTAGAAAAACTATGTCGCATGATCCCAAATATTCAGATGTAATAGATGATAGAGGCAGTGGATGCGGAGACGCAACTTTATATTATGAGCCATTTGGTCGATTAAGAGAGACTGGAAGAAATTCTTCTTCTGATTGGACAATTGGTGGCTCACATTCCCAAATATTTACATATGGAAGCAATTCAATAGCCGATAATATTGCCGGTTTTAATGAGGGGGAGCTTTATAAAACTATTTCTAAGGATGAGGATGGTCATATAAATCATGAGTTTATGGATGGTTTTGGTAACCTTGTTGCTACTGTAATAGATGCTGCTAACTTAAAACTTAAAACAACGTTTGAGTATGATGAGATTGGCAATCTTCTTAAATCAACTCCTCCAAAAGGAAGTAACTACTCTACGGATTTTGATTATAACTCAAGGGGGCTATTAATTAGTAAACAATCTCCTGATGATGGAGCAGCTGAGTATTGTTATGATATAAATGGAAATCTTAGATTTGTCAAAGACCAAAATCATTCAGATGCTGGAACATTTATTTATAATAAGTACGATTCCCAGAGTCGAATTATTGAAGTAGGTGAGTATAGCTTAATAACAGCATTTGATAATGAGTATGAGAATATTAATTTCCCTGAGGATAATGATCAATATAAAAATCTACTTTATAAATATTTTTACGATGAAACATATATTGATGGTCAAAATAATTTATCAGGCGAACTGTCAAAATGCGTAGTCTATAATGATGAGATAGGTAATCTTACAACATACTATTCTTATAATTATAGAGGAAAAATAGAATGGTTACTTTATAGCATCCCGGATCATTCGGATAAAAAAGTTAGCTATTGGTACGATCTGCAAAGTAATATTGTAAAAAAATGTGTTACCGATCTGGCAGATAATTCGCTTTATACATTTTATGAATATGATTTGGCAAACAGGTTAACGAAAGTTCTTACTAACGGTCAGGATGACATATCGACAGCAGTGACTGAGGCTGAATATGAATATAATGCTGCCGGTTTAGTTACACAGAAAATTATTGGTCAAAATGAAAAGCAAACTATTAATTATGAATATAATGAAAAGGAATGGCTTATTGCAATAAATGACGTTAACCAAATAGAATCTGATTTGTTTGCTGAAGAGTTGCATTATGACATGAGCGATCTAATGGGTGTAGAACCTCGTTTTAATGGTAATATTGCTGCAGTAAAGTATAAAAACATGGCAATTACATCAAATCCGGAATTTGGATATGGTTTTACCTATGATGGTGCAAACAGACTTGTTGCTGCCAATTCATTTATTGGTTCAGGATGGAATACTACTTATCAATATGCATTGTCTAATGTTAGTTATGATGCGAATGGTAATATTACAAACCTGGAACGTAATAATAGTTACGGCACAATTGCTGATGATATGGATTATGGTTACATTTCAAATTCAAACAGAATATCAAATATTATTGACAATTCCAATAATACTATTCTGAATAATTATTCGTACGATGGTAATGGAAATATAATTAGTGACAGTTACAGAGATTTAACCAATATAAGCTACAACCATCTTAATCTTCCAACACAATTAACATTAGCCGGCTCAGAAACGATTAAATATCATTATGATTCGAAGGGTAACAGATTCATTAAAAGAAGTGATGATAATGCAGAGTTTTATGTTCTTGGAGCAAATGGTGAAACTGAAGCAATATTTGACATGGAAGGTAATGTTAAATTCTATAATATTGCCAGTGGTTCCGATATTATAGGAAGATATGAACCATTTCTTGAGTCAGTAACTCTAACAGAAAATGAACTTCATGGAACGTATTCTGGTGTAAGTATAACAACAGAAGGAAATGTAAGCGTAACCGGAAACAGTACGTTTTATGCCAATACAAAAATATTACTTGCTCCTGGATTTAAGGTAAATAGTGGTGTTAAATTTAAAACTTATACAGGCAGAAGTTCGGGCATCAGGAGTTATTACCTAAAAGATCATCTTGGAAGTATTAGAATTACATTTGATGACCAGGGGGAAATTCTAAGTAGTAATGACTATGATCCTTGGGGAATGCAACTTGATGGCAGGAGTAGTAATGCTGGTAGTGCATTTGAAAAATACAAATTTACTGGTAAGGAAAGGGATCGTAAAACCGGTTTGGATTACTTCGGTGCCCGATACTATGATAGCAAATTTGCAAGATGGATGTCTGTTGACCCTAAAGCAGAAAAGTATCCTGGATTAAGTCCGTATAACTATTGTGCAGGTAATCCCTCAAGGTTTATTGATCCGGATGGTAGGGGGATAAAGGAAGCACTGGAAAGATGGAATAATGCTCTTAGCCTTAAGATAACAATCGGACTAAATGTTGGTTTTAACGCTAAAGCTTTTGGAGCAAATGCTGGTATGAGTGCTAACTTTCAAAGTACACCAATATTAACCGTTGACAAAAGTACAGCAACCTGGTTTAGTGGAGAAAGATCAACAGGTGTAAATTTAAGACTTGGTTTTGTTGAAGTTGGCTGTGAAAAAACTCTTTCTCCTACGACAGAAACTGTTGTTCATACCGATATTGAGGGACTTCCGGTGCCATCGACTGATATTGTACAGACTAACTCGCTAACAGAAACTATTTTTGTAGGAGTTATTGGTGTTGGATATAAACATTCGACTAAAACCACCAGAGAATATCATCCAATAACGAAAAAGAAAACTGATAAGGTGGAAACTATATCAGAAGCTTCTGCTGGTAAAATTGGTGCTGGAGTTTCAGTTTTATTGGGCATTGAATTTTCAATTGATCTCATTGAAACCCTTGGTGGATTTTCGGACTTGATAGGGTATTAATTTTTTTGATTAAATATGTAAAACTCTTCCTTTTAACAAAAGGAAGAGTTTTTATGAAAGTTTTTATCAAAACTATAAAATGTTATTAAAATAATATTTACCGGAAGAGTGTGGTACAACTTATTACTGCATAATAGAGCAAGTTTTACGGATTGTTACATGGCATTATTAATGTTTCTCTAATATTTGTTCAAAAATCTCAATCGTATTAGGGGAGTTAAAAATGGAGTATAAAAACTCTTGTAAAAATTTGATGAATAGAATTATATGTCTTTTTGTGGTTAGCCTTTTGTTTGGTGCGACAAATATAAATGCACAAAACTTTTTCCCGGCTGATGATGCAAGGATACAATATCATGGTCGTTGGGACCGGACTGTTGCCGGAGAATCATTACTCCCTGCTTCAGGATTTGTGTTGTATTAACCGACTCGACAGTAGCACCAGGAAGTACGGCTTGATTATTACCACCAGCGACTAAAATGAAAAGCAGACTGAAGTACCTTTACAAATACCTGATTGAAAACAGAAAGCCCTGTATCAGCTGCTCAATGCATCAAGCTTTTAAGCCGAGTTGTTGATACTATTATGTGCGGTGATGACACCGACACTAATGCGGCTATTTGTGGTAAACTGTTGAATTGATTCGGGATATTCAATATAGATGAGAAGCCCTCGTGTTATGCTAATAAATATCAGGGAAAATAAAATATTACTTCGATAATAGTAGCACTCTTCTCGACCAAATTAAACTACCTGTTTTTTGAATAATAAGTCTTTAAGTTTGCTAATTACCAAAGTTACAATTAAGCTTGATGCTATTTGTGAAATCCACATCATTACAGAATTTAGTTTGTAATCTAAAATTATTGATCCAATAATTATTTGAACTGGCAAGTGTATTAAATAAAGTGTAAATGAATTATTACCAAGCCAATTCAAAAGATTAGTACTTTTATTCAGTTTTTGTTCAGCAAAACTGTATAAACGGAGCGTCCATGAAAGTGTTACAAGTGCGTACGCGGTTGACATTAAAATAATAGGAGTATCATCTGGATTGCCTTTCAAAACAACAAGTAAAGCTGCACTTAATATACATAATAAGTTCCACTTCCAACCGGAAATATTAGAAAGTGTGTTTTGTTTTGATATTGCTAAACCAAGAATAAAAAATGCAAAATAAGTTAATATGCGAGACGGTTGAAATGACAACACATAAACAAAATTTATCCAACTGTCAGCTCCCCAAAAAGTACTTCCAATCCAAAATCCTATTATTAAACAAAATAAAAGGAAAAAATAAACTGTTCGTTTCTTTTGAAATATAACCTGAAGTGACTCAATAAATCTTTTAGGAATTATTGAAGTAATTAGAAAGAAAGCGAATAGAAGACTTAGGTACCAATAAGGACCTTGGGTGAATAAATCTCCCCAGAAATCATTAGTTATCATTTGGTTCCAAGATGTTTTGTAGCCCAAACTATTTGCCATTTTGATTGATAGGTAAGGTCCAACTACCAGAACTCCAATAATCCAGGGAAGAAGAAGACGACGTGCTCTCTTTTTTATTCTAAGTGTTGGATTTGATTTTGCAGATTGTTTTGCCTGAACTATTCCGGAAACTAAAAAGAGAGTTGGCATCATAAAAGTATCTGCTATTACAACAAACAAGGAAAATATTATCGAAACACTTTCATTATGAATATACCACCATGTAGGACTTTGTTCCATACATGTTAATGATGCATGGAATATAACGACTAAAAGAATCACTATTCCTCTTAAATTATCTAAGAAGATTACGCGATTTTTATTATTCATAGTTATCGGCTCCATAAGTAAATAATTTGACAACCTGTTTAGCTAAATCATTTGAGTACGGTAAATAACCGTTTAAAATTATAGTTGCAAAACTATTCATCTGACCGATTAAGGATACTGCGAGTAATGGAATATTAGTCGATGTTCTTTTATACTTGCATAGAATAGTTTCAACAATTTGTTGTATTGTTTCAGCTTCGGTTTTAATAATTTGATAAGCCCTGTTTTTGTGAGGTGTAAAAATAAGAGATAAATACAATCTAAAATATTCTGGATTATTGTAAGTGAATTTCAGGAATCTATCTACCAGGGTAACAATGTCTTCTCCATCTTCGGCTAATTCAAAGTGTAATTCTTTACGTAAAATACTTCCATAATATTCAACTATTGATATGAGCAAGTTCTCTTTACTCTCAAAATAATAATATAATGTAGGTTTACTTATTCCACATTTCTCGGCAATTAAGGATACGCCTAAAGACTCATACCCTTTTTCGGCAAATAAAACTGTTATTTCTTTTATCAGGCTAATTTTTCGTTCTTTATTCATATCCGAAATATACCTACCGTTCGGTATAATATCAAGTCTTTTTTTTATTTTGTGCATTCGCCAAAATTTGTGTAAAGTTCAATTAAATGGAGGATTTCGATTTGATATGGATAGACTAATTGAATATACCAAAGCGATTCACTTTGGGAACCTTGCACTGCAAACCTGTGGGGTACATTTTTCTATGCCGATTTATATATCAACGTATCACTGAAAAAGTAGCCCACCGGTTTATGAATTTCATTCTCCAATTAGTCTTAACTTAACCGTTTCCCTATTCAGTCGTATTGAATTCGGTCAAAACTATCATATCAAATTCGGACTATCCTTTTCCAGCTCCGAAACTTGCAGAGTTAATTCTATAAACCTTCTGCCATTCAGTTACTTATTGATTTGTAATATAGCAACGTAGTTGCGAAAGGTTTATAGAAAAACGTAATACGAACATTCGAACCCCGTGAGAGGCAAAAGAACTAACAAATCCAAAATACCATTATGTTAAAGACTGGAATTATGAGTTGGTTTATCTGTCTCAACTGTTGAACACCAACTTTCCAAATTAAGTGATGTATCGCTTTCTGTGTATAACATACTTGGTGAGCATGTAGCTAATCTTGTATCGGCTCAGCAACCTGCCGGCAGTTATTCTATAAAATGGGATGCCTCCGTTTTAGTCAGTGGTTTAACATTACGGTGTTGTTGAATATTTTTACTTGTTCGTAACAATATTGATCTGGAGCACATATTATACTTGTTAAATGCTTTACCTTATAATAAATATCCATACTTAATAATAGTTGTGATATGCAAAAATTGATGATGCATGTTATGTTTGTATTACCTAAATCTTTGTAATATAACTGGATAGAACGGGAAGAATAACAAACGGGAAGAGAGATAATATAATGGCATGGGAGCTAAATTATTTTAAAGATGAAAGGTATATAGAAACTATTTATACGGGCATTGTAGAACCACTCGATTTGGATGCTGCGTTTATGGGGGCATATAATATGGCTAAGAATTATAACACTTACAAATTCCTTACTGATTGTACAAGCCTTGAGGGAGGTCATTCGGTTGCGGATCTATATCATTTAATATCAGAGCATAAGGATACAATGGATAGAAGTTATAGGGAAGCTTTAATCCTACCCAAAATGGCAGCTTCGCAAACAGAGGTTAATTTCTATGAAACGGTTTGTCAAAACCATGGATTTAAGGCAAAGGTGTTCTTTAACAAAGAAGAAGCACTTAAATGGCTGTTAAAGTAAGGGGAATGATTTCCCTTTTTGCTTTTTATAATAAATACTTCCTAAATTGAAACAATTGTTCAGGGAGGATTTGTGCGTACTAAAATTTTATTTCTACTACTGTTATTTATCATATCAATTATTTATCCGCAGCAGGGGAAGTATTTTGGCAGAAAGGCGTATATACCTGTTGATCTGCCTACATATATAACAAGTCGTGATAAACTACCCGAACCTGTACTTGAGGGTAACCCCGAGTGGGTAGAAATGTACCACAAATGCTGGGAAATTGCTTTTGATGGATTAAAGCAGCCACCGGAAGGTTCGCCTCTGGTTTCCAACTGGCTTGATGAAGCTTTTAGCGAAAATATTTTTCAGTGGGATACAATTTTTATGATAATGTTTGCACGATACGGTAATGCAGCATTTCCGGCAATTGAATCCCTCGATAATTTTTACGCATTGCAGTTTGAAAGCGGTTTTATAGGTCGCGAGTTCAGGGAGAAGGATGGCAAACTTATCCACTTCGATTTTGATGGTGGACTCTTTTCACCCAAAGGTTGGAAGAATATGATTAATCCTCCTCTTTTTAGCTGGGCTGAAGTTGAATCATATAAACTAACCGGTGATAAATCCAGATTCAGAATGGTACTACCTGTGCTGGAAAAATATGCTGAATGGTTAAATCGTGATGGTGATCCTGATGCGGCAGATTGGCAAAATAATGGCAGGATTAGCAAAACTACTGAGCACAAACTTTACTGGAATACCCCACTTGGTAGCGGTATGGATAATACTCCGCGTCCGGCTGAAAAAGGTGCGGGCTGGGTTGAAATGTCTGCACAAATGGTAATAATGTATAATAACCTTGCTGTAATTTGCGAGGAGCTGGGAGAAAAAGAGAAGGCAGATAATTATAGAAACGAAGCAGAGCAAATTGGACGAAGAATAAATAAATGGTGCTGGAATGAGGAGGATGGATTTTACTATGATGTTAAAGCTGATGGTACTCAATTCAGGAAAAAAACTTCGGGTGGCTTTTGGACTCTACTTGCTGGTGTAGCCTCAGAAAAGCAGGCTGAAAGACTGGTTGCACACCTTAAAAACAAGAATGAATTTTGGCGACTAATTCCGTTCCCTGCACTCTCGGCAGATGAAGAAGAATATCATCCAAGAGGAGATTACTGGAAAGGGGGTGTTTGGGCTCCAACTAATGTAATGATTATTAAGGGACTTGAACAATACGGTTATAACAATTTTGCCAGTGAGGCTGCCGGAAAATATATTAAAGGTATTTATGAGGTTTACAAGGATTCCGGTACGGTTTACGAAAATTATGCTCCCGATTATTTTTCTCCGGGGTTCCCATCAAAACCTGATTTTGTTGGTTGGACTGGCTGCGGACCTATTCAGTTATTAATTGAAAACGTAATTGGTATTGATCCTGATGGTGCAAACAATTCAATTACATGGAGTATTAACCGTAAAGACAGGCATGGAGTAAAAAATATTTCAGTTGGCAGTAACAAAATATCTATTGTTTGTAGTGCTGAAAACTCTCAACAGGATAAGAGAATTATAACAGTTGAGTGTACGGAGCCGTTTAATCTAACTATTATTCGCAATGGAAATGAAAAGATATTCCGGATTAAAAAAGGAAAAGCTGAGTTAGGGATATAAGATGGTAGTTATATCCCGTAAAACTCAACTAACAATATGAGGTACACTGATTACAATTAGATAGTGGAGGTACTAACTGTTACAGCTTAGGTATATGATTCAATTAACTCTGCGGTAGAGTCAGAATGTTTTTTGTCAAGATTTTTTAGTTCACGCATTAAAACAACAACAGTAATAATTGTTGATAAAATATCGGATGCGGGGAACGAAAGCCAAACACCCGTTACTCCCCAAATGTGTGGTAGTATAAGTACAAGTGGAATAAGTATCAAAAAACGTCTTGAAAGTCCAAGCATTAAGGCATGCATACCTTTGCCAATAGCCTGAAAATATATACTGAATATAACCTGAAATCCCATCAGTGTTGAGAAGGAAGCCATTATTCTAACAGCGTAAACTCCTGAAGTTATTAGCTCTTCATCACTGGTGAAAATACTCATCAATGTATGAGGGAATACCTGAATAACCAATGTGAAAAACGCAGCAAGCGAAGCCGCTGTTACTGATGAGATTAATAAAATTTTCTTTACCCTGTCGAATTTTTTTGCACCATAGTTGTAACCGGCAATTGGCTGAAAACCTTGTGATATTCCAACAATAGGATGAATAATAAATGCCAGTAAACGATTTATAATACCAAATACACCAATTGCCATATCACCGCTAAAACTTAAAAGCATATTATTAATTATTAGTGAAAGTATGCTCATACCAGCTGTTTGAAAAAAGTTAGGTAAACCAAGTGTTGACATTTCCCCTAATTGTTTCCAGTTAATTTTAAGGTGTTTTAACTTAAAAGCAATTTCGCTTTGTTTGCTAACATAGAAGTAAATAACCCAAACAGCAGATAAAAACTGACCTATATTTGTGGCGTAAGCAGCACCCTTAATTCCTAAATCCAAACCAAAAATAAATATTGGATCAAGAGCCAGGTTTACAAGCATGCCCAGAACCATAGGTAGCATAGCCATTTTAGCGTTCCCTTCTGCCCTTATAAGGTTTGAGCCTGTCATGGTAATAGATAAAAATGGAAAGCTGAATACAACTGTTAAAAGATAATCCCCGGCATAAGGCATTGTAGCATTGGAGGCACCAAACAACGGCAGGAGAATATTTCCAAATAGTATAATAATTGCCATCATTATAAAAGACACAATAGTAACTGCTGTAAAAGAAGTACCCATTGCCGAGCTGGCTCTTTCCATGTTACGTTCGCCGAGTGCACGCGAAATAATTGAAGCTGCACCAACTGCAACCATCTGTGCTACAGCCATTACAATAAGCTGAACCGGGAAGGATATTGAAAGACCAGCTATTGCTAAAGCTCCGGCACCCTGTCCAATAAAAATTGTATCAACAACGTTGTATAAACTCATTACGATCATACCGATCATAGATGGTATTGACATCTGCATCAATAAGGGGAAGAGCTTTTTAGTCCCCAGCAGTTCAGATGTTTTATTCATTTTCAAGTTCAATTTCCTCAATTTTGGTAATAATATTATCGAGTACGGAAAGGGCATTACTCAATGACTTAACATCTTCAGTATCAAGAGCACTGAACATTTTCTGGATTTCAGACATTGAGCGTTTTTCTATCTGGTCGGTTAGCTCTACCCCTTTTGGAGTAAGAGAAACCAGCACGGAACGACGATCATTCTGATCCCGATTACGTTGTGCATATTCACTTTGTACAAGTTTATCAACAACCTGGGTAAAGGAACCCTTTTCCATTCCCACTCGCTTGCCGAGCTCATGCATAGTAACAGGTTCATGATTTTTAAGTATCATCAGGGACATTATCTGCGTTTTGTGCAGAGGTATATCACCCAGCTTGTGAAGCCGCTTCATTATAACATGATGCATACGTTTTGGTACATGCATCAACAACCGACTTTCTTCAAATGATATTTTGCTCTTCATACTTCTTTTAGTCTGTTTGTAAATAGTCTGCAAATAAATAGTTTGCTAACAGACTAAAATTAAGCATGAAAATTTAATTAATCAAGGTTATAATGTGTAAACAAATTGTTAAGCATTTTTTTTGAGGGGGAGGGAAAATAGGTTAATAGATAGTTATTGTTTTACTTTTTCCATTAAGCTTTATTTATGATTGTGTTAGGAATCTTAATCGCAATGAATTAATGGACAAATTTTTTCTAATTTATTTTTGTTTATTCCATTTATTTCCAATAAGGATTCCTTATTTGTTATTGGTCTTGCCAGAATTATGTTTTTTGCAATGTTTTTCCCAATACCAGGTAATAAACAAAGTGTTTCCATAGATACAGAGTTTAATTTAACGGCGTTATTCTCTTCTTTAACTATTGCCGACAGATAAGTTAGGAATACTAAAGAACTATTAAAGCCAATAAACTTTGGTATGATTGAAGATAAAGCAATTGCACCAAAAATAATAGCAATAGATTGCCCAATCAATGATATACCAATAAAAGGAATTAATAAGACAAGAAGCACTGTTAAGGGTAGAAGTGGTATTGCTGTAAAAATCCATAGAAGAAGATTTATAATGGAACCAGATTTACCAAGCGGGAGATTCCTGATTTTTCCAATTCTCAAATTATATTCCGCAAATCCCATATAAATAACTACTGGCCAGGCTAATGTTAAAAGTATAAGCCCCTGGTTACCAAATATGAACTTAAAACTTGATTCATCATTTCCAGCATCCGGAGATGACCATTCAGATGAATGAGCAATAAAATATTGAATTATTTGTTCAATCTGAACTCCACCGATTGAATCAATTTCGAATGATTTGAAAACTTGTTCTGAATGAGGCAATAAAGCGTATATGATAAATACTATGGAGATTAGAATGCTTTGGAGTGTAGCTATTCCACCAGTCCCAAATATACTTTTTACCGATGCGTTACCAATCTTTATAATCGATTCGAGTACCCAAAATTTGCTTCTATAACCTGAAAAATATTTTTTCTTATCATAGAAAGTATCTTTTAACAAAAAAAGTATTATTATCATTGGGGTGAAGTAGATAGGTGATCTTAGAAACCTAAATTCATTAGTGTTGCTAAATAATACTTCACTACTTGTTAATAAACTTAGTAACAATACAGTGAAGGATATTATCCCTGATCCAACTAACAAAGATTGCCAATTATTAGATTTTGAAATACCAATTTTTAGCTGATTTAGCAAAATCATTGTTAGCCCGGATAAAAATTGAATTAGAATTACAATTAGAGTTAGCGTAGTGAATTTTGAAAAATAGAAAGAGTATAAAATTACATATGTAACTAAAATAATTGTAACTGTCCAGCCAACTAATGAAACTATGTTAAGATTACTCTCTCTATTTTCTAATCGCTTTTGTTGGTGTTCGCCTGCTTCCGGAAATGAATATGCCAACATTAACCAACGTGCTAATAAAAAAGAATTTCGATTATAATAAATTGCATTGAATAGAGTGTATGCACAAGAACAATAAAATAAAAAGGGAATAGAGAGATACCAACTGTAAGAATTATGTATTAGGCGATATGTAAAAAATAGTTGTGTGACGAAAAGAATATCAATTAGTGTTAATTTTTCAAATTTTAGTCTTATTGTCTCATTATTTCTAAAAATCCGAATTATCCTTAAAAATATTACGCTGAAACATATTTCTGATAACTGAATTAATAATTCATATTTAATATTTATTAGATTTGATAGAGTAAAAAACAGAACACCTAATAGAACTATACAAATTATTATTAAAATAATTCGTTTAAGAGTAATTTCTTTTATCTGTTTCATTTGAACTGGGACTAGGAAAATCAGAGTGAGAAAGATAGATAGGGGAAGGGAGTGCTTTGCAAACTCTTGTATAGTATTTGTAAAGATATCCATTTTATTTATCCCTATGAATTTTGTGTTTAATGCAAATAAAAATTCCTACTCACCTATATACTCAATAAAATCAACGGCTGCGGGGAAGAACTCCTTTTTGTTTGTTACCATTGCGGGGTGTTTGCCCGTATTAAATAATTTTGTTTTTATAGCCGGATTTTTATCGGTTAGTTTTTTGTAGCGTTTATCAATGTTGTCTATAAATTCATCCTCAAAGCTGCCGGTAAACATTGTAGGTACTTTCAGGGTTGAAATATCCTGGTGGAAGAAGTTTTTACCCGTCTCAAGGAAACGTTTGTAAACATCTGTATCCTGGTCAACAACCATTCGCCAATCTTTACCATGACAGTAATACCACACAAGTTTTGCCATCAGTTTTTTCTTGTCGGCGGCACGTTCCTCGTCAAGTCCGTTAATCCATGTCGCTTCAGGTGTATCCCCCTCAAAACTATCTGCAATAAGGCATTTAACAGCATCCGGATGTTCAAGGGCGAGGTTTATTGCAATTTGTGCACCACCACTGGTACCAATAACAGCAACCGATTCCAATTCAAGATGACTAATTAGTGCATAGGCAACTTCCGAATTATAAAACCAGAAATCGGTTGGTAGCTCGGGTAATCTTTCGGATTTTCCATGACCGGGGAAATCAATCAGTATAGTTTTGAATTTTTTCTTGAAATCTCCCTTAACAGTAACAAACATTTTGGATGAAACGCTGTTACCATGCAACAGCAGCAACGGAAAACCGTTACCTTCAATTTTGTAGAATACCTTCTTTCCATCGTACTTAAAGTAAGCCAATTTATTCCTCTTTACTAAACCGTACCACTAAATATTGTGTATGTATAAAAACCGTAATAATCAGGGTTGCTGAACAAGTAGTTATCGCTATCGGGGTTAGTAATATCCTTGAATGTTTGCCAGTTGGTATCATCAATTTCATCTTCGGCACCACCCCAAAGCATATCGCAGAAAATTTGCAATGCTTCACGGCTTGTATCATTTAGAGGTGCTTCAAGATCACCGGCAAAAGTAAGAGCTTTTACATCCTGCATACCTGCTTTTTCCAGCCAACCGCGTAACTTCATGAAATGTAGTTCCGGTTGCATGCTTGGGTTAAATGGTGCATTTGCGGATAATGTATTGTTGAGTTTGCTTTCCAATAGCGGATACCCTGCAAGGAATTTCTGGGTTGACCAGAACAGTAGTATGATTTTCCCACCCGGTTTAACAACACGTTTGTACTCGGCAAGAATCTTTTCTGGTGTAGTAGCCGGACAACCACTTTCTTTTGGTCCGCTCCAAAGAGTATCGGTACTCCAAATCCAGTCAAAAGAATTATCATGAAATGGCAGGTCATTTATATCGCCGGTTGTAAATTTTATATTGGGGTATCGGTTCTGTGCAATACTAATTAACTCGGGAGAAATATCGAGTCCGGTAACATCACCGGTTTCGTTAACCGCATCGAAAAGTAGTTTTGTTATTGAGCCTATTCCGCAACCAGCATCAAGCCCCTTGCTCCAAGCCGGAAACTGGAAGGATTTTACGAGTTCACGAAAGAGTGGTTCTCTAAATTTTGCCAGACAATCATATACTGCTATGGTTTTTTCCAGTTCCTGCTTTTTCATGCCGCTTACCATTTTATACTTGATTACTTCAAAAATAGTAAAAAAAGTAGAAATACTCAGGAAAATAAAATATTGAAATGAACAACAAATCTCCGATATTTTAAAAATTTCGGAGATTTTGTATCATAAAACTTTGGGTAGGGAAATCAACATTTTTGTTATAACTCAAGCTGCTCCATCTTTAGCTTAAATTTGTCATCGGAAAGTTTCTTTAAAATGTATCTGCTTTTGGTTTCGTAAAAATTCTGCTTTACTTTTATTATATCGAGATCATCGCGGTAATCGGTTTCGGCAATTTCCAGGAACATATATTCAAGTGGTTCGGCAATTTTTACGTTATCTTCAGATTTAACCTCGTTTACCTTAAACTCTCCAAAGCTTGTTGTATGCCAACCCTCTTCATCGTAAAGGACAGATACGGTATCCCAGTAAATTGGGAAAAAATCACGAGCCTGTATTTTTGCGGAGGTAATTAGCTCAACAACCTCACGATTCTTGTACATGCCATTTTTATAGAATGAAGGGTAAATAAATATAGCTGTTGAATCAGCATCATTGGTAAGCAGTAATGTATTACCATCATTATAAAGATTAAGCTCTGTTAGTTCGGTCTGCTCCCTTGAAGCGGAGCAGGAGATAAGAGTTACTATCAACAAGATAAAACTTGAGATTTTAATGAATTTATTCTGCACAATTATTCCATAATTATTTCAGGAATAGTAACGCACCCACATTTTATTCAGTTCAATAGGTTAGTCCCTCACCAACTCAAAAATTACCAGCTTGCCATCTTCACCAATTTTGGTGTAGTTTGCTGCAATTGTGCTATCGGGTTTTGAACGGGTATATACGGCGTAACTGGCACCGGCTTTTGCCTGCTGTTCAATTACATTTGGTTTTGCACCTGGTCTGAAAGTCCAGCCGAATCTGCCAGCACGGTAAAGCTCAATAGCTGGAGATGAATCCTCAATAGTAATTCTGCTATCGGCGGGTATATATTTGTTAATAACTTTTCGATTCTGCTCAAAATTGGCATTTTTATAGTTACCATATCTGTGCTGTACACGCGGGTATACTAATCCGGCTGAGGCAACCATTAACACACTAAAAAAGTATTTCATGAACTTGTTGCCGGAGTAAATAACCTTTTCAAATGTATAGGCAGCAAGTAATACAAGTCCCGGTACGGCAACAAAACCATAATAATCATGAAAGGCACTCATGTGTTCCGAAACGAAAAAGAAGATTATATAAGCACCCAGAATCCATGAAAGCACAACGCCGGTGTTTTTCTCGAATTTGCGGAGGTAAATTAAGCCGATAACAGTACCAACCATTGCACCAAGTCCAAGGAAAAGTTCACTAAGCCAACCAACAAAAATGTTATGGAAAAACTCACACCAGTTTGTTTTAGCCCAATAAGCCATCATATCGCCACCAAGGTAAAAGGAGAATAGTCCGTACTCGTTTTGCAGATTTTTAGCATGCGAGTTCCAAATAAAGGTAAGAGCCAGAATTACAAAACCGGAGGCGATATATTTGATTTTGAACAAATCCCCAACCGATCTATTTTTTCTGTAAATTATATATACAAACGGCACACCAATAAAAAGTGCGGTAGGCTTAATTAACGAAGCAAGTGAAGCGAGCAATACCGAATAAATAAGATTCGGCTTGTTATCATCCTCAACAGCTTTCAGGAAATAATATACTGCCCAAATTGAGGCAGCTACAAGAATAATATCAGGTTGAATTTTTCGCGAGTAAAAGAAAAACAAGGGACTGCATAGCAGGAAAAAAGCAGCGAAAAGTCCGGTACGTTCCGAGAAAAGTTTTGAGCCGAGTTTGAAAATTCCCAGTAATGCCAGTAAACCAATTAAAGTTGAAAGCATTCTGGCGGATGCGTGTGCTGCTAATGCAGATTTGGGTAATACTCGTTGAATCATTCCGGCAGTAAAATTGTAGATGGGGAACTCCATGCCCGTAATTCCTGATTTATCCTCTCGCTGATGAATACGCGGAAGAAAAATATTGGTGGTTTCCTTAGCAAATGATTCGTTAACAGCAGCCGTATCCGATTCTCGCCACGCATGGTACCCGTTTGCGGGATCAGTTATTCCAATAAGGTGAGATAAAAAATAGACTGAAATTATTAGCAGAAGGATTTTTTGGTTTGAGAAGGACATAAGAAACAATTCCCCGGTTTTAAATACAAGGTTGGAATTTAGCCATTTACAATCTTTATTTAAAATAATTAATTTGTAAACCAGTAAAATTTATCCATATTTGTTTTGGAATTAACAAAAACTACAAATATATTTTCACTTTTAGATTAAGAGTTTAATTACTGAATCTTCGAAGGAATTGATTAAGATGCCCAGGTTACAGTTTTCGAAAATGACAGGTGCCGGAAATGATTTTGTTTTATTGGATAAAAAATTAAATTCGGATGTGGAAGTTACTTCCGAACTGGTAAGGATGTTGTGCGATAGAAGATTTGGTGTAGGAGCCGATGGTGTTCTGGTAATTTTTGATACGGGAGTTTACTCATTCGGAATGGAATATTATAATTCCGATGGCTCAAGAGGAACACTTTGCGGAAATGGCTCGAGGTGTGCTATAAGGTATGCCGGTTTAAGCGGAAGAATGCCAGCCGAAACAGAGAGCAGATTTGTTTGCGAAGGGGTTGAGTATTCGGGTATTATTGGTAGTGATGAAGTTACGTTTTTCCTTAATGAACCAACCGGATTTATTGAGGAGGAAATGGTGAAAATTGATGACCTTGAATTTAATACCGGATTTATTGATACTGGTTCGGCTCATGCTATTATTGATATGAAAGATAATGCCGAATTTGCAGATATGTACGCTCTTGAAAGTGTTCCGGTATTTAACCTGGGTGGTAAAATAAGGCATTGTAATAACTTTGGTGATAGAGGTACTAACGTTAACTTTGTAACAATAAAAAACAATGTTATAAATATTAGAACTTTTGAACGCGGAGTTGAGGACGAAACACTTGCATGCGGAACAGGTGCAACAGCCGCAGCAGTTGTATCGGCACTAAAAAAACGCGTTGAACCCCCTGTGGAAGTTATAACCCGTGGTGGTAAACTAAAAATAAATTTTGAACTAAATGATGGTAAAGTTAAAAATCTATCACTAACCGGTCCTGCGGTTAGGGTTTTTAACGGAGAACTGGAACTTTAATTAACGAGGATATAAATGAGTAGAGTACTTTTTTCTATTAGATACGAAATTGTAGCTGAGCAGAGAGATGAATTTTTAAGGATAATTCGTGAACTTAAAAATCTTGTGAAGGCAGAAGGATTAGAACAATATTCTGTTTTCGAACACAAGAAAAAACCAAATCATTTCGAGGAATTGTTTTTATTCGAAAGTAAGGAAGCTTACGAAGAATATGATGACTTTTCTGATGAAAGAGTTGAAATTCTTATGAATCAGCTTTCAGGAATGATAAAACAACAATCTACAAATTACAGTACACTATATGAAGTTGAAAATAACTAATAAAACTGTGCAGTGCCATGTTTGAATATTCAGGTGCAGTACACATACATTCCGTCTTTTCCGATGGCTCCGGTAATCCGGGTGAGATTGCCGGTTTTGCAAATGAAACAGGTCTTGATTTTATTCTGCTTTCCGACCACAATACCTTGCGGGCACTTCACGAAGGTTTTGAGGGGTGGTATGATAATACCCTTATGCTGGTAGGTTGCGAAATTAACGATAAGAATAACAAAAATCATTACCTGGCATTTGGGATTGACGAAACCATTTCAACGCGCATTCCGGCAAAGGAATATGTGCGTATTGTTAAGGAGAAGGGTGGCATTGGTTTTACAGCACATCCGCACGAAAAACGTACCTCAATGAAGGAGCATCCGCCATACCCCTGGGAGGAATGGGATACTGATGACTTTACCGGCATTGAGATATGGAACCACATGAGCGAGTGGATGGAAGGACTTACCGAACAAAATAAGGTTCAGTCGTTTTTGCATCCGCTAAAATCAATTGAATTACCACCTGCCGAAACACTTGCCAAATGGGACGAGATAGCCCAGCGAAGAAAGGTAGTGGGTATTGGTGGAATTGATGCACATGCACATAAGGTTAATTTAATGGGCTTTTTTGAGGTTGAGGTATTCCCATATAAGGTGCTATTTAAGTCGATAAGAACTCATATACTTACCGATACCAAACTGGTTAGGGGAGATGGCAGCGAGGAACTTAAACTTGCAAAAGAAAATATTTACGGTTCACTTCGCAAAGGAATGTGTTTTGTTTCCAACTACAGTCAGGGTGATGCACGGGGATTTCGTTTTTATGCCGAAAATGGCGAGGCTATTTATCAGATGGGGCAGGATATGGAGCTAACTGATAATGTTAAGCTTAGGGTGGATTTACCAAATGTTGCAGGTGAAATAAAACTTATCCGTAATGGTGAACTATATAATAAAATTGAAGATGTTGAAGCAGTATTTGATGTAAACGAACCAGGTACTTATCGTGTAGAAGTGTTTTACGAGGGTAAGGCTTGGATTTACTCAAACCATATTGGGGTTGGTTTAAAGAGGAAATAGTTTTATATTAGAAATTTGTATTCAGGTTTTTTTAGACTAAATATTCGAGGAAGTTGTGACGGCAAAATTAAAGAAAACAAGTAAGAAGGAACTGAAAGAAGACCAGTTTGTAAGCACGGTTGTAACCGCAGAAGAATGGGTTGAATTATACTGGAAACAGATCCTTATGGTAATTGGGGGTATTGCTGTTGTTATAGTTATTGTACTTTTTTACCAGCAGAAAATTGAACAGGAAAACGTTGAGGCAGCAGGTAAAATTGCCAAGGTAATGCCTTTGTACGATCAGGGTTCGTATGTTGAAGCTGCAAATGGTAGAGAAGGTACTGATATTGAAGGTTTCAAGAAAATTGCTGATGAGTTTGGCGGTGTTGAACAGGGCGAAATTGCAAAAATTTATGCTGCTAATTCACTTTATTTTAATGGACAATATAAAGAAGCTCTGGATTACTATTCAGATTACAGCAGCTCAGATTTTCTTTTTAAGGCTACTGCACTTGCAGGTGAAGCTGCTTGTTACAATGCATTGAAAGATTATTCGCTAGCAGCAGATAAATATTTTGAAGCTGCTACAATTAGCAAGGCAAATGTTTCTAATCCTGTTTATTTGCTTAATGCCGGTATTAACTATATTAAAGCCGGTAAAAATGAAAGTGCCCGTAATGCTTTTGAAAAAATATCTACCGATTACGCGGGAACTACTGAAACAAGGGAAGCTAAAAACTATTTGGCTACTTTGGACTAACAAGTTGCCGTGCTTTTGTGCGGTTGCTTTTGTTTATTTGACTGAGTATATTTTTATAAAATAATTTTAAAAGGAAGTTATGGCAGATACTTCAGATTTTAGAAACGGACTGATCATTAAGTTTAAAAATGATTTATATACAATTACTGCATTTCAGCATGTAAAACCGGGTAAAGGTGGTGCATTTGTTAGGTCAACTCTTAAAAACATGAGAACCGGTAAAGTATTGGATAATACTTTTAGAAGTGGTGAATCTGTTGAAATAGTTAGAGTTGAAAGAAGAAAATACCAGTACCTATATAAAGAATCTGCAGGGTTGGTTATCATGGATAACGAAACTTTTGAGCAGATGACTATCCAGCCAGACCTATTTGGTAAAGCAGAACAGTTCCTTAAGGAAAATGATGAAATTGAACTGCTTTTGGATGATGAAGATAATATTATTTCTGCTGAACCTCCTATGTTTGTTGAACTAGAAGTAGTTGAAACTGAACCTGGTTTTAAAGGTGATACTGCTACAAATACTCTTAAACCGGCTACTATGGAAACAGGAGCTATTGTACAGGTACCTCTGTTTATTAATCAGGGTGAAAAAATTAAAGTTGATACACGTACAGGAACTTATTCCGAACGAGTGAAAGGTTAAAATATCCCTATGGATTTAGAGCTAATAAAAAATCTTGTAAAGGTTGTTGAAGAAAGTAAAATTACTGAGTTTTCCGTACAGGAAGGTGATCTTAAAATAAGAATCAGCAAACAGGAAAAAATTCAGCATGTTACTCTTCCTCAACCTGTTGCAGAAATTTCAGCTCCGGTAAATGCAACTGCACCAGCACAATTTAACCAGCCAGTTCCAGCTCAAACAGCTGAAGAAAAAACACCGGCTGCGGCTAATCTGCATGAAGTTAAATCGCCAATTGTTGGTACGTTTTATCGTGCCCCTTCTCCTGATGCCGATCCTTTTGTTCAGGTGGGCGATAAAATTACCAATGGAAAGGTTCTTTGTATTGTTGAAGCGATGAAACTGATGAACGAAATTGAATCAGATGTTTCTGGTAAAGTTGTTAAAATTCTTGTTGATAATGCTTCGCCTGTTGAGTACAATCAACCATTGTTTCTGGTTGAAAAAGATTAGTAAATAATAAGGTGAGGTTAATTTGTTTAATAAAATCCTGATTGCAAACCGAGGTGAAATTGCTTTAAGGATTATCAGAACCTGCAAGGAGCTTGGAATCAAAACTGTTGCCGTATATTCCGAGGCAGACAAGGAAGCTCTCCATACAGTATTTGCTGATGAGGCTGTCTGTATTGGTCCCCCGCAAAGCTCCGAAAGCTATCTGAAAATTCCCAATATTCTTTCCGCAGCCCAAATAACCGGTGCCCAGGCTATACATCCCGGTTATGGTTTCCTGGCTGAAAATGCAAAGTTTTCTGATTATTGTGCCGATACCGGACTAAAGTTTATTGGTCCTGATGCGGAGATGATAAATAACATGGGTGACAAGGCTTATGCCAAAAAGACCATGAAAAAAGTTGGTGTACCGGTTGTACCTGGTAGCGATGGTGCCGTTTCTTCTCTTGATGAAATGAAAAAAATTGCTGCTGAAATTGGGTATCCGGTTATGCTTAAGGCATCGGCTGGTGGTGGTGGTAAGGGTATGCGCATTGTGCATCATGAAAATGAAATACAAAATGCCTACAATACCGCAAGTACGGAAGCTGGTGCTGCCTTTGGCAACGCTGAAATTTACCTCGAAAAATTTATCGAAAATCCTCGCCATGTTGAAATTCAGGTTATGGGGGATTCTTTTGGAAATGTTTATTCATACGGCGAACGTGACTGTACTATTCAAAGACGCCATCAAAAACTTATTGAGGAAGCCCCTTCACCATTTATTGATGATGAAACCAGAAGGCAGATGAGTGAAGCCGCTGTTAAGGCTGCACAGTCAGTAAACTATGAAGGTGCAGGAACGGTTGAGTTTTTGGTTGATAAAGATAAAAATTTCTATTTTATTGAAATGAATACCCGTATCCAGGTTGAACACCCTGTTACCGAGATGGTACAGGATTTAGACTTGATTAAGCAGCAAATACTTGTTTCGGCTGGCGAAAAAATTGAAAATAAACCAAAACAGCCTAGAGGTCATAGTTTTGAGTTTAGAATAAATGCCGAGGACCCTGATAAGGATTTTCGCCCTTCACCAGGTAAAATAAATTACCTGCATTTTCCAGGTGGTTTTGGTATCAGAATTGACTCGCATATTTATAATGAGTATATAATTCCTCCTTACTATGATTCGCTTATTGCCAAGATGATAGTTTGGGGTAACGACAGATCACATGCTATTGCCCGTGCTAAACGAGCTTTTGAGGAGTTCCTTGTTGAGGGCATTAAAACTACTATTCCTTTCCATAAAAAAGTATTGGAAAACGAACAGTTTATAAACGGTAATTACGACACATCATTTATTGATAAATATTTTAAATAAACTTTAAGAGGTGGTTATGAACTTCCCTGAAGAACTAAAATACACAAAAGACCACGAGTGGATTAAATTGGAAGGCAATACCGGTTATATTGGTATTACTGATTACGCTCAGAGTGAATTAGGCGATATAGTATTTGTTGACATTGAAGAAGATCTTGAACAGATAGTTAATGAAGAAGCTTTTGGTACAATTGAAGCTGTTAAAACTGTAAGTGATCTTTATGCTCCTTGTGATGCAAAAGTTCTTGAAATTAACGAAAAACTTGCTGATGACTCTCAACTTGTTAATACAGATCCTTATGGTGATGGCTGGTTAGTTAAAGTTGAAGTTGCTGATCTTTCACAGCTTGATGGTCTTCTAACTGTTGAACAGTACAAGGAACACGTAGGTCAGTAGAAACTTGCGTATTAAATTTAATTTTTGGGTATCAGTTGGCAAATTTGCCAGCTGATACCTTTAGTTTTTTAAAGTTATTACTAATAATTTAGATAATATGGTATATTTACTGATAGTAGGTGATTAGTTAATGGAACATATAGAAACAATTTTAATTCTGGATTTCGGTTCACAATATACACAGCTTATTGCAAGAAGAATTAGAGAGGCATCTGTTTATTCTGAAATTCATCCTCACGATTTTTCGGTTGATGAAATTAAAAAAATTAAGCCTGCCGGTATTATACTTTCCGGTGGACCAATGAGTGTGTATGAAGAAGACTCTCCACAAATTTCAAAAGAAGTATTTGAACTCGGTATTCCTGTACTTGGCATATGCTATGGTATGCAGATTATAGCTTTAAATTTTGGCGGTACTGTTAAACCTGCCGAAAACAGGGAGTATGGCAAGGCGATGTTGCAGATTGAATCATCCTGCAAGCTTTTTGAAGGCGTGCCGGAAGAATCTGTAGTTTGGATGAGTCATGGTGATTACATTACCGATATTCCGGAATCATTTAATGTTGTTGCAAAAACAAGCAATTCACCTGTTTGTGCTGTTGCCGATGAGGATAAGGGACTCTATGGTGTGCAGTTCCATCCGGAAGTAATTCATACTATTGAAGGCGAAAAAATTCTTCGTAACTATCTTTTTAATGTTTGCCAATGTAGTGGTATTTGGAATTCAGAGAACTTTATTGAAGCGAGCAAGGCAGATATAAAAAAGAAAGTTGGAAGCAACAAGGTTATTTGTGCACTTAGTGGTGGTGTTGATTCCTCGGTTGCAGCTATACTTATGCACGAAGCTATTGGCGATAACCTTGTTTGCATACATGTTGATAACGGTTTGATGCGCAAAAACGAGTCAGCCAACATTGTTAAGATGTTCGAGGATAATTACAATATCAATATTGTTCATGTAGATGCTACCAATCTGTTTCTTGGCAGACTGGAAGGTGTTTCTGATCCTGAAAAGAAAAGAAAGATTATTGGTAATACATTTATTGATGTTTTTGAGGAAGAAGCCAAAAAATATGATGATGCGGAATACCTCGTTCAGGGTACATTATATCCGGATGTTATTGAATCGGTACCTGTAAAAGGAGCTTCGGTTACAATTAAAACGCATCATAATGTTGGCGGGTTACCGGAAAAAATGAACCTTAAGCTTATTGAGCCTTTCAGAGAACTGTTTAAGGATGAAGTAAGAAATATTGGTAGAAAACTTGGTTTGCCCGAAAGCTTTATAGCACGTCACCCATTCCCGGGTCCCGGGCTGGCTGTAAGGGTACCGGGTGATATTACCCGTGATAAACTTGAGATTTTGCGTGAAGTAGATGATATTTACATTCGTGGCATTCAGGAAATGGGTGTTTACGATGAAATATGGCAGGCTTTTGCTGTTATACTACCTGTTCAGTCGGTTGGTGTAATGGGCGATTTTCGTACCTATGAAAACGTTGTAGCCTTGCGTGCAGTTGTTTCTACCGATGGTATGACTGCGGACTGGTACCGGTTCGATTATGACATTCTTGAAAAAATATCGAATGATATAATCAGAAATGTAAAAGGTGTTAACCGGGTTGTTTACGATATAAGTTCCAAACCTCCTTCAACAATTGAATGGGAATAGTTTTATGCGGTTTGAGCAAAAAATCAAATTAGCCGAAGACTACGAGGCATCGGGAAAATACCTGCATGCCTTGCAACTTTACAAATTTGTTGTTACTTCCGACAAGCACAAAAAGTTTGCCCTTTTTAAAATAGCATCAATGTATGTAAACCTTAATAATATTGATGCTGCTATTACCTTGCTGGATGAATATGTTCTTGAGAATCCCGAAGATAGCGAGGCAAGGGTATTTTACGCGCGTTTTCTTATCAGTGTTAGCAGTTTTGACCGTGCCGTTGAAATTTTGGATGCAACTGATGATACTACCATAGAACTACTGTTTACCAAAGCACAGGCATATTTTGGTGTTAATGATTTGAGGAAGGTAAGGATGCTTTTACGCGAACTGATTACCAGGTGCAAATCTCCTAAAATGTTTGCCGAGTCTTATCTTCTGCTTGCCAAATGCGAAATCAGATCAGAAAAATATGAAGATGCGATAACCTACCTGAAAAACTCACTTGAATACGATTACGATAATGTTGAATCCCTCTATTTGCTTGCCACGATATATTATCGTAAAGGTATGTATTACCACGGAGTTGAACTTATTGAGCTTGCGGTTGAACGAAGTCCTGACAGAATGGAAGTTGTGTTATTGGCAGGTAAGATAAACTATAAACTTAAAAACTATGATCTTGCGAACGAATTCCTCAGAAAGTATATTAAACTAGGCGGAGATGAAAATTTTGTGGTTAATTACCTTTCTGAGATAGACAAGATTTTAAGAAGCAGAGTGGGAACAGAAAAACACAATCCTGAATATCCTGTTAACAGAATTTCTGATCCGGAGAAAGAAAATACCAAATAAGCTTTAAGACTGTTTTGTATTAACAGAAAATGTTAATTGTTCTTTATTGAGGGAGGAATAAAAATGGGCGAAGTATTTAAGGTAAAAGACCTGCCATCGGATAGCAGACCGCGTGAAAAGTTGCTTGTCAGGGGTCCGCAAAGTTTAACTAATTCCGAACTGATTGCAATTTTGTTGCGAACGGGACTAAAAGGTCATTCCGTGCTAAGAGTAGCAGAAGAGTTATTACAAAAATTTGGAAGTATAGCATCTCTTGCATCATCATCGGTGAGCAAGCTTACAACAGTTGATGGTATAGGTAATGACAAGGCAGCAACTTTAATGGCTGCATTTGAGCTATCAAGAAGAATTGATTTTGATAAAAAATGGTTATCTAATCAGAAGATAACCTCTCCGGCTGATGTAGCCGAATTGTTCATCCCAATATTTCGCGATTTGAACAAAGAGCATTTTATGGTTGTTTGTTTATCAACGGGTAATAAAATTATAAGATATGAAACCATCTCCATTGGTAGTCTTAACTCGAATGTTGTTCATCCAAGGGAAGTATTTAAGGTAGCGATAGAGAATAATTCGGCAAACATTATACTAATACATAATCATCCGAGTGGTAACCTTGAGCCTAGTAATGAAGATATAAGATTAACCAATAGGTTAAAAGAAGCCGGAAAAATGCTTGATATTAATGTTTTTGACCACATAATAATTGGTGGTAGCAATTTCAGAAGTTTTGTAGATGCCCGTATTCTTTGAGTTAAAAAAATGCTAAATAATAATATTATTAATAATGAATCTTAGATTTTTTGAAAAAAATCGTTATATTTAAAGAATGAAACACAACTAAACAATTTATTCTAAATTAGGAGGAATAAGATGTCCAAAACTAAAAAGCTAGTATCAGCTCTTCTACTTGCCGGTATGGTTGCCTTTGCAGGCTGCGGTGGTGTAACTGAAGAACAGATGGCTGAATTAGAAGCCCTAAGAAGTGAAGTTAGTACTCTTACTAAAGATATTAACAGTCTTAAAAGTCAGAAAACTGAACTAGAAAGAGAACTTGCAGTGAAAAAATCAAGACTTGATGAATGCAAGAAAACAAGAGAAGAAGCTCAGAATAATCTTAAGAAAATGGGTAAATAACCTAAAGTTTTGAATTAAATCTATCGGAGGAATTAAATGAAACTTGCAAAATATTTATCTGCTCTTCTAGTAATGTTAGTGCTTCTTTCAGCTAATGTAATAGCTCAGGAAGAAGAAATGACTGAAGAAGAATGGCAGGCTGAAATAACTCGTCTTACTGAAGTTAAAACTGCTCGTCTTGCAGAAAAAGCTGAACTTGAAGGTGCTATTGCTAGTGCTAAAGCTGAATTAGCAGCTCTTCAGGCAGTTGAAGATTGTTACAAAGAAACTTACAGAATGCTTGGTAATGCTACCGAAGCTGATGTTGATAACTTTAGAGCAAGAGTTAAAGCTCTTGAAGCTAAAATCAACAGAAAAGAAGAACCAAAAGAAGACAGACAGGCTGAACTAGATGCTCTTAAAGCTAATGCTATTAGTGCTCTTCCTGAATTTTATAACAAAGTTCACAACGAACTTCAGAGAAAACTTGATGCATGGATTATCGTTCCTAAAGAAGTTAACTATACCGTAGTTAAAGGTGACTGTCTTTGGAATATCGCTAAAAAAGACGAACATTATGCAAACGGTTTTGCTTGGCCAATGATTTACAGAGCTAACAAAGACAAAATTAAAAACGCTGATCTTATCTATCCTGCACAGGAATTCACTATTCCTAACCTTTCTGACGAAGAAAAAGCAAAATATGACAAAATCAGAAGAAATTATAAACCTGCTCCAACTGAATAATTTATAACTTGCAGGTGTTATAGATTTTAGTTACACTTTAAGCCCTTTTTATTTTATAGAAAGGGCTTTTTTTATGGTTTAATTTTTTAAGGAATTTTACAATAGAAGTTGAAAAAATATTAAAACTGGAGGATGTTGATTTCCTCGCACTTCTTGGTTTTAATGATGCCAATCTCAGACCTATTGAAGAAAAATTTACTGCCTCAGTCGTTTTTAGAGGCGAAAATGCTTTGATTAGAGGTATGAAGGAGGAAGTTGAGGAAATTGAAAAAATTATCAGAGAGATGATTTACGTCCTCAACACTACCGGGAAGCTTTCTTCCAGTGACGTTGAAACTATAATTGACCTTACTGTTAAGGGTGGTGAAGTTGTTAGCGAAAAAGAATACGAAAACATTATTCTTTATACGCGTAATGATGTTATTAAAGCCAAAACTCCAACCCAGGCAAAATATGTTGAAGAAGTTAGAAAAAATGATATTTGTTTTGCCATTGGTCCCGCTGGTACTGGTAAAACTTATATGGCGGTTGCTTTTTCTGTAGCTGCTCTTAAACAGGGTAGGGTTAAAAAAATTGTACTTGCCCGTCCGGCTGTTGAAGCTGGTGAGTCTCTTGGATTTTTACCTGGCGATTTTAAGGAAAAGATTGATCCTTATTTGCGTCCTCTTTACGATGCCTTACAGGATATGATGCCTCCTGAACAGCTTAAAGGTTACGTTGAAAAAGAGATTATTGAAATTGTTCCTCTGGCTTATATGAGGGGACGTACACTAAATAATGCTTTTGTTATCCTTGACGAGGCGCAAAATGCCAGTGATGTGCAGATGAAAATGTTCCTTACCAGGTTAGGTCCCAACTCAAAGTCAATTATCACTGGCGATATTACCCAGATTGATCTTCCATCCAAACATTCAAGCGGACTAATACATGTTCAGCAGGTATTAAAAAATGTTGATGGTGTGGGGTTTGTTTATTTTGATAAACCTGATGTAGTGCGTCATAAGCTGGTTAAGGATATTATTAATGCCTATGAAACATTTGGAAACGATAGCGAATAGAGAATTAGCAAACGGGTTGATAAGTTCGCAGAAGCTAAAATGGTGGGGTAACTAATATCCAATAATTAATGGGTGCACTTTATTGAGGAGGATCTGAAGATGTCACCCCTCCGGGGTTGAATAATCATTCTCTCTAAATTATTCTACAAACATGCCGCTCCTCTGGAACTACAATATCAGGCGATTTGTAGTAAGTTCCGGCGGGACGGGATGTATGTAGAAACATGCTTGGGAAGTTATTACGAACCCTAGCAGGGTGGCATGTACATACCTCAGATTTAATTTTTGTAAACCAACGCGATAATGAAATATTTTACCCCATTATTGCGATACTCTTACTTAAATTGTGCTTTGCTTTCTTCCCAATATTTATCCATTTCCTCGAGGGAGCTTTTTGCAACACTACTATTATTTGCTTCAAGCTGTTGCTCAACATAACGAAAACGGTTAACAAACTTGTCATTGGTACTCCGCAGTGCATCTTCGGGATTAACCCCTACAAATCTGCAATAATTTATTAGCGAGAAGAATAAATCACCCATTTCCTTTTCCATTGCTTCTGTATCCTGGTTAATTTCAGCTTCACGGAATTCGTTCATTTCTTCCTTTACCTTATTCCAGACATCTTCTTTGTTGTTCCAGTCGAAACCAACTTTTGAGGCTTTTTGCTGTAATCGGAATGAGCGATATAAACCGTGCATGTTTTTAGGTACGCCATCCAGCACAGATTTCCTGCCTTCCTGCAATTTTATTTTTTCCCAGTTACGTTCAATATCCTTTGCACCGTTAACCTGCGTATCACCAAACACATGAGGATGTCGTCTAACCAGCTTATCCTTTATGGCATCAATAACATCGTTAATAGTAAAGTTTTTCGCTTCCTCACCAATTACCGAATGAAATACAATATGTAATAGCAGGTCGCCCAGCTCACCTTTTAACTCATTATAGTTTTTGTCATCAATAGCCTCAACAACTTCATAAGCTTCTTCAAGAGTATTAGCCTTAATTGAATCATGAGTTTGTTCTTTATCCCAGGGGCAGTCACTTCTCAATTTCCACATTATATCGAGAAGTTCTTCAAAATTTTTACCAGTCATATTTTTACCTTCAAATTAGAATGCAACTTAACATTATGCGATTTTTTATCCAAATTAAAACATGATGAAAATATTGTAATCAATTGAATCAATTTACTAAATTGGTGTTTTAATAAGAATTTACTCGGAGCAAGCTTGGTACAGTTTAATGTAAGGGGCAGGAAAAAATTCCTTGAGTTTGTAAGTAAGCCGGATAATGTGAAACGAATACTTATTATCCGAAACGGATTACTTGGTGATGTTACTGCACTTACCGGTACTATTAACCGTTTGGTTAGCACCTTCCCTAATGTTGAAATTGATTTACTGGTTGGTCCACGATGTAAAAATTTACTAAACAACATACCCAATATTCGTAAAGTATTTTTCTTTAATTACACAACCTCATTCTTATCGGTATTAAAGCAAATCGGTTTTTTTATGGGATTGGGAAAAAACAAATACGATATTATTGAGATTCATGAGGTTAGTAGTCACTTTACCTTAATGTCGTTGTTAACCAAAACAAAATACAGGGTTGGTTTTACCAATAAAAAATCAGGGTGGTATGATTACCATATTGAACGTCCGAAGGTTAAAATGGCACTTGCAGAAACCAGGCTTGTAGAAGAGTGGACAAACCCCCCAATAGCAAAAACCGGATTGGTTGCAACAAATGAAGAAAGGGAAGCAATAACAAATAAGCTTGTTGAAGCGGGGCTTACGAAAGGGAATAGTTTTGCTATAATTCATATTGGGTCAAGTCATCATAACTCGGATAGGCAATGGCAACTTTCAAAAGTACCTTTACTAGCCGAAAAACTCAAGAGGGAGTATGGATTTGATATAGTATTTACAGGTGTAAAAGAGGACATTCCAAGTATAAATATAATAATGGAAAAGTGTTCATTTAAAACATTTAGCCTGGCAGACAAGACTACTTTGAGGGAACTAATTGCACTTGTTGATGTAAGTAATATAGTGATTGGTCCTGATACGGGAATTATTCATATAGCAGCCTCACTAAATACACCATCTGTAATGATGATGGGATTATCGGACCCGGAAGATACCGGAAGTTATAACGAGTGGGGTAATGCGGAAATTGTTACAGCGGGATTAAAATGTCAGCCCTGCGTTCATTCAAATCCAAAACCGGAGCAGTGGAATGAGTGCAAGGATATGCGTCCCGTAAAGTGTATGGAAGCCATTACAGTTGAAATGGTTCTGGAAAAGGTATCGGGGCTAATAGGAAATTAGATTGTTAACAATTAAGTATTCCCAAATTTGGTAATGATTTGCGGATAAAAATTTGATATATTTGTATTGCTAATCTGAAAATTTTTGTGGGAAAAGTATGTTTACGGAAAAGCTCAGAGAAATGAATATCGAAATTCCTGAAGCACCCAAACCTTTGGCGGCATATATTCCGGCTACAAAAGTTGGTGATCTTGTATTTACGGCAGGTCAATTACCTGTAAAAGATGGTAAATTACAGTATTCAGGTAAAGTTGGTTCGGAAGTTTCCGAAGATAATGCTATGAATGCAGCAAAACTTAGTGCAATAAATTGCCTTGGTGTTATTAAAGCTGAAATTGGTAACCTCGATAAAATTGAAAAAATTGTAAAGGTTACGGTGTTTGTTAACAGTGCTGAAGGTTTTACTTCGCAACCAAAAGTGGCAAACGGAGCCTCCGAGTTCCTTGTTGAAGTTTTTGGCGAAGCTGGTAAACATGTGCGAAGTGCTGTTGGTGTAAACGAACTTCCAATAAATGCTGCTGTTGAAATTGAGATGATCGTTAAGATCAGGAATTGAATTGTAAGTTAGCGGATTTTGTTTTTATATTAGAGTAAGTCAGGAAAGATTAAATATGTTACTTGAGATGTTCAAAGCCAAGATACATCAGGCTCGGATAACGCAAGCGGATTTGTTTTACGAAGGAAGTTTGACTATCGACGAAGACCTAATGGATGAGGCTGGTATTTTGCCTTATGAAAAGGTGCAGGTAGTTAATATTAATAATGGTAAGAGATTTGAAACTTATGCAATAACCGGTAAACGCGGTACTGGTGTAATAGGATTAAACGGTGCTGCTGCACGTCTTGGTCTTGTTGGTGATATGATTATAATAATTACATACGCTCAAATGGAACAGGAAGAAGCGAAAAATCATAAACCGGTTGTATTGCTGTTAGACGAAAATAATAAAGTAGTTAAGTAAGACTAACAAGCAGAAAGTATGGATAAAATGAAAAATGTAATTTTAATAGTTTTGTTGGCATCTTCTCTAAGCTTTGCACAGTTTAAGGAAGAATTAAATAAACCTGTTGATATAAAAGGCAAAATAATTACTGGTCAGCCAAGCTCGTTTTTTACAAGTTTCATCAATCCCGAAAACTTTTCAATGAGTCACTCGGTTAGTATGTCTTACTCAACAATGGGTGGTAACGGAATGGCACTTGGTATTTACACCAATTCAATGCGTTACGAGTTTAATGAAAACCTTGATATTGAAGTAGATGCGAGCCTGGTAAATACACCTTATAACTCGTATGGTGATAATTTTAGCAACCAGATAAATGGCATATATTTAAGTCGTGCACAAATAAATTATAGTCCATCAGATGATTTTCACATGGTTGTTCAGTATCGTTCTGCACCGGCAGGGTATTATTATAACAGACCTTTCGGGTACAGAGGCTACAATAACGGCTGGTTATTTCCATAATTTTATAATCGGGTAATTTGCAGAAAAAACAAAACAAAAATAAAGGTAACGCTTCAGGACTGGTAATAAACACTGCTATATTTTTTCTTGGTGCAGTGATTATTTATCTGGCATTCTCAATATTTGCCAAACTTGGCAACAAACCTGTTCCCAAAACCGAAAAAGATATTTATGCCAACGCCTCGGAAATTATTCAGGTTGAGGTTGCTAATGGTTGTGGGGTTAAAGGGATTGCTGACCGGTTTACTGATTTCCTGAGGCATAGAGAGTATGACGTAGTGCATACTGGCAATTATTATACTTTCGATATTGATAAATCGATTGTAATTGACAGGATTGGCAATATGGCTAATGCCTATAAAATTGCCAAAGTATTAGGTGTGAAAAAAGAAAATGTTATTCAACAGGTTAACAAGGAGTATTTCCTTGATGTTACGGTGGTTATTGGTAAAGATTATTTTAAGTTAAAGCCATTAAATTAGGAATTGTATTTTGGAATCGAAAGAATTTGCGTTAGAAATAACTGATCATATTTTATCTAAAAAAGGTTATGATATAAAGATACTTGAATTGGCGAAAATTAGTAGCTTTGCTGACTATTTTGTTATTTGTTCAGCCGATTCGGATGTGCAGGTAAGAGCTATTGCCGATGAAGTTGACCGCTCCCTTGCCAAACAAGGTATTAAATGCCATTATAAGGAAGGTTACGATGCCCTTAACTGGGTTATTCTTGATTACTTTGATGTTATTGTTCATGTGTTTCATAAGGAAGCGAGAACCTACTATAACCTTGAAAAGCTTTGGGGTGATGCCCCCGTTATTGAAGTTGAAGACGAGAACCCTTCCGCTATTAATTAATTACTTCCATAGATAAATTACCGGAGTTGGAAATTGAAAGAATATTTGGCAGATTTAATTAGAAACGCTGCTGCTGAACTGGAATATCTAAAAGACATTAATCCTGTATTTAGCGTACCTAATAATGAGGATCATGGCGATTTTTCAACAAATCTTGCCATGACTTTAACCAAGAAACTTAAAAAGAGCCCAAGGGATATTGCTTCCGAAATAATTGGAGCCCTTAAATATGATGAGTCTGTTGTAGAGAAAATAGAAATTGCTGGTCCAGGTTTTATTAACTTTTATATAGCTGCCGATAACTTCTCAAGTATTGTTACCGATATTTTAGATAAAGATAAAGAGTTTGGCAGAACATACAAGTATAAAGGCAAAACAGCTATTGTTGAATTTGTTTCGGCTAATCCTACTGGTCCGCTTACAGTTGGTCACGGACGTAATGCAGTTATTGGTGATACAGTTGCAAATATGCTGGAATGGGTTGGCTACGATGTTGATCGTGAATACTATTTTAACAATGCAGGCAGACAAATGCGTGTACTTGGTAACTCGGTTAAAATTCGTTGTGAACAATTATTGGGAAGTGATGTAGAATTTCCAGATGACCATTACCAGGGTGAGTATATTAAGGATATAGCTGCGGCTCTGGTTAAGGAACATGGTGAAGATACACTCAAGCTTGATGACAAGGTATTTAAGGATAGAGCAGAAAAAGAAATTTTTGCCGATATAGAGAAAACTCTTGGTAACCTTAACATAAAGATGAAAAACTTTTTTAATGAAAATACTCTTTATGAAGAAGGTAAAATTGATGATGTCCTTAATAAATTTAAGTCAAAAGGACTTTCATACGAGAAGGATGGAGCTGTATGGTTTAAGCTTACCGAGCTTGGTAACGAGATGGATAAGGTTATTGTAAAATCAACTGGTGAACCTACTTACCGTCTCCCTGATATTGCTTACCATATAACCAAGTTTAATCGTAATTACGATTTGATTGTTGACCTGTTCGGATCCGATCACTCGGCTACCTACCCTGATGTACTTGCTGGTGTAAAGGCATTAGGTTATAATACAGATCAGGTTAAAGTGCTTATTCATCAGTTTGTAACTATTATGCAAGGTGGTGATGTAGTTAAAATGTCAACCAGAAAGGCAAACTTTATTACCATTGATGAGCTTATTGATGAAGTTGGCAAAGATGTGGTACGCTACTTCTTTATTATGCGAAGTATAAATACTCATCTTAATTTTGATCTTGATATTGCTAAAAAACAGAGTGACGAGAATCCGGTGTTTTATTTGCAGTATGCTCATGCACGTATTTGCTCAATTTTACGTATGACTGATGGCGAGGGATTAAAGTTATCAACTGATAACCTTAATTTGCTTACTACCGATGCCGAGCAAAGACTGCTTAAAAAGCTTGGTCAGTTTGGTGAGGAAATGCTGCTTTCAATCGAAAATTTTGAACCTCAGAAAATTGCTAATTTTCTTGAAGACCTTGCTGCATTGTTCCACAAGTTTTATAATGATTGTCGTATTATCGGTTCGGATAAAGACCTTGCTGAGGCGAGAATTGCTCTTGCTGTTGCTGTTAGAACAGTTATGCGTAACGGACTTGGTATATTAGGGCTAAGTGCTCCTGAAAAAATGTAGCTAATAATCAGGTAAAAGAATCGCAACGATAAAATTTAACCTCGGGAGTAATTGTTCTTCCGAGGTTTTTTTATGCCGCAAATAGATGTTTTTTCAGACGTTAAGAACCACTACACCGCGGATTGCACCTTGACGGAATAAACTAGGTTGAATAATGTGGTAAATCTGTCACGGATTGGTCCGCAACAGACATATCAGAACCACCCAATATAAACTCTCCTCCTTTTCAAGGAGGAGTACTCCAAATTAAATTTGGTGGGAGGTGGTTATTTTAATAGTACAAGTTTTTTAGCAGAACTAAACTTACCCGCCTGAATTCTGTAAATATAAATTCCGCTCGCAAGATTTGATGCGTTAAATTTAACCTCATGATAACCTGCATTCAATTCTTTATTTACAAGTGTTGTTACTTCACGACCCAATATATCGAATACCTTTATAGTTACACCTTCCTTTGCTGGTAAAGAAAATCCTATTGTGGTTACAGGATTAAATGGATTTGGGTAGTTTTGTGCCAGCGAAAATTTAACTGGTGTTAATTCATCTTTAACATCGCTAATTGTAGCATCTGTTGAGTAAAGTCCCAAGCCAAGAGTGCCAACATACAAATTGCCATCGGGTGTACCACCAAAACAGAGTGCAATTTTATGTGAGGATGTAGGTGTAATTCCATCGTTGGCTTCCGTCCAGGTAGCACCGTTATCGGTAGATCTTGATAATCCAAAATTATGGGCAGCATAAATAAAACCCTGACTATCAGTAGCCATATCCTTAATGTATGATGCTAACCAGCCTGAGGAAACCCAGTTTACACCATTATCAGATGATTTTTGAATTGCACCGTTATTTACTCCTATATATATATCACCGTTAGTACCAATAGTAATTGCTCTTCCACGGAAGTAGGTTATTTTCGTCCATGCGATATAATCAATTGCTGAAGTAAATATTCCACCATCACACACAGCAATATATTTATTCATTCCCGGATGATATGCTATATCATAAACTTCGCCGCTAAGATTATCAGTACCGCCATTCCAGTTATTATTTGATTCAACAAGGTAGAAAGATTCATCGCCACCGGCAAATGTTTCCAGCGAGGAACCGCGAGCACTCGTAATAAGACTGTATATTTTCCCTGTATTGGGAAGAACCGACTCCCAGTTTGTACCGTCATCAGTTGATTTGTAAACTCCCTCATCGGTAGCAGCAAAAAGGTAGCCATCAACATCAACCGTAATGTCGTTTATATTAAGATTGCCTAACCCTGAATTTATTTGAGTAAGCATACTATTATAATACTTATACATTCCATAACCTCTTGTACCAATGTATAATGTATTATTTGAAGTCCCTTTAAGAGCAGTTATATTACTGTAACCAACCTGAGTATAGGTGGCTGATCCCAGTTCGTTGGGACAAGTATAAACGCCTCCGGTTTCGGTTGCAGCAGCATAAGGATACAGATCGGTTATTTTTAGTCCCGGAAGTCCACCGGCGTTCCATGAAGCTCCTTTATCGGTAGTGTAGTAAATACCTGAATCTGTACCGACTTTTATAATTTCATTATAAGAAGAATAACTGTTTACGTATAGGTTGCCTAATCCTGTATTTCTCTGCTCCCAGGTTTTGGTGGAATCGTACAAATCAGCACCCTCAATAAAGAAACACCCATTCTGCCGAGTGGTCATCATAAAGGTTTGCTCGCCGGCATAATATCGTTGTAGATGAATGCCAGTTATATCACCAGTATATGTGATTTTCCAGTTCTCACCACCATCCGTAGTATGAACACATCTGCCGCCAACAGTAACAGCAACCCAGTTGCCAGTACCGTTTAATGGTTTTGCATCAATTATGCCTGCATGTATCGGCTCGGCAAAAACACTCCATGAAGCACCGCCATCAGTTGAATGCAGAATACCACCACCTGAAGCAGCAAACAAACCATCACCGGTTGGAATATAGTTGTAAAAGGCAAAGCCAAGAGAACTTTGTGACCAGTTATAACCACCATCGGTTGAATAGAAATTACCGTCATCGGTGCCTGCCAATATCATTGTTCCGTTTTCAAATAAATCGTAAACTATCCTTCCCTCTAAACCACCTCGTTCCCAAACATCATTTGCTGCCCTAATAAAAATACCATCATCTGTACCTACTCTTCCACCAGTTGTTGAATAAACCTTCTGGTTAAATAATCCATTATACTTGTACCACGTTTGTGCCTGAACTGTAAAAGCGAATAAAAGTAGAAAAAGTAGTAACTTTTTCATAATCACTCCGATTTAGTTTTAATTAGCTTAAATGATATATGTGGGTATTAATGTACAAGTTACTGTTTTTGTAGCAATTAAGCAATATTTGATTATTAGTATTCAAGATGTTGGGTTAGCCTATTATTCCTAACGCTTCTATAACCGGAATAAACTTTTGGAGGTTTTTTGATTACGTGATTTTAAACGTATGCTCAACTAGTATTTAATTTAGCATAATAAAAAGGGGGAACAACCGAAATTGTACCCCTCATCATTATGTAATTTATGGGTTTATAGCTCCCCTTGATGAGAAACCTTAAATATATTTACCAGTCAAGATATTCACCGGCACCTATTAACTCTTCAAGTCTGTTATCAATAATTTTATCTTTATTCTTTGATCTTATTTTAAGAGCTTCCTTAAGTTTAGCAAGTTCTTCCTCAAGATTTTTTACTTCAGTACTCTTAACTTCTTCCTTCAGTTCAAAGAGTTGTTTCAAAACTTTTGTTAGTTCCTGTTTGGTTTTAGCCTTGTCCTTTTTGCTTTTCTTGTACTCAAGGGCAAGTCTTTCTGTTCTAAGTTCAAGCTCACGGATTTTGTAGTTTGTCTCCATTTCTTCAGTAAACGAAGTAATTGAAGAATAAGCTCCTCTGCGTAATGCTGGTATTCTGATATTTATGTCGCTCGATAAATTACGATATTTCTCCTCATCAAGCTCCTTTATTAGTTCAAGTTCTTTGTGAACCTTCTCATTCAGATTATTTGACATTAGCGGGTCAAACTCAGCACTGCCCAAAACTCTTGGATAATTACCAAGCAAGTTGTTATTAAGTTCAAAGTCAACAACCTCAGTTTCACCCTTATCCATATTAATGTATCTTTTACGGTTCTTTTTATAACCTGAAGCAGATACATAAACATCAACAAAACCCTCCGGTACAGTTTTCAAAATATAGTTTCCATTTTCATCTGTAGTGGTGGAAATATTATGCTTGAATACTTCTACAGTTGCACCCACAACAGGTTCATTTGTATTGCGGTCTGTTACTTTTCCTTTTATAATTCCGGATTGTGCAAATATTGCCATACTGGAAATCATTAGCATCAAAGCTAACTTGATTAAGCTATTCATAGTATTCTCCATTATAATAATTTGTATTTTCTATTCTCTTTCCGGATTGAGATCGTGTTGTACTTTCTTTAAGTAGTCTAATTCTGTCCCTTATATCCCTAAGGCTTTGTTCATTGCCCGATATACTATTAGCGGTAGTTGAACTGATTAACTCATCAAGTGATATTTCAATTTCCGATATTCTTAATCGGTTCACCGGATCATTCCATTGTAGTAACTCATTATTAACTTTTTTGTATGTAATAGTCTGAAAAAAGATTAAAAAAGCTACAGCACTAATAGCTGTTACAAGCGAAAATCTTACAGCAAAGTTTTCACTGTTAAAAAGCCCTATGAAAAATTCTCCAATCCTTTTGAGGGAGAATGTTTTTTGTTTGGCAAAAGATTTATCAACAAGAGTGATATACAAAGAATCGTCAAGTTCAGTATTGAGAGCATTAGCAGAAATGCTTTCCAGTTTCGATAACTCGATATATTCATTGTACAATTCCGGGAAGCTTTTTAATGTTTTATCCCAGTACTTCATACGGTCAGGTGAAAGCTCACCGCTAATATATAGCCATATCTCTTCATTAAACTTCTGATTTATGTTTTTATATTCAGGCAACATTTTGCTCCATTACAATTTTTCTTATTTTTTTTACAGCATAGTGCATTTTTGAAATAACCGAATTGAGTGGTTCGTTACGAATTTCGGCAATTTCCCTGAAAGGCAAACCTGCTGTAGTTCTTAGTAAAAAAACATGTTTTTGGTCTTCAGGGATAGTATCCAAACATTTTAGGATATAATCTGTTAGTTCCTTGTTCTCGAGTGCAAAATCAGGTTGATAACCAATCTGATGATGTTCGTAATCAATACTAACAACTCTCTTCCTTTTATTCTCTTTTCGCGAATAATCTATCGCTGCATTATGTGCAATTGTAAATACCCAGGATGAGAATTTACTGTTGTGATTATATGTTTTAATACCTTTCCACATTCCTATAATTGTTTCCTGAAAAAGTTCACCGGCAACATTTGCATCATTACTGAACCTGAACAAATAGGAGTACAATTTGTTTTTATAAAGCTTTACAAGTCTTTCAAATGCTTGTTTATCTTTCTCAATTGCTTTTTTTATTAGAATTTCTTCCAAAAGGATTCCGGTGTTTTTATTAAGGTAAACGCTGGGGAAAACAATTAATTGTAAATTATTTAAAATATTTTACAATTTTGCAAAAAAATGTTAGCAAAATTTGTTTTATGAAATTTGATTAAACTGAGGCAGGTATTTAATGGTGATCTTTTATTACAACCACATGTGAGATTTAAGCAGAATTGCCGTAACAAATAGCAGTATTAGTCTTACCAGTTCATAGTATGAGTTTCGCATCTTTTTACCCGTTTAATATTTTCCCTTTTTCAAAGGGTAATAAAATTCTTCCCCTCATCAAATAGTACCTTTATACTATTTTCTATGAAATACCCATCAACTCCCTAGCACTGTTTCTGCTTGCTTCCGAAAGGGCTTCACCGCTTAATAATTTTGCCACCTCATCGATACGTTCCTCAAAACCCAGCTCGTTTATTGAACTTACCACACGATCTTCAACTACTTCTTTTTCAACAGAGTAGTGGTGATCAGCAAGACTTGCAATCTGAGGCAGGTGAGTTATAGCGATTATTTGATGATGTTCGGTAAGCGATTTCATTGTATTGCCTACTTTCTGTGCAATTCTGCCACTAACACCGGTATCAATTTCATCGAAAACCAACAATGGCAACTTGTCGTTTTTAGCAAGAATAGTTTTAAGTGCCAGCATAATTCTTGAAATTTCACCACCTGACGCAACTCTTACAAGTGGTTTTGTTTCCTCACCCATATTGGTAGAAATATAAAACTCAATATTATCTATTCCGCTTTTATTGAAATTATAATTCGTGTTATCAACAATTATAAACTCATCATCATTTTTACCAGCTTCTTCATACCAGCACTTTACTTCAAATTTTGAATCCGATATACCCAAATATTTTAGTGCTTCCTCTATACCTGGAATAAGTTTATCGGCAGCATCTTTTCTAACTTTGGAAAGCAACTTTGCCTTTTCACCTGCCTTAATTCTAATCTCAGTTAACAGGTTGGTCAATTCTTCAATTTTTTCTGCAAAATTATCCGCAAGTTCAAACTCTTCACCAATCTTTTGCCGGTGTTCAATCACTTCGGAAAGCGATTTGCCATACTTTTTCTTTAGTCGGTTTAGGGCTGCTATACGCTCTCTAATATCACTTAGCCTTGAAGGATCAATATCAATACTATCGCGGTAATTACGTGAAAAATCAGCAATGTCATCGATTATTGCAATTGCCGAATTACACTCTTCAGCTTTTTCCCTAAACGAGTTATCAATGTCCGAGAGCTCGGTTAAAAATGTGAGCACCTGGTTTATTTTATCGTAGATGCTCGAGTCATCTTCGTATAACAAGTTATACACCTCAGCACTCGATTGAATAAGTCGTTCGGAATTTTCCAGTATCCGCAGTTCATTTTCAAGAGATTCGTCTTCACCTTCAACCGGATTAACAGCATCAATTTCCTTTATCTGGAACTCGTATAAATCCCTCTTCTCTGAAATTGATTTTTCCTTTTGTTGTAAGGTTTTTAATTCTTTTAGTTTTGTTTGGAGAACTGAATAAATCTCAAGGAAAGCATTGTACTCTTTGCTTATATTTGCGGCATCATCAAGTAACTCAATATGGGTATCAATATTTAATATAGACTGGTGTTCATGTTGTCCGTGCAAATCAACCAGCAAATCGCCTATGCGTTTAACGTTTGCAAGGGGAACCGGAGTATCATTAAGGAAACAGCGGTTGCTTCCTTTCAATGAAACTTCTCTTCGCACAATTAACTCGGAAGCAGTTTCAATTTCAAACTCATCTAATATTGAGTTAACCTTGTGGTTATCACCTAAATCAAATATGCCTTCAACAACTGCCTTTTTCGAACCTCGTCTTATAACATCAGTATTTGCCCGTTCGCCAAGAATAAGACCCAATGCACCAAGCAAGATTGATTTACCGGCACCAGTTTCACCAGTGATAATATTCAATCCGCTGTGAAACTCAATATTCACATTTTCTATAAGTGCGTAATCTTTAATTGATAGTGTTGTAAGCATATTAATAGTTATTCAGTTTAGAAATCAAAACTAACAAAAATTATAATAAAAAATAATTGAATAAGAATTAAATCACCTGAAATTAAAATTTTATTACCTACCTGTTCCGAATAGTTTATTACAAGTAAAACAAAATAATGTAGTGAGTTTATAATACTAATTGTTCTTAACGAGGAGTAGTTAAAGTTTTGTAGAAATAACTTGAAGATAATAATCCTGTAACCATGTAAGTGGTTTAACATTACAGATTACGAATTACAGAAGAGTAACTGCTACGCAGTATTGTTTGAATGCTGCTACTTCCATTCTACACAAGAGAAATCGCTACGCGATATGTAAAACTCGGCAAAAGAACACTCCTGCCCTACAATACTCATGACAAATCATTAGAGTCCCGGAGGGAGGGCATGTCTGTAGAAACCTGACGAACAAATGGATTAAAGCCCAGGGCGGGGCGACATGTGGTATTGTAAGTCATAGAGATGTTGACAGGGGGCTACCTGCCGACAAAAATTGATACTGTGTATAAACAAAATTTGTGGTAACCCATGACTTTAGTTGTGGGTTACGGATGTGAAACTCCAGCCCACGAATTTATTCGTGGGTAATTATATTTGCAGAAGAATGAAATTATTACATGTTTTTACCATATCGTTACCTTCTTTAGCATAAAAAAATCCCTGAGCTGCAAGTACAATTCAGGGATTAAATTTATAGATCAAAACTAATAGTTATTCTTCAGTAACTTCCTCTTCTTCTTCAACTTCAATAGGAGAACCAAGAGAAATTCTACCGCCTTCAATATCAATTTCGAGAATGGCTACTTCAATAACTTCACCAACGTTTAATACTTCTAACGGATGTTTGTTTTTATCGTTTGTAATTTGTGTAACATGAAGCAGACCGTCCTGTTTAACACCAATATCAACAAAGGCACCAAAATCAACAATATTTCTAACAGTTCCTTTTAGTACCATCCCTGGCTCAAGATCTTCAATTTTAAGTACATCCTGACGTAGTATTGGGTCTGGCATTTCTTCACGAGGGTCACGACCAGGTTTTTCAAGGTTTTCAAGAATATCTTCGAGGGTAGGAACACCAAGTCCAACAGTTTCGGCTACTTCCTCTTTTCCTTTATGTTCAACATACATCTTGATTACTTCAACCTTTTCCTTAATTTCTTCTGGAGCAACATTACAAACTTCAAGAAGTTTACCAACTGCTTCATAAGATTCGGGGTGAATAAATGTATTATCGAATGGAATTGTGCTATCGGGAATTTTTAGGAACCCGGCAGACTGTTCAAATATTTTTTCACCAACACCAGGTACCTCAAGAAGCTGTTCGCGTTTGGCAAATTTGCCATTACTTTCCCTGTATGTAATTATGTTACCAGCGATACGTTTATTTAGTCCGGAAACGTAGGTAAGTAGTGAAGAAGATGCTGTATTAAGATCAACACCAACATAGTTTACGCAACTTACAACCACATCGTCAAGTTTTCTAGCAATATATTTCTGGTCAACATCATGCTGGTATAATCCAACACCAATTGATTTAGGTTCAATTTTAACAAGCTCGGCAAGGGGATCAAGAACTCTTCTGGCAATCGAGATATTACCTCTCTGTGAAGCTTCAAGATCAGGGAATTCCTGTTTGGCAACTTTACTTGCAGAATAAACAGAAGCACCGGCTTCACTAACAACAAGGTAATGAATTGAAAGATCGTTTTCTTTAATTATTTCAGCAACAAGCAGTTCGGTTTCGCGACTTGCAGTACCATTACCAATAGCAATAAGTTCTACATTATGATTGTTAATCATATCAAGAATTTTTGCTTTGGCTTCAGCAGTTCTTTTCTGTGGTTCGTGCGGGTAAATTGTATGTCCTTCAACATATTTACCGGTAGCATCAATAACAGCAACTTTTGAGCCTGATACATAACCGGGGTCAATACCCATTATAACCTTGTCGCTAATTGGCGATTGAAGTAACAACTGGCGAAGGTTAGTTGCAAAAATTTCAACTGCATGTTCATCGGCAACACTTGAAAGTTCGTTACGAATTTCTCTTTCAATAGAAGGGTAAATAAGTCTTTCGAATGAATCGGTAACTGCGTCTTTAAGTATATCCATCGCAAAAGATTCTTCATAAGGAAAATAGCCGTAATAAATTTCCTGAAGTACGTATGGATAGTTAAAGCTAAGGTTAACTTTAAGGAATTTTTCGCGTTCGCCACGATTTATTGCAAGTACCTGGTAAGGTTTTAATCTTCGTAATCCGGAACGGAAGCTATGATATACCTTGTAAACATCACGTTTGTTTTTAATTTTTCCGTCTTTGGCTTTATTTGATTGCTCGGAAACAAGTTTTGCCTGATCCCAAAGTATATCGCGAACAATTTGTCTTACTTCAGCAGTATCACTAATCATTTCAGCAATAATATCCTTAGCACCGTTAATAGCTATATCGTATGAAGTAACGCCTTTTTCTTCATTGATATACTTGTTAACTTCGGCATCAAAATCGCCTTCAAAATTTGGATTATCAATAATAAATAATGCAAGAGGTTCCAAACCTTTTTGCTTGGCAAGTGTACCTCTTGTTTTTTTCTTCGGACGGTAAGGGAGGTAAAGGTCTTCAACTTCCTGAAGTTTCATTGCAGCAACTATCCTGGCTTTTAGCTCATCGGTAAGTTTACCTTGCTCCTCAATAGTTTTAAGGACGGTTTCTTTTCTTTCTTCAAGCAGGCGAAGATAGGTTAACCTTTCTTCAATACTACGTAACTGCTCCTCATCCAGTCCACCGGTTTTTTCCTTACGATAACGAGCTATAAAAGGTATTGTTGCATCATCATCAAATAGGTTAATTACTGTTTTAACTTGACTTTCGTCAATTTTCAATTCACTTGCAATAACGCCAGGAATATTCATAATACTTCCCCGAAGATTTATTTACTTTTTCTAATTATTTTTCAATTATTTGTATATTTAAATAAGTTCTAAATCAGCTTATCAAAATATATAAAAGCGATTAGCAAATCCACTAATATTAATAATTTTATAAGAGGTTAACAATGGTTGAAATAAATATTTACGAAAAACCTACTTGTACTACCTGTAAAAAGGCAGTAACATTGTTAAAAGAGAAAGGAATTGAGTTCAATCGTATAAACTATTTTATTGAACCATTCACCAAGGATAAGCTTACTGACCTTCTTGAAAAAATGAATATTACTCCAACTGAGCTTTTGCGTAAAAATGACAAAGCTTACAAAGAACTTGATTTCAAAAATACAAAATATTCCGAAGAAGAAGTATTGAACTATCTTGTGGAAAACCCAAATTTGGTTCAAAGACCAATTGTTGAATTGGGTGATAAGGCAGTGCTGGCACGTCCGGTAGAAAAAATTAATGATTTATTTTAAATGTTTGTTAAATTGTTAATAAATAGCATTTGATTTTTTTACAGAATGGATTTATATTTGTATCCCTATTACGGAATTGTCCCGTGGTGTAATTGGCAACACGTCTGACTCTGGATCAGAAGAGTTCAGGTTCGAGCCCTGACGGGACAACAACATTAAAAGCCTTGTAACCCAATAGTTGCAAGGCTTTTTTATGCTTTCGTTTATTTCTATTATTATTCCTCCCAATCAATACCAAACTTGTATATTGTGCTGGAACTGTAATGCTCACCGGGGCGGAGTAAAGTGCTGGGGAATTGAGTGTTGTTTGGTGAGTCGGGGAAGTGCTGAGTTTCAAGGCATACCCCATGTCTGTACTCCAGTTTTGTGTCTGATTTACCTTTTGCCTTACCATCAAGAAAGTTAGCTGTGTATATCTGTAAACCAGGCTCGGTGGTGAAAACTTCCATCGTAATACCTGTCGATTTTTCCGATAACTCACCCGCTTTACGCAAATTGCCATTAAAGTTGTTAAGTACAAAATTATGATCGTAACCACCTGCAAGTATTAGTTGCGGGTGTTCATCATCAATTTCTTTGGCTAATGGTTTTGCTATGCGGAAATCGAATGGGGTATCGGCAACAGGAAGCATGTTTCCTTCAGGAATAAGGCTTTTGCCAATTGGTGTTAAGCTTTCTGCGTTAAGCTGTAGTATATGGCTTAATACATCTGTTGCACCACCATCCTTTAGGTTAAAGTATGTATGGTTAGTAAAGTTTACAACGGTTGGCTTATCAGTCTCGGCAGAGTATTCGATAATAAGCGAGTTGTTGTCATCAAGCGAAAAGGTAACATGTGCGGTAAGGTTACCCGGAAAACCTGCTTCGCCATCAAAGCTCGTAGTATTAAGGGTTAGACCGGCAATATCATCACGTTGAAAAGTTTCTGCTTCCCAAACTTTATTTTTCATACTACCGGCACTATGAAGGCAATTGGTTTTGTCATTTGCTTCAAGCTTGTAATCCTGTCCGTCAATGGAAATTATGGCGTTGCCAATACGGTTAGCATATCTGCCAACAGTAAATCCCAGGTATTTTGTATCGGAAATATATCCGTCAAGATCTTCGTACCCCAAGGCAACATCAATCGGATTGTTGTTTTTATCGGGAATTATAATTGAGGTTATTGCAGCACCGTAGTTTGTAATTTTAACTTCCATACCATTATCGTTACGCAGGGTAAAGAGGTTTGCATCTATATTGTAGCTAACGGAATTAAATGCTTCTTTAATTATTTCCATTGTTCTTCCATAAGGTGAAAAGAATATTTTGTATTAATATAGCTTTCCGGTACGACACGTGCAATTATATCATGAATTAAACAAAAAGATAACACGCACCAAATTTATTGCGATAATTTGGTCTTGTACAGATAAATAATACTAAAGTTAATGATTGAGGTTACGATTATAAGGTAAGTAAAAATTAGAAGATTTTCAGAAAGTACATAGCAAGAGCAATTGGCAAGCCTGTAAGAAATAACAATGAAGTATATTTTACATAAGCTAACCGATTAGCCTTTTTTAACTTGGGTCTGGACTGACTGATTGGTTCAACGTATGATATTTCAGCATATCTTTGACGAATTTCAGATGCAGACATAAATTCCATTTAAAATTTTTGAATAAGTGTTTGAAAGATAAAAAAAAAAGTGAAACTTGCTATTGATCTGTTTAACATTTACACAAAATTAATACTTAAAAAGAAATTAATTAGTCAGATTTTATAAATTCTTTGATTTTCCCAGTTATATCATCAATTGAAATAACAGATTCGGAGACTCTGGATTTATACTCATCAAAATATTCTGCCATAGCAACCTGTATTTTTTCGCTAATCTGATTTTCAATTCCGTTAACTGTAAATGATACAAGCTTTTCAATGTAATCATCAAGCTTTTTGTTAAACTGGCAGTCTATTCTTTCCACTAACTCATTCAGATTATCCAATGATGAACTGATTATATTTATATCTGTATTCAGGTTGTTCAGTTTACCGGCATAAACCTCGTAGTTTAGTTTATCAACCGAGTTGTTAATCATCTTTTCAGAATTGTTTTCAGGCTCTCCCTTACCGGTAAGTAGCCAGTTAATATCGCAGCCAAGTTCAGCACATTTGGCAAGTAACTCAACGCCAAGAGGTTTTTTGTAGCTGAAATATTTTATAGCATCTTCAGCGGTAATTTCAAGTTTTTCAATTAAAGCAGATTTTGAACCGAATTGTTCCTTTGCAAATTTATTAAGTCGTTTTACCATTACAACCATTTGCGGGTATGATATGTCTTCTTCGGGTATAGCCGGATTTACGGCGGTTGAGCGTTTACCAGTCTCATCCTGGTCGAGCATAATCACAAGTTTCTTATGCCCGGGGTTAATATTTTTATTGGCAGTATCTATTCGTCCGGCAATTTTCATTTTGGTAATTCTTTTTTTGTTAATTTGCTTAAAAATTAGGCAAAAATCAAGAAATAAACTAAAGCATATCAATACTCGCTGGCTGAACGCGGGTGCCCTGTTGAATCTTTTATCTTGTAAAGCTCCTCTATTTGCTTTGCAGGTGTGTTGCTTTTCCAATAACCCGAAAATTTTGCAATGGCAATAAAAATGAATATAGTTAGGGGAATTGCGATAAGGTAAACCGGTTTCCTGATTTTTATTCGTGCTGATGGCACCTTGGGGTATAGTGTGTCTTTAACCGGGCAGGATGACACACATAACTGGCATGATGTACATTCATCGCTTATTACATATCTGGATTTATGCACCTTGATGTTTGATGGGCATGCACGGGTGCAGTTTTCACAATCGATACATGTGTCTGTATTCCGATAAATTTTGGTTGGACCAAATAAAGATACAATTCCCAGTAAAGCACCATACGGACATAAATACCTGCACCAGAAGTTTTTAATAAAAACCGACAGAAAGAATAGTGTGGCTACAATGTATAAATTGAATGTACTTATTTCCGCAAAAAAGAAATACATTTTTATGTCTGAAATAAGGTTGTACGGGCTATCCAGAAAAAGAGCGAGACTTGTGGTAGTCATAGCAAATAATACAATATAGGCAAAGAAGGCTAAAAGCAAATACTTAAGAGATCGTAACGGATAGTCAAGCCAACGGGGCATTGTAACTGTTATGTTAAAAGTTTGTTTCAGTAACCTGGCACCAAACGTTCCAATTGTTTCGGATATAAATCCGATGGGGCAAATCCATGAGCAGAATGATTTACCAAACAGAAAAGATACTACCGTTATAGCCGAAAATAATACGAGTCCGGCGGGATGAGCCATGTGGATAAAGCCGGTTTCAATAAAGTATCGCAGACTCATTAGCGAGCTAATTGGTAGGAATGCTTCAACACCCCCCGGTTTTAGCGGAATTCCTTCAGCTCCACCGGATTCAAGAAACCTGATGTAATAATGGAATTCAACTCCAACCCAAATGCAGATTAACGCAAATGTAATCTGACTGGCTAATCGCAATTTTTGTGAATCTATTTTATATTTCATAATGCAAACCTATAATAAGAATTGAAAGTCTGTTATAAATATTCGAAAATAAATTTGTATAATCAAATGAAAACTGCATATTTGATATTATATGGCTATTTTTTACTTGACAGGTAATGTTTGGAGTGTTAAGTTGTAAACAGAATAAAAAATCTTATTAAAAGGAGCAGTAATATGAGTATGTTTTGTTATCAATGTCAGGAAGCCTTAAATGGAACAGGTTGTACAGTTGCAGGTATTTGCGGTAAAAAACCGGATACATCAAATATGCTGGACTTACTATTGTACAACCTGAAGGGGTTATCTATACTTGCCGACAAATTGTCGGATAGCAACAAAAGATTGAAATATGACAATGCAATAATATTCGGACTATTTACTACTGTTACTAATGTTAATTTTGATACTGAAGCAATAAAAGTGCAGATTAAAAATATACTTGCTATGAAAACCGAAATACTTGCTTCACTTGAGAGTTATGATGTTGAAAAACTTAAGTGCGATGCGGTTCTTTGGAATGGTAGTACGGATGAAGAATTTAATGCAAAAGCTGCAAGTGTTGGTGTACTGGCAATTGAAAACGAAGATGTTCGCTCACTTAAAGAGTTGCTTATATATGGTGTTAAGGGTTTGGCTGCCTATCTTTATCACGCTAACCACTTAACATACGAAGATGTAGAAATAAATGATTTTATTAGAAAAGCTATGATTGCATCACTGGATGATACTCTTGATGCTGATGCTCTTGTGGGTCTGGTGCTTGAAGCCGGAAAGTTTGGTGTTGATGTAATGGCATTGCTGGATAAAGCTCATACCAATACATATGGTGATCCGGAGATTACGAAAGTTAACCTCGGTGTAAGAAGCAATCCTGCAATTTTAATATCCGGACATGATCTGAAAGACCTTGAGCAGCTCCTTGAGCAAACTGAGGGTACTGGTGTTGATGTTTATACTCATGGTGAAATGTTACCGGCTCATTATTATCCAAAATTCAAAAAGTATGAAAACTTTGTTGGCAATTATGGTGATGGCTGGTGGAAACAAACTGAACAATTCCCAGCTTTTAACGGTCCGGTTGTTATGACTACCAATTGCCTTGTACCTCCACATACAAACTATGCCGATAAACTTTATACTACCGGTGCCGTTGGGTATCCCGGTATGAAACAAATTGAAGAGAATGAGGATGGCATTCTGGATTTTACAGCAGTAATTGAACATGCAAAACAGTGCAAACCTCCCGTTGAAATTGAAAGTGGTGAACTTGTTGGCGGGTTTGCTCATAAAACGGTTATAGGACTTGCAGATAAAGTGATTGATGCTGTTAAATCGGGAGCAGTTAAAAAGTTTGTTGTAATGGCAGGGTGTGATGCTCATACAACCGAACGAAGCTACTATACCGAATTTGCTGAAAAGCTGCCCGATGATAATGTTATTTTAACTGCCGGATGTGCAAAGTACCGTTATAATAAACTTGAGCTTGGGGATATTGGTGGTATTCCGCGTGTACTTGATGCCGGTCAGTGTAATGATTCTTATTCGCTTGCAGTAATTGCTCTTAAACTAAAAGAGGCTTTCGGACTTGATGACGTTAATGAGCTGCCAATAGTTTATAATATTGCCTGGTATGAGCAAAAGGCTGTTATTGTATTGCTTGCCCTGCTTCATCTCGGAGTGAAGAATATCCATTTGGGTCCAACATTGCCTGCGTTCCTTTCACCAAATGTTGTAAATGTACTTGTTGAAAATTTTGGTATTGGTGGAATTTCAAATGTTGATGAAGATATTGAAAATATGATACTTAAGTAAGTTGAATTGCTGCGGGTAACTTTGTTGCCCGCATTTTGCAAACGGAGTTTTTTATGTTACGAAATGTTATTGAAATTGATGAAGGGAAGTGTACCGGATGTGGTGAGTGTGTTCCAACCTGCCACGAGGGTGCATTGCAAATTATAGATGGTAAAGCCCGCCTTGTAAGCGATATGTTTTGCGATGGACTTGGTGCATGTTTGGGGCATTGCCCGGAAGGTGCCATGACCATAGTTGAAAAGGAAGCGGAACCTTACAACGAATCTGTTGTGATGGAAAAGATAATTGCAGGGGGATCAAATGTTATAAAGGCACATTTGCAACATCTGTGGGAGCATAATGAGATTGAATATCTGGCTGAGGCGGTTGGAGTTTTACTCGATAACAATATTGATGTGCCGGATTATAAAACAGCGAGGGAACATCAGGGTTGTCCGGGTTCGGCAGCAAAAACATTAGTGCCGGTTGAGCAAAATGTAACTAACGAAATTATCAATTCCCAGCTTACTAACTGGCCTGTTCAGCTTCACCTTATTTCACCCGATTCCGGTCAGTTTTTTAATCAGGATATTTTACTGGCAGCAGACTGTGCCGGTTTTGCAAACCCAAATTTGCATAACAAGTATCTTAAAAACAAAAGATTACTTATCGCATGCCCCAAGCTTGATACCAACAAACAATCATACATTGATAAACTTGTAGTATTGATGAATCTTGGTAAAGTAAAAAGTATAACCGTAATGATGATGGAAGTGCCTTGTTGCGGCGGATTATATCAAATGGTGCAGCATGCCGCTGAATTTGCTGAAAGGGAAGTTGAAATTATACCGATTATAATTGGTCTAGATGGCGAGTTAAAAAACTAAAGTTTTATGTTCACAACATGAGCCGACTGGGTTTTGCCCTTTCCCGGTCGGTTCTTCCCACTACAAATTAAGAATTTTTGCGAGGGTCTTTTCCTTTAATTGTTCAAGAGTTTGCTCTTCAAGCATCTTAAGTGTTTCAGTTCTTATTTTGCCCCATTTGTCGTGTACGGGACAAGGTTCGTTATGATTACATCCCGGGAACCCAAGTACGCAGGTTTCGAATACTCCCAATCCGTCAATAGCTTTAACAATATCAACCAGTTTAATTTCGGAAGGGCGGCGGGCGAGATAAAAACCTCCGTTTTTACCCTTTTTCGAACCAATAATTCCGCTTTCGGTTAAAGTTTGCATAACTTTCGATACAAACTCCTTGGGTACTTTTAGTTCTTTTGAAACTTCCTCAGCATTAAATATAAGCTTATTCTTCTTGATCGAAAGGAATAGTACAGCCTGAATACCCAGTTCGCATTTTTTAGAAAACATAACAGTCATAAAAAACCCAATTAATTCCGATTATAAGATACTAAAATAATTCGACTAAAGGTATTGGTAAATTATTTTCAGGAGTTTTGGGCTAAAATAGGGCGGTGGTTAAAAATTTCTGGATCACCCTCGGGCATTTTAACAATTTTGTTGGTAATAGTTTCAACTTTGCTGTTTACTTCACCATTTTCAAAATCAACAAAAATAACCGAGGCATCATCGCTAAAATTATCAATGGTTGAACCGGCGTTAATAAACTGAATTCCCTTACGTTCGTATAGCCTTATTTCGTGGGAATGCCCGTGAAGTACAAGTTTAATATCATAATTCCTGAATAACGAGAAGAGTCTTTTTTTCCCTCGTAGTTTAAGTGTGTAGTTTTCCAGTTTGTTAAGTAGCATACTAACAGAAGCAGTTGCCTCCATACCATCCTTGTAAAAGTGGTGATGGATAAGTACACATTTCTGCTTGTCTTTATACTCTTTTCTGCTGAATATTTTATCGAGGCTTATGTAATCGTCATCATGAACTCTGCCGTTAGCAGCAAATGCATTTTTTATTCGTCCGTAAACGTCAATTGAGTTAATACCAATAAACACCGTATCTTTAACAATTTTTGCATAAGGGAACACACGTTCGTTGTTTGGAATATAACAGTCAGAAAATAATTCCTTGAAATATCCCTTAAAATCCTGTAATTTTTTAAGATAATTTGTCGCTGTTGCGCGCCTGGGAAAATCAACAACATCAATTGGACGTTGTGCACCACCGTAAATATCGTGGTTACCAATAACAATCGAAGTTTTTTCGGATTTAAGTAAGTCATATTTAATTAACATACGTCTAAGAGTTACAAAATCCTTTAAGTCCGAATTGTCAGATACATCGCCGGTAATTACAAGATGGTCAAATCCTCTATCGAGTGCATATTTCAGAATTCGATTGGTTTTGCCTATATTTGTTCTTTTAAAATTGCTGCAGAAATGGATATCTGAAATGTGAGCAATTCTCATAATTGTTCCGTACTTTACACAAGTTCGTTAAATAATATCAGTTAAATATCGTACTTTAATTTGTTAAAAATTACCCTAGGGGTATTAAAAAATAGTTAAGATAAGTCTTTTAATAATTTAATAATACATCGGTAATAGCTTGGTAATTTTATTCAGTATATTTTTCCAAAGTTGTATTAAGTAATTAATAGTATTGCCAGAATAAATATGTCGAAAAAAATCCTTTTTATCTGTGGATCCATGAACCAGACCACAATCATGCATACAATCGCTAATAATCTTATGGATGATTACGATTGTTACTTTTCACCCTATTACGCTGATAACTATGTTGAGTTTTTCAGGAAAAGGGGATTGCTTGATTTTTCCATACTTGGGGGGCAGTTTTTTAAAAACACCTACAATTATCTTGTTGAGAATAACCTCCAGATTGATTATCAGGGGAAAGAGAATAAGTATGATCTGGTGTTTACCTGCTCCGATTTAATATACCCCAATAACATCAGAAAATCAAAGGGTATTTTAATTCAGGAGGGTATGACCGATCCGGAAAATATACTTTACTATTTATCTAAGTATTTGGGATTGCCACGTTATCTGGCAAGCACTTCAACTACAGGTTTGTCCAATCTTTACGATTACTTTTGTGTAGCTTCCGAGGGTTACAAGGAACTATTTAAAGGGAAGGGTGTACCTGCCGAAAAACTGGTAATAACTGGAATACCAAATTTCGACAATGCCGCCCAGTACCTGGATAACGATTTTCCGCACAAGGGTTACGTAATGGTTGCAACTTCGGATGCAAGAGAAACATTCAAGTACGAAAACCGTAAAAAGTTTATACTTGAGTGTGTTGAAAAAGCAAAGGGGAAAAGATTGCTTTTTAAATTTCATCCGAATGAAAACTTTGAAAGGGCTACACGTGAAGTTGAAAAATATGCTCCGGGTTCTTTAATCTATTCAAGTGGAAATACTAACCACATGATTGCAAACTGCGATACACTTATTACCAAATATTCATCGGTAGTTTATATTGGTATTGCTTTGGGTAAGGAAGTTTACTCCTATTTTGATCTTGAAGAGTTAAAGAAGCTTAGCCCTATACAGAATGGCGGAACATCCGGAGTAAATATAGCCAAGGTTGCAAGACAAATTCTTGAGGAAGATGAGTCGAGAATTGTTGACCTTGAAAATGAATTCAGTTTGCAAACAGTAAATCCATAGTTAAAATATGCAAAACGTAAATGTTGTAACAGTCGTACAGGCGAGAACGGGGTCATCAAGGTTACCTAAAAAAGTTTTAATGAGCGTTTGTGAAGAGCCGCTTTTACTTAGAATGCTTGAAAGAGTAAAAGCTGCCGAAACAATTGGTACTTTGGTGGTAGCTACATCAGAAAACCCGGAAGATGATGTTATTGAAGAAATGTGCAGGGAAAACGGATATAATATTTTCCGCGGACATTTAACCGATTTACTCGACAGGCATTATCAGGCTGGCTTAAAATACAAAGCCGATGCTGTTGTTAAAATACCTTCCGATTGTCCGCTAATTGACCCGCGAGTTATAGACAAGGTAATAAAGGTTTTCCTTGATAATTACGACAAGTATGATTATGTAAGTAATCTCCACCCTGCATCCTTCCCCGATGGTAATGATGTAGAGATAATGAAATTTAGCGTGCTGGAAGAAGCACACAAGGAAGCTAAAAGAAACCTGGAAAGGGAACACACAACTCCGTTTATTTGGGAACGCCCGGAAAGGTTTGCTTGTAAAAATGTAATCTTTAAGGAGGATATTGATTTTTCATCGAGTCATAGATGGACAATAGACTACGAGGAGGACTATATTTTCATAAGATCGGTTTTTGAAGAGTTGTATCATCAGAATAAAATGTTTAGTATATATGATATTTTAAATCTTCTCGAAGAAAAACCTTATCTTATGGACATAAATAAAAAATACAGTGGTAGTTATTGGTATGACAATCACATTAACGAATTAAATAATATTGACGAATACAAACAAAAAAAACAAGATCAGCAAGATGGAAGATAAAAAAATAGCAGAATTGAAAGAAACCGCACTAAAGGTGCGTGAACATATCATCAGGATGTCCGGAAATGGTGGTTGCTTTATAGGAGCCTCACTATCCTGTGCTGATTTGATGGTTTATCTTTATAACGAATTTCTAAATATTAACAAAGATAACCTTAACGACCCGGAAAGAGATTATCTTTTCCTTTCGAAGGGACATGATGTACCTGCATTGTATGGTACATTTGCCGAAATGGGATTATTGGAAAAAGACAGATTGAAAAATCATCTTAAAACCAACGACCATATTTACTGGCATCCAAACAGAAATATTCCGGGAATTGAGTATTATTCAGGTTCATTGGGTCATTTACTTTCGGTATCCACCGGTGTTGCACTCGATTGCAAACTTAAAAAGCAGAACAACAAGGTAGTTGTTATTGTTGGAGATGGTGAGCTTAACGAAGGTTCGAACTGGGAAGCCCTGCTTGTTGCTAGTGCCTATAAGCTGGATAACCTTGTGGTTATTGTTGACCGTAACCAGTTCCAGGCAAATATGGCAACCGAAGACCTGATTCCGCTTGAAAGCCTTGATGACAAATTCAAAGCTTTTGGCTGTGCTGTTAACCGTATTGACGGACATGATTATGCCCAGCTTGAAACAGCACTCGAAAAACTTCCTTATCAGGAAGGCAAGGTATCGGTTCTTATTGCTGATACGGTAAGAGGTAAAGGTCTGCCGAGCATTGAAAGAAGAGCAGACAGATGGTTCTGTAATTTTACAGACGAAGAAGTAGAAGACCTTATCAAGGAACTTCACGGTAATTATACCGCAACAATTAAATCTGAAACTTTAACGGTTAGATAATTATGAATTACGAAGAATTACTCCAAAAACTCGTTCAGGAAGACGACCGTTATGTGGTTATGACAGCGGAAAACAGAGCTGCCATTCGTAATCTTCCTCCAAAAATAAAAGATAATTTTATTGATACAGGTATTACTGAAATGACTATGGTTGGTGTTGCTGCCGGATTGGCTTCACGTGGACGTGTACCAATTTTGCATTCACTGGCTACTTTTCTTACTATGCGTGCCTACGAATTTGTTCGCACCGATGTAGGTATTTCAGGTGCTCCTGTTAAACTGGTTGGTGGCGTTGCCGGCTTCCTTAGTGAAGCTAACGGTCCTACCCACCAGGCAATTGAGGATGTTGCCCTTATGAGAGGTATTCCTCCAGTAAATGTTTTTTGCCCGGCTGATGAAGCAGACATGATGCTTGGTCTTGAAGCCGTAATAAAGGACAATAATCCCTGGTATATTCGTTACAATAATCTTAAACCTGTTGTTGAGCACGCACCATTCGAACTGGGTAAAGCTGAAGTATTTGGTGATGGTAAGGATGTAACCATACTTGTTTACGGTATGCTTTTCAAGGAAGCTTACGAGGCTAAAAAGCTTCTTGAGGAAAAAGGCGTAGGTGTTAAACTTGTAAACCTTAGAAGTCTTAAACCAATTGATACTGAAGTTGTACTTGATGCTGTAAATAATTCGAAAATGGTTGTTACGCTCGAGGATCATTTTAAGGTTGGCGGTCTGTACTCAATACTTTCCGAACTTATGGTAGAAAACAAGGCAAGCGGAAATGTTCTTCCAATGGCTCTTGATAATAAATGGTTCAAGCCTGTATTGCTAAAAGACCTTTTGGAATATGAAGGTTTTACAGGCAAACAGATTGCTGAAAAGATAAAAAATAATTTGTAAAGGTTTTTATTATGGCTAATTCAGTAAAATTTAATGATGATTATCCGGTAATTGAAAAATCGGATGAATTATACAAACGTGCTTTAGGTCTTATCCCATCAGTAACAATGACCCTTGCAAAAGGTCCTACCCAGCACGTAAATGGTGTTGCACCAAAATACCTTAAAAAAGGTAAGGGTGCACATGTTTGGGATGTAGATGGCAACGAATATATTGACTACACAATGGGTGTTGGTCCGCTTTCGCTTGGTTATGCATACCCAAAAACAGATGAAGCAATTAAAGCTCAGCTTGAAGATGGTATTACATTCTCACTTATGCATCCTTTGGAAGTTGAAGTTGCCGAGTTGGTAAGAGAAGTTATTCCGAATGCCGAAGCAGTAAAATTTAGTAAAAGTGGTGCTGACGTAACTAGTGCTGCTGTTCGTCTTGCTCGTGCCTATACTGGTAAGGATAAAATTCTATGCTGTGGGTATCACGGTTGGCATGATTGGTATATAAGTACCATGAAAGCACGTAACGCCGGTATTCCGGAAGCAATTCAGGAACTTACAGATACCTTCCCTTATAACGATATTGAAGCTTTAAAAGCTAAAATGGATGATAACGTTGCTGCTGTTATTCTTGAGCCGGTTGTATTTACCGAACCAGAGGATAACTTCCTGCACAAGGTTGCTGATCTTTGCAAGGAAAGAGGTGTACTTCTTATTTTTGATGAAATGTGGACAGGGTTCCGTATGGCACTTGGTGGTGCCCAGGAATATTTTGGAATTACTCCTGATATGGCTACATATTCAAAGGCAATTGCCAACGGTATGCCTATTGCAGTATTAACCGGCAGAAAAGATATTCTTGATCTTTCTGATACAACTGTATTTTTCTATACCACATTTGGCGGCGAAGCTCTTTCGCTTGCGGCAACAAAAGCTACAATTGAAGAACTGCGTGACAAGAAAGTTGCCGAGTATCTTTCCGAAAAAGGTAAACTGCTTAAAGATGGTTATAATGAAATTGCTAACGAACTTGGTATGGATTACACTAGTGCTACCGGTTATAACTGGCGTTCGCTTATGACTTTCGATGCCAAGGCTGGCGATCCTCTTCATCTCAAATCTCTTGTACAGCAGGAAATGATGAAACGTGGTATCCTTTGGTCAGGTTTCCATAACATGAGCTACTCACATACAGATGAAGATATTGCCTATACTCTTAAAGCTTACAGGGAAGTTCTTCCGATACTTAAAAAAGCTGTTGAAGATGGAAATGTTAGAGAGCTTATTAAAGGTGAACCTGTACAGCCAGTATTTAGAAAAACTAAATTTTAATTGATATGAATAACGAACTTTTTAGTCTCGAAAATAAAACAGCAATCGTAACAGGTGCTACCGGACTTATTGGTAAGGAGCATTGCAAGGCTCTTTACGAAGCAGGTGCCAATGTTGCGGTTGTTGACCTAAATCTCGATGCGTGTAAAAATTTTGCAGCGGAACTTGGCGAGCGTGCCGAAGGTTTTGCCGCTGATATAACTGATAAGGATTCAGTAATAAAATTACGCGATGAAGTAACCGGACGTTTTGGTGGCATAAATGTATTGGTTAACAATGCCGCCATTAACGATATGTTCGAAAGTCCAAAAGCTGCATCCGAGCAATCCAAATTTGAAAATTACCCGCTTGAACTATGGCAAAAATCGGTTGATGTAAACCTTACCGGTGTATTCATCACATCGCAGGTTATTGGTGCGTACCTTGCCGAAAATGGTGGTGGCAGCATAATTAATGTTGCTTCAACTTATGGTATTACCGCACCGGATCAATCGCTTTACATTCAGGCAGATGGAACCCAGAAATTTTACAAACCACCGGCATATTCTGCTACAAAGGGTGGTGTAATAATGTTCACACGTTATCTTGCAGCCTACTGGGGTCATAAAAAAGTAAGAGTTAATACGCTTTCACCAGGTGGTGTTGAAAACAATCAGGATGAGTTTTTTATCCAGAAATATTCGTCACGTACAATGCTTGGAAAAATGGCTGACAGGGAAGATTACAAAGGTGCTGTTGTTTACCTGGCAAGTGATGCTTCGGGTTATATGACCGGTGCAAATCTTGTGGTTGATGGCGGTTGGACTGCATGGTAATTACGGAGATTTAATGGATAACAACTTAAAAGAAAAAGCAAAAAAAATTAAACTACTTATAACTGATTGTGACGGTGTTCTTACAGATACCGGTGTTTATTACTCGGGCAACGGTGAGGAGCTTAAACGTTTTTCCATTCGTGATGGTATGGGTGCAGAAAGGTTGCGTAAAATTGCTGGTGTTGAAAGCGGTATTATGACCGGAGAAAACTCCCCAATTGTTGCCCGCCGTGCGGAAAAACTGAAAATGGAAGAATTACATCTTGGTATAAAGGACAAGGTTGGCAGAATGAACGAAATACTTGAACGTAAATCGCTTTCATTCGAGGAAATTGCCTACATTGGCGATGATACCAACGATGTTGATGTTATGAAACTGGTTGGACTTGCAGCTTGCCCTGCCGATGCAACCAAATTTGCACGCGAAGTTGCCGATGTTGTTGTTGATAGCAAAGGTGGCTACGGTGCATTCAGAGATTTTGCTGAACTAATTATAGATTTGAAACTAAGTGAATAGTGAAAAAATAAGGAATCATTATGGCTTTAGCTAAAGTGAAAGTCGGTGAAAGATTTATTGGCGATGGCGAACCTGTTTATGTAATTGCTGAAATTGGCATTAACCATAACGGTTCTCTCGATATTGCAAAAAAATTAATTGACGGTGCTGTTTTTTCAGGATGCGATGCAGTTAAATTCCAGAAAAGAACACCAGAACTGTGTGTGCCTAAAGACCAGTGGAATATTGAACGTGATACTCCCTGGGGAAGAATGACCTATATTGATTACAGGCACAAGGTTGAATTTGATCAGGACGATTATAACGTAATAGATAAATATTGCAAGGAAAAGGGAATACACTGGTTTGCCTCACCATGGGATGAGGAAGCTGTTGATTTCCTTGAAGATTTTAATCCCGTTGTTTATAAAATGGCTTCGGCTTCATTAACTGATAATGCGTTGCTCGAAAAAGTTAAATCAACCGGTAAACCAATTATGCTTTCTACTGGTATGTCAACACTGGATCAGGTTAAGGAGGCTGTTCAACTAACCGGAACTGATAACTTGCTGCTTGCACAATCTACTTCAGCTTATCCTTGCAAACTGGAAGAGCTTAATCTTAAGGTTATTTCTGCCTACAAGGAAATGTATCCTAACGTACCAATTGGTTATTCGGGTCATGAAACAGGTCTTGCACCATCGTTGGCTGCTGTTGCACTTGGTGCTACATTTATTGAAAGACACATTACTCTTGACCGTGCCATGTGGGGTTCCGATCAGGCTGCCTCTGTTGAAATTCAGGGCTTTTCCAGACTTATTGGAAATATCCGAGATATTGAAAAATCACTTGGTGATGGTGTTAAAACCGTTTACGAAAGTGAAAAAAAATCTATCGAAAAACTGAGAAGAGCAAAATAGTCAGGTTTACATATGGATTATATAGTTAAAACTATAGAAAGTTATTTAAAAGACCTTAGTTCTCTTGAGCTATGGTCTTTTGCTATAATTATAGGGGCTGCCCTCTTTATGATTCTTCTTGAACGAATTTTCCCTTATAACAAGGGACAAAAATTATTCAGGAAAGGTTTTTTCAATGATTTTGTTATGTACACAATTGCACAAAATTATATACTCAGTATAATTATATTCGGGTATATTATACATTACTTTGATGTGTTTAGCGGACTCTCAAGATTACAGCTTATTACGGATGCTCCAATTTGGGCACAGGTGGTGTTCTTTACCATTACTCACGATTATTACATCTACTGGATGCATCGCTGGCAGCATAAAAATAAATATCTGTGGCGTTTGCATGAAGCACATCATTCACCAAAAGAGGTTGACTGGATTGCTGGTTCGCGTTCGCACGCCGTTGAGATACTTATTAACCAGACTGTTGAATTTTTGCCTATGATTCTTCTTGGAGCACCACCAGAAGTTCTTGCACTTAAAGGTGTGGTTAGTGCTGTTTGGGGTATGTGGATACACTCCAACATAAACGTGAACACCGGCAAATTGCAATACATTATTAACGGACCCGAAATGCACCGCTGGCACCATACTACAGGCAAGGGACGCAATAGAAACTTTGCCACCAAGTTTGCCTTTTGGGACTGGATGTTTGGTACAGTACATTTTCCTCCGGGTGAAAAGGCTGAAACTTTCGGCTTAAAAACATTCTTCCCGGATAACTTCTTCCGCCAGTTCATGTTTGCTTTTAGAAGCTACAAAAAGGCAATTAAAAAGTAAGGTATCGTTTTAAAATTTTTGAAAAGCTCAACCAAATGTTTGGGCTTTTACCTGCCGTAAAGTAGTAAAAATAGTTCATGAATTGCACACTACGTAAGTTGTCTTATTGAGAAAGGTTGGCATTAAATATTTTCTTTTAGATTGTAAGGGTGAGATAACATCTTTGAGAAGTTTTTAACCCTACCTGGGTATATTTTCTTGGCATTAAACAATCGCAAATCCAAAATCTGTAATAATAAGTTACCGTAACTTCTTGTTAAATTACTGTTTGCAAAATATAATTGAATTTCCGTTTCTGTAATTACCTGTTGTAAATGATTTTTAGAGTAATATTTTATATATTTGGCTGATACTGAAATTTTGTTTTTAGTATCATATGGGTAAATATTGGATACTTAGGTTAATTGATCGGGGCTCAACAAGTAATTTTTTTAAAATAGTGTTAAGAGGTTTATAAACCGGGATGAAAACTATTAACATTGCAAAAGTTATTGAGGACAAATATCCTCCTATTATGTCTTGGCCAGGTTGGATAAGAAGACTGGTGATCAGGATATTTGAAAAAGTTTTACATTTGCGTGAAGTAAATAACTTTTTGGAAAGCCATGCTGATGTATATGGAATGCCCTTTATTGATGGCGTTTTCGATATGATCAACTTCTCATTTTCACTTTCCCATGCCGATACAAAAAAAATACCTTCCGAAGGTAGAGTAATCTGTGTTTCAAACCATCCAATTGGTAGTCTTGACGGATTGGCATTGCTTAGAGCAGTTAGCCAAATACGTCCCGATGTAAAAATTATTGCAAACTCTGTGCTGCTAAATATCGAAAACTTGCACGAGTATTTCTTGCCCTTTACACTCGATACTCCTTCTGCCCAAAAGAAGAACATACAGGAAATTGGTGCCGCTCTTGAAAGGGAAGAAGCGGTGATTATTTTCCCGGCTGCCGAAGTTTCCAGACTTGTAGGCTTTAAAGTTATGGATAGAAGATGGCACAAGGGTCCGATTTACTTTTCAAAGAAGTTTAACGTACCCATTTTACCAATGTTTGTGCAGGCTAAAAACTCATGCTTTTTCTATGCCTTTTCGCTTGTGTTTATGGCTCTTTCGCAGGTTCTTCTTTCACATGAAATGTTTAACAAGAAGAACAAAACTATACGTATTAAAGTTGGTGACCCTATTCCGGCAAAAGCTTTTTCACAGGGTACAATTAACGATAAAATACAAATTAAACTACTTAAGCGTCATGTTTACCTTGTTGGCAGAGGCAAGGAAGGTATTTACCAAACCGAAAAAAATATCATTCACCCCATAGAAAAGGTATTGCTTAAAAAGGAACTTAATGATGCCAAATTGCTGGGCAAAACCAGAGATGGCAAACATTTGCTAATTACCACACTCCAGGAATCACCAAATGTGTTAAAAGAGATTGCTCGTTTACGTGAAGTTACCTTCCGTAAGGTTGGAGAAGGTACTGGTAAAGTTCTTGACATGGATAAGTACGACAAGTATTATAAGCATATTGTTGTTTGGGATGATGATGCTCTTGAAATAGTTGGTTCGTACCGAATAGGTTTTGGTAAGGAAATTATGGATAAGTATGGTGAAAACGGTTTTTATACTACCGAATTATTTGAAAACGAACCTGACTTTGTAAAAGAAGTTATGCCTATTGGTGCTGAACTTGGTAGAAGTTTTGTACAGAAAAAATACTGGAATACACAAGCTCTTCATGTATTATGGCTTGGTATTGGTGCATTCCTTGCCGATAATCCTGATATTAAATACTTGTTTGGACCAGTTACTATTTCCAATAATTACCCCGATGCTGCTAAAAAGCTTATGGTTTACTATTTTAACAAATGGTACGGACCACAAAAATACAAAGCAAAGGGTACAGAGGAATTTGTTCTTACCAAAAGCGATATTGACAGGTATGATGAAGTGTTTACTGGAGAAACGTATCGTGAGGATTTCCGTACTCTTAAAAACTTGCTTAAACCTTTTGGTTTTTCAGTACCAATTTTGTTTAAGCATTATACCGAACTTTGCCAGGGTGATGGGGCACAGTTTTTATGCTTTAATATTGATGTTGATTTTGAAAGTTGCGTTGATGGGTACCTGCTTATTGAGGTTGATAAAATTAGACAGGATAAAAAAGACCGCTATATTAATGTTTTTAAGCCAAAAGAAGAGACAACTGAAGAAAATTCATAATAAATCAAGCGGCATTTTTATGCCGCTTTTTTGCATTTCAAATAAATTACTGCCGAATAGAATTATTTATTAAAGTTTATCGTTTTTAATTTTAACCATGTAAATCCTCAATTATAGTGTAAAATATTTTCTGTTTTATACGATTACACTATAAGCTGTTTTACCAACGTAATTTGCCCGGATGAAAATGAAAAAAACGAAAAACAGATTCCCGTTTTATGACTTTGTAATAATACTGTTTATCCTCTTTGCTATTGATCTTGCTGTTTTTATCTCCCTGTACAATGATGAGCTCAGGGTTAATATTGAAAAGAAGAAGGTTAATCAATTAAATAAAATTACTTTTTTGAAAGATGAGTTTAATTTTATTTCGGATAGAATACGCTCCGATCTAAATACTATCAGGTTGCTTGTTAATTTGGACCTGGAAAATATTGACAATTCTTCTGAGAGTGGTTCAGGTAAAGTTTGTGAAAAACTAGCAGTATTTGCAAAAACAAACAAAAGGTATTATCAGCTTAGGCTACTTGATAGTGAAGGAATGGAGCTTTCCAAAATAGTGAATCGGAACGGTAAAACAACAATAGTTCCAAAAGAGAAGCTACAGAACAAATCGGATAGATACTATTTTACCGAATCAACAAAACTTGATTCGCAAAGTTTTTACGTTTCGAAGTTCGATCTTAATATCGAGGGTGATACAATTGAGTTACCAATAAAACCGGTAATTCGGTTTTCTCTAAAATTATCTTCTTATTCAAAACCTTTTTATCTTATCGCTAATTTAGATGGTGATTTCATCCTGGATAGGATTACCACTCTGGCTGATGAAGCTGAAAAAATCCTTTATTTGCTAAATGCAGATGGCTACTTCCTTATGTCCCCCGATTCCTCAATGAACTGGGGTTTTATGTTTAACGACAGACAAAAGATTAGACTATCTATGCTTAATAGTGAGTTATGGAATGAAGTATCAAGAAATAAGTCAGGAACTTCGATGAATGATAAAGGGCTGTTTGCGTTTATCGATTTGTTGGGTGATCAGAAGGAAAAGTACATAAACGATATATTTCAGGATGAAAAATTATATCTAATATCATACATCAAATCGGAAACATTAAATACTGTAAGAAGTAATATTATTGGCGGGTTAATATTGCCATTTGGTGTTACAGCTATTTTTGTTTTTTTACTAAGCTATTTCATTACACAGCAGAGAAGAAAAACCGAAGAGCTTTCAAGATCGGATAAAAAGTTTAGGGAATTGATTAAAAGTGCTGCCGATGGTTATATAATTGTTGATAATATCGGAACAATCCAGATGGTGAATCCAACTACTGAAAAGATATTTGAGTATACAGAGGAAGAATTACTTGGAAATAATATTGCGATGCTAATTCCATCAAGGGTAAAAGATCATGAATTCCTGATGAAAGAGTATTTTAATAGTCAGTCATCTCGTTTGATGGGTGTTGGCAGAAAATTGGAAGCTCTTAAAAAAAGTGGTGATACTTTTCCGGTTGAAATAAGCTTAACATTTATACATACTGAAGAAGGACGCTTTGTTTCAGCACTTGTAAGAGATATATCCGAGAGAATTAAAACGGGAAAGGCTTTAGCGGAAAGTGAAAAGAAATTCAGGCAGATATTTAATGGTACTTACCAGTTTATTGGGTTCCTTGAACCAGATGGTTCTGTTATTGAGGCAAATAAACCAGCTCTTGAGTTTGGTGGATTTACAATGGAAGATATTAAAGGGCAAAAGTTTTGGGATGCACCATGGTGGTCTTATAAACCCGAACTGGTTGAAAAACTGAAAAGAGCAATAAATAAAGCAGCAAATGGCGAGTTTGTAAGGTATGAAGCTCCGGTAATGGGTGTTGGCGGTAAAATTATAACTATTGATTTCTCAATTACACCTATTAAGAATGAGAATGGCGTTGTTATTATGCTGGTTCCGGAGGGGAGGAATATTACTGAAAGAATTAATGTTGAAAAAGCACTAATTAAGAGCGAGCAAAAATTCAGGCAAATATTTAATAATACTCAACAGTTCATTGGCTTTCTTGAACCGGATGGTACTTTGCTTGAGCTTAATAAACCTGCGTTAAAAGCCGGAGGGTATAAACTTGAAGATATTAGAGGCATGAAGTTTTGGGAATTACCAGCATGGCAACATGATCAAGATTTAGTTAAAAGAGTTATCAATGCAATTAAACAATGTGATAAAGGTTTAGTTGTACAGTTTGAGGCTGAGATAGTTGGTGTAGGAGGTATTGAACTTATAATTGATTTTAGTTTAACTCCGATACAAGACTATAGTGGGAAGGTGATTCTATTGGTTCCTGAAGGAAGGGATATTACTGAAAAGAAAAAAGTACAACTTCAGCTAAAGGAAAACGAGGAGAGACTCAAACTATTTGTTTTGCATACCCCTGCAGCTATTGCAATGTTCGATAATAAGCTGAATTATATTATTGCCAGTAGAAGGTGGTATATTGATTATGGTCTTGAAGATAGAGACATTATTGGCAAATGCCACTATGATATTTTCCCTGAGATACGTAATAATGAGCAGTGGCTTGATTACCACCGGAGGGGTTTAAACGGGGAAGTTTTAAAAAGTGATGAGGATAAGTTTATTCGTGCCGATGGTAGTATTGAGTGGTTGAGATGGGAAAACCGCCCATGGTATAAGTATGATGGGGAAATAGGCGGACTTATTATGTTTACTGAAGTAATTACCAAGAGAAAAAATGCTGAATTGGAGGTTCAAGAATTAAACCGAAACCTTGAGGAGAAAGTTAAACTTAGAACCGAAGAATTAAAATTAGCCAAGGAGTTTGCTGAAGAAGCCAATAAAGCCAAAAGTACATTCCTTGCAAATATGAGTCATGAAATTCGTACCCCGTTAAACTCAATAATTGGGTTTTCCGATCTCCTTTCCAAATCCGAGCTTGATGGCAGGCAATTAAGTCATGTTAATGCAATAAAAACAAGTAGTAAGAGCCTGTTAACTATTATTAATGATATTCTGGATCTTTCGAAAGTGGAAGCTGGTAAAGTTGAAATTGTTAATAGCGTAGTGAATATTCCGGTATTTCTTGATGAGCTAAAACAAATATTTTTTCATGCTGCAAAATCCAGAGGACTCGATTTTGTAATAGACATTGATGAGCTTTCAACAGAGGCGGTATATATTGATGAACAAAGATTGCGTCAAATTTTAATAAATCTTGTTGGTAATGCCATCAAGTTTACTGAGGAGGGATTTGTAAAAATTATTGCCTCTTCAGTTATTAATCCCGCTTCTTCTGTAAGTCTAAAATTTGCTGTTATGGATTCAGGAATGGGTATTCCGGAAGACAAGATTGAAGAAATATTCTCTGCATTTAAGCAGGAAAGCAGTGGTATTGCTAAAAAATTTGGTGGTACAGGACTTGGGTTAACCATATCCCAAAGGCTTTCGAATATTATGGGCGGAGTAATTTCTGTTGAAAGTGAACCTGGAATTGGTAGTACTTTTAATCTTGAGTTAAGCAATGTTCAGATAGCAGTAACAATGCCAATAATTGACGAGATTGATGATGAGAAAGGTGAACAGATTGAACTGCTTGAAGCAACAATATTATATGCAGATGATATTGAAGCAAACCGCAATTTGATTGAGGAAGTATTCGACTCGTCTAATATTACTTTGGTTACTGTTGAATCGGGGGAAGAGGTAATTGAGAAAGCAAAAGAGCTGAAACCGGATTTAATTCTTATGGACCTTGTTATGCCAGGTATCAATGGCGATGAAGCTACCAGAATAATTAAAACTGATGAATCAATACGTGATATTCCAATTCTTGCATTTACAGCATCGGGTATGCATTTTAGGTCAAAAGATATTAAGGAGCTTTTTGATGATGTGCTCCTTAAGCCAATTCAGATTGATGATTTGATTAATAAGTTATCCAAGTTTTTACCATTTAAGGTAAATGTTTATAAAGAAAGCAGTGAGCCGGATCAAAAAAGAGGGTGGGTCGCTAATTTAAATGAAGAATCTCTTAAATACTTAAGAGATAAATTCGATAATGTAGTGACTCAAATGTTTGAAAAAACGAAAGAAAGCCCATATATGGATGAACCACGATTTTTAGGTGAAAAAATAGTTGAAATAGGTGAAAAAGTTAAGTGTAAAGAATTAGTATCCCAAGGGGAAAGAATAATTAAAAGTAGTAAAATTTATAATATCACAAAACTCAATGAAGAGTATAACCAACTTGAACAAATTATACATGATATTTTAGGTGGGACAGATGTTTCGCGAAATAAATGACTATTCTAAAAAGAAAATTCTGATTGTTGATGATATTCCTAAAAATATTCAGGTGCTGGCTCAGAACCTGGAAGTGTTAGGTAGTCGACTTGCTTTTGCCACAAATGGTAAAAATGCACTACAGCTAATTAATAAGGATAAATTCGATCTTATCCTGCTTGATATCTCCATGCCGGAGCTTGACGGTCTGGAGGTTTGCAGACGAATTAAAAGTATTCCTGCTAATAAGGAAGTACCTGTTATTTTTATTACCGCATTTGATGATGCCGAAAGTATTACTGAAGGTTTTAGAGCCGGTGCAGTAGATTATATTACCAAACCGTTTAATAGTGATGAGTTGCTGGCGAGAGCAAGAACTCATTTAAGATTAAAATCGAGTATCGATCAGATGAAGCGTATTAATGATGTACTTGAGGAAAAAGTTGAAATAAGAACAAAAGAGCTTTCTACAGCTAATAAAAAATTACAGGTTCTTGAAAAAACTAAAGGGGATTTTCTTGCTCTTATTAGTCATGAACTAAGAACACCACTTATTGGTATTAAAGGTTTTGCTGAAATTCTGGACGAAACGGTTGATGAGGAAAATAGGGAATATGTTTCCTATGTGATGGAATCGGCAAACAGACTAATGAGTTTTTCGGAAGCAGCTTTACTTATTACTTCCCTGCAATCACAAAAGGAAGACCTGGTATTTGAAAAAAGTGACGTAAAGCGAGTGCTAAGTGAAGTAATTGAGAAGTTTAGAAAGCGTTTAATAAAAAGCAATCTTACTGTTGATTGTAACTGCGATGATAACAGTTTAATGGTAAAAGTTGATGAAGGACTGATAGCCAAATCATTCGAAAATATTCTTGATAACGCTATTAAATTCTCTCCTGAAAATGGTGTAATAAAAATTAACTTGTTATCGGATGGAGATTCAATAACAGTTCAGTTTAGTGATGACGGTCCCGGATTTGATGACATTGCCCGAAACGAACTATTTGATTTTTTCAGCAGCGAGGATGTAATGCATCACTCCAGTGGGTTTGGACTTGGGCTTGCTGCTGTTAAGCTTATTATGGATGCTCATGATGGCAGTATAGAAATTGAGAATAAAAAGGAAGAAACAGGAGCTGTTGTTCGGCTTGTATTACCAATGCTTGAAGAGTTTATGCTGGTTTCAAAATAGTTGAAGTTTAATGTTGAAGTTTAAGAACACCCCTCAGTAAGAGGGGTGTTTTTGTATAAATGTCTCGTCCTGAAATAGGTTGACCAAAACTAAAAAAAGTCAGGAGAGACAAAATGCAACAAAAAACTACTCCCCCCCGAATTAAGAGTTATAGTGAGTCGTTTAAGCGAAAAGTAGTAAGGGAATATGAAAGAGGTCATGTGACCAAAGATTACCTGAAGTCAAAGTATAACATAGGTGGAAAGAGTACAGTATTGAAATGGTGCCGAAAATATGGTAGGTTTGAATATTCAAAAAACTATACAACCGGACGCCCGATGAAAGACGCGGAAAAACAACGAATAAAAATATTAGAGCGACAATTAAAAGAAGCGCGCGAGAAACTAATTGTTTACGAAAAATTGATAGATGTTACAAAACGGGAATCCGGGATAGATATATTAAAAAACATCGATACCAAGTTATCCGGGAATTGTCAGCAGGCGAAGAAAAAGTAAAAGTAGTTACGTGCTGTCGATATCTTGGTGTAAGTAAACAAGCATACTATAAGTCAAAGCAGTCAACTCAGAGCGAAAATATCTTAAAACGAGAAGTCCTGAGGCAGGTAATGGAGATACGTCATATCCAGCCACGTATAGGAACGCGTAAGTTGCATTATTTGCTCAAAGGGAAAATAAGCGTTGGAAGAGATAAGTTATTTGAAATACTCAGAGAACGAGATTTGTTGGTAAAGAAAGTAAAGTCATATACAAAAACGACAAACTCAAAACACTGGCTAAAAAAACATCCTAATTTGTATAGGGATATGAAAGCGACCAAACCGGAAGAAGTATTTGTAAGTGATATCACTTATTTGAAAACCAAAGAAAAAACATACTATCTCTCATTAGTTACAGACGCTTATAGCAGAAAGATTATGGGATACAAATTAAGTAGTAGTATGGATAGTCAAAACGTAGTCCAGGCTCTGGATATGGCAATAAAGCAAAGAAAATATTATTGGCAGTCAGTTCATCATTCTGACAGAGGTTTACAATATGCGTCCGCTATCTATCAGGAAAGACTAAAAAGTTATGGAATAAAACCATCAATGACTGATGGCTATGATTGTTATCAGAATGCTTTGGCCGAGAGAGTAAATGGAATACTAAAAAATGAGTTCTTATTTGATGAGTGTGAAAATTTTGATAATCTTGAAGTGCTCGTCAGTGAATCAATAAATATCTATAATTCAAAAAGACCTCATCTTAGTCTGGGTTACCAGACGCCAGATTTTATACATAATACTCCTGTAAGTTGCAACTTACAGGAGTATTTGTTAATATAAAAACAGTCAACTTTTTTCAGGACGGGTCAAAACTAAAAATCCATGCGGGCAGCTAAAATAAAGTTTCTTCCAGCCGCAGCAATACCAGAGCTATATGGTCTATATCTCTGGTCGGTAATGTTTTCAAGTCCGGATTCTATTGTAATTCCATTTGTAAATTTGTATGACGCTTTGAAATTAAGGGTGTACCAACCCGGAGAATATGGGTTACCATCCGAATCGATTGCATATATTTCGGTTTTACCCTTTTCGCCTTCGGGTAAATCATCATAACTTTTTTCACCACAATAAATTACAGATAGCAATAAATCAAGGTTGTAACCGGAGTATCCGAATTTTGTATTACCAAACCAGGGTGCAGCATGTCGAGATGGACTTGTAGAGCCGTCATCAAGTTCTTCCTCACCTTTCTGGTAATTAAAATCGGTTGAAAGCTTAAAACCTCTTGGCAATAATAGTTCAATGCCAGTCTGAACACCGTAAACAGTAGCATTTGCAGCGTTTTGTATAGCCTGAATCTTACTCATTGTTCCATCGTACATTATGCTATCCAGTCCGTTTAACGTATAATCACGTCTAACCAATGCGTCACTAAGGTAGGTATAGTATGCTGTCAGGTCAATTTTAAGGAAATCATCGAACTTTTTAGCTATACCAAAATCAGCATTGTAGGCATATTCACTTTCAAGGTCGGGATTAGGAACTACAACAGCACCCGGCTCTGAATCAAAAACCTTACCTGCATCATCTACGTTTGGTGAACGGAACCCGGTTGAAAGGCTACTGCTTATCACCCAGTCGGTTGTCGGTTTGTAAACAAAACCAAGGCTTCCGGTTAGGGCACCATTGTTTATTTCAGCTGATGTAAATGGGAACGGATAAAATGTTGTGTCGAATTTTGCATCAAGCATAATCTGGTTATATCTTAATCCGGCATGGACGATGAATTTATCTGTAACAGCATGTTCATCGTTTACATAAACTGCAAGTGATTGCCATTCCGATTCAGGGTATCTTGCAGCTCCCGGAACGCTTGTGTTTGTTGTAATATCCTCATCAATACCTTTTGAAGTAACATCATCAAATACATATTCAAAACCGTAGTATAAAGTGTTTTGAGCAGATATAGCTTTTACCGCATCGATATTAAATGAATATGCTTCAACATTTTCTGTTCGGGTTTCGCGATCGCTTTTATTAAGTGAACGACTTATGCGGCTTTCTTCAAAAAACTGATGAGCAACACGCATAGTTACCAAATCTGAAAAACCAGTGTTTGCCTTATTGGTTAAGGTAAGGTTGTTCATAACCCATTTTTGCGGTCCGTAACTCCACTCCGCATAGCGAGGAGCACCGTTACGCATTCTCATGTGGCGGTCGTATCTGCCATATTCTGAAGTTTCGCTGTAATGGTAGGCGTACTGTAAATCCCAGTTAACATCCGGTGCATATCTTACCTTCTGCATAAAGTTGATCTGTGAGTAGGCAGATGGTGTTTGAACCTGGCTGTCTTCATTTTCAAGAACCACATCAGTACCGTTTTGTCTTTCAACGTAATAGCTTTTAAGATATTCCGAAGGACCGTAGCTACCCATTTTAAGATCATCATATTCGGAAGATGTGAGACTTGTTACAAGCGAGAAGTTTTTCCAGCCAATATTAACGTCAAAATGACCAGTTTTTTCCTGATTTGCTGTTGAATAGCGTAATGCTGTTTTACCGGTTATAACTGGACTTTCCGATAGTGAAAATTGTGGCGTAAGAGTGTTAAAACTCATCACTCCACCTATTGCATCACTACCGTAAATTACTGAACCAGGACCAAATAATACTTCGGCATTTTCAATTGCAAAAGGATCAAGGTTAATTACATTCTGAATGTTACCGGCACGAAATATTGCTGTATTCATGCGGATACCATCAACTGAATAGAGAAGGCGGTTGGTTGCAAATCCGCGTATCATTGGACTACCACCACCTTGCTGACTTTTCTGAATGAATACCTCACCTGAAATACCGAGCAAATCCGCTGCTGTTTGCGGATTTTGCAGCTGGATATCCTTAGGAGTTATTTGTGTTATTCTTACAGGAAGATCGCCGGAAGACTGCTGCCATTTATGTGCTGATACAACTACTTCTTCCATATTTAGCGGTGAGGGAATAAGACTAACTTTATAGTTTAGTTTTTTTATTTCATTGTAGCTTAGCTTTTTTGTTTTATAACCGAGGTGTTTAATCTCGATAATTTTTGAGTTTTTAAATCCGGTTAAATTAGCTTCACCTTTCGAGTTGGTAATTGTAGCCTTAAGCGGATTTTTACTCATTACTGTTACAAGTACAAGAGGCGAATCTGTCGCACTATCGGTAACTTTTAGTGTTTGTGAAAATACAGAAATATAAATTCCCATAAGCAAAATGAGAATTGTTCTAAACATAGAATCTCCAAAATTTTATGAATTCAATTTCGTAATCATCAATAACTATCAAACCATAATACCATAGCAGAATAAGAATAGTCGTAACCTGGAAAAAGCAAAAGGTTTATGGTAAGTTATTGTTATAATTAAATATTCACGCAAACCATTATAGTTTTACACTTATTATTAGAGAAGAACTATAAGATTAGACGCATTACAGAATTAATATTCAGGTAAATTGCGGAGGGGGTACCAGTGGTTTGGGGATTGTAAAATTGTAGGAACTATTGGGAGTAAAATATTTAACTGCTGAGTCGGGCAGTATAACATTTGATACAGATCGTTCTACAAAAAAGTTAAAGTTTATCTGGTTGTATTTAAGTATGGTTTCAATACGTGTTTTTAGCGGATCATGAGAATAGTTGTTTGAAGCTACCTGTAATATATGTGCATTTACGGCAGATTCATCGTTATCAGGAAAGCAGATATAGGTTATTGAATCAGCACTTGTTGTAGTGAATATGATATCGTACATAAAGTCGTGATACTCAAACTCTCTGGAGTGTTTCCACTTAACCAGTTTGCTAACCTCATCCTTGTGGAATTTAAGTGTTACCAAATTCTGCTCATCAAGACCGTGAACAATTTGGCGTTTCACTTCCTTCCTAATATAGTGTTTCCTTACATTTAGCACCGTATAGAAAAATATAGGGTGGAAAATGTAGAAAAGCAGAAATAATAATATGATGAGTCTTTTGTACACTAATACCTGTTATCCGCATATTTGGCAATTTAACCTGTAAATATAAAACAATTGCTATACATATACATATAAAAGAATAAAATATGGGGGATGAAATAGAGTATCCAAATTCCGGTAAATTGAATCCTTTATTTTGGATGTAGTGTGTTTTTGTTACGTAGTGGTTTGCGATAGACAATAGCATGTTAGGTAATATCACATGTCAAAATACCCCCACGAATAAAGTAATGGGTTACCACAAATTTTTGTTATACACTAATTATCAGTAAGGTAGGGCAGGAGTGTTCTCTGACGAGTTTTACTAATCGCGTAGCTATTACTCTTGTGTGGGCAATTAACCAAAACGACACCACATACACTACCGTTAAGAACACACTTAACGGTACAGGTTTAACAAATCTGTCACGGAATAATCCGCAACACGTAATACCCAGCATTTCTCTATGTATTTTAAGAGGCAATTAAATTGCGTTAAGTTTTACTCCCATTGTTTCTTAATCAATCATGAATGTTGCAAAATATTCCTACCACTTTCTTCTGCCCTCTATGGCGGGTAAACTTGATACAAGAAAGTTGCAAAGAAAATCAAGACTGCAAGTATTTAGCTAAAAATCCATATGAATTAGTTACGGAATATGAAACACACAACTTCGTTGCTCAAACATCATATTCCGCTTAATACCAATTCATCTAGATTTTCTTAACGCAAAATACTTGATGTCGTTTAAATACCGGTAAAATAAATTATCAATTGTTTAAGTCCCGATGGGACAAAATGTTTATAGAAGATAATAAAACAAAACAAAGAGCTCTGGGGGAGTGGCACAATTATTATTCAAACCTGCGAAATTTCAAAAATTTCGGAGGTTTCTTGTCCCACTACAATTATAGTATCGTAGGGCAGGAGTATTCTCCTGTCGATTCTTACAAATCACATAGGGGTTACTCTTGTGTAGTGTATTTCGCATCTCCATACCCTAATTAAAGTCCCGCGAGGGACAAAGGTTTATAGAAATAGAATATAAAAACCACGGCATAGCAAATGGAAAGCACCATCGGTGCGACTCATCTGTAGAAAATGTATTTAGGCAAGATTCATTAGCTCCGTCAGGAGCGACTCATAAGCACCCAAGAAATAGTTTTAACGAAAAGCATTAAAATTTTGTTATAATGCTTGTTTTACAGATGAGATGCCTCGCCGGGGCATTATGAATTAGGACCTTTGTATGGTAGGAGTATTCTCCTGTCGATTCTTACATTTCGCACTGGCGATTATTCTTGTGTAACATTGAATTGGCAAAACACATTATGACTGCGTAGCAGTTACGTAGGTCGGTAGCCCTCTACCGACGTTAACATATCATTTTAGAGATTATTCTTACATTGCCATTGGAAACCATTCCTTAACGGAATTGCTTAACTTTTGGCGAAAGGAAATTGCGAAATACATAAAAAAAGGCGATTCGTTATGAATCGCCTTTGGTAATTTATAAGATTGTATTAGTGTTTTACTTCACCGTTCTCATCAACTTCCCATGTATTGCCGGTGTATAGAAGGTCTTTTAATGTTCCCTTACCTTTCTTTTCGGTAATAGCGTTTAGCTGATTTTCAACACCTTCATCGTAAGTAGGTTTGCTGATTTCGCGGAATACACCAATAGGTGTAGGTAGCTCAGGATGATCGGTCATGTGCGAAAGTATAAAAGCACGAATAGGATTTTCATCTTTCTCTTCATGAACCCACACATCATCAATAGTATGTTTACCATCGTTAAGATTGATAACAACCGGATTAAATCCTTCCAGTTTAATACCTTTTTCCTGTTCCTTGCCAAATAGCATAGGTTTGCCATCTTCAAGAACAACCACGTTATCAGCTTTGGTTTCCTTGTTTGTAAGCAGCTCGAATGTACCATTGTTAAATATATTACAGTTCTGGTATATTTCAACAAAAGCTACACCTTTATGAGCAGCAGCACGTTTAAGCATAAGCTGCATGTGTTTTGGGTCTCGATCGAAAGTACGTGCAACAAATGTTGCTTCGCTACCAAGAGCAAGAGAAGAAGGATTAAAAGGATAGTCAACACTACCAAACGGAGTTGATTTTGTAACTTTACCCTGTTCGGATGTAGGAGAATACTGTCCTTTTGTTAAACCATAAATCTGATTATTGAAAAGCAGAATTTTAAGGTCAACATTTTTACGACAGGCGTGAATAAAATGGTTTCCGCCAATACTCATAAGATCGCCGTCACCGGTTGCAACCCAAACAGCAAGTTCGGGACGTGCAACTTTTAATCCGGTTGCAATTGCAGGAGCACGACCATGAATTGTATGGAATCCGTAAGTATCCATATAATAGGGAAAACGGCTTGAGCATCCAATACCGGAAACCCATACATAGTCTTCTTTTGGAATACCAAGAGTAGGGAATATTCTCTGAACCTGTGCCAGTACTGAATAGTCACCACAACCCGGACACCAGCGTACATCAAGTCCGGACTGAAAATCTTTAGCGGTTAGTTTTTTATCGGTTGTTTTTACATTTTCATTATTTGCCATTTGAACCTCCAAGCATTTCAACAATGCGGTTCTTAATCTCGGAAGCTTTGAATGGTAAGCCTTTAACTTTCGATAAAGTTACCACATCAAGCATATATTTACTTTTAATAAGAGTTGCAAGCTGACCAAGATTCAATTCAGGTATGAGAACCTGCTTGTAGCTTTTAAGAACTTTTTCAAGATTAGCAGGGAAAGGATTAATATATTTAAGATGTGCCTGAGCAACATTATAGCCATCATCCCTGGCTTTTTCAATAGCTTCGGTAATAGCACCGTAAGTACCACCCCAACCAAGAACAAGAAGGTCGCCTTCAGCCGGACCGTCAACTTCAATATCAGGAATATCCTTTACAGCATTTGCTACTTTCTGGGCACGCAGGTTAACCATAAATTCGTGGTTATCAGGATCGTAGTTAACATTACCTGTAACGTTAGCTTTTTCCAAACCACCAATGCGGTGTTCCATACCTTTTGTACCAGGAGTAGCCCACAATCTTGAAAGGTTTTCGTCTCTTTTATATGGAGCAAAAGTTTCAGGATCATCGGCAAATTTTACCGGGAATTTTTCAAGGTCTTCCACATTCGGAAGTTTCCACGGCTCAGTACCATTTGCAATATAACCATCGGTAAGTAATATAACCGGAGTCATATATTTTAGTGCAAGTTTAGCAGCTTCAACAGCCATATAGAAACAATCGCTTGGTGTAGATGCCGCAACAACAACAAGTGGAGCCTCGCCATTACGTCCGTAAACAGCCTGAAACAGATCAGCCTGTTCGGTTTTGGTAGGTAATCCGGTAGAAGGACCACCACGCTGAACGTCAACAATAACAAGTGGAAGCTCGGTCATAATTGCAAGTCCCATAGCTTCAGTTTTAAGGGCAAGACCGGGACCACTGGTAGTAGTAACAGCAAGCGAACCGCCGTAAGAAGCACCAATAGCAGATGCAATACCGGCAATTTCGTCTTCAGCCTGAAATGTTTTTACACCATAGTTTTTGTACTTCGAAAGGAAATGAAGTATATCGGAAGCAGGTGTAATTGGATATGTACCAAGGTATAATGGCAATTCACTAAGTAATGATGCAGCCACACAACCAATTGCAACAGCCTCGTTACCGGAAATATTACGATATGTACCGGCAGAAAGTTGCGCAGGTTTAACTTTAAACCTTGTTGTGAATATCTGGGTAGCATCCCCATAGTAAAAACCTGCTTTAAGAGCTTTGGTATTGGCTTCTATAATAGCAGATTTTTTAGCGAATTTTTCGTTTATCCAGTCCATGGTTGGCTCAAGTGGTCTGTTGTAAAGCCAGTACATTAAGCCTAAAGCAAAGAAGTTTTTACAACGCTGAACTTCCTTTATGCTTAATGGACTACCTTCCAGAGCGTTTTGTGTAAGACTGGTGATAGGTACTTTATAAACTTTAAAACCTGCAAGAGTATCGTCTTCAAGCGGATTATTATCATAACCAGCAAGATTAAGGTTTTTAGGATCGAAAGAATCTGTGTTAACAACTATAATAGCGTGGGGCTTCAGGTTCTTAAGGTTTTTCTTAAGGGCTGCCGGATTCATGGCAACCAGGGCGTCGGGTGTATCTCCCGGAGTGTGTATGTGCTGTGAAGAAAAATGCAACTGAAAACCACTAACTCCGTACAATGTACCAGCAGGGGCACGTATCTCTGCGGGGTAATCGGGGAGGGTACTTAAATCGTTGCCAACAAAGGCTGTGGTATCACTGAATTGTGAACCTGTTAGCTGCATGCCGTCACCGGAATCGCCGGCGAACATAACAGTTACATCGCTAACGCTTTTTAGTTCTTTTCCGTTTTGTTGTGCCATGTCTTTTCTGACTCGTCATCAATTATTTTACATAAGATTTTTTATGTTACATAACTAAAATATAAAAGCCTTTTTCTTTAAGCAATCATTAAAGGAGATTATTCCCTAATTTTTGCAAATATAAAAATAACCCCTCAATCTTTTTTACTAACAGACCGAGGGGCTCACCAAAATACTATATAGGACTATGAAATATATCTCTCTACTCTAACCATAAACAAAAATATCGTAACCTAACCATAATGTCAATGATATTTCGCATATCCACCAATATTATCGCATTCAATTATTAAATGTTTAATGAATGGCGGTTTCTGTAAGTTTTTTTGTGATTTTAGATTGCTGATTAGTGATCTTATTCGCTAACGAATGCAGAATAATATGTAATATATTAAATTAACTATTGCTATGCTTTGGGAGATCATTTATCTTAGAACCATGTTTATGAGGGGATAAGAATGGAGCATATATTAAATATTGTTGAAAATAAAGAAAAATTGAACGATTTTTTTAGAAAGATTAAAGAAGGGAATGCTATTCTATTCTTGGGAGCAGGGGCTTCTATTGGTGAAAAAAAATACCTAAGTAATGAAATCATTGAGTACTACGAGGATTATTTAGGTAGAGAATTTCAAGAAAATGATATAACCCAATTTGTTGATATTTTATCTGCTGATCCTACTTTCAAACGAAGTCATTTCGATATAACTGTTGCAGATATGCTCAGAAAACTGAAACCAACACCAGAACATAGAACAATTGTATCCCTTCCTTGGCGTCAAATAATCACAACCAATTTTGATCTACTGATTGAAAGAGCTTATGATGAAGTAAGAATTACTACGAATGATAATTATGAAATTGTGCCGGTTAGAAATAAGCAGGAATATAATTATAATCCTTCAAACATTGAGATTAAATATGTTAAACTCAATGGATGTATTTCTGATAAAGGTAAATATCCACTTGCATTTTCAACTCGTGATTTTCAAGAATTAAAAAGTTATTATAAAATAGTACTCAATGATTTAAGAAATCTTTCAAATAATATACTTTTTCTAACTGTTGGATATTCATTTCGTGATAAATTTAGTAAAAAATTAATTATGAATTTTGATTCTTACAAATTCCGAGAACAAAAATGGATAATTAATATAGACCCATATCCAAATGAAAGTTCTTTACACTATTATTCTCAACAACGTATCTGTGTGATTAAATGTTCATTTCAAGATTTTTTTACGTCTTATGCTAATTGGGAAACTGAAGAGGCTTCAAAAATTGTTACTCGAAAAAAAATATCGATAACGAACAGCAAGAATCAGTATATTAATTTTACTCCACAACTTATGCTGAAATTAGATGGGAAAATTATACAGTTTAACAACAATTACAAAAGTAAGTTTATCAATCCAATTGATTTTTATAAAGGAGAGGAACCAAACTTTAATGTAGTTCAAAGGCAGTTAGATGTAGCTAGAGAGTCCAGGATTGGAGAATTTGTTGAGCATATTTTTTCTGTTATTGGCAAGTCAAAAACTACACTAATTCCAATATTCTTCTTAAAGGGTGAATTTGGAATAGGCAAAACAACATTTGCATTAAGATTAATTTATGAGATGATAAATAATTCAGAATATGATGTTGTTGCATTTGAAATTATTGATTTTGTAGACTTAGTAAAATCAAGCATAGTCGAAGTTTTATCTAAGTCAATTGCCAAAAATATTTTGTTTTATTGCGATCAGGTTGAAATTGATAGCATATTTAAGGACCTTCTAGAGTTAAGAAGAGAATTAAGTATTGAACAATTTAATGACATTAATATTTTCTTTTTGGTCCCTATCAGGGAGAATATTCTTGAGAAATATAAATATTCTAGAGATATGAAGGAAGTGTTTGATTTGTGTCTAGATGCATCTCTAAGTGAAAAGGAAATTTATGATCTACTTGATAAATTAAATAGCGTGGGAATTATAAGAATTAGAGATACTAGAGAAAGAGCTAGTTATAAAAAGATTATTGAAGAAAAATATAGTAGAGATTCATTTGTATCATTTTTATCCATTGTTGATGATGGTCAGCATAAAAATGATCTATTAAAGGCATATAATGAGTTATCCAATATTGCAAAGAAAGCATTTTTGTTTACTGCTCTAATGCATAGATTTAAGTTAGACATGCCCGCAACAATTCTCAAAAGGATACTTGGTATAGAGTGGGATGATTTTATTGATAGAATTGTGAGAACGGAGGGTAAAGGGCTATTTATTCAAAAAGAAGTTGCCTCTTATGGCACTAACCCAGACCTTTACTTTCACACTAAACATTCGATTGTTGCTGAGGAACTAATAAAGTTGATCCTCCCGAAAAAAGACGAACAATACAATTATTATAGAAAAATTCTTAATTCTGTTGAGTACGGCAGGAGAAATTCATTCATGGTTACTAACCTACTCAAAATATTAGTTAGGGAAGGGATTTTTAACACGATCAAAATTTCTCAATTATATGATTCTGGTTATCAGAAATTATCGGAGGACCCCTTCTTCCTTTTTCACTATTCTAGCCATTTAAGAAAAAGGGGAGGGATTGAAAACCTAAAAAGAGCATTGAAGCTTGTCGTTTATGCGGAAAGTTTACTAAACTTTAAAAATTCTAAGTTTATTCATCGAAAAGCAATGATTAATTTTGAACTAGCGAGAGAATATGCAAAAAATGAAACTGAATATAATTATACATTAACTTATATGCAGGAAGCGAAAGAAGATTTTCAAATCAAATTAATATATGATCCTTTTAGTGCATTTAGCTATACAGATTATATCCGTTTACTTATATGGGAGCTAACCCATGTTAAACGTAATGAACGAGAGCAACTATCAATTCGAATTAAAATTGAAGAACTTCTTCAATTAGCTAAAACTAGTGTAAATGAGAACTCAGATTGGATAAGTGAAGTAGAATATGAATATACGTGTAAATATACATATGCCTATAACGATCAGGATTATAAAAACAAATTAATGGATTTGTATGGTGACTTTAAATTAAGACCATATGCATGTATCTTGTTGTACAACTATTATAAAGCGAATCTTGATTCGGATTGTAAAGAAAAATGTAGTAGTTTGATTGATGAGATGACTCAATATACTGATAATAATGAAGTCATAAAGTTCCTTTTTAGGTATTATGGAGAAAGCTTATTTAACACAGACAATAGGGGCGAATTATTTTTATTTTGCGCAAAATATGAATTTCTCCAACTCGAATTTCCTATGAAGTATTATTACTATAAATTTATTGCTGAGTCTTATTCATATAACTTTAATAATGGAAAAAATGAGTTGAGCAAGTTGAAATCTTCTCAATATAATATCAATCCTGAGTATAAGCAAATTTGGCGTGATAAGGATGGAATACCACTTCAATTTAATGGTTATATTTTGTTTTCAAGAAATGGTAGTTATAAGCGTATAAGAATTTTAGAGCTTCAACAAACCTTTCCTTTAATTAAAGGTAATTATGAAGAATTTAAAGTTAATCAGAATGTAAAGGTTTTCTTACATTTTTATATTCGAGGTATTTTCGCTGAAATAATTTCTGATGAATCCCACTAATTATCAGTGCTACAAACCCTTTGTGACAGTTACAGGGTTTGTAATTATACGGAAAAAATATTAGTGATTATGTTCAAATGCTTTTCCAATGTTATCTATCTTAAAGTTTTATACAAAAAACCTCCGATGTTTCTAAAACATCGGAGGTTGAGTTTTATATCACAAATCTAAAATCCTAAATCACTTCATAAACTCGAGAAACTCATCAGCGGGTACGAAACCGGTTAGGCGTTTAATTTCGTTACCGTTTGCATCTATTATAAGTATGGTTGGCATACCTTTAATCTCAAACTGTTTGCGTATGCGTTCAGTTTCTTCGCTTGCAGTTTTCGTCATGTCAACTTTGTACATGGTATATTCTTTTGATTTGGCAATAATGCGGTCATCGCTAAAGGTTAACGCATCAAGCTCCTTACATGGAATACACCAGTCTGCATAAAAATCGATAATCATTTTATCATTATTAGCTAATGAACTCTGGTAAGCTTCGGTAGTAAACTTCTGCCAATCGGGAGCTTTCTTTTCAGTAGGTACAAGCAGGTATGCCGAAACAGCAATAACCAGTACAGATAATGCTATTTTGAATATTCTGAAACCTTTCTGGTTGTTTGCAACTTTATCAATAAACATTAGATAAAGGGCTGCACCAATACCATAAACAGGAAGTACATAACCGCTAAACGATTTTGGCAGAATTGGAGCTAGGAAGTATAACGCCATGGCTATCATAATCAAGCCGAATATATGTTTAACAGCTTCCATCCAGAAACCTGCACGTGGCAACGATTTTAACTTACCGGAGAATACAGCAAGGATAAGGTATGGTGTACCGAGTCCCACTGCAAGGGTAAAGAACATAATAAAGCCGTAAAGAGGATCACCCTTTGCAGCAACAGCCGCTACAAGTCCAAGTACAAAAGGACCAATACACGGAGCAGCAACAATACCCATAGTTAAGCCCATAAAGAAGGCTCCAACGCCACCGGCACGAGCACCGCCAGCTTTCATTACCCAGGAGTCAGGGAACTTGAATTCGTACAATCCGAACATACTAAGCGAAAGAGCAAACAGAACAGCAACTATTGCAAGTATTACAAATGTATTTTGAAGCAGTGCTCCGAATACTGCACCACTTAGGGAAGTAACTACCCCAACAACACTATACGTAAGAGCCATACCAAGAACGTAAAGTACGCCAAGTCCGAACAGTTTGCCCGTACTACCTTCGCTTTGTGAGCCAAAATACCCAACTGTAATTGGTATAAGTGGATACACACAAGGAGTAAGGTTAAGTGCAAGTCCACCAAGGAAAACTATTATAAGTCCAAGAATAAGACCACTCTTTTCAAGTTTACTTTGCAATGAATCATCGTCTTTGGTTTCTTCGGTTGGCTGAGCAGATTCAAGCTGCATTCCGTCAAATTTTTGAGCATTTATCTGGTTAACCGCTTCTGTTTTAGCCGCAACAGTAATTGTAAGAACAGTATCCAGTTCCATAGGGGGCATACAGGTTTGGTCGTTACAAGCCTGGTAGCTAACAGTAACAGGCAGTTCATAATCACCCGGCTGGGCATTTTCGGCAACCGTTACAAGCACTCCGGCAGTAACAAGACCGTCATACACTGCAACAGGCTCTTCGGAGAATGAAAACTCATACTCGTGAGCTTTCGGGAAATATAACCCTTGTACCGAAAAGGTATTATTTTGTTTAACAATAATTTCGGTTGGAATCAGGTTTTCGTCATTAGGTTTATTAGCATTGACGTGCCATGAGTCTTCAATTTTAAGATCAACGGCAAGTTTAAACTCACTTCCGGCATACACCTTATCGAAAGAAGGGTAGTAGGAAGCCTCAATATATTGTTTGCCAAAGGGGAACTGTGCAAACATTGTTGTTGCAAGAAGTATAACAAGTGAAAGAATTATTTTGAATGATTTCATAATTTACCTTTTATATTTATCTTCTCCATTTCTGAACAATCGGGAAGCGTCTGCCGTACCCAAATGCTTTTGTAGATACTCGTATAACCGGAGCTGCCTGCTTACGTTTAAACTCGTTTAAGTCAACCAGTTTAAGGGTTTTTCTAACCAGTTCTTCATCACCAACAACCTCTACTATCTCGTCAAATTCACTATACTCTTCAAGGTACATTTTAAGAATTTTATCAAGAACCGGGTAAGGCGGAAGAGAATCTTCGTCTTTCTGGTCGGGTCGCAACTCGGCAGATGGAGCTTTGGTGATAATATTATCAGGGATAATTTCACCATTACGATTTATAAATCTTGCAAGGTTGTAAACCTCGGTTTTATAAACATCCCCAATTACTGCAAGTGCACCATTCATATCACCGTACAAAGTAGCATAGCCCATTGCTATTTCCGATTTGTTTCCGGTGGTTAACAATAAGTATCCGAACTTGTTCGATAAAGCCATAAGGTATAAACCCCGTATTCGGGATTGCAGATTTTCTTCTGTAACGTTAGCCTCAGCATTATTAAATGCGGGTGTAAGTACCTCAAGTGCATTGTCGAATACAGACTTTATCGAAATTGTATCGGATGTGATGCCAAGATTATCGATAAGTTTCTGCGAATCGGTTATACTTCCTTCACTCGAGTATTGTGAAGGCATCATAACAACGTGAACATTTTCGGCACCAAGTGCTTCCACGGCAATATACGCTACAATAGCCGAATCAATTCCGCCACTTAATCCTACCAGTGCCTTTTTAAAGCCGGTTTTATCAGCATAATCCTTAACACCAAGAACAAGTCCTGCAAGAACTTCTTCTTCAAACGATTTTTCTATATCGGTAATATTACCTTTACAATTGTTGGTATCAACCAAAAGGTAATCTTCTTCATAGGTTTTTCCAAGAGCACAAAGCTCTCCCTCGCTGTTAAAGTACATTGTGCCACCATCAAAAACGAGGTCTGTCTGAGCACCAACGCAACACACATAAGCTAGGGGAAGGCTATCGTTTTTGGTTAGTGTCGAAAGCATTTCGTATCGTTCCTGTCGTCTTCCGTATGCATAGGGACTAGCGGAAACGTTTACGAGCAAAGTAGCACCCTTATCCACAAGTCTCCTTACCGGATCAGCTTCATAGCGTCGTTTCTTCCAGTAATCGGCATCGTTCCAAATATCTTCACATATTGATATTCCCAGCTTTTCGCCCTTGAACTCGGCAATATGTACCGATTTAGCTGATTCGAAATAACGAACCTCATCAAACACATCATAGTTTGGCAGCAAGGTTTTGTTTTGTGTAAACTGAACCTGACCATTATAACAAAGAACAGCAGAGTTGTAAATGCCTGTGCCAACCGAATCGTACTCACCGGTGATTGTACCAAAAACAACACCTGTATCGCCGGTTTTTGAGGCAATTTCTTCAGTTGCTTGTCGCACTCTGGTTCTGAACAGTTGTTTTTCAATTAAATCTTGCGGGGGGTAACCGCAAATAGCAAGTTCAGGAAAAATAACCAGTTCGGCATCATCGCTGCAAGCCTTAAAATATACATCTAGTATCTTTTTTTTGTTCCCCTCTATATCGCCTATGATGGGATTAATTTGTCCGAGAGCAATTTTCATTTTTCAAAACCATTATTTTTATTTATCTTGTTAAAAATAGGGAACAAGTTAACCTATTTCAATATCATTCAAAAAAGGTACGGATATTATTATATCCATGCTGAATACTATGTTATATGATTGAAGAAATTACAGCAAAAACAATACTTTCAACTTATAGGGAAACCGATACCTGGTTTGGTACAAAATATAGTATGAATTTGTACCGCGGATGCCAGCATGGATGTATTTATTGTGATTCGCGTAGTGATTGTTACCAATTGGGTGAGCTTTCAAAAATACGTGTTAAAACTAATGCTGCTGATTTGCTGAGGAAAGAGTTAAAAGCAAAAAAGAAAAAAGGTACAATTGGTTTCGGATCAATGAATGATTGTTACATGCCTGTTGAGTTAAAACTTGAATATGCAAAACGTGCACTTCAGATTATCGCAAATTTTGAGTTTCCCATACACATTATTACAAAGAGCAAATATGTTACAAGGGATATTGAATTAATTAAGGAAATATCCAAAGTATATGCTGCTGTAAGTTTTTCGGTAACCTCGGCGGAGGATAAACTCGCAAAAAAAGTTGAACCGGGAGCGTCCTTAACATCCGAGCGTTTTGCTGCCATGAAAACCCTTGCCGTTAACGGTATTTATACTGGTGCGGTAGTTATGCCTATACTCCCATTTATTCAGGATAATGAGGAGAATATATTTAAGCTTTGCCGTATGGCTGTTGATAATGGAGCTTCATATATAATAGCGTGTTTTGGTATGACGTGCCGTAGCGGACAGCGTGAATATTTTTATAATAAACTTAATGATAAATTTCCGGGTACCAGGAAAAAGTATGAAAGCACTTTTGGTGACAGTTACTTTTGCAAGGCACAAAATGATAACCGACTATACGAAAAATTTGGTGAGTTTTGTGAAAAATATTCCATACCTTCGCACATGCAATTTTTTGATGAAAGCAAAACCGACCAGCTTAGTATGTTTTAAGGTAAATGCATGAAGAAAATTTTACTTACTATTCCACCGTTTATTCAACCAAATACAACATACCCTTCGGTAACCCAATTATCAGGGTATCTTAACCAGAAGGGGTATAATGCATCTTCGTGTGATTTGTCGGTAAAGGTATTACTTAAACTATTTTCGGCAGAAGGGCTGACAAAAGTTTTTAGAGAGGTTGAGCATAACAGAGAACTCGATTTTTATTCTTCGAGAATGATTAAGCTTAAGCGTGAGTATATTAATAATATTGATTCCGTAATAAACTTTTTGAAAGGTAATAATAACGGCTTTGCATATAAAATAATGCAGGACGGATTTTTACCCATTGGTGAATCATATAATAATATAGTGGATGAAAAACTTGTATTTGGTTCGATGGGGATGCTTGATAATGCCAAATATGTAGCCTCTTTGTTTATTCAGGATATAGTAAAGTTTATTCAGCAGAATATATCAAACCATTTTGGATTTAGCAGGTATGCCGAATCAATAGCTGCAAGTCAGCCCGAGTTTGAAAATATCGAAGAGCTTGTACTTCAGAACAATCTAATAAATTCAACAATTATTGAAACAGTTAGAAGTAACTCTGAATTTGCCAAGTGTGATTTTCTTGCTTTGTCTGTTCCGTTTCCCGGTAATTTGGTTGGGGCACTTTTAACTGCTAAAGTAGTAAGAGAAATAAATCCCGAGTGTAAAATTATTCTTGGTGGGGGATATGTTAATACAGAGCTGAGAAACCTTAGTGATCCCGCTATATTTAATTATGTAGATTATATTACATTTGATGATGGCGAGATACCAATTGAAAGAATAATAGGCAGCGGCGATTTTGTGAGAACAATGCTACGAGCGAACAACGCCATTGAATATATTGAGGGGGGTAACGCAAATGTAGTACATACACCACATTATGATTTTACCGGTATTAATATCGATGACTATTTTTCTCTTATAGAAATACCTAATGCCATGCATAAATTATGGTCGGATGGCTTTTGGAATAAAATGACGTTGGCACATGGTTGCTACTGGAAGAAGTGTACTTTTTGTGATGTAAATCTGGATTACATTGGCAGGTACAGTCCCGGTAAAGCTAAACAAATAGTTGATGAAATTGAAAGCATTATTGCACAGACCGGAGTAACATCCTTCCACTTTACCGATGAAGCTGCCCCACCTGCCTTGCTAATGGAGATGGCTGTTGAGATTATCAAACGCAACATCAATGTAACCTGGTGGGGTAATATCCGGTTCGAAAAATCATATAGTAGCGATCTTTGTGCACTATTGGCAAAATCGGGTTGTATAGCAGTATCTGGAGGAATAGAGGTAGCAAACGAAAGATTACTAAAAAAAATAAATAAGGGTGTTACAATTTTTCAGGCTGCAAATGCATGTAACAATTTCAGGGAAGCAGGCATTTTGGTTCACGCATATTTAATGTATGGTTTTCCTACGCAAACAGCACAGGAAACAATTGATAGTCTTGAAGTAGTAAGGCAATTTTTTGCCAACGGATTACTCGATTCGGCTTTTTGGCATAAGTTCATATTAACGCGTCATAGTCCGGTTTACGGTAGCCCTGAAGCCTATAAAATAAAAATCAGGAATAGTAAGTTAAACCGATTTGCAAATAACGATCTTGTTCATGAAGATATTAGCGGAGCAAACCATGATAAATTTGGGGCAGGATTAAGAAAATCACTATATAATTATATGAATGGTATAGGTTTGGACTGGAGGATTCAAAAATGGTTTGATGTAAAAGTTCCGGATCCAACCCTTGATAGACATGCCATTAGCAACAATATATTGAATACTCCAAAAAAATTATCAAAAATCAGGAAAATTATTTGGTTAGGTTCGGAACTGATATTTGAACAGAAGAATAAAAAAGAGTATATTTTTTCGGTGCAAATGAATAGTTTTGAGGCGGATTTTTCCCTGCCGCTTAAATATGGGGAATGGTTAGAGAAAATGGTAAAAACGATTATTAAAAGGGATGGTGTAGCTGATTTTGTAGAATTATCCAACAACCCTATACTTAAGGAAAATGAGATAATTGAAATTTTACAATCAGACTATCTTGCTGAAATTCGTGGAAAAGTACTATTGTTAATTTAAATTATAGAGCTTGGAATGAAAAAAGTTATATTCTTATTTTTATTTTTTACTGCAGCAATTTATTCGCAGGATACACTTGTTTTTAAGGCAGATTATATACCATACCCTGATACGGTAATGGTTTTTACTCCATCAGGTATGCAGGTTGACACTGAGTATCCAGTTTTGTACCTTCTTCATGGTTGGACTGGCTATTGGTCTTATTGGGGCGAAATTGCCGATGTTCAATATTATTCAGATAAGTACAACTTTATTATTGTTTGTCCTGATGGTTTTAGTGATTCATGGTATCTTAATAATCCAATGAAACCAAACGTACAGTTCGAAAAATTCTTTTGGGCGGATTTGGTGCCTGGAATAGAATCGAAATATAAAATTGATTACAAGAATATTTTTATAACCGGTTTAAGCATGGGCGGTCATGGCTCAATGCTCCTGTTTCTTAGGAACAACAAATATTTTAATGCTGCCGGTAGTATGAGCGGAATTATGGACTTAACCCACTTTCCTGACAGATGGAGTATTAAGGAAGGAATAGGTAGTATTAAGGATTACCCGGAAGTATGGAAAAATAATTCAGTTATAAATTTGCTTGGCAATATAAAAGGTTTAGATAAAAAGCTTATACTTGAATGTGGTGTTGACGATTTTGCTTACGAAGTTAACGAAAATTTTTATAATGAAGCTCTAAAACAGGGAATTGATATTAAATTTATTTCTCGTCCGGGTAAACATAATCGTGAATTTTGGCGTGTGGGACTTAAAAATCACATGGAATTTTTTAACAAAATGAAAAAATAGTTAAATTTAACACAGATAAGCTTAATTAATTATAGAATTGAGATTGAATATAAAATTTCTATCAGTTATATTAATTTTACATTTTTGTACATGCACAATTAGAAGACGCAAAAATAATTTTGTATAGTTTATTTTTAAAAATATTCGAACCCGGGAAATCTCAAAATTCGGGAAATCATGTAGCTGCTATTTATTATAAAATTCTGGTATTATGGATATAGTAAAACCTAAAAAGCTAAATCATGGAGATTTGATCGGAGTAATTTCGCCAGCATCATTACCTGCCGATCTTTCCAGAATTAACGATGGCGTTAATTATTTGGAAAAATTGGGCTACAGAGTTGAAGTAGGCAAGAACGTTGGTGCTCAACGGGGCTATCTTGCTGGTAATGACGAACAGAGACTGGAAGATTTGCACTATATGTTTGAGAACAAGGATGTAAAGGCAATCTTTTGTGTACGAGGTGGCTATGGGTCGGGAAGGTTACTTCCAAAAATTGATTACGATCTTGTAAGAAACAATCCGAAGATTTTTGTTGGTTATAGTGATATCACCGCTCTTCAGTTAGCGTTTCTTAAAAAGACCGGACTGGTAACTTTTGCCGGACCAATGGTTGCTGTCGATTTCTATAATGATGTGTCACCATTTACAGAAGAACTTTTCTGGAGGATTTTGTCTTCTAAAGCTAAAATAGGAAAATTAAAAAATCCCGACGAAGAAAATTTTTATATTTTGTCACACGGTCGAAGCGAAGGCCGTTTAATGGGTGGTAATCTCGCACTGGTATCATCATCATTGGGGAGTGAGTATATACCTGATTTTAGCGAATCTATTTTGTTGCTCGAAGAGATTGGCGAGCCGCCATACAGAATAGATCGTATGTTTAACCACCTTGCTATTTCGAAAGTTTTGGCTAAAACCAAAGGCGTGTTGTTAGGTCGTTTTGTTGATTGTTACGAAACAGACGACAAAAAGAATACTCTTACTCTTAACGAAGTAATTGCAGATTATTTTGGTGAACTTGATAAACCCGTGTTTTATAATGTAAAACATGGTCATATCAAGGATAATATTACTATTCCTTATGGAGTGAACTGCAAACTTAACACCAGCAGAAAAATTATTGAAGTTACTGAATCTGCTGTTGAGTAGGATACTGTTTCTATATTAATACATTAATTCTATTAACCAATCTAAGGAGTTGCTATGAGCAATCTTTATCGCGTTGTTTTGACCTTTATGGTCGCTATGCTTGTCACTACTATGATGATAGGCCAAACTTATCCTCCGTCAGGACTTGTTGCTGAAGGTGGTTTAGGTGAAATTCAATTAACATGGGAAACACCTTCAAACCCAAATGCGCAGGGTTTTGAATCAGGTGATATTCCTTCTTCATGGTTAGCTGTTGATCAGGATGATGACGGTTACAATTTTGAAGTTTGGGATTCGTTCGTGAACAGTGGTTCATATGCTGCTGCTTCATTCTCTTACATCAACTATGTTGGTGCCGCTCAGCCTAATAACTATCTTATTACACCTCAGTTTTCAGCTACTTCTAGTACTTCTTTAAGTTTTTATGTTGGTTGTTCTGATGACGAATGGTTTTTGGAACATTATTCAGTATTGGTTTCTACTTCTGGTACTGCAATTGCTGACTTTACCGATAATGTTCATGAAGAAACATTAGGTTCGGAAGTTGCTGGTATGTTTAAATTGGTTCAGATTGATCTTTCTGCTTATGATGGTCAGGATATCTATATCGCTTTTCGTCATCATGATGTAACTGATCAGTTTAACGTAACTTTCGATGATATGCTTGTTGAAGGTACTGCTGCTCCTAACAAAAATTGGGTTGCGGATTTTGAAGACCCTTCAGATATAGAACAGTTTACTATGGCATCAGTTCCTACCAAACTTGCTCTTGATGCTACAATGCAGGATGCTAAAGAAGCTTATGATAAAGCTTTATCATCAAGAAAAGTTAACTCAAACAAAGCATTCCAGTCTTACACTGTTTACAGAGATGGTTCTTCTATTGCCACTGGTGTAACTACTAACTATTATACTGATACTGAAATGAGTTATGGTGTTGAACACACTTATAAAGTAACAGCTGTTTATGATGAAGGCGAATCTGCTGCCTCAAACGAAGCCTCTGCAACTGCTACTGATCCAGGTAATATTATCTTCTTCGACGACTTTGAAGGTGGTATGCTTGGTGACGAATATACTGTAGTTGATGCTAACTCTGATACTTATACATGGGAAGCTTATAATAGTGCTTCTTATGCATATTCAGGTGAATATTCACTAAATATACGCTGGAACAGTTCTCTTGCAATGAATGACTGGGTATTTATTGGTCCTTTCAATCTTGACGATGCTGAATCTTATGGTCTCTCTTTCTACCATAAAACCACAAGTAGTTTCCCTGAAAATTATAGCGGTCATATTACTACTGCTACTGATGGATCAGGTATTGTAGCTGATCTTTTTGCTTTTGAAAACTATTCAAATAGTGAATATGTTGAATGGAGTGACGAATTTACTGTCCCTTCTACAGGCGAATATTATATAGCATTTTATGGTTATTCTGATGCAGATATGTTCAGAATTTGTATTGATGACGTAATGCTTTCAGGTGCTGAAGGTTCTGCAGTTGGTTTCATGGCTGACCTTACAGTTGCTGATGCAGGTGGTGGCGAATCTTCAGAAACTCTTACTTTCGGTATGAAAGAAGATGCTACTGACGGTCTTGATGCTGCATATAACGAATTGGAACTACCTCCTGTAGGTCCTGCTGGCGTTTTTGACGCACGTTTTATTTATGTTGATGAAACTACTGCTTCTCTTTCTGATGTAAGAGGCGTTGCTACTGAAGCTGAATGGGAATTGAAATTCCAACCAGGTGATTCAGGTTATCCTTTCACTATCTCTTGGGATCCAACTCAGTTAGGCGATGGTTCTTTCCATCTAATGGATGCACTTGGTGGTGTAGTTCATGATGTAGATATGAAAACTACTTCTTCTCTTGAAGTTACAAACTCAAGTGTTAACACTTTAGTTATTGCTTATACTTCTATGATGTCAATGGATATGGAAGTTGCTGCTGGTTGGAATATGGTTTCTGTACCAGTTCATGCTGATGATATGGCTGTTTCTTCTCTATTTGCTAACGCTACTTCTGATGCATTTATGTTCGATAACGGTTATCAGACTGTTACTGAAATGGCTATGGGTGCTGGTTACTGGTTGAAATATGATGCTGCTGAAACTGTTTCAGTTTCCGGTATGGATGATGCTATGCCAGTTGCTGTTAATGCTGGATGGAACATGATTGGTGGTTTCCACTATACAGCCGCTGTAGCTGATCTTTCTACAGATCCTTCTGATATTATTGATTCTGATTTCTTTGGTTTCGATAACGGTTATTCAACTGCTTCTGAACTTATGCCTGGTCATGGTTACTGGGTTAAAGCTTCTCAGGCTGGTACTATTACTATGAATATGCCAGTTGTTAAAAAGAGCAAACCAACAGAAGAGATGGACGCACTATACACCATTTCCATGATGGTAAGTGATAACGGAACAGGTTCTTATGCATTAGGTCTAGGTCTTGATCCAAACGCCACAGAAGGCATAGATAGCGATCTTGGCGAAACCGAACTACCACCAATGCCACCAACAGGTGTATTTGATGCAAGACTAATGTTACCGGATGGCACAACATCTTCACCAATGGATTACCGTACAGGTGACGCAGGTTACAGTGGTACAGTAGAATATGACCTAAGCTGGCAATATTCATCAGGAGCTGATGCCCTAACATTGGATATCGTGATACCAGAAGTACCAGGAACCGTAGAAATGACAATAGTAGATGGTTTTGGTGGAGCAGTATTTAGCCAGGTAGTAGAAGAAGGCACCACACAGGTAGTAGTAGATAATGCTAACCTAAGTGCACTAAACCTGAATATAGCATATACCGCCCCAATCCCGGTAGAGCTAACCGGCTTTGCAGCAAACGTAGCAGGCGAATCAATAAACCTTGAATGGTCAACAGCTACAGAAACCAACAACAAAGGTTTTGAAGTAGAAAGATCAGAAGATGGAGAAAACTTCAGCAAAATAGCGTTTGTAGATGGTATGGGAACCACAACAGAAGCTCAGAGCTACATCTTTACAGATAGAAACGCAGTAGGCGGTACCTACTACTATAGATTACGTCAGGTTGACTTTGACGGAACCTATGCATATAGTGATGTAGTAGAAGTAGAATTCGTACCAAGCGAATATAGCTTACAGCAGAACTATCCAAACCCATTCAACCCAAGTACTACTATTAAATTCGCTCTACCAGTAGAAGCAAAAGTAACAGTAACACTGTACAATGCACTGGGTCAGAGAGTAAATGAAATAGTAAGCAACAACTTTACAGCAGGTGTTCAGACCGTTAACTTTAATGCATCTGAACTGGCAAGTGGAATGTATATCTATCAGATATCTGCACAGGGTGTAGATGGCAGTAACTTTGTAGATACAAAGAAAATGATGTTAATGAAATAAAACCTTCTTCATAAATTCCTCCCCAATAATGGGAGGGACTTATAAAGAGAAATATATATTTTAGCGTAAGGGCGATTCTAAATGGATCGCCCTTACTTATTTTAAAGGGTATAACTACTCAACCTCTGAAGTTTTTCGAACTTCGTAGGTTTTGTGTCTTAAAACTATTTTGTTATTGGGTTGGCAACCCCATGCCGCCAATTCATCATACAAGTGCGAGCAAGCATAATTTCGTCTATTATCGCGTTATCGGATTACTCTTGTGTAGTGTAAGGGTTTATAGAAATATAATAGCGAATAGAATATATAAGCCACTGCGAGGCGAATGGAAAGCACCAGCGGTGGGCTCATCTGTAGAAAATGTAATAAGGCAAGATTCATTAGCTCCGTTAGGAGCGACTCATAAGCACCCGAGAAATAGTTTTAACGAAAAGCAGCTACGCAGCTTATTAATTTGTTTTTATGCTTATTCTACAGATGAGATGCCCCGCCGGGGCATTATGAATTAGAACCTTTGTAGGGCAGGATATCCTACAGGTATTCTTTAATATCGCGTTAGCGATTATTCTTGTGTAGCTCTTAATACAACGAAACGCATTAAATACTGCATAGCAGTTACTCTTCTGCCCAAAACTATATATACACTGCCGTCAAGAACCACTCCTTAACGGAATAGGTGCACAAATTTGTTACGGAATAATTCGCAACACGTAATACCCAGCATTTCCCTATGTATTTTAAGAGGCGAGTAAGTTGCGTTAACTTTTACTTCCATGGTTTCTTAATCATTCATAAATGTTGCAAAACATTCCTACCACTTTCTTCTGCCCTCCATGGCGGGTAAACTTGATACAAGAAAGTTGCAAAGAAAATCAAGACATCAAGTATTTAGCTAAAAATCCATATGAATTAGTTACGGAATATGAAACACACAACTTCGTTGCTCAAACATCATATTCCGCTTAACACAAATTCATCTAGATTTTCTAAACGCAAAATACTTGATGTCATTTCAAAACACGCTATCTGGGTTTTGTATGTCGGCAACCTTCTACCAACAATTCATGGCAGGTAAACCCACAAGTCACCCCGCCGGAGCATTATGAATTAGCATGTTTGTAGGGCAGGAGTATTCCCCTGCAGGTATTCTTTAATATCGCGTTAGCGATTACTCTTGTATAACATTAATACTACCAAACTTATTAATACTGCGTAGCAGTTACTCTTCTCAAATCGTAATCTGAAATGTTGAACCACTGGCGAGGTTCCCTTATCATCTACTCAATGATATTTCTACTAAACTTTAACCACTCTGTGGTAAAAGCAATGATCAAGACCAATCAATTAATTCGCTAGATACTGCCGTTTAGAACCACTCCTTAACGGAATAGGTGATGAAATAGAAGTTGTCACGGCAAGATCTGTAACAGGCAATAAAAATATTCTCATAGCATCTAATTAACTGTAAGTGTGTTGTATTAAAGAAAAATTATGTGTTCAGATGGCAGAATCTGTTTTCTTTATCATATTCAATATAAAGTTTTACTGTAAAAGCGTTCCCCTGTATGGATTTATTCATAAAATTATTATGTTAGGATAATATATTTTTTATCGAAAGGTAGATGATGGCTGATAACAAGTTTATGATTGAAGAGATTAACAGATTAAAAAAAGAAAAGAATGCTGTTATATTGGCACATAATTATGAAATACCGGAAATTCAGGACATTGCTGATTTTGTAGGCGATTCACTTGGTCTATCGCAGGTGGCTGGTAAAACCGAAGCTGATGTTATAGTTTTTTGCGGTGTTCATTTTATGGCTGAAACAGCATCAATTATTAGTCCTGATAAAAAAGTTTTGATACCAGACCTGGAGGCGGGCTGTTCGCTTGCTGCTTCAATAAATGCTGAACAACTAAAAGCATGGAAGAAGGAAAATCCTGATGCCGTTGTTGTTTCTTACGTTAATACAACTGCCGAAACGAAAGCACTTTCCGACTATTGCATAACTTCTTCGAATGCAGTAAAAGTTGTAAATGCAATTCCTGAAGACAAGCAGATTTTGTTTCTACCTGATAAATATCTTGGCTCGTATGCAAAGGCGGTTACCGGTAGGGATATAAAAATTTGGGATGGTGCTTGTCATGTTCATGCTAAAATTGGTGCTCTTGAATTAGCTGATGCCGAAAAGATGGTTCCTGACGCTGAAATACTAATTCATCCTGAATGTGGATGTTCAACATCATGCATGCTTAAAAGTCTTGAGTATGGTGATAATTCAAACATTAGTATCTTCTCAACTGAAGGAATGATTAATCACGTTGCCAAATCGGATTCAAAAAAATTCCTTATAGCAACGGAAGTTGGTATTCTTCACCGTATGAAAAAAGCACATCCTGAAAAGGAATTTTATCCAGCAAGCGAAAACTCGGTATGCGAATATATGAAGATGATTACTGTTGAAAAACTTTATGAAGCTTTAAGAGATGATAAATACGAAGTAAGGGTTCCAAGAGAAGTAGCCGAAAAAGCAAGAATTCCTATTGAGAGAATGCTTGAAATTGTTTAGTGTTTCCAAAAATATTAAATATAAAACTAATTATATAAATGTCCGTCTAACTTTTTAAAGCGGATGAAGATGTTTGAAGTTGTAAAAAGATATTATAACAAAATAACCCAAAACAGGTGGCTGGAAATTATTATTTGGGTTAGCGGACTAATATATCTGGCAAGTCTTAATCCCTATGAATGCGGACATTTTACTATTTGTCCATTTAATTACATTGGAGATGTTATAGGTTTGCATTTTTGTCCGGGCTGTGGGGTGGGTAATTCAATTACACATTTGTTTCATGGTAATATAAGTGAATCTTTTAATACTCACCCGCTTGGAATGTTTGCCTTGCTTGTAATATCTACAAGAATAATTAGTTTGCTTATGAGAAATATTAGGCAATTAAGAAAGGAGAATTGTTATGGCTAATGCACTTAATTTCATCCCGGAGCTTATTGGGCAGGAATTTCAATATGTTCAGGCAATAATGAATAATATGGGTGATGATGAAGCACAGCAGTTTGCTAACATTTACCGGGTACGAAGAAAAGACCCGCAAACAATATTGTTACTAACTTTGGTCGGATTCCTTGGTATTGCAGGGGTACAAAGGTTTATTGTTGATCAGATTGGACTGGGTATCCTGTATGTTCTAACTGGTGGATTATGCTTCATTGGTACTATTGTGGACCTGGTTAATTATAAAAATATTGCCACTGATTACAATATGGTGCAGGCACGCGAAATTGCTGCCATGGTAAATGCCAATAAATAAGAATGCTGCTTTTAACTTTGGGCTTGTTTGGGAAGCATGATAATTTTATTTTAGCATTAGTGTGATCAGGTGTCATATTTGGAGCACTACGAAACAAATATGAAGGCAATAATATTATGATCGGTTTTATTTCCGAAATAGTTGAACGGTTTGGAGCCAGGCTCCCGGGAAGTCTTGAAGAAAAAGCGGCACAATTACTTGTCTATAAAAAATTAAGACAGTTTTGTACCAAGGTGTATTCTCATGAATTTGAGAATGCACTTAATGCCAAATTTAATTCACTTTTTGTTTTTGGACTTTTCTTTTTTATTTCGCTTGGGCTTTACTGGTATTCAATTACAGCCGCCATGGTTGTTGCTTTCCTCAATCTTTTTATGTTCTTGGGGCATTTTGTTTTTTATTGGGACTGGCTTGATATCTTTTACCAAAAAATCCCTTCATCCAATGTTATTGGTACACTCGATCCCAAAGAAGAAATTAAGTCAACAATTTTAATTTCGGCTCATATTGATAGCACCAAAGAGTTCTTTTGGTTCTACTGGTTAAAATCTCTGGGTATGATACTTTTTATACTTGCCGGAATACTTTTGTTGCTTCTTCCTTTATTTTACCTCACTCTATATACATTCCCGAATAGTTTTAGCAAGAATATTAATTGGTCGTTCTATATTTGGACAGGCTTTGCTGTACTTTCCCCAGCCATGTTATCTTTCCTGAAGGTTTACAGCAGAAAAATATTTGCAGAAGGGTGCACAGATAATTTGTCGGGGCTTTCCATTGCAATTGAAGCTGTTAAGAATTTTGTTGAACCGGAAACAAGTAAAAGCAAGTTAAAAAATACTCGTCTGATGATTGCCAGTTTTGGTTCGGAAGAATCAGGATTAAAGGGTTCGCATGAATACCTTAAATCTTATGCCAACGAACTAAAAGAAGAAAACATTGTTGCAATTAACCTGGATACTATTGCTGATCCCAACGAAATAGCGATACTAAAAGGGGAATTAATGACACTTGCGTTTTTTAACAGAAAAGTTACTAAAAATGTAATGAAAGCTTTTGATGAAGCTGGTGTGGCTTACAAAAATAAATTTATGCCTGTTGGTGCAACCGATGCTACTTCATTTCAGCGATTTGGCATTCCTGTAGTTAGCATTACCGGTGTTTCAATGGATAAACTTGATCCGGTTTACCATACCCGTCTCGATAATCTTGAAAACTTGAATAGTGCCGGCATGGAAGCTGTTTTGAAGGGGATAGTAAAGTTTATTGATAACACTGATACACAGAATTAAAAAATCCTGATTGCCTTTGCTATTGTTTACCCAAAGTTAATATCTACAATTCCTGCTATAGAGGGATCACAATTTTAACCTAAAATAGTAATGTATAATTTCTTAAACATAAGTTAATAATATGGTAATAGTAACTTCATTTTGTGGTGTTAATTTACTGCCTTGTTTATTTGTTACTTAATCCAGGGGAATTAACCTTTATGTTTATGAAATCTACCACACTCAACAAAAAGACTTTAACGTCTTTCATTTTTGCTTTATTATTACTACTGGTTGTTACAGCTTGTGATGACGATGATTCGACTGTTGAAAACACTACTGAACCAACTGCCAAAATAGCAGTCGTTTCTGATCCACATTATTTTTCTCCCGACTTATGCGATACTGCTTCGCCTGATTTTAAGGCATATCTTGCACAGGATAGAAAGCTTATTGCTGAAAGTGATGCAATTTTTGATGCTATTGTAAACAACATTATTAATGAAAATGTTGACATTGTACTTATTCCGGGTGACCTTACAAAAGATGGTGCAAAAGTTTGCCATGAAGATTTTGCAACATATTTGGCTAAACTTGAAGCTGCCGGTGCAAAGGTATTTGTTGTTCCCGGTAACCATGATGTTAACAATGCACATGCAACTTCATACGCCAGTGGCAGTGTAAGTCCAATTGCTTCTGTTACACCTGATGAGTTTTCTTTAATATATAACAATTACGGTTATAGTGAAGCAATTTACACGGATGTTAACTCATTGAGTTATGTTGCCGAACCGGTTGAAGGTTTGTGGATTATAGGTATGGATGCCTGCAAATACGAGGGGCACTCGGAAACAGGTGGTGAGTTTACTCCTGAAACTCTTCAGTGGATTTATTCTAAAATTGAAGAAGGTACTTCAAAAGGCAAGGTACTTATCGGTATGATGCATCATGGTTTGGTTGAACATTATGGTATGCAGAAAACATTGTTTGATGAATACGTGGTTAATAACTGGGAGTCTGTTTCTGATGATTTTGCCAGTAAAGGTTTGAATATTGTTTTTACCGGACATTATCACGCCAATGATGTTGCCAAACGTATAACTTCGGAAAGCTATATTTTAGATGTTGAAACCGGATCTGCAGTTACCTATCCTTGTCCCTACCGAATTATGGAGCTTGACGAGGAGAAAAATCTTACCATAGAAACAAAACATGTGGCTCAAATAAATTATGATACAAAAGGAGAGTCCTTTCAGGATTATGCCTATTCCTTTATTCAGAATGGTTTGGGAATAATTGTAAAGTATATGTTGATGTATGATTACGGACTTTCAGAAAATGAAGCCGAAAGTTTATCACCTTTAATGACTGCTGCCATGATTGCTCATTATGCCGGTGATGAAGATCAATACAGAACAGCAGAGGTTCAGCTTCAGATTGACCAGGTTAAGCAATTGAATATTATGATGGGTACGGCTCTTGATAACCTTATGCACGATCCGGCACCAGCTGATAATAATGTTGTGATTAACCTTAATACGGGCGAAGCTAATTAAAACAAAGTTTATAGATTATTCTATAACCTGCGGGGAGAATATCCTTGCAGGTTATTTATTAAATGATATTTAATTACAGGTAAGTTTATAACCTTTGCCATGGATGTTTTTAATTGCAACGTTTTTATCCATTTTAAGATAGTTGCGAAGTTTGGCAATATAAACATCCATACTTCTTGATGTAAAATAATTATCATCGTTCCAAATCTTGTTTAATGCAACCGATCTTTCTACAACACTATTTTTATTTAGAATGAGTAGCTTAAGTAACTCGGCTTCCTTGTGGGTAAGTTTCATTTCCTCTTCTCCGTAAATTAGCTGGTTAGCTTCAGGACTAAACTGATACTCACCAATTTTATATTTTTCAGCTTCCCTAATATTACCGTTGTTACCAATTCTACGCATAATTGCATTTATTCTAAGAAACAACTCTTCGGTACTAAATGGTTTTGTAATGTAATCATCAGCACCAAGTTTTAATCCCTTTATCTTGTCTTCCTGCATCGATTTTGCCGTTAGAAAGATTATAGGGGTAATGGTATTTATCTTCCTGATGTTTTTTGCGAGTGTAAAGCCATCAACCTTTGGAAGCATAACATCAAGAATAAAGAGATCGAATACTGAGTTTTCAGCTGCTGTTTCAGCTTTACTACCGTCTTCAGCAAGTAACACTTCAAATCCTTTAACTTCAAGAAATTCTTTAAGAATCATTCCAAGATTGAGATCATCCTCAACAAGTAGTATTTTTGCGAAAGTGCTCATTTAATACCCGGAAATATTATCGAAAATTTTGAACCCTTACCCGATGCAGTATCCAAGTCAATTTTACCATTATGGGCTTCAACCATCTTTTTAACATAGTTTAAGCCCAATCCATGTCCTTTAACGTCATGCACATTACCGGTTGAAATGCGGTAAAACGATTCAAAAATTTTGTTTACTTCGTTTTTGGGAATACCCGGACCATCATCCTGAACGGTTAGTTTTATCCCCCCCTTGTAATCCTTGGAAGCAACTTTTATATGAGGGTTATCGCCAGAATATTTAACAGCATTATCAACAAGATTATGCAATACATTATAAAGGTGTATATCATTTCCGGTTATAAAATTTTCCGAGTTGGTCTGCACATCCAGTATGCCGCTTTTTTCAATAACAACAGGATAAAACTTCCCGGCTACATCATTGATAATATCGTTAATGTTAACTGGTTCAACAGCAAAGTTGTTTATACCTTTTTCAAGAGCAGCGGTGGTTAAAATTTGTTCGACCATATTTTTTAGACGAACATTTTCCTCTTTTATTATTTCGCCGTAACGTTTGGTTGTATTTACATCCTTATTTAATGCGGGTTCGTTTAGTGCTTCGCAGGCAAGTGCTATTGTAGAAATAGGAGTTTTAAACTCATGAGTAATGTTATTGATTAAATCATTTTTAACTTCACTAATCTTTTTTTGCCTCAATAGCATTTTAACTGTACGGTAAAACATGGTTGAGATAAATAGTATTAAAAGTATGGAGATTACGAGGAGTAACGAAACTGATTTTGCAATATAAAATGTTTTTTCGGGGAAACTTACCTGAAGATAATTTGTGGTTCCGAACAGCTCATCAGGGAAGAGTATTGTTTTAAAGATTTTTTCCTGCTCATCAGAGAGACTTTTTCCGTTAGCTGAGAAAACAACAGAATTGTTTGAATCATCAATAATGCTATACTCATAACTGGTTGTTATGCCGTATTTGTTCAGCCCTTCACCAAGCAACGAGTCAATAGGTAATAATTTTATATTTTTCCTGGCTACTTGTGGGTTATCGAGTGTAATAAGCTCATCAACTACTTCCTTTACAATTTTTGATTTTTCCCTTATTAGCTTTTTCCTGATGGCGGGAGTTTGTTTTGTGCTGAAAATATAAGTTGAGTTATTACTGTATCCCTTGAAATTAAAAGTTGCCGTAGCGGTACCCGTAACGCTTGTATCTATAACTTCAATGTGCATATCAAGTCCGCCATTTTCCGAATTGTAATGAGTAATAACGTTAGTGTTATTGCTGTCTTGCGTTATAAAGTGGATTGAATCGCCAGTAATTGTTTTTGTAAGAAATGAAATATCGTTTTCGGTGTTTGGGAGTAATTTATCAAAAACAACAGAAGCTGTTTTATTTTTTTCCAGGTTACTTACCACCCATTCAAGAGCATTTGCAGCACTGGCATCAAATCTTTCATTTTCAAGTTTAATTACATTTAAAATCCAGTATATTTGAATTGCAATTAGTACAGTAACCGCAACTGATACTGTGGCAATAATTATTTTAATATTCTTTTCTTTCATGACTTTAAAATAAGTTATCTCATCTTCATATTCATGAATTTAACACTTTTTAACATTCATTAACAATTCATTAAGAACAATTAAAATTTTCACAATATATCTTTGCATCAGAACTTAACCACATAATTAAAAGGAAATATTATGAAAAATATTGTAAAATTCGCTCTAATTCTTTTTGTTGTATTTATCGCAGCAAGTTATAGCCATGCAGCTGCACAGGCTGATAGTCTCAAGAATAAAATAGATTCAATTAAAAAAGCTGAGAAAGTTGTTATCTGGTCGGATGGCAAGGAAGTTGAATTCACCAACGGAGAAGCCGAAAAATTACTTAAGAAGCTTAAAAATAGCGATAAGTTCCTTGAAAAGTTTATGGATGATGAAAAGCTGAAGTGGATATTCAAAACGGATGATGGTGATCATGATATAAAAATTGATATAAGCGGACTTGGAGAAGATATTAAGTTTCTGGAAGTGTTTGATGATGTAATGGTAATTGATATTGATGATAGTAGCGAGTATAAAAAGATTACTGTTAATGGTGAAGGTGATGATATGGTAGTAGAAGTAACTACCAAGGATGAAGATGGTAATGAGGTTGTTAAAGAGTATAAAGGTGAGGAAGCTGAGGAGTACTTAAAGAAACTGGAAGAGGAAAATGGATTAAAGCTTACTGATGAAAAAACTTTCCTTTATAACTTTGAATTTGATGTTAAAGGTAAAGGAGAAATGACTGTTAATGTTGATGTAAACAAGGATGATGATGAAGTAACTGTTACAATCGATGAAACAAAAAACGGAGAAACAACCACAAAGGTACTTACCGGAAAAGATGCTGAAGAATGGCTTAAGGAGCATGAAAGCACTAATTTTATTTCGATAAGTAAAAGTGATTCAGCATTTTCAAAATCTGCAAACGTTTTTATTCTTGATGGTGATGAAGAAATTAAGGCAAAGGTTTTTATTGAGAATGATTGTAAGGATTTGAAGAAGAAAGTAATAAAGGTGAAAACCAAAAAGGAATTTAAAAAGAAATAGTTGAACGAAATACCGTAAGGCACCTCGTAACTTTGGGCATGGGTTAAAGGTGCCTTTTTTATTATTACTGATTTCTAATTGTTGTGAAGAATTTGTTATTCTTGTTCTTCAAGCCACTTTAATGCTTCATCAGGTGTTTTAAACATTGCTATTTCAATTCCCATATCAGTATAGTGCCCGATAACTTTTTTCATATTTTCTTTACCAAACGATTGAACAGGTAGGCATATCGCCCAATACTTCCATCCGCTTAACATAACTCGTTTTTGCCAGTTGCGTCTTATCCATTTTGAATCTTTTTCAGGCAAGGTAGAATTAAGTCTTTCATCAGAAAGCCATTTTGTACAATTGTGTTCAACAAATGCTTTTTCACCAACTAACAATAATTCACGAAATTTTTCACCATGAACAAATTTGTGAATTTCATGGTGGATAATACCCTTTTCCTGATATAGATATAACGTGGCGTATTTGTTCTCGAATATCTTGTGCATATCAATTCCTTTTGATTGCAGATATACTATTAACTATATAAAGCTGTGGTTGTGGTAGATATTTCCTAATGTTTCAAATTACAAACTAAAACATAGTTAAAGATAACAAGAAAATAGCTATTAAATGTGTTAATTCAATTCTTTTGTTAAAAATATCAGCAATGTAAGCTAATAATGTGAAAGATATAGACATTATACTTATTGAGTAAAAATAGAACAGTTTGCAGTAGCCTGTGCTGGTTAATCCATTATTAATAATTACCTGCTTTTCTAATGTCTTTTTCAGTTATTATTTGTACATTTCGTAAGCAAATAATTCATGGGGAATATGGCTGAACTAAACAATAACTTTTGGGAAAAGTTTGGAATTACCGAAAAAGATTTAACCAATATACCAATCAGAAAAAATGATCTTGTTAAGCAGCTTGTGCAATTTAATGATGGAATAGAAAGAATTGAATTGGCTGCTTCGGCTATACCGGGTGAAGGTATTGTAAAACCTGATCCGGATTATATTGATTACCTGATAGAAAAAAGCAGTGAGCCGCTTGCTGACGGAAGGGTTTTGTTATTTATACCAGCTTCGGGTGCAGCAAGCCGCTTATTTAAAAAGATTGTTGCTTTTTATAATTGTAATCCGGTATTCAGCAAAGCCGATCTTGAAAATATGATTGAAGCGAATGTGCAGGATGCAGATTATGTTTTTACATTTCTTGAGAATATAGAAGAGTTTGCTTTTAGTAAAGATTTGATTGAAGACTGGAAAAATAATGAATTGTCTGATCAACATACTGACTATACAAATTCGCAATTTCTGAAGTTTATTCTGGAAAACAAAAAGTTTAATTTGATTGCCAAACCAAAGGCACTTTTTGAATTTCATCATTATAATGCTGAAACCAGAACATGTTTTGAGGAGCAGCTTAGAGAAGGTATTGGCTACTCGAAAGATGATAGTAATATTACGCGTTTTCATTTTACAGTTTCTGTTGAGCACCTTGAGCAATTTAAGGATCTCTATAATGAACTAATATTGAAATTCAAAGACGAAAATGTTGTGTTCGATCTATCGTTTTCTCTCCAGAAAAAATCAACCGATACAATAGCTCTGACCAAAGATCGAAATGCAGCACGTGATACTGATGGTAACCTGGTTTTTCGACCTGGTGGGCATGGAGCATTGCTTGAAAACCTTAATGACCTTGATGCCGATTTTGTTGTAATTAAGAATATAGATAATATTGCGCCTGATCGACTTAAGTATGATAGCATAAAGTACAAAAAAATGCTGATAGGGATGATGTATGAAGTTGAGGAGCAGGTTCATAGCTATCTGAACAAAATTGAAACTGGTGAGTATAACGAAAAGTTACTTAAGGAAATTGCTGAGTTCGCTCATTTCTCCCTAAATATAAAATCGGAAGTACTTTACGAAGAGCTACCAATTAGTGAAAAGGCTAATCTGTTGTTCAATAAACTTAACCGTCCCCTTAGAATTTGTGGAATGGTAAATAATGAGGGGCAAGTTGGTGGCGGACCTTTCTGGGTTAAAGATTCGGATGGACAGGTAACATTGCAGATTGTGGAAACTGTCCAAATTGATAAGGGTGATCCGCTTCAATTTGATATTATGAGTACAGCAACGCATTTTAATCCGGTTGATATAGTTTGCAGTGTAAGGGATTATAAAGGTAACAAGTTTAACCTAACTGATTTCCGGGATGAAGCCATGGCTTTTATATCTACAAAATCCTTTAACGGGGATGATATTCTCGCCCTCGAATTACCTGGGCTGTGGAATGGAGGTATGGCATTCTGGAATACAATTTTTGTTGAAGTACCACCGGTAACTTTTAATCCGGTTAAAGAGATAAATGATTTATTAGGCGAAAACCATAAATAAGCTGAGTTTAATATGAAGTTAATTGAAAAGAAACTGGATAACGTTGTAATTCTTAAAGCAGATGCTGAAAGAATATTTAATGAAAATTCAAAATTGTTCAAGTCGTTGCTCCTGGAAGAAGCTGAAAAGTATAATCGTATTGCACTCGATTTATCCAATATATCTGTAATGGATAGTACCGGGCTTGGTGCAATTATTTCGTTTTATAAAGCTGTAAAGCATGAAGAAGATTTTGTTATTTTTGGCTTGCAGGATAAAGTGAAAACGCTATTTGATCTTACCAGACTTTCGAGAATATTTACTATTCTTGATGATGAAAAGGATGTAAATAACTACTTCTCAATAAAAAATGAAGAAGATTTTTAGATATTATTTGCGGCAGCATTAAGTATAATAGCTGATGCTGCCGATACATTTAACGATTCCCCCATACCGGCTTTAGGTATTGTAACAATTTGAGGGTTGCAGGCAAGCAGCTCACTTGTTGGTCCGAATGCCTCATTGCAAAAAACTAATATTTTATCCCCGCTAAATTTAGTTTCATTAACATCTGCACCATCCAGATCAGCAACATACAAATTATGGTTAAAGCTGTTTTGTGTTTTAAGTGCAGGCAAATCAATATGTTCAAAAATATTAAGATTAAAAATTGCACCCATCGAGGAACGCACTACTTTAGGGTTATATGGATCTGCACAGCCAGTGCTTAGAAGAATATTGTTAAAATTGAACCATGCACATGAACGAAATATTGTTCCGAGGTTTCCGGGATCAGAAATATTTTCGAGGTAGATATAGTTAAGGTTTGATTCAGGTTTTTCCAACTGCTGGGTATTTATGCGGGCTATACAAAGAATGCCTTGCGGTGAATTTGTGTCGGCAATTTTCCTGAAACCGGTATCGTCTGTAACCTCAACAGCAAAATTACTATTAATGCTTTCAAGCCAATCAGAGTTTGCTTCGGCAAAGCTGTTTGTTGCTATTACTAATTCAACCTTTGTATCCGAATTAAGTGCTTCTTCAACAATACGTTTGCCTTCAACAATAAAGAGGTTTTCCAGAGTTCTATGCTTTTTAAGCTTTAGTGCGGAGTAATATTTTATTTTTGATTTTGGAAGCATTTATGAAATTTATATTTAATAATTAGTGTTACAAATGTAGTAAAAAGAGTATTAAAACTCCTTTTAGTTTGAAATAATTGATTGCTTTCCTGAAAATATTAATTTATTTTCCTTATACACGAACCTACGGAGGAATAAATGTTAAATTCTAACCTAACGTCTGTTGTGAAAAAAAATTTTACGGAAATGATTCATGAATGGACTAATGAGGCAAAGACTTCTCCTGTCTTGAAAACTTATAAAAAGTTTGAAAATGAAGAGTTAGACAATAGAGCCAAAGCAGTTTTTGAACATCTTGTTATTTGGCTTGAAGCCGGTGCACTTACTACCGAAGTTGAAAACTATTTTCTTAATCTTGGCAGAACCCGACTTGATGAAGGATTTGCACTTAATGAAGTTCATTACGCTATATATGTAACAAAAAAAATATTCTGGAATTATGTTGACTGGCGTGATGCTATAACTGGTCAGTTTGAAACTGGAACAGCAACTCAGATAATGACTATTTTTAACAATTACTTTGATCTTGGTAACTTTTATATTACACAGGGTTATGTAAACGAGTTACTTGTAAGGCTTGATGATAATAAAAAGTACACCAAAAGTGATTTGCAGAAGTTGTTAATTTCGGGTGAAAAATTTTGGGAAGATGCCGACGAAGAGGAATTTATTTGGCGACATGTATAAGCTATATACTTTTTTGTGTTACTGGAAATCCATCGGAGGCAATACCTCCGATGGATTTTTTTTATTTAAACATTTTTGCTTCGGGAAGTGTACGTAATGCTTCGGCACGTTCTTGTGTATAACCTAACTTTTCAAATTTCATTATGCCATCTTCACTGTGGCAGGTAACACATTTGTGTCCTTCTTTTTCAATGCCGTGATTAACCATCAACGTACCATACTGGCGCATCCATCTTGCTTCAACATTTCTAAGGTTGCCTTCATCATCAAGCGGGTACTCATCAGACCAACCGTCAACGCCAAAGTAATACATAAACTCATCCATCATGTAATATTTAAACATCGACTGGTACATACGTTTTACAATTGGGTGCTGTATCGCTTTTTTAACGGCTTCCTTTGGATTTCCGGTTTCGTAGTATGTAGCATAGTCGAATGGCAAAATCATGGCACCAAACGGACCTTCATTAGTCATATCTTCATACATGCGGGCATTAAAAAGTTTAAACGGATATATCTTGCTTTTACCCATATTCTGAAGCGGCATAATATTCTTTGCTATCATCTCTTTTCTGCGTTCAATCATATCCGGAGTCATCTGCGAAAGTGTATTGGTGAACTCTTCAAGATACTTTTCAGGATTTTTAATTTTATCCTTTAAAACTGTTTCCATTATATGTTTTGTCTCTTCAATAGCTTCTTCATTATCCACACTTGTAATCTGGTCAAGTAGTGGAACATAATCATCAGGTTTATCAGGGTGGTTACCAAGAGCGTTTGCAAGGAAAGTACCATTGCCATTAAACCATAGGAAAGTAAAACCAACGTTTGGTTCACCTGAATGAAGTATATCGGTAAACTCATATAATCCGGCTTCCTTGTTCCATACCGGGTTTGTCCAGTCGCGCAATACAACATTATAATCTTTCAGCTCGGTAATATGGCAGGTCTCGCATGCCAGTTTGTCGCCATGACCATTAAGCATAACAGACTTAAGTCCGTCCGCACTATGTGGTGCAGTAGAGTGACACATTTCGCAACTAACATCCTTGTCAGGTAAATCATTCGCTACAAGGTCGGTACCTTTTGGTCCTCGTGGAAATTTATGACCTTCCGGAACGTGGCAATCAGTACACAATAAACCTGCAGCAGCATGAACATCACTATGAGGACTAAACGGGTTACCACGTTTGGCACCGTGATGAAGAATACGCGGGTTTTTGTAACCAATACTTTTTGCTGCTTTGTTGTTTTCGTAAGCGTCTCCACCGAGGTTATGCTGATGACAATTCAAACAGTTATCATTAGTTGGATTGGTAACAGTTATTGCAGCACGCAATGTTCTGTCCTGATTCCATCTGGTACCATTTTCATCTTCAATAACATACTTATGGTTCATGTCATATTCCTGCGAGTGGCATATAAGACAATCAATACCATCTTTTGCAGATTCGGCGATATCTCCAATAGGTAACATTTTTTCAGTAGCAGGATGGTAATTGCCACCAATATGACACTGTCCGCAACCTTCACTACGCATAACAACTTCGCCATTAGCATGCTCGGGGTAAGTTTTTACCAATGCAGCCCAGCCAGTCCATGAAAAACTTCCTGGGATACCGCAAGCACGGTCAATTTTACCAACCGGAATAGGTCTACCATCCTCATTTACTTTTCTGCCATCATAACCATAAGTACTAAAGCCGGCAACTTTACTCTGGAACTGAAAGTGAACGCTTTCAAGTATGTCATCCATTGTATTAACTTCATGGAATGTACCATCAGATTTTTTAACTGTCATGGTTTCATGGCAGGTTAAACATGTTTGCGGACCTTCGTACTGGCGAATACCAGCCTCTTCAAAATATTTTATATGCTTGTAATTGGTTTCATTCTGGAATGAAGGAGTATTAAGAAGGAGTTTTATTTTTTCCTGTTTAATACCTTCATCTTCAATGTCGGAAGTAACTTCTTTTGCTTTTTCTATTTTCTGTTCGTAAACAATTTTATTTACGAGACTGTAAAATTCGTTATCGGAAAGCTTTTTGCTATTTTCATAGGTAAGCTTTGCATTTGTAACGCCGGTGTACCATTCAAAAAACGGTGGGTAAATGAATTCCATGAACCCCCAGCCAACAACAACAAGAATAATGAGTGTTATAAAAATTCGTTTTAACGTTTTCATTTATATAAATCCTCTATATTATTTTTTTTCAACTTCGTGCCATCCTGAAACCATTGCTTTCAGGTTACTAAGTAATGTGTGACCTGTAATTGCAAGGTAAATATGACCCAGCATAAACAGTGAAAGGAAAAAACCGGAAACGGTATGTAGCATGGCAGTACCAAATAGTCCGCTTTCACCTAAAAAGTCTTCAATAATTATTGATGGGAACAGAAGTGCCCAACCTGTAATAATTGTAATAGGTACAAATACATACATAATAAACAGATAAGTGATTTGCTGAAGCGGATTAAACTTATTGTCCTTTGTAGTTTCAAAAGGATGTGGTTCGTTTTTGAAAATACCAGACATATAGAATTTAGCCTGTTTAAATAATCTGCTGAACATAGCTTTTAATACCGGTATATAGTTTTTAATGTTACCGCTAAACAGGTTACCAAGAAAGAACAACAGGTAGTTTATTGAAAGCAGAACACCTGCGGCATTATGCATTGTAATTGCATCGTCAAAACCAAGGAAAACATTATTTTCACTGGCATATTGTAGTGTTATTCCCGATATAATTAATGCAAGGAACAAAATTGCATTGGACCAGTGCCAGAAGCGAAGCCATAGCGGATAAAAATATTGTTTAATAAACTCGGCGTGGGTATGTTCCTTTTTGTTGTAAGCTTTAAGATAAAATAGAAAATGTAATAGTATTACAACAAATGTTGCACCAAATATTATAAAGCTTGCCAGATTAAGATAATAGTTTCTGGTGGCACCAACTATGTATGAGTTGTTAAGAATAACTCCATTAAAGAACCCATCTTTTTTACGTGTTTCCTGTACTTCAAATTTGTAAAGTGTTTGAGCAAGACGTGTATTTGTACTATGGCACTCAACACAATTACTAACAGCTTTTTCCTTTGGCAGAATAAGATGCGAAACACCTGGCTGGTTAGGGTCAGTATGGCAATCAATACACCTTACATTATCCCAGTGAAGTTGCTGATGTGGCAACCACTGATGTGTAACTGCTAAGCTTGGGAACGTACGCTCAGTGTAAAGGTTAATCTTGTCGGTATTATCATGACAGTCAAAGCATATCTGATTATCGTATTTAATAGTTGACTTAATATCATGAATGTTTCTGGCAGTTAACTTGAACGTATGCGGATCATGACAATCGAAGCAAGTAAATTCTCCATCGGTTGCCATAAAGTGAACACTTTTTTCAAATGATTCCTGAATTGTTTCGAACTGTACAAGACTGGAATCGTCTGAATTTTCATGGCAATCTAGGCAATGAATATCCTCGCCTGAAAGTTTTGCGGGATGGGGAAACTCGCCAAACTCTTCCGAGTGGCAATCGGTACATTCAAAACCTGCATGATTAGAGTGTGCGTACTCTTTTGGATTAACAGCCAGATTTTTGATTTTACCTGTTTCCAAATCTTTTTTGTTTAGGGTTTGCATTGAATGGCATCTTAAACAATCATTACCATTTTCCTGCCCAAATGCAAGGGCGGAGAGTAACAGGATAAAGAAAAAAGAATAAAAAGACTTCATGGTGTTATTACCTTGCTGTGAATTTTACAAAACTTTATACATTATACTCGTACGATTTAACTGAAATTAAAGCAATTACGATGAATTGTTTTATACCCTAAAATAATTCTTTAAAACCGGATACGCAAGTTTTTTTATCTTGGATTAACTGTCCTGAAATAATTTAAATCTTTTAAAATGCAGATAAATATTTGTGTTAAGGAATTATGAAATCAGAAAAAAATAATACTTATTTGTGTTTTTTATAGCAAAAATAGTCCTAAAGGACTATTTACAAATATAGTTACTTTAGTTAATATTATATTCAAAATTAGTACAATTATTAACTGATTTTCAAGAGGTATAGAGGATAGTGCTTAAGCACGTTAAGCATTAGGAGTCAGTACAAGGCAGCTGGATGTTTGGGTAGAGTTGGGAGTTGAAGAAGGTATTAGGCAGTATAGAATGGGGCATTCTATACTGCTGCTCTTTAATTATTTTGCCAAGAGGTAATCGGCAATAGTACCTAAGTCTTTAACATCAATGCTTTCATACGAAGGCATAATAACTTTACTGTATTTCTTTTTATATTCTTCAAATCTGTCGCTATTGGCAAATCCTTTCGGATTTCTCAGGTAGTTGATAAGATTATCCCTGTTCCAGTATTCAGCAAGGTTAACAAGTTCCGGACCGTTAATTGTGCCTTCAAGATTGTTTCCATGGCAGCCAACACATCCAAAATTTTTCATTAACTGTGCACCATCCAGCTTATTTGGGTTGTTTTGCTGTTGTTGGGCATACTGGGCAAGGTTATCCTCTCCATTATCAAATGTTCCCAATACATTCGATAAAATGAATAATCCCACAAACAATAGCAATACAACTAATATCCATCTAAGTGCATTCATATATTTTCCTCTCAATTTTCCTTTTTAAAATTAACGAAAGAGCTATCGTAATATTCTTTGTATTTTTTTATTGCCTTTAATATGGAATTGGCAATTTGCTGTTGACCCTTACTGCTTTTAAGGTATCGCTCGTCACTTCTATTCGAAAGATAACCGCTCTCAATTAATACACCTGGCATTGAAGCTCCAACAAGCACGTAAAAGCCTGCCTGTTTTATACCTCTCGAAGGTATTGCAACACTTTTTTTCCATTCTTCATTCAAATAATCCGAAAATTTTTCAGAATATCTCATATAGGAGGCGTGTGCCATACTTACGTAAATAAAGTTTTCATCATTTAGTTCCTGGTAAATATCCTTGTTCTCTTCGAACTTTATAACACTGTTCTCAAATTCAGCTATTCCTATTGCTTCATCAGTTCTACCGGGTCGTAACAAATAAACTTCAAAGCCTCTTACTCCTGGTTTTTTCTTGCCAAGACTATTGCAATGAATTGAGATAAATAGCTTGCCGTTACTTTTGTTCGCAATTTTACCGCGTTGATGTAGCTCAACAAAATTATCCTTATCGCGAGTATAAACTACATTTAGTTCGGGCATTTCCTTTTTAATAAGGGCACCAAGCTTACGGGTAATACCAAGGTTAACATCTTTTTCTCTAACGCCAGTTATACCAATTGCACCGGGATCCTTACCTCCATGCCCTGCATCCAGCACTATTGTGTCGAAAATCCATTTATCGAGATCAAGCTTTTCTTCCTCTTTTTCCTCTACAAGTTTTTTATGGAGAGTAACAAGTATTTCGCCAGTATAGTTATCCTGGAAAGCTTCATAATCCTTGTACTCACCTTTTAATCTGAACTCAAGTTGCACTGATTTGTTTATTTCTTTCCGAGTTGCCGATTTTATCATACCGGCAGGTTTAAACCCGGCAGTAATATTTGGGTCAACCGATATATCATAGAAGAACAGGTAGCAGATGTTTTCATGAATTGAACAATGTATTTTACCAAGTTTTTTATTTGCCTTAAGCTTAATAAGATCGCCATTGGCTTTTTCTTCAACTGTTAAATCGGAAACATTATAATCCGAATTGGCAAAGGTGGGTTTTGGAGTTTTAACTGTGCCACCATATGCAGTAGCATTTTCGGTTGTGGGTACATCCGAAATTATTTTTTTACTGCCATCATAATAAAGGTTTTTGCCGTAAGCCTTTGAAACATACTTTAGTGAATATTTTAGCGGAATAAATACATCACCATTTACCATTAGAGTTGAAAGTGGTAACTGGGCAACTTCCCTTATAGTCTGGTTTCTCGGACTCAAAATTATAAACTGTGTCCTACCGGTAAACTTTAGTGAAAAATTCTTGAATTTCATTTCAACTTTACCGGCATCCTTATTGTAATAGTAGTTACCCAATAGAGAAAGAGCCAGTTGTTTTGATGAAATAAACACCAGGTCGCGTTTAACAACATAGGGAATTTCAATCACTCTATCCTGTACCATCACCTTAATCTTGTCATCATCAAGAGCGGTTAGAGCAGTGGTTGCAATCAGAATAAAAAACAAAATATGTCGTAATCTTAAAATCATAAGTTAAAATTGTTTGTGAACTTTAAAATTTAATCAATTTTTTCCTGAAATTTTTTCGAGTATTCCAGAATATTTTATATGTTAGCTGTATAGATAATTTATGGATATATATTGATTTTGTACTTTTGATAGCCGAAAGTTAAGAAATAGTATAATCCAATGATAATAAAAAATGATTATCTGAAATATAACTAAACAGGAGTTGATATGGCAGTAATCAGACCATTTAAAGCAGTAAGACCTGAAGCCGAAGTTTCACATTTGGTTGCCAGCGTACCTTACGATGTAGTTAATCGTGAAGAAGCTGCTGATTTGGCGAGAAATAACCCGTTAAGCTTTTTAAGAATCACCAGATCGGAAATTGAACTGGATCATAATACTGACCCATACGATAAAGGTGTGTACGAAAAAGCAAAAGAAAATTATGCGAGGCTTAAAAATGAAGCACCGCTTGTAAAAGACGATGAGCCACATTTTTACGTCTACAAATTGGTAATGGGTAAACAAAGCCAAGTTGGTATTGCAGCTACTTTTGCTGTTGAAGATTACAACGATAACGTGATTATGAAACATGAAAAAACACGTAAAGTTAAGGAAGACGACAGGACTAACCATATTGTTACTACACAGGCACAAACTGGTGCAGTATTTCTTACTTATAAAGGTGTTAATGAAGTAAACGAAGTTGTTAACAAAACTATGGAAGAAAACGAGCCGGTTTATGATTTTACTGCTCCGGACGGTATTAGACATACCGTGTGGGTAATGCCTGATGATTACAATGATATTGTTGTATTTGAAGTAGAAAAGGTTGAAAAACTTTATATTGCAGACGGTCACCACAGGGCAGCAAGTGCGGCACGTGCACAAAGAGTTAATATGGAAGCCAATATTGGTCATACCGGCAAGGAAGAATATAACTATTTCTTTGCTGTGCTATTTCCGGCTGAGCAACTCGATATTATGCCGTATAACCGCGTGGTGCATGATCTTAAAGGCGATACTACTGAACAGTTTATTGAAAAGGTTAAAATTAACTTTACAGTTGAACCAGCCAATTCACCTAATCCGCCTGAAAGAAAATCGTTCTGTATGTATATTGATAGTAAATGGTATTTGCTTAAACCAACCGAAAATGTTGAACCTGGCAGCAGTGTAGGCGAAAATCTTGATGTTAGTTTACTTCAGGACTGGCTGCTTGATCCTATTTTGGGAATTAAAGATCCCCGTACTGATACTAATGTTGATTTTATTGGTGGTATTCGTGGTACCGAAGAACTCGAGAAACTGGTAGATTCGGGCAAAGCACAAGTTGCCTTCTCATTGTTTCCGCTACATACCGATGATCTTATTGGTATTTCGGATGCTGGTGAAATTATGCCTCCAAAATCTACATGGTTCGAACCAAAGCTTCGTGACGGACTTTTAGTTCACGAACTTTAATTAGTTGAATTCTTTGTACAAGCAAATTATTTGATGAGGAAAACTAACATGGATAAAAGAGTTTATAACTTTAGTGCTGGTCCCGCAATTATGCCGGAAGAAGTATTACTTGAAGCACAAAAAGAATTTTTTAATTACAAAGGTAATGGCATGTCTGTGATGGAAATGAGTCACAGATCAAAAGCTTACGACCAGATACATACCGAAGCTGAAGCAGACTTGAGAAAGCTGCTTGGTATTAGCGATGATTACGCAGTTCTGTTTTTGCAGGGCGGTGCTACTATGCAGTTCTCAATGGTGCCAATTAACCTTATGCCACCTGCCAACAAGGCTGACTATATTGTTACTGGTGCGTGGTCTAAAAAAGCTGTTAAGGAAGCCAGGAAAGTTGGTGCGGTAAACATAGCTGCTACAACAGATGACAAAAACTTTTCCGAACTTCCTGCACAATCAGAATTGAAACTTGATTCCGAAGCTGCATACGTTCATTATACTTCCAACAATACTATTTATGGTACACAGTATGTTAATGAACCTGAAGTAGGTAACGTACCTTTGGTATGTGATGCGTCTTCCGATATACTTCATAAAAAAATTGATGTTAGCAAATATGGATTGATTTACGCCGGTGCCCAGAAAAATATGGGACCATCAGGTTGTACACTTGTTATAGTTAAAAAGGAACTTCTTGCAAGAACTCCTGAAGATACTCATACTTATCTTAACTATAACATTCATGCCGAAAAGGATTCACTATATAATACTCCTCCAACTTTTGCAATTTACATGATGGGTGGTGTATTCAAGTGGCTTCTTGATATGGGAGGACTTGATGTTATGTACAATCGCAACCTTGATAAAGCTAATATGCTTTATAATTACATCGATGATTCTGAAGGCTTTTATTCAGGTGCAGTAACAAACAAGGAACATCGTTCACTTATGAACGTTACTTTCCGAACACCTAATGAAGATCTTGACAAAAAATTGATTGCCGAAGCTGCTGCAAAAGGTTTCAGTGGTCTTAAAGGTCACAGATCAGTTGGTGGTTTAAGAGCTTCAATCTATAATGCTTTCCCGCCAAAAGGTGTGGAAGACCTTGTAGAATTTATGAAAGACTTTAAAGCTAATAATTAGTGTTTTGGTACCCATGGTTATTTAATGGGTTACCGTTTTGTTAGCATAAATATATTTAAATAATTGGTAGGGGCGATTTTCCTGATTAAAGGATAAACTTAAATCGCCCCTGCATTTAACCTGCGATAGAGATATGAAAAAATTACTACTTATTGCCGCAATTGTTATGTTTGCCTTTGCTTGTTCCAAACCGAATGTACCCATGGAATTATTTAGTCCGGATGCTTTTGCTTTTGAAGTTGATAACGGTTACGAACTTAATACAAGTATCAGGGTAAAGGGTTTTAACAAAGTTGATACTGCTGAGGTTGAGGAAGCTACTGTAAATTATATGCTTAATATTATTACCGCAGATAATGATACCATAAAAAATGTTTATGCTGGTAAAGTTTCTGGTGAGGGTGATGATGAAGAGTTTATGGAAATGGAAATAGAAGTTCAGGTATTGCTTGATGCCTCTTTTGAATCTGGTAAATATACCCTTGAATTCCTTGCTCAGGATAATAACTCAACAGAGAAAGATACTTCTGTTATCGGATTTGAATTATAGTAGTAGCTTGCAAAATCCCCATGCGTAATCTACTACTTTAATCGTACGGGGTTGATAGAGAAATAATTTTGGGCATTTACAAATTTATTCCCTTCAAATTATAAACAATACTCTGGTATTCGCGCCGGGTATTATAATTAAAAACTTTTCATTGAAATCGAATTATAAAAATTTCATTGCTTTCAGGCGGTCGCCCAGCAGGGTATATCGGTGATGTGAACGGTTATTATTGATTGCTATTGATATTGCCTGTTCCGAACCAAGTAATACTGCCATTTTTTTTGCACGGGTTAGGGCAGTGTAAAGCAGCTTGCGTTGAAGCATTATACCATATTCTCTTATAACAGGCAATACAATTACAGGGTATTCACTACCTTGCGATTTATGTACAGATATCGCGTAAGCATGGGTAAGGTCATCCAGCTCGCTCAATTCGTAACGTACGGTTTTATCATCATACGATACCACAGCTTCCTTGGTCTTGGTATCAAACAGACTTATTCTTCCAATATCGCCATTAAATACTTCTTTTTCGTAGTTATTACGTATTTGCATTACCTTGTCGAAAATACGGAATGGGGGCTGACCTTTACCAATTTCTTTTCCTGCCGGATTAAGGAGTTGCTGTAATTGTTCGTTAAGGTTACTAACCCCAACAGTACCCCTGTACATAGGAGCCAAAACCTGTATATCGCTTACAGGGTCGAGTTTGAATTTGCGTGGTAAATCCTCGGCACATACCTGCATAACACGCTCAAGCACCTTATCCTGTGTTGATGTGCGGATAAAATAAAAATCAGTAGGATTATCAGGATCAATACTTAAATCAGGTTTTATACCCTGATTAATTTTATGCGAATTTGTTATAATTTTACTTTCTTCTGCCTGCCTGAAAATTTTGGTAAGTTTAACTACATGAATATACTCCGAATCAATCAGGTCTTTAAGTACATTGCCAGGTCCAACCGATGGCAACTGATCAACATCACCAACAAGAATAATATGGCATTCGTCCGGTACAGCCTTAAGCAGATGGAACATAAGCTGGTTATCAATCATTGAAGCCTCGTCAATAATCAAAATATCAGCCTCAAGAGGATTATCCTCATCACGATTAAAAAAATTATCAACTGGGTTAAACTCAAGCAATCGATGAATTGTTTTTGCCTCGGCACCGGTAGTTTCGCTAATACGCTTTGCCGCTCTTCCGGTAGGTGCAGCGAGCAGGGTTGTTAAATCCAGAGTATTAAAGAGTTGAAGTACGGTATTTATAATAGTTGTTTTACCAGTACCGGGTCCCCCTGTAATAACAATTGCCTTGTTATCAACAGTATCCTGTACGGCTTCAATTTGTTCTTGCGAAAGCTCAATATGGAGTTTGGTGAGTATCATATTAAGCTTTTTATCAACACCCTCATCAGGTAATTTGCTTTCGGTTGAAGTTATTCGCTGAAGATGTTTGCATATTCCGGCTTCCGAGTAATAATTATAGGCAAGAAAAACTGCGGGACTAACATCTTCTTTTTCGTTTTCGTAAAATTCGTCAACAAAAACTTTACCTTCTTCGGCAAGTGTTGTTATACCTTCTTTAACAAGGCTATCTGGCTGATTAAGAAATTCGCAGCATTTTTGTATCAGTATTTTTTGAGGCAGAAACAGATGACCATCGTTCATAGCCTCCTTTAAGATATGCTGACATGCAGCTTCAACCCTGAAAGAAGCATCCTCCTGAATGCCAAGATTTTGGGCAATATAGTCGGCAGTTGAAAAGCCAACCCCGTAAAAATCATCAATCAATCTATAAGGATTTTCCTCAATCATCTCGCGGGCTTTTTCGCCATAGCTTTTTAATATTTGGTGAGTAAGAGCAGTTTTAATTCCATTTTTCTGAAGAAACAGGATAGTCTCTCTCTGGAGTTTTTGCTCATTCCACTTTTCCTTTATCTTCTCAAGTTTTTTAGCACCAATACCATTTATTTCCTTGAGGCGTTCAATATCATTATCCATTATATCGAATGTTTGTTCACCAAAGCGGTCAACAATACTTTTGGCAAGGTGTTCTCCAACACCATCCACAAATCGGGAAGAAAGGAATATTTCTATTTCCGTAGTATCAACGGGCATTACCTCTTCGTACGATTCGGCTGCAAACTGTTTTCCAAATTTCTGATGAACTTTCCACTCACCTTTAAATTGGAGTCGCTGACCCTCCTCAATGCTGTAAATATTACATGTAACAGTATCAATGGTAAACTCATCTCTTTGCAGAACAAGCACTGTAAAACCGTTTCCATCATTATGGTAAATAACCTTTTCAACTATTCCGCTAATAACTTCTAACATTAGTCCTTTATAACCTCAACATAATAAACATAAAGAAAGTACAGACAGATAAGTAACATTATTATACCGGCAATTTTAGTAGCACTGAACCAGCTGCGGGCAATATGGGTAACTGGAATATCGTTAATATAGCCAACAGGTTTAACCTTACGCGATAACACTTTTTGCAGTTTTACGCTTTTAAAAACATCGTCATCAGTGTAAATTTTCATATGGGCGGCGTTAATTACAATCGAATCCGGCTCGGTAGAGTTCTTGCTGTAATATATTACTTTTTCGGGGAGTGTGGCTACCTGCGATGTTACAAAAACCTCGCTACCCTTGTACAGTCTGAATTTTATACTTCCGGATGTAGTGGTAATTTCTTGTACCAGTTCATCTTTATCGAATTTGCTAAATTTTTTTAATTCAGTACCGGGATCTAATAAAAGAAACAGACTGAAAACTACCATGTGTAGCCATAATATTATTACAAAAGGTTTGGCTTTTTTGTTCACCATAAAAGTTTAACCCATAGATTAATCAGAAAAGAATCCTTAATTTGGTGTTTCTAAAATATGGAATATTATGTTAGATAAAGTAAAGAATGTATTTAAACATTCTGTAATATACGGATTAAGTAATGCAGCTACAAAAGCATCCGGTATAATTCTGTTACCAATACATACCGAATTTTTTTCAAAAGAAGATTATGGTTTGTTGAGCATAATGCTTTTTATTGCCATGCTTCTTTCGCAAACTATGGTGCTTGGGCAGAATATGGCGTTACTCCGTTTTTCCAATAGCCAGGAATACCGCCCAAAACGCGATTCGCTATTCTTTACTACAACATTATTCATATTCTGCATTTCGGCAATAATTGCAATTGTTGGCTATTTTGGGTATGACTATTTTGCTTCATTGAGCGAACGTCCTGAAGTTTACCAAAAATATTTGTTGCCCACTTTTATTTTGGCATCGCTCCTTTTACTTAACAGTATTTTTCTTAACAAGCTCCGTGCTGATGAAAATTCTTTCCTCTATTTCCTTGCTGGTTTGGCAAAGTTAAGCATGATTATTGCCCTTACCTTTTACTTCGTTGTAATGTTAAAGTATAATATTGAAGGAGTTTTATACGCCAACATAGCCGGTGAAATATTTTCACTGATAGTTGTACTTCCTATACTGCTTAAACGGATGAAGTTCAAAATTGAAACAACTATTTTCAGGGAATCATTAAAGTACGGTCTCCCGCTTGTTTTTAGTGTAATTGCACTTTATTTCCTTGTAGGCATTGACCGCGTAATACTGCAAATACTTACCAATGACGGTGTTGTTGGTTTGTATGAACTTGGGTACAAGGTAGCGGGCATAATAAATATGTTTATTATTATGCCTTTCAATCTTGTGCTGTTTCCTGTTGCGTTTAATTTGTACAAAAAGGAAAATGATGTTTATTATTACAGCAAAATTATGACTTACTCGATGATTATAATTGCATGGTCAACCTTGTTAGTAGCGTTGTTCGGCAAGGAGATCATTTTAATATTTGCCAAAAGCGAGGAGTTTTACGCTGCCGAAGGTGTTGTTCCTTATCTTGTATTTTCATATATATTTGTGGCTATGGGTATGGTTGCAGCTCTTGGTATGTACATTACTGGTAAAACCAAAACTGTGGCAGTGATAAATGGCGGAGTTGCAATATTAAATATTGTACTGAACTACATTTTTATTCCTTACTGGGGAATGGAAGGTGCTGCAATTGCTACAATTATTTCATACATAGTTTTCTATTTTGTATCTCTTCAGTTTTCCAAGAAATATTACAATTTTACTTTTGAGTATTTTAAGTTATATGCAATGGTTGCTTTTACAATAATTCTGTTTTTTGCAGGTTACATCCCCAATTTTGGTAACCTTTTTGTAAATGGGGCATATAAACTGATAATTGGCTTAATCTTTCCTGTTATAATATTTTACTCAGGATATTTTAACCAGCATGAAAGAAGTTCGGCGTTAAAGCTGTTTAACAGTTTAAGAAATCCTGCCGAGCTGAAAGCAACCATATCACGACTTACATCGGGAAAAATTAAATTATAGGTTTAGAATAAATGAAAGTCCTTTTTAATCTCCTTACAGCCGGTACATACTATACTAATATACTTAAACGGTTACATGCCCAGGAATGGCTTGAGGTTGTTGTAATTATACCAAACAAGTCTGGTAAAAATATTGGCAAAGGGGTTAAGGAGGAGCGTGCCGAATACCCATTTAAAGCCTACTACCTCGATGAGTATATAACGTGGTATGGTAAAACATTTTACAGAGGATTTGAAGAGGTTGTTGAAAAGGAAAACCCTGATGTTATAATTTTTCATTGGCCCCACATACTTGCACTTACATTTATTCCCGGTTTGTATAAACGACTTCGACAAAAAGGTATAAAACTAATATCAAGGGAAATACCGTTTGGTGTACCTACCTTTTGGGAAGGTATTACATTAAGGGTAAATCATGTTTTTCGAAATGAGGATAACCCAAATTACAGACCAATACTTGCCGAAAAAATACGACTCTTTTTTCTTACCCTTACACGCAGGTTTTATTACCCTAAAATTGATGCACATCTAAACTATATAGATGAAGCACTAAAAATATTACCCTCCTACGGTATAAAAAAGGATAGGATTTTTGTAACGTATAATTCCCCTGATACTGATAAACTTTTCGAGGCAAAGGAAAAGGCTCTTGCTCTCGATCCGCTGCTTCCGGAAAACGATTACAGACTTATACATGTTGGAAGACTCGTTAAATGGAAACGTGTTGATATGCTTATTGATGCGGTTGACCAACTTAAGGATAAATACCCTAAAATTGAACTTACTATTGTGGGATTTGGTCCGGAGGAGGATAACCTCAAAAAGCAGGTAGATGAACTTGATCTTGGTGACAGGATTACATTTACCGGTGGTATTTACGATCCGGTGCTACTTGGCAGAACATTCCTTGATGCTTCTCTGTACGTATTAGCTGGTATGGGCGGACTCTCAATTAACGATGCCATGGTTTTCGATAAACCTGTTCTTGTTTCGGTTTGTGACGGCACGGAAAAGAAGCTGGTATTCGAGAATTTTAACGGTGCTTTTTTTAAAGAACATAACCTTGATGATTTGTGCAATAAAATAGATTTTCTGTTTAGCGATACTGAACGACTGAAACAGTTTGGAGAAAACAGTTGTAATATTATCGAGGAAAAGGTTAACATAAATACCGTTATTGAAGGATATAATAACGCTTTTAATTATGTTATGAAATATTAAATCATTGCCTTTTAATTAAATAACCCCTTTATTGTATGTAATTTTTCTCATTTTTAGGAAAGGGATTACTTGCTTCTTATAAAAGTTCTGGAAAACAAATGCGATTTTTGTGGATGTTGTGTCGGAATATGCCCCGAAGATGCAATTGAATTAAAAGAGGTGGAAATAACCATTTCTGAAGAGTTATGTACCAACTGCTCAAAATGTGTTTGGGCATGCCCTATTGAAGTGCTTAAATTCGATAAAGATTTGCTGAAGGAGAATAAAAGTGCTTAAAGATTTTTATGATATTATTGTAGTTGGTGCCGGTCCCGCCGGATCAATGGCAGCGTGGTATGCTGCCGAACAAGGTGTTTCAGTTCTTCTTCTCGAAAAAGACCGCGAAATTGGTACTCCGGTAAGATGTGCCGAGGCTGTTAGTAAAGCCGGTATTGAAGAGTTCATTGAATCGGATCCCAAATTTATTGCAGCAACAATCCGTAATTTTATGTTTGTAGCTCCTGATGGCACCAAGGTTAATATGCCTTTGCCAGAAGAAGGTTACGTTCTTGATAGAAAACTGTTTGATTACGAACTTGCACGTAGAGCTTCGCTTGCCGGTGCTGAAATTTTAACCCGTGCCTATGTAAACGGTCTCCTTTTCGAAAACGATGTTGTAGCAGGCGTTAAGTTTGAATACGCTGGTGAAACAAAAGAAATTAATTCCGGTATTGTTATTGCCGCCGATGGTGTTGAATCGCGAGTAGGCAGGTGGGCTGGTATCAAAACATTTATAGATTTTAGAGATATGGAGTGTTGTACGCAGATAACTGCCGGCAACCTACTGGATATTTCGAGTGATACATGTTATTTCTATTTTGGGCAGGAGTATGCTCCCCAGGGATACTTTTGGGTATTCCCGAAAGGTGAACATATTGCCAATATTGGACTTGGTGTTGGCGGTATGGTTGGTAAAAAACGTTCGGCAAAATCGTACCTTGAAAGCTTTATGGATAATAACTATCCTGATGCTGCGGTGTTAACACGTATTGCCGGTGGTGTGCCTTCAACTCTTACTCTAGAAAAAATTCAGGCTCCCGGTATTATACTTGTTGGGGATGCTGCACGTCAGGTAAATCCGCTTTCCGGTGGTGGTATTGCAAGCGGAATGATTGGTGGTAGTATTGGCGGGCGTATTGCAGGTGAAGCTATTAAAAGAAAAAATCCGCAACACCTGCTAACCTACCAAAAAGCCTGGATGGACAGACTTGGTAATCGTCATAAAATATTCGACCGTCTTAAGGAAGGTATTTATAATTTTTCCGATGACAAGTTTAATGCAATTGCCCATGCTGTTGAGAAAATTCCTGAAAATAATCGTTCTCTTAACCGTATATTTACTGCTGCACTGCTTAATAAACCCTCATTACTAATTGATGTAGCGAAAGTATTTTTGTGATATGAAAAAAATTATACTTCTGTTGTTGAGGCAACATTTTACAGATATTCTGGAAAACTGGATTGACAAAATTCTGCAAACGTATAGCAAAAAGCTTACAGAAAGACAGGCACGCCAGTTTGTGGAAAGTAGTCTTAATAATCTTGAAGAAGTAATTGAATCGGGCGATTATACAAAAGCTGACCAATACCTTATCGAAATTTACAATCTGTTCGATAAAACCGGCTTTAATTTGCTCGAGATTTCGCACCTGTTTAGCATTGGCAGATTTGCCATGATTAATTTTATGGAAAATAATGACGGCTACAGGTACGACCCGGTTATTTTAATGGGATTTCTGGATGAAATAATTGAGCAGGTTTATGCACGGTACGGTTTGCTGCATCAGCAGGTGCAGATGAGGGAACTTGAAAATGATCGCGACCGGCTTGCAACCAAACTGGAACATAACCAAAACTATCTTGAAAATTTGCTTTCCTCTTCCGATTCGGCTTTTATGGTTATCGATAAAAACGAAAACATTATTGGCTGGAACAAGGGTGCCGAAAAAGTATTTGGTTATACCAAGGATGAAATTATTGGTCAACCGGCAGATGTTTTTTATCCCGATAGTAAAAAGTATAGTGAAGAGCATAAATATATAATCGAAAAAATTAAGACAACTGGTACTGTACGTGTAAATGAAACCGAACGATTAACAAAATCGGGTGTAACTGTTAGTGTAAATCTTAATATTAGCAAGTTGCCTGGTAATGACGAATATACGGGAAGGTCCGTAATTATTCGTGATTTCACACAAGTTAAAAAACTTCAGCAACAGGTTGACCAGTCAGAAAAGCTTGCAGTTATTGGTAAACTTGCTGCTGGTATTGCACATGAAATTGGTAATCCGCTTGCTTCAATTTCATCAATTGTACAGATATTGCAACGCAAAACAAGTGAAGATTTTACACGTTCAAATCTTGCCAATATCAAAGAAAATATAGATCGAATTTCGCGTATTGTTCGCGAACTGGTCGATTTCTCTCGTCCTCCTGGCGATCAAAAAATGTACACACAGATAACTGAAGTTATAAAAACGGCTATCGGTATTGTAAAGTACGACAAACGAGTAAAAAAAGTCGATTTCAAAACTGAACTTGATCCTGCCTTACCCCAGCTTAATGTAATACCCGATCAGCTATTACAGGTTTTTGTTAATATTATGCTGAACGCTCTGGATGCAATTAAGGGTGAAGGTATAATTAAGGTTACATCATACTACGATGAGCAATTTGTGTACGTTGATATTGAAGATAACGGCTGCGGAATGGATGATAATATTCTTAAGGATATTTTTGATCCGTTTTTTACTACCAAGGATGTTGGTAAAGGTACCGGACTGGGTCTTTCGGTTAGTTACGGTATTGTTAAAAAATTCAGGGGCGATATTTTGGTTAAAAGTATAATAGATCAGGGAAGTGTATTTACTGTTAAACTTCCGGTTAAGGATAACATTTGAGGTTATTATGATTGAAAAAATTCTTGTAGTTGATGATGAGATGAGTATTCGCGAATCAATTAAAATGATTCTTGAAGACGAAAAATATAAATGTGATATAGCTTCGGATGGTGAAGAGGCTCTTGAAAAAGTTAAGGCTAACAGCTACGATATTATTATCTCGGATATAAAGATGCCAAAGATGGATGGTATTTCCCTGATGAAGGAAGTATCGAAAGTGTTGCCGGAAGCATTCTTTATAATAATGACTGCCTATGCATCGGTTGAAACAGCTATTGACGCACTTAGACAGGGAGCTTACGACTATCTTATTAAGCCGGTTGAATTTGATGATTTGTTGTTGCGTGTTAAAAGACTCGCTGAATTCAAAAAACTTGCAATGGAAAACAAGTTCTTACGTCAACGTGTTTCGGCTGAATTTGGCTATACCAAAATCATTGGTAAAAGTCAGGAAATGCAGAAGGTATTTCATGTAATAGAAAGAGTTGCTGCAACTAACAGTAATGTTCTTGTTATGGGTAAAAGTGGAACAGGTAAGGAGCTGGTAGCACGTGCTATCCATAACCAGAGTAAAAGAAAGGATGAAATGTTTCTTCCGGTTAACTGCGGAGCTATTTCGGAAAGTTTAATGGAAAGCGAGCTGTTCGGGCACAAGAAGGGTTCGTTTACCGGAGCCTCCGAGGATAAGCAGGGTTTATTTAAAGTTGCCGAGGGTGGTACACTTTTCCTTGATGAAATTGGAGACCTCCCGCTTAATCTACAGGTTAAACTTTTACGAGCTATTGAGGACAAGGAGTTCCTGCCTGTTGGTGCTACAAAACCTGTTAGTACCGATGTAAGAATTATTGCTGCAACTAATCAAAATTTATATGAACAAGCACAGGAAGGAAAGTTTAGGGAAGACTTATATTACAGGCTAAATGTAGTTGAAGTTAAACTCCCTTCCCTTAATGAAAGACGTGAAGATATTCCTTTGCTTATTAACCATTTTGTGGATAAATATTGTAACGAAATGGGTAAAAAAATACTTGGTGTAAGCAATGAAGCCTTAAGAATACTAATGAGCCATAATTGGCGTGGCGGTGTTCGCGAGCTTGAAAATGTTATTGAACGTGCAGTTATCTTTGCCCGTGAAGAATTTATTATCCCTGATGATTTGGCTGACCATATTAGGGGAGAGCAATCTGCAAAAGGTTACCCTGATTCATTGAAGGATGCAATTAAAAATTTCGAAAAAGAACATATAGAGAAAATTATCAAGAAGTACGACTACAATAAGGACAATGCAGCCAAGGCTCTTGCTATTGGACTCTCTTCTTTGTATAGAAAAATGGAAGAACTGGATATTCCGACCAAATTAAAAAAGGATTGTTGATTTTTAGTGTTTACGTTAGTTGTACAATTTAATATATTAATTTGAAGCTTCACAATTGTGAAGCTTTCTTTTATACGTTGTCATAATTTATCTATCATTGGAGTTATTAATGAAAAAATTATTTTTCATGTTACTTGTTCTTTCGGTAACATTCTATGCGCAAAACTCAAAAGTTACAGACCTGCTAAAGGCTGAACTTAACTCGGGTAAAGCTAAGGTTGCTGCCTGGGTATTTTTTACCGACAAGGGAGATGCTGCCGAGTCACTTTTGGCTAATCCGGAACTTGTTGTTTCAAAAAGATCATTAAAAAGAAGAGCTAAAGTTAGAGAAGGCAAAGCTCTTATTGATTATTCGGATCTTCCGGTTAGCAAAAATTACATTTCAAAAGTATTGGCAAGTGGTGCCGAACTTCGTAATAAATCACGCTGGTTTAATGGCGTAAGTGTAATGCTTACCAAGGCTCAGCTTGATGTTATATCAACAATGTCATTCGTAAAGAAAATTGATATTGTTTACGCTTTCGGAAAATCAAAAGATAATATTGAATTCAGAGAAGCTGCTGCCCCCGAAAACAAAACGATGCAGCCAAAAGGCGTTCATAGCTACGATTATGGTGATTCATATACACAGCTTGAGCAAATAAACGTACCTGCAGTACACGACCTTGGTATTACTGGTCAGGGTGTTCTTGTTTGCGTTATGGATGCAGGCTTTAACAACCTTGAGCATCAGGATTTTGCTACTACAAATATCCTTGCTACATGGGATTTTGTAAACGGTGACGATGATGTTGATGATGGTAGTGATATGGGTGAGGGTTCTCACGGTACAAATACCCTTTCAACTATTGGTGGTTTCCATGATGGTTCTCATTTGGGACCTGCATTTGGTGCTGATTATATCCTTGCCAAAACCGAAAATACTGAAAGTGAAACTCCTGTTGAAGAAGATAACTGGATTGCTGCTGCCGAATGGGCTGATAGTATTGGTGCTGATGTTTCTTCAACTTCACTTGGTTATATAACTTTTGATTCGCCTTATACTGATTATACCTGGGCGGATATGGATGGTAACACCTGCCGTATAACTATTGGGGCTGACCTTGCTGCTGGCAAAGGTATGGTAGTTGTAAACTCAGCAGGTAACGAAGGTAGTAGTTCTCATAATACGCTTGGTGCACCTTCCGATGGCGATAGTGTACTTGCAGTTGGTGCTGTAGGTTCATCTGGTAGCAGAGTTTATTTCAGTTCAGTGGGTAACACTGTTGACGGAAGAACAAAACCTGATGTTATGGCTATGGGTTCAGGTGTTCATGCGGCAAGTACATCAAGTTCAACTGGTTATACCTATGTTGATGGTACCTCATTCTCTTGTCCGCTTACTGCAGGTGTTGCAGCTCTTGTACTTTCATTTAATCCTGATCTTACACCTGTTCAGGTTTATGATATTTTAAGAACAACTGCTAATAATGCCGATGCACCAAACAGGGAATATGGCTGGGGTATTGTAAATGCTTATCAGGCAATACAGTATGCTACTACTCCTGATGCTGTTGCTCCTGATCAGGTAACTGACCTTGCTGTATCTACAATTAGTTCTAACTCTTTTACTGCTACTTTCTCTGCTCCAAACGATACATCTACAGGCGGTGTAATGGAGTATCAGATAAGATATTCTACATCACCAATTAACGATACTCTTGATTTTCTAGCTGCAACTCCAGTTGAATATGGTGCTCCGGCTGAACCGGGTACTACTGAACAGTTTACTATTACAGGGCTTGATTTTTCAACCCAGTATTATGTAGCAGTTCGTGCTCGCGACTTCTGGAATAACTGGTCTGACCTTTCAAATGTTGCTGTTGGTACTACTTATGCAGCTCCAACTCTTGGTACCAATGTTGAATCATTCAGCGTTGTTGCTAATGTTGGGCAGGAAGTTAAAGATACACTTACATTATCTAATGCTGCTACCGAGCTTTCAACTCTTGACTATACAGTTAGTCTGGAAAACAATACATTCCCTGAAAACAGTGTTAAAGTTAAAATTAAACCTGTTGCCTTAGACCTTGATACCAAAGAAGCAAAAGGTGCAAGAAATACTTCTGCTGGTCAGTCGCTAAAAGGTTTCGGCGGTCCGGATAACTTTGGTTACGAATGGATTGACAGTGATGCTGATAACGGTCCTGCATACGAATGGAATGATATTTCTTCTACTGGTACTGCTGCTACCTGGACAGCAGCTGGAACTTATGATGAACTGGATGAAGGTATTGCTGGTCCTTATGATTTAGGTTTTAATTATAAATTTTACGGTCAGGAATATTCTCAAGTTTATTTCAGCACAAATGGATTTATAACATTCGAAAGTTTTTCAGGAAGCGTATTCTCCAATGATGCCATTCCGGATAGTGAAGCACCGAACGCATTGATTGCAGCCGTTTGGGATGACCTTGATGGTGGCGACGGCGGTACTGTATATTATCAGCAATTCGATAATAAATTTGTTGTTCAGTACGATAGCTGGCCTGAATATTCAGATTCTGGTGAATTTACTTTCCAGATTGTAATTTTCAAAAATGGTAACGTAATGATCTACTACAACTCTGTTACCGGAGACCTTACCGGTTCAACAGTTGGTATTGAAGATCATAACGGTACAGATGGTTTACAAGTAGTAAATAATGCTGCCTATCTTTCGAATAATAAGGCACTCAAGTTTTCTGCTGAACCTGAATGGGTTGTTCCTTCTAATTACGAAGGTACTCTTTCTATGGGTAGCTCTGCTGACATTGAGCTTGAGTTTATTACAAATGATATACCACAGGGTATTTATTCAATCGATCTTGTTGTTAATTCAAACGATCCTGATAACACATCCAGAGTTATCCCTGTTGAAATGAATCTTGGAATGAGTAACTATCAGTCTGCTACAATTAATGTAACTGATGGCTGGAACCTTGTTTCTACTCCTCTTGAGGCACAGAATATGGCAGCCGATGTAATTATGCATGATGCCGAAACTCCAATTTTTGGCTTTGATGGTGCTTACTCAACTGTTGATATGTTGCATAATGGTAAAGGTTACTGGGTAAAATACTCAGGTACTCATCAGATGGAAATATCCGGACTTCCACCATCAAACAATGTTGAGGTAGCCGCTGGTTGGAACCTTATTGGTCCTTATAACGAAACTGTACAGATAAGTAGCATTACTACTGTTCCTGCCGGAATTATTGAGTCTGATTTCTTTAAATACGAAAACTCATATCAGGTTTACAATTATCTTACTCCAGGTTGTGGATATTGGGTTAAGGCAAGTCAGGCTGGTGAATTGGTATTTGGTACAGATAGCAAATCAGCTAAATCTAATATAACTGAATATGCAGACCAGATTACATTTATTGATGCTGCTGGTAAAATGGCTGTACTTTATGTAGCTGATAACGATGTTAATGCTGATATGCCACCACTTCCTCCAGCAGGAAGTTTTGATATTCGTTTTGCCGACAATACCTATGCCGGAACAATGACCGAAGCCAAAGCAGTTAAGCTTCAGGGATTAAGTCTGCCGGTTAAGGTAACTGCTGCAAATGGTGAATATTTACTTTCATTTGCCGGTGCACAGGTTAAGATTGCTAAAAACAGCGAAGCGGTTATTAGTGAAAATATAAGCGATTTAACTATCAACAGCGTTGTTGTACCTACTGAATTTTCTCTTGAACAGAACTATCCAAACCCGTTTAACCCAAGTACCACTATTAAATTCGCTCTACCAGTGGAAGCAAAAGTAACAGTAACATTATACAATGCATTGGGTCAGAGAGTAAATGAAATAGTAAGCAACAACTTTACAGCAGGGGTTCAGACCGTTAACTTTAATGCATCTGAACTGGCAAGTGGAATGTATATCTATCAGATATCTGCACAGGGTGTAGATGGAAGTAACTTTGTAGATACAAAGAAAATGATACTAATGAAATAATCCGTGTTCGTTTGGCGACTACGCCGCGATGCGGTATCGAAGAACCACCTCCCTCCAAATTACATTTGGAGTACTCCTCTTTGAAAAGGAGGAGAGTTAAATGGTTGGTTATAATATATATTTTTGTAAGGGTGATTCTAAATGGGTCGCCCTTACTTGTTTTAAAGGGTACAATTACTCAACCTCCGAAGTTTTCCCAACTTCGGAGGTTGTGTGTCTTAAAACTATCTTGTTATTGGGTTGGCAGGGACACTCTTGCTAAATTGTATCCTTTGTTCTATTGTAGGGGCGATTTCCCGCTTGCGTGATAAACAAGAATCTTTAAAGCAGTTACGTAGGTCTGCAGCCCCCTGCCTACGTAAACATATCATGCTAGCTATTACTCTTGTGTAGTGTATTTCGCATCTCCATTCCCTAATTAAAGTCCCGCGAGGAACGAAGGGGTTATAGAAATAGAATAGCGAATAGAATATAAAAGCCACGGCGTGGCAAATGGAAAGCAAGCGGTGCGGCTCATCTGTAGAAAATGTTATAAGGCGAGATTCATTAACTCCGGCAGGAGCGACTCATAAACACCCGAGAAATAGTTTTAACGATAAGCATTAGAAATTTGTTATGATGCTTATTTTACAGATGAGATGCCCAGCTGGGGCATTATGAATTAGGACCTTTGTATGGCAGGAGTATTTTCCTGCCGATATGTAAAACTCGGTAGAGAGAACTCCTGCTTTATCATACTGCCGACCTACATATTCTCCAGTACCTATTCAGTCTTTAAAATAAGTAAGGGCGACCCATTTAGAATCGCCCTTAAAAAAAATTATTTCTCTTTATAAGTCCCTCCCATTATAGGGGAGGTCCGCCATTGGCGGATTAGGGAGAGGTATTATTTCATTAGCATCATTTTCTTTGTATCTACAAAGTTACTTCCATCAACACCCTGTGCAGATATCTGATAGATATACATTCCAGATGCCAGTTCAGATGCGTTAAAGTTAACGGTCTGAACACCTGCGGTAAAGTTGTTGCTTACTATTTCATTTACTCTCTGACCCAATACATTGTATAGAGTAATTGTTACTTTTGCTTCTACTGGTAGAGCAAATTTAATAGTGGTACTTGGGTTGAATGGGTTCGGATAGTTCTGATTTAGGCTGTATTCTTCTGGAACGGCAATGGAAGAAATGTAAAGCTTACCATCTTTAGGTGCAGCAATTTCAGCAGTTTCGTTTGCCGAGAATACTTTACTTACCATTCCACCTAAAGTTAAATATGTAACCTTAACTTCAGAAGATGCAGTCATTTTAAGTTTTGACTCTGTAGTCTGCAATTTTACAATTTCGCTACCTGTGTTATATTTTCCAAAAGTATTATCCTCGAAGCGAGCGTCAAATGTACCTGCAGGTGGTAATGGCGGCATTTCGAAAGACTTTTCACTTTTGTTATCCAGAAGGTAAAGAGTTGTTCTTCCCTTGCCATCAGCAAGTGTTAGTGCTACACCAGTTTCCTTTCTTTTATTGGCTTTGCTTTCGGCAATACCATTTAGATATACCGTACCTGCCTGACTGGCAGAAACCCAATAACCTTTACCAGCAGTAAGTTCGGAAGGTACTGAATAACCATTGCTAAACTCAAAGAAGTTTGTGGTTAGTATTCCCGAAGGTGAGGTGGTAATATTGCTTACTGTATGAGTAGAATCGTTAACACCAATCATATTCCAGCCAGCAGAAACTGCAACTTCATTATCAAGTTTGTTGCCGCAAATTACAGTTGAGCCACTATTATCAAATTTTAGCCAGTAGCCAAGATCAGTAGTGAGGACATCATTGTTAACATAACCATTATTAAATGAATAAGCCGGACCACTTGCATCCGGATAAACAGCTTCGGTATTCATTGAGGCTGCAGCAACAGGAACAGAAAGAAGGTTCCAGCCTTCGGCAAACTCTACATCAACACAAACCTGGTTACCAGGATCGCTACCGTAATAGTATATTTTAATATCGTCAAGATACCATCCATCGCGTTCAATATATGAATCGGAACGCAACTCAAATTTAAGTTTAATATTCTGGTTAACATAATCAGAAAGGTCAATTTCTTCATTTACCCATTCAGCCTGTACATCATCATAAACAGGTTCGCCGGTAGTTTGCTGTCCGCTTCCCGAGCCTGCATCGGAGTACATACCTTCAAGTGGGGTCCAGGTTGATCCATTGTTGGTTGAGATCATAACCTGACCACAATCCCAATTGTTTTCAATATTCCACTTGGTCCAGAAAGAAAGTACAGGACCAGCAACACCCGAAAGTGAAATAGGTGATTTGGTTTCCATTACTGTTACCGCATAACTTTCGTAGTCACCATTTTTTGAATCGGCATAGCTGTAGGCAGGAGATGCGAAAGTGCTTTGTGTAGCTTCCCAAACAGGGTGCCCGGATTCGCCTGAAACGTTAAACATAACTGTTGGGTCGTCGTTATTATCGTTAAACATAAACGTAGGAGTACCTGGAGTAAAGTAAACCGTATCGGTATCCATTGAAACATCACCAAGGAAAGTTTCAACATATATTGGTAACCTTGTTCCAATTGGTGCACTTTCTGTAACACTGAACTCAATACCTTCGGTAAGGGATAGCTCACTCCATGAGCCAAGTGAAGCAACATTAAGCTCATCTGAAGGCATATTGAGGTAAGGACTATCTGAAGAAACTGTAATAGTAATATCGTCAGCATCATTCATTCCGATATTTTTAAGATACGGAAGCAAAGTAACGGTGTTACCCGGATTAACATATTCAGGCTCGAAAGTTACACCAAGGTTTTCAATATAAGCTCCTGCTGCCCATGTGATTAACAGGTTGGCATGCAGGTTTTCCATTGCAAGTGGAATGATTCTGTTTTGTGTGGGCCAAAATCCGTCAGAGCTTTCACCCACTTCCGGAGTAAATGATATATTTTTGTTTTTGGTAGTTTGTTCACCATACATCCAGTCGTCTGTATTTCCGTTCACTTCATATAATATCTGTGGTGGGCGACCTGTAGTATATCCGTTATATTCTGACATTTTACCAGCATAAGTGCGAAATACCATTGAGTCTGGAGTTGCTAAATCTTCATAACCCCAGGCGTACAAATAGTAGTTACTATATGTGTGATAGTTTAGGCAAGTTACAATATTACGACTTTCAACGAAATCCCTGAAGTTTGCATTTGAAGGCTCGGAGAATGCAGCTGTTCCACGGTAAGTTTCAGAACTTGGGGAGCCACTTGACCCGGAGTTATCGTATCCCCACTGATAGCCAAAGTTGCGATTGAGGTCAACACCATAACTGCCATCGCTATTATTGCGGCGATTCTTGCGCCACATTCCACCACCACTCGGATCGTTTTGAATGTTATATTCATAACCATCAACGTTGTAGAGTGGCATGAAGTAAATTTCACGATTATCAACAAGGTAGGTTACTTCAGGATCAGTACCATAGTTTTCAAGTAAGTAATACATATAATACATCACAGTCATCATAGCTGCCGGTTCGCGACAGTGAATTAGCGAGTTGATAAATACTTCCGGCTCTTCTTCGTCAACATCAGGATTATCTGAAATTTTTACTACATATTGAGGTCTGCCTTCATAAGTATTACCAATAGAATACTTTTCAGTAATCAGGTTTGGATAATCAGTTCTCATTTCGTCAAGTTTGTTATAAATCTCATCAGTAGTAAGATAACCACCCATGCTGCCAAGACTAAATCCTTTTACCCCATTTAAGGATTCGCTAAACTGCATTTGTTCTCTTATCGTTTCTTCCGAAACTTTCGGACGACTTGCATAATGTTTTTTCCAGTTGTCAATCAATATTTCGTAATTGAATCCTGTAGTTTGCAGTATTTCAAAATCCTTGAATGTAAGGAATACTACAACAGAATGATCTTTTTCGAATGAGGGATCACTTAACTCAACTCCGGCTTTAATAAGCTCCTTAACCGAGTTAGCATCTTTCAGGTAAATTTTTACCTGCTTGTAGTTATGGGACTGTGCAAAAATCCCAAAAGTTAACAACAACAACAACGCGAAAGTAACTTTTTTCATATAACTCCTTTGTGAATATAAATAGTGTAATATATAAAGATAATTATAAATGATAATAACTGCTATTTAAAATTGAGGGTGGGCAAAGTTTAATTATCCAAAAACAAGCTAATTTCAAAAGTTTTTGTAATATTGCACGTCAGTTGAATGTTAATATTTGGCTGCTCGGAATTTGTAAAGCTAATTAAAATAAAATTCAATTTTATTCTGTTCAAAGAGGGGGTACGTTACTATTAGATTAGTTTGCAAAAATTTGATAATCCAATTTTAGGATAGTTTAATAGTTATTCAAAAGTACTATAAAAAGGAAGGCGATCCAAAAGAATCGCCTTTCCAAAAATTAAATATATTTAGTTTACCGCGGCGTAGTATCGTTCCGTGTAACGGGACGAGAAACGAAGCCGGGGGCAACTTATTTGAGTAGTACCATCTTTTTGGTAATGTTAACATTTTTACCAGCCAACTGATAGAAGTATATACCAGATGATAATCTGGATGCATTAAAGTTTATTTTATGCGTACCGGCATCAATTTGTCCGTTAACCAATGTTAATACCTGCTGACCAAGAATATTGTAAATTCTTAGAGAGTATTCACCAGCATCTTTAATGCTATACTGAATAGTTGTAGCAGGGTTAAACGGGTTAGGATAGTTTTGCTCAAGAGCAAACTCAACAGGAACTTCAACAACTTCAGTTTCAACATCGGTAGCAGGGTTATCCAGTTTAAGGATTTCACCAGTGCTGGTACCAGCATAAACTTCAGTTGCTTTACTTGTATTGCCACCAGTGTATATTGTACTAACATTGCTGCCAACCAAACCAAATGTTTGCCAATTTAATCCTGTATTGGTTGAACTGTAAACACCGTTAGACCATGTACTTATATAAACAATATCGTTATCATCAATTGTTATTGCATAAATGTAGCTTGCAGAAAGGTTACCATTTGCAGCAGACCAGGAGTTACCACCGTTGGTTGACTTGTAAACACCAGCACCATAAGTACCAGCATAAAGTTCGTTGGTAGAAGTTACCCCAAGTGACCAAACATGTTCGTAACCAATTGGAAGCTGTATCCAGTTAGCACCCTGGTCAACTGATTTATAAACTCCGCCTGCAAATGTACCGGCAAACAGATCACCATTTCCATCAACAACAACTGCGTTAACAGCAAGGTGAGCAATACCCTGGTTAATAGCTACCCAGGTAACACCGTTATCAAGCGACTTGTACATTCCAAGTCCCCAAGTACCAGCATAAAGAGTACCATTAGCATCAACGGCAATGCTTCTAACATCAATACCGCTCAGGTTCGTATTATTCCATGTTGTTCCGTTATCAGGTGAAAGAAAAACACCCTGTTCAGTAGCAACATAAAGGTAACCTAGTGAGGCATCAGCAGCGATTGACCAAATGTATGCTACATTCATACCATCATTAATAGCTTTCCATGAAGCACCGTCATCTGTTGAGCGACGAATTGTACCGCCCCATGTACCAACAAGCAAGTCATCATTATTATCTTTGGTTACAACGTAAACAATTTCGTTGCTGCCAAAAGTACCAACGTTGGTCCAAGTAGCAGAACTTCCACCACTACCACCAGAGCCACCGCTACCGGTTCCTCCGTAGTTATTCACATAAACTACAGCAAAATCATAATCATCTTCGTTGGTATCACCGTTACCAGGATCAGAATCAGGATCATCAATATCTGAAGCAAATACTTCAGCAACGTTTGTAAAAGATGTATCGGCAGGAATATTACCAATAAATTTGGTGTTATTAAACTGTGCACTACCTTCAAGGAATTTGGCAATCATCTGACCGTTCTGTACACCGGAAATAAATTTAATTCTTGCATTTGGTGCAAGTATTGAACCCCGCACATCGATGTTTGAGATTGTTATTTTACCAGCATTATAGAAGTTGAACATAACATTGCTCTTATCTGTACCGCTAATATTTAATCCTCCGTTCCAAACAATGTTATTACCTTTTACATTTATTAAAGCAACAGCACCGTTAGGAACACTAACACGGAAATCGGTAGCAGAAGTCATTTCAGAACCTTTAACTTCAAACACGTTCATGAACGGATCAGTACCGTTTAATGATAATGTACTCCATTCGTAAGTAGTTGTACCGTTAACAGTCATAGCAGCTAATTGAGTAGAAAGGTTTTTGAGATAAGTTTCAGCTGCTGTAAAATCTATTGGCATACCTTGCGAGATAGTACCATCAACCGAAGTTACATTTACAGGCAAGTTGGTTGAGTTACCATAAACCACATTACCCTGGAAAACTCTTCCGCTGTGGTAAGTAAGGTTATTACCCACTATAAGTACATCTTCACCAAATGTAGTAAGCTTGTCTCCAATACTATAATTGTTAAGTTCTGCATTTCTGCCAACTGCCATTTTACCTTCGGTATCAGCAGATGGTTGATTTATATCCTTAAGGATAAATACGTTAAAATCAGATGCAGGACCAAGATCAAGTGCACTTGTAGAAAGCGAATCAAGATCAATTTTAGCCGTAAGAGTTAAAGTTTCGGTAGCACCGTTGGCAACATTACCAACTGTCCACAATCCGTTAGTGGTATCGTAAGTACCCTGTGTAGCGGAAGATGAAACATAATCAAGTCCCTGAGGAAGCAAGTCGCTAACAACAACATTAGGAGCAGCTTTAGGACCGTCATTTACCAGTTCAATTGAATAAGTAACATTATCACCATTTTCGGCATTCTGTGTATTTACCGATTTTGATAAACGCAAGTCGGCTTCTTCCTGTGCTGGAGGAGGACAAACATTTGCATCCCAGTAAACAAATTTGGTTACCGGACCAGCAAGTACGTTACCGTTATTATCTTTTGCAGTAGCAGTAAACTTAACTTTTACCAATGAATCAGTTGCAGTTACGCCAGGCCAGTATCCTGTAATTGTGAAAACTGTATCGTTAAGAACAGAAACGTTAAAGTAGTTAACCGAGTTATCATTAGTTACACTATCAGGGTAGAGTAACTGCCATGTAGTATGAAGTTCTGCAAAAGCAGGTTCAGGTGTAATATCAAGAGTACCTGTTACTGTAACCGAATCAACACTATGCTGACAAATTGTTGAATCAGCACCAAGGTTAATTACAGCACCGGTAGCATTTGAAACCGGATTCTCTTTATTTTTAACTATATGCAATGCATACAGATCATTACCGTTGTAAGGATTAGTAGCATAACCACTGTTAAGTTCGGCAGTAAAGCTTCCAGTACCTGCAAATTCGGAATAGTCTGATGGGAGGTTGTATTCATGTACAACATAGGCACCATTAACCGGAACCCACAGCCCATTGTTATCGGCAAAAGCAGGGGTGTTGTCATATATCCACTGCAATGTATTTCCGTTGTATGTACCAACTGCAGTACCAAACTGACTGGTAACTTCAATTTTATAGTTAGCAGGCAAGTTAGCAGGTGGGTTATTCATAACAGTACCACTTGCATCAAACCATGTTTTATCGAAAAACACTTGTTCGCTACAGAAAGGTGAGTTTGCTGCCGATGCAGTAACTGACGTTCCGTTAAGTGTCCATGTTAGATCAGTAGTACCATCCCAGGTAACATCAAAATTGGCATTAGGGTAAGTTGCATTGTTTGATGCAACAAAAGTTGTTACCTGACCCCTGTTAGCCGGAGCCGGAGTGAAAAAGTTATCTGCACCAACCGGTACATTTACACTTGAACTATTTGGGTTATCGTAAGTAAAGTGAGCAGTATAAGTACCATTGCTGTTAATTTCAACACATTCAAGCTGAGGTACAACAGCCTGTACCGAAGGAGGAGTACCAGGTTTAGGAAAGTTTCCATCCAGTGGGTAATTATGAACTTCACCGCTATAGTTAGTCATTGTACATGATTTAACAACAAGATTACCTTCAATTTGGGCACTTTGGTAAGTAAAGTCAGCTTTAGGAGCCAGTATAGTACCCTGCCAGCTAATATTCTTAATTTCAAGGTTTGTAGCTTCAAAAAAGTTCCAGACAGTTTTGGTATTAGAGGCATTGTTCATAAATATAGAGCCCAAACTACCATGATCATCAGGAGTGCCAGCTACGTTAACAATAACCTTTGAACCAACAGGCACGTAAAAGGCAACTTCCTTTGTCAATTTCCAGGCATAAGCATCAAGGTAAAAAACATTTAAATCCGAACTTGTACCTATCATTTCAAGTCTTCCCCAGGTCCGAAGTGTAAAAATACCATTAGCAGGAAGATTTTTCCAGTAATCCGAAAGATTAAGCAGGTGTGTTTCTTCAGCAGCAAAATCAATTGGTGAAGAAGGATTAACGAGTGTACCATCGTTAATAGTAGCATTGCTTATAGTAGCAGTACCACCAACATGTACATCACCATGATAACTTTGCGAGTTTGAAAAATTCAGGTTACCGCCGATTACCATTCCGTAACCATCGGCGTTACCACCGGGAGCCAGTTCATTACCAGCTCCGTAACTGGACATGGTGGAATTACCACCAACGGCAACAGCACCTTCGCTATCACCACCAGTATGTATCATATCGTTTATAACAAAAATGTTGTACTTGTTGGCTGTTCCAAGTGGTTCTGAAGTAGCAAACGTTAAGCTTGACACCAGAGCCAGTACGGCAAAAACCAGAAGTATTTTAGAGTATTTCATACATATCCCGAATAATTAATATTTTCCTTTTTTCCCTGTGTAGATTGTATATTAGGTGTATCATGAATAATGGTTCAAAAAACATCAAACCATGTACTATTTGTGAATAATTTATTACATAATATAACATTTTAAATATAATGAATTGTAGCATAAAATGTGATAGTAATGAGGTTATTTCGAGCCAATATCTAATTAAAAAGTAAAAGATCAACTAAGTTTATATATAAGAGTGGCTTGATAGATAGCTCAACTTTTCATTTTCGTAATAAACAGGATTGAAATAATGTGCTACTTAACCAAACAATTTCCTTTCAACAGCTTCACAAATAATGTGTGCCACTGTAATATGCCCTTCCTGAATGCGTTGAGTACTACCTGAAGGAATAATTACCGGAACATCGGCAAGTTCTTTAAGTTTACCACCTGTGCCACCAAGAAAGCCAATTACCTTCATCCCTTTTTTGTGAGCCATTTCCGCAGCTAATATTACGTTCTTCGAATTACCGCTTGTTGAAATGGCAATAAGTACATCACCTTCACCGCCCAGCCCTTCAACGTTGCGTGCAAAAACGTTTTCGTAACCAATATCATTACCACCGGCTGTAAGGTTAGACGTATCGGTTGTTAGAGCTACTGCTGGAATTGCCGGTCTGTTTAAATCATGGCTAAGTCTAATCATAAACTCGGCAGCGATATGCTGGGCATCTGCCGCACTGCCACCATTACCACATAACAATAGTTTTTTACCGTTTTTAAACGATTCTATTAATAAATCTATAGCTTCGGTTATATCCTTTTTACAAGCATCAACCATAAGAGTTTTTACTTTACTGCTTTCGTTAAGTGAATCAATTATAAAATTTTGTAAATTCAATTTTCACTCCGATATAATCAATAATCAATTTTATGATGAATGGCTTTTGAAAATTCTTTGAGCTTGTTCCAGTTATCGACATCTTCAAAATAGTTGCCAGTAACAATAATATTTGCACCGCTACCAACTTTCGAAGCGGCTGTTTCGGCATCTCTTATACCACCACCAACAATAAGGGGAACGCTGCAATACTCCGAAACCATTTTTACCATCTCATCAGGTACAGGATTATCAGCACCAGAACCAGCTTCAAGGTAAATCATGCTCATTCCCAAATACTCACCGGCGAGGGCAGTTGCAGCAGCAATTTCGGGTTTATTGCGTGGGAGCGGCTGGCTATTACTCATGTACTCGGCAGTTGTTCTTTTACCGGAATCAACAAGCATATAACCGGTTGAAAGCACTTCAATGCCGGCAGCTTTTACCATAGGTGCAGCCAACACATGTTTCCCTATTAACTGATCTGCATTTCTTCCGCTAATAAGGGATATATAGAGTATCCCGTCTGCAATGCTACTAACCTGACTAACAGATCCGGGGAAAATAACCACCGGAAGTTTGGTTACTTCTTTTATTTTGGAAATACTTTCATCAAGGGTATTTTTAATCATTAGGCTGCCACCAATAAGGAAGCCATCAACATCAGCTTCAACACATTTCAGAATAAATTCCTGAAATCTGTCGTCAATTACCTTATCGGGATCAATAAGGACTAGCCATGCAGCCCCTTTTTCCAAAACAGTTTTATTTAAATGTTCGTATATTTTCATCAGCAAGTGATAATCTTTTAATTTAATTGCAACAAATATAATAAACTTAATTTTAAGTCAATGTAAAATAAGCGGGACTACAAAAAAATGGTTCAAAAAACAAAAATAATTGGAGAAAATGTAAATTTATTTCCCGATTTTTGTGACTATTATTGTAAATATTCTGCGTTTGCCGATCCCAGTGCCATAGGTGCATGCAGGAAAGACCTTGCAGTATGGTGCAAATTTCTGAATAAATATAACAATAAACACAATAAATGTCTTGCTAAGGGACATACCAAAGGTAAAAATTGAGAAAAATCACAGCAAATTTTTTCAGAAAGATCAAATCAATAACAGACACGCCATCCTTAAGAATGATGATTGCGTTTATTGTTTTTACCGGCGTAATGTGTATAATCAGTGCTATTATCTGGGTTTATTTTACTGTTAATTATAATGCCGGGTTAGGTTTTATTGTTCATATTACAGGCATACTATGCGGTATAACAGGTTTACTTTTCCGCAGGGATGATCTTGAATATATCTATATCGCCTTTTCTGTATCAGGTAGTTTTATAGGCTTTTTTGTTGGCAGATACCTTACTTACCTGTTTGTTACACTTAATAGCGAAACAAATGATGTGTTAGCTGTATTACAAACTGATCATATATACAATTTTTCATTCTTTATTAACCACACGTTTAACAATTTCAATTTTCTTAATTTGTTATGGTTAGTTATAGTATGTCTTGAGACCTTGTATATCTCCCGGATGAATTACAGGATATTTGATCCTGAATATACTCTTTCTACAAACTATGCCGAATTGAGGAAAAAAGAAAGATAGATTTGTTTTACCAAAAATTAACAAATTACTTTCTTGTAATATCTCTAAATCAAATATTGTAAGCAGAGAATAACTATTGTTGGTAAGCTCAATCAAAACATGGCTAACAGCATTTGTCGAACCACGGTTGGTTCAAAACAAATCAAAAAACATTATTTGGTAACAGGCTGTCTAATAACAGTTTTTAGTTTTTCAGGAGCAGTTTTACGCGGGTCACCAAGATAAATTTCGTGATGTTTACCCTTTAACTTATAACCATTTTCGAAAGCAAACTTATGCATTGCGTCAATTGTTGGTCCCTCATCCGAATAGGAGCCTGTATATAGTATTTGAACAGATATACCCTCTTCATATTTTTCAAGTCGCAAGTCATTCAGTCTGGCAGGGTTCTTTTTCTTTTTAAGCACATCCCTGCTTTGTTCAAATAATTCGGAAGTGATGAAATCAGGCATCATTATCATGGCTGTCCATAACCAGTCGTTTTTGTTGCTTGAAGAAAATTCCTCCATGTTCTCCATGTACCATAAACCTTCCAGGGGCATAACCGTATAATCGGGAGTGTTTTCAATATTCTTGTTCGCAAATTTAACAGTATATGCCATTCCGTATAAAGCTTCAATACTCTCTTGGTAAAGCTTACTGGTATTTGGGTCGCCATGCCCATCAATCATCAAATATTGTAAAACGGGTACTTCAACCAGACTAAAATTCTTTCCGGATGGCTTATACAGATGTTTCAGCTCTTTTTTATAATCAACTTTTTCCATTCTCAATTTCCACAAGTTTTTGAATTTATACACAAATTTAGATTGTATTTTATTATTTTGCTTTTCATATCTTGCTTTTTTCAAAATTTTGATGAACTATGGATTTCAGAACAGAAATAAAACTTGCCAAATCGCAAACTGATATAAACTATTCAGATAAAATAATTACTTTTGGCTCCTGCTTTGCCGAAAATATAGGTGAGTATTTTAACCGTTACAGATTTAATGTACTACCCAATCCATTTGGTGTACTATACAATCCGGTATCAATATACAACGCAATTAAACGTACTGTAAAAGGTGCTCAATTTACACCGGAGGAGATAGTTTACAACCAGGAAGAATGGCACAGCTTTTATTTCCATAGTGATTTCTCTACACCTGATAAGGATAAACTACTTGAGAATATAAATAGTATAACAAACAAAACATTGCAGTATCTTAAAGAGGCAAGTTTTGTTGTAATTACATACGGAACTGCATTTGTTTACAGGTATAACGAAACAGGGAAAATTGTTTCGAACTGTCATAAAATACCTGCCAAACAATTTACCCGCGAGTTGCTGGATATGGAAACAGTGACCGATAGTATCAGTAATACGGTAGAACTTTTGAACAAAATAAATCCCTCGTTAAAAATTATTTTTACTGTTAGTCCGGTTCGCCACTGGAAAGACGGTGCAATTGATAATATGAGGAGCAAATCGATCTTACTGCTTGCAATTCATGAAATAGTGAGTAGTAAAGAGAATTGCACCTATTTCCCTTCATTTGAAATAATGATGGATGACTTGCGGGATTACAGGTTTTATGAAAACGATATGCTGCACCCAAGCAGTACAGCTGTTAAATATATTTGGGAAAAGTTTGGTGATGTTTTTTTTACAAGTAAAACCAGAGAAATAATGACCAAAGCATTTAAAATTGACAAAGCACGAATGCACAGGGTAAAAAATAAAAATAGCGATAGTTACAAAAAGTTCGTTATGAGAACGATAAAACAAATTGAAGAACTAACTAAAGTTGAAGCAAGTATAAATTTGATTTCGGATATGGACTACTTCCGTGAAGAGCTTAATTCATATTCCGAATAATCATTATTAAGGCAAAATTATCCAGATATACACAAAATACTTTTGTGGTTATACACCTCTTTTTATAAATTTGGGCGGGTAAAATAAAAACTAAATCAAACGAGAGGTTATAATGAAGAAAACATTCCTGCTATTAGTCTGTGCAATACTAAGCCTTAATGTATATGGGCAGTCAATAAAAACTTTGTTGCCAGATGAGATAGCAAAAAAAACTGAGAATTTTGCAAAATTTGATAGCATTGTAACTGCAGATTCAAAAATCCATCCATACGTGGTATTTTACTATTTGAAGTTTATTGAGCATGATGATACTTCTACTATTACGTTAGGCAAAACCAGACTACAATACCAAAAACTTCATCGTAACTGGAAAGAAGAGATATTGAACCAGAAGGTTGATTATCTTGAAGCACAGAGAGAGGCAGCCGAAGAAGAATATAGCTCAACTCATGCAAGAGCAACAGCAGGAATGCTAACTTTACCACCCCGTGGATTTAAGCTTCGCGAAGCTCCAACCAAAAGTTTATTTGATGATAATTTGGCAAGCTATATATTCTATATTTTTGCAACAGATAATTTTAATGAAAAATACGATGCAGGGATTGATTACTCAAAAAAACTGAAAGAAGCATCGGTTAAGTTTAATAACAAAGTTAACCAATTTGTTAAAAATCTTGATAAATACAACAGAAGCCAGAAGTATGATTTCATTGATATGATTATCGATAAATACTATTTGTTTAAGGATACACCACATTCTGGCAAACTTGAAAAATCTTCTTATGATCTTTATGAAGTTATAGGAATGATTTTAGACAAGGAGTTTGATGCAAATATTACTTTGTACGGTGGTGTTACAACAACTTTTGTTAAATCTCTTACAAAGGTTGAAAACTCATTTGATGTTTCTGATTACCGTTTCCCTTATACACGCTTTCAAAATACCGTTGAAAGTGAACTTAGTCCAGTTGTTTCAGTTACAGCCGGATTAAAATACCCTATCAGGGAAAAGAAAACATGGTTTTCATATTTAAATTTTGAGCTTGGTTTTTCACTTTCCAATTCATTCGATTCCAAATTTTTGTATCTAAAGACCCGTTCGGTTGCCGAATCATCACCTGACCAGCAATATCTTTTTGTTGGTAAATTCTCTGACAAGGTTGAAAGCGGTTCGGAGTTAATATTTAATGGTATGTTTACCGCAACTGTATATCACATATTTAAGGATTTGTACATTGACGCAGGTGTTTATGGACAATTTGTTGATTTTGAAATAATTACGAAAACCGAACGTGAAGTTAGCACTCTTAAATCGCCCGACAGCCGTGACTTTGAAGAATATACACCAACTACAACATATAGTGTATCCGAATTAAAAGCATTTCCGGTAATCTCACTTAAGTGGGATTTTTACAAGTATGCCGGAGTTGCGTTCAACTACCTTGTTCCGGATGCACAAAATCTATTATTGTATGTAAAATATGAGATGTAAAATGAAAAACAGAATAATAATACTATTACTTGCAGTTGTGTTTATTTGGGGTTGTCAGGAAATTACAACCGAAAACAATTATATAGATGCGTCTTTAAAAGATATTAAAGGATTTAAAGTAGATAGCTATTCGGCAAATAGTGCAGAGTTTTCCTGGATTGATAATGTTGTGGATGAAGAATATTTTAAAATTGAGGTTTATGAATTTGGCAATAAACTTGTTATAGAGCAACAGTTTGAAGCGAATTCAACATCTGGTATTATCAATTACAATTTTGGTACAGGAGCATATCGTTTTAAACTATCTGCTTACGGAGCAGGTGTTACTTCCGTAGTAACCGATCAGCTTTATTGTACAGTTGCTCGTCCCGAAATTACCAATATTAATTTTGATTTGGATGATCCGACAGCAATTAACGTTGACTGGAGCTATAACTATTATTATAAGGAATTTAAAATATATAAAAAGGTTAACGGAGGCTCAAAAGAGTTATTTACACAATTAGCAAATCCCACTTTTGTTGATGATATTTCGGCATATTCAGAAGTAGAATATGAAATATTACCAGTGTTTGATAACCTTGATACACCGGGGCAAACTTACAAACTTGGTAAAATACCAACACTTAATGAGGCTAATGTTGCTACAAACGGTTATGCCAATATTGAGCCAGGATTTGTATATGTATCAGGTCAGAAGTCGTACTATTTTAGTGGAAGAGAATTAACACTTCTCAAGTTACCGTTTGCCGATCCTACACCGCAGATTGTAAATAGTATTGAGGAATACAGAATTTCGAAATTGACCGGTAGTGCTAATGATGGTTATCTTGCTTATATCTCTAATGATGATGATACCAAACTCCATTTCTTTTCAACTGAAAGCAATTCGGTAACTGATTCAATAAATCTGGGAAGTGAAACCGTAAATGCTCTTGTTTTTTATAATGGCTCTTCCAAAGCACTGATAGGTACAGCTTCCGGTAAATTATATTTTGTTTCCAGAACCGGTGGAATTACAAAAACTGTTGACCTTGGTACGGAAGTAAATAACATTGAAGTTAACCTTGGCAAAAACCTGTTTTATATACTTTGCGATAATAGTAAGCTAAAAGTATATAGCATGAGCAATTTGCAGGAAACAGAAGAAGTTACTTTTACGAGTACAAGTCAAACAAACAACAAGATATTTTATGTTAGCGGAGTTGATAAACTTTTTTACGCTTCCGGTTCAAAGCTTGAGAAATATAATACTGAATCGCTTCAATTGGTAAGCACGTATAATGCAGAAACAGATATTTCAAGTCTTTGTAAGTTTTCGGATTCAAAATTATTTATTGCAGAGGCTAATGAAATAAAAATTTATAACCTGACAAGTAATTCAATTGATACGGAACACTCGGTGAGCATAAATCAACCAGTTAGTCAAATGGAGTACAGAAATGTTGATGGTACCGAGAAGTTATTTTTTATTGAGCACCGATCAATGATGGTATCAACTTTTTCAAACGAGTGGGTAGTAGAATAATAGATTATACGCTGCAGATCATACATTCCATCCAGCCGTCCTCTGGGCGGCTGAAATATTTGTTTTCACCAAGCCTTTCCTTTTCCATTTTACTTAAGTCGAATTTGTTTATTAGCTTGCCATCATGCTCTTTGAATATCGCTTCAATTTTTTCCGAATTATAAGAATAAACTTTGCCATCTGGCATAATATCAGCTATACATCTATTAACCTGCTCCGGTATTGATTTTACATCATTCTTTGCTGACTGGCTTGGTACAAGGTATTCGATTATAAAAGTATTGTTTTTCCCAACCGATTTAAAACCTTCAACAATTTTCCCGAATTCATATTCGCCTAAAAAGTATGTGGCATTTTCAAAAATTATCAAACTTGGATGATTGGAGTAAAACTCAGTGAATAGTTCGTTAAGTGATCGAAGAATTGATTCGGAACGAAAATCGGCAGTGAGGCATTTAATTTTTTCCGATATACCGGAATAGTGATTATCATAAAATAGCTGCTTTTCATCCATGCCGGAATAATCAATTTCGAATATTCGGTCAATTTTATTGTAATGCTCAATAAGAAGATCGAGTGCAGTTGCTGATTTACCGGGTGAAAGTAAAAGGATTAGCATTTTTTCATCACAATCGGCAAGCCGCTGTTCAATAAACTTGTTAATAACATGTTTACCATTCAGAACTACTTCTTCGTACCAACTGCAAATCTCAAAACATTGTGATATTAAATCCTCGGCAGGGGAAAGGTCCAAACGTTCGTAGTATTCCTTAATAAGCCTGTGCGAATAAGCTTTTTCGCTCCACTTAAGTGAAAGTGCATCTATCGGCTCAAGCTTAAATTTATTCATACTTAACCTTTTTTAGACTTTGCTATTAATCTACTCTGTATTTTTTCACTTGTCAACTCTCTATATGCATCTTTTCCAATCCATCTGCAAGTTTTGTTGTCAGATTCAGCAAGTTTTTCAGCTAATTCTATTGCAGGAGCATTAAGTGTTATATTCCGCTTTCCTATGTGTCGTAATGCCCAGTTAACGGCTTTCCTTACGAAATTGCGATCATCAGTGGAGGCTTCCTCAACACATGTAAGAAAATGGATAAAATCGGAATCAGGTCTTTTTTTGTGGTGTACTGCAATAACTGCTATTAGTGCAAAAGCAGTTCTTTTTACAAACTCTTCCTCGCGATAACGCCACTGTTCAATTTTCTTGTCAACAAAGGGAAATTTATGGAAAAGATTCATGCAAGTCTGGTCGGTTAAATCCCACGAATTAAATTCCTTTACCCATTCATCGGCAGTTTGTTCATCTATTAACTTGTAATCGGCAACAAGCCCTGCAAGAATTCTTGGTTCATGGTATCCGCTATCCCAAAGTTGTAAGGCAAGTTGATGATTTGTTTTTATTTCCTTAGCCAAACCTCTTACAAATGGCATGCTAACTCCAAAAGCTTTTTCGGTGTTTATGCCGAATTTAGCCATTCCAGTCTTGTTTTTAGTGTTTTCGGATTCCTTGAATTCCTGAAGTATTTTTTCGAGAGTCATTTATTGAGCCAAAATTTAATGAGAATAAAGTTATCCCCAACCCAAAGGGGTATTATGCTTGTACCAGTTAAATTTTAAATAGTTTCTGCAAGAAAGAAATTATTTGAAAATAATTTTAAACAAATTTAAGATTGACTTATAATAGTTTGACCGGCTATTTAACTAAAATATTGTTCCAAATAATTAACAAAACTCAACTTATTATTTTGCCCTCGTATAAAAACCTGTTAAGACCCCTCCTATTGAATTAAATGTTACCGTTAACCCAAAGTACAAATAAAGGAAACTAAAATTAATAACAGATTTGGGTAAAAACAATGACCAAAAAATTTACCCTAATAGAAATACTCAATCTCTTTAACTTCGAACCTGCCGTATTCAAAAAGCTTGCCCTTGTAGTCCCATGCAACCGAACCTTTATAAGGAATTTTTAATCCCTTGAACTCTCGGTAATCCGAATAGTATGTAATATTTAGTTCATTACTGAAGCCAGAATTTGTAAACCTGTATTTATCGAAAGTTTCTATTCTGGAAATTTCGTTCCTGGTATTAAAAAATACATTCATTTTACCGGAAAGGGTATCATCCCTAAACATGCACTGGGCATTATCAAGACCTGTATCAAACCACTCAACATTTTGCGAAGGGTAAAATTTGTAGGGAAAGAAAACAGCTTCGGAAAAATATCTGTAAAGTGCCGAAATATCCATTTGCGGACCTTTGGCATCGGTAATTGTAATGCTGGAGAACACCTTAATGAGCATTGAGCCTGTGCCATCCACATAGCTATCCAGAGCTCTTATATCGGCAAATGATGAGGGAGACATCTTTGCATCCCAGATGTAGCCTGGCTTGTACGGACTATAATATTGAACTGCCTCAATTTTGTTCCACTCGCTCTCAGCACTAGTTTTTAGTTCACCTGTTTGGGTAATTTTTATAAGCTTTGGTATTCTAAAAGTATCAGGTACTACGTTATCGAGGTATGCCCTTACAGGAGTTGGCAAATTTATTGAATCACTTCGCAAAAACAATTCAGGTTTTTGCGGAGCCTCTTTTTCAAGCTTTTCCAATAATTCTTCCGAATATTTTTGAGTGTATAGCTTTCCCCCGAAGAAAAACAATACTGCAAGTCCTGTAACTGCGGCAACAACAATAATAACTACTCTAAGCATTAAACCAATCCAATTCTATTTTATATAAAATGATAATGCAATTTGGAAACATCCGGTTCTATATACTGGAAAATAATATTTATCCAACATCTTTTTTTGCTATTGACAAATATTTGCAGTAATACGTTCCATAATTATTCCTATATTTTCGAACGTTATTTGAATTATTAGGAATTGTATGGTTTTTCTTAATCCCGGTTTTTTATTCGGATTATTTGCGTCTGCTATCCCAATTATTATCCACCTTATAAATTTAAGGAAGCTAAGAAAAGTTGAGTTTAGCACTTTGCGTTTTCTAAAGGAAATTCAAAAAACAAAAATTCGCAAAGTAAAAATTAAACAGTGGATACTGCTACTTATTCGTGTGCTTATTATTGCATTACTTGCGGCATCTTTTGCCCGACCTGCTCTCGAATCGGATTTGTGGGGTACTGGAGCCAGTACGTCCAAAACATCGGCAGTAGTTATTATTGATAATACACCCTCAATGAGTATTGTTGGTAAGGAAGGAAGTAATTTTAATGTAGCTAAATCAGCGGCATTAAAACTTGAAACTATCTTTAAGGAAGGTGATGATATTTCAATCATCCCACTTACGGCTGATTCAAACCGCATAAATAGAAATCTTGCAGCAAGCGAATACAATTCAGCAATTAACGAAATATCTGGGAACGATGTTGTAAAATCACTTGACGGTGCAGTTAACCGGGCGGTGTCTATCCTTGCTAATTCAAATAACTATAACAGGGAACTTTATATTATTTCCGATTTTCAGGCAGGATTATTTGGTAATGATACGCTAACCAACGCAATACCGGATGGCATAAATACGGTATTAATACCTGTAAATAGCACCCAAAACGGCAACTATGCAATTGCCAATATAAAACTGGAAAACCAGATTCTTGAGCTTAACAAGGAAATAGGTTTTACCGTTACTGTCAGGAATTATTCTGATAACGAGATTGCAGATATACCCCTTTCACTTATTATTAATGGAGAGAGAGGCTCGATTAAAAGTATAACTGTTCCGGCAAATTCATCACGCGAGTTTACACTTTCAACAACACTTAAACAAACCGGGTTGCTGAATATCTATGCTGAGCTGGAGGATGATTTTTATCCGGTAGATAATAAACGTTATATATCAATTGAGGTGCCGGAAAAAATAAGGGCGGCTGTGTTTTTCAGTTCGCAAAATGGTATATTGTTTATTCGTGCCGCACTAAAAGATGCTGTGAACGATAACCTGATATCAGCCGAGTTTATTCCGTTTGCAAGATTTAGTTCAACTGATCTTTCCAAATATGATATACTTTTTACAGTTGGTACAGGTGAAAATGTTTCTGCTGAAAAGCTTAACGATTATCTGAGAGAGTCCGGTAAGCTGGTATTTATCCCTGATAACAATTCATCAGTAGCACAACTTAACGGGTTTATGAAGCAAATCAATCTTCCGTCAGTTTATTCCTATAAAGTAAATATGGAGCAGGGACAATCGGTTGAAGTTAAATCTACTGATTTTGAACACCCCGTTTTTGATGGGCTATTTAATAACGCAAGTGAAAGGGAAATTGGTACACCGGAATATTACTCTTACTTCAAATTAGTAAATGTAACCGGTTCAAGAAGCATATTTACTTTGGAAGATAACTCACCGGCAGTTAATGATTTTCCTACGAAAAACGTAATTTTATTTAATTCGCCACTTTTGTTAAGCAATACAGATTTGCCATTAAAAGGGATTTTTTCACCATTACTTACCAGAATAATATTTTATTCGGTTTCGGGAAATTCAGGTTCAAGGCAATACAAACCGGGTGATAAAGCTACTGTTAATATTGCAGGATATACTTCGAACTCGCTGAGGGTTGCAATGCCTAATAATGCTGAAGAGTATATTGCTCCTGAAAATCTTGTAGCCAAAAAGTTTATATATTTTTCAAATACAAATTCAAGCGGGTTTTATAATGTTTATGCAGGCAGCAAGGTAATCAGTCATTTCACAGTAAATGTTGATGTTTCCGAATCGAACCTTGCCGTTCCTGATGCGTCTTACATTTCCGAATGGTTTAATAAAAAGGGATTTGATGAGCCTCTTACTTTAGATTATTCCTCGGCGTTTGAGGAAACCTTGGCTTCAGCCAGACTCGGTACGGAATTATGGAGGCATTTCCTGATAGCGGCGTTTATTCTTGCTGTTTTGGAAATGTTAATTTCCAGAAATACTAAAAAAGACCTGGCTAATTTGGACTAATATTCCAATAATTTATTATTTTAGTTAACACTTTTTAACCACCTTTTCGAATGGAGGATTTATTTACGATGATCAAATAAGGATAAGATGAAACCGGACTTAGTATTGATGAAATAGTTTAGAAATTTAATTTATGGTGGTATATGACACAAGATAACTCAAAACCCGTACGAGAAAAGTCTATCCTTGTTGCGATTAATCCTGAAAACGAATCCCACGACAAGATCGATGAATATCTTGATGAACTGGAACGACTTGCCGACACCGCCGGTGCCGATACAGTTATGAAAGTTTTTCAGGACCGCACCAGGGTACACTCCGCACACTATGTTGGTAAAGGTAAGGTTGAGGAAATAAGACAGCTTGCTGAAATGAATGATGCAAATCTTATTGTCTTTGATGATGACCTAACATCTACACAGATGCGTAACCTCGAAAAAATGATAGAGAAAAAAATTCTTGACCGAAGTGGTCTAATACTTGATATATTTGCGGCTCATGCTCGTACAAACGAAGCCAAAACGCAGGTTGAGCTTGCACAGCTTCAGTACATGCTTCCCCGATTAACCCGTGCCTGGACTCACCTTTCAAAACAGTATGGTGGTATTGGTACAAAGGGTCCCGGTGAAACGCAGATTGAAACTGACCGTCGTTTAATTCGTGACAGAATTGCAAGGCTAAAACAAAAACTCGATAAAATTGAGCTTCAACAGCATACACGTAGTGCTGGTCGCAAGCCTTTTATTAAAATATCGCTGGTTGGTTATACAAACGCAGGTAAATCAACTTTGTTAAATCAGCTTACCGATGCAGGTGTTCTTGCACAGGATAAACTGTTTGCAACGCTCGATTCAACTACACGTTCGCTTTTACTCGATAACAAAATGAAAATACTTTTAAGCGATACGGTAGGATTTATACGCAAGCTACCCCATAATCTGGTAGCCTCTTTCAAGAGTACGCTTAACGTTGTTCGCGATGCTGATATTATTTTGCATGTTGTGGATATAACACATCCGTATTATGAAGACCATATTAAAGTGGTGGAAGATACCCTTGCTGATATGGAATGCGGAAGAAAAAAAATAATTATGGTGTTCAACAAGGTTGATGCTCTCAAGGAAAAGGAAGCGCTGGAGTATGTTAAAAACAAATACGAACATACTGTTCTTGTTTCGGCAAAGCGGGGTATAAATGTATCGGGTTTGCTTGAGTATATTCAGAAAACTATAGATGAGGATTATGTTCAGCGTTCGGTATCGCTTAAACACTACGAAACACGTATCGAATCTGAAATATATCAGCTCGGCGATGTACTTGAAAAAGAATACGACAACGAACATATTCATATAACTTTCAGAGCCAAAAAAGGCAACTCAGACAAAATTGAGAGGTTATTAAATGGAAGATAACAAGCTTGTCCTGAACGGCAAGTCGCTTACACTGGAACAGATTGAATACTTTCTGGATAACAATCCGGAAGTTGTTCTTTCAGGTGAAGCTGTTGAAAATATTAAAACTGCAAGAAAACTTGTTGAAGAGTGGGTAGAAAAAGATGAGGTAGTTTATGGTGTAACTACCGGATTTGGTGAATTTGCCAATGTTAAGATTTCCCACGAAAACAACGAAAAATTGCAGAAAAATCTTATTATGAGTCATTCGGTGGGAGTGGGCAATCCGCTTCCTCCGTTTATAGTAAAGACCATGATGCTTTTACGCGTTAATGCAATTGCAAGAGGTCATTCCGGTTCACGAATGGAAACTATTGATCTGCTCCTTGCAATGATGAATAACAATATTATACCGATTATTCCATCAAAAGGATCGGTTGGTTCAAGCGGTGATCTTGCTCCACTTTCTCACCTCGTTCTTGCCATGATTGGACTTGGCAAGGTTCAGGTTATTGAAGCTATTGACGATTCGGATACCTCGGATGTACCTGTTGAAAATGCAGCCGATGTATTTGAACGTTTCGGACTTAAACCTGTTACTCTTGGTGCAAAGGAAGGTTTGGCACTTATTAATGGTACACAAATGATGACTGCTTTTGCCGCCTATATTACTATTCATGCTATTAAGCTTGCCAAAGTGGCAGATATTGCCGGAGCTTTATCCCACGAGGCTTTACGTGCTACTGATAAAGCTTACGATAAACGACTTCATGAATTGCGTCCATACCCCGGACAAATTGCAGCGGCTGAAAATATGCTTTCGCTTATTGAGAAAAGTGAGATACGTAAATCGCATCTTGAAGGCGATACCCGTGTACAAGATTCTTATTCCATGAGATGCATACCCCAGATACATGGAGCTTCAAAAGATGCAATAAATTATGTTAAAAGCAGAGTTGAAATTGAGTTAAACTCGGCAAATGATAATCCACTTATATTCCCCGAGGAAGGGGATCACCTTGAAGGAGGTAACTTCCATGGTCAGCCTATGGCACTCGCAATGGATTTTATGGCTATTGCACTTGCCGAGCTTGCCAACGTATCTGAACGAAGGACAGAGCGACTTGTAAACGGTTCGCTTAGTAGTCTGCCACGCTTCCTTACTGAGCATGGCGGATTAAACTCCGGTCTGATGATTGCACAATATACTGCTGCGGCATTAGTGTCGGAAAATAAAACGCTTGCTCATCCCGCCAGTGTAGATTCAATACCAACCTCTGCCAATCAGGAAGATCATAACTCAATGGGCTCAATTGCTGCCCGCAAGTGCTATGATATTCTTCGCAATGTACAGCATGTACTCGCAATTGAGGTACTTTCTGCATGCCAGGGTATTGAGTTCCTTAAACCGCTAAAATGCGGACTCGGTACAACCGCAGCCTACCAAACTGTCCGCAGTGTTGTACCACCTATAGATGAAGACCGCGTGCTCCACATTGATATTGACAACATATTTGAACTTGTAAAAACCGGTAAGCTGGTTAACGCAGTTGAGGAAATTGTTGAGCTAAATTAGATATTAAAAACCTGCGATGTTTTGAAAACATCGCAGGTTTGGTATCTGCAATAATTACTTGCTAAACCATGTTTGTCTATCACGACAACTCCGCAGGTACTTTTCTTTCGCCACGCCGTGGTCGTTGAAAGCAAAAGACGTCCTGGTTACAGAAGAGTAATTGCTACGCAGTATTTAAATATTTTCGTTGTATAAGTTTCTACACAAGAGTAATCGCTAACGCGATATTTAAAAGCGGCAATAGGCATTTAGTTCAACATAAAGGGTACAAAACTGCCATATAAATATAACCCCGGTTATTAGCCATTTTAGGAGAGCACATTCTCAACATCTATTAAGTAAATATTAAAAAACCCGGGCTCCATGACCAGTGGAGTTCCGGGTAATCACTAATAGAGAAGGAGATTTGTGTTGTTGTTGCGGTTAACCGGATCGGCGAAACCGGCAACCACGGAGGAATACATGCGCTACTTATTTGTTACTTGTCGTTTATTCGTACCAATCTAAATCTGCTTTCAATGTTTGTACTTTCCAGAGGTGCTGCTTTATTAACGGATACAAAATTCTTAATACTGTGGGTATATTCGGTTTGAGGGTAATCAGGCATTTCATTAAGGAAATAGCCACCCTTTAGATTTTCATTTTTTCGCTTATTTTTTTTTAATTTGCTGCCAAGGTAACCTAATAAAAAAAACGAAAACACTAACCCGAAAAACCAAATAATAAATTTGTAGTCTAAATTATTTAACTCTTGCATAAACAATACCTTCCATTAAACTTTTAATACAAAAATGGTTATTTAGTACTAAATAAACGATATGTTGCATCACAACAACAAAAAAGTGTGAGGTACGTCATAAAAATGCTATAATTCACTTGAACGTTTACAAGGAAATATGCATTATTAGGAACTAATTATTTGAGGAACAGGATGTACAATCCGCAATTGGTAAAAACAGCCACTGAAAAAATAGAGTATTACCTACAGCAAAAGGGTTGGCCCTACGAAGGAGATCAAAGCGGCTTTAAATTGTATCAGGGTTCAACATACGTCCATGTTACAATTAAACAGTGGGGTGAAAACTCACTGGTTTGTATCAGATGTCCTTTGGCATTAAATGTTACAAATCTTAACCATGATTTGTTACAAATGCTAATGGAAAAAAATTATGAACTAATTCTGGGCAAATTCTCTTATAATCGTAACGCACAGGCTATATATTATGAGCATGCAATACTTGGGAACGATCTTGATCCTGAAGAACTATATTCAGCACTTGAATCGGCAGCAGTTGTTGCAGACAAATATGATGATCAGATTGCACTGATGAGCGGAGGAAAAAGAGCTATTGATTAGCTATTTAATAAATTTTTAATTAAATTTGCTTAAGTAAGCAATTAGTATTAAATTTAATATTCTAATTTTTTCGCCCTTCAAAGGGCGATTTTTATTTGTATGGAACAAACAAAACAAAAAATTTACCCCAATATTGAAGAATTCACCACAAAACATGGCAATTTACTTGTTGATCTTGTAGTAAGGGGTACCAGGCAAAAACCGATTATCGAAGTTTATATCGATAATTCGGAAGGAGTTTCTGCGGAAGATTGTGCAGATGTAAGCCGGGATATTGCTGGCTATTTTGATGAAACCGAAGTAGTTAATACCGATTATAAACTTATGGTATCTTCACCGGGTATTGATCGACCGCTAAAGTATATTGAACAATTTGCAAAACACCTGAACCGCAAGTTCGAAGTTGAATACGATGATGATGGTGAGCCCCGTAAACTAAAGGGTAAACTTAAAGGTATAGATGAAAACATGCTTACGTTCGAATCAGGTAAAAATATGGTTGTGCTTAAGTTTGAACAAATTAGTACAGCGAAGGTAATAATAAGTTTTTGATTTTGGAGGAACAATGAATGCCGAAATAGTTGAATCGTTTGCACAAATGGTTCGTGATAAAAGTCTTGACAAGGATGTACTTGGAGGTATAATCGAAGATATTTTCGGTTTGCTTGTTAAGAAAAAATATGGTCAGGAAGCAAGCTACGATGTTGTTGTGAATATGGACAAGGGTGATATCGAAATATTTCTTGAAAGAGAAATTGTTGCAGTTGTTGAAGACCCTGAAAAAGAAATAAGCATTGACGAAGTTAATAAAAAAGGTAACGAAGAAGAGCTTGAAGTTGGTGATGACTATGTTGAGAAAATTGAGCTGTTAAGTTTCGGCAGAAGGCTTATTAACCTTGCACGTCAAAGTTTGAATCAGAAAATTCGTGAAATTGAAAAAGATATTATACATAATGAGTATGCAGAAATGATTGGAGAAATTGTTGTTGGTGATATTTATCAGGTTCGCCGCAACGATATACTTGTTAATCATAATAAAAACGAGCTTCTGTTACCACGAAATGAACAGCTTCCTAAAGAAAAATACAGAAAAGGTGATACTGTTCGTGCCGTTGTAAAAGAAGTTAAGAAAACTGCTAACGGTCCAGTTATAATTGTTTCCAGAGGCGATAATGTATTCCTTAGGAGACTTTTTGAAATTGAAATTCCTGAAATATATGACGGTGTTATAGAAATTAAAGGCATTGCCCGCGAACCAGGCGAACGTGCAAAAGTTGCAGTAGTTAGTCAGGATTCGAGGATTGATGCAGTTGGTGCATGTGTGGGCATGAAAGGTGTTCGTATCCATGCAATTGTTAGAGAGCTGAATAATGAAAATATTGACGTTATAAATTACTCCGATGATCCGGTAATCTATATTCAGCGTGCACTTGCACCAGCAAAACTTAAAGAAATAGATATTGACGAAACAGAAAACAAATGTACCGTTTATGCTGATAGCGATCAGATATCCCTAATTGTTGGGCGTAGCGGTGTTAATATTCGTCTTGCAATGAAACTTACCGGATACGAAATAGAAGTAATAAGAGAAGAAAAACCATTTAGCGAAATGGATGATGATATCGAACTGATTGACCTTAGAGATGAAATTGGTGCCGAAATTGTTGAAATACTTATTGAAAACAGATTCGACACTGCTCTTGAAGTATTGCAGGCTGGGGTTGAAGACCTTAAATCGATTAAAGAATTCGATGATGAAAAAGCCGAAGAAATTTTTGAGTTAATTAAAAGTCAGTTCGAAGAAGAGTAATTACTGGTAATTTAAGATTCAGGTTAGGGAATATGGCTGACAAACCAAAAAAATTAAAATTATACAAATTTGCCTCTGAATACAACTTGGCAACAGATACTCTTGTGGAATATCTGAGCGAAAAGGGGTATTCGGTAAAATCGCATATGACCCCGCTCTCCGACGAGATGTTGGAGGATATATATCACCGATTTAAAAAAGATATTGAACGTGCTGAAAAGCATTATAAAAAAATCAGTGAGTTTCATAAGCGATTTGGCTTTAAACAGAAACGGGATGATGAATCTTCCGAATCTGATGAGCCTAATAATAAGGCACAGGAAGCACCTGCAAGCGAAAGCGAACAGGAAGCAATAAAAGCTGAAGAGCAGTCTGAACCAGCTGATTCCGGCGTTGAAGAGGTTGAGGAAACCAGTGCTGCCGATAAAGATGAACAACCTGAATACAGGGAATCGGTAGAGGAGGAACCTAAGGAGCAAGTTGTTGCCCAGGAGGAACCGGAAGCCAAACCTGAGCCAGTAAAAGAAGAGGCTCCCGCAGAACCTGAATCAGTAGTTAAGGAAACCAAGCCGGAACCTGAACAAGTGGTTGAAGAAACCAAACCTGAGCCGGTTGTTGAGGTTAAACCTGAACCAAAACCAGTTCCTGAACCGGTTAAAGAGGAACCTAAACCTGAACCTGCTAAAGTTGAGGATAAAAAGGAAACTCCTGAACCTGTTGCTGAAGAAAAGGCAAAAGTTGAGAAGGTTGAAAAAGAAAGAGAAGTAAAAAATGTTCAGTCTGAAAAACCTGAACAAGTAGATAAAACTGTTGATGAGGTTAAAGAAGTGCCAGTTACACCCGAAGCCGATGTATTAGAGAAGAATGAGAAAACTGTGGTAGAAGAAAAAGCTGCGGTTTCAGCTAATGATAACAGAAATGATGCTGAACAGGGCGATGATGTTAAAATATTTAAGACGAAGTCTGAAATTGAGCTCGACAGGAAAAAGAAAGGTCTGACGGTTCTTGGTAAAATTGACCTCACCAAGAAGAAAAAGTTTGTTCTTAAGGACAAAAATAAACCGGACAGACAAAAAGGTAGAACGAACAGAGACCAGAGAGATGGTGATGATGCCGCTCGTGGAAGAAGAAGCGACAGACCTAATAAAGACAGACCGTTCCGCGAGAAGAAGGTTTCTTTCGAAAAACCAGCTCACAGAAACAAGAAAGATGAGCCGGTTGTTGATGATGAAATTAAAAACAGAAATGAAACTGCCGAACAGCAGGTTGAAAAACAGGACGATAGAAAAGGCAAGGGTAAAAAGAAGACTCTTAAGCTTAATAAGAAGCCTGAAACTAGTGATGAATCAGGAAAAAAACGTCGTAAAAAATCTCGTAAAAACGAGGTTGACGAAAAAGAAGTAGCAGCAGCTATCAGAAGAACCATGCTTACCATGGAAGATACTTCTTCTGTTTCTGATCGTGCAAATGTAAGGAAAAAGAAAAAGAAAGTTAAAGCCGAAATTCAGGAAAAAATTCTTGAGGAAAAGGAAATTCAGGAAAGTGGTAGAATTAAGGTTACCGAGTATATTGCTGTAAACGAATTGGCTAACCTTATGGATGTTACCGCCGGTGATGTAATTGCAAAATGTATTGGTATGGGTCTGATGGTTTCAATTAATCAGAGACTTGATAAAGATACAATAATGCTGGTTTCCGATGAATTTGGTTTTGAAGTTGAATTTGAAGAAGAATACAGCGTTGAAGCTCTGGTTGACGAACCGGATCCGGAAGATACTCTGGAAACACGTCCGCCCGTGGTTACCATAATGGGTCATGTTGACCATGGTAAAACTTCACTGCTTGACTATATACGCCGTGCAAATGTTGTTGCCGGTGAAGCTGGCGGTATTACTCAGCATATTGGTGCTTATAAGGTTGTTCTTGAAAGCGGTCAGGAAATTGCATTCCTCGATACACCGGGTCACGAAGCCTTTACCGCGATGCGTGCAAGGGGTGCCAGTGTAACTGATATTGTTGTGCTAATTGTTGCTGCTGATGATGCGGTGATGCCTCAGACTATTGAAGCTATTAATCATGCCCAAGCAGCTAATGTGCCAATTGTAATCGCTATAAACAAAATTGATAAACCTGGTGCCGATACCCAGAGAATTCGCCAACAGCTTTCGGAAAGAAATATTTTGGTTGAAGACTGGGGTGGTAAATACCAGTGTGCTGAAGTATCAGCAAAACAGGGTCTTAATGTAGAAGAACTGCTTGATAAAATTTTACTTGAAGCCGAAATGCTTGAACTTAAAGCTAATTATGATCGTACTGCAAGGGGTGCGGTTATAGAATCGCAGCTTGATAAAGGTCGTGGTATTACAGCAACAATTCTTATCCAGAAAGGTACGCTAAGGGTAGGCGATCCGTTTGTTGCAGGTAATTTCCATGGAAGGGTTCGTGCAATGTTCGACGAACGAAATAACAAGGTTGATGAAGCCGGTCCTTCTACACCGGTACTTGTCCTTGGTTTTGAAGGTACTCCTCAGGCGGGTGATACTTTTGTGGTTGCCGATTCGGAAAGAGAAGCAAGAGAAATTGCCCTTAAACGTCAGCAGCTTAAACGTGAACAGGATCACCGTCAGGTTAAACATATTACGCTTGACCAAATTGCAAGCCAGATTAGTTCAGGTGGAGTTAAAGAGCTTGCTCTTATTGTTAAAGGTGACGTGGATGGTTCTGTTGAAGCATTAGCCGATTCACTTATGAAGCTTTCTAACGATGAAGTTAAGGTAAATGTAATACTAAAAGGTGTTGGTGCAATTAGTGAAAGTGATGTAATACTTGCTGCTGCTTCCGATGCTATTATTATTGGTTTCCACGTCCGTCCTAACTCTAATGCAAGGAAGCTTGCTGAAAATGAATATGTTGATATTAGGTTATATAACGTTATTTACGATGCAATAAATGAAGTTAAATCTGCACTTGAAGGAATGCTTTCTCCGGTACTATCCGAAGAGCTTGTTGCCACTGTGGAAATCAGGGATACTTTCAAGGTACCAAAAACAGGTACTGTTGCGGGTTGTTATGTAACTGACGGTAAAATATCAAGAAATGACAAAATACGTTTGTTTAGAGATGGTATAGTAATTTATGAAGGTGAACTTGCATCGCTCCGCAGATTTAAGGACGATGTGAAAGAAGTTGATCAGGGTTATGAATGTGGTCTTAATATTACCAACTATAACGATATTAAAGTTGGCGATATTATAGAAGGTTACAAGATAATTGAAACGAAGAAAAAATTGGAAGACTAACGAATGTCATTCAGACTTCAAAAAATATCAAGCTTGCTCAAAGAAGAGTTAAGCCTGATATTTTTGCAAAAGTTAAATGACCCCGACTTGGGGTTAGTAACTGTTACTAGTGTAAAAGTTACTCCGGATTTAAAGATAGCTCGCATTTACATATCGGTTTACGATAAGGAAAAACGAGAAGTTGTGCTTGCTAAAGTAAAGAAAGCTACTCCGCTTATTCGTTCCGAAATTGGCAGACGTGTAAGGTTGCGTGCTGTTCCTGATCTTGAATTTTTTATTGATGATACTCTTGACTATGTTGAAAAGATGGATGATTTGTTCAGGAAGATAAAAGAGAATGATAAGCCGGACGAGCAATAACATTTCACCCGATTTTACCGCTGGCGAAGTTGTTATGATAGACAAGCCTGCTGGTATTACATCCTTTGGAGTTGTTAGCAGGATAAGGAAGCATGCCAACGTTAAGAAAGTTGGGCATGCCGGTACTCTTGACCCTGTTGCAACCGGTTTGCTTATAATATGTACCGGGAAAAAAACCAAGGAAATTTATAAATACCAGGATGACCATAAGGAATATACCGGTGTTTTTGAACTTGGTAAGGTAACTCCCTCTTATGATTCCGAAACTGAAGTAACCGAAGAAAAAGACTTTTCTGCTATAACCGATACCGAGATTTATAATGCAAGGGAAAAACTTACAGGTGAAATTGAACAGGTTCCTCCTATGTACTCGGCACTAAAGCATAAGGGTAAGGCACTTTATAAACTAGCCCGCAAAGGTGTAGAGGTTGAAAGGGCACCAAGAAAGGTTACTATTCATGAATTTGAAATAAGTAAAATTGAACTTCCCTTTGTTCACTTTTTGATTAAGTGTACCAAGGGTACATATATTCGTACTATTGCTAATGACTTTGGCGAGCTTCTAGGTTGCGGTGCATACCTTAAGGAGTTAAGACGCACAGCAATTGGCGTGTACAGAGTTGAAGATGCCTTGCTTATAGAGGAGTTTATTGAAAGGCATAGCACATTGGAAAGTAATTGACCTGTATCTCGGGTATATGTTCCGTACAAGTTTTGGAATGTGGAGATATATGGAATGCGGGTGGTTTTCCACAGCATTTATTCGAAATTAAGTTGTGTTTAGGAGCAAAGCTACTTTAAATTAAAATAGTGTATTTGTCTCTTAAATTTATTATATTATATAATCTATGCTTTTTTGTAATGAGAATATATTCTGATATTTCTGAAATAGAGTTTGACAAAGATACGGTAATTACCATTGGTGCTTTCGACGGTTTACACGTTGGGCATCGAGAGTTATTAAGGACTGTTTGTGATAAGGCACGAGAGTATAACGGAAGAAGCTTTCTTGTTACATTCGACCCCCATCCTCGTACCGTAGTTTCCAGTAATTATCGTATTGGACTACTTACCAGCCTAAAGGAGAAGCTGGAGCTTTTCGAAACTTTTGGTATCGAAAACGTTTTGGTTATTAATTTTACCCGTGAGTTCTCTCAACTTGGATTCAGAAAGTTTATAACAGATTATATTATTAAACCTATTGGGTTAAAGCATATTGTGCTTGGTTACGATCACAGGTTTGGCAAGGATCGTGCAGGTGATGAAGAAAAATTGCGTTCACTGGCAGATGAGTACAATTTTGATGTTACTGTGGTTAATGAAATAATGGTTGATGATGAAGTAATAAGTTCAACCAAAATACGCAAGGCACTTGAAATTGCTGATTTAAGTGCAGCAAACAAATATCTCGGATATAACTACAAGTTATATGGCACAGTTATACCGGGTGCAAAACGTGGCAGAAAGATTGGTTTTCCAACGGCTAACATAAAGCCCCATGATGAAACCAAACTCGTTCCGCCAAATGGTGTATATTTTGTAAAAATTGCTGTTAAAGGTTCGGAGTATAATGGTATTATGAATATTGGTGTACGTCCAACATTTAATGATACAGCCGAAAGGGTAATAGAAGTTCATCTGCTAAACTTTAGCGGCGATATTTACGCTGAAGAGATTAAAATAGAATTTGTGCACAAAATACGTGACGAGAAAAAATTTTCCTCGAAAGAGGAATTAACTGATCAGATACGGAAGGATAAGGAAGAAGCTCTTCTGTTACTGAATAAACTTAATTAATTAGCTCCGGGTAATTCTGGGGTTATATTGTATAATTATAATTGGAGTAATTTCTAAAATGAATTTAACAAAAGAAGAAAAACAGGCTATTATCGAAAAGTATGGTGAGGGTACAAACGATAGCGGTAAAACTGAAGTACAGGTAGCGTTGCTTACAGAAAGAATAAACAAACTTACAAAGCACTTTGCCGAACATAAAAAAGATCATGCCTCAAGAAGAGGTTTAATGCAGATGGTTGGTAAGAGAAGAAGACTTCTTGACTATTTAATTAGAAAAGATATTAACCGTTACAGAACAATAATTAAAGAATTGAAATTAAGAAAATAAAAGGATATTGAATGGTTACCCTAAAAGAAGTAGAGATAGGGGGAAAGTTACTAAAAGTTGAAACAGGCAAATATGCCAAACAGTCCAATGGTGCCGTTATGGTTACTTATGGCGATACAATGGTTTTAGTAACTGCCGTAGCTAAAAGTGAAGCAAATGTAGATGCTGACTTTTTCCCCTTGTCTGTTGAATACAGGGAACGTTCTTTTGCAGCCGGTAAAATACCTGGTGGCTTTTTTAAGAGAGAAGGTAAACCTACTGAAAAGGAAGTTTTAAGTGCTCGTTTGATTGATAGACCAATCAGACCGCTTTTCCCAAAAACATATAAAAACGATACTCAGATTGCTGTTTTCGTTTATTCTTTCGATGGCGAAAACGATCCTGACGTACTTGGTGCTGTTGGTGCTTCCGCTGCTTTGGCTATATCTAACATTCCTTTCCTTGAACCAATTGGTGAGGTTAGAGTTGGTCGTGTAGATGGAGAACTGATTGTTAATCCAACTTTCGAGCAAATAAAAAATAGCGATATTGAGCTTACTATTGCTGGTACAGCCGAATCAATTATGATGGTTGAAGGTGAATCGAAAGAGGTTTCTGAAGCAGATTTGTTGGAAGCTCTTAAATTTGCCCATGAAGAAATCAAGAAAATTGTTAAGCTTCAGGAAGAACTTGTTGAAGCTGTTGGCAAACCTAAAATGGAAGTAGTTGAAAAAGTAGTTGATGAAGAGCTTGAAACTGCTGTTAACGAACTTGCAAAAGATAAACTTGCCGATGCAGTTGCTACTGTTCTTGCCAAAGAAGAAAGAAGTGCCAAGAATAAAGAAATTGAAGAAGAAGTTTTTACCGCTCTTGAAGAAAAATATCCTGAGCAGGAAGGCGAAATAAAATCTATTCTTCATGATCTTGAAAAAGACCTTATGCGTAAACGTGTACTTGAAGGTAACCCAAGGCTTGATGGACGTTCGTTAACCGAAATTCGTCCAATTACCTGCGAATTGGGTATGCTGCCAAGAACTCATGGTTCTGCTTTGTTTACTCGTGGCGAAACTCAGAGTTTAACTACTCTTACGCTTGGTAATAAAAATGACGAACAGGTTATTGACGGACTTGGTGAAGAATATAAAAAACGATTTCTTCTTCATTACAACTTCCCACCTTTTAGTGTTGGCGAAACTGGTAGATATAGTGGCGTTGGACGTAGAGAAGTTGGTCATGGTAACTTAGCTGAAAGAGCACTTAAATTTATTGTTCCCGAAGAAGCAATATTCCCATATACAATCAGAATAAATTCCGATATTCTTGAATCTAATGGGTCTTCCTCCATGGCAACTGTTTGTGCGGGTTCCCTCGCTATGATGGATGGTGGTATTCCTGTTGAGAAAGCAATTTCGGGAATTGCAATGGGTCTAATAAAGGAAGGTGACGATTATGTTGTTCTTTCCGATATTCTGGGCAATGAAGATCATCTTGGTGATATGGATTTTAAAGTTGCCGGTTCTTCTGAAGGTATTACTGCAATTCAGATGGATATCAAGATTCAGGGTATTTCGTTTGAAATTATGGAAAAAGCATTGTATCAGGCTAAAGAAGGCAGAATGCATATTCTTGGTAAAATGAACGAAGCTATTACCAAACCACGTGATCAGGTATCTCCTTACGCCCCTACAATGATAAATACCAAAATTAACCCTGAAAAAATCGGTGCTCTTATTGGTCCCGGTGGTAAAGTTGTTCAGGGCATCCAGAAAGATTATGGTGTTGAAATTTACATTGAAGAAGATGGCAGTGTAAATATCAGCGGTCAGAATGCTGAAAGAGCCAAGGAAGCTAGAGAACATATAAAACTAATTACATCTGAACCAGAAATTGGTGCGAAATATAAAGGTAAAGTAGTTAAAATTACTGATTTTGGTGCTTTCCTTGAAATCTTGCCTGGTCTCCAGGGCTTGCTTCATATTTCTCAGATTGACCATACACGTGTTAAAAAAGTTACCGATTTCCTTAAGGAAGATGACGTTGTTGAGGTAAAACTTATTAACGTTGAAAATGGCAGACTTAGCTTCTCACGTAAAGCTCTTATTGAAAAAGAAAATAAAGAAGAAAACAAAAAACCTGAAGAAAATAGCAAATAATAGATAAGCCGGACGCATGTCCGGCTTTTATTTCAGGTATGCTAAAATAAAGATTGGTTCTATGAAAATCGGAAGTCTTGATCTCGGCTACAAACTATTTCTTGCCCCAATGGCTGATGTAACTGATACACCTTTCCGCACTATTGCAAAAAAATATGGTGCAGGAATTACTTTTACACAAATGGTAAGTGCAAAGGGTATTATTGAAAATAATTTTGAAACACTTAAGCTTATTGGTTACAGCAGGGATGAAAAACCAGTGGGTATTCAGTTACTAGTAAGCGATCCAGATATTGCTTACAGGGCAGTGAAAGATTTAAGTTACAGAAAGCCCGACATGATTGATTTGAATTGTGGTTGCCCTATTGAGAAGGTTACCAAGCATAATATGGGAGCCAAGCTCCTTAATGATCCGCCACGAATTGGCAGACTTATAAATTCAATGGTTAAGGCAGCCGGCGATATTCCGATTTCAGTAAAGTTAAGATTAGGGAGGGATCGCCGAAAGGTAAATATTTTAGATACCTTGAAGGCGGCGGAAGATAATGGTGCTTCTTTGGCATTTGTGCATGCCAGAGCTGCTACCGATAGATATGATATTGAAGCAGACTGGAACTTTCTTTCGGATATTGCAGGTAAATGTAATATCCCTATAGTTGGTAACGGTTCTGTTTTTGAAGCTGCTGATGCAGTTAATATGTTAAAGGAAACAGGAGTTGCATCTGTTTTGATTGCCAGAGGTGCACTTGGTAATCCTTTTCTGTTCGACAGATTTAATAAAATTATGGAGACGGGCACAGATCCCGGAAGACCCTCATTGGAGGTTGTTCATTCTCTTGCTGTTGAACATCTTGGGCTTATCAGGCGCGAACGCGATAATTCTTCAGGTTTGGCAAATGCAAAAAAAAATATTTTTTGGTATTTTAGGTATTATAATGGAGTTTTTTCGCTTATTGAAGATATTCTCGGGCTTAATTCGTTTGATGATGTTATCCTGAAACTTGATGATCACGTTAAAAAAATACAGGACAATAGTTATTCGGAAAATGACTTTGATGTGGTTATGAAAAGATTTAAGAAAAGGGTGATTTTTTGGTTGGGTAATAGCTGATTTATGATCAGTATATATATATAACTATAGATTGGTTTTATTAAAGGTTTTAAATGATTAAAGAAATAATTATAAATGCTTCTACCTCTCAAACCAGGGTGGCTATTACCGAAGATGGTAAACTGGTTGACTTTTTTATAGAGCACCCTGAGAAGCAAAGAATGGTTGGCGATATTCATTTGGGCAGGGTTGCTCGTGTATTGCCAGGTATAAGAGCTGCCTTTGTTGATATAAATCTTAAACATGATGCTTTTCTTCATTTTTCTGATATTGGTGATCGTCTGGATGAACTACAATCAATGTTTGATGATGATGATGATGATGAAAATCCAAATGATGAGAATAACCAGAAGAAAGGTGACGAAGCTAAGGAAGACCCTTCCCAGGCTTATAAAAAGTTGCATAAGGGACAGGATATTTTAGTTCAGATTATAAAGGAACCGGTTAAGGGAAAAGGTGTTAGGGTTACTTCCGCTATTTCTATCCCGGGTAGATTCACTGTCCTTTTACCTTACGATAACAAGGTTGGTATCTCGAAAAAAATATCGGATTACAAGGAAAGAAGAAGATTAAGAAAAATTGCACGTAGTATTTTACCTTCTAACTGCGGACTAATAATCAGAACTGCTGCCAGGGAGCAATCAGAAGAAATTCTTATTGCCGATTTAAAATATTTGGTTAAAACCTGGGAAAATATCCAGGAAAAAACCAAAAATAATGAGCCGCCTATTGCAGTGTTCCGCGATGTAAGTACATCAATGAGTGTTATCAGGGACCTTTTTACTCCCGATATTACTAATGTTTATATAGATAATAAACGAATTTACAAGGAACTAACCGAGTATGTTAGTTTAATTCAGCCTGATCTCCTCAAAAGGTTTAATCATTACCGTGATAACGAACCTATTTTTGAGGCTTTTAAGATTGAGGAACAAATACGTGGCTTAATGCATCGCAAGGCTGATTTACCGAGTGGTGGGCATATTGTTATTGAGCATACCGAAGCCATGACTGTTATTGATGTTAACAGTGGCAGATATGCTGCTAAAAAAGATCAGGAGCTGAACTCGCTAAAAACCGACCTCGAAGCTGCACGCGAACTTGTTAGACAATTAAGATTAAGAGATATTGGCGGTTTAATTGTTGTCGATTTTATTGATCTTGAAGATGACAAGAACAGAAAGAAAATTTATGATGAACTTAAAAAAGAGTTCAAAAAAGACCGTGCAAAAGTTGCAATGCTTCCTATGACTGATTTTGGACTTATGCAAATTACCCGTCAAAGGGTTAGGGAAAATATTGTACAATCAATGTCCGAAGTTTGTCCTTATTGCGAAGGCACCGGAATGCTTACTAAAAAATCAAACATTATTCATGAAGTTGAATCATGGGTTAAGCGTTACAAGCTTGAGCCTATCACCAGATTTCTTGAATTAAAAGTACACCCTTCTGTAGCATTGTTGCTGAGAGAAGGATTTCCATCACGAATTACCAAGCTTCAGTTAAATAATTCACTTCGTGTTAAAATGATTGTTGATGAAAAATGCGACCCTCGCAAATTCCATTTTTATAATCAGAAAAACGGTGATGAAATTACTGAAGAATATAAGGTTGGTGGGTAACTCCGGTTCGCTTTTTTAATTCAATTATAGTAGATTATATTAGTAGATAATAGATAAGGAGCAAACTATGAAATTTTTCATTGATACGGCTAATATTGACGAGATCAAGGAAGCCGAAGCAATGGGTATTCTTGATGGTGTTACTACCAATCCTTCGCTTGTAGCAAAGGAAGGCAAGGATTTTATGGTATTGTTAAAAGAAATTCTTGAAATTGTTGACGGTCCGGTTAGTGCGGAAGTTATTTCAACCGATTTTAACGGTATTATGAAAGAAGCACACGAACTTGCCAAAATTCATGAAAATATTGTAATTAAAATTCCTCTTATTCCCGAAGGTATTAAAGCTGTAAAAGCTCTATCTTCCGAAAACATTAAAACTAATGTTACTTTGTGCTTTTCGGCTACACAGGCTTTACTTGCTGCCAAAGCAGGTGCAACTTATATTAGTCCTTTTGTTGGTCGTCTGGATGATATTAGTCATGATGGAATGGAGTTAATAGGTCAAATAGTTACAATTTATGATAATTACGGTTACGATACCGAAGTATTGGTAGCAAGTATCAGAAACCCACTTCATTTGCTTGATGCCGCCCAGATGGGTGCCGATGTTGCAACTATACCATTTAAGGTTATTAACCAGTTGTTCAAACATCCTCTTACAGATATTGGTCTTGATAAATTCTTAAATGACTGGAAAAAACTAAATCAGTAAGGATCTTTATGGCAAGAACAAAATTCTATAGTATTCATGAGGCTCTCGGTGCAAAAATTATTGATTTTGCCGGTTACGATATGCCAGTGCAGTACAGCTCAATGATTAAGGAACACATGGCTGTAAGAAATTCGGTAGGTGTTTTTGATGTTTCGCATATGGGTGAATTTTTCGTAACAGGACCTGAAGCTCTTAAGCTTGTTGATTATATAACAACCAATAATCCGGCAAAGCTGGAACAAGGGCAGGTGCAGTATTCGGCAATGTGCTACGAAGATGGTGGTATTGTTGACGATTTGCTCGTTTATAAGTTTGATGATACCAAATTTATGCTTGTTGTTAATGCTTCGAACAAGGAAAAAGACCTTGATTGGATAAATAAGCATAACAAGTTTGATGCAAAAGTTACTGATGATAGTGATGAATATTCACTAATTGCAGTTCAGGGTCCAAATTCGGCTAAGGTAATTACTAAGCTTTGCTCAAAAGAGCTTGATATTGAATATTACAGATTTTTTACTGATTCTATAAACGGTGCCGAAGTTATTGTTTCCAGAACCGGATATACCGGTGAACTTGGTTATGAATTATACTTTAAATCCGATGAAGAAACTGCCCTTAATATTTGGAATGACGTTTTTGAAGCCGGCAAGGAGTTCGATATTGAGCCAGCCGGTTTAGGTGCACGCGATACTTTACGCCTTGAAATGGGTATGGCTTTATATGGTAATGATATTGATAAAGATACTAATACTATTGAAGCCGGACTTAAATGGATAACCAAACTTAAAAAAGGCGAATTTGTTGGTCGCGATGCTCTTGTTAAAGTAAATGAAGCCGGTCCCTCTCGCAAATTGGTTGGGATTGAACTAAACGAAAAAGCTTTTCCGCGTTCCGGTTACCCGGTAGTAAAAAACGGTGAGGAAGTTGGTGTTATTACCAGCGGCACTGTTAGTCCGGTAATGGAAAAACCAATTGCCATGGCTTATCTGCGTACAGATACAGCAGTTTTGGGCAATGAGGTTGCGGTAAAGATTAGAAAGAAAGAATTTACCGGCACAATTGTTAAATTTCCTTTTCTCAAAAAATAATGTTTTATGCAGGTAGATGTTTTAATAACGGCTAATAATGCCGACGAACTTTTTTTTACGGGGAAGACCACAGTAGTTATTGATGTACTGAGGGCTTCCTCCTCTATTGTTACTGCCCTTTCTAATGGTGCCAGAGAAATTGTTCCTGTTGATACTATTGAGTTTGCCATGAAAGTTTCGGGCACTACAATGGATTCGGGGGTGTTACTGGCTGGTGAAAGGAATGCAAAAAAAATTGATGGTTTTGCTCTTGGTAATTCACCTCTCGAGTTTACTGAAGAAGTTGTTTCAGGTAAATCAATTGTATTATTTACAACAAACGGTACAAAATCGATGGTTAAAGCCAAGTTTTCCGAAAATCTTGTTACCGGTTGTTTTAATAATATTAGTGCCATAGTTAATTATTTAGCTAATCTGGGTAATGATGTTGTCCTGTTTTGTGCTGGTACTGATGGAAGGCTTTCGCTTGAAGATTGTGCCTGTGCAGGGATGATAATTGAGGGTCTGAAAGCTGACAAAGAACTTACACTTGATGATGCCGGCAATGCAAGCTATTGCATGTATAAAAAGTATGCTGATAACATCGGTCAGATGATGAGGGAAAGCAGACACGGACAGAGGTTAATTGAACTTGGTAATGCTGATGATCTTGATGTTTGCTCTGCGGTTGATACCTCCGAAAATATTCCCGTCTTTTCAAATGGAAATTTCAAATTAAAACGCTAAATTGTAATTAAAAATTTGTAGAAATGGCTGGAAGAAAAAAAACAGTTAAGAATAATAGTACATCCGGGGAACCTTTAATCCCAGTTGAAAAGAAAAGAAAGATGCTGGGCATTTTCATGTCTGTTTTTTCACTGTTAATTTTTCTTAGCATATTGTCATATTCCCGTTTTGATCAGGCTAACCTTACGTATAGTTTTACAGATATGTTCAAAGTATTTACTGCTGATCCGGAGTTTGTTCAGAGGGCAGAGAGTACTCATAACTGGTTAGGTTTGTTTGGTGCTTACATTTCGTCCTTCTTTATAAATTCAACAATTGGCTATTTTGCTCTGGCTTTTCCGGTTGCCCTGTTTTTATGGGCTTTAACTATTTTTAAGGATGAAGCCAAAAGACAACCTTTCTTTTATACCAATTTTATTTTGGTGATGGCACTTGTGCTGGCATCTTTTACTGGTATGCTTCAGTATGAGTTTGCGATGCTTACCGATTTTACCGAGGCTTCTGGTAAAGTTGGTGCCTTTTTTGGTACTGCTATTGGCAGGTTGTTTGGCGGACTCGGTGGTATAATATTTTTTGTTACGGTTATAGCTCTAACCATTTTCCTTACCTTTGATGTAAAACTTGATTCTATTACGGCATTAATTGCGGATATTTTTAAGGGTGACGAAGAGAACAAAAAAGAAAGGCGAGAACGTCCGGAACGTAATGTGCCAGCTGATGACCAACCAGTTGTAAATATGCCGGAAGAGGAAGAGCCCGCAACCGATTTTATTTCTGATAATGATTTTATTACTGACGATGATTTTGAGGAAATTGAACCTGACGAGAATGATTCTCCAAATGTTAAAATTATTCAGGATATTATTGCGGAGGAACTTGGTACTCCTGAAGAGCAACCAAAGCAGGATGATGAAGTTACTATAAATATTAACCTTGATGATGAGCCTGTTGAAGAAGAAATTGAGTTTACCGGTGATGATGATCTTCCTGTGGAAAACCTTAATACGGATGATTTAACCGGAAAAATAGAATTTGAAACTGATCATATTGAAGAAAAAGAAGATGATAGTAAATCCCGGGATGTTATTGTTGAGGAAATAGATCGTAGCAAGGAAGCAAAACTACCTGAGCAGTGGGAAGAAAATTTGAAATATAAACTGCCCGATGTTACAATCCTAAATGAATCCAGCGGTATTACCTTAAATGTTTCTCGTGAGGAACTTCAGTTAAAAGCATCTCAGCTAAAGGAAAAACTAAACCAGTTTAATATTGATATTGTTGATATTTCCGTGCAACCTGGTCCCGTGCTTACCCTATATATTATTGTGCCTTCGCCTGATGTGAAGATTAGTCGCATAGTTGGTTTGCAAGATGATATTGCTATGGCTCTTGCTGCCAAGGGTATTCGTATTATTGCACCTATTCCGGGTAAATCGGCAATTGGTGTTGAAATACCAAATAAAAAGCCATCGTTAGTATCGGCTAGTATGGTTATAAAGAGATTGTTGGGCGAGGAAGCCATTTTACCACTTGCTTTCGGTAAAACAATTACCGGTGAAGATTACCATGGTGATCTTGCTGATATGCCTCACCTTTTGATTGCAGGTTCAACCGGGTCTGGTAAATCCGTTGGTATAAACATGTTCCTTACAAGTCTGTTATATACCAAAAAGCCAAACGAAGTAAAATTTGCTATTATCGACCCTAAAAAAGTTGAGCTATCATTTTATAAAAAATTGAATAAACATTATCTTGCCATTTCACCTGATATTGATGAGCAGATAATTACTACTGCCCAAAATGCATTGTTGCTGTTAAAATCGGTATTGGTTGAAATGGATGACCGATATACAAAATTTGCCAAGGTGGGTGCCCGTAATATTCACGAGTACAATAAAAAGTTTGATGATGGTGTACTAAAGCAATCGGAAATTCATGGCGTACTTCATCATAAGCTACCATATATAGTTTTGATTATTGATGAGCTTGCAGACCTGATGATGACTTCGGGCAAGGAGGTTGAAGAACCTATTGCAAGGTTAGCCCAGCTTGCTCGTGCTGTTGGTATCCATATGATTGTTGCCACACAGCGTCCATCGGTTAACGTAATTACCGGTATTATAAAAGCAAACTTTCCTGCACGTATTGCCTATCGTGTTGCTTCAAAGGTTGATAGCCGTACAATTATTGACAAAAATGGTGCGGAACAATTATTGGGTAGAGGTGATATGCTAGTTGTACCAGGCAATTCACAGCATCCAATAAGGGTGCAAAATGCATTTATTTCAACAGAAGAAGTTGAAAGACTAACCGATTTTGTATATCAGCAGAGAGGTTTTTCGAAACCATATTACCTTCCTTCTGTTTTTGAGAAACAAACTGATGAACAGGGAAGTATAAAGGCGGATCTCGATCCTATGTTTGCTGATGCTGCACGCGTAATAGTTGTGCATCAGCAGGGTTCTGTTTCCTTGTTACAGAGAAGACTTTCGCTTGGTTATGCACGTGCAGCTCGTATAGTTGACCAGTTGGAAAGTTGTCGTATTGTTGGTCCTTCAATGGGTAGCAAGGCAAGAGACGTGTTAGTTGATTCAGAAGAAGAACTTGAAGAAATATTAAGAACATTATGAAGTTGAAAGTTTTTGTAGTATTTATATTTACAGCATTCCTGTGCTTTGCACAAGATAATACCACCCTTAACAATATCCGGGAAAAGTATAATTCTATTAGTGCCTTTTCTGCAAATTTTACCCAAAAGGCTAAATCCCTTTTTAACGGTAAAACGTTTAATGTTGAGGGTACAATAGTTTACAAAAAGGGTAACAAATTTAAATTGGTATTTGGTAATAATGAAATTATTTCGGATGGCAATACTATCTGGAATTACGATAGCAGACGTAACAGAGTTGTTATCAATACGCTTGATGAGCAAAACTCTGTTTTTACTTTGGACTATTTTTTATACGGAATGGCGGATAAAAGCGAAATTTTCGTATCGAAAGATAAATCATCCCTGATTATGGTACCGGATAATGACGGGTATTTTAGTAAATTGGAGTTTTATTTTGATAAGGAATGGTTGATTACTAAAATTATTTTGACCGATCTATCTGAAATAAATTACAATATAAATCTTAATAATGTTAAAATACTTGACGATGTGGATGATAGTAAGTTCGTATATGTAAATAAAGATGGTGTTGAAGTTGTCGATTTCAGGTAAAGCAGATATACGCAAAATTATAGGTTATGTTACTCCTTTTGTACTGATGGTTGTTTTCCTTTATATTGCTTTTAAGGATGTTGATTTTGATGTGGTTGTAAATCAATTAAAGGGGATGTCCTTATTATGGTTAGGGATTTTTATAGTAACATTTTTGCTTTCTCATTTTTTGCGTGCAGTTAGATGGAAATATATTCTTAATTCAGTTAAAGAAGACACTTCTATCTGGAACCTTTGGGGTGCACTAATGGTAGGTTATGGTGTAAACCTTGCAATACCAAGGCTTGGTGAATTGTACCGTGCATTGTTTGGGGGCAAATGGGAAGGGTTATCCCGTTCTTCCATGTTAGGAACCATAATCGTAGAAAGGATACTTGACGTCCTCTTTTTGTTGCTTGCAGTTATATTCAGTGTAATTCTTTATCCGGGTGATCTTTACAAGGAATTTGTTTGGCTAAAGTTAACTGTATATATCGGAATGGCGTTTGTTGCTGCCGCTTTTATTGTAATTGTGCTTGTTATACGACTAAAGGAAAAATTCTATAACATTATAGTCCGTTTTATTGGACGATTTTCAAAAACTATTGCCAGTAAACTTGGTTACATGTTTGGGATGTTTGCTGATGGTTTCGCAAGTTTGAAAGGAACAAAAAACTATATTTTTGTTTTTACCCTTAGTGCAATGATAATGCTGTTATATGGATTAAACTCAATGTTTGGATTTTATCTTGTTGATTTGGATGGTGCACACCAGGTTACTTATGCAATGGGCTGGATACTAATGACAATCAGTGCGTTTGGTATTGTGTTTCCAACTCCCGGTGGTTTTGGCTCTTTCCATGCGATTACAATTGCAGTATTGGTACAGCTTTATAACTATTCAGCCGAGGAAGGAGCTGCGTATGCTTTGGCAGTTCATACTATTAGTACAACTATTTTTATTCTTTCTACCGTTGCCTCTATCTGGTTGGTTAACAGGCGACAAAAATCTTTGGGTAAGGATAAGCAAAACTTCATAAATGTATTTAAAATTGATTTGGATGAACAATGAAAAAGGTAGCTTTATTCTTTTTATTAACTGCAGGCTTGTTATCCGCTCAGGTTGATCTTTCTGCTGGTATGGGTATAAGTTTTATAAATACATCATCGCTAACTGATTATATAAATTATGCGTTTGCGGATTCTGATAACAAAATGGCGGATTTTACAAGTGCTGTTGAGTTTTCTGGTGAAGCTGATTTTGATGTTGCTCCTCGTTACCAGATTGGTTTTGAATATGCTACCCAAATTTATTCGTTTAATGTTACTTCCGGTAAGGCGGGCTTATATGATTTCTCTTATGTTGCACACCGTCCGTCAATTCTTGGATATTATATTTGGGAAGGTAAAGGGTACAAGCTTAAACTTGGTGCTGGTTTTGGACTAAGATATATTGCTGCCGAGGAGCAGGTTCGTACTTATCCTAACCCGGTTGAATATAGTGCAATGGGATTTGGTATTATTGGAAGGGGACAGGCTCATACTGCTCTTGATGAAAATGTGTTTGCTTTCCTTGAGGCTAGCCTAAATGCAGATTTTCCGGGTGAACTTTCCGATAATGATGATAATAAGATTATAAATACGTCGTTGGATGAAAATGTGAATATGAATTCCGTTTCAACTACAATTAAAGTTGGTATTTCTTATCATTTTTGAGGTGAAGCTTGACGCTTTTTGAATCTATTGTTTTGGGTATTATACAGGGCTTAACAGAGTTTTTGCCTATTAGCAGTACTGGGCATCTTACAGTTACAGGCAAGTTAATGGGACTTATTTCGGAAACTAATCCGGAAAAATGGACTGCATTTATTGCAGTTGTACAAATTGGTACCTTAATAGCAGTTCTTATCTATTTTTGGAATGATTTGTGGAATATTACGATGGATTTTCTTAAACAAAATATTGTTGAAAGAAAATCGTTTAAGGAACAATCACTTAATTCAAAACTTGGCTGGTATATAATTTTGGGTTCAATACCTGTTGTTATTATAGGGCTTGGTTTCAAGGATTTTATTGAAGGTGCCTTTACAAAAAATTTGTATGTAATTGGTACAAGTCTTATTGTGCTTGGTTTGATTTTGGCAGTGGCAGAAAAAACAGGCAAGTTTAACAAGGGACTTGAAAAAATAAATTGGTTGAGTGCTTTATTAATAGGTATAGCCCAGTCTATGGCACTAATACCAGGTTCCTCAAGAAGCGGCACAACAATTACAATGGGATTGTTTCTTGGCTTCAAAAGAGAAACCGCAGCACGATTTTCGTTTTTGCTTAGTGTACCCGCAGTATTAGGTAGCGGTTTGCTGGAGCTTTACGGTGCACTGGAGTATATTGATACTTCGGGGTTGGTTGATCTGGCAGTTGCAACTGTTGCAGCAGCAATAAGCGGTTATTTAACAATTGCATTCCTGCTAAATTTCCTTAAAAAGAATTCAACTTTTGTTTTTGTTTTTTACAGAGTAGTAGCCGGTGGGGCTATACTTTTGCTAATATATAATAATATTATTACGCCTTAATACCGGATTAGGAGATTAACATGAAAAAATTTATTATTTTCATTTTTGCACTTTTAATTATAACAGCATGTAGCAGTGAGGAAAAGAAGATGACAGTAGCAACAATTGATACAAACTTTGGTAAAATTGAACTGGAACTATGGTCGGAGTATGCTCCAAAGGCAGTTGAAAACTTTGTAACACATTCAAAAAACGGTTATTATAATGGTGTTACTTTTCACCGTGTAGTTAAAAACTTTGTTATTCAGGGTGGCGATCCGCAGGGTACAGGTATGGGCGGACAGAGTATTTGGGGTAAAGTTTTTGAAAACGAAATTCACCCAAAAGCCAAACATGACGCACCTGGTATTTTGGCAATGGCTAATGCGGGTCCTAATACAAATGGCAGTCAGTTTTACATTACATTACGTCCTTTACCAAACCTTGACGGTGGATATACTGTATTTGGTAAAGTAATAAACGGAATGGATGTAGTTAATGCTATTGGTGAAACACCGGTTGGCAGAATGGACAAACCTGTTGAAGATGTAGTGATGAAAACAATCACTATTGAAGAAAGAACCGTAGAAGAATAAACTGAATATGGCACCTACTGCAAAAGTAAAAGTACCCGGAATACGGGAAATTGGAAGGTTTACCAAACCCGAAACTTTGCTGCCGGTATATTACTTTTTTGGTGAAGATACTCATACAATTGATAGTGCTGTAAATCTCCTTGCTGATGTTATCAAACCTTTACTGGTTTCGGAGTTCGACAAGGAGGTTTTTTCGGCAGATAAATCTACCGATATAAATACAATTCTTGATGCTGCCTCTGCATTTCCCTTTGGTTCCGGTAAAAAGCTTATTGTTGTAAAAAACATTGAGCTTGTAAAGGATATAAAACCACTTGCCGGTTATGCTGAAAATCCGCCCGATTTTACAATTCTTGTTGTAACCCAATATAAAAAGCAGGACAAGTTTTCAGCCGAACCATATAAATCCCTGCTAAAGAATAACTTTATGTTTGAAGCCCGTTTTCTCAAGGGTGCTGAATTGGCTGAATGGCTGGTACGCAGGGCTGAAACCGATGGTTATGTGCTTAACCATGATGATTCTCTTGCCTTGATAGATATTTCGGGTGAGGAAAAAGGTTTCCTTGAAATGCAGCTGCAAAAAATTTATAACTATATCGGCTCCAGGAAAGAAATTACATTTGAAGATATTAAATTCGTTTCCTCTTCTGGCAAACAGTATTCAATATTCGATCTTTACGATGCAATAGCCAAGGTAGATAAATCGAAAACAATGGAAGCCGGATATGTGTTGCTGGAAAATGGTACCGAAATTACTTCAATTATTGCCGGTATAACACGGTATATAACTACAGTTGCTCATGCAACCGAGCTTAAGGGTAAAATGAATGAAGGACAGGCTGCCCGCGAAATTGAAGTAGCATTCAGATTTTACAGATCAGCACTTAACGCAAGGTATTTTTTCCACAAGCCAAATTTGCATAAAGCAGCCCAGGCATTAATGAATGCTGATACCATGGTAAAGACTACACAGGCTGATCCAAGAACAATATTTACTATTTTAATAACAGAAATGTTCGCTTAACAGGTTTTTAAATAGAATATTTTCTAAATTATTGTTTAAAAATTGAAACAATCCTTTCATTAGAAAAGTATAAAAGACGTTGAAAAAATATTCGGAATTTACTGACGAAGAATTAATTAAAGAGTTTCAGGACAATAATACCATTGAAGCATACGAAGCTCTGGTAAAGCGGTACAAGGATCCGCTAACAAATTTTGTTTACAGGTTTGTTGGCGATAAGGATGTGTGTACCGATATTGTTCAGGACACAATGATTAAATTCTATCTGAATAAGGATTCTTACAAATCCTTTGCAAAGTTCTCAACATGGATTTATACCATTGCGGGCAACTTGGCAAAAAATGAGCTTAAGCGAAGACGCAGAAGAACCATCCTTTCGCTGAGTGGTGATGATGAAGATAAAGTTATTCAGATAGAAGATAAAGCTTTTGTTATGCCGGACAGGTCTGCTGATAATTCAATTAAAAGCGGATTGATACAAAAGGCAATGATGAAAGTAAAGGAAGTTTACAGGGAAGTGGTTATTTTAAGAGATGTTCAAAACCTTTCCTATGAAGAAATAGCAGAAATAACAGGACTTTCGATTGGTACAGTAAAGTCACGAATTAATAGAGGTAGAACTCAATTACAAAAGTTATTGTCAAACATTTATCAAGAGTAACACATATGGAAGAAGATTTATACAATAATATAGAAGAAAATAATCCGGTTCGTAAGGTTTTAAGGCAAATGCCCGAGCTTAATGCTCCCGATAATTTTGAATATAACCTGATGGTTAAAATTCAGAATAAACAATTTGAACCGAATATTTCTGAAAGTAGAACCCATTGGTTCTCATTTGCAGCCATACCGGCATCTGTTGTTGCCATTACTGCTGTAATTGCGTTTTTTGTTACTACTGGTGTGCAGCAGGATGAAGATATGCTGATACTTGACCCAATGGAGGCACATGTTATTGCTGATAATAACAGCACTGATGCCGAACGACAGGTTTATGAAAACGAAACTGTACATTATCGTACTTTCGATTTTAATAAAAATGAAGTAGTAACTGATTCGGTTGAAGTAACAAATAGCTATAAACTTGTTATTAACGATAACGATGTAATCTCTAAAGTGAAAATTCAAACTCCATTTGATGACAGGCAATCTGTTAGTGTTGATAGTTATCTTTCAGGCGACAAAGCTGCAAAAGGTACTATTCCAGCCCGTTTAGTTAGGGGTGGTCAACCGGCAGGATTTAATTTTGATGGCTTCTTTTTCCGCCAAAACGATAATCGACTTAAGGAGTTAAAGGCAAGGATGGATTCCATTTTTAGATATGGCAAGGAAAGACCTGTTAATTAATGTTGTTTTACGGTTCTAATTTTATTATATTTATTGGCTCATAAAATTGAAGGAATGCAAATTATGAAAAAAGGTATTCATCCGGCATATAATAAGTGTACAGTAACTTGCGTTTGTGGCAATACGTTCGAAACGAGATCAGTTGTTCCTTCGATAAAACTGGAAATCTGCTCAGAATGTCATCCGTTCTTTACTGGAAAACAGAAACTGGTTGACTCAACCGGTCGCGTAGAAAGATTTAAGAAAAAATATGCTCGTGCTAAAGCCGCTAAATAAAGTTTGCGGCTTTTTCTTTTTTCTCCTTCCTTAATTCTCACCACTTTTGTAACTATTTATACGCAACTTTTTGTTATCTTTAGACAATTGAAATTTAATAATTAGATTATACTATGTCTGAAAATAATGATAAAAATGCTTTGTCGGGTGACGGCTCAAGATTACACCTGTATGATGGTGTTAGAGGTATTGCTGTTAAAATACTTAACAGAATTGACCGAACTGATGCATATCTCGACAAAATGCTCGAAATAGAAATTCGTAATTCCGACCTCTCAGGTCAGGACAAAGCTCTCCTTTTTGAAATTGTGCACGGTGTTATTCGCTGGTTAGGACGAATTGACTGGATACTTAACGGCTTCTACAAGGGAAGTTTTTCCAAATGTATTCCTAATATAAAAAATGCCATGCGTGTTGCACTTTACCAAATTATGTTCCTCGATAAGGTGCCCGATTATGCTGCGGTTAACGAAGCCGTTAATTTTGTTAAAAAGTTGCAGGGCGATAAACCTGCTGGTTTAACAAATGCTGTACTTCGTAACATTATACGTAGTAAAAATGGTATCCGTTACCCCGATCCCGAAGAGGAAACAGTTGGGTATCTTAGTGCATATTACTCACATCCAAGCTGGCTTGTTAAAAGATGGCTTAGTTTGTTTGGGCAGGATTTTACGGAACAACTACTTATCTCAAATAATCAGCGTCCCGAACATACAATACGCATTAACAGGCTAAAAACCAATATTGATGAAATGATTAAACTGCTTGGTACTGTTAACCTTACTCATGTGCAGGGTGCTTACATTCCCGAGTTTTTTAAGCTTAACTCAATTACCAATATTACCGACTGGGATTATTTCCAGAAAGGTTATTTTACATTACAGGATGAAAGCACTGGGTTACCTTGTCGCTTGCTGGACCCCAAGCCTGGTATGAGGGTTCTGGATATGTGTGCGGCACCCGGTGGCAAAACTGCTTATCTCGCTGACCTGATGAATAACGAAGGCGAAATTGTAGCACTTGATCGTTATGAAAGTCGACTTAAAATTCTTGCTGCTAATTTGGGCAGACTTGGTGTATCCAATGTTAATGCTATTGCTGTTGATGCAAATGAATATTCCGATGGTGAGTTTGATCGCGTGCTGATTGATGTGCCTTGCACCGGACTTGGTACACTTACAAAAAAGCCGGATATTAAATGGAAGCGTGACTGGGGAGATATTAGAAGGCTTAATAAAATACAGGCTGAATTGCTGGAAACCGGTTCCAAATTTTGCAAGGTTGGTGGTTATGTGGTTTATAGTACATGTACTATTGAACCTGAAGAAAACTATAACATTGTTTCGGCTTTTGTTGAAGCACATGATAATTTTGAACTGGTAAGACCAGGTGATGGAGTGCACCCGGCTGTAATTGATAAGAACGGTTGTGTACAGACTTATCCAAACGTACATAAAATTGATGGTTCGTTTTCTGCTAAAATAAGAAGGATTAAATAACAGGTAGGTTTTTATGCAAAATGAAGCTTTTCTTGAAATTGCAAAGGAATTGAAAAGTGCAAGGGAAAACAAAGGAGTTGAAATTTCCCAAATTTCAAATAAAACCCGGATTGATGCAAAATATCTGAAGCTGATGGAAGAAGGTGATTTTGACTACATGCCCGATGTTTACATGAAAGCTTTCGTTAAGGAATTTGCCGATTCCCTTGGTCTTGACGGTGCAGAAATGGTAAATAAATACAAAGCCGCAAAGTTTGGTAGAGTTGAACAATCGGCTGATGATGACTTGGTTAGCACTAAAACTGATGAACCTGTTCGCGAATTTGGCTCGGGTGAAGGTGAAAATACTGTTCCTGGTGAAGTTAGCAAGAATAACAATCAGCTTGTTTACCTTGCAGTAGCATTCCTCTTTATTATAACAGTTGTGATAGTTTATTTTGCTGTTATTAAAGATGGCTCAACAGAGTTTTACAAGGAAAACACATCAAGTAAACAACAGGAAACACCTGCAGAAAAACGTTTTGTTGAAAAAAAGCCGGAACTAAAACCAGATAGTAAACCTGCTGCAGTTGATCCTTCCGAAGGACCATTAAAAGTAAGAGTTGAAACCTCTGATACCCTTTGGTTACGTGTTAAGCTGGATGATCAGCAGACAAATGAGTATATGATGTATCCTAATACTTCGAAAAATTTTGATGCCTTATCCGAGTTCAGGTTTGTTGTTGGTAATTCCTCGGCAGTAAAATTCTTTCTCAATGGTAATCAGTTACAATTTTCCGGGAACAAGGGTACGGTTAAAAACGTAATAATTGATAAGAATGGTATTAGAAAATAACTGATTGGTTACGTATGCAGAGCGATAAGCCGGTTGAAGAAAAAATTAAGTTGCTCCGTGAGCAGATTGTTGAACATGATTACAAGTATTACGTGCTTTCGGAGCCTGATGTTTCCGATTATGAGTATGATCAGCTATTAAAAGAGCTGGAAAAGCTTGAGCAAGAAAATCCCCACCTCGTTACTCCAGACTCACCTACAAGACGAGTTGGTTCTGATTTAACCAAAAAGTTTAATACTTACGAGCATAAAACGCCTATGCTTAGTCTGTCGAATACTTATAATCAGGGTGAGTTGATTGATTTTGACAGACGAGTGCATGATAATCTTCCTGCTGGTGAAGTTGTAGAATATGTTACCGAGCTAAAAATTGATGGTGCCTCGATTAGTCTTACTTACAAAAACGGATACTTTTCCATAGCGGCAACTCGTGGTGATGGAACAACCGGCGAAGAAATAACCACAAATGTAAAAACTATAAAATCAGTTCCGCTAAAACTAAAGCATTTGCTTAGTCTTTCGAACACTTACAATCAGGGTGAGTTAATTGATTTTGACAGGCGCGTACATGATAATCTTCCTGCTGGTGAAGTTGTAGAAGTAAAAATTGATGGTGCCTCGATTAGTCTTACTTACAAAAACGGATACTTTTCCATAGCGACAACCCGTGGTGATGGAACAACCGGCGAAGAAATAACCACAAATGTAAAAACTATTAAATCAGTTCTGCTAAAGCTAAAGCATTTGAACGAAATTAAATATAACCTTGATGAACTGGAAGTTCGTGGTGAAATATTTATGGATATTGAGGGCTTCAGGAAGTTAAATGCCGAAAGAGAAGCCAACGGGGAAAAACTTTTTGCCAACCCAAGAAACTCAACTGCTGGCTCTCTTAAATTGCAAGACCCCAAAATAGTTGCCTCTCGTCCGCTTGATATTTTTGTATATTATCTGCTATCCGAAAATGTGGAATTTGAAAAACACAGCGAAAACCTGGAAATACTAAAAAAGCTTGGTTTCAAGGTTAATCCGCATTTCAAGATATGCAAGGATATAAATGAAGTTTTAGAATACTGTAATTACGCTGAAGAATTACGGGAAAATTTACCGTACGAAATTGATGGTGTAGTAATAAAGGTAAACTCAATAAAGCAGCAAAAGCTTTTGGGCAATATTGCCAAATCACCACGATGGGCAACATCCTACAAATTTAAAGCAAAGCAGGCTAAAACCGTATTAAAGCAAGTTATATGGCAGGTTGGCAGAATAGGAACTGTTACCCCGGTTGCCGATCTTGAACCCGTGTTTCTTGCCGGTTCAACAATTAGCAGGGCTACTCTGCACAATATGGATGAAATTGAACGAAAAGATATACATACTGGTGATACTGTTATCCTTGAAAAAGGAGGGGATGTTATACCTAAGGTGGTTGGTGTTGACCTCGAAAAAAGAATAGAGGGTGCAGAAAAGATTACAATGCCATCTAACTGTCCGGTTTGTGAAAGTGAGCTGGTTAAACCGGAAGGTGAGGTTGCTCTGTATTGTGTAAACGTTGAGTGCCTTGCACAGGTAAAGGGTGCCATAGCACATTTTGCACATAGGGGAGCAATGGATATTGAAGGACTTGGTGAGCAGATTGTAAACAATTTTGTTGATCAAGGTATTTTGCACAACTATTCTGATATTTATACTATAAGTGAGCATCAGGAAGAGTTGGAGCAGCTTGAAGGTTTTGGCCGAAAGAGTATTACTAATTTACTAAATGCCATTGAAGAAAGTAAAAAAGTACCATTTGAGAAGGTACTGTTTGCTCTTGGAATAAGATATGTAGGAGCGGGTGCAGCGGTAAAAATTGCAAAACATTTTGGTTCCATACAAAAAATAATGGTTGCATCTGCCGAAGAAATTGAGGAGATTCCTGATATTGGTCCGTCTATTAGTAAAAGTATGAGCGAGTTCTTTGCAAATCCGGTAAATGTTGAGCTTGTTGAAAAGTTAATCTCATTTGGATTGCAGTTTGAATACTGCCAGGATGAAGGAGGCGGGGATAAGCTTGCGAGTAAAAAGTTTGTATTAACAGGTACACTACCCAATATGACCCGCGATGAAGCGAAAGAATTAATTCAGAAAAATGGTGGACAAGTTGTATCTTCTATTAGTGCAAAAACCGACTTTGTTCTAGCGGGAGAAAAAGCCGGTTCCAAATATGATAAAGCCCTTAAGCTTGGAATAAATATTATATCGGGTGAAGAATTTTTGGAAATGATAGGGAAATAGATGTTTGAGAATTTGAAAACTAAAATTGCCTGGTTTTTACTAAAACGCAATTATCTTGATAAGAGAAAGAGAGATACATTACTCCACAACAGTTTTTTAACCGATTCGAAGTCATTTTTTATTATAGTTCCGGGTTATGAGGAGTCTTTTGACAAATATTTTGAAATAGCTGAGTACCTTGAAGAAAAGGGAAAAGAAACTTCATTTTTACTAAGTGAAGCACAAAATACGGTGAGATCCTTTGAAAAAATTGGTGATTTATTGACATATAATGCCGAAGATCTTAACAAATTTAAGTTGCCCAAAAAGGAGATTGCTGAAAAACTTTCTGAATTAAAGTTTGATGTAATAATGAATTTTGCAGACGAAAGTGACATTTTTAGTATGGCTGTTGCTAATATTGTAGAGTGTAAATATAGAGTTGGTGTTGAAAGTCTAAACTCCGATATGTACTATAATTTTCAGCTAAAAGGCGTATCGGCTGATGGGGGGGACCTGATTAAGAAAATAAAATGGGCATTTGATATGTTTTAGTGTTTATTTTTACGATTATTATATAATTTTTCTATATTTTTTAGTTAATTTGCAATTAATGTATTTTACATAAAATCTTGAATACAATGAGTGAAAATTTCAATTTTGAATTAAAGAGAATTGGTGATATTGCAATATTCAAGCTTGACGAAACAAGATTCGATGCACAGATTGCCGGACTTGTTAAAGGCGAGCTCACAATACTCTTGCATACAGAGGATGTTAAAAAACTTATTTTTGATCTTTCTGTTGTTGAATATTGTGATAGTTCCGGTTTGAGTGCAATTCTTCTGGCTTTTAGAATTTTGCAATCCAATGAAGGGCAAATAAGGCTGGCTGCACCAAATAAAAGTGTTAAGTCGCTTATAGATATATCACAGCTGAACAGAATTCTTCCAATTTCTGATTCGGTTGATAAAGCTGTCGAAGAACTTCAGAAATAAACAGGTAATATTTTGGACCGTACTATTGATTATGTTATTATCGCTGCCTATCTGGTTGGTGTCGCAATTTTTGGTATTCTCTCGGGTGGTAAACAAAAATCAGTAAAGGACTATTTCCTTGGGTCAACCAAGGTTCCGTGGTGGGCGGTATGTTTTTCTATCGTTGCTGCTGAAACTAGTACTCTTACTTTTATCTCAATTCCCGGGGTTGCTTATCTTACAAACCTCAATTTTTTACAAGTTACAATTGGCTACCTTATTGGTAGAATAATTGTTGCAGGTTTTTTCCTCCCGTCATATTACAAGGGCGAATTAAGTACCGCTTATGCTTTCCTTGAAAACAGATTTGGCAGGAGCACAAGATCCTATGCTTCAATTGTTTTCTTGTTCACACGTACCGCAGCAGACGGGGTTAGGCTTTTTGCTACTGCCATTCCTCTTAAGCTAATGCTGGATATTAGTTATCCTACCGCGATTATTATAATAGCACTTGTTAGTCTTGTTTATACCTACACTGGTGGTGTTAAGGGTATAATTTGGGTTGATGTTGTGCAAATGTTCATTTATCTGGGGGGTGCAATAGTTGCAGGTATATTCCTGCTTAATGTTATTCCTGGCGGATTTGATGGATTCCTTACTACAGCTGGTGAAGCTGGTAAACTTCAGTTCTTTAATCTTGGCTTTGATGGCTCGTTAGGAGACTTTTTTGCTCAACCTTATACCTTGCTGGGTGGTTTGCTGGGTGGTGCTTTCTTGTCAATGGCATCTCATGGTACCGATCAGCTAATTGTACAAAGGCTACTTTCAACCAAGGATCTAAATGCCAGTAAAAAGGCTATTGTTGGTTCCGGTGTAATTATTATTTTTCAGTTTGCAGTGTTTTTGCTTGTTGGTGCAATGCTTTATGCGTATTACGGACCAACTGATATAAAATCGGATGAGATTTTTGTTAAGTTCATTCTTGAAGAACTTCCTGTGGGTGTATCGGGTGTTATTATTGCCGGATTGTTTGCCGCTGCGATGTCAACCATAGCAGGCTCAATAAGCTCGCTTTCCTCTTCAACTATGCTTGATCTTTACAAACCTTACTTTAGTAAGGGCGGTGATCTTGAACCGAAAAATGAGTTAAGAATATCAAGAATTATTACGGTGGTGTGGGCCGGATTATTAATTCTTGCGGCAGTTTATTTCAAAGAATCGTCCAAAGCTGTTGTTGAAATTGCCTTGAGTATTGCATCGTTTACATATGGTGGATTGCTTGGTACCTTTATTCTTGGATTGTTCTTTAAAAAAGCCAATCAGCGTGATGCAATTATAAGCTTTAGCTTTGGTATTGTTGTTATGGTTGCAGTTATTATTTTTCAGCTGGTTGCCTGGACGTGGTTTACATTAGTAGGGGTTGCTGCCACAGTTTTACTGGGGCTACTTTTAAGTACTTTTAACAAAAAATAAGTTGGTAACCTGATGAACTATCTTGTACTCTCGGATTGGTTGGTAATTATATTTTACTTTCTGATCGTCTTTGGAATTGCTGTGTATTACTCGAAAAAAGCTGGGCAGGATATTGGCCAGTTTTTTCTTTCTGGCAGAAACATGCCCTGGTGGCTTGCCGGCACTGCTATGGTAGCAACAACTTTTGCTGCCGATACTCCACTCGCTGTTACCGAACTGGTTGCTAAAAATGGTATTGCTGGTAACTGGTTGTGGTGGAACCTTGCCATTGGTAGTATGTTAACCGTATTCTTTTTTGCCAAACTATGGAGACGTGCCGGTATTCTTACCGATGTTGAGTTTGTTGAATTAAGATACTCGGGTAAGGCTGCTGCCGGGTTACGTGGTTTTAGAGCTATTTATCTTGGCGTTTTTATGAACAGTATTGTTCTTGCCTGGGTAAACAAGGCTATGGAAAAAATATTTGAAGTAACAATTCCGGGCTTCGATGCCTTTTTACTTGTTACTATTTGTATGATTATTATTTCGGTTTATGCTTCTGCTTCGGGACTGCTTGGTACAGCCAGAATAGATGCACTTCAGTTTGCTATTGCTATTGGTGGTAGTATTATTTTAGCCTATATAGTTGTAACTATTCCTGAAGTTGGCGGTATGTCCGGACTTGAGGCAAAACTTTCCGACTGGGTTTTTGAGTTTACACCAAAAATTGGCGGATTTGAATCTGATCCGTTATTGGGAGGAACCCTTGCTATTTCGGCAGGTGCTTTTATTGCACACATTGGTTTGCAATGGTGGTCATCATGGTATCCTGGTGCTGATCCAGGCGGCGGCGGTTATGTTGCTCAGAGAATGATGTCGGCAAAAGATGAAAAACATTCACTTTTTGCTACTCTTTGGTTTACAATTGCACATTACTGTTTACGCCCATGGCCCTGGATTTTAGTAGCTTTAGGTGCTTTGGTGTTGTTGCCAAGATTTTCTGTTGAGCAGATTAGAGATGAAAATATTGTTGCTGCATACAGTGAGGCATGGAATGTTTACAATGAGGTTAAGGAAAATAATACCGGTTATGAAAATATTACAGGTAATTCCGAACTGTTAGCCAAGGTAAAACGTTTTGAAGATGCTGAATTTTATGAACAATATGAAAATACTGTTGATCCCGGTAAAATGTACCCGAAACTTATGGTGAAATATTTACCGCCCGGAATATTGGGGCTTATGATTGCAGTATTTCTTGCAGCATACATGTCAACAATTGCTTCACAGTTAAACTGGGGAACTTCCTATATAATAAACGATTTTTACAAAAGGTTTGTTAGGAAAGAAGCTGATGAAAAACATTACGTAGGTGTATCGAGAATTTCAATCATTTTATTGATGATTATTTCTCTGCTTATTACCAAATACCTGCTAACTACAATATCAGGAGCATGGGAGTTTATTATTAACGCAAGTGCCGGTTTGGGTGCCGTGTTAATATTAAGATGGTTCTGGTGGCGTGTAAACGCATGGTCTGAAATTTCTGCCATGTTGGCTCCATTGGTAATTTACCCGATAGCACACTACGTATTTGGTATGCAATCACCATTAACATTATATCCTACTGTTATTGGTACAACACTGGTCTGGGTTTTGGTTACATATATTACCGAACCTGTTGAAGATAAAAAACTTGATGAATTTTACAGAAAAATTCATCCGGGTGGACCAGGTTGGAAAAAGTATATTGCAAGGAATAAGGATGTTAAACCCGATACAGGTTATGCAAAATTATTTGTTAACTGGGTGTTAGGTGTTGTTATTGTTTATTCTGTTTTGTATTCTACGGGTAGAATATTATTTATGGATTACCTTCCGGGTATTATTGGCTTGGTAATTGCGAGTTTATCAGCTTTTGTTATTTATAAAAATATTAAGAAGGTTGATTAATGCTTGATCCGAAGCGTTTGAAAGATTTAAAACTGATATTATTTGATGTTGATGGTACACTGGTCACTGATAATAATGTTATTCCCAATGAAACCATTGAGCTTGTTGGTAAGTTGCAGGAATTAGGTGTGAGGTTTACTTTTGCAACTGGGCGTCTGCATAGTGCCATTATTGACCATGCGGAAACCCTGCATATTAAAACTCCCCTAATTTCCCTTGATGGCTCAATGATAAAATCGCACCCTAACGGTGAGGTTATTTTTGAATCGTTCCTTAAAAAGAAACATGTATTAAAAGCAATTAAGCAAAGTGAAATACATGTGCTTTATATGGCTCTTTGCCTGGGTGATGCGATTTATTATACCGAACATCAGGAACCGATTACCAAAATGCTCGAGAAATATGGTGCCAAATTTATGGAAACAGATACTTATACAGAATTGGCTGATAAAACTCTCGAGGCTGTTATTGTTGGGGATTACAGGGATTCCATGCGTGAGGTAAGAAAAATGTTTACTTTTCCGCATAGCTGGGGGTTGGACATCTCCTATTACAAATCTTCCAAACACAAGGATATGTATTACCTCGAAATTCGTAAGGGCGGGTGCTCAAAAGGTACCGGCTTGAAAAGACTTACAAAACATTTGGGTATTAAAATTAGTCAAACTGCTGTAATTGGTGACTGGTTTAATGACCGGTCCCTGTTTCAGACCAAAGCCGTGAAGGTTGCTGTTAATAATGCAGTGGCTGAAATTAAAAGCATGGCTGATATGGTTACCAAAAAGGATAATAATGAAGCAGGACCAGCCGAATTTCTTGAAATGGTTTATAAAGCTAAAAAGGGATAAATGGCAAATTCAAAATGGGATTTGAAAACTGATAACAGAATTAAGGTGATTATAGCTATTATTACAGTCACCTTGATAGTTATAATGTTCCCCAAGGGAGAGTCTCTTGATTCCGAGGTAACTGTTGGGTCAATCTGGATTAAGGAAGACCTTATTGCATCTACTGCTTTTGAGGTACTTAAGGATAAAAAACAGTACCAGCAGGAAAAGAAAGAAGCAGCAGAAAAAATAAATCCCATTTTTGTATATAATACCGAGTTAAGCAAAACAATTCTTGATTCGCTTAATAACTATAATAATTATTTGCTTAACGTTCTCGATGCTGATCTTGAGAATGATACTGTTTCATATAATAATAAAACCATATTACAGCCATCCTCATATAACAAACTGCTTAATATAAGGCGTTTTGAAAATTCACTTTCAAATGAAAGGTTTGTTAATATAAGTGATGTTTTTCGCAATACCAGAAATGTTCTTACTACACTTTACAAAAAAGGGATTGTTAACGTTCCTTATAGCAAATTTGAGAAAGATACAATTTCTGTTCGCGAAGGTAAGTTCGAAAGAAACACCTCAATAAAGAAGTATAATGACTTAAGTTCTGCCAATGATTATATTTTTAACGTATTTAGCCAAAACCTTAATGCAGAAAAAGATATAATTGAAATTGCAGTTGAATATGCAAAACATTTCATTGTTCCTGATATAGTTTATAGTGCCGAGTTAACAGAAGAGGCTAAATCAATTGCTCGCGATAAAGTTAGTCGTAACACTGGCATTGTGAATGAAAACGAAAGAATAATTGCCAAGCATAATAAAATTACTCCCGAAATAAAATTGATGCTCGATTCTTATCGGGCTGCCCTTGCCGAAGAAATTGGTATTTGGGGTGAGGTTACGCAATACCTTGGCAAAGTGCTGCATGTGGTTACTATTCTACTATTGTTCACTATTTACGTTTTCTTGTTCAGGAAAAAGATATTTGAGGATAACTATAAAATTATTCTTATAAGTATTGTAATTCTGTTCAATTCCGGGCTAACATTTCTGGTGCATCAAATAAATGTTAGTACCCCTGTTCAATACTTAACAATGATTCCTGCCGGTGCAATGCTCCTTACAGTAATTTTCGATTCCAGAATCGGGTTTTACGGTACAGTTGTAATTTCTCTTATTGCAGGCGGTTTGCTTGGTAATGATTATGCCTTCGCTACAACAAATATTTTAGGCGGTGCTTTTGCTGCCTATACTGTTAGGGATATTAAAAACCGCAATCAGATATTCCGTTCGTTCCTGTTTATTACTTTTGGCTATATATTTAGCATTTTTGCATTTGGACTTGAAAGGTTTGCTCCTATTCAGGAAATGCTAACCGAGAGTGCTTTTGGTGCCGTTAACGCTTTAATTAGTCCGGTTTTGGCATACGGACTCATTATCTTTTTTGAGCGTGCTTTTAAGATTACAACCGATTTAACACTTCTTGAGCTAACTGATTTTAATCACCCCTTGCTAAAGGAATTGGCTCGTAAGGCACCAGGTACCTTTACGCATTCAATGACTATTGGTTCACTTGTTGAATCAGCATCTGAAGTAATTGGTGCAAATCCGTTACTTGCCCGTGTTGGTGCTTATTATCACGATATTGGCAAAACATTGCAACCCGATACCTTTGTTGAAAATCAGATGGAAAACAGAAACCTGCATGAAAAATTGGGTCCGAGAGAAAGTGCAAAGATTATAATTGATCATGTAAAGGAAGGTATAAAGCTCGCAGAATCTCACGGTTTGCCGAAAGAGATTGTTGATTTTATACCAATGCATCACGGAACCATGCCTGTTTACTACTTCTACAAAAAAGCCAAGGAAGAGGCTGGTGATGGTATTGTGGATATTAACGATTTCCGCTATCCCGGTCCAAAAGCAAACAACAAAGAAACTGCACTTGTTATGTTAGCCGATTCCTGTGAATCTGCCGTAAGGGCAATGACAGAACCAACCCCGGAAAGGATACGAAATATTATTGACAATTTGGTTCAGATACGTATAGATGATAATCAGCTTGATGACGCCCCTATAACTTTTAAGGATATCAGGAAGGTTAAGGAAGCTTTTTATGATATACTAATGAGTCAGCATCATAAACGCATTCGCTATCCAAAGCAGGATGAACTAGAAAGTAAAAAAGACTAATTTATTCATACATGATAAATTATGAATAATCTGTTCCTTAAAGAATATCTTGCGATGCTTAAGCTTGAACGGAATTTATCCGAAAACACAGTTAATGCCTACCGCTCTGATCTTGATCAGTTTCTTGAGTTTCTGGAAGAAATTGAGCTAAAGGACCTTAATGAAGTTACAGTTAACCACCTAAACGATTTTTTTGTAAAAGTTACCGATGATGATAAAAGTTCGGCTACAACTGCCAGATTTAAATCTTCATTGAAAGGTTTCTTTAACTTTTTAGCAAGTAATGAATATATCGAAAAAAATCCTGCCCTTTTTCTGGCATCAACCAAAATGGAGAAAAAGCTACCGGGTGTTCTAACTCTGGATGAAATAAATTCTATTCTTGAGTTGCCGGATATTTCGAGTAAATACGGGCTACGTGACCGAGCAATTTTAGAGCTATTCTATTCATCAGGCTTAAGGGTATCAGAGCTTATCAATCTTAAAATAAATGATCTGTACCTTGATGATGAAATTATTCGGGTTACCGGTAAGGGGTCAAAAATGAGGCTTGTGCCAATGGGTTCGGAAGCAGTTGCCTGGGTAAGGAGGTATATACTTGAATCCCGTTTGCTTCTTGAAAAACCACTCAAGAGTGGTAATACATTATTTTTAAGTAGCAGAGGTACTAAAATATCCCGTATGGGTGTATGGAAACTTGTTGACAAGTACGCACGAGAAGCCGGAATAATAAAGGAAATTCATCCTCATACATTCAGGCATTCTTTTGCTACGCATTTAGTTGAGGGGGGTGCGGACCTACGTGCTGTTCAGGAAATGCTGGGACATGCCGATATATCAACAACTCAAATTTATACTCATATTGACCGCGAGTATGTTAAGCAGGTTCATAAAGATTTTCACCCCAGGGGTAAATAAATTTTATATCACTGTTTTATTTGTTATTTTTGAACCTGATTTGTTAAGAAAACTGATTATTACTTGTGAAAACTTATTTCAGAATTTTAGGTTATGTAAAGCGTTACTGGAAACATTTAACTATTTCGGTTATTTGTACTATTCTGTTCTCATTGTTAAATGGTGCCTCAATTTACCTTACTATACCACTTTTGGATACCCTGTTTCAGGATACTACACCTACTGAACAGACGGTTGAAGAACCAAAATCTGCACTTGATGACCCTACCAGTATTGCTCCCGAAGCTGTAACTGATTTTATAGATGGATTAAAACAGGATTTTAATAACTATGTATTTCAGGGTGAAACGGACGATATACTTTTAAGAATGTGTGTGCTTATACTATTTGCATTTCTTGGTAAAAACCTGTTTGGGTATCTTCAGGCTTACTTTATGGCTTATGTTGAACAGGGTATAGTTAAGGATATTCGTAACGATGCCTATTTTCATCTGCACAAATTACCAATGAGCTATTTCAAGAGTGAAAAAACCGGTAACCTTATTTCGAGGATTACCAATGATATTAATATTGTTCAGGGTAGTGTATCGGCGGTTTTCCTTAATCTTGTCCGTGAACCATTAACAATAGCTGTATTTATTGGTATAGCACTATCAATATCGGTAAAACTAACCCTTTTTGCTTTTGTTGTACTTCCTTTTTCGTTGGTTATTATTGCCTGGTTGGGACTAATTCTACGTAAGCAAAGTAGTCAGTTACAGGCTAAAATGGCAGATATAACTACAATACTGCATGAAACAATTTCGGGTGTTAAAATCGTAAAAGCTTTTACTATGGAGGATTACGAGAATAAAAAATTCCTGAAAGAAACCTGGGGATATTTCAAGCTTACACTTAAAATGGCAAGAATAAGAAACCTTGCAAGTCCAACTACCGAATTTTTATCAGTTATTGTTGGTGTAATAATTATTTATTACGGCGGACATCTGGTACTTAACGAGAAGGCAATTAAAGCAAGTGAATTCCTTGGCTTCCTCTTTGCAATATTTCAGTTGATGCGACCAATTAAGGAGCTTAGCGGCGTTAATAACCGAATACAGGAAACAAGTGCGGCTGCCGATAGGGTATTCGAGATTATGGATACGGAACCTAACATCAAGAATGCAGAAAATCCTATTCATATAAGCGAATTAAAAGAATCTCTTGAGTTTGATAAGATGTCGTTCAAGTATCACGATTCGGAAACAATGGTACTTGATAACATTACGTTTACTGTTAATCGTGGTGAAATTGTTGCTCTGGTGGGTAGCTCGGGAGCAGGTAAAACTACAATGGTTGATCTTATTCCACGTTTCTTTGATCCGGTATCCGGTACTATAAAAGTAGATGGTGTTGACTATAAGCAAATAGATTTGAAAGACCTTCGCAGTCTTATGGGAATTGTAACCCAGGAAACCGTACTTTTTAATGAATCTGTTCGTAATAACATTGCTTACGGGCTAACCGGTTATCCGGAAGAGAAAATTATTGAAGCAGCGAAAGCGGCTAACGCACACAAGTTTATTGAAAAATTACCAAATGGCTACGATACCGTAATTGGTGAAAAGGGAACCAAACTTTCCGGTGGTCAGCGTCAAAGAATTTCTATTGCCAGAGCATTACTGAAAAATCCTCCTGTTATGATATTCGACGAAGCCACCTCGGCACTGGATAATGAATCCGAAGTGTTGGTGCAGGAAGCAATTGAACGCCTCATGAAAGAGCGTACAACAATAGTAATTGCTCACCGTTTAAGCACAATACGAAATGCTGATAAAATTATTGTTCTCGATCGGGGTAAAATAGTTCAGGTTGGCAAGCATGAGGAACTTCTTACAGACGAAGATGGTATTTATAAAAAACTTTATGAATTACAGTTCAGAAATTAAAGATGACAGAGAAAAAAGTTAAAATATTAGACACACTTATTGTGGTACTAACGCTGGTATTTGCAGGCTCACTTACCAACTCAATTTTTATAAACCAGCTGGGTTATTTTGGTGCGTTGTTTTTTATACTTGTTCGCTATTTTATGACGCGTGAAAACCAGTTCCTTAAAACGGGATTGGAAATACCATTCCTGTTGTTTATTGCTGCTGAAATTATTTCGGCTGTTTTGTCCGAAAACCCTGCAAATGCATTTGAAAATGTAATGAAACGTGCATTGCTTATACCAATTGTTTATACAATTATTGCATCAGCCAGGGATGGTGGTCGGGTAAAGCGGTATTTTAACGTTTATCTTTTCTTTGCCATATTAAGTATTGTCGTTTATTTTATTGCATCTACTCCAGATTTTATAAGGGGTGTGTTTCAGATTAGCAATAAACAGTTATCATTTTTTCAGTACCCAATAACACTTGGTACGCTTATAAGTTTTACTACTATCTATCTTTTTGCCTTTATAATTAACGAAAAAAGAAACTGGCAATATAAATTACTTTTAATTATTCTATTTGGTATTAGTCTCGTTTCAATTTTTGCTACCTATAAACGTACCGGCTGGATTGGGCTTGGTGCAGGACTTGCATTCGTTGTTCTGCTTAAACGTAAATGGATATATATTATCCCTGGTATTATGGTGGTTGCTACAGTATTCATTGTTGAGAAAAACGAAAGTTCGCTTTACAGGTATTCCGCACTAAAAAATTATATGGAGTATGAAAAATTTGATACAGAGGGGCGTGCTTATCAGGTTAGCAAAATTGATAACAAGATATATCTTGCCGATTATGAAGGCGGAGTTTCAGTTGTTTCTGATACTGCGGTTACCGAAGTTATTGGTACACCAAAACCGGTAAAAGAATTTCACAAGTGGGGTGACTATTATGTAACTGCACTTACCGATACCCGTTTCGAAATTTATCGTATAAACGAAGGCAGGTTCGAAAAACTTAACGAGTTTGCTTCACGTGGCTTTACTGATGATTTTATCTTCCGTAACAACAAGCTATATGTACTTGATAACGATTATGGTCTTACTGTATTTAACGCTCCTACCGAACCGATAGACTCGGTACAATACAAAATAGGTAAGGAGTTTTATGACCTCACCGTATCTGATTCATTATTAAGCATTAGAAGCAGAAGCGGTGAAGTAAAAATGTATAGTCTGGTTGATGGTTTGCCTTCAGAAGAATTATTCAGCAGAAAGTACGAAAACAAGATTAAATATACCGGCGAGCTGTTTAACAAAATTCTGATACAGTCCGAAAGTGAGCTGGCTGTTTACGATTCGCATTATGGTTATCTTGATATGGAGTATGAGGCTCCATTGCCAAATATTGTTGATATAGTTGATTCAAACAAGATTATTTGCTCTGGTGGTAAAATATTTATTGCCAAATGGAATAATGATGATCTTGATTTTACTTTCCGTAAGGATTTAGGCTTTACACCAAAATCGGTATTGTTTACTAAAGATAACTTGTTCGCTACAAAAGTAAAGCAAGGCAGAATTGCAAGTATTTTTGACCCTCATCTCCGTTCCAATTTTGTAAGGCTTTCATTATGGAAAGCAGGTATAGAAATGTTTCAGGATCATCCGCTATTTGGGTTGGGTGATATTGACCTGAACGAGGTTTATCGCCGCTACAAATCGCCTTACGCAAAAGAAGTGCATGGTCACTTGCATAACAACTATATTCATTTACTTGCTATATTGGGCTTATTTGGATTTTTATCGGCAATGTATATACTTGTTAAAATATTCATTACCAACATTCGTATAGTTAACTATTTCCGTGGTGTAGCATTTTCCGAATCCCTTGCATTGGGTACTGCTGGTACATTTGTAGCATTCCTTACTGCGGGGCTAACCGAGTGGAATTTTGGGGATCATGAGATTATTACAATGGTATGGTTTACAACCGGATTGAATTACGCACTTTATTTCTGGACGAAAAAAATACGTAAGAACAGTACTCAATAACCTGTGTTGCGGTTAAATATAACCTGTAAAACTGTTTCGGAAATAATTTTAAGATCGAGCCACATGCTCCAGTTCTCTATATACCAAATATCGAACTGGATGCGTTTTTGGGTTCGTTTTTTCTGCTCTTCCATGTCAATAACATCACCACGTAAACCATGAATTTGTGCCCAGCCCGATATACCCGGCTTTACACGGTGGCGTAGTTTTATTTCCTCAACAATTTCCTGATACGAATCATTAAACGGTATTGCGTGAGGGCGAGGACCAACGATAGACATTTCACCTTTTAGCACATTTACAAATTGGGGTAATTCATCGAGGTTATATTTTCTTAACAAGTTTCCAATTTTTGTTATTCGGTTGTCACGCTGTTCAACTACCTTAAATTTATCAGTCTTCTTGCTTGCGGTGGTAGTCATGGTTCTAAACTTCAGACAGCGAAATGTTTTGTTATCCCTGCCCAGTCTATCCTGCACAAAAAACACATTGCCTCTTGAATCAATTTTGATTATTAGTCCAATAAGGAGGAATAACCACCATCCAAAAGTAAGCAGGAACAGGAGAGAAAACACAATATCGAAGGTTCGTTTAATAAGTCTTAAACTTGTTTCATCAAGTGGGTTGTTACGCACGTTAATAATTGGGAAATTACCCAGCAGTTCTATTTTAAACTTGCCACCAATAAAGTTTAGGTAGTCCGGAATAACAAAGGAACGAACTGCGTTGCGGTCGCACACACGTAGTATATCATCAAGCATTGTTAGTTTTTCAGGGGCAAGTGCAATAACAGCATCATTTATTCCATTTGTGGCAATTACTTCTTCCAATTGTTCAAAATTACCGAGATGCAACTGATCTGAACTATCCTTATCCGAATCAATAAAACCTGCAAAGGAATAATCAAGCTCATGATACTTAAGCAAATAATCCCTGAATGTTTTGCCGGTTTCACCCGAGCCAATAATAATGAATTTGCGGGCGTTTTTTACTTTGGATTTAAACCGGTCAATTAAATATTTAAGGAATACTGATTTAACAAGGATACCCACACCAAGCAGAACAGCATAGTTGAATATAAAATAACGAGTATATAACAATTCCTTGGCAAAGAATATAAACACTACAGAAAAAACTGTTTGCATGATAATTATTCGAGCAAGGCGGGAAATAAAATCAACCCATGAAAGGACACTAAAATCATCATGAATTTTTGTTAAACTTGCCGAATAAACCCAAAGTAAAAGTTGTGCAAATAGTAGAATAAACATTTCGGGCTTACTGGCTAATACAGAGTATGGTTGTGCCAGTAATGCTGCTCCAAAGAAAACAGCGATAACAATAATCAGGTCGGTAAAAACTTTTATATTTAAGATAAATTTGTTGTTAATGAGCATAATCAGCCAAATTTTTCTTCTGTTTTTTCTTTAACAAAGTTGAATATCTCTTTTTCAAATCTTTCCTTTGAAAACTGTTCAGCGTGTTTGGCAATAGCCTCAGGTGAAAATGAGTTTTCTATTTTCTCAAATGTTTTTACAGCCTCAACAAGCGAATCGGGTGTTTGCTCCTTAAAGAGCAGACCCGTCTGTTCATTAAGCACGGTTTCGGTAGCACCACCAACACCATAGGCTATAACAGGTGTACCAGCCGATTGTGCTTCAACTATGGTTATACCAAAATCCTCTTCGGCTGCAAACATAAAGGCACGAGCTGTTCTCATATAACCATGCAAGCTTTCATCACTTTGATAACCGGCAAATGTAATATTTGGTGTGGCAATTGCCTTAATTTTCTTCTCATCAGGACCGGTACCAATTACAACAAGTTTTTTATCTGGCATTTTAGTGAAAGCCTCAACAATTAGATCAACTTTTTTGTAAGGTACGAAACGGGCTACGGCAAGATAAAAATCTTCCTTTGGTGTTTCATTATACCCAATAATATTAACCGGAGGATAAATTACATCAGAGTCGCGGTTATATACTTTCCTGATACGGTTTTTTATGTGGTTTGAGTTAGCCAGGAAATGATCAACACGATTAGCGGTAGTAAAATCCCACATTCTTATTTTGTGTAAAAGTCTTTGGGCGACCATTCCTTTCAAACCCTTTGTTAGTCCGGCTTCCTTCATGTACTGGTGGTAAAGGTCCCATGCATATCGTATTGGGGTATGACAGTAACATATATGCATCTGGTTTGTATTTGTTAGCACACCTTTTGCAAATGCATGCGAACTTGAAAGTATAACATCATGTTGGGAAATATCAAGTTGTTCAACTGCCAGGGGCATAAAGGGGAAATACTGACGATATTTTGATTTTGCAAACGGCAGCTTTTGAACAAAACTGGTATTTGCCTTCTTCCCTTTTAAAATGATTTTACGCAAATCGTCATCAAGGAAATCAATCAACGAAAATATATCAGCTTCAGGAAAAATATTTGTAAACGATTCAACGCACTTTTCAGCACCCATGTAGTTTACAAACCAGTCATGCACTATTGCAGTTTTCAAAATACCTCAAACTATTTTATTATAGTAATAAAAATATAAAAAATAATTACCTAATTCCTTACATTTATCCCAATGCGGCGGATACAGACTTATTATAGGGACTCAAAAGATATACATTAGCTCCAAGTCTGCCGAAAATATAGGCTATTCCTGCACCGTACGCACCAGTAATATCAAAAACCAATACAGAAAGCGAAACTACAATTACAATTCCTGTTACTTCAATAGCAGTTGCCCATGTAATCGGTTTCGTGTTTCTGGTCTGCACCAGTACAGACCTTTGCCAGCTAATAAGCATAGTTAAGCCAGGCAAAATCATAATAATACGTAATGTTGGAATTGAAAATTCTATAAGTTCGGGAGTAAGTCCTGAAACATCAGCAAACCATAACCTTGAGAGTGGTGAAAATGCAATAATTCCTAAAACTACTACTACCGAAATACCCAAAAAAGTGGCAAAATTACGGAGCTTGTGGTAGGCTTCAAACTTTTCGCCAAGCAGGGCAATACCAACTTCCTGATAGGATAATCCAAGTGCCCTGAATATAAATACGAAAGAATTTACAACAGGTAATATTGCCAGGGATTCAAGCGAGTTTCTGCTCTGCCCAAGAAAAAATGTTACAGCCGGGTGAACTCCCAAAGTCATAATTGATGTAAGAGCCAGAGGTAAATAGAAATTCCAGATTTCCCGATATGTTATTGTTTCGCTTGATTCCTTAACAATCAGTTTACGTCTTATGCTATCAACCATAAACTTGCTTGAAGCAGATTCGGAAATAACTCCTGCGGAAAGTGATGCTGCTCCAACCATAACACCATCAAGATGGAAGAAGTTGTAAAGTATTAAAGCTGTTGAACCCATAAATATTAGTCTTATTACTGTACCGTAGGCAACCAGTCTGGTTTTATTGTGGTTAATTAGTATTCCCTGATAAAACCTTCTGTAACCAATTGCAGCGGGCCAGGGCAATAAAAGTGCAGTAGCCTTGTAAGTAAGCTCGGATACATGTAATGGTAGTCCAATGAGATCGAGCACTAAAAAGTTAAACACTGGGGGAATAAGCAAAACAAGCATTCCGGCGGTAATGGTAAAATTGGCAGCAAAGGAAAAATTCCGAAGCTTGTAAAATGTTATGCGGTTTTTCACCAGTGCCGTTGATGCAGACATAATCATAATTATTGGAGCTTCCAGGATTAGTGCAAATGAAAAAGCTACTCCGTAAGCGGCAAGGTTAAACTTTGGGTCCGGCATTCTGGATATTATTGCTGATAGAAACGGACCTTCTACCGACATCATTAACCATGTTGAGGCTAATGGTAACCAGAACATAAATATTTTTTTATATGTTAAATTTTTATCTGTCATAACTACCTTAAATTCAAACAGTAAATCTACAAAAAAGATACGGGAATACCTGTTAAAAGTAGTTAACAAATTTATGACCACTCCTTGACGGAACAGGTTTAACAAATCTGTTACGGAATAATCCGCATCACGTAATACCAAGCATTTCTCTATGTATTTTAAGAGACGAGTAAATTGTGATAACTTCTACTCCCATGTTTTCTTAATCAATCATGAATGTTGCTAAATATTCCTACCACTTTCTTCTGCCCTCCATGGCGGGTAAACTTGATACAAGAAAGTTGCAAAGAAAATCAAGACTGCAAGTATTTAGCTAAAAATCCATATGAATTAGTTACGGAATATGAAACTCACAACTCCGTTGCTCAAACATCATATTCCGCTTAACACAAATTTATTTAGATTTTCTTAACGCAAAATACTTGATGTCATTTCAAAACACGCTATCCGGGTTCTGTAGGTTGGCAGCCCTCTGCCGACAATTCATATCTGGTTAATCCATATGCCTCCCCGCCGGGGCATTATGAATTAGTAACTTGGTAGGGCAGGAGTGTTCTCCTGAGTTTTTGCTGAAAACCTTTCCTCGGGGCAATCAAAAATTTTCATTCAATTATTTTTATTGTTTACAATTTCTTCCGCACCTTTTGAACTAATCTTGCATCTAATCAATTTACGTAATATGCTTTCTATTAGGGGATAGGAGGTAGTATTCACATTTTAAACAGATATACCGTTCTTTAATCTTATTTATGGAGTCGTGATGTACAACAAAGAAGAAATCATCCGACAGTTGGGTGAATTTGGCATTACAAATTTTAGCGATGTCTATTACAACTACAATAATCCCAAGTTATTAAAAGCTGCTTTAAGTCGAGGAGAAGGGGAGCTATCCGTACATGGTCCGCTTGTCGTAAGGACCGGTCATCATACCGGCAGGAGTCCTAACGACAAGTTTATCGTGGATGAACCTTCAAGTACAGAACACATCTGGTGGGGAGATGTAAACCGACCTATAAGCACTAAAAATTATGAAAAGCTTTTCTCTAAAGTTTCGGCTTATGTTCAGAGAAAGGAACTGTTTGTTACCGATGTTTTTGCCGGTTGGAATAAAAATTATCGCATTCCTGTACGCATTATAAGCGAGAGTGCATGGTCTAGCCTCTTTGCTAACCATCTATTTGTTACTCCAACCAGTGAGGAGTTAAATAGCTTTACTCCGGAATATACCATTCTGCACATGCCAAAACTACATGCTAATCCTAATACTGATGGTACTAACAGCGATGTTTTTGTTGTGGTTAATTTTGGTGAAAAGACAGTACTGATTGGTGGGACTGAGTACGCAGGAGAAATTAAGAAATCAGTTTTTACTATTATGAACTATACTTTGCCCCGCAAAGGTGTTATGTCAATGCACTGTTCGGCAAATATAGGTGAAAAGGGTGATTCGGCTGTATTATTTGGTCTTTCGGGTACCGGTAAAACTACGCTTTCTGCAGATCCAAAACGTATGCTTATTGGCGATGATGAACACGGTTGGAGTGATGATGGTATTTTTAATATTGAGGGAGGGTGTTACGCCAAGGTAATTAACCTATCCGAAAAGGCTGAACCTCAAATTTATTCTACCACACGTCAGTTTGGTACAATACTGGAGAATGTGGTTATGGACCCAGAAACAAGTGTACTTGATCTGGATGATAATCGCTATACTGAAAATACTCGTGCGGCTTATCCGCTAACTGCAATTGCTAATGTTAAGGAAGGTGGCGTTGGTGGACATCCGGAAAATATTATAATGCTTACTGCTGATGCATTTGGTGTATTGCCTCCAATTTCAAAACTTACCAGGGAGCAGGCAATGTATCATTTTCTTTCTGGTTATACTGCAAAGGTTGCCGGAACTGAAAAGGGTGTTACTGAGCCAAAGGCTACTTTTAGTACATGTTTTGGTGCTCCTTTTATGGCACTTAATCCTTCGGTATATGCCGATTTGCTTGGTGAAAAAATAACCAAACACGGAGCAAAATGCTGGCTAATAAATACCGGCTGGACAGGTGGTCCTTACGGTAAGGGACATAGAATGGAAATTGCCTATACTCGTGCAATGCTTAATGCTGCCCTTGATGGTACTCTTGATGAAGTTGAGACAAAAGAAGATCCGATATTTGGATTGCACGTACCTGTGGAAGTTCCCGGTGTGCCATCCAAGGTCCTCGATCCTTCCAATACATGGGAAAGTCGTGAAGATTATGATACAATGGCTAAAAAACTTGCTGAAATGTTCAATAAAAATTTTAGGCAGTTTGAAAATAGTGCCGATGAAAGTATCAGAAATGCCGGTCCGAACGTATAGTTAAATAAAATACGGTGATTAATGTCAACATTTTAATTTATTCTAAAACACAGGGTTCCCTCCCTGTGTTTTTTTATATATATTATAATGATGGAGCTATCGTTACTAAACTTTATATATTGTATTTCGATAAATCATAATGTATATTATTTCGTTACCGAATTATTCTAATTAAAAAGATTGTGCCCTGATGAACGAGGAAATATTTGGTGAAGGTTATCTGAACAAGGATAGTATGCCTGCAAGGGAATTGTTGCAGAACATGCCGTTTGGTATGCTTATACTTGACAGGGATCTTAATATTGAGTGGGTTAATGATAACATATTTCAGTTTGCTGTTGTTAAACCTGAACATTTTTCCGAGGTAGCGGGCAAAAATATAATGGGAGCAAAACTATTTAGAGATGCTTCCCTGCTTAAAGAGATAATTAAGCTTAAAGAAGGGCTTAATTTTGAAAAACAAATTGAGAACAGCGACCTATCCGCAGAGTCACCAAGTTATACCAGAATAAAAGGACGTCCTTTTTTTAAGGATAGCGAGTTTGTTGGTGGTATGCTTATAATTGAAGAATATACTCTTGAGCAAAAAACAGTTCAGGAAGAGTATTTTCGCTCCGATAATCTTAACAGTCTGATTAAAAACATCTATGATGCGTATTTCATTACTGATGAAACTGGTATGATAAAGTACATTCCCAAATGGAACAAGCTGGATTATTTCAGCTTTCCAAAAGCGAATGTACCTAAAAAGATTTTTGACATTTTCCCGGGCAATTCATCCCTTAAAATACGCCGAATATTTGAACAGCTTAATTCCGAAAAAACAAGGATGGAAGATGATCTTACCTATGCCAGGTTCGAAGGTGATCTTATTTTTAATACCGTATTTGTTCCTTTTATTGGGCATAATGACCAGGTTATTTTTGTACTTATTCTTGTTAAGGATGTTACACGAGAGAGAGTTATACAGCAGCGTAACAAGGTTGAAATAAACAATCTTGAGCGTTATCGAAATATTACTTCAAATATACGTGATGCCCTTGTGCTTCTTGATTGGGAGGGGATGATCCATATTTGGAATGAAGCTGCAAGAAAATATTTTATTCTGGAAAAAACTTCTGCACAGTTTCATTATATTGGTGATTTTGTTCCTCTTTTCACCAAGGACTATTTTGCTAATATTTCCAGGACTATTAAACGTAAAGGTCATTGGGATGGCGAAGTAACTTTACTTCGTAACGATACTGAGCTAATGTATTTATTCGTTCGGATGAATGTATTTCATGAGGAGTCATCATCAAAAATTGTTATGGTCTGCTCGGATATTACTGAAAAAGCAAAAGTTGAGCGAAGGTTAAAGGAATCGGAGCAGAAATACCGCGAAATTGTTGCCAATACTGGCGAGTATATCTGTACACTCGATCTTGATTATAATATAACTTATACCAATCCGTTACTTTCCAAATTACTTGAACTTAATGACGATTTTAGCTTTAAACGGCAAATATCGGATTATATTGCATTTCAAAACGGGAATAATGTTGCCGGACTCATTGACTCCGCAATCTCCCAGCAATCTGCAATCGAAATAAATCTTCGTACTCCTTCAGGCGATATTATTTATACCCGTGCCGAATTTAGTCTTGTTAAAGATTTTAATGGCGAGCCAAAATATTATATAATTGTGTTTCATGATATTTCTACAATCAAACAGGCTGAAAAGGATACGCTTACTTTCAGGGCGTTACTTGGTGCTTCCAGTGATGGTATTGCAGTTGTTATAAATAACAATATTGTTGAAGTAAATGAACGCTTTGCACGTTTATTTGGGTATGAGTTCAAGAGCGAAGTATTACGGCATACCCCCTACGATTTTATTGCTGAAAAGGATAAAATACTTGTAGAAAATTATTTCAGGAATTTACAAAAAGATTACTCTGCACCTGGTGAAATTGAGTTCCTTGGTGTTAGAAGAGATGGCTCTACATTTAATCTTAAACTTAATGCCGATACGTTTTACGGATATGACGGATTGTATCTTGTAATGATTGTTAGAGATATAACCGAGGAAATTCGTTCCAAACTTAAACTTCATGAATCCGAGAAGAAATACCAGACGATATCTGATAAAATAAATGTTAGTATGTACACTGCCGAAAAAATTGGCAGAAAGTTAACCGTGTTGTTCTATACGCAGGCAATTGAAAATATAACCGGTTTTGCCGTTGAGGAATTTCTGGCTGATGAGTATTTATGGCAGAAAATTATACATCCTGATGATTTTGATAGTTCGTTCAAAAAGCTCTCCCGTTTTTACCGGGACAGACTAAAAAGTAATGAACGTTTTGAGTATCGTATTTTTAGCAAATCGGGTAATGTAATCTGGATAGAAAACAAGGTTAACGCAATAAGGGATGCCAAAGGTTGTATAACTAAAATATATGGTTTGATTAGTGATATTAGCCAATCCAAGCATGCTGAGGAGGAGCTTAAAAAATCAGCCGAAGATCTTCAAAGGCTAAACGAAACAAAAGACAGGTTTATTTCAATTGTTTCGCATGATTTGCGTAATCCGTTTAACTCGATTTTAGGCTACGCTGATATGCTATTGCAAAGAAAGGATTTAACCGAGGATAAGCGTGAGGAGTTTGTAAAGTTTATCAAGGAATCTTCTACCAGTTTGCTTGAGCTGGTTAATTCTCTTTTGGATTGGACACGTTTGCAAACTGGCAGAATGAAGTTTGAACCAAACAGGCTAAATGCACGGGATGTAATTGATAAATCGATAAGAATGCTTTCTGGTGGTGCCATGAACAAGGATGTTACACTCTATTCTACATTAGAGCGGGACGCGTATGTTCATGCTGATGAGGGGTTACTACTCCAGGTGTTGAATAATTTAGTATCCAATGCAATTAAGTTTACGGACGAGGGAGGAAGGATTACTCTTTCGGCGAAACCTCTTTACGATAAAAATGTGTTCCAGTTTGTGGTTTCGGATTCGGGTACTGGTATTAAACCTGAAGACCAGGAAAAACTGTTCAAGGTTGATACCAAGTTTACCTTGAAGGGTACCCAGGGTGAAAAGGGTAGCGGACTTGGATTATCTCTTGTTAAGGATATTGTGGAAATGCATGGTGGTAGTATTAAGGTTGAAAGTCTGTACGGCAAAGGCTCCGACTTTATTTTTACCATACCGGTATCTTCTTCCAAGGTTCTGCTTGCTGACGGCTCAAAAACCGACAGGATACTATATAGCAAGCTTCTTTCAAATCTGGTTCCTGACTATCAGGTTATTGAAGCCTCCGGAGCAGAGGAAGCTTATAATAAAATACTAAAGAACGTACCAGCATTGGTAATTACCGAACACACCTTGCTTGATGGTGATGGTTTAAAACTTGTTAATCAGTTAGCCGAATCACCAATAAAACATAAACCTAAAATTATTGTTCTTGCCAGCGGTATAACCGAAAGGGAAAAAGACGAATACAAAAACATGGATATTGAATTTGTTTTTGAAAAGCCTGTAAACCTAAAGGTATTTAAAGCTGCAATTGAAAAATCTATTCGTACTGTTGTTTACAAAAGCTGACAAGCACAACTATAACAGTAACATAATTCCGCCAACAAGTGCACCCACGTGTATAACCATAATAAACACTTCGGCAAGCAGTATTTTTAATCCCGATTTTCGTAATGTGTTAAAGTTTATATTCATTCCTATGCCAGCCATCGCTATTGGCAGCAGAACGTCAATTGTTAGTGATATCCCCTTACTTACAGCTTCGGGTACAATACCAAGTGAGTTTAATATCATCAAAAGAAAAAATGCAACAATAAATAGAGGTAGAGGAAACTTGCCAGTTGATTTACTGCTCTTTTTCCTTTTGTTCATTAGAACACCAAGCATAATTAGTATGGGACCTAACATCAATACTCTGAACATTTTTACGAGAACTGCAATTGTACCAACCTCATCATTTACAGAGTAACCGGAAGCAACTACCTGTCCAACTGCTTGCAAACCACCACCAATAAGTACAGCACTTTCCGTATTGGAATAATGAATAAATAGAGCAAGCAGAGGCAGTAAAAATAATCCTATTACACCCATAAAATTAACAGCAGCTACCGAAAGCCCCGTATCCTCCTGGTTACCATCAATAATTTTAGTTGTACTAAGTATTGCACTGGAGCCGCAGATTGCATTACCACAACCAAGCAGTACACCAAGTTTTGTAGAAAAGCCGAATATTCTTGAGGTTAAATATCCGGTGATAATTGTAATAGCCATTACCCCAATAATTAATATTGCTGTATTTATCCCAAGTGAATACATGGTTGATGGGAGCAACTCAATACCCATTAGGGCAATTGTAAATGGTAGAAGTTTTTTATCGGTAAAAGAAATACCATCCTTGTATTTATTCCCTTTAATTAAGAGGTTGCCAACAAAAATGCCGGCAACAAGGGCTATTGATACCGCACCAAGGTAGGGAATATATTTTGAAAGAAGAATTGCTGCAACCCCGGTTAAGGTAGCAACCAGTAATCCGGGAAAAATTTTCTTAAACATAATGTTTGTACTGTATTAAAGTAATTTGTGATAAGACAAATTACATGGTTTATTGAAATATTTGTATGGGAATTATAATCCATTAGCGGGAAAATGTTCCGTGAAACTCTGTTTATTTTTTATTAATAATTAGCATATAGAAGAACATATTCAATGCCTGATAGATTAAAAGCATTAAAACTAGTCTGAACTATTCTTTTCAGGAATAACCACTTAATTGGTTGTAATAGTGATTATTCCCGATTAGCATCATGAAATAAGTAAATAAAATTTAATTTATTTCTTTTTAACTACTGTACCGTCATCCTTAATAACAAGATTAGTTTCAGGGAAATCCTTGCTTGTAAGTTTTTGCATTTCCTTTATTACACGGTTTTTGCTATCATTTTTTACAGGAGAGTAGTATGTTTGGCGTGTTGCAAATATTTTTGCCGAATCGAATTTGCCACTCTTATCAACAAATACTTTAAGAATAGGTGCAAGTCCACGTATGCCATCAAGGTTAAATCTGCCATAAGTACAAAAGTTACCAAGACTGTAAGCAATGATCCTATCTTTGTAAAGCTCAACAGCACGCGTTACATGCGGACCGTGTCCGAAAACAATATCGGCACCTGCATCAATAACAGCATGAGCAAAGTTATAAATATTTCCCCTGTTCTGACCCAGGTAGTATTCTGTATCCCTGCTAACGTGGGCATACTTTTCACCTTCGGCACCACCATGGAATGATACAATAACTATATCCGCAACCTTTTCAAGTTGTTTTACAATTTCCACCGCCTGTTTGGTTTTAAGTAAACTTATACATCCGTAGTTTGGAGCAAAAGCAGCAAAGCCATATTTTATACCATTTTTTTCAAAAACAGTTGAAGGATATTTTGTTAATCCAGCATAATGTATTTTAGCTTGTTCAAGAAGTTCAACAGTTTTGTTCTGACCTTTTATACCAAAATCGTTAACATGGTTATTTGCAATACTAACAACATCAAATCCGTTATCAGTTAAAATGGAAATATAATCTTCTGGCATTTTGAAAGCGAAACATCTTTCAATTTTACCATAACAATCCTTTGTGGTATTGCCTTCGTTAAGAAAAACGCCCTCAACATTACCAAATGTAACATCAGCATCAGTTAAAATTTCTGTAACATTGGCAAGTAGCTTATCCTTGTTTTTATGCAAGCGGCTGCTATCGGGAAAGTGTGATCCGAACATCATATCACCAACACCAATTATGCTTATTTTGTCTTGCGAAAACAATATAGTAGCTAAAAACAGGGTAACCAGGAGTACATTTTTCATTACAAATCCTAATAATTTTAATTACTAAAGTTAGTAAAAGTTGTTGTTTTTTGAAAATTTCGAAAATTTATATATTAATTTTACTAATGCAATGTTAACATTACTTAATGTGGGTTATATTGCTTTGTCATGCCGGTGCGAATAAAGTATATTCTTTATGAATTCTAAATTAAACACCGGAGGAATAATGTCTGACCAGACAAAAGCGAAAGCTACTGATTTACTTGATGATATCTATGATAGTTATTCAATTGAGTTGGAAGATGGTGAAAGTCGTCTGCCCGGAAGTATAAAAGAGATAAAAAGGGGTGAAGAGATTTTAGCAGAAGTGAAAGCCCTGAATTGTGAAGATGAGGAAGTTAAAGAGCATATTGAACAAACTGAATTTGTATTAAGTGAATCGCAGAAAAGGAAGTTTGCCGGTTCCAAATGGATAATGATAGTGCTTGGTTTATTTATTGTGGTAATGATGTATATGAGCGTTTATGAGCCGCTTACAAGTGAAAACACCGTTGCTATGGCTGGTAAAATGCTGAAGGCTAATATAAGAAGTTACGAAGGCACTGTTGCCAGATATAAAAATCTGCCGGATACAGATCCAAACAAGGAAGAAAGACTTGAGTACGCACAGGAAAGATTAGCGGAATTTAAGGAATTTACACCGGAAACTTACAAGGAAGAGCTTGATTCAAGAGATACGAGTAACGCAATAAGCAATTTTTTCCAGTGGGGATTTTGGGCGTTAATGCTCGTTGCTTACTATTTTGCCAGTATGAGTCCGCAGTTCCTTATTGATAAACGACTTGCCCAGATGAATCTTGCTGTAAAGGGTGGTAGTGTAGTTAAAAAAATTGTATTTGCGTTTCTTGGCTTTTTCATTGCAATGCCATCTGTTACCGAAACCCGGGTGCACTGGAGTGATGGTTCCAAAAGTACGGAATATGGTTTTGAAGGCTTAATTATTAAGTTAATAGGCATTTTGGTAATTGTTGCTGTTGTTATTTGGGCGATGATGTTTATGCTGCCATGGTTGATAATTATTAACTATTTACGCAATTATCAGTACGAAAAAATAGATCAGTTTTTCGATAATCTTTTCGGAAAATTCAAATCGGATACAGGTAAAGCAGTACAAGAATAATCTCTGCCATTATGATAAAAAATTAGGTGCCAGGAAATATTTTCTGGCATTTTTTTTATCCTCTTTTTTTATTTTTTAATAAACTTCAGGATTAAATTGGGGGAAATGTTTTAACAAATTAAAAGTGTATATTGTATATTTAAGCAGTAAATACGAAACTTGTAATTATTATCGCAGCAATAAAGTAAATTTTTATTAATTTAAGCGAAAAAGCATATATAATAATTTGAATATTTGAAATAAAAAATTTACTATACATACTCAAATAATTTAATTCAGTTCTGAGTATTGGTCAGGTTATAAGTTTAAAAGAGGCAAAAATGTATATCCTAAAATATTTATCAGGTGTTCTGTATCTGATAATCGGGGTTTTGATTATTTTTTTAGCTATACCTTTGCTCAAAAATAAAATTAAAACAAATCCTTATTACGGATTCAGATTTGGCAAGGCTTCAAATAATGATAATGATTGGTACGTTTTAAATAACTATGCAGCAAAGCAACTTATCATTTGGTCCTCTGTATTGATTGTCTGGGCTTTTGTAGAAATTCTATTTCTTGGAGAGCGATCGGATTACTGGTACTTTGTTGAAATTGTTACGCCGATTTTTGTGTATTCAATAGCAATGTTAAATATCTATTTCTATTCAAAAAGACTTTAATTGAGTGGTATATTTTTGACCTTATTCAGGTTAGGAATATTGACGTCCAGTTTTTAATTTTGATGTATGAGGATTACCTTGGAGGGTAATACCTGTTGGTATTTTTGTAATCAAAATTGAGTGGACTTTTATGAAACGTGTTATTATTTCCATACTTTTAAGTATGTTCCTATTTGCCTGTGATTCCAGTGATATTCCTGTTTATTATGCAAAACCCGATTCCCCACTTATACCTCTTGCTGAAGGTAACAGGTGGGAGTACAAGGTTGTTAGTAATTATTCGGGTGAAATTGATACATTTTCATCCGTGATTGAGCTGAGTGGGTCTTACAACTGGAACGGTTATACCTGGTTTACTTATGCCCATGATTTTTGGGATTTGGCAAATCTTGAAAATGGTGTTTATTACAGGTACACTCAGCCTCCAATTCCCGACCCGGCACAATTAGTTTATAAATATCCAACCTACAAGGGGGAAGAATACGAAGGAATGGTTGTTTGTGATACCAAAAGAACCATTAAAATTGATATTGGCATATTTGAAACAGTTGTATATCGCTCAAAAATAACAAAGGATGAAAAAAATTACCACCAGGATTATGTTTGTCCGGGTATTGGTATAATAAAACGGGAAAGGTTTAACCATGATGAGAATGGTGAGTATAAGTTAGTAAGGAACGAAGAACTTGTTGGTTTTAAACTAAACTAAAAAAAATGGAAAAATTTTTTATAGTTACTTAATAGGTATCTTGTTTACTAATTTCTTATTTTTCCGCTAATAAACTTTTGGGAGATTTAAATTTGGAATCGGACAAAAAGTTAGTAGAAGAAACAATGAAGAGTATCAATAATGCCTGGCTTAAAGGAAATACCGATGAGCTACAAAATTATTTCCATAAGGACATGGTTATTGTTCATCCAAATTTCAGAAAAAGGGCAGAAGGTGCTGATGAGTGCGTAAAGACTTATGCCAGTTTTGTTGAAAACAGTGAGCTTATTGCACTTAAACAAAATGAAATGATGATCGATATATATGAAGATACTGCAATTGCAGCATATTTGTTTAATATAAGATATAGACTGGAAGATGAATTTTTTGAAGAAAGCGGTAAAGACATGTTTGTGTTCAGGAAGTATAATGACAAGTGGCTTGCCGTTTGGAGAACAATTGTTCCAAGTATAGAAACGAGGTAAAATTTATGCCAAGAGTAATAAGAAAACCGGTTATTGTTGAAGCTGCAGGTTCCCTGCCAAAAGAAATTAAGGAATTTGTAGGTAAGGTTAATACTGAAAACAAAAATATTAGTATAGCCAAAATGAAAAGTCCTGCCGGGTGGGTAGAACCGGGTCAGGTACCGGAATTTGATGAATATACCATTGTACTTAAAGGTACACTGCATATAAAAACAAAATTTGATGATTATGTTATTCAGGCTGGTGAAGCTTTTATTTCGTACAGGAATGAATGGGTGCAATATAGTACACCCGGTGAAGAAGGGGCAGAGTATATGGCTATATGCACTCCAGCTTTTTCACCAGATACTGTTAACAGGGACTCAGAATAATGAAACCGGTTTACACATTTATGTTTTTACTTGCTTTTACAGTGCTTGCAACTGCACAAAGTATAAACGTAATAACTTTTAATATCAGGTGGGATAATCCTGATGACGGAGTACATAACTGGCAGCACAGAAAACATAACGTAACGGCACTGCTTAACTTCCATGATGCCGATATTTTCGGGATGCAGGAAGTGCTTCATAGTCAGCTTGAATATGTTGCCGAAAATATGCCCGAATATAACTGGGTTGGTGTAGGCAGAGATGATGGTGAAACCAAGGGTGAGTATTCGCCCATTTTTTACCGAGCCGACAGATTTGAGCAACTCGATTATAATAACTTCTGGCTGTGCGAGAATCCTGATGAACCGGCACTTGGCTGGGATGCAGCCTGTATCAGAATTTGTACATGGGTAAAATTAAAAGACAAGCAGACTGGTAAAGTGTTTTTTGTATTTAATACCCACTACGACCATAAGGGTATAAATGCACGAATTAAAAGTAGCCAGTTAATAAAGCATAAAATGCATACATTAGCTGATGGTTTACCGGTAATACTTATGGGCGATTTTAACTCCGAACCACATTCGGTTGCCTATAATATTATTAACTCCGATGCATATTTCGAGCTTCACAACTCCTATATGCTTTCTGAAACCCCTCATTACGGTCCTGAAAGCACATGGAGCGGATTTGTTGAATCAGGTGAACCAGAAGGCAAGCCAATTGATTTTATATTCGTAACTCCGAGTATTAAAGTTTTGAAGCATGCTACTTTATCTGAAAGCTTTAACGGATTATTTCCATCTGATCACATGCCCGTTTATACAAAGATTGAAATAAAATAGTATAAATGGATGGCATAAAAAAATACGGGTTTTGGGAAGGTTGGCTTTCAATAGTAAGTAACATAATACTGTTTGGTGTAAAATACTGGGCAGGAATAGCCTCCGGATCAATAGCGTTACTTGCTGATGCCTGGCACACACTATCCGACTCGGTGTCATCCATCATTGTGCTTATTGGAATAAAAGCATCGGCAAAACCGGCGGATGAAACGCATCCGTTTGGGCATGGCAGGGCGGAGCTGGTTTCGTCTCTTGTGGTGGGAATTTTGCTACTTATAATTTCTTATACTTTTGCCAGGGATTCAATTGACAATTTAATTAACAGGGATGATGCTGTTTTTGGAACATTGGCAATTGTTGTAACAATAGCTTCAATTGTTATTAAGGAAGCATTGGCACAGTTTGCATTATTTGCCTACCGAAAAACCGGTTCACAAACCCTAAAGGCTGATGGATGGCATCATCGCAGCGATGCATTATCATCCCTGGTAATACTTGTTGCTATTTTATTTGGAAGCGAATTTTGGTGGCTTGATGGTGTGCTTGGAATTCTTGTTTCCATTATGATCGCATATACAGCTTACGAAATATTAAAGGAAACAATTGATCTTTTACTGGGTAAAGACCTTGGAAGTGATCTAAAACAAAAAATAAAATCGATATGTATTGAAGAAATTAACGAATGTGTGCAGCCTCATCACTATCATTTGCATGATTACGGACACCACAAGGAGTTAACATTCCACATAAAATTACCTGGTAAAACCAGTTTGGAAGAGGCTCATGACGTAGCAACAAGGATTGAGGAGCGACTGGAAGCGGATTTGGGAATAATGACAACAATACATATGGAACCGGAATAACAAGATATATTAATTAAATTAATTCACTTGAAAACAAGCAATTAATTCCCTATTTTTGCTAGTCTTCAATACTTTGTATATGATTAATTCTGTTGACATCCTGACAGAAATAGCATATTTTTGTAACTTTGTAAACAAAATGAATGATTGTCCATCTGGAGGACTAAGGTGAAGCAAGAAAAAATAACAAGGTTTGTAAAACCTGAAGATGCAGACGTAAAATGGTATGTAGTAGATGCGAAAGACCTGGTATTGGGTAGGTTAGCAACCAGAGTAGCAACCATTATTCGCGGCAAGCATAAAGCCGTGTTTACTCCTAACTTCGACAACGGCGATTTCGTTGTAGTAGTGAACGCTGACAAAATAAGAATGACAGGTAAAAGAGAACTTCAGAAAACATATATAAGACACTCGGGTTATCCTGGCGGTCAGAAAGAAATGAGTTTTACTGAAGCTATGGCTAAAAAACCTGAATTTGTAATTCAGCAGGCTGTAAAAGGAATGTTGCCAAAGAACAGACTTGGCAGAAAAATGATAAAAAAATTAAAAGTTTATGCGGGTGAAAATCATCCACATGCTGCACAGAAACCTGAAGTGTTAAGTATTTAAAAGGTAAGTGAATGGCTGATAAAATATTTATTGGAAGAAGAAAGACTGCTGTGGCCAGAGTGATTTTGCGTAATGGTGACGGAAAAGTTATGGTAAACAAAAAAGAGTTTGATAATTACTTCCCGATGAAAGACAACAGGGAACAGATTGAGAAACCTCTTACTGTTACTGAAAACAAAGGTAAATTTGATATTTTGATAAATGTACGTGGCGGTGGTATCTCAGGTCAGGCTGATGCTGCAAAATTAGGTATCGCACGTGCATTAGTTGATCTTAATGCTGATTACAGAGGCGTGTTAAAAGCCGAAGGACTTCTTAAGAGAGATCCTCGTATGGTTGAACGTAAAAAATACGGTCGTCCTAAAGCACGTAAAAGATTCCAGTTCTCTAAAAGATAATTTTTATTTTTTAATAGAATCATTTTTTAATAATTCATATTTCCGGATCTGCCTCCTGTGTTCGCAATAGCGGATTAAAGGCGGAGAAGAAAGAAATAGAAGAAAAACAGGAGCAACAATGCAGAAAAAGCTTGATTTGACTCAACTTATTGAGTCAGGTGCACACTTTGGGCACTTGACGCGCCGTTGGAATCCGAAGATGAAACAGTACATCTTTATGGAAAAGAACGGTATCCACATTATAGACCTTAAAAAAACGCAGCAGAACTTATATAAAGCTGCCGAAAAAATCACCGAAATTGTTTCACAGGGTAAAAAGGTTCTTTTCGTTGGTACGAAAAAACAAGCCAAGGATGTTATGGCTAAAGAAGCTTCCCGCTCAGAATCTTACTGGGTAAGTGAAAGATGGCTTGGTGGTATGCTTACCAACTTTACTACTATCCGTAAAAGTGTTAAACGTCTGCAGACTATTGACAAGATGGAACAGGATGGTACATTCGAAAAGATTACAAAAAAAGAAATACTTATGCACTCTCGCGAGAGAGATAAATTAAGAAAAGTTCTTGAAGGTATTGAAAACATGACCAGAATTCCTGGTGCTATGTTTATTGTTGATATCAAAAAAGAAAATATTGCTATCCGTGAAGCATTAAGATTAAATATACCTGTATTTGCTATAGTTGATACTAACTGTGATCCTGGTGACGTTGATTATGTTATCCCTTCTAATGATGATGCTGTAAGAGCTATTGAAGTAATTTCAAAATATCTTGCCGATGCTATTATTGAAGGTAACAAAAAAGCAAAAGAACTAAGAGCTGAAGAAGTTGCCGAAAAAGAAAGAGTTAAAAAGCAGAAAGCTGAAGAAGCTGCTACCGACAAGAAAGAAGGTAAAGCTAGAATAAGAAAAGTTAGATTTGATGATCGCGGTGCAAAAAAATCTGACAAAACTTCACAGAAAGAAGCTGAAAAAGCTGCAGCAGATGCTAAAGCTAAAGCTGAAAAGGAAGTTAAGGAAACTGCTCCTGCTACCGAAACTCCGGATAATGCAGTTAAATCCAATAACGAAGAATCAAAAAATTAAAATAAAAGGATACTAACAATGGCAATTACTGCAGCGCAAGTAAAGGAACTAAGAGGAAAAACCGGCGCCGGTATGATGGACTGTAAAAAAGCCCTTACCGAAGCTGATGGTGATTTTGAAAAGGCAATTGAAATCCTTAGAAAGAAAGGTGCTTCCGTAGCAGCAAAACGTGCTGAAAGAACTGCTGAAGAAGGACTTGTATTTACTCACCTTAGTGATGATAAATCTGAAGCTTTCATGATGGAAGTTAACTGCGAAACTGATTTCGTTGCAAATAATGACGATTTTAAAGCTTTCGCTAATCTTGCTCTTGAAGCTTTGGTTGCAAATAAACCTGCTAATGTTGAAGAACTGCTAGCTCTTACTCACGATGGTAAAAGTGTTTCTGAAGAGTTAACTGTTACTATTGGTAAAATTGGTGAAAAAATTGAAGTATCGCGCTTTGTTATTGAAAAAGCTGATAACGGTATGATGACGGAATATATTCACCATGGTTCAAAATTAGGCGTTCTTGTAAGATTTGATAACGTTACTGAAAAAGTCGAAGAACTTGAAACTCTTGCGAAGGATATCGCTATGCAGGTTGCTGCTATGAATCCTTCTTACACTTATAGAGAAGAAGTTCCTTCTGCTACCATCGAAAAAGAAATCGAAATTTACAAGGAAGTTTCTCGTAAGGAAGGTAAACCTGAACAGATTCTTGAAAAGATTGCTACTGGTAAACTTAACAAGTTTTATGGTGAAGTTTGTCTTTACGAACAGGCTTATATAAAGGATAATGCCAAGTCTATTGGTGATATGATTAAAGAATTCAACAAAGCTCAGGGTACTGATGCCAAATTGAAGCTTTTCCATAGATTCCATCTTAGTGACGAAAAAAAATAATTTTATAAATTCAAAAAAAAGGTCTTATAGTTTTATAAGACCTTTTTTTATATCCGGGATTATAGTATGTCAGATCTTAAATACCAAAGAATATTATTAAAATTATCGGGTGAATCTCTTATGGGTCAAAAAGGTTACGGAATTGATCCTGATGTACTCGATTTTTTTGCTACCGAAATTAAAAAGATTCATGATTTGGGTGTTGAAGTAGGTATTGTTATTGGTGGTGGAAATATTTACAGGGGCTTAAATGCTTCCGCACAAAATATTGAAAGAGTTACCGGCGATCAGATGGGTATGCTGGCTACTATGATAAATTCGCTTGCGTTGCAGAATGCTTGCGAAAACAAGGGTATATTTACCCGTCTTATGAGTGCTATCCACATGGAAGAAATTGCCGAGCCTTATATTAGAAGACGTGCAATGCGTCATCTTGAAAAAGGTAGAGTGGTTATTTTTGGTGCAGGTACTGGTCATCCTTATTTTAGTACCGATACTGCTGCTTCGCTTCGTGCCGTTGAAATTGAAGCCGATGCTATTTTTAAAGGTACAAGAGTTGACGGTGTTTATGATAGCGATCCTGAGAAGAATCCGGAAGCAGCGAAGTTCGATGAAATATCATATTTTGATGTACTTCAAAAAAATCTTCGCGTTATGGATTTAACTGCTATTAGCTTGTGTAAAGAGAACTCTTTACCAATAATTGTTTTTAATATGAATAATTCTGACAACCTTCTTAAAGTTTGTACTGGCGAAAATATTGGTACTTCTGTAAGTAATATTTAAATTACGTATATTTATCTAAATCAATTTTTTACGGGGTATTTATGAACGAAACTATTAATGAAGCAAAACACAAAATGGATAAAACTATTGAGGCTTTTATTCAAGAAATAGCAAGTGTAAGAACCGGAAAGGCTACTACTGCCTTATTAGATGGCATTAAGGTTGACTATTACGGTAACCCGTCCCCGTTAAATCAGGTTGCCAATGTTACTGTAATGGACGCTCATACTCTTTCAATTACACCATGGGAAAAGAACATGGTAGGACCAATTGAAAAAGCTATTCTTATTTCTGAATTGGGACTTAACCCTGCAAATGACGGAACAAATATAAGAATTCCTATACCGCCACTTACCGAAGAAAGAAGAAAAGATCTTGTTAAGCTTGTTAAAAAAATGGGTGAAGAGCATAAAGTTGCTATCAGAAATGTTAGACGTGATGCTAATGATCACCTTAAAAAAGCTGAAAAAAACAAGGACATTTCCGAAGATATTCGTCATGATCTTGAGAGTGATGTTCAGATTACAACTGATAATCACATAAAGAGAATTGATGAAATTCTTAAAAAGAAAGAAGAAGAAATTATGGAAGTTTAGTTCCAGTTTATAGTATAGTTTTGAGCCGTTCTTTTGAGCGGCTTTTTTTTGCTATTTAGCTTTATATAGTCTCCACCATGGGGTAGAAGGGGATTCATGATGCTCGTAATGATAACCAAAGAAATAGCAACTAACCATAGCCCATAAATGATTTTTGCCTAAGGTTCTTGCCTTATGAGGTTCCATGCTTTCTTCATGAGGTTTTCTGTGTGGTAAAAATGTACCGAAGAAGAAAAGCTGAAATGTGCCTAAAAATGCAGGGATAATCCAGAATAACCACAAATTGATTTCCGATATGTAGAGATTAAGTAAATTGTATGCAACAGCCATTATAACTATTTGGGATATTGTTGTATATCTAATCAGAAACGCACCCCACCAGAGAAAAAAGTTTTGTGATTTTATATAATAGTCGGGATCATTTTCAGTGCCGGGGTATTTGTGATGCAGCTTATGATTACGTAAAAGACGGTTGTATGACATACCAGCAAATAAAATAGTTGAAAACCATCCAATTGTTTTATTGACAATTCTATTTGACGATACAGTACCATGCATTGCATCATGTGCAGTAATGAACAAGCCAGTATAAAGGTAACCCTGAAATATAATGTGAATATACATCAAAACACTATTCCAGGCTGGGGTAACACTTGTAAGAATATATACAAGATGGAGTGCCCATAAGCCTATTATTATTATTGCAGTTAAAATACCCATTAAACAGTAAAATTTAATATAAAAAAGAATACAAATTGCATAACGAAGTAAATTCCCGGTATCAGGTTGTATGTTCTTAATTTTAACCTAATTGCAACAAATGCCAGTATTAGTGAAAACAAAAACCAGGCTAAATAGTTTTGTAATGGAATTATATTATCTTGCCATGACCAATAATCAAGTTTAATTGCCATAGGTTCAATAACAAAATCAAATATTACTGCCAGTAATGCAGTTACGATAATAACGGCAAACTTGTTTGTAAAAGAGCGTTCAGCCAGATTATATGCCCCCAAAATAACAAATACCCAGTTTACACCAATCATAACCGGTGTACCAATAATTTTAAATCCGAGGGTATTACCATAATCATAGTTACCGAAAACAGCTCCGGTATTTACCCCAACTATCTCAATAATTAGTGTCAATATAAATGTTAAAGCAATCCACTCAATAAACCTGCCAGCTACCTTTTTATATGAGAAATAATATACAACTGCACCGGTAATTGCCAGGGTAAATGGTGTTAACAGTTGCATAAGTGGTAAAGTAACTGCAAACGAATGTCCCAATGTACCAACAGTATATATAATAATAAGAAAAACGATTGCTAATTGTTCTTTGTTATATTTCTTCCTTTCCATTCAATCCTGTTATTGTTTAGTCGGTTTACGGATAACACGCCAATATAAAGCATTACAATTATTTGCAAAGGGTGTAATAATGTATTTATTACGATATTTTGTTTCGAGGGTAACGACTGAAATATTCGTGCCAGCAAAATGATAGCTGTAATCAAAATAAATTTATAGCTTAAAAGTGCCATCACAAAAGGAGCTAGAAAAGTAACTGCAAAAAAGAGTAGTAACATATAAAACAGCATTGCAGGAATTTCAAATCCCGGGAAAAAGTTTTTGGCAAAGCCATTTACTCCTTCATTAAAACCGGAATACATTTTACAAAAAACAGTATTATCTCCAAGTGTTGTTATGATTTTGTATCCTTTTCTCTTAAGTATTTTTGCGAAAGCCATATCCTCAACAACCTGATCTTTTACAGCTGCATGTCCGCCAATCTGTTTATAAGTTTCCGTCTTAAAAAGTATAAATTGCCCGTTTGCTGCAGCAAAAGAAGGGTTCTTAAACCATAGTACAAATTTTAGTGGTAAGAAATTAAGCAGTAACCAGTTAACAAGTGGTATAGTTAGCCATGAACCAAATCCGCTTATTTGTTGTGTTGAAAATGATGATAGCATATCAAGATTATATTCTTGCATGTACCTGATTGCATTGGATATAGCGGACGAGTCAAGTATTACATCTGCATCAATAAAAAGTAAATATTCACCTTTTGCCTCGTTGGATAACTGATTACATGCCCAGTTTTTACCAAGCCATGTTTCAGGCAATAGGACACCTGAAAGGAGTCTTGATTTTGTTACATCAGAAAATTTGTTAACAATTGTTGCGGTGTTATCATTTGAATTATCATCTAATACAATAATTTCGAGGTTTTGGTAATTTTGTGAGCTGAGACTATTTAGTAAATTGGGAATATTGCGTTCTTCATTTCGTGCAGGTATTAGCACAGAGACAAATGGTTCGTCATTTAGCTTAATATTACTGTTTTTAATTCGGGGTGCAGTTAACCAGTTAAATAGGGATATGCCCAAAAAAAGTATGTTAAATAACAACAATATGTAGAAAAAAATATCCAACATTAAAAAAGATTATTTTCCGGTTCGGGGTTACTAAAAATATACTTGTTGAGTAAATCTACATTAAGCTGAAACTCTTTTACATAATATTCGTATTCGCTGGCAACAATTGAGGCAGGCAGAGGTTTACCTGCTCTGGACAATATTGCAGGGTGCTTTTTATTGTAAAATTGAGTTTTGAATGCCATTGGTAAAATTATTGTGTCAGGCTTCAATGAGTTTGCGAAAAAAGCCAAACCGTTTTTAACCGAAAGTTTGGGCTTTTCAAAGGGTTCTATTTCTCCCTGGGGGTATATTACCGCAAAGTTTCCTGTGTTATCTGTAATTTCTTTTAAGTAGTCTCTCGTCTCGATAATACTTTTCCGGTTGCCGGGGTTAATTGAAAAAGCACCAACTTTAGTAAAAAATTTGATTTTCTCAAGTTCAGCTTCAAGCATCATCAAATGGATTTTACGGTTGATACGCGGACGAGTAATAAAATCGATAAAAAAGCCATCCCACCAGCTAATATGGTTTGGAGTGATAAGTAAAGCTTGTTTTTTATCAATCTCTGGTAATTCATTAATTAAATAAAATGCGGAAAAATTATTTCTTAATATTCTACCGATGTATATGTTATACAATAAACGGGCATATTTTTTATGATTTGCCTTTATCATTATTTAACACCGTAATCCTTTTTTAGCATATCAGTGGCAATCTTGCCCGAAAGCAATACCAGGGGAATGCCTCCACCCGGGTGTGCACTTCCACCTGTAAAATACAATCCCTTGTATTTGGAGGATTTGTTCGGTTGTCGTAAAAAGGCAGCCATCTTGTTGTTTGATGAAATACCATATAAACTACCGCCTGATGAGCAAGTTTTCCTTTCAATATCTATGGGCGAAAGTATTTGTTCGTAAACAATATTTTCTTCAATACTGGTGTTTAGTATGCTATCAATTTTTACAACTATGTTTTTGCGAGCCTGCACAATTTGTTCATCCCAGTTTTGACCATTACTGTATGGAGCATTTATCATAACAAACCAGTTTTCCATCCCTTCAGGTGCGTCTTTATTATTAAGCTTTTGCGAAATATAGATATATACTGTTGGCTCAGTTGGACAGACTTTGTGATCGAAAATTTCTGTGAACTCGTTTTTGTAATTGTTGGAAAAGAAAATATTATGTGCTTCAAGATCAGGGAATTGTCGATTAATGCCCCAATAAAATACCAGTGCCGAAGAAGATGGCTCTATTTTGTTGTAACGTTTTGCCATTCCGCCCGAACTATCTCTCAGCAAATTGTTATAAGTTAATTTAACATCGGAGTTTGAAATTACATTGCTGAATGGGTGCCAGGTGTCATCATGTAGCCTTATGCCTGTTATATTCGAATAACTGGTAGTAATTTCTTTTACTTCGGAATCGAACTGGAAGTTTACTCCGGTTTCTTTTGCAAGCTTGTAAAGTGCATTACTAACTGAGCGGATACCTCCCTTAACTGAATACCCGCCAAGATTATACTCAACATGTTGTATAATATTAAGTGTTGCAGGTGCCTTAAATGGATTTGATCCGTTATAGGTTGCGTATCGGTCGAATAGTTGTATTAGTTTCGGGTTTTTAAAATAAGAGCTGTTAGCACTGTGCATTGAACGCATTGAATCAATTTTATTGATTTGCAGTAAAGTAGAGAGTGCCTGTTTGCTAAAAATAGTGCTAAGCTGGTTTATACCTTTAAACAGGAATAACTCAGCTGTAAGTTCATATATCTTTTTAGAGTATTCGAGATATTTTAACAGAGCAGATGTATCAGTCCCCAGGATATGGTATAATTCATCAGCAAGTTTGTTTAAGTTACTCCAGGCAGTAATTGTTGTTCCATCATCCCAGAAGTATTTATTTAGAACATCAAGCTTAACAAATTCAAGATAATCGTTAATATCCTTGCCACAGTAATTAAACAAATCTTCAAGTACAAAAGGCATAGTTAGCAGGGAAGGACCAGTATCAAATCTGAAACCATTACTTTTGATTTCACCGGCTTTGCCACCCCACGTATCCGTCTTTTCAAAAAGGGTAACCTCAAATCCGGCATTTGCTGCATAAATGGCTGCTGAGAGTCCGCCTAATCCTGAACCAATTACTACTGTTTTTTTATTTTTGTCCATATATCCCTGGCTGCAAGATAAATTAACAAATACCATGAGAGCATTGAATATGAATATATAAAATCTTCAACAGGAATGCTTGTAATTCTGTATCCAATAATAACATCCGGGTTATAACTAACAATCGGAATGGAAGTAAGAATATAATTAACAACAAAAAATGGAACAAACGAAAATAGCATGTATATCCAATAGTGTGAAGATTTTAAGATAGATGGATAGAAAATTGTTGCTGTTACAAAAAATGCAATTGCAACCCAAATTACAATTTGTGTGTAAGCTGTTTCAAATATAAGTAATGCAATAAATGCCGGAATAACAGCTACCGACAAGTTAAAGTATATATTGAATGGCAACTCACGCTTTGGCAGGTAGTATGAAATTGTTTCATAAAGGAATATGCATGCATATGGAATTGCAAGAAAAAAAAGTAGCTCTTCCAGAGGCAGAAACATAAATTTTAGTTTAAATGTATGTGCGGGACTAAATGACCAATGTTTATGAATTGTTGCATAGATGTCCCAAATTATAAATCCTCCTCCGGCAAAAAGCAACGATACAATAAAAGCTGGTATCCTTTTATAGAATTGAAGTTTCTTGTCAAAACTTAGCACAAGAGGAAAGAAAATTACAGCGATATTTATCCATAAATAGGTACTCATTTTTTAACTAATAGTAAAACATTTGTCAATTCCGAAATGTCTTCCTGTTTGGTATGACCGGATTTTATTAAAAACTCGGCTATTCCTTTTTGTGTATTAAAATCAACAAATTTGTAGTCCGCATTTTTCAGTAGTGAAATAATAACAACAGCATCAATTTTTTCCTCCTCCTGCCAACCTAAAAAAGCCGGTATATAGTAAAGTACAGAGAACCTCATAAACCTTATCTCAAGCGAGTTGGGTGCTTTATCAACAGCCTTTGAAAGTATTTCCATTGATTCGTTAAAGTAATTATATTTTGCAAGGGGCCAAAAGGCATGTTTCGACTTTAAGGCTACATAGCTACCATAGTACCCCAATATTACCGGAGGATAATCTGAAATAGTATCACCAAAATTATTTGCAATTATCTGTTCAAGAGTATCCAGACTCTCTTCGCTTTCGATTGAGCGATAGTAGGTTACTCTAATTTTATCCAGCAGATCCATATCAACATTGGTATAAGCCGAATCGGGATTTGCATACAGTGCAGTTGTAAGCAGCAACAATATATAAAATATGTATTTCATGGATCAGGTAGTTTCCAATAGTTTAACTTCAACAAACGATCTTAATAATAGAGCTATTTTTTTAGGATTGGAGATTCGAACTCTTTCCTTGAGCAACTTTTTAATATCAGTTCGTTTTATCTTCCTGAATAGAAACTGGTAGCAAAGAAATGCACTGTAAACTCCAAGCTTGGCACCTGATGGTAATTGTTTAATACCTTTAAGAGCTTCAATAAATTCCCTATCAACTTCATCTTCAAGCTTTTGTTTGTTTGCGTCGTTAATATATTCTGTACCTGTTGCTCCAGGCAAATAAATTCTGCCACGTTCATCAATATCACTTTTAATATCACGTAGGAAATTTACCTTCTGGAATGCCGAACCTAACATTTGTGCAGGGTATTCAAGCTTTTTATACATTTCATGGTTTCCGTTAACAAACACATAAAGGCACATTAAACCAACTGCCTCGGCAGAGCCAAAGATGTAGTTATCGTAATCATCCCTGTCATAGGAAGAGTTATAAAGGTCTCGTTCCATACTATTGAGGAAAGCATTTATCAATGAATGGTCAATGTTAAATTCTCTAACCGTGTGCTGGAAAGCATTTATTACCGGATTAGTTGATATACCGGTTTTTATCGCTCTGAATGTTTCGTTGCGAAAATCATCAAGTAACTGTTTTTTATCCCAGTCATGAAATGTATCAACTATTTCATCTGCGAGGCGTACGTAGCCGTAAATAGCATATACCGGATCACGAAATTCCTTGCTAAAAACCCTTATCCCCAAACTAAAAGAGGTACTATACAAATTTGTTAGGGCTTTGCTAAGTTTAAAAGACGAATGATTATACAGTGCTAAACTCATTTACAATCCTCTCTGTTACTAATTTCGAACTAATTATTACCATCGGTAAACCGGTGCCAGGTGTTGTGGAGGCACCTACATAATAAAGATTTGCAAATTTCTCGTCCTTGTTTTTAGGACGGAATGCACCAACCTGGTTAATATCGTGTGCAAGACCCAGACCAGAGCCTTTGTAAAGATTAAACATTTTAGACCATTCAACAGGGGTTAATATGGTCTCTGTTACCTTGTTGGCTTTTAGATCATAATTAACTCTTTCTGAAAGATCAGTGATTATATTATCTGCCAGCTCATGCTTGTCTGACCAGTCATTTTTATACCGTAAGTCGGGTACCGGACAAAGTATATAGATGTTTTCACAACCCTCGGGAGCGGTTTCAGGATCGCTTTTGGAAAGTACATTAACGTAATAGTAAGGTTTCTGCGGACTAATAGAGGTTGTAAAAATTGTATCGGCATACCCACGGAAGTTACTACCAAGAAAGTAATTATGGTGCATAAGCTTGTCAACTTTTCCCTTTATTCCAAGGTATATTGTAAATGGAGCAAGTGTCCAGTGCATTTTATCAAGTTTGGTTTCCTTAAATGAAGGTCGCTTCATTACCTGTCCGCGAAACGAAGCAGCATCAGAATTGGAAACAAAGATATCTGCGGTATAAATTTTCCCGTTTTTATCAACTACGCTGGCAAGGGAGCCATTTACATTATTGAATCCGGTAATTTCAGTGTTATAATGTATTTTTACGTTCCACTCATCCAAAACTTTAATTATTTCCTCAACCAGTTTGTACATTCCACCCTTAACTTTCCAGTAACCGTTGTGCTTCATTTCAGTGTAGTTAAGGAGCGAATATATAGCTGGTGTTTTGAATGGTGTTGCACCAAGGAAAAAGGCAACCAACGAAAAAATGATTCTGGCTTCTTCCGAGGAGAATGTTTTTTCTACCTCACTCCACATAGTTTTGAAGAGGTAAGGAAGGTGTTTCATGGGTACAGTGGTTAGCTTTAAAATATACTTTAGCATACCATCAAAATTGGAGCGAACAACTTTATCTTCGGTATCATGGAAAAACTGTCCGGCACGTTTTAGGTACTTTTCTGCTTTCTTTGCAAGGTCTGGTTCAATATCAGCAAATTCAGCCTCAAGTTTTTGAAGGTCTTTCCAAATAACTCGCGGTTTTTCCTTGCCTTCAAAATAAACTTGGTAAAGAGGATCAAGCTCCTCCATTGTAACCGGAACATCTCTTTCAATAGATGAAAATAATTCATCCAGTTCATAAGTCATACTCATAAAAGAAGGACCAAGATCAAATTTGAAACCTTCCTTTTCAAGAATATTTAGTCTGCCACCCGGTGTACTATGCTTTTCGAGTATTTCTACTTCGTAACCAGCATGTCTTAGTCTTAACGCTGTTGAGAGTCCGCCTAAACCGGCACCTATAATAATTGCTTTCTTCATTCTTCTCTATTGGTGTTTGCTTATATAATTTAAACTGAAATTATAACGTATGAGTTTCTTTAATAAAATAATATTATGCATTAGTGAATTGCACGTATTGTCTTATTTTTGTAGCCGAACCGTACAACATACCCTAAAAGTTCCAGAATTAGTTCATTCACATTTAAAATATTTTATGTAGTTTTGCAGTATCAATTTCTGTATTTAAAAAGGAAGTAGGGAAAAGATGAAAAACAAAAGCCTAAAAAACAGGTTAATTATTGTGTTTACTGTATTGGTAATTGCAGTTAGCAGTTTGTACATGGCTTTACCTGCTGAAGGAATGTACCCTTTAAGCGAAATATCGAACATTGATTTGGTAGGGGCAGGTTTAAAAATTGACCCGATGGAAGTATATAATCCTGAAGGTGTTAGTCTTATTGATGCACTTGTGAACGTTGGTGGTTGTACAGGTTCTTTTGTTTCAGCAGAGGGACTAATAGTAACCAATCATCATTGTGCATTTGGAGCAATAAATAATGCCAGCACAACAGAGAATAATTATCTTGAAAATGGTTTTTGGGCTGAAAGCAGAGAAAAAGAAATTCCTGCACGAGGTACTAATGTTAAAATAACCGAGTCTTATGAAGATGTGAGCGAAAAAGTGCTTGCAGTTGTTGAAAACGTAACTGATCCGGTGAAGCGTATTGAAATGATTGATGCAATAATAGAAGAACTTGAAGCGTCTGAATCTGATGTGGAAAATTCAATTGAAGCAAAAGTTTCGGAAATGTTTACCGGCAAAACATATATACTTTTCAGGTACAGGGTTATAAATGATGTTAGACTTGTATATGCTCCACCAAGAAAAATTGGAGAATTTGGCGGTGAAAGTGATAACTGGGTTTGGCCTCGTCATACCGGTGACTTTACCTTTATGCGTGCCTATGTTGCACCCGATGGTTCTGCTGCCAAATACAGCGATGATAATGTACCTTTCACACCTAATAAACATTTACAGGTAAACCCCAAAGGTGTTAATGAGGATGATTTTGTTTTTATACTTGGTTATCCGGCACGTACCTATCGTCATAAATCATCATTTTTCCTCGAATATCAAAATGAAATACAACTGCCATATATTCAGGAATTGTTCGCAGATCTAATTGATATTTTGGAGCAGTTGAGCGAGGAGAGTGTTGAAAACCAGCTTAAATATGCTACCTCAATTAAACGTCTGGCTAATACGGAAAAAAATTATCGTGGTAAAATGAAAGGTATTCGCCGTCTTTCTCTTGTTGATAAAAAGAAAGCTGAAGAAGAAGAGCTAAAGTCGTTTATTAATTCCTCCGATGACCGCAAGGAAGAATATGGTAACATATTTAACCAGCTTGAAGATGTTTACAACAAGAAGATGGAAATTGGATATGCCTACTGGTGGACAAGAATTGGTTTCAGATACTCGGGTATTCTTAACAATATTGATAAAATGATTGAGTACGCCGAACAAATGGCATTACCCGAAGACCAGAGAGAAAGCAAGTTTACTGGTGAAAAAGCTACAGGTGTTGCTGACAGATTAAAACTATGGGCTGCAAGCTTCGATGCTGATAAGGAATATATGTTTTTCGATAAATTTATTAGTGATGCCGCTACTTTCGAAGGTAATTCTGAAGTTACTGCTGTAACCTCGCGTTTGGGTAATGAAAACGATACCGCCGTTTTGGTTGAAGCTTTACTAAAAGATTTTGAACCGGGTGAAAATAACATTATTACCAAACTAATGGAAAAAGAGCCGAAAGAAATTCTAAAAAGTAATAATGAGCTTGTTGAACTTGTTCGAGAGCTTAGAGAACTGAAAGAAAATATTTCCGAACAGGATGAAACAATCAAGGCGGAGTTAACTAAAATTTACGCCTCTTTTACCGAAGCGAAAAAAGAATGGAAAAAAACCGAGTTTATTCCTGATGCAAACAGAACTTTACGCCTTACTTATGGTTATATAAAAGGGTATTCACCTGCTGATGCGGTTTATTACTCACCTGTTACAACTCTTGATGGTGTTATTGAAAAGAGCTATATGGGTGGTGATTATAAAATACCTGAAAAGTTAAGAGAGTTGTACGAAGCTGAAGATTACGGTATGTTTAAGGACCCAAATACTGGTTCGGTGCCGGTTGCACTGCTTTACAATACCGATACTTCAGGTGGAAACTCCGGCTCACCAATTTTGGATGCTTACGGAAATTTGGTTGGTGTTAACTTCGACAGAGCTTTTGATGCTACTATTAACGATTTTGCCTGGGATGATGATTATAGCCGTTCAATTGGTGTTGATATCCGTTATGTGTTATGGATTACACAAAAATATGGCGGTGCTGATATTCTCCTTAGTGAAATGGGAATTAACAATAAATAATTTATACGGGAAAAAGTATGGATTTACAATATTACCTTGAAAAAGGTACCAAACTATTTGAAACTTATGCACCGGATGTAGCTTATGCATTGGTTGTATTGGTAATTGGACTTTGGGTTGCGGGTGTTATCCGGAATCGCGTGGTAAAGGGTTTAGAAAAGAGTAGTGTTGATAAAACATTGCAAACTTTTTTGGGCAGTTTCCTTGGTATTTTACTCAAGCTGCTTGTTGTGCTTAGTGTTATCCGGATGGTGGGTATTAACGTTATATCGTTTGTTGCCGTTCTTTCGGCTGCTACATTCGCTATTGGCTTGGCTTTGCAGGGCAGTCTTTCCAACTTTGCTGGTGGAGTAATGATACTTATGTTCAAACCATTCAAGGTTGGCGATTTTATAGATGCTGCCGGTTATATGGGTACTGTTAACGAAATTCAGATATTTAATACTATCCTTAAAACACCGGATAACAAAACAGTCATTATACCAAATAGTGTGCTTTCTGGCAACAGTCTGGTTAACTTTTCGACCGAAGCTACCCGCCGTGTTGATATGAGCTTTGGTATTGGATATGATGACGATATAAAAGCGGCAAAGGAATTGTTGGCTAAAATCATTAAGGAAGATGACCGAATATTGAAAGAACCGGAACCAGCAATACTTGTTGCAGAACTGGCTGATAGCTCGGTTAATTTTGCGGTGCGTGTTTGGTGTAATTCTTCGGATTATTGGGGAATATTCTTCGATATGCAGGAAAAAGTTAAACTTGAATTTGATAAAGCTGATATTAACATTCCTTATCCACAGCAGGATGTACATATTATCAATAAATAACTATTTATATTCCTATTCGTAAACCTTCTAGTTTATTAAATTGGAAGGTTTCTTTTAAACGGAGCTTTCAATGGTAAACTATATTTTGGGTGCAATAATAGTTCTGGTTTTAATTAGTGTTGTACTGGTTGCTTATTCAATTAAGGCGAACAAATCCAAACCTGCTCGTGGTTATTTTGGTGAAAAGGGAAAGAAGCTGGGTAAGGGAGAGTATATTGCACTTGGTGTTGCAATGGGTATAAGTATTGGTGCCGGATTGGGAATAGCTATTGGTGTTATTATGGATAACATAGCTATAGGTGTTGCAATGGGACCTGGTATTGGTGTCTCGGTGGGGGTTTCCATAGGGGCTGCCCTTGAAAACAAGTACAATGGTGGCGAAGCTATTAAAAATAAACCTTCCTCCAAAGCTACCAAAGTTATGCTTGCTTTGTTGTTTACCGGATTAGTTATTGCTGCTTTGGTTTTTATGTTGGTTGTGGATTAATAATATGAGTAAAAATCCGTGGTTAAATATTCCGCTTAATGAATACGAAACTCACATGGCATCAGACAAAGTTAAGCAAACGCAGATGATAAATGATGTATTTGCTGCCAGACTTACCAAATATAATCCACAGGATATTTTTGTTGCGGGGTGTACATCCGGCAACGGATTTGAATATATTAACTGGGGTTTAGTTAATAGTGTTACTGCAAACGATATAAACCCTGAATTCCTGAATGTTATACCAAAGAGATATGAAATTCCTTCCGATAAACTTAACTTGTTACCTGGTAATATTGAGCAAGTTGCACTACCAGCTAAAAAATATGATTTTGTTTTTGCTGCACTTTTATTTGAGTATATTGATGTTATGCATGTATTACAAAAACTAAGGGGCTCCATGACACAGGACGGAGTTTTAGTTGCCCTTGTTCAACAACCACACGAAAGTATGTCTGCGGTAAGTACAACTCCATACACCAGCTTAATGGCACTTTCCGGTATAATGAAACTGTATAACAAGGATGATTTTATAAAACTGACTATCTCTGCAGGATTTGTAAAAACCGGTGAAGAGTATATTGTACTTGATTCGGGTAAAAAGTTTTATATTGGTGAGTTTGGAAAGGGAATAGAATAACCCTGTTATCTAACTTCTCATTCTTTCCAAATAAAATCGAAGAGCATGTAAGCGGCGGTAAGCATAATAACATCATACGAGAAAAGCACAGATAGCTCAACCCACGAATCAGCAATTGTTTCCCCCTCAATACTAAATTTTGTTAATTCAAGCAGGGTTAAAATAAGTGGTAATAAAATGGGGAACGACAATACAGGATACAACGTACCCTTGGTATTAGCTTTTGAGATTATTGCCGCAATTATTGTTGATGATACGGCAATACCAATATTACCCAGTACAAATGCAAAGAAAAACAATGTTCCGGTACGTATTGCAAACGATTCGAATAAAATAAAAAATAGTAGAGTAATAGCCGAATTCATTAAAAATACAAGGAGCAAATTAAATATAAGTTTGCCTGTAAAAACATTTGCAGGGGCAGTAATTAGCTGAAGCGTTAAGGTGGTTCCTCGCTCTTCCTCGGAAACAAACGCTCTTGATAAACCCGACATTGCTGAGAAAAATATAACTACCCATAGTAAACCACCGGTTAATATTTCGGATATCTTTTCCTGACCAATTGAAAATAAAATTACACTAATGGTAACAAGTATAAACATTGCCAGGGCATTTATTGCGTAACGGGTTCGCAGCTCGGATTGCCAGTCTTTTTTGAAAATGGCTATTGCTTTCATTGTTTATCCTTGTAGTCTTCAACATTTAGTATATTGCTGCAAAGATTGAGATCAGTATCTTCATTACTGGCAACAAGTATTAAGCGTTCCTTGCCAAGCTCGTTAATAAGTTTGTAAACTTCATCTTTCCCCTTGTTATCGAGGTTTGAGGTTGGCTCGTCCAGCAACAATACCTCAGGTTTATGTTGTAGTGCAAAAATGTATTTAACACGTTGCAACATACCGGAGGAATAAGTTTTAAGGTAATCGTTTTTACGTTTCGAAAGTCCGAATACTTCAAACAGGGTATCGGTATAGTCAAAATCGGGACCCAGACCGCGAACCTTAAAAAAGAAACTGATGTTTTCCTGTGCGGTGAACTCATTATAAAGAGTAAGGTAGGGAGCAACAAAACCAATATGATTGGAAAGAGCATCATGCTTTATTGAGTTGCTTCCCGATTTGTGAATTACTTTACCCCTAACTGGTGATACAAGTCCAAGAATAATTCTTGAAAGTGTAGATTTGCCACTGCCATTATGTCCGGAAATACCGTAAGTATTGCCATTATAAAATTTATAGTTGATATTATTAAATATCAGTCTTCTGCCAAAAATTTGCGTAACGCTATTTAATTCAACTGAATAATTAGTCATTAATGATAGCCAATTTACCTTTCTTTATATCATCACCAACTTTGGTAACATACAAATATACTCCACTTGGCAGTTTATTGCCATCAGAATCTCTCCCATTCCATCTAACAATTTTCCTTGTACTAAGAACATTTTGATCAGTACGTCTAAATTCTTTAATTTCAAGTTTGTCATCAAAAACCAGCTCCATGGAGGTATTGAAAATATAAAGGTCTGCATTTAATTGATTTGAAGATGGGACAGGTATGCTAATAAGATACAGGGATGAATATTTATATGGCTGAGGGAATACAACTTCCTCTTCAATTTGTACGATTGGCTTGGGTGAACTAAATTCACCAATAATTGCAGCATTATCTGATTCAATAAGTGAATAGTACCCATTACCAAGGTCTGTACTTTTGGTTTCATAATGATCCAGGGCACTAAAAGTAACACTGGTTATGGCATCTGTATTGTGTATCCCGTTATAAATATCGTTATTGGTAAGAGCTGTTGGGAATGGTTCGGTTATATCGGGGAAATTAAAATTTATATATACAGTTGAAACAGGTCTTGAATTGATACTTATGCTGGCTCTGTTTCCAATAAAATTAATATTACTCATTATCTTCATATCGGGGTAGTACTCTGCCTCCTCAAAATATTCGCCTGGTATTGCCCTCGAACCGCAATAATAGCACCACTCGGCAAACTTTGTATATTCGGTTTTAAATGTTGAGTTTCCTTCAATATCAATTGCACGTTCAATTGCCTCCATAGCTCTCATTCCGTTACCCATGTATTCCCAAATACTTTTTATAATATCGTAACCAAATCTTTCTTTCAGGAATATATTCCATAAGGGCAAATCATAACCTTCATGTAATGTCATTGGAATATGAGAATTATTAAAATAGTAATCCAGGTAATCGTAATAATCATTAACATCATCAAATACAAATTCTTCCATTGAAACGGCAGTTAACTCATAGAAAAATTTATCTTTGGAATAGTTATTCACATAGTTACCTATTTGTATCCCATGATGATACTCATGTGCAACAGTAACTCTTGCTGCATTAATACCTTTTGTGTAATAATTACTAAAATCGTTATCAATAACAGAAAAAGTTGTCCATTTGTTGTTTTCTAATTTAGTTTCAGTGGTAGTATAACCATATTCACCTGAACCAAGAGCGATGATGTAAAAATCGAACTCATCACCTCCACCTTCTCCATTATCTGATGGAGGCTCAGGATAGCCCAAAATATTTACTTCAAAATTATATACAGAATCACACGCAGCGAGTAATTCATCAATATCATAACCTGGAAAATTTATGCTCCCTTCGTCAATATCATAATGTACTCTTATTTTACCGGATGGGGAAAGTTTGCTTGCTGCAAGAAAAGGACGGGCGTTGAGAGTATTAAATATTTTTAATTGTTCGTTTGATAGCAGGTGTCTGTATTCGCTAAGTGCCATCATAACCCCTGTACCACATTTACTTTTATGCTTAATTTCAGAAGGTTTATCGGTTACCTCGGTTGCAGACACTACTCCTCTAATTCTAAGTAACTCATTGAATAACGAATCGATATTTTGCGAAAAAATATGACTGGTAAATACAAGTAGGAATAAAAATTTAATTCTCATTAAGCACCATCGTTTTTATTGTATTTTCAGATTTGTAAACTATATGCCAATTTTTGTTTATCCATACCGCAAAATAGTCATTGAAAGGTTCGGTTTCAATTCCTTTAAAATACTCTCTTTTTTTTATGAGATTATTTATTGATAAATTATAAAGTCTGGTGTAATTATGCATAAGGTGTAGGGAGTTTTTTTGCGAGAAAGTTGAATAAGTTTGAATATCCATTAGTTCGAGTAAAGTGGTCAGCTCGGGATTATAATATTTTACGGTTTTAACAGTTTCATTGGAGTGGATATAGATAATGCTATCCTTTCCCTCAGCAAATGTAAAAGTGAAAAACTCTCCATTTAACTTTCCCGAAAAGCTTTTTTTCAACGAATATAAACTAAATTCTTTTTCGTCAACAATTCTCTTTTTGCTTTCTTTGGTAGCTATATCATAACTGTTAGCAATTAAAGTGCTATCCCCGGTACTATAATACAATATATCGAAGCCGGAAATAAAATTCTGTTTTGCAGAGAGAACGTTGTCATCAATAAACGCTAAATTATGAACCGGCTCACCCGTTAAGTTAAATGATTCGAAAAAGAGGCTATCATTTCGCATGGTTGTAAAAAACGCATATTGTTTATCCTCATAAATATTTCTGAAGATTGAGCCGCCAACAATTGAAAAATTTGTGTTGAGTAGATTGGTTTCATTGTTATAATTATCAGTGGTTGAGTTTTGTAATCCAACCAGACCCGCATCAGTTGTTCCGGGTGTGTAGAGCAGAACATATATTGAGTTATCAAACTCGTCAATACAAAGATTGTTGAAATTGTATGGAATGCTGGCGGAGTATATATTTTCAGCTATCCTGTTATTACTGTTTTTTAGTAAGGTTAATGAATAATTTGCAGAATCAATATATGCCAGATATGTGTTCTGGGGTGATTTTTGTACAATTTCGGGAAGATATACATTATCGTTTATAGTAATATTGAGGTTTTCGATATTGTTTACCTTTGCAATTTTATATATTGAACTATCATCCTTTGCAATCAGGCTTTTATTTTTTTTGTTGCCTATAATACCAACATCGGTAATGTAGGTATCGGTGTATTTTACGCGGTTAAACTGATTACTCTCGGTGGCATAATAAATACCGGTGGTATTAAGCGAACTACTGGAGGCTATGTAATCAGTATTCCCATCGTAGTTAATATCTGTAAAGAGCAAAGCTTTGTCGTTTTCGTTTTTGGAGAAATATATTTCTTTGGAAAAAGAATAAACAGAATCGCCCATCATAACCGAAACATTTTTTTCGTTAGCCAGGATAATATCCTTAAAACCATCGTTGTTATAATCAGCGATAAATAATTTTTCGGGAAGGGTATTTATAACAATGTTTCGCTCTTCGCTAAATCCATTATTCTGATCATTGTAAAGAAATGCCAAGGTAGAGTTTTGTATATCCACAGCAATAATATCGTCCAGTCCATCCTGATCAAAATCGAAAAAAACGGCATCGGAAAATATTCTTCGTTCAAATAACTTTTTTGAAACAAGTTTATAACCATCTTCTTCAACCAGTTCAAGTCCGCGGAAATTTATACCCGATACAACAACATCGCGGTTACCATTGTTGTTGGTATTGCCCACTGATATATTTTCGGGATACGAATCGAAACTTATTTGTTTTAGCAGGTGAGGGTTACCATATTGAGTAAAAGTAATAATACCACCAATTCTTTTGGTGCGAGAAATAAAAAAGTGGCGAGTAGCTTTCTTTTTCCTATCGAGTTTTTCAACTTTGGTAACAGGGTAAAAGAAGAATTTTGTACTTACATCGGAGAGCTGATTATTTTCGAGAGTTAAATGTGTAGCAAGATTTTTTGATTCGCTCCCGTAAAGTAAAACGTCCTCAATCCCATCCTGATTAAGATCTGATATGTAAACTGAAGGGAAGTTTTCCGCGGATGGGTATTTTTCAGAATTATAAAAGCCTTTTATATTAACCTGAGCAATAACCGAAAAATTTATAGCACTAAATAGCAGACCTATTATTAAGCCTCTGCTTCCTTCTGGTATCGGCATCCTCATATAATTTTTTTTCTTCCCCGGTTTCAGGAATAATCTTTTCAGTTTTAACAGGCTTTCCATTTTTATCTACATTCACAAAGGTTAAAAAAGCCGAATTACTATGAATTTTTGTTCCGTCTGTAAAACACTCAGCAAATACTTCAACACCAACTTCCATGGATGAGCTAAAGACACGATTAACCTTGGCAGTTAAAGTTACAACATTCCCAAGCTTAATAGGTTGATGGAAATCAATTTTATCAACCGAAGCGGTAACGCAAACGCTGCCGGCATGCTTAGCAGCAGAAATTGCAGCACAAATATCAATCCAGTGCATTAACTGTCCGCCAAGTAAATTACCAAGCTGGTTAGTATGGTTGGGTAAAACCAGCTCGGTCATAACAACTTTTGAGTTTTCAACTGTTTTTATGTTAGTACTTTCACTCATCAGGTTTAGTCTTTTGCAAACTCAGCTTCAAGTCTTGCAACCTCCATAGCATCCTGTGCATCGGGGTAACGACTCAAGAAACTTCTAATACTTTTTAGAGCTTCGTCTTTTCTTTCTTTTTCAATAAGCAAGTTTATCTTTTTATAAAGAGCTTTTGGTGCATATTCAGTATCGTGATAAGTATTAACAACCAAGGTGTAATACTTTAACGCTGCCTTGGTATAATCCATTTTTTCATAAATCACAGCATTGTTATACTCTTTTTTTGCAAGCTTAAGATTCATTCCATGTATCTTTTTCTCGGCATCCTCAACTTTTGGATGAACCGGGAAGAAGTCAATAAACGCCTGGAATTCATCAATCGATTTTTTTGTATATGTTTGGTCAAGCTGGTAATCAGGTGAAAGATTGTAATATGATTCAGCTAACATATACTGTGCATCGGGTACAAACTGACTTGCAGGAATATCTCTTATTAACTTGCTGAATTCGTAGGCTGCTAATAAAAACTCTTCACGTTTATAATAAGTAAAAGCAAGAAAATACTGGGCATCGTCGTTAACTGCACTACCAGGGTACTGTAAAATTATATTCTGGAATTCTGCAAGACATTTTTCATAATCTTCTTCATTAAAAAGTTCCTGAGCATATTTAAGGTGCTCATCCGAACTTAATAATGCCGTATCAACGCTTCTTGAACAACCTGTAAAAACAATCAATCCAAGTAACAATAATAAAACACTGCGGTAAATATTCATGATAGCTAGATTTCTCCGGGTTTATTACTTCAAAAAATTCAATTTCCTAAGATAGTAAATTGTTTACTTACTTCTAACATTAAAAAACATATATACGGTAATAACAGTTGCTGTTACAGCCACAACAGGCTCAATCAGGCTGCTGAACACCGGTTCCCCGGGTGTGTTGCCTTTTGGAAAAGGATATGAGTTTTGTTCAGCTTCTTCAATATAGTCAAGTTTTATTGTATCGGTAATTTCATCTGTAAAGCTTTTGGCTGCAATAACCTCAAGTTTGTTCCTGAGCAACCATGTTGAGTTGAGTGAGCAACTCCTTTCGGTTTCGTATGCCGACCAGAACGATTTCCTGAATGCTTCACCATACTTTACGGTAATATTTTCTAACGTATAACTTATATTCCAATGAGTATCGGAAGTTCCAACAAAAATGGTTTTGCCGTTATTTTGAAATGATTTAAGCACTCTTGAGTGAACAGCTCTAAGTTCGGATGACGACTCAACACTAATATAAATTGTATCTACGGCAGATGGTAAATTCTTTAATATAGTATTTGTCGATTTTTCAATAATATCACTAAATAATTTACTATTAACCGGAGCTTGAGCAAATAATACCTCAAATAGTACAATGGTAAAAAATAGTGCTTTCTTCATACAGATTCCGTATTGTAATTATCTGTAATATAATAAATGAGAAGGATAAAATGAATTGGTCATAAAAATTTGTACCATTAATAAAAAAACCCGAAAGTTTTGCTTTCGGGTTAAAAATTAGGCTCTGCCTCGGCTTATGTCTTCAAGTTTCTTTATCCTTTCGGCAATAGGCGGATGAGTTGAGAAAAGTTTTGATAATCCACTACCGCTTAACGGATTTACAATAAACAGGTGAGTTGTAGCAGTATCAGCATCACGCATTGGAATACGCTCGTTTGCATAAGCCAGTTTATTTAGTGCTGATGCCAGTCCCAAAGGTTTACCGGAAATTTCGGAGCCGCCTTTATCGGCAGCATACTCCCTGCTTCTTGAAATTGCAAGCTGAATAAGCACAGCAATAATGGGTGAAAGGATCAATAACACGAGAGAAGATAACGCACTGCCAGAATCCTCGTCACTTCTGCCACCACCAAATATCATTGCCCAACCAGCCATTCGTGCAAGGAAAGTAATAGTACCAACAAGAGTAGCTGTAATGGTACTAATTAAGATGTCGCGGTTTTTAACATGAGTCAATTCATGAGCAATAACACCTTCCAGCTCATCCTGGTTTAGCATTTCGATTATGCCGGTAGTTAAAGCAACCGCAGCATTATTTGGATTTCTGCCGGTTGCAAATGCGTTGGGTGTTGCTGACTGAATTACATAAAGTTTTGGCATTGGCAAACCAGCATTACTTGCAAGTCGCTCAACTGTATTAAATAAGGTTGGACCGTTTTTTCTTTCTATTTTTTTTGCATTGTACATACTTAGCACAATTTTATCCGAGAACCAGTAGGAACCAAAGTTAAGTGCCAGGGAAATACCAAATGCAATTACAACTCCTGTTTTACCGCCAAGTGCTCCACCGACAATCATTAGCAGAGCCATCATTGCCGTCATTAGGAATACGGTTTTTACAGCGTTCATTTATACCTCAATTTATTCATTTCAAATTTATCAAATATTTTGGAGTTTAACATCGAATACTGAATTAATGTTCCGCAGTAAACATATTTCAAAACCGTTTGTAATCATAATTTTTATTGCTCGTATATATTGAAGAGGAACTGTAGAGTTTCCAAAGGAGTTTTCATAGGTCATTAACATGGTAGGTTACAATGTTTTACCTTGCGATTATTTTATATTATCTTTAAAATGGTGACTCAAATTATGGGGACTTTATGAGTATCAGACTCCTTTTAATCTTATTGTTAACTTCATTTATACTGAACGCACAAAATACATACGAATTTTTAAGGCTCGATATGAGTCCGAGGACTGCAGCATTAGCCGGTAGTTTTGTAGCTGCTAACGATGATCCGAATGTATTGTTTTACAATCCGGCGGCAATTGAAAACCTAAATGGTACACCAGTATCGTTCTCGTTTTTAAAACATCTGCTCGATATAAATTCCGCCTCGCTCGTTGGCTCGTACGAATTTGAAGATGTTGGTCGTTTTGGTGGTGGTATTCAGTTTATTGACTATGGAAGTTTTGATAAAACAGATGAATACGGTAATGTTAATGGTGATTTTGGAGCGATGGAAATGCTTCTGGTTGTTGGTTATTCCAATCAGCTTTCCGAAAACCTATACTATGGTGCCAATGCCAAGTTTATTTATTCTGCAATCTCGGATGTATCATCAACCGGGGCTGCGTTTGATGTTGGACTAAATTATGTTATCCCCGACTCCAAGTGGTCGTTTGGTCTTTCAATTCAAAATATAGGTGCACAGATATCAAAATATGGTGAGGAAACTGAAAATCTTCCACTTGATATTCGTATTGGTTTGGCTAAAGAATTACAGCATTTGCCTTTGAAATACTACGTTTCTCTTAACAGGCTTAATGATGATTCGGATGAGTTTATTGACCGACTTAAAAATGTATCGGTTGGTGGTGAGTTTAAGCTTAGCAAAGTTGTCCGTATTCGCATGGGGTATGATAATATTAAACGCGAAGAACTTAAACTTGGTACATCTGCCGGTCTTGCAGGGTTTAACTTTGGGCTTGGGTTTGATGTTAAGGGCTACCTTGTTGATTATGCTTTCTCTTCAATGGGTTCAATTGGTTCATTACACAGAGTTGGTATTTCAACAAATCTTGAATAAAAAGTTTATTCTCTATATTGAGCAGGGCTATTTGGCTCTGCTTTTTTTATGTACTTATTTTAAAACTAATTTTAAGCTAAAATGAAAAAATCGCTATTACTGTTGATGGTCGTACTTGTTGTTACTGCTTGTAACTTTAAGGTAAAACATAAACCTCTTAAAAAAGAACCAAATGTGTTGTATCTTCAGGAAACAAGAGAAGATGAAAAAGCAGTGAAATTCCATGTGAAGAAAAAATCATTATACTCTTCATTTTTTGATAACAAGGGTGCCCGTGGAGATAGGTTTGACCTTGCCGAGGAAATTGAATTTGATGAAGCGGGTAATTTATTGGTTCATATTCAATACACGGGTGGCGAAAAAATCCATACCGCTTACGGCTACGATTACGACATGGATGGTAATCTTGTTAAAATGTTGAGCCGTGATGGTAATGGTAATACGCTTTATAATCGTGAGTCCGAATATAATTCCGATAATCTTGAAGTTAAACGCTCCGAAACTCAATTCAAAAAAACTGCTGATTTGGTTACTATCTTTAAGTATAACGATAAAACTCAGCTCATCAGGTCTGTAACCGAAACAGTTGCTGGTGAGCCGAAAGGTAGAGAAGAATTTAAGTATAGCGGCAATATGCCAGTAAAGCAGGAAGTATTTAATAGCCAACAGTCTCTTCAAAAAGTTATAAAATTTGAGTATGATGAAAAAGGCAGGATTGTTCGTGCAATTAGTGATATAGTTGATATTAAAACTGATACAACTTTTTATGAATGGGATGATGCGGATAATTTTACAAAAATAGATGAAGGCTATTTTGTTCGCGAATTTCAGTATAACAATAATGGTGATTGTACCGTTGAATCAGCATTTACAGGTGACGGCTATTTGCAGTATGAACTAAAATTCTTTTATAATCATCTGGGATTAATGGATCACAGAATTAAGTATGATGGCGAAAGAAATCCGGTACTTTATACCGAATACAGATACGAATTTTACGAACAATGAGGTTCCTTTCTCTTGGTGGTGCCGATGAAGTAGGCGGCAGTTGCTACTACTATAATTTTAATGGTACCGGTATTGTAATTGATGCCGGTATCTTTCCTTCCAAAAAAGGGAAGGATGTTATTCCCGATTTTTCTCCCCTCGATAATTTGCCAACCGATGCCGTAATTATTACTCACGCACATCAGGATCATATTGGGGCACTACCTTTTCTTATTCGCAAATTTCCGCACCTAAAGATTTACACAACATTACAGACTGCTGAAATTGCAGCTCTTACATTGCATAACTCTGCCAAACTCCTCAAAAAGCAATTTAGCTCCGATGGGGAAATTAAACCTTATACTCATGATGAAATAAATTTGCTTGTTCGCTCAATACAGTTTTTCCATTATGGGGAGGAGTTTAAGGTTGATTCAATTACTTCGCTCAGCCCTCCTGTGGATATTAGGTTTTATGATGCCGGACATATTCTTGGTGCGGCTGGTGTACTGATGGAATCAAGTGGCGAAAAAGTGTTTCACACAGGTGATATTAAACTTAAGGAGCAATATGTGCTTTCGGGGGCTGATCTTACGGGACTAAAAACCGATACTCTTGTGCTTGAATCAACCTATGGTGGCGAAAACCCTGACGATATCCCAACGTGGCGCGATGAAATTAAACGACTTGCCAAGGCTCTTAACAAGGTTTTACTGGATGGCGGTTCGGTTATGATTCCGGTTTTTTCACTTGGTAAAACCCAGGAAATTTTAGCCATTATTGGCGGATTGCTGGAGAAGGGTAAAATTATTGAATCCCGTATTTATACGATGGGTCTTGGCAGACCACTTAGTGCATTGTACGATAAGAACCGATACCTTGTTAAACGTAATCTTGAGAATCTTGAAATTAGAAAAATTCCGCAGTATAACCTGGGGTTTGTTCGCGATTTAACCAAGTTCAGGAAAAAGCCCGGTATTGTGCTTGCACCTGGTGGCATGATGGTTCCGGGTACTGTTGCCCACCGACTTATTCCGTACTGGCTTAACCAAAAAGAGTTTGCAATATTTACCGTAGGTTATATGGAGGAAACCACTCCCGGTTATATAATTCAGAATGCTAAACGGGGTGACAAGATTAAAATTGAAAAGCATGAGGGCAAGTTTGAGGTTAAGTGCGATATTCAAAATTTTCGGTTTACGAGTCATGCAGACCGTAACGACTTGCTCAGGATAGTTCAACAAGTTAATCCCAAAAATGTAATACTAATACATGGCGAGGAATACTCAATTGGTGAGCTTGGAAAGGAAATACTAACCCGCTACCCCCACATAAAACTCTACGCCAGCGAAGTTGGTAAATTTATTGAGGTTGGCGGTTAAATTAGACGTATAAATTTTCTACTAAACTTTAACCTATACTTGGTAACCTGATTAAAGAATGTTACCGCTTTGGCGGTTAAAGTTTAGTAGAATTATAAAATTGCGTTACTATTTTAATAGCATCATTTTGCGGGATTCGCGGTAGTTTGGGGTTTCGAGGGTATAGATGTAAACTCCGCTGGAAATACCGGGGAGTACATCGGTAAAGTTTAGTGTGTAGTTGTGGTGCCCAGCCTGTTGAATTTCGTTAACGAGTGTTGCAAGCTCGTTACCAAGTACGTCATAAATCTTAAGAATAACGTTTGTCTGCTCAGGAATGTAGTAGTTAATTACTGTAGACGGGTTAAACGGATTTGGGTAATTCTGCTCAAGTTTGTAGCTATTAACTGATACACCGTTTTCATCAACTTGTACTGCACTTTCTATGTCTTTCATAATCAGGTTGTTCGGATCAAGCTCAACCGAATTTGGTATTCCATTAACAGGTATTAGGAATGACTGTTCTTGTTGATCATTAAATACTGTAACTAATGTATCACCCTGACTGGTTGAAATTTTTAGCTGTATCGGCATTGTAAAGAAAGTTGGATTTGAGTTGGTTCTTTGTGATATAGTAACATTCACCGTACTTGAATTATCTACATTAATCTCTCCAAACCAGTTATAGGAATATTTCGGGTAGTTTTCTCCATAAATCCACTCCTGGAAAAAGTAGTTGAGATCAACACCCGATTCGTTTTCCATAATTTCCTGAAAATCTTCGGTAGTAGCTACATCGTAAGCAAGTTCGGGGTCTGTAATATAAGCTTTCATACCCTTAAAGAATAGGGAGTCGCCAAGTACACCGCGGAGCATGTGCAAAACCACCGCACCTTTTGCGTAGCTCCGGGCAGAGTTAAATATCTGATTTGTTGTGGAAATATCCTGCACATATATTGTACCGCGTGCTGATTTTGCAGTACCATATTGTCCCGGTTCACCCATATTATCAAGAATGTTTTCCATATAAGCATCAGGACCATGATAATGTTCATCCCATAATGCCTCAAGGTAAGTTGCAAATCCTTCGTTTAGCCATATATGATGCCAGTCCTTACAAGTAATTTTATCCCCAAACCACTGATGTGCAAGTTCATGAGCAACAATAGATTCATAAAAGTAGCCCATTGAAGAAATGGTTTGATGTTCCATTCCACCACCCCAGCCAAACTCAGCATGTCCGTATTTTTCATTAACAAACGGGTATTCACCAAAAAGATCAGCAAATAATTCAATCATTAGAGGAGTTTTGTCCAAATCGGATTTTCTGGCTTCATCCCAATTTGACGGATAGTTATAGTGAGTAACCGGCATTGAATCAGTTTCGGAATAATGATAATAGTTTGTGTATAGATAATAATCAGTAATTGCGAGTGAAATTAGATACTGGGCAATAGGGTAGCTGTTTTTCCATTTGTAAGTATGTGTGCCGTCACCATTCTCAATAACCTCTTCCAGCGAACCATTTGATACCGGAGTAAGCTGATCTGAAACAGTAATCCATACGTCGGAGCTATCAGCTTTGTCGGCAGGAGTATTTTTACTTGGCCACCAGTCTGCTGCACCGTAAGGTTCGCTAAGAGTCCATATTGCAGGACTACCACCCTGGTTATTAAACTCAAAGCTTCCGAAACCAGAAGAACCGGGAACACCTCTGTAATAAACATTTACGCTTATAAGCGAATCTTTCATTACTGTTTTATCAAGTGAAATATTTATTTTATTGGATGTATGTGTAAAAGTTGCGGTATTGTTATTTGCTACAACCGAATCAACAGTCATTGTATTTTGCAAATCAAGATAAAAATCTTTTAGGCTGTCTGCAACCGTACGAGCTTCAACGGTAACATACCCTGAAAGATATTCCGGTGATGCAGTAATTTCTATTGCAAGCTTGTAGTAGGTTATATCGATATTTGAGTCACCCGGATAAGTTATTTTACTTAATCTATGGGCGTGGTTTGCATTTCGGCATGTGTGTATCTTGCGTTCCTGTGCATTTATATTAAAAAGAAGTGAAAAGAATAGAAGTGTTAACAAATATTTCATTATAACCTCAATATGGTTTTTATTTTAATTACAAAATAATTACTGCAAACTTAAAATATAAGAGAAAAATTATTGGATAACTCATCTCATAACAATTAAATAGCTTTAAAGTATCGATAATTTATGATCAGTTTATTTCATTATTTGATTTTATTGTGTTTGTAAACTTTAGCTTTTGCCTGGTTAAATAATTCAGGATGATTTGATTCCCGAAAACTACCCATCGTTATAGCGGTAATATGGAAATAGTCATCATTAACATTATTGTAAACAAGTTTTGTATCACTTTGATTAACAGGAATTTTGCTCCCCGGTTTGTACAGATGAATTTTACTGTCGGTTAGCTGACCATTCTCAGAGTTGGCAGTCGCAATAAACAAAACATCTTCTCTTTTCATTGTTTTGAGCACATTCTTTTCAACATTGTTATTTTCTGCTTCGTCAGTAATGTCTCCTGCTGCCATAGCTGTAACAACTCTGTTGTGGGTAGTTTCATTTACCAACTCAATCCATTTATTTTTTGTGAAATAATTCCAGTATTTAACAGAATAGCCATTTCTGTTTTCATTGTTGAAGCAAACAATAAGCTCGTCACGTAACAATGTAGGTTCGTAATATTCAGGTGATTTGGTGGGATCTTCATATACATTCAAATCAAAATTAGAGGCTATGTTACCTGCGGTAATAGCAGTAATACGTTTACCCGGAATGTATTTACCCTTGGCAGGGTCTAACTTATGTTTACTTTTTGTTAGTTTTACGTCAGTCCAAATATGAACAACATCCTGTGTCCCTAATTCTTCAACAAGTGCAAGTTCATCAACACCGTTACCGTAAAAATCACCAGAAGCAATCATTTTGATTTTATTATCGAGTGTAGCAATTGTTGAGCTTAAGGTAAATCCTTTTTCTGTTAACTCGTAAAGTTTTATAGTTGAATTGCCATTTTCATTATGCAGAGTAACAAACTCGTCATCACCGTCCCCATCATAATCTCCGGTACAAGATGAAACAGGAGTAGCTCCCTTGTAATTTAGATTAGTAGTTTTGGTTGCAGGTATATCGTCTGTAACCTCGGCATGACTAACAGTATATTCAGAATCATTATTATAACAAAAAACAAGCTCATCATCCCCATCGCCATTGCAATAAAACTTGCTTTCGTCAACCAGCTTATTATTAATCGCATAAAAATCACCGCAGGCAATTGTTGTAACTTTCCCTGGTGAGGCAAACCTCCTTTTGGAATTGAACATTCCATCTCTTTTATTCCAGTCCTCAATATAAATAAGGTTTTGGGTTTCGTTATTATTTGAGAAAGCTACAACAAGCTGATCAGTATCATGTATTTCTGTTTGCAGTGCTTCGGAGTAATACATTGGTGATTTATCTTCAGCAACCCAGTGGTTAACTGCATCATCTTCACCCTCAATGTCGTTGGAAGGTGCCAGATTCCAACTGTAAAAGTAAAGGGCATCAACACCCATATTGAACAGTTTGCGAATTGCTGCATGCGTTATTGAATGTGTTGCAATTGGAAGGTGGTAATCAATTTCGCTTCCGAGCATTAATACAGCACCAATTCTGGTATCTACAGTTGTGTTTTTTTTGCAAAATGCTTTTCGTGCCTCAAGAAGTGAGTTATTGAATAAATGAAGACCGTGATCATCCTTTGACAAAGTATATCCGTAGTAATCCAGCAGCAAAAGATCGCAGGAATTACGATAAGTTTTATAATCATGTTGATGAAGATTTTTAACTTTTTGTGAATAACTATGTGCAGGCATGGTACGCATGGTCATTATAACAGGAGTATTCTCAAATAGTTTTATTTTATCAGCTCCGCTAACAACATGATAATTTTTGATTCTGTTATAAAAATAGGTGTACATGTTATCGGGGTAATCAATAATATTATCGATTCTGTCCCAGCTTGTTTCCGGTTCGTCGGCAAGGTAAATCCCTCCCAGATATTCCGGGTGGTATTTTGACTTTTTACCAGATGCCAAAAGAGAATTTCCAAGGTCGTATAATAATTCGTCAAATTTTTTCAATTCGTCCGAATCAATTGTACCGTGGGTATTATTATCAAAAATTTTTTTATCATTCCAGAAATCTTTTTTACACCACTTAATACCAAGATTTGCAATTGCCTGAACTCGAAATACATCAAGCTTGTGATTATCATCAGTTTTTAGAAGGTTTTTGCCGTTCATATTGTAAACGTTTCTAAAGTAGCCACTGAGATAATTAGTTGAAGGAACAAGTGAGTAGTATTGAAATTTATTTGTGAATTCATAATTCTCGGATGCAGGAGAATTACCGTGATGCACAAAATTATAGGTATCCGGGTTACTCGGTTGTACTGCATACATTCCAATCTCAAATCCGTGTGGTTTGGAAACCTGTGCAAGTAGAACAGACTTAACTACGAGAATAATGATAAAAAAAATTAAACGTTGCTTCATAACGTTATCCCTTAAGTAATTCTTTTTATAGCTATATAAGAACAATTGCAAAATACGGAAATTAGGCAAATAAGGCAGTTTTTATAAATTATGTTTGTTAGGGGTGGTTAATTATAAGGGTTACTTTTTTATTACTCCATAAAAAGAACCCCCGTAAATGTTTACCGGGGGAGACTTTGCTTTTGACGTTACGAGGAAAACTTTTTTATTTCAACAAAATCATTTTACGAGTTTGCTCTTTGCCATTATATCGTAATGAGTATATATACATTCCTGATGCAAGTCCGTATTGATTACTATTAAGTTTTATAGTATGACTACCTGAATTGGTTAAACCTTTAGCAAGGGTAGCAATTTCGTTGCCGAGAATATCAAAAATCTTAAGAGAAATATTTTTATTCTCTTTCAGGTAAAAACTGATTGTAGTAACCGGGTTGAATGGATTTGGATAATTTTGATAAAGTCTGAAATCTTCGGGTATTTCAACCAGTTCATTAACGGATGTTGTTCCACTTGTGCCCATATGCCCGAACATACCAAAATCGGTTCCTACAAGTAGCTCATCGTAGTACAGGAAGTTAATGCGTGTACCAACCGGATAGGTATAACCCAGCGTCCAGGAAGAGGCACCAACCGGATAATAATACACTTCATTATCCACAGCAGCGTAAACAGTATCAACACCTATTGTAATTGAAGTTGCCTCCTTGCCAGGCTGATGTGGAAATCCGCTCGTTGTAATTGTTGTCCAAAGTGCTGTTGAGTCAAGAGGTTTATAATATGCTATTGGGTGATTAGTACCTGCATCCGTACCGGCTGCATAAACGGTATCACCGGCAGGACTAATATCAAGATCCCAAATTGTAGCTGTAATCGGGTATCCAACTGCTGTTGTTGATCCATCAAAATCTTGGGAAGCTACCCAATTGTTGCCGTTTTTAACAAGCTTGTAAACACTTCTGCCCTGCGGGTAATTCAAATCGTAATATGCTGATACATAGGCAACAGTGTCGGTGCCTTCAAGGTTAAAAATAATATCAGTAACATCAACATCCTCACCAGGTACAGAAGCTTCAAGTAATATTTGTGTCCACGAATTGCCGCCATCATAAGTATAAAACAACCCGCCTTTTAAAGAATCCTGTACCTCATAACCAGCCATTACAATATTGTTATCGTAATTGCAAACTTCAATAGCAAGGCACTTGGTACCAACACTTGGTAAATAGTAAGGTGCTATTTCCGGTGTAAAGGAGTTATACCATGTATTACCATCATCCGTTGTTTTGTAAACACGTACATTGCCGACATAAACAGTAGTGCTATCTGCCGGATCAATTTCAGCAGAGTAATAAGGTGAGCCATCGCCACGCGGAAATATTGCGTTAGTCCACATTGGTGTACCCTTAAAATCAGTCACTTTTCTAATCCCTGATTTTGAAGCTAACCAGCCGGTATATTCCGAAGCGGTCATATCAAAATCTCGCGTCCATACAGCTTTAATACCATCATCAACCTCAAAAATAGTTTCACCATTATCAATTGATGCACCAATACCTTGATCTGTTGTCATATATACAATAGCATCATTAACCGGATCGGTAAATACCCATCCGTCATTAGCATGAGTTTCGAATCCGCCCATATCACCAAATCCGTACCAACCAGCACCGGTTCCGTTGGAACTATTAAAAAGACTGGCATAATAAATATAATATGAGGAAGAATCGCCTGCAAATGCCAAATTTTGACCTGATGTACCACCAAAAGAAGGATAAGCTAACCAGTTAATTTCATCATCAGTATATGCAAAGGTTTTGTAATCACCTGCAAGTCCCGCAAGGAATATCCTTCCGTCTGGAGCAATACCCATTGAGGAGTAATAGCCTGTTGAAGTCAAAGAAGCCAGCGAAATGTTATTTGTGGTGGTAGCAGAAGAAAGATTGTTGAATTTATCAGTAAAACGTACGAGAGCACCTGGTGAACCGTAGGTAAACATGTAAAGTGTGTCGGTTAGCGGATTAACGTACAGATTAGATATCCCGCCGGTGGTTGAAGGTAAAGTTAAAGGTGAACCCGCACCTGCTGTAAATGAACCTGAAGCATCAAGTGTACCGAAATACAACTTGTCGGCAAGAGTAAAAATAAGAGTGTTATCCTTAATGAGTATATTTCGAACATATCCACTCATAACAGTATTTACCGTTGAAGAAGAGGGATTACTGTACAACAATCCGGTATCATGTACAAAATAAACATTGCCGGAAAGTTCATGTGCGGCAATAGTACGTACATTTAATCCATAGTTTGCAGATGCATCAACACCGGGCATAGCATTAAATTTGCCAAAAACTGGAGTAACACTATTCGCATATACATCCATATAGAACATTGTGTTTGCACTTTCGGTCGTTACAAAAATTCTGCTCGTATCAGCTGATAACCTGATACCGGTTATTGCGTTTATTCTTCCTCCATAAACAGACTCAACACTTGGTGTGCTTAGCTGTGCGGAAATTGTTGAAGCTACCAAAAGTAAAACTGTAACAGCCAAAAATTGTATATCCCTTTTCATTACTTACTCCGTTTTTGTATCTGAATTTGATGCAAATTTAACATGCTAATTTAAAAATAGCTGTGTAATCTGTCATATATCGTTATTCAACTGGGAGTCGTTGTCCTTTTTGTGATATTCATAACAACTATAAAGAGTTACCCTTAAGTTCATTAGCAATTTTTGATGCTTGTCATGTCGTAATATTGAATAAATGTTATATTTTGACGGTTTGCTGTGTCTTTAAAACTATTCGGGATATGCTTATATTTGTATCTTAATTTGTAAGGATACGATGAAATTTGCAGCAATAGATTTTGAGTTAGCCAATCAGAAACGATATAGTGCCTGTTACCTTGCAGTTGTGGTTGTTGAAGATAATGAGATAAAAAGCAGGCACAACTTCTTTATAAAACCTCCCGATCCTGTATTTACATTTTCAAATCATCATGGAATTGATTTTGACGTTGTAAAGGAGGCACCTGCTTTTAATGAATTGTGGAAGGAGTTATTAACGCTTCTTTCCGATACCGATTTTCTGGTAGCTCATAATGCATCAACCGATAAGTCGATACTTAAAAACTGTTGCGAATATTACGATATAAAATATCCCGAGTTCGATATAAGGTGCACCATGCAACTTGCAAGAAAAGAACTGAATATATACCCCTCTGGTTTGGATACAGTAAAGGACAGGTTAAACATTATGGTTCCGGAAAGCGGAACTGGTAAGGCAGAGGCATCTGCCCGTATAATGATGTACTATCAGCGTAATGGCAGGGCAGAGAGAAACCGTAGTTTATTCAGTCTGTTTGAGCACAATGAATCTCCTGCAGTTTGTGTGCTTGGCAGTAGTAGTGCAGGTAACTCAACTTTAATTGGTGATAAAAAGGGGTCGATATTAATTGATGTTGGCTTTTCCCGAAAATATCTGCTGGCTAAACTTGAAGAGCTTGGTAAGGACTTAAGGGATATTAAAGCCATTTTTATAACTCATCTCCACAATGATCATTTGAATAGTACCACCCTGAAAATATTTCTTGAGCTTGGTACACGTGTTTATATCCCTGAAGTTATGAAAGAAGCATTCTTCAAAATACACGCGTACTACAAAAATAAGAATTTTGATAATCTCATTTTCTTTGGTGATGAAATACTCTCTTCGGGAAATATAAATATTGCCGGATTTGAAGTGCCGCATGACTCGAAAGGTGGGTGTTACGGTTATAATATATTTTATAACAAGAGAGATGAAAGTATCAAGATTTCCCACTCAACCGATATTGGGCATTTTAATGATGAACTTGTTGAAAAGTTTTCCAATAGCGACGTAATTATAATTGAGTCGAATCATGATATTGATATGCTGATGAACTCACGACGGTCGGCATTTCTTAAAAGCCGGATTCGAAAAACCGGTCACCTTTCCAATATTGAAAGCAGAGATTTTATATATGAGGTATTAAGTAAGTCTGCAAAACACCCCAAATATATTTTCCTGGCACATATAAGCCAGGAATGTAACACCAATTCAATAGCCTTTAATACCATGAATGGTATGTTGACAGATAATGGACTTGATAAAATCGAAACTTTGCTTACTTTTAAAGATAAAATTAGTAAAGTGGTGAAACTTTAGCTTTGATTTAAAGGAATTATTTCAAATATTATACTAACTTAATTTCACTTTTTTATCATTAACGGTGTAAAATAACATGGTTTTAACTCGTTCCAATTTTCTGAACAAAATGGTTGGTCTTGTAATATTTTTAACTGTAATTGGTTCTTTTGAACTATCTGCATATGAAATATATGAAGGCTACATCATCAATACTCAACAAACAAAACACGGAATCGTTTTCTCAGACGAGTACGAATCAACTGTATATATGTTGAATAATGGTAACGTTACCGAACTTTTTTCTGCTCCCGGTTGTGGCAGATATATGAGCATCTCACCTGATGGCTCAAAAATAGGCTTCAAGTTCATAAATGCTAAAAATACAAAACAGCGTGCTGCATATTACGACCTTGATTCCCGTATGGTGGTTTTTGTTACCGATGAACATGCACAAGTAGGACAGTTACAGTTTGCTGCTGATGGTAGTATGGTTTATACAATAAACAATACTGTTTATGTAGAAAACGGTACCAATACCAGCAAATTTGATATTGGTGTATATTCTAACCGTATTTATATGGCTCCCGATTCAAAAAGATTTATTTACAAATCATATGATGGCGGACTGTTAGCTTATGATATTGCTTCCGGAAACAGTAGAGAAGTAAACACTGATGAAAATGGCTATGGTAATTTGAGTTGGTCGTCCGATAACGAAACAGTTGCTTTCGAATCTGTTGATGCTAAAATATATACCTACAATTTTAGCACAAACGAATTCAATTATATCAGTGATGGTGAACAGCCACATTGGTCACCAGATGGTGAGAGAATTTTATTCTACAAAAAAGATATTAATTTTAACGAGTACAAGTTACTAAACACCGATGTTTATGAATACAACACCGTTAATAATACTTTAGAAAATCTTACAAATTCCGAAGGCAAATTTGAAACTCATCCTGCTTATATAAATAATTCGGAAATTGTTTTTGGTACCTATAAAGACAGACAGATTGTTACCAAAAACCTTAGTGCAGAAAAAGCTGAAACTGTTGCGTTGCAGCTTAACTCCCCATTAAAAGTTAACTTTCATAATGAATTAAGAGAAGCTGAAGCAAGAAGTACAGAAGAATTACCTGATTATGTTCATGTTCACCAAGTTTATGATACAAGACAGGACTGGGATCAGGGACGTGCATGTTGTGGTGCAACAAGTGCTGTTGAGGCATTGGCTTCATTTGGAATTATTGAACCACATCCAATAAATACATATAACCACACAAGTAACTTTGGATGGTATGTTTCCGAAGCTTATACCTACAACGGTTATACTTTTCAGGGTTTTACTGGCAGATGGAACAAGGGTGCACATGGTTATATGTGGAATTCGTCTTCTCCTTACGGCAGTTCACCCTACTCAAATACCAGATCATTTTATGAACGCCATGGTATTACTGCATCAAAGCAGGAAATTCCGGCATGGTGGAGAATCCAGAATGAGATAGACCAGGAGTATCCATACCTTGTATGTTCTACAGGTTTAACAAGTGGTCATATTGTGCTTATTGTTGGGCAGTACGGTACAACTCACACCGTTTATGCAAACGATCCTTACGGTGATAAAAATGTTGGTAGCTACGGTAATATAAGAAATGGTAAAAATGCTATTTACGACTGGACAGATGGTAATACCGGTCATGAAAAGGTAACTCCTGTTGTTTGGGCTGTTCTTTCCAGATACGAATACAGATTAAAACTTAACGATTATTATCCTAAAGATGATCAGGAAGAGATTAGTACATCAGTTAAATTTATGTTTAATTTCGATACTCCTGTTGATGAAGCTACAATTGATGGCAACTTCTTTCTTTATGATGAAGACGGAAACGAAGTAGAGCTACTTATTCATTCCGAGGAACTTGCTGAAGGTAATCTGGTTTGCGAGCCTGCAAATCCATTGAATCCTAACTCTGTTTACAATGTAAAAGTGTTAACAGGTATTGCCAATGTTGATGGTAGCGAACTACGTTATGGTGCCGACTATACATTCAAAACCGAAGATGTGGTATTACTTGATGGAAATGTGATTGACGATTTTGAAACTGCGTCTGACTGGTGGGACCCTAACCAGAGTGGTTCAACTTCCGGTACTGATGCAGATTCAACATATTTTGAGCTTGTTGATTATAAAGCACACAATGGCGAACAAAGCGGAAGATTACGTTATACCTTTACCGAAGATAACGGACTTGCAAGACTATATACTCCTGACGAACCTTATGTTGCTGTTTCAAGCGACTCAGCTTTCGCAGTATCTATTTTTGGCGATTTAAGTAATAATATACTTGAGTTTTGGTTCAGAGAGGATAATACCAATAACATTATTGTTGAAGTTGATACAATTGACTGGACTGGCTGGAAAACCAAATATGTTAGGCTTGACCAAGTTGAATACACCGGAGCATTAAACTTCCATAGTATTGTTCTTAAAAAAGCTGAAAATAGTGCCGATGAAGGCGAAATATTTTTTGATGATATTACCGTTGGCGTTACTCCTTCGCTTATTACTAGTTTTACTCCTGGTGAAAACGAAACTGATGTTGATATCAATACACCTTTGGTTTGTAGCTTCAATAAACCAATGAACACTACTACAGTTGAATATGCCCTTTCTATTACTCCCGATATAGATTTTAGTATTACGTGGAATGATGATAATACAGCTTTTACTGCTACACCTCAGAGTGATTATACCGGTAAAACAGAATATGCTGTTAACCTGAACCAGTCTGCTACTGACGCAAACGGTGTTCCGCTTTACAAGGAGTTTAATACAGTATTTAAGACAAAAAGAATTGAACTTTTACTTGAAGGAACATATCCGGTACAGGGTGAAGAGGATATAAGTCGTTACGTTGAAGTTAGAATAAATTTCGATGGTCCGATTAACAAATCAACACTAAGCGGTAATGTTAAAATGGTTGATAAAGATGGAAATTCGGTATCAGTAACTGTTGATGGTTCAGGATATGACTATGGTACAATAGTTTTTGAGCCAAGAAATCCGCTTAATGCTAATGAAGAATATACAATACAGCTTGGTAATGGTATTGCCGATGTTGGTGGTTTGATATTCTATAGCGATGTTGAAGTTACATTTACTACTACAAGTGAAGCCTCAGAACTTGCAAATGTACTTAACTCATTTGAAGACCTCGATCAATGGGGTGCTCCTGCTGAAAACTCTTTATCAACTGGCTTAGTTGATGAAAATACAAACTTTTCACTTTCTTCTGTTCACGAATTAAGTGGTACCTATTGTGGCTATCTTGAATATGAATTTAATAACAGGAATGGTGTTTGCGTATTAGCTGAAGAAAACCCAACCGTGCTTGAAAATGAAAACGGTGAGTTTGGAATGTGGATATTTGGTGACCTTAGCCATAACGTTATTGAATACTGGTTTACTGTTCAGGGTGGCTCAACTGCAAAGGTTTTAGTTGATACTCTTGATTGGACAGGCTGGAAATTCAAAACTGTTAATCTTGGCGATTTTAATCCTGGTGCTGCCAAATTGTTCTACGGTGTGGCTGTTGTTCAAAATAATAGCGGAAGTGTTTCAGGTAACTTGTTCTTTGAAGATCTTCAGACTAATGTAACTACCGGTGTTGAACAGTTTGGTGATGCAGTTCCTGTTTCTTACGGTCTAGACCAGAACTATCCAAATCCGTTTAACCCTTCAACTACTATCAGGTTTGCAATACCTGAGCAGACAGGTGTTAGACTGGAAATATTTAATATACTTGGCGAAAAGATAACAACACTTGTTAATCGCGAATTACAAGCCGGGTATCATGAAGTTAACTTTAACGCTTCTGCACTTAGTAGTGGTATTTATTTTTACCGAATTGATGCTGGCAAATTCAGCGATATTAAAAAGATGATAATGCTTAAATAGATTTTAATTATTTAACTTAAAAACCCCAGCTTTTTGGTTGGGGTTTTTGTTTTTAAATTGCCCGTCCATTTTGAAAACTCCACCAAAATGATTACAATTGTGAATGAACAATGATGGGCAATTAAATGTATAAATGCTTACTGTTACTTTTGTTATTAGGAATTACCCCAACCCGTTTAACCCTGAAACAAATATAAGGTTTTTGTTAAAAGTGGCTGCAACAGTTATAATAAAATTGTATGATATAAAAGGGGAGTTGGTTAAAAAAGTATTAAACAAAAATTACAATTCTGGTAATCACAAAATAGAAATAGACGGTACAGACCTGCCAAGTGGTATTTACATAGCAAACATTCGAGCAGAAAAGAGTAACAAACAAGTTTACAATGAGAGCATAAATATTATGTTGCTTAAGTAAGCTGGACTATTCTATTTAGTAAATTTCTAAGGTTCTCAAAGTTGTTAGACGGGGAAACTCAAAAACTGGTAATAAATCCCGATTAAAATAGATTGATATTTAAGCAATATCATCATACTTTTTGGCTTACTTTAAACAATTATTTAGTACAACTCAACTAACTGAGGAAATGATGAAAAAAATTCTTGTTGTATTTGCTATAATTCTTGTAGCAATTGGATGCGAACCTTCCAAACTAAAGGTAGCTGATACATTGGTTATTTCACCTGAAGTGCCTGGAAAAGGTTCAACAATAAAAGTTAACTACAAACCGACTGATAAATCATTTAAGGATTTTGATGAGGTTTATGGCATTGCATATTTTTTTAATGAAGAAAATCCTGTTGCCATTGAAGTATCTCTTTCAAATACTAATGGAAGTGAGTATGAAGGCAGCGTTAAAGTAAATGATACTTATACCGGTGTTTTATTTACCTTTATGGCTTCTAATGAAAATGAATCTGATAATTACAAATTAGATAATAATGAGGGAAAAGGATATTTTGTAAAACTTGATAATCCCGAAACAAAAGGGGAATATGAAGTTGCAAAACTTGCTGCCGAATTTTCATGGGGAAGATCAGAAGCTGAGTTGCTGGTGGATTTCGATACCGTTTATAATAAAATGAAAACTGCGTTTACAGAAAAACCAGAATTAAAATCGAAATATTTAGCACAATACTTACAGTTAATTAACAGAGCAACGGGTGATAACGCAAAAGATGTTATTAGTGCTGAGCTTGAGGTATTAAAAAACAAAAAGGATGCTAACTTTAATGAGCTTGATCAGGTGGTTTTCTGGACGATGTATTTTGATGAAAATGCTGATATTTCGGATTTGAAAAGCAAACTTGCTAAAATGAATCCTAAAAGCAAATATGCCTATGAAAAGAAAATGGATGAAATTGCCGGACTTTCAAATATTGATGAAATTGCTAAGGAAGTAACCGGGTTTAAAAAGAATTATGATGAAGAAGCTCTTGGTGTACTACATCGTAAACTGGTTATTGGTATGTATCGTGCAACCGAATATGACAAGATATTAGCCTATTCTGAAAAATTTCCTGAAAGTATTATTCCAGGAATGATGAATGCACTGGCAAATAATATGAAAGAGGCGGGTGATCTTGAACAAGCGGCGAAGTATGCCGAATTGGGAATTACATCCCTAAATGATAAAATTGAAAACATGACTGGGAAATATTCTTATTTAACTGATAGAAGTTACACTGCCAGGAATAAATATACTCTCTCAATGATTACCGATACCTACGCATCAATAAAACTGGCACAGGGTGAGGATGAAAAGGCACTTGAGTATTTTGGAAATGCTTATGTTCTTGCAAAAGGTAGTGATAGGGAAATAAATGCAAATTATATAAACTCGCTTGTAAAACTTGAAAAAATAGACCGTGCGTTTGAAGTAATTTCAGAGTGTATTAAAACTGGCAAAGCTCCTGAAAATGCCGATGAATTGTTGAAAGAAGTTTATGTTAAGCGTGAAGGTAGCGAAAAAGGTTATAAGGAATTGCTTACCGGTTTGAAAAAAATGGCAAATACCAAATTGGTAACCAAGGTTAAGGAAGCTCTTTATATTGAAGAGGCTCCAAAATTTACCCTAAAGGATTTGAAAGGCAAGGATGTTTCGCTTGACGATTTTAAGGGGCAGATTGTTGTTGTAGATTTTTGGGCTACATGGTGCGGACCTTGTCGCAGTTCGTTCCCGGCTATGAAAAAAGCTCAGGCAAAATTCAAGGATGTTAAGTTTTTGTTTGTTAATGCCTGGGAAAGAGTTGAGGACAAAAAAGCAAATGCTGCAAAATTTATAAAGGATAATAATTATCCATTTACCGTATTGCTTGATGAAAGTAACGATGTAATTACCAGCTATAAAGTTAGCGGCATACCAACAAAATATGTTATTGATAAAAATGGTAACATAAGATACAAGGCTGTTGGGTTTGAAGGAACTGCTGCTGAATTGATAAAAGAAATGGAAGTAATCTTTTCCGAAATATAATTTGTCTGGTGAAGCTATAATTCCCCAAAATAATTTGTTATAATAAAAAGAGTGTCAGGTAATATGCCCGACACTCTTCAAAAACTTTTATAATCTTAGCTCTATTATAAAACGTTTGTAAATATTCCTAAAACCATGTGAAAACAAGATTACCTTGTGCCGAATAATCTTGGTATTCCAAAACAAATCTTGTAGGTTGCAAGCTTAAAAACTCAATGTGATTTACGTTGGAACCCATGTTTTTTGTGTAGAATACTTTTTGATTATTATATACCTTTAATGTGCAAATTCCTTTTTTAAAGTCAGTTATTTTAATTCTCAGGTATTTCATATTGTGTTCTGTTGGAATATCAAAGGATTGTGTTCTACTACCATTTATTACTTCCATTGATATTTTAAATGTATCTGCAACCGAATACTGGCTAAATGAGTTCTTTGTTTCCTCTGTTTCAGTAATTGAATCTTCAGCACAGGCAAATGCAAAAAGTGCTACATACAGAAGTATTACAATTGTTTTTAATTTCATATTATTCTTCCAATATTAAACTAATTACGCGAATATACTTTTTGTGTTGTAAACATTGTAAATATTAAAACGTCAAAATACATGTACAAAACTATACCAAGGGGATGTTAATGAAAAAACAAATTTACAATTTTTTATTAATAAGTCTATGCATTATCTTTTACCTTCCCGAGAATTATCTGGCTCAGAATTCAAAATGGGATGAAGTACCTGAAAATGTTTCTTCCATGAAAAACTTTAAAAGGTTTGAGTGGTTTTACCGACAAAGATCGGCACCAAACGATACAATTCCGGTTAGCCGGTATTTTTCTGAAATTGCAAAGGCAAAGAAAAAAGCTCTAACCCGTGAATCTACCGAACTGGTTTGGGAAAATATTGGTCCCGATGCAATTATATCAACCTGGCCTTCACATTGGGGGAAATCAACAGGACGAATAAGAGGTCTTGCTGTGCATCCTCAGGATTCAAGAGTGTTGTATGTAGGTGCAGCTTCAGGCGGTTTGCACAAGTCAACCGATGGGGGGGCTACCTGGCGAAATCTCAGCGATGATTTTGCATCACTTACCTTTGGTGCAATCGCAATTGATCCTCACAATCCTGATGTTGTGTACGCAGGTAGTGGAGAAGTAAGATACAATTTTAGTCCAAGAATTTATGATGGTCGCGGTTTATATAAATCAACTGATGCCGGTGAAACGTGGATGCAGATTACAAGCGGTTTTGGTACACAAACTCAGTTTTCTGCCATAGATGTTGATCCGTTTGATAGTAATAATCTTTTGGCTACAATTGGTAGTGGTAACTGGCATCTTGGAAATAGAACTAACGAAGGAATTTGGAAAAGTTCGGACGCAGGTATCACATGGAGCAGGGTTTATAATGCTGATGATGGTTTTGATGTAAAATATCACCCCGATACCCAGGGTATTGCTATGGCTGGAATAGGATCGTTGGGTTTTCTGGTATCCACTGATGGTGGTGATAGTTGGATAAACAAGAGTAATGGTATGAATCAGGGAGAAATTGCCAGAATTCAGTTTGATTATTGTGATGCTCAACCTGATATAATTTATTCCCATATTTATACAGGTAACGGTAGTAAAATGTATAAAACCACTAATGCCGGCGATAACTGGTTTCGAATTTCTGCAAACAAAAATCTGGGTGGTTCTTACGATGGTGGTACAACATGGTATAACCAGGGTTCATACGATTTATGTATTGCTGTTCATGATAAAAATCCAAATAAAGTTCTAATTGGTAATGTTGAGATACATGGCACTACAGACGGCAGCAATTTTGACCCGATAAGGATACCGGGTGGTTCAGGTGCATGGGATAGTCCTATGCATACTGATTACCATATAATTGTTCAGGCTCCTTCGGACACAAATGTTATTTATATCGGTTGTGATGGTGGTATCCAGAAAAGTACCGATGGTGGTAATACATGGTTCGATATAAATAACGGTATTGCTTCAATACAGTTTTACCGTATTGCTTGTAGTCCTGCTGATTCAAACGTTATTATAGGTGGTGCACAGGATAATGGTAACTATAAAACCGATGATATGGGAGCTACTTATTGGGATTTAACTACTACCGGTGACGGTATGGCTTGCTTTTTCGATTATTCAAATCCGAGTATTGTGTATATGTCAACGCAGTATGGTAGCCTGATGCGTAGTACATCAAATGGTGATTATGGAACTTACACAAGTGTTTCTCCTCCGTGGACTCAAACATCTAACTGGTTGACTCCATTTTGGCAGCATCCTACTGATCCGGGTATAATTTATGCAGCAGGCAGAACGCTTTATAAATCAACTAACGCTGGTGTAAGTTGGGATGCAGTTGCAACCAATCTTACCAGTGACAACATGAACACAACATCTCAAAGTTCAGTTGATCCTGACGTAATGATAGTTTGCGGTAGTGCATCTTATACAACAAACCCGGATATTAAGATTACCACTAATGAAGGTGCAACCTGGAAGCAGGTAAGGGATAACATACAAGGTGATAGAAGATATGTATCATCCGTGCTTTGCGACCCTTATAATAAAAACACATTTTATGTGCTTCGTTCAGGTTATGGTTCCGGCAAATTGTATAAGTCAACGGATTTGGGAGATACCTGGACTGACCTTACTTTTAATCTGCCGGATGTGCCGATGAATGATGTTTTTGTTGATCCTGAAATACCGGGACAGATATTTGTAGCTTCGGATATTGGTGTTTATCGTTCGGTTAACGGAGGATACAACTGGGCAAGGTTAAATGGTGTGCCTTATGTTGCATGTACCGATTTTGATTATGTTAAAATTGATGGAACGCGCTTCCTTCGTTTGGGTACTTATGGTCGCTCAGCCTACCAAACACGCTTAAGTGATCCTTCCGGTACATTCTTTGTATTTGGTGGTCCGGTTGGAGGCGAAACATGGGTAATAGGTAATGTTGAGGAAATTCAGTGGATTAGTAACGATGCAGGTAACCTGAACATTTACTATTCGAAGAACGATACAACCAACTGGCAGTTACTGGCTTCTGATTACCCGTCCGATAGCTTAAACTATAAATTAATGATTACCAATGATTTAATTGGCGAAATATATGTAAAGGTTGAAGCCGTTAGCGGTGAGTTTTCAGCACAATCGCTATATCCCATTGTAGTTACAAGAATGGAGGTGCCGGAGCTTATTTCGCCTGCAGATGGTTCAATTGGTCTTGATTTGGAGCTTACGTTTGACTGGTCAGAGGTAAATGGTGCTGATAGATATGGTTTTCAGTTGGCTAAAGATAGTTTGTTTACCAATATATATTATGAATCCGATTCACTTGTAGGTACCTCACATAACATTGTTGATCTGGATTCTGATGCCGATTACTATTTCAGGGTAAAGGCAATAAATGCCGGTGATGAAACAGACTTTTCAGAGCCATATAATTTTATAACAAAAATGCTTGCTCCGGTACTTCTATATCCGCAGGATGATGAAGAAAATTTAGACCTTGATGTTACATTCCGATGGTCGAAAATTGAAAATGCAGATGACTATTTATTCCAGCTTTCCAGGTCATCAACATTTTTTACAACAGTTAGTGAAGTAGCAGTAACCGATACCTTCTATACTGTTAGTGGTTTGGCGGAAAACAAAAGGTATTATTGGAGATTGAAGACTCAAAGAGAGGGTAACGAAAGTGATATTAGTGAGGTATCGCGTTTCAGAACTAAAACGATTACAGATGTTTCGGAACTGGAAGGTGTACCTACTAACTTTGAGGTGCTTCAAAACTATCCTAATCCTTTTAATCCTTCAACAAATATAAAGTTTGGATTGCCAAATTCGGGTTACATTCAGGTTGCCGGTTATAATATGCTTGGCGAAAAAATTGCTGATATTTACGAAGGTAATAAACCGGAAGGTTATCATAGTGTTTCATGGAATGCCGGAAATCTTTCGAGTGGTGTATATATTGTTAAAATAAATTATACCTCAGCACAACAAGGTAATAAAAGTAGTAGCATAAAAGTTATGCTAATGAAATAAAGTTTAGTCCCGGTTAATACCGGGACTAATTTTTTATAATACAAGAACACAATTTTCTGAATCACCAAATTCCGAAACTACAAATCTGTCTGCATCCGGGTCATTTTCCCATCTTTCGCCATCAATATAATAACGGAAAGATACTTCCTGATCTTTATCGAAATTAAGGGCAAGACTAAAAGAACCGTCTTTTTTTACTTTTTTCATTGGGTCTTTATCCAAATCCCAGTCATTAAAATTACCAACAACTGAAACTTTATTTGCATCTCCAACAACTTCTTTGGGCAGTTTGAATGTTACTTTACAAACCGGTTTCGATTTTAGATATTGTTTTGTAATAGCCATAAGTTAGCTCCTGATTAAATAATACTTAAGTTCAATACCAAGTAAACAATAAAACTTGTAAAAAAATTACAAATTTTTGAGAAATTACTAACAAAAAAAATGATTTGGTTACGGTATTGAATACTCACACATTAACTGCAAACTTTTTATTAGATAACAGGGCAAAAACAAAGGCATGATTGCAAATTAACTGCAAACTTTATGTTTTTACATGTATATAGAAACATTTTTATTTATAAATGGTTAACGAAAGATACAACGGTTAAAATTACAACGCAAGGTTTACTAAATGCTTATTTTGCAGTTATTTACTTATTTAACTGCAAGTACCGCATACCTGAATACCTTCACAGCAAGTTATTTCGATAATTTACTCAAATGATCGCTAACGGAAATAACGGAAGTTTATTTATGGGCTAAAAATACAACATCTTCCGATATTAAATATCCGTTAATCTATCATACAGTCTGACAATGTGTCATATATAATGTGGTATTGATATGAGAGGTTCCATATATACATTTGGAATCCAGCAAATGGATAATGGATACTTGTTAATATATTTTACATCCCAAAAACATGGAGATAGTTAGATGGCAAATCAAAAAAACAGGGAAAATAAGTCATTCACAATTCAAGAAATTGAAAATATGGTCAAATTGCTGATTGAAGCGAGCCAATCGTTGGAAAACGAGATTGGCTTAATAGATCACGAGATATCAAGTGGGTTATTTCTTTTGAAAAAAATGATTAATAATTATAAATCATAGGTGTCTAACTTAGATACAGCTTCAATAAAATTATTAATTTTCCTTTTCAATTCTTTATTCTCTAATCTAAGCTTTTCCACCTCATTGATTTTCGGAGATGGATGATCCTTATCGTCCGTCTCATCTAATAACCAATCAATACTACATCCAAGATGTTTTAATTTTTTAAGTATCGGTGTACCGGGTAACCTTTCATCTCGCATATACGATTGTAAACTTGAGGGTTGCATATCCATTTCAGAGGCAAATGCTTTTATTGAACCGTACTTAGTAACGCCAAAAGTGCGTATTTTATCCCCAATTTTCATATAATATACACAATTGCCGATTTAATGCTTGACATAAAATCTGCAATTGCCTATCTTTGTTATAGAATCTTCACAAAATATTTTAATAAAAAAAAGACAAACGAATGAATACTGTTATAATCAAAGGATATGAAATCAATCGCCGTCTTGTTAATCAGGTTGATCTTGCTACTGAATGTAAATACTCTCAATCATACATTTCACAGCTGCTCAACCCTAATAATAAACGCAAGAACGATAAAGCTATAACTAAAATGCTTAATGCACTTATAAAGCAAAAGAGTGGTATTATTAAGCGACATGAGGTAACGGCTTAATATGTTGTCCTCTTCTTGCATATTGTCCCTTAATATAACCATCTCTTTATTGAAAATCCATTATAATCGTGGAGGTTTACTATAATGAACTTCCAGAGTCGCATTAAAATCAAAGAACATGAGTTAATTCACGGTCAAGGCAAAAACTCAGGCAAGAACAAAACGGTCTATGATGTCGCTGAAGTTTGCAATAAATCGTATCCGTATGTATGTCGCATTAGCTCATTAACTGAAGATGTGCCTTTTCCTGTTGGGATGTTGGTACCTGCAATGAAGTTAAAACAGAATTTCGATTGTCTTGAGTTAATAGCATGGGAGTGTGGATTTGCAATCATTCCTTTACCAAAAAAAGTTAAGATGCAAAAAGGAGATGTAAATCAAATGGCGGCAACATATCAAAAAACATCTTCTGATGCTGTACAGGCACTTCTGGATGTTATTGATAATTTGAATCCAGATACCTATAAAAAATTTGAAGACCAATTTAAGCAAATGGTTCAAAACACATTAAGTGTTAAGAAAACAATTGATAAAAAAGCATCCAAACAATTGGAGCTTGAATTTTGATAACTCCTGCCCTAAACCATACTTATGAATGCAAAATTATTAAGCACGTAACGCTTGCTTATGTTGGCAGAACAGGAAAATTCAAGTGGTTGGGATTAAGGATGCAATCAATTAAAAACAGCAATTTTATTCTTTACTTAGATCAGGTGGAAATAATAAGAGAGGTGGTAAATGACAAATAACGAATGGGAAAGATTCGAACAGAATTTAGCAAGCCCTTATGGTGGACTAACCATTGAAGCTGATGGCATACTGGTTGATTTCTTAGTAGTAAATTCAGGTCACCTAAAGTATGAATATTTCGGGCTTTGCTGGAAATCACCAAAAAGTTTAAGGCGACATTTGCAAAATACCTGCAAACAAATTCAACTAATTGAACCAAGCATGGAGATAGTATAATGGCACGTTCCCGTAGTGATATTATAAACCAAATAAAAGGTCTTCTGAGAATGGATAAAGGTGGTGAAAGTACAGAAATAGAAACTGCTCTATTCCTTGCCAAAAAGCTTGCTGATAAATACCAGATTGATCTTGATGCGGTAAATCCAGAGGAATACTCAGAAACGGTATCGCATCAAACATACGAAGGTAAATCTCGTATCCAATATGAAGAAAAATATAGCCTGTTAATACTTATACAGTTCTTTAATGTTGAATCACTTACTATAAGTGGTTTTAAAAAGCAAGTTGTGATTATCGGGACCAAGTCAAATATTGAAATTGCAGACTATACATACTCATTTCTCATTAAGCATTTTAGAAATGAGTGGAAGAAAAACAAAGGACGGCTTAAAAAGAGACAAGCATTTATGTATGGTATGTACAGCGGAATCTGCTATAAGCTAAGTAAAGCGAATAATATGCTTAGTCAATCAGAAGGATTGGTACTAAGAGAAAAAAAAGAAGAACTCAGAGACTATATTCAAGAACAATTTGGTGAAACAACAAAGACATCTGTTGTACTCAAAGATAATTCTAAATCGGCATACAATAAAGGATTTGTATCTGGAATGAGAACTAATATACACAAGGGGATTGATAGTAAAACTAACAAAAAACAACTTAATCAATAATTATGAATAATATTCATCAAATACCGTTAGATCAATATCAGTTCACTATTGCTGAATTTGCAAAGCACCAAGGTGTGAGTGATCGTTATATAAGAATGCTTATAGATGACGACCAAATACCACAAGGATTTATAGTTCACGAAATATCACCACGTAAACGAGTAATATTGAGAACAGAACCTGAAAATGAGGAAAAAATTGAGTATAAAAATCCGTCAAAATTATTACCGCAGGAAATAATCCGGATAACAAAATGCCTGTCAGATGATGACTATTTCAAGCCAAACGGCAAACCAAACAAGAGAAAAATAGCTGAAACATGTAAAATACATTATGATACATTAAATAGGTATTTAACGGGGTCTTACAAGTCACCTGACCAGAACCGGTCAGATAAGGGAAAATCAAGAAAACTTGATAAATCTGATATAGTAGAAGCTAAAAAAGCTTTTACTACACTTCTTTTAAGTAATGTACAGCGTAATGTGAAGTTAACTATTGAAAAAGTAGAGATGAACAATGGAATCATTATTCCGCAACGTTTAGCTTACAAATGGGCAAAAGAGCTATCACATACACATTTGCAAAAACACTACATGGCAAAATATCTGGGTACAAAAACACCTCACATAATACGTGATCTTTGGGGTGAATACCCTGAATTCCTTTCATGTGTAGTAGCTGATGAGTGGAAAATTGATGAAAAGGGAGTCTGGATTCACTGGAAAGAAGAAAATTATAGCAATATTGAAGCAATGGCATACATCGTAATGTTCATTGATATGAAGACCAGATACCCTGTATCAATGCAAATTACCCATACAAGTATTACAACAAATGATACAATTAAAGCCGCTATGACGCTTGTTAGGGATTACGGCAGACCAAAACAATGGATATTTGAAAATCAAAAAACATGGGATAACAAAGAGTTTTTAAGATTTATACTTGGTTTATATGATGGTGAGCTACTTGCACCATCACTTAATCCTGTTGAATTTATGGATTTGGATCAGCTTAAAGCTGTTGAAATGACCAACGACAAGATAATCCGAACAACTCCGAACCATCCACAGGGAAAGCCAATTGAACGTACTTTCAGAATTATCAAAGATGAATTCTGTGCGTACTCTCCAAGTTATTCACCAAACCAGTTTGAAAGCAGAAAGCCAGAACTTGGCATGGCACATCCGGGTGTTCACAGAACATTTGAGCAATTGCGTTCTGATCTTATAGGCTTCATGGAAAACGATTATCTTGATAGAAAACGTACAATGTTCCATAATAGAATGTTGTCACCCGCTCATAAAACCAATAAGTCACGTCCACAAACAATCCGTGAAGCGTTCGAACTTGCATATCAAACCTTTGAAGCTGATAGAATAGATGAATTAAGATTAGCATACCTGTATGGTGAAAAGTATAAAGCTAAATATAAACAAGGTGCTATTACTTTTACTTACAGACCAAATATGGAAAAATTGAATTACCTACCTGCTGATCCTTCAAAACTTTTTGAGTATGAAGGTCAGCAACTTGTAGCATTAGTAGATCAGTATGACATTTACAAAGGCTGGTTATTCTCGCAGGATGGTAAGTTATTATGTGAAGCTAAAGACCATAGGAAATACGGTTCAACATCACGTGAAAGGGCAAATGAGTTCGGTAAAATCAAGCGTGAACAGGTTAAACTAAACCGTAAAATCATTAAAAACGCTGATAAGTTAAAAGAGATGGGCGATGTAAAGTTATTTGAATATGAAAAGAACCGCCCGGAAACTAATCCTGAAAAATTGAAACAAAAAACAGTTAGCGAACCGGTACCGGCTCAAAAAGAAGAATACAACGCAATAGATAACGCAATTTTTAATACATCAATTATTCAATTCAACAATAATTAGGAGGTACATCATGAACGGTGTTTCTGAAATGGTGGTAACGGAAAAAGGTATTGAAAACAAAATGGCAACACAGCAAAATCCTTTAGCTATACTTGGTCAAAAGTACAATGAAGTTAACAATGTTATCTCCGACCTTGCACAGCTTGAAGCTGAAACACAAGAGGAATTAACTGATATTCGAAAAGAAATTGCATCCCTAACCCTTGATCTTAAAAAAAGACAAAAAGAACTGAGGAATAGAATGAAGGCAATAGCATCGAAAAGGATGGTTGTTCTTGGCGAAAGGACGGCTTATGTTAATCAAATCCAGTCACACGGTGGTAAAATCGGAAATACTGATATAACAAAATTGTTGAGTTAATAAAATGGCTATCCAGTGCAAAAGTAAAATAGCTGAACAGCGTATCAAACTGCATAAAAGGATAATCACCAAGATGTCAAGGTTGGGGTTGTGTACTTCAGAATACCATATTGAGGCATTCAAACGCTGGTTCCTCTGGAATTATTTCAAGGTAGAAACATCTAAATCCTTCGATCTGAAACAGATCGAAGGAGCGATTAAAACGCTTCGTATAGTATCAAAAAATAAAGCTGTAAAGGGAATAAAGGAAAAATACTCCCAATTTGAGCGTGACCGTGATTTGGTACGTTGCACGAATGCACAGAAAAAGAAAATACAGGCAATTGCTTATTACAGAATCAAGTTGGATTCAATACAATTAGCCAAATATACATATAAAACTTTCGGCAGACGTATCGTTGGGTTTGATATGACTATTGACGAAGCTGATCAACTAATTAAACGCCTGGAACAGTGGGAAGTAAAGCTATACAAGAATGGAGCATTAACTCGTGTTTAGTGTAGTTATTGGTTACTCGACTGTACTTGCAGATGCAAAACAAAATTATCCTGGTCTTAATGATCAGACGGCACTTTATAATAATCTTTTGAGACTTGAAACCATACAAAAGTATAGTAGTAAGGCTCGTGAAGCAAGTAAGGTTATTCAGCTTAAAATTAACATGACAAGAACTTTACTAACATTGCATAATGTAAGAAACAATTAAAGAGAATTTATTATGAGTATATATATAGTATTAACAGTTTTGGCAGTTGTTATTGGTGGCTTGTTTGCTGGCATGGGTATAATTCTTGCAGAAGTTGCAAAAACATCAGTAGTTGTAGATAAAAATCAATATGAAGATGAAACAGAGGTATAATATGTCAACTAAAAAGTGGATTGATGAAAATGGAAATGAAATACCATCGTCACGGGTAACTAAATCAGAAAAGCTAAAAGAAAGACACCTTAGTGCAATTATGAATAAAGCAGAAAAGTTAAGCACTGCTTTATTAGAGCTTAAACGTGATGTAGCTGAGAGAACATCAGAAATATATAAAGCAATTCTTGAAGAAAATGGTATCGACCCAACTAAGCATAAAGGAAATATAACTTATTTCAATTTTGATAGGTCGATTAAAATTGAAGTTAATCAATCAGAACGGATTGTTTTTGATGATACTTTAATATCAGCTTGTCGAGCAAAGTTAATGGAATTTCTTGATGGTAGTGTGCAGTCTAATGAGGAATTTGTAAAGCAAATCATTCTTGATGCGTTTGAAACCCGTACCGGTGGACTTGATACAAAAAAGGTAATGGGCTTGCTCAAATATAAAAAACGAGTTAAAAATCCTTTATTTGCTGAGGCTATGAACCTTCTTGAGGACTCAATATCAAAACCTAATAGAAAAACTTACACGAGGATTTGGAAGCGAAATCCGGACGGTGAATACGATAACGTGGAGTTAAATTATTCTTCAGTTAATTAGTAATGCCAGACTTAACTAACAAAGATATTGATAAACTCAAAGTTGCCGGTTTCAAAAGTTATGAGATAAGTCATTACAAAGCTGGCAGATTTAGCAGAATATCAAAAGTAAAATTAAATAAAATACGTGGACTTATAGGCATCAAAAAGAAAAGAAAGAAGTCCAGTTACCCTAAACCAATATCGATAACTAAAATGGGCATTAAGCTCAAAAAAACTAAAAATATAATAATCATAAACTTATAGGTGCAAAATGGCAGAAAAGAAAACAACTGGTGAAGATCAGAAAACGCAACCAGAAGTAACAGCTAAATTCAAATGGGAATTCACTTTCCTTGTTCCGGATAAAGAAACAAAAGGTACTGCTGAAGTTCCGATAACTGTTACAACCGAAATCGATGATGAAAAACATGCTTTTGAAATAGCATACGAAAAAGCATTAAAGGATTTCGGAAATGGTAGTGGTTTTACATATTCCCAAAAATTTCATAAAGAGCATATATAATGATTTGCGGAAATTGTGGTGAGGATTTTTCTGATAGCTATAATGAAGTTGGTGGCTCAAAACGTAAAGTTTTGGGTCCACTTGACCATTATATGAGTCCATTTCAAATAAAGGGTATGTACTGCCCAAAATGCAATCAGACAATGGAATATATAACAACCTGTACCGGTAATGCTTTTCATAAATCCGCACCAATTACTGATGAGAAAATGCTTTACTCACTCAATGACTACTGGAAGTTTCTTGAAAATAATAACCTAATAGATGATTTTAGAAAATTTGCAGGTGAACATCTAAGATTGAAATTAAATGGTGGTCAACATGATTTATTTAACGATGTATAAATGAATAAACACCGCAAACAAATAGAACAAATTAAAGAATCCCTCACAAACGCCATACTCGCAGGTGAATCGCAATATAAAACTGCTGTTATTCGAACTATTGAAAGAATTTATATTCAAAATACCGTTGATGGTGTTATTGATATTAATAAGGTATCGGCTGATTTAAAACGAGCTCAATTACTCCCTTCAAACTATACAAATGAAATAATAAAGAAATTAACTAAATCACAAGAGCAGATTAAAAACGTCTGGAACGACTATTTTCACGACTTAGCAAATCCGGTTAACAATTATAATGATTATAATAAAATACACAGTCTTATTAATGTCGAATTTCCAGAAATCGAATCCAAGATAGCAGATAAGGTAATTACAGAATTAAAGAGGTCGGTACAGGGTGAATATGGATTTAATTCAATAAGAAAAAGATTGTTAAATACAAGCTTGGGTAATCACTCAGCGGAAAATTTTGCCAGAACAGCATTATTGCAGTTCGATAACAACTATCAAGAGGAGATGGCAAAACAGGCAGGTGTTATGTACTACCTCTATGATGGGGATAATTCTAAAAATACAAGGACGTTTTGTCGAAAACATGTTGGTCGTGTTTATACCATTTCGGAACTTTCAGCAATGGATAATGGGCAGGGTTTACCTGTTCGAAGCTCACTTGGCGGTTACAGATGCCAACACTATCTTACACCTTTAGTTGACTATAAAAGAAAAGCTACTGGTGAACTATTTAACCCTGCCCACTTCAAATAAAACACTTAATTATTATTTACTTGATTGTAAAAGGTTTTTAAGTTTTTCAAAAAATCACTCGAAATATCATCTTTATCGTATGTTTGAATTCTTTCTCCCCCTACAATTTTGGCTTCACACCATTTTGCATTTACAAGATTTAAAAAATCATCTCTGGTTACTGAAGTGTGCCCGGATTCAGAAAATGATGTATTGTATTGGTTTGTGATATTATTCCATGAGTTTACACTAAAATCAGTATCAGTAGCGGTTACACTTAATTCAATACGTTTGCCAGAATCTGTAATAAAGATAATCTGATTAATAGGTCTAAAACCATCATTTAATTCACGATTAAGATGTGTTATATAAAAACCAAAGCTAAGTATTTCCTTTGTTATTCTATCTTTACTAACATAAGGATCAACATAAACTCCCTTTTCATCAACATGCCAACCGCCCTGAGACGATTTTGTTGAAATGCGGTTATTTTCACCAACGATAATTTCCGGTTTGCTAATATCTGAAAATTTGTCACTTAATGATTTAATTGCAAATGAAGGTGCACAACCGTATAGTGTTATAATTACAATAATTAGTATTGATAATAACTTCCGTTTCATAAAGCCGCCTTTTAATTAAATAAGATTAAAGTATTGAAAGCTTGCAGTTAATACGCAATTGCTTAAATTAGTTGGAACACTTTACTACATTACATTGTTGCCTATTCAAAGACCTATTTTGGCAAATTACAAAAATTTTATTTACCTTTCTTAGGTAAAATAAAAAGAGCAGGTTGTACACCTGCTCTCCCAAGAAATAAATTGGTTACAGCTAATTTATTTCTTTTTATTTTTTCTGTCGGGTCGTTGGGTAAGTGCTGAACCTGCGACCCTTTTAGAATCCTTAGAGTACCGTTTATCTCTAAGGATTTTAGAAGCGATTGTGCCGATTTCTTTCGACGTCTTCTCATTTTTAGACATGAGAATTTCTCCATCATTTTCTTTATAATATACCCATTAATTGGGTTCATTCAAACTATCTTTAATTTTCTTAACTTGCTCATTGAAAATGCAATATAAGCGAAAGGTTTTTGAATCTGTTGGCGGAATTTTGTCTGTAGCACATAACTCTTCCCAATTACGAATTATATCGATTGCTTGTTGAATTCGATAATAATATGCCTGTTTCCCGTCTCTACCTTTTTTCTTCCCATCTTTGAGTAAGAGATTAACTTCGTTTCGCACGATTGATTTTGCAGCTTTTGTTGAGTTTTTTAATGCTTTCCTTAATAATGGTTGAAGAGTTTTATGGTAAAGTTCATAAGCTAAATCACTATCTTGAAGGTCTGGAAGCATTATTACCTGTTCTTCTTCAATTTCTGCTTCAGATGCTTCAACGGTTTCATTTTCCCTATTCTCTTCAGAAATAAAAAGTAATTCAGCTAATTCAGGGTCGTCCCATATACTTGATGTCTTATCTTTCTCTTCAGAAACCTTTTTTATTCCATCCATTTTTATCCTGCTAAATTTAATTATAAATATATTTAACTTTATTTACAGCTTTCTCAATATTTTCCTCTTTGAAAATATCTTTATTCAACAACTGTTTAATTGCTACTTCAGCTTTTTTTGTTTTACTATAATAAAAAGGTTTGTCATATCTGTAGGCATATTGTCCGTAAATGATTGATTCACTTACCTGCCATGCTCTTGCATGTTTAGTGACAATACCAGGGATATCGATGTATCCAGCAATATATTTCATCTTATTTTCTGGTAAGAGCATTTCCGCCGCCCAAGCATCTGCTCTGTCTTCAATGGTCTTATCAATAAATAGATCGGCACTGCTCTTTTCAGCTGTAATATGATATTTAGTGAGCCTTATTGATTGCAGATCCTTTATTACATGACAAATCTCATGAAGTAAAGCAAACCAAATTGTGTCGTATGATTTTCTAAAATCTTGAATTACAATACAGGGTTTATTATTGACAATAAATGTAGCACCTCTTACCTGAGTTTTACTTAAATAAGGATTTACTAATACAGTTACTCCTGCATGATACAGATTTCGGATAGCATTTAATAAACCATTTACTTCATCACTTGTTGAGATACTCAATCTTGTTGAAATTGCTTTTACCTTTTCAAGATCAAAGTGATAAGGATTATCAATTGATTTAAATTCTTCAATTGAAGTCATACACCAAAATTTTAACATTTTTTCAGATGTTGAAGCTCGTGTTCGACTAAATAAACTTGAAAGAGTAATCATCTTCTGCTCATATTCAAGGAGCGATTCCATTTCGAAATAATCCAATATCCTCTTTTCAATTTCCTCAAAATTCGACTTACTCTTAATAAACCCTATACTTTTGAGCGTATCGAGGTCGAAGTTTCGAATAATAACTCCAGCACTTCGAGCCCCTTTTATTTTTTTGATTTCCTGAGAGTCAAGTTCTGCAATGTAGCGATGTACAAATTCACTAAAATCAATTTGTAAAAAATCTCCTAATTTCAAAATGGTGACAATATCAACCTTTTGGGCTTCTCCTGTCAGTATACGATTTAAAGATTTGTTATCAATTTTAATTGCTCTACATAAAAAATTCTTCGTAATACCAAGTTCTTCTAACCTTTCCTCAATAAATTTTGCAAAACTTATTGAAGAGTTTTGAAATGCTACAGAGAGATTAGATATCTTCACCTCGTTATTTTCAGAAGCATTTTCTGCACTTTTCATTAGCCTACCCATATGTTAAGTAATTTTACCAAACAAAAATAATCATAAAAAGGCATTATAGCAAGCTTGTTTGGAAGTTTTTCCAAACAAATTAAGCACATTTGTCGAATGCCCCTTGGCGGCAATGGAGGGTAAAAAGTTAATGGCAGAATGCAATCCAAACCAATATTGTCTCGGAATATTATTATTAGGTACTAATTTAAAGCATCCTCCCAACCTGCTCGTATGGTTCTTCCAATTTTGTCAACTGAATCCACCGGTACGATATAAATATTGCTCCTATTGCGGGGATGTCTGGGCGATCTGGATATTACATTTTGGGGCCGGAGAATATACTTATCCTCAATCAGTTTTCCCATATAGCTTCCATCACTATTCCAAACATCTCCATTACTTTCTATCCACCCATGATAAATACCACTCTTATCATATAAGTAATTATTATTCGTGAAACCCCAGTATTTACCATTCCATTTGAAAATGCGATTTAGCATATTATTCCCAAGTTCGTTTATTGATCACTTATAATAAATGCTTTGTATATAACTTGCAAATGTTTATAGATAATGCTTGCTATTCCCCCATAAATAGTGCACCCTGTGTGTGTTAAATTTATAAACACAGGGTAAATAAATGATTGAATATTTAGTTAGACGGAACAATAGCAAGTGCGAAATATGGGAAATGTTTACTGAAAATACTTGCTTTAAGAATTCAGAAATACTTAACGTTAATGATGTCCTTACAAATACTGAACCGGTTGATTGTAATTTTATTAATAACTGGAAAAGTAAATACCTGACAGATAATGTTAAAATTAGCTCAAAGTCATTTATTAAGGAGGTCTCATGAACAACGAAAACACAAAATACTCAGATGATAATGGGCAATGGATAGGTTTTGATGATGCCATGAAACACTTTTTCGGTTAATTACTCGTTGATATTATTCCTTATATAATATTTGAAATAATTATCCAAGTTTTTAATGAGCTCTTTTTCAACTATTGGAATGAGCTCTTTTTCTTCTTGTTTAGTTAACCCTAAAATTTTATGAATCCTTTTGGACTTACCGGCACCGGCTATATTATGCCAGTAAGCAAGTTTTTGATTTTCCGAACTTTTCCACCCTAAAGTAGCTGAATTGCTACCTGTCCGGATTACTCCTAAGTCTCTTAGATAACTTCCAGACCATGTCATTGTTACTTTATCATTTTGCTTACCTAAAAGACTTCTAAGTTTGGAATAACCGCCTTTAACTAATACCCAAAGGGCTTTACTTTTCGCAGTAAAAATCTGAAAATTTTCAGGATCGTAAACTTTACTTCTATTACTATCTGTTCCAGCCGCTCTTCTAATTGTGCCTTGATTTGTTTGATTTAAGGCAGTAAGGGGCATAGCAAAAGGTTTCTCACTATAATTACCGGCATTATCAGATGATCCGGGCAGAAACATACCCTGCTTTGTTCTTCTGCGAATAATGAAGAGTGTTTTATTTCCCAGCTTTGCAAGTAATATGTCATCAACTATTTTGTTAATCATGTTAAACCAAGAGTATTTGGTTTTGCAACAATTACCTTGTCGTTTTCATCAGGTATTTTAAGACCAACATCGGTATAAACATTATCTTCAGCTACCGGAATACCATTACTTGTATAGTCAGTTACTATTCTTGCCCTTGATTCAAGATCATCAAATTTACGTTTCTTGAATACGAATACAGGAAATGCATTTCGTGGTTCATCAGAATAATTGATTCTATAATCTTTCATCAAGTATTGAGATGATATTAGCTTTTCAACAAAAACAAGATCACTTAGTGTAACGTTTTCAGCAATGCTATAACCGATTTTCGAAGCGGCGTAACTATGACCATCGCCCGGATCAGTTGCAGTATATTGTCCGGCAATTGATAAACTCATTGACCTGTTTACACTTTGTTCAAGTGCCTCATGCGATGCGAGTACTTCGTTTTTTAATGAATCAAGAACATTCACGTCAACACCTTTCGGAAAAGCTCCAACACTATTCTCCCCAATATTTTCAAGTTGAGTCATGATTTCAGACAGCATTGTTTTGAAACGTTCTTCATACTGAGCATATATCATGCTTTTTTCATTGTTTTTTGCCCATGAAAAAAAGTCAAAATACTTAATAAGTACTCTTAAAAAGTTAATTCTTAGAAAGCCTCCCGGAAAGTCATTTTCGATACCGGACATTGGGTTAAAACGAACGCAATATGTTGAACTATTGTCAATGTCTTTTCTTTCCCATTTTTGAGTATTGGTATCAGTATCGATGTGAATAAGTGAAGTATCATTTTCAAGATCATAATCCAACTCGGTAAGTTGTAATGATTTAACAGAACTTACAAAATGCTTTCTGTTATCTGAGTGTTCCCAGTTGAGTTGTGCTGCGGACATCCCATTTAATCGCCCATTCATGGTAGTATCAATAAGGCTGTGCAATCCTGAAGATGAAAATCGCTCTTGTATTTCAAGTAACTGTTTCTTTTCAGTTTCAGTTGCCTGGTATTCATCAGGGAACTTGATAGTATAAGCAAAACTTTGTACTGCTTGTTTTCTGAAGTATATTAAAGAAAATAAATGCTGATCAATTTGTGGTAATCTGATAAGAAGACTCATAAAGTATCTAATATCACGATACTTAGGGTCAACATATACAGCTTTCTTGTAGTATTCAATTGCCTTTTCGATTGACTCAACCATTAGGCGTTTTGTCAAATATGAATTTATAAACATACCTTACCTCAAACTCTTCTAATTTTTCGATTTGAATAACTTTTCATTTGTGGAACATCGTCAAGGATATAACCAATACCAAGCTCAATTAGCAATGTGTATGCACAAATCATTGCATCAGGTGCGTCATCCTTTTTGCCAGCTTTCTTTAACCTAAATCCAATAACCTGTTTGAAAAATTCCTTACCTTCGTGTGTTTTAATAAATCCTTGCGGGAAAAGGATCCTGTTTTCCTTCCAGACTGATTCAAGGTTTGTTGCCAACAGATCGACCTTGAATTTTCTGAATAGAACTGCCGGATAAGGTATCTTATAAATCTGTGTGAAGTTGTAAATATTGTTTTTCCAGTTCGATTCTTGGTTCACATTCCCATCCATGCCAAGCGTAACTATCATAGTACCTTTTCTGGATTCACTATCCTGCATTTCCAATATATCTTTTAACAACTCGTTGCTATGGAAATAGCTTCGACATCTTGCATTTGTAATATAGTACTTTTGCGTACTTGGACTAAAACCAAAACAGGCAATTGCAGTTGTATCACCTTTGCCCTTTTCTGAGGTGTTTGGATCCGTCCAGATAACTGCCTGAATGTCACCGGGAAGCTCTGAGTACTCATTATAATATGTGTCAGGGAATAAGTCGCCTGATTTACGTCTTGGTCGTTGCTGGAAGTTACCTGCCCAATCTAATCCATCTTTTGGCTTTAATAGTTGGATTAGCTCTGCTTCGCTATTCGCTGGGAATCTTGAATACCATAACGATTTTTGACGAGGATGCCTATGATTGTCCCACGCTGGATAAACATGCACTACAATATTTTCAGATATACGCCCATCGTCCTGTTCAGTAAGTAATTGATTACTTAGATAATCAACATGCGTATTATTTGCCTCCCAAACAAGCGTACCTTTTTTACTTAAAGAGCCACGCATTTCATTAAGACGGTCTGCACGTTTTTCAATAGCTTCATTAGTTAATGAAGATGTCAGATTCTCAAAATCAGTTAAAAGGATAAAATCAAGACGGTTCATCAAACGTTGCTTACCTCGTGAAGATTTTTCCTCTGACAAAGCTGTTACAAAAGTACCTTGCGGATTTTCAGTATTTGTAGCAAATAACTTTTCAGTTGATTGTTCATGCCAGTTAATTTCAAAATCGTGTTGTATCCTGTCATTGTAAAGAATAAGATAAGTTATATCAAGAATATAGCTTTTGGGAGTATCCAGTGTTTCAGAACCAACTGCCATGAACCTTCTTTTACCGAATAGAAATTGATAAACAAAGTGTTTTTGAAGCATTGCAGTTTTTGCATGATCACGGGGGCCAAGTATGAGATGTGCTTTCTTATCCTGCTTATCTGCAATTGAAACAATTTCTTTATGAAACTTACCCGCAGGTGCATAATCACCATCGCCATACATTGAAGCTGGAAAATATACCTTATCAAAATACCAAAAATCGTTTTTTGCTCTTTCAAGTCGTTTCTGCTTAGCCTCATTAGACTTATCTTTCCCTGAAAATTGTGTGACTTTTAGCAGGGCATTTTTAAGCTCTTCCTTTTTGGCTATTGAGTCTTCAGAGTCTGCGAACTCTTGTAATTTGCGTAACGTATTATCAAGAAATTGATTACTCATTATCTGTCCCTTTGATACATTTCCATTTCTTCTTTGTAGATTTGGACGATTTCCTGATTGGTCGCATCAGGTTTGAAACGTCTGATAATTCTTGCAATTACTTCAGCATCAGCACGGCGAATATTACCTTTCAATTGTCGCTGTGTTATTTTTGTTTGGATTATCTCAATATCTTTAACCAGCTTCACCTTGGCATCCGGCAACATTTCATAAGAAGCTGCATCTTCAAGGGCGGACATTAGTACGAATAACTGAAAGTCGTCCAAATCTTGAAAGTCATCGATTGACCACTTAACGGTTTCAAGTTTTCCATCATCATTAATTAAACTTCTTGATTTGCCTTTATCTGCACGTGGAGACCCATCCAGTTTTGTGACGCCATTTATAACCCTATAAACTTGCCAATAGGTTACGTTTTCAAGTTCTGCAATCTGATTTATATCAAGCTCTTTTTTGAAAAAAAGCTCATGTATCTTTTTCCTTTTCGACAAAGTAAGTCGGTTAGCCAATTTAGACTTAGCCATTAGGGTTCCTCTTTATTTTTAATGATAAGTATGTGCCTATTGCTCCACCAGTTAACGATAGCAATACAACAGGGATGTACTGAAAGTCGTAATTTTCAAGAAATTTAAGTGTGAAATTGCTACCAATTGCAATATTTATAAGCCAAACCACCTGAACAAGGATACCGGAGACCACAGCAGCCGTAACATCATTTTTTGAAATAGATTTAACATTCCATGTTCGACAGGCAACAAATATGATTTGTGAAATAAAGACTATTATTGAATACTTTAATATCATCTTGGATCCTTCAATATTAATCGTTCCAATGAATTTCTCCCGGATTTACGAGAAATCTTTTCAAATAACTGTTGCAACGAATTTCTCCCGGATTTACGAGAAATCTTTTCGAACAACTGTTGCAATGAATTTCTCCCGGATTTACGAGAAATCTTTTCTAAGCATTTCAATAAGCCAGTTGGCATAATGGCACGGCTAAAGTTTGGGAAATGTTGGGAAACGCCTGTATTGCGGTATTTGAGGGATTTAAGCATCATAAATGATCCTCATATTCGAGATATCCAGCAACAATTGATAAATCCGGATCCGCTTCGAAAATTTCAATTGGCTTAGTCTGTGCTGATAGATAAACTATAACGTTATTCGGTTCCTCTTTTGTACCAATATTAACTATTAGTTCACCGATACATTTTTTAACAGCAGTTCTGGCATAATGTAACGCTTCACGAAGTGCCTCTGTTTCGTATCGATATCCGGGTGAACTTGAACAAATTAAAGCCAAAGTGACAGGAATTTTATGTACATGACCACCTGAAATCTTTTGACCATCCGTATCATAAATATATGCTACACCTATATAAGGTGGAGTAAATCCCGAATCATCATCCGGTTTTACGGCAATCGCTTTTATAGTTTTTACGCTCTTATCACCATAAGTTAAATCCGTTAAGGATTTTAATTTTTCAACTAATGCATCGGCTACATGTGCTGGTTCTAATTCCATAAAATACTCCTATGGTGTAATTATACGTTTTGTGCCACTGACTTTGACCATCTCAACTGTGGAACTTTTTAATTGAGATTTGCCTGTTTCCAGGTTATTTAATAATGACATCGCATCATCTTTTAATATAGTTCGTCTTTTAATTTCATCCTCTGATACTTTGTATTGCCAGCGAATAATTTTGAAAAGTACGATGTCTGCCCAGATACCTCTCAACATCCCAGGTGCACTTGCTGGATCGTCCGGAATCTCATATCCTGTTTTCTGATATATTAAATCGCTTACCTCAGCGTCTATTTCGGCAAGTTTATCTGTATCAACAGAATTAAGGAATTCATCCGCATCCAACACCCTGCTCGTTAATATCTGTTTATTACCAAATCCCATTAGGGTTTCTCCTTACTTATTAGGAATCTTTTCAAACAATCGTTGTAACGAATTTCTCCCGGAATTATGAGAAATCCTTTCAAACAACCGTTGCAGTGAATTTCTCCTGGATTCATGAGAAATCTTACAAATCTAATATCGCTAAAAAAAAATGATGAAAAATCTAACCGGTAACCAGTTAGATGTTAGTGAGGATTGAAGTGCATAAGTTGGGTATGTAAACATTAGAAACTAAAAACAGGAGTTGCCTAAATCATGTGGGAAAAAATAAAAGCACTACTTGAGAATCTCGGTATTGAAGTCCCAAAGGAAAAAGAGGACAAGGTAAAAGATGAAATTAATAAAATTGTCCCGGTGACAGGACCAGGACAGGAAAAGAAAAATGCCACCCAGGAAGGTTCTGAAATGTCTGAAGCCCTTAAAACAATTAAAGCTCAGCAGGCTCAAATACAAGAATTATCTGACCTTATTAAAGATATGAAAAAAGACCGTGATGAATCTGTTGCGGCTCAAAAAGAAAAGCTTGAAGCTGACAGGCAAAAGAAAATCGAAAATCTGAAAAAGAAAGGTATTGAGGAAGGGCGTATCACGGAAGCTAAGTGGAATGAAAAATGGAAAGCAATTGCGGAAAAAGACCCTGAGCAATTCGAATCTATACTCTCCGACCTTTCGGTTGATAAATCACTTGTAAAAAACAGCGATGGTGGTAAAACTAACGAATCACAGAAAACCGCATACAAGGGCCCGCTTTCTGGTGCAAATCCAACAATGTTGGAAGCCATGAACAAAATGGATAACTAATTAACTAAAATTTAAGAAGGAAACATTATGAATATTTATCAGGCTTCACATTCAAGTATGAGTTCCGAAAAGGGAAAAAGAATGCTTACATTTCTTTTGCAGGCGTTCAAGATACTTGAAGTAATGGAATTTGGTTATGAGCCGTTCAGTTTTGATAACTATCCTGTAAAGGAAGATGTCGGTGATACGGATAATTCCGCAAGGGCAATTAATGCGGCCGCCAAAAAGTTCACTTATTCGCCATCAAAAGCAAGTGACACTCAACGTGCCTATGCGTTTGAATGGGAAATCGATAGTGCCTACCTAAATGATTTGGACATTGGAGCGATTACTCCTGAAGGTCTAAGAAGAAGAATTGAAAATGAGCAATTGAGGTTAGCTAAAAAAGTAGTTGGTGATGTGCTCCATGATATTTTTAACGGCGATGGTGTGACTACTGATATTCTTGGTCTCGCAACAATGATTAAAGATGTTGCTTCATCTTCAGGTCAAGCATCTTTTCAAGGGTTGACACAGGCACAGATTCATGCGTCCTTGATTCAAATTGGCGTTCAGTTATCACTTGCAAATGAAGCTACTTTACGCTCTTATGAAGAGGACGTAACAGCTGAAATAGCTGATATGGGTGGTAATCCGGTGATGATAATGAACAACAAAATGTTTGCTCGACACACAGCGATTGCCAAAAAGCTGAATCTGTATGGTCAAACTACTACAGCTTTTGGTAGCACGATTGATATGTTTGGTAATACTAAAATGATACCCGTGCCATTAAAGTATTTGCCTCAGACAGAAAGTGATGGTACAAACAGCGATTGTAGTTCGATATATCTTGTTGATTATAACGAAGTTGACGGTTTGCGAATTGCTACAAACTCAGGTCTTAAATTCACCGATTTTGAAAACCTTGAATCTACACCCGGTGGTAAATCAAGGTTAGAATTCATCGGTAACCACAAACTTGAAGACATGAAAAAAGTAAAACGTTTAAGCCGCATCAGGCTTTAATACTATCTCATTTATTTCCCTTTTGGCTTAATTAACGGGAGGCTCGCCACCTCCCAATTATTAAAATCTTGGAGAAAAACGCATGGGATTTTGGAACTGGTTAACTGGTGGAGCCTCTGATGTAATCGACAGTGTTGGTAAGATAATAGATGATGTAAGCACAACAGACGAGGAAAAGCTCACGCTCAAGAACAAACTTCAGGACTCAATAAATTCATTTATTCTAAGTGTAATGGATAAGCAAAGCCAGTATGATAAAGAATTGACTGAGCGACTGAAAGCGGATATGAATTCAGATTCATGGCTTTCAAAAAATATCAGACCACTTACACTCGTATTTATTCTTACGATGTACTCAGTTCTTAGTATCGCAAGTGGAGCAGATTTTACGGTAAATGAGTCCTATGTGAAATTACTTGGGGAATGGGGAATGCTCATTATGTCATTCTATTTCGGTGGCAGAACAGTAGAAAAGATTGTGAACAGCTTGCAGAACTTAAGGAATAAAGGAAGTAATGAGCGAACAAGTAGCTAAAGATTTAGAGGATCAAGGATTCTTACTAATAAAGAAACTACACTTATTATTAGTAGTAATTATGTTGATTGTGGGTGCAGTTGCTCAGGTATCAATAAGCTATTACATGATCCAAGACCATGAAAAACGAATTACTAAGCTTGAGGAAACAACTACTAAAAGTGAATCTCTGCTTGATGAAATAAGCTATAATCTGCAAAACTTCATGGAAGCCAACGGTCAAAAATACATAAAACTTAACTAAACAAAATGGAGGATACTTATGAGATCATTCAAAATAATTTTATTCGGTTTCTTTTTTATTTCGCTATCATCGCTGGCGTATGGGCAGTGTAGTTTTATTCCCGATGGCGAATTAACTGCAAACTTTTTATCGATTCCAGCACTTGCGGCTTTTGTTATTGTTGCAACATCATTTGTGCGGAACTTGTCTTGGTTAAAGAAAATTAATCCTCAATATGTTAGCTGGGGAATGTCAATTCTTTTAGCCTTAATCGGTTGGTTTTTGCAAATCGGAATATTTGTACAGCTTGAATGGTATTACATCTTTATTTACGGTTTAGCATCTGGACTGATTGCAAATGGTTTGTATGATTGGGAAGTAATTAAAGCTGTCTTGTCAATACTGGAACTTAAAACTGGAGAAGAAAAGTAATGAGAAGCATGCCAGGACTAAGACAACTCGTTGCGTGTGATGCCGGGACTTTAGCTACAACACCGGCTAATGCACTTGCCTTTGGTTATAGATCAAAAACTGCATTAAAAATAACTGAATTTAAAAACACTGCTGATTACCTTGAACGAAGCTTAAGAAACAAAGTTAATTTTAATGTTTCCGGAGAATCTTTCCAGGGTACTATGCAGATGTTATCAAGAATGCTCAGCTGGGCTAACCTGAATGCTGATATACAAATGATAACCAATAAACAATCAGCCTCTGCCAGCAGCGATGACGTATTTAAATTCACAGGTGATAACAAGCTGGGTATAGGATTTGAATTTGTAATGAATGATGAAAAGCGTTCATTAACTCCAACTTTTGAAGGTGCACTTGAGTATGACAATGCCGTAACACTCATAGATAGTGCGGATTCAGAAACAGCAGTTGACTTTGGTTTATCAAACGCTGAGGGCATTGATGAAACAGCATACCGGTACCCGTTCTATATATCGTTTGAATCACCAAAAACAACAGCAGTATTTTCAAAAGCTGATATTCAATCAAGAGAATTCAAGATGACTCTTGAGGGTCAGAAAGATGCATATAATAAACTTGTTGCACAATACCTGAAGCTGGAAATATCAATAACCGGATTTGAAGCAACAATCAGCAAAGTTGTTGAGCAGATGAATAAAAATATGTCATCATCAATTCTTTGGAAAGAACAAAATGGAGCGGATTCATCATTATATGCTGGAATTGATATTGCTGAAGGAGTATTACATCAAACAAATGAATTTACCATTGATGATGAAAATAGAATCCTTGTTGCAAAATACGTGGGTAAAATACCTCTTTATGAACACAGTTTTTTGTTTGGCACTGGAAACGGTGGTGCTGCTGAAGATACAACCGGTGCAACTGGCGGAACAATAAAAATCGGTTATTGAGGGTAATTATGATAGCAATAAAAAAAACATTCAAAGATAAGCGATTTGCAATAAGGGTTTATGATGGCTCCGGAAACATCGCACAATACTTTTCAACAAGGTTAAAAAACCTTGAAATCAAAAACGACAAGATATTGATAAAAAGTAAACTGCACGGTCACAGGTTTACAGTTGTTACACCTGATTTCAAAAAAACGCTAATTGATTCAACGCTTCCAGAAAAAGTTTCAAATAAAACAGAAAGGGATATGAATGAGCAAACACAAAATTGAAATATTCAGATTTGTTAAAGATGGCAATGAAGTAGAAGTTAAAAGCAAACCTTACACATTTGCTATTGAAGAAGTTCTTGTCAAAAGATTTACAAAAGAAAAACTACATACATTTAACCAGACTGGCAAATTCGATGCTGAGATAGAACTCGATGCTATACAAGAAGATTTTCCAAAGTTGTTAAATGAAGTTGACGGTATAAACTGGCAAAATCAGGATTATGATGAATTGCTTAGGGTTTACCTTTTTTTTATAGCATACAAGCGGAATGCTCTATTGAGGCGTTTCGAGTTAGAGAAAAAAACCCTGTTTTCCGATTTAGAGACAATGAGCAAGATTATAAATTCTCTCCCGGACAATATCTTGCAAAAGCTGAACGGGAAAAATACGAAATCTTCATAGTAGCCGGTGACATTCAAACATACGACCATATTATCAAAAATCATTGCCCTTGTAGTTTTGCCGAACTTGAAGCTCTTGAGAGGACGCAAAATATAAGGGATTTATTATATGCAAAACATTTAAAGGAAAAAGTTAAAGAAAAATGAGCAGTACGGTAACACTCAAAATAAAGATTGATGACAAGCAATTCGATGCCAAGATTGAAAATGCAGAACAGCAATTAAAAGGTCTGCGTGGTAAATCTACATCGGTGTCAGATTCCCTTGCAAAATGGGGAATGATTGTTACCGGGTTTAATCAAGCACTTGAGCTTGCAGGTACACTTGTTAGTGTGCTTGAAAAACCAATTGGCACAAGTGCCATGTTTGAACAGTTTGAAGTACAATTGAAGGTATTGCTCGGTAATCTTGGAAGTGCCAGGGAACGACTTGCGGAACTCTCGGAATTTGGTAAAACCACACCTTATGAATTTCCTGAAGTGGTAAAAGCAAATAGAGTTGTTGAAGTCTTGACAAAAGGGGCATTGTCAGGTGTTGAATCAATGACAATGATAGGTGATGTTGCCGCCGGTGTTGGAATAAGGATTGATGAACTTGCCATGTGGTTTGGACGGCTTTACGATGGTATTCAATCAGGTCGTCCGGTTGGTGAAGCTCTTATGCGACTTCAGGAGTTGGGTGCTCTATCAGGAGATGCCAGAGGCGAAATAGAAAAGTTGCAAAAGCAAAATGCTGATTCTACTAAAGTATGGGCAGTTGTTACAAAAGAAATGGGTAAGTTCAATGGCATGATGGATGCTCAATCCGCAACTTGGAACGGACTTGTTTCTAACATTGAAGATGCCGTAACGCTTATAATGAAAGATGTCGGTGATATACTGTTACCTACTCTAAAAAGTCTTGCCGAAACGACTATCGACATACTTGGTATATTCTCAAGTGGAACGGACGTACTTAAAGATCAGCAAGTTGAATTTAATGCACTCGTTGATATTTTAACTGACCTTAATACAGAAGAGGATACAAGGCTAAGAGCTATAAAAGAGCTTCAGGATAAATATCCAAATTATCTTGGTAATATTGACCTTGAAAAATCTGGTGTTGAAGAACTATACAAGATGCAGAAAAAAGCCAATGAGGAGTTTGAGAAAAAAATACTCATGATGGCGGCTGAAGAGGAACTGGCTTCTCTTAAATCTGATATAGTATCAAAACAAAAAGAATTATTTGATCTCGAATTAAAGCTGAAAGAAATTGAAGCGGCTGGTCAAGGTGACCAAATCGGGTCAGAGTCTTTTAACCAAGGTTTTGATACCATGAGATTGAAAGCTGATATAAATGAAGTTAAAAATGGTATCGCAGAAAGCAAACAGCAATATCAGGACTTCCTGAATTATATTTCAGAAAACGGCATAGATTTTACGAAACCAGATGATGGGAAAGATGACGGTAGGGATGGTGGTAATAAAAAGCCTATCGAAGTACCAGTAAGACCTAAAATTGTTCTTGATGATATTGACCTCGATGCTGATGAAATATTAAAAAACATCAAGTTAATGGCTGATTTCGATGTCCGTGAGATGCAAATTGAGCGAATGAATGAAGGTTTGGCAAAAGAACAAGCTCTTCTTGAGTTGTGGCGGGATAGACAACTTGATATTTATAAAGAGGATGCAAATGCAAGGTCAGAAATTCAGTCAACATTTCTCGACCGACAACTACAAATCGAGGATAACTACGCAAAAAAACGTGCAAGCATTAAACGTGCAGAACATATAGCTGAAATAGATTCTGCGAGAGAAACATTAAATATGTTGTCAGCTATGATTGCTAAACACACTGTTTTTGGTAAGATGACCGCAATTGCAGAAGCAACTATGAATACCTATCTACGTGCCACAGAAGCATTGGGAAACCCAATAAAATTGGCAATTGGGATAATTGCTCAAGGTATAACTCAAGTTCACAGGATAATGTCAACCAAAGTACCACAAATGCCCGCTTATGAACATGGTGGTGCGATAGTTGGTGAAAATGGAGTTGAAATAATTGCTCCTGCACGTGATTTTGGTGAGGGTATGGATAATCTTATTGCAACTGTAAGGCACACCTTAATGACTCAAAACTATGGCAGTAGTATTGATTTGGAAGGGTTAAGAGAAGAAATTCGTTCCTTGGCATCCCGTCCAGCAATTGCATACCTAAATGACCGTGAAGCACAAAAGGTAGTAAATAGTGGATTGTACCAGCTAAGCCGTGAAGGTGCATAATGTACACCGGCGAAGTTAAAGTACGTTTTCATGATTATTCAACTGGTATTTGGGAGGATTGGAGCCAGTGGGTAATATTGCCACCGGCAACATCTGAAAAAGTCGAATCAAAATCAAAAGGTTTGCCGGGTGTGATTGCGTATGATTCGGCAAAATTAACTTTAAGATATCATAAAGGTATAAGACCTTATGAAGTATTTTCCGCAGACCTTTCATCAGACATCAGATTTGTATTTGAAATTAGTATTCCGGACGATACCGGAACTCAGTATCAACGACTACAGGGCATAGCTGATATTAGTACAATTGAAACACCTGCTTATCAGAAAGAAATAAGTTTTGAAATTGTTGACCGCCTATCGGCAATAAACAAGCTTGTAACGCAGAATATACGTGAAGATGGGACAATATTTGGAAACGTCTATGGTGGTACAGGAGACAGGATAAATTATGCGAAATATTGGGATACAGATGCTATCACGATGCGATATACGAGAAGTGATTCATTAGTAATAAATACCCTTGAATCAGATGCACCAGATATAGGTGATATAATTGAGATAGATTTTCTTAATAATGGTGAAAGTAATCTACCTGACCATCTTGGATTGATAACATTTAAGTATTTTGATTCACAGTTTATAAATGGCAGGGTATTTCTGGGTATTCATTCGGAAAACTCCGATTATTACGAAGCTACAACCGATCAAGATCACACCGGTACTTGTGATGAGAAAATCCGAACTGATACCACTTGGTATAGTTCACTTTTCTATAATCAAGACATCTATCTTAAACGATATCGTGATAATGATTACCCACTCCGTAGATACACAACTCAAAGTATTATTGAAACGATCTATGTATCAGGATGGGAAATTTATGCATTTGACGGTATTAAGCTAATTGAAGCAATAGTAAAACAACAATGGAATAATATCACTGTTGTTAATAGAATTGGTGCAGATAATTTTCCTGTTCCGCTTTCATTTTTCACTCAGTTAATTGGTGAACATCCGTTTGATGAACATCCGTTTGACGCTCTTGTAAAATTAGCAGATACAATGCAATGTTATATTATGCTTAATGAAGCTAATGAGCTTATTATACAAAACAAAAAGGATATTTCTACTGTTGCCGGTACTGAGAGGACAATTGGGAATACAAGAATTTATGATCAGGATCCTAAATATTTCTGGGACAAATTGGTCGATGGTGTTGAGGTAACGGTTAAAAGCTGGCTTAAAGATTCAAACGGTGATGAAATATCCGGATTTTATGCATTATATAAAGGTGCTATTAAACCTAAAAATATTCTTAAGAAAACTATTCTTTGCGATGACCCAACCATAACTGATGTTAACGGTTTAAATGCAGTAGCCTATACGCAAGCTCAGGTGTTGATGGATTTTTACGGTAAACGACATAAAAGTAATACGCTAACTCTCAATTATGATTCTAATACTTCACAGTGGAAATTAACTGACTGGGTTGTTATTGATAATGAAAAATACTTTATAGTTGCAATTGACCTTGATAATGCAACAAAAAAAATGGAAATCGAGATAGTTAGTGTAATCGGTTATGCTTATGATCTTCGTGCTGTTAATATTTCAAAATCATCAAATATATTTTCATCAGGCGGTATCTCTACTATAATAAACCAAAACAATTCAGGAGATGGTACACATCCTAATCAGGCTATTTTAGATGCAATTACTGCTGCATTTACAACTGAATTAAAAGATACTTACGATAATGCAGTTTCTTTAAGTCATTTACATAATAATTTAGCTTTACTTGAATCTTACACAAATACAAATGCTGATATTACAGATGCCATTCAAAAGAAGCATACACATTTGAACATAAATAACCTTAATGTTATTAACCAGGATTTGTCAACAAACGATACTCCAACATTTTCACAGATATTACTTAATAGCCCTACAATAGGTAATAATGCAGTTATTGCCTCCCGGACATTACAAATAACTACAAATTCACCTTTAACTATAAACAATAGCAATGCACGGAATCTGCTAAGTAACCTGTCGTGGGAGCTTGCGTTAACAACGGGGACCATTTCTGGAACATCTAACCAAGTAAATGTAACCGGTACTGGTAAGTCGGTAGTGGGTGATCTCACACTTTCAACACCGCAGGATATTGCTACAAATTCAACCCCCGAATTTGCAGGACTTAAAATAGGAGTCACAAACGCTCCGTTTGATGTAAGCCTAAAAGATAATTTTGAGCTTGGAAATACTGGATTTTCCGGCAATAATACATCAATCTTTTCTGGTACTGGTATGAAGATGTATGGTGCCGATGGCGAATATTCACTCATTATAGATAACCTAACTATTCGTAATAAGATGAATATTTACGAGCTAATACTAAATCAAATAAGGGCTACAAATGGTTCTTTAATGGTCTCTTCTGCATGTAAAATAGTTTATGCAGAGTTTTATTCAGGTTATGATGCTGAACAGACTTATTTATTTGAAACAGTAAATGATGCGTATCATGGGTTTAAATCAGGTGATTTAATTAGGTGTAGAAGAGCTAATTTTGAGGCTACAGTCAATTCTGGAAATGTACAAGGGGAATATTCGCAAGTAACAGTACATGACATAAAAATGCAGGTACTTTGGATTAGTTCATTAAAAAGATTTTCGGCTAAAACGATTGAATTGCCAAATATTGATAATTGGCAAACAAATGACGAGGGACTTACAGAAGAGCAGAAACAAATAAACGTAAATATTCTTAAAGGTAAGGAATTTGTTAGGATTGGTCATATTAGCGATACTACACGTCAAGGACTTATTTATCTTACATCAGATGATAACGATTCTCCATTTATTGATATTCTTGACGGTCTAAATACACATGAAGCATATCGTGAATTCAATAATACAAAGGTGCGAATAGGAAAACTTGAAGGTCTTACAGATAATGATCTCGGCACAATGAATGGTTATGGCATTTATGCTAATAATGCATATCTCAAAGGTGGTGTAGTAGCAAGTTTCGGGAAAATAGCTGGTCATAACATTACAGGAACAGGCATTGTAAAAACAACAGACTATAACCAAATAGAAATGAATTCAGTGGGGTTATACTTCCTTGCTGGCAGAGGTCAGGATATTTTCGGACAGGGGCATTTTGTATTAATGGGAAAAATTCCTGCTGGATTAACCGGAGCCGGTCAGATGGGAATAATCAACCATTCCTCTGCTGAAGGGAAAACTTACTTTGTCTTATCTGAGACAGAACATCAGATTGCGAATTGGAATTTTGATCATCAAAAATTGTGGAACGGTCAAGCCCGGATTGAAAGCTCTGATACACTAAAGGGTCTTGCTGTAAAAAATTCATCTAATGAAGATGTTCTCAAGGTTGGTGATTTTATTAATACAGAGTCCAGTTACGAAACATCTGCATTTGCAATACCGGCAGGTTGGACTGTGGATTCCACTTCCCATCCGGGAAGTTACGATGTAACTGAGAATATATTTGTTCCAACCGCATCAACCGGATATCAACAGTTTATGGTTAAGGTTTCCAAAACATTAGATGTTATTTCACTCAAAGGCAAAACAGTAAGAGTTGATTTTGAAATTTCTGAAGAAGAAAATAGCAAAGGTGATGGGTTAATTAAAGTATTTGCTGTTCTTGAAACTAATCTTGGCGAGCTTGGACTTGTTGAGGTTACGCCGGATATAGTGTTTACACCTACAGTATGGAAACCGTCTTCTGTAGTTGCTAATATTCCACTTGAGGCGACCTACCTTAAGCTAAAACTGATAATTGCTTACAACCAATCTGATGCAATGGCAACAATTGCTTTTCAGAATTTTAGTGGCGCATATTACAATAAAACCGTTACTGAGTTAAACAATAATGGTTTAAAGATTAATGCATCACCACTTAATAAAATTGAACTTTCTAACTCAGGAGGTGAAGTGCTTATTCCGGAAGTGAAAGTTTCATCAATGAATATTGAGGGTTTTCGTTTTGCACCAAGCACATATTTATCCGGAGATGGTGAAACAATAAAAAGCAGACTTGAATTGCGATATAATAATACAACAATAACATATTGGGATGCATAATGGCAAACTTACAAATTCCTGAAGTCGATTTGCTTAGACTTCAGAACATAGATTTGAAAATGCAATACCTCGTTGCACAACATCAATTAAAAGTAAAAGAATATACTGACCTTTATGAAAAGACTCTTAGGCATAACGGGATTGAGCCAGATAAGGTCGTAGGATTTGATATAAATAATGGAGTTCTAACCTTAAAAGAAGAGGATAAAAATGCAACAGCCAATAGTAAATGAAATTATACCAGCAACTATCCTAACTGGTAATACTGAAAGTAGTGAAATTGAGCTTGGTGGAAGGATCCTTGTTGGTATTTCAATACCGACAGATTTTGTAGCATCAGATATATCGTTCCTTAACAGTGTTGATGGTACAGATTCTTATCAAACAGTTAATGACAATTTCGCATCCGAAATCAGCTTTTCAGCACAGGAAGATAACATCTATCTATTTCCAGTAGGCAGTTTTGTCGGTTTACAATTCGTGAAGCTCAAAACATCAATTGCACAGACATCTGATTTAACTCTTAAAATTATAACAAGACCTGTATAGGTGTATTATGAATTTATTACTTCAGTCTAATCACAATAATATTGAAAATCCTTTCTCATTCAAAGTTCGCAGTACTGCTATATTCACTGAAAACTTCAATAGTGAAGTTGGTGTAATTGCTAACAATGGTATTTTGAATAACGTAAGTTTAGTCGGAGGAAATGCTGTTCTTGAAGGTGATGGTTATGTGCAATACGATATTGAGCTTAATGGCACGTACAGCATTAGAATAAAATTTTCTGATTTCACAAAAGAAAATTTGGTGTATCTCTTTGATGCAAGGTATGCATCCGGAGAAGGTTTTTTATGGATAGGGGGAGACGGCAATATATATGCAAGCACGGGAGACTTATATGTTAATGGTATAAACACTTACTTAATTGATAATTCAGCAACGGAAATTGTACTGTCGGGTGTGACGCTTGATTGCAATAAGTTGTGTATTGGCAGTAACAGTAGTGGGCTCGCAAATATAACTGCTAATTTCAATGAAATCGAAATATACGACAGGATTTTGACAGAAAGCGAAATTGCTAATTTTTACAATGAAGAATATTATAGTAATCTTGATATTAGTGAAGATTTATTGCTCGATTTTGGAGCTTTTACAGGTAGTATCTATGATTATTCAAAAATGAATACTCTTGTTAAAACTGGTATTAACGTAGTACGAGATGGGGATTTTTATTGGGCTGAATATAATGGTACCACAAGTAAAATTGATTGTGGTAACGACTTTATCGGGACAATTGCCTGCACTGCAATGGTTTGGCTGAAGGTGCGAAGCTGGGGAGAATCGGGCGGAATACGGAGCGACATTTTAACGAATGGTAAATTTGCACTGTATGTAGATAACGGAACAATACGACTGACAAGAAATTATTCAAATATCGCACGTTGTGACTTAAACGCTTTAGAACTCGACAAATGGTATTTCATTTCAGTAAGATGCGATATATCTGGTTTAAGTGACTTTTATATTGGAGAAGTTGATAAACCTCCTACTCAATCAGGAAGTGCAAATCAAAATGCTGGTGTGCCTGTCGGTGGCACGACAAATTCAACAATAGGTAACAATTCAGCACAAACAAGAACGCTCGATGGTTTTTTTTCAATCAAATTTTGTAATAATATCTTATCTCTACAGCAAATTACACAAGAGTGGTCATCTACTAAATTTCGGGTAAAAGATTATTGGCAATATGATTCAAATGCCATTGCCTATATTAAAAATGTTTACTCCGATGGTGGCACTGTGAAGGATGCGAGTGTAGTTAATGTGCTATTCTCCTTATATGAGCAGTTAGGTATAAAAAATTCGCTATTGTTCGAATTAAATGGATTTGGAGGCATTCTAAACGACGCATCGAATTATATCAGCAAAATGTATGAATATTACCAGAATGATGCTACGCAAACAGTAGGAAGCTATCAGCCATTGTTTAATTCTTTGAATTTTTCTATCGATTTTGATGGTGTGAACGATTTTGTTGATATTGAAACAGCAATACCCTTCAATACTGGAAATACACTTGTTCTTTACGCAAATTTTGACGATGTAAGTGCGACACAGTATTTCATTGGATTTGAAGAGGATAGCCTATTCGGTATAAGATACGACGGTAGTGAATTTTTACTCAATGCTGGTGGTATTGTTGAAACAATAGAAATCAGCACAAATGGTTTTGCTGTTATTCAAATTGAAAGAACTTCGGAAACTAATATTGGCTGGTATAAAAACAATGCCTTTGTTGGAAACACAAATATACCAGATCAATCATTAAGTATAAAGTGCTTAGGTAAAAGACTTGGGGGATATTATGCGAATGTTAAAATTAAAAGTATATCCGTTTTTGATAAGCTACTTTCAAGTGAAGAAAAAACACAAATTTCTAATAAGCTAAGTGAGTTGTAATATGAGCTATATAAAAATAGTGGGCTTTAATAATGCAAAAACTTTTAATTATTGCCTGTCGGGAAAGATAGTTGAAGAAGAACATTCTAATTTCAAGATATGGGATGACCTTGGAATGAATGAAAATGAAAATTATTACATCGCTTTAGATGACCGAGTTAACAAAAATATTTTAGATGATATTTTCAATGAAACTAATATAAGTTACGAATTAGTGAATGAGTTGCCTGAAGGGTTACATAATAATTTTAATGAAATTATCGAGTAAAAAGAAGGTGACGATACCTACTCGCATTCAGTATCATCACCATTTGCCGCATATAGATAGCAATTCAAAAATACTAATTATTTTAGAAACAAAGAGGTGAAAAATGATTCCCTATATTGGCGGTAAAAGCTATTTATCACGCTGGATAACTTCAGAATTTCCAGAGAACTATAAAGAAAGTACCTATTGTGAAGTCTTTGGTGGCGGAGGATGGGTGCTCTTTAAGAAAGAACCAAGCTATGTAGAGATTTATAATGATTTAAATAAAAATCTTGTAAATCTATTTAATGTAATTAAGAATAATTTTGAGGAGTTCAATCATAAAGCAAATTGGACATTACATAGTCGAGAATCATACAAGGAAGCAAAAGAACGACTATCTGATGACAAATTTCTTAATGAAGTTGAACAGGCAATTGATTACGCCACTTGCCAAATTCAATCATTCTCAGGAAGCGGTACCTCTTGGGGTTACCAAATAACCGCTCAAAAAATTGTAAGTGGTAAGTGGTTACCATTCCTAAAAAGATTACACCTTATAAATGCCAGACTTAAAAAAGTGCAAATAGAAAGTCTGGACTTTGAGGCATGTATTGAAAAGTATGATACACCTAATACTCTTTTCTATCTCGACCCACCTTACGTTGATTGCGAAAATTATTATAACAAGAACAATGTTAATTTTACAAGAGAAGACCACGAACGTCTTGCGAGAGCTCTTGCAAAAATCAAAGGTCGATTTGTCCTAAGCTATTACGAACACCCTCTTATAAGATACTTATATGGTGACTGTAATATAATTAGCAAGGAAACTCCAAAACATAGCTATGGAATTAACCGACATACAAAAAACACAAAAAAGCCAAGAGGTTTAGAACTGTTAATTAAGAATTATTAAATAAACAAGCAGGGCTTGCCCTGCTATTTTTATGGAGAACTTATGAAAACCTTAAAACCGCAGATGGAACACCCGCAAGTTGAAAAGCTAAAAGAAACACTGCAAGAATTGAAATACCCAAATATTAAAATTGATATGAGGTTTGACCATAATACAATTATAGCCACAATGCTATTTCAGATAACAAATGGACTACTTCCAGATGGAGTAGTTGGCAATAAAACATGGCAAGTACTTGAGTTAAAGGAGAAACTGATACCATTCCCATTGTTTCAAAAAGCCGCTTCAGATTTAGAATGTGAACTTGCTACACTACTTGCGGTTTCAAAAGTGGAATCACCAGGGAGTGGATTTTTGAGCGATGGAAGACCAAAAATACTATTTGAAGGACATGTATTTTATGATAGGCTTTCTGAATATGATATCAACCCTGAACCACTGCAAAAGGAATATCCATCAATCATTTACCCTAATTGGGATAAAAGCAAATATAAGGGAAGTGGAGATGGAAAAACATCCGGAATTGATGATGAATATGAACGTTTAGATATTGCTCGTTCAATACATGAGGAAGCGGCACTTGAATCGGCAAGCTGGGGAAAATACCAAATTATGGGTTTTAATTATTTCAAGTGTGGATATGAAGAACTATCAGACTTTATTTATGATTGCCAACTGTCTGAGGTTAATCACTTGAATATGTTTCTGAAGTTTATCGAATTCAATGGTTTAACAACCTCATTACGTGATAAGAAATGGAATAACTTTGCTCGTATTTACAATGGTAAAGGGTATAAAAGTAATCAATATGATTTACGACTTAAATTAGCATTCGATCAAATAAAAGGAATGCTTAAAACTATTGCTTGATTATCTGACATTCTGGCAATAAATTAGTTAGCAGATATTTTGCAAAAATTTTTAGCAACTAATTCGCAAACGTACAGTATGTTAAAACGGAGGGTATGTAAACTGAATGCAATTATAAATAAATAGTTTATAAAAAGCAAACATTTAACTAATACCACAGCAAAAGTATTACTGCTAATTATAAAGTTAATAAATGTTTAAGCAGATAGTTTATTCGAGTTCCTTTCTTAATTCCTCGGCAATTTCGTTAGCTATTGAAACACCCCAGGTTTGTCCAACAACAGAAATTTCATTATCAACAACTGGTTGTTTTTCCCGAAGTAGCTTACCGGTATCCGAATTATAAAAATCAACTAATAGTCTCATTTCAGCAATTGTATAATGTTTTATATATACGGGAATAATAAGCTCAACAAGTTTTTCGGGACTAACTTTTTTATTGAATTTTGTCCAGTATTCTTCGGGAAGATCGGGAGTGCGGGATTTGAAAATATCAATAACGCGTACAAAGTTTTTTATAAGTACGTCATGCTGACCAGATACATTAAATAGTTCGCGTGCGAGGGAATCTTTTTCAGCAGTTTGTGCAAAAACAAGAAATGATAGAGATAACAGGAGGAGTAAAGTTTTCATATTGGGTAACCGCTTTATTGATCAATTAAACCAATATGAATATAAGGGGAAGTTGGGAAAAATTAAAGGGTGGTAAATTATTTAATCAGGCAAGGAAACAGTTTTCATCGACCACCCTAAATTTTACGTGGCATTATCTGCGGTTGTATCCACCCTGACGACGGTTATTATCTCTGCCACCACGACGATTTTCTCTTGGTTTGGCTTTGTTAACTGTAATAGTTTTACCATCAAGCTCGGCACTATCCAGTTCTTCAATAGCTTTTTCACCTTCAGATTCATTATTCATTTCAACGAAGCCAAATCCCCTTGACTGACCTGTTTCCATATCTTTAATTACTTTAACCGACTTTACGTCACCATATTCGCAAAAGATGCCTGATAGATCATCCTCTGTAACTGCAGAAGTTAATCCGCCAATGTAAATATTCATAATATTTATCCTTTTTTATTTCTGGAAAATTATACTGATCTGATCAATGTGGGTTAGAACCTGTTTGGTTAAGTGAGGTTATTAAACAAGACGAACTCGAAGAGAAACAAAAAAAGCCGCTTTTAAGAGCGGCTTTTCGCGGGACCGACGAGACTCGAACTCGCGACCTCCTGCGTGACAGGCAGGCGTTCTAACCAAACTGAACTACGATCCCAAAACATCTGTATTAGAAGAACGATTACAAATTTACTACCAAATTTATTCAAAAGCAATAAAATTTGTTTTGTTCAAAAAAGCTTCAACCATAAAAAGATCAAAAATTCAAGACTTCTAATATAGGCAATTATTCAATAATGTCAAATAAAAAAGTAAAAATATTTGATTAATATGGAATGAAAATTTTTATGCCACCAACCAGGTACTTAATTTTAAATAAATCAAACTCGGTGTATTGATATTGGGCACTTAAATTAAGGTACTCAACCGGTTGATAATCAACTTTAAGAGCATACAAATAATTCTGAACTGCGTCCTGATTAAAGATAGTTAGTTTGTCGCTGTTAAAAAATGAAACGCGTTTACCAATAAAACCTTCAAGGGTAAAGCTCAAGTTTGTTAATGGTTTGTAATTTAACACTGATGATAACGAATAATGTGTTTGTTTTCTTTTGGAAATGTATGTGTTATATGCCATTATTTCGAAAAACCATTTATAGGAAAAGAGGAAATCAACACCAACACCATTCTGATAAAGTCGGTATTTTTCATATCCGGTTACACTTTCGAATGCAGAGCTTAGCCTAAAGTAGTAGTTGTTTGTGAAATAACGTAAATCAATATTATATATGTTGGTGTAGTCAGAATAATCATAATCATATACTTTGTCAGTATAATCCCCAGCAATATGTCCGTAATTAAAGGTAATACCGAAAGGGTAAAATGATTTGTAAATACCTGCTACGTAAAATTTTTGATCATAATTCCAGAACTGATCCTCAATTTTAAGATCATCATAACCAACAACAAAATAATCATAAGTGTTAAACGTAGCAGTAATATATCCGGACTTTGCACTTGATGAACGATCACCGCTATATGGAAAATATTGGTAACCATCGGAAGTTATACCTGCTACTGCATCACCACTATAATAGCCGGATGTATAATAAAAAGAAGGTGTAATTTTGTTACCCTGTGCAGTAATCAGGGTAACACTCAGTAGTATGAAAAATATTATTTTATTCATCTTATTTTATCCAATCCTTCTGTTGCGTATTTGTCACCCGGATTGGCAATTAACGCATTATTAAAAAATGATTCTGCTTTGCTGTTATCTTTTGTGTAATAATAAATCCAGCCAAGATAAAGGTTTGTTTCGTAATCACTCGGGTAATTTACTATAAGTTTATTTAGATACTTTAAAGCCTTGTTGTACTCGCCATAGTTAAGGTGAATTTGACCAAGTCTGAGGTTAGCAGTATAGTTCTGAGCATCGACAGTAAGAATGTTAAGATAAATTGCTTTAATTTCTCCCCACTTTTCTAATGCGGAGTATGGGTAAGTTATACCAAGTTGGGCTTCTATTGATTCGTTACTTAATTTTATTGCTGCCTTGTAATATCTTACCGATTTATCGTAATCCTTGTTAAGGTAATGCAACCATCCCAAACGCAGGTTTACCAGGTAATCATTTTGGCTTTTTGAATACAATTTATTTATTTCATCAATAGCTTTATTATAGTTTTTGGCAGTTTCAAAATCAATTGATTTTATAAAAACTGCTGTACGCATATTATCCTTATCACCTGCAAAAACAAGTGTGCAGGCTACTAAAAGAATAAAGAAGGATTTAATAAGCTGATTCATTGTCATCTCCCATTTTGGTGTTTAGTTTTGCACTGAAATCGGTATTTCCTGAGCTATAATAAAACTCGTCAATAAATCCGGTTGAATCAATATTTGTAACACCAGTACCACATGTTTTATAAAAGGAGAACATTCCGGTACCGGAATTCTCAAACTCGGATTTAATTACAAAGTTATCATCCTTTTGTTTCCTTTTGCCGAAAGTAAGTGTTACTTCTGATTTTAATGGTGGATAAAAGAGGAGGAAAAATTCAGAAATAAATCTTACAGCTGGATGAATAGTATTGGATACCGGAAACGAATCTCTCCAAATAAGGTTTTCCATATACCCTAAAGGTACTTTTATGTTGTTAAGGTAAAAATAGTAAAGTGCCGAATTTTTATTACCGAGAAAGTTAGTAATATAGAAAACTTTTTCGGAGGGGTAAATAAATATTTTTGATCCTTTGTTGGATTCAATAAAGGTTTGGTTGAGCATATCAACTTTAACAATCCATTTTTCGCTGAATTTGGTATCGTTAAGTTCGCAATTAAATTCCAGTTCATCACCCAGTTTAAAATTAAAAGCCTTTTTCAGGGTGCGGTGCTCTTCTATGTTGCGTACATACGAATTTTCTTCAGGGTAATCGAATGTTTTAAGTTCAAATTTGCCATTTTGCTTTTCAAGAAAATGAGCAAAAGGAAATTTTGTGGTTTTATCACCAAGTTTATCTGTTAACTGAAACTGAAAATGCAGATGAGGTATTGGTGAGCGACCACTGTTACCACAATGGGCAAGCAATTCGCCTTTCTTAACAAAATCACCTGGCTTAACACGGAATGAATTCATTTTGAGGTGAGAAAGACTACTATATAAACCTTCATCGTGTTTCAGGATAATAGTATTTCCCCAATTACTTTTAAGGTTTACATCGCCTATTTTATTATCGGGTATGTTGTCAATAACCCTAACAACTTCCGCATCAAGAGGAGCTGCAACCGGTGTGTTATAGCAGTAATAATCCGGTTTCAAGTTGCCTTCATCCCTGTATAGTTTGCTGTTTTCATCTTTTATCTCAAAATCCCAGGCATATTTCCAGGCATCCTTATGAGTATGTTTGCCTTCAAAACCCTGGGTAATAAACCATTCTCCAAAGAAAGGCATTTCAGGAAATACTTTTTTGAATTTATCAAATCTGGATCTCCTGTTCCTGTGATAATAATAGTTCTCCTCGGGTGAGCCAGGTTTAAAATATAACAGTACAAGGTCTGTATGTTCCTGACGAAACTTGAGACTGTATATAGTTGAAAGCACTACCATGTTGAAGGGAAGTACAAGTACAGGCAAGTAATAAATATCGAGGAATTTTGAAAAGAATCCGGTAAATATTATTATCATGGAGGTGGAAAGCAGTAACAGAAATATTGACTTTCTTGAAAGTATAATCAGGGAGCCTCCAAGAGCGAATGCAGTAATTATGGCATTCAAAGAGGAAAGTATTACAATTGTATATGATGGATCACTAAACAGCATATTTAGTAGCAAAAAGTTTAGTGTAAAGGCTATTATGCTATTTATTACCATCACCCTTGAAAATAGCAAAACTATTATCAGAATAACCACCCCACTTAAAACGTTACTTTGGAATAAAATCAATGCAAACGATTTAAGGTATGTAAGTACTTCCGATGGCAGCGATACAAGTAATTCTGTTTCTGCGAAATTTATCCCTCTAAGTCCAACATTTTCAAAATTGGTAAGGAATATTATAAAAATATAAAACGATACAATGAAGGGCAGACTTAATCCGGGCAGATTAAATAACTGGTAAAAAAGGTTTTCAAGCACTGCTGCAATGAAAAAAGTCATTATTATGAAAAGGAAAATAACAAAAACAAGAAACGGTGTTATTTCGTAAAAATAGGCAGCCGCAGTACCAAAGAGTATTCCGTTAAAACCATAAGTGCCGTTATGTATCTTTTCTTCATCCAGGTTAAGCAATATTGCCAACACGTTGGAAATTACTACTCCGCCAAGACCTGTTGCACCAACTTCGGGTACAATAAACGAGGCACCAAGAGCAGCAATTCCAAACCAAAGTCTGTTACTAAAGAAAATTTGGCTGTAGCTGTACAATATGGATTCTATGAAAAATTTCATAATTCAAATTCTTTTAATTTTTCAGGAAGCTTTTCTCTGCTCATAATGTATTCAAGGTCTTCTGATTCACGAACCAGTTCTACGGTGCCATCTTCCATTACCATAACAATGTTTGGACGAAGTGTGATAAACTGCATCCATTGTGTCATGTTATAGGCTCCTACATGTTTAATCAGCACCTTTTCGCCAACTTTAAGATTGGGCAGTACAATATCCTCATGCAGAACGTCAATATTCATACACAACGGACCGTAAACTTTTGTGTTTTCGGTATAATAATTACTTTGTTGTGCAGGTACGATTTTGTGTTTATACCAAAAACTGGTAAAAAGAATGTTCACACCACCATCAAGTATCATTGCTTTTCTACCATCCGATAGCCTTTTATTTGCAATTACTGTGCTAATAAGTGAGCCGGCTTCATCAATAAGTGCACGCCCTGTTTCAAGTATAAGAGTAGGTAGCTCACCAATTGTCATAAGTGTAAAGAGCTCACTAGTAATTGCATCGGCAAATTTTTCCAAAGAAGGTAAAACCTGTTCGGCAGTAAGGTACTGCCCCTTAAGTGTATTGTTAGAAGGAAAACCACCACCGAGATCAATATAATCAAGTTTAACTTCGTAGTTGTTGTAAAGTTCGGTAGCAAGAGAAGCAAGTTTCCGGGCTGCAACCTTGTAGGCATCGGCAGTCATCATGTATGTGCCTATGTGCGAATGCAGACCAATTAGTTCGAGTCGGTTTTGCGATATAATTCTTCTCAGTGCATCAATAGCTTCACCGTTTTCAAAGTTAAAACCAAACCTGTCCCACTTGGGGTATATTCCGGTATCCATATTCACACGAATAGCAACTTTTGCTCTTTTCTGAAGTTTTTCGGTTAGCTCAATAATTTTATAGAGTTCGTCAAAGTGGTCAATATGGATTTTTGAACCGTTTGTAATTGCTTTTTCCAACGCCGATTCACTTTTATCTGGACCGTTAAAAATAATATACTCTTTCGGAACACCCAGTTTTATTGCACGATCATATTCAAATTCGGAAACCACTTCTGCCCATGAACCTTCCTGATGAAAAATTGAGCAAACTGCATTCAGGTAATTTGTTTTATATGACCAGGCAAATTGTACTTTTGGGTACCTGCTTTTGAAAATTCTATAAGCGTTTCTCTGGTTTTCCCTAATCTTTTTTTCCGATAGAACAAATACAGGTGAGCCATATTCGGAAGTTATTTTATCTATTGCAACACCGTCAATTTCGGTTTGAGGTATTGTAATTGGCGAACTGCCTATTTTATTCATAAAACCTGACTGATGTTTAACAATCACAGGTTTTTCATATATTTTCTTAGCCATTTGTAATCCCTTGCAAATCTATTTATAATTAGTCTTCTTTTGTATGATCAAGTAGTCCGTTAACAGTTAACTGTTCAAACTCGGACATATCAGTTATATGATCCCAGGAGTATCGAATAAATATTTTACCTACCTCAAAGGAGCTAAAGTGCTCTGGCTCTTCATTAAGTGCGAGCTTAAGTAGTGCATAAGGAAGGTTTTGTCCAGCACCTACTGCAAGATATACCCACGCCGGAAACCTGGGATTGATTTCGAGCAGGTAATAATCGCCTGATTTTTTTTCTTTAACAAATTCAAGCTCTGCTCCACCACGCCATTTAAGGTCTGCTGTAATTTTAGCCGAAAGGTTAATAAGTGATTCGTCTTCAATAGTAACACCAGCCCAACCTTTTCCTTTATCGGTTATATACATCTTTTTCATTGTAACAGCACCAACCATATCGCCTTCGCCATTACCAAGAACGCATGTATTGTATTCTTCGCCTTTAATAAATTCCTGAATAATAATAGGGAACCCCCATTTGTTACTCAGTTTTGTAAAGGCGGATACAGCCTCGTCAAAATTATTGCAAACATAGGCATCGTAAAAAATACCCTTTACAACAACCGGATAGGAAAAATCGGATGGAATTGAATATATATCCTGCACGGAAGTTGCCAACACATTTTTAGGAGCTTTTATACCGTGTTCAACGCAAAAATTGAACAATTTGTCTTTGGCTCTCATATTAAGATGCTCAATAGTAGGGAGGTAAGTTTTAATACCCATTTCCTCAAGATGTGGTTCAAGCTTTATAAAACCATAGAGTTCGCTATCAAGAGTTGGCAGTATAACATCAATTTTTTCAATGCTATGAATATATTTAATTCTTTCAAGCAGGTTATCAAGTCCGCTTGAAGGGTATGGAATCAGATAGTTTTTATCGGCAACCTCGGGCATATACGCACCGGGTTCAAGAGAATCGTAAATAAGCCCAATTATACTGCCGTCAAACTCTCCCGAGTCCTTTATTCCTCTAATCACCGGAACGCCTGGTCCCGGACTGTCGATATTATTAAGACCGGTTACAGCGATATTCATTTTTCACTCACAAGGTTATGTGCTTTTAGCTGGTTAAGAAAGTCGGTTAGATCTTTTTCGAACGTAAGTTCGTCGATATCATATTCATCCATAACAGATGCAATGATTTCGAATTTATCTGCACCTTTCTGCAGTAGTTGTAAAATTTTACTTCCAATAGTGTTAAGGGTAAAGGTTTCACCGGTTTGGGGTGAAAACAGGAATCCCGAATTACTCACGGCAAGGTTTGCCGGTATTTGGTAACTGCTCATAAATACCTCCAAAGTTGGTATAGCTATCCCCGGACCCCCGAACCGGTGCAAAATGTAAATGGTTCAGGGGCAGCAAGGGGGATTTACTATTTTATAAAAATCATTTTTTTAGTGGCGGTAAGGTTTTCGGTACTAATTTTGTAAAAGTATGCACCCGAGGCAACTTTTACTCCGCTCTGATTTCTTGCATTCCACTCTAGCTCATGATAACCTGCGTCCAGATAATCATTTACGAGGGTGGTTACAAGTGCTCCGCGAATATCGAATATTTGTACCTTAACGTTTCCCTGGTTTGATGTAGAGAAACTTATTTTTGTAGATGGGTTAAACGGATTTGGGTAATTTTGGTTCAACTCAAAACGAGGCTCAACATTTGTGTTAGCTATACCGGTTAATGTAACTCCGGTATTGTAAACTTCGTAAGTATATCCCGCAAAGTTAGGATAATCATATGAAGCGAATGAACATTCCAGTTCGCCGTCATCATCAGCATCCCAAATAGTTGGGTATGTATAATAATGTGTTGCATCATCCATAACCAGAAGGTTATTGCCGGTTGTAATATCAACTATTCTGAATGACTGACGATACGCATCTGTTGAGCCATATTTACCAAGTACATAGAACTCTGTTATGTTATCGCCGGTTAGATCGTAATTGAGTGAATAGATTAGCTGTCCGGCATTGCGTTCAGCTGTGGTAAAAGTATAAGTGTATTCAGGTGTAGTTGAATATCCTGATGACATAACCTGAAATTTTAGTGTATCAATAAAATAGATTCTGGACAACCATTCGGAACCACTTTTTTCAAAGCTCATAAATCCCGAGGTTGTGTAACTGCTTATTGAATTGGAAGTCCATTCTTTGCTCCACTGTGCATTTATTGCCGTAGAACAAAGAATGAATATAAGTATTCCAATCACTTTTTTGTTTAACATTTGTTTCTCCCTTGCTGTTTCTGGTAGTTGGACATTAACATTTTTGATTTGGTTTAAAAGGAAATTAAAAAAATATTAAACTAATTACATTTAATATTTTGTTGCTATGATAGTGAATAAATTATATGCATAAAAAATAAGATTATTTAAAAAAAAGATTTTGTTTCTGCAAAAAGTTTTCTTATATTTGCACTCTTGTTCTAAAACAGGAATGAAAAAAGCCCTATGAAATCAGAAAACTATTTGTAATCTGAGAAAAAGTTATTATATTTAGGGCTCTAATTTTTGGGCGCATAGCTCAGTGGTAGAGCATCTGCCTTTTAAGCAGAGGGTCCCTGGTTCGAGCCCAGGTGCGCTCACAAGAATTAGTAACCCCAATCTAATGGTTGGGGTTTTTCGTTTTAAAGGAGTAAGTTTGTAGAGTTGTGATCGAAGCAATCTTATGTCGGAATAAAAACAGTCATAGCTCACAATGTAGAGCACCCCGATTTTTAATCGGGGGAGTTCCTGGTTCGAGCCCAGGTGCGCTCACAAGAATTAGTAACCCCAATCAGAAGGTTGGGGTTTTTCGTTTTAAAGGAGTAAGTTTGTAGAGTTGTGATCGAAGCAATCTTATGTCGGAATAGAAACAGTCATAGCTCACAATGTAGAGCACCCCGATTTTTAATCGGGGGGTCCCTGGTTCGAGCCCAGGTGTGCTCACAAGAATTAGTAACCCCAATCAGAAGGTTGGGGTTTTTCGTTTTAAAGGAGTAAGTTTGTAGAGTTGTGATCGAAGCAATCTTATGTCGGAATAGAAACAGTCATAGCTCACAATGTAGAGCACCCCGATTTTTAATCGGGGGGTCCCTGGTTCGAGCCCAGGTGTGCTCACAAGAATTAGTAAACCCCAATCTAATGGTTGGGGTTTTTTGTTTTAAAGGAGTTATTTAGTTGCGTAGGGCAGGAGTGTTCTCCTACAGGTATTCTTTAATATCGCGTTAGCGATTACTTTTGTGTAGAATGGAAGTAAAGCATTCAAACAATACTGCGAAGCAGTTGAGTAGGGTTGTACTATGTGCTGCCATAAGTCCCGATGGGACGAAATGTTTATAGAAAATAATAAGACAAAGAGCTCCGGTTGAGTGGTGCAATTGTTATTCAAACCTGCGAAATTTTAAAAATTTCGGAGGTTTCCTGTCCCACTACAATTATAGTATTGTAGGGCAGGAGTGTTCTCCTACAGATATTCTTTAATATCGCGTAGGGATTACTCTTGTGTAGGCAATTAACAAAACGACACCACATACCCTGCCGTTAAGGAGCATTACTTAACGGAACAGGTTTACAAATTTGTTACGGAATAATCCCAAACACGTAATACTTAGCATTTCTCTATGTCTTTTAAGGGTGTCAAAATTTATCCCCCTTTATTACCATAAATTATTTTGACTTTGTAATCTTTTTTTTTTGATTTGGGTAGTTTTTGGGCAAGAATAAAACGAGAGCAGAATGAAAATATTTTGGGCTGTTTTGGCAGCTATTGTTACAGCATTACTACTAACCTTTTGCGATAACCCTAACCCTAATGAGCCGGAAGTAGAGCAAATATCACTTAAACAAAAGTATGATATAAAATTTGAGATACTTGATACTTATGCAAAGTTTGTATATATGCGTTTGCAAAAAAGTATTGATGATACAATAATTTATAATTTTACTGTTGAGGGCCATTCGGGAATGTATTATGAGTGCTACACAACAAAAGATACAATTGTATTTGTAGGTAAACTTATAGATGAGCCCTTTGATCTTCTGATGCATTTCGAAACAAGTACCGGTGAAACAGTACTTGATACAAGTGTATATTTAACATTTGGTGATACAACCAGTCACGATTTTACCTGGAGTTACAAAAAAATTGGTTACAATATTGGTACCACAACATTAAATGATGTTGCTGTAATTGATGAAAACAATATTTGGGCTGTTGGTGAAATAAATGTACCCGATGAGGAGGGGGATGGCTACGATCCATACGGACTTGTACATTATAACGGTACTACATGGGAGGAGATATATTTAGAATTTACTTATCCGAATAACTTATCGGCAAAGATTAAACCCCTAGGTGTTTTTGCATTTAGTAAAAAGGAAGTATGGTTATCGCATGCTGGAATACATATTTTTAATGGTGAAAAGATAGTGAAATCCTTCTTCCCTAACGAGGAGTTTACACACAATTATGTATTTAAAAAAGATGAATCTCCCACCAAAATATGGGGATTTAGTAACAAAGATGTTTATGTTGGAGCAACAAATGGTGGGTTAGCACATTATGATGGTACGGATTGGAAAAGGATAGAAACAAATACTGAAACCACAATAAGGGATATCTACGGTTATTATGATCCTGTAAATGGTACAAAGAATGTTTTTGTTGTAGTCTCGGGAATATTCGGGGATGCAGAAAGACGTTTCCTTAGAATTGTTAATGATGAATATACCGAAGATGTTTATACATATATAGATTGGAATAAGTATGTATTGGAGACTGTTTACTGTCCTGATTACAAAACGATAATTGTAGGAGGGTCATGTTTTTGTCAAAATATGTTTGGTCGTTACAGACTTTTGAACTCATTTAAGATGGGAAGTGATTTTTATGTTTATAGTGCGAAAGGGATAAATACAGACGACTTTTTTGTTGCAGGAAATGAAAATAATCTTTTTCATTTTAATGGTAAAACATGGAAGAATTTTAAGCCGGAATTTTCATCGGTTTCAGTAAGCTTTACAGATATTTCATTTAAAGAAAATACTGCAGCTGTTATAGCTACCGATGGTCGTTTTGCATATTTCTTTGTTGGAAATAGATGATACAGTGACACGGGTGCCACTGTATCAGTTTGTTTTTTGAGTAAAACTCGCCAAAGCATACTCAACTACAAATATACAAACTTACACCCGCATTTTAAATAATTTTATGAGGTCAATAATGCGGTTAAAAACATTATTCTTTTTTTTTATATGTCTAATTAGCGGAATAGGTACTATTTCGGCACAACACACCAAAAATCTGGATACAGAGAACATAATTGAAGGATTCAAGTTTATTAAACACACTGCTACAGATGGTGGTGCTGTTACTTTTACAAGGGAAAATATTAATTATGATTCGGGTGAAAGAGGTGCAATTGGTGGTGTTACTTATAATGATGAGGAAGTTAGAATAAGGCAGATATGGAAATTTAATTTGCCTGATACTGATATTCCTGATGAGGCAACAATTACTGATGTACATCTCAGAGGCAGGTTTATTTCTATTAACCATATTTATGAGACACTTTCGCTGACTGATTTTAAAGATCAGTACGATCTAATGAATGATGAAGAACTCTGGCAGTGGGCCATTACTTATGCTGCTACTGCATCTCAGTCCATTCATTATAACACCCCATCAACTAAAACCATAGATCTAAATGATCCAGATCTAATAACAGCTATTCAAGACGCTCTTGAGAGAAATTACTTTGTATTTAATTTGCGCATTGCGGATGAAAGTGCCGAACACGTATCAAGTATCGATTCAGGGTCATTAGTACTTGAAATTACATATACTTTACCAAATTTCAATCTTCCTGTCACACAAAAATATTCAACAGGTCAGCAGTTTGGTTCAATTGCTCATTGGGAAGACGAAATGTGGTGGAATGTCAGTTCGGGTTATACTGGTACCTTTGAACTCTATTCAAAATACAGACTTAAAGCTTCAACAAATACGTCGAATGGTGAACGATTCCATAATTGGAATGAAGGGACGTATCAAAATTTTGGTGATATTGGAATTCAGCCGGATATGACTGAAGTATCAGCTCAGTTTAGTCCTTCAAAATCTGCCGATATTAATGTATTGTTTGAAGGGATCGGAATTTTCGAAACCGGAGATTTTGAATTTGAAGACCCATGGAAATACTTTGATACGGAAACTAAATATGGGTATCAAAACAAGGGAACAAATGAAAATGATTTTGAACCATATTCAGGTTCATCTTCGTTTAATATATTTCTTGATCAAAATTTTAGTAACCTTCCCCACTATAGATTAAAGCTTTCAAGTGATTTGAGAGATGTGGATATTAACGGATTAACAAGAGACGCTTTTTTGTTTTCTGTGGATGGTACAAATGCTTCCGTACCTTCAAATGAATTTCATTATTCTTATAACGAACAGGTCGTATTTACTGATGATAATGCTGCTATTAATGTTACCTACAAAACCCTTTCACATACAAATGCAAGTAATGTGTTTAATAATTCGATGATGAAGAAAGCAATTGAGGTAAACCAAGGGGGTACTAGATTACATTATATTGTTTATGAATCTTTAGGGAAAGTTTGGTATGAAGAATACAATAATGTAATTGTAACAGATGATCCTTTGGGAACAGGTAAAAACCCTGCAATTGTACATACAACTAACTTTGATGATGACGGAAAGTTGTTAATAGTGTTTGAAAGTGCAATAGATGGAGATAGAAAACTACATATAGTTGGCCTTGTCGCAGATGAAAAAGTTGTAGAAAGCATTGTAGATATCAATGATAATTCTGCATATGATGCCAAGCCAAATATTGCACTTGCTCCATCAGGTATATTTGAAGTAGTTTATAGAGATACTGACGAAAATGGTAATTGGGGATTAAATTACTTGATTGGCGATTTTATTACAGGTAGTAGTTCAAGCATTGATTGGAAAATGAAAGATGCAAACAATAATCCTTTACCGGCTAAAGTTCTCGGAACAGATGAGACTTCTGAAAATCCAACGATAGCTATTTCACAGAGGGTGGAAGTGCAGAATTATTTTCACATTGCTTGGCAGCAAGAAGTAGAAAAAGAGTCACAAATATTGTATTACTGGAACATGTATCAAAATTCAAATAGTGGTCGGATTTATACCAAACCTTCGCTTGATTATCCAAGTGATGGACGTGGTTTCAATGAAAATGTGGAGCCAACTTTAGTGGCACTTGCTGGTGATGACTATCCGCGGCTTGTTTGGAGAGGTATTATTCCAAATACTGTTGAACGCCTGGTATTAAGAGGTAAGCCAAATGGTTGGTATAGTAATACCTGGAATAGTTCTGACTTTAAGTTTGGGTATTCAGTTGATGCAGGTACTATTACAGGAACAGATGATGGTAACTATATTATTTCATGGTCTGAATCCAGTACTAATAGAAAATCGTATGTTACAAACTACAGTTTCTCTCAAATAAAGAATTATAAAATCGATGGTAATGATATTGTTGGTAAACAATTACAGGTTACTAACGGTGCGACAATAAATAGTCCAACTGCATTCGTGCTTAATGATAATAGTCAGCCATATAGTCTGATTAAGTCAAACATCTCAACCACAAAAGTAAACGGCACTCAGTTTGCTAATGCAATGGAAGGAAATATTGTAAATCCTGATGGTCATTTTTACGTAAGATTTGGAGATATTAATTCAAATGATGAAATAGTTAGTTTTAAAGAGCTAGGTGAATTTGAAGAGACGAATACTATTGAAAAACTTAATAGAGCCTTAACCAGTAAATCGTTTTCATTGGCGGAAGACGATGTAATAAGATTTAATTTGCAATTCGGTTTAAACTCTACTGAAAGCATAGAGAAGTTTTTTAACGAAAATGGTAAATTAGATGTGGTTGTGCAACTGATTGATATTAAATCTGGTGAGATTATGGGTTCTCTAAAACACTGTCATTTTGATGTGAGGTCAAATATTTCAGGTGAAGTCTTGTCCTATGAAATCAGTACAAACTCAGTTTCTTCTGAAAATGCTGCTTTACGAGTATGTCTGGATAAGAATTTCGATGCTTCAATTTATGCATCCCAACTTGTTTCGAATACTTCATTGATTGGTAAGGAGTCAAACTCAACCATAATTAAAACAGCATTTGAGGAAGTAACCGAATACGCGTTGGCACAGAACTATCCCAACCCGTTTAACCCAAGTACAACAATAAACTACCAGATACCGGAAGCAGGTATAGTAACAATAAAAATATTTGATATACTTGGTCGTGAAGTAACAACACTGGTTAACGAACAGAAAGCACAGGGTGTATATACAGTTAACTTTAATGCAGCAAGTTTGGCAAGTGGTGTTTACCTTTATAATATTCAGGTAAACGATTATTCTGCTACTCGCAAAATGATATTGATGAAATAGCATAAAATTACGATATATTTTGATCTGGTCGGGCGGCAATTTTGCTGCCCTGTTTTTACATCTCCCTGGTTGATAATACCAATCGTCTAATTGCACCACGACTAAAGTCATGGGTTACCACAAATTTTGCTTACACACCCAATATCAGTTTGTAGCCCTATGTACGGATTTCTCAAAAAATTAGAAGAAACAAATTACCTCAGTAGGTGGAGAATAAAAAGGGTAAATTGTATCATTTATAGCAGACTTAGTGTCTTATCTTCAAATGCATTCATTTCAAATTTTACCTTTGTTTTGCAGGAATTAATTATTCGATTAACAATTATTTTAAGGTAAATTAATGGTAATATATTAAAGATTGTTATATCTTGTATTTCGGGTTTTGGAAGTGAGTAAATTAGTTTTCTTAATATAGATTTTTGTAATTGTTATTCCTCCTATTTTGGAACAGAGCTCACTAATGACAGATAATGATACTAAAGAAGCACTATTAACCGGATTAAAGGAAGCTCTTGATACTTCAGGGAACGACCTTTCCAAAAATAAAAATATTATTTTGGGGCTGGTTAATTTTCTTGCAGGAAATTACGAAAAAAGTACAAGGCTTTTAAGTACAGCTTACGAACTGGATAGTTCAGAAAACATTACCTTGTTTCTTCTTGTTGAAAGTCTTTTTAAACAAGGTGATCTCGAAACAGCTCTCCTTATTACAAGGCAAATTGATAACGATTCCGAATTTACTTTTGCTAATGCATTTATGAAAAAGTATGTTCAAAATATTGCCAATAACAAGGGGAATAAGCCAAAAGAAATGAAAAAGGTGTTGTTCGTTCAGGACGCTCCTACTGCGAGAAGCGTAAAGATTGCGGCTGCTTTAAAGAAAGCTGGAAATAGGGTAGGACTTTGCTATACTAAATCAGATATTAAAGAAAACTATGCACTGTTTGATGACTCAATTTTCGATGTTATTTACAATATCAAAAGTTACCGTGAAATTTGGAAATATGCGGAAAATTACGATTTGATTCATTCATTTAACTTTCCTGATATTTTAACTGTTGCTTCGCTTGCTTCCGGTATGCCCGTTATTCATGATACAATTGAGCTAATGTCGCAAAGGGACGGGAACTCAAACCATAAATATTTTGAAGGAATTGCTATTAAGGGTGCACACGGCAGAGTCTTTTCTTCAGAATATCAGCTTACAAAAGCTAAAGAGCTTTATGGTGAGTTTGGTAATAGTCTGGTGGTAAATAATTACATACTCAAAGATCAGCAGCCTTCAAAATTTTTACCCAAACTTTCCAGAAAAGACAACAAAACACACTTTGTGTTTAGCGGTCCGCTTGATACACTCAATATGAAAAACAAGGATTTTTATTTAAGTTTTATAAATCTTGCCCGACATGGAATATTTGTACATATTATACCGGAAAAGTATATACAGGAATCAGCCAACTTTTTTGCTCCATATAAAAATATATTTTACAACCAGCCATTAAGTCCGGATGAGTTAAAAAACAAACTTACGCAATATGATTTTGGTTTAATTCCAAAATTTGATGTGGTTGATAAGAGCAGTTTTCCGTTAACATCCTTATCGGAAAAAATGTTTGAATACCTTTCTGCCGGATTGCCTGTTGCGGCTCCTTCTCTGCCAGTTTACAAGGAGTTTTTTCAGCAGGATAATTTGGGGTTATGTTACGATTCTACTCAAGATTTGATTAAAAAAATATCGGTTCTAAAGGAGATAAATCGAAAACGTGATGTATCAGAAGGCATTAAAACCATGGAGGAAGAAGCTGAGAATATTTGTAATCTTTACAAGAAAGTTGTTTATGCATTTTACTAGGGAATTTTGCTCTTTTGAAAAAAGATAAAAACCTGCTTTTCCTTTGCAGCGGTAACTATTACAGAAGTCGATTTACCGAAATCTATTTTAATCATTTTATGAAAGATGGTACATGGCGTGCTAATTCGCGTGGACTTAAAGTTGATAGAAATATAAGTAACGTGGGTGCAATTTCGAAAGATACATTGAACCGTTTATCCAAACTCCAAATAATTGATGCCTCAATACACCGAATGCCAATTCAGTTAACATATTATGATATGCTTGACGCTGATTTGATTATTGCAGTTAAGAAAGCCGAGCACTATAAATTGCTAAACGAAAGGTTTCCAGGCTGGCAGGATAAGGTTACCTACTGGCATATTGACGATCTTGACTGTTCCCCTCCTAATAAAACACTTGATGAGCTTACAGAACATGTTTCGTTATTACTCCAAAATTTTTAGAATATTTTTTGATGTTAAAGTAAGATTTAACTTTTCTCAAAAATAAAATATTTGAAGAATTTTATTATTTTAATCTTAGTGCTTTAATTATGGGTGAGGATGAGACAAAGATATTTTATATTACTTTCGGCATTTGCGTTTTTGCTTGGCAGCATATTCATTGTTTTGCTCAATAACTTTTTAGTGGATAAGTCTGCTGAACTTAAGGCAAATGAGCAAAAAATATATGCATTGCAGGCAGCAGAAGGTATTCAGTCGTTCTTCGATGATAAAAAAAACTCACTCAGGTTTTTAGCCTCCAGAGATGAAATAATAGATTTTGGTGAGAAGGGAGAAAAGACTCTTCGGGAATTTTATACAACTCACTCGGGAGAAATTAAGGCTGTAACAAGATTAAGTAAAACAGGTGAAATTGTTTATACCTATCCATATGTTAAAAGTGCCATCGGACAGGATGTTTCCGAACAACCGCATAACAGAGAGGTAATTGAAACCGGAAAACCAGTTATAAGTGATGTTTTTAAGGTTGTTCAAGGTTACAGGGCTTTAGCTTATGCCTATCCTCTATTTAAGGATGGTGAATTCAACGGTACAATTTCACTCCTAATTCCATCCGATCAAACCTCATCTCGGTTTTTAAGCACCGTAACAGGCAGAAGTGAGTATGATGCATTTATTATGAGTAAGGATGGTGTATTTCTCTATTCAAGCATACCATCTCTTATTGGCAAAAAATATACTCAAAATGTAAAGGAAACCGAACCTAACCTATATGATTTAATGATAATTGGTAAACCGGGCAAGCTGATTCATCCCGATACATCCGGCAATGATGTTTCAAAAAGACTTTCAGTTTTTTTCCCGGTTAAAATTGAATCTACTTTTTGGTCTATAGCAGTTCAATCTGATTATGATGCGGTGTCCGGTTTTGGGTGGAAGTACAAATTTATGTTTATTGCCATTGCTGTAATGACTTTAGGTCTGGTTGTTTTATTCAATGTGCTTCATTTTACAACTAAAAATAATTATATAAATCATATTAAAGATGTTGAGCAAAAGTACAGGCTTGTAAGCGAGAATACCGGAAATGTTTTGTACGAGTATAAATTTTTTAGTGATAAAATTATTTTGGAAGGCAATACGGAACCAATACTTGGTTTTACTAAAACGGAGATAGAAGCTGGTGGAACATCCTTTTTTTTGGAACGTATGCACCCGGATGACCTTTCCGATTATAGGAGTATATTAAAAAAAGCATTTGATACTGACAGAGTTTTTGCAATTGAGTTTAGGTATAAGGTAAAAAACGGTACATACAAGTTTCTTGAAAATAGCGGTACAATAGTTGGGCAGGGTAATAACAGAACAATTTTAGGTGCAGTTAAAGATATTACTCATCGTAAGCAGGCACAGGATGAGTTAAGAGCACACAAGGAAGAATTGGAGAAGCTGGTTAAATTAAGAACCAGAAAACTTTTGGAATTAAATGAAACTCTCAAGGAAGATATTGAACGAAGAGAGTTGCTTGAAGCAGAGTTACTCCTGGCAAAAGATGCTGCTGAAAAATCGGAGAGATTAAAATCCGAGTTTCTTGCACAGGTATCGCACGAAATTCGTACACCTATAAATAGTATTCTTAATTTTGTATCCCTTATAATTCTGGAAGCCGAGGAATACCTTGGCAATGAAACCAGAGAGGGTATAGATATAATCAATAATGCAGTTGCACGTTTGCTAAGAACGATTGATTTGTTAATCAACATGTCGGAACTTGAGACGGGCAACTACAAGTATGAACCTGCGGAGTATGATATTATTGATGAAGTTCTAAAGCCAACGTTGAAGGAATTTGAACCTATTGCAGCAGCCAAGAATTTAAAGCTTGAGTTTGCAAAGGGAGATGAAAGATTTAATTTTGTATTCGACAAATATACAGTTAATCAAATATTTACTAACCTAATTGATAATGCAATTAAATATACCCATAAAGGGATTGTTGGGGTGAAAATTTATAAGGAAAACAATTACATTATTTGTAAAGTATATGATACAGGAATTGGAATAAAAGATGAATTTATTCCTTTTTTGTTTTCCAAATTTTCACAGGAAGAACAGGGATACACACGCCGTTACGAGGGGAACGGACTTGGACTTGCACTTGTTAAAGAATATTGTAACCTTAATAATGCAGGTGTTACTGTTGAAAGTAAAAAAGGTCAAGGCTCAGTTTTTACTGTTTCCTTTAAAATAAATTAGTTGATGTTGGAAATAATATATTCAAACCTCTAAAAAATTGTTTATATTAGTCGATTATTACCTGTGGGAAGTATCTCACTTGTTAAAAAGTCATTCTTTCGGAAAAGTATGGAGTTCCAAATAGAAAATTCGTTGATGCATAATGACGATCTTGAAAATCATGTGAATTTGCTTCGACATCGTGTAAATGATCTCGAAGACCTGATTTCGAAGCAAAAGGAATATGAACAGAAGTTTGAATTCCTTCATCACGTACTTGATAATGTAAAAGAAGCAATAATTGCTACCGATCTTACCGGTTCCATTACACTTTGGAATGGTGCTGCCGAACGTATTTACGGCTTCAAATCAGAAGAAGTAATCGGAAAAAATATTGAAGAAGTTATTCAAGTTGAAATTCACGGTCTTGCTTACCATGAGCTTAAACTGATTGTTTTAGCCCAAGGACATTGGGAAGGTCAGGTAACCCACTTTTCAAGAGACAATAAAGAACTAAAGATTGACTGGTCACTCTCTATTCTTAAAAATAATCGTGGTGTTGATATGGGTATAGCCATGATTAACCGCGATATTACTGAAAAGAAAAAAGTTGAGAAGGTATTAAAAGAAACCGAGCAGAAGTTCAGACGACTGGTTGAAAACGTTTCAACTGTTTCTGTTCAGGGCTTTAATGATAAACGTGAAATTATTTACTGGAACAAGGCTTGCGAAAACCTGTATGGTTATTCAAATCAGGAAGCATTTGGCAGAAGACTTGAAGAGCTTGTAATTCCTCATGATAATGCAGCCGGGTTCATTGAAAAACTGGACGCATGGATAAATAATGAAAATATTATGCCTGCCGGTGAATATATTTTGAGAAGAAATAATGGGCAAACTGTTCCAGTATACTCAAATTTTGCCAAGCTCCAGAATGTTAAGGGAAGTTATGAATATTATCAAATTAATATTGATCTGACCGAAATAAAGAAAGCCGAAGAATCAATTAAAATTGAGCGAGATAAAGCTCGTCAGTACTTTGAAATTGCCGGTACTATTTTACTTGTACTTAATACTGAAGGCAGAATAGTGCTGATTAACAAAAAAGGCTGTAAAGTTCTTGGATATGATTACGATGAGCTTATTGGTTCAAACTGGTTCGACAAGTGTATAGTATCAAACAGGATGACTGAAGTTAAAAATGTTTTTCAGAATGTGTTATCCGGGAATATTACTTCCTCCGAAAGGTTTATGAACCTGGTAAGGACAAGATCTGGGGATACTAGAACAATTGCCTGGCATAATACAATGCTTTATGATGAGGATGGAGTACCAAGTGGTGTACTAAGTTCGGGTGAAGATATTACCGAACAGCAAAAAGCAGAAGAGGAATTACTTGTTGCCAAGGAAAAAGCAGAACGTTCCGATAAACTTAAGAGCGAATTCCTTGCACAAATGTCGCATGAAATACGTACACCTATTAACTCAATTCTTAGCTTCAGTAACCTTATTGAAGAAGAGATTGGCGAAGAGATTACCGAAGATATTGAGATGGGTTTTGATATCATCAAAATTGGTGGTAAGCGACTAATCCGTACTATTGATCTTATTCTTAATATGTCGGAAATACAGGCTGGAACATACGATTACGTTCCAAAAGAAATTAACTTCTATTCCGAAGTTGTTGTACATTTATTTGATGAGTTTAAGCATCAGGCTGATAGCAAGGGGCTGGAACTTAACCTGATTAAGAAAACCGATGAACATTACATATACGCTGATGAATATACTATTATTCAGGTATTCAATAACCTGATTGATAATGCTATTAAATATACTCCTGAAGGCAAGGTTGAAATTGTTGTTGAAAGAAATGAAAAGGATGATTATCTGGTACATATAGCCGATACTGGTATTGGTATTTCGGATGATTACCTGCCGCAGCTTTTCCACGCATTTAGCCAGGAAGACCAGGGGTATGCTCGTAAGTTCGAGGGCAATGGACTTGGGCTTGCCCTCGTTAAAAAGTATTGTGAATTAAACAGTGCCCTTATTAAGGTAAAAAGTAAAAAGAACGTTGGTTCAATATTTACTGTTGTATTTCCCGGGCGTAGTTTAAGTTAAATTTATTTCTTAAAAAGCTCTTTTACTACATCTTTATGTACGGCATAAAAGAGCACTTTAAGTTTTACAAAATCTTCATGAAGAAATATATAACCTCTGTTGCTACCATCAAAAGCCCATGACCATGAATCCTTTACAAGGTACCAATTACCTTTGTCGGTGTTTTTTACTCCAACAAGATGAACAAGGTGGTCATCGGTAGTAGTCTTGTTTTCAAATCGGAAATATCTGGCATCACCATTTATGTATTTTGACGGAATATCATAACTGGGAATAACCGCTACATCCTTGTCGAAGTCATATCCGGTCTCGGTAAAATCCATATCAATAGTCATAGTGTAGCCATTATTTACAGCTTTCTTAAAATATTTCATGTAATCATCGAGGGGCACATTAAAATAGTCCTTACCTTGCCACCAGCTATCAGGCACATCAAATGTTGTATATTCGTAAAATGGTTTGTTTTTAAACGAAAGAATAATTGTGTAATCATCCGGATTGATCTGAAGGTAATCAGTAAGAAAGTTTTTTGCGGTATAGTTCTTTCCGTTATACTCGAACTCAGCCGGAGGAGCACCGATATGCTTGTCCAATATACTTTTTAAGCCGGGTAATACCTCGTCAAAATTTTTCATATTAGATTTTACGCACTTTTTCATGTATTTGTTTAGTGCAGAGAATAATTTGTCATGGTAGTAAAATTCATCTTTTTTGCCATCGAATGCTTCAAGAGGCATGGAACCATATTTCTGCCAAATCTTAATCACAGCTCCACTAAGCGATCCTTCTGCAAAGCGTGATTTGCCACCGGTTTCAATGTATCGTTTTGCTTTTTCAATATACTCCCAATATACCGTAAAAAGTTCTGAAAGTTTTACTTCCTTGTCATGTAATCGTTTTACTTCACTTTCAAGAAATGAGGTTGTGGCAAATGACCAGCACATACCTGATGAACCCTGACAAACTGGGGGGGTATGCCAAATTGTATTAAATTCGCTGGTTGTAGTAGGTAGTTCGAAGTTTTCGAGGTTTGCCTTAAATTTGGTTCGGATACTTTCTTGCTTTTCGCCTGTAACCGATTCCAAAACTTTTTCGTGATACTTGCTTTGTATTTCTTTTATTTTGCCGGTATCAATTTTTTGATCCTGAGCAATTATTGAAACAGTAAGTGCAATTATAAAAAGAAGTGAATTTTTAAACATGGTTTACCCTGGTAATTTATTAATCACCAAAAGATAAACCATAGCGAAATATTTATCAAATAAAGGAGGGGATAACTTTTGCAGTTTTGTTACATTTCAACAAAACTGAATCCCTTATTCGCCTCATTTTCCTTAAAAACAAGGTAGCTTAGTTTTTCAACAGGTAAGGTTTCAACAATTGGCAAGGTAAGTTTATTTTCTTCAATATGCTTTTTTGTAACTTGTATATTCGGGTTATGTGTGTTTATCGAAAATATACAGGAGGAATACAACACGGGTACTGATAACAAAATCTCATTATTTTTTGTGTCTATTTCATTCCAAACAATGTAGGCTTCTTTTCCTCCGGCACACATCCCCTCGGTAACACCAGGTACTGTTGGCACAACAATACTAAATACAAAGTATGTAAAGTCGCCTTCTTTTACCAGGGAAACAGGTGCAAACTCAAAATATTCTTCACGTCCCTTAATAATTGCGGCTATCTCTTTTGAAAATTTAACGGTCAGTTGGTCTGCGTTCGATTCTTTTATATTGATGTTTGTACCATCAATATCTGCATCGAAGTTTACTGCAATTTCTGCAGGCGAGTATAGTGTAAATATGGAAAGCAGTAATAAAGCTTTTAGCGACATCAACTATCTCATATATTTTACGGATATATATTATATAATCGGCAAAATTTAGCAAAAGTGTAGTTTTTGTGAATCTGGTTGATTGGTTCAATAATGGTTATGATGTCCTGATATTGTATCGGCAAATATTTATGTTAGGCAGCGAAGAATTTGAAAATTGTGTGGTATTACACTACCGTTAAGGAGCACACTTAACGGAACAGGTTTACAAATCTGTCACGGAATAATCCGCATCACGTAATACCCAGCATTTCTCTATGTATTTTAAGAGGCGAGTAAATTGTGATAACTTCTGCTTCCATGTTTTCTTAATCAATCATGAATGTTGCAAAATATTCCTACCACTTTCTTCTGCCCTCCATGGCGGGTAAACTTGATACAAGAAAGTTGCAAAGAAAATCAAGACTGCAAGTATTTAGCTAAAAATCCATATGAATTAGTTACGGAATATGAAACTCACAACTCCGTTGCTCAAACATCATATTCCGCTTAACACAAATTCATTTAGATTTTCTTAACGCAAAATACTTGATGTCGTTTAAATACCGGTAAAATAAATTATCAATTGTTTAAGTCCCAACGAGACAAAATGTTTATAGAAGATAATAAAACAAAACAAAGAGCTCCGGTGGAGTGGCATAATTATTATTCAAACCTGCGAAATTTCAAAAATTTCGGAGGTTTCCTGTCCCACTACAATTATAGTATTGTAGGGCAGGAGTGTTCTCCTGCCGGTATTTACATACTGCGTAGCAGTTACTCTTGTGTAGTCAATTAACCAAAACGAAACCGCATACCCTGCCGTTAAAGATCATTCCTTGATGGAATAGGTGTGGCTTTACAATATTACAAATCTGTCACGGAGTGGTGGTCCATGACAGACAATAAAATAATCGGTTGGAAATACGAAATAACTTTTAATACCATATATGAAACTGGAGTACGAATGCATCGTTGTTGGTTTGTGCATCTTCAAATTGCCAGCGATATTGCGGACGTATTTCGAGGAAGCTGTACGGGAAGAACTCAAATCCGGCTATAACACGTGAAAGCTCATCCTTTTCAGTATCCTTATCGGGATCGATCATATCGTAGCGTGCAATTACTTCCAATCCCAACATAATGCGGTAGCTTGCCTTTAGCATAAGGAAAGTTGATTTTAGTTCGGCAAGCGGGGTATAATCAAAATTGTTCCCCATATCATACTCACCCATTATTGCAAACTTGTCATAGCCAACTCCTCCAAAAAATCCATAAATATCGGCAGCTTGCGGATTTAAGCCAGGCGTTTTATGAGCAGCGTATGAACCTCCAAGTAAAAAGCCAACCTTGTTGTAAGTTGGAGTAAATTCAACACGTGTGGTGTAAGTTGGTTCCTTCTGAAAAGTATAACCGTCATTCCCTTTGGCGGCACTGGCAGTAATAAACATAAAATCGCTTAGATAAACACCCAGTTCAATACCAGTTTCAGTATATGTTGGTGTAAAATACAAACCTCTGGCAAAACTATTTTGCGAAAGCAATGCATGGTCACCACCTTTAATATAGGCAGTATGGTCATCTATTTTGATGCCATAATTGGGCTGGAATGTACCAACTTTTATATAACTGTTATTTGGTAAAATATGAGCTACGCCGTAAGCTTCATAAGTATATGAAACAAAATCGTATCTACCAACAACGTTAATTTTATCAGATAGTTTTGCCGTAGCATAAACTGAACCGCTCATATTCTGGAAGTCGGATTTAACCAATTCTTCCGAGTAAAGATATTGTGTTCGTATATCCATCCCGATGGAAATGTTTTCGGAAATTTTGGGACTCATAGGAACATCCTTGTCGCGTGGTGATATCATACTCACCAGATTTTTACCAAAATACCATCCGTTATAATCGCGGACAATTCCGCCGGTAGGATTTGTATGACAATCAATACAGCGGTCGCCCTGTTGCAGAGCAAAACGGGGTAGTGCAAATGTTTGTAGAGTTATTGCCAACAAAAGAAGTAACATTTTTTTCATTCTTAGCCTCTGAAATGTTTTTTGGTTTAGGTGTAAAATGTAAAGAATTAAGGCAACTCTCAAAAAGTTGCCCTAACAATATTGTATTTAATTAGCCCTGTAACTATTCTGATTCTTTACCATTAACCGGCTCAGCCCGGAACCGGATTGGTGAGCTTTGAGAATCACCAGAATAATTGGGCAGAAATATATTATAGCTTACTATTTGGTTAGCACCATGCTTTTGGTTTCAGTATAATGGGCAGAAGATAAACGGTAGAAGTATATACCAGAGTTAACGCTGGCATTATGATTATTTGTTCCATTCCATGAGTATTGGAATTCGCCTGATGTGTGGTAACCCTGAGCAATTGTTTTTATAAGACTTCCTGTTACATCATAAATTGCAAGGTTAATATCGGCACCATCACGGAGGGTAAAGCTAATTTTGGTGCTTGGGTTAAATGGATTTGGGTAGTTGTTATTCAAAGTGAAAGCAGTAGCCGGACCGTAAACTTCATCAACAGAAGTAGGGTCTGGTTTGGAATTAGGATCACCCGGATCAGTAACTAATGACGGATCACCAGGGGCAGCCTGTCCCGAAGACCATGTGCCGTTAGGGTCTTGAAGTTCCTCGCCGTTGGTAAATCCGTCACCATCGCTATCAAGAGCCGCAAGCTGTGCATTCCATACAACATGTCCTGCACCACCAGGAGCAGACAAAAAGTTGTTATTAATTGTTTCACCAAACGCGGTCCGTGCACCGCCACCGGCTGCACTTACATGGCATGTTCCGCAGGATAACTGTCCACCATTAGGTATTTCGTCTAAACGAAAACTACGTGCCGAAAGAAAAGGTATAGCAAATGTTGCGAGCAAAAGTGCTCCGATAAAAAGTTGTGTACGTTTCATAAATCCCCTGTTAGTTATTTGTAATTACACCCAATATCTTATTATTAGACGTTAAAATAATAGTATTAGTTGTCTTATTTTAGCTTAAAGGGTTAACGGAGGGGGTATAATAATGGTTCAGCAAAAAGAGTGGTTAAAATGGTAACATTAACAAAAATGTGATATAGCTAACAAATAACCATGAAATAAGCACCAAAATCTGTCAACAAACTATCGAAACAGCTTATTTTAGCTCATAACTTATTAGTTTGTAAGAGTACATTTCCCAGTGGTTAACTACCAGGTGAGGTTTATTTGTTATTCTTATCTGCTCCAGCAGGAAAATGTAACCGTTTTTATATTTGAAAAACTTAAACGTTCTGCGTAACTTTAATCCTTAAAAAGGCATGTAAGTATTATTAAATTATTGAAAGGGCAAAATATGTTGGATGAAAAAGGGCAACCCGTAAATGCTGAAGAGCACAAGGAAGAGGTTATTGTACATGATGATGTCAATAAAATAAAAGAATTAAGTGCGTTATTACCAAACAAAAAGCGGGGCAATTGGGCTGTTATAATGATCGGTATGGTAATGTTTTCCGAAGTTCTATTGTTTTTGGCAAATATGTATAAGTTCAAGTTACTTTCAAATTTTGCTGAGAACGGTGCTGTTAGTACAGAGCAATTTGACGTTTCAGATGCATTTATAGGTCTTTCGGCACTCTTGTCTCTTCTCCTGTTTGTTATTTCAATTGTTACGTTTATTATGTGGTTCAGAAGAGCATATTATAATCTGCACCAAAAAGTTGATTTTCTGCAATTTGATGAGGGATGGGCAGCAGGTGCATGGTTTGTACCAATACTGAATATTATACGACCATTTAGCATAATGAAAGAGCTTTACAGGGAAACTGAAAGCTACTTAAAACAAAAAGATCCCTCCGTTGAAGTTAAGCTAAATGAAAATTTAGTCGTTTTATGGTGGGCATTGTGGATACTTTCAAATTCCTTGGGAAGGTTGCAACAGTTCCTAAGTAATTATATAGATACAGTTGAAACAATGATAAATGTACAGATTTATACAATGTTCGAAAATATAATAGGATTAATCCTCGCGGTTGTAACAATTAAAACAGTTAGAGATTATACAAAGGTAGAGCCCAAGCTGTTCGAATAATAATTACGATTTACCATATGAGATTAAGGGTAAATAGTTGTATATTGTCTCAGAAATTAATCAGGAGGTAAATTGAGTTACTTCAGGATTCATCTGAAATATTTACTCTTAACATTGATTCTTATTTCTTACGGGTGTACCGAATGTCTTAATATCTACAAATACAATCCGCCACAAGATGGAGAAGCGGGCTTGAAGGTTGGTTCACTTGAGCAAGTGGGTATGAATCCTCAGGTTGTTGGTGGAGTAATGAATTGTATTTATGCAAATAAATATGATCAGGTACACTCAATCCTGGTTTATAAGGATAGCCTTCTTGTTTTTGAAGAATATACCGAGGGTAATAAATTTAAGTGGGATGGACTTTATCATTATGGTGAGAGAATAAAATGGCACAAGGATAGTCTGCATACAATTATGTCAACTGCAAAAAGTATTACATCCGCCGTTGTGGGGATAGCTGTTAAAATGGGCTACCTAAATATTTCAGATCCGATATTCAATTACCTGCCCTTGCACCAGCAATATAAAAAAGATGGTAAAGAGTTTATTACCGTTGAACATTTGCTTACCATGACTTCCGGTTTGGCATGGGATGAATGGAGTGGCTCGCATGGAACTACAGATAATGATATTGACCAGCTCTATTTCCTGTACCAGAATGATCCAATTGCTGCGGTTTTGGCAAGACCCCTTATTTCGGTACCAGGTGAAAAATTTACCTATAATGGCGGGGGGATAATTATTCTTGGTGAGATTATTAAGAATGCTACTGGTATGGATTATGGCAGTTTTGCTAAAGAATATCTGTTTAAACCTCTTGGTATCAATTCGGTATATTTATATCAGTTCGAAAATGGTACCTTTGCTTGCGAGGGATCTATATACTTAAGACCAAGGGATATGTTAAAAGTTGGTGTTTTGTTTCTTAATGATGGTATGTGGAACGGCAAACAAATTATTTCAAGGGAATGGGTAAATAAGAGTAGTACCCCATTTAGAAATAACCATGGCATAGATGTTCCTATTGATGATTACGGCGGTTTTGATTATGGTTATACATGGTGGATTGGAAGTGTTAATGCCGGTAAAAAGGAGGTTGCATTTTTTCAGGCTGCCGGTTGGGGTGGACAGGAAATTATAGTAATTCCCGATTTAAATATGGTGGTAGTGTTTACTGGTGGAAATTATGTAGTTGGCAAGCATATTTTCGAAATGCTTGAAGAATTTATTCTTGCTTCAATTAAATAGTTATATGCAGTGTAATGCAACTAAACAATTACCTTTTTCAGTTTACATATTGCACTTAAAATTGTAAAAGGTAGAAAATGAAAATAAAGACGATCAGTATTCCTGTTCTTGATCAGGAAAAAGCATTATTGTTTTATACGGAAATACTCGGCTTTGTAAAAAAACTCGATATTCCGGTTGGTGAAGGTAATAGGTGGCTCACCCTGGTTTCCGGTGAAGAGCCCGAGGGACCTGAAATTTTGCTTGAACCAGCACCACTCCATTTCGAGCCTTCTAAGGTTTACCAGCTAGCACTCTTTGATGCCGGAATACCATGTACTCAATTTGATGTTACCGATATTCAAAAGGAATATGAAAGACTTAATAGTAATGGGGTGGTTTTCAAAATGCCTCCCACTGATGTTGGAACAGCCAAAATTGCTATGTTCGATGATACTTGTGGTAATTATATCCAGCTTGTTGAGGTAAAATAAATAATCTGCAATAATTTAATCAGGAATCAAAAGTGGAAAATATTGAAGGATTTAATATAATTGGTATATCGGTTAGAACAACTAACGAGGGTGGCAAGGCTGCAAAAGATTTGGGTAATCTCTGGAGTCGCTTTTTTGCCGAGAATATTCCGGCTAAAATAACCAATATTATGAGTAATGAAATGTATGCAATCTATACCGATTATGAAAATGACTACATGGGTGAATATACTACTTTAGTGGGTTTTAAGGTTTCATCACTGGATGATGTGCCCGAAGGTTTAACAGGACGTGCATTTGAGGGTGGCAGCTTCAAAAAGTTTGTTGCCAAAGGTGAAATGCCGGACTCGGTAGTAAACGAGTGGCAGAAAATTTGGTCTGCCGATAAGGAGCTTAACCGTGCTTACACCTACGATTACGAGGTATATGGTGATAAATCACAAAAGGGCAAGGATAGCGAAATTGATATTTACATTGCTGTGGGGTAATTCCCACTGCACATTTTAAGCTAACCCAGTAGGCATTTAACAGGGAGTACAGGGTGGTGGGAAAAATACAAACTTGACAAAAGTACACTAACCTTAATATACACCCCACCTAAAATACCAATAAATAAACATTTAAGTTGTTAATGATTTAGATAGTTTTGTTCTGGGGAATGTCGTAATTTATGATAAATGGATGGATAAATGGGTTTCCTTTTGTGAAACAATTTTCTTATATTTGTGGTAAACTATATGAAAGTTCATTTGATTAAAAAACAATCAATTGAGGATTTTATCAAAAATCATCAAGATAGTTTTAGCGGATTTAACAATTTCCTAAATCTCGTTAAACATGCTGACTGGAATAATCCTGGTGAAATTATTAAAACATTCAATAGTTCTGATATTCTTGGTGATGGAACTAAACGGGTTGTATTTAATATTGCCGGTAATAAATACCGGATGATTTGTAAATATCAGTTCGGTAATAATAAGGTTCACCTGTTTGTAAAGTGGATAGGTACTCATGCTGAATACACCAAACTCTGCAATGATGGAAAACAGTACGATATTAGTGAGTATTAACAAAGGTGATTAAAATGGAAACATTAAAATATACAGTTATAAAAAATAGTGATCAGTACAAAAAGTATTGTACAATATTAGAAGAGTTGCTTAACCTTGAGGATGAGCAGTTTGATGATGAAACTGAGCTATTAACTTTACTAATTGAAAAATGGGATGAGGATCATAATAGCTTTTATAAGCTCGATCCTATTGAGTTAGTTAAGGCATTAATGCAGGAAAATAGTCTAAAAGCTAAAGACCTTGTGGATATTCTTGGTTTATCAAAGGGGACAATTTCAAAAATATTAAACTACCAAAAGGGACTTTCCAAAGAAAGCATACGCAAGCTTGCCACACATTTTAAGCTAAACCAAGAGGCGTTTAACAGAGAGTACAGACTTGCTGGGAAAAATACAAACTTTACAAAAGTACACTAACCTTAATATACACCCCACCTAAAATACCAATAAATAAACATTTAAGTTGTTAATATTGTAGATTTGTGGTAATTTGAGGGTGATGAGTGCGGAGGAAATTGGCAATAAATATGGAGAAAACCTGTGGTTGTAATAAGTATAATAAATATGAAAGGTGGTGTTGGTAAGACTACTCTTGCGACTAATATTTGCGATTGCATCTCAAGGAGGGAAAATAAAAAGGTATTACTTGTTGACATTGATCCACAATTTAACTCAACACAATGCTTATTTAGAGGTGATGATTACATGTCATACCTAAAGGAAGAAAAAGATACAATAACAAGTATATTTGATAATAGTGTGAAGATAAGAACTAGTACGATAAATGGATATAACAGGCAAGAAGTCCCACAACTTGATAGAATTAAACCTTATGAATTTAAGGATGGATTTTACTTAATTCCAGGTAATTTAGCACTCTATAAATTGGACTTTGCAGCTGGATCTGGAAAGGAAAATAAATTAAAAATTTTTCTGAATCTTTCGACACAAATTTTTAACTGGGATTATGTTTTTATTGATACACCACCAACTCCATCAGTTTGGATGACTAGTGCTTTAATAGCTAGTGACTATTATTTAATTCCAGTAAAACCTGATCCAATTTCCTTCGTTGGAATTGATTTGTTAGAAAATATAATTGCAGAAAAGAAAGAAAATTATGATCTTAATATCAAATGTTTAGGTTTAATTTTTAATATGGTCGAAAGACATGATTCAATTGTATATAGAAATGCTTTAGATAGTGTGAATGAAGGGAAATTGTCAAAATATAAATTTAGAAAATATCTGCCTAAGAGATCAGTCATCCCTCAATCTCAACTTAATCAACAATTTATTCTAGATTGCAAAGATTCTGAGTCTCGAGCTGCATTAACAAGCATTGTATCAGAAATAATAGAGAGAATTAATAAAAATGAATACTGATAGAAGTAGAATTGTAAAAATCGCAAATTGGTTGGAAGAATTTTCGTGGTTGCTTGAAAGAAGTGAAATTAAAAACATTAAGGAGACAATACAAACTCTTCGTAAAGATGAATTATACGAACAGAACGATTTAAATAATGGATTTACTAAATATATTTACTCTAATCCAAATAAGCACTTCCTTGTTGGTGTTCTACCTTCATTACTACAGGACAAGACCTTATTTAAGAGTAATCAAGAATTACTTGATTTTGCTGAACAAGTACTAAAATTGAGTATTAAAAGAGCTGGAAAGAGATCAAGAATAGAACATATTGGATTCATCATTTGCGAAATTGCTAATCTAAGTGATGTTCAATTAGAACAGAAAGTCCAAAAATTATCAATAATAGCAGGCGATGAAGTCAAGCTAAAAAAGGTCAAGTCTGCAAAAAATCGTCCAAATTTTTCTTGGAATGAGACAATACGAATGTTAGGTGAGTAATGTCTCGAGTGATAAAAAAAGATTTTCAAGCTTTACTCGAATATATTGAAAACTATAAGTTAGAGCAGATTTTAACAGATGAGTCAAAGAATGTTATTTCACAGTATCATAAAAAGTACTTCGCTTACCTTGTACTTCTTGGTGAATTGAAGTATAATTTAGAAGATTATAGTCTTAATGGTTTAGGTGGTAAGCCGTTTCAATACATACAAGAATCATGCTCCGATATAGGTATCGCCTATTTTAATTTATTAAATGGGAACTATAAATCTGCTAAATTTTTATTGAGAAGTTCAATTGAAACATTCCTTAAAGGTTTTAATAATGATGAATATGAAGGAATATTTGAAGAGAAGAGTGTCTATGTGATTTTTGAAGAGACAAAATCACTCCCCTTTTTCAATGATTCATCAAATGCAGAATTATTATCAACAATACATGATATCTATAAAAGGCTCTGTGAGACTGTACATACTGCATTCGAAGCTAGCATGGAAAATTTATCAGCATTGAACATGTTCCCAAAATTTGATTTTAATGAAGCAAGAATAGTTACTGATTTTGCCCTACAATTATGTGGGTGTTATATTACTCTGATATGTTTGAAATTCAATAAATTCTATCATAAAATACATTACGAAAATAGAGATGTAATTATTTTAGGTATAAATAAAAATGTTAGGAAGCGAATCAATAATATAGTGGATTAAAAGAGAATAATAATATGTTTCCTAAAAACGACAGACCCTAATCTACATAAATTTGACTTCCTAGTGGTTTCAAGAATTCACCCAAATAATAAAACCAGGCAAAAAGTCCTTCTCCTCATAGGAGAAGGATTTAGGATGAGGTCTATTAACATAAATTACTAACACCAGCATAAATCAAAAATCCCCCAAACCAAAAATTCTATCCTCTCTCCCATTAATAGAGACTTTTCTCCAAATTTTACTTAGTTTTACTGGTTGTATTATTTTGTATATACTGTATATAAAAAATAGATTGGAGAAAAGTATATGGCAAACGAACAAAATATGCCTGAAGTTAAGCTCGATAAAGAGTTAAATCTCAGGAACGACTTTACTCCGCCTACTCTTGACGAGTGGAAGAAAGTCGTAGAAAAAGACCTAAAAGGTGCCTCATACGAAAAAAAATTGGTTACAAAAACCTACGAAGGTATTAATCTTCAGCCAATTTACACTAGTGAAGACCTGAAAAAACTACCCCTTGCAGATGAAAAGCCCGGTTTCGGCAGCTACGTAAGAGGTACAAAAGCTTCCGGTTATGTGGGTGGCTCATGGAATGTTTCTCAGGAAATTCCTTATGCTGATGCTGAAGAATTTAACAAAACTTTGCTTAAAGATTTACAGCGTGGTCAGGATAGCATTAATGTTAAACTTGATACGGCAACACAGCTGGGTCTTGATGCAGATTACGCAGAAACTGAAAAAGTTGGCGACAAGGGACTTTCAATTTCTGCATTACGTAGTATTACCCGTGCATTTAAGGGTGTTGATTTAACAAAACATCCGTTGTATGTGCAGGCGGGATTTTCTGCGTTACCATTTATGAGCATACTTAATGCTTATCTAAAAAACGAAAATGTAAAAGCTGCAGATGTTAAAGGTTCAGTTGAAGCTGATCCGTTGGCATATTTGGCTGAACATGGCGAACTTCCAGTATCATTTGATGCTGCAATGTGCGAAATGAAAGCTGTTACCGAATGGGTAAAGGAAAACGCTCCGGAACTAAAAACAGTTGGTGTGTCAACTTCAGTATATCACAATGCAGGTGCAAGTGCTGTACAGGAACTTGCTTTCGCTCTTGCTACTGCTGTTGAGTACCTTACTGCTCTTACCGAAAAAGGAATGAGTCCGGATGATGCTGCTGGTAAAATCAAATTTAACTTCAGTGTTGGTACATTCTACTTCATGGAAATTTCAAAACTTCGTGCTGCAAGAGTATTGTGGTCAAAAGTTTTGGAACAGTATGGTGTTTCCGAAGAAAACAGAAAAATGTTTATTCACGCCAAAACAAGCGATTACACAAAATCTGTTTACGATCCTTATGTAAATATGCTTAGAACTACAACCGAAGCATTTAGTGCAGTAGTTGGCGGTGTTGATTCGCTTCATACAAGTCCGTTTGATACGGCAATTGGTATGTCGGATGAGTTTTCGAGAAGGATTGCACGTAACGTACAGACTATCCTGAAAGAAGAATCGCATCTTGATCAGCTAATTGATCCAGCCGGTGGTTCATACTATGTTGAGTCTTTAACCAACGAAGTTGCAAAAAAAGCATGGGAACTTTTCCTTGAAGTTGAGGAAAAAGGTGGTATGCTTGAGGTGTTAAAAGCGGGTTATCCAACAGCCGTTATTAACGAAGTTGTTGCGGCTCGTAATAAAAATATCCAAAAACGTAAAGAAGCAATTGTTGGTATAAACATGTATGCCAATATGCAGGAAAAGAAAATTGCTCCGCGCAAATTTGATAATGCCGAATTCCAGAAAAAACGTGCTGAATATTTACAGGCATTCCGTACATCAGGTAATTCGGAAAAGAATAACAGCATCCTTGCAAAACTTCAGCAGCTTGCAGATAAAGCTTCCGAAGGTGCAATTGATACCGCTACCGAAGCATTACTTGAAGGTGCTACACTTGGCGAAGTAAGTAAGTCGCTAAGAGCAAACGCCGGTGATGCTGTTAAAGTTGAGAAACTTAACGTACACAGAGTAACCGAACTTTTCGAAAACTTGAGAGATGTTTCTCTTGCGTATAAAGAAAAGAATGGTCACGCTCCTAAAGTGTTCCTTGCTAACATGGGTACGCTAAAACAATTTAAGGCTCGAGCTGATTTTTCAAGAGGATTTTTTGAAGCAGGCGGTTTTGAAGTAATTTATCCGAACGGGTTTGACAAGGTTGAAGATGCGGCAAAAGCTGCTGCTGAAGCAGGTGCCAAAGCTGCTGTACTTTGTTCAACCGATGATGCGTATGTAGAATATGTAGCTCCTTTTGTTAAGGCACTTAAAAATACTGACAAGGATGCAGTAGCTATTTTGGCTGGTTATCCTAAAGATCAGATTGAAACTTATAAAGAAGCCGGCATGGATGATTTTATTTTCCTTGGTGCCGATGTTTACTCTATTCTTTCAGGTTTATTGAAAAAATTGGGAGCGATGTAAAATGAAGAAACCGGAATTTAAAAATATAGATTTAAATCTTGCCTCTAAAAAGGTAAGTTATGATGAATGGAAAACCCGTTTCGAAGCCGAAACAGGTAAAAAGGTTGAAGATGTTGTTTGGGAAACAATGGAAAAAATTGATGTAAAACCATTGTTTACCGATGAAGACCTTGCTAATGTACAGCACACTGATTACATGAGTGGTATGCCGCCATTCCTTCGCGGACCTTATAGCACGATGTATGTAATGCGTCCATGGACAGTACGTCAGTATGCAGGTTTTTCAACTGCCGAGGAAAGTAATGCTTTTTACAGAAGAAACCTTGCTGCTGGTCAGAAAGGTCTTTCTGTTGCGTTCGATCTTGCAACTCACCGTGGTTACGATAGTGATCACTACCGCGTAGTTGGTGACGTTGGTAAAGCTGGTGTGGCAATTGACTCTGTTGAGGATATGAAAATTCTATTCGATCAGATACCACTTGACCGTATGTCCGTATCAATGACAATGAACGGTGCCGTGCTTCCTGTACTTGCATTCTATATTGTTACTGCCGAAGAACAGGGTGTAGCCCCCGAACTATTAACCGGTACTATTCAGAATGATATTCTTAAAGAGTACATGGTGCGTAACACATATATTTATCCTCCAAAAATGTCAATGAAAATTATTGCTGACATTTTCCGTTATACATCGCAGAATATGCCCAAGTTTAACAGTATCTCTATTTCTGGTTACCACATGCAGGAAGCAGGTGCTACTGCCGATCTTGAAATGGCTTATACTCTTGCTGATGGTTTGGAATATGTTAAAACCGGTATTGCTGCCGGTTTGAAAGTTGACCAGTTTGCTCCACGTCTGTCATTCTTCTGGGCTGAAGGTATGAACTACTTCATGGAAGTTGCAAAACTTCGTGCAGCACGTTTAATCTGGGCAAAACTGATTAAGCAGTTCAATCCGGAAAATCCAAAATCAATGTCGTTGCGTACTCACTCGCAAACATCCGGTTGGTCGCTTGCCGAACAGGACCCGTTTAACAACGTGGCACGTACATGTATTGAAGCTATGGCTGCAACCCTTGGTCATACTCAGTCGCTACATACAAACGCTCTTGACGAAGCTATTGCACTTCCAACCGATTTCTCCGCACGTATTGCACGTAATACTCAGCTTTACCTACAGGATGAAACCAAAATTACCCAGGTAATTGATCCATGGGCTGGTTCATATTATGTTGAAGCACTTACAAATGCATTACTTGAAAAAGGCTGGGAACACATTCTTGAAGTTGAATCTTATGGTGGTATGACCAAAGCTATTGAAGCTGGTATTCCTAAAATGAGAATTGAAGAAGCTTCTGCACGCCGTCAGGCAAGAATTGACTCCGGTCGTGAAACTATCGTGGGTGTTAACAAATACAGACTTGAACAGGAAGACCCTATTGAGATTCTTGATATTGATAACACAGCGGTGCGTTTAAGTCAGATTAAAAGACTTCAGGAAACCAAGGCTGCAAGAAATGAAGCTGATGTACAAGCTGCTCTTGAAGCAATAACCAAATGCTCCGAAAGTGGTGAAGGTAACCTTCTTGATCTTTCTGTTAAGGCTGCCCGACTTCGCGCAACTCTTGGTGAAATTTCAGATGCAATTGAAAAAGTAAGCGGAAGGTATCAAGCAGTGACAAGAACAATTTCAGGTGTATATAGTAGCGAATATGGTTCGGATCAGAATGATCTTGTAACTAAAGCACGCAAGGCTACAGACGATTTTGCAGAAAGTGAAGGACGCCGTCCAAGAATTATGATCGCTAAAATGGGTCAGGATGGTCATGACCGTGGTGCAAAAGTTGTTGCTACAGCTTATGCCGATATGGGCTTTGATGTTGACATGGGCCCTCTATTCCAGACTCCAGAAGAGACTGCACGCCAGGCAGTTGAAAATGATGTTCACTGTGTTGGCATGAGCTCACTTGCTGCGGGACATAAAACGTTGCTTCCTCAGCTTGTTGAAGAACTAAAGAAACTTGGTCGTGATGATATTGTTGTAATCGCCGGTGGTGTTATTCCTGCCCAGGATTACGATTATCTTTACGAACATGGTGCAGCAGCAATCTTTGGTCCGGGAACAAACATCCCTGAAGCTGGCTTAAAAATAATGGAAGAAATAAACAAAAGGTTTGCATAAAACCTTGGTTTGAAATAAAGTAATTTGTAGGGGCGATTCACGAATCGCCCTTGCTATTTTAAACAAGCACATCTCAAAATAATACCATTCTTGTTGAATCCCGCTGGACAAAATATTGCAATTTGAATATAAATAAATTGTCGACATTATAACCACCATTAAGAAATTACTTCAAAATTGTCATCTTTTTTGTTTGTACATTTCCGTTTGATGAAAGGGAGTAGAAATATATTCCGCTTGCAAGTCCGGTTGCATTAAAACTATAATTATGATGCCCAATTTCAAGATTTTGATTAACAATTTGGGCGACTTCCTTGCCAAGAATATTATAAACTTTAAGGGAAGTATGCCCGGCTTCAGCGAGTGAAAAACTTATTGTTGTACTTGGGTTAAACGGATTTGGGTAGTTCTGCTCAAGGGTATATAACTCAGGTTTAAATGTAGATTCGGTTATATTAGTTGATTTCCCATATTCTACCCCATCTATTTTCGCATATATAAGCTGTTCATTTCTACTTCCGCTTGTGCCACCAGTATCATTAGAGAATTGAGAAGATGCACGAATTAGACCTAATCCTTTTGCATAATCAGTATTTGTCCATACAGATGACATAACATCATAAAAGTCGTAAAAATGTTGTACAGTTACCATTTTACCTAATACCTCTTTTTCAATAATGGATGTAAATTGGTAATAGTTACCTATATCGCTTTCATCAAGGGTATCGTTATAAACAATATAAATATCACTTGAAAAGAAGTCATTGCTAATTATGGCTTTAACTGAGTCAATATACCAGTATTCAACACCTTTGGCAATCTTCTGATTATCATATATTTGGTATACTTCAACTAAAGCAGCAATACCACCTTGTGTTGTATATGGATACTCAATAATAGTTTTTTCAAGTAAACTATGTCCATTGCCTGAACTAAAATAGTCATATACCCATTGATTACCAACTTCTAGTGAGATAAGGTTTTGCCCAAATGTTAGGCTTGCAAATAATAAAAATAGTAATCTTTTCATTTTGTTAACTCCTCTTTTATTAATAATAATAAATTATTAAATATTTAATTAAACCACATTTGCAAAATAAATACATGCAAAATCTTTAACATGTTCTTTACCAAACTTAATGTTAAGAAAGTGTTAAGTAATACGAATTATTGTTATATTAACATATTAAATGGTTTTCTATTGTTACATTTGTCGGCTGGAATTTACTAATAATTTCAATAGAGTATTATGGAAGTTAAATACCTTAAAAGAAGCGTTTGGCAGAGACTATTTGGCATACCTGCAACCAGTAAGGTTAGTTCTGGTTCCGATTGGGAAATGAACAATGATTTACTTACAATTAAGCTTGACGCATTCGATACACTTGCCACACCTTATGGTGCCTTGAGCTTTGAAAATGATAGTAATCGTGTGCTGGTAATTGCAGACGAAGATGGTGGATTCCGTGCCTACCGCAACTATTGTACTCACGGTAAACGCCGCCTCGATCCAGTTCCCGGTACTACAACCGTGCAATGCTGCAGCATGGGCAGAAACACTTTTGATAGTGATGGTAACAGCCTGAATAAGCCTGAGCTTGGCACTATAAAAGTTTACAATACTGAAAATAAAGATAACCTGCTTAAGGTTTTTCTATCATAAAAATTTTGCTTAAGGATTTACGCTATTAACAAGTTTGATTTTATAATTATTGGCAGCGGACTTGCCGGTCTTTTCGCTGCAATAAAAGCTTCTGCCTACGGAAAGGTTGCTCTTATTACCAAGGGTGAGTTTAAGGAAAGTAATTCGTACTGGGCTCAGGGAGGTATTGCTGCCGCTATAGCAAAGGAAGACAGTCCCGAGTACCATTTTGAAGATACTATTAAAGCCGGCAGAGGTCTTTGTAACGAGGAATCGGTTCGTATTCTTGTTGAGGATGGTAGGGAACGTATATATGATCTGATTGATCTTGGTATGCAGTTCGACCGTGAAAATGGTGATTTTGCTCTTGGACTTGAAGGCGGACACACCAAACGCCGCGTGCTTCATGCCGGTGGAGATGCGACCGGTAGAGAAGTGGTTAATTTCCTTATTAAAAAGGTTAAGGATGACTCGAAAATAAAAGTATTCGAGTACCACAAACTTGCCGAAATACTTGTACGTGAACATATTTGTATGGGTATTAAATGCACAAACCTCAAAAATTTTGAATGCGAAATTTTGCAATCAGATAATGTTATCCTCGCTTCGGGAGGTATATCAGGAATATTTTTGCGTACAACCAATCCGTTAGTAACCACCGGTGATGGTGTGGCACTGGCTTATGATGCTGGTGCGGAAATTGCCGACATGGAATTTATACAGTTTCATCCTACTTCGCTTTACACCGGAACAGATAAAACGTTTCTAATTTCGGAAGCGGTGCGTGGTGAAGGTGCTTACCTTGTTAATGAAAAGGGTGAGCGTTTCATGAAAAATTATCACGAACTTTTGGAGCTTGCTCCCCGCGATGTTGTATCCATAGCAATTAACAGGGAGATGAAGCGTACAGGTAGCAAAAATATTTATCTCGATCTTGGACATCTTGATGCTTCCAAAATTAAGGGCAGGTTTAAAACTATTTACAATACAGCCCTTGAGTTTGGTGTTGATATAACTTCCGATAAGGTGCCTGTTGCTCCTGCAGCTCATTATACTATTGGAGGAATTAAAACCGGTTACATGGGCGAAACCAACATTAAAGGTTTATATGCCTGTGGTGAGGTTGCTTCAACTGGTGTTCATGGTGCTAACAGGTTGGCAAGTAATTCCCTGCTTGAGTGCCTGGTGTTTAGTAACAGGGCAGTGGAACATGCTATAAATCAAATTTCAACCAATTATAAGCCAGATTTCAAACCGGGTGAAAAAATAATTCATGCTGGCAACGAGGAGCATTATCTTCGTATAAAAAATATGATAGCTACGGTTCTTTCTGAACAAGCTGGGTTGGTGCGTAATGAGGCTGACTTGCAAAAAGGCGAAAAAGAACTCCTTGCAATTAAGGATGAGTACCTGGAACGTAAAAATCAGTTTTATATATCATGCCTGTTAGGATTAGTCGATATTAGTTTACTTGTTATCAGGTCTGCCAATTTCAGACGTGAAAGCAGGGGAGGACATTTACGAAGTGATCATCCTGAAGCTTCGGATAAATATCTTGGTAATTTTATACATCATAAAAATCAAGCTCCCTATTTTAAACCGTTAGAAAATATAATGGTGCATCATGGATAAGAATTGTATTAAAATTGAAGAAATAACCACTACAGTTGCAGCTGCACTTGATGAGGATATAAAAACCGGTGATATAACTTCCAATAATCTTATTGCTGCCGATAAAATTGTTAATGCAAAAATTTACGCAAAAGCTGATGGAATTATTTCCGGTTTGTGCGTTGTAGAATATATTTTCAGAATTTTTGATAAAAATCTGAAATTTACCAAATTGGTGAATGAGGGTGATTTTGTAAAAAAAGGTGATACGGTAGTTCGTTTTGAAGGCAAAATGCGTGCATTGCTTACCGGTGAACGTACGGCTCTCAACTTTTTGCAAAGGATGTCGGGTATTGCTACCGAGACCAATCGTTTTGTAAGAGCCGTTGAAGGAACCAATACAAAAATTCTGGATACCAGAAAAACTGTACCTGGCTTGCGGGTATTCGATAAATACGCTGTTAGTTGTGGTGGTGGTACTAACCACAGAATGGGTTTGTACGATTTGGTTATGATTAAGGATAATCATATTAAGGCTGCCGGTGGAATTAAAAATGCTGTTGAGCAGATTAGAAAAAATGTTGCCGATGATATGAGGATTGAGGTTGAAACTACCAACCTGGATGAAGTTGGCGAAGCAATTGCTGCCGGTGCCGATATAATTATGCTTGATAATATGACTACCCCAATGATGGCTGAAGCGGTAAAACTTGTAAACCAAAGGGCAGAGGTTGAAGCTTCAGGAAATATGTCGCTTAACAGAGTTAGAGAAGTTGCCGAAACCGGTGTCGATTTTATCTCCGTTGGAGCTCTTACCCACTCGGTTACAGCACTCGATCTCAGTATGCTAATTATTGATTTATAATTTTAAATAAAAGAAAGCCCGATATAACTACCGGGCTTTGTTATCTATTCACTTTTGTTATTTATTTAACATTTCGTTTGTATAACGTCCTCTAACTTTAATTGGGTCCCCTTCATAACCAAGTTTTTTCCAATCCATACGTGTGGCACTCTTGCCATGGCAGTTTGTACATTTTAACGCCTGTTCGGCAGGAGGAACCATATGGTTGATCGGCCAATACATTTCGGTTTCAACAAATTCAATAGTGCCTGAGTAAGGTAAACCAACTTCATCCATACCAAGTTTTGCTGCCTTATCCCAGCTAAATGTTTTCCAGAATCCGTCCTTACCAAATAATTGTGGTACAATCATATACTTGTTAACCGGATCGTACGGCTGGCGTCCTTTCATAACCTTAAACGGAGTAATTTTAGCTTTTGGATCTGTTATGTCGCCATTTATCTTGTTTAACTCAACAGGGTCTGTTTTTGTTATTTTATCACCAATAAGCTGATAGTCGGCAGTACCGTTGTACCAGGTATAAACAGGAACTACATTTTTTGCCCATTTGAATGAGCCTTTTTTCTTCATGTAATCTTTTTTGCCGTATTCGTCAACTTTTGGTTTTATATCCTGACCTGCAGTTTCCCAGTTCCAGTAAACCTTGGTTGGCAATCCTCTTCCAAATTCAGGTATATGACAGGTTTCGCATGCAAGTGAAGCTTTATGCTTTTCTATGATTCCAAGTCTGTGAATTTTGCCATCATGACAGTCGGTACATTCAAAGTGGTTAGACCCACGGGCGATTGAGCCGTGGCTTGCACCTGAAATTACATGCTTTTCAGTTGTATGGCATTCGGTACACTGAAAATCCAAACCACCCATGTGAACGTCAAGCTCTTCGGTAGGTTCGTAAAGCATATCATCCATATCGCCATGTTTTACACCAACTCCGCCACCACCATCAAAGTGACATGTACCGCAGTTTCTGCGTGTGGTTTTCCCAACATGTTTTGCAATCTTTTCCAGGTCAATATTTTCAAAAGGCATTCCAGCACCGGTTGGTATTTTTTTGTACTCGCCAGTTTGGTCGTGACATACCAGACAGTCAATATTTTTTGCATCGCTAAAATTAAAATTCTTGTCTTTCCAGCCATAACCAATATGGCAACTTGTACAGCGGGGCAGGTTAGATGGTACTGCAATACAGAAGTTATTCATAATGTTCTGCTTTCCGGCTTTAAGGTTTTCTTCAACCTTTGTGCGGTAATCAAGTCCTGACCAGTTCCAGTGCCTTGTATGAAGTACATCTTCACCAACATCTTCATGGCACATTAAACATGTTTCGGTTACTTCCTGCGGAGTGTTAAACGGACCTTCGATTAGTTCCTCATGAGGTTGGGCAAATACCGATGTTACCATTATTGCCAGAAATAAAAAAAGTGTTTTTCGAAGCATAATAATATCCTGTTATCTGTTTTTGAGAAGCACTTATTTAAACTGTCGATACTTTTATTAGATAAGTTAACAGTAAAAAGACTTCAAAATCAACAAAAAAATAGGAAATCGATTTACGACTGTAAATAGTAACCTTTAACACTTATCAATATTTGAATATTTATTTTACTTTAGTAATACCATTTTTGTGGTTTTTATTGTTGTACCGCAACTTATAACGGAAAAGTATATTCTGCCTCCCAAATTGCTACCATTAATTTGAATAGTGTATTTACCACCATCTTTGATAATTAGTTATTATTGCTGTTTCACTGTATAAATTTAATATGTATAAATACTAAATTCAGTATTAGCGATAAATTAGTGTGGAAATTGAACTAATACAAGCTCGTAATACTTATATTTACTGAAATAGAATTAATTATAAGTGGGAATATATTATGGAAAACTATCCTATTCTTGTTGCACGCGGTGATGGTATTGGTCCGGAGATAATGGACGCAACGCTGCGCATACTTAAAGCAGCTGGTGCAAAGCTGAATATTGATGAAATTGAAATTGGTGAACAACAATACCTGAAGGGGCAGGAATCGGGTATATCCAAAGATGCCTGGAAAAAACTTCGTGAAGCCAAAATATTTCTTAAGGCTCCAATTACTACTCCGCGTGGTGGTGGTTACAAAAGTTTGAATGTAAGTATTCGCAAGGCATTTGGGTTGTATTCAAATGTGCGTCCGTGTGTGTCGTACCGTCCATTTATAAAAACAAAACACCCCGATATGGATGTGGTTATTATTCGCGAAAATGAAGAAGATACCTACTCGGGAATTGAGCACCGCCAGACAGATGATGTTTATCAGTGTCTTAAACTTATAACCCGCTCTGGTAGTGAAAAAATTGTCCGTTACGCATTTGAGTATGCAGTTGAGTTTAACCGTAAAAAAGTATCGGTGTTTGTTAAAGATAATATTATGAAGTTAACAGATGGTATTTTTCATAAGGTTTTTAACGAAATTGCTGCCGAATACCCCGATATTGAAACCGATAACTGGATTGTTGATATTGGTGCCGCCCGTCTTGCAGATACTCCTGAAATGTTTGACGTTATTGTAATGCCTAACCTTTACGGTGATATTCTTAGTGACGTAGCTGCCCAGATTGCCGGTTCAATTGGACTTGCAGGTTCGGCAAATATTGGCGAAAAGCTGGCAATGTTTGAGGCTATTCATGGTTCGGCACCCGATATAGCAGGTAAAAATATTGCAAATCCATCCGGATTGATACAGGCAGCAATAATGATGCTTGTACATATACACCAGGTTGAAGAAGCTGCCCGGATTAGAAATGCCTGGTTAAAAACTATTGAAGATGGTGTTCATACAGGGGATATTTTTGTTGAAGGTGTAAGCACAAAACGTGTTGGCACAAAAGCATTTGCCGATGAAGTAATAGCTCGTTTGGGTCAAAAACCCGAGATACTTAAGGAAGCTAAATATTATGCTCCTAAAAAGCTAAAGGCATTCCATAAAAGAACTCATAAATCCGAAAAAAAACTTGTTGGCGTTGATGTATTTCTTGACTGGGATAATGGAACAGCAGATGATTTAGGCAAGCAGCTTGATGAAATTACAATGAATGACGTTAAGCTTAAGGTAATTACAAACCGTGGTATTAAGGTTTATCCTGATGGGTTGCCTGAAACTTATTGTACAGATCACTGGCGATGCAGATATATGCCAGCAACCGAAGGTAATATACAAAGAGAAGAGATACCACAGTTGTTAGCAAAATTGGTTGAAAACGGATTTGATGTTATAAAAACAGAACATTTATTTAATTTTGATGGCGAACAAGGTTATTCAGCTGTACATGGATAAATAAAAAAAGGGAGCTAAAAGCTCCTTTTTTTTGCTAACAATTTGTGTTTTTGCAAATTCTCATAAGGTAGTCGTTGAACTGTTCAAGTTCTTTTTCGCTGAAACCACTATAACAATTTTTTTTAACCTTTGCAGCAATAGGTATTACTTTTTCAATAATATCTGTTCCCGCATCGGTAAGATTTATTCGAAATACTCTTCTATCCTTGCGGTCTGTTGATCGGGTTATAAAACCGTTTTTGTCGAGAACATCCAAAATTCGTGTAACATTTGTTTTGTCTTTGTTCCCTTTTTGTGATAGTTCTGTTTGGGTTATGCCCGGATTATCCGCAATGATATTCATCAGGTTCCATTGCTCAGGTGTAACTTTCAGGTTATGTTCATTAATAGCATTTGCAAAATGGTTTTTGATTTTCCAGAATGCAGAATTAATTAAAGCCCCTACAGCATTATCGGTGTTCACTCTTCCCATTTATAATACTCAAATATATATTAGTGAAAAACTATTTATACATGATATAGATAAGAAAAATGAATTGCAAGTTATCACTATAATAAAAAATGGAGAATCATACAAATAACTCTCTTTTTTCAATAAATAATTAAAAATTATTAAAAAGTTATTAGTAAACTTAAAGTAACACTTGATAGAAGTAAATTGAATCCATATTTGTAATTGGAAAACACATCCTCGGTTGAACTGAGATTATCGAATTCATACGACTTGTAATACAGTTCACCAAATGTTGATTCAATGCTTACTAAATTATTTATACCCTATTGTTATTTACAATAATACGTGGCGGGATAAAAATTTTCAAGGGCAAATAGTTGCCCCTGAATATTAACTAATTGTGTTATCCGAAGGTGTGAATTTCTGCATAAGGTATTCCTGTAAATTTAGCACCTCATCTGTATAAACGGGGTAGTTTTGAACATATCTTCCGTTTGGCAGCAATACCCTTGCTTTCTGATTATCCTTCATGCTCATTTCAAGTACATGCTCTTTGATGTATTTTTTGATCTCGGCGTTTTTAACTGGAAAAGCAGTTTCAACTCTTCTGTCGAGGTTACGTGGCATCAGGTCAGCACTACTAAGGTAAATTTTGTAATCTCCGCCGTTGTTGAAAAAGTATATTCTACTATGCTCAAGAAAACGTCCAACAATACTTATAACCCTAATGTTATCACTTAATCCCGGTTTTTGTGGAACAAGGCAACATATACCTCTTACAATTAACTCAACTTTAACACCAAATTTTGAAGCTTCATAAAGAGCAGCAATTAGAGCCGGGTCAACAAGCGAATTCATTTTGAAAATTAAATGACCCTTTTTACCTTTTCTGCAATGGTCGATTTCTCTGGCAATAAGCTGCAATATGTTAGTACGTATATTAACAGGAGCAACAAAAAGTTTTCTGAAACGTTTTTGCTCTGAGTAGCCGGTTAAATAATTAAAAACTTCAGAAACATCTGCACAAATTTCAGGATCGTTGGTAAGTAGCCCCATATCAGTGTATAGTTTTGCGGTTGATGCGTTATAATTACCGGTTCCAAGGTGAACGTAACGTTTAACCCCATCAGCTTCTTTTCTTACAACCATTGCCATTTTGCAATGTGTTTTAAGTCCTACCAAGCCATAAACAACATGTATTCCGGCTTTTTCAAGTTCCTTTGCCCATATAATATTGTTTTCTTCATCAAACCTTGCTTTTAGCTCAACAAGAACAGCAACCTGCTTTTTAGCTTCGGCAGCTTCAATAAGGTACTTTATTACAGGTGAATCTGAGCCGGTTCGATAAAGCGTTTGTTTAATTGCCAGTACGTCCGGGTCGTGTGCAGCCTGTTTAATAAAATCTTCAACAGGTTTAAATGAATTGTAAGGATGATGCAGAAAACGATCACTTTCTTTTATAATACTGAAAATGCTTTTTTCGTCATCCTCAAAAACAGTTGGAAGGTGAGGAAGAAATGGTTTTTCTTTTAGCGTATGGTGCTGCAATTTGGTTAGTTCCATTACACTACTTAAACCAAGTGGTCCGTCAATTATATGTATGTCTTCAGTACTAATAAGCAGGTTTTCGGTAATTATTCCAATCATCGATTCCGGCATTTCTTTTTCAACTTCAAGCCTAACCACGTTGCCGAATCTTCTTTGTCTAATATTTTCTTCGATAAGTTCCAGAAGATCATCTGCCTCATCTTCCTGTATTTCAATATCAGAATCACGAGTAATTCTGAATTGATGAGCCTGTAATACTTCCAGACCGGGAAATAGAACAAAAAGGTGTTCCTTTATAAGGTCATCCAGCCAAACAAATTTGGCAGGTCCATCAGATTTTGAGTTATTGTAGTCATCCACAATTTTGTTGATGTGTATAAGTCGGGGCAAAATTCCTGGTATTTTAAGTCGGGCAAAATGTTTATCGCCGTTGGTTTTTTTTACAATAAGTGCAAAACTTAAACTAAGGTTCGAAATATAGGGGAAGGGTCTGCCAGGATCGAAAGCAAGTGGTGTAAGAACAGGAGATATTTCCTTGATGAAGTATTGTTTAAGAGCAATTTTTTCATCGTTTTCGAGTTTTGAAAACTCGGTAATACGTATATCATTTTTCTTAAGGTCTTTCATCAGGGTGTTATTCCAGTAGGAATAAACCTTATCGAGCATTTCATTTACTTCAATTTCAATTTTTGCCAGTTCCTGTCGCGGAGTAAGACCATCGATAGTTGGTTCAACTATTTTTGCTGCAATCTGATCCTTAATACCAGCAACCCTAATCATATAATATTCGTCGAGGTTAAGGAAAAAAATAGCCACGAACTTAATTTTATCGAGAAGGGGCAAGTCCTTTATAAATGCTTCATCCATTACACGGCGGTTAAACTCCAGCCAACTGAGATCCCTGTTAAAGAAGTTCTCGGGGATGTAATACTTGTTTAGTAACTCTCGCTCAAATTTAAATTTGCTCAAAGTTTCCATGTTGTGTTTACTATTCCTTTATTTTTCTTGCCGACGAAAAGTCATCAAGATTATAATTAATATCAGTAAGAGGTTGTTTTAGACGTGTAACGGTAACATCTGCCCTATGGAAAAAATCTTCGGCAAGAGTATCATGATAGTCTGAAAAAATAACTATTTCACGAATGCCAGCCCCAATTAAGGCTTTAGCACAGTTTGTACACGGCATATTGGTAACATAAGCTGTTGCACCGGTAGTGTTAATTCCGTTTTGGGCACATTGTAAAATAGCGTTCATTTCGGCATGAATAGTGCGAACACAGTGGTTGTCAACAATAAGGCAGCCAACATCCTCGCAATGGTCATCACCTGGAATTGACCCGTTATAGCCGGTACTTAATATTTTTTTATCTTTAACGAGAACACACCCGCAGTGCATTCTTGGACAGGTTGCTCTTTCGGAAACAAGCATTGCCAGCTTAAGAAAATACTCATTCCATGCTGGACGCTTTTTTATTTCATTCATTATTACCCCAAAATTTTAAAACTGAAGAACCAAATTTAACAATAAATTAACTTGGTGTAAATGTTCTGATGTTAAGTTTACATTTTATTAAGAGCAGATTTACATATTTCTGCATTCTTTTTATCGCCTAAAGCTTTGTAGGTATCGAGTGCACGAAGCAGGTAGTTTTTGGCATCCTTGGCTTTGTTAAGGCGTATCGAAATTTTCCCGGCAAGGAAAAGGGCATCGGCAGTAGCAGCAGGATTTGAATCAAGCTTATAAAGCTCAAGAGCTTTTTTAATTTTGCTATCTGCTTTAGCAAATTCCGCTTCCTCAAAATATAACCATGCCAGATGGTAAGTTACAAATCCATGCAGGGAAACATCATCGTCATACTTGCTGCTATTCTCTTCAATAAATCCCAGTTCCTTTTTGTAGGATCTGCCAAGCTTATATTTTGAAATTGCTGTAACAGTTAATTTTTCAATATCTATTGCATCTTCCCTAAAACGGGGAATATTTTTTAGTAAATGTAATGCTGCTTCAAACTTGCCAAGTTCAAACATAACCTTTGATTTTTCAAACTTTAGGAAATTTGTTTTTTCAGGTGAAAGTTTAACAGCAATATCAAACCATCTGTTTGCTTCAATATAGTTCTCTTCGAGGTAATTATTTCTGTATAACTGTATGGCAGTTTCGGTTTTTTGTTCTATCAGGTCACCCAAACTAAATTGTTCGTAGGCAAGTTTCAGGTTTTTTATTGCACCATTTCGGTTGTTTGATTTCGAAAACCTATTTGCCATGTTAATGTAATCATTACCATTTTTCATATAAAGCGAGTTATTGCCAGCATCATTTCCTGCACTACATGCATATATAATAAGCATAAATGCTATGTATAAAAGTTTTTTCATTACTTTATCCTCGGTCTGTCAGGTTTTACTTGCTCTTGGGTATCAATACCCGGTGCTATAAGTGGATTATTATTTATACCGTTAATTGATTTATCCAGTTCGTTTAGTGTATTGTTTAATTTGAACAGGATTAACTGTATTTGCATTTGTTGTGTATTAAGGAATTTTGCAAACTCGGTATGCTCGTTCAATAACGTATCGGCACCTTTTATAATTTTAGACATTGGATTAATTATTTCATCGCCATCCGGGTCGAGAAGTTTAAATAATAACGAGTCAGGATTTTTATAATTGTTAATCAGGGTATCTGCATTAAGGAGTACATTGGTAAGTACACCTGCCGTATTATCCAATTTATCGGCAAGGTTATCAATTTCGGTAAGAACCTTGCGGGTGTCGCTATCCTTATCCTCAACTTCATTTCGGACCGCATTTGTTAGGAAAACTATATTCCGGGAGACTTTAATAAGATCATCACTAAGGTGGTTAAGTTTTTTAACTGTGGAAAGGAGCAGTTTTTCATCCTTGTATTCACGATTAAGGTCGATTAGCATAGTATTAAGGTTAGAAAGAAGTGAGTACACCAGTTCCTCGGAAAACTCAAGGTCATGTTCCTTTGCCAAATTTTGCCCCTCATCAAAATCTACTGATGGAATGTTTGATTCCGGTGGTAGTAATTCGCTTGATTTTTCAGGAACATGGTAAGATATTGAGCTTGCACCCGATAGGAAGTTAGTTGTCTTTTTCAATACCGAGTTCTTTTTTATCAAATCCTTGTATTCATCATAAATAAATAAAGTAACATAAATCCGACTGTCATCTTCCATGTAAAAATCATTTATACGTCCAATTTTAAAACCCTTAAAAATAATTGGAGTTGAAGCACTTAAACCGGTAGCATCGTTAAACCGGGTATAAAATGTGTGCTTGTCGGTAAAGTATCTTCTGTCGATAGTAAGAAGACTCATCATAACAAGAAGCGACAAAAATGCAATTGTTAAAAAAATTGTAACCAGGTATCCCGTATATTTCAGCTTTAGTTTCATTTACCCCTCACAGGTTATTTAACATAACCGCTGCTAATAACTTTTCCTTTATCGAGTGTTACACTATAATTAACCAAATCATTTAATTTTTCGGAATTCCTGTTCAAGAGAATAATAAGCTTGTCGTTATCAAGGAATTCCTCGCAATATTTTATTAAAGTTTTATGATTTTTTCTTTCAAGATTATCAAATGGTTCCTGTAAAATCAAAACTTTTGGTTCCATTAATATAGCCCTGAAAAAAACTATCATTTTTGTTTCATCCATCGTTAATTCTGATGGTCTCTTAAATTTCAGATTATCGAGTTTGTTGGTTTCAAGGCAATTATCAATTAACCCGTGAACTTCATTATCCGAATGGTCGTAATACTTATGTTCAAGGGCAAGCTTAATGTTTTCGTATATATTAAGATTGGATATTAGTCCACCCGACTGAAATACAAAACTTGTTGGTGGGTTTCCAACAGTACGTTTATACTTGTCGATATTAATATTATCCAGTTCAATTTTACCCTTTTCTGGAAAAAGGATACCAGCTAACAGTTTAATAAAAACAGTTTTGCCTGCACCTTTTTCACCATCAATTTTGGCAAATACCCCGTAAGGAATTGTTGTGCTCAAGTTATCAACAAAGTCATTATCCGAATAGTAATATGTCATATCTTTAATATTTAACATATAATTAAAATATATAAAAAACTGTAGTTATAAATACATCAGCCAATATTATTAATCCAAGAATGTGCACAACAGCCCTTGAGGTTCTTTGTGGTACTTCAGTACTGGCGTATTCAACCCTTAAACCATGGAAACAGGAAATAGAGGCAATTAGAAATCCAAACACAATAGATTTTAGTAAACTTACAAATATATCGAGGAAAGTTAACTCGGCGGCAAGCTTGTCAATAAAATCGAGTGGTGAAAGGTCGAAGAAGAACTGAAAGAAAACAGCAGAGCTAAGAAAAGAAAAGAAATTAAAAAATATTGCAAGTGGTATCATTGAAAATACTACTGCCAAAATACGTGGCAACACAAGGTATTTTTCAGGTGGAATACCCATTGAGTAGAGTGCATCAATTTCCTTATTTATAACCATATTACCCAATTCGGTAGTAATTGCTGTACCTGACCGTGCTATAATTATTACTGCCGGCAGAAAACTGGCAAGTTCGCGGGTAATTGCAGATACAAGAGCCATAAAAACAATTGATGAATTGCCAACATTATAGAAAAGTGTATTGAGCTGAATAATAATTATACCCGAAATAACAATAGCATTTAGAATTACAAGTCCTGCTGCATCCACCCCGGTGAAAAGTATTTGTCTTTTTAATACAAAATAATTAAGCTTTTCGCCTTTCAGGTAATTAATAAATTCCGAAAAGATGCTGTACAAAAAATTTATTAAATAATTTGTATTATTGAACCATTTTCCCATAAGATGTTTTGTTAATACAGGAATCATCAGAATAGCCTTTTGGGTTTAAGGTTAAAAAATGTGCTTAACAATTTAGCTAATTAAAGAAAATTAAATTTATTATTTCTCATTTGATAAAATTATTGATGAAATGCTAAAGTTTTTTTGTATCTTTATTAGTTACAATCAGGAAATTCGTTTAGCAAAGTACATATTAGCGTTTTGTAGCAAAAAATATTACAACTTTTTACAATTTACTGTTTCATTAAGAAAATTTTGATTGTGATATATTTCAATATAATAATTTATTTAATTTATTTTGAGCAAAAATTTAATTGATTACCGCAAGCATATTCTTTACAAGGCATTAAAAATTTGTTTACATTAGAAGTATAAATTAGATAATTAGGGAAAATTAAAATAAATCAGGAATAATATAGAGGATTTATCTATGAAGAAACTATTATATGCTTTTCTAGCTCTACTTTTCGCATCATCCTTGTCTGCACAAGTTTATCTTGACACCTGGAAAGTTGGTTTCGGTTTATCATACCCGCGTTTGGTAAATACTGGACTATCCGCAGAAATTGTTAATGTTGGCGGATATGGATCATTGCAGTATAATGTATCAGAACATACAACTTTCAGAGGAAAGTTGGCGGCAAATTATTTTATGAACAAAAGCGTTGTTGTTGGTGGTGTAACTTATGAACCAAGCACTCTCGCTTTTGGTGGTGATGTAGATCTATTATACTCATTCACTCCTTGCGAAGTAGCTTCTCCATATTTACTGGTAGGTGTTGGTGGACAGTTATTCAGCACAAGTGAAGCAGTAAGTGGTGACGAAGATATGGCTTTCGATTTTGAGCTTAATTATGGTCTTGGTGTATATTGGAACCTTGATGAAGATTGGGCACTTAATGCTGAAGTTGGTCTTCATGTACTTCCTACTGAAGGTTTTGACGGTGACATTAGAACTAACCCAGGCTCTTCTTTCTTTGGTGGTCCTTGGGATTCTTATGTTAACATGAGTCTTGGACTTCTTTATGCATTCGATAAAGGCGAAAAATCAAAACTTTGCGAACTTTATACTGGGGTTGTTGCCGATGCAAAAATTGACTATGACAAAATTGAAAACATAGTTAAAAAATATATACCTAAAGAAGTTGTAAAAGAAGTTGTTGTTGAAAAACAGGTTGCTGCTGATCATACTGAAAAAGCTCCTGCTGCTTACTCAAACAATAACTGGGTACTTGTTGGTGTTAATTTCGACTTTAACAGTTCAAAACTAACTCCTGAATCTTATCCAATTCTTTTCCATGCTCTTCAGGTTCTTCTTCAGAATCCTGATATGGAAGTTGAAATTCAGGGTCATACTGATAACATCGGTTCTGAAAAATATAATTTGAAAGTTTCAAAAGACCGTGCTGAAAAAGTTAAAGGTTACCTTGTAGCAAAAGGTGTTGATGCTTCCAGACTTAAAGTTGTAGGTTATGGCGAAACTATGCCAATGGCTGATAACAAAACAGCTGCTGGCAGAGCAATCAACAGACGAATTGAATTTAAGGTTATGAAATAAAAATTTTCGAAAGGGGCTTTAAGCCCCTTTTTTTTTATATACCAATTAGCTATATTTTATACAAAAGTTTAAGAATCCTTTAATTTTATCCGGGAGATAAATAAGGAATATGAGAATATTAGAAATCAATATTATAGGAGCCCCTCTGCGACTGCGGTCAAAGAGGATTTTTTGTATATGAACATAAAAGCAACTTTAATTGACGCTGAAATGATGGATCGGACCGTTACCAGATTAGCTCATGAAATTATTGAGCGAAATAAAGGTTCAGAAAACATTGCAATAATTGGTATGAGAACAAGGGGCGAATTCCTTGGCAACCGCGTTTATGAAAAAATTAAAGGCATCGAAAAAAGTGATGTGCCTTATGGCGTTTTGGATATTACCCTTTACAGGGACGATTTCAGAACCCGACTTACACAACCTGAAATTTCGGTTACTGATATTACTTTCGATATCAGCGATAAAGATATTATCCTTTGTGATGATGTACTTTATACCGGCAGAACTGTACGTGCTGCTCTTGATGCACTAATGGATCTTGGCAGACCTAAAACTATTCAGTTTTGTGTGCTTGTTGACAGAGGGCATAGAGAAATGCCTATTAGGGCTGATTTCGTAGGAAAGAATATTCCTACTTCTATTAACGAGGAAGTTAAAGTTAGAATGAGTGAGATTGATGGTGAAGATGCCGTTTATCTTGTTGATGTTACAGATGATAAGTAAGAGAGAGGATTATGCCGCTTAGTAGTAAACATTTGCTGGGACTTCAAGGAGTACCCAAAGAAGATTTGATCAATATTCTTGATACTGCAACAACTTTCAGAGAAATTCTGGAAAGACCTATTAAAAAAGTGCCTACACTTAAAGGTAAAACGGTTGTAAATATGTTTTATGAAAATTCAACTCGTACCCGTATTTCTTTTGAGGTGGCTGAAAAAAGACTTAGTGCCGATACTATTAACTTTTCCAAATCGGGTAGTGCCACTGCAAAAGGCGAATCCTTTAAGGATACTGTTAAAAATATTGAGGCTATGAAAGTTGATATGATTGTAGTTAGGCATGAATCTGCCGGTGTACCACAATACCTTACTCAAATATCCGACTGTAATATTGTTAATGCCGGGGATGGAAGACACGAACATCCTACCCAAGCTCTTCTCGATATCTATTCAATTCGTGAAAAACTTGGTAAAATTGAAGGACTTAAAGTTTGTATTGTTGGAGATATTTCTCATAGCCGGGTAGCTCTTTCAAATATTTATGGTCTTAAGACTCTTGGAGCCGAAGTTTCACTTTGCGGTCCGGCTACCATGATACCTAAAGATATTGAAAAACTTGGTGTTAAGGTTGTTCACGATATAAATACCGCAATTGCAGAAAATGATGTACTTAATGTTTTAAGGATACAACTCGAAAGAAAAGCTGGTGTTAATATTCCAACCTTAAGGGAATACCACAATTATTTTGGTGTTACCCGTGAAAGAATTGAAGATAACAACAAGGATATTCTTATATTGCATCCGGGACCAATTAACAGAGGTGTTGAGCTTTCAAGTGAAGTTGCTGATGGTCCTTATCAGATAATTCTTGATCAGGTTACAAACGGTGTGGCTATCAGGATGTCTGTACTTTATTTACTTGGTACAATGAACTAATTTAACAGGTGAAAGATGAAATTACTTATTAAAAATACAACTATTGTTAATCCCGAACAGGAGTTAAACGAAGTATCCGATATCCTGATTGAGGATGGAGTAATTAAAAAAATTGGTGGTGTTACCGCCGCCGAGGAAAAAGAGTGCAAGGTTATTGACCATGAAGGAATGGTTACCGCACCTGGCTTTTTTGATATGCATGTTCATTTAAGAGAGCCCGGCAGAGAGGATAAGGAAACTGTAAAAACTGGATGTAACGCAGCTGCTGCAGGCGGTTTTACCGGTGTTGCTTGTATGCCTAACACAACCCCAAGTATTGATTCGGCGGAAACAGTACGTTTTATTCTTGATAAAGCCAAAGGTCATTTGGTTGATGTTTCTCCAATTGGTGCTGTTACAAAAAATAGGGAAGGTGAAGCACTTGCACCAATGTCAGAACTATATGAAGCCGGTGTGAAAGCCTTTTCGGATGATGGTACTGCTGTAAAAACCGCATTTGTACTTAAAAGTGCATTTGAATATGCTTCCATGTTCGATGCTCCTATTATTGAACATTGCGAAGATGAAACACTTGCCGATGGTGCAATGAATGAAGGTGAGGTTTCAACAATGCTTGGACTTCCACCATTGCCTTCTGTTTCCGAAGATTTGATTGTTATGCGTGATATACAGATGGCTGAATATACTGGTGGTAAAATACATATTGCTCATATCAGTACAAAAGGTGCTGTTGAGCTGGTAAGAGCTGCAAAGGCTAAAGGCGTTAAAATTACTGCCGAAGTAACTCCGCATCATTTTACTCTTACTGATGAAGCATTAAAAATGTATGATACCAACTACAAAATGAGTCCGCCGTTGCGTAATGCCGAAGATGTTGCTGCAATTATTGAAGGACTAAAGGACGGTACAATTGATGCTATTGCGAGTGACCATGCCCCCCATACTCTTGAAGAAAAAGAGCGTGAATTTATTTATGCACCTAATGGTATTTTGGGTCTTGAAACTATGCTTGGGCTAACAACAAACGAGCTTCTTCACAAGGGGCATATTACTCTTGAACGCATGGTTGAATTGCTTGCAATTAACCCAAGAAAAATAATGAATATACCTGTACCGCAAATTAAGGTTGGTGAGGTAGCAAACCTTACTGTGTTCCGGAAAGATGAAATTTGGACTGTAGATGTTAAACAGTTTAAATCAAAATCAAGAAACTCCCCGTTTGATAAAAAGCTTCTTAATGGTAAACCTGCTCTTGCAATTAACAAGGGTGTAATGTTCTACGAAGACAAATTTACCAATATATAGTTTTAGTAAAGTGTCCACTACTGTATAGTATGTCGGACACTCTACTTTTTAGAACCCCCAAAATAGCCTGTTATCAAAGTTTATTGATGGCATCGTATTTGATGATGTTATAGAAAAAACATGTGGAGTTAAAAATGAAATATTTGAAAACAGCACTGATGCTTTTATTGGCAACATTACTTTTTACAGCTTGTGATGAAGAAGAAAGTTACTATGATAATATAGCTCCAGCAGCACCTACCGGTGTTATGGTAGTATCGCGTGATGGTGAAATTGAAGTTTCGTGGGAAGCCAATGGCGAAGGCGATCTTGACGGTTACAATATTTACTGGAGCGATTCGTACAACGGTCAGTATGAACCAATTGCCAGTACATACAATACATATTTTATAGATACCGAGGCTGGTAATGGCGAGCTATATTATTATGCTGTAACTGCTTTCGATTGCAACAACAACGAAAGTGAATTAAGTTATGATGAGGTTTACGGAGTTGCCCGTCCGGAAGGTAGAAACCAGAACTTGTTCGATTATATTGAACAACCTGATCTTGCCGGTTATGATTTTTCTGATTATGCGGTAATACCTTTTGATGATTTGGAAACAGATATGTTTTTTGAAAATTATGAAGGGACCTATTACCTGAATGTTTGGGAAGAAAATCAGATACAGGATATGGGGGCAACAGATAATTTATTGGAAATTGCCGAAGCACCTGCAAGTGGCTGGGTTGTTAAGGCTCATCCTGATGATAATGTTAAATATGTAGAGGCGGTTGCGGGTCATACTTATGTAATCAGAGTATATGATAACCATTATGCCAAAGTACGTATTACTTCAATTTTACCTGATATGATGTCATTCGACTGGACATACCAAACACGTCAGGGAGAAACATTACTTAAAGGTGCAAGCGAAATTGTACAGCGAACTGACAGATCGAAAGGTGTGGTTGTTCACAGAGATACAATGAACAAATAAAAATAAAAAATATTTATTGTTAATAGCATACCTTTACGGGTATGCTTTTTTATATCTATTTGCTTAAATTAACTTAAATATTTAATGTAGTTTTATAATGAAAAAATTATTGATAATAGCACTCATAGCGGTAATATCATTTTCCTTTGCCGAATTTGATCAGTTAACTGCTCAACCCAAAACTCCTGCGGTTATACTTAACGATGTTAAGGAAGTTTTTAAGACAGGTAAGGTTGATCAGATAAGTGATTATTTTAGCGGAAAAACTTTTCTTAGTCTTAAAGATTCGAAGAATGGGTATTATAGTAAAAACCAGACTATCAATATACTTCGAAAATTTTTTGAAATTAACCATCCCGTGAGCTTTGTATATACAAGTTTAAATGATAAAGCAGCAGCACCTTTTGCTACTGGCAAACTAAAGTTTGCACTGCAAGGAGTTATTAAAGAGAGCTACGTTTTTGTTTCCCTTAACTATTCAAATGAAAAATGGTACGTCTCACAAATTACAATAAATTAGCCAGGTATTTTAAAGGGCAGAACAAGTTTTTTACTCTTACTGCACTCACTATTCTATTACTCGTTATCTCGGGTATTCTTGAACCAATACTCATTAAAAATGTGGAGCGTGAATGGAAAGAGAAGCGGGACAGAAAAATAACCAAAATTGTAAATGAATTTAACTCAATAATTACGAAAAAGCAGGAAGAATTTACCAAGCGTTTCGATTTACTGGTTAATAAATATACAGATGCAGAAAGCAAACTTGAAAACTCACTTCGCTACAACGAAGTTTTTTTCGTTTTAAAGGATAATCAAAAGGTTTACTGGAATTCACTCTTTTCAAGCATACATGAAAATGCAATAAACAGAAACTACAAAGATAACAACATCTATTTTTACGATACCGGTTTACAGAGCTATTTTGCAATATATCGTAATGTAGGAGAACAGACCTATTGTTTACTTCGCATTCTTGACAAACATTATTCAATAAATAATAAGTTTTTCTCTGAAAAGGATCTGGAAAAAACCTTAACCGAAAAGTACCAAACCGAGTTTAGAATTGAATATTTTACTGGAAGTAAAGATGAGCCTGATGGCAGGTATTACTCCTTTGAGATTAAAAACCTGCAAGACAAGACAATTGGGCGTGCAATATTTCTTAAGCCACCTCGTAAAAAGGAACTTATTAATATTGTTGAATCAGTTGCTCTTTTCCAGGCTGTATTAATTGTTGCCGGATTCCTGTTCCTCTCTATTGGTCTCGCTTATGATTTCCGCAGACTCGATTCATATTTAATAAAGTTTATTCTGTTCTTCGTATTTATTGCGTTCTTCAGAATGATTCTGCATTTTGTATCAATACCCTCGGCTCTATTTGATTCAGAGCTTAATAATGTTGACTATTTCTCATCCGTATTTGCGTTTGGTCTTGTAAAGTCGCCCCTTGAGTTTCTTATATCCGTATTATTTTTACTAATAGCTGCATTTGTTGGTTATCATTTTTTCTTGGAAAGTTTACGTACACATAAAATTAGCAGAGCTGTATCGGTGCCGGTAAAAGCCGGATACACTATACTCCTTACCCTGATGTTTTTACTTGGCTTCAGGGGAGTTGCCGCTTCAATCAAATCAGTAGTATTCGATGCTTCACTACGCTATTTTACTGACCCATCGCTTAAGCCGGATTTTGTTATTGCTGCTATGGAGCTTGGCATATTACTTCTTGGGCTTTCACTTGTCTGGATGTCGGTGGTATTTATCGGATACTATACCAAGCTTTGGATACCAAAATTCGGGAAACGAAGTGTTCTTATTTTATTCGGATATTTACAGCTATCAGGTTATTTGTTCGATGCATTGCAAAACGAGCCACAGGCAACACCAATACTACGCATAATATTTATAACGCTAATATTTATACTGGTGTTGCTACACCTCTACAAGTCGCCCAGGATAAGCAAAAATCTTGTTTATTCGTTGTTTCTTGCCTCGGTTGTTTCAATCAGTACTCTTATCTATTATAACTCCGAACTGGAAAGAGAATCGATTAAAACTACAGCCAGGGAAATAACACGTCCAAACGAGCATTACATTGAGTTTATGGTGCGAGAAACACTGAATGAAGTTTTTTATAACGAATCGTTTGCCCGCGATATTGAGCTTAATAATAATAATGATAAGCTAACATTCAAAACCTGGTGTAACAGCAGTTTGCAAAACGAAAGTTTTCCTGCCTATCTTGCATTGCTTGATACTACCAACAAGGTGATAGGTGAGTTTACATATAATTTTGAAGAATCGTATATGCCCGATATAGGTGGGCTTATTGAAAGCAAACCCGAGACAATAGATATATTCAGAAATTTTGTATATGATTCCAATCTCAAAGTTATTGGGGGTGTTTCTCCGGTTAAGGAACAGGGTAATATAGTTGGGTATTTTGTTGTTGCTATTATTTATGATATCAACTCGTTTGGGTTCTATAATTTGCCCGATTTCCTTTCAGCTAAACCGGCAAATTTAGGTGCACCGGTAAATGTTGCTACGCTTAAAATATTTAATTTTCATGATGATAAGCTGGTTAAAGAGTTTAGCGATATAAAACTTACCCGGAGTGAAAAAGAAAAAATTCTTGAGTCGGACTTTACAAAGTATAATGAAAAATGGTTAAGGATGAAAATAAACAATGAAGAACATCTTGTTTATGTACTCCTTGATAAACGGGATCAGTTTACCCGCAAACTCGCTGTTGCATTAAAGCTTAAGGATACATCATGGAGTTTGTTCGATTTCTTCAAGGTGTTCTTTATCCATACATTTTTTATTGTACTTATACTAATAGGGTATTACCTGTACGATTTTCGGAATACAAAAAAAAACTTATTAACATTCCGAACGCAATTGCTCGCTGCTTTTTTACTGATTGCAATTATACCATTGTTGTTCCTGGCAACTTACTTACGCAACCTTACCGAGGAAAAAAATAACGAAGCTATTGTTTACAAACTCAATAAACGTGCTGTAAGTGTAGAGGAGTATCTTAACCGCTATTTAATGAAAAGCTCCCTGAAGAACAAGGAGACATATAAAAAAGCCAGTCGCGATCTTAATATAAATTTTACCATATTCAGAAATGATTCACTTTATTATAGCTCCTTACAGAATTACATTAATATTGGATTGCTTAGCGATGTTATGAACTATAAATCCGAATCCCGAATTAAAAACTCGGGAATTAAAGAGTATATAGTTAAGGAAAATATAGAGAACTATTATCTTAACTCGCTTTACTACAAGGCAGTTATACACGGAGACGAATATATAATTAAGGTGGATGATTCGTTTAATACCATTATGCTGCCATTTGCAGGTGTTGAGGTTGATATATTTATTTTTGGCAGTTACTCGCTTGCCGTAATTTTTATTATAATTATCAGTACCATACTGGCTAACCAAATTGCTTCACCAATACGTCAGTTAACGTATGCTACGAAATCAGTTGCAAGTGGTGATCTCAGCCTTGAGCTAAAAATAAAATCGCGCGGGGAAATTAAAGAGCTTATTGAAGGCTTTAATTATATGCTTAAAAAGTTAAAGCAAAACCAAAACGATATGGCTCTTCTTGAAAGGGAAGCTGCATGGAAGCAGATGGCAAGACAGGTGGCACATGAAATTAAAAATCCTCTTACACCAATGAAGCTTTCTGTGCAGCAGCTTATTGCCTCCTTTGATGATAAACCCGACAAGTTCAGGGAAATATTTGGCAAGGTTTCAAAGATGCTTATTAACCAGATTGATATTCTAACGAATATTGCATCCGAATTCCATGCGTTTGCCCGTATGCCGAAAATTAATCTTAAAACAATTAACCTTACAACTGTTGTTAATGAAGTTGCCTACATCTTCGCACAGGAAAAAGTTAATATAACTTCTACTTCCGAAAATGTTGAAATTGAAATATTAAGCGATAAAGACCAGCTAAAACGTACATTGGTTAATTTAATTCGTAACGCAATTCAGGCATCCAGTAAAAATATTACCCTTAATGTTAGCCGGGACGCTGAACAAACATACATCAGGGTTATTGATGATGGACATGGTATTAAGCCTGAACTGGTTGGTAAAATATTTGAGGAAAACTTTACTACCAAAACTCAGGGTATGGGACTTGGATTAAATATGGCACGCAAATTTGTTGAAAGTCTTAACGGCACAATAAGAATTGAAGAGAGTTCGGAAAAGGGTACGGTATTCCTGATTGCATTTCCAATAAGCGAAGAGTTTAAGTAATGCCGTCACTTACCCCATATCAAAAAGCTGCTCTTGGCAGTGATTATCATATTTCGCTTACAGCCAACGCGGGCTCAGGTAAAACGTTTGTACTGGCAAGGCGTTATGTGGATATTGCTGTTCACAAGGTTACATCACTTCGTAATATTGTAGCTATTACATTTACTGAACAGGCTGCCAGCGAACTTAATAAAAAAATTGCTCTGGAAATTAATCGTCGCATTGAAGCTGAATTGGATTACTCTCAAGTACACAGATTAAAACGAATTAGAGACCAGCTTGTTTCAGCTAATATTTCTACTATTCACAGCTTTTGCACAAATATACTTAAAGAGTTTTCACCCGAAGCCGGAATAGATGCTAATTTTATTCCTATCGAATCGGAAACCTCAGCCGAAATACTTGAGCTTGTAATTGAAGAGGTTTTTAAGGAGTTTTTTGCTGATGATAAAAAAGCAAAATTGCTAAAATCACTCATCAGAATATTTGGGTCAAGGAAGTTGCTTGTAGCACAGGTAACAAAGAGCGTGTACAAGGTTGGCAGGTTTAACGAGGTTTATAACAAATTTTACGAAAATCCTGATGGGTTACCTGATCGACTTGAATCAGTATTCCGGCAGCATTTTGATGAACTGCTAAATAGTAAAATGATTGAGTTAGTGCGGAATATAAAAGCATTAAACGAGGAAGTATTAAGTTCAGACCCGACTAACAAGTATGGTGTTGAGGCAAATTATTACCTCAATTCAATTAACACCCCGGAAATTGAAAATACCCTGATTCTGCTCAATAAAATAAAACCGATTGTGCTTACCGGCAAAGGTACAATCAGAGCACAGAATTATGTTAAAAAAGTAAAAGATAATGACCTTTCTATTGTTTGCAACAGTATTGAAGATGGTTTTGATGAGTTACGCTTTTTCGATATCACTGAAAATTATAACGAATCATATACTTTGCTTGCTTCATTCGGGTTACAATTTGCTGAGTTAGTTAAAATGATAGCTGAAAGGTATGCTGATCATAAAACAAAAAATGCCCTTGTTGATTTTGATGATCTCCTGTTACTTGCCAAAAAAGTTTTGGCTTTGGATGAAGTTAAAACTTACCTTGCCGAAACTTATAACTATATAATGATTGACGAGTACCAGGATACCAACGAAATACAATACGATATTTTTATGCCGATACTTGAGGAATTGAAACGCAACAATCTTTTTGTGGTTGGCGATGAAAAGCAAAGTATTTACCGTTTCAGAGATGCAGAGCTTAAGGTATTTAACCAAACTCGTACCGATATTAAAAATGTACAGGGTGATTCAGGCATTTTGAATTTGCCTCACAGTTTCAGGGTTGCACCTCCAATTGCACAATTTGTAAATGTAATATTTACAAAAATATTCGAAAACCCCAATCTCGTTTTTAATGAAGTTGAATACAAGGAACTGGTTTGTGCAAGGAAGCCGGAGGATAAGGGTAGTATAGAGTTTTTGATAAATACAGGTGATGAAGAAAGCACACCTGAGGCCGAAATGGTTGCCCGCGAAATTATAAATTTGTACAAGGGAAAGAAAAAAGGTGAAGTTGAGTTTTCCGATTTTGCAGTACTTTGTCGCCGCCGTAAGGATTTTCTGGAACTTGAGGAAATATTTGAACGCGAAAATATTCCTTTTAGCATACTCGGAGGTAAAGGCTTTTACCAAAAGCAGGTTGTACTTGATGTTTATAATTACCTCTCGTTTTTGCTGAATAGAAATAATGATGCCGCTTTAGTTGGTATATTACGCTCACCATTCTTTATGCTGGATGATCCGGCAATTTACCGAATATCAAAAAGTGATGGTTATACGTTTTTCCAAAAGCTGGTTACTTATAGCGAAAAGGAAGCAGAAGTACAGGAAGTTGTTGCTCTGCTTAAGGAGCATATAAGGCTTGCCGATAGAAGCGAAAATGTTGTTCTTTTGAGAAAAATACTTACTGATACCCAATACTGGAGTATGGTTGCATCTCGCAAACAAAACTCACAGGAAATTGCAAACCTTAACAAACTGGTTAATATTGCAAGGAATTACAGTAGCGATGGTTTCAAAACTCTATACGATTTTGTTGAATTTCTTAACAGGTCAATTAACCAGCAGGAAGATGAGGGTCAGGCTGAGGTAGGTAATAATAATGATACCGTTAAAATAATGACAATTCACCAATCCAAGGGACTTGAGTATAAAATCATATTCTTGTACGGGAGTAATGATAAAGTTTATGATGACCGGATAAAATCAAAATCTGTTGAGCTTGATAAAGATTTTGGTATTTTAACTCCGCTCCCTGAAAATGAAGACTATTTTGGTGATTATTCTTCCTCCCCATTGATAGGTTTGTATAACTATATAAACGATAAAAAAAATATTGCCGAGTATAAACGATTACTATACGTAGCAATTACACGAGCAATTGACCATCTGTATATCTGTGGTACCTTAAGTGGAGAAAATCCGAACAAAAATTCATTCCTCCGGTTTATACATGATGCCCTTAATTTTGAGTTCGATGATACAATAATTGAATTAAACCGAAATCTTAAATTTATGAAAGATGAAGAGGAAAATTTTGCTGTGGTCGAAATTCCGGTTGAAAATAATATACCTGTAAGACTGGATGTTGAAAAACAGTTTTCACTTGAAGAAGTAACTGATGATGCCAATAAAGCTTTTAAAGTACTTACCGAAACGATAAATGATGAGCAGCAGAATGAGATAATCTCAGCTACAAAAATCGCAACATTTCTGCAATGTCCGGTAAAATATCAGCTAACCTACGAGACGGGTTACTCGGGGTTAAGCGAGATGCTTGATATAGTTGAAAGCAAGTTACCGGCATCATTAAAAAGAGGCACTGATGAAGAGGAGGAACTACGTAACAGAAAAGACCTTATAGGCAGAGTTGTTCACAGGGTACTTGAGGAAAACCCCGGTGATATGTTCCTTCAGCAACGTATGTGCGAGTTAATGAATGAGGATGAGGAATACAGGCGACTTTCGGAAGATGTTAAAAACAAATTTAGCGATGAAATTAGCGAAGTTGTAAAAGCTTTTACTGATACCAAACTATTCAGGGAAATAAGCTCCTACAAAAATTTTAAGAATGAATACGAGGTTTACCACAAGGTTGATGATTTTTATTTGTATGGAATTATTGATAAGCTGGTTATTACAAAAGATCGGATACTTGTTATAGACTACAAAACCGATAGCATGACTGAGGCTAAAGTTAGAGAAAAAACCGCATTGTATCTGCCGCAGTTAAAATTTTATGCTTATATTTTGAACCGGATGTATCCGAAAAAAACAGTATCGGTACAGCTTGTGTTTGTTCGTAATCCCGAATTAAGCAAAACAATTTCGTTAAATAATGATGAAATTAGTCAGTTTGGAGAAACTATTTCGGATATTGTTAAAAAGGTTAGAGAACAAAACTTTGTTAAAAATACCAGTCATTGCATAAAATGCCATTACGCAATAAACGGAAAATGCCCACTAATAAGGGAGGAAAATTGAAAAAAGGATTACTCTTTTTCCTGATTATTATAGTTAGTGCCTGTACACAAAATAATATAGTTAAAGAAGAAAAAAATCTCGTGGAGTATTACGGGTATGCTGATCGTGTTCTTTATGAATTGCCACCGGAATGGAAAAACCTGGAAAAAAGAAAAGAAGCGATTGAATATTATAAAAAATATCTTGAGGGTAAGAAGATTTTTATAGATCCCGGTCATGGTGGCGAGGATAGACGTAATGCCTCTCCAACCGGTAAAGTTATTGAGGCTGATATCAATTTGCGGGTTGCGTTATACCTTCGCAACTATCTTGAAGATGCTGGTGCTAATGTTATTATGCTACGAGAATCGGATAAAACAGTAGACCTTAAGGAACGCTCCGTAATTGCAAATAACAGTGGTGCGGATTTCTTCCTCAGTATCCATCATAATGCTCCCGGCTCTGATAATTACTGGACAAATTATACCTCTACATTTTATCATGCACGTCCCGAAAATTTTGAATATGAACCATGTCAGCAAGATATGGCAAAATATATTCAGAGGGATTTGTCTTACGTAATGGATAATCCGGGTGGACTTGGCTCTTTTGATGGCACTTATTCCGATTACCTGATATATCCCGGCTCCGGATTTTCAGTGCTAAGGGAAACAGACATTCCAGCTGTGCTTACGGAATGTTCATTCTTTACTAACCGCCTTGAGGAAATAAGGTTACAGAGTGAAGAGTTTAATGAAATTCAGGCATGGGGAATTTTTAAGGGTTTTGGCAAATATTTCAGGGCTGGTATTCCCAAAATTGAGTTTGATCGTGAGAAAAGCACTATGCGTAATGATACGCTTAAACTCTATTATAAACTCACAGACCAATTTGGAATAGACCCTTATTCAATCCAAACTTTTATGGATTCTACATTACATTCCAACAAGTTTATTGAAAGTGATTCGTTGGTTAATATTAGTGTTGCAAATCCACCTAAAGGGGAACACGAAATTAGAATAATATGTAAAAACATAAATGGTAACCATTCGTTACCTTATCATAAAAAAATACTGGTTAAATAATTTACAGGGTTAAGAGGTTATTATGAAGTTAATTAACAGATTGCTTGCTTTTATACTTATGGCGTTTTTGTTGTCGTCTTGTTCATGGATATTTAGTGGTGGACCCGAACTTGACGAAGATGAAGTAAAAGCTGCACAAAAAACAGGTTTGGAGCTCGATTACGTTAGAGAGCTTAAATCAAAACCAATTTATGAATTTACTCCAAACGAGGTTGATAAGTTTATTGGTTATATGCAAAACTATAAACCAGACCTTCGTGAAAGAATTGAGTATATAGCCAAGAAAAATGTTGGACAGCCATACAAGCTTGTTATGATGGGCGAGTTTCCTTTCGAGCTTTATGATCAGGATGATATATTTTGCATTGAGTATGGTAACTGTGTAATTTATTCCGAACATACTTATGCAATGGCTCTTACCGATAACTGGAAAACTTTTATGGCGATGTTGCAACGAATCCGCTATAAAAATGGTGAAATTGGTAACCTTACTCGTAATCATTATACTTCTGCCGACTGGGATGTAAATAACAGTTGGTTGTTCGAGGATATTACCAAAGAGCTTGTTGGTGACAAAGCTGCGAAAACAGTTATTAAAATTGACCGTAAAAAGTTCTTTGGTCGTAAAGGTATTGAGACTGATATTCCGGTGCAGAATTATGAGTTTGAATATATTCCGCATACTGAAGTTATGAATGCTGTAAAGAACCTTAAGACGGGTGACTTTGTTAATGTTGTACGCGGGCACTCAGCTGATGGTGTTTGGGTTGGTCATGTGGGTATGATTTGCGTTGACCCGGATGGTACTGTTAACTTTATGCATTCCACTCCGCCTGAAGCAAAAGTGCAGACAATTGAGTCGTACATGGAGCAGCAGCTTGCCCGTGAAGATGTTAATTTTTATGGATTCAAATTTCTTCGTTTGAGAGAAAATGCTTGGGAAAACCTTAGAAAAATTGATGGTCCCAGAGCACCAAAAGTAACGGTATATGGAACAAATAACTGACCTGATAATACTTTTTGCTATCGGCAATATTGCCGGTTTTATTAATGTTATGGCTGGCGGTGGATCAACTCTTACACTGCCGGTACTCATTTTTATGGGGTTGGACCCTGCTACTGCAAACGGAACTAACCGAATTGGCATTTTACTGCAAAATGCCACTGCAATAAAATCATTCAATGACCAAAATTTCTCTGATTTCAAACTTAGCTTTAAACTTGCTGTACTTACTTTGCCCGGTGGAATTATTGGTGCTTTATTTGCCGTACGCATCGAAGGCGATCTTTTTCGTATAATGCTGGGTATTGTGCTTATTTATATTGTAATTACAATGCTTATTCCTCGTAAGGAAATTAAGGAAGAAAATGGCAATGGAAAGGTATCCTTCACTACCTATCTTGCTATGATTGGTATTGGCTTTTATGGTGGTTTTATTCAGGTTGGTGTGGGTTTTATTTTAATGTCGGCACTTCACTACCTAATGAAGCTTACACTTGTTCATGTAAATATGCACAAAGTATTTATTGTGTTTATTTATACAATACCTGCTCTTTCTGTCTTTATTTTCACCGGTAATGTTAACTGGACATACGGACTTGCACTTGCTGCTGGCACATCACTGGGTGCATGGTGGAGCGTAAAGGTTGCTGTTAAGGGTGGCGACAAAATTGTTAGGTATATACTTATTGTTGCTATTCTGATAATCTCCTCGAAATTACTTGGTGTGTATTAAAAGTTTTGCATACTTGAATTTTATTTCCATTTCGTTTTATATATTTCATTAGTGATTATTAAAAAGTTAGCGATTATATGAATACTATAAATTTTTCTGATATACCCGGTAACAGTAATCTGTTTCTTGATTACCTTTACGAATTTGACAAAGTTGATGATATATATGGTATCAATTTTCGTGAAATTGAGAAATACCCAGCACTCTTTTCTAAAATAACATCCATTCCGCGTTATTTCAGGGATGAGCTTACAAGTATAATCTTTGACCAGTATGGTGATTATAAACCTTCGAAGCTTACCCGGATGCATATTGAGGAGCTTTCGGAGCAAAATACAATTGCTATAATTACCGGACAGCAGCTTGGCATTTTTGGTGGTCCCCTTTATACATTTTACAAAACCATAACTGCAATAAAACTGGCAAAACAGCTAAGCGAAATTTATGAGGATTTTAATTTTGTGCCACTGTTTTGGATGGAAGGGGATGATCATGATTTTAATGAAATAAAATCCTTTAATATTCTTGGGCAGGATAATTCTCTTAAAAATATTAGTTATGAAGATGGCAAAAGGGAAGACCTTAATCGCGGCAGTACCTCAAGAATAAAGTTTGGAAAAGGGGTAGATGAAGTATATAAGCAGCTTGAAGCAGAGTTACGCGATAATGATTTTAAGGAAGATGTACTTACCGTGTTACGTGATAGCTATCTTGAAGGAGATACATTCGAGGAATCGTTCAGACAATTGCTTTTTGAGTTTTTTGACGAAGAAGGACTTATAATATTTAATCCTTCCGACAAAAAAGTTAAAGAGTTACTTGCTCCTGTTTTCAGGAAAGAAATTATTGATTTCCGGCAGCATGTTGATGGTGTTATCGAAAGAAGTGCCGACCTTGAAGAGCGTTATCATGCTCAGGTAAAAGTTCGTCCGGTCAATCTATTTATAAATGAGAGTGATGGAAGATATGCCCTTGATCCGGATGAAGGTATTTTCAGGGTTAAGGGTAAACGCAAAACCTACAATCAGGATGAGCTTTTATACGAGCTTGAAAAAGACCCATCCAAATTTAGTCCTAATGTGCTGTTACGTCCAATTTGCCAGGATTTCCTTTTCCCGACCGGTGCCTATGTAGCAGGACCAGCAGAAATAAGCTACTTTGCACAAGTTATGCCCCTATACAACGAGTACGAAATTCCCGCACCCGTAATTTACCCGCGTGCAGCAGCTACACTTCTTGAAAGAAATGTAATAAAGATACTTGATAAGTATGAATTGAGCGTACATGATATTATGCTCGATGAAAAAATACTTAATCACAGAATAGTTGGAAGTCTTTCGAAACACAATATTAACGAGTTGTTCTCCGGATCAAGAGAGCAAGTTGAAAAGCTGTTCGATGATATGACTGAAAAGTTGGTTGGTATTGATCCTAACCTCAAGAATGTAGTTGATAAAAATAGACAAAAAGTTTTGCAGGGATTTGAACAACTACATAACAAAGCTTTAGGTGCCGAAGAGCGGAGTCATGAAACTGCATTGCGTCAGGTTGACAAGGTGCGTGCGGTGTTATTCCCCGATGGAGCACCACAGGAACGTAAGCTTAGTTTTGTTTATTTTGCCTACAAACATGGTCTTGATATTATGAAATATATATTTAACGAGCTTTCAATAAACAAGTTTGAACACCAGATAATTGAGCTGTAGAAAATAGAAAGTCAAAATGGAACTGGTTGTTAGCCGTATTTAGCGTTTTGATAACTTCAAAGAGGTTGCTGAAAAGTTAGAAAAGTATAATAACTTATCTGAATTGAATGAGCTTGAGGAACAAGGATTTATTCAGAGATTTGAATATACTTTCGGGTTGGTTACATTCAAGTTGGTATAAAGCTTCTGTAGATAAAGTGCAAAAAGCTTTCACTTGCCTAATTTATTTTTTAATTATTAAAAATATTACTACTTTAATATGTAATGAATATCGGGTATAGTGGCGTACTTATGAAAGCAAAAATTATTTTTGTGAGCATTTTAATGCTAATGTTAATTGGTTGCGATGTTACTGAAACTAATTCAAATCTACTAATAATTAAAACCGACAACTCCATCTACTCCTCTATAACAAGAAATGAAATTGAATTGAGTGTTGAGAATAATCTTGATTATTCTCTTTTTTATATTTGTGCAGGGGATGTTTTTCTTGAGGAATATGAAGAGAGTAATTTGATAAATTCGTGGAAAGTACATGGGCTTTCAGAATGCCTCTCTCAAAATGAAATTAAGCCAAACGAAAAAAAAGTGTTTGATATTTTTTTAAGTGTTATTGATTATTTTGATTATTCGATAAAACCTTTATTCAATAGTGATGTAAATTACAGATTAAGAATTGAACTGTACAGATATAATGAGGATAATCAGTTAGTTAGAGAAAACGGGTACTCTCCGGTATTTAAAATTAATGGAGAGAAAGGTGTGTTTCTTACAGTTGATAAGCAAAGGTATAATGTTGGAGAGTTAATAAAGGTAACTCTTGAAAAAAGATATGAAGTTACTTCTTCCGATGTGTATCTCTATCACTGTAACTATGAATCATACCCGGAAGTAATGCATAAAAAATATAACTACTGGGTTAACTATTCAGCACATATTTGTTTGGATATTTATTTATCGGGTGTAATGGAGATGCCAAACAAAGTTTATGAAAATACTATTTCAATTGACGAACCGGGTACATATAAGATATTTTGGCGATATGGATATAATGATGAAAAATATTTGGCTAACATTGCAACGTCAAATGAATTTACAGTAGAGTAGGGTGCGATATATTTATAAATCGCACCATTCATCAATAATAGCTTCAACCTCGTCATCAGGCAATTCGCTCTTTTCATACATTCCTGCATTTGCACGCTGGCGGTAAGCTTCGTAAAGTGTAACTGCATTTGCTACCGATACGTTAAGACTTTGTATCATTCCGCTCATTGGAATATAGAAAGTTTCATCTGCCTGGGTTGCACACTCTTCTGAAACACCACGATGTTCGTTGCCAAGTACAATTGCAACTTTTTCGGTAAAATCTATGTCGTATAAGCTTTTTGAATTTTCATCAAGCATACTGGCATATATCTTAAAACCTTTCTTTCGCAAGGCTGAATAACATTCACCTGTCTCTTTGTATTTATCGTGGTTAACCCATTTATTAGCAGAAGAGGATGATACCTTGCTTATTTTGGGAAATTCCTCATAGTTATAGAGTAGCGAAACTTTAGGTACTCCAACGGCATCGCATGAGCGAAATATTGCACTAACATTGTGAGGGTCGTGAATATTTTCCAGCACAACATGCAATGAATGCTGACGAGCTTTTACCACTCGTTCAATTTTGGCTAATCTTTGTTCGGTTTTAAATTTTCTCACTTCTTATCGAATATTAGTTTGTAAACAATTGCCTTGCGGGTTTTTCTTGCCCGATCAACCAGTATTTCGATATCTTCGGGAATACCGGCATAAAAACGAACCATTTCAACAGTTTTTTCTATAGCCTCATCACTTGAATGTGCCCAGCACTCACAACCTTTAAGAGATGGAACCTCTGAGCTGTAACCATCCCCTGTATCTGTAATAATCATATCAATAACCATCTGAGGTTCCTTCTCCCGAAACTATTTTTATACCAGCCGAAGCACCAATTCTGGTAGCACCGTTTGTAATCATATTTAATGCATCTTCACGCGATCTTACACCACCTGATGCTTTCACACCGGTATTATCACCAACAACATAACGCATCAGTGCAATATCTTCTTTGGTAGCACCACCGGTACTAAAACCGGTACTGGTTTTAACAAAATCTGCACCGGCAGCTTTTGCAAGAATACAAGCCTTAACTTTTTCTTCATCGGTAAGCAGGCAAGTTTCTATAATTACCTTGGAGAGTGCATTTTTAGATTTTGCAGCAGATGCTACGGCTTTAATATCATTGTAAATGTATTCGTATTCGGCATCTTTTAGCTTGCCAACGTTAATTACCATATCAACTTCGGTAGCACCAAGCTCAAGCATAAGCCCGGTTTCTGCTGCCTTTGTAGCAGTAGTGTTTTGTCCCAAAGGAAATCCGATTACGGTACATACCTTAACATTACTTCCCTTAAGCAATTCAACGCATTTTGCAACGTACCCCGGATTTACACATACTGAAATAAAACTGTATTCCCTCGCCTCGTTGCAAAGTTTGGTTATGTTAGCCAATGTAGCATCAGGTTTTAGGTAAGTATGGTCAATCATTGAAGCAAGCTCTTTGGAATCGGTTGCAGGGGTTACATCCGTATTACCAGGATTCCATTCATCTGAAAATTTATCAAAATACGATTTGATTTGTTTCTCTTCCAATACCTTCTTCAACAAGGTATCCATTTCATTTCGGTTCATTTTATACCTCAACGCCTTCAATTTTTGTATAGGCTTTTAATGTATTATATAGCAGCATTGTAATGGTCATAGGACCAACACCACCTGGCACCGGAGTAATATAAGAGGATTTAGGTGCAACATTTTCAAAATCAACATCACCAACAATTTTGTAACCTTTTTCTTTTGCAGGGTCGTCAACGCGGTTAATACCCACATCAATAACCACAACACCATCCTTAACCATGTCGGCAGTAATCATTTCGGGTCTGCCAATAGCAGCAACAAGAATATCCGCCTGTTTGGTAAAGTATGAAAGGTCGGGAGCGGCACTGTGACAAACAGTAACAATAGAGTTTGCCCCTTCCTGTTTTTGAAGCATGATATTGGCAATAGGTTTACCAACAATATTACTTCTGCCAACAACAACAACGTGCTTACCTTTTGTTTCGATTTTATAGCGTTTAAGCAGCTCCCATATACCAAAAGGTGTGCAAGAAAGGAATGTATCCTTTCCAATTACAAGGTTACCTGTGCTAACTGGATGAAAACCATCCACATCCTTGGCAGGGCTAATTGTTTCAATTACCTTGTCTTCGCTAATATGGGTAGGTAAGGGTAATTGCACAAGAATACCATGTATATCGGGATTTTCATTATAGCTTTTAACAATATTTAGCAATTCCACTTCTGAAATATCGGCAGGAAGAGTTTCATTTTTTGAGAACATACCAAGTTTGGTACATGCCTTGTTTTTCATCTTAACATAACTTTGCGAAGCAGGATTTTCGCCCACAATAATAGTTACAAGTCCGGGTACTTTTTTCCCTTCCTCTTTAAGTTTGTTAACACGGTCAGTAATTTCCTGACGAATATCTTTTGAAATCTTTTTGCCGTCTATTAAATCCATTCTATTCCTGTTAGTAATTTAGTTTGTATTTTTTGTTTAGGTAGTTTTTCAACTTTCTGTTTTTCTTTATTTCTTCAATAAACGGATTTGAGTTTTGCCAACCCAAATTTCCGGACTTTCTGAAGCGTTCAAGTCGCCTAATGCTAATTTCGCAATAAACGGGATTTATATCAATTGTAAAACATCTTCTATCGTTTTTTTCACAGGCTAACAGAGTAGTCCCTGCATGAGAAAAGAAATCAGTTACAAGATCGCCCTTGCTGCTGGAAACATTTACAATGCGTTCTATGGATTTTACAGGCTTTTGGGCATAGCAACCATTTACATTTTCATCGCGGAGGTGAAACACCTGCTGGATATCAACCCACACATTACCTGCACGAATATTATCCGATTTGCTTCGTGCAAGGTTTTCGGTAACCTCACCATTTACTTCCTTGTAGTAGCCACGCAAAACTTTTGGAATTTCAGTATAAACACTTTCAATATTAAATAAAGGAGAGCCTTTTGAGTAAAATAGAAGCTCCTGCCTTATTGACATCCAGTTTTTTTGTGTGCCGTAACCACGCTGGTTTCGCATAGTTATGTAGCTGCGGGAATCGAAACCAGTTTTCTGCATCATCAGCATAAAATTTGGTAAAGGCTCAAAATGATTTGTCTGATCAGCACCAAGCCAAACATACAAAGAGGCATCATCAGCAAAAACTTTATCGGTTAAATCAATCCAAACCTTGCACCACTCGGCATACTCATCAGCAGTCATATTCTGGAAAGCAATAAAATTGTAGGGAGGGTCATGAATTGCAAGCGTAGCCTTTTCCGCTCCAAAGAGAGAAGATACCGTTTGGGAATCGTCAGAGGAACCGCAAGCTACCTTATGTCCATTCTGGTCATCAATCCATGTATCACCCTTGCTCATTCGGCAAAAGGGGATCAGCAGGTGCTGCAATTCCTCGTCCTTGTCAATCCTCGGAAAGGGGTGTTTATCCATCAGCCTGGCACAGATTTATCAAATTCCGGTAGAAATATTCTTTCAATCTCAACAGCCTTGCCGTTATCAGGATTTACTTTTACGAACACACCAGCAAGATGCCGGTTGTCGGTAGCAGCCTGGTACTTTTGAGGAGTCTGATATAAAAATCGGTTAATAGCCGCATCCGTCTTCATACCGATAACCGAATCATAAGGACCGGTCATACCAGAATCAGTTAGATAAGCTGTTCCATTTGGAAAAATTCTTTCATCTGAAGTTTGGGTATGTGTATGAGTACCAACCAATGCACTTACCTTGCCATCAAGATAGTGAGCCAGTGCAATTTTTTCTGCAGTAGCTTCAGCATGAAAGTCCACAAATATTACTTTGGTTTCTTCCTGCAATCTTTTAACTGCATAATCGGCAGCACGGAAAGGACAGTCAATTGGGTTCATAAAAGCTCTTCCCTGCAGATTAAGAACACCAACTTTACCTTTTGGAGTTTCGGCAACAAAAAAACCGTTACCATACGTACCACGCGGGTAATTTAATGGTCTTAATGCACGGGGCTCATTTTTAATGTATTCCTGACTTGCATGTTTGTCCCAGGTGTGGTTACCACCGGTAATAACCTTTGTATTAAGGTTAAACAAAATACTGGCTTCCTTTGAGGTTAATCCTTTACCATCAGCAGCGTTTTCGCCATTAACAATAATTATATCAGCCCTGTACTTTTTTTCAAGACTTGGCAGGTAGGTCTGAACCATATCAAGACCCGGTTTACCAACAACATCCCCAATAAATAATATATTTATATGCATTATTCTCCAATAAAATTAAACAGCAAATATATTGAAAAATAGGGAGATATGAAACCAGGTAAAACTAATATTCGACCACAAGAATTGTTTCTTCAAAAGGAGTAAGTGTTATTTCTTTTGAATAGTATTTTAACTCGTTGTTGTTACGCTTAACATTCCAACTTAAATGCACAGGTTCAGTAGCGTATGTAATAAAAAATGAGTAATCATTATGAGGATTTTGTTTGGTAAACACAAAACCGGCTCCATCCACTTCAATACTAATGTATTCACCATCCTGTAATTCGGTTATAGGCTGGTAATCTATCGTAAACCATGCAAAAGGAGTAAGAGAACATTCAATATCCTGATAGTTAGTTGCAGATAGTTCTACCTCCTGATAATCATTATACTTAAATGTTTCCAATTCTCTAACCACAAAATAGTCCATTGAAAACATTTTTAAAAATAAATTGTCAAGGGTATTGCAGGTAAAATTAAAGGTTCCGTTGTTTGTTGTATAGCAGGTATCAATAAATTTTAATAATTGTTCCTCATCATCTTCATCGGGGTGTGCCATAAGCAATACCTCAACATTTTCTACAGGCTTATTGGTTAGTTTATCAATCACTCTGCCATTAATTATAAACTCCTCGGCATGTTCAGGATTGCTTTCTACGGAATCACTACAACTAACTAACAATGAAACAAAAATTAAAATGAATACTGTTACGGAATTTTTCAGCTTTATACCCAAGTTTTTATTTTTCCCTGTTTGTAAGGTATATATTCGGAAGTTTTGTCGATAAATTAAGATGAGTATATCATTTAATCATTATAGGTGAAGGCAGACCATAATAGTCTGCCTTGCAGAATTTATTTAACTGTGAACTTATCGGAGTAAGCAGTGCGGTTCATTTTGGAAGCATATCTGTATCGGTATTTCCATTTTGTACGGTATGTCCCAGGTTCGTTTATAACGAGAGATGCAGTTATAAGATCGTTTTTCATTTGCATCTGACCCTTTGCTATTTGAGGCACCCCATCGTATGCCCAATATAACTCCCAAACACCATTGTTTAACCTTTCAATTTTGGGACGGCAAACATAATCAGAATGTTCAAGATATACATATTGATGATGCGAATAGTTATCCGTTAAATAAACAGTTATAGCTTCTCCGGTGTTAAAGTTTCTCGGATAAGTAAAACTATGAAGATAACTAACATCGTAAAATTTTGTGTCGTCTGTAGCGAGTAGCTGATCTTCATACTTTTGGCTTAATCCTGCATCAGTAAAAAGATCAATCGTAAACCTGAACCAATATTCATCGTTATAAAGTTTATTCTTTCCTTCGAGTAATTTTTCAAGCGTTCTTATCTCAACAATAAATAAGTGTGAGCTACCTGATTCAATTTTGTTAATTGTAAGGTTATCATTTTCATCCTGCAATTCCCAGGAGTTTACCACACCCTTGTAATTAACTTCCTGAAAATTAATTGAACCGTTATTGGGATAATAAAGTGGGGAGTTGGTGCTATTTGTTATTTCAATTGTTACAAGCGAATCAATATCAGAAAAATATGAGTTTCGTTCTGATACCAGTTCAACAGTTTCGTCGTGAATTTGTAAACTTTCGGTTGTATCGCAACCCGAAAGGAACGCAAGTACCATCACAGCAATTACAATTGTTGCTCTCATTTTTTGCCTCAGTTTAATTAAGAAGTGAATGCAATATAAAGTGGTGAGGTAAATAATGTAAGTCATAAAAACGTCACTACCAAAAAAAAGCCCTCAATATAGAGGGCTTTGTATAATTGTGTCTCGTCCTGAAATAGGTTGACCAAAACTAAAAAAAGTCAGGAGAGACAAAATGCAACAAAAAACTACTCCCCCCCGAATTAAGAGTTATAGTGAGTCGTTTAAGCGAAAAGTAGTAAGGGAATATGAAAGAGGTCATGTGACCAAAGATTACCTGAAGTCAAAGTATAACATAGGTGGAAAGAGTACAGTATTGAAATGGTGCCGAAAATATGGTAGGTTTGAATATTCAAAAAACTATACAACCGGACGCCCGATGAAAGACGCGGAAAAACAACGAATAAAAATATTAGAGCGACAATTAAAAGAAGCGCGCGAGAAACTAATTGTTTACGAAAAATTGATAGATGTTACAAAACGGGAATCCGGGATAGATATATTAAAAAACATCGATACCAAGTTATCCGGGAATTGTCAGCAGGCGAAGAAAAAGTAAAAGTAGTTACGTGCTGTCGATATCTTGGTGTAAGTAAACAAGCATACTATAAGTCAAAGCAGTCAACTCAGAGCGAAAATATCTTAAAACGAGAAGTCCTGAGGCAGGTAATGGAGATACGTCATATCCAGCCACGTATAGGAACGCGTAAGTTGCATTATTTGCTCAAAGGGAAAATAAGCGTTGGAAGAGATAAGTTATTTGAAATACTCAGAGAACGAGATTTGTTGGTAAAGAAAGTAAAGTCATATACAAAAACGACAAACTCAAAACACTGGCTAAAAAAACATCCTAATTTGTATAGGGATATGAAAGCGACCAAACCGGAAGAAGTATTTGTAAGTGATATCACTTATTTGAAAACCAAAGAAAAAACATACTATCTCTCATTAGTTACAGACGCTTATAGCAGAAAGATTATGGGATACAAATTAAGTAGTAGTATGGATAGTCAAAACGTAGTCCAGGCTCTGGATATGGCAATAAAGCAAAGAAAATATTATTGGCAGTCAGTTCATCATTCTGACAGAGGTTTACAATATGCGTCCGCTATCTATCAGGAAAGACTAAAAAGTTATGGAATAAAACCATCAATGACTGATGGCTATGATTGTTATCAGAATGCTTTGGCCGAGAGAGTAAATGGAATACTAAAAAATGAGTTCTTATTTGATGAGTGTGAAAATTTTGATAATCTTGAAGTGCTCGTCAGTGAATCAATAAATATCTATAATTCAAAAAGACCTCATCTTAGTCTGGGTTACCAGACGCCAGATTTTATACATAATACTCCTGTAAGTTGCAACTTACAGGAGTATTTGTTAATATAAAAACAGTCAACTTTTTTCAGGACGGGTCATTGTATTTATTCAAAAACTTACTTCATCAAAATCATTTTGCGGGTAGATCGGAAAGCATTACTTTCAAGTGAATAGTAGTAAACGCCAGATGCAAGACGTGAAGCATCGAAATTAACCTGATAGTTACCGGCAGATTTATATTCATTAACCAAAGTAGTAACTTCTCTGCCAAGTACATCAAAAATAACAAGCTTAACCATACCGCTTTCAGGAATGGCAAATTGAATATTTGTTGAAGGGTTAAACGGGTTAGGGTAGTTTTGTGATAAGGTATAGTTTGATACTTCACCTTCAAGTTCAGTAACACCTGAAGTTGAATCGCTTATAGAAACAGTAACCTCATCGTAAACATCACCATTTTCCACACTTGCCACTTTTAGTACATAGTTGCCGTTTGTTAGTGATAGTGGTACCTGCCAGCGGTAAGCAGAATATTCTGCAACCGTATCAACAACGTTCCAGCTACCTGAGCCAGTAGCGGCATAAGAAACTTCAATATCATCTTCAACAATATCTTCCCATGAAATCCAGTATCTTAAACCCAGCTGAAGATGGGAATCGGCAACAGGTTCCTTAAATGAAATATAAGGAGCAACAGTTGAAAATTTTGATGTTTCGGAGTACGAACTTTCACCAACATCATTCTGTGCTTTAACTCTCCAGTAGTAAGTCTGGTTATCATCAAGTTCCATTTCGTAAACTGCGTCAGTTGCATAGTTAAGTGTCTGTACCATATTTGAGAAACTTTCATCCGTTGCAAGCTCAAATGTATAGGTATTTGCAAAACCGATAGGAGCCCATTCAAAATGAACCGGAAGATCCTGATTGGCAACACCATCATTTTTTGGAGAGACCAAAACAGGAGCGTAAGTATGCGAAACAAGATCAGGAGTACCAACAATAAATTCACCAAATTTGGTTGTGTTGGCAGTAATTTTACCAGTTACATGGTTATATGTTGTTGCAAGTGCCTGGAACAGACCATTGCCTTCATATTCCCTGTGGTAAATTACAGCATTAGCCGGATCAGTAATACCCCATTCCTCTGTATCAATCATAACATCAGCATCAAGTGAGTTAATGTTTGCTTGCGACATTACAAAACGCAAAGGCAAAACGCGTGGAGCTTTATCAAGGAATGTTGGATTCATTGACGAATAATTGTATTTTTTTACGATTAGTGAGTTGTATCCGCCACCAGCAAAACTGTTAATATAAACTGATACTCCGGTAGTTTCATCACCATCGGAAAAATCATACTCGCCACCAGGAGCAATTTCGTTTGTTGAAACTTCAAGAGCAGGCTGACCGTCCGGTATTTTAAATTTGAATGCACGGTAACTTGAAACACTAAGCTCGTTGAAGGAAAGCTCCATTAAAGTATTTCCAGCCGCATCAACTTCGGTATATGCCGGCATAGGAGTAAAGAGTGTTAAGCCCCAACCAATAGCAGTGTTACCGTTGGCAAGACGAGAAGCACTACCCATTGCCCATGATGGGACAGTTGTATCCGGATCGAAAGTCCAAACTCTTGTAGCAATTTTGTTCTCTTCGTCCAATGTATATTCATGAACATTTGAACCTTTTGAGCCGTTGGCTTTGGCGTTGTCAAATATTAAAATATTTCCGTTAGGTAGTGAATGAAATGTATGACCACCAAAGTTTTCCATACCTGTAAGACTATCAACGCCTACAAAAGAAAATTCGTTTAGCCATTCACCAATATTATACATTACTTCGCCAGTTTGGCGATTGATTTTTTTAGCCCATGTAGGAGTACCAATAAGCATATTATTATCAACATCAATATCAATTGAGTTTACATGGAAAGCATCTATATAGGCGTTACCAGCATTTGCAGGAGGTATTTGAGCATCCGCTATATCATAGTGGTCGAAAGATCTCCACTGCCATACAACATTTCTGTCTTCATCAAGTTCCTGAATAATTGCACCGGATATCATTGCAGATGGATTACCATTTGTATAGAGTGTACTTAGATCATACTCGGTAAGGTAATAACCCAAAATTATATAGTGACCGTTAGGTAGCATCAAAAATTCATGAGCTTCAGGAAGATAGCCGTTACCCATTGTAAAACTATCAACAACAGTAAACGAGTTATCCATAACCATCTGCAAAACATCAAAGCTTGAACCATCAGGATGAGCAGCAGTCATTTTAGCGTAAGTCATAAGTCCGTTAGGCTGAACTTTAAAGTCGAAAGTGTTAACATCCATTTCCTTGCTGTAATAAAGAGAACCATCGTTATTGTAAACCAGGATAAAGTTTCCAACACCAGTTTGATCAACAGTAATAGTAAGGAATATTTTCCCATCCATAAGTGCATCCTCATTAAAAATTTGTGAGGTTACAGTAGGTGGTTCGGTTCTACCTGATTTTACAGCAGGTTTGTTAAATTTATATGGCATTAAACCAAGTTCTTCACGATGTTCACTAATCTTGGGCAACACATCAAATTTTGTAACTTTAAATGAAAACTCGTAATTATTTAATTCTGTACCTTTTTGTGTTCTTATTGAATTACCCACATGTACTGTTACTTCTTCGGAAGGCTTAAATTTGTTATGTGGTTTAAATATTATCGTTTTATTGTCAGATGAAAGAATTGTTTCGCCTGTTATTTCACCACTTAAACTGCCTTTAACAGAAACAACATTACCATTTAAGGATGAAGCATCAATAAATGAACCTTGCTTGATAATTATTGTGGACTCACGAGTGTTATTCGTTGACCCGGGAACCGGTGAAATAAATTGATAGCCACCATTATTTGCCAATAATGAAACTGTCAAAATTAATAGCATTAAAATTTGTTTCATTAAGTTACTCCTTTTTTGAAGATTTGTGTTACTATTTATAAGTCTCTTTTTAAGTCATAAAAATATTATGCCCAAAAAATTTATGAGCCATTCCGAAGAACAAATAATTTAATAAATGAAATTAAACCTGAGCTGTGGAATAATATTTACACCAATTTGCCTTGCGAAAATTTTGTACTTCTAAAATAATATTTTCTAATGGAATACTATATACCCGTAATTTACCCCTTATCGGTTTTGGTATTTTTTTTACAATATTACCTCAGGCAAAAAGTGAATCTAAACAATTATTATCATAAACATAAAAAACCGAATATAAAAATGATAATAACAGAATAGCTTAATGATTTGGACTTTGCAACAATTTTGTGGTAGAGTAAAAGCTGCTTTCATATTAAACAAAAGCAGCAATTATATTCTATTACTTAATCAATACCATTTTCTTGACAGAGACAAAATTTCCTGCTTTAAGTTTTAGCAAGTACACACCCGATGCAAGCTCTTTGCCATTAAACTGTACTGTATGATTACCTGCATTTTGAACTCCATTTACCAGTGTGCTTATTTTTTCACCAATAGAGTTAAAAACCTCAACTTTCACAAAATCACTATTTGGAATTGAATAGTTTATTATGGTAACCGGATTAAAAGGATTAGGGTAGTTCTGGCTAAGGTTAAATACTGGTTCTGCAATATTATCATCTACTACATCAGTAACAGTTTCGGAGATATAAACATTATCAATGGTTATGTATATATTACTGCCGCCAACTTCAAATGCCAGTTCTGCTTCCAGGTCCGTATCCTCATCCATGGTAAATTGGTACTCAAATGTTCTTGGTGTACTTCTTACAACAATATCGCTTGTTTTGCTATAACTTGTTTTGGGGTCATCAGCCATTCGTATTTCGGGACGTATAATTTTATTGCCACCCGCAAAAGCATCAAACCGGAAAGTGTAATTTCTTCCCTTGTAAAGCGGAATAGCTGTCTGGTAAAGGATTATATCTTCTGTTGTTGCCCCACCTTCAAAAATGTAAAAAGTGGCATTACCTTCATGGAAAAGATATTCAACATTTGTTATGCTGGAGTGGCTTACATTCCAGTATGATTCGCCTTCCGAAAAATCGCCATTGAATATAAAATTATCACCCGGTTCATAAAATTGAGTTAGTACACTTTCAACATTTGAATAGCTGCTAACCGATCCATCAGCATAAACCGATGCAATTTTAAAGTAATATGGAGTTAGGTTATCGAGACCAAAAACATCAAGATAAGGTGTTTCAACTTCCTGAAGTTCGTCCAGTTCATAAGGCGAAAATCCGTAATAGACTTTATACTTTTCCGGTTTTCTTTCACCAAAATGATTAAATATTAATCTTGTTCTGTCTGGTAGTGGCTCAACCACAAGGTAAGGGGCATTTGGAGTTGTTTGCCAATCGAACCTGAAAGTTCTGTATGCGTGGCTTTCAACACCATAATTTGCCTGATAAACTACATCACCTTCCTTGGTAACTTCCACGGCTTTGGGTAATTCCGGTTCAACAAAATTTATCATTGTATTGCCATTCTCAAGTCGCTGGGCATTGCCCATCCAGTGAGCATAATCTTCGTTTTCGGTTCTGTATTCCCAAACTTTTGTAGCAGTCATATTTTCGGTATCAAAAACGTATTCGATTGCACGGGAGTAGGGTGGAGTATGGTACGTGCCATTATCAAAAATTGTATAATGGTTTGGTTCACCCGGCACAGCTTTAATATCATGCTGATATGAAATACCATCCGTATCATCAATAAGTGTAAAATCGTTCTGAACACCACCAAATCGCCACATAACCTCACCGGTAGTGCTGTTTACCTTAATACACATGCTTTGGTTTCTGAATGAAAGGATATAATTACCATCAAAATCAACATCTATAGAGTTTGCATGAACATAATCTATTATTTCTGCTGTAAGGTCTTCATGAATTGCATCTTCTACATTTATATATTCATAACTTTTCCAGTTGAAAACAAGCTCATCATCAGCACTGAATCTTTGCAGGTAATAGTCAACTACTTCAGCCTCGGATTTGCCTCCATTATTAATATTAGACATATCAACTTCCCGGTTTGCAAGTCCGTAAAGTATGTATCCGCCATCATCAAACATATAAATTTCATGACCGTCAGTAAATAAATCATCATCAGCACGCAGATGTTTTACTACCGAAAAATTGGAATCAAAAACCTCGAAGTGGTTGGCTTTCCCAAATCTGTAAGCAGTTAGCAGACCATTATTGTGTAATTTGAAATCACGATAATAATCTTCAGTTCTTTTATAATAATATGGAGTTCCGTCATTTTTAAATATCATTAGATAAGGTGTTTCGGCAAGTGTAGTCATAAACAATTTGCCATCAGCAACGCTGGTTTCAATAATTTCCGGTTTAAGGAAAGGAAAATCAGACGGTACACTCACTCCGTTAATTACTGTAATTTCATCTGTTTTGGTATTCTTGGGAGGATTTGCTGCGTTATCAGTCAGTAATTCAGCATCTTTAATGCCGTAACTGGCGGGTAAAATTTTAGCAGTTGAAAAGTTAATACTTTTTAATAAAAAGGCATCCCGGTTATGAATTTTAACAGTTACCTCTTCCGGTAAATGGAAGTTGTTGGAGGGGGTAAATACAAGTGTATTTTTAACTTTTTTTAATGTACCATTAATCACACCACTTTTGGTGCCGGTAACTGTTATGGTGTAATCTTCAACAGAAAAGTTTTGGTTTGATCTGAAAAGGATTTTTGAATTTACACTAACAAAATTATCACCAGTTTGAGGGGAAACATAAATTATCTTTTCGCTTCCGTTTCCCCATAATAAAAATGTAAGAGATAGAAATAGAACACAAATGAACGATAAAAATTTCAAGGCACAAGTATTTTTTTTATGAATAATAACTTTACCCAATATATTTATGCTTTCTTACTTTAGCAATATCATTTTCCTTGTTATTGAGCGATTACCGGAAAAAAGCTGGTAAAAATATACCCCGGATGCCAAATAATTACCATTGAGCTTATAGTTATAACGTCCTGCATTTAAAGTATTGTCTATTAAAGTTTTTACTAATTCCCCCTTTATATTATACATTCTTAACACCGTATGCTCTCTGCGAGGAATCGAAAACTCAATCGTTGTTTCGGGATTAAAAGGATTAGGGTAATTTTGACTTAAGCTATAATCCGATGGAATAACTTCAAGTTCCTCATTAACATCAGTGGCTACAAGAACAACAGAAAAATTATCGAGATACAGATCATGTGCAAAACCACCGGCATTTATAGAAAGCCGTGCATCATAATCGGTATCATAATTCATGGTAAATTCGTAGGAAAAGTGTTGTGTATAGGTTTTTACAAGGGTCTGTCCTATTTCGCTGTAATCATCCCAGGGATCGCTGCTCCTCTCAAGTTTAATGGTTACAGCTCTGTTATGTGCAGCCCTTGCATCATACTCAAGGCGATAAGTGTAACCTTTAATCAGCTGCAATCCCTTCTGTAAAAGCTGAACATCCCAAACATTACTGCCACCATTTGTAATCGAAATTTCATACTCGCCGTTACCGTTAACATAACTTGTTGCACTGCCATTATTATAAGTGCTAAACTCCCAGTTGTTTGTACCATTTGAAAATGTACCGTTTGTAATAATATTTTCACCCGGTCCTATAAAATTTACAACAGCAGATACTGTATTTGAAAGCGGACTTTGGTTACCATTTTCATCAACAGCAATTATCCGGAAATAGTATAGCGAGCCGTTTGAAAGGTCGGTTAAATTAATAATATTTTCAGTAGCAGTATCGATAATTGTATAACCCTGCCCCGATTTTGCAGCATATACAAGCCATTTGCTAACATTGGAATCCCCAAATTTATTACATAGTAATGTAACTTTGTCGGGGTGTGATTCAACCATTAGTGATGGGAAAGGATCCAAATAATCCCACTCGAACTTAAATGAGCGGTAACAATGGTAGGAATCGTTAAAATCACCTTCGTACACCACGTTACCTTCAGGAGTAACCTCCACATATTTAGGTAAAGTTTGGTCTGAATAATTAAGGAAAGTGTTACCATTTGGAAGTCGTTTTGTATTACCCATCCAGAACGTGTATCTTTCAGGAGTATGGCGATATTCCCATACCTTTGTAGCAGTCATGTTAGCAGTATCAAGCTTAAATTCAACGGCACGGGAAAAAGATGGAGAGTGATAATTACCGTTATCAAAAATTGTATAATTACCCGGAACTCCCGGTACCGCACGTATGCAATGCTGATACGAAATGCCATAATCATCATTAACCAGCATAAACTGGTTGTTTTCGCCACCGAAACGCCAAATCATTTCCCCGGTCTGCCTGTCTATTTTAGTTACCTCACTCAGGTGTCTGGAGGATGTAATTATATTGCCATCGTAATCAGTTGCAACGGAGTTCATGTGAACATAATCGATGTATGTGCCATACAGGTTTTCATGAACTGCATCAACAATATTAAAATTATCGGAGCTAAGCCATTCAAATACAAGGTTTTTGTTCTCATCGAACTCCTGAACGTGGTTATCAACAATTTCAACATTAGTTTTACCCCCGGCAATTAACTTACTCATATCAACATTACGGTATCCAAGTGCAATTAAAAAGTAATGTCCGTTTTCGGTCATAAAAAGTTCATGCTCATCAGTACCGTAACCATTAGCACACTTAAATGTATCGGTAATAGTTAGTGAGGAATCCATACCCACAAAAGCGTAAAGATTGCTAATAATTCTTCTTGTTAGCATACCGTTCGGCTGAACCTTAAAATCTCTTGCCCGCTCCTCAACCTTTTTGAATGCGTATGGCGAACCATCGGGATTAAGTATCATAATATAGGGTGCACCACCCCAGTTATTAAGGAATATTTTACCCGGAGCCTGACCCGGTAAATTTATAGCCGGAGTAAAAACGGGGAAATCGGAAGGTACAGCCACACCGTTAATAATTTGCGGTTTGCCTGTTAATTCCGGTTGAGCTGCAGTTTTAATTATCTCCTGCTCGTATTTCCTTTCATCGGAAACAAGATTATATATTCTGTTATCAAAAGGTTGTACGCTGTTGGTAGTAAATGTATAGTGCATATTATTAACAGTTACTGATACAACTTCATCCGGTACAAAATTGTTGAATGGCTTAAATATTAGTGTGTTGCCAGATATAATTATTTTACCCTCATTGTTGCCCGATTTTTCGCCGGTTACTGTAATGCGGAATGTATTTTTGCTTAAAAGATTACTCTTTTCAACTGGCACTTTAAAAATAAGTTGGGTTTGCGGGGAAACAAATTTTGCATCCGGCTTTGGATGAATGTAAACAAGATTGTTTGTTGTTAAACCTGCAAATATTTGTGAAGCTAAAATAATAAGAGTAAGCAATACTGCCTTTGTATAAAAATTCATGTCCCCGCCAAACTGCTTATGATTGATAATTACCATTCATATTACAATTATAGTGCCACTAAATTGACATAAATTATACTGATTCTTCAATGTAACATATCCCTAAATTAAATTTAGGAATTCAAACTTTCATTTTAATTTTTATATTGTGTAGTGATTAATTATTATTGTAAATGAATTATATGTTATAACAGTAGTATGCCGGAGAGGTAATGGATATAAAAAGTAATCATGAAAGAATAGTTAAAGAATTTGAAGATTTTAATGATTGGGAAGAAAGATACGCATATATAATTAAACTTGGCAAGAACCTGCCAGAATATCCCGAAGAATTCAGAAGCGAAAAGTTTAAAATAGATGGATGTCAATCACAAGTATGGATGCATCCAAAACCGGAAGATGGTGCAATTAAGTTTGAAGCTGATAGTGATGCAATGATTGTAAAAGGACTTATTGCTATTTTGCTTAAGGCGTATTCAGGGTACAAGCCATCCGAAATTTTATCTTCTCCACCCGAATTTTTGAAAAAAATTGGTATCGATAGTCATCTTTCCCCAACACGTAAAAACGGATTGGGTGCGATGCTAAAACAAATAAATATGTACGCACTGGCTTTAAAAACAGTATTGGAAAAATAATACCATGCTACAAGATCTGGAAAATGCAAGCAAACAAGATTTAATTGAAGAAATTAAAAGGTTAAGAGGCGATCAGGAAGATCAGCCTGCTGAAGCCGAAGGTGATGACGACCTTCTTCAACTTGATGAAGATTTTTTTAATACCCTCATGAATTTTGGTGGATTTGACCTTAATAATATCATGATGCAGTTTATCGACAGTATGCTGAACAATATTCCTACTCCTGCTTACTGCCTCAATATGGATGGGGAGATAGTTAGCTACAACAAAGGGTTCCTGGCATTTTGTGGTTTTGATGCCCAAAAGATTGATGTTATAAAGCTTGAGCACATTTTTAGTAGCGAAACCTTGTATGAGGAAACAAAGATCAACAAGGAAGTTTTTGGTAATAACGATTTTGTGAGTTACGAAACAGTTTTCCAGATGAAAAACGAGGAAATGAAGGATGCTGCCGTTAGTAAATCAGTATTTCAGAATTTTGACGGTTCGCTGGTTGGACTAATAACCGTTATAAATGATGTTACTGAAAAGAAAGCTGCCGAAAGGGCACTTGTTACTTCCGAAAGAAAGCTGAGAGAATTAAACTCAACAAAAGATAAATTGTTCTCAATCATTTCACACGATCTTAAAAACCCTGTGCTGGCTGTATTAAGTATTTCAAATATGCTTAAAAACGATTTTGACAGTTTTGAAAGTGAAGACATACATAGTTTTCTTAACGATATTACCAATTCTGCTGAACAGACATATACATTACTTGAAAACCTGTTACAATGGTCACTTTCACAACGAGGTCAGTTAAAGCTTAATCATCAGCTTCAAAGGCTTTCGCTTCTGGTTGATGAAACTATTGAGGTTTTTGATGCTGCTGCCAAAAGTAAATATATAGATATTATAACCGAAGTTCCCAAAGACCTTGCAGGTGTTTTCGACCGAAACACAATACTTACGGTTTTCCGCAATCTTGTTTCAAATGCAATAAAGTTTACAAATAACAGCGGCAAGATTGTAATCTCATCCCGGGTTTATGATTCCTACGTTGAGGTGCTTGTAAAAGATTCGGGAATAGGTATTGCAGAAGAAGACCTGGAGAAACTTTTTAAGCTTGAGGTTGATACTTCAACTATTGGCAATTCTGTTGAGAAAGGTACAGGGCTTGGACTAATTCTTTGCAAGGAGTTTGTTGAGCTAAACAATGGTAAAATTTACGCTGAGAGCGATCTAAACATAGGCACAACATTTATATTTACTCTTCCGAAAGAAAAGTGATTTCTGTGATGCTGGTCATTTTATAAATTTTTAAGTGGATAAAATGACCTTTCTCATAATTCCTTTTGTTGTTTAGGTATATATTGAAATGATGTTTCATTAATACTTAGCAGCAATGGGTTTTATTTATAATAAAGACGAGAATAGATTAAGAGGCTTTTTCCGAATTGTTTTACAGTTTGCTGCATTCATTACGCTAATTATTTACATCCCGCCCGTTTTTAGTCCCTATATAAAAAGTGATTTCTGGTATATCTTTGCTGATGAAATTTTTTACACTGGTGCTGCTGTTCTTACAGTATTTCTTGCAGTTAAATTACTTGACAAAAGAAAAATTAGTGAGATTGGAATTCAATTTAATCATGGCTGGTTCAGGCGGTTTTTAATTGGATTTGGATTTGGGTTTGTTATAATCTCATCTATTTTTATTGTTTTGTACCTTACCGGAATTGTTACAATAAATGAGTTTTTCCATTCAAAACTACCCGAATCATTTACACTGCTTATTATAGTAAGATTTATTGGTTATCTTCTTGTGGCATTTAATGAGGAGCTGGTATTTAGAGGCTACCAGCTAAGGAATATTGAAGATTCTCTTTCGGGCAAAAATAGTATTAGACGAACTCCCGAGTTTTACGCATTGATTATAACTTCCCTTTTGTTTGGACTTGTACATTCTCTTAATCCGGATGTTACAATTATGAGTCTGTTAAATCTTATTGTAATCGGGTTATTGTATGGGTACGCGTTTCTCTTTACCAAAACTTTGGCAATACCGGTTGGTATTCATGCTGCCTGGAATTTTACTATGGGCAACGTTTATGGTTTTCCGGTAAGCGGATTCCATCCTTATGTAAGTATTTTTAATGTTAGTATAGCTGGTCCCGAATTTCTCTCCGGAGGTAAATTTGGTCCCGAGGGGGGAGTAATAATAGTAATTGCTATAATTACCGGACTGGTAATTGCAAGGCTTGTATTTAAGAAAAAGGTTTACAATAAAACAATTATGGATAATATAAAATCTAAAAAGCTTTCTGCCTACCTAAAATAGTTTTTATTCTTGGCAGCATTAGTTAACTCTGCTTATTATAATGCATTAAGCCTTTTGCAACTTCTTTGCTGCCAAAAGTTAGGGGCTGATTTAGCAACTTGCGAAGATGCAAAAGGTTAAAAAGCAATTTCAGAAAGGTGCAATTTTATTCGCGTTCTTCTTCTTCCGAGTAAAAACGCTTTGCCCATAGCAATGTTTTTTTAATTCCATCTTCAAGCGGGGTTGAGGGAAGATACCCAAAAGTTTTCCTGAATTTCGATCCGTCAAGAATCAACTCTTCCCGTTTAAGGTAGAGCATTTCTTTAACTTCTTTTATAAGTGGGTTAAATAAACCCAGAATAGTAAAAACAAGATCGGAGTTAAGAAAACTAAACTTGCTTCCTTTACCAGCTATTCGGGAAATTGTGCTTAAATATTTCTCACTAGTTACTGGCTCATAAGCAGGAACATTAAACTCCTGATTCTTACCTTCTTCGGAAAGTCCTGCAATTACCATAGCCTTACCGGCATCCTCAATAAAAATATATTCTATTAGTACATTGGCAGCACCAATCCACTGCATTTTTTTACCTTCCAGTGCGTTTGTATATACCTTTTCAGAAAGACCGTTTACAACATACGGACCGTAAAAATCAGGCATTCTTACAATTGTGTATTCAAGTTTGCCCCTTTCTCCATTCTCAAAAAGAATATCTTCCATTTTTTTACGGATGCCACCTTTTTTTGTATGGGGATATTTCAAGTGATCTTCATGAACCGGATTTTCTTCTGCATGTCCGTAAATATAAACGTTACCCGGAAATACAAAACGCAGTGAGCTTTTCATTGCTACACTTAATGAGGTTTTAAGTAATGGTATGGCCTTTTCTTCCCATTGCGGGTATGGAATGTTGAGGCAATAAAACAGTGATTTGCAACCCAGGGCTGCTTTTTGTACATCATCAACATTGGAAGCATCACCAGTAATAATTTCAATGTCTTTATATTCACCGAAATACTTTTCTGCCTTTGCTTTATCTCTTACCAAAATAACAGGAACTTCATCTTTTTCTAATAAAGCCTTAACCACGGCTCTACCAATTCCACCAGTTGCACCGAGTACAAGATTTTTAGCGATTTCCATTTTTACCTGATAAAATTATTATAATTAAACTTATGCTTAAAATAGACGTTTTATTCACAAAGATGTTAATTAAATACTAATAATGCACTATTTAACGTAAAATTATTGCTATATTTTTTGTATTTTATTTGCATACGGATAACTTATGCTTAAGGGATTACATGACACAGAACGGGTTTTCTTTATCAGACCCAGTTACCAAACTTGCGTCAGTGGGTAGCAAAAGGGCAGAAGCGTTTGAATCCCTTGGGATAAAATCAATTCGCGATCTGCTTTTTTATTTTCCCCACAGGCACCTGAACAGATTAACTGATATTAACTCTTCACAGGTTAAAAAGTACGTTGCCAACGATTATGATGGCGAGGTTACTTTGTGGGGTATTGTTATCAGCAAGGAACTAATAAGTTACTCCAAGAAGAAGGTATTTAAGGTAGCCTTTAAGGACTCCAACGGCTCGTTTGAATGTGTATGGTTTCAAAGTATTAACTTTTTTAAGGACAAGTTTAATACTGGTGAGTCGTATGCAATTTCCGGAAAGCCAACGCTTACGCGTTATAACCATTTACAGTTTGCTCATCCCGAGTTCGATAAAATTAGCCAGGACGAAACTGCCAGTTATAAAAGTGATGGAAAAATATTACCGGTTTACTCGTTGCCAGCTGCACTAAAGAAAAAGAATATTGGTGACATTGGTCTGCGGAATATGATGTACGAAGCCGTGGAAAATTATACCAGTCTGCTTGATGAATCTTTACCTGTGAATCTTGTAAAAGCTAACAGATTGTTACCGTTTCCGGAAGCAATAAGGAATATGCACTTTCCGGAAAATCAGGAGATGCTGAAGCAGGCAATTAGAAGGTTAAAGTATGATGAGCTATTCTTTTTTGAAGTGCTTATAGCTCTCAAAAAGAGTAAGATAAAAAAAGAAATTGCTGGTACTGTATATAGAGTTGACAAGAATATTATAAACAGATTTATAGAGTCTCTGCCTTTTGAGCTAACGGATTCGCAACTTGAGGTCCTCAGCGAAATAAGAAAAGATTTGGAAAGTAAACATCCGTTAAACCGTTTGGTGCAAGGTGATGTTGGAAGCGGTAAAACTATGGTAGCCCTTATTACAATGCTTATTGTTGTGAAAAATGGTTATCAGGCGGCACTAATGGCTCCAACTGAAATACTCGCAAACCAGCATTATATTACCCTTACAAAACTACTAAACCAATTTGATGTAAATGTAACACTGCTTACAGGTGGACTTTCAGGCTCTGAGAAAAAGCAGGGTAACGAGGATGTAAAATCGAACAATGCCGATATTGTAATTGGTACACATGCATTGATTGAGTCGGGGGTTGAGTTTAGTAATTTGGGACTGGTGGTAATTGATGAGCAACACAGGTTTGGTGTTGCCCAAAGAGCGAGACTTATTGATAAAACAAAATTTACCGATACGCTCATTATGACAGCAACACCTATACCAAGAACACTTTCAATGTCGTTTTATGGGGATCTGGATGTGTCGGTTATTGATAAACCTCCTGCTAACAGGAAGCCGGTAAGAACAGTTCTTCGGGGTGAATCGAGTCTCGATAACATTTACAAGTTTATTATCGAAAAAGCCGGGGAAGGTTACCAGTCCTATATTGTTTTTCCTTTGGTTGAGGAATCAGAAAAAATTGAGCTTAAAGCTGCAATGACTCATTACGAGGAGTTAAGTAAGAACCAGCTTAAGAGCTTACGGGTGGGATTGCTTCACGGTAAAATGAAATGGAATGAGAAAGAAGAAAGAATGAAAAAGTTTGCCAACCGTGAGTATGATGTACTTATTTCAACAACAGTAATTGAGGTTGGAATAGACGTTCCGGGTGCAAACATTATTTTAATTAATGATGCCAACAGGTTCGGACTTTCGCAGCTGCACCAGTTAAGGGGCAGGGTTGGAAGAGGTGCCGAACAGGCTTATTGTGTGCTGGTTACGAAGGATGAATATACCATTCTTCATAAAAAAATGACCTTCGATTTTAATTACCTTTCACCAAAGCAAATTGAAAAGAACAAGGCAATTCTAAGATTAAACGCAATGGTAAAGTTTACCAGCGGATTTGATCTTTCCGAAATTGACCTAAAGCTGCGTGGTCCCGGTGATATGTTTAGTACAAAACAAAGTGGTATGCCGGAGTTCAGATTTGCTAATCTTGCTGAAGATACTGCCTTGCTCGTTAAAGCCAGGGAGGATGCATTTAGTGTAGTTAATGATGACCACAAACTAAAATCTTCGGAAAATAAATCAATCAGGAAAAAGTTAACCGAATCATATCAAAAAAATATGGAATATGCTGGTATTGGGTGAACTATCATAGGTAAATAGATATTTACATTTCTTTACGTTTGCTTATTAAATTTTAATAATTATGGAGCCTTTATGAAGGTACTAAAAACAATTATAATAGTTCTGGTAACTTTGGTAGCCTTGTTTTTTATCGTATCACTCTTTTTACCCGGAGAATACAGGGTAGAACGTACCGTAACAATTAATGCAAACATAGTAACAGTATATGAACAGGTTGTTAACCTCGATAAATGGGATAAATGGAGTCCGTGGAAAATGATGGATGCAGGGGCGGATTATAAATTTGAAGGTACAATGGGTAAAGCTGGCTCTGCGATGATATGGAAAGGTGCCAAAATTGGTGAAGGCAGTTTAACTATAGAAGCAGTTGATTCCAACAAATCGATCAATACCAAACTTTCCTTTCTTAAACCTTTCGAATCTCACTCAAATGGTGAATGGATGTTTGAAGATAACGGTGGCAAAACTGTTGTTACATGGGCTAACCTTGGTAAGCTAAACGGTCCTGTTGAAAAATATTTTGGTCTGGGAATGGATGGTATGATAGGTCCTGATTTTGAGAAAGGACTTAACAGACTAAAAATGGTTAGTGAAAAAATTAAGGTTGAAAAACCTGTTGAAGCTATGGAATAGTATTTGTAAAATAATTTAAAGAATTGATTAACCGCTCCTATGCTTTTTTGTTAACGGAGCGGTTTTTTATTGCCTACTTAACCTTTCAGTATATTATTACGCACATCGAGACCCCATAAAAGCTTGTTCCTTAGTACCTCAAAATAGTTTTTCTTGGTGTGTACCAGCTTAATTGGTTTTTCTCGTTTGCTAACTTCAATTGTAAAGGGTGGCTCGTAGTAATGTACTCTTTGTCCGTCACAATTTACCTGTACGCTTGAGTAAGGTGAATCAACAGTAATCGAGATTTTTTTATCGGAGGAAACTATTAGCGGACGCATTGTAAGTGTATGCGGTGAAATTGGACTAAGTAAAATTACACCCGAACCCGGACTAACAATTGGTCCCCCAGCCGAAAGTGAATACCCGGTAGAACCGGTAGGTGTAGCAATAATAACACCATCAGCGGAAAAAGTAGATACATAACTGTTATCAATTTTGATTGTAAGGGTGATCATTTTGGGCCATCTGCCCTTATCGATCACGAGATCGTTAATGGCAAAAAGGTGATCCTCCCCCAAAGCTTCGGTGTAAGCTTCAAGAGCCATTCTCTGATCTATAGTGAAATTCCTGTTTTTAATATCGGCAAGAATATTATCGAGATCATCAATGTCGGCTTCAGCAAGAAAACCAAGTTTGCCAAGATTTAATCCCAGCATGGGTGTGTTTGATTCTCGCACTGTATAAGCAGTGCTAAGCATTGTGCCATCACCCCCAATTGAGATAATAATATCGGCATTTTTACCAATTTCCTCATCGCTCATAAAAGTTGAGCCTTTAATAAAGGGCTTGTTGCCAAAGTTAAGCTTAAGTATTCCGTTACTCAGGAAGTGCTGAATTCCAAGTTGATGCAGCTTGTAAATAAGGGATTCAACAACCTCAATTATCTGGTCTTTGGTAGTGTTAGGAATTATACCTACGGTCATAAAGCAGTTTACTCCGTTTCCTTTTTATTTAATTCCCATAGCTTGCAATATTTGGTAAATACATAGTTCGAAGAAAAAATAGCCAGTATTAACCCATGAATTCCATCAAGAAAGCCGAGACGGAAAATATACATTTTTATAAATAAAATCAGTGGTCGCAGTAATAAATCCTTAAGTTTTGCAAATTTATTTTTGTTGTTCAGCTCAATAGCTGCCAGCGATGTATATCGGTTAAACTTTTCATAATAGTGAAAAATATCAGGATCAGTATAATGTTCAAGATCGTTTTTAAGTTCGCCTGTTTTACCGTTTACAATCAGATTTTCATGAACTTCATTTTCGTTAAAATGAGCTTTCGTTTTGTTGAATAACCTTGTTACACGTCCCGGATACCAGCCGCTATGTTTAATCCATTTACCAAGAAACCAGGCACGGCGTGCAACCGTTAGAGCAGCATATTCTGATTCCTTGCTCTTGAATTCATTAAGTTCGTTCTTTAATTCGGGTGTTATTTCTTCATCAGCATCAATCCAGAAAATCCAGTTATTTGCAGCTTTTGATGCTGCATATTGTTTTGTCTTAGCGTAACCCATCCACTCAACTTCTTCATAAACTACTTTGTTGTATGACTTTACAATTTCAAGAGTTTTATCGGTTGATGATTTGTCAACAAGTACAATAATTTCGTCAATGCAATCAAGTTGGCTTTCAATACATCTTTTTATATTATTTTCTTCGTTTTTTGCAATTACAATTGAGCTGATTTTCTCTCTTTGCACTTATATAATCCCCAAAACAATGTTTCGAAATTAAAATTTCGTTTTGTTTTAATTTGATTTTATTAGTAACTTTAACATAGATTTTACGTTAAAATGGATTTTACAGATATAAATATATAATAAATTGTTTTATATTAAGTAAAGTTTTCTCATTAATAAATAAACCTTATAGGAGGCATTATGAAAAAATTAATCGTTGCAGTTCTTTTCTTTGCACTAGCTACTATTGCATCTGCACAGTCTTTCCAGACTGGTGAATTTTCAGCTGACGTTAAAAGCGCTGGTTGGTCACTACACGAAGGTGAAAATAACAGAAGCTATGATATCGATGTATCATTCAAAAAATCTTTTGAAGTAATCCCTAAAATTATCCTTTCAGTAACTAAAGCTGACTGTGATGTACAGGACAACATTAGATATAAAGTTGAAGCCAGAAGCATTAGCCGTGATGGTTTCACTATTAAAATATCTACATGGGCTGCTTCTAAAGTTTTTGGTATTGATGGTAGCTGGCTTGCAATTTCTGAATAAGTAATTCAAGTTTTATGTAGCCGTTCCTCTGTGAGCGGCTTTTTTTATTTTAAAGAGAGCATCTTTAATCATATTCCTGTTAAGTATAACGAATAACAGTGAAAATACTGCTGTAACCAACAACAGCCAATTTCCTTTAACCGTATAATAAACATATACACTACCCAGACCAATTAACAGCAAAGCACCAAAAGAAATCTTGTTAAATTTTCCTGCATCAAAAAATCCATCCGAACCAGGTATTCGTATTATCCACAATGTAGCAAATGCTATTATTGTTGCAACAGCAGCACCCCAAATTCCGTAATATGGTATAAGTATCAGGTTTAGTACAATATTTACAATATTGCCTATTAATGATGTAACGAAATTTTTACCCGTTTTACCCGAAACCTGATACTTAAGACTAAAGAATGAAGCAAATGAAGTAAATAGTACACTACTCATTAGAACAGGTATGTATAGCCAGGCTTCATGGTATGAAGGATCAATAACTAAAAACAGCAGGTATTTTGAAAGTGGAAGTAGCACAAAATATACACTAAACATTCCTTTAAAGAAGTTATTGAAAATATCGGTAAAGAGTTTTTCCCTTTCTTTCCGGTTATGAGATGCAAGTGCGTATTCCTGCCAACCCAAATAAAAAATTGTATTAAAGAACATTAAGGTAGCGGCAAACTTGTTGGCAACCCCGTATATCCCAACAGCTGCAACTGTTGCTAAAGCTCCAAGCAAAATGCGGTCGGCAAAGTTTATCATCCATAAGGAAAGTGCATCGAAAACAAGGGGACCCGAATAATTGAACAGATATTTAACTTTTTCGGCTGTTATATCAGCAAAACGTATTTGGCGTATTTCTTTCTGGAAAAGAATAAAAAATAATACTGCAATAAAATTACTTATTATAAATGCGTAATACATGTTAAGGGCAGTGGGTGCTCCGTATATTAAGAATATCGGTAAAAGTGCACCAATAAAGCCCCAGTTTATAACATTTCCAATGGTAAACAATAGATGGTTTTGTAAACCTCGTACAATTCTTTGAAGAAAAAATACCAATATTTGCGAGTTAAAGAATAATACCATAACTCCAAAATTGTTTACAGGTATGGCAAAGTATATAATTGCATTTATACAATTGAAAAGTACAAGACTGGCGAGTAATATAAGGGTTCCGGATGCAAGTACATTGCGTTTGTTCTCGTCCTTGTTCAGTAGCAGTTTAAGAATGCCTTCGTGTACCTGCAACGTAATTGCTACATTAAGTACGAGTGATAGTGTGTTAACAATTTCGAACTGACCGAGTTCTTCTTTTGCCAGCAAGGATGTAAATAGCGGTAACAGAAATAACAATACCAGCTTGTTAAAACTGTTACTCACAAAAAAGTAAAAGAACTTTTTAAGCATCATCCGTACCGGTTAAATCTGCACGCTGCAATATTTTATCTGCAATATAATCTTCTATTGGAGAGTTATCCCAAAACTCAATATTTAGTAAATATTCATTCATATAGAGGGCGAGATCATTCTCATCAAAATCCGAATAAAAAGCCTTGCCAAGGCATTCAACATCCTTTCCCAGTATTTTAGCCTGCAAGCCAACTGTTGAGTTTATAGTAATAACCTTTGCGGCTTTATCAACCAGTTCAATAGTGTTGTCGCCTGTAATGGAAAATGTAAATACTTCCTTAAGTTCGTAAAGTTCTTCATAAACTTTCTGGTCAATTTCAGCAGGATGTGGTTTTACAATCAGTTCAATATTTCTGTCACTTGCTTCTTCGGCTGCAATTCGTATAGCCTGAAAATTATCTACATCGCTATTTATTAGTAGTTGCGAATCTATACTAAGCTGCATTGGGAAGAATATGTATTCCGAATTGTGTATGTTTATATGATCGTAATGGTAATCAGCTTTTTTTGCAAAAAATTTGTTTTGCAGCTTTTTAATACTTACAACCGGTTCAAATTTTGCATAATTATGGAAAACAAATCCGCTTAAATCGTGCAGATTTTTTGAATAGTTGATGCTTTTGGCAGTTTTACCCTGTGGTACAGAGTGTTGACGCAGGCTATCTTCCCTATACTTTTGTGCCCAGCTCCTATAACTTTCTATACTCGTATTAAACTTGCCAAGTACAGATTTGCTTTTTGCAAGAAGAGAGGCTGCATTTGTACCAAGAGGATCGCAAAAAACTTTGCCGGGAAAGTTGCCTAATTCAAAGAAGCAAGTCTTTATACTGTTTTCCTTCGCAAAATAATTAGCTGCTGTTTCAATAAGTCGGTAACCGTTCCACATAAAAATATATTCAAAGTTATAAGTGCTATTTAATTGTGCAAGGGTTTTGAAAACTCCGTTAACCAACTGTGCGGAAGATTGTGCGGAAATAGAATTGCCGGCAATTTCGGTGGTTTTAGAAAAGTCGTACTTTTCGTAATAATCACCATTAGAATATTTAATAATAGCAAACTCTTCCTTGTTCTTTTTCAGGTTTAGTACAATGGAGTGTTTGTTTGTTATGTAAACAAAATTGTAGCCACGCTTTTTAAAAAGTGGTTCAAGTCGGCTGAAAAAGTTATAGTTATCATTAAAAGTTGTAACTATTAAAATATTTTTATTCATTTGGTCTTTACTATTTAGTAAGTTAAAACCACCCTAAGTGGATTGCCTGTAAAATGATGCCTAAAAATATAAAAAAAAATATTCTGATTATAACTGTAAGAGCAGATTTTGGCGGCGGACCTGAACATATTTATAATATAATTCCGTTTTTGCAGAAGCAGTATAACGTTTTTGTTGCAGCACCCAACGATGATCCTTACATGAAAAGGTTTACCGGACAGGTTGGCAAACAAAATATTATTGAAATACCTCACCGTAAATTTACTTTTGGCAAACTTCTAAAACTTGCAAATTTTGTTAAAAAAAACAAAATCAAAGCAATTCACTCGCATGGAAAGGGTGCCGGTATATATTCGCGTCCTCTGGCAGCAATAACGTTTTGCAAGTGTATTCATACTTTTCACGGACTCCATATTGGTGAATATAATAGTTTACAGAAAAAACTTTACCTATGGCTGGAAAGAAGCCTTTCCTGTTTTACAAACAGATTTATATGTGTTTCGGATGGGGAGAGAGTTGAAGTTGTTAAAAATGGGGTGTGTGCTGAAAATAAAGTAACGGTTATTGATAATGGTGTAAGGGTTAGCGGAATTACTCCCGTTGCCGGAAACATAAAAACACCTGTCAAGGTTTTACACCTTTCCCGCTTTGATGAGCAAAAAAATAGCAAGCTACTTGTTGATGTAGCCCTTATGCTAAGAGAGCCAGGAGCTATTGAGGATATCAGGTTTGTGATGCTAGGGGACGGTGAGTATAAAACAGATGTTGAAGATAATGTACGAAAGAATAAATTAGATGGATATTTTGAGTTTTGCGGATTCCGTACTAATCCCGGTGAATACTTTTCTGAGGCTGATTTGTATATAACTACATCGTTATGGGAAGGTATGCCTTTGGCGGTGCTTGAGGCTATGAGTTATGGCTTGCCGGTTGTAGCTACCGATGTTGTTGGTAATAATGATATAGTTAAACACGAAGAAACCGGATTGTTGTTTACTCCTGATAAACCGGAGCTTGCAGCAGAGTTTATAGTAAAACTTTTACAGGATGAAAGTTTGTATAAAAGGTTGTCTGAAAATTCAAGAAATGCCGTTGAAGAAAATTATAGTGTTGAAGCTATGGGTAATAAACTGGTTAAATTGTATGCTGAAGTTATTGGATAAAAAAGGAGGGATGGGAGCCGGCCGAAATCCCGTGTACTTTCCCGTGTTAAACTGAGGCAACTTGACCGGCTCCCGTGCCTGACAGTAGGACATTTGGGCTAAGGGGCTTTGAGGCATTTGGGGTTTTTTAACCTACTGTCGGCTTTTTTTTATTTGGGCTAATCACATTTTCAAAAGAACGTTGTATAACTTATTTTTTCTACTGTAAGTATAATATTTAAAACACCGTATTTAGAATTATTTAGACAAATGGTAATTTATTAACGATAAAAATGTTTTTTAGAACGATAAATCTTTTGGGTAGAGCAATGAACAATTATTCATGTATAGTATTTGATCTCGATGGAACCTTGATGAAATCAGCTGATACAATCTATGATACAATGATCGATACCTTCAGGGAACTAAACATTAATACCACCCCGGACAGGGATAAATTCAATACGATGATCGGCTGGCACTTCCTCGATATTTTTAATGAACTTGGTATTGATGTACCAGACGTAGAACACTTTATAACAATTTACAAGACAAAATATTTTAATCATATTAACTCTTCCGAATTATTCGACGGAGTAACCGAATTACTCGACTACCTTGTGAAAAACAGCTATAAAGTAGCTCTTCTTACCACTAAGGGACAGGAGCAGGCTGATAAAATTATTGATGCTTTCGATTTGAGGAAATATTTTGATCTGGTAGTTGGCAGAAAACCGGAGCTTAAAATTAAACCGGCACCAGATTCGCTCGTATTTATTACTGATAAATTAAACCAGGATATGAGTAATACCCTGATGGTTGGTGATACCGAAATGGATATCCTTTGTGCACAAAACGCCGGGTGCCATTCGTGTGCCGTATCATTTGGTTACAGGAGTTTAGATGAACTTAAAAAACTTGATCCCGTTTATATTATAGATAGTTACAAAGAATTTTACGGGATATTGGAAAATGATACCAACCGGTGAAGTAAAAACTCAGGTTTATGATTCTATTGGGAAAATTGAATTTTTCCACCCACAGGCTAACTCATTGCCCGGTGCGTTGTTAGGCAATATAAGGCAGGCGGTTGAATCCCTCGGGAATAATGATGATGTAAAGGTTATTGTTATTACCGGAAGAGGTGAGAAGACTTTTTGTGCCGGTGCTTCTTTCGATGAATTCCTTTCTCTGGAAAATATTGATGATGCACATCGTTTCTTTATGGGGTTTGCTAATCTTATAAATGCAATGCGTAAAACTCCGAAGATTATTATTGGCAGAATTAACGGTAAGGCAGTTGGCGGAGGAGTTGGTCTTGCATCAGCTTGCGATTATACAATTGCCGTAAATAATGCAAGTGTAAAGCTAAGTGAACTTGCTATTGGTATTGGTCCTTTTGTAATTGCCCCAGCTGTAGAACGTAAAATAGGTAAAGCAGCTTTTAGTGCCATGACTATTGATACCGAATGGAGAGAAAGTAATTGGGCACTTCAAAAAGGTCTCTTTAATATTGTTGCCCAAAATTACGAGGAACTAGATAAAGAAGTTAATTCGCTGGCTAAAAAGCTAACCCAATATAATCCGGATGCAATAGCAAAAATAAAACGTTCGTTTTGGTCGGGTACCAAGCATTGGGAAGGCTTGATGGAGCAAAACGCAAAGCTTAGTGCAGAGCTCGTACTTACCGGGAATACTCGTAAAATGCTGCTTAAATTTCGTGAAAAATAGTTTCTTTACCCTAATTTCAGTATTTAAGTTATAACTCTTAAGAAAATATAGTTATATTGCATGCCAATTAGTATAGGGAGTAATAATGAAATTCAGAGTTGCACTCTGGTTTGTTTTGCTGGCATCTTTGGTTTCGGCACAGGGAAGGTTTGCCGATTTTTTAGTGCATATTGATTCTTTAAACTACATATATAAATCGGCTGCAGTCGATAGCTTTATGGCAATTGCCCGTGCTGAGGGTATTCCATTTGTTGAGAATGATACGGCTACATTTATTTATTTGGGTGCTGCCAATAAGGTGCAACTTTCCGGTGATGAAAATAGTTGGGCTTCCAATCCTGAACAGTTTAGCAGGATTAGTGCTACTAATCTTTTTTATCAACGCCGTAAATATGAGATGAATGCCAGGCTGGATTACAAGCTGATAATTAATGGCAGCAACTGGATACTGGATCCGGAAAACCCTAATACTTGCGAGGGTGGTTACGGGGCAAACTCCGAGTTTGCGATGCCCGATTATGAACACCCCTGGGAAATTGAAGACAGACCCGGTACAAATACCGGTACAATAGAGCAGTTTAATATTTTTAGCCAAGCTGTTGATCGCAATTACAGGGTTTATGTTTACAAACCGCATGGCTATAATGATAATCCGCAAACACGTTACCCATCTGTCTATTACCAGGATGGTTCTGATTATATTAACCTCGGTGCAGCCAAGCAGGTACTCGATAACCTTATAGACAGTGAGAATATTCCACCTGTATTGGCTTTTTTTGTTGTTCCCAATAACAGAACTAATGAATATACCGAAGCTACACGATTTAACTATTCAGGCTTTTTTGCCCTGGAGCTTGTAAATTATGTTGATTCGGCATACAGAACTATACCCGATAGAAAAAGCAGGGTTGTGCTTGGTGATTCTTTTGGTGGAAATATTAGTGCTCTAATAAGCTGGTTGTATCCTGATGTATTTGGTTTGTTAGGATTACATTCGGCAGCATTTTGGCCTAATGACTATGAGGTATCTAATATATTACTTAACTATGATAAAAAAGATATTAAGTGTTACTCTGTTTGGGGATCTTATGAAAGTTTAAGCTCAAATTTGCGTACAGTTACTGATACAATGATTTCAAAAGGTTATGAAATAAATTGGGCTGAATTACCTGAAGGGCATAGCTGGGGACTTTGGAAGGCAACAACAGATGATATTCTTGAATATTTGCTTGATGGAGTTACGACCAGTGTTGATGAGAGCACCGACAACGATTTGCAGTTAAATGAATTTAAGGTGTTTACTAATTATCCTAATCCGTTTAATCCGTCAACATATATCAACTTTTTTATTCCACATTCAGGTAATGTTAAAATTAATGTTTATAACGTAATTGGTGAAAAAATTTCCACCCTTACAAATAAATACTTCGAAAATGGTTATCATAAAGTTAAATTTAGTGCCGATAATTTAATTAGTGGTGTATATATCTATACTGTTGAAACGGGAAATTTGCTTTTATCCGAAAAAATGGTCTTAATTAAGTAATCGAGTTACAGTAGTAAGTTACCGAAAGCGGGAGTTTTTATGAATATAGCATTTGTCTCAAGTGAAGTAGTGCCGTTTGCAAAAACCGGCGGTCTTGCCGATGTTTGTGGTGCATTACCTAAAGAACTGGACAAAAAAGGTTTGAACGTTCGTGTGTTCATGCCCAAATATTATTCGATAGATGAACAGGAATACAATCTTACTTATGTAAATTTTGAGAGCGATTTCAGGGTAAGGGTTGCTGGTTATGCTCAACCAATTAATGTTTTTAAAGGTTACCTGCCAAACTCGCTTGTTGAAATTTATTTTATAGATGCACCGCAGTTTTTCCATCGCTCATCACTTTATACTAACGACTGGGATGAAAACGAACGTTTTATACTCTTTCAGAAAGCTGTTATTGAAACTATACAGCGACTTAACTGGAAGCCTGATGTTATCCATTGTAACGATTGGCAAACCGGACTTATACCATTACTAATAAAAGATAATTATAACTGGGACAAACTTTTTGAAGATACTGCATTCCTGTATACTATTCACAATATTGGGTATCAGGGTGTTTTTGGAAGCGATACTATTGGTAAGGCTGAAGTAAAACCGGAGTTATTCCATAACGGACATCTTGAGCACAATGGCGCGTTTAACTTTATGAAAGCTGGTATCCTTTACTCCGATATCATTAGTACGGTTAGTGAAACTTATGCCAGTGAAATTCTCACTCCCGAATATGGTGCTGGTATGAACCAGTATTTGGCAGAAAGACAGGACGACCTTTACGGAATTTTAAACGGTATAGATTACAATATATGGAATCCCGAAACTGATAAATTGTTAATGCACCATTACTCTAGTGACGATTTTACAGGTAAGGAGATAAACAAACGGATGCTGCTTAAGCGTATGGGGCTTGATTACCGTCCCGAAGTACCCGTTATTGGAATTGTATCTCGATTGGCTCCACAAAAAGGATTTGATCTGATTAGCCATGTAATTGATGAACTTATGAGCTATAATGCTCAATGGGTAATTCTTGGTAGTGGCGAGTTTAAATATGAAGTAATGTTTAATGAATTAATAAATCGCTACCATGGCAAGGTTGGGGTATATATAGGATTTAATAACGAACTCTCTCATCTTGTTGAAGCAGGTGCTGATATTTTCCTTATGCCTTCGCATTATGAGCCATGCGGACTTAATCAGATGTATTCACTTAAATATGGCACTGTGCCGGTAGTGCGTAAAACAGGCGGTCTTGCTGATACAGTTTTTGACTGGTATGAAAGAGTGCATCAGGGGCACCATGATGGTAACGGGTTTTCATTTGAGGATTATGCAGGTTGGGGGCTTGTTGATGCTGTAAAACGTGCCATTACCGAGTACCATAACAAGCCTGTCTGGCATAAAATCATGAAGAATGGTATGCAAGGTAATTATTCGTGGAGTGTTTCTGCCGATAAGTACATTAAACTTTACGAAAAAGCCAGAGATAAAAAGGAGCTTGAGTTTTAGGTATTTGTTGGTTAACTATGGATACGTTTATAACTTACTAGTTTACAATACCCATTATAGCTTGCAAATTGGAGGTTGTTACAATTTTAAATGTATTTGCTTTAATAAAACTCATACCTTGAAGGATATTAGTCTTTTATAGAACAAGTTCTATTCTACTTTATGTTTTAATTTTTTTAAAAAAATGCTTCATAAAAGCAATTGTATGGCTATAAAATGGGTATAGCTTACATGTTCCGACGAAACTTGTCTTTTTCGGATAAGCTAAATTGAGTATAGTTTTGTTAAAGCCTCAGTTGCTGTTTTCTGCTTGTTGTTTGGCAAACAAAAGACAAGCGGTTATATTTTCCTTGGTAAGGCTGGGATATGAATTCATCAAGTCATCAACCGTATCCCCACTCGCGAGCTTTTTTAAAATAAGCTCAACTGGTATTCGCGTATTCGCAATTACCGCCTTAGTCTCCGGCTTGTCTGTATCAACATCTATGTATTTTGTCCAGTCTAACATATCAGACAAAGATATACTATTAGATCATTATTTGCAAGATATTAAATTAGACTATTTTATTTATTTATCTTATAAATAGCTGATATTTAAATGTATGCAGTTAAATAGGTTACTTTTTCTGCTTCAAAAATAAAATCGAGACCTCCAAAATGTTCTAATGTATCCGAGCTTATAAGCTGTGCCCTAACGTAAAGGTTTCGTTTGGGCGAAACGCTAAAAACAAAAAAATCCACGAATCTGAAATTGTGCTCTCCCTTTTTGATTATAATATCTTCCCATGTAATTGCTACACCATTCATTTTTGTATATTTACATTTAAGGGTATCGCCGTCAAAATTGGGAGCAATAATTATCTCTTCAATATAATTTAGTTCGGTTTCAGCTATATTTCGCTTAAAAACAGGGTAACCAACCAGCAGGTTTAATGCAGCTTATTCGAGTTCGTAAAACTCATGATCCATATTAGGGCTAAGGTCGTTTTCCCAAATATTGAGGCAATAATTATTCCAGCTATCAGTGAGAAAACTTCTGTAGTTGTTTATCCAGTTGGTAATATCATCCAAAGTAACCTCGGCAAATAATTAAATAATTATTGTAGCTTTTGAAAAATAGCTATATTTAAAGAAAAAAGTTTAAAGCATGCACTATAAGCAAATCGATTTTGAGAAGGCGTTTTCGAGGGAAAGGATGAAAAGTGAGCAGGTTCGTGCCAGGCTCTTTTTTTATCTGATCCTGATACTGCTTACTGATCTGGTTTTTGTAATAATACTTTACAGCGACGAAGTAAAAGAAGTAATAGGTACGGTTGTACCTTTATACCATATCCTTGCAGTTTTGCTTTTTATGGGCATACGCGAGTTTAATGTAACCTGGCTACTAAAACGGGCAATACGTCAGCACAAACAGCTATCGGTAAAGGTACAATATGCATCAGTATTTATTGAGATTACAATTCCTACAATGCTGCTTTTTGTGTTAAGCATCTATATGGAAACCACGGTTATACTTTCCAGTCCGGTAGTTTTTATGTATTTCCTGATCATATCTTTAACCACACTAAGCTTAAATTTTGGTATTTCGCTATTTACAGGTATAGTGGCAGGTACTGAGTACATGGTACTTGTGGCAATATGGGTAATTGGCAATGAGGAGCTCTATAAGCAAGGACTGCTGGGTTTACCATATATATATTACGGTAAAACTGCCATGCTGGTTGGAGCAGGATTGATTGCAGGTTTTGTAGGGTCACAGCTAAGAAAGCGGATTGCAGATACATATAAAACTATTGCTGAAAAGGATGCCGTTACTAATTTGTTCGGACAGCAGGTTTCGAAGGAAATTGTTGATGAACTATTAAACAGGGAAGAGGAAATTTCTGCCAAACGTTTGTTTGTGTGTGTTATGTTTCTCGACATAAGGGGATTTACACCATTTGCCGAAAAACTTGAACCTGAGGAAATTATTCGTTACCAGAACGAGGTATTTGGTTTTATGATTGACGAAATTATTAAAAACCATGGTATTATTAACCAGTTTTTGGGTGATGGTTATATGGCAACTTTTGGTGCTCCGGTTTCTTCAGGGAATGACTGTATAAACGCTTACAATGCAGCACGAGAAATTGTGAAACTGGTTAATGAAAAAAGTGCTAATGGCGAAATACCAAAAACAAGAATTGGGATTGGTTTGCATGCCGGTTATGTTGTTGCCGGTAATGTTGGCACAGATAAACGAAAACAATACTCAATTAGCGGAAATACAGTTATTTTGGCAGCCAGAATAGAGCAGTTAAACAAAACATATAAAAGTCAGTTACTAATTTCGGAAGAAGTATTAAGTAATATTGAGGCGAAAGAAACCGAACTGGAAAACCTGGGTGAAGTAAGCGTAAAAGGGCGTGAAAAACCTGTAAATATTTATAAGGTTTTTTAGTAAAAAATTTATTATATTTTAATGCATTTGTATAAAAAAATGTAAGTAATTGATACAATAGTTATATTTTTGATGTAAAGTAATTATTTAAACTGGTACACATAACTAACCCTGCAAGTAAAACAACAGGTAAAAAAACATAGAGGATATTTTTATGGAATTTAAGGTAAACAGTCTGGATTTAGAAAAGCTGCTTAATAAAATTATCCCGGCGGTACCCACAAGAACGCCGATGCCAATACTGGAAAACTTCCTTTTCGAAATAAAGGATGGTCTTCTTACAATATTTGCAACCGATTTGGAAATTTCCCTTAAATCATCATTACAGGTAACCTCTGACGGTGATAAGTCACTCGTTGTTCCTGCAAGGTTACTTTACGATATTGTTCGTTCACTAAAGAATACTGATATTACATTCAAGATTGATGATTCAGGTAAAATTGATCTTAAGACAAACAATGGTGAATATAAGATCAGTTATCTTGAGCCGGACGAATATCCTAACATTCCTGAGTTCCCAAATAATGGTGAAGAGGAAGTTAGCGAAACTGAAATTGATGCACAGGAAATTAAACAGGCACTTGAACGTACTGCTTTTGCAATGAGCAAGGAAGAAATGAGACCTGCAATGATGGGTACTCTTTTTGAATTTATGCAGGAAGGTTTAAGACTTGTTGCCACTGACGGACACAGACTTGTAAACTATACCCTTAAAGCTGTTCAGCCAGATATTAACGATCAGTATATTGTTCCGGAAAAAGCGGTTACAGTATTGCTTAAAGTACTTAGCGATGAAAAAGTGAAATTGTACATTAGCAAAACTCATATCTCATTTGTGCTTAAGGATATTGAGCTAATTACAAGACTTATCGGACAGAAATACCCTGATTACAGAAGTGTAATTCCTTCCGATAATGAATTTGCCATGAAGATAAATACAAAAGAATTACATGATGCTATACGCCGAATGATGTTATTTTCAACTACAAATACCAAACGTGTTAAATTTGCGGTTAGCGATAACAATCTTGAAATTTCAGCCGAAGATCTTGATTCGGGTACTTCAGGTAAGGAAAACCTGATGTGCGAATATACCGGCGATGGTCTTGAAATTGGATTTAACTCGGCTTATGTAAATGATATTTTAAGCCATAATAATACAGAAGAATCACTAATATTCAAGTTACACTCACCTACCAAGGCTGTAATTATTACACCGGAAGTTGAGAAAGAAGACGTTGAAATGATGATGCTTCTGATGCCTGTTCGACTAAATAGCTAGAATGAAATTAACCAGGCTACAATTAAAAAATTTCAGGCTGCACAACGATACGATATGCGAGTTTTCTGAACATTTGAATTTTATAGCAGGAGGAAACGGACAAGGCAAAACAACTATTCTGGAAGCAATTTATTATCTCTGTACAACTAAAAGTATGGGGGGAGCTTCCGATTATGAAGCTGTGACTTTTGAGAGAGAAAATTTTGATATAAAGGGATTGTTTACCGAACTGACTGAAAACGAAGTTCGGGTTTTTTACGACAATTCCATAAAGAAGAAACACCTGTTTATTGACAATAAACAATTTCACAGGGCATCACGTATTATCGGAATGTTTCCTGTGGTAACTTTAACCCAGTCGGACCATGCTATTACTCTCGGGTCACCTTCTGATAGAAGAAAGTTTATAGACTCGGTTATATCACAGGCAAGCAAAACTTACCTGAAGGATTTAATTGATTTTAACAAAATACTAAGGCAAAGGTCTCTCCTCCTAAACCAGATAAAAGAGACAAATAACAAGCAGTTGTTTAGCCAGCTTGATGCGTGGACCGAGAATTTAATTAATCGCGGTACCGAGATAGTTAAACACCGTTTTGAGTTTTTTTCACGGTTTAATGATTATCTTAATACAGCGTACAACAAAATTATGCAAGGTTCGGAAAAACCCGAAATTGTCTATACGTTTCTTGAAAGTACCGAACCGAATAAAATTGAAGAATTGTACAGAAACAGACTTGATGAATTACGGGATGCAGAGCTTAGAAGAACAACTAATCTTGTGGGTCCGCACCGTGATGATTTTCATTTTCTGATAAATGGTTTTGAGTTAAAAAAATATGGATCGCAGGGTCAGCACAAAACATTTCAAATTGCCCTGCGGTTTGGTGAGTTCTTTTACCTGAAGGATGCTCTTTCCAAAACACCAATGTTTCTTTTGGATGATGTGTTTGGTGAGCTTGATACTTTCAGGGCAATGCAGATTAGTTCTTATCTTGGTGAAGTTGGACAGGCGTTTATAACTATGACTGATTTTACAAAATACGACTTTTTGAACAGATCGGAACTTGACAGGATATTTAAGGTAGAACAAGGTATTGTAAAAACTAATGTCTGATTTTAAGAGCATTGATGAAATATTGAAATCGGAAAAATCCCTCTCAAGGATCAATGATCTTGCCGAGGAGTTTAAGGTGGTTAGCGATTTTCATCTGGTATTTCCTACTCTCGAAAAAGTTGCCACTCCGGTTAAAATAGTTAAGTATGTTCTTTATCTTAAGGTTGAGAATAGTGTTTGGAGAAGTGAACTTAACTTCAGGCAAAAACAGATTATTGACAGAATCAATAATCACTTCGGACAAACTTTGGTTAAGTCCGTTAAATTTATTTCGTAATAAATTTTGCAGGTAATAAAGTGACAAAAGAAGCAGCACAGAAAAATTACAGTGCTTCCAATATTAACGTACTAAAAGGTCTTGAAGCTGTTAGAAAAAGACCTGCAATGTACATTGGTGATATTGGTATGCGCGGTTTGCACCATTTGGTGAATGAAATTGTTGATAACAGTATTGATGAGGCGTTAGCCGGATATAATGATTATATTGAAGTGCTTTTGCATAATGATGGTTCTGTTTCGGTTTCTGACCACGGACGTGGTATTCCGGTTGACTTGCATCCGATTGAAAAAAAATCTGCCCTCGAAATTGTTATGACTGTACTTCATGCCGGTGGTAAATTCGATAAAGATTCCTACAAGGTTTCGGGTGGTTTGCACGGTGTTGGTGTATCAGTTGTTAATGCACTTTCCGAATGGGTTTCGGTTATAGTTAAACGCCAGGGTAAAATGTACCAGCAGGAGTACGATAGAGGTATTCCTCGTTATGAAGTTAAGGAAATTGGTTCTTCCGATCCTGATGATAATGGTACTACTACCCGTTTTATGCCCGATGGTGAAATATTTAAGGTAACCGAGTTCAAGTTCGAAACTCTTGCCGAAAGAATGAGAGAGCTTGCATACCTTAATAAAAATGTTAAGATCGTTATCCGTACCGAGGATAATGACCAGAGAGAAGAATACCATTTTAAAGGTGGTATTGCCGAGTTTGTAACATATCTTGATGAAACTCGTAATCCTATTCACGACCCCGTTTATATTGAAGGCGAAAAAGATAATGTGCCAGTTGAAATTGCCTTTGAATATACTGGCAGCTATGCTGATAATATTCATACTTATGTAAATAATATTAATACTCACGAAGGTGGTACGCACCTTTCAGGCTTTAAAACTGCTCTTACTCGTACATTAAATAACTACGCTGTTAAAAATAAACTGGTTAAGGATAATAGCAAAATTAACCTTACTGGTGATGACTTCCGTGAAGGTTTAACTGCTGTTATTTCTGTTAAAGTAATGGAACCACAGTTTGAAGGTCAGACCAAAACCAAACTTGGTAATAGTGAAGTTAAATCGGCTGTTGAAACTTTGGTTAACGAAAAGCTTGCCGAATTCCTGGAAGAACATCCCGGTATTGGTAAAAAAATTATAGAAAAATGTTTACGTGCTGCCGAAGCCCGTGAAGCTGCAAGAAAAGCACGCGATCTGGTTAGAAGAAAGAATGCACTGGATTCTGCTTCGCTACCTGGTAAACTTGCCGATTGTTCTATTAACGATCCTGAACATTGTGAAGTTTACATCGTGGAAGGTGACTCTGCGGGTGGTTCTGCCAAGCAGGGACGTGATAGAAGATTCCAGGCTATTTTGCCTATCAAGGGTAAAATTCTAAATGTTGAAAAAGCCAAAATAAATAAAATACTGGAAAGCGGTGAAATAAAGGCTATGATTGCAGCTATTGGTGCTGGTATTGGTGCCGATTTTGATGCTGAAAAATCGCGTTATGGTAAAATTATTATTATGACGGATGCTGACGTTGACGGAAGCCATATCCGTACGCTTTTGTTAACGTTCTTTTACAGATATATGAAAGACTTGATTACTTCCGGTAAAGTTTATATTGCTCAGCCGCCATTATACAAGGTTAAAAAAGGGAAGGAAGAGCATTACGCCTATGATGATGATGAAAGAGATGTTATTATTGCACGTATGAAAAAAGGTGTTTCAGAAGATAAACTTGATGAATACGGTGTCCCTAAAAATGTAACAATCTCCAGATATAAAGGTCTTGGTGAAATGAATCCCGATCAGCTTTGGGATACTACTATGAACCCTGAAACAAGAACAGTTCTTAAGGTTAACCTTGAAACTGCCCTTGCTACTGATAAAATATTTGAAACTCTTATGGGTGATGTTGTTGAACCAAGACGTGCATTTATCGAGAAGCATGCAAAGTATGCTAATCTGGATATTTAATTAACGAAATTCTAATTATGATGATAAAATAGATATGGATGCGAATTTACAAAAAGAAATACCGGTATCGTTAGAAGATGAAATGAAATCGTCCTATATCGATTATGCAATGTCGGTTATTGTTGCCCGTGCCTTGCCTGATGTTAGAGATGGTTTGAAACCGGTACACAGACGAGTTCTTTATGGTATGTCTGAACTGGGACTTAGCTATAACAAATCATATAAAAAATCAGCCAGGATTGTGGGTGAGGTGCTAGGTAAGTATCACCCTCATGGCGATAGTGCTGTTTATGATACAATGGTTCGTATGGTTCAGGATTTCTCATTACGCTATCCGCTTGTTGACGGACAGGGTAACTATGGCTCGGTGGATGGTGACTCGGCTGCTGCGATGCGTTATACGGAAGCTCGAATGGCACGTATTGCTGATGAGATGTTAAGAGACCTTGATAAAAACACTGTTAATTTTACTTCAAACTTTGATGAGTCGTTACAGGAACCAACCGTACTTCCTTCATACCTGCCAAACCTGTTGGTTAATGGCTCAAGCGGTATTGCTGTGGGTATGGCAACAAACATTCCACCGCATAACTTGCGCGAAGTAATTGATGGCGTAATGGCTCAAATTAATAACCCTGATATTACTATTGCCGAGTTGATGGAGCATATTAAAGCACCCGACTTTCCAACGGCTGGTATTATTTACGGTTACGATGGTGTTAAGGAAGCTTACGAAACTGGTCGCGGTAAAATTATTCTTCGTGCAAAAGCAAATATAGAAACACATAAAAATGATCGTGAAAGTATTGTAATTACTGAAATACCTTATCAGGTTAACAAGGCTCGTCTTATTGAAAAGATTGCTGAACTTGTTCGTCATGGTAAAATAAATGGTATTTCAAACGTACGTGATGAATCTGACAGGGACGGTCTTCGTATTGTAATTGAATTAAAAAGAGACGGTCAGCCGCCAGTTATTCTAAACCAGCTTTATAAACATACCCAGATGCAGGTAACATTTGGTGTTATTATGCTTGCACTGGAAAACGGAATTCCAAAAGTTCATACTCTTAAAGGTGCTATTGGTCATTACATCAATCACCGTATGGATGTGCTTATACGCAGAACAAAGTATGAACTTGAAGCTGCCGAAAGACGTGCTCATATTTTGGAAGGTTATATAATAGCTCTTGATAACATTGATGAAGTTATTGAAACTATCAAAAAATCGGCTGATACCGAAACTGCCAAAAATAACCTGATGAGCAGATTCAAACTTTCCGAGATTCAGGCTAAGGCAATTCTCGAAATGCGTTTGCAGAGACTTACTGGTCTGGAAAGACAGAAAATTGAAGATGAATACAAGGAAATTTTACAGTTAATAGAAAAACTAAACTTTATTTTGGATAACGAACCTGAACGTTACAGAATTATCAAGGCAGAACTTCTTGAAGTTAGGGAACGTTACGGTGATGACAGACGTACCGAAGTAGTTTACAGTTCAAAAGAGTTTTCAATTGAAGATATGATTGCCGAGGAAGATGTTGTTGTTACAATATCTCACAGTGGTTTTATCAAGCGTTTCCCAGTTAGTGGTTACCGCAGACAGGCTCGTGGTGGCAAAGGTGTAACCGGTGCCGGTACCAAGGATGAAGACTTTATTGAACATATGTTTATTGCTTCTACGCATCATTACATTATGTTCTTTACTGATCATGGACGCTGTTACTGGCTCAAGGTTCATGAAGTACCGGAAGCTAGCAGAACTAGTCGTGGCAGATCTATTCTTAATCTTCTTGAAAAAGACAGGGAAGAAAAAATTACAGCATTTATTTCGGTTAAAGAATTTAGCGATGAGCTTAACCTGATGATGTTTACCAAAATGGGTACTGTTAAGAAAACCAAACTTTCTGCTTACTCAAATATCCGCCGTGGTGGTATTAATGCAATTAACCTGGTTGAAGGTGACAAGCTGATTGAGGTTAAACTTACCGATGGTACTCAGGATGTTGTAATTGGTACTCATAACGGCATGGCAATAAGATTTAATGAAAGCGATGTTCGCGAAATGGGTCGTGTTGCAACTGGTGTACGCGGTATAAAACTTAACGATGGCGACTTTGTTATCGGCTCCGTTGTTGTCCGCAGATCGGGTACATTACTTTGTGTTACTGATAAGGGTTACGGCAAGCGTACTGCTATTGATGATTACAGATTAACCAGACGTGGCGGTAAAGGTGTAATAACTGTTAAAACCGGAGACAAGAATGGTAAGCTTATGGCTATCATGGAAGTGCTTGATACAGATGAATTGGTTATTATTACTGAAAAAGCATTTGTAATACGCCAGGCAATCTCTGAATTGCGTGTAATGGGTAGAAATACTCTCGGTGTTAAGGTTATACGTCTTGTTGACGATGATTCAATTGCTGATATAGCAAAAGTTGTTAAGGAAGATGATGCACCTGAAAATGGTGAAAACGATAACGATGATACCCCGCCCGATGGACCACCGAAAGATGAAGAATTATCACTATTCTAAATAAACTAAGCCCTCCCTAAAACGGAGGGCTTAACTTTTTTATAGCAGATACTGAAATACTATTTAATAAGTTTTAGTTAAGAGTAACGTTACTAGCTGCATACAATTCGTACAATTGGTATTTACACCAGCCCCAAAATTTATTAACTTGCTACTTGTTGTTTTTTATTGAGGAACAAAATGCGCACTTCTATAATCTTTTTACTATCAGTTTTATTTGTTAACACACTAACCGCCCAAAAATTATTTACCCCTTTGGAATTCCAGGATGCTATAAAGAAAGGAACCCGAACATATTCAGGAGTACCTGGCTTAAAATATTGGGTGAACAAATCCGAATACGAAATCGATGTGAAGTTTGATCCTTCGGAGTTGAAAATATCCGGTAAGGAAAAAGTGAAATATTATAATAATAGTCCCGACTCACTAAAAAAGGTACAGTTTAAACTTTACCAGAAAATTTACAGGAAAGGTAATTCGCGTCAGTTTGGCTTGCCCCCTTCAGCTATAACTGAAGGTGTAAATCTTAATTCCATAACCGTAAACGGCGATAAAATATCTCTTGATACTGATGACAGAATGATTAGTCATACTGCAACCACATTTTTAGTAAGTCCGGATAAAAAAATTGCACCCGGTTCGGTTACCACCTTTACGATTGATTGGGATTACAAGGTGCCACCTCACACCCCTGTTCGTGGTGGTACTTACTCCGATAGTGTATGGTTTCACAGTTATTTTTATCCGCAAATTGCTGTATATGATGATATTGATGGTTGGGATAAATCAGAATATGATGGCTACACCGAAACGTATAATGATCAGAATAGCTACAGTGTAAATATCACTTTACCCGATACGCTACTTTGCTGGGCAACCGGTGTGTTGCAAAACCCGGCTGATTTATTAAGCGAAAAGGTATTAGCTAAGTATAACGAAGCACATAAAAGTGCCGAGGTTGTTCATATTACCAAAACCGGCGATAAAAATGTTTTGCAAAAAAAAGGTTGGCTAACCTGGAGTTACAAAGCTGATATGTCACCTGATTTTGCTTTTGGGTGTGCAAGTAATTATAGTTGGGATGCTTCTACCGTTACTTTGAAAAATGGTAACAAGGTATTTGTTGATGCCGGTTACTCAACCTTTGCCGATGATTTTGTTAAGGTTGCCAAAATTGCACATAATGTAGTAAAATATTTTTCGGAAGATTTGCCAGGTGTACCTTACCCATATCCGGTAATATCGGTATTTAATGGTGGTGGTGGAATGGAATTTCCGATGATTGTTAATAACGGTACATATCATGATGATATGAATGGTACTGTTATGTTAACTGCTCACGAAATTGCACATACTTACTTTCCTTTTTATATGGGTACTAATGAACGAAAATATGCGTGGATGGATGAAGGTTGGGCTCGCCTTTTCCCGGAAGATTTTCAGGCAAAATACGGAAATACAGAGGTAGCAAAGCATTTTGCCGATGAGTATATGCACTATGCCGGTAAGCATTACGATACTCCGTTAATGGTTCCTTCAAGCGAACTTCATCGTCATTCTTATCGCACAAATGCATACCGCAGATCGTATATTTCGTATGAAATTTTGCGTGACTTGTTTGGCAATGAAGAGTTTTTGAGGATTTTAAGAGAATACATTAGTTTGTGGCATGGCAAGCATCCCCATCCTATGGATTTCTTCAATACATTTAGTAAAGTATCAGGTAAAAACCTGGACTGGTACTGGAAAGCATGGTATTACGAATGGGGGTATCCTGATTTGGGTGTTGAATTGCATAAAGGAAAAGATAAATATAAGCTTGTAATTGTTAAAAAAGGAGCTTATCCGGTACCGGTTGAACTTAAGCTAACTTATACAGATGGTAGTACAGAAGTAATTAGCAAAAAAGTTGATATTTGGAATGGTTCGGAATCATTTGGTATTGAACTGGATAAAGGACTTAAGAAGGTTTACCTGAATTCAAACTGGATACCTGATATTAACTATGATGATAACGTTTTGGAATTTAAGTAAAAAATGGATAAAGAAAATCTTAACTATGATTTACAGGAGTATGCAAAACTATTAGAGGAAAAAGTTGATTCTGCTGCTTCTGAAATATCGAAATACAAAAAAATATTTGAAGAATCGCCTGATTTGTTTCTGGTAATAGATGGTGATACTGCAACCATTGAGGAAGCTAATCCTGTTTGCGAAACTATAACCGGATATACACAGGAGGAGATAGTTGGGAGACCTGATTCTGATTTGTTTGTTAAGTGGGATTCGGAAAGAACTGAATCGGTTCTTGACCATACCAAAATGTACGGTTCCGTCCTTTCATCACGCATGCTCAGGAAGAAAGATGGTAGCTCAATTCCTGTGGATTTAACTATTAACACATTGAAGAATGATGACCATAACCTGATTATAGTTGCTGTTCGAGATATTACCGAACGAGTTGAACAGGAAGAACAAATAAACAGGATGAATAAAGAGCTAAAGGCACTTAATGCTTCCAAAGACAAATTCTTTTCAATTTTGGCTCATGATCTAAAGAACTTGTTCGGTACTCTAATTGGATTTTCCGACATACTGAATTTTGAATATAACGAGCTTGAGGAGAAGGAAAAAGAGTTTTTTATTTCTAAAATATTCAATATTTCCAAAAATTCATACGAACTACTAACTAATCTATTGGATTGGGCAAGATCGCAATCTGGCAGAATGGAATTTAATCCGGAACAATTTGAATTAACTGATGTTGCAGATGATGTACTAAAATTATTATCCCCCTCGGCTGAAAAGAAAAATATAACCATTATCAAAGATATTCCGTCCCAAACACAACTGCTGGGCAATATTAATATGGTTAAAACAATTTTAAGAAACCTTGTTTCGAACTCAATAAAATTTACAAAAGATAATGGTGAAATAAGAATCCATTTCCAGGAGAAGGGGGGTTACGCTGAAATTTCCGTTATTGATAACGGTAGTGGTATGTCGAGAGAACAGCTTTCAGCTTTATTTAGTATTGAAAAAATTAAAACTTCTGTCGATAATGAGGACATGCAAGGAACCGGTTTAGGTTTAGTGCTATGTAAGGAATTTTGCGAAAAACATAATGGAAGGATATGGGCAGAAAGTACCCCCGGTAAAGGGAGTATTTTTACCTTTACTATTCCGTTGTTTTTTGAATAAAATATGATAAAACATCTACTAATTATATATTGCCTTTTAGCTGGACTCCTCTCAGCTCAAACAGAATATTTTGAAAGACTTTCTAATAATGAAGGATTGCCACAATCACAAGTCTATGATATTTTGCAGGGACACGATGGATATTTGTGGATAGCTACCGGTGGTGGTTTGGCTCGGTATGATGGCTTCGAAATAACCACGTATAATATTGAAGATGGTTTGGCAAGTACAGTTGTATTTGCTCTGTATGAAGATTCACGACAAAATTTATGGGTCGGTACCGAAAAAGGCTTGCACTTGTTCAGAGAAGATTCTTTGTTTTATGGCATCTTTAATAATGAGCTGGATGATCTAAGAATTATTTCAATAGTGGAATCTCCTGACTCAACTATTTGGGTTGGGACATCACATGGCTTGTATTCATTTAAGCCCTCCGATATAAAGGGAGTGAGAAAGATTGATGGTTTTGATGACATAATCTGGAATTTTCAGTTTGCAGCTTCTGGCGAGGCTTATGTGCTCCATGGTAATAATACCCTGAGTATTTACAGTAATAATATAATTAATAGTGCAAAGGATTATCCATCACTCCGTGATTACTATTTTTATGCAATAGAAAGAGTTGATTCAACCTTATACTTTAGTGTTGATGAAGGCTTGCTTGAGGTTTCCTCAACTGATACGGTTTTGCATAAAACAAAGTTTATTACCAAGGACTTGCTGGTTACAAGTATAACCCATAGCAAGGATGGCATGATTTGGCTTGGTGATTCAAATGGGGAAATTTTATCGTTTAAGGATGGTAAGTTTGAGAGGTTGGCTCGCCACAAGGATGAATGGGGGTATATACTTCAAGTGTTCTCGGACAGGGAATCGGTATTGTGGATTGGTACAGACGGTAATGGAGTGGTTAAATATAATCGTAGTCCGATTGTTAACTATACAAATCCCAAGCAATTGGGAAGCAGAACCGTTTGGCAGTTTGCCGAATATGAAGATGATAAACTGTTATTTGTTACAGATGGTGCAGGAATTAAGTATATACAAAATGGTGAAATTCATAATTTCGATTTACCTAAAGAGTACCAGAATATTAACATGCTTTCTCTTATTGTTACAAGTAAGGATGAGATATGGTTTGGTACTTATGCAAGCATATATAAAATTAGAAAAAACGGTACAGTGCAGGCATTTGATGATCCTGCTATAAAGTACAAGGTTATTTCCAATATTGTTGAAATGAATGATGGCTCTATATTATGCATATCTCTTGATGAAGGTTTAATTAAATTAGTTGATGACAAGTTTGAACTTATAAATGAAACAAACGGACTGCCAGAAGATGAATGCTATACTTTGCAAAAGGGGAGGGGTGATGATATCTGGATTGGTTCCAAATCCGGATTGATACTTTACAGAGATAATAAATTTACTCTTTTTAACAAGATTGAAGGTTTAACCTATAACAACATTATTTCCCTTTATTTTGACCACAATTACCTTTATTTGGGTAGTAGCGGTGAAGGCTTGTTCAGGGTAAGTTATCCTGATGTTTCTTTGGCTGATAGTGTTATTACTTCTGAGCGTGTAAACAAATCTGATGGTTTGCTTGATAACGAAATAATTTCGATTACTAAAGATCATGGTGGTAATTTATGGTGCGGTTCTTTACGTGGCGTTAATAAAATTATTTGGGGAGACTCAACTTTAAATGTTGCTACCTATAAAAAGCGTGATGGTTTCCTGGGTATTGAGTGTAACCAGAATGCAATTTTATGCGATAAAAATAATAATATCTGGATTGGCTCAATAAATGGTGTTTCGAAAATTTCACCTGAAAAGGAGATCAAAACGGAATATGTGCCTAAAATATTTCTGAAATCCATAAAAGCCGAAACTAATACAAATCCACCAAAAGCTAATTTTTACAAGCGTATCAAGAAAGATATTAATATAAACTTCGAACATAATAATTTGAGAATTGAATATTCTGCTATTTCGTTAAGGCAACCACATAAATTACGTTTCAGATACAAACTGGAAGGTTTTCAAACTAACTGGTCTGACTGCACAGATCAAAAAGTAGCAAACTATACTAACCTCCCTCCAGGAAATTACAAGTTTATGGTTAGAGCCTTCTATGAAAGTTCCTCTGTTCCACTGCATCAAAGAATAGTTAACATAAATATTGATACTCCCTATTATAAAACACTTTGGTTTAATGCTTTTGTAATTATGGTGGTTTTAGGTCTGTTTACATTAACAGCAAAAATAAGGGAAAATAATCTCAAGCGTAATAAGGCAAAACTGGAATCAGAGGTAAAGGATCGTACTAGCGAATTAGCCGATCTGGTAAAAAGCAAAGATAAACTTATATCAATTATATCGCATGACTTAAAAAGTCCGTTCCTTTCGGTGCTTGGCTCGGCTGATTTACTTTCATCGGATTATGATGATCTCGAAGCTGATGAACGAAAATATTTAATCAAGAATATGAATAGTTCTCTTAACAATATTTATTCCTTGCTGGAAAATTTGCTTACATGGTCTCGAATAAATATTGGCAAGGTAACATGGTCGCCTGAAGTTTTTAACCTGAATACCCTTATAAGTGAAATTAACAAAATTTGTCAAAATATTGCTCATGGTAAAAATATTGAGATTGTTAATAATATTCCGGCAAATTATGTACTCTATGCCGATAGGCAGATGGCATATTCGATATTTTATAATTTGGTTATAAACGGATTGAAATTTACTTTTGAAAATGGAAACATAATTATCGAAGCTATTAAAAATGAAGATTATATTACTGTTTCGGTTAGCGATACCGGGCAGGGTATGTCGAATGATGAAATGAGCAAACTTTTTGATTCGGAAGAGAGTTTTACAAAGCGTGGTACAAAAAACGAAAAAGGTACAGGTTTGGGTTTTATGATTATTCGCGAATTGGTTGATAAAAACTTTGGTGAAATTTGGGGCAAAAGCCATGAAGGAGAAGGTACAACCTTTTACGTTAAACTTCCTGTTAGAAAGTTGAGCAATGAATAGTATATTATGAGAAAACTATTACTCACTTTTCTTTTATTTGCAGCTACTTTAAATGCTCAGGAAGCTATTATAAACAGGGCTGATAATTTTTACAAGGAGTTATCCTGGTTTCTTGGCGATGGTTATCATTGGTTTATAGCACCGGTACGCTTTACAACTAATGACTGGCTTATTACCGGTGGAGTTATCGGAGGAACGTTTCTTACCTTTTCAGCAGATGAAGAAATTCAGAAAAGAGTTTCCCGTAAAGTGAATAAATCATTTAATGGCGACTTTTGGGACTGGCCTGCACGTTATGGTATGTTTGAGTATCAAAACATAGCTTCGCTTTCCATGTATGGTATTGGTTTAATAATAGATCATAAGGATACCAGAGACCTTGGCAGACTTTTGTTTACAAGTATAACTTTTGCCGAATTTACTGTTATGGGTATCAGGATGCTGCTTGCTCGTGAAAGACCATTTTCTGAGTTGGGTGCCTGGGAATTTAAAGGTTTTAGGCTCGATAATGGTGTACAATCATTTCCCTCGGGGCATGTAACGGTTGCGTTCGCGTTTTCAACAATCCTTGCCGAGTTTTACGGAACCACATGGTCTCGTATTGGTTTTTATGGTGCAGCTGCACTCGTATGGTATGCAAGAATGTATAACAACTTACACTGGTTTTCGGATGTAACTTTTGGTGCGGCACTGGGTATTGGTAGTGGTTTATTCGTAATGTACAGGGAAAATCTTCGACTTGGTAAAAATAAAGAACTACCGGTTTCTATAACTCCAACCTTTAACGGATTAAATATTCGCGTAGCTTTAAATTAATTTTATTTCTTGCTTGACAATACGAAGACTTTCGTATATATTAATTACGAAGATTTTCGTAGTTGAGGAAAGAGATGAAAAAAGAATTAAAAGCAACCGAATCAGAACTTGAAATACTCCAAATATTATGGACACATGGTGAATTATCCGTAAGAAGAGTAAACGAGCTGCAAAGTGAAATAAAAAATGTTGGATATACAACAACCTTAAAGCTTTTGCAGATTATGTTCGAGAAAGGGTTGTGTACAAGGCAGGCAGAGGGACGAGGGCATATTTACTCTGCCGCAATAAAAAAACAGGATCTGCAACAATCTCTATTATCAAAACTTCTGGACTCTGCTTTCAGTGGCTCGGTTGGTAGTATGGCTATGCAACTGCTTGGAACCGGAAAAACCTCAAAAGAAGAGCTAAAGCAAATCCGCAATCTAATAGACAAGCTTGAGGAGGACGAATAATGAATCTGTTAGAATTGCAGAATGGTGCAGAAGTTAATATTATAGTTCAGTCATTGAGCTATTCATTATGGCAAGCATTTATTTTATACCTTACTGTAAAGTTTGTTGCTATGATAGTTAAATCTTCAAAAGCAAAGTACTGGATTGCACAATCGGCAATGGTATTTTTGCTTTTAAGTTTGGCAGGCACCTCTTGTTATCTTAAAAATGAGCCCAGCTACTCCGGGCTTCCTGCCAATACAATTGTTGTAGATCAACAGTTAACTTACAATAATATTCTGCAGGGTAAGGAATCTTTATTGGATAGCCTGGAAAATAAAACCACTCAATTCATTTCCAATAACTATATGCTTCTTTTCCGGTTATGGTTACTTGGGCTAACTGTTCTGCTAATAAAAAAGTTTTTTTCTGTAACAATATTCGGTGTTATTAAAAATCGATATTCATATTCTGCTCCTGATAATATTATTCAAATACTAAACAGGGTTAAACTAAAACTGGGAATTAGGCAGGATATAGTATTGCTTGTATCTGAAAAGGTAACTTCACCAAATATTTCAGGTCTTTTGAAACCCGTTATTATATTACCAGTATCGCTAATAACATCTGTACCGTATGTATATATTGAAGCTGCTCTTACTCATGAGCTTATTCATTACAGGAATTTGGATTTGTTTGCAAGGGTTATTCAGAATATTGTTGAAGTAATTTTCTTTTTTAATCCATTTGTGCACATGATATCAAACATAGTTGATTTAGAGAGGGAAAACGCATGTGACGATGAAACCTTGCTCTATACAGGAAAAGTAAATTATGTGAAAACTCTCGCTTTTTTTGCTGAAAATACTACTTCTGAGTATTCATTCGGAATTAATTTATTATCAAATAAACATAAAACCTTAAATCGATTAACTAGAATTGTTGGGGGCAACATGAACAATAAACATTCTAATCTCAAAGCTGCTTTTATAGCAGTATTTATAGCTCTTTCCTTCGGATTTATGCATTATTCAATGCCGGTTGAAGTATCTGATAACAACAATAGCTCAACAAGAGTTGGGGATGTTGACAAAAAAAATAGCAAACTAAATTTTCTCGGTACTCTTACACCAATTGAGGTTGAATATCTGAACGCCTATGAAAAAAACAGGAGTAAATTTACTTCATATCTTTTTGAAATTGGTGTTCTTAACAGCGAGTCTTTGTCATGGGGATTTGCAGAAGATGGCATTTGGATAAGCAATAATAAACCCACGGTAACGCAACAACAGGAAATTAGTGACAAATTTACCAAAATATTTGGTTATGAACCTTTATCTGAAAAACATACCGGACAAAAGGCAAAATATCAAGAACTAATGCTCAAAACCAGAGCCACGTTTTCCTTTGAAAAAGATGGAAATAAATATATTACAGCACTTTACGGAGGAGAAATATTATGGATAAAGAAAAATGGTGAAAGGTATCCGAAATCGGATTGGACTGAAACAACTGACAAATATTTTCACTATATAAAAACTATAGGTGAAAAGGTTGCAGAAGCTAATAGCTCAAAACTTGATGGCAAGATAAGCAGAAGTAAAGGGAAAACTAGCAAATTGTTGAAGGAGTATAGTAAAAAAGAAGAGAAGTGGTATGGGTTTTTAACAGATAATGGTATAATTGATAATAATACCAGGTCCATCATTTTTAATCTTAATTTTATGAAAATAAATAACAAAAGTATTCCTGAGAAAGATTTTGTAAAAGTATTGGCGGTATATAAAAAAATATTTGGATATGAACCGGAATCAATGGAACATATAGCAGAGGTTAATCTTATCTCTAAACTTAAAAGAGAAGATTCCAGTCTAAATTAGATATATACAATCGTATTATGATAGTATTGCAACTTTTTTACTATCCACCCCGATTATTGTGAAAATAATCAAGTTAGTCTAAATGTCAGGAAAATTTTCCTGGCATTTCTTTTTTAACCCGCATCTACGTGTCATTCATCATTTATTAATTTAATAGTTTTTACTTATTTTCATATAATTAGATGAGCTATAATATTAATTTAAAAAATCAACTTCCATTAAAACCAAGAAGATAATGTCATCTCAAAATACTAAAATTAGAAAGTTAGCAGCTATTGTATTTACTGATATTGCAGGTTTTACAAAACTTTCTTCACAGGATGAAGAAAAGGCATATGAACTAATTGAATTGCAGCGTAAACTATTAAAACCAATTGTTGAGGAACATGAGGGCGATTGGCTGAAAGAAATTGGTGATGGTTTGCTATTAAGTTTCCCAAGTTCAAAACTTGCTGTTAACTGTGCAATAAAAATACAGCAGGTAACCAGAGATATTGATGGATTAAATTTGCGTATTGGTGTTCATCAGGGTGATATATTATTCAGTGGGAATGATGTATTTGGTGATGATGTTAACATCGCAGCTCGTATGGAGCCTTTCGCTGCAGTAGGTGGAATTGCTATATCCAACAAGGTTAACGATGATATTTCCAGTAGTCCGGAAATTGAAACTAAGTTTGTTTCCCAACCTAACTTTAAGGGCGTGCGGCAGGAAGTGAAAGTTTACTGCATTGTTTCACATGGTTTACCTAAAACTGATATTACCAAAGTAACGGCAAAGCTTGAAAAAGATGTAAAAAAACTTGGCAGAAATCAGCACTACATTATTGCTACTCTGGTTGTGCTTGTTTTAGCGGTTATAATACTATTCTTTTATAATCCTATTAAAAGTGAAGTACCATCAGTAGCTATTCTGGTTATGGAAAATATGGGGCAGGATGATGATCAGTTTTGGGCGAGGGGCTTAACGGAAGATTTGATTGTAAAAATTGCGAGAACAGGCGAAATAAGAGTTACTCCGATTAGAGCAGTTGCTAAAATAGACCCCTCTCTTACTCTTGATAAAATTGCACAACAATTGAAAGTAAGGTATTTGTTAACCAGTAGTATGAATAAGTCTGATGAGGAGTTTGATCTACGTTGCCAGCTAATTGATTCGCATACAGGTGTAAGCAAATATGCGAATAAATGGAGTGTGCCGGTAGCCAGTTCACCTAAAATTGTTGGTAAACTTGCGTATGATATATTAAGTGCCCTTGATGTATCTACGAATAACGAAATTGCAAAAGCTCCAACAGCAAATACCAAAGCTTACGAGTTTTATCTGAAGGGCAAATATAAATTTCATAAACGTAAAAACCAGGAAGACCTTGAAATAGCACGCGGTTTTCTGCAAAAAGCTATTGACCTTGATAATAATTTGCTGGCGGCTCAGGACCAGCTTGGGTATAGCTATTTTGCAATTGGGGATATTGATAAGGCAGTTGAGATTTATCAGGAAACCAATAAAAAGGCAAAAGAACTTAACGATCTTGGTATTCAGGCTAGCATGTTATGCAATTTTGGCAATATACAGTATGGCAAGGGTAATTACGATAATGCTTTGGAGTATTACAAGGAGTCGGCTAAAATTCTTGAAACTGTAAAGTACGGTAAACTAAATTCTGCTGTTATTGCCAATATCGGTTTAATTTACCATGAAAAACTGGATTATGAAAATGCCCTTAAGCATTATAACAAGGCACTAAAAATGGTTGAGGCTGTTGATGATAAGAAGAGTGTTGGAATGAACCTTATCAACCTGGCTTCTCTTCATTCGGATAGGGGTGATATTGATAAATGTATTGAGTGTTCAATAAAAGCCAAGGATATTTTTATTGAGCTTGAGGATAATTACTTGTTAACATACATCCTTCATACTTTGGGTAACTCTTACATAAGTGTTGGTAAATATTCAGAAGCTTACAAGGAACTAAAATCTTCACTGGCAATAAGAAAACAACTTGGTAACAAAAGCGAAATTGCAGTGGCTTATTCCGGACTTGGTTACTATTACATGAATACGTATAACTATAAAATGTCCGAAACATACCTTGATAGTGCGTTGGCAATTCAAAAGGAAATGGAAGATAAAATTGGTGTGTTAAATACCAGTATGTACATGGGTGATTTATACTATAATATTGGCAAATATCAAAAATCCCTTAAGTATTATAAGGATGTTTACAGAGTTGCAGAGGAAGAGGATTATACGGAGGATGTAATACTTTCTGCTTGGGGAATTGGTGCTGTTGCCTATGAATCCGGTGATTATGCCATGGCTGATTCATTCCTTACAATTTCGAAAAATTTACAACTTGAGGTAGGTCTTAAGGATGATAATCCTGATCTGTATGCACTAAACCAGTCAACACTCTGTTTAACAAAAATTAAAATGAACATTAATGCCGGTATTGATAAATTTGAAAAGTTCGTGAAGGGCAAAGAATTTAAAGATGCTCAGGTAAATTATAACTTATTTGAGTTATTTAATGACAAAGCGGCACTAACGAAAGCTTATGCACAAATTATGAGACAAGCAGACATAGCCCCATCAAGGGAGGAATACCTTAAAACGCCGCTTGCTAAAAAAATAGTTGCAACATATAAAGAGGTAAATTAAAATAAGCTTTTATACACGTTTACCATTGTTTGCAGGTTATCAACAAAGTTATATTTGGCTTCAACTCTTTTTCTGCCAGCATTACCCATCGTTTTAATCAGTTCCCGGTTTTCAATAAATCGGGAAATTGCCTCCACGATTTTATCGCTATCCATCTTTGGGATAACAAAACCGGTTTTATCAGCTTCAACAACCTCGGGCAAACCACCAACATTACTAACTACAACCGGCTTACCGCAGGCTTCGGCTTCAACAATTGAAACGCCAAAACTTTCACTATCATCAAGAGATGGGTAAACTTCAATATCCATCATATTGTGGTATTCCGGAACTTTCATAAACTCAATTCTACCAGTAAAGGTAACTTTGTTTTGTACCCCAAGTTTACAAGTAAGGGCTTGCAAATGCTCTTTTTGTGTGCCATCACCAACTATAAGCAGTTTTAGATTTAGATCAGGGTATTTATTGCAAAGTTTTGCAAATGCATCGATAAGATAGTCTATACCGTATTTTTTTTCGAGTCCCTTTAACAAACCAATAACCAGTTCATCTGGATTTTTATTCGAGAGAGTTTCGGGTCTAAATTTTTCAAGATCGATACCAAACGGGGTAACTTCGATATCCCTGTTAGTGTATTTACGGATTTCATCCGCCATTACATTACTTGTAGAAAGTATTCGGTTAGCTTTTGATATATTAAACTGAAACAACTTTTTGTGTAAAAAACTCTTTTGAGGAAATACAAATACATCTTTACCCCAAACCGAGAGTACATATGGCTTAAAGCCTGCAAGGGCTCCAATTAGTCCGTAGCTGGTAGCAAAGTGTGCATGAAGAATGTCGGGTTTAATTTGTTTTATTAACTTTTTTACAGTTGAAACCGAAGAGAGGTAACGAAGTTTCTTTATATTTCCAGAGTCTCCGTTAAATAATTCTTTTGGCATATCAAGATGGTAAATATCAATGTTTCCGGCTTCATTATAGTAATTTGTGTTAGGAGGTGTTAAACCAAATAGAGACACCTTATAACCCTTCGAGGTTACTCCACTTGCCCATTTAATTGTATGGGGATTACTTAAGTCGGAAAGCATTAAAACGTGTTTCATATTTACCTCAATAATTCCAAGATTCAAAACTATAACAACTGCTGTTAAAAAAAAAGGAACATTGTATTTTTTTTATTTATTTATATTGGAAATAATTTAAAAGAGTTATATATTTATCTCTCGGTTATTACATTGAATGAAATAACTGAGGGCTGAAAAAGGGTGTAGATTGGGAACTCCCCTTGAAAATAAAGCCGGATATTAAAACATTGTTAATTTATCAATTATAGGTTTATGGGTTATGGATGAATTACTAACCAGATTAGCCGAATGTGTTGAGAAAGGTAAAGCAGATAAAAATACACCTTTCCCACCGGAATTAAAGGGGATGGACGGAGCAGTTGAGCTAACTAATGAACTACTTAAACAAAATGTGCCTGCTTTGGAAATTCTACAAAAAGGTTTAATGACTGGTATGACTAACATTGGAGACAAGTTTTCGAAGGGTAAGGCTTTTATTCCTAACTTGCTGATTGCAGCAAAAGCTATGAATGCCTGTACTGTTATTCTAAAACCATATTTTGAGCAGGGTGAAGATGTAATTAAAGGTACCTTTATATTGGGTACTGTTAAAGGTGATCTGCATGATATTGGGAAAAATATTGTAAAAATGGTGCTTGAAGGTGCCGGATGGAAAGTTGTTGACCTCGGGGTTGATGTTCCTCTTCAAAAATTTGTTGATGCAGTTAACGAAAATCCGGGTGCACTTGTGGGTTTAAGTGCATTGCTTAGTACAACCATGCTGAACATGAAGGAGATAGTTGCTAATATCAAGGAAAAATTTGTACAAACCAGAGTGTTTGTCGGCGGTGCTCCTGTTTCTAACGAGTTTTCCGACCAGATTGGTGCAGATGGGTATTTTAATGATCCATACGCACTGGTTAAATTTTTAGGTTGATATGAACGGTAAGAACGTAATATTTGGTGCCCTTGAGAACAATATTGTTGAAAAGGTTCCCTGGGTGCCATACACCGGTGTGCAAATTGGAAACATTACAGGTTATACGGCAACCAAATTGCTGCAGGATAAGGATGCGTTGGTAAACTCATTAATTCAGGCAGAAAAATTATATGCTCCTGATGGTATGCCTGTTGTTTTTGATTTACAAATTGAGGCTGAAATACTTGGATGCAATTTAATGTGGGATGATAAAACTCCCCCTTCTGTTATTTCACATCCTTTTGCGGAGAATAAAAATTTACCCTCATCTGATTACAATATCTCAATGGGAAGGTTGCCGGTAATTACAAATGCCATGAACGAGCTATCGAGAATGATTGGAGGTAGAACTGCATTATACGGTTTGGTTACAGGTCCGCTAACGCTTGCAGCTCATTTGCGTGGTATGCAGCTTTTTATGGATTTTTTTGAAGACGAAAATTTTGTTAAAAGTCTTATTGAGTATTGTACGGATATTTTTCTAAAAACGGCAAAGTATTATCATGATGCAGGCATGCCTGTAATTGCTGCTGTTGACCCAATGGTCTCGCAAATTGGTCCGGAAACATTTGAGCAATTTTTAGCAGAACCCTATAGCTATATTTTTGAGCAATTGAAATCGCAGGGAATATACTCATCGCTATTTGTTTGCGGAGATGCTATACAAAGTATTGAAGCTATGTGCAAAACAAATACTAATTGTATTTCTGTAGATGAAAATATTGACATTGTAAAGGCGAAAGAAATTACGGACAGGTATAATGTTGTTATCTCAGGTAATATTCCGCTAACAACAATTATGCTTCATGGTTCGCAGAAAGATAATCAAAAGTATTCTGCCGATATAATAAGGCAAACTGGTAATAGCAATTTTATACTGGCTCCCGGTTGTGATATGCCTTATGATACGCCTGTTGATAACTTGGTTGGTATTGGTCAGCTTACTGCTAACTTTGATGCTGTTGCCGCATATATTGATAACTATACAATATATGATACTGTGGAAGATGTTGAATTACCTGATTATTCAAAGCTAGATTATTTGCTGATAGAAGTTTATACGGTTGATTCAAAAACTTGTGCCGCATGTGGATATATGACCGAGTCAGCAAAGGAAATGATTGAGTTGTTCGGTGAGTCTGTTCGTGTAATTGAAAGGAAAATTACCTGTAAAGAAAATATTCAGCGAATTAAAAAGCTTGGTATTAAAAATTTGCCAGTCATTATGATTAATGGTGAAGTTAAATTTGTATCCAGAATTCCGAATAAAAAAATTTTGGAAAAAGAAATAGTAAAATCGCTTATAAGGTTTTAGGGGGAAGAATTGGAGATTACTTTAATAATGGGGTTTTTGGGCACAGGTAAAACTACATTGGTAAATAATCTTCTGGAAAAGTTTGATAATATAAAAACTGGGTTTGTAATAAATGATTTTGGAAGTATTCCGATTGATGCAACGCTATTAAATGAAAGTTCATCACAAAGTAAAATATATAGCATAAATAACGGTTCGATATGCTGTACTTGTAAACAGCACGAACTACTTAAAGCACTTGTCTATTTCCACGAAAATAATTACGAGAAGGTGATAGTTGAATCATCGGGAATATCGGACCCTTATTTAATCGAAAAAACTTTACGCGATTCCAAATACAAGGATGTAATTGCTATTTCAAGAGCTGTTACCATTATTACCCCCGATTCATATCTTAAATTGGAAAGAAATATTAAGGTAATCAACAAACAGGTGGGATACTCTGATGCGTTAGTTGTTAACAAGTGCGATAACACAAACAATGAGATATTAGAGCAAGTAATTAGTAAAATAAATAGGCTTAATCCAGGTGCCAAAATATTCAGAACATCATTTTGCAAGTTCGACTATTACGAGATAATGGAGCCGGATAATACAAGGAGAGAGTTACTGTATTACACTGATCCTGAAATGAAACCAGTAGCAATAACCTATAACGGTAAACTTACACTGAAGCAGTTAAATTGGCTTATGCAGGAGCTTTCGGGCGAAATTTTAAGATTAAAAGGTGTAATTAAAATAGATAAGAGATATTATTCTGTTTCTAATAACCTCTCAGAGGTTATTATTAATGCGGTAGCACAGAATTTTGATATAAACATGGGCATAAATATTATTGCAATGCCAATCAACATAAAAAAAGTAAAAGATGCTTTAAAAAACATCAAAAAATAAAAGAATCGCATAATTTAATATCCAATTAGTGAGCTTTTTGGGGATGATTTTAGTATCTTAATATTTTGGAACTTATGTTTTATTAAGAGATTAGAAGATGTATAAGAGCGGTAGCACAAAGTTAGTAAGAAATCTGAACAAACAGCATATATTAAACCTCGTAAGAATGAGTCAGGGGATATCAGCAAGAGAGATTAGTAATGAAACCAAATTGCAGATGTCAACTGTACTTTATACTTTGCAAGCGTTACGGGATGAAGGTCTCGTTCTTGAAGTTGGCTTTGGTAATTCAACCCTTAAAGGTGGTAAACCGCCAGTTATTTGGGATATTGCCCCCGATTATGGATACATTATTGGAGCTGAATTACTTTCCAAGGAGGTGCGATTTGTTTTACTCGATTTTAACTCATCTGTATTAGATAAGGCTACCTTCAAAATTAAGTTTTCGAAAGATCCTGATGATATTTCAGACCAGTTTGTCGCCAGATTAAAGGAATTTGTTCAGGCAAATAAAATACCTTATGAAAAAATTCTTGGATGCGGAATTGGTATTCCGGGTTCAATCGATTTTAAAAATGGTATTGTACTTTATTCTTATACATTCGAGTTTCGTAATGTTGGTTTCAAACGTATTCTGGAAGAAAAACTTGGTTTCCAGGTTGAAATTGATAATGATGCAAACGCTGGGGCACTTGGAATTAAATGGTTAAGTAAAAAATTCCAGATGACTAAAAATATACTCTTTGTATCGATTAACCAGCACTTTGCCGGTATGGGTGTGGGCTTTATAATTAACCACCATTTGTATCATGGTTTTCATAGTGCTGCCGGTGAAATTAAAGGGTTTTTAACTGAAAACCTTTGGACAAGACTTCTAACCAATGCTGTTAAAAAATTCCCTGAAGGTTGTTTCCTCGGTGAAACCGAAGATGTAATGGAGGTCAGGATTGCCGAGGTTATTGGTGCCGCGAAAGAAGGTGATCAGGGATCAATCTTTATTTTGCGTGAAGTTGCCAAGGAAATTAGTAAAAAGCTTACAATTCTTATTGACCTGCTTGACCCTGAATGGGTTGTAATTGGTGGCGATATGGTTGAAGCCGAAGACTTTATTAGTGGAATTATTAGAGAAAGAATAAAAGCCAATGTGGTATCTGAAATTACAAGAAATACTCCCGTTGGGTTTAGTCAGTTTGGTGCAACATCCGGTGCTATGGGTGGAGCTGCTTTAATATTCCAGAAAGTTTTTGGTTTCGATGCCAGGGAAAATATGTAATAATTGAAAGATACCTAAATGGGGCATCGTCATGTTAATATTCCGGTTTTTGTTCCGGAGCTTTCCTGTCCGCATCAATGTGTGTTTTGTAATCAGAACAAGATAACCGGTAAAAGTTTTGTACCGGATCCTACTGATATTAATCAAACAATAGAACAACATCTATCAACAATAGATAAAGACAACACTACTGTTGAAGTTGCCTTTTTTGGCGGCAATTTTACCGGTATTCCGGTCGATTTACAGCTAAGTTATTTGAGGGAAGCTAATAAATATATTTCTGCCGGAAGCGTAAATGAAATTCGTATTTCCACCCGCCCCGATTTTATAGATCACAAATCTTTATTGCGATTAAAAGAATACAATGTGAAAACTATTGAGCTTGGTGCACAATCTTTTGATAATGGAGTTTTGAATAAATCGGGCAGAGGGCATACAGCAGAACAAACCAGAGAGGCTGCCAAACTGGTAAAAGAGTACGGTTTTAATCTGGGATTGCAAATGATGGTTGGACTTCCGGGTGATACTCCTCAAAAGGCTTTTGAGACAGCAAAGGAAATTATTGCTCTGGGAGCAAATAATACAAGAATATATCCTGTTATTGTAATTAAGGATACCTATCTTGAAAAAATTTACCTGGATGGTACATATAAAGCACTAACTATTGATGAAGCTGTTAATACTGTGAAACCAATATACAAATTGTTTACCGCCGCTGGTATAACTATTTTGCGTGTTGGATTACATCCTTCCGAAGGTATTCTTTTCGGTAATGAATTTATTGCGGGTCCTTATCACGTCTCTTTCAGGGAAATGGTGATAACGGAGATTTGGTATGACAAGTTTATGGCTGAAATAGACTTTACTTTTGGTGGCAGACTTGAAATATATACTCGCGAAAATAGTAAAAACTCGGCTGCCGGATTTAAAGCTGTAAACAAAAAACGACTCCTTGAAAAGTTTGATACTGTGAAATTCTGCACAGATAATACCCTTGCACAAAATGATTGTTATTACAGGTATATTAGGTAATGATTGCAGTAATTGACAAAAAAATGCCTGAAGCTGCAAAGGAAAAGCTTTCCGGATATTGTGAATTTATTGAGCTTGAAACAAACCAAATTACATTTGATTACCTTTCCGGGCATCCGGATATTTTCTTTACCCAAATAGATGACAAACTTGTTGTAGCTCCAAATATTCCACAAGAGATTAGAGAAAAGCTGGAATTAAATGGAATCGATTATATTGAGGGTTGTACAAGTGTATCTGATTCTTATCCTGGCTACAGTGCCTATAATGTTGCTGTGGCAAACAAGTATATTATTCATGATAAAGGTGCAACCGATAATATAATCAAACAAAACATGGGTAATCGAAAGTTTATTCATGTAAGGCAATCGCTTTCAAAGTGCAGTACATTATGTCTAAAAGAGAATGTAATTATTACTTCTGACATGGGCATACATAAAACCTGCTTGCAGAACAATTTGGATTCCAGCTATATTGCTCCAAACAGGATTACTTTACCCGGACAAAAATACGGATTACTGGGTGGGTGTTTTGGAGTAAGTGAGGATAAACTGTTTATTTGCGGAAGTCTATCAAAATTTTCAGCTGGTAATTTACTGAAAAACCTAATCTCAAAAAATCGATACGAGTTGGTTGAACTCTATGACGGTCCACTATTTGACTGCGGTTCAATTCTGTTTCTGAATTTTTAGCACAGTATCCAGTTTATTTATCAAATCGTGATGTTTCATAAAAAAAGTCTTAATAATAATAAGTAAAGTTTTTATATTTATTTTCGAAAGTATTGATTAGACTGTGATAAATAGGTTCGGGAACCATTACGGAGATTTTTAGTGAAGACAGTTCTGGTAATTGAGGATAATATTTCTACACTTTCCTTTATCAAAAAGATATTGGAGAAGGCGGATTATAATACCCTTACTGCACAAAACGGACAGGAAGGGGTAGATCTGGCGAAAGAAAGATTACCCGATATTATTCTTTGCGACATTATGCTACCTTTTATTGATGGTTATAATGTTTTGGCTCAGCTTAAAAATAACCCCGATACCGAATTTATTCCCCTGGTGTTTTTGTCTGCGTTATCACAAAAAACCAATGTGCGGCAAGGTATGAATCTTGGAGCAGAAGATTATCTGACGAAACCATTCGACCGCAAGGAACTGCTTGCCATGCTTCAGGCACAGCTAAAAAAACAAGAGCGACTCGCTCAGCAGATTGATAACAAAGTAAAAGATTTACTTCGTAAGTCGGGAAGGAACGAGTTATATCAGGAGCTTATTATTAACAGCAGCGAACAGGATATACTGATTGTTGATGATAGTGAAATTAACCGCCGTATTTGTGAAAACCTGCTTACTAAAACCGGAATACCTTTTAGAACAGCTGTTAACGGTCATGAAGCTATTACACAAATTATTAAAAAAGAGCCTGCTATTGTATTGCTTGATATTGCAATGCCAATTATGGATGGAATTGATTCAATACGTGTAATTCGTAAAAATCCTGCATGGGATAAAATTTTGATTGTTGCTATGTCATCGGTTAGTTATGAAGAAGAAATTCTTAAACTTGTTAAACTTGGTGCAAATGATTATATATTAAAACCACTCAAGTGGAGTTTTCTGGCTCAAAAGTTAAATAAAATTCCTTCATTCCGGGCAAGTCTTTCAAAACTTCGCACTTCCATCACTGAAAAATAATATCTTATTATTCTGCCAATATACATTGTATCAAATACACTCCGGATACAGATATTCCTCCTAAACCTTATAAACGAAACCAAAGTTGCTAACCAGTATATTATATTATCTCACAAAAATATTACATAAATATTAAGCCGGTTATATACTGTAATGTGGTGTGGTGTATTTTGGGCAAAAAAGAAAGCCCTGCACAGCTTTCTTTTTTACATGTAAAAATTACATGTTTTATTTGTTCTTCCACTTCTGTAATTCTTTTTCAGGGGGATGATTTTCATCCGGGTGCACATCAATATCGGTTCGTCGTTTCTTCCACAGTGACTCTAATATTTCAATACGCTGCTTTTTTGTAAGCCTTTCAAGCTCCTCCAGTTTTGTTTGCAGTAACTGTTCAAGAGAATTTAACATTATTTACTCGGTCACTTTTTAATAAAATCGCGTTTGATAACCTTAATGTGTCAACAATCGAACCATAAAAATGTGGTGAAGTAAACTTATTTAATGAGGGTCATTTTTTTTGTGATTTTAACATCACCTGCCTGGAGAGTATAAAGGTATATGCCACTTAGCAGTTCATATGCGGAAAAGTTAACTGTATATTTTCCTTTATCGAGGGTTTTGTTTAGTAGTACAGCAATTTCGTTACCAACAATATCAAATATTTTTAGGGTAACTTCGCTTTTTTCGGGAATTGAGAATGAAATTTTTGTATCAGGATTAAATGGGTTTGGATAATTCTGGTTTAATACAATTTCGGTTTCGGTATCATCACTATTCTGTTTTGCAAGTTCAGGTCTAATTCCGCCGCCATTTTTAGTTTTTATTACAAGAGGGGAAACACCGCAACCCCAACCAAAATTCTCATCAAGGAAAAACAGATGTTTGAGATCATGTGTTATAGGAGTTTTCTGCATAATCCATTTTTTACCACCGTTAAGAGTAAAGAGGATTTGTCCCTCGTCACCACCTGCCCAGCCAACCTCACTATTTACAAATATAATAGCTTCAATTTCATCAACCGTGTAAGTTGATTGTCTTTGCCATGTTTTGCCTGCATCGGTAGTATTGAAAATATTGCCACCTTTCCCACCAACAAAACCAGTATTATTATCAACAAAATGAAGAGCACTTAAATCCTTGGTGGTCTCAATTTGCATGTAAGTCCAGTCCTTGCCATTTTCTGTTTTTAGCAGAGTACCATCATCACCCACACACCATCCATGAGTATTATCCGAAAATTGTAATCGGGCGAGTCCCTTAATCTGTTCATCATTAAACTGGGTACTCCATGTATTACCACCATCAATGGTAGAATAAATTGCTGATGGTTTTTTACTGCAAATCCAACCATTTTTATTGTTTATAAAAACAACTGATTTAATACTTGCTTTCTCTTCCAGTTTAATTTTTTGCCAGGTGTTACCCGAGTTTGTAGTTTTAAGAATAGTTCCTTTTTTACCAGCAACCCAACCAGTATAATTATCCATAAAAAACAGAGTTTGTAAATCAGCTTTGGTATCGGTAACTTGTTCAGTCCAGCTTTTCCCACCATCCTTGCTAAAAAGTATAGTTCCTTTTTCTCCAACCATCCACCCCTTAAGCGAATCAACAAAAAAGACTTCATCGAGCTCACGTTTCTGGTTGGTAGTAATAATTTCCCATTGGCAAAATAATTGGGAAGAAAGAATAATTAGCAGGGATAAAATTTTCAGCATCTTAAAAACCGGTTATTGGTAATTTAAAGTTAACATTAAACAAAAAATCAATCAGGAAAAAAGGTGTTAAATAATTGTTAAATAGTTTAGTATTACAACTATAAAATATTAGAATAAACCGATATTTGGAAATAAATAAATATGAAGTGAAAAATAAGTGGGAGTATAAAAACTCCCATTGAGCAATTTTATTAAAACATTAATAAAGGAAATTAAGATGTTTATTCAAAATGAATATTGCCGAAATATTCAGGCATATGAAAATTTGGTCGGGGGTAATCAACTTTAGCCCATGTAATCCAGTGTGGATTAGAGCTTTTATCTGCACACTTGTTAAAGTTTGCTTTCCACACAACACCTTTAGCAGGTTTCTGAACTTCAGTATATTTTTCAAGCACTTTATAAGGAATTTTTAGTTCAATACACCAGGTGTTTTCTTCCTTTATTTCATCTGTTATTGGTTCAGTGTAAGTGGATGCAATTTCAAATTTTTCAATATCTTCAGCACTAACCTTCTGTTTACCTTTGCCTCTTTCTTTTTGGTGTTGCATATAAACTTTGCCAAGGCAGTTTATTTCAAGATTAAAATAGCCCATGGTAATATACGAACCGGGAGTAAAGAAAAATTCAACGCAGCTATCTTCCCAAACTTTTTGATGATGTTCGGTAGCAACTGCAATAGTAAATTTATCTTTAACTTTAAATGAAAGGTACAGGTTATTGTTATCATAGGCTAACTTTGCCTGAGTTTCGGGGAGGTAGCGAGGAGCTTCTCCCATAACGTTTGTAAGTGTTGCCGGTTTAATGCTTTCCCAAAATGATTTTCCCAAATCCGCATTTAGTACAGGAGCCGCAAGCGTCTTTTTTACATCATATTCCATTTACATTATACTCTTTTTTAATTCCATAATTCGTTTAACAGACTTGTCGATTCTTTCTTCATTAATTGTGCCATCAATCACCATATTTTTAATACAGTTAAATGTAATTTCTGATATACGCTCATCGTATTGAAGCACATTAGCGTTAAGAATAATATCAAGTCCGGCTTCTATAGAAAGACGAACAGCCTCACAGTAATTGTAATTTCGTACAATTGCTCCCATATTCATATCATCGCTAATAACAACTCCGTTAAAACCAAGTTCAGTCCTCAGGAGTCCGTTTATTATTTTCTTTGAAAGTGTAGCAGGGAACTGTTCATCAAGGTTCCGGTTTATAATATGAGCTGTTAGCACAGCGTCAACCATTCCATTTTTTAGCAGAGTTTTGTAGGGTATAAGTTCTTTTTCATTCCATGTATTTGTAACATCAACAAGGTTGCAGTGTGTATCATCCTGAGAGCTACCATGACCCGGAAAATGTTTTATTAGTGTTAGTACACCTCGGTCCCTGTGTTCCTTAATGAAGGATTTTGCAAACCTGATTGTATCATTAGTCTTTGGGGAGTAGCACCTCTCTTTTTTGTAAAGAGGAATATTTTCAGGGTTAACTCCTAAATCAACAACTGGTGCAAAATTAAAATTAAATCCCAGCTCTTTTATCATTTTTGCTATTAAAGCCGAGTTTTGGGTTACATCTTCAATGTTTTGTGATTTACCAAGTTCATGTGCAGATTTGGTTTTGGGGAAGCCGTACTCTTCCTGCAACCTGATTACTTTACCACCCTCAGCATCAATTGTTACAAATAACGGGGTAGCAGATTCCGATTGCAAATCTTCTATAAGTTTTTTTATCTGGTCGGCACTTCTAATATTACCAACTGTTTCACCCATTGGTGATTTATCATCGGTAAGCCAAACACCACCAATATGATATTTCTTTATTGAGTGAAGAATTGGTGATGTGTTTTTAAGCTCGGTACCCCTAAAGCCAATCATTATTAACTGACCAATTTTTTCGTCTAAAGTCATTTTGCACCCACAGTTATTTTCAGAAGTTAAAATACAAAAATTGATCGGTTCTTACAATAGTTGTAATTACTCGTATTAAAATTAAACAAAAGGTAACATTCCACGTTTAGCATCATTAACCTGCGAAATAACTTCGGAAATGGTTTCGCAAAGGGCTTCCATATATAGTCTTCCCTTTTCGCTGGTTGCTTTGGCAGGGTTCCCTGCACCAGTATCAGGGTGTGACTGGTTCCATGGTCTGGGTGTCCAAACGCCTGGTTGTTTTAATGTGGTTAGTTCAAATGGAATAGTATCACCGATACTCATATTACCAAGTTCTACCACTTCAGGAGCAAGGTGTAAAAGGAGAGATGTCTCAAGTTCACCTGCATGGTCACCCGGTTCATCGAAAATCTTCTCAACTGTTTCAGGAATCATTTTCCATGCGTTTATAACAACAAGTAATACTTTGTATTTTTCTATAATATCCCTTACCAGAGGTTTGAACTCATTACCCCCATGAAAATTTAGTATAATCAGTTTTTCAATTCCCTGCTTTTTAAGTGAGGATACTATATCATCAAGAAGTGATTTTACTGTTTCAACTGAAAGGTGTATAGTGCAGAATTGCTCAAGTTGCTGTGCATTGCTGCCAAAAGGTACAGGTGGTAGAACAATTGGGTTAGCTCCCTTGGTTAATGCTAGTTTGGCAGAACCAATAGCAGTCTGTTCAGCTTCAATAACATCAGTGCAGTATGGCAAATGGTAGTTGTGTGCTTCGGTTGCTCCCCATGGTAGTATTGCAACCTCGGGGTTATTGTTTTGCAAGTCTTTATAGTTCAGATCAAATAAGGACACTTTTTTCATAATAGTTGATTATTAGTTAAAATCAAAATTTAAAGTATCCAGGGTAATTACACAATTCAATTATTGATAAAATCTATAATTGTTTACTGCGGCTCACAAGCCAACTTGCCAATTAATGTATCCAGCAACATTTCATATTCTTCGTCCCAGTAGGGTCAAGTGGAAAACCTTAACTGAAAACGGTTAAGGTTAATATTAGTTACCGTAAATCGGTCAACATAACCACAGTTACAATTGCAACCTACACTGCTACCATCCAAATAAATATCAATTGTATTGTTATAAACACCAATGGAAGTAGAGAAATCAGGACAGCAGTTAGCCGGAAACATAATATAAAAATCTATATAACTTGGTCCATTAAAATAATCAACAAGAAATGCTTCACTACCTTAAGGAGCAAAATTGTTCGAGGACTTGTATGCAATATTAGTTTGGCAACCAAACTCCTGTTGACTAATATCCGGAATAAGCTCTTCGGGTTCATTGCCCGAGTTTTCGAAACAGCTGTTTAAAGCTAACGATACGAGTAAAATAAAGATAATTCTGCCAAACAGAGTAAGCCCTGTTTGTAATTATGTTTAGCAAACCTAATTAAACCGGAAAATAAATAAAAGGTTATTTTAACTGCATTTATCTGAAAAGTAATTTCACTAATGTACCTTCACCAGGTTCGCTATCAATTTTAATTTTACCACCGTTTTTCTCGATAAGCTCTTTGCACAGAACAAGACCCAATCCTGTTCCTTCTTCATTATCGGTTCCGCGCGTAGATGTATTTATTTCCAAATTAAATATTTTTTCTATGAGGTCTTTCTCCATACCAACACCTGTATCGCGTATAGTTATCATTTTATAATCATGCAACAAATGAGTTTCGAGTGAAATTTTACCATCACGCGGGGTAAATTTAATAGAATTGGAAATTAGATTTCTGATAACCGTTTCAATCATATGAGGATCAGCATAAAGAACAAAATCCTCGGCATAATTAAACACGAGTTCAATATTTTTAGATTTTGCAGGTAGTTCGAAAAGCTCTTTTACTGAGCGAACAAGTTTTGATATTGAAATATCTTCAGGACTAAAGTGAATGCTTCCAGTTTGTACACGCGACCATTCGAGAAGGTTTTCAAGAAGTTGAATAACATTCTGCGAAATTCTTTTCATGGATTCAACGACCTCAAGTTTCTGGTTGTCGTCAATTTCATAGTAATCCTCAAGAAATAATTCGGAGTAACCTATTAAAGCATTAAGAGGATTTTTAATATCATGACCTATAATAGAAAATAGTTGGCTTTTATTTTTATTAAGTACACGAAGTTCCTCTTCAATCTCTTTTCTTATGTTAACTTCCTGCATTGCTGTATCGCGCATATCCCGATACTTAACAATCTGTTTGGCTTCTTCGGTAACATCCTTTATCGAAAAAATTGCCATATATTGATCGCTTTCGCTGTCGCGTTTACCAACAACCATAGTATTCTGGGTACGGTAATTGCCATCAGGCATAATACAGGGAATAATGTAGTTATGAAATTGTGATGAAAAAGTAGTAGGAGGACCACCACCAAGTATTTCATTAATTTTTTGCTTATAAAAAGGTTTGTTAAGGTGTGGAAAAACATCAAAAACATTACGCTCAATAACATTCTCTCTTAAAATACCGGAGTATATTTCAAGAGTTCTGTTCCAGAAAATAATATTAAAATCGGCTGCTACAATAAACACGCCTTCACTAACATAATCTAATAAATCCGCATTGGTACTCAATCTACTCATATTCCCTAATCTTCATGTCTATGGTACGTTTAAGGTTTTCGAAAGCAGGTAATTCCAACAGAATAATAATATCACCTTCAATATTTTTACTTTTTACAATAAAATGTGTTTCACCGTAAAGTACGGTAATATTTGCTTTAACAACATCATTAAGAAGGTTTTTCATTATGGATTCCCTGTAAAGCGGAATATCATATTCAAATTTTATTTCAAGGAGATTGGCAATGGAACCCATTACGCCGTTTAGTAAAACATTAGCAACTTCCTGAAGAGTAGCTGAGCGGAGTACATCCATCTCAGGAGCTTCACCTTCTTCGCCGGTAAGCAATGCAACAAGATTAACAGCACTTTCACTTGGAAAGAAAATTTCGCTAACCCCACTTATTTTACCATGAAACCCAAGGCGTACAGAAGAGATTTCATCAACTTCGTCACCAACTTCTTCAAGCAATGTTTCAAGTTTTGTTACTCTTAACATTGGAACGCTAAGCTTTATAGGGTGTTCAATCATATCGTTAAGTAGAGCCGCAGATTTTCCCACTCCTATGTTAATCATTTCCTTGAACATATCTCTTTGTTGTTCATTTAATAACATTTGTTTCTCCGGTTATAACAACGCTTTTTCGATTAGGCTTTTAAGTTCTTCCGGTTCTGGTGGTTTGTTCACAAATGCAAATGCACCCAAACGTTTGCACTCTTCAATTGTAGATTGTTGTATATCTGCTGAAACAATTATTACTTTTGGTTTATTCTCAAATTTTGTAAGCTCTTTAAGTACGTCAAAACCGGTTAATCCCGGCATTAGCAAATCAAGCAACATCAAATCAGGTGTTTCGTTTTCAATTTTTTCAAGTGCCTCTTTACCATTAGAGGCTTCAACAATATCAAACTTTTTTTCTGCAACAATTTTTTTAAGGCGATTTCTTGTAAAAGATGAATCATCGCAAATTAATAATTTTGCCATTTATACCATACCATTTATTAAGTTATTTAATTATCGCAAACAGAACTATTTTTTTAAATATATTTAGGTATTGAGTTTAATTAATTCACAGGTTTATTACTATGAGCACAAAAAAAGGATGCCTGCTTGGTTGTGGTGTTACGGCACTGGTGGTGGTAACAGCAATAATAATTTTATTTTTCTACGTCAGACAACAGTTTATTGAGATTGAAGAATATACGCATTCTTCTGATGATCTCATAGAGGTGTTTGGTACTAGGGATAACTTTACACCATTAAATAATGGTAACTTAACAGTAAAAAACGTAAAAACCTATCTTGCTTTTAGGGATTCACTGGAAAACGACAGAATTGAGATTATGCTTAAGCTTGAAACTATTGATAAGCTTATCCGAACTGAGGAGGAACAAGGTTTTTCGAAGGCTTTTGGTGTTGTAAAAACCGGTTTTACTTTGTTTCAGGATATCTTTAAGTATGTTGATAAAAGAAGCAAGTTGTTTATTTCTAATAATTATTCCCCTTATCAATATTACTATATTTACTGTTTGGCGAATTTTTCCTACCTGAAGCACAAAACCAGTGACGGTCCACTTTTTAAAGTGGAAGAAGGGAATATTGAAGTTGGTTCTGGAGAGCAAACATCCACAGAGCAGAATTTAATTGAACGCGAATTAATGTATAACAGAAGCATCAATATCCTTTTCCGAAACTATCTTAAAAATCTGGTTAACAATGAGCCACCTAATAAAAAAGTTTACGAGGAAGAACTAAAACATCTTCAGGATAATGGAGTAAGCATTCCTTTCCAGAAAGATTTGCCGGATAACCTGAAAATGGTTTTCGATAGCCTTAAAACGGAATTAACAGCCGATTACGATTCGCTTTTTAATGTTGTTGAATTGCAGGTGCTTTTTGATGAAGACTAATTAATTACTTGATTTTTTCCCGCCTAAAGGTTTAATTCGTAAATACGATAATGTGATATGAAAACTTTTTATAAACATACCGCCCTCTTGATGTCACTTCTTGTGATGTTTGCATCTTCGGGTTATGCTGTATTTAACCATACTTGCGGATGTGACCATAATATGCACAAGCATGCAAACGAAAGTAGCTGCTGTTTTGTTGAGGAGAGTGATGTTAACTCTGATAATTGTTACGAGAGTGAAATGTCTGAAGAGTCATGCTGCAATGGTAATGACTATTGTTCTCATGGTGGTTGTGTTATAACAGTTGATTATAACAAGCTTGAAATTGAATCTGATCTAAATAAAGTTTCGATAGATACAAGATTAACTATTGTTGATCGTATTTATGAAATTGTTCCTCAAAACACGCCGGCAAAAGTAATATTGCCGAAACGTACTACTTTAAAAATTCCTCAATTATACGGCAAAAAGCTCGTAGTAACCCTCAAAAATATTAAGATACCTTCTCCTGATATTACCATATCCTGTTAAATTTTGTTTATTATGATAATTATTGGAGAATCAAATGAAACGCATATTTATTGTGCTTCATTTAATTTTAGTAGGAGTATTGTTTTCGCAGAACATAAGCGGTACTGTTTACGAACTAAATGAAGACTCAACAAAAACACCCTTGCCAGGAGTTAATGTATTCTGGATGGGAACTACTTTTGGTACAACGACAGATACAGATGGCAATTTTGAGCTTATGCATAATGAATCCGATCATATGCTGATTATAAGCTATGTTGGTTTTAGCCCTGATACAATTCATGTTGAGTATGGTGCAGAAGAACTTGAGCTTTTCCTTTCCGGTATAAAGGAACTTGATGAAATTAAGGTAACTGCCAGGGTAAAATCAACTTATATCTCTGATCTTGATGTGCATGGTGCTCAACAAGTAACAAAGAAAGAACTCCGTAAGGCTGCCTGCTGTACACTCTCCGAAAGCTTTGAAACAAACGCTTCGGTTGACGTTAGTTATGCTGATGCTGTTACTGGTGCAAAACAAATCCAGATGCTGGGACTAAAAGGTAGCTACAGCCAGATTATGATTGAAAATGTTCCTGCTCTTCGCGGTCTTGCTGCAGGTTTTGGTCTTGGCTATATTCCGGGTCCCTGGATGAACTCCATCCAAATTTCAAAAGGAACTGCTTCAGTAAAAAACGGTTTTGAGTCCATTACCGGACAAATAAATATTGAACTTGAAAAAGCGGATGATACCGACAAGTTTTATCTGGACTTTTTCCATACTGAACATCGCAAAACTGATGCTAATATGCTGTTCTCGGAAAAACTTTCGGAATCGGTTAGCACCTCAATGCTTTTACATGCCGAACATTTCGATAACTACTTTGACAATAATGGTGATTCCTTTACTGATATGACAGGTGTAAAACAGTTTAATGTAATGAACAAGTGGAAGTACAGAGGGGAAAGTCCAATTGTATTCCATGGTTTCGTGTCATATCTTGGAGAAAATAGAACTGGTGGTCAGAGATCAGTAAGTGATATTGTTAGACCTTACAGTACCGAAATAAATACAAACCGTTTGGTTTTGCAAACTAAAACCGGCTACCTTTTACCTGGTGAACATGGTGGAAGCATTGCCATGATCAATAAACTTGTTACCCATAAGCAGGAAGGCACTTCTGGAGAAAGGAATTATAATGGAGAAAATGTTTCTTTCTATACAAATTTGCTTTATGATTTTGAATTAAACCCTGAAAATAAATTTAGTGTTGGCGGTAGTTACCAGTACGATCATATTAGTGAAGAAGTTGATGATTTAGACTATACTATTAATGAACATATACCTGGTGTTTTTGCTGAATATACTAGCGAACCTTTTTCTGGATTTACTGCTATATTAGGTGCACGTGCTGATCATCATAATACTCATGGTACTTTTTTTACTCCACGCTTGCACTTAAAATATTCACCTGAAATTGATCTTACATTCAGGGCATCTGCTGGTATGGGTTACCGTACACCTGGTATATTTGCTGAAAATATTGGACTTCTGGTTAGTTCGCGTGCTATTGACTTGAGAGATGACTCTTACTGGGAAAAAGCCTGGAATGCTGGTATTAATGTGCTGAAGTATTTTTACCTGGGTGATAGGGAAATTTCTGTATATCTGGAATATTACCGTACCGAGTTTGTAAATCAGCTTGTGATTGATCTTGATAGTGATGCCAGTAGCTTTATTGTTTCCAATCTGGATGGTAAATCTTATTCAAATAGTTTTCTTGCTGAAATAAACTTCGAGTTGTTACCCCGTTTTGATGTTAATGTTGCCGGTCGTTACAATTTGGTAAAAGTAAATACAGGCGGTAAACTGCAAGAAAAACCTTTAATGAAAGCCGTTAAGGGACTTGTAAATCTTTCCTATGCCAGTCGCCTTGGTTTATGGTTGTATGATTTTACAGCACAGTATAATGGTAAATCACGTTTGCCCGCAACCATTGATGATTCTGATGGTTACACACCCGATTTTGTAATATTTAATGCACAAATTACACGCAAGTTCAGATATTTTGAAATTTATGGTGGTGCTGAAAATATTGGTGATTTTAAGCAGGACAGACCAATTATATCTGCCGATAACCCGTACAATTCACGTTTTGATGCTTCAAATGTATGGGCTCCAATAATGGGTAGAAGAGTTTATGCAGGTATAAGGTTTTCAATTAAATAGGAGATTAAACAAATGAAAAAATTAAATGTAATATTGGTAATCGCTACTCTGTTTTTAGCTTCGTGCAGTATGTTTTCCGGTGCGGAAACATATAAACTTGTAAAGTATGATACTTCAATTCATTGTGACGGCTGCAAGGATACGGTTATGGAAAATTTGCCTCATGCCGATGGAGTTGTTGAAATAAGTGTTGATGTTGCAACAAAGGTTATTGCAGTTACTTTCGACCCTTCCGAAACAAACGAAAATAAACTTGCAGAATTTATTAATGAAATTGGTTATTCTGCTAAAGTTATTTCTGTTACAGATGTAAAAGGTTAACCCAATTTTAAGCCGCAATAATAAGTTGCGGCTTTTTTTCTGCCTTTCATTTAAATTTGTACTGTTAAAAAGTTCCCCCTGTTTGATAATGCAATCCTTCTTTAGTAATTTTCTCCCTTAAATAATAATTAGGCGGTATTGGGTAAATGAAAAAAATTACTACTTTAACTCTTGTTTTACTCTTCCCAATCCTGGTATTTGCCCAGGTGGAAAATGTAAGACTTTCTCACAATGTTTATAAGTTCCTTAAAAAAATGAAACTAAAAAGAATGATTGAATCTGTTCATGATTACGATCCCTCAATGTCTCGACAGGAAGTAAAGGATTTTCTTGACGAATTAAAAGAAAAACAGACGAAACTTAATTATGTTGAAAGAGAAACATTAAATAAATACCTTGCCGAGTTTAGTGATGTGGATAATAAATATATTGATCACCATTTTATATTGGGACAGAATAAGGACCTCGGGTTTAACGGCTCGGAATTACTGGATGATAAATGGAGATATTTTTACAATTATACGGAAGAAAACTTTAAATATTTTGTATCATCCGAATGGACTTTTTCGAGGGGTAACGAATTAAAAGGGGCAGAAAGGGCAACCAATTTTTACCAGTCGGATGTTTACTTTCGTGGTACGATTGCAAAACATCTCGGGTTAAATCTTACGTTTAATTTCCTTGTACTCGATGGCTCGGATACATTTGCTCCTTTACCAAGACCAGAGTTAATGTCGAATATAAAATTTATTAACCGTGACGAATCATTTATGAGTGCAAACGATGCTTACGGATATTTCCGTGTATATTTTGAGCCTCTTGAAAATATGGATGTTGCTTTCCAAATAGGTAAGGAACCTCTTAATTTTGGTTATGGCTATGGCGACAAATTGGTGCTTTCAACAAATTCTCCCAAAATGGATTTCCTGAAATTTGATCTGAATTATGGTGCACTCAGGTTTACTTCTTACCATGGATCGACTGTTGGATCATACAGCAAGGAACGCCTCACTAACTTTACCAAATATTTTGCTCATCACAGTTTGCATTTATATTTGCCCGGTTTATTTGAAGCTGGTTTGGGTGAGGTTATCATGTATGGTAATCGCGGAATTGAAATGGGTTACATTGCACCACTTGCTTTCTGGAAGTATAATGAGCATGGTTTGCAGGATAGGGATAATGGTTGTTTTTATGTTGAAGCACAAACTGACTTTATGGATAATATTGAATTTGAAGCAGTCTGGTTTATGGACGAAACTCCAACTCCGGCACATTTTACCGAGTGGGGAAATAAATATGCATATCAGTTTGGCTTAAGCTATTACGAACCATTTGGCTTAAACAATTTAACAATGATGCTGGAATATACACGTATCCGTCCGTATGTATATACTCATAGATTTGAGGCTTCAAGCTATACAGCATTTGGACAGAACCTTGGGCACAGAGCGGGTCCTAACGCTGATGAAATATTTGTAAAGGGTGTTTATGATTTTTCTGACAGACTTTCACTTGAACTTGAATACCAGAAAGTTCGCTCCGGTGAAAATGTTTACGATGAGGATGGTAATTTGCTGATAAATCATGGTGGTGACTACATGTACAGCTATGAAGAGTTTAACGGTGAATCAAAAGAAAGTCCGTTCCTTGGAGGTATAAGGGTTGACAATCATATAATTAAAGCAAAAGTTTTATATGAGATGCAACGTGAAATTCATCTGTTTGCCAAATATAGCTACCTTTTGGAAGATCATATTGATGATAATTATTTAGTTGATTACAGTTTTATTGAGACCGGAATAATGTACGGTTTTTAACAATGTTAATACGAGGTTGCTGGATATCGCTGATATTTTTGCTTTTTGCATTGCAGACAGTTTCTGCACAGCAACCTGTTGAGTATGCTGCTCCCGGTGATACTACTGATCCATTTACAATTGGTTTTAGGGTGCAGCATGGTTACTTGTTTGCTCATTCGGTTTATGTTAAATCAGCAAAAGGTGCTGAACCAACAATGTACGAGCTTGATTTAAGCTGGTTGAGATATAATGACGATGTTTGGCGTGATGCAAACTTTTATCCCCGTTTTGGTATGGTATTTTCTCTTACGGCACTAAAAAGACCTTATCTTGGGCATTCTTATACTTTTGGACTTTATATTCAACCATACCTTATGAAATTTAGAACACTTACCCCATATTTGAGAGGTGGTTGCGGAATATCATGGATGACAACTCCACATCATTCTTATACAAACGATATTAACCGGTCTTATTCAACCCACTTAAATTTTTACCTCTTTATGTCGCTTGGTTTAAATTACCAGATAGACCCCAAATTGGGAGTTACATTGGGAGCATATTTTAATCATATGTCGAATGCAGGATATAAAGAATATAACGGTGGTATAAACTTTCCCGGACTTGGATTGGGTGTTGAATATACCTTTAATCCGGTTGAGCGAAAACCACGTAAGGTGCTTGCTCCCTACGATTATGGCGAGAGGAAAACCAGACATGATATTGCAGCATATTTAGGATACTCGGCTATATCATGGCCAGATTCCGGGCAATTTCAGATTTACGGATTTTCATACAGGTATAGCCATCAGGTAAACAGATTTGGAGCTATTGCAGCAGGTGTTGAGTTTGAAATTAATGAAAGAGCTCTTCACAAGGTATTAAGGCAATGGTATCCGCCTGGACTTGATCATCGGAGAGTTTCATTGTTTGCCGGTTACGAGTTCCTAATGGGGCACACAATATTTAGTATAGTAGTAGGAGGGTATATATACCGCCCTGTAAAGGAATCAAGTGATATATACCAGGAATACCAGCTTGTCTATGAGCTTTTCGATAATTTCTATACCGGATTTAACTTCAAGGCAGATGCTCATGTAGCCGATTTTTTAAATTGGCGTTTTATTTATTCTCTTTAGTTTATTTGACTTTGCAATTAAACGTTGTTATATTTCGCCATATAACGAAATGAAGTGGAGCGTTTGAATCAGGAATTAAAAATATTCAAGGCACTTTCTGACCCAAACAGGTTACGGATTATTAAAATGCTGGAGAAGAAGGAGCTATGTGTTTGCGAAATTACATCGGCACTTAATTTGGCACCCTCAACCGTATCGAAACATATTTCGATATTAAGGGACGCCGGATTAGTTGTTGACGAGAAAAAAGGCAAGTGGGTTCACTGCCATTTACCACAAAGATATAATTCCGAGATTGCAGGCAAAATAGTTGAATTGTTAAAAGAACATTTAAATGAATACGAACAAATTATTAGCGACAGTGAGTTTGTTAATAAAATAATTTGTAACGGTGTATGTAAACGATAAAAATTTTTTTAATAATGATTCGTCATGTGGCGAAATATAATAATGGAGGATTTATGAATAATTCAACAGATGTTAAAGATATAGTTAAGGAAAAATATGCTGAAATTGTAACTGCCACTGATGATTGTGGGTGTGGTGGTTGTTGTGGCAGCGAAAAATATTCGACGTTTAATGATGATTATTCTGAGGTCAAGGGATATGTTGCCGAGGCAGATTTAAAACTTGGGTGTGGAATGCCAACTGAACATGCCGGGATTAAAGAAGGCGATACAGTTCTTGACCTGGGGTCTGGTGCCGGCAATGATGTGTTTGTTGCTCGTGAACTTGCCGGTGCAATAAGTAAAATAATAGGGCTAGATATGACTTCCGAAATGATTGAAAAGGCGGAAGAAAATAAAAGTAAGCTTGGATTTGATAATATTGAATTTGTGCTGGGCGAAATTGAGGATATGCCAATTGAGGAAAACTCGATTGATGTGGTGGTGAGTAACTGTGTATTAAATCTTGTGCCGAACAAGAAAAAGGCATTTTCTGAGATTTACAGAGTGCTTAAAACCGGTGCAAGGTTTTGTATCTCGGACGTTGTAATAAATGGTGAAATGCCTAAAAAACTTTTAGCAGATGCCGAGTTGTATGCTGGCTGTGTTTCCGGTGCAATGAAAGAAGAAGATTATTTGTTGACAATACATAATCAGGGTTTCAAAGATGTAGAAATAAAATCTGAAAAAAATATTACTCTTCCGGATCAATTGTTAGATAAATATCTAAATGATGCTGAAAAAGATGAGTTTCTTAATAGCGATATCGCTTTTAAAAGTATTACGGTTATTGGCTATAAATAATTAGTAATCGTAACTTAGCTCTTTGAAATTTTTGCAATAAAGTGTTGGCTATCGCCCCACTCATTATACTTTACTTCTTCACCGATTATTTCCATGCGTTTTCCTACACAATCAAGGCAATCTTCGTTTGAGTCATCAGTACATGGTTTGTTGTCGTAAAGTTTGTAATTGGGGCGGTAATCTACCTCGGAAATATTTGGCATAAAAACATTGGCTCCCGCAAGTATTCCTTTCTCGCGTCCAAATGGTTTTATAGCCTGGAGTGCAGTAGTTGAGGCAATATTTATATCTGGTAAACACATTCGTGTAACAGCTATCATTCGCAAGCTAAGATTGAATAAACCATCTTTGTCGTTTGGCAAATGATATACTCCATCTACCGGTAAAGGTGCATCAACATGTGGAAGGTATGGACCCATACCAAGCATATCAATATCAAGGTCGTGGAAAAATTTTATATCATCGGCAAGGTGGCTGTAGGTTTGGTGAGGTAAGCCAATCATAATACCAGTACCAAGCTGGTAACCGGTTTCCTTAATAAAGTTCAGGCATTCAATCCTACGGTCGTAATCATGGTCTTCAGGATGCAACCACTGGTATAATTTGCGGTTCGAGGATTCAACCCTGAGTAGGTAACGATGTGCTCCGGCTTCAAACCATCGTTTGTAAGTTTCCTTGTCCTGTTCCCCAAATGAAATAGTTACCCTGATTCCATTATTGGAAAATTGGGCAATTTCTTTTAGTACCTTTTCAATAAATAAAATATAATTCTGGTCAATACGCTCACCTGACTGAAGAACGAGAGAAGCAAAACCATTTTCCCACGCCCACTTGGCTGAGTTAATAATCTCATCTTCCTTCATTACATAACGTTCAACATTACGGTTGGATTTTCGTATCCCGCAATAGTAACAATCCTTTCGGCAAACGTTACTAATTTCAATCAATCCACGCAGGTAAACATCTCTTCCGCAAAGTTGCTCTTTAGCCTTTTTAGCGTTACTAAATAACTTGTTTTCAATCTCTTTATCAGTAGTTGATAAAAGCTCAACTATTTGTTCTTTTTCCAGCATAATACTTTTTCAGGTCTCTTTATATGGAAACAGCTGAATTTCCATTCCAAAATTATAATTTATTTAAAGTGTAGTTTACAGTAAGCTCACTATTTTAAGCACAACAAATATACTAATTGGTGGCAATATGAATACAATACCAAAATTATATAAATCTGATTATTAACAGCTACAATAATCTTCTGTTAAATAGGAAAGAATTATTAAAAGAGTTTGGTTCCATTATTGCACGAAAAATTAAAAGTGAGGGGAGTGTTAACCTTACATTTATTTGCACGCACAACTCACGCAGGAGTCATTTTACACAGTTATGGGCACAGGTGGCAACCTGGCATTATGGTATAGAAGGTGTTGGCACATGGTCGGGAGGCACAGAAGCAACTGCTTTTAATCCTAGGGCAGTAAATGCAATTGAGAATGCCGGATTTGAGGTAAAAATGGTGGATAATTCTGATAATCCCAAATATGAAATTCGGTACTCGGATGAAGTAAAACCTGCATTGGCTTTTTCTAAAAAGTATAGTGACAATTATAATCCGCAAAAAAACTTTATTGCAGTAATGACGTGTTCTGATGCCGATAAAAACTGCCCAGTAGTGTCTGGAGCAGAATATAGAGTTTCGCTAACTTACGAAGATCCGAAAGAGTATGATGGTACAGAAATGGAAACGGATATATATAATGAAAGATGTATGCAAATTGCCACTGAAATATTTTATGCTTTTGGCAATGCGAAAAATATATTAAATAATTAAAAAGTTGTAATATAGTGTTAAATAGTTAGATGTTATTTCCGAATATAGTAAATAACCAAACTATTACAGGATTATATGATACGCGTTGAAGATGTACTTAGGTACTACAATTTCGAAAATTTTGGAAACAACGAACACCGAATAACTCCGGAGGAGCTTTTTAAACTGGATGATGCCTGTTTTATTGATGTGAGATCGAGGGAGGAGATGGATACAATAGCTTTTCCACTGCATCACCATGTAAAAAGTTTGGAGATACCTATCTGCGACATTCCGGATAGCCTTGACAAAATACCAAGGGATAAGGTTGTTGGTATTTTTTGTGCAGCAACCATAAGGGCAAGTATGGTATTTGTATATCTTAAATCGATGGGTTACGATAATGTGAAAATAATTGTTGGCGGTTATGAACCAATGTTCCTTGCATTAAATCCGGGCTTAATGTACACTTACCTGCAAAACAAAAGAAATAGAATGGATGAGTGATTAAATGGGGTAATTGCCTTTTACCCCATCCTTTCATATAGCTTTCCCAAATGAAATTAAACCAGACATTAAGGTGCTTGAAGTGTATTCATTAAAACCTTAAATTAAATTTGTAAACCTAAACTATAAAATTTTCCGATAACTATTTTTCGGGAGTCTGCATGAAATTTAATTTTACAATGCTGTTTTTATTGATATGCACGGGAATGTTTTATACTCAAACCTGCATTGAATGTCATTATAATGTTACTCCAAATATTGTTGCCGACTGGCAAATAAGTAAACACTCCGAGATGGATGTTGATTGTGCAACATGCCATGGCGATGAACATGTATCCGCAGATGATTATAGTAACGCATCCCTGCCTACATACGAAACATGTGGTATGTGTCATGATGAGCAAACAGAGCAATACAGTAAAGGCAAGCACGCAAAAGCCTGGAAAGCTATGAAAGCAATGCCCACTGCACACATGCAGCCTATGGAGTTAATGGCGGGACAAAAAGGTTGTGGCGGATGTCATAAAATTGGTATTAAAACAGAAGAGGAGATTGAGGAGCTTAAAGATAATGGGTCATTGTTTGGACATGCTTCTTGCGATGCTTGCCATACACGGCATACATTTTCGGTTGCCGAAGCCAGACAGCCACAGGCTTGTCAGACCTGCCATCAGGGGTTCGATCATGCCCAATGGGAAATGTACTCCACATCCAAGCACGGAGTAAGATACCTTCTTAAGCAAAATAAAGTATTACCCGAAAATACTGCTGCTCCTACCTGCCAAACCTGCCATATGAATAATGGTAATCATGAAGTTAGAACTGCATGGGGCTTTTTAGGCGTAAAATTACCTTTACCGGAAGATAAGGATTGGGCTAAAGATCAGGCTACTATTCTAAAAGCTCTTGGTGCTTTTACTCCCGAAGGCAAGCTAACTAATCTAGTAGATGCAATCAGGGCAATTGATTTGGCACGACTTGATAAGGAGTCATGGCAAAATGAGCGTAACAAGATGTTAAAAATTTGTAGTGAATGCCATAGCGAAAATTTTGCAAAAGCCGAGTTATCCAAAAGTGATGATATGCTTAGAAATGCTGATAAGCTAATGGCTGAAGCAATTGAAATAGTTGCGGGATTGTATAATGACGGAATAATGAAAAAAGCTGAAAACTATGCTTATAATTATCCGGCGGTGCTAACATTTCATGATGCACCAACAGTTATTGAGCAGAAACTATTCGTAATGTTTCTAAAACATCGTAACCGTACTTACCATGGTTCATTTCATGCTAACCCTGATCATACATTGTGGTATGGTTGGAGTGCCATGCAAAGAGACCTTACCGAGATAAGGGAAACGGCAGCAAAAATGCGGAAGGATTGATGAGTTGAAATTGTTTGCGGGAAGTTTACTGAGCTATACTTCCCGTTGTTTAATGACTATTTGTAAGGTTTTTTACATAAATATGTTTATCCAGTAGTCCGTAATTAAGACTAAAATATTTGTGTTTGTACATTATGCTTCTAAATGCAGTTTCATCAAAACCTTTTAAGACATCATAGTACGATTCTTGAAAAAAAACATTTCCGGCATTTTTTGTGTATTTTTTAAGAATATAGCCAAATCCATATTTTCTGTATTCCGTCATAATTTTGTTTTCCGGAATTACAAGAGAACTGTTGAAATCATGAAGAACATCTGACAAATGTTCAGAAGCGATTAATTTTTTTCTGCTGAATAATTGTTCAAGAAACACATTATAACTTACAAACTCTTGATGGTAATAGTTTTGGTATAGTATCAGTCCGGCAAGATTTTCCGTAACAACCTCAATAGTATCTCCATCTTTAAGAAAAGGCAGTACAATAGTAAACATTTCCTCTTGGTAAGGAGAGCGTAGAACAGTATCCGCCCGTGTATATTGAGCCGGAAATTCGATAGTATTATAAGCCCTGAAATATGGGTCTGGTTCATTGCTACAACCAATTAAATTAACTACGAAAAAAAGATATAGCAAACCTCTGGTAACCATAGTCTTACCTCTTTGCTGTAACTTGACCAACCTATTAACTTTTTATGCAAATCCGGTTACACAAGTGCATAGTTTGAGTAACCGGTAAATTATAATCTAAACGTTATTTTATCAAGGCAAGAGCCTGTTTATGCAAATCCGGATTTGCAGCCAAAATGCTATTTCCAGTCATGGGGTCTTCGCCGTAATAATCAGTTATTATACCACCTGCACCACGTATAACGGGTATAATAGCAGCGAGATCCCAAAGGCTCATTACTGCATCAACCATAATATCGGCAAAACCAGCTGCAAGAAGAGAATATCCGTAGGCGTCGCCCCATGTACGAAATATTTTTACCTGCTGCATTAATTTATCAAATTTGGAACCATCATGATACTTCCCAATATCCTTGTAGCAACTGGTAAGCATAGTTGCTTCATTAACATTCTTTAGTTCCCTCATGGTAACAACCTCATTATTAAGAGTGGTAACAGTTCCATCTCCAATCATAAAATCATTTAGCACAGGCTGATTTATAACTCCAAAGACCGGTTCATTATTCTTGAGCAGGGCAATTAAAGTTCCAAAATTTACTGTACCTGTAATAAAGCTTTTTGTTCCGTCAATTGGGTCAAGTACCCATTGGTACTCGGCGGCAACATTGTGCTTGCCAAACTCTTCACCAATAATTCCGTGCTCAGGAAACTCTTTCATTATAAGTTCGCGCATAACTTCTTCGGCTGCCTTGTCAGCAACAGTAACAGGAGATTCATCCTTTTTTGATTCAATTGTTACTTTTGTGCGGTGGTATTTTTTTATTATTTCACCACTTTTTTCAGCAAGAAGTTTCGCAAAATCATTAAATTCAGTCATAATACACTCACAAATTTTATCCCAATTGTTACAAAGATACGGCAAATATTAAGAAACAAAAAAAAAGATTAAAAGAAATGGCAACATTTTTAAGCATAATCCATCTTTATATAAAAAGCGGAAAAGAAATTTGAGTAAAAACAACCAAAAATTGATTCAGTTTACCCTGATCTATAATAAGAACAAGGTACGTATTTTCAACTATGTGCTAAAGATGGTTGGTGATGAACTAACAACTGAGGACATTACTCAGGAAGTTTTTTTAAGGTTGTATAAAAATATTGGCAGAATCAGAAATATTAACTCAGCAAAGTACTGGTTATTTACTACAGCTCGTAATGAAGTTTATCAGTATTATAGGAACAAAAAAGTTAGAACAGATCAGTTTAACACTACTGATATTGCCGAAATTGAAATAAGGGATGGAAGTTCGCTTTATGAAAATTATGAAGTTAAGGAGTTTGGTAAGCTTATTAAAGATGAGCTTGAAAAATTACCGGTTGAGCAAAAAGAAGTTTTTGTGCTAAGGGAGTATAGTGAGCTTAGCTATTCAGAAATTGCTCATTTGCTAGATATAAGCGAAGACCTCGTTAAAAGCAGGCTGTATAAAACAAGGCAAAAATTAATTAAAAGCTTAAAAAAGAAGGTAGCATAATATGAAATCTGCATATACAAATACAATAGATCATTATTTTGATGGCGAATTGGATAAAGCCTCGGAAGTGAAAATGTTTGAAGTGCTTTCGGAAAATGAGGAGGCACGAAGATACTTTAGGGAAATGAGCTTTATGCGGAATAGTATTAAAACAACCAAATCAGAATTCCCTGATGAACTTGAGAGCAGGATATTTAACTTAATTGGCGAAAGGGAAGAGACTCAAAACTGGTTTGGTTTTAGTCGGGTTAACATTTTTCAGTATGCCTTTGCCATTGTTACAATAATTGCTTTTATGCTGCTCTTTTACAAAAACCTGGATTATGATAATCAAATTGAGCAGCAGAAAATACAGATAAAGTACCAGGAGAAAATGCTGCGGGTTATAAATAGCGGTTTTCCTGAAATTGAGGTAAAACCGGGAAAAAATCGAGAGATAATAATTTCAACAAATCTTTAGGAGATAAAATGAAAAAAATTGTAATTCTATTATTAGCACTACTATTGTTTGCGTGTAATGAAAAAAAGACCGGTATTGAAGTTACTACCGACGGCTATTACAGTAATTTCGAAATCAGAAAAACTGCCGGTTTTGCTCAAGATGATGCTGCACTGAAACAAAAAGATGAGCTATTTGCAAAAGTAAGAGAGATGGGTAAAGAATTAAAATCGGATGACGATTCCTATACTTACAAACTGTTTGTTGATTCTAATGGTAAGCTTAATAAAATATTTGTGCTGACTGAACAAAAAAATAAAGTAAATGAATATATTATCGAAACACTGAAAAAAATGAAATATGTAGCCGGTGAAAAGGATGGCAAAAAGGTTAACTCAACATTTAAAGTTTACTTAAGCACTTCGGATTATCTTGTGGCTGCCGAGGAAATGCCACAACCGGTTGGAGGTATTGTTGCAATACAAGAAAAACTGAGGTATCCCGAGATTGCCAAACGTGCCGGAATTCAGGGAAGAGTTTTTGTTAAAGCCTTTATTAGTGAAAAGGGAGTTGTTGATAGTACGGAATTAATTAAGGGTATTGGTGGTGGTTGCGATGAAGCCGCTATGGAAGCAATAAAGAATACCAAATTTATTCCCGGAGTAATGTCTGGCAAACCGGTAAAAACTGTAGTATCGATACCTTTGCTATTTAAGTTAAAATAAATGTTTTACATGGGCGGATACCTTTTCCTCCTCCCCTAATTATAGCTCCTGTTCGCAGGGGCTGTTTTATATAGTAAGGAATATCTTGTAATCTACCATCTTAAATAATGTTTTCCCAGAGAAGTATAATAAATAGTTAATACCTGATTCTTCAAAAACCAATTTAAAATTTTGTATAGTGAGAAGAAATCTAAATTGTATAAAGGTATAAATAGTTTGCATTTAATTGGATTCAGTAGATATCATTCTTGACATTTCTTGTATAATATGATATTTTAAGTTGGAAATAAAGAGGTAATATGAAAGAACAAGATATTCTAAAAAAAATTGTTGACTATTTTACTACCAATATCTTCAATCAACATAATAATGCTTCACTAGATAGAAATTCAAAACTAAATTCGTACAAAATAAATCCTATTGTTGTGAAATATTTATCAAAATTACTTGAAAATAATTATACAGTAAGTGGTGTTGCAAAGGCTTTATATTTACCTAGGGTACTTGGTACCTCAATTAATACTATATTTGGAACTAGAATTCAGAGGATGTTCGTTGAACTGGAGCTAGCTGAGGGATCAATGATAGCTGGTATGGATATTGAGTTTATTGATAAAAGAGATGAACGAAAGAAATGGTGTCAGCTAAAATCTGGGCCAAATACAATTAACTCGGAGGATGTAAAACCACTTATTGATAAGTTTAAAAGAACTATCAATTTGGCTCGAACCAATAGTGCTTTAAAAGGTGTAAATAATAACGATTTTATAGTTGGGGTGCTTTATGGTCAACCAGAAGAACTGAGCACGCATTATAAGAAAATAGACGAATATCATCCTGTTATAATTGGAAAAGATTTTTGGTATCGTTTAACAGGTTTTCCCAACTTTTATGATAAACTTGTAAAAGAATTACATGAAAATATCATGAAGTTGGATACACAAAATTTGCTAAATAAAGGGCTAGCTAATTTGGAAGAAGAGGTCAGAAACTCACCGCATTTTAATTTTTAAGAGAATAATACTTATTTAAAAATTTAATAATAGAGTAACCAATTTCTTTCCCTAAATTCACTGGTACGGCGTTTCCAATCTGTTTGTATTGTTGGACTATTGAACCAGAAAATTCCCATTCATCTGGAAATGTTTGAATTCTAGCATATTCGCGAACAGTAAATGGACGAGTTTCATCAGGGTGGCAACGTTCAGTTTGTTTTTGAGCCGGGCTGCAAGTTAAAGTTAAGCTAGGTTCATCCCATCCTATTCTGCGAGCCATACCGGTTTTACCCCCACCAAGATAAAAGCTTTTTCCCATATATTCTTTCTGGATTTCAATTGGTAAATCACGCCAATAACCCTTAGGTGGAACTAAATCAAGTACCTTTCTTTTTGTCTTAGGATATTTTGCCCCATCAGAAGTAGGAACGTCCTCATTGAATAGCTCTCCTTTTTTTAAAGCATCTTTTAGAGTATATCTTTTGGTGAAAGGTAAGGGGTATTCGTATTTGATATTTATATCTTTTCTGATTCCCACCAAAAGTAATCGTTCTCTTTTCTGCGGAACCTTATAGTTAATAGCTTTTAAAATTTTTATGGGTGCAACATTATAACCAATCTCATTAAGTATTGATATCATTCCGTGCAATGTTTTCCCTTTATCATGACTTAGCAGTCCACGAACATTTTCCCCTAAACAAATAGCCGGAGATACTTCCTTAACAACTCTGGCAAACTCGTAAAAAAGAGTTCCTCTTGCGTCATTAAGACCAAGCTTTTTCCCTGCATAACTAAAGGCTTGGCAAGGGAAACCACCAGTAACTACATCGATACTATTTTTATATTTGGAGAAGGTAAAATCCTTTATATCACCTTCCAATACATTCCATTGTGGACGATTGATTCTTAACGTATTACAAGCCCATTTATCAATTTCGTTTAGTGCTAAACAATTTAAACCTGCTTGCTCAAGTCCAATGGCCAACCCCCCAGCTCCTGCAAATAATTCAAGAACTGAGTAATTATATTGTGGCTCAACAAAGTTCGAGATATCTTCGTTTATAGTTTCGTCAAAAAGATTGCCAAGAAAAGTTTGTACGTCTTCTTTTCTGTAAACACGATAGTTCGAAACTGGTTCTCTAACGGCATTCAGAATACCTTCATTATCCCATCTTCTTAAAGTCTCTTTGCATTTTCCAACTAATTCAGCAGTTTCAGCAAGAGTTAGATATTTATTCATAACCATATTATTAAACCTTATACAATGGTTATAAAATAATAAAAAAAGTTAAACTATGAAAGGGAAATAAAATTGTAGGGCATAAAAAAAGCCCCAACAAATGTTGAGGCTAAAGTAAGCTCCACGGGTAGTCCCGTCAAACGGGAGAACCTACAACCGAAATATCGAAAAGTCTATCTATCTGCCGGGCATAAAAAAAGCCCCAACAAATGTTGAGGCTAAAGTAAGCTCCACGGGTAGTCCCGTCAAACGGGAGAACCTACAACCGAAATATCGAAAAGTCTATCTATCTGCCGGGCATAAAAAAAAGCCCCAACAAATGTTGAGGCTAAAGTAAGCTCCACGGGTAGGACTCGAACCTACAACCCTGCGGTTAACAGCCGCATGCTCTGCCATTGAGCTACCGTGGAATATCTTTGTATGTGTTAAGAACAAAGTCTCACTAAATGCGAGTTGTAAACATAAAGTGAAATTGCATTATTGTCAAGAAAAAATTTCAAAAGAAATAAACTTTGAATAAAATAATTTTTTCTGAATTATGAGAAAGGAAGGTTAATATATTGTTATATTTAATAATCGAATTATATCATCTTTTGTAAAAAGCTTATATTTGCACAATTATTCTATTTTTATTAAATATTTCCGATGGTATAATTATTGATTGTGATGAGTATTCGATTATTATAAATAAAGGTATTTTAAATGGAAATAACACATATAGAACATGTTGGTATTGCCGTAAAAAATCTGGAAGATTCGATTAGGTATTATGAAGATGTTCTCGGTCTAAAATGTTATGCTGTTGAAGAAGTAGCAGATCAGAAAGTAAAAACTGCATTCTTCAAAGTTGGTCAAACTAAAATTGAGTTACTTGAATCAACTGATCCGGAAGGACCTATCGGTAAATTTGTTGAGAAAAAAGGTGAAGGCATTCATCATCTTGCATTTGCTACCAAAGGTATTGAAACTGCACTTAAAGACGCTGAAGAAAAAGGTGTTCGTTTAATTGACAAAGAACCTCGTAAAGGAGCTGAAGGACTAGATATCGGTTTCCTTCATCCAAAATCAACCTTTGGTGTATTAACTGAATTGTGTGAAGACAAAAACGCATAGCAAGAATTAATTATTTGTTTGACAGGAGAAAAAATGCCGATAGAGAATAGAATTAAGGAATTAATGGACAAACGTGGTGAAGCACGTTTGGGTGGTGGTCAGGATAGAATTGACTCACAACATAAAAAAGGTAAATATACTGCACGCGAACGTATAGAAATGTTGCTTGACGATGGTAGCTTCGAAGAGTTTGATATGTTTGTATCACACCGAACTCACGATTTCGGACTTGATAAAAAGTCCTTCTTATCCGATGGTGTTGTTACTGGTTATGGTACTATTGACGGAAGACTTGTATATGTATTTTCACAGGACTTTACAATTTTTGGTGGTTCACTTTCTGAAATGTATGCCCAGAAAATTTGCAAGGTTATGGATAAAGCCATGAAAATGGGTGCCCCTATTATTGGGATAAACGACTCCGGTGGTGCTCGTATTCAGGAAGGTGTTAAATCACTTGGTGGTTACGCTGATATCTTCCAGAAAAATATTATGGCGAGTGGTGTTGTACCACAAATCTCTGCTATTTTTGGTCCTTGTGCTGGTGGTGCTGTTTACTCTCCGGCTCTTACTGATTTTACAATTATGACCAAAGGTACAAGCTATATGTTTGTTACCGGACCTAAAGTTGTTAAAACTGTAACTGGTGAAGTTGTTACTGATGAGGAACTTGGTGGTGCGATGGTACACGCATCAAAATCAGGTGTTTCTCATTTTGTTACAGAAGATGAAAACGAAGGTTTAATGCTTATCAGAAAGCTATTAAGTTATTTACCACAGAATAACCTGGAAGATCCTCCGCTAAAACAGTGTGATGATCCTATTGACAGACTTGATGACGCACTTAATGAAATAATTCCAGACAATCCTAACAAACCTTACGATGTTAAAGAGGTTATTTACTCAATAGCTGATAATGCTGAATTTCTTGAAGTTCAGAGACATTATGCTCCTAACATTGTAACCGGTTTCGCTACATTTAACGGTAGCCCTGTTGGTATCATAGCAAACCAGCCACAATACTTGGCGGGTGTACTTGATATTAATGCTTCAAGAAAGGGTGCTCGTTTTGTTCGTTTTTGTGATGCTTTCAATATTCCAATTGTTACTCTTGTTGATGTTCCGGGCTTCCTTCCGGGTACAACCCAGGAATACGGTGGTATTATTATTCATGGTGCAAAACTGCTATTTGCTTATGGTGAAGCAACTGTTCCAAAAGTTACAATAATTCTTCGTAAAGCTTATGGTGGTGCTTATGATGTTATGAGTTCAAAACACTTACGTGGTGATATAAACTATGCATGGCCTGGTGCAGAAATTGCAGTAATGGGTCCTAAGGGTGCAATTGAAGTTCTTCATGCACGTGAAATAAGAAAAATTGAAGACCCTGAAGAACGTGCCAAGTTTATGGCTGAAAAAGAAGAAGAGTATAAAAATAAATTTGCTAATCCATATGTGGCTGCAAAATTTGGTTACATTGATGATGTAATTGAACCAAGAAACACAAGGTTCAGAATTTGCAGAGCTTTACAAATGCTTGCTACTAAAAAGGATCAGAATCCTCCTAAAAAACATAGCAACATTCCATTGTAATAGAAAATAATAAGGATTAAAAATTAATGGATACACTTACAACAGTAGCCGATACAGTAAGTCAGAATACTGATATGATGTACCTTACCAAGGAAGGTATTGTTATTACAATACTTGGTTACGGCGTGGTATTTGTTGCTCTGGTAATACTCTTTCTTGTTGTAGCAGGCTTCTCTAACTTGTTAAAACGTTCTACCCGTAAAAAACTTGTAGCTTCGGGAAAAGCAGAACATGGTGCTGAAGAACAGGATATTTCCGGCGATACTATGGCGGCTATATCAATGGCACTTCACCTGCATTTTACTGAATTACATGATATAGAAAATACTATTATTACTATTAAAAAGGTTCAAAGACCTTACTCCCCATGGAGTTCAAAAATTTACGGACTAAGACATTACCCAAGGAAATAAGCAGACGGAAATAAAATGAAAAAATTTAAGTTTACCATAAAAGGGAACGAATACGATGCTGAAATTATCAGCATTGAAGATAATATTGCTGAGGTTGAAGTTAACGGAACCTCCTATCAGGTTGAACTTCATAAAGATGTAAAGACCTCTAAAACACCCAGATTGATGCGTCCGAAAGCGGTACCATCATCTGATACAAATACTCCTAAAACAAGCAAACCTACTGAAAAGAAAGGTGCCGGTGTTGTTAAAGCACCACTGCCGGGTACAATTTTATCACTTGCAGTTAAGGTTGGTGATTCTGTTAACTCGGGAGATAAACTACTTGTTATGGAAGCAATGAAAATGGAAAACAATATTAACGCAAATATTTCGGGTGTTATTAAAAGCCTTGCTGTTAATGTTGGTGATTCTGTTTTGGAAGGTGATACTTTAGTGGAAATCGGGAGTTAATTCATGGGTGAAATAATAAACGAAATTTATAACGGTTTTTCAACTTTCCTAACCTATACAGGTTTTGCAAACCTAACAATTGGTCACGTTGCCATGATTGCTGCAGGTTTGTTCTTCTTGTATCTTGGTATTAAAAAGGAATTTGAACCGCTGTTATTGGTACCCATAGGATTTGGTATCCTTATTGGTAATATTCCGTTTATGGAAGGTGCCAATCTACAGCTTGGAATTTATGAATCGGGTAGTGTGCTAAACTACCTCTATTTTGGTGTACTAAAAGGAATTTACCCGCCGCTAATATTTTTGGGTATTGGTGCCATGACTGACTTTTCGGCACTGCTTTCAAACCCAAAACTTATGTTATTGGGTGCTGCTGCACAGTTTGGTATATTCCTTACATTTATGGTAGCTCTGTGGTTAGGTTTCGATATTCAGGAAGCTGCTGCAATTGGTATAATTGGCGGTGCTGATGGTCCTACAGCTATTTTTCTTTCATCAAAACTTGCTAACCATCTACTCGGTGCAATTGCAATTGCGGCTTATTCATACATGGCACTGGTGCCTGTAATTCAGCCACCGGTTATTAAGTTGTTAACTACCAAGGAAGAAAGAAGAATTAAAATGAAACCACCAAGAACTGTATCAAGAACTGAAAAGATACTTTTCCCAATTGTTGGTTTAATTCTTACTACATTTATTTCTCCGGGTGGTTTACCGCTTCTTGGTATGCTGTTCTTTGGTAACCTGCTTAAAGAGTCGGGTGTTACAAAACGACTTGCAGATACAGCTGCCAAACCTTTGATTGATATTGTTACAATTTTATTAGGTTTAACAGTTGGTGCTTCTACTCAGGCAACAACTTTCCTTACTCTGGATTCAATCAAAATATTTGCTCTGGGTGCAGCTTCTTTTATGGTTGCTACAGCAGCAGGTGTAATTTTTGCCAAGGTTATGAACAAGTTCCTAAGTGACGAAAATAAACTTAACCCTATGATTGGTGCTGCTGGTGTTTCTGCTGTACCGGATAGTGCAAGGGTTGTTCATCATATGGGACTTGAAGAAGACCCAACTAACTATCTGCTTATGCACGCTATGGCTCCTAACGTTTCTGGTGTTATTGGTTCGGCAGTTGCGGCTGGTATTCTTCTTAGCCTATTAGCTCAGTAATATAATTTAGCTTATAAATTAAAGCGAACTCTTTCACGGAGTTCGCTTTTTTTATATTTAAACTCCACTTTTTTGCGGATATTATTTATATTGCTCCAAATAAAGTGTTAATTATGAAAGTTTATTGTGGCTAAATCGGAGCTTAAAAAATTAAAGAATTTGGGTGATGTTTCTGTTAAGATGCTAAACTCGGTTGATATATTTACCAAAGCCGACCTCGAAAAACTGGGGGCGGTGAATGTATATCATATTCTAAAAGCCCAAGGGTATGAGGCATCCAGTATAATGGTATATGCCTTGTATGGTGCAATAAATAATCTGCATTGGAATGAGATACCTGACAGTGTAAAGAAAGAGTTAAAAAAAGAAATCAATAATAGTCCGTTTGAGGATTTTAAAGTAGATTAGCTAATGAACTTCCTGAAGAAAGAAATTAAAAGTTTTGGATACGCATTTAACGGCATTGGTTTGCTGTTTAGGTATTGCAGCCATGCACGAATTCACGCTCTTGCTACTGTGGTTGCAATTGGGGCAGGTATTTATTTCAAGATTACTGCTATTGAGTGGACGATTATATTTTTAACCATAGGTAGCGTAATTGCGGCAGAAGGATTTAATTCGGCAATAGAATACCTTGCTGACAAAGTTTCACCCGAGCATGATTTGCTAATAAAATTGGCAAAAGATGTTGCCGCCGGTGCTGTACTAATTATGGCAATAACTGCCGTTATTGTAGCAATATTTATTTTTGGTGAAAAGATTATGGAGATGGTTTGACTTACTTCCAAAATATACCGCATAGGATGAAAATTGTTGTTGTTGGGGGGAATGCTGCTGGTCCGGCTGCTGCTGCCAAAGCAAAACGGACTAACCCTGATGCGGATGTTGCTATGTTCGAAGCGGGGACTTATATTTCAACGGGCACTTGCGAGCTACCATACGTGCTGAACAACACTATCGGTAATGCTGATGATTTAGTATTTTTCAATGCTGATGAATTCAGGGAGGAAAAAGGGGTTGAAACATTTACCGGTAATCTTGTAACAGATGTTAATGCACAAGAAAGAAATATTAAGGTTTTCGACAAGAAATCCCAAGCCAGTAAAATAGTTAACTACGATAAACTCATACTTGCTACTGGTTCTCGTGCAGTTTCAATTTCCGGGTTTACTTCGAATTACAAAAATGTATTTAATCTAAAATCCGTTACCGATTTGAAGGCTGTACAATCTTATATAAATCAAAATGGTGTGAGGAGTGTATTAATAGTTGGTGCTGGGTATATTGGACTTGAGGCTGCTGATGCCTTTAGTGATATTTGTGATACTGTAACAATTGCAGACAAAAATTCATTGCCACTTGTCAATGCGGAGCCGGAAATAAGTAAACTCGCCATTGATCTGCTTGAACAAAATAATGTGAAATTTATTGGTGATTTTAAAGATATTACAATTAGGGGTGATGAATTTATTAATCAGGTTAAGTTTGATAATGAGAAAATCAAAACTGATCTGGTGCTTGTCTCTGCAGGGGTGAAACCAGAAACTTCTTTAGCATTATCAGCTAAAATTAATTTAGGGAACACAGGGGCAATAGCTGTTGATAACAAACTAAAAACTACCAATCAGCATATTTTTGCTGCGGGTGATTGCATTGAGGTTTCCGATTTTATTACTGGCAAAAAAATATATCATCCGGTTGCTACAATTGCACACCAAAGCGGACATATAGCAGGAGAGAATGCAGCCGGTGGAAATAAAATATTCAAACCTGTAATAAGAAATACAATTTTTAAACTTTTCGATAGTTATATTTGTCAGGTTGGTTTAAATGCGTTTGAGCTGGCACAGACTAACAAAACCTTTGAAAGTGTATCTGCTATTGCATATAATCTGGTTAAAGTTATGCCGGGCAGTAGAAAAATTTTCGGTAAAATATTGTACGATAAATACAATTTGCAAATATATGGAGCCCAGTTTGCAGGTGGTTCCGAAATAAGCGGGTATGGTGATATTATATCTTTGATGATTAAAAGCCGTATTTCTGTTTCAGAATTAGATGAAGTTAATTTTAATTATTCGCCACCTGTATCACCTTTTGTAAATTTACTTTCAGTATTAGGAAGAAAAATCAGGAAATAGTATGAAAAATTTAACTGTTGTAGATAATCCGTTGATTAAAAGAGATTTAACATATTTACGAAACAAAGAAACAAAAGAATACCAGTTTCGTTTGGCTTTAAAAAGAATTGCATACTCCCTAGTTATTGAAATCAGTAAAAGCCTTACTCTTGAAGAAACAGATGTTGAAACTCCTCTCGAAACAACTGCCGGATATAAAATCAAGGAAGATGTTATTCTCATTCCAATTTTGCGTGCCGGACTATCGTTGGTTGAGCCGTTTTTGGATATGATTCCGTATGCCAAAGTAGGTCATATTGGATTGCAGAGAAATGAAGAAACACTTCAGCCTGAAGAATATTATTTCAAAACTCCAAAAGAAATTGATTGCAGTAAAATAATTGTTCTTGATCCAATGCTTGCTACTGGTGGTAGTGCTTCTGCTGCATTCAAGTTTTTGAAAGACAGAAATGCAAAGGATTTTATTCTTGCAACTTTAATTGCTGCTCCGGAAGGTGTAAAACGTATGGAGGAAGATCATCCTGAAATTCCTGTGTTTACTGCTTCATTGGATAGACAACTGAACGATATTGGCTATATTGTGCCAGGTTTGGGAGATGCTGGTGACAGGACCTTTGGTACGTTTTAGTGTTCTCTTTATCCTTTTTAGCTTAACAATTAATGCTCAAATCCATCCGGTTGCCGAAGCCGATTCGTTATTGCGAATCGGACTGGATTTTATGCAGAATGCACAGTATGATAGTGCCAGTGCAACTTTTAATATGCTAAAAGAGAAGTATCCTGATATACCTTTGGGTGAAATTTACCTTGCCGGTTTACCAATTATAAAGCTTAGTGCGTTAAAAAAATATAATATCCCTGATTCTTTGATGGATAATCTTGAGGCTCTTCAGGATAATCTTGAGGACTCATTGGATTTACATGAAGAGGATCCGTGGTACTATTATTATGCCGGACTCGTAACCAATTTTAAGGTGTATCTACATTCGCTTAACGGGGATTATATATCATCGTTTTTTGATGGGTTAGGTGCTGTGGATTATTTTGTGCGTTGCACTGAGCTCGATTCCACTTTTTATGATGCCAGGGTTATGACTGGTAGCTCAATGATTTACAAAGGATTATTTACCAAAAATATTGACTGGCTTCCTTTTGTTGATAACGAAGCTCCCGAAGGTGAAAAGATTCTTAAGGAAGTGTTGCCCTATAATCCGTATAGTTACTCCTATGCAATCAATACTCTTGCATGGCTTAATATTAAGCGGGGTGATTACGATGCTGCTATCAAAATGCTGAAAAAGCTTTTTGTAAAGTATCCGGGCAATAGAACGTACAGATGGACTCTTGGTGCTGCTTATACCGGAAAAGAGCCATTAAAGGCAATTACTGTTTTTAAGGATTTGCTAAAAGAGTATTTAAGGACAAATGATCTCAATAACGTAATTACAGTTGAATTAAAGCATAAAATTGCACAACGTTATTTTGATGTTGGTGAAATTGGTCTTGCATTAAAGTATTGTAATGATATATTGGAATTGAAATTAAACGACTTTGAAAAAGATATTCTGGATGATAGACTAAACCGGGTAGCTGATCTTAAAGATGAGTTGCTTGAGCTTAACAATTAGCTATAGTAATGTTATGATTACGGGTACTAAACAAAAACGTATGCTGGATGACCTCCTTGAGGCGTGTAATAAAAACCTGCCGAAAGTTAATGAGGACCTCATTAAAAAAAGCTTCAGATTAAGTGAAGAGGCACATAAGAATCACTCTCGTGAATCGGGTGAACCTTATTTTTACCATCCTTATGCTGTTGCGATGATTGTTGCCAATGAAATACCGCTGGACGATATTTCAGTGGTATCGGCTTTACTACACGATGTTGTAGAGGATACAGAGTATTCTCTTGAGTTTATTGATCGTGAATTTGGTCCCGAAGTTGCAGAAATTGTTGACGGTGTTACCAAGATGAGTGGCGTTTTTAAGGGGCATGAAATTACTCAGGCAGAAAACTACCGCAAGTTACTTCTCTCAATGGTGAAAGATGTTAGGGTAATACTTGTTAAGTTTGCTGACAGGCTTCATAATATGCGCACGCTTGATTTTGTAAAGCCGGAAAAACAACGTCGTGTTTCAAAGGAAACAATTGAAATTTACGCCCCTTTTGCAAATAGGTTTGGTTTAGGTAGGGTAAAATGGGAACTGGAAGACCTTTCATTTAAATACCTCAATAAAGAGGCTTATAACGAAATTGCCAAAAACTTAAAAGAGAAACGCAAGGAACGTGAAGAATATATTAGCAAGTTTCTCATTCCAATTAAAGAAAAACTTGATATTGAAGGGTTGAAATTCCAGATTGGCGGAAGACCAAAGCATTTCTATTCAATTTACAAGAAGATGATTAAGCAAAACACCTCTTTCGATCAAATTTTCGATTTGCTTGCAATAAGGGTAATTATTGAGGATAACGATCCCAATAAATGTTTTCTTGTACTCGGTATTATAAACCAGATATTCAAGCCAATCTCAGAAAGATTTAAGGATTATATCTCAATTCCCAAAAAAAATGGTTACCAGTCTATTCACAACACTGTAATTGGTCCCGAAGGTAAGCTCGTTGAAATACAGATACGCACCAGAGCTATGCACGAAATTGCAGAGAAGGGTGTTGCTGCACACTGGCGTTACAAGGAAAATATGGCGAAAGCCGACAAAGACCTTGAGGATTGGGTTAACTGGATTAGGGACATATTTGAGAATGCCAATAAAAACGAAGCTACCAAGGAAATTCTTGCCAGCTTTAAACTGAACCTATACCAGGATGAAATTTATGTTTTTACTCCGCAGGGAGATTTAAGACGATTGCCTGCTAATTCAACCCCTATCGATTTTGCTTTCGATATTCACAGCAACGTTGGCTACCATTGCATCGGTGCAAAAGTTAATGGTAAAATTGTACCACTTAACACAAAACTTAATAGTGGCGATCAGGTTGAAATAATTACCTCTAAAAATCAGCACCCTAATAAAGGCTGGCTAAAGTTTGCAGTTACCCATAAGGCAAAGCAGGGAGTAAGAAAGTATCTTAACAAGGAAGAAGAACGTATTGTTGAATCGGGCAAGGAAATTTGGGAACGCAAGTTAAAAAAATACAAGTTCTCTTTCGACCAGAATGAAATGCAGCGTCTTGTTAATAAACTTAAATATGAAAACCCTAACAAGTTTTACATTGCAGTTGCCAACGATAAAGTAGATATTGACGAAATATTAAATCCGAGTCAAGTTGAGGAAGAAGCTGTTAAAGTTGAAGAGTTTTCCTCTTTTGCTGAAATTGCCCGAACCGAAATGGGCGGGGTAGTTATCGATGGTGATTACAAAGGTATGGATGTTAATTTTGCCAAGTGCTGTCATCCTATTCCTGGCGACCCGATTATTGGATACATTACAATTGGCGAAGGTATTAAAATTCACAGACGCGATTGCCGGAATATACATAACATGTCAAGGCATAACGAGGAAAGACTTGTTAAGGCGGATTGGCCAAAGGATAACGGTTCGTTATTTGTTGCGGGTATTAAAATTACCGGTGAGGATAATCCGGGAATACTTAAGGAAATATCCAATTCAATTACCAATTATAGAAATTCTAACATCAAGGCAATTAATATCCAAACTAATAATTCAATGTTCGAGGGTACGGTTGCTGTTTATGTTAATGATCTTGAACACCTTACCAGACTTATACAACGTTTAAAAAAGAACAAGGATATTTACTCCGTTGAAAGGTTTGATTCCGATTCTGCCTGATATATTATGAAAAGATTACTTGGAATAGATTACGGCGAAAAACGTATTGGCTTGGCTCTTACAGATCCACTCATGATGTTTGCCTACCCTCATGATACCATACCTAATGACCAAAAAATTGTTGAAAACCTGCGAAAGGTTATTGATGAGTTTGGTGTTACGGAAATTGTCCTTGGCTATCCCCTTAAAGAAAGTGGTGAACGTACCCGTATTAGTCAGCGAATTGATGAGTTTACCAATATGCTCAAAAACAAGTTCAGGCTACCTGTTCACCTTGCCGATGAACGTTACTCCTCTTCAATTGCCCAGGAGCGTATTATCAGTGCGGTTTCGAGTAAAAAAAAGAGAAGGGACAAGGGACTGATTGACAAAAATGCTGCTGCTGTTATCCTTGAGGATTACCTAAAAAGTTTGGACTAAAGAACATTTTTACAAAATAATTTCCTCAACCAAAGTATTTTGCTTTTACCATAGAGAGGTTAAATTTTAGTGGTTTAACATCAAAGCCCTATCGGGGCGACATGTTGTATTAACTGCCGGTAACAAAGCGATAATAAGACTATGCTTTGCCTGTTACTCCTAGACTTATAACAAAAAGGCGGCAAAATTACCGCCCTACGAAAACTAAAATATATCGTGATGGTATGCTATTTCATTAAGATCATTTTGCGAGTAGCAGAGAAATCATTAACCTGAATATTATAAAGGTAAACACCACTTGCCAAACTTGCTGCATTAAAGTTAACTGTATAAACACCCTGTGCTTTCTGTTCGTTAACCAGTGTTGTTACTTCACGACCAAGTATATCAAATATTTTTATTGTTACTATACCTGCTTCCGGTATCTGGTAGTTTATTGTTGTACTTGGGTTAAACGGGTTTGGATAGTTTTGTGCCAATCCGTATTCGGTTACTTCAAGTTTTCCTGCGTAGGAAACATTCTGAATCGTTGTTTTTCCAATTATACTTTCTTCTGCGAAAATATGAGACATTGTAAATTTTGCATCAACATTTTCATCAACTACCAGTCTTAATTTCGCTACTCTGTTACCAATTCCATCCATTTCTAATGAATAGGTACTTACTTTTTCTAAATCACCAGTTTCTTTTGTGAATTTAATTTCGTCATAAACACCAAGAACTTCATTGGTATTAACATCCACCAACTCAACTTTAAAACTTACGAAATCATCCTTTTTAAATGACTTGGAGATTGAATTCTTATTTACTACAGAATAAAGTAAGCTAAGTTGTAATTGCGTATTATTATTTACTTCAAATGATTTTGTTTCCAAAAGAGCATTTAATTCGTTGCAGTTATTAATTGGTGTATTTTCATCAACATCTACAAATTCAAGTAAAGTGCCATCAACAAGTATATCGGCAAGCGTAAAATATATCTCTGCTTCATTAGTTGAGACAATACCCTCCCTACCTGTTGAAGTAATCATTTTATTCTCTTTTGGTACAAGATCATCGATGATATTGGAACTTAGTAATTCATTTGGAGTGTAGATTTGTCCTGAAGAATGAATTGTTGTAGCAAATACATTGTCAATAGTTGGAGCATAATTTAGCTCAATCCCGGTTCCTGAAATACCAAATGATCTAATTGTCCAACTCGAATTAAATATGAATTTTTTATCTTGGTTTTGAGACCAACCAATTACATATCCATCATCTGCAGTTCTTTCAATTGCAGCTTCCGTTACATAGTTTCCAAACTTCCAGCTTTGTGGATTCCATGACTTTGTTGAAGTGCCTTGAAGTCCTCTAAGAACAAGTTGTTTTGTTGTTGCGTAAACTGTACTTAGTTTTGTAGGATCTTCAATATAAGGTGTATCCTTTTCTCCTACCCATACAACTCTGGGATTTAGATCAACATCCATAATTACCATTTCTGGTTTTAAGTTTCTTGTCATACCACAATTTGCTGAAACTTCAGAATACCAGTTCCAAGTTAAAGGTTGAGATATACTTCCGCAATAAGTTTGCTGGTATTTAATTGCCGTATTGCTCTCCTGCCAAACTATATGCATATAATATCCTGAAGAATGCTCTAGTCCAACAACAGATGCATAAATAGAGTTAGCAGTTGTATTTGGTAGCTTCTCGAAACCCCCGCTATACCACTGAATTGCTGAAAATGGGTTTGCTCTATAACCTCTTAGAAAGTAAATTCCTGGTTCGTAATTGAAACCTCCCAAGTCTTCAACTCTCCATAAAGAAAGATATTGTTGACCACCAACGACAGCGATAGTCGGTTGAGCATCGAATTCAAAATTACCTGTATAATCTGTTTCAAATAACTGATGGGTGGTTCCTAAAGTTTTGGTTGCAGCATTATATTCTGCCATCTTTATTTTATATCCATTTGGATACTCTTCCTGATATACGATAATAATGCTGTTACCATAATTTGCAATTGATGGTTGCTTGCAATTTGATTCAGATAGTGGTTGTCTATTATTACCAAGAGACCAAAGAATTCCATCAGCAGATTGTTCGATCCATATGCGCTCTTTACTTTCGTAAACAGCAATGTAACTATTTGAAGACAATTGAATTATTTTTCGCTGATTTGTACATGTAAAATCGTTTAAGTTATCCGTGTTATGTAATGCCTTGTAGTTGACTGTATAACTAGATGCACTGGTTGGATAAGCTAGTCTTTCATTGTTTGTAGAGCCATCTTCCCATTCAATAAACTGATATACTTTATCTCCTTTTTCAGCATATTCAGCAGCATAGAGTTTTGTAAAATAAGGAGAAGCAATGCCTAATTCAGTGTATGGTGTTTGTTTTGCCTCACCATGATGCATAACTTCAGTAGTTATTACATCGTTATTATTTTCACCAAGTGCGTTAATATTTAGCTGAACTGCAGGGTGATAATTGGCTGTGTGAATTGCATCTTCATCTACATTAATTACAAGTTCTTTTTTTATGTTATTATTATCACCATCCCAATTGAACAGTTTTACGGTTGTGTTGTTTACTGTATAATTGTTATTTTCAACTGCAATACGTCTTTCAGAAAATTGTTGCATACCAAACACATGCGGGCTATTAAACCAAAATGACCATAACCCATTTTCCTCATTATATTGTGCCACTCTTCCAAAATTATTCAAACTGTTAAAATTTGTTCGGACGGCTACAAGACATTCTGTTTTTACTTCGAAATCCAGAGTGATATTTGTTGCATCGGTTGTAAGGCTTGGTGAACTACTAGAAAAATATGTTGCAATTTCACCTGGAAGGAAACTTGAACCAATATTTACTTCAAAGTTTGGAAATTCGTATGCCATTAAAGGAACACCACTAAGAACATTTGTTAATAATGCATTGATAATAGGATCATCAGCATTTGCATCATAGTTCCACTCCGAAGCATATAAAGTTGAAGGGTTAAAAATCAGTTTATAACCATCATTATAATCTCCTTCCAGACTAAATGAACCATAAAGCGGACCATCAGCAGTAACAGACCCATGCGAATTAAGCATGTCTGTTATAACATCAATTTCACCCTCACCATGCAGATGCACGTACAATTCAACTTGGTTGTTCGGTTTTACGTCTACATCAACATCGTCAATATTTATATACCAACTGTAAGATAATACATTATCTCCCTCAAACAGTTTTCCAAAGTTTAATGATTTTGAACTGGTTAATACCTTAACTGCATTTTCTATTTGAGTTTCACTAATCTCAAATTTTATAGAGTTTTGTGCGAATGCTGAACCAGAAATAAATAAAAATAAGAATAGTAATTTTATATGTTTCATTAAATTTTCCTTCTTTAATACAAAAATGTTTCTTCGGAACAAAGAATTATCAACTACCAGAAAGTTACCAGGTAATTGTCATTCTTTCTTAATTATTCAGCTTTATTGTAAGATGCTTCCTTTTGTCAAGTTCATCCTACGTTCAGTTGTAGTGAAAAGAGAAAAAGATATTCTCATCTAACCAATCATTTTAAATTATGATCAATTAAATCTGTTCACTATTCCCATCCATCCCCCTGCACTTCCACTTAAAACAAAGTATCTCTCAGTTTCTAAATGTTCCACATAAACTGTAAGGTAAAACGGTTGATTTGCAAAGGTTGTAAAAATTGGATCCATCTGCCCCACATTTAAATCATGAGGAGTTTCGTCTGAAAATAGTTCTTGAACAATAGAATTATAAATCTTCAATTTTAATATTCTAACATCACAATTAGTTGTTATTTGAAAGGTTCTATCATTAGTTATATAGCAACTAATCTCTGGAATATCTGTCTCAAAATATAGGTTAAGCTTTAATTCAAGACAGTTTGCATCGGTTAATTGTTCTGCAAGTTCAATATTTGTTAGTTCTCCTGAAATACTTGACATGTAGTCATCATTAATTTCTTCTAGTAGTTTTTCCGGATAGACCCAGGGTTGTAAATCATTATAGTAGTTTACTATTATGCTTTCTAGGATATCTGGTATATCATTATTACCAACTATGTGTGAACTGAAATTTTTTAACTCAGCGATTACAGTTAAAAGATCAATAGAAGTTGCTGGAACCTCTACTTCAGGTGTAACAGAAAAATCAGGACTAATTATACCTCCTAATTCTGCAGTAAAAGTTAATTTTATTTTCAATAATTCATTTTCAAAAATAAATTCTGGAACATGGAGTTGTATTTTATAATTCATTCCGGCAACTGTTCCTTCGTAAGGATTAAAATATGGAGAACTTCTTGCAAAAATATTTACGGCTTTATTGAGTGCCCCGGCATCAAGTTTTACGGAAAATCCTGTTGTTACTTGTGTGCTTGCAAAAATGCAAGATGTGAAAACAAAAAAAAGGATTATTTTTTTTAACATTAAATACCTCGATATTAAATTAAACTATAAAATCATTAATTATTTCTTAAAGTACCTTCTGATAGTTTAGAACCTCCTTTTGTACTACCAGTTAAATTGCTGATGATTCTATTGAACTCCAATTAAAATATAAATGTCAAGTCCTACAAAACAAGATAAATAGACCCAAAAATCCACGAAGGATAGCAGCAGGTAAAACAACAATATGGTAAATATGGTGCATGTATCTTCAAGAGTTGTTTTATTCCTAGATCAGATTAAATAGATCGTGACAATTGAAAACGCACGTTTCTTCCAACTGGACCTGTTTATTTTGCTTTCTTTTTTTTCATTTCTAACCCTTTTATACCCAAATTATAATTCTAAAATATGAAAAGTAAAGAATTAAAGTCAAAACAATTTGAAGTCTAAATGAAGGGGGCGGATTTTAACACTCTTGTTATAAATACTGTTGATATGTCAAAAGTCATGCATGGTTTTATGTTGATTTGCTTACAATATATATGTTTAATATTCTATTTATCTAATTAAAATATTAGTTTGTTGCCGATGAGGATAGAGATGATTGAGGTGTGTTTGACTGAATCCATTATGTGATTCTTCAAAGTTTGTGAAACATAAAACATGAGGATTAGTTTTCAAAAGAGAAGCAATAGAGAGCATTATCCTGCCAGTGAGTTCATTCATTGAGGTAGGTAGGAGCATAGCCGGTGATATTTATCGCTATGCTGTTAAGCAGGTTATGAAAAATACTCCGGATTCCTTAACCTAAACAGCAAAACGCATAATCAGAAACAGTCCAACCAAAGAAAGACCGATGGATAACTTTACTGCAAGTCCGGTAATAAAACCAATCCATGCACCAAATCCTGCAACAGAAGCTTCATTTATATCCCGTTTTACAGATAGTTGCCCTGCCATTGCCCCAATAAACGGACCAACAATAATGCCTACAAAACCGAAAAATATACCTACAACGCTACCAATCAGTGCTCCGAGAACTGCACGTTTATGAGCCCCAAACTTTTTGGCACCAAAAGCACCGGCAATAAAATCGAGTACATGGGCAATTACTGTTAATAAAAACATAGCAGTAATTGTATAACCTCCTACGTAGGTAAATTTTTCAGCCCAGGCAATGAGTAAAAGTCCAATAAATAGAGTTACAGGGGAGGGTATTAGAGGGTAAAGGAGTCCGGCTAACCCAAGAATGCTGAAAAGAATACCACTACATAGAAGAATAACTGAAAAAGTATCCATTAAACAAACCTTTCAATTTTCATTTTATGACGGATTAACTGTAAAGTTGTTTTACTTTTAGTCTGAATCTGAACACAAAAAAGATGGCAGTAATTGTTAGCCCGGAGAGAAAGCCTATCCAAACCCCAACAACACCAAAGTTAAATATAAACCCGAGAATGTAGCCAACACCTATACCAACCACCCAGTAGGAAAACAGACTAAAATACATTGGTATTTTTACATCTGTTATACCTCTTAAGGAGCCCATTCCAATAGCCTGGTTGCCATCGGAGAGCTGAAAAAAGGCAGCAACAACAATTAGTACGGAAGCTATTTTTACCACATCGGGTTCACTATTATAAATGTATGGTAAATAATTCCTGAAGATTATAAACAGTGCACCGAAAACAATCATTAACATTGAGGTTAATTGAAAAGCAGAATAACCTGCACGTTCTGCTTCGCGGTAGTTGCCCGCACCATAATAACTGCCAACTCTTATAGAGGCTGCTATGGAAATACCCAGTATGGTCATGTAAGTAATTGAAGCCAGATTAAGTGAAATTTGATGTGCCGCAAGTTCGTTTTTGCCCAACCACCCAATCATAATGGCACCAAAAGCAAATGAACTAACCTCGAAAAAATATTGCAATCCGCTTGGAATACCAAGATTTAGATACTTTTTAATAACGATAAAGTTTATATTCCTGAACTTAAGCGAGGGATCATATTTTTTAAGCGATGAGTTGTAAATAACATAAAGAAACAAAACAACTGCCAGAAATGTACGGGTAGTAAGCGTTGCATAACCGGCTCCATCTAACTCAAGCCTTGGGAAACCAAACTTGCCGTATATTAAAACATAGTTGCCAAAAAAATTAAAGATATTTGCAACCAGTATAATATACATTGCCGGACGTGTGATTGAGATACCTTCAAGAAACTGTTTGTATGTTGCGAAGATAATAAACGGAAAAACAGCAAAGCTTAAGATAATCAGATATGATTTTGATAGCTCAACAACCTCCGGCGGCTGATTCATATCTACAATAAAATAGGCAAGTACAAACAGAACTGCAAATATTATTAAAGCAACCAGTAAGTTAACTAAAAGTGACTGACGCAGAATAATGCCGCATTCCTCATCATTTTTAGCACCTTTGGCAATTGCAACAAGCGGAGTAATTGCCGAGCTTAATCCAATGCCTAAAATAAGCACAAGAAAATAGATACCGTTAACCAGCGAAGAAGCAGCCAGATGTGCCGATCCAACGTGCCCAATCATAATACTATCAGTAACACCAAAAGCTACTTGTCCCAACTGACCAATAGCTACCGGCAGGGCAAGCTTAAAAGTATCCCTAAAATGTTGTTTTAATGAAATTGTTTCCATTTGCCAAAACTATTTAAAAGTGACAAGAAAGTTAAGGCAATAAAAAGCGAAAAGGAAGAGGAAAGAAAAATTTAATTATAAAATGTTAAGAGTTTCATCTGCTTTTAGGCTAGTATAAACCAGCACGATGGAAATAACTGCAAATAGTAAGCCGTAATAGCCCATTGAAGTGAAGTTATATCCAGATACAAAAGCAATAAAATCGCTAAAACTTAGTACGGCAACAACAATTCCGCTAAGAAGCGAAACAGCAAAACCTAGCTCGAAAGTGTAGGAAACCATTACTAAACTAACTATTAGTAGTGCGAGGATAAGACCAAGAACTCTAACCAATTCGGATTCAAATCCATACTCTGGGAAAATTAGTGATAGCAAAATTCCCGATATGTTTAATACACCAAGAACACACAAAATCAAAATAGTATATTTCTTGTAGCACATATTATCTCCAGATGCAATGTATATATCAAAATCAACAATTCCCGTAAATAGTTCCTGTATTATAATAAATTACTGTTAAATGAAATATGATCTAAATCAAATGTTTAAATGGAGAGGAGAAATTTATATATTTATATGTTTGTGTAAAAAAAGCAATGAAAGTAACAGGTAAAAGATGAAAAAATTAGTATATGTGGTTTTGGCAGCAGTTATATTAATAATGAGTGGTTGTGGCTTCTTTATGGGAAATAACTGGGCAATAAAGTCACCTGATGGTAATATAGAAGTTGAATTCAGTTTAAACAAGGATAACCAGCCTGTCTATGATGTAACTTATAAGGGTAAGCAAGTTATTGGTGATTCAAAACTGGGAATTGAATTTATACAAGGTGAACCTCTTGCAAAAAATTTTAAAACAATTGATGTTCAGCGTAAAAATCATAATGAAAAATGGGAAATGCAATGGGGTGAACAACATTATGTAGTTAATAATTATAACGAACTAAAAGTTGAGTTTTGCCAAGAAAACAAAATAAAAAGAAAAGTATCGGTTGAATTTAGAGTTTTTAACGACGGTTTAGGTTTTCGCTATTTATTTCCTGAACAACAAAACTGGGATACGGCATATATTAAAGATGAGCATACAGAATTTAAATTAACCGAAGATAATAATACCTGGTGGATTCCCGGACATTGGGATAGTTACGAACAGTTATACAGTAATACTAAGTTCTCCAAAATAGATGTATCGAAATTTGTACAGGATAAGCATGATAGTATCAGTATTCCTGTTAATGCTGTAAATACTCCTGTTACAATGAAAACGAAGGATGGCGTTTATCTAAGTTTTCATGAAGCTAATCTAACTAATTACTCCGGTATGACCCTGGCAGTAGATAAAAAAAACATGAAGTTTGTTAGTAATCTTGTAGGTGGCAAATATGACTATAAAGTGAAGAGGGCTTTACCATTTAATACTCCCTGGCGTACAATTCAGATTGCTAACAGAGCGGGTGCTCTTATTGAATCAAAGCTTATTGTAAACCTTAATGAGCCGAATAAACTTGGCGATGTTTCCTGGTTTAAGCCTACCAAATACATGGGTATATGGTGGGAGATGCACCTTGGTAAAAGTGCCTGGGATCTAAAAAGCGGCAAACATGGTGCAACTACAAAAAATGCCAAGAGTTTTATCGATTTCGCCTCGGAACATGGTATTGGTGCTTTACTGGTTGAAGGCTGGAATATTGGTTGGGAAACATGGAGCGGATTTGATTTTGTTACTCCTTACCCCGATTACGATCTTGAAGAGGTTGTTGAATATGGTAAACGAAAGGGGGTTGATATTATAATGCACCACGAAACCGGGGCAAATGTATTAAACTACGAAAACCACCTAGATACTGCTTATGCACTTTGTGAAAAACTTGGAATCCATACTGTTAAATCGGGTTATGTTGGTAAAATTGTACCGGAAGGTGAATTTCATCATGGGCAATATATGGTTAATCACTATCGTAAGGTGTTGGAAACTGCTGCAAAACACAAGGTTGCTGTTAATGCCCATGAACCAATTAAAGCAACAGGCATAAGAAGGACTTACCCAAATGCTATTGCCCGCGAAGGTTTGGTAGGTCAGGAATATAATGCATGGGGCAGAGTTTGCAATCCGGTTGACCATTTAACTATTATACCTTTTACAAGAATGCTTGCTGGTCCTGTTGATTATACTCCTGGTGTATTTGATATAAAATTTGACAAATATAAAGACAAGAATCAGGTTAATACTACTCTTGCTCATCAGTTGGCATTGTATGTGGTAATTTATAGTCCGGTACAAATGGCTTGCGATTTGGTTGAAAATTATGAAGGACAATCAGCATTTCAGTTTATTACGGATGTAGCTGTAAATTGGGATACAACACTGGTTCTGGATAGTGAAATTGGTGATTTTGTTACTACTGTAAGAAAAGAGCGTGATGGTGACAGATGGTTCCTTGGTGCAATTACTGATGAAAACAGCCGCACTATAAAAGTTGATTTGGACTTTTTGGATGATGACAAAACTTACAAGGCTAATTTGTATCTGGATGGTGAAAATGCACATTGGGATAAAAACCCTCTTGATATTGATATTACTTCAAAAGAACTTACTTCTGGTGATACACTTAAATTATACCTTGCCGAAGGTGGTGGGGCAGCAATTTCTTTCGTGCCATTAAACAAGTAGTTTATACGTTAAAATTTTCCCGCTCGAATTCTTTTTTGGCGGGATTTTGTTTTTAAAGCCAGGGTTAAATATGAAAAACATCCCTTTAATTTATGCTGAAACAGACAGGTTGCTTTTAAGGCAATTAACTCTTTCCGATGTAAAAGATTTTTTAGAGTACAGGAGTGATGAGGCTGTTGCTAAATATCAGGGGTGGGATATAATATCCGATGAGAAAGAGGCTTATGATTATCTTGAAGCTTATTCGAAAAATAAACCCGGGGTTATGGGCGAGTGGGCTACTATTGGAATTGAGCTTAAAAGCGATAATAAACTTATTGGAGACCTTGGTATTAAAACACATCAGTTTAGCACTGAGCATGGAGAAATTGGTTTTACAATTGCACGCAATTTTTGGCAGAAAGGGTATGGTAAGGAAGCTGTTACTGCATTAATAAACTATGCTTTTACCGAGCTTAAAATGCACAGAATAACAGGTGTTTCCAATGTTGCAAATGTTGCCTCTCAAAAGTTAATGGAAGCTATTGGTATGAGGCGAGAGGGTCATTTTACCAAAAATATATGGTTCAAAGGCGACTGGAAGGATGAATATCTGTATGCCATTCTTGAAGAAGAGTGGGGCAAATTTAAAGGTGAATAATTTTTAACATACCATAGTTTTTCTCTTTAATGAAGTTTGACTAACCTTTAGGTTTAAGTTGGTTTTATTAATTTTAGGGAAAATAAATGAAGGGTTATTTATTGCTGTTTCTTATTGCAGTTTCTACACAGTTATATTCAAATAATAACAGGTTAGTTCTATCCACCAATCCGTCAAATAATTCAAAAGCTAATTCTTCGGAAAACCTGAGGGATATTCCACGGATGATAAATGGTGTTTCTGTACCAACCGATTTTCCTGAATGGAATGTTTCGATAAATAATGATGGAGTTGCAGCTGGTAAAATATTTGTTTCAAATATATCAACCGGTGGAAAGTATATTGCAATTCTGGAGCATGATGGCACACCTTATTTCTATAAAAAGCTGAATAATTATTCAAGAGATTTTAAGGTTCAGAAGAATAATGTTATCAGTATGTGGGATGATATTGATTATCACAAATGGATTTTACTTGATAACGAACTTGAACCAATCGATACAATAACTATGGCAAATAATGTAGCTACTGATTACCATGATTTTATAGTTACTGAAAATAATCATTATCTGCTACAGGGGCATATATTTACTCCATTCGACATGAGTACAGTTGTTGCCGGTGGAAACCCTGACGCACTAGTAAGAGAGGATGTTATACAGGAGTTGGACGAGAACAAAAATTTGATTTTTCAATGGAGTACACAGAACGTATTTAACTATTTGGATGCAGTTAATACAAATCTTTTAGCGAGCCTAATTGACTATACACATTTAAATACCATTGCTCTCGATTTTGATGGTAATATTTTGCTTTCATTCAGGCATCAGAACCAGATATTGAAAATTGACAGAACCTCAGGTGAGATTATTTGGCGATTAGGTGGTGCAGGGAACCAGTTTGAATGGATTAATGAAAATAACCCTTTTACTTGTCAGCATGATATCAGAGCGGTTCCTGATAAACCCGGTTTCTATACTTTGTTCGATAATGGTAATTTTAGTAATCCACAAATTTCAAGAGTAGTTGAGTACAAATTGGATACTGCAAATATGACTGCTGAAAAAGTATGGGAGTTTTACCATGAGCAGAATTATTTTTCTGAACGAATGGGTAATGCTCAGCTGCTTGAAAATGGCAACATGTTTATTAACTATGCAATAACTGAACTACCCAAAGCCTGCGAAGTTACTCCTGATGGTGAAGTGGTTTATGAAGCCGATTTTAATGTGGATACAGAGTGTTACAGAACTTTCAAGTTTAAGTGGGAAAATGTTTCTTCAAAACCGTATTTATTACACGAGGTGTTTGCTGATAATTTTGTGTTGTTATTTAACAAATTTGGTGACCAGAGTGTAGATAAATATATCGTATATCAAGGGTTTAATGCTAATAGCCTTTCTCCGGTTGATACTGTTGAATTACCATACTGGGAGAATAACACAATTTTGGAAGGTGAATATTATTTTGGTGTTACGGCTTTAAGTGGTGATGGTAATGAAAGTGATATGTCGAATATAGAATTTATTAAACTGGATTTCGTTGGAATCGGAGAAAATATTGTAAAAAATGGCACATTTGAAGATAGTCTTGATAACTGGTATTCGGAAATATCCAGTCCGGCTAATGGTGAGGAGTTTGTTAATGAGGAAGGTATTTTTGTTTACAACATTTCAAATGCAGGAACTGAAAACCAGGATATTCAACTTTTCCAGACTAATATTAGTTTGCTAAACGGATGGGCATACAAATTAGAATTTGATGCCTGGGCAGATGCAACCAGAAGTATGGGAATTGCTGTTGAGTCTGAAGCACATCCTCATATAAATTATAGCAAAACCTCCGAGATAGCAATCAGGAATTACCCAAAACATTATGAATATGATTTTGTAATGAATGAAGAATCGGATAACAATTCCAGATTAGCATTTAAGGTGGGAAAAGATTTAAACAACGTATATCTGGATAATATTAAATTAACGGTAACAGGCAGTACAAGTGTTGAGCAAAATGAAGAACAGCCTGAAGATTTTGCGGTATTTCAAAATTATCCAAATCCGTTCAATCCATCTACAAAAGTAAGTTTTGTGTTGGGCAAATCGAATGTTGTAAACCTTAATGTTTATTCAATAACCGGTGAATTGGTAATGAGTAAATCGGAATATTTTAAGGCAGGTACAAACTCGTTTAAGGTTAATTTATCCGATGCAACAAGCGGAGTTTACATTTACCAGCTTGGGTATGGTGATAAATTGTATTCCGGCAAGATGCTTTTGCTTAAATAGTTTGTAATATTTGGTGGAATTGTATTATTTTCATTCGGAATGATTTTATACAAAACCTGAGAGTTGAAATGAGAAAGTTTGTTGTACTTTTAGTTTTATTGTCTTTTTATATTTTGGGACAGGATGGACTTGCTCCCGGTCAGAAATATCATCTTGTGCGGATGGATGACATGGGGATGAGCCATAGTGTGAATATGGCTGCCGAGAAGATATTTGAATCGGGATTGCCTGTTTCAGTGTCTGTAATGTTTGGATGTCCATGGTATCAGGAAGCAGTTGATATATTAAAAGAGCATCCTGAAGTTTGCGTTGGCATTCATGTTACGTTAAACTCGGAGTGGAGTAATTATCGCTGGGGTCCTGTTTGCGGAAAAGATGCTGTACCAAGTCTGGTTGATGCAAATGGGTATTTTTTCCCGTCCCGCTCAACACTTTTTGCAAATAATCCAAAAACAGATGAAGTTGAAAAAGAAATAAGAGCACAGGTTGAGCGAGCTATGGCAAGTGGCTTAAAGATTGATTACATGGATCATCATATGAGTGCCGCAGTGGAAACACTTGAATTAAGAGAACTGTTTGAAAGTATTGCCGCTGAATATGGTTTGGCAATTCCGGCATACTTTGGTGAGGCATATTCCAGTATTACTTACAGCCCTCCGTTTGATGAAAAAGCCGATTCTCTTGCTAAAGTTGTTAACAATATGGAGCCGGGTGTAACTCTTCAGGTAATGCATGTGGGACTCGATACTCCCGAGCTTGCCGCAATGAAGGATATGAATGAGTATGGACTAAAGCAAATGAGCAAACACAGGGAAGCTGAAATGAATAGTTTGCTTTCACCTGAATATAAAAATGCCCTAAAGAAAAATGATGTAAAATCAATTACTTACCGTGATTTGGTAAAAATGGTTGGACTAAAAAGTATGAAACGTCCTGAAGTTGATTATTAGCAATGGCAAACTGTTTTGCACTTTATAGCGTTTCCTGAATTAGGTGATTTTCGGGAAACGTTTTTAATCGTGGAGATATATGAAAAGTGAAATCGCAATAGCGAATTTTGATTCCGGGTTAAATTGTGCCCAGTCTGTATTATTAGCATTTGCACCTGAGAATGGTTTAAAGGAAGAAACAGTGAAAATTGCAGCGGCAGCACTTGGCGGTGGAATAAGTAATCGTAAATATATTTGTGGTGCTGTTAATGCCGGTGCAATAGCACTTTCGTTTATCTACTCAAATTTGGATGAAGCTGCAAAAACGGAATTGGACAGCTTAAACAATCTTAAAAATGAGTATATAACTAATCTTGAAAAACGTATTAGTGGGTTAAATTGCTGGCAGGTGGCAGGTCTTTGTGAGGGGGATAGTGAGGAGGAAACAGAGCGAAAATGGGAAAACAGACGAAGCAAATGCAAAGAATGTATTAGTGAAGTCTGTAAATTTATGGAGCATAAATTCGGGAAAACAAGAACCGAATAATTAAAACTTCTATTCGGCTTCCAAATGGTGCAATATAATTTGAAATAAAAACTGTAAAAGTTTATCTTAAGAAACTGTACAAAATTTCTTTGTATAAGGGGATGCAAACAATATTATATTTACAATCAGGCTTGGAAGATGAAAAGATATCTGATATTATTAGTTCTTGCTGTTTTTATATTAGCAACAGCATGTAATAACAACGAAATAAAAAACAAACCTACCCAGGATAAAAATCCGGTTAAAATTGAAAAAGAAGTAAAGAAAGAAACCAGAATTCCGTCTGTCTGCGTTTGGGATAGAGGCTCTTTAAGAGCAGAACCAGGCAAAAAAGGAAAGTATATTTCTGCAATTAATTTGGGTGAAAAGCTAACTTATCTTGGTAAATCGGAAAAGATTGAAGCTGAAAAAAATCAGGAATATTTTTACGTGGAATTAAGCGATAGTTCACGCGGCTGGGTTAGTGAATGGATTATAGCAATTAACGCTGTTCCGTATGTAGCAACTAAAGTTACTCCGGTTTACAAACGTCCTGACCTTTCTACACTAATTACTTCAAAAACTTTCAATGATAAGGACCTTGTTGCTGTATATAAAAAGGAAGGGGCATGGCTAAAGGTAATTGGAGAAAAGAAAAAAATTAAAGGCTGGATTCAGGATGGATATGTAACAAATAATGATGTTGACCTTGCTGTTGGTTTGCTTGCCTCAAAAGCACTTGCAATTAAGGATAAAACGAAACGCATTAAGGCTATTAAAGCAATTGTTGATAATCCGGCAATGAAAGAATCCATTTTTATCAGAAATCTTGAAACATTACTCGAAATTGAATCGGGTAAGTTAACAGTGCCTGAAAATAGTGCTTCTGTTGGTATTGACTAAGTTTATATACGTGGTGGAATTAAAGTTCTGCCACGTACCAAAACCGGTGCTGAATTTCTACTCTTTATTTCCCTTCCAAATTCATTAATTTGTATTGTAAGTCTGTAATATAAACTGGAAAACTATGAAAACTTTTATCTCAATATTGCTCCTTTCCGGAATACTTGTTTGTCAGGATTACCGTGGGGTGGATATTTCTACACTTGAAGAAATGGAATACCTTGGAGTTATTTACAGCGAAAACGGTCAGCCTAAAGATGCGGTTGATATATTTGCAGATAGTGGTGTTAATTATGTTCGACTTAAGTTGTGGCACACACCCGAAAGCGGTTATAATGATCTTGAAAGTGTAATAAAATTGGCAAAAAGAGTAAAAGAACGTGGTTGTAAAATATTGCTTAATTTCCATTATTCTGACACTTGGGCAGACCCGTCACACCAGGATATTCCGGCTGCCTGGAGCGAAGCCTATTTCCAACTGTTGCGTGATAGCGTTTATAACTACACATCTAATGTAATTGCATCAATGAAGGCAAATGGTGTTATGCCAGATATGGTGCAAATAGGGAACGAAATTTCGTGCGGGTTTTTGTGGTACGAGGGGAATGTGTGTAACGAGTATAATACACATCAACAATGGAACAAGTTTACCTATCTTCTGAGCGATGGTATAAATGCTGTTAAGGCTAACCTTGAGGATGGTGAGGAGTGCAAGATTATGATTCATACAGACAGGGGTGGTGATCTGGCTGGTGCACAGTATTTTTGTGACAAGCTTGATTACTATCATGTTGAGTATGATGTAATTGGGCTTTCTTATTATCCATGGTGGCACGGTGGTATGGCTAATCTTGAAGATAATCTCGTTAACCTTATTAACAGGTTCAACAAGGAAATAGTAGTTGTGGAAACCGGATACCCCTGGACGCTTAATAATGGAGATTCAGGCAATAACTTTGTGTGGAGTAGTGACCAGCTTCCTGATGATGAGTTTCTGCCAACTCCATCCGGACAAAAAAAATATATGGATAGTTTGTTTAGTCTTGTAAGAAGACCTGATATGGAGAAAGTTACGGGTATATTTTACTGGGCTCCAGATTTAACAATAGCTAACGGATTTTACGGGGTTTACGAAAATATTGCAACATTTAATTATGTTGGTAATGCTTTGCCCGTACTTCAATCATTTGCCGATCCTGCAACCAGTGTAAAAAGTGAAACTGAAAAGCCGGTTGGTTTTAGTCTTGCACAAAACTATCCTAATCCTTTTAACCCCTCAACAATTATTACATATTCGCTTGCCGATGCTGCTAATATAAAAATTGTGATAACCAATATACTTGGTGAGCGTGTGGAAACTTTACTTGATGAATATAAACCGGCTGGAACGCATGAGGTAAGATTTGATGCAACAAACCTTACAAGTGGAGTTTACTTTTACCAACTTGCATCAGGTGGAAATATTGAAGTTAAAAAAATGGTAGTGAGTAAGTGATGAAAAGGTTAATTGTTTTATTTGTAGTATTCACCTCAATTATATTCCCCCAGGTTACCAGCGATATTAATATTACTGAAATTGAATCAGGGGTGTGGCAGATTGAGCACAAGTTTCCTTGGGCTGCTAATTCGCTAATTGTTGATTGCGGCGAAAATGAATTCCTCTGGATTGATACACCTTATACCGAAGAGGCAACTGCCGATGTATATTTTTGGCTTACAATGAAATTTGGTGAGGTTAAGCTCACAGAGATTAATACAGGATTTCATATTGATAATCTTGGTGGTAACGGTTTCCTTGTTGAAAAGGGAATCCCGGTTTACGGCTCCACACTAACATCAAAACTTGTTGAGGAAAGGGGAGATTCAACACAACAACAAATGCTTGACTGGTTGAAGGGTCCGAAAAACAAAAGGTTTTTTCTTACTTACAAGAATTTCAAATTTACTAAACCAAACAGACTATTCGATATTAACGAGGGTTTGAATATACAGGTTGGCGACCAAAATGTTGAAGTGTGGTTCCCGGGAGAATCTCATTCACCAGATAATCTTGTTGTATATCTTCCTGATAAAAAATTATTGTTTGGTGGGTGTATGGTAAAATCGGTAAATTCAAGAACTCCCGGTTTTACCGGTGATGCCAATATGCTTGAGTGGGCACCTTCTCTTAAAAGAGTTTTGACTAAGTATGCTGATGCGAAACTGGTTGTACCGGGTCATGGTAGCCCGGGTGGACTTGAGCTAATAACTCATACAATTGGTTTGCTGGGTAAATAATTACTGTCGGTAAATTTCAAAAAGCAACAATTGCAAGGAATTGAAACCACGTGTTTTATATTTTGCATATAGTATTTGTAAAGTAGCAGGTTTATATGAAACACAGAATGGAAGAATTGTTACCTAAAAAGCTGGTTGGTAAAAAAATGGAGATGTCGCTTGCCAACAATAAAACGGGGGAGTTATGGCAAAGTTTTATGAAAGAGCGGCAATCAATTGAAAATCCAGTAAACACATCACTTTATTCGCTTCAGGTTTACAAAGATGATTATTTTAAAAAGTTTGACCCCGCCAGAAATTTTACGAAATATGCTTTGGCTGAAGTAAACAGTTTTGATGATATTCCCGAGAAGATGGTCCCTTTTGAGCTAACAGGTGGTTTGTACGCTGTGTTTAATTATAAAGGGCATCCGAAAGATGGAGCAAGTGCATTCAGGTATATAATGGGTGAATGGTTACCTAATTCAGGGTATGTAATAGATTGCAGACCCCACTTTGAACTGCTTGGCGAAAAATATAATAATGATAGCTCGGATAGCGAAGAGGAAATATGGATTCCTGTTGAGAGCATAAACAGAACCGGAGTATGATGTGAATATAATTGAGCTAAACGAAGAAAGTGTTGACTATTTTGGTGTAGCTTGTGTAAAAAATAGAAAGCATGAAGGTACTATTGCAAAAAAGGAATGGTTAAAGGCAAGGTGGAAAGAGGGATTAAAAATTAAACTATTGCTTAATGAAGGTAAACTTGCAGGCTTTATTGAATTTGTTCCTGGGAAATTTGCCTGGCGTGCTGTTAATGCTGAGGGGTATCTTTTTATTCATTGTTTGTGGGTTTATGATAAAAAGCTGCAAAAGCAGGGTAATGGTTCTTTGCTTCTTCAAGACTGCATTGGATATGCCAAAAAGGAAGGTTTTAATGGAGTAGCCACATTTGCGAGTGATGGTTCCTGGCTGGCGGATAAGCGAATTTTTGAAAATAATGGATTTAAGGTTATTGATACAAAAGAACGTTACGAGTTAATGACGTATGAGCTGAAGGCAGGCAAACAACCTCAATTTCGGGACTGGTTAGCCAAACGAAAGGATTATAATGGGTTAAACCTGATTTATTCTGCACAGTGCCCCATGTTTGTAAAAGCAGCAAATGATTTGAAACAAACAGCCGAAGAAGCCGGATTCCCGATGTTTTTGCATGAATTGAAAACTGCCGGGGAGGCACAGGATGCACCTGCCGGGTATGGTGGATTTAGCATTATTTATAATGGTAAACTTATCCAGGACTATTATGTTAGTAAAACACGATTTAATAATATCCTTTCAAAGGAAATTTTTACTGAACTGTAATAAGAAAAATAATCTAAAAATACTGAATAAATAGAATTGAGCCGTGTATCTATAATAGATTAACTAATTATTGAGGTATAAAATGGATTTTAGTGTTATTCTTGTTGCAGTTGTTGTTCTTGTTTTGTTTATTCTTTTTTCAGGTATATTTACTGTTCAACAACAATCAATTGCTTTAATTGAAAGATTTGGGCGTTTTACCAGAACGGCTGGTCCAGGGTTGCAATTTAAGATACCAGTGATTGACAGGATTGCCACACGAATGAATCTCCGTGTACAACAGCTTGATGTAAATGTTGAAACCAAAACCAAGGATGACGTATTTGTTGATATTCAGGTTTCTGTACAGTACCATGTTATTACTGAAAAAGTTTATGATGCATATTACAAACTTAACCGAGCTGAAGCACAGATAACTTCGTATGTATTTGATGTAATACGTGCGGAAATACCGGGTATTGAACTTGATGATGTTTTTACCGAAAAGGAAAGAATAGCCAAAAGCGTTAAGGAAAGTCTTGCTGATGTAATGATTGATTATGGTTATAATATTGCTCAGTCGCTTATTACCGATATTAACCCTGCCGAAGTTGTAAAAAATGCTATGAATGACAAGGAGGCTGCAAAGAGATTGAGACAAGCAGCAGTTAACAAGGCTGAAGCAGAAAAAATTGGTACCGTAAAACAGGCTGAAGCAGAAGCGGAAAGTAAAAAACTTCAGGGTGAAGGTATAGCTAACCAGCGTAAGGCAATTGCAAGCGGTATGCGTGATTCGGTTGAACTGCTAAAGGAAGTTACCCATGGTTCCGGAGATGAGGTACTTGTTCAATTACTTATTACCCAGTATTTTGATACTCTGGACTCAATTTCGAAACACAGCAAAACCAATACTATAATGATACCACATAACCCGGCTGGTATGAACAACTTTATGGATGAAATACGCAATGTGCTAATTGCATCAAACGAAATTAGTAAACATCAGGAATAGTTTTTCATGTAATGCTTTTTTTAACATAATGCTATTCAGTATTCAAACATTTTACAAGCGGGAGTTTTCTTCCGCTTTTTTATTTTAATCTGGCTAATTTACCCTTTATCGGGCTATATTCTCGTCTGGAGATTTGTGCCTTTTTTCTGTAACATCAAAATGTTTATTCAGGTCTTAATGATACAACTATAATTAGGGGAAATAATGAAAAGATTAATTACTATTATTCTTGTATTAATTTTATCAGCTAAAGTATTATGTCAGAATGATACAACTGTAATCGCTGTACTTGGCTCATCAGTGGCAGCCGGATTTGTAACCAGTTACGAAAAGAAAAACGATATGAAAAACGGTTACCAGTTCCGATTGGCAAGGGCTTTGGATAATAGCAAATATAAAGTTGTAAATGTTTCAATTCCGGGTGATAATACCAAAAAAGTTTTAGCCCGTATTAAAACCGATCTGTTACCGTTAAAGCCAGATTATTGTGTAATTGGGCTTTCGCTTGGTAATGAGGGAATTGAATGGGGGGATAAGGATTCTGTAATGAATGCCTTTGTGGAGGGAATGAAAAAGATAATTGACATTTGTAAGGCGAATGGAATTAAACCTGTAATTGGTTCGTGTTACAGCAAGGTTAAATATTCTGCCGAAGATTATGATTATACCAAAAGGATTAATTTGATACTTAATGATTTGGGGTACCCCATGGTTAATCTCCTGGGTCCAATTGATGATGGAACAGGTCAAATTACAGCACCTTACTATTATGACGATGCACACCCTGATAATATTGGTCACAGGGAGATGTTTTACGCAATTAACCCTGATATTTTTAGTGAGTTTTATCAGTTGCCAAAATTTAGTTTTGATGGCGAGAGTTTACGTTTGCAACCAGGTAAAGAACTGAATATTATCCCCACTAATGTGATGCACTCGTTTACCGTAATATTAAAAACCGATGAACACTATAATGGCAAGTTACTTTCTGTTGTGCATACAAACGGAAGTAATAGTATAAAAGTAACTAACGATTCGATTTATTATGGAAAAGAGAGTGCGGAATTAAAAAAGAGCCTTGCTTTTATTACCATTACGCATAACTATCTTAAAGAGGAAACCACATTATTCGCTGATAACAGAGAATTATTAACCTGCAAAGAGCAAGTCGTCCCTTTGAGTTTCAGGTTGGGTAATGAAATGGAAGACTACCTAATAGATGCCGTAATGGTATATAGAGTGCCCTTGAATATAGATCAGATTGCTGCAGTTGTTAGTGGAAAAACAGTTCATTCCAGTATTGAATACTACAACGATTTTAATGCAAACTATTGTATTGATGAAGTTGCCGAAGAACTTGCACCTCAGAATATTGAAAAGTTGAAGAAGCTTGTTTCAAAAATGGAGCAACTGGAAAAGAATCCTGTATTCGAAGAAAAAAAATCGGTAATGCTTGATGAAGAAACACTTAAGGAATATCCAGGTAAATACGAACTTAAACCTGGTGATAATTTTGAAGTGTTGCTGGAAGATGGAGTGTTATACTTTAAGGATCGTGGAAACAAGGGAGAGCTGAAAGCTGAATCAAAAGACAAGTTTTATATTGAAAACCCGGAGGTAGAAATAGAGGTTGTTTTTGAAAGAAATGCCATGCAGGAGGTTAGTTGTCTTGTTTTTAAAGTTGGCAAAAATCAGATGAGAGCAATAAGGAAGCTGGTAAATAAATAATCGGAAGGTGATTGTTATCACACTTGCAATGTAAATTTTCTAAAAACTTAAAACTTTTATTCCTTGGTGTTTGTTAAAAAAGATAGCACGTCTAACAAACACTGATGAATTATGAAAAGAAGCCTTTCAATTTTTATCGTACTAATTTTCACCGTACTGGTAAATGCACAAAGTCTCAATTTGGTATATAACGAAAACTTTTCGGATAACACTAATGGTTGGTCGGATAATAAATCCACAGAAAAGTATAGCACACGTATAGTAGGCGGTTCATATTATTTTGAGCACAAACGTACAGATGGTGCATGGACTTCATGGAACAGAAAGTTTATTGATACCGAGGGTGATTTTACCATAGAAGCCAAAATTAAAAAGGTAAGTGGTATTTTGAATAATGGTTACGGTATTATTTTTGGCAGAAAAGACAGCGATAACCAATACCAGTTTGAAATATCAGGTAATGGTAGTTACCGCTATGACAGGGAAGTTGATGGCAAGGTAACTGCTGTTAAAGGTTGGACAAAAAGTAGCTACATTAATAAGGGTAACGGTGTTTATAATACTCTTACTTTAAAAAAAATTGATAAGAAAGTTAAGTTCTATATTAATAATGGCTGGGTATATACTGATAACTTTGACAGGTTTCTTGGAAACATTTTTGGATTTATTATTAACAAGAACCAGAAGATTGCAGTTGATTACCTTAAAATCTACTCTGAATATGAATCAGAATCTGTTGTGTTTTTTGATGATTTTAAGAATAATGATAAAAACTGGATTGATGACGATAATAACTCAGATCGTAAATTAGATATAAAGGATGGGTTTTATTATTTCGCTCATAAAAGTGACCAGGATTTCTGGACTATTCACAGAAGTGTAACTATTGATGATTCAAAGGATTTTAAAATTGAAGCGTTAATAAAAAAAGTGAGTGGAATACAGAATAATGGTTATGGGGTTTTGTTTGGACGAAAAGATAATGATAACATGTTTGATTTCCGATTAAGTGGTGATGGGCATTACAGAATAAATGAGCATAAAAATGGTGATTATGTTAAACATTCATCTTGGGTAAAATCCGATGCTGTTAATAAAGGTAATGGTGCTACAAACCAGCTCTCTATAATTAAAAAAGGTAACAAGTTAAAGTTTTTTGTTAATGGTCGGGATGTATATACTACACAGTATAAGGGATTTCCGGGTGACCGTATTGGGTTTAAGATTAACCAAAATCAGGAAATAGCTGCTGATTACTTGCGTGTAACTTATCTGAAAACAGAAACTTACAATTTTGCTCCATCCATTACTATTGAGGCTCCTGTTCTTTACAGTAACAGTGCAACAACTTACGATAATAGTATTTTGATTGAAGGCTCGGCAAGTGATAGTGATGGAATTAATGCTATCTATATTAACGGAAATTTTGTAAAGTCAACAAACGGAAGGTTTTCAAAATCTATTTCTCTAAATTCAGGAAGTAACAATATTACCGTTAGGGCTTATGATAATAAAAACAAAAGCACTGCAAAATCATTTACTGTAACTAAAAAAGCACAAGAATATGTAGCTAATAACAGTTACAATAATGTAAAGAAAACAAGTAATAACACAGTATATAAAACAAAAGAAAAAAGAGTTGCCCTCGTAGTAGGCAATACAAATTACAAGGGACAGGCAAAACTAGGTCCCAATCCCATTAACGATGCTAACGATATGGCAGCAACTTTACAATCGTTAGGTTTTCAGGTTATTAAAAAGATTGATGCTAACTTAACTACATTAAATAATGCTATTCGTGAGTTTGGCAGGAAAAACAAAGATGCTGATGTAGCACTATTCTTTTTTGCCGGACATGGAATGCAGGTTGATCGTTTTAATTATATTGTTCCGGTAGATATTAACATGCGCGATAAAAATGATGTTGATTTTGAATGCGTTAGTGTAAAAAAAGTACAAAAAATTATGGAAACCAGTAATTCTGACAGGCTTAACATTGTTATACTGGATGCTTGTCGTAATAACCCATTCCGTTCATGGCAGAGAGGCGGTGATGACGGTCTGGCTGGAATGTCACCACCGAGTGGTACGTTAATTGCTTTTGCTACTTCACCCGGTGCAACTGCTTCAAATGGTAAGGGACGAAATGGACTATATACCGGTGAACTTGTTAAGCAGCTTAAAAAGCCGCAGCGTATTGAGGATGTGTTTATTAATACGCGTATCAGTGTTGAGGAAAAATCAGGAGGCAGACAAAGTCCATGGGAGCTTGCCCGCTTGCGAGGAAAATACTGGTTACGCAAATAAATTTCTCTGAATTCTTGCGTATTCATATAAATATTGTTATATCTTTAACCTTAATAATTAAGGGTTATTGATATGCCTAAAGAAAGTAAAAAACAATTGCGTGAGAGGGCACAGGCAATTATTAGGACACTTAACGAAATTTATCCTAAAGTTGAGCCGGCACTGGTTTATACAACCCCTTTTGAGCTTTTAATTGCAACCATACTCTCTGCACAGTGTACCGATGAAAGAGTTAATATTATTACAAAAGACCTGTTCCAGAAGTATAGAACACCTGAAGACTACATTGCTGTTGAAAGTGAAGAGCTGGAGCAGGATATTTTTTCAGCAGGTTTTTACCGACAGAAAACAAAAAGTATTAAAAATTGTTGCCTGGCATTAAAAGAAAAACACAATGGCGAGGTTCCTTCAGATTTTAATGCTCTGGTTAAATTACCGGGGGTAGGCAGAAAAACAGCTTCGGTTGTTGCTGGTAATGCATTTGGCATTCCGGCGATAGCGGTTGATACTCATGTTAAAAGACTCTCGAACCTTATGGGGTTTGTTTCTACAAAAAATCCTGAGAAAATTGAGGAGGAACTTAAAACACTAATTGAACCGGAATGGTGGGTCGCATCATCTCATTTGTTGGCATCGCATGGCAGGAATGTTTGTTTTGCCAGAAAACCACGATGTAACGAGTGTGCTATTGCTGATTTATGTCCTTCTTTTAATCCGGGTACTGAAAAAAGCAAGAGGTAGTTATGGGTTTAGATAAAATGCGTAACAGGGAATATTCTCTTTCTGTTTTAATGCAATATACCAAAAGTGAAAGTTTGCTGAAACACGCATATGCCGTTGAAGCATGCGTTAGAGAGTATGCTGAAAAATTTGGCGAGGATGTAGATTACTGGAGTAATGTTGCACTGCTTCACGATTTCGATTACGAAAATTTTCCTGGTGCTGATGAACACCCGTACAAGGGAAATGAAATATTGGAAAAACTGGGTTATGACGAGGAGTTTAGGTCTGCAATAATGAGTCATGCAGATTATACTGGTGTACCGAGAGATACGTTATTAAAGAAAGTATTGTTTGCTTGTGATGAACTTGCAGGATTTATAACAGCAGTAGCTTATGTAAAACCTGGCAAAACAGTAGATGAAGTTGAGGTTAAGTCTGTTAGGAAAAAAATGAAGGATAAGGGATTTGCTCGTGCTGTAAGCAGGGAAGATATAAGAAAAGGAGCAGAAGAGTTAGGGATTCCGCTTGAAGAGCATATTGAATTTTGCATATTGGCTCTTAGAAAACATAAAGAAATTATGGGACTATAATTTGCCTTTATTCTTATAAGTAATTCTGTTATTATTGTTTAAGTGTATTTACACGGGTATGTCAAAAATGGGGGAATAAAATATTCCCACTTGACACTAATAGCATAACATATTAAATTGGTTAAAAAAATTGGAGAATTAATATATAGAGAATTTTGCTACCGTATTTAGATTAGTTATTTTAGCATTTTTGAACTGAATAAATAAGCATTTAAATTTGCCAGGAGACACGGTGAGAAGCAAATTCCTATTGTTAATTATACTTGCAGTATATTCTGCGTTATTCGCAAGCTCAGATGTAAAAGTAATCTCTTCATCAACATCATCGTTGATTTTTGATTATTATCCCGAATATTCATCTATAGATGAAGTCTCCCTTAATAATTCCACATATCTTAATATTACACTTAAAAACGGTTTCTCTGCATATTCAGATGAATATGGTAAACCTAATGTGCCATTAAGAGAAATTATGATTGGTGTGCCTTCCGAAAATGGTTATACAATTCAGATACTTGATACCGAATACTCGGTTAAAAAAGGAAAACTTGTTCCGGTTAAGGATATCTATGCCACCAATAGCAATCCTCTGCAAAATGATGAAATATACAATTCCGAAATAGTTGATCAGCTTGTACTTAGTGGTGATGCCGGATATTTCAGGGATCAGCTTGTTAGCCCTGTAAATATTTACCCTGTGCAGTTTAATCAATCAAAAAATGAGATTAAATTATATAAAAGAATCAGGGTAAAAGTTAATTTTAATGCCAGAGCTTCGGAGTATAGCAAGATCAATGATGATCTTGTTAATAGCATGATAATAAATTATAATGCTGCCAAAAACTGGGGTAAGAGAAAAACTAACCAGATTGGTAAGGTAAGTAGCACCTCAACACTATCTAATGGTACGTGGTACAGGTTTGAAGCACCGGATGAAGGAATGTACAGAATTTCCAGAGATAAACTTTCCGAGTTGGGTATTGATGCCGGAAATATTGATCCAAGAACTATTAAAATTTATAATAACGGTGGCTATCAGATGTCTGAGGCTGTATCTAATAGTAACCCTGATGACCTTGTTGAGGTTGCTATCAAAGTTGTTGGTGAAAATGATGGCAGTTTCGATTCTGATGATTATATACTTTTTTACGGAAGAGGAGTTGACTTTTTTGAACTGGATGAAGAAGGTAACGTTGTTCGTAACAGACACCAGTATGATGTTGATAACTGGTACTGGATAACATCCGGTGGTTCGCAAGGTAAAAGAGCTGTTAACCAGGCTTCACTAAATACAACCGATTATGAAGTGCAGAATTCTACTGAAGCTTATGTATTCCATGAAGAGAATTTGCTTAATATACATAAATCAGGTAGATTATTTGTTGCCGATGAATATACAACCACCGAACCAACGCATACCTATGTTACTTCATTACCAAATATAGTTGGTGGTACTCAGGTTAATTATATTGTAAGTTTCGTTAACCATTCAAGACATAATATCCCGTTTTCTGTGCAGGAATCTGGTTCAACATTGTTGAGCACCAATAGCCGCGGAAATACATCTTCTTATGGTGAGGGGAGAGTTAATGAATATCAACTAACTTACAATGGTAACATTTCTGATGGAAGCAGTGTCCTGAAGTTTTCATTCAACACACCAAGTGCCGAATATAACGGTTTTATGGATTTCTTTGAGATAAACTATACTTCCCGCCTTGAGCCGGTTGATGACGTGTTAGTTTTTTATTCGGAGTTTTCTGCTGTAAATACCAAGTTTGAATTGAGTGGGTACTCCAATACTGATATAAAAGTTTATAATATTACAGATTATAGTAGTATTTCGGAAGTAACCGGTGTTAATAAGAGTGGTGGTGAAGCCGAATTCATTGCTCCCGGTTTAACAACAAAGAGACAGAAATATATAGCTGTTTGTGCCAACAAGTTTAAGTCAATCAAAAATATTGAACAGATTTCAAATTCTGCTGTTAAAGCTGAAACCCAGGGAGCAAGCTATGTAATTATCACTCATAAAAAGTTTGGTGAACAGGCTGAGCGTCTTGCAAATTATCGTGAAACTCAGGCAAAGAATCCAATTGATGCAAAAGTTATTTACGTTGATGAAATTTTTAATGAGTACAGTTCCGGTATGGTTGATGTTACCGCAATTCGCGATTTTTTAATGGAAGCATATAATACATGGAGTGTTACTCCAAAATATGTGTTGTTCTTTGGTGATGGCAACTATGATGTATTTAATGTAGAAAGCTATAATGAAAACTATATCCCAACTTTCGAAACAGAGGAATCGCTTAATGAGGTTTACTCTTATTCAACTGATGACTATTATTGCAGGATATCGGGTAGCGATAAATATATAGATATAGCACATGGACGTTTACCTGTAAACTCGATTGATGATGCTGAAATAATAGTTGATAAAATTATTAAATATGAAAGCGGTGACAACCAGGGCTTGTGGCGTACCAAAATTGCAATGGTAACTGATGATCATCTTCAGGAACGTGAAATTGATGAAGGGGATTATCACAATCGCCAGTCGGAAACACTTGCAACAACGTACATACCGGGATTTTTTAACCTTGAGAAAATATACCTTGCAGGCTACCCTACCGTATATGTTGGTGCCGGTAGAAGAAAGCCGGATGTTAACAGAGCTATTGTTGACGCTATTAATAACGGCGTTTTAATGATGAGTTTTATTGGGCATGGTAATCCTAAAACATGGACTCATGAATATGTTTTTGAGAAAGCAACCACAATTCCTCAGCTTGATAATGAACATTTCTTTTTCCTTACGGCTGCAACCTGCGATTTTGGTCGTTTTGATGATCCGTCGCAGCTTAGTTCCAATGAAGAGATGCTTTTCCTAAACAATAAAGGGTCGATTGGTAGTATTGCTGCTACAAGGTCGGTTTTTGCAGGACTAAATGCCCAGTATATATACGTTTTTTATTCCCAATTGCTTCAGGAAAGAGACGAAGAAAATAAACCGCCTCGCCTGGGTACGGCTTATCTTAATTCCAAAATGGGACAGTATATTGGTTCGGATAGTAACAGTGAGAAATTTCATCTTTTTGCTGATCCGGCAATGGTGTTAAATGAGCCATCTCAACCTGCACATGTTGCAAAGGTTAATGGAGTTGAGGTAGATTCCACACAGGCACAATTACAGGCTTTGCAAACTGTAAATATTGAAGGTGAAGTTGATAATTTTAGTGGTGAGCAGGATAGTGATTTCAACGGTGAAGCCATTATTAGTGTTTTTGACTCTAAAAAGATAATCCATTATTCCGATCTTGGTGATTTGGATATTGAAATGCCGGGCGGTGTAATATTTCGTGGCAGATCAACTGTTGTTAATGGCAAATATACATCATCTTTTACAGTACCAAAAGATATAAGTTACGATGTGGAAAACGGTAAAATTGTTTCTTACGTTTATGATGATAATAATGACGGTATAGGCTTTACAAACAATGTAGTTTTTAGTGGTGCCGATTCAACTGTTCAAAATGATGGTGCGGGTCCCACCATAGAAATTACTTATGATAATTCGGGCAGTACTAACGCATATTTGGTAAATCCGAACTTTACGCTAAGAGTTAATCTTTCCGATGAAACCGGACTAAATACCACCGGTGCAGGAATTGGACATAAGCTCGAAGCTATTATAAATGATGATTATACAAACGCAATCGATTTAACCAACTATTTTATTGGCGATTTGAACGCTGCTGGTAAATCGGGTGCGGTAGAATATAAATTTTCTTCGATGGACCCGGGTGAATATAAAATACAAATTAAAGCCTGGGATGTATTTAATAATTTCTCAACCGAAGAATCCTATTTTTCAGTGATTGATGGTAACGGGCTTGTACTTAAAGATGTTGCCAACTATCCTAATCCGTTTGCCGGTGATACCTGGTTTACATTTCAGCACAATTATACAGACCCGCTGAATGTAAAAGTAAAGGTATATACCGTTGCGGGTAGAAAAATTAAGGAGTTTGAGGAGTTTGGCATTACCGATAAATTTGTGAAGATTTATTGGGACGGTCGTGATGCAGACGGGGATGTACTTGCCAATGGTACTTATCTTTACAAGCTGATTGTTAAAACCGTTACGGGAGATGTGACGGAGAATTATCTTGGAAAATTGGCAATAATCAGGTAATTTAGCTTTTTCAAAAAAAACTTACACGATGGAGGAAAAATCAAGATGAAGCGTATTGTTATGCTTTTGTTAGTATGCGGATCTTTTGTTGGATTAACAAATAGAGTTGTTGCTCAGGGTGAAGCTGCTGTTGCTTTCTTATTACTTGCACCGGACTCAAGAGCTGGTGGTATGGGTGAAGCTGGTGCTGCACTTGCTGATAACTCATCAGCGGTTTTCTGGAACCCTGCCGGTATCGCATTTCTGGATGGTGTTGAAGTTAGTGTTACTCATTCTAACTGGTTGCCACAGTTTAATTTGGACCTTTTTTACGACTACCTTACAATGAGATATTACATGCCGGAAATTGGTGGTAGTATTACTGGTAGTATTACTTATATGAACTATGGTGAGTTTGTAAGAACTAACGCCGATAGTCCTGAAGCTGTTGGTACTTTCCGCTCGTTTGACGTTGCTGCTACTGTTGGTTATGCAACAAAAGTTACAAACGATATTGGTCTTGGATTTAACTTCCGTATTATACACTCACAGCTTGCTGATCAGCCTACTGGTCAGGAACAGGGTGAAGGTGTTGCTACATCAGTATCTTTTGATGCTGCTTTTATGTGGAGACCTGAACACTTTGTGTTACCTTACTTTGCGTATCCAACTAGCTGGGATTTTTTGGATTGGGAAGTTGAGGCATTTGATTTAAGTAAAAGGTTTAGTCTTGGTGTTAACTTAAGTAACCTTGGTCCCAAGATTTATTATATAGACAAGGCACAGGCAGACCCTATTCCAACCAACTTCCGTTTGGGTCTTGGATTCCTGCTTTATCAGGATCAGTTTAATTCACTTACTTTTACTGCTGATTTTTCAAAACTACTCGTTGAAAAAGGTGCTGCTAACTACAATGCACTCGCTGAAACAGATGATGATGAAGAAATTCAGACAGTTGGAGATAAAGCTGAATTTTATGAAGCCGTTTTTACAGCCTGGGGGGATGATCCTTTTGATGAAGAATTAAGAGATATTGTTACTTCTATGGGTTTTGAATACTGGTACGGTGTTCCAAAAGACTTTATGTTTGCACTTCGTGGTGGGTATTTCTACGAAGACCCAAGTTTTGGTAACAGAAAGTTTGTTACTTTTGGTGCCGGTCTTAGATATGATATGTATGGTTTTGATTTCAGTTATATTAACACTGACGTTTTTGAAGGCGGCGAAAATCATCCGCTATCAGGTACATTAAGATTTACGCTTTCTATGGGATGGGGTAGCTCATCCAGCTTTTCAAGAGGATTTCCACGCGGTAACTAATAGAGATTTATGAAAAATATCAGATATTTCCTTCTTACGTTTTTTATTATGGCGGGCAGTTTTTCTGCCCAGTCTTTTACAGGAAAAATTAACTCATCTCCTTCAACCGAACCACTTCAGGTTAATAACCTTAATGTTTTTGCTGTTATGGTTGAGTTTCAGGAGGATGACGACAATGTAACATTTGGGGATGGTACCTTTGGCTCAATCTATTCAGGCGATAATGCAACTTCGCAGGATATTATTGATCCGCTACCTCATGATAAACTTTATTTTGAGAACCATCTCTATTTTGCACAAAATTATTTTAAAAAAGTTTCGGACGGTAAATTTACAATCGATTTTACAGTTTTTGATAATGTTATTACCGTTTCCCAAACCATGCGTAATTATTCACCCCCTCCACGTGAATCGGATGACCTTACAAATGTTGCCGGTTTTGCCAAAGAAGTTTGGACAATTGTTGAGCAGCAATATGGTGGGCAGGTTGATTTTAGCCAGTACGATGTATTTGCTATTTTCCATGCTGGTGTTGGGCGTGATGTAAATTTACCCGGCTCAATTGGTAACGAACGCGATCTTCCTTCGGTCTATTTAAGCGAAAGTACGCTAAAAAATATTTATGGTGATGATTTTACCACTCTTGTTCAGGGTGTTGACGGCTTAAACCATACAATGGTATTGCCGTGTACCGAATCAAGAGAGATTAGTACGGTGGGCGGTTCTACTTTGCTTGAGCTTAGTATTAATGGTTTGATTGTTTCTTCAGTTGCGAGTCATCTTGGCTTGCCAGACCTGTTCAATACTGAAACGGGACTTAGTGCAATTGGACGTTTTGGATTGATGGATGGTCAGTCAATTTTTGCTTTTGGCGGTTTATTTCCTCCGGAGCCTTCTCCATGGGAAAAAATGTATCTTGGCTGGATTGATCCTGTTGAGGTAACCAATGAATCATTGGTTAGCCTTACTACCAGATTAAAAGCAACCGGTAGCGATACATCCTATATAAAAATTCCTATAAACTCGAAAGAGTATTACCTTGTTGAAAACAGGCAACGTGATGCCGAGGGTGATGGGTGTAATCTTACATACTACTCCAACGGAGACTACAGTTTACAGAGATTTACAAAAGATACTACATGGTTTGCCAGTTATGCTGTTGATTCGGCTAAAGGTGTGGTTGTAAATGTAGATGAATTTGACTGGGCTGTTCCAGGAAGTGGTGTTGTTGTTTGGCATATTGATGAATCTGTTATTGAAGCTAAAATGGCAACTAACGATATTAACAACGACAAAACAAGACGTGGTGTTGATGTTGAAGAAGCTGATGGTGTGCAGGATATTGGTGAAACTTTCTATACTGCTCTTGGTGATGAAGTTATTGGTGAGGGTAGTGAGGAAGACTTATGGTATTCATCGAATGAAGCCAAACTTTACGAAAATGAATTTTCACCTTACAGTAAACCAAATACATATTCCAACTTGGGTGGTAACAGTTTAATTTCCGTTACTGATTTTTCAGATATTGCCAACAAAATGACTTTCAAAGTTAGTTTTGGCGATAACTCAATTGAAAAGGTATTGAGTTCTTCTGTTCAAAATACAAGCTCAGCAAGGGAAGTTGTTCCGTTTTACGATAATAACAGTAATATTGATGGCTTTGTTGTTGGAACTGATGATTCAAAAGTTCAGATTTATGACGCTGATTTTAACCTTGAAGCAGAGCTTGATTATCAAAACAAGTATGTTATTCCTTTTAATACCGATTTTGGGAAACATCTTTTAGTAGTAGGTGACCATTTTAGAATTTACAAACAGCTAAATAATGGAAGCTGGGAAGCTGTGGTTACAGATGCTGTTGTAAATGAAACCATTACAAGTAATGTTGTATTTTATAGAAATACCTCATCTAAAATTACTTTTGTATTTGGTACTTCAAATGGAAATGTTAATACATACACTTATGAAGTAATACCAAATGATTATACAACAACAAGAACTGAAATTAGTGTATCAAGCGAATCGATTCATTTTGTAAATACTAATGATTCAGGCTTTTTCTTTGCAGTTGCCAATGATCTTTATTATTACGGCAATTCAGTTACGTTGCAAAGAAGCGGATCCATTTCCCAAACTGCTTCTGTTAATACTGCATCAGGTGATAATTATGAAATACTATTAGCTGGTGATTTAATTAACTCGATGGGTGTATTAAAGTCTGGTGAAAGCTACAAAGGTTTTCCTCTATACGGTGATATTAAGATTGCAAGATTCGCATTAGCTGAAAAAGGCGGAGACGTTTCTATCGCTTATGCATCACAAAATAAAGTATTTGCCTGTAACTTGCAGGGTTCCATGGATGAGAATTATCCTGTTGCACTTGAGGATACTGTTAATTTAACATCTACAGTCCTTTCGTTCGACATAACAGAAGATGGAGCTGAAGACCTGTTTACTATTTCAACTGATGGTATAATATACGCATTTGATGGATTATCAGGTGAAATGATCAGCGGATTTCCATTAACAGCAGGTAAACAGCAAGTTGAAAATTATGGTATGAGCATCTATTCAAATGATTCAGGCACATTTCTTTCTGTTCTTTCTGATGACGGCAGTTTTGAATACTGGATGATTTCAGAACTGAAAAACAAGAAAGGATGGCTTAATGTAAATGGTGGTAATTATTCCGGAGTGTATGAACTATCTGATCAGTCAAGTGCTGGTTCTGATTATTTCCCTTCGGCAAAAGTTTACAACTGGCCTAATCCTGTATATGATGAATTAACCAACATAAGATATTATGTTAGTGAAGATAGTAATATAAGTATAAAAATATTCGATCTTGGTGGTGAGCTTGTTCGTGAACTAAAAGATTTTGCAAGAGGCGGATTTGATAATGAAACAGTTTGGTATGTTGATAATGTTCAGTCTGGTGTTTACTTTGCCAGGGTAGAGGTTAACAGTATCGAATCTGGTAAATCCGATTACAAAATTATCAAGATTGCAGTTATAAAATAAAATTTGCAGGTATGGAGTTTTGCCGGTATGCTAATATACTGGCAAGCTTACCTGAAATAGTGTCAAGTCAATTTCCCTTTTAAAATTTTAAGTATCAAGATCAGTATGAAAACTAAATTTTTCCTTTCTATATTATTAGTGTTGAGTTATGTTGTTTCGGGTCAGATAAATGAGTATTACCCTGAGTACAAGTGGTACACCATTGAAGGAGAGCATGTCTCTGTACATTACCATGAGGGTACCGAGTTTACTGCTAAAACTATAGCAAAGATAGGTGATGAAGTTTGGGGACCAATTACTTCTCTTTACGAATATGAGCCGGAACGTGTTCATTATGTAATTAAGGATATTGATGATTACTCAAATGGTGCAACGTTTTTCTTCGATAACAAGATTGAAATTTGGGCTTCAGCTCTTGATTTCGATTTGCGAGGTACTCATAACTGGTTGCGAAATGTAATCTCTCATGAGTTTACTCACATGGTTCAAATACAGGCATTGATGAAGGTTGGACGAAGAGTTCCTGCACTCTATCTGCAATTTTTGAACTATGAAGAGAAAAGACGTCCGGATATTTTATACGGATTTCCAAACGTAGTGGTATCGTATCCTCTTGCAACATTAAATATTCCAGCCTGGTTTGCTGAAGGTACCGCACAGTATATGCGTGAAGAGTTTAATTATGATAATTGGGATACCCACCGTGATATGATTTTGCGTAGTTATGTGCTGGATGGCAATATGCTTACATGGAACCAGATGGGTGTATTTGGTAAAACCAGTTTGGGTAACGAATCAGTTTACAATAGCGGATTTGCCCTAACGAAATATATTTCGCATAAATATGGTGAGGATAAATTAAGAGAAATTACGCGCTCTCTTGCCAAATGGAATCATGTTACTATTGATGCAGCTTTTGAAGATGTACTTGGTAAAGATGGTATAGAAATTTATAATGAATGGAAAGCTTATCTTGAAGCCGACTACGGTAAAAGAATTGCCGATGTTCAGGCTAATGAAGTTAAGGGTGAAATGATTGGCAAAATTGGGTTTGGTAACTTTTATCCGCAGTTTAGTGAAGATGGTAAAAAGATTTACTATATCTCGAACAAGTATGCCGATTATTTTATGACAAGTTTGTTTGAGTATGATATTGAGAAGAAGGAAGAAAAAATGATTCAGAAGGGTGTACGCTCAACTGTTAGCAAAATACCCGGAACTGATAAAATTATATATTCCAAGCTTAGTGAAGATAACCCGAAGTGGACAAACATTAATGATCTGTATGTTTACGATATGTCGGAGGAGGAAGAAACCAGAATTACTTTTGGTTTGCGTGCAAATAATCCTGTTGTTAGTCCGGATGGTAAAAGTATAGTATTCCTTTTCCAGAAAGATGGTACTACTAATCTTGGTAAAGTTGATATCGATGGTAAAAACTTTATGCCTCTAACCAAGTTTACCGATGGTGTTCAGGTTTACCATCCTGCATTTACACCTGATAGCAAAACAGTCTATTTTGGACACAGTTATCACGAAGGCAGAGATATTGCCAAAGTAAATACAGACGGTACAGGTTTTGAGTTTGTACTGAATGAGTATTATGACGAGCGTAATGCCTTGCTTAAAGGCGATAAAATGTATTACTCTTCTGATGAAACCGGTATCTTTAACATATACTGCATGGATTTGAAAACCGGTAAAAAGGAAAGACTTACCAACGTAACTGGTGGTGCTTTTATGCCTGATATTGATGAAAATGGCAATATTGCTTATGCTGGTTATACATCAACAGGTTACAAGTTGTTTTACTTGCCATCGGATGATACCAAACAGGTTGATGATGCGAAACATTACGAAAGATTTCCTAACTGGCCAATTGGTTCAAAAACTATGAATGGTGATATGGCTAAGTCCGATTTCAAATCTTTCCGTGATTTTAAGGATAAAAATATTCCTGCTCCCGAGGCTATTCCTTACAAGGGAACATTTACCGATATATTGTTCTTCCCTTACATAAGAGTTGATAATTATACTACTTCGAATAACTTCCTTGACAGAATTAAGCCGGGCTTGTTTGTTACTTCAACTGATATGCTTAACCGTTATTCCATATTTGCGGGTGCGTCCATGAACAAACGTTTTGAACGCGATTTGTTCCTTCAGTTTGATTATCGTAACAGATTACCTTTATTGTTTGATATTGGTCTTAAACCAACACTTGGTGTTGAAATTTACAGTGTTAGCCGTAAGTCGGATCAATCTCTTACTTTCGATCCTCAAGACCCGAGTCAGGATGTTACAACCGAAATAACTTACGATTTATTCGAGGTTGATTTTGTTGTTAAACATAAGATATTTAATCCGAGCAATGAGCTTGACCTTAGATTTATATATAGTAAATACGCCAATACTATTAGCAGTTTTACAATACCTATTAGTGGTGAATTATACCCAACCACATCCAACGATTATTTGAAAGGTAAACACTTCAGACTTACTTTTACGCATAGTGGTAAGTTACCAAGTCGTTATTCGGATATTAACCCGATAGGCAGGGAGGTGGAATTGCAATATACATACGAGATGAATGATTTTAATCCTGAATATGTATATGATGAGGATAGCGGTACACTACTTCAGGTTTTTGAAGGATACGATTTTCACCGTTTGGAATTTAACTGGAAAGAACATATTCCGGTTTGGATTAATCAGACGCTAACCTTACAAACAAGATTGGCATCGATCCTAAATAATACTACTGACGACTTCTTCGATTTTTATCTTGGCGGACTTGTAGGAATGAAATCTTATCCATTCTATTCGGTTAGTGGTAACGAACTTGCATGGTTTAATCTAACATATCGTTTCCCTGTACTTACCAGTATTGATAAACGTCTTGCCCAGTTATATGTTGACAAGGTATTCCTGTCAGTATTTGGTGATATTGGTAATGCCTGGAATGGTGATATTCCTGCCTTTGATGAGTTCAAGAAAGGTGCAGGTGCAGAAGTTCGTGTTAAAATGAACTCGTTCTACCTTTTCCCAACAAGCTTTTTCTTTACAGCTGCCTATTCGTTCGACAAGGTTAACCGCTATATTGAAAGCTTTGATGAAACGATTAGCTACGGTAAGGAATGGAATTTTTACGGTGGTATTTTATTCGATTTCTCTTTTTAACAGTTACAAAAAGATTATTGGTTAATTATGAAAAAGATTATTCTGATATTATTGATTTTTGTCGGTTTTGCTTCTGCTCAGGAAAGTAATACCCAGTTAATGAGCGGTAACTTTAATTTCGATAGCCATCTGGCGTTTGATGAAACAAAACCTGATTTGAATGATCCTGCTGTTAAGGCAAGGAAATCGCCAATGTTAGCCGGATTTTTATCTGCAGTTGTGCCAGGTGCCGGTGAAGTTTACAATGATGATTATCTTACTGCTGCAATATTTTTTGGTGTTGAAGTAGCAGCTGTTTCTGCAAGTGTAGTGTACAACCAGAAAGGTGATGATGCTACGACTGAATTTGAGGATTATGCTAATGGTCATTGGTCTGTCGACAAGTATGCCGACTGGATTTATTATAACAAGTATAATTATGAAAGTGCTACTGATAAAGTTGAGTATGATGAGCTTTTTAATAATGGAAAGGTTAGCTGGAAAGCTTTACACAGGGTAGAGGATGAAATACCAACATTCTCGCATAACCTTGAGGTTTACGGACATCAGCAGTATTATGAAATGATTGGCAAGTATAAACAGTTCCGTTCAGGTTGGGATGATTTTAAGGAAGATTACGAAGCAAACGATTCTGTTTCTCCTAATTTTACCCATTATTCCGGTATGCGTGGCGATGCTAACGATTTGTATAACATTGCAAGCAAGGCAGTTGTAGTTGTTGTAATAAATCATATTGCCAGTGCTGTTGAAGCTGCGTGGTCGGCTTCAAAGTATAATAAATCGCTTGAAACCAACGTGACTATGGAAAAACAGCAGTTTGGATTTAAGACGGATATTTACCCGCAATTGAACGTAAAATATAATTTTTAAGTTTTTATAAAGCCATACACCAGAATATTTAGTATCTTTGCATAATTTCTGTGTATGGCTTTTTTTATTAATATTTGATGAGTTGAGTGATGAATTTACCTTTAGTAGTAATTGTAGGCAGACCAAATGTAGGAAAATCTACCTTGTTTAACAGGCTTACAGGTAAAAAGGATGCGATAGTTGATGACCTTAGTGGTGTAACACGTGATAGAAATTATGGTGAAGTTGATTGGAACGGTAAGTCATTTCGATTAATGGATACAGGTGGCTATGTGCCCGATTCAGCCGATTATTTTGAGGCGGCGATTCGTGAGCAGGTTGAAATAGCACTTGAAGAAGCAGATGCAATTTTGTTTGTTGCAGATGGCAGATCAGGTATTTCCCCTATTGACGAAGTGATTGGAGATATGTTGCACAAAACTCACAAGCCAGTCTTTTTGCTTGTGAATAAACTGGATACTCCGGATCTGGAAAATGATAAATATGAGTTTTATAACCTTGGTATAGAGAATGTTTACGATATAGCATCAGCAAGCGGAAGAAATCTTGGAAACTTCCTTGATGAGCTACTCGATAGTCTGCACTTCCCTTATAATGATGATGAGGAAGATACACGAATGAAGATTTCGTTTGTGGGAAGACCTAATGTTGGTAAATCATCTCTTACTAATGCCTTGCTGGGTGTTTCAAGGAGTATTGTTACCAATATACCCGGTACTACCAGGGATAGTATTAACAGTGTATTAAAGTATTACGGCGAGGAAATTCTTCTTGTTGATACTGCCGGATTACGGCGTAAAAGCAAGGTTAAGGAAAATATTGAGTTTTACTCTACTGTTAGAACTTATCGTGCTCTTATGGATTGTGATGTTGCAATTGTTATGATTGACGCACAAAGTGGTATTGAAAAGCAGGATATGAGAGTTCTTGAGGAAGCTGAACGCAGGCGTAAGGGTATTATTATTGCTGTTAACAAATGGGACCTTATTGAAAAAGAAACCAATACTGCCAAAGAGTTTGAAAAGGAACTGCGTGAAAAAATTCCTACTTTGGGTTATGTACCTGTTATTTTAATTTCAGCACTTGAGAAAAAGCGTATTTACAAACTTGTTGATTTGGCGAAAGAGATACATGTGGAACGCCGTAAAAAAATATCAACAAGGGAATTAAACGATAAACTACTTGAAGAGTTTCTTATTACCCCACCACCAGCATCGCCAACAGGTAAAGAGGTTAAGATTAAGTACGTTACACAGGTTGGTGAGTATTACCCTATATTTCTTTGTTTTGCCAATAACTCCAAATATATACCGGACTCATATAAACGTTTTGTTGAGAAAAAAATCCGCGAACATTTTGGCTACAAGGGTATTCCAATGACAGTAAGCTTCAGGGATAAGTAAAATAGGATTTACATAGTTGTGGAAGAGTTATATCTCCGCATCAATATCGAAAGTTGTGATAAATTATAATGCCATTAAATATCATCAGTTTTTACCCCGTTAGGGGTTTATTCTGTGTAGAAAAGTATAAAACAAAATGAGATAATACCCCGTTAGGGGTTACTCATATATTAGTGAAGTATTATAAGAGTAACTGCTACGCAGTAAAATATGATTTTGTATGCAATTGGTTACACAAGAGCAACTGCTACGCAGTAAATAGATATGCATTGAAATATCTTCTGTTTTACCCCGTTAGGGGTTAGTCTTTTATAGGAAAGTACAGAATAAAACGAAATATTACCCTTTTAGGGGTTACTTAATTATTAGCGGTATATTATAAGAAAAACTGCTACGCAGTAAAATCTGATTTTGGATGCAATTGGCTACACAAGAGCAACCGCCACGCGAAAAATTGATATGCATTGAAATATCTTCTGTTCTACCCCTTTAGGGTTTATTCTGTGTAGAAAAGTACGGAATAAAAAAGAAAATACCCCTTTAGGGGTTACTCATGTCTTGAAATATTCAATTGAAGTTCTTAATATATTACTGTGATAATAGATATTGGAGAGGAAAGATGGCAAATACCTACACACAAATCTATTTACATTTAATATTTTCTGTAAAATACCGTACAAATCTGATACGTTCTGAGTGGGAGCAAAACTTGTATAACTATATAGTTAGCATTTTACAAGATAGGTCTCATACAGCGATAGCATTAAATGGCACAGAAGACCACATTCATATTCTAATCGGATTTACTCCCAATGACAAAATTCCTGATTTAGTCAAAACAATTAAACAAAATTCTTCCATATGGGTTAAGAAACATAATTATTGTAATGATAAATTTGGTTGGCAGGAGGGTTATGGATGTTTTTCTTACTCAAAATCTCAGATTGATACAGTAGTTAAATATATCAGGCAACAGAAAGAACACCACAGGGAAAAAACATTTAGAGAAGAATATCTTGAGTTTTTGAATAAATTTGGTGTTGAGTATAACGAGAAGTATGTAACAGATATTTGATTGTATTACACAAGAGAAACTGCTACGCAGTAAAATATCATTTTGTATGTATTTGGCTACACAAGAGCAACCGCTCTGCGGTAGATTGATATACATTGAAATATCTTCTGTTTTACCCCTTTAGGGGTTACTCATTTATTAGTGAAGTTTTATAAGAGAAACTGCTACGCAGTAAAATCTGATTTTGTATGCAATTGGTTACACAAGAGCAACCGCTCTGCGGTAAATTGATAGACATTGAAATATTCTCTGTTTTTACCCCGTTAGGGGTTAGTCTTTTGTAGGAAAGTACAGAATAAAACGAAATATTACCCTTTTAGGGGTTACTCAATTATTAGCGGTATATTATAAGAGAAACTGCTACGCAGTAAAATATGTTTTTGTATGCAATTGGTTACACAAGAGCAACCGCCACGCGGTAAATTGATATGCATTGAAATATCTTCTGTTCTTACCCCTTTAGGGGTTACTCAATTATTAGCGGTATATTATAAGAAAAACTGCTACGCAGTAAAATCTGATTTTGTATGCAATTGGTTACACAAGAGAAACTGCTACGCAGTAAATATATCTACATTGAAGTATACTCTGTTTATACCCATTTAGGGGTTATTCCTGTGTAGAAAAGTATAAAACAAAAAGAGATAATACCCCGATAGAGGTTAGTCTTATGGCAGGTTAAAGAATTGACAGGTAACCCATGCAATGTAAATCATGGGCTACCTAAAATAAATCTATTTAGCTTTTAGCTATTGTTTCAAGGATAGCTTTGGTAAGTTCCCAGAATTTTTCGGTAGCGTGAATGTGAAGTTTTTCGTCTGGTGAGTGGGCATTCATAATTGTTGGACCGTAAGAAATCATGTCCATACCAGGATATTTATCGCCAAGAATACCACATTCCAAACCTGCGTGAATAGCTTTAAGATCAGCATCTTCGCTAAATTTAGTTTTGTAAACTTCGCGAGCTTTTGCAAGGAGTGCACTACCCATATCAGGCTGCCATCCGGGGTATCCGTCACCAGTTTGAATATCATCGGCACCGGCAAGTTCAAATACTGATTCAACCATACCCGAGAAGAACATTTTTGCAGGTTCTACAGAGCTTCTCTGGCTGGTACCAATTCTAAGTTTACCATCTTCCATATTTATTGTAGCAAGGTTAGTTGATGATTCAACCAAACCTTCAATATCATGGCTCATTGCAAGCACACCATGAGGTAATGCATGAAGTACATTAAGAATCCAGTATGCAAACTCATCAGAAAATACTTTATCGTATTTTTTGTTAACTTTGGTAACAGTAATATTTAAGCCGCCATCCTGAGTTTTGTATTCCATCAGAACGTCATTTTTGACTTTTTCAGCAGCTTTTGCAAAATCATCAATACTTTCGGCAGGAACCAAAAGTGTAGCTTCAGCTTCGCGAGGAATAGCATTACGTTTTGAACCACCCTGAATTTCAGCAAGCTGGTAATCCAGTTCGTCAACACTTTTAAGGTAACGAGCTAATACTTTGATAGCATTACCACGACCTTTATCTGCATCAAGTCCTGAGTGACCACCCATAAATCCGTCAACCATTACTTCAACAGCAACATATTCCTTAACAGCATCTTCGTATTCAATTTCGAAATAACCAACAGTATCCTGTCCGCCTGAGCAACCAATATAGAAAACGCCATCTTCTTCGGAATCAAGGTTAAGCAGCATTTTACCTTCAACAAAACCAGGCTTAAGGTTATTAGCACCAGTTAAACCAGTTTCTTCGTCAACAGTAAGAAGCAGTTCAAGAGGACCGTGATCAAAGCTGTTATCATGAACACACGCCAATCCGGCAGCAACACCAATACCGTTATCGGCACCAAGAGTTGTACCTTCGGCAGTAACCCATTCGCCATCAAGAACAAGTTTAATAGGGTCGTTATCAAAATCGTGTTCGGTACCTTTATTTTTTTCGCAAACCATATCAACATGACCCTGTATAATAACAACAGGAGCCTTTTCGTAACCTGGTGTTGCAGGCACTTTTATTACAAGGTTATCAACCTCATCACTTTTTATTTCAAGATTATTTTCTTTTGCAAAGTTTTTGAGGTATTCTACTACCTTACCTTCGTTTTTAGAAGGGCGAGGTACCTGGGATATCTCAAAAAATCTCTGCCACAATACTTTGGGTTCCAATCCTTCCAACACATTAGCGGACATATTGTACTCCATTCAAAATGAAAAAATCAGTTATGTCGTATATTGAGAATATCGCCGTCTTTAACGACATATTCCTTGCCTTCAAGACGCCATACTCCGGCATCCTTACATTTGGCTATTGAGCCGTGTTCCATAAAGTGGTCGTAGTGAACTACTTCAGCTCGTATAAATTTGTTAAAGAAATCGGTGTGTATTACGCCTGCCGATTGCTGTGCAGTATAGCCTTCTTTAATAGTCCAGGCACGGCATTCATCTTCACCTACTGTAAAAAACGACTGCAAGCCAAGCACCTTGTAAGATGTTCTTAAAATCTTTTCGAGTGCCGATTCCTTTATACCGTAATCTTCCATAAAAGTTGCACGATCATCTTCATCAAGCTGAGCAAGTTCGTACTCAACTTTGGCAAAGAAAGGTATAATTGCAGTTTCGGAATCTGCAAGTCCTTCTCTTACTTCCGAAATAATTGAATCAACTTTATCCATTGATTCTTCATCGAAGTTTATGGCAACTATTACTTTTTTGCGACTTAAAAGCTGATAGCCGGTAAGTGCTTTAAGTTCATTTTCATCGAGGTTAAGCGTACGTAGCGGTTTTTCTTCTTCGAGATGTGCCAGACATTTTTCCAGTACCGGCAGTTCGCGCTTTAATTTTTCATCTTTCGATTTGGCTACATCTTTTTTAACTTTTTCTATTCGGTTTTCGAAGAAAGCTATATCAGAAAAAAGGAATTCGGTTTCGAGAAACAGAATATCGCTCAGGGGATCAATGTTATTTAGCGGATGAAGTACAGAATCATCAGTAAACTGTCGGATTACATAAATAAGAGCGTCGTTGTTACGTACGCTGTTAAGAAAGTTTGATGTAATTTTTAGTTTGCCATCATCCGATTTCCTTAATCCCGGAAAATCGAAAATTTCTATTGTTGCGTTTACCTGTTTCTTTGGGTTATAAATATCGGAGCATTTGTCTAATCTTTCATCGGGAACCTTAACAACTTCTATTACGGCATCCTCTTTCATCGTAGCAGCGGGGTCTTCTTCAATGCCCGCAAGTGTGTTAAAAAGTGTAGTTTTACCTGAATACTGTAAACCAACTAAACCAATTTGCATTTATTTTCTGCGTTTGTTCATAAAAATTTTATTAAAGTACCAATATAATCAATATTTGAGGCTAAACCATAAAACAAAATAGTTTATGCGGGGTATTCAGGCAGATTCAACCTGAGTGTGCAGTGCAATTTCCTCTAGCACGGAAGATACCTTTAAACATTTTTGAAGTGTACCGTTGTAAACAATTGCTTTACCACGAGTATGTACTTCAAATGTAAAGTTTCGGGCAGTTTCGAATGAGCAATGTATTGCCTTGATGATCTGGTCTATCACTTCATCGAAGGTATGCCAGTCGTCATTAAACAATACAACCCTGAACTTTAGCAGGTCTGTTCCTTTCGCTTCCTCTGCAATTTCTTCGAGTTGCTCAATATCTTCGTCAAAATTTTCTTTTTGCTGTCCTAACATAACACAATCTTGCTTTGCTTAAATATAAGTAATACTTACAAATTCAATAGTAACAAATAATAAATAGTGTAGTAATATAATGAAAAACCGGCGTTTCGTAAAGAGCAACAAATATTCCATTATTTAATAATTTGTTAAGAGTTTTTGGTATGCGGGATTAAAAGTGTTTGTAGTACAAATTATTTAAGTCGGAGAAAGGCTTGTTTGTAGAAACTGTACAAAATTATGCTGTGGGGTAACTTTTTTGTTGCAGAATGAAACTATTCTATTGTCTGTAGCGAACCAATCTGTGATAGACAAGCCCACATCATGGTGTACAGATGACAATTATGGGTATCAAACCTCGCAAGTTTTGAAAACACGCGAGGTTCCCAAATATATTATCTCATTCTGTAAGGAGGATTATATTTAACGCTTCAATACTATTTTCTACAAAGTATCAGTTGTTTACAAAAGTCTATTTACAATTTTGCATTGTGATTAAAATTGCACATAATGAGATTTGATTATATTATTTAAGTTGTTTAGAATTAGTAGGGCTTCGGTTAAAACTTTTACCTTTTGTAAAAGTTTTCTTCTACGCCCCCACAAGGAGGCAATTAAATGTATAAATATTTATTACTACTACTAATTATAACCACAACCATTTTACCCCAAACAACACGTTATGTTAGCAAAACCGGTAACAGCACACCCCCTTATACAAGCTGGGAAACAGCTTGCGATAGTATACGACCAGTTATAGATATTTGTACCGCCGGTGATACTGTTTTTATTGATAGCGGTGTATATTACGATACCCTCGATATTAACGTACCCCTTACTGTTATAGGCAAAGGTATTGATGAAACTACAATTGTTAAAACTGAACCAAGATATAATACAGTAAATGTAAATGCTGACCTAAACGTGGAAAGTATTAAATTTCTTGGTAGAATTGGGCAAACAATACCATATGGGTCAATTGTGCTCTCATCAAAAGATTATGTTACTATGAATATCAATAATTGTGATTTTTCTGTGTGTAACAACGCAATTGAGTGTTTTATTGGGAACCTAAACATCAAAAACTCGAAATTTGTAACAGGATATTCAGAATCAATATATGTTGGTATTTCGCTAGACCATAGTTATACGCACGTAAATATAGATAGTTGTGAGTTTTACTCAATTTTTAAGAATAGTGGATACGCAATTGCCTTCTACGGAAGGTATATGAAATTCACAAATAGTTTTTGTCATGGAAGTTTAGGTAGAGTTGTCTATAATACGGTTTGCGATACAATCATTTTCGAAAATAATATTTGTAGTACGTATAGTTCTGCATTGAGAATTGGAAGTAATGATGGCATGTTGAGAGTCAATAATAATATTTTTCATAATGGAAGGCTTGATGCCCCTCCTCCTGCTGTATTTGTAGTTGCTTCAAAAAGTGTTGAAATACAGAATAATATTTTTTATCGATATTCACAACCAGTTGAACTTCGAAGAACAGTATCGCAATATACGATTGATTATAATTGTATATACGAAAATAGTAGAGATTTTGATGATACAGTAAATGTAGGCGAACACAATATCTATATGAATCCGATGTGGGCTAAAATGCCAGAAGAGGATAATTACCTTGAAGAGCTTGATTTAAGATTGCAAAAATATTCAGCATGTATAGATGCCGGTGATCCTGAAATATTGGATGCAGATGGTACCAGAAGTGACATAGGAGTTTATGGAGGTATTATGGGTCTAACATACGACTATGAAGATTTGGCACCCATAAAACCGGTAAAACCGGAGTTGGTTAGTGTATCAAACGATACGTACCATTTTACATGGGAGGCAAACACAGAGAATGATTTGGCAGGATATAAGATTTACCTGGGTACAGTAGATGATTATCCTCCGATACCAGCACATTATGTTAGTTCAACAGACTCAAATGGTTGTGTAATAACACCAGATATGTCGGTAAGTAATTACCTGAAAATAACAGCTTATGATAATCAGGGAAATGAAAGCGAAGCAAGTAAAGAGTACAAGGTAAATGTAACAGGAGTTGATGAGCAGGAAATTACAAATTATAATTACAAATTATACAATAACTACCCTAACCCTTTTAACCCTGCTACAAACATAAGGTTTTCGTTAAAAGAGGCTGCAACAGTTATAATAAAATTATATGATATAAAAGGGGAGTTGGTTAAAAAAGTATGCAACAAAAATTATAGTTCTGGCAATCACGAAATAAGAATAGACGGTACAGACCTGCCAAGTGGCATTTACATCGTAAATATGCGAGCAGAAAATAGTAACAAACAAGTTTACAATGAGAGCATAAAGATTACACTTGTTAAATAAAATGGGCTTTCATGTTTGGTTTATTTGTGTGAAAATTATTACATATTAAGATAATTCAATACTTATTATTAAATTATTTTTTAATTTTATAAAAGCTATGGGCAATATATGAAGAAGTTATTATTACTAATTTTATTTTCTGCAACAATTGTTAATACCCAAACCACACACTATGTTAGCAAAACCGGTAACAGCACCCCCCCTTATACAAGCTGGGAAACAGCTTGCGACAGCCTACGCCCTGTTATTGAAGTTTGCGATTCTGGTGATACTGTTTTTATTGATAGCGGTGTATATTACGATACCCTCGATATTAACGTACCCCTTACTGTTATAGGCAAAGGTATTGATGAAACTACAATTGTTAAAACTGAACCAAGATATAATACTGTAAATGTAAATGCAGACCTAAACGTGGAAAGTATTAAATTTCTTGGTAGAATTGGGCAAACAATACCATATGGGTCAATTGTGCTCTCATCAAAAGATTATGTTACTATGAATATCAATAATTGTGATTTTTCTATGTGTAACAACGCAATTGAGTGTTTTATTGGGAACCTAAACATCAAAAACTCGAAATTTGTAACAGGATATTCAGAATCAATATATGTTGGTATTTCGCTAGACCATAGTTATACGCACGTAAATATAGATAGTTGTGAGTTTTACTCAATTTATGATGGCAGAGGACGTGCTGTATGGTTTGAGGGACGCTACCTAAATTTTACTAATAATTTTTGTCATAGTAATATAAAAAGAGGTATTTATAGTTTAAGATGCGATACAATAATTGCATTAAATAATGTTTTTAACAGTAACACTGGATTGGAAATAGATTACAACTATGGAAAAATTGAAGTGTGCAATAATATATTTTACCCGGAATATCAATTTATGACTGCTTCTGCTATTTTTGTAGTGAATACACCTCACTTACTTATAACTAATAATATTATTTTTAAAGCGCCGCAGCCTGTTGAATTACGAGGTATAGTATCGCAATATACGATTGATTATAATTGTATATACGAAAATAGTAGAGATTTTGATGATACAGTAAATGTAGGCGAACACAATATCTATATGAATCCGATGTGGGCTAAAATGCCAGAAGAGGATAATTACCTTGAAGAGCTTGATTTAAGATTGCAAAAATATTCAGCATGTATAGATGCCGGTGATCCTGAAATATTGGATGCAGATGGTACCAGAAGTGACATAGGAGTTTATGGAGGTATTATGGGTCTAACATACGACTATGAAGATTTGGCACCCATAAAACCGGTAAAACCGGAGTTGGTTAGTGTATCAAACGATACGTACCATTTTACATGGGAGGCAAACACAGAGAATGATTTGGCAGGATATAAGATTTACCTGGGTACAGTAGATGATTATCCTCCGATACCAGCACATTATGTTAGTTCAACAGACTCAAATGGTTGTGTAATAACACCAGATATGTCGGTAAGTAATTACCTGAAAATAACAGCTTATGATAATCAGGGAAATGAAAGCGAAGCAAGTAAAGAGTACAAGGTAAATGTAACAGGAGTTGATGAGCAGGAAATTACAAATTATAATTACAAATTATATAATAATTACCCTAACCCTTTTAACCCTGCTACAAACATAAGGTTTTCGTTAAAAGAGGCTGCAACAGTTATAATAAAATTATATGATATAAAAGGGGAACTTATTAAAAATTTGGTTAATAGGGAATATAATGATGGGGTACATGAAGTTAGTTTTAACGCAAAAAAAATACCTAGTGGTATCTATTTTTTGGATTTAAAAATATTAAAGGAAGGAAATCTTTTATATACCAAAGCAAATAAATTAACAATACTAAAATAAAAAGAGGTTAAATTGAAAAAAAGGGTATATTTATTAACACTTATCTTAATATTGCTATCAGCAAATCTGGCGGGTCAAAATATAATTGAGGAATATGAAGGTATTCCAACAAAAATATCAATTGGAGTTAGTGATCATTTAGATTCTGATTTCCACCTACTTGATGAATTAGGTTTCTTTAGTTTAACTGAAAACACAATGACATTAACAGAACACAACTACATAAGAGATAATACTAATCTAAAGGTTATTCCTTATAATTGGACCATTGTGAATAATGATATTATCGAAATTTCTTCAGGACATTATTCAAAGTGGTATGCTGCAGACTGGAAAGATGATACTTATAGTTTTTATGCAGTACCAGGTTATGGGGAAGTATATAATGATGGAGATATTGATATTGTAAAAAATGTACAAGGTACAAAAAACAATCCGTTTTTAATTGGACCAGGCTGTAATTTTGAAAATATAAGAAGAAATGGAATTGAACAATTTTATACAACTAATCAATTAAATCTTAGATGTAAAATAGTTAAAGGAAACGGTACATCAATAGATGAAAAGATCATGAAAATTGCTATTAAGTTTCGTTCTGAATCAACAGGTGACTATATTACAATAAAAAACATCTATATTCTTAATTCAAGTGCTATTACTTTTGGTAGTTACACAACACTGAATTTGGGAGAGTTAATTCTTAATCCGGATTTATTTCCTGAACCAAATAGCGTGGATGATGATGATTTAATTGATGCAAGCTATCAACAAAATGTATATATTGAGGCTACAAGTAGAGCAAAAGGAATAAAACATAAAATATATCCTAATGTGAGATTTGAATTTACAATGGCATCTGAAAACTACGAGGTTTTTATTGATTATCTCGAAATTGCGGATGATATATGGAACCAGTCCAACTCTTTAGCAAGGAACAAGCAGAGAATAAAAACTCAGCTAGAAGAGCATCCAGAATATGTTGCGAGTAACACACCAATTGCAGGTTGGTTTACAGCAGATGAACCAATGGTTTTTAATAATTATTTCCCTCAGCGTAAAGTAATTGAATACATAGATAGTTATTATGATGGAAAAATTTCAGGTGAGACGACAGTTTGCGTGGGTTGGTTAAATTTCCGAAATTCATATTATAGCGAAATACCAGGACAGAACAAACACATATTCGAACCAGCAGTTTACAAGGAACAAGCAAATCCAAGAGTAGTATGGATAAATCAATATCCTTATGATTACCCAAAAAAAGGGATTGAAAATATAGAGAGTAATATTAACCAAATGCATACTCTATATAAAGAAGTTAGTAAAATAGAAGAGGATTTTGCATTTAGTATCCAGACTTATGGTGATGAAAAACTAAATGATAATAGTCTATTTGTCGAAAGAAATAGATTCCCTGAAGATAATGAGATTGTTTATCAGATGTTTAGTGGCTTATTATATGGAGCTAAGACTATTGGAATGTGGTGCTTGCGATCATATTCAAATGCTTCTACAAAAATGTATGGGCTCTTAGATGAAACTGGTAATTGGCGAAGAGCAAGTTTATATTCAACAATGAAAGATGATATTCTTGCACCCTTAAATGGTGAATTTGGGCAAACATTAAAAACATTAGAATTAACAGAAAATATTGATATTAATCATGAAGTACGAAATATAAACGAAGCCTCATATAATACAAATGTTGGATTTACAAGTATTCATCATGCCGATATAACTACAGCAGTAGCAAATGTTGATATTTCGAAATTTACAGATAATAATTCCCCTAATTCTACTTGCTTTATGATAGTTTCCAGACCTTATAATTCAACTGATATTTCCAACTATCAGGTTGTTTGGGAAAGTGAAGATGAGTTTGTTGACCTGATACCATATGAGTATTATCATGAAACTCCGCTTGATTTTCAACTTCTGACTGATAGAAAAATAAGATTTAATTTTAATATGGCTCCTGGTTATGGGGTGTTGGTTGGATTTGAACCTATTTATAAGTTGGGGGGGAGAATTACTGAAGATGGTAACGTTGCAAGAGATGCAGAATTAAGAGCCCCACTAACAATAGCAGCTTTTAAAAGCTTGACTGTTTCAGCAGAATACACATTAAATGCAGATATTACTTTGGAAGCAGGAGCTTTTATTGAAAGAGGTGTTGGAGGAAGAATTACTCTGGAAAATAATGCTCGTATTCATGCATATTCTTATGCAAATTCACTTATTGCTTCAAAAACCGGAACAGCAATACCGCTTCTAATAAAAGCAGATATTACAGCAACGTATTATAGAGAAGTTGTTTTGCAACGCAAATTTGAATCGGGCAGTTGGACTGATTTATGTCCATTTTCTGATAATACATATACAGATACGGGTGTAAATATATATGAAAATGGTGGTACCAGTTCAGTTCAATATAGAATTAGATATGAAACATACTGGAATGCAAATCACTATTCTAATATTGTTGAATATTCAATTGGAAATATTGGAATAGAAAAAACAGGAGAGGTTATTCCTACTGAGTATGGTCTTTCACAAAATTACCCTAACCCGTTTAACCCAAATACAACAATACAATTTGATTTACCACAAAATTCAGATGTAGAAATTACATTATATAACTCACTGGGTCAGCAGGTAAAAACAATTGCTAATCGTTACTACTCTGCGGGTTATCAATCGGTTAATTTTAATGGTTCCGAGCTTGCTTCCGGTATGTACATATACCAGATAAAAGCTATTGGGGAAAATGGTAAAGAGTTTACGGAAAGTAAAAAGATGGTATTAATGAAATAAATTGGAATATTATAAAAGTATAAAACAAAAAACCTCGATGGTAAAATAACTCCTGCGAGGTTTTTTTAATATTTATAGAATAAGAACTATTATTCGGCTTGTTTTTTAGCTTCTCTAACTTTTATGTGTAGTTCCTTAAGCTGATCATCACCAACAAGTGAAGGAGAATCATCCATAAGGGAAATACCGCTTGTTGTTTTAGGGAAGGCAATTACTTCGCGGATTGAAGACTCGCCGGCAAAAATCATTGCAAGACGGTCGAAACCGAAAGCTATACCACCATGAGGCGGTGCACCATACTTGAATGCATCCATAAGGAACCCAAATTTGGCTTCAGCTTCCTCGTCACCAATACCAAGAGCCTTGAACATTTGTGCCTGAACCTTTGCATCGTGTATCCTTATAGAGCCGCCAGCAATTTCATGACCGTTAAGCACAAGGTCGTATGCACGGGCTTTAACCTTACCGGGATCACTCGCAAGTTTATCGAGGTCTTCAACACGCGGTGAGGTAAACGGATGGTGCATTGCGTAGAAGCGTTCGGTTTCATCATCCCATTCAAGAAGTGGGAAATCGGTAACCCAAAGAATAGCCGGATCAGCATCTTCCTTAATAAGCTCCATACGTTTAGCCATTTCGGTACGTAGTGAACCCATAATGTCGAAAGTTTTATATTTAACACCGGAAAGAATAAAAATAAGATCTCCCGGTTCAGCATTCATTGATTTAATAATATTAGCTTTTTCATCTTCGCTAAGGAATTTTGCAATTGGTGCCTCAAGACCTTCTTCCTTAACACGCATCCATATAAGTCCGCCTGCACCAAGTTTTTTAACAAAATCGGTAAGAACGTCAAGCTGGTTACGTTTGTAATCACCACAACCTTTTGCAAGCAAACCGGTTACAATATGATTATCCTTAACATTATCCTTAAATACCTTAAATTCGGAATCCTTAACAACATCATTAAGGGTAACCATTTCAAGACCATATCTAAGATCAGGTTTATCGGAACCATATTTTTCCATAGCATCATCGTAGCTAATTCTCTGTATTGGAAGAGTAAGTTCCTTGCCCCAAATTTCCTTGAAGAATTTCTGCATCAGGGGTTCAATCATGCTGAATATATCATCAACATCCACGAATGACATTTCAACGTCTATCTGTGTAAACTCAAGCTGGCGATCAGCACGAAGATCTTCATCACGGAAACATTTGGTAATCTGGAAATATCTGTCGTAACCCGATACCATTAAAAGCTGTTTGTAAGTCTGTGGCGACTGTGGCAATGCGTAAAATTTACCTCTGTGCAAACGACTCGGTACAAGGAAATCGCGAGCACCTTCGGGGGTACTTTTCATTAGTACAGGAGTTTCAACTTCAATAAAACTGTTCTGGTCGAAATAATTCCTTGCAAGTTGAGCCATTTTATGACGCAGTAACATATTACGTTGCATATCGCCACGGCGAAGATCAAGAAAACGATATTTAAGTTTCAGGTCTTCACCAACATCAAGGTTATCCTTAATCTGGAATGGGGGAGTTTCGGCTTTATTCAAGATAACAAGATTTTCAATCATCACATCAATATGACCTGTAGGAATTTTATCATTATCAGTGTCATCAGGTCTCTTTCTTACAGTACCTTCAACAGAAATAACAAATTCGCTGCGTAAATCTTTTGCAAGATTATAAGCTTTATCATCAATTGAGGATTCGAACACTACCTGGGTAATGCCGTAACGGTCGCGCAGGTCAATAAAAATAACACCGCCAAGGTCTCTTCGGTTATCAACCCAGCCGTTAAGTACAACTGATTCACCAATGTTTGATTCTCTTAATTCTCCGCATGTGTGGGTTCTTGTCTTGAAATTCATCGTTTCCCCGATTTGTAAAAATTTTAACGGGAAAAATAAATAAATATGAAAGAGTAAACAACTTTTCTAACGTTTTATTAATATAGGTGTTATAATTTTGGGATTATGTACAGATGAAAATATTAGTTGATGAAAATATTGCCTATGGAATTGAAGCTTTTTCAACGTTGGGTGAAGTTGTAACTTTACACGGAAAAGATTTTACTAACCAACTTTGCCGTGATGCCGATGCTATCATTACACGCTCAATAACAAAAGTTGATGAGAACCTTCTTGCTGGTACAAATGTAAAATTTGCTGCTACTGCAACAATCGGACTCGATCATTACGATACTACCTACCTTAATTCGGCGGGTATAAAATATGTTAATGCACCGGGATGTAATTCCTCTGCGGTTAGGGATTATGTGCTTGCCGGACTGGCTAATCTTGCTAATAAATATAGCTGGAAATTTGCGGATAAATCATTCGCTATAATTGGTGTTGGTAATATTGGCAGTAAAGTTGAAAAGTGGGGGGAAAAGCTTTTTGGTGAGTGCTTGCTTAACGATCCGCCAAGAGAAAAGAAAGAAAGTACCAATAAATTTGTTGGTATTGATGAAGCTTTACAGGCTGATGTTATAACTCTGCATGTTCCGTTGAACAAAGGTGGTGAGTATAACACGGTTCATCTGCTGGATGAAGAGAGAATAAACTCACTAAAGCCCAGTACAGTATTGATAAATGCATGCCGCGGTGCGGTTGTTGATAATAATGCCTTGTTGCACAGATTAAAAGAAAAGAATGATATACAGGTTATACTTGATGTGTGGGAAAATGAGCCTGATATAAACGAGGAACTGTTATCACTTGTTGACCTTGGTACAGCCCATATAGCCGGGTATTCGCTTGAAGGGAAGGTAAATGGTACTGTTGCTGCATATAATGCCTTGTGCAGCTTTGTTGGGGTTAACCCAATCTGGAAACCATCCATGCCGGTTTTACCAAACAGTAAAATAGAATTAGACACAAGTGAAACTATCGAAAAGCAACTACTCGCATTAATGGAGCAAGTTTATAGTATCGAGGAAGATTCGAAGCTGCTAAAGAAAAATGGTGCAGCAGAGTTTAACGACCTCCGAAAAAAGTACAAACTCCGCCGCGATTTGGAAAATTATGAGTATGAGTTAAAGCAATAGTTTTCAACTACTTCAACAAAAGCATCTTTCTTGTTTCGGTAAACTCAGGGGTATCGAGTTTATAAATATATACGCCACTTGAAAGGTTGTTAGCGTTAAATTTAGCAGTATGTGTACCAGCCGAAAGATTGTTGTTGATCAATGAGGCAACCTTTTCACCCAGCAGGTTATAAACGTTAAGCTTAACATTACTTGCTTCAGGTAAACTAAAACTGATTGTAGTTTCAGGGTTAAAAGGATTCGGGTAGTTTTGAGCAAGTTGGTATTCGGTAACTGGTTCAATAGAGTTAGTAATTCCTGTAACTTTATCAATATTGATTGCGTAAAGACCCCTAACACCGTTTGCTGAAAACAACAGGTTATCATTTACAATTTCAATATCATCACTTATTGCATTAAGATTATTACTTTCGCCAATCATAGAAAACATGTTATCATAAAACCTGAATGTGTAAAGTTTATTGTTTCTGGCAGCAACAAGCACGTTTCCGTCTTTAAGAACCTTTATGCTATGGATATAAAGGTTTTCGCAATAATCATTTGAGTTTGCCAATTCTCTCCAGATCAAATCATCCGAGAACTGATAAGCAACCAATCCGTAACCATTATCAGTGCTATAAACAATATCATTCTCGCCAAACGCAAAATCAAAAACCTTACCAATTTCATTTATTCCAAGAAGTTGGAATGATTTATCTGTGCGTTTATAAGCATATAAGTCTTTACCATTTGTACCGGAGAGGAATATTACTCCATCCTCTCTGACTTTTACCTGCGAAAAGGAACCATCTAGGTGAGCTATTTCAGTAAGTGTATTCTTTTCAGCAGAATAAATATCAAGACCTTGAGAATAAGAGGAGGCATATATAAGGGAGTTTTCATCAATAAATAATCCGAGGTAATCTTTATTTACCATATCGATTTCCCTAATTCCCGAATCATTGTATTCCAATAATCTAAGTGTTGAGTTATTTGTATTGGCTGTTACAAGTAAGTTGTTGCCAAGTGATTCAACATTAAAAATTTCACCAGGAAAGTTTTCAACCAATTCAAAGTTATCATCGCTATACTTATACCAGAACAATCCGGAATAAGTATTGGCAACAAAAATATTCTGATCTGCACCTGTGGTTAACTGGTTAGCATACCCTCCAATCAGTGCTTCTACCTTTCTGTCTAATTTTGTATCATACTGGGTAACCGAGTTATAACTATTGCTTATAACAAATTTGCGATCCGGACCAATGCTGTGGTTTTGGTAGTAATAGTCAAAAAAAGTTGAATTTAGCATTAAAAGATTGTTATTACCAAGGCTCCATGTTTCAAGGTGGTAGGGTTTTGTCTGTGAAACGGTAATAACTATAAGATCACCAAAGTCACCCGCTTCTATTGATACTGCAGTATTTTCATGTTGGGCGGAGGTAACTTTCTTTAAATCACCTGATTCAAATGCATACACAACTAATCCTTCATTGGTTTTGCTTGTATATAACAGGTTATCCTTGCCAACTGAAAAATCAAGAGTTTCACCCGATAATTCATTGTAAACAGTAAATGTTTTTCCCTTTTCCTGGAAAACTTGTAATTGGTCCAAGTAAGGAAGTACATAAACAACTCCATCTTTTCCGGTATGAATTTCAAGAGGGTACCAGTCCCTCTCAATTTTATTGGTCTGTTCAATATTATTTCCTTTAATATCAAAACTGTAAAGACCATAATCATCTGATGTATATATTTTACCTTCAGGACTAACATCAATAAGTCGGTAAGTTAAACCTGGCATCCCGGATGCAATAAGATTAAATTGATCTTTCTCAAAACTATATACCATTATTCCTTTTCTAAAAGAGATAAGATAAATAATATCATTCTTAACAATATAATCAGTATAACCGGGAGTATCCAGCAATGCAAGCTTTGCTATCCCGGATTCGCTTATTGAATAGGCAAATAAACCTTCGTGTCTGTTATAAATGAAAACTGTTCCATTTTCTGAGTATTGCACTTTTCCTGCGTTTCCCCGCTCAGTTGTTTGGGAGACTACTGTAAAATCATAATTTTCCTGAGCAAATAATGCTATAGTAGTAAATAGTAGAAAGTATAACGTTCTCATTGTGAATCCTTCATTTTGTAATACCATAATATTAAATAGTGATTTGTTATATGCAATAGAATTTTTAATATATTATGGAAAATACTTGTGTTAATTAAATTGCAGAAAAGCTAATTAACGGTTTTATACAAATCATTTATATTTTAATTGTATTATTGTGATCCATCAGTTTGAATATAATTTTATTCAGGGTTACATTACTCAAGAAAAATCTGCAAATTTTGACAACAAAAACTACATGGGTATCCTGTTAAAGTGAAAGCTAAATTTGTAATTCTATTGCTTCTTATTATCACATTTACCGGTTGTGATAACCGCGAAGAAATTGAGTATTACCAAGTGCCAAAACATGTTACGGTTGATTCTGTTGGGCACTTTAGTGCAAAGCAAAATTTTACTGTACTTGATAGTAAGGGTGAGTACACTATTGATGCTACAATTCCGAAAGCTCAGAACAAGCGTACAGTGAAAATAATTTTTAAAAATTACCTTACTGGTAAAAAATATGTAACAGAATGTTACTCAAGCAAATTAATGCTAACCGCTGTTTATGACAGCGTTACTATCTACAAGGTTAACAATAGAATGGTTGAGGTTGATATTACTGGAATCTCAGAAAAGAAATTTAATCTTGAGTATTCGGGGGAGGATGGAGTTATGACCGGCTCATTTTGGGATGAGGCTTTTGGGCATTACCGTCCCTTTAGTGTTACTAATACTATTTATAGTGATAGTTATATTTTTGATTGGTACGGACTTGGGTTCTTACTTTACCTTGTTGATCTGTTTATTACATTCTTTGCGATACTACTGGACTTATTCCTTATCATTACAATTGGTACGGGACTAATACTTGAAATGATATTTGGGTTAAAAGCTGCACAGTATGCGGGTGTAGCTTTGGTGATTGGTATAAAACTCTGGATTATATGCAGGCTAAACCATTAGAAAGAATAACACTGAGCATTATCTGGATTGAATTTTTACTACATTGTTGTGAGGTAATTGGTTATCTTTGGTGCAAAAGTATAAAGGAATATGATGAAAAGATTATCGTTGATTGCATTGGTAATAGTGCTTCTTTTAGCTGCATGTGCAACTGAAGAAAAAGTTGTGAAAAAGGAAGTTGAAGAGGTTGTTGTCTCTAAATATGGTGATGAGATTACCTCATTTAGTAATGATGATGTTATGCTTAATGTATTTAAAAAGGGAAGTGATATTAGTGTTGTTGTGAAAAATATATCAACCAAACCGGTTTACCTTCCTGTGGTTGCACCTTTGTGGAAAGTTGGTAAACAGGATATATTCTTTAATAACCACTACGAGGTTAGCAAAAGTAAAAAGACTGTAACCCTTGAGAAACTTTCTTCCGGTGTCGAAAAAGTGGTAACATATAACAAACCCCTAAGCGATTGGGTATCGAGGTTCCTTGCTGAATATGCTTACTCAACGGATGAATTAACCCCATCAGTAGTTACCAAAAACGGAACAACTACTGTAACCCTTGAAAAATACTGGAATACCGGCTTTAAAGCTTTCGCTATTAATGCAGATTTGTAATTCGATTTTAGATTTTTAATTTCAGGTTTGCGGGCAGATTAACAAAGTTTAATCTGCCCATTTTAATAATTTTTGAGTTGTTTAGATGTATCCCTACCCAACAATAATTCGCCAGATTTGTGCAGTGAAGAAGCATACAACCAAGCCCATTACAAGTGGCAGGAATGTGGAAATAAGTGTCCATTTTAAGCTGCCGGTTTCCTTGTAAATTGTGTAAATGGTGGTTGAACACGGATTATGAAGCAAGCTGAATAACATCAGGTTAATGCCTGTAAGGGCTGTCCAGCCGCCGGCACGGAAAATTTCACCCATTGCAGAGGCAGATTCCATTTCGAACATTACACCTGTTCCGGCACCCATGCCGCTTATATTTGCTGTAAGCACAGTAAGCATTAGTACGGTTGGTATAACAATTTCGTTTGCAGGAATTGCAATTATATAAGCAAGAATTATAACTCCATTTAAGCCAAGCAGCAGACCAAAAGGGTTACTCCAGTTAATAAAATACTCAGCAATACTAATGCCATCAATAGTAACATTAGCTGTTAGCCAAATAGCCATACCGGCTGGAACCGCAAATACAACTGCACGCCAAAGTACGAATAACGTCCTGTCTATTAGTGAGGTGTAGAGTGTTTGTATTATTCTTGGCGGACGGTAAGGAGGTAGTTCCAGACTAAATGAAGAAGCTTCTCCTTTTAATACGGTTTTTGAGAGTCCCCACGATACTACAAGACTAAGCACGATGCCAAGTAGTGCAACAGCAACTACTGCACCGGCGGATACAAGTCCGGCTATATGTGCAGGTACTGCTGCACCTACGAAAATTGAGGCGATAAGTATTTGGGTAGGCCACCTGCCATTACAAAGCGAAAAGTTGTTTGTAATAATTGCAATAATTCTTTCACGGGGCGAGTCTATTACTCTTGCAGCTACAACACCTGCAGCGTTACAGCCAAATCCCATACTCATGGTGAGTGCCTGCTTGCCGTGTGCACCGGCTTTACGGAAAAGGTTATCCATATTGAAAGCAACACGGGGAAGATAACCAAAATCCTCAAGCAGTGTAAACATTGGGAAGAATATTGCCATAGGAGGCAGCATTACGCTAATTACCCATGCCATCGAAAGATATGCCCCATCAATAAGGAATCCGGCAAGCCATTCAGGCGAGCCAATATTTAGCATTAAGTCTTTTAATGTTGGGTGAAGATAGTCAACCAGCACCGAGGCAATCATACCGGATGGAACGTTTGCTCCTTCCACGGTTAAATAAAATACCAGTGCCAATAGTAAAAACATGATAGGAAAACCAAAAGTACGACTTGTTACAAGTTTATCTATTTGGGCATCAAGGTTAAATGCACCCGGTTTACCCTTGTGAGTAACGGATGTATCTGCAATTCTGGCAGCCTCTTCGTAAATCGATTCCATCAGGGAATCGTGAAAATTTTCAGCCACTTCCCAACGCAGGTTTTGGGCATCTTTTAATATTTTGTTCTTTTTATTTTCCATTTATTCAATAATCCAATTTTATTCAGCAACAACATCTTCAAACTTGGTGATGGTAGAAAGTTCACCACTTTCAACAGCATCAATAATCATCTGATCACCTTCAAGCAGGCGTAATGCAACCCATCTTGAGTTTGGAAGATCAGGAAATTCCTCTGTTAGCTGGTGCTGTATTTTTTCAATTGCACGGTTAATATCATCCGAATACTTTGCCTTGCGGAATGGTTTGCAAACATACTCGCCAGTAGCAACTTCGTGTACATATTTTAGTAAATCATCCATGCCTTCACGTTGACGTGCAGCAGTAGCGACAACCGGAATGCCAAGTTCTTTTGAAAGGTGGCGTATATCAACCTCAATATTGTGTCTGCGAGCCTCATCTATAAGGTTAACGCACAATACTGCACGATCTGTTATTTCGAGTACCTGCAAGGCAAGGTTCAGGTTTCGTTCAAGTCGGGTAGCATCAACAACAATAATTGTTACATCGGGCTGACCAAAGAGTATAAAGTTACGGGCTACTTCTTCATCCGTACTTGTGGATAGTAGTGAATAGGTTCCAGGCAAATCTACAATTTTGTAGGTCTTATCGTTATATTCAAAACCACCTTCGGCTCTTGAAACAGTTTTGCCGGGCCAGTTACCAGTATGTTGTCTTAAACCTGTAAAATTATTAAAAACAGTGCTTTTGCCAGTGTTCGGATTACCGGCAAGAGCGATAACATAGTCTGTATTCTCCATATTAACACCCAGCTTTTTCAGGTTACCCTGATTATGTACCGGGCAGTTTGCACAGTCCGCATTTAATTTTACTTCGTTACTCATTGTTATCTCCTTCCACATCTTCAATATAAATCAAGTCTGCCTGATCGTTACGGATTGCAATTGAGGCACCACGAATTTTGTACGCAACCGGATTACCCGATTTGCTTTTCAATTCCGGTATAACAATTGTTCCGGGTACAAGACCCAAATCCATTAGTCTTCTTCTCTGTTTGCCACGTAAACCTCGACTAAGATTTTTTATTTTAACCGGCTTACCCATCCGGGCTTTTGAAAGAGACTTAAATTCCTGAATTATATCATTTTCGTTTTCAAGTACCTGAACCGTAACGTTATGGGCAAATTCAGGGGCAAGAATGTGTACTTCATCATTTGCATAAAATTTAATTTTTGTTTCAGTTTTTTCAAGAACATGTACCTGCATCCATTTGAAAAGACCTATGGCGTTAAGCTGATGGTAAATTGTTGAAGGCTCATCCTCAATATGTAATATTTTACCAACCTGCCCGGTTTCCATTTGGTCGAGGGGTACACCGTCAAGTTTGGGAAGGTGACCATTTGCTGTTGGTATTGGGTCACCATGTGGGTCAACCACCGGATTACCAAGCTGAGCAGCAAGGTTTTCGATCTGGTCCTGAGTAACCTCATGTTCCAGTCGCTCAGCTTCATTATGCCAGTCGTTTGCATGAAGACTTGTTTCATCAGCGAGGTATCTTTCAAGCAAGCGGTGAGTACGTATAACCCTAAGGGCATATTCACGACCTTCTTTGGTTAGTTCAAAGGAGTTGCCGTCAATTTTTATCAAGTCCATTGTTTCAAGCAGTCTAATGAATTCTTCTGCTTTATCTTCGGATATATTTAATTTAAGAGCCAAACCGGTTTTGGGGCACGACTCATTATTATGTTCGCAATCAAAAATATGTTTAAGTGCATCCTCAACAATCACACGCTGCTGGTCTTTGTTGGCTCTTTTATATCTTGAGATCAAACCTTTTTCCGGGAAAAATATAAAAGTTACAATGCTTGTAACAATACTGCCTACAACAAGAGCAATAACCGGATCAATCATATTTGTACCTCTACTTTAATTCCGAAACGAAAATGTTTTCTGAAATTTTTTCGCTAAGGGTATGAAATGAATTATCAATTTTTATTTGTACCGAATTATCAAAAGAAAACCGTTTGATTAGAGTTATCTTTTTGTTTAGCAGTAAACCAATTTCAGTAAAGTATTCTATAAGTTCACTATTCTTGTCCGATACCTTTGTAACAACATACTTTGAACCTGTAGCTACTTCCTTTAGTGGCAGGTAATCAGGCACCTCAGGCATTTCACCGTTTTTGCCCGGTATTGGTGAGCCATGCGGGTCGAATTTGGGGAAGCCCAGAAACTCGTCAATTTTATCCATAAGCAAATCGGAAGAGGAGTGTTCCAGATTTTCTGCTTCACAATGAACTTCGCTCCACGACATATTAAGTACATTTTCAAGGAAGGTTTCCCACAGCCTATGACGTCTTATCACTTTTAATGCTATCTCCTTGCCTACCTCAGTCAGGTTAACACCTTTATATTTGGTGTACGAAAGCAAACTTTCATCAGCTAACTTTCTTGCCATTTCACTGGTAGCAGCATTTGTTATACTCAGTTTCTTGGCAATTTTTGAGGTTGTTACCGTTAATTCACCCCTGCTGGTTTGGGCGTAAACGGTTTTAAGATAATTTTCTTTTGATATAGTTGTATTCATAATATTATGGTTTTGTTTAATACAAAGTTAGGCAAGCCTAAACTATTTATCAAGTAATTTTAATAAAATAATAAAGATAATACAAAAAAGTTCTATTATATTCAGGTTAGCTTTAATTTAGGAATGTTTCAATGTTGGTTATACAATCAAATATTTATTAAATTTACAATCTTGTTTTGTTTTCTTGAAAGGAGATATATATGGCAGAAATTACCAGAGAAATGGTTGTGGAATCGTTAACACAAGTTAATGACCCGGATTTAAAGAACAATTTGGTAAATCTTAATTCGGTAAAAGATATACAGATTGAAGCAGGAAATATAAAAGTAACAATTGAGTTACAGAACCCTGAAGGTGAAAATGCCGAAGCAGTTAAAGCTCAATGTGAAGCTGTAATAAGAAGCGTTGCTCCGGATGCAGGTGCTGTAATAGTTAAATCTGTTCAAAAAGTTACTTCAACAAACCAAACAGGTCCTTACGAAATTATGCCCGGTGTAAAACACACAATTGCTGTGGCTTCGGGTAAAGGTGGTGTTGGTAAATCAACAGTAGCGGCTAACCTTGCTGTTGCTCTGGCTAAAGACGGGGCAAAAGTAGGATTGATCGATGCTGATATTTACGGTCCAAGTATACCGCTAATGTTTGGTGTAGGCAATAAACCAAAAGTTTATCAGTCTTCGTTTTCAAACAAAATGTTACCACTTGAAGCACATGGTGTAAAACTTATGTCAATAGGCTTTCTTATTGAAGATAACCAGGCAGTTATTTGGCGCGGACCTATGGCGAGTGGTGCTGTTAAGCAGTTTATGAGTGATGTTGATTGGGAAGAGCTTGATTACTTAATATTCGACTTGCCTCCGGGAACAGGTGATATTCAGCTTACACTTGTTCAAACTATTCCGCTTTCGGGTGCTGTTATTGTTACTACACCTCAGGATGTTGCACTTATCGATGCCAAGAAGGGCTTAAAGATGTTCGAAAGAGTTAACGTGCCTGTGTTTGGAATTGTTGAAAACATGAGTTATTTTGTAGCCCCGGATACCGGTAAAAGATATGATATTTTTGGTACTGGTGGTGGCGAAAGACTTGCGGCTGAACTTGAAACTACTTTCCTTGGCGGAATTCCGATTGATCCGGCTATCAGGGAAGGTGGCGATAATGGTAAGCCTATTGTAGCACAGTATCCTGATTCGGAACATGCTGCTGCATTTAGTCAAATTGGAAAAAACCTGGCTGAACAGATTAACATCAACAACAAAAATAATGGTCCTGATCTGGAAATTGATCTGGGTTAACCAACGGAGAAAAATATGAACCAGGAAATGTATGACAAGGTAAAAAGTGCTCTTGAAACTATTCGTCCGTATCTTAAGGCAGACGGTGGTGACGTTGAATTGGTTAATATTTCCGATGATGGTATTGTAGAGGTTAAACTTAAAGGTGCATGTGTTGGATGCCCTATGAGTCAGATGACCCTGCGTGCCGGAGTTGAACGTGCACTGCTGCGCGAAGTACCTGGCATACGCCGTGTTGAAGCCGTTAATGCTTAAAACGATTATTGTATTATTATAAATATAAATTCAGGAGATAATATGGCAAAGTATATTATTGCCGGTAACTGGAAGATGAATAAAAATCTTGCAGAAGCTGCCGAACTGGTAAACGGATTGAAAGTTGCACTTGAAGGTAAAGAGCTTAAAGCCGAAGTTATTGTTTGTCCACCTTATGTTAGTCTTACCGAAGTTGCAAAACTTGTTGAAGGTACTGCAATTAAACTGGGTGCACAGAACATGTATTTCGAAGAAAGTGGAGCCTATACCGGTGAAGTTTCTGCCGATATGCTAAAAAGCATACCTTGCGAATATGTTATTCTTGGTCACTCGGAAAGAAGAACCATTTTTAACGAAAGCAACGCAACAATAAACAAAAAAGTTAAAAAAGCTCTTGAAGCTGAACTTAAACCAATATTCTGTATTGGCGAAACTCTTGAAGAAAGAGAAAGCGGTATAATGAAAGCAGTTCTTGAAATTCAGGTACGTGAAGGTCTTAAAGATGTTAGTGAAGCTGAACTTGCAAACATAGTTCTTGCTTACGAACCTGTTTGGGCTATTGGTACTGGCGTTACTGCTTCACCGGAACAGGCTCAGGAAGTTCATGCTTTCCTAAGAGCTCTTGTTACTGAAATGTATAGCGAAGCAGCTGCCGAAGCTTTAACCATACAGTATGGTGGAAGTGTTAAGCCTAACAACGCTGAAGAACTTCTTGGTATGGCTGATATTAATGGTGCACTTGTTGGTGGTGCTTGCCTTAAAGCTGATTCATTTGCTGCTGTTGTTGAAGCTGTAAAATAAAGATATTTCCGTAGCCCATGAGTGATCTTTTGGGTTGTTTATATTTTGTATCAAACCTTCAATGTTTTATAACATTGAAGGTTTTTTTATGTATAGACTAAATTTTATAAGTATCCAAAGTTTTAGATGTTTCGGATTTTTTGTGTTTCCAAATAGTGCAGGTTGGTGTGTGGGAGGTTACGGTTTTTTTATAAATCCAAAACCTTATTTCTCCATATTTACCACTTCCTAACAATTCTCGATTATTACTGGTTATTCCTTCCACTTTCTTTACCCTTTATGGCGGAAAAACCTAATGAAAGAAAGTGATAAGAAAAACCAAGAGATCAAGACTATTGCTAAAAATTATTTTGAATTTACTAAATTCAAAATAATTGATGTCGCTATAAACACGGTAGTTTTGATTAGGTTGGCACAAACGTACCAGCTTAATTTAATATGCCAGTGTTTTAACGTTGGGGTTTTCAAGTCTAATTTTTAACCATTCCTCACTTTTGCCAATTTGCTCTTTTTTAGCCCTGGCTGTTAAGGTGCTATCGAAGTTAAGTAAAAATACAGGTAACGTATCGTAATATGATGTATCAGGTGTTGTAATTAGTTGCACTGCATGAGCGAATGAATAATTCCTGACCGCTGGAAAATGATAACCAAGCTCCCTGTTAAGCTGATAAAATGGCAATGTATCTTTCTTCGAAAGCTTTATAATTTCATCCTCAAGCAGCTTTATTTTTATATCCTTGTCCTTTATCAACTCGTTGTTTTTGGTGTATATATCTTCCAGTATATTTAACCTGAACGAGTTATGAAATTCCGAAAGTCTTTCATCAAGATTTATAAGGCTGTCTTTTTCCTGGTGTATCCTCAAACGGGTAACCTTCGTCATAGGGAGCCAGTTTTTATCTGTAAGTCCATATTCCTCGAGTTTGTCTTCAAGGAATATCTGCTTGTTTTGGTCTATTTCCTTACCAATGTAGTATAGATCAATTGTTGAAAGGGTATCGCTAAACTTTATTTTATAATTAAGTAGTTCGCTTTGATCAAAATTGCATTTTTCGTTAACAAAGTTTTCAGCTTTTACCCGGAATCTTGTTTCCTGAATTACCCGGTAAAATATAATTGTACTGGGTATAATAGTAATAATAACGAATATGGTAACAAAAGTATGATAACGTTTAAGCTTCTTGCTGGAAACAAATCCTACTACCGGAAACTTTAAATATCTTACAACAATAAAAGTAGCAAGACTTATAAATACCGAGTTTATAAAAAAGAGGTAAAATGCACCAAGAAAGTAGTGTAACTTAAATGTTGCCAGACCATAACCGGCAGTACATAAAGGTGGCATTAGAGCGGTAGCAATTGCCACACCCGGAATAACGTTGGTTTTTTCCTTTCTTGAACCCGCAATTATACCCGCAAAACCACCAAAAAGTGCTACAGCAACATCAAGAATGGTTGGTTTGGTTCTTGCCAAAATTTCCGATTGTTCAATGGAGAGGGGAGTTATAAGAAAGTAAAGTGTTGATGTAAATAGTGCTATAAATATAGCAATACCAAGATTCTTGAATGATCTTATAAGTGTATCGAAATCGTTTATGCCAATTGATAACCCAATACCAAGAATAGGTCCCATTAGAGGCGAAATGAGCATTGCACCAATAATTACAGCAGTTGAGTTAACATTTAACCCAATTGATGCAATAAAAATAGAGAACATCAAAATCCAGGCTGAATGCCCCCTAAAACTTATATCCTTTTTTATATCTTCAATAGTGGCAAGTTTATCTGTTCCTTCTTCAAAACCTAACACACTTTTATATAGCCTTTTTAGTGCTACCAAAAAATATCTAACATTATTCTGCATGGTAAGCCTCTGGTAATTAAATATTAGCTAAAGTGAACAAACAGCAAATTACTATATCGAGAGAAAAGTTCAAAATAAAATGGTAAATGAAAATTAGTTTTTAGGGGAGTATTTGTTTTCTAATTTTATGATATATTTTGTTTCGTTGTAAATAAATATAGGAGTATAAAAAGATTGGAATCCTTGATGTAATTGAATTATTAAGTGTTATCAAGCCCTTATTTTGTTGATTTATGAACTAAATTTGGGGATGGAAGCTACCTGCAATGCCCAGTCAATTTATCCGATTCTTGACAATTAATATGCCAAACCGGTTTTCTTCATTCAAATTTAAATCTTGGTGTGATTTATTGGATTGAAAACGCTTCGTTTTTTGATTATATTTACTTTCTTTATTTCCTTTTACTTTCTTGATAAATGAACGAGAAATCCATACTAAAGACACTCATTACATATTTCATCTTATTTACTCTACCGGTCTTTTCACAAATCAGAATACAGGAACTGCCAGAGCAGAGTCTGTATAAAAAAAGTTACCTGGCTAGTGAAAACAACGATACGCGAAGAGTTACGAACCTAAACGATAACTGGTTCCTTGCTGCCGAATTAAATAGTGGTGATGGAATTGAGGTAGGGCTCCCTTTTAATTTTTCGGGGTACGAGAGAGTTGTACTAACACGAGAACTCCCCGAAACAATATTCGATCCCAACTATCCAAATACTGAACTGCTAATTCCGTCACTTGTACACTCGGCTGATATACTGCTTAATGATGTTGTAATTCACAGGCATCCGGGTGGTGAGTTTCCAATAAGTATTCCGCTCGATAAAACTGTGCTCTCTGCACCCGGAAGCAAAAAGCTAACAATTGTGTTAAGCAATGAGCTGGATGCAGTTTCAACAATTCCGGTTAAACAGCGATTCCTTTTCCCTCAAAACCCCGGTGCAATAACGGATGGAGTTTATGTTATTCACAAACCGGAAGTTTTTATTGCTGATGTTCATGTAACTAATAAGTTTAGCGAATCACTTACAAATCTTGAAGTAATTATAAAGCTTCTAACCCAGGGTAAACAGGAAAATGACACCACTGCTTTGGATGATTCCGATATGCGTTTTACTGCAACACTGTTACTTGATGGCAAAACTGTTGCGAGCAATACAGTTAACAAATCGGAATATGCTGATAGTAACTCGCGTGAATCCCTAATAAAACTTGCGGTTAAAAAACCGGCATTATGGAGCCCCGTTAATCCTGTTGTTTACACTCTCAGGATTGATATGTACATTGGTGGCAAACTGATTGATACAAAAGTTTTTAAGCAGGGTTTTTATAACCTTGAAATTGTAAAAGATAAAATTTTGCTAAATGGAAAATCATTTCGGTTTAACGCGGTTGCATACACACCATTTAGTGATGAAAAAAGAAATTTGATTAGTGAAGAGCAGTACAGAAAAGACCTGGAGCTAATAAAGGATGCCGGCTTTAATACTATAAAGTTTTCAAGAAAATTTCCTTCTGTCTTTTTTGTTGAGCTTGCTGCCGAATATGGATTATTCTGCGTTCCTGAACTTGAACTAAACTCAATACCAGAAGTAATTACCCGTAACCAAAGTTTTGATGAACGTGTTAAACAACAGCTAAAGTCGGTGGTTGATGCCCTTCATTTTAGTTATAACGTGCCGGTTATTGGACTTGGACAAGGTTATATTGGTAATTCAGGAAATCACAAAGCGTTCCTTAGCCTACTTAATGGATATATTAAGGCTGTAAGTAACAAATTTACATTTGCCTCTTTTGTTGGTAATCCTGGAAGCGAATTGCCTGATATTGATATTGTTGGTGTTGAAAGCTATGCTGAAGAAATGACTGCCTACGAAACCAGACTTGCCAATTGGAGCAGTAAAAACAAACCTGTAATTGCAGGTGAGTTGGTTTACCCTACTTTTATGGGTAACAAGGATGGCTACCTTAAGGATTTCTCTCAGGAAGCCCAGGCTAAATATGTGAATGATCTTATTGAGTACGTTGAAAAGCACGATTTGGCTGGTTCCATTTTGCCAGTATTATATGATTACAAGTCGGATGTGCACTCCCTTTTTGCCGGTTACAGTAAGGATAAAGAGTTAAAGATTGGTTTACTGGGGAAAGATAAAAACAAGAGCAGACTAAGCTACCGTGTAATAAAAAGCAAATTTGCCAATGGCGAAAAAGTAAAGATTCCGGTTGGTACCAAAGCTAATGAAACACCAATCTATTTTATCCTTACCGGATTATTCCTGTCTGTTCTGATAGCCTTGCTGGTAAACTCGAAACGCAAATTCAGGGAAGATGTAACACGTGCACTAATACGTCCGTATAACTTTTATGCAGATATAAGAGATCAAAGAATTCTTACCGGATTTCATTCTAATATACTTATGGTAACCCTTGCCGGATCGCACTCGTTATTGGTAACCAACATTTTATATTACCTGAGAGATAATATAGTTTTTGAAAGATTGCTTGGTTCATTCGGGAGTGAGAAACTGATGAACGTTGTTAGCTATCTTGCATGGAACCCTGTTGAATCTCTGGCATATCTCTTTTTTACAACAATCGGATTGTTCATTCTGCTTGCATTTATATTTAAACTGGCATCACAATTTGTAAGAAACCGGGTACTTTTTGTTAGTATATATTATGTTGTAATATGGGCATTTATACCACTAAGTATTTTGTTGCCGGTTGAGCTTATTCTTTACAAAATTTTGATTGCCAACGTAGCAAACGTTACAGTTTATGTTGTGCTGGCATTGTTCTTTGTATGGATGGTTCAGAGGTTGTTAAAGGGTATTTATGTTATTTTTGATGTTTCCGGAACAAAGGTTTACCTTAATGTTATACTTGCAGTTATTATTATCCTTGGGGGCATAGGACTTGTACTGCATTTTACCGAATACACTACATATTATTTTTACAATGTACTAAAACAATTTACTTTAATTTAGACAGGAAAAATATAGAGCTTGTATCTATCCAAACTGGAAATATTCGGTTTCAAATCGTTTGCGAACAAAACAGTAATTAACTTTACCAAAGGTATTACAGGTATTGTTGGTCCAAACGGTTGTGGTAAAACCAATATAGTTGATGCCATCAGGTGGTGCCTTGGTGAACAGAAGAGTAGTACCCTGCGTAGCGACAAGATGGAGAACGTTATATTCAACGGTACACGTAGTCGCAAACCAATGGGTATGTCGGAAGTATCGCTAACACTTGTTAATGATAACAACGCACTACCGAGCGAATATACCGAAATAACCATTACCAGACGCATCTTCCGTTCGGGTGAAAGCGAATACCTGTTAAATAAAAATATATGCCGCCTTAAAGATATTACCAATCTTTTTATGGATACCGGCATGGGCACCAACGCCTATTCGGTTATTGAGCTTAAAATGATTGAAACAATTTTGAGCAACAAGGCGGATGAAAGACGTAAAATGTTTGAGGAAGCTGCAGGAGTAAACAAATATAAACTTCGCCGTAAGCACACCTTAAAAAAACTTGAAGATGTTAAAAGCGATTTAACTCGTGTTAACGATATTGTTGCCGAAGTTGAAAAGAATGTTCGTTCGCTTGAAAGACAGGCAAAGCGTGCCGACAAGTACAATAAAGTTCAGGCAATACTAAAGGAAAAAGAGCTTGATTTAGCTGAAAGACAGTTCTCGAGATACTCTATTGATATTGCCATTCTAAATGATGGCAAGGAGAAATACAATAATAGAAAACAGGAAATTGATGCTGAAATTAAGCAGATAGAACGAGAGTTGATAGTTTATAAGGAAAAGATCACTGATATTGAGCATAGGTTAAGACTAAAACAAAACGAGATTTCTGCCAGTACTGAAAAATTGCATGATGTTCAAAATAAAATCTCTGTATCCGAAGAAAGAAAAAAATCGTTAAAGTCTAATCTTGATAGATATAAACAGGAACTCGATGAATTTATAGTTCAAAAAAGCGAAACTGAAGAGATGATTGTTGAGAGTAACGAGAATATTCAGGACTATCTTGAAAGTATTGCCAAAAAAGAAGTACAGGTTGAGGAACTAACCGAAGCAACTGAACTTAAAAGAGAAACTTTTGAAAAACACAGACTCCTTCTTAAAGAAAGAAATGATGCTGAACTAAAAAAATATAAAGACCTTACCCAGAAAGAAAATCACTATTCCAATCTTGTTAAAGCTGCTGAAAAAAGTAAAAAGGGTATTGAACTGTTGAATCGGAAAATTACTGATACAACCAGTCATATAGCAAAATCGGTAGGTTTTCTTGAAGAACTTGGTAATGAAAAGGAAGCCCTTGAGAAAAGACTTACCGAAAGTGAAGCTCAATATTCGAAGAAACAAAAGGAAAAGGATGAGCTTGAAAAAGTTCTTTCCGGATTAAAGGAAAATGAGCTTGAGGAAAAAAGTAATCTTAATGGGTTAAAGGACAAGATAAACTTTCTGCAATCGCTAATTACAAACCTCGAAGGGGTATCCAAAGCAGCCAAAACCCTGATTGAAAGTGAAGGCTGGACCGACAAGCCAAAAACCTTGCTTGCTGATGTGGGTAACTCAAAACAGGAGTATAAATTTGCACTTGAAGCTTCACTTAAATATTTCCTTAATAATCTCCTCATAGAAAGTACGCAGGATTTACTAATAGCTGTTAACTATATTAAGAAAAATGATCTTGGTAAAGCTACCTTCTATTTGTTACGAGATGGTGGTGAAAACGGCGGTGTGATTGAGTTTTTCAAGGGATTCAGGAAGAAGCGAAAAAACAGACAGCTTGAAAAATCGGAAGGATTTATTAACTGGGCTTATAACCTGGTAGATGCAGGGAAAAAATGGGTTCCGTATTTTGAGCAGGCACTCGCAAATGTTGCCGTTGTTAAAGATATTGAGTCGGCATTAAAAATAGGTAGCGAATTTCCTGATTATACATTTACCACGGTTGATGGTGACATAGTTTTTAGCAATGGTGTTGTTGAAGCCGGTTCACTTCCAAAACTTGATGAAACATTGTTTGGAAGAAAGCAGATGCTTGAGGAGCTGAAGAATGATTATCCCAAGCTTGAAGCTAACCTTGTGAAAGTAAGACGCGAGATTGAACAGAAAGAAGAAACAATTGCTGCTATTGATCTGAAGGAGCTTTCTGAGCAGGGCAAAATTATTGTTAACGACAAAAATAATGTTGAAAAACAAATTTCGCAGTTCGAATACGAAATAGAAAAAGATAATCAGCAAATTGATAGTGTACGAAATGATATTCAGCAGCTTGTAAATGAAGCGAATAGTATTGAAGATGAAATTGCCGAATTAGCTGTAACTATAGAAACTGTTAAAGCCGAGAAGGAAAAATCGGAACAGGAAATTGCTGATATAGAAAACCAGCTTAAACAAAGCGAATCAGAATACAACGAAGTAGTATCGGCTCTTAACCAACGAAAGGTTGAACTTGAGAGACTTAAAGGTCAGCAGGTAAATATTCAAAACAATATTGAGCGTGCTGAAAAATCGCTTGTAACAATAACCAATGGTATTGAAAAACGTACCCTGGAGATTGAAAGAAACGAGGAAGAGTTGGTAACACTTGGCTATATGCTTGAGGAAAAGCAGGTTGAGTACGAAGAAATACACTCAGCAAGAACAAAACTTGTTACCGAAGAAACCGGAATTGACCAGGAACATAGAGAGATTAAGCGGGAAGCCGCAAAGGTTGAAAGCGGTATAAGCCTTCAGCGTGATGAGAAGCAGGAGATTTCCGAAGGCTTGCACAAAATTGATTTGCAGCTAAATGAAAAACAATTCAGAATAAATTCCCTTTTTGAAAATATCAGGGAAGAATATAATATCGATCTTGAGCTTAAAGAGTTTGATGACCTCGATACTTTTAACTTCGAAGAAACGTCTAAAGAAGTACATAAATATAAAGAACAGTTAAAAAATCTTGGTCCAATTAACCTCTTGGCATATTCCGAATATGAGGAAGAAAAGGAAAGGTTTGATTTTCTTCAAAAACAACGAGATGATTTGGTGGTTTCGGAAAAGGATTTGGTGAAAACAATTGGTGAAATTAACCAAACTGCACAAGACTTGTTTGTCGATACATTTACGGAAATACGTCAAAACTTTCAGCAGATATTCAGAACGTTGTTCGATCCCGGTGATGAAGCTGATCTGCTGATTGATGAAGGTGTTGACCCGCTTGATGCAAAAATTGAAATTACAGCAAAACCAAAAGGTAAGCGTCCAACTTCAATCGAATTGCTATCGGGTGGTGAAAAAACATTAACGGCAACTGCATTACTTTTTGCGATTTACCTGGTTAAACCAAGTCCGTTTTGCATACTTGATGAAGTTGATGCACCACTTGACGATGCCAATGTTGACCGATTTACAAATTTGCTAAAAGAATTTAGCAACAATACGCAGTTTATAATTGTAACACATAATAAAAGAACTATGGAAGCTGGTGAAAACATGTATGGAGTTACCATGCAGGAAGAAGGAATTTCGAAGCTTGCAGCGGTTCAGTTTAATGAGGATTTACCAGTATAATGCAGCCAAGAAAACTGAGTGACATAAACTTTAAAATGTTTGTTGATTTCGATGGCACAATATCAAAATATGATATTGGTGAAATTCTTGTGAAAGAATATGGCGATACACAGAGATCGCAAGATATAATTGACCGATGGGTTAAAGGCGAAATTGATTCCGCATTATCCTGGAAATTGATGTGCGACTCGGTTGGTGAACTTGATGTTGAAAAGTTTTTGGAGCATGTTAATAGTTTGCCAATTGATCCGGGATTCCATGATTTTGTTGATTATTGTGACAAAATAAATGCTGATATTGCTATATTAAGCGATGGTATGAACCTGTATATTAATAGCTTTTTAAAGAAGGAAAAACTTGATTACCTAACTGTTTACTCAAATAAAGTTGTTGTTACAAATGAAAACAGACTCATTCCAAGCTTTCCTTACGGTGACGAGGAATGTAAACAGTGTGGAAACTGCAAACGTAACCATATACTAGAAAATAGCCATGATGATGATTTTACCGTATATGTTGGTGATGGTAATTCTGATTTGTGTCCCGCACAATATTGCGATTTTGTATTTGCAAAAGGCAGCTTACTTAAATATTGTGAGAAAAACAGAATCTCCTATTTCCCATTTAATACGTTTCATGATGTAATTGACAGGTTAAGTGATCTTGGCAATAAAAAAAGGCTAAAGAAAAGACATCAGGCAGAGTTAAAAAGACGCGAAGTTTATATGCGTGGTTGATTAAGAGAGAAGAAAGAAGAATAGATGACGAATAAAAAAGTTTTAATAATCGCCGGTGAAGAGTCGGGCGACATGCACGGAGCAGCTCTTATAAAAGAGATAAAAAGGTGCGAACCCGATGTTAAATTCTTTGGAATAGGCGGCGACAGGATGGTAAATGAAGGATTGCAGGCACAGTTCCATTCCAGTGATACTGCATTCCTTGGTTTTTTGGAGGTTGTAAAGCATCTTCCGTTTATCCTGAAAATAAAAAAAACAATTCTCCAGCTTGTAAAGAGTGAAGAGATTGGCAGGGTTATACTTATTGATTATCCGGGGTTTAACCTGCGAATTGCCAAAGATCTTAAAGCTATGGGGCTGGATGTTATATATTATATATCACCACAATTGTGGGCGTGGAATAAAAAACGAATTGAAAAGGTAAAACAATCGGTTGATAAAATGCTGGTGGTTTTCCCTTTTGAAGTTGATTTTTATCGCAATGAAGGTGTTGATGTAGAGTTTGTAGGTCACCCTGTAATTGACCGGTTGAATACACAGGAGTATCTGGACAGGAAATCGTTATGCAGCTTTTTTGGTTTGTCGTGCGACAAGGAGTATTTGCTTGTAATGCCAGGCAGCAGACTTCAGGAAATAAAACGAATTTATCCCGAAGTAAAAAAAGCCGCAAAAAAAATATCGGAGAAATATGGACTTGAAGTTATTGTTGCTTGTGCCTCCAATATTGATGAAGACCTTATTGAGAGAATGAGCACAGGAACAAACTTCCATATAATTAAAGGCAGAACTTATGACCTGCTTAAGTATGCAAAAGTTGCCATTGTTAAATCTGGTACATCAACATTGGAAACAGCATTGTTTGGAGTTCCATTTGTTGTAGTTTATAAAACAACAAATCTTACCTACGAAATTGGTAAGCGTGTTGTTAAACTTGAGCATATAGCGATGCCTAATATTGTTAGTGGCGAAACGGTAGTTGAAGAGCTTATTCAGCATGATGTAAATGAAAAGAAAATTTACGAGAGTGTTGCCTCGTTGCTGGATGATGAGGAAAAATATAAAACTGTTAAAGAAAAGTTAAATGGCGTTCGAGAATTGTTAGGTAATGGAGACGCTTCGGTAAACGCTGCAAAAATAATTTGTGACAGGATAAATGATGATTAAAAGGTTTTTCAGGAATGTTTTACGTTTTCTGGGAAACAGATTGTTGTTTCATGTTGTAAACTTACTTTGTAAAACAGTTAAAATAAAACAAAATATACCCCGACCTACACGCGATTTGTTTAAGTCGGGTAATAAATTTGTGGTAGCATTTTGGCATGGTACCATGCTTATACCGTGGTTCCTTTTCAGGGATAGCGGTATGTCTGCAATAATAAGCCAAAGCAAGGATGGCGAATTACTTGCACGTGTTCTTGAAAAATGGAAATATAAAGTTGAACGTGGCAGCAGTAGCTCAGGTGGTAAGGAAGTGCTTGAAACATTGATTGAAAATGCTTCTGGTGATTATTCGGTTGCCATAACACCTGACGGTCCGAGAGGTCCGGTTCATGAAATGAAACCAGGTGCTGCTATTGCTGCAAAAAAAGCAGGAGTACCATTAATATTACTTGGTTCGGCTTACGAAAAATATTACCAGTTCAAGAGCTGGGACAAGTTTCGTATGCCAAAGTTTTTTACCAAGGCATATGTTGTTGCTTCGGAGCCAATTTTTATTCCGAAGGAACTAAGTTATGATGAAACGTCTGTTAAGATAAAGGAATGTGAAACGGAGCTTAATGTGCTCCAGAAAAAGGCAGAAGTATTTAATTGAAAATTTTGCGATATATACTATCACCATTTACTATAGTCTATTACCTTATTGTTTTGGTAAGGAATTTACTGTTCAATATTGGAGTGCTTAAGGAAAGTAAAGTTGATGTACCTGTATTTTCAATTGGTAATATTACCGTTGGCGGTACAGGGAAAACGCCTATGGTTATATATGTAACCAAGCTGCTTAAAAATGCAGGTTATAACCCCGGTATTTTGAGCAGGGGGTATGGACGCGATACCAAGGGTTACCAGCTTGTTTCCAAAGAAGACAAACCTCTTATGGATGTTACCGGATGCGGTGACGAAATATATTTGGCAACCGATGAATGCGGTGTTCCTGCGGCTGTTTCAGAGAAACGTGTGCCCGGTGCCCGCAAGCTTCTTGCTGATACCGGTGTGGATTCAATTGTACTTGATGATGCATTTCAGCACCGATGGATAAAACGTGATATGAATATTTTGCTGTTCGATCAACGGTTTTTAATTAAGAAGAGAAGTGCTGAAAGAACTTTGTTGCCGCTGGGTATAATGCGTGAAACTTTTAGTTCGGTTCGCAGGGCTGATGTAGTTGTAATTAACAGGAAATTTTCAGAAAAAAAAGAAATTTCTGACAATGTTATGAAGCATTTGCGAAAAAAAGAGTTATATTACGCAAATTATAAAATTTCAGGAATGTTTGACGTAAAGGATCATCATCGGTTTGAATTCGAAGAATTCGTAGGGCAAAAAAGTGTGGTAGTTTGTGGAATTGCCAAACCTCACTCATTTCTGAAAATACTCGAAGACAATAACATTGACATAAAAAACAGATTTTTGTTCGGTGATCATAAGTACTATACTCATCAGGAAATTCAACAGATTAGAAAACTTTTTTACGAGTCGAATGCTAATTGTGTTATAACAACACAGAAGGATGCCGTTAAGCTTACGCACTTTGCGAGGGAGCTTGACGATATTGATATATATTATCTGGGAATTGATGTTGAATTAAGTAACCAGGAAAATTTTAACGAAAAAATAATTAATATAGCAAAGCAATACTAAAACTAAAACAACGGAGGTTGAATATGTCAGAAAATAATGCTCCAAAATATGTTTATTATTTTGGTGGTAAGGAAGCAGAAGGTAAAGCAGATATGAAAAATTTGCTTGGTGGTAAAGGTGCTAACCTGGCAGAAATGGTTAACATTGGTTTACCTGTACCAGCTGGTTTCACTATTACTACTGACCTTTGTACCTATTATTATGATAACAAGGAAACTTACCCGGAAGTACTTGAAGCTCAGGTTAATGAAGCTTTGGATAAAGTTGAAAAAGAAATGGGTGCCAAATTTGGTGATAACGAAAACCCTCTTCTTCTTTCTGTTCGTTCCGGTGCAAGAGTTTCTATGCCAGGTATGATGGATACTATCCTTAACCTTGGTCTTAACGAAGCTGCTATCGAAGGTATGATCAAAAAAACAGGTAATGCACGTTTCGTTTATGATTCTTATAGAAGATTTGTTTCAATGTATGGTGATGTGGTAATGGGTGTTCAGGCTCAGTCTAAAACCGATATTGATCCTTTTGAAGAAGTTCTTGAAGCTAAAAAAGAAGAAGTTGGTGTTAAGCTTGATACTGAACTTTCTGCTGAAGACCTTAAAGATATAGCTGACAAATTCAAAGTAGTTATTAAAGAAAGAACCGGTAAAGATTTCCCTGAAGAACCTAAAGATCAGCTTTGGGGTGCAATTACTGCGGTATTTGGTTCATGGAACAACGAAAGAGCTATTGTTTACAGAAAACTTAACCATATTTCTGACAAATGGGGTACTGCTGTAAATATCCAGTCTATGGTTTATGGTAACATGGGTGAAGATTCAGGTACTGGTGTTGCATTTACTCGTGACGCTGCTACTGGCGATAATGTATTTTATGGTGAATATCTGTTTAACGCTCAGGGTGAAGATGTGGTTGCTGGTACAAGAACTCCACACGTTATCTCTGAACTTGAAAAAGATAACCCTGTAATCTATAAAGAACTTGATGATATTCGTTATAAACTTGAACAGCACTATCATGATATGCTTGATGTTGAGTTTACAATTCAGCAGGGCAGGCTGTGGATGTTGCAGTGCCGTGTTGGTAAAAGAACTGCATTTGCAGCTATTAAAATTGCTGTTGATATGGTTCGTGAAAATCTTATCTCAAAAGAAGAAGCTTTGATGAGAATAGATCCTAACCAGCTTAACCAGTTACTTCGTCCAATTTTCGATCCAAAAGAAAAAGCACAGTTTGTTACAGAAGGTAAGGTTCTTACTAAAGGTCTTAACGCTGGTCCTGGTGCTGCTTCCGGTAAAGTTGTATTCAACGCACAGGATGCTGCCGATATGAGAGATAAAGGCGAAAAAGTAATTCTTGTTAGAATTGAAACTTCTCCTGAAGATATTAAAGGTATGGACGCTGCCGAAGGTATTCTTACTGCACGTGGTGGTATGACTTCTCACGCTGCACTTGTTGCCCGCCAGATGGGTAAAGTTTGTGTTGCCGGTTGTTCTGCTCTTAATATTAATTACAAAACTGGTACCATGAAAGTTGAAGGTCATGATGTTGTTATTAAAGAACATGACTATATTTCAATTGATGGTTCTACCGGTGAAGTTATTGTTGGCGAACTTAAAACTCAGCCATCTGAAGTTCTGCAGGTATTATTAACAAAAGAAATGAAGGCTGAAGAATCTGAAAACTATCAGATGTTTGCTGACATTATGAACTGGGCTAAAGACGTTAAAAAACTTGGCGTTAGAACTAATGCTGACCAGCCAGATCAGACTGCTAATGCTGTTGCATTTGGTGCTGAAGGTATTGGTCTTTGCCGTACAGAACACATGTTCTTCGGTGGTGACAGGATTCTTGCAGTTCGCGAAATGATTCTTTCAAAATCTGAAGAAGGCAGAAAAGCTGCTCTTGCAAAATTACTTCCATTACAGAGAGAAGACTTTGCAGGTATTTTCAGAGTTCTTGAAGGCAAACCGTTAACAGTTAGAACACTTGATCCTCCACTACATGAATTCCTTCCACATACCGAAGCTGAAATTGCTGAAGTAGCTGAATCGCTGGAAGTTCCGGTTGCAACAATTAACGAAACTATTGCTAGCATGCACGAATTTAACCCAATGCTTGGTTTCCGTGGTTGCCGTCTTGGTATAAGCTATCCTGAAATTACTGAAATGCAGGCAAAAGCTGTATTTGAAGCTGCTATTGACGTACTTGAAGAAGGTAAGGAAGTTAAACCTGAAATCATGATTCCTCTTGTAGGTCATGTTAACGAACTAAAACTTCAGGAACAGATTGTAAGAAGAGTTGCTGAAGAAGTATTTGCCGAAAGAGGTAAAAAAGTAGATTACCTTGTTGGTACTATGATTGAGCTTCCTCGTGCTGCCCTAACTGCTAACGAAATTGCAGAAGTTGCCGAATTCTTTAGCTATGGTACTAACGACCTTACACAAACAACATTCGGTCTTTCAAGAGACGATGCTGGTAAATTCCTTCCTAAATATGTTGATCAGGAAATTTTACCAAGAGATCCGTTCCAGTCTATTGATGTTAACGGTGTTGGTCAGCTTGTGGAACTTGGTGCTGAAAAGGGTCGTTCAGTTAGACCTGACATTAAACTTGGTATTTGCGGTGAGCATGGTGGTGAGCCGGATTCAGTTGAATTCTGCCACAAAGTAGGACTAAACTATGTTAGTTGTTCTCCATTCCGCGTACCAATCGCTATTCTTGCTGCTGCAAGAGCTGCGTTGAAAGAAAATAAATAAACCTTTCGGGGTTTTACGATAGATGATGTATCCGTTTCATCTTCTTTCATGATATTTATATGGGGCGATCGTACAGATCGCCCCTATGAAAATAACAAGAACGAAAAATAATATTTAATTGTAGAACCCTACTTACAGATTGGAATGAGTTTAGTTTAGCCACTATGTATTATATGCACAGGAGATAGAATGAAATTATCCGATTTCAAATATAACCTTCCCAAAACAGCTATTGCTGAATATCCTGTTACTCCAAGGGATGCGTCGAAGTTGATGGTACTTAACAGAAAAGATGAGTCGATTGAACACAAGCAGTTTAGTGACATTGTTAATTATATGAACGAAGGCGATGTACTTGTACTTAACAATACAAAAGTTATGCAAGCACGTTTATTTGGTTCAAAAGAAAGAACAAACGCACAGATTGAAGTATTTGTATTAAGGGAACTTAATAAAGAAGAAAATATATGGGATGTAATAGTTGATCCTGCACGTAAGGTAAGAATTGGTAACAGAATTTACTTTACTGATGATTTTTGGTGTGAAGTTATTGACAATACTACTTCACGCGGCAGAACAGTTCGCTTCAATGATGATATTGGTAATATTTACGAAGCTATTGAAAAACTTGGTACTACTCCTTTACCTCCGTACATTAAACGTGAAGCGGAACCTGATGACAAGGAAAATTACCAAACTGTTTTTGCCCAGAGAGATGGCTCTGTTGCTGCCCCTACTGCCGGCTTGCATTTTACTGATGATGTAATTGAAAAGATTAAAGCCAAAGGTATTAAAGTAGCTTACATTTTACTTCATATTGGTCTTGGTACATTCAGACCTGTTGAGGTTGAAGATCTTACAAAACATAAAATGGATTCCGAGTTTTATGAAATAACCGAGGATGCAGCAGATACTATTAATGAAGGCTTAAAAGCCAAGAAAAATGTTTTTGTTGTTGGTACAAGTGCTACACGTGCTCTTGAAAGTAGTGTTACTGCTGAAGGATTTGCCAAGCCAAGTGCCGGTTGGACTGATAAATTTATCTTTCCACCTTACGATTTTAAGATCACTAAAAAACTTATTACTAATTTTCATCAGACCGAGTCAACTCTTCTTATGCTTGCTGCCGGTTTTGCCGGTTACGATTTTATAATGGAGAGTTATCAAAAAGCACTTAAGGAAGATTATCGTTTCCTTAGCTACGGCGATGCAATGTTGATATTATAGTATGAAGAAATTTGCAGTTATACCTTCGGGAGGAAAGGGTACGCGGTTAAAATCGTTGTTACCAAAGCAATATATTAAAGTGCATGGCAAGGAAATTATTGCTTATACTCTTGATGTTTTTCAAAACTCGGAAAATATTGATGAAATTTGTATTGCTGCTGAGCCTGAATACTTTGAACTTATAGAAGAGATCAAAAAAAAATACGCTTATACAAAGCTTAAATATATTGTTCCTGGCGGGAAAACCCGTCAGGAATCTGTTTATAAGGGAATTATGTCACTCCCGGCTTCTGATAACGACATAATTGCAGTTCATGATGCTGCACGTCCGCTACTACCCCTCGAAATATTAAACAATTCAATAAATAAAGCCATTGAGGTTGATAATGTTGTTGTGGCAATAAAAGCTCGCGATACATTAATTAAAGGAAACCAATTTGTCTCCGATTATGTTAACAGAGATTTAATCTATTATGCTCAAACACCGCAAGTATTCAAATCGAAAAATCTGAAAGATGCTATGGAAAAAGCAATTGCAGATAATTTCTTGGGGACTGATGAATCGATGCTGGTTAAAAGAGCTGGATATAAAGTACAGATTGTTGACGGATCATCAATGAATTTCAAGGTTACAGCACCTTCGGATCTTGAAACTTTCACTTTGATTTCGAAGTAAGATTAAATATATTTGTGATTCAGTTTTAAGGTTTTAGGTTCTATCATGCTTAATTTAATAGTGATTATCGTTTTTGCCTATCTTGTAGGTTCAATTCCTACTGGTATAATTTTTGGCAAAATTGTAAAGGGTATAGACATTAGAGAACACGGCAGTGGTAATGCTGGTGGTACTAATGTATTTAGGTTGCTTGGATGGAAATACGGTGTTATGACAATTGTTCTGGATGCTACAAAAGGTGCAATTGCCGTTTTACTTATTGCCCGTCTCTACCTTGGTAGTTTCCCTTTCCCTAATTATACTCCTTTTGATGATTTTACCCTTATTCAAATTATCGCTGGTATTGTTGCGGTGTTAGGTCACATCTGGACGGTATTTGCCGGTTTTAGAGGTGGCAAGGGTATTGCTACTGCTCTTGGCTTCCTTATCACAATAATTACTGTTGATATGTTGCTTGCTCTTGCAGTGTTTGCAGTTGTTGTTATTGTATCAAGATATATTTCTCTTGGTTCGCTTAGTGCAGCATTCTCAATTCCGGTTATTATGGTTATTCGTGAGAATGTGTTTAATGCACATATTACGGGCTACACCACAGTTTTGCCATTTGTAGTTTTTATGGCATTATTGGTGCTTTATACCCACAGGGCAAATGTAGTTCGACTTATGAAAGGCAATGAAAGGAAAATATCACTCTCAGGTTCTAGAGAAAAAGTTTAATGAAAATTAGTGTAATTGGTGCAGGAGGTTGGGGCACTACCCTTGCCATACTGCTTAATCTGAACGGTCATGAAGTTACTCTTTGGGAGTATAAGGGTTTGTATGCAAGAAATATGCAGCGTACAAGAGTTAATAAACTATATCTTCCCGGAGTAAAAATTCCTCACGATATACACATAACCCACTCACTTGATGATGCTGTTAAGCATCAGCATATGATTGTTATTGCAATCCCAACACAATTTATTCGTAATGTTATTGGTAAAATTAAGAAATATGATTTTGCCGATACTACTTTTGTGAGTGTTTCAAAAGGTATTGAAAAAGACTCCCTTATGTCGGTAACCCAAATACTTAAGGATGAGTTACCCGATCTTTCCGATTGTAACCTTGGCGTACTTACAGGTCCTTCACATGCTGAGGAAGTTAGCCGCAAAATTCCTACTGCCGTATTGGCTGCCAGCAAGTGCGAAGATACAGCTAAACAGATTCAAAATGCTTTCATTACTTCATTTTTTAGGGTTTATACCTCTAACGATGTACTTGGTGCCGAACTTGGCGGTGCTCTTAAAAATGTAATTGCAATTGCTGCCGGTATGGTTGATGGTGCTGGTTTTGGTGATAATACCAAGGCGTTGATTATGACACGCGGTATTGCTGAAATTTCACGACTTGGTGAAGCTATTGGTGCCAAGCGGGAAACTTTCTCAGGTCTTTCGGGTATGGGCGATCTTATTGTTACTTGTATGAGTAAACATAGTCGTAACCGATTTGTTGGTGAAAGATTGGGGCAGGGTGAAACTCTTACCAAAATTATGAAGAAGATGAAGATGGTTGCCGAGGGTGTTGAAACCAGTCGCTCAGTACATAAACTTGCCAAAGAGCTTGGGGTTGAAACTCCCATTTCGGAAGCTGTTTACCGTGTACTTTTTGAAGAACGCGACCCTGAGAAGGCTACTTATGAACTTCTCTCAAAAGATATTACCTCAGAGCATTAATCCCGAAAGTTTTATTTATAATAATGCTGCTTCATTATAATAGTGTTTCTCCTTGTTTTAGAGTGAAGCTCTTAAAAATAGTGAACAACCGAAAGCAAACTGGTTTACAAACTCGTAAGATTCAGCCTGCTGTATCATTGTTAATTTTGCTCCTATGGATATAATGCTATCAGCACCAGGTACGTAATGTAAACCGCCCGTATATAAAATTTGATACATTGACTTTTCATCTTCTTCAATCAGAATAGCACGATGATTATCTGAGTTATCATTTCCAAAAAGTAATATATAATTTATATTTGTTTCCTCGCGTACAAAATTTACATTACCAAATCCTAACTCAACAAATGGTTGTATGCCAACGTAAGGACGCGTAAGGTATTTACAGTAAACATGATAAGCAGTTCGTTTTACATTCAGATCAAAATAATAGTTGCTGTTTCCTTCTTCGTTGGTATAGTTCAGTTTTGAGTAGTCGAATTGGGCTCCAACGAATATTGAGTTTGTTATTGCGAACTCTGTGCCTAAAATAAATCCAAGCTCCATGCCACCGCTAATTTTATCTATTTTAAGTTCATCTTCACCACCATTATATTTTAGTGTACCATCAGAAACACTATTTCTATATAATAGTGACGCACCGCCAAATATTGTAAACCGTGTAGATGGTAAGATAGTACTGCTCCACTGTTTTGCCTTCAAATTTTTTATTTTTTCAGAATCTGTGATTGTAGTTAATAATGCATCGGCACTATCCTTTACATTTTTTATATTTTGAGTAGGGCGGAATGGATATTTCATATTAAGCAATATTGATTTTGACTCATCAACTTTGCTGGCTGCATGCAATGAGGCGGCGTTATTAAAACTATCCCAAAGAGAAAGAAATTTTTCTTCGAGATAGGTCTTTGCCAAAAAGCGTGCTATGTTGATGTATTTGTAAGCATCAAAATATTGTGATTTATCAAGGTTCTGAAGAAATAGTAACCAGGCGTTTTCTGCTTTTTTTCCTCTATGTTCGTTTATGTAGTGATTTTCTTCATTCTTAAATCCTTCTAAATGCTTTTTTGATAAAGCCGGGCTATTCTTTTCAACTCCTGTAAGCCTAACATCAAGGGAACTGTAATAGTTGTTGATCCTGTTATTGATTTCGGAAAGCAGTGAATCCTTTCCAGCTACTTTTGTAATTTTGTTAAGTTGAGTTTTTACATCTGTAAAATTCATGTTAAGAACGAGCGAATCCAGTTTTTTTATCTCATTCCTTAAATCGGGTAAGTTCTGTGAAAACAATTCGCCTGCAATTAATACTAGCGATAGTAGTAGAAATAAACCTGATCTCTTTTGCACACTAATCCCTGTCTTTTTTTTGATATTTTTTATTATGAAGGACTTGGAACCATTCGCCCGGTTTATAAAGCTAAATTTAGATAGTTTTTTATGAACATGCAATAGTATGTTTTTTGTCCATAAGCCCTAATTTAAATTTAAAACATTTCGATGATTATTCGGGATATTAATAATTAAATAATTAAATTTGTGACAGACAATTATATATTTGACGACTATATTTAGTCGCAGATTTTGTGTCGTTTATCAGATTAAATTATTTGTTAATCTAATTCTCAAGTTTTTTTTTATATATACTATATATTTACAATGGGTTAAATAATCAGGAAATAAAAATATGCAAAGATATAACAGTTTTTTTAGAATATTCATTATCCTTTTGGTTAGTGTTAGCTTTACAGCTATCGCTCAGGATAAAAATGTTGAGAATAACTCTCAGTTCAATTTTGCAACTGACGAAATAAATTCATGCGACCTTGATGGCATGACTACATTTACACAAGGTGGCTGGGGAACAAAAGCTTCGGGTGGAAACCCCGGTTCAATCAGGGATGCACATTTTAATGCTGTATTTCCAAATGGTATAGTAATTACTGGCGGTTCTTATACATTAACTTTTACTTCCTCAAGTGCAGTAAAAGATTTTTTGCCTGCTGGTGGTACATCAAAGGCAATGACGAAAAATTTAACAAACCCAACTAAAGGCAAAGATGCCGGTGGTGTTTTGGGTGGTCAGGTTGTTGCGGCTACACTTAATGTTGAGTATGATAGAGCTGGTAAAATTGGTACGGGTCAGTTTGAACTTGGTGAGCTTGTTTTTACAAGTGGTCCATTCCAGGGTTGGACAATAGATGCATTCCTTACTCTGGCGAAAACAGCTCTTACTGGTGGTAATACTCAGGGGTATTCTTACTCTGCAATAAATGATGCTGCTACTTCTATCAATGAAAACTTTGATAACGGAACCCAAAATCAAGGACATTTTACTTGTCCTGCTTCTGTTAAGGGAAGTCTTGGCGACAAGGTTTGGCTTGATGCTAATGAAAATGGTATTCAGGATAACAACGAATCGGGAGTTGGAAACGTAACTGTTAAACTTTACGATTCAAATAATCAACTGTTGGATACCAAACAGACAACACAGAATGGTGCATATCTTTTTGAAGACCTTGACGCGGATGATTATTATGTAGTATTTGAGCTTCCAGCCGGTTATGAATTTACCGCTAAAGATGCTGGCAATAATGAGAATTTGGACTCTGATGCGAATACTACAACCGGTAAAACCGATAATGTTACTTTGGGTGCTGGTGAAAACATTACTACTGTTGATGCCGGTATAAAGCAACTTAAAGCAAGTCTTGGTGATTATGTTTGGCTTGATGCAAACAAAAACGGCGTACAGGATGGTAGTGAGGCTGGTGTTGAAAACATAACAGTAAAATTGTATAAGTCCGATAATACATTGCTTGCAACTACCATTACAAATAATAATGGTTTATACTCATTTACAAATCTTGATCCGGATACTTATTATGTTGAATTTGTATTACCTTCAGGTTATGCATTTACCAGTAAGGATGCAGGCAATAATGATCAAATAGATTCGGATGCAAATACATCAACAGGAAAAACTGATAATGTTACGCTTGCCGGTGGTGATAATAATGTAACCCTTGATGCAGGTATTTACAGTACACACGGCAGTATTGGTGATTATGTTTGGTACGATGCTGATCACGATGGTGTTCAGGATAATAATGAAAGTGGTGTTGAAAACGTAACTGTTAAACTATATACATGTGCGGATTTACTTAAAGCAACTACCACTACTGATCAGGATGGTATGTATTTGTTTGATGACCTGCTACCTGGCGATTATTATGTTGAGTTTACGTTACCAAACGGATATGAGTTTAGCTCAAAGGATACCGGAAGTGATGATAACGTTGATTCGGATGCAGATGTAACAACCGGTAAAACTGATTGTACAACACTTGGTGTTGCTGAAAATATTACTCATCTTGATGCTGGTATATTTGAACCAAAATCGAGCGTTGGTGATTATGTTTGGGAAGATACAAATGAAAACGGTATTCAGGATAATGGTGAATCCGGATTGGTTAATGTACCGGTTGAGCTTTATACCTGTAATGATCAGCTACTGGCACAGACCACTACCGACCAATTTGGTAAATATGAGTTTGCCGGCTTGGATGCAGGTGACTATTATATTAAAGTTTTGAAACCAAACGGATATTTCTTTACCACTGCCAATAGCGGTAACAATGATGCAATTGATTCGGATGTGGATGCTCTTACAGGTATAGGTACATGTTTTACACTTGGAACAAATGAAGATAACCCTACACTTGATGCTGGTTTATATCAACCAACCAGTGGTGTTGGTAATTTTGTATGGGTTGATGCAGATAATGATGGTATTCAGGATAATGGTGAGGCTGGAAAACAGGGTGTTGTAGTTAAACTTTATAATTGTAATGATGCACTTGTAAGCACTACACTTACCAATGGAAATGGCGTTTACCAGTTTAGCAATATACCTTCCGGCGACTATTATGTTAAGTTCGAATTGCCGAATAGTTATACTTTTAGCTCAAAAGATGCTGGTAACGATAATTCAGTTGATTCGGATGTTGATGGTACAACCGGCAGAACAGATTGTTTTAGTCTGGAAGCCAATACAGTAGATAATAGCTGGGATGCCGGAATATACATGCCTCCAAGTGATGTTGATCTTGTTGTAGTTAAAACGGTAGATGAAAGTAACCCTGAAGATGGGGACCAGATAACATTTACAATTACCGTAACTAATAATGGTCCTTCCAATGCTGATGATGTTGAAGTAACAGATATCCTTGCACAGGAATTTGTATTACAGTCTGCCAATGCAACACAAGGTACATTTGATGATTTTACAGGTGAGTGGGCGGTTGGTTCACTTAACTCGGGTTCAAGTGCAACTCTTACCTTAAATGTAGAAGTTTCGCTTGGTATTGCTTCAGCTTTCGATCTTGGATTTGCTAAATCCTTCAACCTGTTCCTATTTGGTGACCTTTACCAGCCTTCCTCGGATACAGAAGGTAAAGTAGCCGCAGGTGGTAACGTTTCACTTTCAAACTATTCTGTAGGTTATTTACTTGAAAATTCCAATGGGTTAGTTGATGCACTCGTAGTTGGTGGTCATTTGCAGTTCGAAACAGGTGCAGTTTACGGAGGTAATGCGGTTTACGGCACTTCAACAAACTTGCCTAAACAGCAGGTTAGTATTGAAGGAACCTTGCGTCAGGATAATCCAATTGATTTTGCAGCCGCTGAAACCCAATTGAAAGGTCTTGCAGCTACCCTAAGTGCATATAATGCTAATGGTGATGTTGATCAGAATTTTAGCGACTTGCAGCTAAACGGTACAAGTCCGTACCTAAATGTTTTTGATGTTGATGGCGATGTTCTTTCAGCCGTCACCAGCATGTCGGTTAATGTGCCTAACGGTTCAGTTGTGCTTGTAAATGTTTCCGGTAATAATATTGACTGGAACGGAGGATTAACAGTAAATGGAACAGCAGTTACAAATGTACTTTATAATTTTTACGAAGCACACACGCTGTATATTCACAATATAGATGTGCTTGGTTCTGTACTTGCTCCTTATGCTGATCTTGAACTAACAAGTGTTATAAATGGTCAGGTTATTGCACAATCCATGACTGGCACAGGTCAGTTTAACTATAAATTATTTACAGGCAATATTCCTGTGCAGGAAAATATTGCAAACTGTGCAGAACTAACCAACTCAAATCCTCTTGATGGCGATAACTCAAACAACTCATCTTGTGTAACAGTTGTAGTAGGTGATACAACTTCATCAGGTGGAACAGGAACAGGTACCAATTACGAATGGCAGGTTGCCGGCGAAACCGGAATTAGTGAAACAGTATGGTCGCTTGGCAATGATGCAAATGGTAATATGCTTGCCGGAACAGTTGGTGGCAAGATATTCAAGTCAGTTGATTTGGGTCAGACCTGGACGAGAATTAACGAAAGCATGACGGTTACATATATATGGTCGCTTGCTAAAGATGATAATGGTAAATTGTATGCCGGTACGGAAAAAGGATTGTACTACTCGGAAGATGATGGTACAACATGGGATGGTCCGGTACTCTCCGGCAAAGATGTTAGAACAGTTAAACTTGATGGTTTTGGTAACATTTACGCTGGTGTTTGGGGTGAAGGTGTTTACAAAAGTGCCGATGGTACAAACTTTGCTGCAACAAACAGCGGCTTTGGTAGTCTGGCTATTCATGCCCTTGCTGTTAATTCAAATAATGTGATTTATGCAGGTATTTACGATGATGGTGTTTATAAAAGTTTTGACCTTGGTGCAACCTGGACCAAAACTTCACTTTCATATCGTTACGTTTGGGCACTTGGTGTAACCAGTGATGATGTGCTTTATGCAGGTACTTACGGTGGTGGTGTTTATACTTCGGAAGATGATGGTGACAGTTGGTATCTGATAGGTGGTACTGCTCCTTATATTTATGCTGTAACGGTAGATGCTGCTGATAATGTATTTGTTACATCATGGGATAGTGGTGTTTATATGCTAACACAAAACGGTCCGCAAAACGATGGTAGTTATAAAGGCAATACCGGTAATCTTAACACTGCTGCGTGGATGAGATTGGGACTTGAAGATAGTGGTGTTAGTTCACTGTTGATAAACGTACAAGATGCTAATCTTTATGCCGGTGGTGATGATGGCGTTGTTTACAAGCTTGTACTTGCTGATGTAACTGCTGTTGAAAATGAAGAAGCTGATATTCTTCCAACCGAGTATAATCTCGCACAAAATTATCCTAATCCGTTTAACCCGAGCACTACTATTAGTTTTGGTGTTAAGGATGATGGTAACTTCAGACTTGCTGTTTATAACTTGCTTGGTGAAGAGGTTGCGGTTCTTGCAAACGATTTCTTTAAGGCTGGTAGTTACAACTTTACTTTTGACGCTTCCAAACTTGCTTCGGGAGTTTATCTATACCGCTTAACAGGTAGTGATGTAAATCTTGTTAAGAAAATGATGTTATTGAAATAAAACCTCTCCCTAAATCCCTCCCCTATAATGGGAGGGACTTGCCGAGGATAGATATATATATTTTGCAGGGGCGATTGACTAAATCGCCCTTGTTCTTTTTAAAGGGGTACTATTCCCGGATTATCATTAACTATTCTTTGTGCATATAAAATCATAGGTGAACACATGCAAAAGGTTGGTAAACAAAGTGGTAATCTATGTATTGTGGGAGACTAAGTAATGGAAAATTGAACTTCTATCTCAAAATGTATTACTTTGAAAAATATTTTCTTGCTTTTAGTTCTAGTAAACTAATTTCTTATTAGGCACTTTTTGAATGTTGTTGCCAGGTTTGTTTTGTATTCTGATCATAAATCCCAAGTATAAGATTATTGACGCTAATATCTTCATCAATATCATCCCAATGCAAACCGGAGCCACCACCAGAAATTACAAAATTATTTTTTCTTCCAGGGTAGCTTTTAATAATCTTGGAAAATATACGAGTGGCACACTAAGTTTTCTTCCGTCAGTCAAATCCAGCCAGAGGTTATTATCATCAAAATATATACCTTTTGCGAGTGCTCCATTATAATTTAAAGTACTCATTCCATTTATCCTCAATTAAAATTTTATTTTTCACGACTACTTGAGAAAGTTCATTCAACTCTTTTGAACTGAAACCAATTACTGATGTACAAAAAAATATAATTCATCTATTTATTTGATCAATTGGTTAAGATGTGCCAGGAGAGGCTCCTGGCAATAAAGGGGAACAAATTTTAACTATTAAATTCTTTTAATATCTTTTCAATTTCGGCTTCGGTTATGTTACTTCCCATTACGCCTTTTTTTTCGGTCTGCTGGAATAATGGTTTTGCATAACTTTGTGTTGAGGGGTTGCCTGCACGGGCAATAAGGTGTTCCTCAATTTTATCAAGGAAACCGGCAGCTTTAATGTCACTCATTTTAATATTTTCGAATGAGCCAACTGTTTTACCCGGGTTTATTGTATTGGCTTCAAAAGCAACGGTTTTAACATTCATTAGATGTTTAGCCGATACATTCTCAGATATAATTGAACCACCCCATGTACCAACACCAAGTGTAAGAGAAGGTAGTAATGAAGTTGTAAAACCAACCGCACCAAGCGAACTTGGAGTATTAACTACAATACGGAAAGCAGGTTTTTCCAAAGCAAACTTCATAATAACTTCACGGTTGTTTGAATGAATTGACATTGTATGCCCAATGCCACCGAAAGTTAGAAGATCAATACATTTGTGGCAGCCTTCCAGCCACCCATCAACCTCGTAAAAAGCAAGAATTGGGGAAAGTTTTTCCATGGAAAGAGGCTCATCCACACCAACACCCTTACAATCTGCAATAAGCACAGATGTATTTTCGGGTGCATTAATGCCGGCATGTTTGGCAATCCATGCGGCAGGTTTACCAACAATATCAGGATTTATTCTGCCATTTTTTGATACCACTTTTTCAAGTTTAATTTTTTCTTCAGCATTAACAAAGTATGCATTATTCTTTTTAGCAATTTCGCGTGCTTTTGCGGCAATACTAATATCAACAATCATAGCCTGTTCGGATGAACAGAGTGTACCGTTATCGAAAGTTGTACCATGAATAATATCCTTAACTGCTTTTTCCACATCAGCGGTTTTTTCGATAAATGAAGGTACGTTACCACTTCCAACACCGTATGCAGGAGTACCGGCACTGTAGGCAGCCTTTACCATCGGGTTACTTCCGGTTGCAAGAATTACAGCAGTGTTATCGCTTTTCATCAATTCTTCGGTACCAGCTATGGTTGGTTCGGTGAGACAGTGAAGCAATCCTTTAGGTGCTCCGGCTTTTTCTGCGGCTGTTCTAACAACATCAAGAGCTTCCATTGTGCTTTTTGCACTACGCGGGTGCGGACTTGCAACCATTGCATTGCGGCATTTAAGCGAAATTATCGCCTTGAACATAAGAGTGCTTGTTGGGTTTGTTGAGGGGATAAGTGCTGCTACAACACCCATCGGCTCAGCAATCTTCAACACACGTCCGTTATCCTGTACATCAATAACACCAACGGTTTTTAGCTCCCTGATGGAATCATAAACATTTCTGGTAGCAAACCTGTTTTTAAGAACTTTGTCTTCCATCTTGCCAAAGCCTGTTTCTTCGCAAGCCATTTTAGCAAGACGTTCAGCATTCGCATAGCCGGCATCAGCCATAGCCTTAACAATTGAATCAACCTGAGCCTGTGTGAACTGCTTGAACTCTTTTTGAGCTGCTTTTGCAGATTTGGTCAGGTTTCTTACTTCCTGAATCGATCTTAAATCTTTATCAAATTCCATATTATCCTCTAATCAATTCCGAACCAAATATAAATATACTATTACTTTTAGGCAATCATTCCTTTTGCAAATAATTGCAAGGCAGTATTCAGTACAGATATTTTATTTTAAATAGTTTTTAAATAGCTATTATAAAACATTTTACACCATAAAATAATAAGTATTTTTGTATTGGTATTGTGGAAAAGAATCAGGAATACTATCTTAAGTCTCACAATTTTTATAAAAAGTAAGTTGAAACATGAAAAAGATACTGAGTCTCATTATACTTTTGATGGTCTTTGGTTGTGAGACAAACCCCCCGAGTTCACCTGAACAGACAAGTATAGCACAAGTTTTTATTTCATCGAATGTTGATGGAGCCACTATATACCTGAATAATGTAAATACAGGGAAGGTTACTCCTGATACAATTTCTGCTCCGGTTGGCACTAATAATATAAAGCTTGAAAAGGATGGCTATTTTGAAGTTTCGCAAAGTGTTAATGTTATTGCTGGTGTAGTAAATTCGGTAACTGTAACAATGACTGCCCGCGAAATTGACAAGGTTGTGCTACTTGAAGATTTTTCGAATGAGAGTTGTGGACCATGTGTTGCTTCCAATCTTTTCATTGAGAGTATAAAGAATTATCGTTATGGTTCAGCAAAGCTGGTAGCAATTAAATACGCAACCAATTTTCCAGGAAGGAATGACCCGTTTTATTTGGCAAACAAAGCTGGTTCCGATTCACGTATATCGTATTATAGTGTACTTTTCACACCTACAATTAAAATAGATGGTTCTGAAAACCCGATTTCCACGGATTCAACAAGTGTAATATCAGCAGTTGATAAACGCCTTGCTATTGAACCCGAAATGGATGTGCATGTTGATGCCACGGTAAACGGAAGTAATCTTGATGTTGAAGTATTGGTTAACTTTATGTCGATTGAAGGATTTGATACCGGAAATTCGGTATTGCAAATAGTAGTTACGGAAACAGATATCCCCCATAATGCTCCTAACGGTGAAGATATGGTATATGACGTTGCCAGAGTAATGCTGCCCAATTATGATGGTACATCACTTTCGGGAGTAAGTTCGGAAGGAGAATATAAATTTACGCAATCAGTTGCGATTGATCCTGCCTGGAATATATCCAACGTACATGTTGTAGCGTTTGTACAAAACAATTCAACAAAGGAGGTTTTTCAGACCGGGTCTAATCACTAATAATACTTCAGGAGGAAGTACATGAAGAAGGTTACTATTGGCGTGTTGTTGTTCTTTTCCTTAATTTCAATTGTATCTGCACAGGATACCAGGAACGTTGTTCTTGAGTATGTTACCGGTACATGGTGTGGTTACTGTCCTTGCGGACATGAAATAATTCAAAATGATATACTTGAAGATTATCCTAAAACTATTATACTGGGCTATCATGGTGGTAGAAATGATCCGCTCCAATATTTTTACGGCAATGCAATTCGTGGGTTAATGGGATTCGTCTCTTATCCCAGCGGTATAATTGACCGAACCAGTTCACCACAGAGTAGGGGTGTGTGGTATTCCAGAGTTATGAACCAGCAAAATGTTGCACCTGCAGTTAGAATTGAAACACAGAGGTCGTACAACGAAACTACCCGCAATCTTTATACGGTTGTAAAAGTTACAGCACTTGAAGACCTTAATGGAAGTTATTCTGTTAGTCTTGTACTTACCGAAGATGACCTTGTAGCAACACAAACAAGTTATAGCGGATGCCCGGCTGCGGGTGCAGGTTATGTGCATAATCATGTTGTACGTTCAATGCTGAATGGTGAAAGGGGAGAAACCTTCAGTTCCGGTTCATGGGCTACAGGTTCTGCAAAATCCTACGAGTTTGCTACAACAATTGATGAAGAGTTTATTGATGAAAATTGTCACTTGGTTGTAATGGTTTATAAGGAGAACAGTAATCTTCCTTATGCAAACATCCAGCAAGCAGAAGAGTATGATTTACTTGGTGGTGAAGACTTTAACGTTGTTGTTAATGAAGGTTGGAATCTTGTTTCTGTGCCTTATGAATTATCTGATATGGCAGTTACAAGTGTATTCCCAAATGCTACATCATCTGCTTACGAGTTTTCAAACGGTTATTACACTGTTAATAATTTTGAAAAGGGTAAGGGTTACTGGCTAAAATTTGGGGAATTGGGGACCCACAATATGAGCGGTACCGGATTTACCGGTTCAGTTACACTTAATGAAGGTTGGAACCTTATTGGTGTTTATGATAAATCAGTTGATGCTGACCAGGTAACCACTGAACCAGCCGGAATAATTTCTTCTGTATTTTACGGTTTCAGTAACTCCTATGATGTTGCCGAAAACCTTAAAACCGGTAAGGGTTATTGGGTAAAAGCTTCTCAAAACGGTTCATTAAGCTTTGATGCAAATGCAGCAAAAAGCTCCGATGCCAAATTTTACGAAAGTTTACCCGGAATACTGGTTAAAGATGCTAACAACAAAACTCAAAAATTATACTTTTCAGTTAGTAGCAATGATGTTGCGAAAGCAGATATGCCACCATTACCACCACAGGGTTTGTTTGATGTAAGATTTTCATCGGACAAGTTTGTTGAGGAAGCTAATATTGTAGCAGGTATTGAGCTTCAGGGTGTAAGCTTTCCAGTTACACTTATTACAAGCGGTATTGATTTAACCCTTACCGATAATAGTGGCAATAATTATACTTTGGAAAGAAATACCGAGGTTACCATCTCGAAAGAAAGCACTTCCTTTACTGTAAATACAATGCTAACACCGGAAAGTTTTGTATTGCATCAAAACTATCCTAATCCGTTTAACCCGGAAACAAAGATCAGTTTTGAGCTACCGTTCCAGGCAAATATTGAGCTGGCAGTTTACAATACACTTGGCGAAAAAATAGCTGTACTTGCTGATGGTTCTTACGAATCCGGCTCACACGAAGTAACATTTAATGCCTCTGATGTTGCATCAGGAATCTATTTTTATAAACTTTCATCCGATGGTTTTGTGAAAACTAACAAAATGATACTTCTTAAATAGCGAGTTCATTAGACAAAAAATTTATTACCTCCCTACTATCAGCGGAGGTTGCTTTAATATCTACATTTTATACACAGGAAACAGAAATGAAAAAATATTTACTACTAATTATTCTACTTGCCTCAATGGTTTCAGCACAAAGTTTTACATGGGAAGCCGATAGACAGGTAATTTGTGAAACTTTAGGTACCGAGTTTGTCTTCTATGTCGATATTACAAATACATCATCTGATGATTTAACTTTGGCATTTGTTAAGATGGAAAACGATTTACCGGACGGCTGGTATTCCTCTTTTTGTCTTGAAGTATGTTATCCCGATTTTTTGGATAGTGTAGCTACAACGGATGCATTCCAGAGTACACCACTTTTACCTGGTGAAACCAGAGAAATGAGTATTCACTTTTTTACCGGTGAAAATGATGGTACAGCCCACTTTAAAATGAAAGCTTTATCACTTTCCGGGGATAATACCGAATATGTAATAGATTTATACGGAACAACAGAAGTAGCACAGGGTTCAAATGCCTTTACCTTTACGCCTGCTTCAACTACAGTTTCGGATATACCGGGCAGCGAACTTGTTTTTACTTTTGATGTACATAATACTTCTCCAGTGCCACTTGAACTTAAATTTGCCAGAACACTTAATGAAATTCCAGTAGGCTGGAGCTCTTCTATGTGTATAGAAAATTGTTATCCGCCTGATCTTGATACAATTAGCATGAACGAAGCTTTTGGTATGGATGCTCTTGCTCCGGATGAAACAGTTGAAGTTTCACTACATGTTTTTACCGATGGTAATGTTGGCTCCGGAGCATTGCAGGTTAAAGCTGTAAATCCTGCTTTAGCTGGTGATGAATACTCTGTTGATCTTAGTGCTTCAACAGAGGCAGCAAACATAAATTTTACATTGCTTGATGATGGTACAACTTTAGCCGATACACTTAATAGCGAAATGGTTTTTACCATGCACCTTAAAAACAATTCAGAGGAAACAGTAACATTCGATTTGGTGAGAACCGAAAATGATCTTCCGGGTGACTGGACTTCATCATTATGTTTTGATGCCTGTTTTGCCCCTTTTGTTGATAGTGTATCAACTACTTCCGAGTTTGCCAGCACTCCGTTTGCACCTGGTGAAGAGCGTGAAATATCGGTTCATGTTTTCCCTATGACCAACGAGGGAACCGGTACGGTTAGTGTTAAGGTTAAACCTTCCAACCAACCCGAAAACTATACTGAACTAACTTTTTCTGCAACTGCTTCTTTAACTTCTGTTAAACAAATTTCAGCACAGCCTGAAGAATATTTATTGTTGCAGAATTACCCAAATCCGTTTAACCCTTCAACAGTAATTGGTTTTTCAATAAAGGAAGCTGGTTTTACGAGCGTTGAAGTATATAATATTTTGGGTAAAAAGGTTGCTACTCTTGTTAATAGTAGTCTTGAAGCTGGTAACTATAAAGTAGATTTTAATGCATCGGCAATTGCAAGTGGTGTTTATATTTACCGAATTACTTCGGGGAGCTTTACCCAGACCAGAAAAATGATTTTGGAGAAATAATGAAATACATATTAACATTCCTATTACTCACTACTTTTATATTTGCACAGGATGTAAAACAGGCTCCCGATTTTGAGCTTGAAGACTTTGAAGGTGAAGTTTACGAATTGGCAGATTTTACAGGTGAAGGTCCGGTTATAATTAATTTTTGGGCAACCTGGTGCAAACCTTGTATTGCCGAATTTAAAGTTTACGATAAAATTTATAATGAATACAAGGATAAAGGATTACAATTAGTGGCAATTTCGATTGATTCGGAAAGAAGTTTGCCAAAAGTTAAACCTTTTGTTAAATCAAACAATTATAATTTTAAAGTATTGCTTGATCCCGGTATGGAAGCTGCCAGGAAATATTACGTAACAAACGTTCCTGTTACATTTTTACTTAATAAAAATGGTGAAATTGTATATCAGCACTCCGGTTATAAAAAAGGTGATGAAGCTAAATTGCTTAAAGCCATAAAAAAAGAACTTACGCCGAAAGGATAGTATATGAAATTTCGCTATACCATAGTTTTGTTTTTGATTGCTGCTACAAGTATTGCAGCACAAACTGTACGTAATAGCTTGCTTGAGTATGCAACAGGTACCTGGTGCTCGTCTTGTGCATGTAGTCATCAGGAAGTTTATGATTCAATTGTACCAAATTTTCCTAATACAATTGTTATTGCTTATCATGCTGGTAGTGCCGATCCGTTTTCTACCTTTACAGGAGATGATATTGTGCAAACACTTGGGTATGGTGGTTTACCGGGTGGTATTGTTGACAGGGTAACTTCTGTAATGGGATTAACTCATTGGTATGATGCTGTTGATGATATGGCTAATAATAGTCCGGGTGTTTCATTAAATCTGCAAACCAATTTTGATGAAACTACCAGAACATTTGATGTTGCCTTGAATATTACTGCACTAACGGATCTTAATGAACCGCATAATGTTCAACTTGTTATTACCGAAGATAGCTTGATTGCTGACCAGGCGGGATCAGAATTTTGTCCTGGTGGAGATGAGTTTGTTCATAATAATGTTGCCCGCATGATGCTAAATGGTGTTGAAGGTGAGCAAATAAATAATGGTAACAACATATCAAACGGAACTGTAATTCCATATACTAAATCATTTGAACTTGATGAGGGGTTGGTTTACAAAAATTGCAAACTGGTTGCTTTTGTTTACAGGTACTCACTACCACTCTCAAAAGCATACGTTCAGCAAACTACACTTGCCCGCGTAATTGAACCGGAGGTACCTGTTGAATTTGGAGTGTTAAGTGCCACGGTTAGTAATAATCTTGTTAACCTTAAATGGAATACCCATTCCGAGTTAAATAACTCAGGATTTATTTTGGCACGTAAAACCGATGCCGGATTTGGTAATATGAAATTTGTAAAAGGTATGGGTACAACTACAAAGCCTAATCAATATATGTTTCAGGATGAGATTAAAGGTTATAGCGGAAGTGTAATCTACAGGTTATACCAGCAGGATTTTGATGGTACTATTACCATGCTTGAAGAATTAAACGTAGAAGTTAATGCTCCTGAAGAGTTTCAGCTTACGCAAAACTTCCCAAATCCTTTTAATCCGGAAACCGTAATCAGGTTTGGGTTACCTTTTTCTACCAAAGTTAATCTTGAAGTTTACGATATTTTGGGTAATAGGATTATAACGCTGGTTAACCGGAAACTTGAGGCAGGTATTCATGATGTGAAATTTAACGGTTCTGCACTAACATCAGGAGTTTATATTTACAAGCTTACTACCGAAAGTGGAACATTATCCCGAAAAATGACAATTTTAAAATAAAACCTATGCATACAGCGGTAAACCTTGTTTGTGGTGATGGTTTGCCGCTTTTCTTTTAACTGGTAACTATAAGGTTTGTTTCATGAAAACATTCAGGAAAATATTATTACTAACAATTCTACTATTAAGTTTTACAGGATTATCGGCTCAGGATGTTAAACTTCCGGCAGGTCTCTCAATTTCAAATCATCTTGAATATGGTTATGATGTTGAGAAGGAACAGGAAATACTCGAGAACTGGTTGAATCTGGATTATCGTTACGGAATTTTTTCAACTGGTATCAGGTATGAAGTTTTTCAACCAAACGATCCAAATACATCAGTAAACAGGGGAAAGGAAAGGTATTCCGATATAGCTTACAAGTATCTTAGGGTTGCACTTGGTAAAAAGAAGCAGAAGCTGAACATAACGGTTGGTAATTTTTATGCTCTTTTTGGCAGGGGTATGATTCTTAAGAGTTATGAGGACAGAAATGTTAGGATTGATAACAACCTTCTTGGTGCAAAAGTAGATGCGGTTTATGGTGATTTGAAGTTAACAGCTCTTTCGGGGATGCCCGAAAATATACTTGCCGAGCGTGATAACATAATTCATGCTGTTGATCTCGAGTATCGTTTACTTAAGCAATACAGGTTCGGTGGTACTTTTGCACTTAACCGCTCAACAAATACCAATGCTTCTACAACAAGGATGGCAGCTTTAAGGGTAAATCCCTCTTTCGAATATTTTGATATTTATGCCGAGTATGGAGTAAAGTTTAATGATGATGACCGTACGAGGATTTTTAATGACGATAAACTCTTTACCGGTGATGCAATTTATACAAATCTTAATTTGTATTATGGTGGTTTTGGTGCATCACTTGAGTATAAAAAGTATGATAACTACCGCTTCAGCACTTCCGATAATTCAGTAAATTATAATAATCCGCCTTCATTAAAGCGTGATCATACCTTTATTTTGTTAAACAGACACACGTCAGAGCTTGATCCGAACAATGAAGAAGGGGTACAGGCTGAACTTAATTATAAGTTTAGTGATAACTTTGAGCTCAAAGCTAATTATATGTACACCCGCTATCTTGGGGCAGATAGCTATTATTATTTTAACAGATCAACCGCAAATGTGGAAAAGGATAAATATCAGGAAGTGTTTGCCCAGGCAGAGTATCAGGTAAGTGACAAGCTTAATTTAATTGGTGCATACTCGTTCCAGGAAGAATATGTTACCTTTACAAAATCCCAGACACCAATTATTGAGGCAAAATATTACCTTGATTCAAAAAACACAATAAAGTTTGGATTTGAACACCAGTGGGTATCTGATCTTGATACTGATGAAAAGTATTATGATGATATTCTGGTACTTGAATTACTCCATTCACCAGCGTTTACTTTTAGTATTGTAACAGAAGTTCAGACTAAAGAGCCGGAGCCGGATAATGTAATACGAAAAGTTTGGAGTTTTGCACAAATAGGATATACTTTCTGGAACCATACCGATGTAAAACTATTATTTGGCACACGACAGGAAGGTAATATTTGTATTGGGGGAGTATGCAGGTACGAGCCTGAATTCCGAGGGGTTGAGTTAAAAATGCAAACCAGATTATTTTAACTTTTTCTCCTGAATAATTTTTTCTGTAAACCCGGGTAATTTGTGATTATTCGGGTTTTTTTTCGTTTAAAGCTTAAAGGAAGGTAGAAATAAGAAAATAAGAGATTTTCCCCCCTATTTAATGCCTAAAATTAAAGTTTTATTAATGTAAAGATTGTATTTAATCAGTAAGTATTTTATGTTTATACTTGTTGTAGTATAGTGTCTAAAATAATATTTTATTTGGGGATAAAGTACATTTCAAAAAATATATCCAATCACATTATTTATTAACTAAGGAGTTACTAATGAAAAAAAATCTATTAATGATTTTTGCTCTTCTGTTACTCGGAATATCTACTTCAACCTTTGCGCAGGTTACTGAATTTCCGTTTACTGAAGATTTTGAAGAAGGTGTAATGCCGCCAACAGGTTGGACAAACCCTGATAGTCTTTGGACAGTGGGTACTGAATCTAACTCAGGTACTTATTGTGCACGCATTTCTTATACCCATGATGGAGATGCAAATTTAGTGTCGCCAGAAATTGCGTTACCTGATAACTACAGACTTAAATTTTTCTGGAAAGATGATGATATTACTACTCCATCAGAAGTAGCTGCACATGATACTACTTATGTTGAAATTACTACTGACGGTGGTACAACATGGACTACATTATCTTACCTTTCAACAGTTTCAAACCAAAGTGCTTACGAAGCTGAAGTTATTGATCTTTCAGCTTATGGACAGCAAACTGTACAGATCAGATTTAGAGACGTAACTGATAAATCATATTCAGCTTATGGTACTGGTATTGATGATTTGGTTATTGAAGAAATATCAACTGATCCTCCAAGTGTTGCTACTTTAGTTTCACCTCAAGATGGTTTAACAGACGTACCATTAAATGTTACCTTAGAATGGGCAGCAGGTACTGGTGATCCTACTGGTTATAAAGTTTATTTTGATACTGTTAATCCGCCTGTTGCTGAAGTTTATGATGGTGAAAATACAACTTATGCAGCTTCGAGTTTAACAGAAAACACAACATATTACTGGCAGGTAGTACCTTATAATGATAACGGTAATGCTACTGATGCTCCTGTTTGGTCATTAACAACAATTGGAAGTGTTGTTGCAAGTTTTCCATTCGCTGATGATTTCGAAACTGGTGAATTAGATGTAATTTGGCAGAAATATAATGGTCTTTATACAGGAACACAGATTAGTGCTGTTGGTGTTGATAACAGTTACTGTGTTGATATGTATGCAGATAATAGTGATTTTACTACTCCAAGTGATATCGAGGATGCATGGGCAAATGCTCAGTCTGGTGAAATCAATGCCGAATGGACACACTATATTGATTTAGCCGTTGATCTTTCAACTGCTACACTTCCACAGCTTAAATTCCAATATTCACTTGGTTATCAGTATAATGATAATTACAATAACTTCTGGGTTCTTGCTCAGGGTGCAGATAAAGAATGGACTGAATTATTAGCGGTTCAGACTAATGGCGCCACAGTTGATTTTACTGATTTTGAAGCAGACCTTTCAGCTTATGCTGGTGGTGAAGTTACTTTAAGGTTCTTTCATAACAGTAAATACATGAATAACTACCTGTTTTTTGATAATGTTGAAATAGGTGAAATGCCTCAGGAAACTGTTAGCTGGGCTAACCTGCAGTGGCCAGGTACTCATACAATGGCAGAAGGTGATACCTTAACTGCTTATGCCCAGGTTTGGGAAGATGGCGTTACTAATCCTGATGGTGCTGATGATAATATTCAGGTTTGGTTTGGTGTTTCTACTGAAGATACTGATCCTTCTACATGGGAAAACTGGATGGAAGCTGAGTACAATGCTCAGGTTGGAAATAATGATGAATATAAGGCTGCTTTTGGTTATAATTTACCAGCAGGTACTTACTATTATGCTTCAAGAGTAAGATATAATGGTGGTCCTTATGTTTATGGTGGTTTCAGTGGTGGTTTCTGGAACGGTACAGATAACGTAAATGGTGTTTTAACTATCGATCCACTTGTTATTAGCGAATTCCCTTATACTGTGGATTTTGAAGATGGTATGATGCCTCCAGCTGGTTGGACAAATGTTGATGACCATTGGACATTAGGTTCAGAATCTTATGCTGGTGACTATTGTGCACGTATTTATTATTCTCATGATGCCACAGATGGTGCAGTTTTACAATTTCCAAAAATTTCTCTTCCTGAAATGGTAAAAATCTCCTTCTTCTGGAAAGATGATGATATTACTTTAGCAGGAAAAGGTACAGATGTTAATTCTGAAAAAACTGCTTATCTAAAAGAAATGGAAGATCGCGGTATTGAAGTTGCTGGTCATGATACCACATTCTTTGAAATTTCAACTGATGGTACAGAATGGACAACCTTATCATACTTGTCTGCAGCCTCTAACCAGTCAGTTTATTCACAGGAAGTTATTGATCTTTCAACTTATGGAAACTCGGATGTTTATTTAAGATTCCGTGATGTTACCAATTCTACAAACAGTGCTTACGGTACTGGTATTGATAACATTACCATTGAAGAAGTTCTTGTAACAGTTCCTGGTCCTGCTACTAATAGCTATCCGGATGATGAAGCAACTAACGTATTTGTATTCCCAATACTTTCATGGGATGCCGGTGAAGGCGAACCAACTGGTTACAAACTATACTTTGGTACAGATGAAACTCCAACTACCGAAGTTTATGATGGTGCCGAAGAAGAATGGTTAACCGAAACTTCTCTTGCATTTAGCACTACTTACTACTGGCAGGTAGTTCCTTATAATGCTGAAGGTTCTGCTGATGCTGCCGAATGTCCGGTTTGGTCTTTCACTACAATGGCTGACCCAACAATTATGCCTGGTTTTATGGAAACATTTGAAAATGGTGTTCCTCCAACTGGCTGGACTAAATATGTTGGTTTGTTAACTGAAGACTCAGAACTTTTAACCTCAACTTATGGCTGGATTTCAGATGACTTTGGTAACGTTGTAACAGACCCTGCTAATAAATCTGCCCGTGTTAACGTTTATGGCTCTTCAAGATATCACTGGATCATGACTCCTCCAGTTGATCTTGGTACTGACAGAGAAGATTTATATCTTTCATTTGATTACTCACTAACAGCTTACGGTACTACTGCTTCTGCCGAATTAGGCGAAGATGACCTAGTTGCTGTTGTTATCTCAACTGACGGTGGTGCTACTTGGTCAACGGATAATGTAATTAAATCATGGAATAGCACAACTCCAATTTCTACCAGCGAACATGCAGATATTTCTCTTGCAGGTTATAGCGGTTCTGTAATATTCGGTTTCTATGGCGAATCAACTTTGACTAACGAAGATGTAAACTTCTACATTGATAACGTTACTGTTGATGAAATGGCTGCTGGTACTGAATTTGACGTTGCAGCTGGTTGGAATATGTTATCAGTTCCAGTTGTTACTGAGGATATGACTACTACAACGCTTCTGACTAATACCACCGCAAATGTTTTTGCATTTGATCAGGAAGTTGGTTATGTAGCTAAAGATACACTTATGACTGGTGCAGGTTACTGGGCTAAATTTGATGCTGCTGAAACTATCTCTCTTGATGGTACTGCTCCAACTGATAATGTAATGCTTAAAGAAGGCTGGAATATGGTTGGCGGTTATGATTACAATGTAGCTGTTGCTGACGTAACAACTGACCCTGCTAATATTATTACTTCAGATTTCTTTGAATTTACTGAGCTTTATACTGTTGCAACCAATATTACAACTGGTAAAGGTTACTGGGTAAAAGCTAGCGAAGCTGGTGAAATGATACTAAATATGGCTCCTAAAAAAGGTAAAACTGAGCCAACAGAAGAGATGGATGCACTATACACCATTTCCATGATGGTAAGTGATAACGGAACAGGTTCTTATGCATTAGGTCTAGGTCTTGATCCAAACGCCACAGAAGGAATAGATAGTGATCTTGGTGAAACCGAACTACCACCAATGCCACCAACAGGTGTATTTGATGCAAGACTAATGTTACCGGATGGCACAACATCTTCACCAATGGATTACCGTACAGGTGATGCAGGTTACAGTGGTACAGTAGAATATGACCTAAGCTGGCAGTATTCATCAGGAGCTGATGCCCTAACATTGGATATCGTGATACCAGAAGTACCAGGAACCGTAGAAATGACAATAGTAGATGGTTTTGGTGGAGCAGTATTTAGCCAGGTAGTAGAAGAAGGCACCACACAGGTAGTAGTAGATAATGCTAACCTAAGTGCACTAAACCTGAATATAGCATATACCGCCCCAATCCCGGTAGAGCTAACCGGCTTTGCAGCAAACGTAGCAGGCGAATCAATAAACCTTGAATGGTCAACAGCTACAGAAACCAACAACAAAGGTTTTGAAGTAGAAAGATCAGAAGATGGAGAAAGCTTCAGCAAAATAGCGTTTGTAGATGGTATGGGAACCACAACAGAAGCTCAGAGCTACATCTTTACAGATAGAAACGCAGTAGGCGGTACCTACTACTATAGATTACGTCAGGTTGACTTTGACGGAACCTATGCATATAGTGATGTAGTAGAAGTAGAATTCGTACCAAGCGAATACAGCTTACAGCAGAACTATCCAAACCCATTCAACCCAAGTACTACTATTAAATTCGCTCTACCAGTAGAAGCAAAAGTAACAGTAACACTGTACAATGCACTGGGTCAGAGAGTAAATGAAATAGTAAGCAACAACTTTACTGCAGGGGTTCAGACCGTTAACTTTAATGCATCTGAACTGGCAAGTGGAATGTATATCTATCAGATCTCTGCACAGGGTGTAGATGGCAGTAACTTTGTAGATACAAAGAAAATGATGTTAATGAAATAAAACCTTTTTCATAAATTCCTCCCCAATAATGGGAGGACTTATAAAGAGAAATATATTTTTTAAGGGCGATTCTAAATGGGTCGCCCTTACTTATTTTAAAGGGTATAACTACTCAACCTCCGAAGTTTTTCGAACTTCGTAGGTTTTGTGTCTTAAAACTATTTTGTTATTGGGTTGGCAACCCCATGCCGTCAATTCATCATACAAGTGCTAGCAAGCATAATTTCGTCTTTTATCGCGTTAGCGATTACTCTTGTGTAGCTCTTAATACAACGAAACGCATTAAATACTGCATAGCAGTTACTCTTCTGCCCAAAACTATATATACACTGCCGTCAAGAACCACTCCTTAACGGAATAAATATACAATCATTCACTGAATGGTTTGCGACAAGCAATTACTTGTTAAGTAAACCCGCATGTCTAAATACCCCACGAATGAATTCGTGGGCTGGAGTTTTGCATTTGTAATCCACGACTAAAGTCATGGGTTACATCAGATTAACCTTTAACTCAAAGCAAACGTTAAGGTGTTACATAGCTTAGTATCCTCATTCCGGTGTTTACTATGAAGTACGGCAGCTAAAAATCCCATATTTATTCACTTGTCTGGATTTCCGTGAAGTTGTAAATTGTGTTAAATATCAAAAGGGGAATTATGATTAAAATTGTAACTAAACTGTTATTGTTAACTCTTCTAATTATGCTTACAGGTAACAGATATAATAGTGATGATAAAAATGGGGAAAAGTATTACGACTTGGGTTATTATGCCGAAAAGTTTCTTGAGAATCAGGAGAGAATACGTAATAATATTAACTATTGTGAACTCTGGGATAATATGCACGTTACTGGTTCGCGTTATTATAAAACTTTAAGGGGAATTCCATTTAATAGCAAAAATAATGAATTTTATCTGTTTCCGGAGTTTGGAGAGGATGCAAATTTTTATTACGTAGATTCGAGTTTGGATACAATAATTGTTGAATATGTTTCGCATGATAAAGTTTTTAAGGATTATTTTAGTGAGGTTCTGCTTTATTTTGATGAGCGTTCAGGCACACTTTTGAAACTAACTGCATGTGTATCTTCAGATTTTTATATCAATAATAAGTATTATAGAAAGAAATCGTTTAGCACTTGCAATTTTACGGTAGAGTTCCAGAGGCTTAATAGTATGGACTTACCGTATCAATGTTACTTCAGCTACTCAAAGGCTTTATCGGCAAGCAGGGGGAAAACACATAGTATAACTACTGAAATGTGGTTTCATTACAAATATTAGGGATGGATTTATTAAAAATATGTAAATAAAAATGCTCCGTTCAGGGCATGTTTCATAACTTTATTACTAATCAATAATTATTGTCTGAATAACTTCATCAGTATTAACCTCGAACTTTGCATCGTTCCATTTGGCGGGACCCATGCTCCCTTTTGCATTATTTGAAAAGGCATAGTCTTCAGATGGAATTCCCAACCAGTTTGTTGACATAACACCATCGTTATCTTCGTCATGGAAGAGTTTAAAGGCATAAGTTCCGTAGGGTATTTCAGAAAATACAATTTCCGATTTGCTTTTGCTTATGTTCGATTTGATGCCTTTGAATGCATTCCCTTTTTGTTCGTAGTTTTCTTTTGAGTTGCAAAGTGCACAAAAAACCTTGCCATCATTACTTTCAAGTTTTGTAACAATAACTTTAATTGTTGCTGTTTTTGCTCCGAATTTAGCCTTTGTTGAATCGGTTTGGGCTGATACCAGTGTAGCTATTATAAGAACCAGGATAATAAAAAGATTTGATGTTCGCATTATATTCCCGAGTTAATTCTAGTGATATACTTTGTGGTAAGCTCCTGCAATTCGAGCTTAAACCATGGTGTATATTTAGGCGGATTAGCTTCGATATCGTTCTTTAGGCTTTTCATTGAAATCCATTTTGTATCCATTATCTCATTTTTATCTGGTGAAAAATTACCATCATAATAGCCATAAAAAACGTGGCAATTTTCATATTCGGTACCTATAGTTTTAAACTCGGCTTTATAGATAAATTTATACAAATAAGTTAAATCTGTTGTAAAACCAAGTTCTTCTGATAGTCGTTCTTTTGCTGATTGAAGAGTATTCTGATCTTTTCTTGGGTGGCTACAACAGGTATTTGACCAAAAGCCACCCCAGAGCATTTTTTCGTTTGCTCGTTGTTGAAGTAAAAGTTCGCCCGATTTATTAAATATAAAAATTGAGAATGCTCTATGAAGTTTGCCTCCATTAAGATGGCAAGCTGTCTTTTCTTCCCAACCGGTTACATTATCATTTTCATCAACTAAAATAAGAGTGTCGTTTTCACGTGCCATTCGAATTCCGAAAAAGTATTATTAAGTCCTGAAATAATAGTGAGAAATATAGTAAGCTTCAAATGTTACGTAAAAATATTCGGCAAGCAATAGCAATACAAAGATGGGGTTGTAAGAACAATTCCAAACAACTAAAAATTAACTATACTTCTGGAAGTTGATTTAACCGGTAGGTTAGTTTCGGTTATTACAGATTTATTTACGAGTTTTTCCAAACTATTCATTCTTGTTCTTAATTCATCCGAATGTACTGAAATTAACTTACTTGTGCTTGCCATTGATTCGACTGCCGAATTTACCTCCAACAGCATTGTTCTTATATTTGCACTGTAAGGTTAAATCCTTCGTAAAGTCAGCGTATATCATCATCATTAGCTGATATAAGGTGAACAGAGAGGTCACCGCTGGCAAATTTTTCCATTTCGCACAAAATTTCTTCAATCCTATCCGAGAGGTAAACCTTTTGTTTTTCAGTTTCTTCAATGGCGTTTTTAACCTTTTGTTCAACACTATCCTTTTCTTTTAAAAGTTCGCTGTAGAAGGTCTTTATTTTACTTGCCATATTATTAAGCTGCGTTGCAAGGTCACCAATTTCATCTTCAGTACTCACTACAGCTTTAACGTCGTAGTTTCCGTTTGCTATTTTGCGAGCCATTTTTTAGAGTTGTTTAATAGGTCTTGTTAAAAATTTTGAATTAACATAAGCCAGGAATATTCCAATCAGGATAGTAATAATAAGAACGCCCAGTCTTATTCTGTTGTACAGGTCTACTTTTTTTTGCTTATTAAATACCATCAAATCAATTTGCGGATTAATTTGCTCAAGAACCAGGTTTATTTGGTTTTTGTACTCATTAATTGCAAGGATTAGATTAGTTGCAGTAATAAACTTACTCTGGTAATCGTTTGCAAGTAACTCTATCTGGTTTTTTGTTTTTTCCGGCAGTAATAGATTTTGTGTTTCCCTGGTGATATTGCCACTGCCTTTTTTACCTTTTCAATATATTTTGGCTTCAACCTCATTAAAAAGTCTTTTTTACTTCTTCTTGCAGAAAGCATCTGGATAAGGATTTTATCCTGATTAGCTTTTTTAATAATATCCTCGATATGGTGTACGCTGTTACGGAGTTCGCCTTCTGCACCCTGGTTTTCATCAAGTCCGCGTTCCACAGTGGCATTAGCAGCTTTACTGAATATACGGTTGTATTTACCGATTTCAGTAATAAGCTTTTTGGTGGTTTTATCCTGATCGAAAGAATTAATAAGTGTTAATAGTTCACTTGTAAGGCGGTTTACATTTTTGGAGTATTCCAGGTTGCGGGTAACGAAAAAATCTTTTTCGTTTTTGCGGGCATTCAGCATTTTGATTTTAATTAGTCGGGAATTTTCTCTCTCTTCAATAGCTTTGGTGCCTAAATAGGAGAATAGTACAATATATCCTATGAGGGACAATAATGTTATAGAAAACCCAAAGATTTTACCGAATATTGGGAGTCGGAGGTAAGTTTTCATTCTTTCTCTCAAAAAATAGTTTACAAAAATATAAAGCTGCCTCATCCAATTATTGGGTTTATTATAATTAGATGTATTAAGCGAGATTTACACTTAACTTGTTTGGTGGTAAATATTTAGGGGGATTATTGCTGGAGAATAAATAGTGAAACAATATAGTTGAAAAAGATTAGATGTTTAACCTGTAACTATTTAACAAAAACCTCAGCGGGTAATTTTGATTCGAGGAACAATATTACCTTTCTTAATTTCGGTTCTGTTATATAGTTCATTGCATCATTAACGGTAACCCACATTCTATCTCTAAAATCCTCCGCCCATTTATCGAGCAGATTATCGCAACGCATTGGGTACAGGCTAACGGTACAAGTTCCGCCCCATTTATTAAAACTGTATTCGCCAATTTTTTGCGGAACTATTTTACCTTGCACTCCGGCTTCCTCATAAGCTTCTTTTGCTGCTGATTCTGATGGTGACATTCCTGGTTCAATAATTCCCTTGGGAATTATCCATTTCTTTTTTTTACGTGAAGTTATAATAAGGATTTTGAGAATATCATCCTGAATCTTGAATACAACAGCACCCGATTGACGGTAAAAGTATGGAGGTTTTTTAGGTATCATTTTGTTCCGCATTACAGATTAACATGTTCAAAATATTTACAAATATGGTGCTTGATACATATCACATTTTTGGTAAAAATTCAAGTTAAAGTTACGAATATATGTTATAGATTATATTAGCCGGAACTTTTTTGGCATATTTTTGTAATAAATAGTACAGATCAAATAACAATTGGTGGGGAAAATGAATACTGATTATAAATCGAACCCGCTTTCTGATTTAGTTAGCGACGAAATATACGACCTTCTGCAGAGCAGGGGATTGATAAATGAAAAATCTGTTAGAGACTATACTATCAGAAAAAAATTCAAAGAGTTGCGCGAAAGTAAATTTAGTACCGGAGATGCAATTGAAACAATCCGCGAGGATTATCCTTATCTGCAGTTCGATACTATTAAAAAAATAGTATATCAACCGGAATAACCTCATAACTATAGATGTATTTAATTTCTTAAGGTGATTCATTACGTGGGTCACCTTTTTTATTTTGTTCAGGAACATGTTTTTATTATAGTTTGTTATTGCTTTTTTGCACATCCGGAAAACCTATGAGAAAAAAATACGGCGTTTTATTATTACAACTTGGTACACCCGATAGTCCATCCGTAAGTGATGTTAGAAGATACCTTTCCGAGTTTTTGAATGATGCACGTGTAATTGACATACCCTGGTTACTTCGAAAAATGTTGGTGAACTTGATTATTGTACCGTTTAGAGCACCAAAATCAGCAAAAGTTTACAAGGAGGTATGGACTGATAACGGATCACCATTGTTATTCCACAGTCAAAATGTTGAAAAAGAATTATCCAAATTACTTGGTGATGATTTTGATGTTCGACTGGCAATGCGTTATCAAAATCCTTCAATGGATTCAGTGCTTGCCAAGATGCAAAAACAGCAATATGAAAAGTTGGTAATCCTGCCATTGTTTCCGCAGTATGCCTCAGCAACTAACGGTTCGGCAATGGAAAAAGCTTTACGAATTATACAGAATTGGTGGGTAATTCCTGAGCTTTCGGTTGTTAGTCAGTACTATAATGAACCGGGATTTATTGATACAATTATTGAAAGAGCGAAAAAACACAACATGGATGATTACGATCATATTTTGTTTAGCTATCATGGTTTACCTATTAGGCAAGTTGACAAGGTTTACGAGGAAGGGTTGTGTGAGCATCGTAATTGTGAAACTGAAATAAATGAAGAGAACCGTTATTGTTATAAAGCTACCTGTTACGCTACTACCAGACTGATTGCAGAAAAGTTAAGTCTTTCCAGTGACAGTTATACTGTATGTTTTCAGAGTCGTTTGGATAAAAAATGGCTGGAACCGTTTGCTGATAAGGAGATTATTAAACTTGCCAAAAACGGTGCTAAAAAGCTACTTGTTTTTAGTCCGGCTTTTGTGGCTGATTGTCTTGAAACAGTAGTTGAAATTGGTACTGAATACCAGGAGATATTTGAAGAGCATGGCGGTGAAAAGGTTCAATTGGTTGAGAGTCTTAATTCGCACCCTATGTGGATAGATACTTTAGCAAAAATGGTTAAAGAAAGAGTTTAATAGCGAGGATAGCAAGTTACCCGAAAACCCTGCTATCCTCTGTTGGTTGGTTAGAGCATTGATTTGCTGATTTTTAGTAGTTTGAAATTAAAATCGAAACTTTGGTCTGCAATATTTAGTGTTACTCTCATAAATTCTTTATCAAGCATTACTGGTATTTTTACAATTCCCCCAATCTCCTGATCCTTCGAAAGTGTTGTTTTTCGGAGCAATTCGTTTTGCCAATACAATTTTGCATCTTTCAGGTTTAGTATTTCCTTCTCCAGACGTTCCTGTTGTTTCTCTTCCATTTCCTGACGTTCCTTTTGAGAGGCTCTGCGTTGCTGTTTTTTATCATAGGGTTCTTTCGAAAAATTACCAGCAAGATCAGTAACAATATCGGTGCCGGCAAAACAGCAGCTTAATGCTTTTGCATTGCCAAGGTCGGCTTCCTTATCCTGAAGGTTTTTAGTTATTTTAAGAATCTCATGTTCGGGGTCATAAACGCTAACGGAAATTGTTGAGTTTAAATCGTCGAATTTCCCCGTATCGGAATATTTGGCTGTTATTTGAGTTGGATCAACCAAATATTTGGTATTGGAATTGTTTCTTACATAAACGAAAAAATTGTAGGTGCCACGATCTCGTTCTTCAATATTTAGTATACAGCTGATTTTATTATTAGCTTGCGAAACAAGAGCCTTACCCTTGTAATACTCATCAATTGGCTCAGCAGGAATTAACTTGAAAATATAATTTGAAGTAGCTATACAATTTGTTAATAATAGTATAAATGGTAGCAATAGTAACTTTTTCATTTTCCCCGAATAAAATTATTATAAAAGTGTTGATCAAACTGTATGCCAAATAAAAGGTTGTGGTTGTTGTGTTAAAATGTTATATAGCAATTATTACGGGTGTGGTAGTGTTTACATATTAGTACAATGGTGGGTGTAAATTTATATAGTTGCATTAATTTGATGTGTCGAAAAATGTTTTAATATTTATTGATAATGTACGATAATTAATCTTAAAGAATTTCGGATCTAAAGAATGCATTTAGTTTTAATTCTGGAAACTGATGAGGAATTTTTAGGGGCACTTGAAAAAAAAATTAAAGCCGGCGGTTATAAAGTTGCAAAAACGAGTTGTATTTTTTCATACTTTGGTTCACCGGATTTAATTACACCCAGTATAATTCTTTGCAAAGTTTCTGCAAACTTGCAAGATGGTTTTGTACTTAAAGAAAAGCTTAATGGTGATAACCGTTTTGATAAAATACCATTTGTCTTCTATTCGGGCGATGCAAATATTCAGTTAATCAGAAAGGGAATGTTGTTAGGGGCTGATGATTTTATTGTATTACCAGTTAGCCAGGAAGAGCTTTTGAATACAATAAAATTAAGGATAAGCAAATTTACCCGTCTATCTTTCTTAAATGAATGCGAGAGGAAGCAGTCTATCCAACTTTCGCGTGGTAAGAAGATATTCAGGGTATTGTTTAGTGAAATTATTCATATCGACTCAATGGGTGATTATTCAACAGTTTATACAAAAAAGCATGGGCGTTTTATTTTGCGTAAAACTTTAAAAGCATGGATGGATGATCTACCAACCTCAATGTTTTTTAAGGTGCATAAAAGTTATATAGCTAATCTTAATTACATAGAGTTTGTAAATTCGGATGAAAATCATTACGGATTAAAACTGGCTGATGATGAGATAGAATTACCAGTTAGTGTAAGGCAACTTTCAAAACTAAAAGAGCTATTAAAGGTATAAAAAGATCTTCATTAACGAATATCTACTCAATTAAAACGTTAATCGATAATATAAAACCAAGCACTTTATAACAAAACTAACTTACCGATAATTACACCACGGGCTTTTTACAAATAAATTATCGGGGTATTTCTATGTCTCAGTTCAAAGCATTGTCATTAACAGGCAAGTTTCTAGTAATTTTTTCCATGGTAATTATTCTGGTAGGGGTTATCGGAATTAAAGAATATTTTAATGTAACGGGCATTGTCGAGAATATAATTAACAGCAACACTGCCTTTGTTGATAGGTCAAAATTACTGGAGCAGAAACTAAGTGAAGGTAAAATAAATCCTAAAGATGCAGTAACCGAACTATCAAAAATGCAATCCAAATTTTCAGAGCAATTAACAAGCAGCTTAACCCGAGAAAAATCGAATGCAGCCACATTGTTATTAATCTATTTAGGGCTAATTGCAGTTATAGCTTACGTTGGTTATAAAATTTATAATAAATATCTTATTGATCCTATCCTTCAATTGCTAAACCAATCAAAACGAATTGTTGATGGTGAAGCAAATGTTGTTGTTAATATAGATTCCGAAGATGAAACAGGCGAACTGGGCAGGACATTTAATATTATGTCAGAAAAAATAACCCAGTGTTTGAGTCATCTTAAGAATTTGCCAACCCCGGTAATGCTAATCGACAATAATTTTAATATACAGTATATGAATGATTTTGGAGCTGAACTTCTTAACAGTACTCCTGAGGATTTAGTTGGCAAAAAATGTTATGACCATTTTAAGACTGACCATTGTAATACAGAAAAGTGTGCGTGCAATCAGGCAATGAAATTTGAAAAGACAGTTGGAGAGGAAACGGTTTCGCATGCGGGAGGTGGTAACTTACCTATTATGTACACTGGTGCCCCTATAAAAGATAACAACGGGAAGGTGGTTGGTGCCCTCGAATATGTTGCAGATATTTCGGAAGTAAAAAATATGCAATCGTATTTGGAAAGGTGTACAAAAGTAATATTAGCTGAAATGGATAAACTGGCTGATGGAGACCTAACTGTTCGTTTGAATCCCGAAAAAAATGATGATGATATAGCAAAATTGTTCAATGGCTTTAATAATACCGTTACCAAAATAAGAGAAACGCTAAATAATGTTGTAAATGCTGTTGAGGCTACTGCTTCTGCAAGTGAACAGATATCAAGCAGTACCGAGGAGCTTGCAGCAGGTGCACAGGAACAAAGTACACAATCTTCCGAAATAGCAGGAGCCGTTGAAGAGATGACTGCTTCAATTTTGCAAAATTCACAAAATACCAGCAATGTTAGTACACTGGCAAACGAAGCCAATAATTTTGCAATAAGTGGAGGAAATGTTGTAAAAGCTTCCATAGAGGGTATTAACAAAATAGCCGAAGTTGTTGAGGATGCAGCCCTGAATATATCAAAATTGGGTACAAGCAGTGAGCAGATTGGAGAGATAGTTCAGGTTATTAACGATATTGCAGATCAGACAAACTTACTGGCTTTAAATGCTGCTATTGAGGCGGCGAGAGCGGGTGAGCAGGGCAGAGGTTTTGCCGTTGTTGCCGATGAGGTAAGAAAATTAGCCGAGCGTACAACAAAAGCTACAAAAGAAATTGCTGATATGATAAAAACTATACAGACTGATACCATTCTTGCGGTTAAATCGATTGAACGGGGAAATGAAAAAGTTTCGGAAGGTAAGAACCTTGTGCTAAAAGCCGGAGATTCTCTTCACTCGATTGTTGAATCGACTGTTAAGGTACAAGAAGAAATTGTACAGGTTGCTTCAGCTACTGAAGAACAATCATCGGCTGCCGAACAAATAAGCAGAAGTATTGAAGGTATAAGTGCTGTTGCCAACCAGTCTGCTGAAGGTACACAGCAAATAGCTATGGCTGCCGAAGATCTGAACAAACTAACACGTAATTTGGAAGAACTTGTGGCTACATTTAAGATTAGAGAAAATGACTATACCCGGAATAAAATAAAGGGTGATGATCCACACTTATTAATGACTGACTATAATTTTTCAGAACAAGTGAATGATAATAGATATTAATTGTTATATTACTTAAATAGTTCGTATATTGATTTTTTAGGAATAACAAGTACAATCTTACAAGTTTACTACAAAAACTAAATGTTGCCTGGTTGGTAATTCGTGATCATAAGAATTATTTAGCTAAGAGGAATTGATAAAATAATAAATATTTAGTAGAAAGCCCTGGTAGTTTGTGGGGCTTTTTACATCTATTCAATTTGAGTAAATTTTAGTATATTATTTGCAGATCCATATACGAACAGTGTAATAAAACTAGCTTAGATGTGCAATGCAAAATAATACCCGCAATCTTCTATTATCGCTCGAACAGATATCACTTTCCAACAGCAAAAATAGTGTTGAAGAGCTATTTGTCTCGAAGTTGAATGAGATATATGAACCTTTTGTATTTCAGTTCCAAAGAAGCTCGAATGTGGATGGGAAAAAGAGTTTCAGGATTGGTGATGCTGATAATCCTTATGGACATATCTATATCATGAATGAATCCGATACTCACAAGTTCGAGAATGTGAGGCAGCTTGATGCGGCTATTTTAATGCTAAATGAAATAATTGCAGAGAAAAAATTAAACACCAACAATGCTGAACTTACCGAAAAAAGCAGAAGTGAATTTTTGCAGGGGAAACAACTAAGGGCAAAGTTACTTAAATTAAATGAAAAACAGTTTATTAATATGCTGGATAATTTGTCATCCTATGCAATATTACTGGATGGTGAAATGAACCTGATATATGCTAATAAACTTTTTTACGATATAAAGGGGTATGAAAGTTACAAGGATATTGATGGGAAAAATATCCTTCAACTTTTTGAGAAGGAAGATAGGGAGCTGCTTAAGGATTCATTAAAATTAGCACTTGAGGGTAAACATAATGGTGATACTGCAAAACTTCCTTTGATAGATAAAACCGGAGAAATTAGATCCGTAAACTGGAATTTTATTTCTATTGGAAAAATTCAACCTGGCTTACAGGCAATAGCCATGATTGGGCAAGATATTACCATTCTGGAAAATTCGTTAAAGGAGATTGGAAGAAGCGAAGAGAAATTAAGAATGTTTTTTAATTCAGTTCCTGCCGGAGTTTATGTGCAGGATAAAAACAGGAAATATTTGTCGGTAAATGACCATGCTTGCAAAATTTTTAACTTAACTCGCGAGCAGTTTATTAATCAGTCAAAAGGTAATGAGTGGATAGTGTTTGATGAAAATAATGAGGAGTATTCCGCTGGTAAGAGACCTTCTTCCAGATCCCTAAACAAGGGAGAAGAGGTTTATGGTGAAATTGTGGGTGTATATAAACGTAACCAGGGCGATTTACGATGGCTATTACTTAATTCCGTACCCGTTATTAGTGATGAAAATAGTGTACAGGAAATAATAGTTTCATTTCAGGATATTACCGAATTAAAGAACATGCAAGATGTATTACTTAAAAATTCGGCACAACTTGAAAAACGTGTTAAGGAAATTGAGTGTCTGTATAGCATTAATAAAACATTGAGGCTTTTGAAAGGTAACCTTTATGAGGTTTTAACACAGGTCGTTTCTATCTTACCTGATGCCTGGCAACATTCTGAGTTAACTTGCGTTAAACTTGATTTATTTGGTCAGGAGTTTAAAACAGATAATTACAGATATTGCAAGTGGAGGCAAAATGCTGAGATATTAATTGATAACGAATGTTACGGTATTATTGAGATAGGCTTTCTGAATGGTGATATTGATGATGAAGAATCTCCATTCCTAAAGGAAGAGAAAGTATTGCTAGATACAATTGCAATTACCATTTCGGAGTATATGGAGGCAAGAATTGCTAACCGCAAGCTTGAACAGAGCGAAAAGAATTACAGGGTACTGGTTCAAACTTTGCCGGATGGGGTATTAAGAATTTCACTGGATGGAATAATTTTATATTCTAACAATACAGCCTCAGATATGATGGGCTACAATATTGAGAATGAATTGATTGGTGAAGATTTCTTTAGATTTCTGGCTAATCAGAATGATAAGGAAGTGCTAAAGAATATTGAGACCATTTATAAATCAGACATTTCCAAAAATCTTGAATTTTTAATAAAGCGAAAAAATGAGGAGATTTTACCTGTTGAATTAAATGCCACCTTAAGACATGATAGTGAAGGTGAGGCGGTTGAGTATGTAGTTATTCTTCGCGATATTTCTGAAAGATTGGCTGCTGAAGAGGAAATTAAAAAAAGCAGGGAAAGACTTTCGCTGGCAATTGATGCAACCAGTGATGCACTATGGGATATTAATTTTAATGATAACTCAATTTTTCTTAGTCCAAAGTTTTTTTCAATGCTCAATTATAAACCCAATAGTATTGAACTGACAATTAACTCGTTACTTCAACTAATTCATCCCCAGGATAAATCTTCTGTAATTGAAGGGGTTAGAGAATATCTTGAAAGTGAATTACCGTATTTTGAGCTTGAATATAGACTTAGAAGTAGAGAAGGTTCCTGGAAGTGGATATTAACACGAGGAAGAGCTATTGGGAAAGATAAAGACAATAATCCACTAAGATTAATAGGTACTAATCAGGATATTACTCGCAGAAAAGAAATTGAACAGGAGTTAATTGCTGCCAGGGAAGAAGCACTAAAATCGGACAAGTTGAAATCAGAGTTTTTGGCACAAATGAGTCACGAAATTAGAACCCCAATAAATACCTTATTAAGTGCTTCCGGGCTTATTGAAGAGATTGTTGCCGAGACAATTGAGGAGGATTTATCGGCTCTTTTTAAAGGTATGAGAAAAGCCGGGCAGAGGATTATTAGAACTATTGACCTTATATTAAACATGAGCGAAGTGCAAACAGGTACATATAAAATTATTCGCAAAGAAATAAATATTGTTTCTGAAATTCTGGAAAACATTTTCATAGAGTTTAAACAATATACCAAGGATAAGGGTCTAGAGTTTAACCTAATAATAAAGTGCGATCATGAATTAGCAAATGTTGAAGGTGATGAATATACTCTCAATCAGATATTTGCTAATCTTGTGGATAATGCAGTAAAATATACCAATCATGGTAGAATAGATATTATTATATCCAGATCACAAGAAAACCGCATAAAAGTTGATATAAAAGATACGGGTGTAGGAATTTCGGATGACTATTTAAAAAGTATTTTCGACGCATTCTCACAGGAGGATAAAGGATATACGAGAAGATACGAAGGAAGCGGACTTGGATTAGCACTTGTAAAAAAATATTGTGATATAAATAATGCCGAAATTTCGGTTAACAGCTTTAAAGATAAGGGTACAACATTTACTGTTCATTTTAACTAATTTATTGTAATAAAATAAATTCCCTGCCTGTATTAACTTTTAAAACTAACCACCGATAATAGAACCATATGTAGTATTTTAGACTACATAGGGAAAAGTAAAACATATTTTACATCAAACAATTATTTAAGAATCATTGACTGAATAAAGTACGGGAGAGTTATGAAAGTCAAATCTTACAAGGATTGGAGTATTTTCTCCAAAATCCTATCATTATCGGTTGCAATAGTTATAATATTTATTGTAATGTTTTTTTATTCCTTCCTTCCTTCATTTAAGGGAAGCTTAATAGAAAGCAAAAAAACTTCAGTACGACAGGCTGTTGAAGTAGCATATGATATTGTTACTGTTGCAGATGAGAAGTATAAGTCTGGTACAATTACTATGGAAGAAGCAAAGGAAGAGATCAAGAGCGGGTTACGTCAGCTAAGGTATAGTGGCTCAGAGTATTTTTTCATTATTGATACTGATTACACCATGGTGATGCACCCTATTACACCGGAACTTAACGGTAAAAGAATGGGTGATCATGCTGATCCTGATGGGGTTCAGCTTTTTAAGGAAATGGTTGATGTTGGTAGAACAAAGGGTGAAGGTTTTGTTCAGTACAAATGGGAAAAAAGTAAAGGTAATATAGTTGGTAAAATTAGTTTCGTTAAGATGTTCAAGGAATTTAACTGGGTAGTTGGATCTGGTGTTTGGATGGACGATATTGATGAAGAAATTGCGAAAGTTGAAGATGATATTTTAATGTATTTGTTTTTCGTTATTATTTTTGCAATTGGTGTAGGTTTTATTACAGCACGTGCACTTTCAGTGCCGGTAAAATCGTTGGCTGAAGCAGCTGAAAAGGTTGCCGACGGCGATGTAAATGTAGCAGTTGATGTTAAAGCCAGAGATGAGGTCGGTAAACTTTCCGAATCGTTTAATCAGATGGTAAGCCAAATTAGAGAAACCCTCGCAGAAGTTGAACTAAAAAGCAAAGTTGCCGAAGATGCTGCTAAAGAGGCTGAAACACAGAAAGTTATTGCGGTTGAACAACAGGAATATCTTGCTGCAAGCACAAGATTGCTTCTTTCCGAAATGGAGAAATTTTCATTTGGTGATTTAACAGTTAATGTTAATGCACTTAGAGATGGTGATGATGTTGCCAAATTATTTGAAGGATTTAACAATGCTGTTCTTAATATTCACCAGATGATAAGCAATGTTACCGAATCAGTTCAGGCAACTGCAAGTGCAAGTAATCAGATTTCGGCTAGTACCGAGGAAATGGCAGCCGGTGCACAGGAACAAAGTAGCCAGGCAAACGAAGTTGCTACTGCTATTGAACAGATGACAAGTACAATACTGCAAACAAGCCGTAACTCAATGAGTGCTTCCGAAAATGCTCGTAAGGCAGGATCAATTGCTCGTGAAGGTGGTAAAGTAGTTAAAGATACTGTTGATGGTATGAACAGAATTGCCGATGTAGTTAATTCAGCAGCTACTACTGTTAAAAAACTTGGTAAAAGTAGTGATGAAATTGGCGAAATTATTCAGGTTATTAACGATATAGCAGACCAGACTAATCTTCTTGCACTAAATGCTGCTATTGAAGCTGCACGTGCAGGTGAACAGGGTAGAGGGTTTGCTGTTGTGGCAGATGAAGTAAGAAAACTTGCTGAACGTACAACTAAAGCTACTAAAGAGATTGCTGGTATGATAAAACAGATTCAGGATGATACCAATGGTGCTGTTCAATCTATTGAAAAAGGTACCGAAGAAGTTGAAAATGGTAAAACTCTTGCAAATAAAGCAGGTAGTTCTCTCGAAGAAATTATTTCTGCATCAACCGAGGTTGAGGATCTTATTAACCAGGTTGCTACTGCGAGTGAAGAACAATCATCTGCGGCAGAACAGATCAGTAAGAGTATTGAAGGTATTAACTCTGTAACTAATGAAACTGCTTCAGGTATTCAACAAATTGCAAGAGCTGCTGAAGACCTTAACAGACTTACTGAAAATCTTCAGGCATTGATTTCAAGCTTTAAAATTGGAAATGATGGTCAAACAAATATGTTGAGCCAAAAATCTTCCAGTGATAATGGAGTTTACGGAAACGAATATAACTTACTAAACCAGTAGAGGTGATGATTAGATGGAAGCCAATGAGCAGGAAAAATCTGAATTAATGCAACTTGTAAGTTTTAAGTTAGGAAATGAAGAATTTGGAGTTGATATACTCAAAGTTCAGGAAATTAACAGAATGATCGATATAACTCAGGTGCCTAATGCTCCTAAGTTTATTGAAGGTGTTATTAACCTGCGCGGTAAAGTAATTCCTGTTATCGATCTTAGAGTTAAGCTCAACATGAAGAGAGTAGATCATGATAACTCGACGAGAATCATTGTACTTGAAATTAATGAATCCACTACAGGTTTTATTGTTGACGAAGTTAATGAGGTGTTAAGGATTCCTACCAATATTATGGAACCACCCCCGGGGCTTGTTGCTGGTATTAACTCCGACTATATAAGATCTGTGTGTAAACTTGATGACAGGTTGCTTATTTTGTTAGACCTTGAGCGTGTTCTTAGCGTTGAAGAGAAAGATAATCTATCGAAAGTATAGATGTTACATTAGCGCCCCCGGTTTTTATCGGGGGCATATTTTTTATATACTTTCTATTAAATTTATAAGCTCTTTTTTGCCAAATGGTTTTGTAAGATAATGGGTAAAACCCTTACTCATTATATCTTCTCTTTCCGATTTTTGTGTAAATGCCGAAACTGCTACTTTTGGTATATCTGCAAATTGACTTTCGTTATTAATAAGTTCTACTACTTCCAGACCTGCCATCGCACTTTCAAGACTAACATCAATCATAATCAGATCGTAATTTATTTTAAGCATACTACGTACTGCATCTTCAGCATTATCGAAATTATAGAGGTTATATTTGTTTGCGAGTATAAGGTTTGCAAATTCGCGACTGGCAAAATCATATTCAAGATATAATATTGTTTTTTTATCAGCTACAATTCTTTGGTGCAAGTCAGTATGTCTTATATCAAACTTTACCTTACCATTAACGTCAATATCTTTTTCATTAAGCTTAGGAATGTAAACATGAAATTCGGAGCCTTTACCCGGTTCGCTAATTACATCAATTCTACCCCGGAAAAATTCAATATATTTTTTTACTATTGTTAGTCCTAGTCCAATCCCTTCAAAATTTCGCGTTGAACCTTCACTTGCTTGTCTGAACTCACTAAATATTGTCTCAATTTGTTCTTCATGAATCCCTATGCCTGTATCTTTAACTGAAATTTTTACCCAGTTTTGTGAAAGCATATTTGATTTTGATACTGAAACTTTAATTGACCCTGTATCCGTGAATTTTATTGCATTACGGATGAGGTTGTCTATAACTGTACCCAGCATTTGTTCATTAAGAATTGCCATTTGCAACTCATTACTAATATCAAGACTGTAGCTTAAATTCTTTTCTTCAATTTTGTTTTTGTACTCCATAAATCTGGAGTGAGTAACACTGTTAACAATAACAACTTTTTCATTAATATTTATTTCTCCTTTTTCAATTTGCGAAATATCCAGTAGCAGATTTAGTGTATCAAGTAAACGTTTACCACCTTTATGAATAATTTCCAGCATACGATGTTTTTCTTCATCGCTAATTTCTTCCATTAAAAATTGAGAGAAACCTAGGATACCAATTAGAGGTGTACGTAGTTCGTGACTCATATTAGCAAGGAAGTTCGTTTTTAGCTGATTCATTTCAACAGCATTTTCTTTTGCTGTAAGCAGTTGTTCTTCAATTATTTTTTGCTGACTAACATCGCGCAAAATTCCCTGGAGTACAAGGTTGCCATCCAGTGCCATTATTTTAGCTGATGACTGTACAGGTATTTTTTTCCCGTTTTTGGTTATAATGTTATTAAAAAAGCTATCGAGTGAAGCAGCTTCACCAGGTTTGGAAATTACCTTGTTTCTGTTTTTGGTTTCGTTATTGGTATTTGTATAGAAGAGTTTATTTTGTGGTACTTGTAATAATTCGTTCCTTTCATATTCAAAAAGCTTTTCGGCAGCAGGGTTGGCATCAAAAATAGTTCCTGTATTAACATCTACCAAAATTATAGCTTCGGGGGCATTTTCAAAAAGTGCCCTATACTTTCGTTCGCTTTCCACAATTTTTATGTTGGCTTTTTCCAGTTCATCAACTTTATCCTTAAGTTGTATTGTGCGTTCACTAACTTTTTTATCCAGAATCTGGTTCATATTTTCAAGTTGTTTCTGGTAGTCAACAAGTCTTAGCTGAGTTCTTATTCTGCCTAAAACCTCTTCCTGTTTAAGTGGTTTAACAATATAATCAACAGCACCAAGTTCCAGTCCCTTAACCTTATCAACTGTTTCGCTTAGGGCACTCATAAATATTACGGGTATTTTTTCGGTTTGTTTATTCTTTTTTATTTCCTCACAAAAAGTATAACCGTCCATTACGGGCATAATAATATCGAGTAGAATGAGGTCCGGAATATTCTCTTCGATAATTTCCAGGGCAATTTGTCCGTTTTCCGCAGCAAACACTTCATAATAATTATTTAGCAAAGTGAACAGGATACTGAGATTTTCAGGTTTATCATCAACAATAAGTATTTTATGCTTTTGGGAAGATAGCTCTGTCATTATTTATCCATTCTGTATTCTAAATATTCTTTTATTTTTTTTGTTTCGAACTGATTAGCCATAGTTCTTAACTTACCTACAAAATTGTTGTATTCATTGTTTTCTTGCAAGATGGTATTTAGGTGTTGATGGAAACGGGAAAAATTTCTGTTTGCAATATAACCCAGTAAAAATTTTAATTCATTGTTCGAAGGAGCTTTTTCTTCAATTTGCTGCTCTGTTTTTTCATGTTTCCAATTAATATTCAGATGTTTTTTTATCTTGGTTAACAATTCATCTTTTTTAACAGGCTTCAAAATAAAATCATCTACCAGTTCAACATCATCAAACGTATATTCATCGTACCTGGAGGATGCACTTACTATTATACCGGGAATGTTCATTTTTGTTTTTATTTCTCTAATTGCTTCAGCTCCGTTAAGTTGGGGCATCTTTTGGTCGAGCAGTAACAGGTTAACCTTGTTTTTAATGGCTTGTTCAACGGCTGCTGCACCGTTTTCGGCTTCAATAATTTCAAATCCCAATGGTTGAAGCATTCGTTTAATTACCATTCGGTTTGTTTTTACATCGTCGGCAACCAATATTTTTCTTTCTGTTTCGTGGTATCCAACAATTTTTTCTTTTGGTGGTATTTCTTCCTGTTTTATTGGGTCTTCCTTTACAGGAATGCTAAAATAAAATTTGCTTCCTTTGCCAACTGTACTTTTAACCATTAAATTGCCTCCCATCAGATTAACCAGGCTTTGTGATATAGCAAGACCAAGTCCAGTTCCATCTGCTTTATTTACATGGTCGCTCAATTGCTTAAATGGTGAAAATATTTCATCAAATTTATTTTCCGGAATTCCTATACCGGTATCGCTAACTTCAATACTCAAATGACCCTCTTCACACTCTACCAATAATTCTATAAAACCCTTTTCGGTAAATTTGATTGAATTATTTAACAGGTTAAATAAAATCTGGTTTACCTTTCTCTCATCCAGCAGTAAAAATTTATGAGGAATACTGGATATTTTTGATTTAAATATTAGTCCCTGGCTTTCAGCTTTCATTCCAATTATTTTGGTTATATTTTCAAGTAATGCATGAATATTTACAGATGATAGCTCCAGCTCAATTTTATCGGTTTCAATTTTTGAAATATCCAGAATGTCGTTTATCAGATTTAGGAGGTGTTCCCCACTTTTCTGAATAATAGAAATTGCATCAACGTATTTTTCATCCATATCTTTATCGGAAAGCAAAACTTGTGTATAACCAAGTATTCCGTTGAGCGGAGTTCTTAGTTCGTGACTCATATTAGCGAGAAATCTACTTTTTGTTTTATCTGCTACCAGGGCAGCATCTTTTGCATCTCTTAGCTCAAGTTCATTACGTTTTCTGTCACTAATATCGCGTATCGAACCTTCTACCCTAACCGGATTATTGCTGTTATCGAATATAAGGCGACTATTTACAGAAGCCGAGATTGGTGAACCGTCCTTTCTTTTTAGTTGAATTTCGAAATCATTTACAGCTTTATCTTTGTAAAGCTGACGAATAAATTTTTCCCTGTCTGAAGGATTCTTATAAAGTATGGTAACATTTTCACCAATAATATCTTCGGGCTTCCAACCAAAAAGATTTTGAGCAGAAGGAGAAATTATTTCCACATTACCGGAAATATCTGTTCTGTAATAAACGTCCAGAAATGTTTCGAATATTCCTCTAAATTTTTCTTCTTCCTGGGATAATCTTACTTGTGCTTCTTTAAGATCGGTAATATCAACAGCCATTTCAAATCTTACAAGTCGTCCGTCAACCCATGGTATAGCCCGATCAAAAATACGATACCATCTATTGTTGGTTGTATTTATAAATTCCCAAATAACTGGTTCATCAGTAATTACCCTGTTTTTTATCAGTTGGTCATTGGTACAAAATTCGCAGGGACCTGTTTGACCAGTTTGAAGATTTTGCCAGCATGTTTTACCCTGAACATCACCAAATGCTTTTTTGCCAGCGTTGTTAATAAAAAGTATCTCGTATGTATTAAAATCAGCAACATATATAAATGCATCTATACTATTAAGAACTGTAAGAAACCTTTCGTGCGAATACTTTAATCGTTCTTCAGTTCTTTTTTTTGAAGTTACATTTCTTATGATAGTAAGTGTATTTTTACCGGGTAAAGGAGCAAACCGCAATTCGTAGTATTGAGAATTTACTTTATCGAAGTAATCGAAAAGAGCAATTTTTCCCTTTTCGTGAGTTTCTTTTATTTTGTTTTCAATATTTGCGGCAACTTCAGTTGGAAAAACCTCGAAGTGGGTTCGACCTTTGAAGGTTGATTCATAAATTTCTTTTTCAGCCCGGTTACCGTGGTAAATATCGATATACTTCCCGGTATTATCTTGGAAAACCGTTACATCCGGATAAGAGTTAAGGAGCATTCGTTGGCGTTCTTCGCTTTCCTTGTGTTGTTGCAATAATTGTTTTCTGCTTCTGTTACCCATAAAAAATATCAGGGTAACAAGAAGGATGATAGCACTGAAGCTAAAGACTATTCGCAAGGAAGTGTTTTGGGTGGCGTATATATATTTATCAGCATCGAACGAAAACAGAATGCCAAATTCATTATTGAACAAATTAATCGGGTAGTATGCACTTAGGAGTTTGTATTCTTTTTTGTTGGTTAAAAGTGAATGGTAGATAATACCTTCGTAGCCTTCTGAAATTTTAGCAGCAATTTCATCAATTTTTGAAATTGAAAGAACTTCCTTGTTGGCTGCCATTTCCGAATACTGTGTGTTTAGAAGGTTTTTGTTTTTGTCGATTAGAATTTTCCATGAGTTTTCACCAACAAAGTAATTTGCGAATTCGGATTCAACAAAACGTTCCAGATTTAATTCGATAGCATAATTAAATCTGATAATCCCCTTATCATCATTTACCGGAACAATAAAAGTATATTTCCCGTCAAGTATTTTGTAAGCTTGCTTTTTCCTGAGCTTAAAATTATTGAAAAGTTTTTGTGATTTGCCCCATTCGAAGTAGTTGTTGGGATATTTCCTGAATTCAATTTTTGAGTTTTCAGAATAGATTGAGATTGAGTTTATTAGATGTTGGTGATTAAAATAGTATTTTCTCAAACCGGAAATGTATTCCCCGTTACCTTTAAGAAAAGCTTCGGATAGGTTCAGGTTTTTGAATGAATTTGCAAAATATGCGGTTTGATCTTCAAATTCATATAAACTTGTGTTTATATTTAATCCACAAATACGAACCTGCTGTAATAAATTGTTTTTGGTTGTATCGTATTGTGAGTTAAACAGCTCGGAGTATTCAACTGTAATATAAACTATCAGCACTAAAATTACAGTTATAATAACATATAGATACCCCGGTCTGTCTTTCGATTTTTTAAGCTGCAATGTGTTGTCCCGTAATGCTCTACACTTCCAGTTGTATTATCGAAACAATTCCCTAATTATTAAGAATTTCAGGTAATAATTGATAGGCGTATTTTAGTGTATATTGACATTCTGCGAATTTAACTTTACCTTTAAAACTTCATTAAGTCTGCGTTCCACAGCTAGCCGGCATCAGCTAAATTCTGAATTGATTGCTTTCTCAATGGATCAGGACAATTTACTCACTAAATAAGATAAATATTATGGCAAGGGTACATACATTTCATATACCCGTAATGGGGTTAGGATATACAATAGATACACCTTTGAAGGTTGCTCAATATGGAATTGATTCTGTAATATCAATTGTTGACGATGTTTTGGTTGAAAAGTTCAGAAAATACCATTGCGAGGCGAATAATAAGGCTTACGAAGAAATTACGATTAAGGATGATGATTACAGAGCTGACAGGATTAGGAGTTATCTTAATCTGATAAATGAGCTTACGGAACAAAAGTTTGATGCCTTGAAGAAAACTATTGCCTACACTATAGATACAAATTCAGATAAAATTATTAAGTATTTCGATATGCTTCCGGATGGTTCGGGGCTATATAATGATCTACTTAAATTTTGTGAAAAGTTACCAACTTCCGAAGAGATTTATGAGTGGTTGAACAGAAACCTGGAAGCGGGAAGTATTGATGTTAATATTATGACAAAGCTGGATAAGGATAATTATAATAAAAATGAAAAGTTACCAACTCGTTATAATGATGCTCATGCTGCTTTACGAGGATTTGCAGAAAGTGAATTAAATTCGGGGTTAGTGCTTTCTGCTGGTATGAATCCAAGGTTGTATTCATACATGGCTGAATTTGATGATTTTTACCCGGATGCTGATGGTAATATTAGAAAGAGAATAATTCTAAAGGTTAGTGATTATCGCTCAGCGTTAATTCAGGGCAAATTTTTGGCGAAAAAAGGTTTGTGGGTATCGGAGTTCAGAATTGAATCGGGACTGAATTGTGGCGGTCATGCCTTTGCCAGTGATGGTTATTTAATGGGTCCGGTTATGGAAGAGTTCAAGAATCGTAGAGAAGAATTAACTTTACTCCTTAAAGGTATGGTTGATGATGCTCTTGTCTCACAAAACAAACCTGTACCTAAAGAGCTTTCCTTTAAGGTTACTGCTCAGGGTGGGGTTGGCACTGCCGAAGAACATAATATGTTGCTTGAATATTATGATATGGATTCTGTTGGCTGGGGAACTCCATTTATGCTTGTTCCGGAAGTTACCAGAGTTGATAAAAAAACATTGGAGCAGATGGTTAATGCCAGGGAGGATGATCTTTATTTAAGTCCTATCTCTCCGGTTGGTGTACCTTTTAACAGTTTGCGGGGTGCCTCAATGATAAACAAAAAACAGGCACTAATTGATAAAGGCAGACCGGGCAGCAGTTGTCCAAGGAAGTTTGTTCAGCTAAATAAGGAGTTTACTGATAAAGCAATTTGTACCGCATCCCGACAGTATCAGCATCTGAAAATTGAGGAACTGGATAAACAGAATCTTACTAAAGCCGAATATAAAAAAGAATTTGATGCAATTACTGTTAAGGAATGTATTTGTACCGGTTTGGGAGCATCAGCCCTTATGTCGAAGAATCTTGATATTAAAACTGAGGGTGAGTACGTAACAGTTTGTCCGGGACCTAACCTGGCTTATTTTGATAAAATAAGTTCGTTGAAGGAAATGGTGGACCATATTTACGGAAAAGTTAATATAATGAGCAGAACAGACAGACCAAATATGTTCATTAAAGAGCTTTGGCTTTACATAAATTATCTTGAAGATAAAATTAAAAGCATAAAAGGTAAACCTACTGAAAAGGATGGTAAGTATTTTAACAAGTTCTTAAGCAATCTTGGTGATGGTATTGGCTATTATAAAGATTTATTCGGGTCGTTGAGTGTGTTTAAATCCCAAAGGGAAAAATTAGCTAATGCACTTACCGATGCAAAACAATATATAGAGAAGCTTGAAGATAAAATTCGCAAAAAAATTGATGTTGCTGCATAAGTATAATAGATTGTAACAAAGTTTTTAAAGGTGGCATATAGCTGCCTTTTTTTTTATTTGGAATGAATTTTTTTATTAAGGGTAAAATGAAACGAACATTATTATTTATTCAATTTGTTACATTCAGCATAATTTTAGGGCAGTCTGCCAACAAGATGACTATTATCGATGAGGTATTTGTGAATACCGGAATGGAAGTAGTAATTAACCAACTTCCCAAATCATATTTTGGACAGTTGAATAAACAAATTCCCGATAACGAAAACCCACTGTTCACCGATGAGGATGTAAAACTGGTTATTGATACTATGAGGTATGAGTGCAAACTGCGATTAGCAAAACTGGGTACCGAAAAATTACAGAATATAAATGAGTTTTATACATCTGAGCTTGGCAAAAAAATAGTGTATCTGGAAACTACTGGTGTTTATGAGCCTGTTGATTCGGTAATTAAAGAAAAAAAGGAGTTAATTGATCAGCTCCTGAATGAATGTAAAATTGAAGAAACGGTAAGGTTTACGCAGGAAAAACTATACAGGGCAACTACTGAATCAATGATAATTATTATGTTTGCCCAAAAAGATAAATTCAGAAAAAATATAAAAGAGGAAGTTGCAAAGTTACCAATGGACAAGTTGGTTGATAAAACATATAATGATTTGGTTATTAAAGGTGTATTTAAGTTAGGTATTAATAAAAACGAATATTATCAGAAGTATGGAAACTTAACGAGCAATGAAATAAAAGAATACGCTGATTTCTATAAAACTATATATGGAAGCAGCTATCTTGAATACACAAAAGAGGTTACTTCCTACGTTTTTGAAAAAGGACAAGCATCCTTTATCTCAAAATTTGATAAAGCGTTTGAGCAAAAGCTGAAAAAAAACGGAAGGAAGGGAGTAAATCCAAAATATTAATATTGACTTTTCATTTTTTTCTTCGTTATGGTTGTAAGTTTGTTTAACTTAGTAGATTGTATTTTAAAATTTGTGATGAATTTATGACATTTGATGAAATGGGTCTTTCGGCAGAAGTGCTTAGAGGGATTGAAGAGCTTGGTTTTATTACTCCCACGCCTGTTCAGGCAAAAGTAATACCACTATTTCTTGAAGGATACGATGATATAATTGCACTTGCACAAACCGGTACAGGTAAAACTGCAGCGTTTGGCTTGCCAATAATAGAACAGATTGATTTACGCGATAAATCTGTACAAGCTGTTATTCTATCGCCTACACGCGAACTATGTATGCAGATTGCAAAAGATATGGAACATTTTTCAAAACATGTTGATGGTATCAGGGTTGTTGCTGTTTATGGTGGTGCAAGTATTGATACACAAATAAGAGCTATTAAAAGAGGTGTTCAGGTTGTTGTTGCAACTCCCGGACGTATGCTCGATTTATTGAACAGAAAAGTTTTGAAGATAAACAACATTAGAACTGTTGTACTTGACGAAGCTGATGAAATGTTGAACATGGGCTTTAGAGATGAACTTGATGGCATTCTTGAAACTACACCGGAAAACAAACGTACTTTGCTGTTTTCGGCAACTATGCCCGATGAAATTGCAAACATAGCCAAAAACTATATGCTTTCGCCTGTTAAGGTTACTGTTGGTAAAAAGAATAGCGGAGCGGAGAATGTTCAGCATGTTTATTATCAGGTACATGCCAAAGACAGGTATCTTGCTCTTAAGCGTATTGCAGATATCAATCCTGATATTTACGGTATAGTTTTTTGCCGTACCAGACAGGAAACAAAGGAAGTTGCTGATAAGCTTATGAAAGACGGATATAATGCTGATGCCTTACATGGTGATCTTTCTCAGGTTCAGCGTGATATTGTTATGAAACGTTTTCGCGATAAATCCTTACAGATGCTTGTAGCAACTGATGTTGCTGCCCGAGGTCTGGATGTAAATAATATTTCGCATGTAATTAACTACAATTTGCCTGAAGAGCTGGAAATTTATACACACCGTAGTGGTAGAACCGGACGTGCTGATAAATCGGGTGTTTCTATTGCGATTGTTAATTATCGTGAAAAAAGTAAAATACCTCAGCTTGAAAGAGTGTTGAAGAAAAAATTTGAAAAGCTTCCTGTTCCTGGCGGACTTGAAATTTGTAAAAAGCAGCTGTTCAACTTTATTGACAAAATGGAAAATGTAGTAGTTGATGAAGAACAAATTGCTCCTTTTATGGATTCGGTGAATAAAAAGCTTGAATTGCTCGAAAAGGAAGAAATAATTAAACGCTTTGTGTCCCTTGAGTTTAATCGTTTTCTTGACTATTATAAAAACGCACCTGATCTTAATGAAAAAGATAATAAAAGAGGTGATAGTGGCAAGAAAAGAGATCGTGGTGAAAGAGGTGATCGCGGTGAAAGAGGTGATCGCGGTGAAAGACGAGGTGGTAAAAAACGTGGCGAAAGTGGTTTTACCCGTTGTTTTATTAACCTTGGTAAAAAAGATAGAATTGAACCAAAAAATATTATTGGTGTGATTAACGATAATGCCAAGGATAGAGATATTTTTATTGGTGATATTGAAATAAAAGATAACTTCTCATTTTTTGAAGTACGCGACAGATATGCCGAAAAAGTTATTGACTCCTTAAATAACAAAAAATACAAAGGCAGACAGATGCGTGTTGAAGTTGCTGAAGCACCGTCCGGTGGTAACCGTGGTGGTTCTCGTGGCGGATCACGGGGTAATTCGAAAAGCGGAAATTCAAGAAGAAGAAAATAATTTTATAAAGCCGTATCCGGTTTGGGTGCGGCTGTTTTCTAAAATAATACAGCAGCAATGGCATCGTTAGCAAAAGCCAGAGCAATCAAAATAAAAAGCAAGCATATTAACTGTTTCAATTTTCCCTCCAATAAAACTTGTCATTTAAAATAATACCTTAAAAATTAACCATTACAAGTTTACTTTACAATGGCACTTTGCTACTAAAATTAGTGTACCTTCTACATTTATATAATACTATCACTTGAAATGGCAGAATAAAATTAAAGTGTTAGGCGAATACATAAACAATTAATTTGACTTGTGGCTTCAAAGAGAGTATTATGTAAAAAACCATTAGAACAAGGAGAATAACATGAAAAAGGTAGCAGTTACAGCTTCCGGCGGTCATCTGGGTGCAACAATAGTTAACCAGTTGTTGAATGATCTTGGGAAGGAGAATGTAGTTGGAATCGCACGTACTCCTGCTAAAGCGAGACATCTGGGTGTTGAAATCCGTAAAGGTGATTATAATATTCTTGATGATTTTAAATCGGCTCTTTACGGCATTGATGCTCTGGTATTGGTTTCAAGTCCGGACCATCCCGAAAAAAGACACCAGCAACATAAAAATATTATTAATGCAGCCAAATTTAATAATGTAAACAAGATTGTTTATACTAGTATTGTCGGTATTGAAGAAGGTACCGGATTTAGCGATGTTGTAAGCAGTAATCGCCAAACCGAGATGGACCTGAGAGAATCCGGATTAAATTGGGTTATAGGACGTAATGGGCTTTACCTTGAACCAGACCTGAAGTCTGTAGAAAGTTACGTTGCAGAAGGTAGCATAACAAATTCAGCTGGTAATGGTAAATGCGGTTATTCCTGCCGTCATGAGTTAGCTTCAGCCTATTCAAAAATGTTAATGGAAGATATGCATAATGGTAAAGTTTACAATCTTGTTGGTGAACCTGTTACACAACAAGAGTTAGCTGAAATGATAAATGAAGTATTTGGTGCTAACCTGGTCTATAAAGAGGTTTCAGTTGAAGAGTTTACCAATAGTCGCAAGGAAGCATTAGGCGAGTTCCTGGGTGGAATTATTGGTGGTATTTATGAAACAATACGTTTAGGTGGATTTGATGTTGAATCGCATTTTAAACTTGCAACCGGAAGGGCTCATAAACCACTGAAAGAAATTATGAAAAAATTTAATAGTTAGTTATTGGGGCAACTATATGTTGCTCCTTTTTTGTTGAAAGAGGTAAAATGAAAAATCGTATATCGTTTGGGGTTAATTATAACAACATCCGATTGCTCAATTTTATTACTGTTATCATCTGGTGATTCAGGAGTTTCTCCGTGTACCTCGTTATGTTCAGACATATAGATTATTTTTGATTTTATTTTAGTAACTATCCGCTGGAGCTTAAAACGCTCTGCTCCAAAACCTTACAGACAATAATATTTTGATGCAATCTTCAAATTTTTGCACTTTCAATTTAATTGAAGGTTAATAGAGAAATAGCTAGGAAATATAGAAATGTGTAAGTATTGCTGCTACACCCAGAAGTTCACTTAGTCCTGGTGATATATCCAGCATTTTTGTCATGTCAATTGGGTCAGCTAAAATAACAGGTGCCTCAAGTGATTTTAACATCGCTTTTTTTATATGTTCAGGTTGTGATTTAAGCTTTCTTACTTCGGTTTTATGCAAGCCTTCAGCACCTGTGTTCGCTCCACTGTTTGTATTGGTAGCACGCGAAATAGGGCAAAGTCTTATAAACTGCTGTCTGTAACCAGAAATTTTGGCAGCAGTACGATTAAAAATATGGTCCAGAAATGCCTCTGAATTCAGTTTCTCAAAACCAAGACGATGCCAAGCGTTTCGGTAGCCATTATAATCCACGTGTACCCAAAACTGTAATTGCGGATGTAATATACTATAATACTTACTACCCACGCTTTGATGCCATAATTTTACGCTAGGATTTTTTTCCGGTTGTGCAGCCTTTACTACAAGAGCATTTATTTCTCTTTTTCTTCCGGGAATTATTTTTTGAATAGTTCCAATGTATTTCTCAATGGATAATTTGTTAGCTGCGGCAATTGGAACCAAAAGGTCTGAAGTTAGACCAAATGTCTGAACTCCCAAATCTTTCCAGTCATTAACTGTCATAACCATTTCTTTTCTTTTTAATTTAATGGTTTCCTCTTACTTAAAATACAAAAGCCCCAGGAATATACCGAGGGCTTTAGGAAAGTAATAACTAATTTCTAATACCTGGCACCTGAAACAAGATTGTATAGTTCGTCAAGTTTTGCAAGCTCATCGTTTGCAAGCTTAATATTTACTGCTTCAATATTTTCCTGAAGGTATTTAATACGTTTAGTCCCCGGGATAGGGAAAACATCGTTGCCTTTTGATAGTACCCATGCAAGGGCTATTTGCGATGGTGTAACAGATTTTGATTTTGCAATTTCTTCTACTCGAGAAACAATCTCAAGATTTTTTTTGAAATTCTCCCCGCTGAATCTTGGGTTAAATTTTCTAAAATCGCCTTCTTCAAAATCAGCTGGTGATTTATATTTGCCAGATAAAAATCCTCTGCCAAGCGGACTGTATGGCACAAGTGCGATGTTAAGTTCACGGCATACGGGTATTACAGCTTCAAGATCGTTACTCCAAAGTGAATACTCGGTTTGTAAAGCAGAAATTGGATGGACCTTGTACGCTCTTCTGATTAACTCCTCCGAGGCTTCCGAAAGTCCTATGTATTTTACCTTGCCTTCCTTCACCAATTCAGCCATTGCACCAACAGTTTCTTCTACCGGGGTATTGGGATCGGGTCTGTGCTGGTAGTATAAATCGATGTGATCGACTCCAAGTCTCTTTAAGCTGTTTTCACATGATTGTTTTACATATTCAGGCTTACCGCTAATACCTGTAAATGAGCCATCCTTGCCGCGTAAAACGCCGAATTTTGTTGCTATTATAACCTGGTCTCGTTTATCTTTTAAGGCTTTACCAACGAGTATTTCGTTTTTCCAGGGACCGTACATATCTGCGGTATCAAAAAAGTTGATGCCCATTTCTATTGCATGGTGGATAACTTTTATAGATTCCTCATCGTTATAGCTACCATAAAAATCGCTCATGCCCATGCAGCCAAGTCCAAGTTGCGAAACCTGCATATCAGTGTTGCCAAACTTGCGTTTTTGCATTGTTACTCCTTATTCAATTTATTGGATAAATGCTGTACAAATTGTTATCGAATGTTTAAATTATAATGTCTGGTAAGTGTATAATGGTAATGAAATATTAAGATTAAACGTTCAATTCTTAATGATTGTGAGTTTGTGTTTTGTGCAAATTTGTTCCAATTAATAATTAATTAAAGTATGGTGAATTTAGATGAATGTGAATGAAGGTTTCCTGAAAATTGCTGAAAACAACCTTAAAAAGGCTTATGGAATAATTGATGAATTGAATATTGTTGAAACTTTGAAGAAATACAAAATTCAGGCAAATTTAATTGGTTCGGTTCCAACCGGATTGATTATGAAGAACAGGGATATTGATTTTCATGTATATTCCGATAATTTTTCGATAGCAGATAGCTTTAACGCCATTTCCGAATTTGCTGTGAATAGTAAGGTAAAACGAATTACCTATGATAATTTGCTGGATACTGATGAAGAGTGTTTGGAGTGGCATTTATGGTACGTTGATGATAATGATGATAAGTGGCAAATTGATATAATCCATATTCTAAAAGACTCGTTTTATGCCGGTAAAATGGAAAAGGTTGTTGTGCGACTAAATGAAGTTATGACCCATGAGTACAAACATGCAATTCTATCTATCAAGAACGATATTCCGGCAGATGATAAGGTTATGGGCATAGAGGTTTATATGGCTGTTATTCGTGATAAGGTATAAAACTATAACGAGTTTATTGAGTGGAAGAAATTAAACACCAGTGATAATCCGATTATTGACTGGTTACCATAATTGATTAACCAGTTTTTCAGGTATAAAATTTTGTGTAGTGTTATCTGTGAATAATATTCCGTATAATAAACAAACAATATCAGTAGGAGACTGGCATATGAAGGTTTTGTTTATAGGCGGTACGGGAGTAATAAGCTCGGCATGTACGGTGCTTGCTTTAGAAAAAGACATTGAGCTTTATTTGCTTAACAGAGGAAAAAGCACTATGTCTGTACCTGTGGGTGCTAATGTTATCCATGGTGATATTCGTGATGTGGATGCGGTGAATAAAGCCCTTGGAGACATGAAATTTGATGTGGTTGTAAATTTTATTGCATTCAGTCCGGAGCACATAGAGAATGATTTGAAGCTGTTCCGCGGTAAAATGGGACAATATATTTTTATTAGTTCGGCATCGGCTTACCAAACACCACCAATTACTCTACCAGTCACAGAATCTACACCCCTTTACAATCCATACTGGAGCTACTCACAAGCTAAAATTTCCTGCGAGGAAAGGTTGATGAAAGCCTTCCGGGAGGAAAAGTTTCCTGTTACAATTGTGCGTCCCTCGCATACTTACAATCGTACCATGTTACCGGTAAAAGGTGGCTATACGGCTGTTGACCGTATGCGTAAAGGTAAACCGGTTATTGTTCATGGTGATGGCACATCAATTTGGGTGCTCACACATAATAGTGATTTTGCTAAAGGACTCGTTGGTTTGCTCGGGAATGAAAAGGCAATTGGGGAGGCATTTCATATAACTTCGGATGAGTTGCTTTCATGGAACCGGATTTATGAATTGGTGGCAAAAGCTGCCGGTACCGAAGCCAAAATTGTTCACATACCTTCTGATGTTATCGCAAGATATAACCCCGAGTGGGGTGCGAGTCTGTTAGGCGACAAAGCTCACAGTATGATTTTTGACAATTCAAAAATTAAACAACTGGTACCGGAGTATAACGCTACCATTCCGTTTTCCAGCGGTGTTGAAGAAATAATTAGCTGGTTCGATGCAGACCCTACCCGACAAGTTATCGATAGCGAACTTGACAGACAAATGGATGAAATGATTGGGAAGTATGGGGAATAGGTAATTAACGAGAGAGTAGTAAATTAGATAATTATATTTTGAATAGTTAAATAATAATTTTGTTTAAGAAGCATTACCTTTTGGTGGGGTGTATAAAAATACAGAAATAAATGTACAATCTTAGCATTATTATAGTGAAAATGGATTTAGCAAAATGTAAATGATTATATTAGAGAACGAATTATTTTCATAAAAACCTATTTTAAATAACAGCTAAAAAAGAAGAAAAGCTGGATAAAAGAATATTGAATAATTTGGCGAAAACCAACTATTATATAAATACAAAACTTTTTAATCTGTTCCTTAACGTACATGACGAGCTTTAAAGGAAATGACAAAAATCATGTATGAATTATATATATGTATAGAAAATGCGAAAATCTATATGTACGCTTAGCGTACATGTATAGAAAATGCGAAAATCTATACATGACATTTATTTGAATAGTCGGTGCAGAATTTTGTGGTTGATAAAAGTTGGGATTAAAAGTGTTTGAACATGCAAAAAAATCTGGCACAATTAAAGAAAATAACCCTTCAATTTGCTGATAAAAATTCCAATCTATAATCCAAACAAATGTTCAGGTCAGTTTTATTTGAACCCAAAATATTTATTGAGTTTATGTAAGTTGCAATGATTAAAAAAATAGATTGGAAAATTAAATGACCAATTTTAAGAAACTTACAAACGGTACAATAATAATTATTATTGGGGTTCTGCATTCGGTGTTAACTCCGGTATTTTATGCCAAACAATTTCAGGGCTTTGCAGAGCAATTCTTTTTCAAGGTTAATAACGGATTTATGGAGAGCCAGGTTAACTACGAAACTTTTGCTGCATTCTGGTGTTTGTTTTTCGGATTGATGCTCTTACCGCTTGGTGTACTGTTACACACGGTTGAAAAAAGAATTTCCATAGTTCCGATGCCGTTTATTCTTACCTATCTAATTGTTGTACTTATTGGAGTTTACATGATTCCTTTGGGCGGAATTACGTTTTTAATGCTTCCGCATGTTGTTTATATGTTGCTTAAATACAGGAAAGCACCTGGCAAGTAGTGTTAAGATTTGTTTTCGCAATTTAAAAAAGCCTTTCAACTTTCGTTAAAAGGCTTTCTTGAGCTGGTGATAGGAATCGAACCCACGACCTACTGATTACAAGTCAGTTGCTCTACCTACTGAGCTACACCAGCAAAAAATAAGATTCAAAATATAACCGAAATGACTTATCAACGCAAGAGAAAAAATAGTATTTTTTATTTTTTTGTAAAATATTGTCATAATTCAGGTTTTGTATCTTTCTTATTTTATAAATTGTTTGCAAAAAATTGCAGGTGAAAATGAAAAGACTTTTTACTCTTGTTACTATTTTGTTACAGTTTGTTGTATTAGGACAGAGCATTGAACAGTTTACCGGACTGGAAGTAAACGGCAAGCAATACACTATTTTAACTGCAAACTATACTCTTAAAGTTGAGTTCTATTCACCCTCTGTGGTTAAATGTGAATTTATACCATTTGAATCTACTGTGTTTGATTCTTCAAGGGTAGTTATAGCAAACCCGATTGAAAACTTTTCTGTATCATTTAATGAAGCTGCCGACAGATTATTTTTCGAGACTGATTCAATAAAAGTTCAGATTATGAAATATCCGGTAAGGTTAACCTATTTTGATGCTGCCGGTAACACCTTGCTTGAAGAAGATGAATCCCTTGGGCACAGAATAGAGGGGAATACAGCCGCAATTTACTACGAATACCAAAATGGAACGTGCGTTTACGGTTCGGGTGAAACTGGTACTTCGCTGGACCTATCGGGAGGTACATACTCGTTTTATAATACACAGGCATACGGCTATCATGGTGCACCGGGCGTTATGGCAGTTAATGTTCCGTTCATTACAACGAACAAGGGATTTGGTGTTTATTTTGACAGTCATTTACCATCCGAGCTTAATGTTGGGGATAATTCCTCAAATATCAGGTTTGGTACCGAACGCGAACATCTTCGTTACTATTTTATTTACGGTAGTGATTATGCCTCACAGCTTGAAAAATATACCTGGTTAACAGGAAGGCAACCAATGCCACCCAAATGGGCACTTGGGTATATACAGTCGCGTTATGGTTACAGAACAGAATCGGAAGCGAGATCAATGGTTAGCACCATGCGTTCCAAAAACATACCTCTGGATGTTATTGTGCTTGACTGGAACTGGCAGAATGAAATGGGCGATCTGGACTGGTCGGCTTCTGCATTTCCAACCCCATTTAACATGATGCAGGATTTTATGGATACAGGTGTAAAAACAGTTGCTATTACAGAGCCATACGTTACCCAATATGCCGATAAATATAATACTGCATACAATAATGGTTATTTTGCCTCCAATGAGGATGGAGAGCCTTATATGCTGGGTGGCTGGTGGTCATGTAACTGCGATGCCGGACTAATTGACATGACTAACCCCGAAGTGGCTTTATGGTGGTGGGATCAACATTCAACCTTTATGGGTGGGGTAATGGCTGGTCTCTGGACAGACCTTGGTGAACCGGAGCGACATCCTAGTGATATGATTCATTACGGTGGCTCTGCGGATGAGGTGCATAATCTTTTCAATAATTACTGGGCTGAAACGATTTTTAATGGATTAGCATCCGACAGACCAAACGAGCGAGTATTTAATCTTACTCGTGCTGGATTTGCCGGTATTCAGAGATTTGGAGTATTTACCTGGTCTGGCGATGTTGGTGCAGACTGGAGCGGTCTTGAACCCCAAATTGCCATTATGCTAAACTGTGCGATGTCGGGTATAGCATTTGAACATTCCGATCTTGGCGGGTTTTGTTGCGGTAATCCTAATGGTAACCTACATACCCGCTGGATGCAGATGGGTACGTTTTCACCAATTATGCGTGCCCACGGAGTTGATAGTGATCCACAAGAGCCATGGGGATATGGTTCAAGTTATGAGCGTTTTTGCAAAAAAGCTATTGAGCTAAGATATAGTCTTCTGCCTTACAATTATACAATGATTCGCAAAACTTGCGATAAAGGCATTCCGATTACTCGTCCGCTATCGTGGGAAGTTCCCGATAATACAAGCTTGTTTAATAACCAGAGTGGATATTTCTGGGGTGATGATATGCTTGTATTCCCAATAGTTGCAACCGGAAATAGCAAAAATATTACATTGCCTTCAGGTGGGTGGATAAATTATCACACCAATCAAAAATATGGAGCAGCAGGAAATTACACAGTTAGCTCTGATATGAACCAGATACCTGTGTATATAAGGGAAGGTGCCATTATTCCTACTGCTCCGGTACGCAATTATATTGGTGAAACACCGGACGATACCGTGATTGTAAAATGCTACCCTGCCAATGGTTTAAATAAGGATTTTGTGTTGTATGAAGATGATGGTACAAGTAATTCTTATACTATTGGTGAGTATTCGGAAACGCTTCTTTCACTATTAATGGCAGACTCAGCAGTTATTTTTGATATTGGTAATATGTCCGGCGAGTATGCAAATAAACCGAGTGAAAGAACCTGGCTTGTTGAGTTTAATGGAATACATAATGCTGAAAGGGTAGTGGTTAACAATAATGATGCAGCTCAATATTATAGCTTACCAGAATTACGAAATGCCGAAGTTGGTTACTATCGTGAAATATCGGGCAGCATTGGCAAGATGTATGTGCAGGTTAGCTCAAGTACAGCGAGAAGTAATAATATTGTACTAAAAGATGCTTCAACCGGTATTGAAGATCGGGGTGTTGCAGTTGAACAATTTAGTTTGGCACAAAATTATCCTAATCCGTTTAACCCCGAAACAACAATCCGGTTTAATTTACCGCAGTCCGAAACTGTTTCACTTAAGGTATATAATACATTGGGTGAGTTGGTAACAACTCTTATAAATAAGGAAGTTGAATCGGGAGAACACACAGTTAAATGGAATGGTTTGGATAAACATGGTAACAAAGTTGCAAGCGGCATGTATATTTATAGAATATCTGCAGGTGAGTATGAGTTTGCACGCAAAATGATTATGCTAAAATAGAATAAATACACATTAAGTTTTAAAAATAAAGGTGTGTTTTAATTATCGGATTATTACCTTAAACAAAATATTATAAAGGTGTGATGAATAAATTTCACGGAATATTAAGTCTTGCACTTATCTCTGTTGCTGCCTTAGTTGGTTTATATTCACTAATTCCAAAGGGTCCATGGTTATTATTGTTTTACGGGGCGATTATTTTTACTGCACCGTTTGTAATAGTATATTCATGGTGCCGTAAATGTATTTGCAGTGAGTATAAATGTGCCCATGTAATTCCGGCAATGCTAAGTAAAATATTCAGGAGAGCTAAAAGTATGAAGTACAGTTGTTTCGATTATATCGGGGTTATTGTACCCATGGGATTGGTAATTCTGTTTCCACAATTTGCCCTATTTCAAAACAAGCCCCTCTTTGCTCTTTTTTGGGTATTGCTTATTATTGGTGCTCTCGAGATACGATTTTTTGTATGTTCAAACTGCGATAACAAAGCCTGCATTGCCAATAAAAAGTTTTGAGATGGTGGAAGTTTTTAGGTACTCTATCTAATTTGGCAGGATGAAGAAAGTTAAATATAAATCCGGCGGGAGAGTGTCCCCGCCGAAAATTTATAGCTGAGAATTTTACTAACTATTTAAGCAGCATCATTTTGCGTGTTTGAGTAAACTCGCCAGCTTTAATATTGTAGAAGTATATACCGGATGCAAGTTTGGATGCATTAAATTTAACATTGTGAATACCAGCACTAAATTCACTATTTACCAGTTCGCTAACCTTTTCACCTAGCAAGTTATAGATACTAATTTTTACAATTTCCTTTTGAGGTATTGTAAAGCTAATAGTAGTTGAAGGATTGAATGGATTTGGATAGTTCTGATTCAATGAATAGGAATCAACCGCTAAATCGCTTTTATTGTCTTCAACATCAAGTAATACGCCATACTTATGGTAAGTTTTAATTTTGCTAGCCAGACTTCTAAGTTTTTCAACGCTATTAAGGTTTGAATTACCACGAGCAACCAAAAATGCATAAGTTACCTGAACTGTATCTCCATCAGCAAATTCAAATGGACCGCTTGACATTGTATAACGTCTGTCGCCAGCAGCAAGACCACCAGTCCAGCCAGCACCTTCGTACCAACCGTTACCAGCAACCGGATCTCCATCAAGGCACAATTTGGTTGCTTCATTTGTAGTAGGATCAATAAATTCGCTACCACTTCCCATATAACCATTCATGTAATGATACATCTGAACTGCACCATCTGCATTTTGAAGATCAGGATCAACATATACAGAACTACCATTGGTGTAAAATGCAAAGGCAGTTATAGGTAAATTCTTTTTACCAGCAACAGGGTTACCATTAATCCAGGCAGTATCAAGTTCGGTTCCTTCAATTGCAGGTCCTTCAAGAAACATTCTGCCAATTGCAGGAGGATCAGCACTGTAATAATCTTCGTCATAATTATCTGCATTATACGAGTAAGCCATATCAAACTCTTCAAGGCTACCAACAAAATCATCGTTTGCGTTACCAAGGTCATCATCAGCCCAGTAAGAGAGAATTGTATTATTTAGTGTTTTACCCGTTTTGTTGATGTATTTGTATTTTTTGAAAACAACATCATCAAACTCATCCATTGCAAGATCATACACTGTAGTGTGAACTTCAATTTTGTCGCCGGTTACTCCGTAAAGCGAAGCACTTGCTAAATCATTTGCACAATGTGAAGTCCAGAAAAGAATTTCATCACCCGGATAATCAGGGTAATCAACTTCATAATTATATACACCATCATTGTCTGTATCAACAAAAGGAGCACCAAGTTCTGCAGGCCAATGTTCATGATGATACTGATATTTGGCTTTTTCTTCACCATCAGGTAACTGTTCCCAGTTGCGAACAAGTTTGAATACCTGATTTCTTTCATCACTACTCATGTTAGGATTACCATTTTCGTCAAGGTAGCCAGCTGTAAGTCCGAAGTTGAAGGTACTGCCCTGAACTTTCACAGTGTCCTCTTTTTTATATCCTATCAATGCTCCGTCAGCAAATGTAAGAGTATTTTGGCTGTTTTCTGGCCAGTATAATCCGCTACCATCTGTATCAGAATTATGTGAACCGCTACCGTTAGTGTTTACATACATTTTAATATTATTGGCACCAAAGTAGTCGTAGCTGTAAAACGATTTAAGGGATACTTTTACAACCTTTACCAAATCGGTGTTATCAGATTGTTCCAGTTTCAAAAAGAGGGAATCCATCGTTGAAGAGGGAGCAATCCATTCAAATTCTGATTCACTTCCTGAAATATTGTCTTTTTGCAGTTCCCAGTTCGAGCCATCTTCAGAAGTATAGAAACTGAAATACTTATCGGAAAGGTTTGTTTGGTATTTAACTGCAACTTTTGCACCAATTTTCAGTTCGTCACCATCAGCTAATTCACTAAACCACAAAGCAGAATAATTACCAAGAGTATCCATTTTCAGGCAGTTAAGATATGAGCCTTCTGTACCGCTAAGGTAGAAATACCCATCCCTGTATTCCATCTTGTCGTAATTAAGTATAGTATTGAACCGCTCAACAAAATTACCTTCCATGTCATATACATTTAGATTTTGGTACCCGTTAACATGGTAAATTTTGTTGTTTAGTGCTATTGTAGATTTTGGATAAGCCGAGTCAAAGCTGTTTGCTGTAATTTCGTATAGCGAATCCCCAGTACTGCTATAAACATAATTATCACCCAGAAACAAAACTTTGTTATCTGGCAAAGCAATTGCATCATTTGCATTTATTTTTGCTGAGTCAAGTTTATTGCCATCTGTGTCTAACCAAATAACATCCGTTTGGTTACCACAAACTAACTTGTCATCACTGGTAACGGTTAAAAACCGGTTTCTAAGACCAAGTGATGAAGCTTCCATAACAGATTTTTGCCATTCTGTAACACCTGATGAATTGAATTTTGTTATATGAAGATTGTCAGCAGATGAAAGTACATAGAAGTTTCCCTGACTGTCTTTTATAACGCGTAAATTATATTGAAATTCGATGCCCTGACTTGACCACACTTCGTTATGTTGCAAATCATATTTTGTTAATTTTGAATTAAGCAATACATAGCCACCATCGCAGTCAAGAATTTGTTTGGCACCTTTAAATGACGCACCTCCATAGCCTTCAGAGGTTATGCTATTAAAAGAACCATCCTCAGTAACTTCAGCAATACCATTACCGAGTGTAATCATTGAACCGTTTTCTAGTGCTTCCATACCGAATTTGTTTGAATATTCCGATATGTGGAATTCGTAAGTCCCTGTTTGGGAAAAGATGAGACTGCTTAGGAGCAGCAGAGTTGCAAAAAAGTAGTTTACCTTCATTTTGATTGTCCTCATTAAATGTTTTAAATAAGCCTCTTTGTCTCAGAATGAGTAGATTTTTGTTAGTCGACTAAATTACCCAGACCATTTTAAAGACAGTTATAAGAAAACACAAAACAGATCAAAAGTAAAGGTATTAAATTTTACAGAACTGAAAAGTCTCTAAAATTGTAAAGTGAGGGGGCTATAGGCTGCTAAATCCTGAATTAGATTTAGCAGTTATAAACTAATCAAGATCAACCTGGTTAACATTTTGCAGTTCCTGTCCAAGGAATAACTCGGCAACTTCCTTGAATTTACCGGGTAAATCGGAAACGAAAAAATCCTGATAGCCTAGTTGATGAGAAGGATTTTTTAATCCCTTGCCGAATAGATGATGCTCAACGAGAGTAGAGGCAGCCGTACCCGAATCGATAAGGGTTACAGTATTACCCATAACATCCTGAATTGTTTTTGCAAGGATAGGGTAATGAGTACAGCCAAGTATTAGAGTATCAACACCTGCTTCCTTTAGCGGCAAAAGGTACTCGTTGGCAATTAGCTTTGTAGCCGGGTGGTCAATTAATCCTTCTTCGGCAAGAGGTACAAATAGGGGGCAGGTTTTTTCAATAACTTCCAAATCAGGATCGATTTTATGTAATTGCTTTGAATAGGCTTTATTACTAATTGTAGCATTTGTACCTATAACACCAATTTTTTTATTCCTGGTTGCTTTGGAAGCTGCCATTGCACCAGGTAATATCATCCCAATAATAGGTACATCAAAATTTGCACGTAAAACATCCAAAGCAACTGATGATACTGTATTGCACGCAACAACAATAATTTTAACGTTACGTTTCATTAAAAATTTAGCATCCTGCAATGCGTACTCTATAACTGTTTCATTCGATTTTGTACCGTAGGGAACACGTGCAGTATCACCAAAATATACAATGTTTTCGGAAGGTAAAAATGAGTGAATTCGTTTAACAACTGTTAGTCCGCCAATCCCTGAATCAAAAATACCAACGGGATTACTTCTGTCCATGAAATTCAAAAATACACCTATAATAGTTCGAAAATTGCGTTGGAAAGTTCGGTACGGATAAGCTCGTACTCGTCCTGCGACACCTTTTGATTATTACGGTCGAGAACATAAAATGAATCGACAATATCATCTGCACGTGTAGCGATTTTAGCCAGGAAGATAGAGAGTTCGAGATCGAACATTTTGCGAGTTATAGAGTATAGTAATCCAAGTTTATCGGGGGCATATACATCGATAATTGTATATTTTTCATGGTTTTCAAAAGATATTTTAACCTTGTTCTGTTTCTTGAATAACTTGTTTTCTATCCGCCACCACTTTTTACGCGTTTTATTTATTTCCCTTGTTAGAGGGAGGTTATTTTCAATTGAATCGAGAATATCAGTTCTAATTTTATCGAACTTTTCCTCGTTAACTGTTTTGTGTGTTCTAAAATCGGTTATATTAAAAGTATCGATAACCATACCATCGCTGCGAGTAAATATCTTTGCATCATGAATATTGAGGTCGTTGATGGTAAGGGCACCGCATAATCGGGAAAGTAGCGATTCACAGTCTTTGGAAATAATTGTAATATTTGTAAAACTTTCGCCGGTCTTGATAAAAATAGGATTAGTAGAATTACCTTCAAGTTCTTCGGCATGAGCCGCAATTTCTTCCTGACTAAAATGATTTAGATATGCAGGATCTTCAATTGCTTCAAGGTGTTCTTTTACTCCGGATATACCTTCAAAATCCTGATCAGTGAAAATTTCCTGAGTTGCCTGGTTTAGTAACTCCTTACCCGAAATATTTTCTTCAATCATTGCTACAGCTTTTCTGTAAAGCTCAAAGAGTAACTCGCTCTTCCAGTGAGTCCATACAGTGGGGTTAACGGCTGAAAGATCGGAATAAGTTAGCAGGTAAAGCAGATCAAGAGCTTTTTGCGAAGGGAAAAGACTTGCAAAATTATTTAATGTAGTTGGGTCATTCAAATCACGTCTGAAAGCAATCTGTTCCATAACAAGGTGATTACGAACTAGGAACTGAACCATTTCAACGTCGTCCTGTGTGTAACCAAGTGTTGGCATAATGGACCCGGCAATTTCAGCACCAATAATTTCATGCCCTGATATATCAACCGGTTTGGCAATATCATGTAAAAGAACGGCAATAAATATTATATCTTTCTCTTTTAGCGAGCGATATATCTTGCCGAGTGCAGTTTCATCTTTTTCAAGTTTCTCGAGATTTTTTACTGCAACAATGGTGTGCTCATCAGCAGTATAGCAATGATAAACGCCAGGCTGAAAAAAGCCAACCAATTCACGAAATTCGGGTAAATAAGCACCAATTACCCCAAACTCGTTCATAGCCGAAAGTGTTTTGCCTACATTACGTTGTAATTTTAGTATTTCCCTGAAAAATACCGAAGGGTAACGTTCGTAGCTAAACTCTTCTTCGGTTTCGTTAACCGCTTCAATTATTGTTGTGCGGAGATTTTCATCGAAACGTGCGTCATGCAAGCCTCTGTAATAAAATACTCGCAGAATATCGGAGATAGTAAGTTCTATCTCAGAAGTACGATGAATTACATTTTCCTTGAGAACAAAATCATCATCAAGTGTAATACTAAAATAATCAGAAACAGGGGCACTAACAAAAGATTTGAAACCCTTAAGTGAGGTTTTCATAAACCGGAAAATGATATTGGCATTGTTAAAATAGTCGAACATGAAACTATGCCATGAATCACCCGGGTAAAACATCAGTTTACCAATTCTTTCTTGTTTGGAGAACTCAAGTCGGTCATTTTTACGGTTATCGAGCAAGTGCAAACGGTTTCTTACATCAAGAATAAATTTGTAAGCATTAATAAGCTGTTTGCAAGCTTTTGAGTTTATAACTTTTTGATCTCTTAAAAGTTGCAGGAATGATTGAGTAGTAGTTATTTCATTTTGCTCATAAATGAACGTATTGTTTTTAATTGAATACATCCATTCCACACCATGCAAATCACGCAAGCCACCTGCAGTAAATTTTACATTTGGTTCCAGCACTTTGGGGGAATCGCCATACTTCTGATGCCTTGATTCAATATCCTCAATTGCATCTAGCAAAATTTCTCTTTGTCTGTTTTTTTTGATAATTGAGTCAAGTTTGCGATTCCACTCGTTATAAATTTCCATGCTGCCAAGCATATAGCGAATTTCAAAAAAAGCAGTAGCAGAGTGAAGGTCCTCATTAAAAAGTGTTGAAAGGTCGTCATACTCTCTTACAGTGTGCGAAACTTCGATGCCACAATCCCATAAGTCAGTAACTATTTTTTTTATCTCGTTTTCATGTTTTTGGGTTTTATCAACAACAAACATTACGTCGATATCAGAATATGGTGATAATTCACGCCTTGAAAAGCTGCCTGCAGAGGCAAGTGCAAAACCCAGGTTTGGGTTACCTACTACATGATGGATAAACTCTTCAACAAGCAAACTATAACTAATACAAAATTTAAAAGCATCAGCAACCAGTTTTTCGTTGTTAAACAAACCGGTTCTTTTATCAAGAAATTCTTTTTTTATTTTCAGTAAGTCAGTCATAATATTTAAAACCAAACCGCCATACTATAGAAGCAGTATGGCGGAATTAAATTAAAGTTTGTCAAATCTACCCTGGAAAAATCTTAAGTATTGAGGTTCGTAAACCATCTTAAGACCAGTAATATTTTTTCTGTTTTCGTAAACATAAGCAATTGATTCAACAGCAACATCAATATGAGCTTGGGTATAAACCCTGCGAGGGAATGTTAAACGTACAAGCTCAAGTTTAGGGTACCTGTGTTTACCAGTTTCAGGGTCACGTCCAGCAGAAACTATACCGCGTTCCATTCCACGAACACCAGAGTCGAGATAAATTTCGGAAGCAAGTGTTTGTGCCGGGAACTGATCCTGTGGCAAATGATCAAGAAATGCTTTTGCATTAAGGAAAATTGCATGCCCACCAATTGGTGTAACAAAAGGAATACCGTATTCTTCAAGCTGTTTACCGCAATACTCAACCTGCCCAATTCTTGCTTTGATATTGTCGAATTCAACCATTTCTTCAATACCGCGAGCCATAGCTTCCATATCACGACCAGCTAAACCGCCGTATGTGTGAAGACCTTCATAAATAACAACCATGTTACGTGCTTTTTCAAATACATCCTTGTCCTTGGTTGCAAGAATACCACCAATATTTACCATAAGGTCTTTTTTGGCAGAAACCCAGATGCCTTCAAATTTTGAACACATTTCAAAAAGGATATCCTTTATTGTTTTATCTGCATATCCTTCTTCTTTTGTTTTTATGAAGTAAGCATTTTCGGTTGCACGTGTGGCATCGAACCATAAGCGAATATTGTGTTTATCGCAAAAAGCTTTTACTTCGTTAAGGTTTTTCATAGAGAAAGGCTGACCGCCAGCCATGTTAACCGGACCTGCCATACTTACGTAAGCAATTTTATCAGCACCAACCTTGCTAACAAGGTCTTCAAGTTTGTTAAGGTCAATATTACCTTTCCATTCGAATGTGCTTTCGGTATCATGAGCTTCGTCAACAATAACATCTACAAATGTTGCACCGGCAAGTTCCTGATGCAAACGAGTAGTTGTGAAGTACATATTACCCGGTACATAATCGCCTTGCTTAATTAGTATCTGGGACACCATGTGCTCGGCTGCACGACCCTGATGAGTAGGAACAAAATATGGCATATCGTAATATTCTTTAACGTTATCCCAAAGATAGTAGAAGTTTCTGCTGCCCGCATAAGCTTCATCACCAATCATCATGCCTGCCCATTGTCTATCGCTCATAGCATTTGTACCGCTATCGGTAAGAAGATCGATATATACATCTTCCGACTTAAGTAGGAAAGTGTTATATCCAGCTTCCTTTATAGCTGCTTCGCGATGTTCACGGGTTGTCATTTTAATTGGTTCAACCACTTTTATTTTAAATGGTTCAGCCCAACTTCTTTTTTTAACTTTTTTTGACATCGTTTCTCCGTTTTAATTAACAGTTAATTATAAATAATTTATTATAAATGGATAGTTAGTTCACCATCCTATTAAACCAGTCATTCTGTTAACATGTTTCCAATATCCTGTGTCAGGAAGTTGTTCCTGACACAATTCTCAAATAAGAACAATTATTTTTCGTCATCCTGAGGAACATCGTACTCGTCAAGTAAACCTTCAAGGTATTCTTCGTTTTCGTATTCAGCTTCAATAATAGAGGAAATACCACCGCGAACATTAAATTCACCAACTACCTTCATGTATCTTGGACTTGTAGCTTCCACAAGATCATCAAGAATTTTGTTTACCAGACTTTCATAAAATACACCTTCATTACGATAAGCATGGTAATATAACTTAAGCGATTTTAATTCAATACACAACTCATCAGGTACATATTCAAGAGTAATTGTGGCAAAATCGGGCTGACCTGTTTTAGGGCAAAGAGATGTGAACTCGGGTGCCATGTGTTTGATTACATAATCGCGTTCCGGAAATTCATTCTGAAATACTTCGAGGATTTGTTTTCTATCGGTCATTTTATTTCTCCAATCAATAATTATAATTCGGTCTTGTTTTGTATGGAACAGGGTCTTCAATTCCTGCTCTCTGGAAACCTCTCAAGCGAAGTGCACAGCTATCGCAAACTCCACAAGCTTCATCTTCACTTTGGTAGCATGACCAGGTTAGGTGAAGCGGAGCGTTAAGCTCGTTTCCTTTTTTTATAATATCAACCTTGTTGAGGTAAATTACAGGTGTTTCAATTTTTATATTAGTATCAGGTTTTGTGCCGAGAGTAGCCATTTTTTCAAATGCTTCAAAAAACTCGGGTCTGCAATCGGGGTACCCTGACGAATCTTCATAAACGGCACCAATAAATATATTACTGGCACCAATAACTTCGGCATAACTTATACATGCCGTTAATATATTTGCATTCCTGAACGGAACGTATGAACTCGGTATATCCTTGTTCTCGAGGTTAGCTTTTTCAACCTCAATATTCTCATCTGTAAGAGAAGAACCTCCTATCTTCGGAAGGAATGAATTATCTACTACAAGTCTTTTTTCAACCTTGTAAAAATCGGCAATATCATTAAACGCTTTAAATTCGCGCTTTTCAGTACGTTGTCCGTAATTAAAATGTACAAATGCAAGTTCATATTTTTCGGCAGCTATTGCTGCTGTAACACAACTATCAAGTCCTCCGCTTAGTGCAACTACAGCCAGTTCCTTACTCATTCTAACTTATCCTGAATTTAAACACAAAATACAATAAAATATCTTTCTCAAAAAAGCTTTTTTTACAATATATTCAAGTGAATTATTATAAACTGCAAAAAAAAGTAAAAAAGATAAAAATTAAAATATTATAGTTGATTTTTTTGCTATTACTTTTATTATGGATAACAATATTTATACCTTCCCTCTATTAAATTAAGGAGTATTTATGGAATTTTACGAATTACATCCTGATAACCCTCAAAAGAGATATATCAACAAGGCGGTTGAAGCCTTGAAAGACGGAGGGATTATTATTTATCCTACTGATACTGTTTACGGTTTGGGCTGCGATATATACAATAAAGATGCTCTTGAAACGTTGTATTCAATTAAAAACGAATCGTTTTCCAAACTATTCAGTTTTATTATCCCTGATTTCAAGGATATTGCCAAATACGCAAAAGTTAGTGATTTTGCATATAAATCGATGAAAAAGCTGCTTCCCGGTCCTTATACCTTTGTACTACCTGCCGCAAAGGAGGTGCCAAAAAAGCTTTGGACAAAAAGAAAAACTGTTGGAATACGCATCCCCGATAACGAAATTGCACTTGAGCTTGCCCGCGAGGTTGGGCATCCAATTGTTAGTACAAGTGTTACGAGCAGGTTGGGAGACCCCCTATACGATGTTGATGAAATTAGACTTGCGTACAATACAAGTGTTGATGTAATGCTTTCCATGGGTAACCTGCAAAGCGAACCTTCCAGCATTGTTAATCTTAGCGGTGATGAGGTAGAAATTATCCGCGAAGGTGCCGGCGATGTAAGTATGTTTATGTAGTAAATGTTAAATAAAATTTAGAGTAGGGCGGGAGTTTTCCCGCCGTAAACATTTCGGAGGCACACCCCTTAAGTGGTACCCACCACAGGCGGAAAACAAAGTACCACTCTACTAAATGAGTATTATTATTTTGTATATTGATTTTAGTTTAATTATTAAATATCTTATCGTGTGCCTATAAAGCAGACAATTTAGGTTTATAATGAAATATTTTGAATGGGATGAAGAGAAAAATAAAAAATTAAAGAAAATAAGAGATGTTTCGTTTGAAGATATTGTTCTATCAATTTCAAATAACAAGGTGTTGGATGTTATAATTCACCCTAATAAACAAAAATATCCTAACCAAAAATTGTTTATTGTGGAAATAATAAATTATGCTTACGTTGTTCCGTTTGTTGAAGATGAAGAGAAATATTTTTTGAAGACTATATATCCAAGTCGTGAAGCAACAAAAAAATATCTAAATAGTTGAGAGAATTTATATGAAATACATAGATGATGAAGAAAAAGATATTATTGAATCTTTTGAAAATGGTGAATGGGTTTCTGAAAGTGAGATAGTTGATGAGAAATATGCTCTTGCAGCTAAAGCTACTATTACGAAAAACAAAAGAATAAATATACGCTTGACTGAAAAGGTTTATCATGCTATTCAAGCAAAGGCATTGGAAGAAGGCATACCGTATCAGACTTTAATTTCAAGTATTATACAAAAATATACTCAGGGCAAACTAAAATCTGTTTAATAGAATAATGGTTTTAATATTTAATTGTAATTGAAACCATTCCCTCCATGTGCATTTCAATGACAAATGGAAGCAAAATCTGTCGGCAGGGGGCTGCCGACATACAACATTTATGCTAAAATATTCAGGTGCCAGTTGCTACCAGGCTTAGGTGGTACCCACTACCAGCGAAAAAACAAAGTACCGCACTACAAAATCTAAAAAGTATTTTAGACCTTTGAAATATCGGATATCTATAGCATCTACCGATTATATTACAATGAAACAAAACCTGCGAAGTTTTCAAAACTTCGCAGGTTTATTGTCCAAGATAAAAAGTTATCAAAATTAGAGAAGCATCGCTGGGCAGGAGTTTCCCCGCCGTAAACATTTCGGTGGTATATAGCAACAAAATCTGTTGGCAGGGGGCTGCCGACCAACATAACAATCATAAATTATTTTTTGTGTACTATAAACGGACTTGCTTGCTGTGTTGGCATAATAATTATCTCGTTTATATTAACGTGAGGCTTGCGTGTAGCTGCATAAAGTACGGCATCAGCAATATCTTCGGCAACAAGTGGGTCTAACCATTCGTATGTTTTTCTTGCACGTTCGGTATCCCCATCAAAGCGTACAACACTAAACTCGGTTTCAACCATGCCGGGGTCAATTGTTGATACACGGATATTTTTATCTACCAACTCCATACGAAGGGTTTTGGTGATGGCTTTTACTGCATGTTTTGTTGAACAATAAACTCCACCACCCGGATAAGGTTCGTGTCCTGCAATTGAACCAAGATTTATTATATGTCCCGCACCTCGGTCAATCATACCGGGTACAATTGCACGTGTTACATGTAATAAACCTTTTATGTTGGTATCGATCATGGAATCCCAACCTTCGTGGTTATCCTCATGAATTTTATTGGTTCCTTTTGCCATACCGGCATTATTGATAAGTATATCTATACTTTTCCAGTCGTCAGGTAAATTATCAATAAGGTCGTTAACAGCATCATGATCCCTAACATCCATTTGGGCGGTTAAAACTTCCGTGTTATGCTTACTGTTTAGTTCTTTGGCAAGTTTTTCGATACGATCAATACGTCTGGCAGTAAGAATAAGTTTTGCTCCTGCATCAGCAAAAACACGTGCACAAGCTTCGCCAATACCAGCACTTGCTCCTGTAATAAAAACAGTTTTATTATTTAGTGAAATCATATTAACTCCTGTTACTGAGCGTTTATATATTTTTTAATTTTACCGGTAGCTACACCAACAAACGAAACCATCATAACCAACACAACAACAGTTAGCATTACTTTTAGTAAACCCGAAAGGTCGTATAATGCCATAAGGTTATTCCAGTCGGTATTAAGTTTATCATTCAGAATAAATAGCAAGGTAAAGTAAAACATCTTGATCATAAGATAACCGGTATTTATCAGGAACACAAATATGAGTGAATACCTAAAAAGACCCGGTTTAGTTTTAGCAAGAATGCGAGTAATCAGGTCAGTGGTAATAATACAGACAAGCATTGCAGATGCGTGAACAAAAGAAGCGAAGAAAACGGAAATATCCTGAGGCAGGGTGTATTCGGCATAAAAGGTAACAGGACCGAAAGCCATCCCTAAATTAAAACTGCCGACAAAATAAGCTGCCAGCAGTTGTATAAATTCAAAAAGAAAAACTGCTGCTATTAGTCCTGATATTGTACCTATTACAACAGCATGCAGATTTCTCGTTTTTTTCTTCGGTTTATTATCTTTCAATCCAGCTGGTTCTCCCTGTGCTGAAATTAGGTTTAATTATTGTTGTGCTTTCTTCTTCCTGTGCACTTTGCCATTGACGTGACATACCAATAATATTGCTAAGCCATGAACTATCGGAATTAATAGTGTAATTTTTATCGGCAGAAATTTCAGCCTGAATGTTTACACCTGCGTTTCCTTTTCTATTGTAGTTATCTACAAATACTTCAATTTCATTTTTACCCGGTTTAAGGTATTCCTTAACATCAAGCATTTTAATGCGTGCATAATCAACAAGTAATGAAAGTGAACGGCGTGCAAATACTTTGTCAACAAGTTTACCATTTATGTAAAGTTTTGCATAAGTATCTCCAATAAGCTGAAGTTTTGCATCTTTAATGTCACCTTCAATTTCAAACTCTTTTTTGAATACGGCATGTTTTACATAATTATCTTCTTCGGTAGGGAAATAAATCCATTTGCTCTTTATTATTGGTGATTCTAGTTTATCCTCAACAAGCTCCTTGCGGGTTTCACCAAAATAAGCAATTAGGCGGTCGAACTTGTCCTCAACCATATATAAATTTTCAGGTTTATAATATTTCTTCCAAAGCCTTGCAAATTCAAGTTTAAGTTTGGAAAGCATCTCGATGTTTTTGTCAATCATTTCCAATGTTGCATCCTTGTCATACTCAAGAGTATCAAGTGCATCGTGAAGCTGGAACTGAGTTTCGAGTTTAAGAGCATACCATTCCATAAATTCTTTCTGGAATTTTATAAATTCAAGATGCTCAACATTTTTGGTCGCCTTTTTCTCAAGAGAACTGGTTAGATCATCAAGAGTTTTACTCGCCTGGTCTATTGAGTTTATTTTTACAACTTTACTAAGGTATTGACCAGGTTCCCACCAAACAGGTTTGCGTATTGGTAATAATGGATGACGCCATACAGCATGCCACATTTCCTGGTTAAGGTCGTTGGCTAAAGTTTGGTATATAAGGTTTCCTTCATAGTTTTTTACACCAAAGAAATCGTTAAAGAAATCTTCATTGAATGTACCAATGTTGCTGCCAGTAAAGTTCCATGCACACTGTGCTGACCATGCATAGCCGTATAAAATCTGTTCCTTGAATGTTTCTGCACCATAATCGCCCCAGTTCGAGTTTATCATACCGGAGGCACCGTATTCAATACCATCTTCAATAAGGTATTTTATATTAGGTACAGAGTTCATGTTTGTTGGAAAGGTCGTAAGGAAATTCCAAACTGAAGGGGATACGTAAAACCTCTGACCCGCTTCATGAAATGTTTTTGGTGACAGATTGTTTTCCTTTGGACCATAATGCCAATCAACTACAGTAATATCTTTAGGTAGTTTTTCAAGAATTTCGGGGTGATGAAGTATAACATCACCGTACATAATTACTTTTTTGCCATATTTTTTACAGATTTCGTTTACCTTGCGGTAATGCTCGGCATGTACATCAGCTATATTCGATTTTTCAACAAGATGTTTGCTTTCACCAAGTCCAACATCCCAGCTTTCATCGGCACCCATGTGGAAATATTCGGAAGGGAACATTTCGAAAACTTCTTTTAGCATATTTTCAAGGAATACGTATGTATCGGGGTTGGAAACATTAAGAGAGGCAGCACCGGGAAATTCGGCATATTGCAAAAAATCTTCAATAAGCAGAATATTTTCGTAGTGTCCAAGTGTTTGATAAATAGGAACTACTTCAATGAAATTGGCTTCGGCGTATTTATGAATTTTGGCAACTTCTTCTTTTGTTAGTGCACCACGATTTTTACCAATTTGCGGATATGCGGAAATTTCAAGCACATCTTCCATGTATGGCATAAAAGTATTCATTTTGTAGCGACCAAGAAAGTCGATTATTCTTTTGAAGTTTTCTATCTTCGATACCTGCCCGCGAGAGATATCATCCGAAATACCACGAACTCCCAAATCCGGGTAATCGTAAATATCACAAACTGGAAGTTTATCAAGGTTTTCAACCATTTGGATTAAAGTTACTACACCATAAAATACTCCTTTAGGCGTTGTTGCATTTATGGTTATTCCTGATTTTGAAATATTAAGATGGTATGATTCATTTTTATATTTACAGGCAGGAATTTCTTTTAGGTAATTACTACTCAAAGCAAATGTGAGGTTGGCATTTTCTGAATTATTTGATTTGTTTAGGGTTACCTTTTTCGTATTTTTCAACAGATTAAGTTTGTTGTAGCTCTTTTCAAGATTGGCATTTTCTTCAAAAGAAACTGTGAATGTTTCCGGCACTGGAAAATAATCTTTTCCGGCAAAAACTTTTTGTGGTTGCGGAATTACAGGCAGTTGCATAGACTTTTCTCCTGTAGCAAAAGTTAAAGTTGTTAATAGCATAACCATAATGAATGAATAAAGAAACTTCATATAGATTTCCTTGTATTGAATGAACTGGTAATTACAACACTTAAAATAACAATGTATTGGATAAATTGACATCAATTTATATAACAAAAAGCAATTATGTATCAGCATTTAACAAAAAGTTAACTATATCCTTTGGTTTAATTCTTATAACTTTGTGTTTGATGTTATTTATTATTTAAAAGAAATTTGAAATAAAACAAATAAAACGTAATGGACTTATATTTAATTATTGTTGTTGTACTATTTGCATTGGCTATATCGGATCTTGTAGTTGGTGTAAGTAACGATGCTGTAAACTTTCTTAACTCTGCAATCGGTTCCAAGGTAGCCCCACGTCACATAGTGATGATTGTAGCAAGTATTGGTATTTTGGTTGGTACTACTTTTTCCAGTGGTTTGATGGAAGTTGCCCGAAAAGGTATATTTCACCCCGATCAGTTTTTATTCCCGGAAATAATGATAATTTTTCTTGCGGTAATGTTAACCGATGTTTTACTTCTGGACCTGTTTAATACTTTTGCATTACCAACTTCTACAACAGTATCTATTGTATTTGAACTGTTGGGTGCTGCTGTAGCAGTTTCATTTATTAAAATTATTGGTGCCGGTGATTCAATTTCGGCTGTTTCCCGGTATATCAATTCCGATCAGGCATTATTTATTATAAGCGGTATTTTGCTCTCGGTGGTTGTATCGTTTACCTTTGGGGCAATTGTTCAGTTTATTACCCGTTTAATCTTTACCTTCGATTTTGAAAGAAAAATTAAAAGGTATGGTGCTATTTGGGGTGGTATTGCTCTTACTGCTATTACTTATTTTATTTTGATTAAAGGTGCCAAGGGTGCTTCCTTTATTGATAAGGAAACTATGACCTGGATTAAATCCAACACTGAGACAATTCTGCTGATAAATTTTGCCTTCTGGGCAGTTTTAATGCAGATACTTATGCTGGTATTTAAGACCAATATTTTGAAGGTGATTGTTATTGTTGGTACTTTTGCTCTGGCTCTTGCATTTGCTGCAAATGATTTGGTTAACTTTATAGGTGTTCCTCTTGCAGGTTTAAGCAGTTATACTGCAAGTACAGGTGTTGCAAATCCTGAAACTCTTGCGATGGAGGCTCTAAAAAAACCGGTCGAAACCAATACCTTTCTTTTACTGATAGCTGGTTCAATAATGGTTGTTACACTTTGGTTTTCCAAAAAAGCACAATCAGTTACAAAAACGGAAGTAAATTTAGGCAGACAGTCGGAAGGTTTTGAGCGTTTTGAGTCATCATTATTAGCCAGGCAAATAGTAAGAATTGCCAAAAATGTATCCGATATTTTAATGGAGATATTACCTGATTCATTCCGCAGAAAGCTGGATGCCCGATTTGCAATGGTTGCCCCAGCCCCAGGCTTCGATGGCAAAATACCTTCTTTCGATTTACTTCGTGCATCGGTTAACCTTATGATGGCGAGTATTCTTATATCTTTTGCAACATCTCTCAAGCTACCACTTTCAACTACTTATGTTACTTTTATGGTTGCTATGGGTACGTCTCTTTCTGACCGTGCATGGGGCAGGGAGAGTGCTGTTTATCGTGTAAATGGTGTTATTACAGTTGTTGGCGGGTGGTTCTTTACTGCTCTTTGTGCATTTACAGTAGCTTTTACTTTTGCGTTTATAGTTAACTATGGCGGATTGGCTGCAATAACAATACTTATTTTATTGGCTATGTTCTTTATATACAGAACACATATTATTCATACCAACCGCGAAAAAGAATCAGCGAGTATCGAGGAAAACGCTATACTTGATGCCAATACCGGTGATGAAGCTGTGAGAGCTTTGATGGGTAGAACTACGATATTTCTTGCGAGTGTTTCTGATAATCTTGATAAATCATATAGTGGTTTGTTTAGTGAAGACAGAACAGTACTTAAGGAAGCCAGGAAGAATGGCAAGGCAATTTTGAAAGATGGTGGCGAAATTGTTACCAGTTTATTTCAAACTGTGCAGCATCTTGATAAAACGGAAGTTAAGAAAATAAACCGAATGGGTAAACTTATTTCTGCTATTCAGGGTATTGCCAATAATGCCAAAACTATTGCCACTAAATGTTTGGACCATATAGATAACAACCATGCCAAACCGGATGAAGCTCAGGAAGCTGAAATTAAAAAATCATTCGAGCTGTTTAAGGTTCAGGTAGAAAAAGCAACTGCATTGTTAACCTCACTTTCGTTTGACGATACAACAGCTTATGAGGAAGCTTATAACAACTTCCAGGCTAATGTTGATGAGTATCATGGTAATCAGGTTGAACGAATTAAGGATGCTGTTTCTACACCTAAGAACAGTGTATTGTTTATTAACTTGTTAAATGATATGGATAAAATTTCCGAACATATGAATGCGTTTACCAAAACCACGAGGAAAATATACTCAAGGGTAAATGGTAACAGCTAACAGGAAATTAAAATCTAAAAAATTTCAGGGCATCCTTTTCGGGGTGCCTTTTTTAATTTAAATAGCAGGATAATAAAAAGGGGAGGCAGGTAACCTGACCTCCCCTTAGTGGGGTTATGTGTGTTAAACTATAATTGATTTATGAATCAAGATTCATTTTTGAGCCAAAAAATTTTATCTTTTCAATATTCCGTTTTTAAGTAAATACTTAATGTTTTTACGAATATTATTTATTGGATATTTTTCATGGTCTTCAGCCCATTTGTGAACAAGGTTTCTGATAGCACCAAAAATGTAACCCTTAAAAATATCCATATTTATTTCGTTGGTAAAAACTCCGGCATTAATACCTTCCTTAACAACATCTTCGCCCATTTCAAGAAACTGGTCATAATATTTCGTGAATTTACTTTTGTTCCTTAGCATGTGGATTTGTTCGTTTACATAAACAACAGCCAAGGCAGGATTTCCGTCAAATAGATCAAGAATAAAATCAATCATTGAGTCAATTTTTTCGAGGGGTTCCAGTTCGGTTTTGGATGTTACACCTTCAAGTTGTTGGTAAAGGTGTTGCCACATATTGTGGAATATGGTTTGGAGCAAGTCTTCTTTATTCTTGTAATAAACATATACGCTACCGGTGGCAACTTTTGCCTTTTGTGCAATTTGGTAAATTTTTGCATTATGGTAACCATATTTTGCAAAAACCAAAATAGCAGCTTCTAGTATTGCCTGTTCCTTATTTCCTTCTCGTGTTCTCATATAAAAATTATTACTGAATATTGATTCAAACTTACTTAATTATATGTTATTATGCAAGTTATACCGTATTTTTCCTCCATATAAATTTAATTGCTTAAAGCTTAATGTGAAGAACTTTATCGTTTATTATTGTCGCAAATAAAAAAGGCGGAAAACTCCGCCTCTAAATTCGATATAATAGCCTTAATTAGGCTTTCATTCTTTCGCCGCGTTCTTCTTTAATAAATATCCAGCCAACAACTTTACCTATATCAATTTTCTCGAAGTTGTTCCAGAATTTTTTTGTACGAACGTGCATTGAACTGGTATCTTCCGGTGGAATGCTTTCGGTTTCCTCGATAATCTGGTTTATCCTGGTTACCCACATTTTCATGTTTTTAACTCTCAGATCAACCCAGCCATCATGAGTCCAAAGGTTGATATTATCAGGAGTTACCTGAAGTTCATCCTCTCCACGGTACGGTGGTATCTTCATTTCATTACCTCTAAGGAACGATTCACCGTCAGGTAACAGTACAGGAATACCAATAGAAATTATTTCATTTCGGAATTTTGGATTTTTTGTTAGATACTCGAGTGCCTTTTCCGACATGCTTTCGGGTTCCTGTTGCGAAATATTAGTTAATGAGCTGTAAAGTCGTTTAAGTATTTCTATTTCGAAAAGGAGTTTTGATAGACGTGGCGGACCAAGAAGTTCAAATGCCACACTACTGGTATCATGAATTTCTTCCAGTTCCTCTAGTTTATCAACTGCCGAGTGCTGTAAAAATCCTGCACGATATGTTGGTTCAAGGGTAGCATTATCCAATGCGTTAATAATATCATGACCTGTGTTACCACCCATTATTTCGCGAATTGCATCAACTGCTATTTCTTCAGGTGTAACATATTCCATTTGTCCCTGTGTAGTAATCGATTCAAATTCACCTCTCGAAAAAGTACCGTTTTCACCGGTATCAATAAACACCGATTTCATATTTTCGCCAGTAGTTTTGAATGGTTTTTCCAGCTTAAACTTAAGTGGTTCGTTTAGGGTAACGGTTTCGCTCAGGTCAACATCAACAATCTGGATTGGTTTGCCTCGTTTTTTAATTTCACCATAGGCAATTTTTTTCCAGGCTATTGCAGCAGTAGGTTTAATTTCTTTGGTTATCGGTGCTTCCGGTGTACGTCCCATCAGGAATAATAATAATGTATGTGCTCCGGCAACACAAGATTTACTTAGTAGTACGCGAGAAGGTTTTTCCTCACTATGGGTATAAGGTATATTTAAGCCCATACCACCGGTGCCGCTTGTACCAATTTTAATGTATATTTTGGTTTTTGCAAGCGTCATTGACTTGTACAATATTTGAATGTGACGAATTAGCTGCGGAATATACATTGTGCAGATAAGTTTTTCAGTCTCTTCGATCATAGTATCTGCATCAGGATTGCTTGCTATTAGCTTTTTAATGTTGCGGTATGAGGTATAAACATCCTGGTAAGCAATTCCGGTTGCCGAGTTAATACAATCGATAATAATATCAGGTTTGTGTTCATCAAGCATTTTGTAAATTGTAGAACTTTCAAGAACTTCATCAGTAAGTTCTTCCATAACATCCGCCATTAAAACTCTACGCTTGTTTTTGTCTGCCAAAACTTCGTATCTGTTCTCATCTTTAAAGTCATTCCTAACGAATATGTTACCCCAGAAAGGAATAAAATAGTCGTCAGGAAGTCCGGGGAACTCATTACGCAGTTTTGTACATTCATCTTCGGCTTCAAATTTACTTAGCGAAGTTACAATGATTTTCCTTGGATTTTCGGGTACGATCTTACGGATGACAGCGTTACCAACAAGACCCCAGCCACCAAGAACCAAAACAGTTTTGTTCAAAATATCCACATGTTCTCCAGTTATCTAATTAGGAAATGCACGATTAAAATACTTTAAAGCACAGGAGTAATCAAGAAAAATGCGAACTAATAATTCAAATTATTTATATTTTATTAGTGGCTTATTAGAAGTAGTGTGAAGTTTATCATAATAAACGATTTTTATTACAGTTTCATTGATAAAATAAAGTTTGTTTTATAAGTTTAGAGTTCGAATAGAATATTAAATATGCTGGACCCCGGATAATGAAAATTTGTGAAATTTTAAAGCCTGAAAAAATTCTGGTTGAGTTTGCAAGTACGAAAAAAGAAGACATCATTAACGAGTTAATTAACCTGTTTGATGGTGATCCTAGAATAAATGATATTGATAAAGTTAGAAAAGCTGTTCTTGAAAGAGAAAAGATAATGTCAACCGGTGTTGGCAACGGCTTTGCAATACCACATGGAAAAACCAGTGGGGTAAACGAGATTGTTGCCGGGTTTGGCAAGTGTACAAAATCTGTTGATTTTCAGGCACTTGACGAAAAACCTGTAAACCTTGTTTTCCTTCTTATTGGTAAAGATAATATGGTTGGTCCGCATATTAAGCTACTAAGCAGAATTTCAAGAATGATGAACAAAGCTGAGTTCAGGGATAAACTTGCAAATGCAGCTTCGGCTGATGAGATATACAATATTTTTCTTGAAGAAGAAAAAAAATACATTGATATGGCATAATTCTGAAAACATTTACGAAGTATTATAAATTATGATTAAAGCTATTACCGGCACAAAAGATATTCTGCCAGAAGATATTTCCAAATGGTATTATGTTGAAAATATTGTACGTGATGTATTTTCAGCTTATAATTACGATGAGATCAGAACTCCTGTTTTTGAAGAAACACGACTTTTTGCCCGTGGTATTGGTGAAGCTACCGATATAGTTAGCAAGGAGATGTACACCTTTACAGACAGATCGGATACAAGTGTTACCCTTAAACCTGAAATGACAGCAGCTGTTGTGCGTGCACTTATTGAACACTCGCTCGATAAGAAAAAAGCACTTAACAAATTATTCTACATCTCTCCAATGTTTCGTCAGGAGAGACCGCAGGCTGGCAGGTTAAGACAGTTTCACCAGTTTGGTGCCGAGGCATTAGGCTCGCATTCGCCTATGCTTGATGCTGAAATGATAATTACTGCGTATGATATTATTTCCAAATTCGGACTTAAGCATCTTCAGGTAAAGATTAACTCACTTGGTGTACCTTCGTCGAGAGAAAAATACAAGGAAATTCTAAAAGAATATCTTAATCCTTATTTTGGTAAGCTTTCGCAGGAATCTCAAAAGCGATTCGACATAAATATCTTGCGTATTTTTGATAGCAAGGATGAAAACGATCAAAAAATAATGGAGAATGCTCCGTTACTAATCGAGTTTTTAGATGATGAAAGTCTTGAACACTTTGAAGTAGTTAAATCTGTACTGTTAAAAGCAGGCATACCTTATGAAATTGATCCTAAACTTGTTCGAGGATTAGATTATTATACTCATACCACCTTTGAAGTAATAAGTGGAAGTGTTGGTTCCCAGAGTGCGTTATGTGGTGGTGGCAGATATAACCTTCTTGTTGAGCAGCTTGGTGGAAAAGATACACCAGGTATTGGCTTTGCAGCCGGTATTGAGCGTATTTTACTTGCCTGTGAAAATGAAAAATCTCTTGAACTTGAAGATAATAAACTTGATTTGTATATCGTGGATATTGAAAGAGCCAATGCAGAAAAAATTTACAACCTTGCCTTATATTTCAGACGCAAAGGTTTGAAGATTGAAGTTGATTATGCGGGGCGTAGCGTAAAAGCCCAGATGAGAGAAGCAAACAGGTGTAATGCCCGATATACGATAATGTATGGTGGTGAAGAACTTGAGAGGAATGAAACGGTTCTTAAGAACATGGAAACCGGAGACCAAAAAACTTTTAATATAGATGATCTTGACGCAATTACTAAAACAATTGTGGAGTAAACATTGCCTCTAAAACGTCCTGAACATATACCAAAAATACCTAAAACTAGAAAGAAAAAAGCAGAGAATGCTATAAATGCAATTCCGGAAGCAAAACCCGACAAGCTGGAATACTACTGCAAGGCATACTTTTCGTATGATAATATTTTGAAAACGCAAAATTGTGTGTTTGCAATTGAAACGGTTGCCGAATTTATAAGCTTTACATACGAAATTACACTTGAGGTGCTAAAGGAAAAGCGTGAAATATTTATTGTTCTGATGGGTTTGAAAGCAAATACGAATGTTGCTCCACGCATACAGCCGGCACGTACCGAAGTTTCTTTTGAAGATTTGATAGGTGATTATACAGTATATGTAGTAAAGCAGGATGGAAGCATGAATGCAGGTGTATATAACTTTAATATATACAACAAAGAAATTCAATTGCTCGATTCATATTTGCCACCAAAAGAGAACAACAGGAAGTTTTGCGAGTTTGAAGTATCGCCTGAAGAAAATACCTTTGCAAAATAAACAATTATTTTACATTCCTTTAACAAAACGTTAACACTTGTTTAGTAGTTTTACAACAGTTAATTAATGCGTTCTTTAATTTCTGTTTAAAGTCCCCAAAACTACTATTTTCGAAAAAAGGGTAAAATAATTTACCCCAAAATACCTTTCTAATTGACTTGATTTTAATTCTTAACAATTTATTAAACTTGCCATTTTGTAAATTTCATTATCTTAGTTAATTGTGTTTGTAGTAACAATTCACTATTTGCTGAAACAATTTTTGTGTGTTTGCATTAAATGCAAGGATAGTTTCAAATGTAATTTAAGAGACCTATTCACAAACTAGTTTTACAAATAATAATCATTAACTTCTAACAGGAGATAATATGAACAAATTCTTCCAACTTCTAGTAATAATGATGGTTGTAGCTTCTGTTGCTTTTGGACAGACTTACAAAATATCAGGTAAAGTTACAAGTTCCGAATCTGGCGAACCTTTAGTAGGCGCTAACGTATTTATTAAAAAACTTCGTACTGGTGCCGCTACCGATGAAAACGGTAAATTCGAATTCAAGGTACCAAAAGGTTACTATTTTGTAACTTGTAGCTATATTGGTTATGAAACAGTTGAAGAATACGTAATGGTAGAAGACAAAGACGTAACAGCTAATTTCGTATTAACTGATTACGAATTTTCACTATCATTAACAGTACTAGCCGACCGTGCAAAAGAAAGAGAAACTCCGGTTGCTTTTACTAATATTGATAAAAGTCAAATGGAATCTACTTTAGGTTCTCAAGATATTCCTCTTGTATTAAACACTACACCTTCTGTTTATTCAACAATTCAGGGTGGTGGTGCTGGTGATGCACGTATTAATGTTCGTGGTTTTGATCAGAGAAACGTTGCCATAATGATAAACGGTATTCCGGTAAACGATATGGAAAACGGTTGGGTTTATTGGTCAAACTGGGATGGTGTTGGTGATGCTACTTCATCAATTCAGGTACAGCGCGGTCTTTCTGCTGTAAACCTTGCAACACCTTCAATTGGTGGTACCATGAATATTATTACTGATCCTTCTGCACAAAAAGCTGGTTTTAGTTTTAAAAGAGAGATGGGTTCAGGAAACTTTGTGAAATCAACTTTCTTTGCTCATACTGGTTTAATTGACAACAAATTTGCACTTTCTGTTGGTGGTGTAAGAAAAACTGGTGACGGACTTGTTGATAAATCTTGGACTGATGCTTATGCATATTATGTTGGTGCTGCATATAATATTAATAAAAATCACAGACTTGAAGCTTATGTAATGGCTGCTCCACAAAGACATGGTCAGAACCTATATAAACAGAATGCTGCAGCTTATGATCATGATTATGCCAAAAACGTTCTTGGTTATAGCGATGCTGATATTGCACAGGTTCCTGAAATGGGTAGAGCGTCTAACCCTAACTGGAATGTTGTTGATAATTCTTATTCTGGCAAACAATACTACTATGGTGAATATCATGATAGATATAGCCCTAATTTCCTAAATGAAAGAGAAAACTATTATAACAAACCACTTGCAAACTTGAACTGGTATGCTAAATTCTCTAAAAACTTTTCTCTATATACTACACTTTACTACTCAGGTGGTGAAGGTGGCGGTACCGGTACTTATGGTAGTGTAAGATACAACTATCATGCTGGTAACAGATATGCTTCTTCGCTTCAGAGATATGTTGCATGGGATGAAACAATTGCTACTAACCTTGCAAATGTTGATACAACAAATGGCAAATCAGTTTCAAAAGGTATTATTCGTAACTCAACTAATAACCAGTGGACAATTGGTGCTATTTCAAAGGCTTATTACAAATTTAGTGATGAATTAAGCACTTCTTTTGGTGTTGACTGGAGAACTGCTCAGATTGATCACTTTAGAGAAGTTAGAGACCTTCTTGGTGGTGCATATTTTGTTGAAACTGCTAATGATTTTGATACTACTCCTACTTCTAAGCAAAAGGGTCTTGGCGATAAAGTTGATTATTACAATACCAATACTATTGATTGGTTAGGCTTATATGCTCAGGCTGAATATACTGCTGATAAACTTTCTGCTTATGGTATGGCGGGCTGGTCAACTATTAGCTACAGCTTCAAAGATCACTTCCGTAATGCTAATGGTAAACCATTTGAAATAGATGCAGATGCAATTTCCGGTTATCAGTTCAAAGGTGGTGTTAACTATAGAGCCCTTAATGATCTTGATGTTTATTTTAATGCCGGTTATGTTGCAAAAGCTCCAATATTTGACCGTGTAATAAACGATAAAGTTGGGGAGCTTGTTGAAAATCCTGAAACTGAAAACTTCCTTTCATTTGAATTAGGTATGAACGGTTATGCCTGCGATGGCAAATTAAACGCAAAAGTAAATGCTTATTATACAATGTGGGATAACAGAACTCTTGTAGATAGCGAATATGATGTTGAAGTTGATGAGGTAAATGGTGTTGATGAAACTGGTATCTTTATTATGAGAGATCTTAATCAGAATCATATGGGTATCGAAGTTGAAGTTGGATACCAGCCAGTAAGATTTTTAAGAATTGATGCGATGGCATCATTCAATAACTGGACATATACTAACGAAGATGCTGTTAAGGCTATGTGGTATTCTTATGATTCAGCTATTCAGAACAATTACAATATTTATCTTACTGATGTTAAAGTTGGTGATGCACCTCAGTCTCAGTTTGCTTTATCAGCAACAGTATTCCCATTCCGTGGTTTTAGTGCTACTTTGATTTACAAACAGTACCAGGGCCATTACGCTGCTTTCGATCCTATTTCAAGAGTTGCTTCTTCAAAAGCAACTGCTGATCTTGATCAGTCATGGAAATTGCCTGTTGCTCGTATTTTTGATCTACATGCTAACTATCAGTTACCAGTTGACTTAAATGGTCTTGAACTTTCAGTTTTTGCTCATGTATTTAATCTGTTTGATGCAATTTATGTGCAGGATGCGGTTGATAATTCAGCTTATAATGCAATTTCTGGTTATAGTCATGCTGCACAGTCAGCAGAAGTTTATCTTGGTGTTCCAAGGTACTTTAACTTGGGTGTTAGTATTGCATACTAAGACATACCTAATACATTTTATATATACAAAAATCCCGGTTGGTTTTCCTCCCGGGATTTTTTTTTGTTCACCGCGGCGTAGTCCAAAGACGAAGCCGGGTGGTGGCTACATACTTACGAACCTTTTCAATTAAATTTCTTCCCGAGAATGAATTCTTCTTCCCGAGCCGGGAAACATCCCACAATAACATACCCCGATATTTTTACTTCAGATACAAGATATACAAGATATACAAGACTTCCGAAATTTTGGAAATTTCAGAGGTCTGTTGTCCTGTAAATAAACATGTTGAAATTCGTAGGGTCGATTCATGAATTGCCCCTACGTTCGAATTTGAGGGTTTTCTGTTTGACTTAGCAATATGTGAAACTATGTTTTCGTTCTGCATGGAACTATTGGAAATTTGATTTGGTTTTACTTATGTTTTCAATCTTGACAAATATTTCCAGATTGACTAATTTTGGATAAAGAAAATATAAGACACGGAGTAATTTATGGATGACATGAAGGTCATTGATGATTTAACGAATTCGGAATATAAATGGGGATTTGTTACCGATATAGATGCAGAAAAAGCTCCTAAAGGTTTGAATGAAGATACTGTGCGTTTTATTTCTGCCAAGAAAGAAGAGCCGGAGTGGATGCTTGAATGGCGTTTAAAAGCGTTCCGGGCATGGAAAGAAATGAAACAGCCAAACTGGGCTAAGGTAAAATTTCCTCCTATTGATTATCAGGATGCCTATTACTATTCGGCTCCCAAGCAAAAACCAAAGCTCGATAGTCTTGATGAGGTAGATCCCGAGTTACTTGCTACTTTCGAAAAATTGGGAATACCTATTGATGAGCAAAAAGCACTTTCGGGTGTTGCTGTTGATGCCGTTTTTGACTCTGTTTCGGTTGCTACAACATTCAAGGAAACACTTAAAGAAAAAGGTGTAATTTTTTGTTCAATGAGCGAGGCAATTAAGGAGCATCCGGAACTTGTTAAAAAATACCTTGGTTCGGTTGTGCCTCAAAAAGATAATTATTTCGCCGCATTAAATTCGGCTGTCTTCTCTGATGGCTCGTTTGTTTATATTCCCAAAGGTGTTAGATGCCCAATGGAGCTTTCTACATATTTCAGGATAAACGACCAGCAGACAGGTCAGTTTGAGCGTACACTCATTGTAGCCGATGAAGGAAGTTATGTTAGCTACCTCGAAGGATGTACTGCTCCAATGCGTGATGAAAACCAGCTTCATGCTGCGGTTGTTGAGCTTGTAACTATGGATGATGCGGAAATTAAATACTCAACTGTACAAAACTGGTATCCGGGTGATGCTGAAGGTAAGGGTGGTATTTACAACTTTGTTACCAAGCGTGGTTTGTGCAAGGGTAACAATTCAAAAATATCCTGGACGCAGGTTGAAACCGGCTCAGCTGTAACCTGGAAATACCCAAGCTGTATTTTACGCGGCGATAATAGTATAGGTGAGTTTTACTCAATTGCTGTTACTAACAAGTTTATGCAGGCAGATACCGGTACCAAAATGGTTCATCTTGGCAAGAATACAAAAAGCACAATTATTTCCAAAGGTATTAGTGCAGGCAGGAGCGACAATACTTACCGCGGATTGGTAAAAGTTGGCAAGAATGCCGAAAATGCACGAAACTTTTCGCAGTGTGATTCGATGTTAATGGGTGACCGTTGTGGTGCTCATACTGTTCCATATATTGAAATTGATAATAGTACAGGTCAGGTTGAGCACGAAGCTACAACCTCAAAGGTTGGGGAAGATCAGATATTTTATCTTAACCAACGCGGAATTGAAACTGAAGATGCTGTTAACATGATTGTAAATGGTTTCTGCAAGGAAGTATTTAATGAGCTGCCTATGGAGTTTGCAGTTGAAGCTCAAAAACTGCTTCAGGTTAGTCTTGAAGGCAGTGTTGGTTAAGAATTTAAATTGAGGATAAACTAAAAATGATAAAGATTAAAGATTTACACGCCAATATTGAAGGCAAAGAAATATTAAGAGGTATTAACCTCGAAGTAAATGCAGGCGAAGTACATGCTATTATGGGTCCTAATGGTTCAGGCAAAAGTACATTGGCAAATATTCTTTCCGGTAACGAAAATTACGAAGTAACCGGTGGTGAAGTAATTTACGAAGGTAAGGATTTGCTTGATATGGCTCCTGAAGACAGAGCTAGGGAAGGTGTTTTTCTGGCTTTTCAGTACCCAATTGAAATTCCCGGAATTACTAATACTACATTTCTTAAAACTGCCATGAATGAAATAAGGAAATACCATGGTAAGGATGAAGTTACTGCAAAAGAATTTATGGCTTTGATACGTGAAAAAGCTGAAATTCTGGAAATGGATCAGGGAATGATAAACAGATATGTTAACGTTGGTTTTTCAGGTGGCGAAAAGAAACGTAATGAAATTATGCAGCTTCTTATGCTTAATCCAAAACTTGCGTTGCTTGATGAAACTGATTCGGGGCTTGATATAGATGCTTTGAAAATTGTATCAAAAGGTGTTAATACTTTCCGTAGCGAAAAGAATGCTGTGCTTCTTGTAACTCACTATCAGCGTTTACTTAACTACATAGTGCCTGATTATGTTCACGTTCTTTATAAGGGACAAATTGTAAAATCGGGTGGAAAAGAACTTGCACTTGAGCTTGAAGAAAAAGGCTATGACTGGATTACCAAACCAGAAAAAGTAGCAGAAGTTTAGGGAGCAGAGAATGGATAAATCAACTCGTGATAAAAAAGCGATTGACTGGTACAGTTCGCTTTACAATAAATTTACTGATTCATTGAATGGTAATAGTAATCTGCCTAACAGGGAACTGGGTAATAAAAGTTTCGATGCCCTGAAAGGGAGTAAATTCCCTACCATGAAAGATGAAGAATGGAAATATACCAATGTTAATGAAGTATTGGAACAGGAGTTTGTGCCTGCTACAATAGCTGATACTAAAAAACTTGCCAGTGATAATATTAAAGATAAGGTGTTTACAGGTTTTGATTATGATCAGGCAGTATTTTATAATGGTGAGTATGTAGAGGAACTTTCATGTTTTGGTGAATTACCAAAGAGTGTTATTGCAGGCAGTATTAAAAATGTAATGCAGGAAAATCCTGAACTGGTTAACAAGTATTTCAACAAAAGTTATGATAACCCTTCTGCATTTAATCATCTTAATCATGTTTACACAACCGATGGTTTTTTCCTTTATGTTCCTGATGGTAAAATGCTGGAACGCCCAATTCAGGTTGTAAATATATCTGGTAGTGAGAATGAATCGGTGCTTGTATCACCTCACAATTTGATGGTGGTTGGTGATAATGCAAGTGCCAGCGTTATCTTAAATCATGTAGCGTTAGAAGGAAAACCATATTTTAACAATATTATTACTGAAACATTTGTTGGTAAATCGGGTAATCTTAATGTTTACAAGGTTGAAAGCGAAGATAGCAACTCATACCATATTGAACGCACCGAATCTGTAACTGAAGAAAAAGGTGTATTTAGTCATTTTGTATTTACATTTGGTGGCAAATTGGTACGTAATAACCTTAATAGTGTAATGACAGGTGAGTTTGCTGAAATAAACTATTACGGTCTGTATCTTGGCAACAAGGAACAACATATAGATAACCATACTTTTGTAAATCATGCTAAACCTAATTGTGAAAGTAACGAGCTTTACAAGGGTATTCTGGACGATAAGGCAAGGGGAGTATTTTCAGGTAAAATACTTGTTATGCAGGATGCACAGAAAACCAACGCATATCAGTCCAACAAGGCTGTATTGCTATCAGAAGATGCACATGTTGATGCAAAACCCCAGCTTGAAATTTATGCCGATGATGTGAAATGTTCGCATGGTGCAACAGTTGGTCATCTTGATGATATTGCCTATTTTTATATTCGCTCAAGAGGTGTACCATCTGATCTGGCAAAATCAATGCTTATAAGAGCTTTCGCCGATGACGTTGTTCAGAAGGTAAATATTGAAGCATTAAGAGAGATATTGAATCATAAAATTTTTGAACACTTGCAAAGAGTTAAAATATAATGATTGAAACCGGCATTACAGAACAAGTGATTACCGAGAAAGGAATACGCAAATTTGATGTTGATGAGGTAAGGGCTGATTTTCCTATTTTGGCAAGGAAGGTTAATGAAAAGCCTCTTGTTTACCTTGATAACGCTGCTACTACTCAAAAACCGCAAAGTGTTATTGATAGTATTACACATTACTATACCTATGAAAATGCAAATATACATCGTGGATTGCATTTTTTGAGCGAGCTAGCGACTGATTCCTACGAGCGGGCAAGATTGAAGGTTAAGGAATTTATCAACGCAATGAGCGTTTCGGAAATTATTTTTGTACGTGGTGCCACCGAAGCAATAAACCTGATAGCGAGCACTTTTTGTCGTGCAAGTTTGCTTCGGGAGGGTGATGAAATAATCATCTCGCAGATGGAACATCATGCCAATATTGTACCCTGGCAATTGCTTTGTGCTAAAAAGAAGATAAAGCTGAGAGTCGTTCCTATTGATGATAACGGTGATTTGATAATGAATGAGTACAAAAAACTGTTTAATGAAAAAACTAAACTTGTTTCAATTGTACATATATCAAATTCGCTTGGAACAATTAACCCGGTAAAGGATATTATTAAAATATCGCATGAAAATGGTGTTCCGGTTCTGATAGATGGTTCGCAATCTGCACCACATATTAAGGTTGATGTGCAGGAACTAAACTGTGATTTTTTTGTGTTTAGCGGACATAAGGTTTTTGCTCCTACAGGAATTGGTGTTCTTTACGGTAAAACACATCTAATGGAAAAACTGCCTCCTTATCAGGGTGGTGGTGATATGATTCGCAAGGTAACTTTTGAGGAATCTACATTTGAGGATGTACCGCAAAAGTTTGAGGCTGGTACTCCAAATATAGCTGGTGGTATTGGGCTGGGTGCCGCAATAGATTATATTGAGCAGTTTAACAGGCATGAACTTTCGGCATACGAAGATAAATTACTAAAATATGCTACTGAACGTTTACTTGAAATAGAGGGTTTAACAATTGTAGGTACTGCAAGGGAAAAAGCCTCTGTAATTGCTTTTACGCTTGATGGTATTCATCCCTACGATATAGGTACTTTAATTGATACGCACGGTATAGCAATTCGTACAGGTCACCACTGCACGCAGCCTGTTATGCAGCGTTATAATTTACCAGCAACATCTCGTGCTTCGTTTTCGTTTTATAACAAAATGGAAGAAGTGGATAAACTTGCTGAAGGTTTGCAAAAAGTAATTAAAATGTTTAGATGAGCAATAAAATGTTGAATAAAAAGTTTACAGAAGAAGGCATAATTAAAAACCTTAAAACGGTATATGATCCCGAAATACCGGTTGATATTTATGAACTCGGTTTAATATATGAAATTGATATTCATGATACGGGTGATGTGTATGTAAAAATGACCCTAACCTCGCCTGCGTGTCCGGTTGCCGGTAGTTTACCCGGTGAAGTAAAGGATAAGGTTGCAGCAGTGCATGGCGTAAATGAGGTTTATATTGATCTTGTTTTTGACCCGCCCTGGGACAAGGACATGATGTCTGAAGAAGCGAAGTTTGAACTCGGTTTTCTTTAAAATTAATTAAAAAGTTGAAAGGTTATACTAATGATAAATGCAAAATTAAGACCTCCTATCTATGATCCGGTAGCGGTTCAGCCAATGCGTGATGAGCTAACTTATATGGGCTTTGAAGAAATGACAACCCCCGATGAAGTTAACGCAAAACTTGGCGAAAAAGACGGGAAAGTGAAATTTGTAATAATTAATTCGGTTTGCGGTTGTGCAGCAGGAAGTGCTCGTCCGGGAGCAACACATGCAGCTATGAATGGTAAAATACCGGATATGCTGTTAACCTCATTTGCCGGTCAGGAAAGAGATGCGGTGGATACTGTGCGTAATGAATATCTTAAAGACTTTCCGCCTTCATCACCATCAATGGCGTTGGTTAAGGATGGAGAAGTTTTATTTATGTTGCCACGTCATCATATTGAAGGCAAATCGGCACAACAGGTTGCAGATGTACTTATTGAGCAGTTCGATAAACACTGTACTAAGGAAGGTCCTTCGGTAAGCGAAGCAGACTATGCAAAACTTGTACATGCAAGAGCATGCGGTTCAAAAATACCATTAAATAATTAGGAAGAATTTATATTTATGTATGGGCAATTCATGTCCTTAGACGCCGATTCATCGGAGAATTGCCCGTACAAATAAAAGATAAAAATTATTATGAAATTTAGTGCACAGGAAGAATACGGTTTAAGATGTCTGCTTACTATTGGCAGAAGTTATGGAAAAGCAGTTACCATACCTGAAATTGCCCGTCTTGAGGGACTTTCGGAGCATAATGTTGCCAAGATGCTGCGTGCCCTCCGAATTGGCGGAATACTTGATAGCGAACGCGGACATACTGGTGGTTACAAGCTTACTAAGCATCCTGATGAAATAATTATTGGGGATGTTATGAATGTACTTGGTGGCAGACTGTATGATGAATCTTTTTGTGCGGCACACCCCGGTAAAAATGGTATTTGCACCAACTCCAGTGATTGTTCAATCCGTTCGCTGTGGCGTATTATACAGGAAGCTATTGATAACTCAATTGGTAGTCTTACCCTTAGTGATTTGCTAAACTCGGAAGATGATATATTCGGTCTGGTTAATTTTGATCTGCCGGATGCCTCATCAGCAACAGCCGATTAGAATTTAATAATCTGTAGGGTGGAAGCCCCCTTCCGCCAAAATGTTTAATAGTACAGCAAACCTGAGATGTTCTTGAAGCATCGCAGGTTTTTTTATATTGGGTAAACGTTTATTACAATTTATGTTTACATACAGCAAACCTCCGAAATTTTGAAAATTTCGGAGGTTTTTAAAATTGTAAATAATGACGGTAGGAGTACCCTTCTACCAAATATCATTAAAATTTTTAGGATACCAAACCTCGTAAGTTTTAAAACTTGCGAGGTTTTATTTCATGTAAATACCATCTACTTCTTTGCGGTGGTTACTCGGTCAACAAGGTATAATACCGATTTATAGTACTTACCGGAGTGCATTGAAAGTCCAATTTCACACGTTCTGCTTGTTGAGTAACCTTCTTTTGCTTCCTTAACCTGTTCCTTAAGGTTACGTAGGGCAGAGTCATTAAGTTCGGGATAACTGAACCCACGGTCACCAGCCCAACCACAACAGCCAACATCATGAGGTACAATAACATTATTTGAGCATAATTTGGTTAACTCGTAAAACTTCTCGTCAAGTCCCATTTTTTTGCTTGAGCAAGTTGTATGGATACTAACCTTTTCATCAGTTGGAGTAAACTCAAGCTTGTCAACAAGGTAATCGAGAGCAAACTCAATTGGTTCGTAAATTTTAACTTGTTCATTACGTCCTTTCAGGTACTCCCTGTAGTGGTGCGTACAAGGACTGGTATCGAACAGTATTGGGTACTCAAAATTATTTGATGCTTCCTTAAGCGATTCGTAAAGCTCATCAGATTTCGTTAATCCCTGTTTTACAAAACCCTTGCTATTAAAAGCCATGCCGCAGCATAATCTCGACATACTTTCGGGATATATAACCGCATAGCCTGCTTTTTTTAGTAAACGCTGTGTAACTGTTGTTTGCGATACAGCATCGCTATCACCTTTAGCCGGACCCATACTTCTGCTAATACAGCTCGGGAAGTAAACTACTTTTTGTTCTTCGGGTTGCGGAGGATAGACCATAATTGAATCTGCACCTTTAGGCATATATTTATTCCAAAGCGGAATTGTATTGCCTGATATTTTCCTCATTCCGGTTGCTGCAGATTGCATTAAGGTTGTACCCATTACAGAGTGGGCAATATTTGCACCGTTCAAGCCAAGTTTGGCAAGATCAGTAACAAGTCCCATATTCGATTCAACCAAACCAGCAATACTATTACCAAGTCCGGAGGCATTTTCCTCACGAATTTTTTTAATCATTTTACCAGTATCAATATCAACAGGACAGCTTGTAGCACATAATCCATCAGTTGCACAGGTATCATTTCCCTGATACTCAAAACTTTTATCAAACTCTTTAAGTCGCTCTTTATTAGCACCTGTATTCCGAAGATTAACAATTTCGCGCCACGCAACAATACGTTGACGAGGAGTTAGAGTTAAATCCTTTGAAGGGCAATTTATTTCGCAAAATCCGCACTCAATACACATATCAATAAGCGGATTAGCTTTTGGCATTGGTTTAAAGTTTTTAAGATGAATTTCCGGATCCTCGTTTATAACAACACCGGGATTAAACAGATTTTCCGGATCAAAAAGCTGTTTCACTTTTTTCATATAGTCGTAAGCTTCTTCGCCCCATTCGTATTTAACATACGGAGCCATATTACGACCTGTTCCATGTTCTGCCTTAAGGGAGCCGTCATATTTTTTTACCACGAGTTCACAAATATCATCCATAAAAACACGGTAGCGTTCAACTTCTTTATCCGAACTAAAATCTTGTGCAAATACAAAATGAAGGTTACCTACGAGTGAGTGACCCCAAATTATGGTATCGTTATAGCCATGTTTTGCAAATAATGCCTGAAGATCAAGAACAGCATCGGCAAGCTTTTCGGTAGGGAAGTTAACATCCTCAATTATTACGCTTGTACCCGGTATTCTGGATTTACAAGCAGAAGGGAATAAACCTTTACGAACGTCCCAAAGTTTCTTGAATTCTTTAGCAACATCGGTAAACTCAATTTCATGCTCTTTTGGCAAGTCCTTAATTGAGTTTACAATTTTCTCAATATTTTGTTTAAGGGTTTCTTTTTCGAGAGCGGAAGTTTCAACAAGTAAAGCTGCCGCATCATTACCAAGGTCTTTTATATAAGCCGGAATACCCGGTTTGTCTTCAACCGAACGGAGTGATGCCCTGTCCATAACTTCGGCAGCATCAACCGGCATTTCCTGAAAAATAGGAATTGCACTGCAAGCCGTATGAATATCAGGGAATAAAATTAGAGCTGATGCCTTATGTGGTAAACTTGGTACGGTGTTAAGAGTAATATTTGTAATACAGCCAAGTGTACCTTCCGAGCCAATCATAAGATGTTGAATAATCTCAAAAGGATCGGAATAATCAACAAGTGAATTAAGTCCGTACCCGGTAGTGTTTTTCATTCGGTATTTTTGAGTTATTCTATTACTTAACTTTAAGTTATCAGTAATTTCTTTTGCAAGTTGTTTTACACCGTTCATAAATTCGGGATGCGAATTTGCAAAAGCTGTTTTACTTGCTTCATCGCTTGTGTCAAGAATAGCACCATCAGGAAAAATAATCCTCATGCTGTTAAGAGTGTTATAAATGTTATTCTTAACACCACTCGTCATACCACTTGCATTGTTGGCAGCAATACCTGCAATTTTTGCCGAGTTAATAGAAGCGGGGTCGGGACCCAGCTTTTTATGATATTTCGACAAAAACAGGTTAGCATGTGCACCAATCATACCGGGTTGCATTGTAATTGTTGAGGCATCCTCGGCTATTGAATGTTTTTTCCAGTCGGGACCAAATAATACCAGTACCGAATCGGAAATTGCCTGTCCGGAAAGACTTGTTCCGGCAGCACGGAATGTTACAGCTATTTTGTGATTATTAGCAGTTTTGATTAACTGCTGCAATTCGTCTTCGTTATTAACTTTTACAACTATTTGGGGGATAAGTCTGTAAAATCCCGCATCAGTACCATAAGTAAGTTTTCTAAGTTCATCAGTAAAAACTCTGTCCTTTGGAATAAACTTTCGGACAGAGGAATGAAATTCTTTATAATTTCCAGTTAACATAAAATTTCCAGTATAATATTTCCACCCAATATATTCTTGCTAAACTGCACTACAAGCAGCTTCAACTTCTTCAACTATTTTAGGAATTGGCTTACCAATAATTTCAGGCTCACCATCAGTAACAAGCACATCATCCTCAAGGCGAATTCCACCAAAATCGCGATAAGTATCAAGTGCGTTATAGTTAATAAAGTCGGTAAATTTATTTTCAGCTTTCCACAAATCAATAAGCTGAGGTATAAAGTAAATTCCAGGTTCGTTAGTAACTGTCATACCGGTTTTTAATTCCTTACCGAAACGGAGGTATGCAGTACCAAAAATGTCACTTCGTTTAATCTTGTCATCATAGCCAACAAAATCTTCACCCAAACCTTCCATATCGTGAACATCCAGACCTATTGCATGACCAAGTCCGTGAGGCATAAACAATGCATGAGCACCCTGGGCAAGAGCATCTTCGGTATCACCCTTCATAATGCCAAGCTCTTTTAATCCGTTGGTAATAGTTCTGCAAGCTTCAAAATGGCAATCGCGGTAAAGAGTTCCGGCTTTAGTCATGTTGAATGAATTTATATTAGCCTGAAGTACCAGATTGTATATATCCTTTTGCTGTTGCGTAAACTTGCCTGAAACAGGAATAGTTCGTGTGATATCACTTGCATAATGAAGGTCCGATTCAGCACCTGAATCAAGAACCGCAATTTTACCATCGAGCATAATATTGTTGTGGTGATGGTTATGAAGTATTTGTCCGTTTACCGAGAATATCATATGGAACGAAACACCCTGCCCTTTGGCAAGAGTTATCCCTTCCACCGTCCCGGCAATTTCACGTTCCATTAGTCCGGCACGCATAAGTTTCATAGCTGTAGTATTCATTTCATAACTAATTTCAACAGCTTTTTCCATTTCAGCAATTTCTTCTGAAGATTTGATATTTCTCATATCAACAACAGATTTTATAAGAGTTTTGGAAACATAGTTGTTAACAGCCGCAGCTTTAATACCGAGTAATTCTTCAAATTTAAGTTTTGATTCTGCTCTGTACTGAGGTAAAAAGTGAATAACCTGACCACTTTTAACAGCTCCATCCAGTACACTAAATAAAGCTTTTGCCGGAGCAGTTTGGTCAACACCAACCAGGTCAGCTTTTTCGGCAAGGGAGTCATCGAATCCCATCCATACAGCATCATCAACGGTGCGGTCATCACCAAATAGGATAGTACGGTTGTTATCAATATCTACTATTGCATCTAATCCGGGCTCATCTATACCGAAATAATACAAAAAAGAGCTGTCCTGTCTGAAGTTATACTCATTGGCAGCATAGTTCTTTGGTGTACTATTATTTCCAGGAAAATAGATTAGACCCGATTTTACAAGTTCGGATAATTTTTGTCGCCGTTGTTGATAAGTTTCGGCTGAGAACATTGATAACCTCCTGTTTAATAGTAACAAAGTTAATTTATTGTTAAGGTAAAAATATAAAATTAGTTAGATGGTATAAAGGATAAAAAGGATCAGACAGATAATAGTTCAAGAAATATTGAAAAAGTAAAAAATATTTATTTAATGGATATGTATATTAGGATGACAATAGTTTGAGTTGGAAGGTTATTGAATAGCAAAAGAAGCAATTTTGCCACATTTTTAGAATAAAAAACTAAATTATCGTGTAAAAAATTGGGAAATATGCCGAGGTGATAACAGGAATTGAGGTAGTGGATAGCAAACTATTTTTGGCAAAACTGAATAAAAATCTGGAAATATCAAGTAGGGATTTTATTCGTGGCAAGCTGAATATTAAATACAACAGGATACTAAAAGTAGAAGAATAAAAAATTATGCAACTCTAAATAACTTATTCTAAAGCAGAGACTATGCTCTCTGCTTTAATATTTCAAAAAGTACAACTCCAGTTGCTACCGATACATTAAGTGATTGTACATTTCCTTTCATTGGTATTTCGGCGAGGTAGTCACAATTTTCAGCAACAAGTTTACGTATTCCTTTTTCCTCGTTACCCATAACAATTGCTGTCTTACCCGAATAATCAATTTCGGTGTAGTTTTTATCTCCGCCAAGTTGTGTACCGGTAATCCAGTAACCTCCATCTTTAAGACCCTTCATTGCATTTACAAGATTATTTACCTTGCAGATGTTAAGAAACGAAACAGCACCTGCAGAAGTTTTTACAGCAGTTTCTGTAATAGAAGCACTTTTGTTAGATGTTATAATTACTCCGTCAACACCTGTGCATTCGGCAGTACGTAAAATTGCACCCAGGTTATGTGGATCCTGAATGCTATCCAGCAGTAGTAGTAGCGGGTCTGTTTTTGATGATATTTTACCAAGTAGCTCACCAAGTGAAAGGTAAGTTATATCGCTTATACTTGCTATTACACCCTGACTTGAATCAGCATTTTCCATACTTGCGAATTTTTTCGTTGGTACTTCGTTAACCTTAACACCGGCTTTTTTTGCGTAGTGTTTAATTTTATCAATAATACCACCTTTTAAACCGTACTGTATATAAACAACCTCAATTTCGTTTTCAGCATGAATTGCTTCAAGAACAGGTTTTCTGCCGTAGATATATCTCATCCGTTACCCGAAAAATAATTAAATAGTGAAATGTAATATTCCTGAGAACAGATGCAAGAAATATAATTTATGAAGAATTTTTGTTGAGGGCATGAAGAAAGGCGGACAATAACTGTCCGCCAAAATTTAATTAGAGAGCGTCCTTTGTTTCCGGAGCTTTTTTGTAGTTATCGAGCCATTTATAAATTTCATTCCACCAAAGACGTGCATTTTGTGGTTTTACAACAAAGTGATATTCATCAGGGAAGTACAATAGTTTTGAATCAACACCCATTTTTTGCAAAGAAGTAAACAATTCAAATGCCTGCCCTTCGGGAACCCTGAAATCGTTTGCACCATGAACAACAAGCATTGGTGTTTTGAAGTTTTCAACATAAGTATGTGGCGACCACTTTTTATAAAGATCTCTGTTTTCCCACGGAGTGCCACCCATTTCCCATTCAGGGAACCATAATTCTTCGGTAACGCCGTACATACTTTCAAGGTTAAATACACCTGCATGGCATATTAGTGCATTAAATCTGTCGGTATGTCCCTCAATCCAGTTAATCATATAACCGCCGTATGAAGCCCCGGCGGCAAATGTATTTTCCTTGTCGATAAAGTCATAGTTTTCGATAGCATAATCGTAAGCATTCATCAGGTCTATATAAACCTTTCCACCCCAGTCCTGCGAAATTTCATCGGTAAACTTCTGACCGTAACCTGTACTACCTCTTGGGTTAGGAGCAACTACAACATAACCTGGAGCGGCAAACATCTGTAAATTCCATCTGTAATGGAAATTATCACTCCAGTGACCTTGCGGACCACCATGTATCAGGAACATTAACGGATATTTTTTTTTAGGGTCAAAATCCGGTGGTTTAACCATAATAGATTGTACCTTTGTGCCTTCAGCACCTTCAGACCAAAATGTTTCAACTTCATTCCATTTCATTTCCGAAAGTAGTTCAGCATTTACGTGTGTTACCTGTTTTGATTTGTTTGTTGCTAAATCAAGGGCAAACAATTCAACTGGTTTAGTTGAGCTTTGTGCTGTGTAAAATAGAGTTTTACCTTTTGCATCCAGCTGTAAATTACCAGCTGTTACTTTTTCCAGTACAGTTGTAAGTTCGGATGTGCTAACATTTATCTTGTATATAGAATTATAAATTTCGTTAGCGGCAGTAAAGTAAATTTCTTTTGAATCTGGTGCCCAGATAAATTCGCCAACTGAAATATCATATTTAATTGTGATGTCAAATACTTTACCCGACTTAATTTCTTTTATCATCAAGCGGCGTTTGTCGGCTTCAAAACCGGGGCGTTTCATTGAACAGAATGCAATTTTCTTGTTATCAGGTGAGTACACAGGATCGGTATCATTGCCCTTGTTTTCGAATAATGAAGTTTTTGTGGTGCTATGACCTTTTAGGACATTCTCAACATCAATTTCGAATATATCATTGTTTGTATTATCTGCAGGGAAGTCTGTAACATTTGCAGCAAAAGTAATTGAGTTACCATCACCGGAAAAATTATAATCATGAACACCACCCAATGCAAGAGGCGGCACATCAAATGTTGCCCCTGGTGTAAGGTCCATAACTTTATCTGTTTTGGTATCATATAAGAAGAGGTGGCTACGTTTTTTGCCACGCCACGAGTTCCAGTGCTTATATAGCAGCTCATCAAATATTTGTGCCTTTACCGGATTGTTTTCAGCTTCTTCATCTTTTTGCTGATTGCATTCCTGAGTATTACAGTCAGGGTAAACGCTGGAGGTAAACAATAGCAAAGATGCGTTATTATTCGATACAATACCTGAAATACCCGAGTATAAACCAAACAACTCGTTACTACCCGTACCTTTAACGGTAGTTGTATAAACAGTTCTATTCTTAACAAAAACAATTTTACCATTGGGCAAAAATGATGCTTCTGAAATATCTGCTTCTTCTGATAATTCCCGCAGAACTTTACCGCTGTTGGTAGTTAAATAAAACCGGGTTTCGCCGGAATTCATTTCCATATTATATTTTTTTACCGAATAGATAATATGTTCGCCATCCGGGGCTATACTATAGCCGGTAATACGGTTCATATTCCAAAGGTCTTCAATAGTTACAGGGCGTTTACCTTTGCCAATAACTACTGCTGTAATGAATACAGACAAAAGAATGAATAGTATAACTCGCATATCTTATCCTCAAATTAAAATAAATTTAGGAGCAAGATATAAAAAGTTCGAATGAAATGTAATATCAGTATTTGAACTGCTATAAATTCATTGATAAAACGATTGTAAGAATCAGTATAATACTCAAATAACCGGCAAGTGTTAAATACCAATATTTTGAAAGACGGGCACTCCAGAAAATTTTACGCGACTTACATTCATTGCAACGATAAATCTTGAAAAAAGTATTTTCATCGAGAAGCTTTTCTACAAAGTTTTTCGGATGTGAATGTCTTAATACGGATTCCTTTTTACATTTAGGACACACCTCACCAAGGCTGAGATCAACAGGATTAAAAAAAACAAATTTCACAACAATTACCCCAAATATTTTTCCCATTTCTAAAGACTCAGGATATTTAACTTCCCACGTTTAAATATCCAGTAAAACAAAGGTATGATGTTTTTTTACTAAAGCAAGTTAAAAGTTCATAATACGATACCTATAACTCATTTTCTATTAACTGTTTATAAGAATCTCTCTTGCGGATGACCCTAAAAGCGTTTTTCTCAACCAGAACCTCTGCCGGTTTTCTTCTACCGTTATAGTTACTAGCCATCACAATACCGTAAGCACCTGCTGACATAACGGCAAGTAGTTCGCCTCTTTTGGTAGCTGTAAGTAATCTGTCTTTTGCCAAAAAATCACCACTTTCGCAAACCGGACCAACAACATCTGCTTTCAAATCCTCTCTGCCTTCAATCAATTCAACAGGCTGGATGTGGTGGTAAGCACCATAAATGCTAGGACGAAGTAAATCGGTCATTGAAGCATCTATTACGATAAAATTTTTAAGATTGTTCTTCTTGGTATAAAGTACATTGGTAATTAGAACACCACCGTTAGCGGTTAATGATCTTCCCGGTTCAAAGAATATTTCGCAGCCGGTTTCTTTTAGTACAGGAATTATTGCCTCGGCAAGTTCAGACGGTGTAAATGGTGTCTCTTCATTATAAACTATACCCATACCACCACCAAGATCAAAATGTTCAATATTTAATCCATTCGATTTAAGCACTTTGATCAGGTCTGCCATTTTTTTTACCGACTCAACATACGGTGCAATTTTTGTTATTTGCGAGCCGATGTGCATATCAATACCGCAAATTTCTATATTGGAAAGCCTTGACGCTTCCAAGTAAATATCTACTGCTACTGTGGAGTCAATTCCAAATTTATTTTCTGCAAGTCCGGTTGAAATATAAGGATGTGTCTGCGGATCAACATCCGGATTAACCCTGAAAGCAACCTTGGCTGTTTTTCCCAACTGTTTGGCAATATCGTTTATAACATGAACTTCTTCCAGTGATTCTGCTTTAACAAGGAGCACCCCATGCTCCAGTCCCATTTTAATTTCTTCATCGGTTTTACCAACGCCGGTAAGAAGCATATTTTCGGGTTTAACACCTGCTTCCAAAGCTCTTAATAATTCACCACCTGAATTAACATCAATACCACAACCCATTTCATCAAACAATTTTTCAACATGAATATTGTAGTTTGCTTTGGATGCAAAAAATACACGATGCTTAATTTCTTTATATGCATTGGTAAACTCGTTATAGCGATCTTCAAAAAATCTTTTACTGTAAATATAAACGGGAGTATCTACATTATCTGTAATATCCTTTATTCTTACATCTTCGCAGTATAGTTCGTTGTTTTTGTATGTAAAATAATCTGAGTTAAAGAGTTTCATAATATTACTCCGTTTATAATTTGTAGTTTTTCAACCCTAAAAACTAATAATATTTCTTCATTTTCAGAAAGGTTTTTAGAATTTTTTTAATAACATCCACCTAAAACCCTATTTATAACCAACCAGCAATATATAATCTTGCTTAAGGGCTTCTATTTTAATAATTTTTAGGTCTATTTTTTAATAATTGATGACGGTAAAATGAGATATCCACACCACGAGGTTGAAACTAAATGGCGAAAGTTTTGGGAAGATAACGAAGTTTACAAAACTGATATGACAGAAGAAGAAAAGAGGATTTATTCTCTTGTAATGTTTATTTATCCTTCAGGTTCAAAGCTCCATTGCGGGCACTGGTATAATTACGGACCTGCAGACTCGTGGACAAGATTCAAGAAACTTCAGGGATATAACGTTTTTTCTCCGTTTGGTTACGATGCCTTTGGTTTACCGGCTGAAAACTATGCTATTAAAACAGGTGTGCATCCGTATGACAGTACCATGAAGAATATTGAGGATATTCGTAAAATGGTTAAGGATATGGGGTGTATGTACGATTGGGACAAAGAGTTGATGACTTGTGTGCCCGAATATTATAAATGGAGCCAGTGGTTATTTGTAAAACTTTTTGAGAAAGGTTTGGCTTACCGCAAGGAAACTCCTGTTAACTGGGACCCGGTTGATCAGACTGTACTTGCTAACGAACAGGTATTAGCTGATGGAACTGCCGAACGCTCCGGTGCTGTTGTTGAGAAAAAACTGCTTGCCCAGTGGAACTGGAAAATTACCGAGTATGCTGATGAGCTTCTGGACGGACTCGAAAAAATAAACTGGCCCGAAAAAACCAAAACGATGCAGAAAAACTGGATTGGTCGCTCGTACGGTACAGAAGTGGTTTTTGATGTTGAAGGACATGATGAGCAAATTAAAGTGTTTACAACCCGTCCCGATACATTATTTGGTGTAACCTATGTGGTTGTAGCACCTGAAAGTCCGCTTGTTGATGTGCTGGTTACCGATGAATATAAACAAGCTGTTGAAAAATATATAGCTGATGTTAAAGACCTTTCGGAAATTGACAGAACATCAACTACCAAGGAAAAAACCGGTGTACCTACGGGGTCATTTGCAATAAACCCTGTTAATGGCGAAAAAGTACCGGTTTGGGTTGGCGATTATGTGCTGGCTACTTATGGTACTGGTTGCGTAATGGCTGTGCCAGCTCATGATGAACGTGATTTTGAATTTGCTAAAAAGTTTGAATTACCAATCGTAAAAGTTATTCTTGAGCCGGATACAAAACCCGAAGATGAACTTGAAGCTGCATATACCGACCCAGGTACAATGATAAATTCGGGTAAATTTGATGGTACAGATTCGGTTGAAGGTAAAGATAAGGTTACCGAATACCTTGAAGAACTGAACAAGGGTAGCAAACAGGTTAACTACCGTTTGCGTGACTGGCTGGTATCAAGACAGCGTTACTGGGGTACTCCTATTCCAATTGTGCATTGCGAAGATTGTGGTGAAGTTGCTGTTCCTGAAGATCAGTTGCCAGTTGAGCTACCTTATGATGTTGATTTTTCATTGGGTAGTGGTTCGCCTCTTGCACGTCATGAAGGCTTTATGAATACCAAATGCCCTAAATGTGGTAAGGATGCCAAACGTGATCCGGATACTATGGATACATTTGTTTGTTCATCATGGTACTATTTACGTTATCTTAATCCGCATTATAGTGAAGGTATGTTTGATTCCGAGCTTGCTAACAAATGGACTCCGGTTGATATGTATGTTGGTGGTGCCGAACATGCTACAATGCATTTGCTATATGCACGTTTTGTGCACAAGTTTTTACGTGATATTGGTATGGTTAACAGCGATGAACCTTTCCAGACTTTGGTTCACCAGGGTACAATTACAAATGCCGGTGCCAAGATGAGTAAGTCTAAAGGCAACGTAGTTAATCCTGATGAGTTTATTGTGGATTATGGTGCTGATGTCTTCCGCATGTACCTAATGTTTATGGGTCCCTATGAATTGGGTGGTGACTGGAGTGATAAGGGTATTGTTGGTGTTGACCGATTTGCCAACAAGGTTTACCAGTTATATGTTGATAGCAAGGATTTGGCTAAACAAACCAAGTCAAAAGAAAAATATGAACTTGCTGAATTAAATGATGCTGAAAAAGCAATTTACAGAAAAGTTAATCTTACTTTGGAAAAATATTCAGAAGAAATAGATAATCTAAGATTTAATACTGCAATTGCAGCACTTATGGAGCTTTCCAATGAAATGAATAAAAACTGGAATGGTTGCAGGGAAGACTTAAAACTTTATGCTCTTGAGAGATTTGGTAGCATGATTGCACCGGTAGCTCCGCATCTTGGTGAAGAATGCTGGCAATTATTAGGTAAGGACGCTTCAATTTACCAGAAACCGGTATATTACGATGTTGATAAAGATGCACTTGTTGTTGATTCCGTATTGGTTGTTGTTCAGGTAAATGGTAAAGTTCGTGCTAAAATTGAAGTTCCTGCAGATAGTGAACAGGATGTAGTTAAACCAATGGTTTTTGCCGATGATAAAGTAAAATCATACACCGATGGTAAAACCATTGTTAAAGAGATTTATGTTAAAAATAGAATATATAATATTGTTGTTAAGTAAAGGAAATTAAAATAAACGGAGTACTATTAGATGCTTGATCTAAAATTTATCAGGGAGAACCCTGAGTTAGTTAAACAGGGAGTAACCAACAAAAACGAGAAGGATACCGTTGATGAGATTCTTGGCGTTGATAAAGTACGCAGAGAAAAACTTCAGCGTGTGGAAGCACTGAAAGCTGAGCGAAATAAGGCTTCACAGGAAGTACAGCAACTAAAACGTGCTGGTGAAAATGCTGATGAAATTATTATAAGAATGCGTTCGGTATCCGATGAGATTAAAGCTCTTGATGATGAACTCCGTGGTATTGGTGATCAGTTAACTGAATTGCTTAGCTGGGTTCCTAACCTGCCGCATGAAAGTGTGCCGGTTGGTAAATCTGAAGGCGACAATATTGAATCGGATAAATGGTTGCCGGAAGGTTTTAGTTTTGAGAAACCGGAGTATGTAGTTGATCATCTTGAAATTGGTACCAAATTGGATATTCTTGATTTTGAACGTGGTGCAAAACTTTCAGGTTCAGGCTTTCCTGTTTACAAGGGAAAAGGTGCTACACTTGAAAGAGCTCTTATTAACTATATGCTTGATTATCATCTGCAAAATCATGGCTATACAGAAATTATGCCTCCTTTACTTGTAAATGCCGATTCAATGCGTGGTACTGGTCAGTTACCAAAAATGGCTGAAGATATGTACCATATGGAAAAAGATGATCTTTATGCAATTCCAACTGCCGAAGTGCCAATTACAAACTTGCACAGAAATGAAATATTGAATGAGGAAGAGCTAACCGTTAAATATTGTGGCTATACACAGTGTTTTAGAAGGGAAGCAGGTTCTTATGGTAAGGATAGCAAGGGTTTTCTTAGAACTCACCAGTTTAATAAAGTTGAGATGGTGAAGTTTGCAAAACCTGAAACTTCTTATGATGAACTTGAAGCTCTTGTTGCTGATGCTACTGATATCCTTAAGGCTCTTAATATTCCATATAGAATTCTTACTCTCTGTACTGGCGATTTAAGTTTTTCTGCTGCCAAGTGTTATGATATTGAAACCTGGTCACCAGCTGAAAATAAATGGCTTGAGGCTTCTTCCTGTTCTAACTTCGAGGATTTTCAGGCTCGCCGTGCAAATATACGCTTCCGTAACAAGGAGACTAAAAAACCGGAATTTGTACATACGCTTAATGGTTCCGGACTTGCAACTAGTCGTCTGATGGTTTCTATTCTTGAAAATTACCAAACTGCTGAGGGTACTATTATTGTACCTGAACCACTTCGAAAATATACAGGTTTTGATGTTATTGGTTAAGTTTTAGCGAGGCGGGAATTTGTTTCCTGCCTTGTCAAGTCCTGAATAAACTTGCAACCTTATTCAGGACTTGACAATTTTCAATTTATTGAAAAGACGGGGTGGTTAGTTTTTTAGTTCGTAAAATATCTGGGCATCCGGACCCAACGGCAAACCAAATTGAAGCCAAACAACAAGCAAGATTGTCCAAACGATAAAGAAGATAATTGAATAAGGTACCATAGTGGCAATTATAGTTCCAATGCCAGCTTTCTCATCATACTTTTGCACAAAAGCGATTATAAGGGCAAAGAAGCTCATCATTGGGGAAACTATATTGGTAACGCTATCGCCAATACGGTAAACAACCTGTGAAAGTTCAGGTGAATATCCAAGTATCATAAACATAGGTATAAAAATTGGAGCCAGTATTGCCCATTTTGCTGATGCACTACCCATCAGCATATTTATTGTTGCGGAGAGAATTATAAACAGAATCATTAGCGGAATTAAACCAATATCGGAAGCCATTAGTAAATTTGCACCATTAACTGCAAGGATAATACCAAGGTTACTCCACTTAAAGTAGGCAACAAACTGAGCAGCAAAAAATACAAGCACAATATAAGTGGAAAGAGATTTCATAGAAACCGCCATTCCCTTTATAACATCGGCATCGTTTTTAAATGCACCAGTTGTTATACCGTAAGCAATACCAGTTGCTCCTGCAGTAATAAGTAGCATTGCAACTACCCCTTTTATAAGTGGTGAACTAAGTAAACTGCCATCAGCACTTCTGAAAAAACCGTTTTCGGGTATAAAACCTATAAGGGTGATTATTACAATTATTCCCACAGCAAGCGAAGCCATTAATAAACCTTTTTTCTCAACAGCGGAAAGAGGTTCAAAGCTCTCAGCTTCTTCATTACGTGTATTATGATATTTACCAAGTCTTGGTTCAACAATTTTTTCGGTAACAAAAGTACCGGCAAGAGCTATAATAAAAGTAGAAACAACCATAAAATAATAGTTAGCAGTAGGATTAACTTCGTAAACCGGATCAAGAATACGTGCAGCTTCCTGTGAAAGTCCGGCAAGCAGGGGATCTACAGTACCGAGTAACAAGTTAGCACTAAATCCACCCGAAACTCCTGCAAATGCAGCAGCCATACCAGCTATCGGGTGTCTTCCAACAGCCTTGAATATAACTCCGGCAAGAGGAATAAGAAGAACGTACCCAACATCAGAAGCAAGGTTAGAAAGAATACCGGAGAATACGAGAATAAAAGTAAGTAAGTGTTTTGGTGAGTTAAGAACGAGTAATCGTATAACGGCATTTATAAGACCACTTTGTTCGGCAATTCCTATTCCAAGCATAGCCACAAGGACAATACCAAGTGGAGCAAAATTAGTAAAATTTGTTACCATTTCAAGAATTACTCTGTGAATACCATCATGCGAAAGCAGGTTAATCGGTTTAACTATTTCTTTGGTTCCCGGATGAATAACTTGCCACTCCATGTAACTGCCAAATGCAGAGAATAGTAGGGCAGCAATGGCAAATAAGCCAAACAGGGTTGCGGGGTGGGGAAGGGTATTACCAGCTTTTTCCGTATAGTTCAGAAGTTTTTGAAAGATACCTGGCTTTTGTTTTTTGTTAGTCATAGTCTCTCTTTCATTTTTACGGGATATGTAGTGTTATAGTGGTTAACAGACGGGAAAGGGTGAAAAGTTTAAGAAACAATTTAAAAATAAAAAGGTGGTTCTCTTATTCAGAGAACCACCTTAAATTTATTAAAATGCTCGTGGTTGAAATAATCAACTTGAGGATTTTATTTCATTAACATCATCTTGTTAACAGAAGTAAATTCAGAGCTATTTTTGTTAGCACCACTATTCAATACATACAGATACATGCCAGAAGCAAGCTGAGATGCATCAAACGAGTATTCATAGCTGCCCGCAGCAAGGTTGCCATCAACGATAGAAGCAACTTCCTGACCAAGAAGGTTGTAAACTTTAAGGCTTACATAGTTATCAGCAGGAATAGCAAAGCTAATAGTAGTTGAAGGGTTAAATGGATTTGGATAGTTCTGTGCAACTGAGTATTCAGTTGGTAAGAAATCGCCAAGTTCAATTTCGTTACTATAGTCGAAAGCACCACTATAATCGATCTGTTTTAGTCTATAAGCAACGTTAGAACCAGAGATACCATTTATATTATCAGTGAAATTATAGTTTTTAGACTGTGCAACAGTACCATGACCTTCAACGAAACCTACAACTCTCCATTCAGAACCGTTTACGCTTCTTTCAACTTCAAAACCTTTGTTGTTAATTTCAGTAGCAGTAGCCCATTCAAGTTTAACTTTTGAACCGGACTGTGCAGCAGTAAAAGTAGTGAATTCAACTGGTACAGTATCAGGAGTATAAACTGTAATATCATCAACATTAACCCCTTCGCCTATCGGAGTATCTTCATCAGAGCTAAATTCAAGGATAACTCTAATTTCTTCTCCAATAAACTGTGAAACATCTACAAGACCAGTAGCATAAGATTCTGAGAATAGAGCCCATGTAGCTGGGGCATCACTATAAACGAAGCTATCACCATTAGGGTCCTGATCAAGGTTACTTGCATATCTTCTGAAAGATTCGCCATTAACCTGAATATAATAACCGAAGTGATCAACAGCAGGGAAAACATCGTTATCGCTAAAGCTACCACGTACCTTGAAGTCAACGTAAGCAGTATTAATAACACTTGGAAGTTCAACCCATGGAGAAGTAAGAGTGTTAACCATGTTAGGTACATAAGTATTGCTTTCGTTGTTACAAGAAGCAAAGTAAGAACCAGTTGCAGCTCCACCTAAACCAGATGTAGAAACAACAGACCAAAGGTCAGCACCAACAGGAGCATTATTGGAAGGAGTTAAACCATTTTCGGTACCATTGTTAGAGAAAAGTTCGCCTTCAGTAGTAGAAACAACGATATCATCAACCTGATAGCCGAACATTGTAGCATCGTCAGCAGTAGAAAAACTACCATCAGAAGCAAATGCCCAACGAAGTTTTACAGTCTTACCACTATAAGAGCTAAGGTCAACAGTAACATTAGTCCAGTCAGAAGAACCGCCCCAACCAGGAACACCTTCGCCTTCGCCATGTACGTTACCAAAGCTGTACATAGAAGTACAGTTATAAGCAGGAGAAGTATTAGTGATTACTTCCCAGGTAAGACCACCATCAGTAGTAATACGAAGGTTTACACCATCCCAACCATCATAGTTGTTGTAAACAGCAGGATCTTCAATATTGTAACTGTGATAGAAAGAAAGTGTAGGATTAGTTCCTGATACAGTAAATGCATCAGAATCAAGTACCTGATACCAACCATCTGCATAACCACCATCATTACCTAATTCAGGATCGCTCATCCACCAGCTTGTACCAGAACTACCGTAAGCGTTCCATTCGGAAACATGGAACATAATACCAACAGAAGTTTCATCGTTATGAGTAAATTCAACGAATTCGCCAGATTCAAAACCACCTTCTAAAAGGTAAGAATCATCAAGAACGTCTTCAGTGTAATAACCACCGCCCGAGGTCTGGTTTTTTACAACCTTTTCAATACCTTTGGCAGAGAACATTGTAGTAACAGATACTAACAATAAAAGAGTAAGGAATAAACGCATAGTAGTCCTCCAAAGTTATAGATTATTTTTTATGTGCATAGAAAATTATAATAGTCTTTCCTAATTTGCGGAGTAATATAATATAAAAATTTTAATGAGTAAATGGGCAGGTGCCAAAATAAATCAATTTGTTCATTAAAAATACAGTAAAAATGAATCAAAAAAGTAAAATGAAACTAAAAAAAAATCTATTGGTTTTTAGGTTTCAAATCATCGTTCAAAATTTGAAATCGTGGATTTGAGTTATCGGTCGATTTTTTAGGTCTTTTTCGTGGTTTTGTATTTTCCGCATCTTTATCTTTTATAAAAAAATCGGCTTTATTATCATCAGCACGAGGTACTATATTTTGTTCGGTAAAAAGTTTCGACTCTTTTTTTACTTCCTTGTGAACCTTTAAGGTTGTATCTTTATGAGCTGTTGGTGTTTCTATTTCCTTTGGCTTTTCAAATATATTGCTCTGTTCTGTTTGAGCATTATTATTGCCAATAGGGTTTGCCGATGTTTCCGCAGCTTCATCTTCGTCTTTATTCTTCCTGAACATTTTAGTTATATAAGTAATAATAATTATCAAAACTAACAATCCAAGCAGATAAATAAGTATTTTGCCCATCAAAGGAATTATTTCCATACCAAGAATCTCCGTGTAAAGATGCTATTAAAATAACAGATTTTAAAGATTGAATCAAATTTGTTAGCTAGTATTGTTTAATTATTTTGTTTTAAATACGATTATGAAATTATGAGCCGTTATGATACGAATCAAATGAACTATACTAAAAATTGAAATTGTTGGATGTTGAAACTATATTTGTAAAATAAAGGAACAAATTTTACTCTGGGGAATATAAGGGAAAAACACGGAGGCTAATGATACATCATTTTACTATTTAATTAACTCCAGAAAGGGATAACGAATGAAGATAAGTCTTGTTGAAAGAAGTAAATATTTTAAGGGACTTTTATTATTGTTGGGAAAAGACAATAAAATTACTGAAGACGAAACAGATCTTTTGCTTAAAGTATGCGATACCATGGGCTTTGATAAAAGTTTTTGCCGTAACGCAATACGCACTCTTCTAGAAAATGAATACATAATTGATGATATTCCTGTTTTTTCTGAGGACGAAATTGTTAAAAGTTTTCTGAAGGATGGATTTAATATTGCTTATGCAGATAATGATCTCGATTCGCGTGAGTTAAAGTTTTTAAGTGACGTGGCAAAACTTAACGGAATTGATGATGAGTGGTTTAATAATTTGTATGAGCAGCACCTCAATAATTTCAGGGAAAAGAATAAAGAAGTTGGGTTAGAAGTAGTAAATCTTATCTAACCGTTAAATATTTTCGAAATTGAGCTTGCGGATTTAATTATTATTAAAGGATTTTTCCAAAAAATCCGAATATTAGTTTATACATTATTACAGATATTGTAATAATCGTTTAAGCAAAAGTATATATGATTAATTCCAAAGGCTGGATAAAAACTCTTGATCTTGAACCTCATACCGAGGGAGGATATTTCCGTGAGATTTATCGTTCGGAAGGTAGTATTCCGGGTGATGCTCTTAAAAGTATAGGGCTGGAAGGTAAAAGAGCGTTTTCTACAGGTATATATTACTTGCTTGAAGGTGACCAATTCTCTGCATTCCATAAACTTAAAACCGACGAAACCTGGCATTTTTACTATGGCTGTACATTAATGCTATACATCATTTCTCCCGATGGTAAACTTGAGCAAGTAAAACTTGGCAGTAATATTTTTAATGGTGAGGTATTCCAAACTGTTATTCCTGCCGGTTCATGGTTCGGTGCATATCCAAATAATCAGTATTCATTTTCTCTTGTAGGCTGTACTGTATCGCCTGGTTTTGAATATAGCGATTTTGAGTTGGCTAACAGAAAAGAACTTCTTAATCTGTACCCGCAACACAAGCATATTATTACCAGGTTAACCAACGACGACTAATTTACCATTTTGCAGGAGGTGAATATCTTTTATAATATAGAAGTTATTCGTGCAGATATTACAACTCTTAAAGCAGATGCTATTGTAAATGCTGCCAATAATTCGTTATTAGGCGGTGGTGGCGTTGATGGGGCTATACATAGGGCTGCGGGACCTGATTTACTTAATGAAATTCGCAAGCTTAATGGCTGTGCAACGGGCAATGCAAAGATTACAAGGGGATATAATTTGCCAGCTAATTATGTAATCCATACGGTTGGACCTGTGTGGCATGGCGGAGATAAAGGTGAGCCGGATTTATTGAAGAGTTGCTACGAAAGTTCATTGCAAATAGCTTATGAAAATAACTTTGAAAGTATAGCATTTCCTTCAATCAGTACAGGTGTTTATGGTTACCCTTTGGAAGAGGCGGCAAAGGTAGCAATCAATACTGTTATAAGTTTCCTTGAGGGTAGGGAAAGTAAGTTGAGGGTTCAGTTTGTTTGTTTTAGTGAAAGTGACAAGCATATATATATGAAAATTTTAAAAAGTGTTAGAAATTAGTAGGTACGTTAAACGCATTATCCTTAAGAACCTGAAATGTATCCATATCAATTTCTATAGCCCCAAACATTTTCAGGTGTTCAGTCATATATTGTACATCCAGCAATTTGAATCCTTTTGAATCCAAATGTTCAAGTAGTTTTGCGAGTGCCGCTTTTGATGCTTGCGGAACCCTTGAAAACATTGATTCGCCAAAGAATGCTCCTTGTGATGCGATGCCATACAATCCACCAACAAGTTTATTTTCCTGATATACTTCAACCGAATGCAGACAACCAAGTTTATGTAATCCATTATAAGCATCAATCAGTTCGTCCGAAATCCATGTTTCCTCTCTGCGTGAACATTCAATTACTACCCTCATCGTATCATAATCAAAACGGTACTCAAAGCCGGAGTTCTGCAAAAACTTTTTTAGCGAGCGTGGAATATTATATTTATTAAGGGGTATTATAGTTCGTATTTCGGGCATATACCATCTTATAACATCATCGTCATCCGACATGGGGAATGCACCAAGTCTGTAAAGCTTGAGCATATTTTCGGGAATGAGCATATCTTTATCGGTTTTTTCGGGCATATAATAAGGAAGAATTCATAAAATAATTTATGAAGCTAAGAAAAAAAGATTAAACAAAAAAGAGAAGTAATATTTATTTCGCGGCTTTTTGAGCCAGGAGATTGTATTCCTGAGGCGAAAGGTCTTCGTAGAAATAATCTTTAGGATTTTGGGTTACACCATTATAACGTACTTCGTAATGAAGGTGCGGACCAGTTGAAAACTTACCTGAGCTACCGGTTAACGCCAGTAAATCGCCACGTTTAACAGTATCGCCAACAGCAACCTTGTATCTTAAAAGGTGTGCATAAACAGTTTTATAACCAAATCCATGATCAACAACAATAGTTCTTCCGTAACCACCTCTCCAACTTACTGAAGAAACAACACCATCGCCGGGACAAAAAACCTTTGTGCCTGTTTTGGCACGTAAATCCTGACCGTGATGCATTCTTCTAATTTTAAGAATTGGGTGCAATCTCATTCCAAAACGGTCGCCAAGGGCAGCGTCAACTGGTTTTATTGCAGGAATGTGACGGAAAAAATCTTCATTATAAATTAGTCTTTCAGAAATTTGATTCAGGTTATTTTTCTCGAAGTTAAGTTTGGCAGTTAAATTTTCAAACTTAATTTTAAGGGAATCAACAATCAGATTTGCCTTTGGGGTAGTAAGTGGAATAATTTCTCCGAAAGCCTTGCCACCAATACCAATTTTTTGTTCTTCAGGAGTAACTGTAGAAAGGTTAACATTCATACGAACGAGATTATTCTTTTCACTTAGAACTTTGGTTTTATCTTCAAGGTTTTTGTAGTCGTCAAGAAGTGATTCAAGTTTAGTTACAAGTTTCTCATTTTCCTGCTGAAGGTATTCAACATCAGTACGGTTAGTAAACTGAACAAAAAGGAGGAGGAATAATAGAGATGCAGCCAGAGATGCCAGACCAATTGTGAGAATTAGTTTTCTTTGAAAGCTTTTTATTTCAACGAATTTTAATTTTCTGGATGAAAAGTAATAGAAATTTTTCATTATGGCCTATAAATAACTAAAGCAAAAATAATAATTAACAACTGTTTATGAATCCCAAACTTAAAGAATACTGAGACACAGAATTCCCCAAAGGAAAAGTAATGGAATATTACGAAGATAATATACTACTTTATGTTTTAAATAACAATATAACTGATTTTAAAATTGTAAGGCGGAATAAACCGCCTAAAACTTTAGTTGGCGGATTTTGAAAGATCAGGTAAATTAACCTTTACAATCATTACGCCAAGGAATGCAATAATTACTCCGAGAACGAAGTAAAAAGTTGAGCCTGATGCATCCACCGTAGAGCTTAATAGAATTCCCAATCCCACAAAACTTAAAGCCGGACCATGCCAGGTTTTAAGTTTTATAAAACCAATAATCAGAAGTAAACCGCCAATAACCATCATAATAGTTTGGTCTTGTAATGCTGGTACAGCTCCCGACAAAATTAGCCACAACGCAACAAGTAAGCTAATCCATCCTTTCCACATACGTACCTCCTAAGTTTATTTTACAGTATCTTAAAACTGTATTTAGATTAGATTTGTTGTTCTTTGAAAATTCACAGGAAAATGTAAAAACTTTTTTATAGCCATTGTAGTAAGAACTTACTATATTTTTTTTGAAAAAACAATATAAAGTGTCACTCTAATTTATATTTAATCTTCGTATAGATGTTTTTTTTGTAATTGCGTATAGTATTATGGTGTGATGAAAAAATTTACAGTATTTAAATTTAGTGAGCAACATCTACTCGATACAATTGTCCATTTTCTGGAAGTCGCAAACCGTTCCAACGATCTTGAACTTGTAAAAAATAATATTGATTCGCTAAATAACCTTGCACAGGCTATTTCAAGATATCCGTCTGTTCTTGAAAAAATTAACCTTGGTGATAAAACCCGTTCAATAAATACACTTGTTGATAAACTTTGTAACATTACGAATCCAACTATTTCATTAAATCTGCCAACAAAAGCTGTACTTGGCAAAAGCTATTTAATTGCAAAGCTCAATTTTTTTAATATGCTTAATTATATTGTACCCGATAATTTGGTTGAGGGGGATGTACATGTTTTCTTGCAGGATATTACAAAGGATATTGTATTTACCCTTATGGCAGAGGATGTTTTATTTGAAATACTCGTTGATAAAAAATCATCACCGGAAATTAAAGAAAAAGTTGTGCATAAATTAGCTGAGTTATGGGAGTACAGACTGGATTACGGCGTTAGGAGTTTTGCTCCTTTCCTCGAAAATATTTGGGCTGCCAGAGGTGAAGTGCTGCCTGCCTATGGCACCCTTGCCGGTACACTGGAGCTGTTTCAGTTTGCTGCAAAGGTTGATGCCAAACTACTTGGTTTTTTTGATGAAATAAATAAAAGCAGGTCCATGCAGTTTGCCCTGGAGGAGTTTTTGTTTGGGATAATGTTTGAGGATCTTGAGTTTTTACGAATTAAAATGCATGAAATGAACAGGAAAGCACTCAACAAAAACGAAATATCAAAGTTTTTGGCAGAGCGGGAAAGAGGTGAACTTATTTGGGATTATTCGCCTAAAGAGTTTTATGAGTTTTTTGTAACGCGGATTAACTATGCACGTTACAGAAACCGGGCAAATACACCCGGTCCTGCAAAATCTATTGAGGAATATCTTATGATATACCTTTTGGAAACATCAATTTGAAAAACCAAGATTATTGGCATAGCTCCTGTCAAATGTCATTACTACTTCGGTTGTATGACTCGCACCAAAAATACCCAAACCACCACTTATATTTGAATAAACAATTTCGTCCAGTCTAATACTTAGAGCATCGAGATAGCCATTGGTGCTACTGTAATATTTAGCGAGATTCTTCTCGAATACAGTTAGAGAAAAGGTTAGGTTATTCAGGTTTATTGAAGTATTGTCCGGATGCTTTTCAAGTATGGAAGCTATTGCCTTGTCAATAGCACCAAACTTGTAATTCATATATCCATTGAAAATATATTCCTGATTGTAAGGTACTTCTGTTCCGTTATCATCTATATATTCCTGCGGTAAGGATATACTGGAATTATAGCTTCCGGTCTCGGTACTTACAGTATAGTCAACATTCAGGGAAGGGAAATAGAGAAATTCAGGTTCGGTATCCCATCTGAAAATCAAATTTGCACCATCTTCGCTTAAAGTTGTTGAGGTTGTAAAACCACGCGGAAACTCGTAATTCTGCTCGAAATATATACGTTTTGGCAGCTCGATTGATGAGCTTAATACTTTATTATCAGGGGTAACCACATCAAGGAAAAGTGCATCACCCGGGCGGGGAGCTACTGCTGTTCCGGTATATGCAATCATTGTAGAATCGTATCTTTCCGGATCGTAATGCGGTACTTCGGTTTCGGTTAACTGATAAACAGTGTTACCCTGACTATATCTAACATCAGCACCCGAAACCGATGGGTCTATGTTGTTATCATCAGGATTGGTTTTTTCAACATCATATAATTTTGTAAGGTAAACAGTTACATTCACAGGATCATTATAGATGTCGTATTGTATTACGCTTGATACAACGTACATATCCTCAAAATCAGCTTTAGGGTCGAAGCTGTCATCGCAACCCCACAGCATTAAAAGGGCAATTGTTATAAATAGTAATTTTTTCATAATACCTTATTTCTTTTTATATCCCAAATATCCACAGTAAGCAGCATCGAACGACATTGGGTAATCTGTTGAGTAGTAAGCTCCGAATAATCCAGTACCTCCCGATATATTGGAGTAAATTCTTTCGTCTAACCTTATACTAAAAGCATCAAGGTAACCATTCGTACTTGAGTAATATTTGGATAAATGTTCATCAAAAACTTGTAATGTAAAATTCAATTTGGATAAATATATATTATCGGCATCAGGATGCAAATTTCCGATATTGGTTAGGGTTTTGTTTATAATTGAATAACCATATTCAATTGATGAGTTGTAGATATACTCAGGTGAATATGGTATTTCCCTGCCATTTTCGTTAATATATGCTGTCGGAATTTCTATTGTATATGTTCTATTGGTGTTGTTCTCATCAACGAGATAGCTTGCAACTAATTTGGGAAAATAAAGAATATCAGTTTCCTTTTCCCAAGTGTATTTCAGTTTGTTTTCGGTAAGATAATCATTTAGCAAGGTTGTAAAACCACGCACATAATCGTAATTAGGCTCAATGTTTATACCTGCAGGTAACTGTATTGCAGCTCTGAGAGTTTTATCATCCGGGGTGGTTGCATGAAGATAAAGGCTATCCAGCGGAGAAACTCTGCTTGCATAAATCCTATAGCAGGTAATGGTGGAATCATAACGGAGGGTATCTGGATTTGGCATCTCCGTTTCCAAAGCCGTATAAACCTTTCTGTTATGTGTGTAGGTTACTTCTGCTCCTTTTACCGAGGGATCTATATTGTTAATATCAGGATTGGTACCTTCAACATTGTAGTATTTTGTAAGGTAAACCGTAAAGGAGAGGTCGGATGCGTAGGCATCATATCTTACAACTCCAAACATGGCGTAACCTTCCTGGAACTTAAGTTTGGGACTAAAGTTCTCTTCGCATCCTAAAATCAATACGGATAATATAATACAAGATATTAACTGAATTAGTCTCATATTTCAATTCTGATAAACGCAGATGGGAATACCGGTATCATGTTAATGCGTTCACCTGTATCCTTGTCAAAGTAAAAAATATTTTTCCTGTTATAAACATTTAGTACACTTGCACCAACAACAAACTTGGCAAATCCAACATGGAATGATTTGGATGCACTTAGGTCAAGTCTGTGGTAGTAAGGCAATCTGCCGGTATTTTTATCAGCCCAGCGAGTTGAAGATACAAAATTACCAAACTGAAAATACGGATCAGTATTGATATCCATTCTGTCATAAAAACCTAAAATTGGTGTAAATGGCATACCTGAGCGTAATGACCAGTTAGCTGTAAATTGCCATCCGCCTTTTAGCTCAACACCGCAAAGTAAATTTAGGGAGTGACGTGTATCGTATCGAGGAGGATACTCTTCGCCATTTCTTTCCTTGAAAGCCCAACTTAAGGTATATGATGCATTAAAGAAAAACATTCTTGGCTGATATTTCAAAAGAAGCTCGGCACCATATGAGTAACCGTTAACATTCATATAATCGCGGAATTTGGAGCTAAATTTACGATCGTTAAGCTCAATAAGGTTATTGAGTGTTTTGTAATAACCTTCAATTTCAACGGTAAAAATATCAGTAATAAAAGTTTTAATGCCTGCAATATAATGAGTAGCCTGGGATGAGTTAACTGTGCTTGGTACAATTATCCAGGGTTCAAAAATGGAAATAATTTCGTTTTCGTTATTAACTGTAACCACTTCCTGCGAGTATCTTCCGAATGCTGCCTTAAGGGCAATATATGGTACAGGTCTGTATGTCATTTTCAAACGTGGCTCAAGCAAGAACGGACGTTTTTCGGAAAGACCGTTAAGTACGGCACGAACACCAATATCAAGTCCAATATAATCCCATCTCAGGAATTTGTAGTTTGAATAAATTGCCAATTCCCAACCGTCAAGCTGGTAATCGTGGGTGTTACCATACGAGTTTGTAAGTTTTAACGATGTATTGATAACTTTATTCTGTACACCAAATCTTAACTCATCCTTGTTGCCGTATAGATACGTAAAATCAAAATTTGCAGTTATATCACTAACTTTATTTGAACGAGGTTTTGAGTTACTTTTCTTCGGATCAACTTCGGCGTTGTAACCACTGTAAGCAATATTAAACTCGGAGAACAGCGGGTTACTCCAAACCTTATGCCATGTTACCCCAAAGATTGAGTTACTAACCTTAAAATCCTCAACAAACTGATCATCATAAATTACATTATCACCTGAAAGGAAACCATGGATAACAAACTTTCCATCGCGGTCAATGTTTGGGTTGCCGTAATTTGCCTTAAATGATAGATCGTAAAAATCAAAAGGTGCATCCTGATCGTTAAGATATTTTTTCAAGATTGAAGGCTGGTAACTTTTTCTGGCAGTTGCAATAAATGAGCCGTAGGGAATAGGTCCTTCAAAAGAAACCTTACCGGAAAGCAAGCCTGCCTGTCCTTTAGCCTTATATTCGTTTTTATTACCGTCACGAGTATTAACGTTAAGTATTGAAGAAAGTCTTCCACCATATTCCGGTTCAAAACCGCCCTTGTAAAATTCCATAACCGAAATCATTTCAGGGTCGATAACACTAAAAATACCGAGTGCATGGAATGGGTTATAGATTGGAGCACCATTGAGGAGAATAAGGTTTTGGTCACCACCACCACCTCTCACATAATACTTGGAGGTAACATCGCCTGTAGTATTTACACCGGGAGCATTTTGAATGGCACGGAAAATATCGGCTTCGGCACCAGTAGGAAGCATATTAATTTCGCGTGCAGTTATTTTTTGAAGACCAAGGTCTGTTTCGTTGGGTCGCATTTCCATTTCACCAACAACAGATAATTCTTCAAGTTGAACTGTGGAAGGAATTAGTTCAACATCCAGACTGGTGGTTTTCCTTGCCAGAATTTTTACTCTGATGGTTTTTTTCTTATAACCGATAAAGGAAATATCGATATCATAAGAGCCGGGAGGGATAGTTGGGATGAAATAATAACCTTCGGTATTGGTAGGTGCACCTCTGTTAGTGCCCTTTAGAAAAATGTTGGCAAACGCAATTGGTTCGCCACTCAGCGAGTCGGTTACGAAACCTCGTAACTTACCCTTACCGTCTTCAATATCAGGTACATCATTCTGAGCAAACAGAGTAATACCGGTAAGAAGCAAAAATAAAAGAGATAGAATGGTAACTTTCTTGTTCATTTAGTTTTTTCAATATTTGAAATAATTAATTAGCCGAACCAAATCTAACAAAAAAATGAGTTACACAAAAGAATTATTCATAACGTAAAGCTTCAATTGGATCAAGATTTGACGCTTTTATTGCGGGATAGACACCAAATATAACACCAACTGAAGTTGTGATTAATAAACCCAATAAAATCCAGGTAAAAGGTACCACCAAACTAACACCCAGATAGACCGCAACAAGGTTTCCACCCATTACTCCAAATAGTATTCCGAGCAGCCCGCCAACTTGCGAAAGTACCACAGCTTCAATAAGAAACTGAAACCTTATAGTATCACTTCTGGCACCAATAGCTTTTCTTATGCCAATTTCTTTGGTTCTTTCGGTAACACTAACAAGCATAATATTCATAATACCAACACCAGCTGCAATAAGTGCAATAAATGCAACTATTGCTGACCCAATTTTAAAGTACTGTGTAATGTTGTTAAATTCACTAATAAGCTGATCGTTGGTAACAATTTCAAAATCGTTTTCCTCACCCGGTTTAACTTTTCGTATGGTACGGAGCACGGTAATAACCTGATCTTGTGTTTTGGTAAAAAGTTCTTTGGTTTCTGCCATAATTGTAAAGTTGGCACTACGATGTTTTCCAAAATATTTTGTAAAACGATGGAGTGGCATTGCAAGAAAATTATCCTGCCCCTGTCCAAGAACGCTTCCTTTCTTTTCGAAAGTACCTATTACAACAAGACTTGCGTTATCTACCCTTATTTCCTGACCTATTGGCGAGATAGAGGAGAATAGTTTTTCCTTAATGTCGTTCCCAATTATGCAAACATTGCGTGCATATATCATGTCTTGCTGGGTAAAACCTCTTCCTTCATCAATTACCAGATCACTTGTTACCATCACATCCAGATTCATACCTGTGGCTGTAACATTGGGGTTTGTAGATTCTTTGCCAAACTTAACTGTAGTACCACTTTTGGAAACCTCGATACCAATTGCAGCTGGCAAATCTGCAAGTTGTCGCAATTTTTCACCCTGCTCTATTTCAAGGTCTTCTCTGTTGCGGTATTTACGCCACGAACCGGGAGTGCGTATTGCAGGGTATTTATTAATAATAAAATTGTTTGTTCCAATTGAATTAAAAACGTCTTCGAAACTGGTTTGAATTGCTGTTATTGACGTCATAACAATAATTATTGAAAACAGTCCGACACCAATACCTACAAGGGTAAGGAAGGAGCGGAGCTTGTTTGAAGCTATTGATCGTAATGCTAACTTTATACTTTCGTAAATAACCATTTTGTTTTTCCTATTCTGATCTCAATGCATCAACCGGGTCCATTCGGGATGCCCTGTAAGCAGGAGCAAAACCTGATATTATACCAACAATTGCAGATATACCCAAAGCGAGTATTACTACCTTGCCAGACATATATGTTGGCATTATTTGGTTAACAATTAAACTAAGCGGGTATGAAATTGCGAGTCCGATTAATCCACCAATAAGGCATATAATAATAGCTTCTGCCAAAAACTGGAGTAATATATAAACTGTTCTGGCACCAATAGCTTTTCTAATACCAATTTCCCTGGTTCTTTCGGTAACAGAAACAAACATTATATTCATAATACCAATTGCACCCACAAAAAGGGAAAGTGCTGTTATTACGATGCCTGCCAGGGCAACCACACCAACGGTATTATCATATACGTCCTTAAATACTTCCTGCTGGTTAACGGCAAAATCGTTAGCTTCTCTTGGAGGTACTTTTCTTATTTGCCTCATAAGAGCTACAACTTCTTCCTTTGCATCTTTCATTTCAATGCCGGGTTTAACTTTCACGTCTATACGTAGCTGCCCTCGCCTGAAACCGAAAGCTTTTTCAAAAACAGCAAGAGGCATAATAAGTTGTCCGTCGGCACTAAACTGACTAAATAAACCACTGCCCTGTTTTTCGAGCACGCCAATTACGGTGAGTTTAACATTACCAATTTTAATTTTATTGCCAATTGGTGAGCGGATAGGGAACAGAGCGTCCTTAATTTCCTGCCCAATAACACAGACCCTACGAGCCGAATGAAACTCCATTTCAGAAAAGAATCGTCCCTCAACCAAATTTAACCCGCTGGTTTTAATATAATCCTGATTGGTGCCATATACCATTGTTGTGGTAGTGGAAAGCTCACCCTGCTTAACAGTTCTGCCAAAAGTTCTTTTGTTGGGAGCCATAGCTTCATGAATATTAAGACCATTGGCAAGTTTCTCGTATTGGGCGTAGGTAATATCTTTTCTGTTACGGTAAAAAGACCAGTCTTTACCACCGAACCATTCGAACTTGTCGATGTATAATACATCGGAACCCAAACTGGAAATTGAATCCATGAAAGCATTTTCGAGTCCGATTATGGCAGTTGACATTGTAGTAACTGCAACAATACCAATAATGATGCCCAGCGTAGTAAGGGCTGAACGCATTTTGTTAGCCCAAATAGCTTTAAAGGCAATAATTATTCCTTCCTTTACAGCTACAATATCTTTTATTAAATTATTCATTTTAGGTAATTCAGGATTTTCAAAACAGTAAAATAGTTTTTTATTTGTAAAGAATTTTAATAAATATATATAAGTACGTATATTTTAACGTTATTTAACTATGTTTTTTCAACAATAAAACCATTTTTTTAGTAACTTCAGATATAGAAAAAACTTGTTTTAACCTTGTAAATATGATACTAATAATTACCTGCTGGTTTAATTTAATATATCCCTTAAACCAAAATTAATTTATGGGAGTAAGTAATGAAATACAAAATTTTATCCATCATAATACTACTACTTTTTATTGCCGGTTGTTCGTCATACACCGAGCTTTCACCTGATCCGGAGTTGACACCTGCCGAACTGGGTTATATTGAGCTTAAAGATGATGATGACAATTTTGAGCTTGAAGCCGGAGAAAAATATTTCGTTAATTTTCCGAAACCGGATTTGAGCAATTTTTATCTTGTTCTAAAGTTAAGTAACAAAAAGAACCTTGATTTTTATTTGACTCCGGTTTTTGATGATGGTGAAGGAGAGGCTTCCAAAGTTCAGGATGTATATTCAGGGCATGATAGTCTTAGTGTTTACAGAATTAAACCTGCTGACGAGCAATATTTCTGGGTAATTGAAAATGTTAAGCAAAACGAATTACTTCAGATGGATTACCGCTATGTACCAATGTGGCGATTTAAGTTTGAAATGAAATATGCCGAGTATAAAAACATTTTGGAAACCAACCGTGTTGACCGCTCAATTTATAATGCAATTGATGAAAACTATAATCTATCGCAAATAAATTTTGGTCTCGAAGCTGGTAAAACAAAAAATACTTTGGCACAAATTAAATTGATGAATGACGAACTTAAAGAACTTGCGTCACTTTTCCCTTCATCAATTTCTAATAGTACTGATCCGGCTTACAGAAACTTTATAGAACTTAGTGAAGCTGTTAACGAAGAAATTATTTTCCAGGAAAACTACCTTGCCACTATGGAAGTTTTTCAGCGTGAAAGTAAAACCGGTGGTTCAATTGGCGATTTTATTTCGGAAGCAGACTATTTCCTTTCTTATCTTAATGATTATCCGAATATTCCGGACAGAATTAAAAATAAAGCGAAAAGTATATTTGCCAGCCGACTTGCAAAAGCACCTGATTATTATGAAGATTTGATAATTGCAAAAAGAGATGCCAAACCATTCGGGTTTAACCCCAATATCAATGTGGTTAGCGAACTTTATAGCAAATCAACAAATAACGTACCTGCAAGCTTTAAGGATGTAAGTGCATACCTTTCACGTTTTGAGCTTGAAGCAAATGCCCTTCAAAAAGCAAATGAAAAACTTGCCGATCTTGATGGTTATTTCCGTCAGGAAGGTAGCTGGCCTTCAAACAGTTTTTACGATGGTGCAATTACCAGGATTAAGGCAATTCAGCCAATATTACCAAACTCCATGATAAATACAGACAGTAAATTCAGGGGGTACCATTGTACCGGTATTCTTGAAAGAGAAGTAACAAACACACAAAATAAATTAAGATTTTTACTGGATGGTTATAAGACCGCCAGAGTTCTTGTTCCGCGTATCAACGAACTTGCTGAACAGAATGCATATAAAAACATTATCTCCTTACTTAACCAGAACAGGGGATTGGCATTTTTACTTGACCAGTATCCTGATGTTGATGGAAAGGCTCTTGCACAGCAGAAAGCAATGGTTGAAAGAATGTTGCGTGATGAAGACTGGGCTGGTGCTGAAAACCTGGTTGCCAGCATGTATCGAGATAAAAATTATGTGTTTATGTCCAACATATACGGTACCAAACTTGCTGCTGTAAGGGATTATGAAGAAAAGATTTATCAGGCAGTAAAACTTAATACCCGTAAAAAACTTGAAGAGTTTGCAGAAAGCAATTACATGAATATCGATAATGTTGAAAACCTTTACAGTGATAAAATATTTTCACCGGTTTATGATATAAGTTTTTCTTCAAAAGGTGAAGCAGACCTTGCTAGAAAGGTTAACGGCATTAATGATTATATAAATAATCTTAAGCATGATGGTTTTCCTGCAATATCTATTGAAAATATTTATCGTGATTTTCTACGCAACAAAAGCAGAAGAGGTGTTGAAAAATGCCGTGCAATTGTAACTCATGGAAAATATTACAAGGGTAGCAGCAGTAAAATTAAAAACATGATTTACGAATGTGATCCGCAATTTCCAAAATGGGTTAAAAAGCGTGCAACTTACCGTACATTAAACGCATTGCCAGTAACCAGTAACAAAGCCGGTACCAACGAGTATATGTTTAAGGTAGCACTTGATGTACCTAAAGAAGGAAAATTCCCTGTATTTGAAATAAATATAAAACTGCCTAAAGAAGTTGCCCAGAACGCCGCTTCTGCAAAATGGTACAAAACCATGAAGCTTGATAAAACACTTATCAAAAATGAAGGCAGAATAAAAATTACTGCTCCAACTGCCGAAAACGATTGGGAATTCAAAATTTCACCTGTGCAGATGCATACTGATGACAGAAATGTTCTGGAAGTAAGATTCGACTTCCCGGCATTTAAGGTGCTGGAAGTTAGCTGTATGGCACAGAAACCAATAATTACGAGAAATTAAAGAAAAATTGGGAAAGAATTATGACTAAAAATCAAATTTATATATCGGTTGCCGGTGCAGTTCTTGTTGCTGTTGTATTGTTTTTTATACTCGGCGGAAGACTAACTGGTAAAGTTGTGCTGCCTTATACTTCGCATCAAAAGCCGGTAGTTGATCCACACCTGCCTGGCTCAAATGAGCTTTCCGATAAACTTGATGAAGTATCCTTTGAAGGCTTGTTTAATATTTCTGCTAATCCAAGCGGTATTGTGTACGAAGATGGTTTGGGTAAACTGGTTAATATCGATAAAAATGATGTTGTTACTATTAAACTTAATCTTAATAAGAAATGGCATGATAGCTATAATACCAAGGTTGATGGTGACGAGGTTAAGATTACACAAGGTAGCGAACATAAGTTTACTCCTGAAGACCTTGCATTTACTCTTCAGCGAATTCAAAGACTTGGTAGTCTTTCACCGGATTATATTCTTGTTTCGCAGGCATTAAAATCCTTTACGTTCGATGGTCCTGATGCACAGGGTAATATTCGCTTTTATTTTAAGGGAGACAGAATTTGGAAAGAATCTGATATTAAGGAAGTTCTTTCATTCAAAATATTACCTTCCGGTTCTTCCATGAATGCTGCCTCATATAACATTGGTACTGCCGATTATCTTACTGTTCAGAATAGTGAAGGTGTACCTGGCTACTACAAACTACCTGATGGTTTAGCAGTTTTACCAAGTATAAATCTAAAACCTTATGTTGATAATAGTACTTACGAAACAGAACTTAACAATGATAATATTAATGTATTGCTGAATATGCCATTTGGTGCTGTTTCTCCGGTGTTGAGTGATGACGATGACTATTTTTATAAATCCAGCATTTCAACTACATTTTTTGCTGTACTCTTTAATACCCAGAAGCTTGATAGAGCTAAACGTGTTGAACTTCGCAAGTTATTAAATAACGAAGAGCTACTGAAACGTTTTTACAAGGTTGGTACCGAACAGCAGAAAAATATTGTTGATTACAAGGAAAACAAAAATAACTATAATGATTATCTTAATTATAGTGTTTTTCCTTCAACAACTTATTATGTTGAAGAAGAAGTAGTTTATCCAACCAAAGTTGAAGGTAGAGCAAATACTACTGTATTTGGTGATACTATTCGTATTAAAGCATGTACCAATTTTGGACATCGCGAAGAGTATAACGAACTTATTGAAATTATGAACGATCCTGCACTTTATAATGGCAAGGTTAGAGTAACCGCTGTTGACAGGAAAGAAATTGCCAATGGTAATTACGATGCACTTCTTATAGCCTTTGATGGTTACAAAAGTAATTTCCTTTTTGATTTGTATGATATCTTTCTGCGTGACCCTGATATGGGTACATATAAAATTAATATGGAAACAAATGGTTCCGGAAATAGTAAAACTATTAATACTTCCATGGTTAGAAGAGATAATAACTTCTGCCGACTTGATCCAAGATACTCAAAGGATGAAGCTGAGGATATAAAAACTTTTACTGAATATGTTTACGGATTTATGTCAACAAACATGATTGGTGACAAGCAGGAATATGCTTACCGAATTGACCAGCTTGAACACAAAATGGCTCTTGGAGCCTGGTTGTTCTCTGTTCCTTCGCTTTCATACTTTAGCAGCACTTTTGATAGTACAAGTATCGATCTTTATGGTGTTGCAAGTCAGCTTTCAACTATCGAAAAATGGAAAGAAGCAGAAGACTAATTATAAGTACATGAAAATTTCAAGAGGTATTGCCTGCCTAAAAAAGGCAATGCCTCGTTTTTGTAATCTTTAATCATAACAACTAATGTTGCGAACCATACTATTCCTTTTAATATTTGTTGTTGGCGGGCTGCATTCGCAAACCCGTAGCGACTATATTTTAATTGAACATCCCGATAAACTTCTTCTGCTTAACAAGTACCAACAAGAAATTTCGCAGCATGAACTTAATTCGTTCAAACCCTTTACCCCTTTTTTAATTATTGAAAAGCATACGTTTTTTGCTGATGGAATACGTAGCTATTTGAAGGTTGCTCTTGAGGGCGAAGAGTTTTATATGCTCACCAATAATGATGGGAAAATAAGGAATGCAGAGTTTGTTGGCATCAACAAAAAGTTTACAAGACGAAAGGTTGCCGGAGATACGATTAAGGTTATCGCTGAAAAAAAGGTTAGGGTAAGAATGCCGGGTACGCAAAGTTATAGTTACCTTTATCCCGGTGACAAAGTTGTAAGAATTTTCAGGGATGTATCGGAATATTATGGATATAATCTGGCAGGTGACTATTATTGCTGGGTTAAAATGAGTCCTCCCGGTAAATACTCGGGCTGGGAAAAGTATGTTGAAACTTTTGAAAAGTACCGTATGCCACGTGTTGAGCTTGAAAGCAAACTAATTGACAAAATTGAACAATATAATGAGCTTATGAAAAATCTTGAAGCTCATTTTAATACCAGGTTTAGTAAGGATAAATCGTTTCCAAAGTGGAACATTGAGATTTCTTACGATACGATTAGTATTAGTGTTACAGGTGAACACGATGGTTTTGGTAATACTGTTGATGAAATGAAAAAGGAGTTGCTTGAACTTATCGAAATATCAGCATATCGCTACAAGGAAGCTGGAAGAAGCATTAAAATTTTTAACTGAAGATAAAGATTTAAAGCTTTTCAGGAAGGAATTTCTGTGCAATGTTAAAAGAGAAACTATTGTACTTGGTTTAATTTTACTAATTACGATAATATCTTTTTTTGCAGCCAGATCGTGGGCAATTGATAAAATTGATTCCCGCACAGAAGGCTTTAGCGAATATATTGAGCTCGAGTTTTTAGATACAGGTGATAAAATACATATCACAGCACTCCGTGATGCCATGAATCTTTACTCCCCGGGCGACTACCATAAAAACGATACCATCATCAGCAAAATTAAGCAATATAACCAGGAAAAATTTACCAATCCCGATTTAAAATTTGGTGCAGAGGCTGTTGTACTATCCATTGGTAAGGCGTTTGCTTTGATATGGGAGTACGTAATATTTTTTATACTTTTTGTTGCTACCCTGCTACTTAATTACTTTCTTACCAAATCGCTGGGTGTGTTAAAATTTGTGTTGATGATGGAGGGTAAGGAGTCATTCCTTAGCGAGTTGTACTTGTTTATAAAAGTTAGTTTAAAAGAAAAAGAGTTTTACAGGAAGAAAGAGTTTTATAGCAAACTTGGAATACTACTTGTACTGAACTTTGCAAGGTTTGTAAGCTACTTTGTATTGTTTGCCCCTGCTTATGTAATTGCTTACTCAATTAAAACCAAAGTTGATACTGATACCTGGCTCTTTATGGTAATACTCGGTGTTTTTTCCAATGGTGTGCTGATAAATTATACTAATCGTTTTTTTACCTTTCTTAAAAACGAAAGCAGGGAAGGTTATGTTGAAACTGCCATTGTTAAAAATTTGGGGAAAAGGTTTTTACTTGGTAATGGTGGCATTTCATTAAAACAAATATTTGGTCTTACTAAAGAGTTTAAGGGACATGTGTTTTCGCATATTTATATGAATGCCGAGTTTCAGTTGCTTAAAACGGTTAAGGAAATGGCATCTTTTCTTGTAACGGGACTTATTATAATTGAAATGGCTCTTAATATTCAGGGGCACCTTGGTTACGAACTTCTTAAGGCTGTGTATAAAAGCAGGTACGATAAAGTTATATTTATTGTGTTTCTGCTCTTCCTTTTGGTAAAGTTTACTGAAATTACTGTTGATACTATTTTTAATATCAGAATGAAAAAGTATGAAAATAAATCCTGACATATTTGGGAAAGATAAACTGCACATCTTGTTGCGGGAAACCTATACTTATAAGGATAGGCTTTGGTTAATACTGTGGGCATTGTTTCTTTTATTGCTATTTGTCTGGAATGGTATATTCCTTAATACTCCAGCCTATGTAAAGCTTTATAATGCTTTTATAAACTCGTTTATTGGCGGATTGCTTGTAATTGTGCTGGCTTCGGTATTTGGATGGCTTGGTGCTATGGGTGTTGTAATGCTGGAAAATGATAAATATAAATACCTGCATACTGCCTTTGATGTATTACTAAATATTATTAGAACCATTCCACAAATTATTGGTATTCTAATAGGATATATCCTGCTTACTTGGCTGCTCCTGGATGATATTATTTCTTCTCATACCTTGCAGATTATATGGATGAGTTTATTTATTTCATTATTTGTTTTTCTTGAGATTACTGATTTGCTTGTTGAAAGGATTGATCATTTCAGAAAAACTGATTTTTATAACGCAATGCTTTCATGCGGTATAAGTGAGTGGCGGATTATAAATAACGAGATTATACTTAAAAATTCACTTGAACATGTTATTCAAAAGCTGATTTCAATATTCGGCATTACAATATTTTTGCAGTGTAGTATTGATTTTATTGTTTCGGTTGGGTTAACCCAGGATGTATCGCTGGTTAACTTTCCTACAACTCTGGGTAACCTGCTTGCCAGTATGGATAGTAAGCAGGATATTCTTGCTGTTGGCAAAGCTTTAACTCAGCCTTCATATTTTTCGAATCTCTTTTTTAAACATCTTCAGGGTATAAGTACTGCTTTTATTATTGTATTTACTTTGTTCTCAATTTACAAAATTTCGAACGGTTATTTAAAAAGGCACAATTTATAATATGAACGAGTTTAAGGTTGCAGTAAAGATAAATGCCGGTAAGGAAAATCTGGTTGATATGAAAGAATTCAGCTTTCCAGAAAATGGTATATTGTTTTTACTTGGCGAATCGGGAATTGGTAAAACCCTGGTTTCGAAAGCAATATTTGGTTTGCTTGAAAACAGTGATCTTGATGTTATTGTTAGACAGAAAAAGGGGAATGGAGTTTCCAATAGTGATTTGAGGACGCTTACTCACAATGGATTTTTCCTTTTTCAGGAGCCTTCATCACACCTTAATCCGTTAATGACTTTAGAGGAACAGCTAAATGAAGGCTGCCTGAGTGATACCGATAACAATGACAAAGTGTTGAGACGATTATGGAACAAGGAAGCTGAGGGTGAAGGGTACGAAAAACTTATGAAGGTTTTCCCGAAACCTTACAGACCAAGTGGTGGTGAGAAACAGAGATTTCTTGGTGCTATGGCGTTAAAGCAGATTGAACTGTTTCGGGTTAGAAGAAATAACGGTTCAGGCTTATTTGTTTTTGACGAACCTTCAGGTAACCTTGATAATTACTATCGCGATTTAATGGTGGATTATATTCTTGAGTTATATCGCGAAAAGCCGTTTACCATTGTTTTTATTACTCACGACTATTCCCTGATAAGCAGAATAAGGAATAATCATGCCTTGCTGGCTGATAAGGTAGTATTTAGAGAGCTTGTTAAGAAAAATGGATTGGTTCTTCAGGAATTTGAGCAGGTTGAGTACTTAAAATGGATTGAGGCTCAGAGAACTAAAAAGCGTACGGTTAACAACAGACGCAAAAGTGTGCTTTCGCTGGAAAGCGGTGTAGAAATTTTTGAAATGAAGCTTGGGTTTGAGAGGAATATAGCAAAAAAGAATACTTCGGCTTTACAACTTTACAAAAATACGATTACTTACCTTAAGGCACCAAGTGGCTTGGGGAAAACTACAATTGCAAAAATTATTATGGGTTTGCAGCACTCCGATAAGTTTAACATGAGCATAGATGACTTTTATTTTGATGAAACAACTGGAAGGGAGTACTGGAAACAAAATATTTGGGGTAAGGTTGCCGGTCTGGTTTTTCAGCATGCGGATGAAGCCCTAAACCTTAACTCAAGTGTGTATGAGGTTTTTAGCGGATTACCATTAAAAGAGACTCTTGAAAGGGAAAAACTTAAAGAATTTTTGCATTACAATTTTGATCTTAATCCTACCGATTCGTTTCTTTCGAAGAAAGTTAAATATTTAAGCGGGGGACAAAAGCAACGTATTAACCTTGCACGAACATTTTTACTTGATCCAGATATTCTTATTCTGGATGAGCCTGTAAATGGTATGGATTTTAACAGTATTAAAAGTTTTGTTAATTTGCTTGAAGTGAAGAAGAAAGAGGGAAAGGCAATTTTACTAATCTCACACAATGAGGAGATATTTGATTCTATTGTACACCCGCGTGATATTGTTACATTGAAGAAGTTTTAGAAAGTAAAAGTCATTGGGACCGGCAATACAGAAATATAACTCATAAATTCAAACCTCGTAAATCGTTTCTCAAAACAATTTTCCCGGTCCCGCTGTAAATTAAACTCTGCCAATAATCTTAACAATTATTTAATACGAAATGTTCTTAAAAAAAACAAGGAAATTCGATCCCTCACCTTTTTTGCTTTTGACACTTATTTCAAGATCATTAAGTTCGCAATATTTTTTTACAAGAGCCAATCCCAATCCATTACCATCAAATGAGCGTGTATAACCGGTTTCTTCCTGAGAAAAAGGTTTAAATAGTTCAGGTAAATATTCTTTAGATATACCCCTGCCTGAATCAGATACACTCACAAAAAGTTTATCATTTTCAATGCCCGATTTAATAATTACGGAGCCGTTATCTGTAAATTTAATCGCATTATCAATAAGGTGACTAAAAATTTGGTTTATAGAGTAGAGGTCACCGTTTATATGGGTATCTGCAAGTCCATTTTCCAGTTTAAGTTCTATCCCTTTTTCGGCTGAATCATTTGCAAAATTTTTAACAAGAGGAAGCAAAACCTCAAAATGCAGATCAATATCTTCTGTTTTTTTATCGTAACTGCCCGATTGCACCTGCGACAGATTGAGAATTAAATCCATTGTACGGGTTAGTCTGTCACTACCATTACTAACTGCATCGAAAAGAGTAGCAATTTCGGGGTCAATTTTTGACTCAAGCTCTTCTCTTATTAGAGCGGTATAACTCTTTATAACATTAATTGGCGTTCTTATTTCGTGTGACATCTGAGCAAGGAACTCTGATTTCATTTTATCGGAAAGTTCAGCTTTCTCCTTCGCTTTCACAAGTTCAACCATTGCTCTTTTTTTGTCGGAAATATCAAAGCCGTAAAGGTTTACATAATCAGTAACTGGAACTAAAGCAAAAATAAATGTTTTGTCTTCAAGAGTAAGCTCAATGTTTTTTGCTTTATTTATACTTAGAACCGAATCAACTTCCTCTTTTATATTTGAGGGTGCATATTGGAAAGTATTGGTATTCCATTGTTCAAGAAATGGTTTGCTGCTTTGGTTTGCAAATACAATTTTTCCGTCGCATTTTATTCGCATAATGGGGTAGGGGTTTTCTCTGGGGTAACGAGATATATTGTAAAGCTCTTTTTCAATTCTTACATAGTCTGTCATATCTCGTATAACTTTCAATATACCCTTCAATTCACCATATTTATTCTTAACCTGCGATAAGGAGATATTTGCCCAGAACTTTTCACCATTACTTTTAATTAGCTCTGTTTCATACTCAAATCTGCCATATTTGGATACCATGTCAAGCTGGCTTTGAGCGAGTGCACTTTTGTTGTTAACATGCAAAATTGAAACAGTATTTCCAACAATATAATCCTTGCTATAGCCAAATTGTATTTCGGCACCAACATTACAATCCACAATTATACCTTGGGTGTTCAGAAGTAACATTCCAATATCTTCAATGGTATCGAATAATAGCTGCAAGTTTAACTGATTAAATTTCATTTTTATAATTAAGCCCGATTGATGTTTTGGTGGAACTTTGTAACAGGATAGTTTGCTTTGTTTATCCTAAATATAAAAAAAGCCGGTTATTTATTAAACAACCGGCTGCAAGAAAAATTATAACTGTTCGAGAACCTTATCCAGTTTTTCAGAAACTTCATGTGCAAGCTCTTCGAGTTTGTCATTATCAACATTACCAAGCGAGGAATGCGGATTAACAAAAGAAACCTCAACCTCTCGTTCTGCATTTTCCTGTATTGCAATATTGCATGGTAACAGCACACCAAGGTTTTTTTCTTCACTTATTGCCTTATGAGCAATTTTGGGATTGCAGGCACCAAGTATTTTATATTTACGAAAGTCAATTTCAAGTTTATCTTTGAACGTTTGCTGAACATCCAATTCTGTAACAATACCAAAACCGTTTTCTTTCAGAAGCTGCTGAAGTTTTGCTAATGTATCTTCAAATGAATAGTTAACTATTTTTGAATTATGGTAATTCATATTAATCCTCCAATTGTTTTTAGGATTAGATGTCTTCATTTCTATTCCGATTCATTTATTTTCAAGATGAACAGCATTGTAGAGCGAAGAATAATCAAGATTTTCCAGTCCCATGTTCAATCCGCTTTTGATAATATGTTGTACGCCTTCCAATTGTGCCGTATCCAGATTAACCTTTCCAAATGCGTCCAACATAAGGTTTACATCCTTAAGCATGTGTTTAAGCGGGAAGTTCGGATTGTTAAAATCGCGATTAAGCATTTTGCCAAGTTTTTTATCGAAAGTAGGAGCATAAACAGCACTGGCACGTAGTATATCCATAAATATTTCATGGTTAACATTTTGTTCGCGAAGGTATCCAAGACTCAAAGAAAAGCTTGCTGTTAGTGAAGCAATAAGGTGGTTTAGTGAAAGTTTAATTGCTGAGGCACTACCAATGTTACCGGCAAAAACATATTTTCCGGTAAATGAGTTAAGCACAGGTTTAAGTTCCACAAGCAGTTTTTCATCACCACCTGCAATAACAATTAGTTCTTTCGCTTTAATTTGCGGTATGCTTCCAAGAACAGGAGCTTCCAGAAATTTACCTCCTGCCTTTACAGTCTCCTCTGACAGGGCTACATTCTCTTCCGGTGCAATTGTACTCATTTGAATTATTGTTTTGCCATTAAGACAAACATTCTCATCGAATAGAACTAAGTTAACAGCATTGTAATCAGCAAGGACTACAAAAATAATATCGGAGTTATTGATAACATCACCAAATGAACTACCTTGTTTTGCTCCAAGTTTTACAAGTGGCTGTAATTTTTCAGTTGTGCGGTTGTAAATCGTAGTCTCAAAATTATTTTCAAGCAGCTTTTCAACCATTGGAGAACCTAAAAGTCCGGTACCTAAAAATCCAATTTTCATATTATATCTCCAGGTTCGAGAAATAGTTTACGATATCGAGTTCAAGTTTTACTTCGGAAAAAAATGGTTCGCCATACTCCTTACCTATATGGAAACCAAAAGCACGTGCCCTGGCATCAATATAATCAATAAAATTCATTTTGCTTATGAATGTTTCCGGACCTGTGTTGCCAGGTTTGTAAAATTGTGTTCCGTATGCACCAAGAGCATCCTTTTTCTTTTGGTAAGTTGAGCTTATATCAACAATAAAGGTTGGCTCAAACTCGTAAGTCTGCATATAAAAAAACATTTTCTCGGGACGGTAAACCGGTAGAAGCTTATCGTTTTCGCGGGTTTCTATTTTATGTACTCCTGAAAAGAACATTGCTTTCTTAATAATACTACTAGCGGCAATATGATCAGGATGCCTGTCGTTAAAATAGGGAGCAAAAATAATTTTGGGTCTGTGAAGTCTAATCTCCTTTACAGCCTTAAGTACCATATCCATCGAATCGGTTAAGTACCCGTCCGGCAAATAAAGATTTTTTCTTATTGTTATACCAAGAATATCAGAAGCTTTATGAGCTTCTTCTCTTCTGGTAAGTACAGTTCCTCTTGAACCAAGTTCTCCCTGTGTAAGGTCAACAATTCCAACCTTAAAACCTGCTTCGGCAAATTTAGCGATTGTTCCGCCCATGGCAAGTTCAGCATCATCGGGGTGTGCAGCAAATGCAATTACATCAAGTTCCATAAATATCATATATCTAAAATTTTCAAAATACAATTAGTACGTGCTGAAAAAATATTCAGCCGTGTATTATTTCTAAAGTTAATCGAGATAAAAAAAGTTCGGTAATTCCGCCCTTTATGCCCATAAATATTAGTTGAGTATAAGAATATAAAAATTTGTAAGCAAAAACCAAATTCCAAAAGTGATTAACAAGTATGCAATAAATGCATAATAGTTTACTGATCGTCATTATTAGCTTTTTCCTTACCAACATTCCATATAATGTTACGTAACATCCATATCTACTGTTAAATAATCTTTAACAATAAGCTTTTAGTACATTCTATTACAAAACCGCAAATTATTTTGAATTATTTTAACAACGTTTTTTGTTACAAAAGATATGTGAGACAATTATCTTAATAAATTATATTGGAGTATTTATATGTTTAAACGTAGTTTACTGTTTTTTGTATTAACTATGGGTTTTACACTTTTTGGTCAAGCAGATCATTTATTACTAACAGAGGTAGTTTTAACCCCTACCGATGGTGAGTATGTTGAAATAGCAAACTTTACTGGTGCGGAAGTTTCTCTGGCAAACTACTACCTTTCTGATGATATGGATTACGCACTACTTCCGGGAGCTTCCGGTGATGGTCCTGTGCCTGATATCGGTACATCCGATTTCCTTGTTAAATTTCCTGATGATGCGGTTATTATGAATGGTGAAGTGCTTGTAATTGCATTTAGTGGTACAGGATTTAACACTACCTATACATTAACAGCAGATTTCGAAATAAAAGGTACTGATGATCTGGTTGCGGATATGGAAATGTTATATGGTTCGGCAAGTTCAGGATTAACTAATAGTGGTGAGCAGGTTACTCTTTTTTACTGGGACGGAGAATCTGATCTTGTAATGGATGTTGATATGGCTATCATTGGTACTCCAAGTTCATCAAATACTATTGCCAATAAAACTGAAATTAGCGTTGACGGTCCTGATGCCGATTCAGACGCATCAAATTATCTTACTGACGCTTTTACCATGCCACAGATGGAATCAGACCCAGGTTTTGGATTCTCTGCAAAACGTATTGATTTTGAAGGAGATGAAGTTGCAACTGGTGGTAATGGTATTACCGGTCATGATGAAACTACCGAAGATATTACAGTTACATGGGATGCCGGTACTACTGCTCCGGATCCAGGTTACACTGTTTTGGAAACCTTGCCGGTTGAATTAACATCATTTTCAGCTAATGTTGTAAATAATTCTGTTTCGCTAAACTGGTCAACAGCTACCGAACTTAACAACAGCGGTTTTGAAGTACAGCGTGCTTTGGATGGTTCTGATTTTGAAGCTATAAGCTTTGTTGATGGTTTTGGTACTACTACCGAATTTCGTGAATACTCTTTCACCGATAATTCAGTAAATGCCGGTAAATATCAGTACAGACTAAAACAGATTGATTACGATGGTTCTTTTGAGTATTCAAATGTTATTGAAGTTAATGTTGGTACACCTGTACAGTTCGAGCTTGCACAGAACTACCCTAATCCGTTTAACCCTTCAACAAAAATTAACTTCTCAACTCCTGAAGCTGGTAATGTTAAACTGGTTATTTATAACCTGATTGGTGAATCAGTTGCTGAAGTAGTAAACACTAACATGGAAGCAGGATACCACACAGTTAGTTTTAACGCTGCTAACCTTCCTTCAGGTATCTATTTTTACACATTATCTGCAGGTCAGTTTAACCAAACCAAAAAAATGACCTTAATGAAATAAGTTTTATTACATAAATTTTATACAGAAAACCCTCCGTAATTTCGGAGGGTTTTTTGGTTTAAATAGATACTGAATACACTATGATATATTAGAATGATACAATAAGTTATTGTATCATTTAAATTATTTTAATATGTTAGCTCTGAGAATTAGATGTGAAAACAATAGTTTGGAAATTTTAATCCCGAAGAGAGAAATAACTTCCCAAGTGCTTTTAAGTAATGTTGCTGTGTCGATGGTTTAATATGTTATCTTGTAGTTATACTAATATGCTTGGGAATTTATATATTAATTGATTATAAAAACGCATTCCAAATGTTTTTGGTTAATATTTTGAGTATGTCGAATAATTTGAAAAGGTGAAACAATGGGAACTTCAACGAGAAATATTAATAATAAAATTGCCAACTTGTTAAAAGAATATTATCAAAATGAGGTTAGAACTGATATTATCATACCTAAGAGTGCCTTGAAAATAATTCCCTATGAAAAATACTTTAACAGTCATACGGAAAAATATTTAGATGGTGCAAAAAGTATAGCGAAGAAAATAGAAGCTAATGGTTACAGTTTTCTTGAGATTGCAGAAGAAGATGTTCTAGATGATAAAAAAGTGACTGAGATTCTTGTAAAAATAACAAATGAATTAAACTTTAACCGAAATTATTCTCATGAAAAAAGTTCAATTTTTATTGATGCATTTAAAATTGCTTTTTCAGCAAATATTTTGGAACGTAATGAATCGGCTCAAATATTTCTTAAGAATTATTGTAGCGAAATTGTAAAGTTAATGTTAAACGAAAATTTTTACGAACCCTTAGTTGAGCTTAGAAATGATTTGTCCGAAAATGAAATTGAAGAAGAGATTGAAAAAATAACAAAAGAAAAAATAGATGGACGAATAAAAGCTGAAGTAAATAGTTATTTAAAAAATGAGATTGATATGGAAGAACTATTTGAAATACTTAAAGACAAATTGACGAGATAATTATGTGCACCACTTACCCATATAAAATTTATACGTTAATTGAAAATTTAAGTCTCGATTCAAATGCACTACTTGAATTAGTGACAGGAATGATTGAAGTATATTTTTTTGATATTGATGTTAAACGGAATGATAATGAAGAAATCGCTCTCGAAATTCCAACATATTATAGTAAAAATTTAAGTGTTCAAGAAATTTTAGAAGAAACTGCAAATTATATGTGTAATGGTGAAACCACATGGAAATTAAAAGCAAATAATGAAAAAATACCTGCATTGTATAATACTGAATTATTTAATTTAGGTGGTATATCTGGTGATTCAATAAATTTATTTTCAGGTGGTCTTGATTCTTACTGTGGATTATATAGTAACTATTCTAAAGGAAAAAATGCGATATATCTAAATTTTCAACACAACAAATATGAGTTTGGTCATGCTTTAAAAGAGTTTCTTTATTCCAAATTGAGCGAAGATAGATTTGTTCGATATTCATTCTTTAATAAAAAACAACATTTGACGCAAAGAACTCGAACGCTAATATTTATGGCAATTAGTATACTCGTTGCAACTGCACTAAATATCAAGGAAATTAACATTTTTGAAAATGGATTATTTTCTCTTAATCCAAATTTGAATCATTCTCGAAGAACAACAAAAACAACGCATCCAAGAGTAATTAGAAACATCAACTACCTTTTAAAAAAGATAAACTCAGATATACGGATAAGTAATCCATTTTTATGTATGACGAAGGGGGAAGTAATCAACTCACTTGATACTGAATTCAAAAAGGAAATTAAGTTAACAGTGACTTGTGGCAGTAGCAGACAAAATCCGAAATTTGATAATTCGAAAAATAAACAATGTGGCGTATGCCCAGCATGCGTTTTTAGGCAAATCTCTTTATCAGCTTTTGATAATGAAGAATACGATGCTGAGTATGATTATAACATCTACAATGGTTTGGATACATCGCATCTTAGGTATCCAGAATTCAAATCTTCCTTATTTTACTTCAACAAGTTACAAAGGTACATCAAAGAGAAAACAATTTATAAATATTTAGATTTGGATAAAGAAGTATATCAATTAAATGATTATTTTGAGCAAACAAAAAAAATGCTTTGTAAATTTAGTGATGAATATGATTACTTTAAATCAAAATATATAAACAAATGTTTAGAATAGATACACATACCCATATAGATTTTTTTGAGAATTTTGAAGAAGCTATTCTACAATATCAAAATCAAAAAATCTATACAATCTTTGTTACAAATCTACCTGAATTATATGATCTCTCTAGAAAAAAAGTCAATTCATCTTTCGTTAGGATAGCTATAGGGTATCACCCCTTATTGATTAAGAAATACAAATTTAATGAAAAGCTATTCAAAGAACTTCTATCCACTACAAATTATATTGGTGAAGTTGGTCTTGATAATCGTAATTCTGGAATGTTTAACAATCAAAAAGTAGTTTTTAATCGTATTTGTGGGTTAGCGGAGGGTAGATTGCTAAATATTCATTCTCGGAAAGCAGAAAGGGAAGTGCTAGAAATTTTAGAAACAAATAAAATAAAGAATGCAATTTTCCACTGGTATACAGGGCCATTAGACTTGATAAAAAAAATACTGGATGCAGGTTATTATTTTTCCATAAATCCAAAAATGCTTGAAACAAAATCGGGAAGAGGCATTCTTAAGAGAATTTCAACAGATAGAATTTTGTTTGAATCTGACGCACCATTCACACAGTACGAAAATGAGCACATAACACCGAAAAGTTTTGAGACTATTTATAAAAAACTCTCTGAATTTTATAAATGTAAATACATTGAGGATATCCTTTATAAGAATTTTAAAGAACTATTAAATAAAGTTAAAAATAGTATGGATAAAAATGAATCTATCTAGATAAAATCTAATTGCTTACTCTATGCCCCTAATATATTAGAAAGTTAAAAGAGCGGCATTCTCTTGGTTTATTTATTGCGAATTCTTAAGCAGGATATAATACTCTTCATTAAATTATTTCTTTGTAGTAATCTCCCCTCCCCAACAAAAGCCACCTGATTTAAGCCCTTATTAAATCTTTTTGCTATGTTCATTAAGTCGAGTAAAATACTTAATTTGTAGTACCTTAAAACACAATGATAACCTTATGAAAAAACGAAGTGTAACAATTATTGCTTTGCTTGTTGGTCTTTTAACGCTTGATTTAATAGTGTCATTGGGTCCACCAAAAGAGAGAGTTAACCAGTATATAAACGATAGTATGGCAATGGCTGCGAAAACTTATGTAGTGTGCAGCATTGTAAACGGAATAGTATCTACTATAAAGGAGTCGAGTGTCTCGGCTTCACCAGGCGGGGTTGGTGTTGAAATTGAAGTGGGTCAGGTTCTTGATCCCGTTGATGATGCGGTTGAGCGTATAGCAGGATTAGCATCTACATCTCTGGCTGTTTCGGGGGTACAGAAGATAGTATTTAATATAATTACCGAAAAGATCACCTGGGTCTTTATTCTATTTTCAATACTTACGCTTGTGCTGTACCTCGTATTTCCTGAAGCCAAATTTAATTCCGCATTGCTACGTATATTTTTTGTGGTGCTTTTTGTACGTCTTTCAATACCGGTTATGTGTGGTGTGGGTATATGGATAGATGATGAGTATATACAAAAGGGCATTGATGCAAATCTTGCCTCGTTAAAGGAGCTTGTTCCCGGTAGTGAAGTTGAAAATGTTGAAAAAGATTTGGCACCCAAACAGGAGGAAAGAAGCTGGTATGAAAAGCTGGGTGATTATGTTGAATCAGCTAAAAAACAAGTAGTTGATTTTTATATTACCCTAAAGCAAATTTCAGGTAACCTGTTCCAAATAATGGATAACTTTAAGGAGATTATAATTTTGCTTGCCGCAAAGATTGTACTTCAGATGTTATTGATTCCTCTTGGTGCCTTGTGGGTAATGAGGAGGCTGTTCGGATTAATATTTGAAGGCGAATTGGTGTTTAGCCGGATTATTGAAAAAAGGATTTCGGAATAGAATAGATGTTAAAGGGATTAAGAGAAAAAGCGGCACAAACTGCTCTTGTGCTAATTAATGGCAAGGAAGAGATTAAAGATAATGTTGGTGGTATTTTTGTAGGGGCACAGATTATTACCAGTGCAGAGGATAGTGTTGAGTTTGTTAAAAAACTCGTTGCGAGTTATCAGGCAAAGACTGATATACCGTTGTTAGTTGCGTCTGATTTTGAAAACGGCTGCGGTAGTATGATTAAAGGTTTAACAACCCTCCCTTATTTAATGGGACTCGGTGCAACAAATTCGGAGGAGTTAGCATATAATTATGGTAAGGTAACTGCTCTTGAGGCTCTTTCGGTTGGAGCTAATTGGTCGTTTTCACCTGTATCGGATATAAATATAAACTCGCGTAATCCGCTAATAAATGTTCGAGGTGTTTCGGATGATACTGGCATTGCTATTCCGCTTCTTAAAAATGTTGTAATGGGGATGCAGGAAAACGGACTGGCGGCTTGTGCAAAACATTTCCCAGGTGATGGGGTTGATTGGCGTGATCAGCATATTGTTACTACTTGCAATTCCCTGGAGTTTGATAAATGGAAGGAGTTTTCCGGGAGTGTATTTAGTGAATTGATTGCATCTGGTGTGTACTCAATTATGGCTGGACATATAACTTTGCCAGATTACCAGCAGGAAAAATTCAATGAGAAGTACTATTTACCGGCTACACTTTCAAGGGAGCTAATTACCAAGCTTTTGAAAACGGAGATGGGATTTAATGGTGTGGTAATATCAGATGCTCTTGATATGGGTGGTTTTGCCGGATGGTATAAAACGAGGGAAAGAGCTGAAATTGAGTGCTTTAAAGCTGGTTGTGATATGCTTCTTTGGCCCTCGCCCAAATATATTGATAATTTGGTTGAAGCTGTTGAAAACGGGTATATTGTAGAAACCAGGCTGAATGATGCGGTAAATCGCATTATTGAAATGAAAGAGAAACTTGGAATTTTAAATTCCCCAAACATACCTCATAATCTTTCAATCAGTGAAAAGAATCTTGTTGCTAAAACACAGAAAGATACTTCGGAAAAATCGGTAACACTTTTACGCGATACCAATAAAGTTTTACCAATTTTACCAAGTGTTGGGAAAAAAGTATTACTTATTCCCGTAACACATTATAAACCAGCTCTAAATGAAGCACTAAACCTAAAGAAAGAGTTGGAAGCCAGGGGGTTTGAAGTAGCGTATCATGAAGAGCTTATGTCTGATGATGAGCTAAAAGAATTTGTTGAACAGGCAGACTTTAATATCTATGCCCTGTTTTCAAGGTCTTTCAGACCGGTAGGACCAATTGATTTCAATTCGGATGAAGCCATGAAGATTGCAAGGTGCATAAATTATGGTAAAGAAAAAACCATTATAGTCTCCTTTGGATCTCCATATTTTATCAATCAGTATTTTGAAAGAGCTGATATATATATAAATGCATATTCAATGCTTGAGCCTTCAGTAAAGGCATTTGTGCGGGCATTGGTTGGCGAAATTCCGTTTAATGATTTTTCACCTGTAAAACTAAATTAACCAGGGTAATAAAATGAGTGTATTTACTTTAGTTGCAGCTATTATTACACTACTTTCCTTTTTTATCCATGTATTTGCCGGGGATAGGGAAGTACGCACATTTGAGCCGGAAGATACTCCGAACACATTTAGCGAGCCTAGAAATATCTGGACTATGATAAGGTGTGGCTGGCACTGGATATCTTTCGATTTACTGTTTGCCTCCATTGTATTATTTGTAATTTACTTTACTGATTTTTTCACTAACGAAAACGAAATACTATATTTGCTGGCAATATACTTTTTCGGTTATTCAATAGTTTGGTTGTTAACGATTCTGCTTTCCAAAAGGTACCCGAGTAATTTATTAAAGCTGGGACAATGGTTATTGGTACTATTTATAGGGATGCTAATACTTGCAGGTACACCCCTCGTTTAAAATTAATATGTTGACTAAAATAAAAATTCGTTTTTATATTGTTGAGTATTTGGATATATTAAGCTCTGAATGTCGCTTCAATATCGTAATGTTACTTCACCAACAAATGTTAGTTATTTAAATATACCGCAGTTGTATTTTGAAAATTAAATAGTTAGGGGTAAGTATGAAACGAATTATATTGTTTTTTGTGATGTTTTTACCTTTATGTGTTTTTGGTCAGTTACAAATTGATTGGGAAACAATTGTAGCAGGAGCCCCCACAACCAGATATACAGAGGCAAAACTTTCGAAGTTGGATACCGAGGGTAATGTTTATATTGCTTCACAAACTTGGACAACTAGTAATAATAACAATGTGCTTTTAGCAAAATTAGATAACGCAGGTAATATAGTTTGGGAAAAAATTTACAATATTGGTGCATATGACGAACCAATAGGAATTGAATTTGATGATTCGGAGAATGTGGTTTTTGCAGTTAGAGGAATTCCTATGGACAGTACTCATAACAAATACGATTTACACATGATTAAGTATGACTCCGAAGGTAATGAACTTTATAATAAAAGTATAAAATGGTATCAGGCACTTGGTTATTTTGGGCAGTTATATAATATTGCCGGGCTTTCCACCTGGATGAAGGAAGACCTTTTCGGCAGGTTTGTATTGGGAGGGGGTAATTGGCGAATAACACTCGATAAAAATTCAGAATTTGTAAGTAAGCATTATCATGGTTTACCTGTTGATACTCTTGCCCCAAATAATTATAGTACTGGCGATACATACCTGAGTAGTGGTAATGGAAATGTTTATGGCGGGCTGGTAAGACGTAACGAATATTACATAAACCAGAATTGCAGATTCAGTCTATATTGTATTAACCACGCTGGCGAATGGGAATGGATAAAACCTGTAATTTATTTTAATGGTTTCCATCCGGATGGTTTATTATCTTCTGCAATTACTAATAATAGTGATCAGACAATGATAATGGGTTTTAACTTTTGGAAAGAATATGGTGATGCTGATATACGTTATAATCACCCCCACCTAATGAAAATTAATGCTACTGGTGAGATGGTTTGGGATGTTACCTTACCGGAGGATGGCGAGAACGATACCCGTACAATTATTTCACAGATAACATTCGATTCGGGTAAAAATATTTGGGTTACCGGTGTAATTGACTATAATTTTTTTGTGGCTAAATATAGTGGTGCAGGGGAGTTAATATGGAGAAAAATAGACCCTAATCTTCAGGATGGCTGGTATGATGCTAATGTAGTTTGCGATGGTAGTTCAGGGATAATTGCAGCTCCTAACAATGAAGGCGATTTTATTATCAGAAAATATGACCAGTTTGGGAATGCTTTATCTGAATTAAAAGTTGAAGGTACCAGTAATACTATTCCTGTAATGGATGCCAACCTGATGATTGATGATGAAAGTAATATTTATTTCCATGCTGAAATTGGCACTGGCTCGGGGGAAGCAGAGTTAATTACATTGAAAATATCGGATCCATCTACCTCAATTAAAGATGATACAAAAGCTGTCATCAGTTATCAATTAGATCAAAATTATCCAAATCCGTTTAACCCCTCTACAAATATTACGTTTATATTGCCTGAATCAGGTAATATAAGCTTGGAAGTGTTTAATCTTCTTGGTGAAAAAGTAGCCGTAATAGCCAAAAACTACATGGAAAAGGGACAACATACAATAAATTTTGATGGTGAAAGATTGACATCGGGAGTTTATATTTATAGATTGCAATCTGGTGAATTTTCAGCATCAAGAAAAATGATGCTGTTGAAGTAAAATTTATACCAGGGGAAATATCTATTTCCCCTTTTTTAGATGCCAATACAGGATTATAAAGTCTTAATATAATGTTTTTATAATTTAAGTATTAAATCATTAATAAATTTCGGGTGAACAATGAAAAATTTTTTTGTTGTATTGTTAGTATTAACTGGCTTTATTGCCGCACAAAATATTACAGAACGTTCTTATAATTGTATTTTTAATGTAAAGGATTATAGTCCGTTGCAGGGAAAGGGGATGCAGGCAGGGGATGAAGTTGATGCCCTTTTTGATAAGGCAGGGTTAACTTCGGCAGATGCAAGAAAGGCAAATGTTTGGTCTGCAACTTTATTTACAAATAGCCCTTCACAAACTTTTACTGTTAAGAAAAGTGACGAAGAAGGATATTATCATATTATCCACAAAGCTACCGGTAAGGCAGTAACAGTTGAAGATGCTTCGAAAGCTGATGGTGCTAATGTAACTTTGTTTGCATTTAGCGGCATGGATCATCAAAAGTTCGCAATACAGCGTGATACTGCAAAACATCGCTATGCTTCATATGTAATTGCAAAACATAGTGGATTGGTATTAACTACGGTTGATAAAGGTAATGTAGTTCAAAAACCAATAGACAGAAACAATGACGCACAAGTATGGGCTTTTTCCACAAGATATGCATGGCATAACGGTACAGGTTATTTAACAGTTGGTGGTTTGTTTATAATGCCTGGTGCCAAAGTTGTTCAGGGTGGTAAAAAGAATAGAAGCTGGTGCTATATTGCATTGCCTTCAGCACCAAATCTTTATTATGTAATGAATGCAATGTCTCACCAATTTTTAATAGCTTCACAAGCTTACGACAAAAATAATATTTTGGAAAAATATACATACGTTCAGAGACCTTATAAAAGAGGTATAACTAATAATATGCTATTTAGTATGCAATATACCGATGACACAAAGGAAAGCTTGTATATTATAGAATACCTGACAAAGTATGTTCTGGATGTTGATCCGGCTACAAAACAGATTGTATCTGTTCCTAAAGAAAAAGCAAGTAAATCATCACACTGGGGATTATATAACGCTCCTAAAGGAATGTAAATTTTAGCCAATTAATGTTTGTATTATAGAAAAACCTCGCAGGTAAAATACTTGCGAGGTTTTTTATTAACTGGGAGTAGATATAATTAATTATATCTTATTTTTCATCAATTTCTTTAAGTAGTTGTTTTACAGCAGCTTTTAACTGTGCATCATCACCCTTAAAATGGTGTCCTGGTTCTGACGGTACAATAATATCTGGAACAGCTGCTTCAAAATCCATATTTTTCTGTGTCTTTTTAACATACCAGCCCCTTCTTGGCAAACGTAAAAATGAGCCATCAAGCAGACTGGTTCCCCAGGTTGAAATTACCGCACCAAAAGTTGGTTCACCCACAAGTGTTCCAAGTCCTAATGTTTTATAGGCATGGCTAAAAATTTCAGCATTGGAATAACTCATCGAATTACATAATGCAATTGAAGGTTTTACCAACCATGCATACGGTAGTCTTTCGCTGTACGGATAATACTTTGAAAATTTTGTATGGTTTTTCTTAAGATTATCGGTAACACCACGTGGTATTGTGTAAGCATGCTGACGAACATTAAGAACAGTCAGAAGGTAGTCTGTAGTCCAGCCACCACCATTAAAACGGACGTCAATAACAATACCTTCCTTACCATAACCACTTGCGGTAAGCTCGCGTTCGAAGCGTTCAAAACTGTTAATATCCATTCCTCGGATGTGGATATAACCAAGTCTGCCGCCAGAGTATTTTTCAACAAGCTGTTTTCTGCTGTCAACCCACTGTTCGTAAAGTAGTCCGCCTGATCTTCCGCCAAGTTTTCTGGTAGGGCGAATAACAAACTCCTCTGTTTCGCCGTTTTTACGTTCAACTTCCAGAAGAACCTTTTCGCCGGCTTTATCTTCAAGGTAGCTATAGAAGTTTCTTTCCTTAACTACGTCTTCACCATCAACCGATAAAATAACATCACCAACATTCAGTTTGCTATCTTCACGGTCAGCTGGGGAGTTTGGTATAATATCAAGAACCTCAACGCCATTACCTTTTGCTTTCACTTCAATACCAAGGCGGGCAGTGGTTTCATTTTGGGTTTTCTGAGGACCGCTACCATATAGACCCATGTGACTTGCATTTACTTGTCCGAGCATTTCGTTGAATATAACTCTAAAATCCTCATAAGTTGAAGCTTTCATAGCAATTGGTTTGTATTTCTTTTTAAGACCAGTCCAGCTTTGACCGTGGAAATCAGGATCATAGAAGAAATGGTTTAACTGTCTCCAGCCCTCTTCAAACACCTGTAATCTTTCAGCCTTGTGGTCAAGTAACATTTTTCCCTTGAAAGGCAAGCTTTCCATTTTTCCGCTTTTTGCAGATATTTTGGCAATTTTACCACCACGTTTCATAAAGTAAATATTTTTAACATCATCATCAGCTTTTAAGCCTGAAGGATTAGTTTTGCCTTTGGTTACCTGTTCAAAATCATCGCCATCAAATTTAATTTTGTAAATATTTCTGGCTTTTTCATCAGCTTTTACAAAATATATAGTTTCACCATCCTTGCTAAAAACTGGTGAGCCTTCGTTACCAACATATCTGGTTACCTGCTCAAGGCGTTCGTGAATATTTTCGAAGTCAATACGAATATCAGTATTTGAACTATCATCATCTTTTTTCTTATCGTTATCGGAATCATCTTCCTCATCCCATTCCGCATTGGATTTTAGCCAGTCTGCTTTGTTTAACCAAACGAACCAAACATCGTTATCGCGGTTATTTCTTTCAGATACAAAGGCAAGTTTAGATCCATCCGGACTCCATGTAGCGGAATAATCACCCTTTGGATGCATAGAAACATTTACGCGTTCTTTCGAACCGTCTGCAGCCTGAATGTAAATTTCGGAATTAAAGTAAAGGTCTTCATGAGAGTATGATAACCATTTATCATCGGGACTCCATGCTACATTACCGGGAGCATCCCAGCTATCAATTAGCTGAATTTCGTTTGAAAGATTACCATCGGCATCAATATCGGCAACATACAATTCGCCAATATTTTTCTCGAAAGCAATTTTCTTGCGGTCATGCGATAGAACTGGCCATGCTTCCTCATCATCTGTATCAGTTAATCTTACAAGTTCCCTTTTAAGAGTTTTGAACAAGTTTACTTCTTCCTTATCTGCTGATTTGGCGAGATAAAAATCAAACTGTCCCTCTCTATCCGAGCAGAATATAAGTGTGCTATCGCTTAACCATGCAACGTGCTGGTCGTGTGCAGGACTGTTAGAAATGTTAACAGCCTTTGATTTTTCCTTATCGTTTTCAGTAACAAAAACTTCACCTCTTGAAACAAACGCAATAAGTTTACCATCGGGTGAAACCTCGTATTCGCTAGCACCGCTGGAAATTGTTTTCTTTTCTGTGGGGTAAAAGCGGTAATCTGCTGGCAAGGTAACTTCAAACTCTTTCTGGTTACTGCCATCGCTGTTCATTACATAAATTTTATCAGCAACTTCAATAACAATTTTTTTGCCATTAGCACTAACCGAATAGTTTCTAACGCCAAAGTCGTTAAAGCTAGTTATTTGTTTTGGATCGCCAGATTTTTTACCATCGGCATCCAGTTTCATTTTATAAACATTGTATCTACCATCACGGGCACTAAGGAAGTATAATGTGTTTTCGTTTGTCCAAACAGGGTTATAATCCTGACCATCAAAATCAGAAAGTTGGTGGTACAAGTTTTTTTCATAATCGTACAACCACAATTCACGATTTGCAGAGCCTTCATAAGCTTCACGTTCAATACGGCAATTACCGCGAACAAACGCTAAAAATCTGCCTGATGGAGAAAGAGTTGGAAAACTGCCAAATGCATCCAGTATTCTTTCAGGAGTACCACCATCAGCTGATACTTTACTAAATTCTCTCATCCAGTGAATTTTATTCGCTGTTCTGTTAGTTATAAACAAAATTTCGTCATCTGCAGTCCAGGAGTTTATTATATCATCTGTTGAATGATATGTAAGACGTTTTGGAACACTTCCATCTGCATCCATTACAAAAATATCGATGTTACCAAAGCGGGTGCTGGTAAATGCAATTTTGTCGGAAGTTTTATTCCAAACTGGTCTGGTTTCAAAAGCTTCATGCAGGGTTAGGCGTTGAGCTGTTCCGCCGTTAACGGGAGCTTTCCATATATCGCCCTGAAATGAAAACGCTATTTGCGAACCGTCGCTATTTAATGATGGGTGCCGCAACAGGTTATCGTTTCCGGCAAAAACAGTTATCGGTATGATCAGTATCAAATAAAACAACGTGATGTAGTTTTTATTCATATTGAAGATCCTCTGTATATTTTGATTAATAGATTGGTGTCATCAGTATTTGACGTTTCTAATTTATATTTGTTCTAAATAAAAATATTCCTTAACGCTAAGATAATAATAATTTAAGATTTACCTTAATAAGTATTCATTTATATCGATAATAATTTCAGTAGATATTTACACATCAAAATGTACGGGAGATACATAATGAGATATTTATACTTTATAGTGTTTTTAGCTATTACATCAATTACTTTTGGACAGTTATCGGTTAATGGGGACATGGAAGTAAGGGGTAGGTATGACAAAATAAGCAAAGGTGATTACGGAAATTCATCAGAGAATTTTTATTATCTCTATCGCACCAGACTAAATCTGAAGTTTGATATTGGTGATGGATGGTTTGCAAAAACTCAATTGAGTCATGCTGGTTATGGCGGATTTGGATTTGTAGGATATGAAAGAACTGAAACAAGAATACCTACTTCAGTTGATGGTGCCATAAGAACCGGTGTTCACTTTATGCAAGCTTATTTTGGTCGTTCAACAAAAAATTACGGGTTTGCAGGTGGGTTAATTCCGCTTAATGGTGTTGCTAACCCATTATTGGATGTACACTATTATCCTGACAGAATAGTTGATATTCCTTTTGCACTATTTAGTGTTAACGGTGCTTTCGGGTTTAACGGATACGTAAAGTTTGGTGAAAGCAAGCTTAACCTTATGCTATTAGTGGATAGTAATGAAGGGGTTTATGTTGAAGGTCCTGATGAAGAAGTTATACAGGATGAAAATGATAGCTACACCGTTGGTGCAGATTATGAAATACCAGTAGGTGATTTTACAGTTATACCAAGACTAATGGTAGCTATTTCGAATGATTCAACAAATCAGCCAATTACAGCTGGAGTATCACTAAAAACACCAAAAGTTGGTTTGTTCAGCTTTTCAGCAACAGGAGGATATTCTGCAAATTCAATGGAAGGAACAACCGAATATAATATAGTTTACGCGAGATTTGGTGCAAAAGGAAAAGTAGGTCCCGGTACGCTAAACTTGTGGTACGATTATGCTACCAAAACAGAAACATTTAATACCGGTGATGTTGATCATAACTATGGTTACCTTTGGGCTCATTATAATTATACCGTTTATTCCGGTGAAAGGGGTTCTGTTAACATTGGAGCACGTTTCAGATTAGCAACCGAAACAGTTGATAATGCTAAAGATTTTCAGAGAATTAAACTAGAATTTCCGCTATTTATTACATTTAAATAGAAATTGTAGTGTTAACGGTAATTTATTAAATATGCAGAAAGTTGGAGATAGTCTTCCGATCATCTGGCGCACAGTGTCGGAAGACTATCCTTTTTTCAGCATGTATTATAATTTCATTTTAATCTTAGTTGTTTAACCAAATGGAAAAGTTAAGTGCGGTTGCATATAAAACCCAAAGTAAATAAGGTATAAGCAAGCGGGCGGAAAGTTTATCCCTGTTATTGAAAAGGGCAATTGTAATCAGTAAAACCACATCAAGTAACACAATTTCAATTAGTGCCAATCCTTTCATTCCAAAATAAAAGAACAAGGGTGTCCATAAAAGATTTAGCACTAGCTGGAAAAAGTAGAAAAACTTCTGGAGTCTGATATTAAATCCGACCTTTCCAACCATTGATATTCTGTAATAAGCCAATCCCATCAACATATAAAGTACTGCCCAAACAGGGGCAAATAACCATCCGGGGGGTGCAAACGAAGGTAACTCAAATGATAAATACATTTCTTTCATGCCGGGTACAGCCTTACTAACTATAAAGCCTGCCACCAATGGGATAAGAATTGCCACTATCAGAGCTTTTATATCTCTTTTTTTATCAACTGTTATCATTGTTTTTAAGCTACGTCAATGGAGTAAATAAGTGAGCTCGCAATTTAAAGGACATTGTATTTAATTGCAATAATTTTTGATTAAAAATTAACTTTATTCCCGAAATAATTTTAGGGCGTGATTTATGTGGTTGAAATTCTGTTTTATAAATGTATGTTTGAGAATAAAAATATTGAAAATTGAATTATCGGTGTAAATATGTTCCCAAAAATTACAGTTTTATTCTTTCTTCTGATATTAACAACTTCAATCTTTTCACAGGCATCCGGTGTTTTTCCTGATCAAACTGGTGGAAAGTGGTTCTTCCGTAACGTTCCACTCGATTCGCTAGAGCAACCAATGGATTCCCTTGCATTTATACGTGTCGATACATTTGCCTCTGTTGAAGAGTATTATGGCAAAAACTCAAATATTTATCTATCCAAATTAGGAACGCCATCAACTTTACCAGTTACTCCTTTTCTTGATACTGTTGGTTATGCTGTGGAAGAAAATGTAGTTTGGCAGCTTGTGGATATTGCCAACCTGGCTGATACCAGTCTTATACCAGATACAAGTCTCGCAAATTTGTTATACTCACTACAAGGGTGGTATCCGGTTTACGATTTTGATGCCCAGACAAATGACGAATACGTTTTACTTAGAATAGATACAACATTAATACTAAATGATACGGAAATTCCTTTCCGTGTGGAGGTTACTACTGAAAGGAATACAGATGAAACTATTCCAACAATTTTAGGTAATCTGGAGTGTTACAAATTCAGGACTACTCTTAAACTTGCGTATTTAATTGAGCTTCCTTTTGTTGGCACCGTGCCGGTTTATTTTTTGCAATATCCAATAAATCAGTGGATAAATGATGGTAACTGGATTGTTGAAGAGTATTCTCCCTCAATTAATGTTGATCTTTCCTTCTTTGGATTACCAGCTTTTTATATCCCTGGTAGAACTTCAAAACTGATTAACCAACCTGCTTATATAGTTTTGCAAAGTCCTGCTGGAGGTGAGGTTTATTATAATGGTGAGCAGACCCAAATTAAATGGAATAGCTGGCATGCCGAATCAGTGGACTTGTTCTTTTCCTCCGATTCGGGTGATAACTGGACAGAGCTTGCTACTGGTATATCTGCAACTTCTGGTGAGTATGATTGGAATGTGCCTGCCGATATAGCTTCAGATAAGTGTATGGTTAGGGTTGATGTTGCTGATGATGAATATGCTTATGATGAGAACAAAACACCATTTACCATACGTGCCGAACCGCAGTTTGAGTTTACATACCCAACAGCAAGCGATACAATAACACCGGGTGGAACCTATAACATAACCTGGAATGCACAAAATTTGGAAAGTATTATGATTCAATACAGTATGGATTATGGCAATAACTATTCCTTGGTAGTTGATAGCATTGATGCAAGTGAAGGCTCCTTTGAATGGGATGCGAATGACATTGGTGTGGGTGAAATGATTTTGAGAGCAAGAGAATTAAGAGCTCCTTTTAAGGTATTTTACAGTGATACTATCAGGGTAGATGTTATTGAAGATATTGATGCTAATGATAACTTGCCAGTTGAGTATGCATTATATAATAACTATCCCAATCCTTTTAACCCTTCAACCAGGATAAGTTTTGCAGTACCCGAATCTGGTATTGTAAACCTTGTTATTTATGATATATTAGGGCAAAAAGTTAGTACAGTTACAAACCGCTATTATAATGCGGGTAATTATACCTTAAATTTCGATGCAAGCGGACTTAATTCCGGTGTTTATTTTTATAGAATGACATCAAATAATAAAAGTTTTGTAAAAAAGATGATTCTTACCAAATAATTTATTTAGATTTAATGTGAGAGATTCTCAATTATTTGGTGATAAATTAAATAAGGAATTAAAAAATGTTTACAAATTTATTTATGAAAAAAACTGAGAGGGTAGTTTTGGCTATACTATTAACTACATTTTCACTTGGATTTTCCGGTAAGTATTATGCTCAGGAAAATGCTGGTGAACTAATCAAAAGAAGTGATATTGACCCAAAATATACCTGGAATCTTACCGACATCTATAGTACTCAAGATGATTTTGAAAAAGATTTCAAGTGGCTGGAAAGCAAAGTAAAAGAATATAAAAAATTTGAAGGCAAAATTGGAGAATCTGCCGAATCATTAAAAAAATTGATGAAATTTGAAGAGCAGATTGGTATTAAATATAGCCATCTTCGTTTGTATGCTTCACTTTCAAAAGATTTGGATTTGGCTGACACAAAAAATCAGGCATTATTTGAGAGGGTTTCGGAGCTTGCTTCCAAACTTGGTACTGCCGGTGCTTTTGTTCGTCCTGAAATGTTAGCTATTGGTAAAGAAAAGCTAATGGGCTTTTTGGCTGCCGATGATGAATTGAAAGTTTACCAGAAAGATTTTGATGATATGTTCAGAACTCAGGAACATACTCTTGATAAAGAAAAAGAAGAATTACTTGCACTTGCTGCTCCTGTTACCCGCATACCTTATGATGTATTTGGTATGTTTAAGAATGCCGATATTCAATATCCAAAAGTTCTTGATGAATCTGGTAATAACGAAATTCAGATTTCTGATGGCAGATATTATGCTGCTCTTTACTCAAATGATCGCAATTACAGAGAAAGAGTTTATAAAGGTTACTATACACCTTATATGACTTACAAAAACACTTACTCAGCACTTTTTAATGGTAACCTAAAAACTATTGCGTTCGAAGCAAAAGCAAGAAAATATAACTCAACACGTGAAGCAGCACTTGATGTAAACAATATACCGGTTAGTGTTTATGATAACCTTGTAAATACTGTTAATAACCATACTGAACCACTGCACAGATGGTGCGAATTGAAAAAAAGACTTCTTGAAGTAAAAGAAATGCATGCTTACGATACTTACGTAACTTTGTTCCCTTCAGAAACAAAAGAATATAGTTATGATGAAGGTGTTGAACTTGTGTTAAAATCTCTTCAGCCTCTTGGTGAAGACTATATTGCAAGTCTTAACAAGGCATTTGATAACAGATGGGTTGATGTTTACGAAACCAAGGGAAAAAGAAGCGGTGCCTACTCTTCAGGTACTACATTCGGAATGCACCCTTACGTTCTTCTTAACTGGAATAACCAGATGAATGATGTATATACACTTGCTCATGAAATGGGTCACAATATGCACTCATATTATACTGGTTTAAATCAGCCTTATCCTTATGCAAACTATTCAATATTTGTTGCCGAAGTTGCTTCAACAATGAACGAAGCTCTTCTCCTTGATTACCTAATTGAACATGCTGAAACAAAAGAACAAAAGCTTGCACTAATTGAAGAAAACCTTAACAGTATTACAACTACTTTCTATCGCCAGACAAGATTTGCACAGTTTGAACAGATGGTTCATGAAAAAACTGCCAAAGGTGAATCTCTAACTCCTGATGTACTTTGTGAAATGTATGGCGAACTATACCAAAAATACTGGGGCAACTCAATGGTTGTTGATGAGGAAGAAACTTACACTTGGGCAAGAATACCTCATTTTTACTATAATTTTTATGTTTACCAGTATGCTACAAGTTTTGCAGCATCGCAGGCATTGGCTGCAAAAGTTAAGAAAGAAGGAAAACCTGCAATCGAAAAATTCCTTAACTTCCTTAAAGCTGGTAGTTCAAAATATCCAATTGATGTACTTAAGGAAGCTGGTGTTGATATGACTTCACCTGAAACCGTTATGGCAGTAGTAAACAGAATGAATGAGTTACTTGATAAAATGGAAGCTCTTCTTGACGAAAAATAATTTTGCTATTAAATAGCTTATTTCTATTTTTACCTAAGGCGGATATTCTCCGCCTTATTTTTTTACCCTTCAACCGGAGTTTGTTATGAAAATATATACTAGAGAAGAACTTAATAATAATAACCTTTCACTTACTTTTGATGATGTTAGTTTAATTCCTACCGAAGTATCACGACTCAAGAGCAGAAAGGAAGCTAATACTAATGCCGAGTTCGGTGGTTTGAATCTTGATCTTCCTGTAATTTCTTCTCCGATGGATACTGTTTCCGGGTTGGAAATGTGCAATACATTGGATGAACTAGGGGCTCTTGGCATATTAAACAGATTTGATGCCTCAATGGATACTTTTCTTGGTAATTTGAACGATTTTCCCGGTATTAAGGGTATGTCGGTTGGATTAAATGATGATGATTCCGTGCTGGAAAAAGTTGAAGGGCATGTTAAGGTTGTTTGTATTGATACAGCAAATGCAAATAATATATGGGTACTTAAGCGTTGTGAGGAAATTAAAAATAAATTCAACTTCAAAGTTATGGTTGGTAATATTGCCCATGGTGCTACACTAAAAGAACTCTGTGATGCAGGTGCAGATTCGGTACGTATTGGTATTGGGGGTGGTAGTATGTGTACCACTTCTATTCAGACAGGTATAGGAATTGGACAGGTTTCTTCATTATTGAATGTTTATTTTACACGGCAGGAGCAAAAACTTGATATTGAGCTTATTGCTGATGGTGGTATAAAAAACTCGGGTGATATTGCCAAGGCTCTTGCCCTTGGTGCTGATTCCGTTATGCTTGGCAGAATGTTAGCCGGTACACGTGAAACACCAAGTGAAGTTATTAAATATGATGATCAGCTTTGGAAAAAATATCGTGGTTCTGCATCTTTCGGTGTAAAAATGAAAAGTGAGTTTATTGAAGGCGAAGAGACGATGATACCATATAAGGGTCCTGTACAGAATATTATTAACGGTATATCTGACGGATTAAAAAGCTCGATGAGCTATTTGAACTGTATGAATATTGATGAACTGAGAAGAAAAAACTCCTTTGCCGTACTAAGTAATAGCTCGTATATTGAAAGGTTGCCAAAGAAGTAGTAGAAAAAAGGTTATCAAATAATTATTCATCACTTTTCTTTTTATTCTTACTATAATAAGTTAAAGTATTTATAATTACTCAATAGAAATAATAGTATATTTATCGATTTCTTAGCCTTAATGAGTTGGTTATTACTGATACTGAGCTTAGTGACATAGCCAGTGCTGCAATCATTGGGTTAAGCATACCAAGGGCGGCAAGCGGTATGCCAATGGTATTATAGATAAATGCCCAGAACAGATTTTGTTTAATAGCTTTTAGTGTTAATCTTGAAAGGTTAACCGCTTCTGCAACTTTTGATATGTCATTCTGAAGTATTGTTATATCGGCAGTTTCAATGGCTACATCCGTGCCGGCACCCATTGCAATACCAATATCGGCTTTGGCAAGTGCAGGGGCATCATTTATGCCATCGCCTACCATTATAACCTTGTTGTTGCCAGATTGTAATTCTGCAATCTTTTCGGCTTTCTGGTTTGGCAAAACTTCTGCATAAAAATCTTTAATGCCGGCTTCAAGTGCAATTTTCTTAACACTTTCCTTTTTGTCACCACTTAGTAAAACCGTTTTAATATTCAGTTTATTTAATTGTTTAACTGTAGCTTTTACATTGTCTTTTAACTTATCTGTTATGGCAAATGCTGCAATAGCTGTTTCCTTTTCGGAAAGAATAACTATTGTTGCTCCTTCTCGAGTATTTTTCTCAATAAATCCGGAAAGATTATTGCCATCAACTGAAGTAATGATACTTTCATCGTACTTGCCAATAAAGTATTCGATATCGTTTATAACTGCCCGAAGTCCCACACCCGATATATTTTCAAAATTACCGGTAGGGAGACTTTTCTCAACACCATTTTGTTCGCAATATTTTATTATTGCACTTGCCAGCGGATGTCCGGAATGTTTTTCAAGTGAATAGGCGGTTTCAAATACTTTCAGTTTATCTTCAATAGCCGAATAAAAATCAATAACAGTTGGCGTGCCTTCAGTTATAGTGCCGGTTTTATCGAATACCACAGTTTTAGCCGAGGATAGTATTTCAAGGCTTTCGCCATTACGGAACAGAATCCCATTTCGTGCTCCCTTGCCTGTTGCCACCATTATTGCCGTAGGAGTTGCGAGTCCTAATGCACACGGGCAAGCTACAATAAGCACAGCTACTGTATTAATTAGGGCGGTTTGCAATACTGAGTTAGTTATCATCCATGAAACAAAGGTTACAATTGCTGTAACTACAACAACCGGAGTAAACACACCGGCAATTTTATCGGCTAATCTCTGTACTGGTACTTTTGAACCCTGTGCTTCATTAACATAGGTGATTATTTTTGAGAGGAAGCTATCTTTTTCAGCAGTAGTTACCTTAAACTGAAAGCTTCCGTTTGTATTTATTGTACCAGTGTAAACCTTATCATTTTCACTCTTCTCAACCGGAATTGATTCGCCTGTTAGCATTGATTCATCAACAGAGGAATTGCCACTAATAACTTTACCATCTGCAGGTATTTTGTCACCAGGTTTAATAATAACAATATCCCCGGTCGTAATATCTGCGGAATTTATTACTATTTGTTTCCCGTTTTTTATAATAGTTGCTTTTGAAGGTTTAAGTTTAAGAAGTTCTCTTACTGCATCCGTGGTTTTTTTCTTTGCTCTTGCTTCCAGTAATCTGCCCATTAAAATAAGGGTAACAATTACTGCGGCAGTCTCAAAATATACATGGGGCACAGTAGATGCTGAGTTTATTTCAGCAGGGAAGAGGGTTGCAATTGTGCTGTATATGTAAGCTGTTCCACTGCCAATTGCCACAAGTGAGTTCATTTCTGCATTAAACTTTTTCAGGTTTTGCCAAAATATTACAAAGAATCGTTTTGCAGAAATGAACATTACAGGTGTTGTAATGATAAGCAAAATTTTATTCGTATAATCACGCCCAACAGGGAAAATATCCCTGAAAAAGCTGAAATCATAGAACATGCTTATAACAAAAATGGGAAGCGTTAATATGATGGCAAATATGAAATCATTTTTTAGTTTCAGGTAATCCTTGTCAACTTCAGGAGTTTTTGCGGAGGTTTCCTGTTTGTTGAGTTTTGGCTCCTCAAGAACAAGCTCGTAGCCGTAATCGTCAACTATAGCTTTAATTTCCGAGAGGTCAATATTATCGTCATCGGCATTAAATGTAAGCGTTTCATTAGCTAAATTAACCGAAACATCTGAAGCCAAACCAGTTTTGTTAACAATTTTTTCAACGCGGTTAACACAGGCAGCACACGTCATTCCCTTAACCGGAAGTGAATATTTTTTCATATTAGTTTATTGATGTTACCTGGTAGCCTGCTTCTTCAATTGCATGAACAACCTGGTCAGTATCTTCATCATGGCTATAGATTATTTTAGCCAATCCAATTTCAACTTCATAATGATCCAGGTTAAGTTCAGAAAGTTCTCTTTCAACTGCTTTAACACAATGTGAGCATGACATACCACTAATATTAAATGATTTTTCCATAATCAATCTTTCCAGGTTTTATAGCTTAACGAATCAGAGCAGGTAAAAATTCCAATAGGCTAATTGAAATCCTTACTTGTATCGTAGGTGTCGTCATCTCTATTACTATTTCCACCTTTGTTCAGGATGTTAATTCTCTGATCTCTTCCAGGTGGTTTTTTGTTTGATTTCGTTCTGTCATTCCTGTTTGAACTTCTTCGTCTGCTACTGGAATTTTCGGTTATATCCTCAACAGTTTTGTTAAGTACCTTAATTCGTTTTTCTTCCTTTGGAGGATGCGAATTATTTCTACCTGAAGAGCTACGATCCGAAGACTTGTCAGATGAAGATCTTCTTTTTGATGAGCTTCTGCCGGAAGAAGAACTTCTGCCAGAGTATGAGCTTCTGCCAGAGGATGAGCTTCTGCTTGTAGAAGAATTTCTTGTAGAAGATGAATTCTTGTTAGAAGAAGAACTTCTTGATGAACTACTGCCAGAGTTTGTACTTCTTGATGATGAATTACCAGACGTGTTTTTGTTTCTTGAGGATTTTCCGCTACTGCTTCCTGAACTGCTTTTGGCAGTTGATGCGGAGTTTTTTTTCTGTGATTGTGATGAAGGTTTTGTATCTTTTTTCCCTGATGCTTTTTCCTCAGTGGGCATACTTATCTCTGAAACATCAATACTGAGATTTTTGTCTTCGTAAGGTTTTGGGTTACCAAGTCGTTTTTGTCTAACTTTGTATACAATAAATGATCCCGTCAGAACAACAGCAATAAATATCCCGAAAAGTACAAGTCCTACAATTATAATTTCTAATTGACTCATAATAAAAGGTAAATCAGATTCCCATATTTTTTGAACTAAAACTAATATAAAGAAAATATAGATTTGTTACAATCAAGAATAGTTTATTTAATCAATAACAAATATCCTTTAAAATAATAGTATGTCGTTTAAATATTTTTATATATTATTCGAATATTGGTTGTAAAAGTATAAGCTATTCAAATCTGGAAATAATTTTGACGCAATTCATTAAATTATTACTCATCTCCTTACTTGTGGTGTTTCAGGGTGAACTATTTGCCATGCAAACAATAGGTGATACAATAATAGCAAGAGGTGACTATTATTATCCACCTTACGAATACCTTGAGGATGGAGAACCTGTTGGGTTTAATATTGATTTACTGAATGAAATTGCAAAACTAAAAAATCTGAATGTGAAAATAATTCTGGGTTCTTGGAAGCAAGCGAGAACTGAACTTGAAAATGGTGAAATTGATATGATCACCGGCATGTTTTCCTCTGAGGAGAGAGCTAAAAAAGTTGATTTCAGTATGATGCATTCCGTAGTAACTTATGAGTTATTTATGGATAAGAGTGAGGAAAAGTTTGATCTTTCAGAAACAGGTAGAAAAATTATAACTGTTCAGGAAGGTGGAATAATGCAGGATATTCTCGAACAAAACTATCCTGATATTCTTTTTATTACTACCAAATCCACTAGGGATGCCTTGAATCTGGTGGGTAAAAACGAAGCAAATGGAACACTAATACCCAAAATGCAAGGGCATTTTCTAATAGAAAAAGATAACCGTCATAACCTAAAGGGTTTTCAGGTTAATATTCAGCCATTTAAATATTGTTTTGCTGTTCGTAAAAAGAACAGGTACCTGCTTGGTGTGCTAAATGCAGGTATTGCCGAATTAATGGATAATGGACGTTATAATGAAATTTATGAAAAGTGGTTTGGTGAATATCAGCAAAGAACTTTTATCGAAAAGTATCAAGTTGTGATATTTACTTTCATTTTGGCAGGTATGATGTTCGTTATTAGCATGGTTTGGAGCTACACCCTTAATCAGAGAGTTAAGCAAAAAACTTCTGAACTTAGACAGGTTATGGATTTAACTCCTTATGTTTTATATGCAAGAGATAAGGAAGGCAATTTTATTCTTGGCAACAAGGCTCTTGCCGATAAATATTTTACAGATGTTAAAAGTATAAAATCAATTGCCCCGTATTGTGAAAGAAATCAAATAAATTTTAATGAAATTTTAGATGATGACGAGAGTTTCCTGCAAAATAACTCTGAGCGTGTTGTTCGGAAATATGAAATAATAGAGGGCGGGAAAAGAAAGATTTACAAAAATTTCAAAGTTTTATTTAACCGACTGGTTGATAATGAAAGAGCAGTTCTGAATATTGCTGTTGATATTACCGAAAGTGAAGTAGCCAAAAGAAAACTAAAACAGAGTGAGAGTAAGTTCAGGCAATTGGTTGAACAAGCGTCTGTAATAATTATTGTTCATGATTTGGATGGCAAAATTGTTGATGTTAACAGAACAGGTTGTCATTTACTTGGTGATGCTAGTGAAAACATAATAGGCAGATCGATTAACGAAATTGAAACTAAAACGGATTTGCATCAGAAAAAACTGATGTGGAGAAATATTACCAAAGGTAAAATATATACTATTGAGAGTAGCTTTAAACGTAAAAATGGGACTTTCTTTCCGGTTGAGGTACGTCTTGGTTTAATTGAAATTGATGACCAGAAGTTAATTCTTTCACTTTCTCATGATATTGGTGACAGGAAGGAAAAGGAATCTCGCATTAAGCTTCAGAGTGCTGCATTATCAGCTGCTGCCGAAGGAATTGTTATTACAAATGCAGTTGGTGTTATTGTTTGGGTTAACCAGGCATTTACTACTTTAACCGGTTACGAGATTGATGAAGCTATTGGGCAGACAACCGGATTGCTTAGATCGGGTAAACAGGGAGAGGAGTTTTACAAAAATCTTTGGGATACTTTACTAAGCGGTAATACCTGGAAGGGTATAATGGTTAATAAACGAAAAGATGGTAGCCTTTATTATGAGGAATCAACCATTAACTCGGTTAAAGACAGATTTGGAGAAATAACAAACTTTATATCTGTTAAAGTTGATATTACCGAACGAATGCAATCCGAGCAAATATTAAATGACCAGATGCAAAGATTTAAACATATTTTTAAATATGCTCCTGTTGGTATTTGCCAGTTCGATAATAATCTGGTGTTGGGTGAGTTTAATGACAAATTTATTACAATTTTCAGAAGTACCAAGAAGAAGTTAACAGCACTTAACTTGTCAAATCTGCAAGACGTAGTAATAGTACCTTATCTTAAAAAAGCAATTGCAGGTGAAAATGCCCATTATGAGGGACCTTACAGAACTACTACCAGTGATGTAGATGTTTTTATGGCTTTTCACGCAACTCCTCATTATTCAACTGATGGTAAAATAATTGGCGGAATTGCAATTGTTGAAGATATTACCGAAATGAAAATGATGCAGTCTGAACTGGAAGAAAGCGAGAAGAAGTATAGATCAATTTTTAATAACCTTGTTGATGTTTACTACAAGGCAGACCTAAATGGTAAATTGTTGCTGGTTAGTCCTTCATACAAAACATTGGTTGGGGATGTTGATCTGAATGCAATTATTGGCGAAAATATTTCGGAGGTATTTTACCATGACGAAAATGAAAGGTCAAATCTGCTAAAAGAGCTTGATAAAAAAGGAAGGGTAAGAAACTTCCAAATCAGGCTTAATGATAATGGTGATAAACCAGTTTACATTGAAACTAACTCGCACTATGTATATGATAACTCCGGAAACCCAATTGCTGTTGAAGGTATGGTCCGAGATGTTACAGAAAGACTTATAGCTGAAAGAGAATTGAAATATAGTGAGAACAAACTCCGAAATCTGGTTGAGTATTCGAGTGATGGAATTGTACTAACTGATGAAACCGGAAGAGTTGTGGAATGGAATCCTGCGATGGAGTTTATTACACAAACACCTTACATTGAGGCGATAAACGAATTTATTTGGGATATTCAGTATAAACTTTTACCTGCTAAATTTAAACGTGGTAAAAATTATAAAACTTACATAAAAATAATTAAAGGAATGTTGGAGCGGGGAAGAAAACTATCTTTCAAAAACTATTTTGAACTTGTAATGCAGCGTCCGGATGGCGAAGTAAGGGTATTGCAAAGCTCAATTGCAACTATCAAACGCAATGACGGTAACATGCTTGTTAGTATTATTCGAGATGTATCTTCAATTAAGGAGATGGAAAACCAATTGTTCCTTGCCAAGGAAAATGCAGAAAAATCTGACAGACTAAAATCTGAATTTCTTGCCCAGATGTCGCATGAAATAAGAACTCCGATAAATTCTATTTTAAGTTTTACCAGTTTAATCAGGGAAGAACTGGAGGAAAGTATTTCCGATGACCTGGATATTGGATTTAATGTTATTGATAATGCGGGTAAAAGAATTATAAGAACAATAGACCTTATTCTTAATATGTCGGCTGTTCAGACAGGTACATATGAGTTTAATCCGCAGAAAATTGATATTCAGAAAGATGTTCTTTCTAGTATTTATGAAGAGTTTTATTTGCAGGCTAAAGAAAAGGGTATTGTGCTTGAGTTAATCAATAAATCAGTTGATCCGGTTATTTTTGCTGATAACTATACTGTTTCACAAATATTTAATAATCTGGTTGATAACGCTGTAAAATATACACCAGTTGGTAGTGTTAAGATATTGATTTATGATACCGGAAATACAATTACTGTTAGTGTTTCTGATACCGGAATAGGTATTTCGGAAGAATTCTTACCTGATCTTTTTACTGTTTTTACACAGGAAGAACAGGGCTATACCAGAAGGTTTGAGGGGAATGGACTGGGATTAGCTCTGGTTAAAAAGTATTGCGAATTGAATGGTGCTGAAATAAATGTAGAAAGCAGTAAGGGAAAAGGAACAACTTTTACAATTCAATTTTACAACATTTAGTGTTTTTTAGTTACCAGTTTACTTTTTTTGAATATCCAGAATTTATACTGATCGAAAATTTCAGTATTTTTAACTTCCTGAATTACCATTCTCATAAGAAAATTGTATTTTATACAATTTCATAAAAATTATTTTTAAGTTTGGTATCTTTTTGATAAAGAATATTCTCTATATAAGTGCAAGTATTGCAGTGTTTTTCTTTGGAATGCTAAGTTACGGTTTGTTGCTTAATCAGGGTAATGAAACTCTTGATGAGGCTATGCGTAGAAAAGGCATGGAAAAACTTGAGAACGTAAAACTTGTTGTTAGTCGTAGTAACTACAAACTAACAGTTTATTCCGGTGATAAGAAAGTTATTGCTTATCGTGCTGTATTTGGAAGAAATCGTAGTAAAAGAAAAATATCTGCCGATGATTTTGCAACACCTTCCGGCAATTATCGTATTTGCAATATAGATACCAGTGCAAGGTTTTACAGAACCCTGCAACTAAATTATCCCAACAGAGATGATGCCGCAGATGCACTAAGGGATAATATTATTTCCAAAACTGATTATTTAAAGTTGTTTAGTGCCGATAGTTTAGGAGAGTGCATCCCGAAACATACTCCGCTTGGTGCAAATATTGGTATCCAGGGTTCGGGTAAATTCGACTTTGTTTTTCGAAATCTGCCCTTTGTGTTTAACTGGACAAATGGTTCAATTGCTGTTAGTAACAAAAATATTGACGAAATTATTAGTGTTGTTAAAATCGGAACACCGGTTGAAATAATACTGTAACAGGAGTTTAGTGAAGTTTAGTTTTTATAAAATATTGATATTCCTTGCCATTTCAATTTCTCTGTTTGCTCAAACAAAAAAAAAACATGAACTGGTGAGCATAAATTTTATTGGTAATGAGTACCACTCGGAAACAGACCTTGAGAAGGTAATTACGTCCAGGGAGTCACCAGGTATTATTCTTAAAATACTTGATTATATAGGACTTGGTGATCAAACCGTATATTTTGATTCATTACTTATTCCAGATGATATTCAGGCTTTGGAAGCTTACTATTTTGATAACGGTTTTTTTGAGACCTCCGTTACATACGATTATGTTTTGAATGACGATGAGGCTGAACTTAACTTCCATGTTTATGAGGGCGACCCTGCCCGAGTAGGTAAATTTGAGTTTGATGGAATTAAATATATTGACCGTTATTTGCAGGGTGTTTTCAGAAAAGATATTGTAGTTGTTGATACTAATGATGTTTTTACCAAAACTCTTGCCGAAACAAATCTTAACAATACTTTGCAGTTTCTTAGAGATAATGGTTATGCACTTGTAACAAACTCAACCCCCGATATTACAGTTGATACTATGTTAAATAAGGTTAACTTTTATACCAAACTGGATCTTGGTGTAACTTATAAAATTAGCGATATTAGGGTAAATAAGAGCGGTGATGGTAAAAATGAGGTGAGTGAAGAGCTTATAAAAGAAATTGTGGGACTTGAACCTGAGGATAATTATAGTGCTTATGAGATAAGAAGAGGACAGTTAAGACTTTACCGCACCAATATGTTCAGTTCAGCGGTGGTTAATGGTGTTATTGCCGATACTGTAAAGCAAACAATTCCGCTTAATATTTCTACATCAGTTAGCAAAATGAATGAAATTGTACCTGAAATAATCTTTAATAATGAGGATAATGCTTTTAATCTGGGGCTTGGTATTGGTTATGCCCGTAAAAACTTTTTAGGTGGAGCAAGACTGTTAAATGTAAATGCTTCTGCTGCTGCTCAAAGTATTTCGGATTTTATCACAGATTTTTCTCTTACCGATACAAGTTTATTTGGTTATACGGATGCACGTGTTTCAATTCAGCAGCCATTTCTTATGGGGTTGCCCATAAATACCAAGCTGGAAGGATATATTACTCTTCAGAAGAGACGACAGGAATATAATTCGCTAATATTTGGTGCAAAACTTTCGCTTAATTTTGAACTGCCCCGTGTAACTTATTTAACTTCAATGGTTATTTATTTTGACTGGATAAGATCAAAGTATGTGTATCAAAATCCATACCTTATTGATGGTTTAACCCTGTTTTACCAGAATAAGGGGCTAATTGCCGATTCTGCCAGGGCAAGTGCCGAAAATTTTGTGTTTAATGATATTGATGACAACTCAACTGAAAGTACGAATACGATTATTGGTGTAAAGCTTGCAGCAAACAAAAGCAATGATCTTTTGTTTCCTACTAAAGGTTATACAATTACACTTGAGGTTGAAGAAGGTAACTCGCTTGCCTACCTTGCAGGTAAGGTTGGATTGGCAGATTTTTTGAGTCCGTTATATGTTAAGGGTGAGTTTACATCATCATTCTACTTTCCAATCTATCCTGATGATAATTCAACCCTTGCATTAAACCTTAAGCTTGGTAATATTTTTACTTATCAGGGTGATGCCAACGATATTCCAATTAACCAAAGACTTTATGCTGGTGGTAGTAACTCAATAAGGGGTTGGAGAACTCGTGCACTTGTTCCTGATCTGGGAGTTAATACGTTATCAATTGATGATGTAAATGATTTGTTAAGAGGATTGAGTCCGGGCGGATTTAGTTCATTTGAAGGTTCCATTGAATCCCGAAACAGAATATATGGTGCATGGGGTGGTGCCGTATTTGTTGATTACGGTAACGTTTGGGATAATTTGAAAAGTGTGGAAATTAAAAATATTGCGGTGGCTGCCGGATTTGGTATAAGGTATTACTCCGAGTTTGCACCGGTAAGAATAGATTTTGGTTTTAAGGTTGTTGACCCTGATGATACAAGAGCTTTTATAAATAAAAAACTGTTCGGCGAAACCTTTGAATTTCATTTGGGTATTGGGGAAGCCTTTTAGCTAATTTAATTATTAGCTATAATTTTTATTAAGAATTTGTTAAATTTGGACTCAATTTCAGGAGATATTAATGATTTATAGTATGACCGGATACGGAAAGGGACTGGTTAAGGCTGAAAAGTTTATTGTTGAAGCAGAATTAAAAAGTTTTAACAGCAGATACCTCGATCTTTCAGTTCGAATTCCTCGTGATCTTTCAGCAAAAGAATTTGAAATAAGGGATTTGATTAAGAATAATATTAAACGAGGTAAAGTAGTTCTTAACTTGTATATCTCAACCGAATCGGGTCAGGATAAATTTACTACTGTTAGTGAACCCGGATTAAAACAGGCTGTGGCATTATTAAAGGATATTAAAAGTGCCGGTGGTTTGGAAGAAAAAATAACTATTGAGCATATTCTTGAATTGCAGGACATGTACTTCTCCAATGAAATACCTTTCCTTGATGAAGATTACAAGAGCATTGAGGAAGCAATTAAAATGGCTATTGATAATCTTAATGCCATGCGTTTGCAGGAAGGTAAGGAACTGGTAATTGATCTTGAAGAACGAATCAGGATTATTGAATCGCAGCTTGAAAAAATTGAGGATGATAATAAATCTTCTATTGAAGTTTATTTTGACCGAATGAAAGATCGTGCGGTTCAGCTTGTTAATACCCTTGGAGAGCAGAGTGACCGTTTGGAAACCGAACTTGCACTGCTTGTTGAAAAATATGATGTAACAGAGGAATGTGTTCGACTTAGAAGTCATATTAAAATGTTCCTTGAAGCTATGCGTAATTCAAAGGAAATTGGTAAAAGGATTAACTTTATTTGTCAGGAAATGAATAGAGAAGCCAATACTATTAACAGTAAAACAGTTTCCTCCGAAATTTCACATTTTGGTATTATAATAAAAGAAGAACTTGAAAAAATTCGTGAACAAATACAAAATATAGAATAGTTTTGCAGGATCATAAAGGAAAAATATTTGTAGTTTCGGCACCTAGCGGGGCAGGTAAAACAACCATTTTACGTAGTGTTCTCAAGGAGTTTCCGGAGTTGGTACTATCGGTTTCGGCAACCACAAGACCACAAAGAGAACATGAAATAGATGGAAAAGATTACTTTTTTATCTCGGAAGATGATTTCATTAAAAAGATAAAAAATGACGAATTTATTGAATGGGAAAATTTTTATGATTATTATTACGGAACTTTAAAGGAATTTGTTTGTACAAAACTTAAAGCCGGATTATCTATTGTTTTTGAAGTAGATGTTAAAGGTGCCCTTAATATAAAAAAAGTGCACCCCGAATCGGTAATGATATTTATTCTTCCACCGAGTATTGACGAGTTGCACAGAAGATTGAATTTTAGGAATACTGAGTCGAAAGAAGATCTTAAAAAACGTGTTGACCGTGCCACCATGGAAATGAGTTTTAAGGATGAGTTTGATTATCCGGTGAAGAATGAAAACCTGGAAATAGCTAAAAACGAAGTTAAAAGAATAATTAAATCTGAATTGGAGGATTTATAAATGGAAATGAGTCCTGTTCATATAAAGGAAATCGATAAAAACGCTGCGAATATTTACGAGGCGGTTATCGTTGCTGCAAGAAAAGCAAGATTGCTTAATGACGAACAAAAACAGGAATATAACTCACTTGTGAGTACACTTATTTCTGCAGATGATGATTTTGAGGAAAAGGAAAATCCTGATCAGCTTAAAATTTCACTTGAATTGGAAAAAAGACCTAAACCACATCTAAGAGCTTTGAAAAGCTTATTGGATAGCGAAGTTACATACCGATATAAAGATAATGCTTAATGGTTCGGATATACTGAAAGGTAAAAAGGTAATACTTGGTGTTACTGGTGGTATTGCTGCTTATAAAGCATGCCTTATTGTCCGTTCGCTGGTTTCGAAAGGAGCTGAGGTTAAAGTTGTTATGACCCCTTCAGCTCTTGAGTTTATTACGCCGCTTACTTTGGCAACCCTCTCTCAAAACGAAGTTGTTGTAAATACTTTTCCAGCCAACCAAAAAAATGGTGTTGACCTTAAAACTTGGCACATTGATTATGGTCTCTGGGCAGATCTTATGATTATTGCTCCGGCAACGGTTAATACTGTTGCAAAAATGCGATTTGGTATTGCCGATAATGCACTTACAACCCTGGTTTGTGCTCTCAGGGAAAAATTACTAATTGCTCCTGCTGCCGATATGGATATGTATAACACTCCTGCCAATATGGAAAATCTTAAGGTATTGGAGGAAAGGGGGGCATATATTGTTAATGCTGAAGAAGGATTTCTTGCAAGTGGTTTAACAGGTCCGGGCAGAATGGCTGAACCTTCAAAAATTATAGATGCTGCTGAACTGTTACTTTCCGGTTATACTAAAGATTTTCGAAACAAAAGGATTCTGGTTACTGCTGGACCAACCTATGAGGATATTGATCCAGTACGGTATATTGGTAACAGGTCATCGGGAAAAATGGGCTTTGCTATTGCCCGGGCTGCTTACCTTCGTGGTGCTGATGTTACAGTTATTTCGGGTCCTTCAGCCGAAACAGGGTATCCTGAAATTGATAGAATTACGGTAAGAAGTGCTGTAGAAATGAAAAATGCCGTTGAAAGCAATTTTAGCGAAAACGATATACTTATTATGTCGGCTGCTGTTGCTGATTACAGACCAGCAGAGTATTCCGGTCATAAAATTAAAAAAAGCGAGAAGCTTACAAGTGTTGAGTTGGTTGAAAATCCTGATATACTTGCGAGCATAAAGAAAAGAGATGGTCAGCATATAGTTGGTTTTGCACTCGAAACAGATGACCTTGATAAAAATGCCAAACTGAAGCTTGAAAAGAAAAACCTTGATATGATTGTTGGTAATACCATTAAGGATAATGGAGCCGGTTTTGAGTTCGATACAAATAAAATAACGTGTTACACTAAAAATAATTGTGTAGAGTTCCCACTTTTAAGTAAATTTCAAACCGCAAATAATATTCTAGCCGAAATAAAAAAAATAATTTAATTTGAATTTGAACCTGAAAAAGTTAATTATAGAAGCTTTAACTGACCAGCAGCTAATGTATGGTGATAAACTATATCAGCAGGTAAACTATACTGTTCAGGAGCAGCCTGAGCCAATTATTGAAGAGGCTGTGGTAACTAATAATTTATTTGGACTAACTAACGAGCGAGAAGATAAAATAGTACAGACAGGTAATTATAGTGAAGATTGGCAGAGTGCAACTACGGTTGCCGAATTAAACGAAAGTATTAACGGGTGCCAAAAATGTCCGTTGGGTAAAACCAGAAACAAATTTGTATTTGGTACCGGTAATCCTGATGCGGATGTTATGCTTGTTGGTGAAGGACCAGGTGCGGATGAAGATGCCCAGGGAGAACCGTTTGTTGGTAGAGCAGGTAAGCTACTTACTGATATTTTGGCAGCTATAAATTTTAAACGAGAAGATGTATTTATTGCCAATATTGTAAAATGCCGTCCTCCGGGAAACCGTAACCCTAACCCTGATGAAATTAAGGAGTGTATTCCTTTCCTCAAAAAGCAGATTGAACTAGTAAAACCAAAAATGATTTTGTGTTTGGGACTTGTTGCAGCAAACTCCCTGTTAGGTAAAAAGCTTAGTTTAACCAAAATGCGCGGCAATTTTTTTGTAATGGATGGTGTAAAAGTTTTGGTAACATATCATCCGGCGGCACTTTTAAGAAACCCAAACTGGAAGCGTGGTTGCTGGGAAGATGTACAGCTATTTCGCAAATATTATGATGAAAACGTAGTAAGTAATAATGGATAATCCTGAAGCTCAAAATATAGACCCTGAAATAAGAAACAGCAGGCGAATTCCTTCTGCGGTTGATGTTGAACGTACAGTATTGGGAGCAATGCTCCTTGATGAGAGAGCAATTCCAAAAGCTTTTGAAATACTCAAATCAGAATATTTTTTCGACAAAAGAAATGGTTTGATTTACGAGTCCATGAACCGCCTGTATGAATTGAATGAACCTTTAGATACTGTTTCTATATATGAAGAATTGAAAAAACAGGGTAAACTTGAAGAAGCTGGTGGTCCGGTTTACATATCAAAATTGAACCAGGATATTGCTTCTGCTGCAAATGTTGATTTTCATAGCAGGGTAATTCTGGAAAAGTGGATTTTAAGACAGCTTATTTCAACTTCGATGGAAATAGCAGAATCTGCTTATACAGAGCAGAGTGATGTATTTGACCTGCTTGATGATGCCGAAGCTAAAATATTTAATATATCACAGGAATCACTTAAAGAAACATTTACCCCGATGGATAAAGCTGTTAAGGAAGCTCTTGAGCTAATTGAAGCTATTCATAGCGGTCAGAAGGATGATGTATCTGTTCCAAGCGGATTGTTTAATCTGGATCAGATGTTAGGAGGATTCCAAAAATCGGATCTTATAATAGTTGCTGCCCGTCCCTCAATGGGTAAAACAGCCTTCTCGCTTTCAATTTTAAGAAATGCTGCTGTTGATCACCAAATACCTGTTGCAATATTTAGTCTGGAAATGGCAACTGTACAGCTTGTTACCCGTCTTATTTCAGCCGAAGCTCGCATAAATGCCCATAGCATAAGAACAGGTAAGTTCAGAGCAGAAGACGGTGCCAAAATAAGTCGTACTGTACATAAACTTTCAAGTGCACCAATATATATTGATGATACACCGGGACAAACAGTACTTGAGGTAAGAGCAAAAGCCAGAAGATTAAAGACCGAAAAAAATGTAGGTATGATTGTAATAGATTATCTCCAGCTTATGAACTCATCCAGCTCAATGGAGAGCAGGGAACGAGAGATATCAACCATATCGAGATCGTTAAAGGGACTTGCCAAGGAACTGGATATTCCGGTAATTGCACTTTCCCAGCTTAACCGAAGTGTGGAATCAACTTCAGATAAACGTCCGATGCTTTCCCATTTGCGTGAATCGGGAGCAATTGAGCAGGATGCTGACGTTGTTTTGTTTTTGTACCGTCCGGAAGTTTATGGTATTACACAATACCCTGATGGAACCAGTACTGAAGGATGTGCCGAAGTAATAATAGGTAAACAACGTAACGGTCCGGTAGGTGATGTACGTTGTAAATTTATAAAAGATTATGCCCGTTTTGAAAACCTTGATCTCGAGTATTCCGATATTCCTGAACAGACTGTTACCAAATCCGAAGAACCGGATTATGACGAGGAGGATTTACCAATATGATTAAACGTATCGTGCTGTTATTAGTTTTTATCTCTGCATCAGTTTTTGCACAGCCTGTTTGTACAAAAGCCGATTCAACCATATTCCTTAACAAACTAATGTTCCTTTTTGAACATGGTGTTCCTGATAATACGCCTCCAACTGGTGAGTTAAATTACCTTATTGGTACATCTTTTATTGGTACCGAGTATGAAGCACATACGTTAAGCAATACCGAAAAAGAAGAATTGGTAATACATCTAAGTGGTTTGGATTGTTATACTTTTACTGAAGCATGTTTGGCGTTTACCCGCACAATAAATTCGGGTGAAGTGCATTTTGAAAAGTTTTATAACGAAATTGAAAATATCCGCTACCGTGGTGGCAAGATGGATGGTTATACATCCCGTTTACATTATACATCCGAATGGATATATGATCTTGATAAACGTGGTATTGTTGAGGATGTTACCGAAAAAATTGGTGGCGAACCTTATACAAAACATATCCATTTTATGACAGGGCATGCAAAAAGTTACCCTCAGCTAAAAGATAATCCTGAAAATGTAGAAAAGATGAAACAGGTTGAAGCTGAAATAAACAAGCATGTTCGTTATTATGTACCACAGGACAAAATTGAAGCTGTTGAAAAAAATATTAAAGCCGGCGATATTATAGCTCTTACAACCGGCATTGAAGGTCTTGATATTGTGCATGTTGGTATAGCTGCCGAAAAAGATGGCAGAATACATTTTATGCATGCACCAAATGTAGGTTACAAGGTTCAGATTACAGACAAACCATTAGCCGAATATGTTAAAGGCGTTAAATCACAAACAGGTGTAATGGTTGCACGTATTAAGTGATTTTTATTTAATAGCAATAGTAATAATACCAACTGCCGTATTAACAGCCATTTTAATTTGCGTGAATCCTGATTTTGATAGAATATTTTTTACTTGCTCCTCTGTATAATGATAGACGGGGCAAGTATATCTAAATCTCCTTAAAGCCATACGTAAGCCGTTTTTAGGCCAAGATGCAATGAATGCATACTTTGTAAGTGAAGCTGCCCTATCAGCCAGTGCCTGGGGATTTTCCACATAATCAAATACTCCTGAAGCAACAGCTACATCAAATTTTGTCTCCCCAAAATCATAATTCATAAAGTCGTCCTCAATAAATTCAGCTCTGGTATCAAGATGCTCTTTTTCTGCCATTTCCCTGGCGTAGTTAACCATTTCAGGTGCAAAGTCAATGCCGGTTAGTGATTTTGCGTGAGAATTCTTTAACCAGGTGATTGCATTAAGACCGGGTCCTGAGCCAATATCCAAAATAGTTGCATCATCAACTTCGTTAATAACGCTTTGAGCTACAGCTGCTCTCTGGTAAATCGCCTTTCTGAATATTTTGTCAAACAAATTTGGTTTTTTGTAATAATCTGCAAACAATTTACTACGCACATTCCAATACTGCTGGCTTGTTTCTTTCTTTAACATAATTTGCTCTTTCCTTAAATGTTACGAAATTATATTTGGAGAAAAGTAACTTGAATTTATTTGTTATTGATCCTCTAAACAGATTAAATCGAATAAAAGAAAAAAGGCATTCATAAAATGAGGAATTCCCGTTACCGGGTAATACAAAAAAATCCTTTAGGCAAACAGCCTTCTTATCAAATTCATAGGGGTGACAGTATAAGTTAACATTTTTGTTTTGTGAAGCAATTTTATTAAAAAAGTAACTTATCAGAAATTTGGGTAATAGCCGCATGTAACCACCACCAGCAATAGGAAAGTTGAACATACTGCTTTTATATATCGTAATTGGAAATTCCACAATACTACTTTCATTTTGTAGAAGATATACTTCATCTTGTGTACTGAAATTTTCAATTCCATATCGCAGCATATTGGCTGGTACAATACTACTGTCGTATTCAAAACCAAGTTTTGTGAGGATTTGCAAAACATGAATGTTTTTATTCGTTATAGAAAAACACGGAGCTCTAAAACCAACAACAGGTGATGAAGTTAAATTACTAAGTGTGCTCTGTGTTTCATAAAGCTCCTGTTCAATCATTTCATCCGAGAGAGTTGTTAATGGTTTATGCGTAAAACCATGTATCCCGATTTCATGCCCTGCTTCATTAATGCGTTTAATTAAATCCGGTCTATAAGATGCTAACATTCCTAACACAAAAAAGGTAGCTCTTATGTTATTGGCTTCCAGTAATGAAAGTAAAATATCGGTCTGCTCTTCAATTCGGTATGAAGGAGAAACTACTTTGTCCTCTAGTTTGGTATTGCGACACTGCAAGAAATCTTCAAAATCAACACCAAGTGTAAAATAACCAATGTTATCCATAACTCACCTTAATCAAATCAGTTGATAATATTAGGCCGAGAATATGATTATGTGATTGCCCATTTGCCCTTATCCGGCTTTTGAAAATATAAATATTAATATTTACATATCCAATTAAAACAATATTAAAAGTAAAGTGTAAAGAATTTTTAAATAAAAATAATGAAGGAATTGTTAGGAAATTGTTAAGGAATTGTTAAGTGAGTAATTTAATTGTTGGGGTTGATTTTAAGCCAAACTAACTTTTATCTTGATTCTTTTTTCTATTCTTGATACTGGAATAACATAGGTGCTTCTGGCGGAAGAGGCTACAACTATTCCTATTACGGTTCCATCTTCATAAAAAAGTGCTGCACCCGAATCTCCAAAGGTTGACATTTTAGTTGTACTATATAGACCATTAAGATAAATTGTATAGTTATTGTTATAGGTTATCCTTTTATTGGGGGTATATGATCGAAGGTACCCCTTTTGGTAACCGGAACTTTTTCCCGCCAAATATACTACTCGCCCGTCTTCAATATCCGAATCACTAATTTCTGCTGTGGCGAGGGGTGCAATAATATCAGGGAAAGTTATTTGAGGTGCTAATTGTGACTTACTTATTTTGGCGAGTGCAATATCAAGCTCAAAATTCAGGCTACCCTCGGTAACATTTCCCAATATATCCTCTTTGGTGCCACCATCCTCGAGTGCGGGGCAAATAACGGATTTCTCATCCTCTTCAGAATAGTTAACTTCGGTTATGTTATTTTGTAATTCCGGGGCACATAATACATGGTAGCAACTTAATAAATAGTATTCTTTTGAACCATTTGTTTCCCTGTAAACTTTCAGACCAATAGTTCCACCGTTATTATTACCAAGTCTGGAAATACCGGTGCCGGGTCGCCTCGGGAAAAAATTACCACCCATAAGAGAGTCGCGGGAACCATAGCTTGTATCAGCAGTGGCAGGTGTGTCTTCGATAACATCGGTAGGTATTTTGTAGCTTCTATTATTATAGGAATAACTTATAAAAGGAGGCACTTGCTTAGATTGAGGAACATCTGTTAACTTTTGCTCGAATTCAAATATAATGGCATTTACATTAGTTCTTAGAACACCGATTTCTTTTTTGCCGGCAGAAATACCAATAAGATTATTAAACCGGTTATACCAGTTTGCACTATTTTCTTCTATACAGTTTATTAGAACTTTAATTGGTATTGCATCATCAATAACATTTTGGCTCATAAAGTTCTCCAATATATTATTAAACTATGGCTTAAAAATAATCTAAAATATAGGAGTAATTATCCAATAATGTTACATAAAAAAGACCTCCCAAAGGAAGGTCTTTCCAATAAATTTTTAGCTCTATTCACCAACAACAAAGTATTGCAAGATACGCAAATCGAGGTTTACACCCATAAAATAGGAAAAGTCCCAACGGTTAATAAGACTCTCTTCAAGATTGCCAGAGAAGACATCTTCACCAAAGTTAAAATCTTCCTGATCAGCAATTATCTGATGGCGTCCGTAGTGCAGACCACCTGCCAAACTTAGTCCACGTGCAAGATCGTATTGCAACCCTACAAATAAATTTTCGAACTGGTCGCTTTCAATCTGTGTACCCAGAAGTATTCCAATTCTTTCTAAAGAGAGGTAATTGGGTTCGTACAAAAATGTTCTTGGAACAGGATAATAAACAGCCATTAGCGTAACAACTCTTCTCGATGTAGGGTTTTCGGCTACAAGAGTTGTATCACCGTTACTCTTAACAAAAGGAGTAATATTTGTTGGATTTGAAAGTCCGGTTGAATAAAGTCCGGCAGCCAGACTAACATGGTACTTTTTAGCAACCTTAATTTTTTTATGCATAATAATATCAGAATTACCGGTATTAAGCTCAACTCGCTTTAACTTAATTATGAACTCACCGGTGTATGGACCAAATGTGGTTTCCTTAATTCCAACTTCAATAGGTGTATTGCTTCCATTACTACTGTTTGCGTAAGTACCATTAAGGTTTTCGGTAGTGTTCAGAATATTAAACTGTGGATCGTACTCACCATCAACAGAATAAGAGAATTTGTAACCGGCATTTTTGTCATAAAACAGAACTACCATATAAGTATAAGTTTCTTCAACTTTTGGTGGTATTGAGGTTAAAATATAATCACCATCCTGATCAAGGAATATGTGCACCATATTATTTCTGATGTACAGTCCCTTTTCAGTTGAATAATAACGGTCGAACTGGTATTCGGTTTTAATTTTGTTAATTGCATAATCATAAATATCGTTCTGGGCAAGTTTAACAGATGGGGCAGGCATACTTTCATTAATATACTTTATGTTGAAATTATTTTTATCAGACTCAAAACGAAAAACATATTGTCTGTTATCATTATCCAATTCACCTTCAAGGTTGTATTCAATAAGCCATAGAGAGTCAGATTTTGTTTTTACATTTGGCTCTATAACATAATCATCACCAAGTGCCTTTACAATAATACTACCAACCGAATTATCGGGTACATTTTTTACAATTATTTTAGCCGAGCTTATTGTACTGGATGAATATGAAATATTAATGTTTTTGTAGTCGTCAATATACTTATAGTCAATATTAACAACGCCTGCATTAGCAGAAACAGTAGCACAAAAAAGAATTAGTGCTAAAATAGTTCTGATCAAAAAGGAAAGATTTTTCATTTTTTCTCCTTGTTCTACGGATATGTCCGATTAATAAGTTTGAAATTTCGTAAATCACAAATACTACATACCTAAACAGGATGTAATACAGTATCTCTTTCCCTACACATTCGTTATTAGTTTTCCCTTAAACTAAAACTATGTACATAGTTTATGCTTTATCCGTTAATAGCCCCTGTTTTACCCCTCTGTATAATAAGAGTAACGAGATGTGAAATTTATATTGAATTTAAATAGTAATAATCGTAAGGAGGAGTTGTGAAGAAGGGTATTAGCCTCAAAGTATAAATAAATTGGATTTAGTAAATGTATTTTCATAATAATAAATATTAAAATAAGTTAAAATAATTAACACCATATAACTGGAAATATGATACTTTTACCAGTAAAACTTTTAACATTTATCTCACCCTAATAGCCCAAAAGGGTAATTGGAAAGATACTAATTGAAAGGAAAAACACAAATAAATTTAAGCTAATTGGCATTAATTATTACAAAATTAATATGTTGTGATGAAATTAGTATTAAGCTGTTAAAATATTGATTTTATACTATAATTAAGTGCAAATAAATGTTGTTGTTATTTAAGTTATTAAAGAGCTTTTTTATTACGATAACATGTTGCATATTAAAAATTTAAAAGTTACTTTAGCAAAAATATAAGGTGCTATAGGAAAGAAAGTATAACAACTATTCTGTGAGGGGATGTTTAATAAAAACGAATACATATTGATAGTTGATGATGATCAGGTGAGTCTTGGCATACTTGGCGAATTAGTTGGAGATTTGGGGTATAAGGTAAAATATGCTTCAAACGGCGAAGAGGCATTAAAGTTAGCCTCGGTTTACAAACCATCCATTGTTTTGCTTGATATAATTATGCCTGGTATGGATGGTATTGAGGTTTGCAGTAAGCTGAAAGAAGACCCCATACTAAAAAATGTGCCTGTAATCTTTATAACCTCTTCTACCGATAAGGAAATGAAAATTAAAGCTTTTGAGCGTGGTGGGGTTGATTATATAACCAAACCTTATGAACCCTCTGAAGTTCTTGCTCGCGTTAAAACACACCTCGAACTTTTTAAGGTTAGAAACAGTCTTAATGAACTTGTTTATGAGCGTACTGCAAAACTGGAGGAACTCGATAGAAAACATAACCAGGCACAAAGGATAGCCAAACTAGGGCACTGGGAACTTAATTTTGAAAATAATATTATGTGCTGGTCTGATGAGGTTTATTCCATATTTGGAGTCTCACCCGAGAGATTTAAACTTAATTTTAACAATTTCCTTGGTTTTTTACATCCCGATGATAAAAAGTTAGTGCTTAGAGAGCTTTTAATTTCAAGGGGAAAAAATAAGTCTTGTGAAGTTACTTACAGATTGATAATGAGTGATGGCTCAATAAAACACGTGAATCAGATTTGTGAATTCGAAACTAATAATGAATCAAAAATTATTAAGGCTTATGGTACAATAAGTGATATTTCAAGATTGAAGGAAACAGAAAAGAACCTTCAAATTGCCTTGAGGGATCATAATACAATTAGCGAATGCAACAAGGCGTTAGTAAGAGCAAAATCGGAGCAAGATTTACTTAATGACATCTGCAATATTATAGTTCGTTCTGGAGGACATAAAATGTGCTGGGTTGGCTTTAAGGATGAAGACCCGGAAGTGAAAATTGTTGTACCAGTGGCTCTTGCCGGCAATGACGATGGATATGTAAATAAAATAAGAGTTTCATGGGATGATTCTGATACAGGTACTGGTCCGGCTGGAACCGCATTAAAAACTGGTTTACCAACTGTAATCGATTCGGTTATAGATGATATATGGTTTTTACCCTGGAAAGATGAAGCACTCAAGAGGGGGTATCAATCTGTTATTTCATTACCGCTTAAGGATAGTGGAGATGTTTTTGGAGTTCTTACTATATATGCTTCTGAAGTAGGTATTTTTGATAATGAAGAAGTTAATTTGCTGACTGAGCTTGCCGATGATCTGGCTTTCGGTATTATTGCACTCCGCACCAACAACAAACTTGAACAAACTGTAAAGGCTCTTAAAGAAAGTGAAGCTAGTTATAGAAAGCTTGTTGAAAATACTGCGGAGGGAATTTGTATTGTAAACGAAGATGATCGATTTTTGTTTTCCAATTCAGCAGCAAATGAAATGTTTGGAGTTGGAGATTCAGGACTAACAGGAAGAACTTTATCTGATTTTGTTGACACCGAGACACAAAACTTTTTTACAGAAGAAACCAAATTGAGGCGGAAAGGAAAGGTAAGCCGCTACGAATTTAAGGTTACAAGAGAAGATGGTTCGGAGAGATATTTAAAGGTAACAGCTTCACCACAATTCGATAAAAGCAACAAGTTACTTGGTACTTTTGGCATTATACTCGATATTACCCAAACCAAAAAAGCCAAGGAAGAACTTGAGCAAAAAAATAGTGAATTAAGTGAGTTGAACGAAAAGCTTCAATCTATTAATAGCGAACTAATTATTGCTAAGGATAAAGCAGAGCAAAGCGATAAACTGAAGTCTGCATTCCTTGCAAATATGAGTCATGAAATAAGAACCCCAATGAATGGTATAATGGGATTTGCTGAAATACTAACCGAAGAAGGGCTGCCAAGAGAAGAACATAACGAATATCTTGAAATGATAATGGATAGTGGCAAAAGAATGTTGGGTATAATCAATAATATTGTTGATATGTCGAAAATTGAATCCGGGCATTCTGAACTGGAAATTAGTGAATTGTGTATTTCGGAACAACTTATGCAAACTTATAACATTTTTCGAAAGGCTACAGAGGAAAAGAATCTTGAGCTGGTTCTGGAAAATAATGTACCTGATGATTTAATGGTAAAAACAGATCATCACAAAATATATTCAATTCTTTCGAATTTACTTAATAATGCTATTAAATATACAAACTCGGGTACTATAACTCTTGGTTGTTCGTTAAAAGATAATTCCATTGAGTATTGTGTTAGAGATACTGGTATTGGTATTCCAGAAAATAAATATGATATTATATTTAATTCGTTTGTGCAGGCAGATATGAGTTTAACCAAGGCTTATGAGGGTGCAGGATTAGGACTTTCAATTTCAAAAGCATACATTGAAATGCTGGGTGGTGAAATATCTTTTAAATCACAAGTAACCAAGGGTACTACCTTTTGGATTAAAATTCCTGTTGATGTTTCTGTTCTAACCTGACACTGTGTTAAAAATCAAAAGAACAGGTATTCGAGAAAAAATTATCGATTTCAGCTTTTTTTATGTTGTATTCATGATTATATTGTGTATCTGTTTATAACTTATTATGGTAATCCGAGGGATCCATGAATAAACGAATTGAAGAGCATATAAAAAACAAAGACTACGTTAGGGTTTACATTGAGGAAACTGCTGGATTAGAGCTTACTCATTTCAACGGATTTATTCTGGAACAGAATGATGATTTGGTGATGATGATTGATACAATTGATTTTTACTATGATGGTATTGTATTCGCAAGAAAATCTGATATTACTGAAATTAGATGTCGTGAAATTCAGAAGTTCAACAAGTTTATTTACGAAAAAGAAAATTTGATAGATGATTTTTTCTCAAGGCATTTAAAACTAAACCTCAACTTTGGTACAGTAAAGGAGCTATTTGAATCAATTAAGGAAAATGGTATTCCTGTTAATATTTACTGTGAGTATGAAAAAGAAAGCCGGTTTGTAATCGGTCCGGTAGCTGATTTTGATGCTGAAACGATATGGGTAAAACATTTTGATGCAATAGGCGAATATGATTTAAAACCTGTAAAGTTAGAGTATGATGAAATAACATATATAAAAGTAAATTCACCATACTCCAATATTTACTATAAGTACGCAAGCGAAGTTAATTGAACAAAATAGTTAAGTGATAAAATTAAATACACTCCAAAATTTCAAGAATTTTCGGAGGATTACTGTCCTCATTGGGCGTAGACAAGAAAAATTCTTAAATTTATAAAGCGGCAATCTTAATATTAAGGTTAATCATGTTATGTTTAAGAGGTAAGTTTAGCTTGTTTGAACAGTTATGGATGCAGATTACATTCCACACAATTTGGATTGTAGGGGCTATTGGCTTGTGGAAAATCAACACAACTTATGCAGTACTTTACATTTTATTTGTTTTAATTGGTATTCTTGGATTAATAGTGGGGCAATGGATTTGTCCGAGATGTCCTCATATACATGAACACAACTCATGTATGCAGCTACCTCCTTCAATAACGAAATTATTCATTCGTAAGAGAGTTGCAAAACCACTTACGAAAATTGAAAAGATTTCATTTTTCTTTGTATTATATGGTGTGTTTCTGTTACCAGCATATTGGGTAGTTCAGGATAAAGTGTTGGCTATTCCATTTATTTTAGCCGGATTATCTCACTATACCAGTTATTTTATGTGGTTTTGCAAAAGATGCCTTAATTCACATTGCCCGCAAAACATGAATATGTTTACTGTTAAATAGTAATTTATTTATTACTACTAAGTTATTAATCGCTTCAATACGGCGAGGTTTTCTACTGTCAGCGATGCGAGTAGTGCAAAAAAAGAATTAAGAACTAACTATGTTATATTATGAATGGTGAATAGTATCAGTAGTAGTGTGGTTGTTTACCTTAATCCTAATTTACCTAATGAGTTCTAATAGTGTCATGGATAAAAAACCTCCGAAATTTTAAAAATTTCGGAGGTATGCTGTCCATTTACAAACTATTATACTTAATCAAATCCTTAAGTACTGCCAAATTTTCCAAATCCTCAATTTGCTCCTTGCCCTTTGGTGTTTCAAGAACTTTGGGGATGTGAGACAAACGTTTATCATTCATAAGCAGACGAAATCCTTCAATACCAATAAATCCCTTGCCAATGTGTTCATGTCGGTCAACCCTGCTTCCTAGCTCCTTTTTACTATCGTTAAAATGAAAACATTGAAGACGGTCAAGACCAATAATATCATCAAAATCTGTAATTACCTTTTCATAAGTTTCTTCTTTTGAAATATCATAACCGCCGGCAAAAATATGGGCAGTATCAATACAAACAGTCATACGTTCCTTTTGCTCAACAAGCTCAATAATCTTTGCCAGATGTTCAAACTTGTAGCCAAGGTTAGTCCCTTGTCCGGCAGTAGCCTCAAGCATGCTACTTACCTTAAAATCGGGAGTTTTATCATGTGCAATATTAATAGATTCGGCAATCATTTTAATACCGGTTTCTTCACCCTGACCCCCATGTGCACCAGGATGGAAATTTAGATGAGGAATACCAAGTATTTCGCATCTTTCGAGCTCATCAACAAAAGCATTACGGCTCTTTTCCAGAAGAGCATCATCTTTTGCACATAAATTTATCAGATAAGAATCGTGTGCCACTACAAATTTAATTCCGGATTTGTTAAGTTTGGATTTGAAGCTTACAATTTCAGACTCTTCAAGTGGTTTGGATTGCCAGCGATTATTATTTTTAGTAAATATTTGCATGGCAGAAAACCCAAGTTTTTCAGCACGATCAACAGATGTTGATACGCCTCCTGAAATTGATGTATGTGCACCTAAAAGCTGATTCATATTTTACTCACTATTTTTATGTGGCAATATGCAAAAGTTATTGGAATTATCAAAAAAAGATACCAGGTACGTGATAGGTATTATGAGTGGTACCTCACTTGATGGTGTTGATGCGGCTCTTGTTAAGATAACCGGAAGTTCAACTAATACCCAACTTGATCTGGTTGGATATATAGAATATCCTTTTCCTAAGGGGTACAAGGAACTTGCTCTTAAAAATTCAACCAGGGAGTCGAGCAATGTTGAGGATATTTGCAGACTTAATTCGCTTATTCCTCATGTATATTATGATGCAATTCAGCGGTTATTGCAGGTTGCAAAATTTGATATTGAAGAAATAGACTTGATTGGTATTCACGGACAAACGATCCACCATTTGCCAACTCAGGAAGAAATATTTGGATACAAGCTTGGCAGTACATTGCAGATTGGTAGTTCCTCCGTTCTTGCCAAACTATCGGGAGTTCCGGTTGTAGGTAACTTCAGAATGGCTGATATTGCATTGGGTGGTCAAGGTGCTCCGCTGGTTCCATATTTTGATTACATAATGTTCAGCTCAACTAAAAAAAGTAGGGCGTTACTAAATATTGGGGGTATAAGCAACTTTACGATACTTGCAAAAAATTGTAATCCGGATAACGTAATTGCATTTGATACAGGTCCCGGTAATATGATGATGGATATTACAACTAAACGGTTAATGAATGTTGAGTTTGATGAAAATGGAAAAACTGCCGAGGAAGGTAAGTTAAACGAAAGCTTTTTTAATGACCTAATTGCTAAGGATGATTATATCGAAAAAGCTCCTCCAAAATCAACCGGCAGGGAATTATATGGGGAAGAATTCCTGAATGAGTTTTTTATCAAGTATAAGGATATTCCAGTTGAAGATTTTCTGCATACACTTTCCAAATTTACTGCTTACGGAATTTACCGCAGCTACAAAAAATTTATTTTTAATGAAACCCGTATTGATGAGCTAATTGTTAGCGGCGGAGGTGCAAGAAATTTGTTCTTGCTTAAATGCCTGTCGGGTTATTTTGGTGAAACGGTTGAGGTAAAAGTTATTGATGAACTCGGCTTTTCCTCCGATGCCAAGGAGGCAATTTGTTTTGCTGTTTTGGCTAATGAAACCATTAGTGGCAACACTTCAAATATTCCACGCACAACTGGTGCATCAAAAAGTACAATACTGGGAGAAATTGCATTACCATGAGAATTTTAATTTCTGGCGGAAGTGGTTCACTTGGTGTATTCTGTAACGAATATCTCGACCAAAAACATAAAATATTAACAGTCTGGAATAGTAATCCGGGTAACTGTTTCGACTTTAACAACGTACAGGGTGATATAACCAATCGAAAATTTCTTGAGGCGATTTTCAAAATGCACAAACCTGATGTTGTACTACACCTTGCTACAGTTGCATCTATTCAGCAGGCTGAAGGTATGGATGAAAACTATCTGTATGATGTAAATGTTGGTGCAACAAAAAATATAGCCGAGCTGTGTAATGAGTATAATGCAAGGATGATTTACACTTCGTCCGAACAGGTTTATGATGGTGAGCATGAAGCATTACTTACAGAAGATGCCCCAATTGCACCCCCTTCAAAATATGCCAAATTAAAACTAAAAGGGGAAGAAGCAGTTACTTCAACAAGTAATAATTTCATTATTTTACGCGTTGGATTGCTATACGGTTTGTCGGTTTATTTTACGCGTAACTTTTTTAATTTTATGTATAATAGTTTTAGCGAAGGCAAAAAGGTAAACCTGTTCCATGACCAGATGAGAAATCCGCTTGCAATTCATGATGCTGCAAGAATTATTGGTGATATCATTGATAGCGATATTAAAAACGAGATATTAAATTTTGGTGGTATCGATGTGGTTTCTCGCGTGGATATGGGAAACAAGCTTTGCGAGCTTGCCGGATTTGATAAGAGCCTTATAAACCCAACCTCAATGAAGGATATTCCCAATCTTGCAGTAGGCAGGCACCTTACTCTCGATATGAGTAGGCTAAAAAGTTATGGTATTGAACCCCAGCCTATGGATGCAATGATAAAGGAAATGCTGTATTTTATTTCCCTTGAGGATGAAGAGTAATTGGTAATTTGGTTTTATTAAATACAAGCTTCTCTTCGTTTGGGAATTGTGGAATTTCAAGGTCATTTGCTAATCGATATGCATTTATTCCAAGGAGTTTCATAAATTCTTCAAGCAGTATTTCACTAGGGTGTATGTCAGGTAGCTGTTGCATAATATTCTTGTTAATGATAATCAATAATCGTAACATTTTCTGCATGAATATTATTCGCCACTGGTTGTTTATTCTAATACCACACCAACTATTTTCGGTTTTTTTATTTCCAAATGAAATAACCATACTAACGTTACTAATTTTTATTCCTGTAAGTAATTTATTGTTTTATAAAAGGGAAGTTAAAGTTTAATTTTCCAAATAAACATTAACACGATCTACTATAACTATTTATCACTAAAACTGCATAAGAGTAATCGTTAATGCAGTAACCTTAAAATATTTCAAAGTGATTACTCTTGGTCAGCTCCTTAATCAACTTTATTCATGGCAATCTAAAAATACCTTTAGGGTGTTGAGATATAAAGTTGCCGGAAAATCAAATTTTAAACCCTGCTTAAAATTGTTATGTAATAACCGTCTTCTTTTTTCACAATTCTTATTTTGGGTGCCTGGAGTTCAAAGCTTTCTGTTTTAAGAACTGCATCATAATAAATATTATCCTTTTCTATTCTTGAGTAATCGAGTGTAAAAACTTTATCTGATATATCAACGAATTCAAGGTTCCAGATTCGTCTAACCTTTGCAAGGTTTGTTTTTATCTTCAGTGAAATTTTATCATAACTAAAATCATTTATTTTACCAGAATAATAATAATCCCGCCCGTAATGAATTCTCGATTTACTATCACCCAACAGCTGTGATAAATATTTACGTGTGCGTCTGAAGTTGATATTGTATTTGGTTCCAGCCTGATTATTAACTGCATTTATTACTGAGTCACGGAATGCTATTTGGGGGGCATGGTAGTCAACAATATTATCGTAAGAGTATTGTTCCTTGAGAACATTTAGTTCAATTTGTCTTAAACTATTCGTATCAATTAAAGAGTGGCAAACATCTTCAACATATCGAGTATCCTTGTTTTTTACCCACATACTTGAGGCACCGCCAAGCTGTTCGCAAATAATAACTTGTAAAAGTCCATAGCCATACACCTTCTTACGCGGGTGAAAGGTTTCGGCTAAATGTTTTGTAAACCTACCGAGTATTTCCTCTCTGGTTTTTGCAATATCTTCGTATAAAGATTTACAAAAACCATACTTTTTAATAAGAGGTTTCACTTTTCCCGGATATTTCATTATTAGTTCTGCAAGTCTTATAGAGGAATATTCTGCAAATCCTTCAAGTGATTCATAATTCATTTCGCAAACAGCAAGATTTGAATCGATGGATGCTCTTTTCATTTCTCTCAAGAAAAGGAACTCTTCAAGATGTTCCTTTTTTCTACTAATTTGTTTTTCTCTGTAGGCATTTCTTAGAGCTAAACCTTCCATATTTGAATAAACAGCATAATTAATATCCGCATCATAGTTAAACATACCAGAGCGGTATTGCATTCTAAAATCGCTCTGTAAAGCATGGGTGAGCTCATGAACCAATGTTAATAATTCCAAAGTCTCGGAAAGGTTATCGGTATCAAAAGACATATTTTCAGTAGCTTTAAATGAGCGTAAATTTAATCCCCATATTGTTGCTCCATCTGCAGTATTAATACCCAAGCCGCCACTAAGATGTCTGTGCTGGTCAATCTGTAAATTATTTGTTTTGCTTGTATCAGCATAAATTTGTTTTCCATCAACATCAATACCATCACAAACAACAAAGTGCTCTTCTTTTTCAGGGTAACCAATTAGAATTGAAAAGCCGTTTTCGTATGTTATTTTAACAGGATACGACCTGTAGTTATTCCAGCCAACATATATTGAATCAGCAAAAGTATCGAGCAGCTCGTAAGTGAATTTTAGCTTGGTGAGGTCTTCATGCACATAGTTTGGTAAAGTGTAGTTTTGAGATGAAACAATTGTTGTTAATAGAATAATAACAAAAAGTATTAATCGTCTCATTTATTCCCCTTTGAATGATGATAACAAAAAATAATAAAATTATAGTTTAAATTATTGGATATATCAAAAGAGAATAATTTTGGTACTTTAGGTGTGGTACTATTATTAAACCAGGTAGTGTGATGTTGTCCTATCAAGTATTTCAAAATCGAGGTGCTGCAATTTTTTGAGGAAACTATTGTAGGTGGATTTGAAGAGTTGGCTCGGTACCCATACTTCTTGCCAGGAGTTGAACAAATCCAGATCATCAATTGTGATTAGTTTGTTAAATTCTTCAATAGATTTGGGATAGGTTTTGAAGAATGGAAATGAACCACCTGTTAGCAATATATTATCTATTTGATTGCCTTCATTGATAACATTAAACTTGTTTGGGCGAGCAATCATAATATGTTCCAATTGTTCAATACCTGTCGCATTTATGCAAATTTCATTGTGACCGTTAAGAGCTAAAGGAGTAAACTTGTATTTGGTATTAAAACAGTGGGGCTCAAAAATTTCAAAATCTGTGAAATATGTAAAGTCATCAGCTTCAAGAAACTCAGCAATCTTGTTGGATGAAACTGACAGAAACTCACTACCGAGTAATAGCACACTAACATTTGTACTTAACGTACTATTAGTAACATGTATAGAAATTTCAGGGTCGGGTATTCCAAAACTTCGCATTACTTAACCATCTTCTTCAGTTTCTCGATTTCATCCCTTAGGTTGGCGGCTTTTTCAAATTCGAGGTCCTTGGCAGCGTTTAGCATTTCTTCATTCATTTGTGCAATAAGGTCTTCTTTTTCAGCTTTACTCATATATTTTATAACCGGTTCGGCAACCTTGCTAAATGATGATTCAGTTGCGTATTCATCTTTTTTACGCACATCTGCAATTGAGGTTGAGTTAAGAATTTCCTCGCGACTTTTATAAACTGTTTTGGGAGTTACACCATGTTGCTTGTTATACTCAATCTGGATTTCTCTACGGCGATTTGTTTCGTTTATCGTTTTCTCCATTGAGTTGGTAATTATATCGGCATACATAATAACCAGTCCGTTTACATTACGTGCAGTACGCCCTGCAGTCTGCATAAGTGAGCGTTCACTTCTAAGGAACCCTTCCTTGTCGGCATCAATAATTGCCACCAGCGAAACCTCAGGTAGATCAAGCCCCTCACGAAGCAGGTTAACTCCAACCAAAACATCAAAATCGCCAATACGCAAATCGCGAATAATTTCAACACGTTCAAGTGCATCAATATCGCTATGGATGTAGCGGACTTTTATTTCAAGACGTTCGAGATAATCGGTTAAATCTTCAGCCATTTTTTTAGTTAGGGTAGTAACCAGCGTACGTTCTTTTTTCTTTATTCGGATTCTGATTTCACCAATCAGATCATCTATCTGTCCTTTAACAGGGCGAACCTGAATTTCAGGGTCAAGCAAGCCAGTCGGGCGGATAATCTGTTCAACGAAAGCACCACCCGATTTTTCGAACTCATAGTCCCCCGGGGTAGCACTAACAAATATTACCTGATTTGTTAATCCTTCGTATTCTTCAAATTTAAGGGGACGGTTATCAAGTGCAGAGGGGAGTCGGAATCCATGCTCAACAAGGGTCATTTTACGACTGCGATCTCCATTATACATGCCTCGTATCTGTGGTACTGTAACGTGGGATTCATCTATAATTAGCAGGTAATCATCCTTGGGGAAGTAATCGAATAAGCAATACGGACGTGAACCAACAGGTCTGCCATCCATGTGCCGCGAATAGTTTTCGATACCGGAACAGTATCCAATTTCCTTTATCATTTCAAGATCATATTTCGTGCGTTGTTCAATACGCTGTGCTTCAACATATTTTTCTTCCGCCCAGTAATATTTCAGACGTTCCTTAAGTTCATCCTCAATAGTAATGATTGCACGGTTAACCTGATCTTTATTGGTAACAAAATACTTTGCCGGGTAAATTGGTATGGAATCAACTTCCTGCTTAACTTCACCTGTGATTGAATCAATGATTGATATTCTTTCAATTTCATCACCCCAAAACTCAACACGTACAGCCTCCTCGTACTGATAAGCAGGAATTATTTCCACTACATCACCACGAGCACGAAAGGTACCACGGGTAAACTCGGTATCATTACGGGAGTAATAAATATCGATTAGTTTACGGAGAAGTTTTTTCCTTTCAATTTCTTCTCCCTTTTTTATAAACATAATCTGGTTTGCGTATTCCTGCGGGGCACCAATACCGTATATACAACTTACACTTGCAACAATAATTACATCATTGCGTCCCTCGATTAGGGAGGTAGTAGCCTTAAGACGCAAACGGTCAATTTCCTCGTTAACGCTAAAATCCTTTTCAATGAATAAATCACGTTTAACAACGTAAGCCTCAGGCTGGTAATAATCGTAATAGCTTATAAAAAACTCAACTGCATTATGAGGGAAGAAGCTTTTGAACTCTGAAAATAGCTGTGCAGCCAAAGTTTTATTATGTGAGATTATAAGAGTAGGTTTGTTTGCCTTTGCTATAACGTTGGACATGGTGTAGGTTTTACCGCTTCCGGTAACCCCGAGAAGAACCTGATGCTTGTCACCCCGTTCAAGTCCCTCGTATAGTTCCTGTATAGCATTTGGCTGATCGCCTGAAGGTTCGTAGTTGGAAACTAATTTAAATTTATTCATGATATATCTTTTCAAATTTTCGCAATATTTAAAAAGATAATATAACTAATTACCTGTTATTGTTCAGGTAAATATTAAGTAAAAATTTCAATTATTTTTTATTTACAATAGTTGGTTCATTTTTTAGTAACGGCTCAATTTCTGCTTCAGGAATCTTTACTTCCGTAGGTCCCCAGGCGTATGGAGCAACTTCGTAAGGATTATAGTAGAAAATATAAAACCCGTCAACATATCCAAAATTATCAGTAATGGTAAATTTGTTATCAGTAAACCAGAATCCTTCTGCAGCAAGATCAGTATTTGCAGGAAGATTACGTGCAACGAGGAAGTATTTATAAACAAGGTATGTTAACTTTTCAATATTTTCCGGTTTAACAACATCTTCCGGAGCAAGTACACGTCTGTTCTTTCTGTTAACAAGGTTATAGAAAATTGTATTACTTCCATGAGCACCACCGCTAAAGGAGTATTCTTCATAACGAAGAGTAAGGTATTTGGCTGATGGGTAGGATACTTCAATTTTACGAGTAATTTCCCATGATGCAACGGCTGTTTCGTTTTCCTTACGGAATGCCAAGTAAGTTTTAATAAAGTTATTTGCAAAATCATCCAGGTTGGTAAAGTTTTCTGATTCGTATATTGATGCAAACATCATGCTTTGTACCATGCGGTTAAGTCGTTTTACAAGTAACGAATCACCCGAGGTAAATACCGGATATTCGAGGTCAATTTTTGCATTTCTGCCTGTTGTATCATCTTTAATTGCCAATTTGTTGAATTTTTCAATTTTGTATTCCAACTCTTTGGTTTCGTTTTCGTTTTGTTTGTTATCTTTACAGGCGGTATATATAAAAATTATAAGCAGTATTGCGAAGAATAGTCTGTTCGTTTTCATAATGCCACAAGTTAATTTTGATTATTTCCAAATTAACTTAAAGCTTACAATTTAACAAAGCAACAGGTATTAATTTTGCAATAAAATTCTGCTAAATTTTCCGTATATTTAAAATTTATAATAAAATTGATGGACGATATTGTGGATAGAGAAAAAATACTGGTGACTTCGGCACTTCCATATGCCAACGGACCAATACATCTGGGACATCTTAGCGGTGCATATTTGCCTGCTGATATATTCGTAAGATACCACAGATTAAAAGGTTCTGACGTAGTTTATATTTGTGGTTCCGATGAACATGGTGTTCCTATTACTATTACAGCGGACAAGGAAAAGGTAACACCACAGGATATTATTGACCGATACCACAATAACAATAAAGATGCATTTGAAAAATTCGGGATGAGTTTTGATATTTATTCCCGTACTTCCATACCTGCACATCACGAAACGGCACGAGAGTTTTTTAAGGATTTTTACGACAGGGACCTTCTTGTTGAAAAAAAATCAATGCAGTTTTATGATGAAAAATCGAAAATGTTTTTACCCGACAGATATGTTGAGGGTACTTGTCCAAAATGTGGAAACGAAGAAGCAAGAAGTGACGAGTGCGAAAATTGTGGTTCGTTATACGACCCATCGGAGCTTAAAAATCCGAAAAGTAAAATTAGTGGTGAAACGCCTGTCCTCAAGGAAACATCTCACTGGTTTTTCCAGCTTGGCAAATACCAGGAAAGGCTGGAAAAATATGTTGCCGAGTGCGATGAAAAGTACAGCTGGAAAGAAAATGTGTTGCAGTATTGCCGTGGCTGGTTTAAGGATGGATTAAAAGATCGTGCTGTAACTCGTGATTTGGATTGGGGTGTTAAAGTACCTCTGGAAGGTGTAACTGGTAAGGTTCTTTATGTTTGGTTCGAGGCAGTTCTGGGTTATATTTCCGCAACAAAAGAGCTTGGCAGGCTAAAAGGTGAGCCTGAAATGTGGAAAAATTACTGGCAGGATGAAAAAACAAGGTATATTGCTTTTATTGGTAAGGATAATGTTGTTTTCCATACTATAATTTTCCCATCAATGTTAATGGCTAAAAATGATGGTAGTGATGAAAAATATATACTCCCTGAAAATGTACCGGCAAACGAATTCCTGAACTTTGAAGGTAAAAAGTTCTCAAAATCGCGTGGATGGGGTATTGACGTTGCTGAATTTCTAAAGCTTTTCCCGGCTGATCCACTTAGATATACACTTGCTGCAAACTTGCCGGAAAACAAGGATACCGATTTCTACTGGAAAGAATTCCAGAATAGAAATAACGGTGAACTTGCCGATATTCTGGGTAACTTTATTAACCGTACTTTTATATTTGCTCACAAACATTTTGAAGGTAAGGTTCCAGCAACAGGCGAATTAAATGATATGGATAAGGAAATGATATCCTTGCTTGAATCATACCCTGAAAAAGTTGGTAAACTAATTGAAAAATACAAAATAAAAGATGCCGTGTTCGAGATGATGAATCTTGGGCGTGCTGCTAATAAATACTTTAATGATTCGGAACCATGGAAATCGGTTAAAACTGATAAGGATAAATGTGGTACAACAGTTAATGTTTGTCTCCAGACCATTTATACATTAGCCGAGTTACTATCACCTGTTATACCGGATTCGAGCGAAAAAATATTTGGTATGCTTAACGCAGAAAAAACATCCTGGAGCGAATCGGGCAAAAGTAATTTGCCAGTGGGGCATCAGCTAAATAAATCCGAAATTTTGTTCTCAAAAATTGAAGATGAGACCATTCAAGCACAAATTCAGTCAACTGCAACTGAAAAAGTTGAAGAAGATGCACAAGTTAGCATTGAAGACTTCTTTAATACGGAACTAAAAGTTGCTGAAATTGTACATGCAGAGAAGGTTAAAAAAAGTAATAAACTTCTTAAGTTAAATCTTAAGGTAGGAAAAGATAAAAGACAGGTTGTTGCCGGAATAGGAGAGTCTTATAAGCCGGAAGAACTTGTTGGTAAAAAAGTAGTAATAGTATTTAATCTTAAACCGGCAAAACTTATGGGAGTTGAATCCCAGGGAATGGTATTGGCGGTTGAGGATGAATCGGGTAACGTAAATGTATTGGAAGTACCCGATAACGTAAAAAGTGGAACAAGAGTTAAATAATCTAAACAAATAAATAAATATTCCAGGAGGTTGCTTTATATGCGGTTTCGATTTCTATCAGCATTATTAATATCAATAGTAATGCTACTTGCTGCATGTTCACCTGAACATTCAAAAATTATTGTTGCTGAGTATGGTGATGATGTAATTACATTAGGAGAATTTGAAAAAGCTTATGCAAAAAATGCAGGGGGTTACGAGGAAGCTGAAAAAGATTCTATTGATGAATATAAAAGTTTCCTTGATTTGTATTCCAACTTTAGAATGAAATTAAAAGATGCCGATTTAAGACAGTATGATAAAAACCCTGACTTGAAGAAAGAGCTTGATGATTACAGAGACAAAGTTGGTGTTGCCTATATCAAAGAAAAAATGATTACCGAACCGGGTCTTAAAAAGTTATATGAAAGAAGAACCGAAGAAATTAGAGTTAGTCATATTTTGATAAGATCAGAACGTAGAAAAAAAGAAGATGCCCTAACTATGGCAACCAATGTTCTGGATAGTATCAAAAATGGCAAATCATTTGAAGATATGGCGAGTAGATATTCAGAAGATCAGTTTTCAAAAGTAAAAGGTGGTGACATCTATTTCATTACAGGTGGACAGATTATTCCTGCTTTTGAAGATGCTGCTTTTAGTCTGCAAGCTGGCGAAATATATCCTGAACCAGTTGAAACACGTTACGGTTATCATATTATCAAGGTAACAGACAGAAGAGCACGAGTACCAGAAGTTAAAGCCAGCCATATGCTGTTTAAATTTAAAGGCGAAGATGGTAAAGTTGATACCGCAGCTGCTCTTGCTAAAGCTGAAGTTGCAATGGATTCGATTAAAAATGGTGCCGATTTTGCCGAATATGCAAAAGCTCATTCTGAAGATAAGGGTAGTGCTGTAAAAGGTGGTGATCTTGGCTTTTTTGGCAGAAGAAGAATGGTACCTCCATTTGATGAAGCTGCATTTAACCTTAAGGTTGGCGAAGTATCTGATCTTGTTGAATCCAGATTTGGATACCATATAATCAAACTTACCGACCAAAAGGAACTTCCTACTTACGAAGAAGATAAAAAAACTTTGAAAAAGAATTACGAAAAGAACTATTTCAAAGATCAGTATGCTGAATTTGTTGATTCGCTTAAAGCTGAATATGATTTCGAAGTTATGGATGATAATGTTCAGTTAATTTATGCCAAAGCTGATTCTGTTGTAAATAAAGAATATGAAACAATCTCAAATTGGTCTGAAGTTAAAGACTCGGTTGTAATGACTTATAACGACAAAAAAGTATCGGCTGATGGTTTAATGAGCTTTATTGCCGGTACAGATAAATTCAAAAACAGATTTGTTGACTCTTCTCTTGTTTATGCTGGTGTTGATGAATTTGCTAACGAAAAACTTGTTGTTGAAAAAGTAGCACAACTTGGTGAAATTATGCCAGAATTTGCTGACTTGATGGATGACTATAAAAATGGTATTTATATATTCAAACTTCAGGAAGAGGAAGTTTGGGATAAAATTAAAATTGATTCTGTAGAGTTGAAAAAATTCTGGGAAGAAACTAAAGATAATTATGTTTCTGCTGACAGAGTTGAGTTCAAAGGTATTTATGCTAACAAGGATTCAGCTATAAAAGCTATAAGACAAGAAGCTCTTACTAGTGGAGTAGATTTTGATACTCTTGCCCAGGAAAAATCCGAACGTGCAATATATGGTGGTAACAAATCATACTTTGGCACCAAAGAAGTTGCAAAAGATGATCTTGCAAAAGCAGCCTTCGAACTTGATAAACCGGGTGATATAAGTGAACCGGTTAAATTCAGAAATGGCTGGTATATACTTAAGCTAGTTAAAAAAATGCCTTCTAAAGTAAAATCTTACGAAGATGCAAAAGCTGAAGCTGCAAGTGCTTATCAGGAAAAACAGAGTAAAGAACTGGAAGCCGGATATCTTGAAAAGTTAAAGAAACTTTACGAGCCGGAATTATATTATGACAAACTTGAAAATGCATATAAACCAGTATCTGAAGAATAGTCTGTTCATTATTCTATTTGTAGTTTTATTTTGGGGCTGCGAAGAAAAGAATATTGAAGATAAAGTTATAGCAAAAGTTAATAGCTCCGTACTTACTAGTGCGGAGCTTGATATTGCTTTGGGTGAACTGAAAAATGAAAAGCGTTACCGCCAGGAGTATATTAACGAGTGGATTCGTCTTGAAATTCTGTTCCAGGAAGCTGCCCAGAACAATATTACCAAATCGAAAGAATATGTTGATTTACTGAATTTAAGCAGAAAAAAGCTTGCTTCAGGTATGTATATAAATAAATTGCTTGAAGATGAAGTTTCCCTAAGCAAACAGGAATTACTGGATTACTATAATAGTACCAGGGAAGATTTTACTATTTACGATAAGGCTTATGTTGTTAACAGAGCCGATTTTAAAGTTGAAGAAAATGCAGCTGTTTTCAGAGAAATTGTATTGAAAAGAGGCTGGAAATTGGCTAACTACTATCTTGCCAATAATGAAAATGTAATTAAAAGCGAAACTAACCAGTTTCTTTTTGAACATAAAATCAATCCGCCATTTCTTTTCCGGATAATTAAAAGTTTGCGTCCGGATGAGGTAAGTGTTATTCTTAATTTGGAACAGGATGTGTTTACTATTGTTCAACTTGTAAAAAATTATCCGGCTAATTCGGTTCCGGATTACGAGTTTGTTGAAGATGAGGTGCGTAGCAGATATATTGCTATCAAGAATAAAAAAATTATTGATGAACAGATGGAGTTATTGTACTCCAGGTATAACGTAGTAATTAACAGGGATAATTAATGAAAAAGATATTAGTGCTTTTATTGCTGGGTACAGCTTCAGTTTTTTCGCAGGAAGTAATTGACAAGATTGTTGCGGTAGTTGGTAATGAAATTATCATGAAATCGGAACTTGATCAGGAAACAATGTATTTTGCTGCACAGCGTAACCTTAATCCTGATAGCCCAGAGCTTAGAAAGCAAATACTTGATGCCAAAATTGAAGAAAAATTGCTTTATAACCAGGCTGAAATTGATTCGATTGAAGTTACAGATGAAGAAGTTAACCGCCAAATTGAACAGCAGCTTGCTTATTTTATAAGACAGTATGGCTCAAAAGAAAGAATTGAAGAAGCATACGGTATGAGCATCGAGAAAATTAAAAGGGAAATGCGTGATGATACTCGTAAAAACCTTATGGCTCAGATGGTGCGTCAGCAGAAATTTGGACTTATAGATATTACACGAAATGAAGTAAAAGAGTTTTTTGTTGAAAATAAAGACTCAATGGGTGTTATTCCTGAAAAATTTGAAATAGCTCATATTTTTATTAACCCCGGTAAAAGCGACAAGGTGATTGAAAGAGCCAAAGAGCTCGCACAGAATTTACTCGATTCAATTAAAGCTGGTGCTGATTTTGCTGAGCTTGCAAAAGAATATAGTGATGATCCCGGTAGTGCTGCAAAAGGTGGTAACCTTGGATTTGTAAAACGTGGTGTTTTCTTCCCTGAATTTGAATCAGCTGCTTTTGAACTTGATAAGGATGAATTATCAGGTGTTGTTGAGTCTCCTGTTGGTTTCCATATTATTCAGCTTCTCGAAAGAAGAGGCGAAAGCATTAATACACGCCATATACTTATTAAACCAAAAAATGATGATGATGGTGAAGTTGAGGTAATTAGTACACTTTCAGCTATACGTGACAGTATTGTGAGAGGTTTGAATACTTTTGAATACTTTGCTGAAAAATATAGCGATGATAAAGAATCGAAAAACAAGGGTGGCTTACTTGGTACTTTCGAAAAAAGCCAGCTCGAAAAACCTTTGCTTGATCAGATTTACAAACTTGAGGAAGGTGAAATCGGTTATCCAAAAAGACTTGATGTTGACCGTAATACCTACGGTTACCATATTGTTAAATTGGTAAAACGTGTTCCGGAACATGCACCAAGTATTGAAAATGATTACGAAGACCTTAAGAAACTTGTTGAGTTCCAGAAAAGAAAAAATCTGTACGACGAATGGATTACTGATCTTAAAAGCAAAATATATTGGGAAATTAGACTTTAGGAATTACTTTGAATAAAAATCTGCCAGGTAAGGATGTTGAACTGGTTGAATCGCTCAACCAGGCAGTAAAAGATACCAAACAGGAAATAGCTAAAAAGATTGTTGGTCAGGATCAGATAATTGATGACCTTATTATCAGTTTGCTCGCAAAGGGACACAGTTTACTTGTTGGTGTTCCGGGACTTGCAAAAACTATGATAATAAAAACTTTATCGGAAGTTCTTGACCTTGAATTTAACAGAATTCAGTTTACCCCAGATCTTATGCCGGGTGATATTACCGGTACCGAAATTATTGAGGAAGATAAAAGTTCGGGTAGTCGTTCGTTCAAGTTTGTGAAAGGTCCGGTTTTTGCCAATATTGTACTTGCTGATGAAATTAACCGTACACCTCCTAAAACACAGGCTGCTTTGCTGGAAGCGATGCAGGAGCATAGAGTAACTGCTGCGGGTAAAACTTATAAGTTGCCTGAACCATTTTTTGTGTTGGCTACACAAAACCCGATTGAGCAGGAAGGTACTTACCCGCTACCTGAAGCACAGTTGGACAGGTTCATGTTTAATCTTTGGGTTGGGTATCCATCATACGAAGAGGAAGTTGCAATTATAAAAGCAACAACCGGTGCTGAAACTGCCGAACTTAAAACAATTATAGACCAAAATACATTGCAGGCGTTTCAGGAGCTGGTTAGACGTGTTCCTGTTGCTGATAATGTTGTTGAATATGCAGTTAAAACAGTTAACCGTACTCGTCCGCAGTTTAACAAGGAAGACAAGTTTGTAGCTGATTGGATTAACTGGGGTGCTGGTCCGCGTGCTTCACAATATTTGGTGCTGGCTGCAAAAACAAGAGCTATAATGGATGGAAGATTTACTCCAGGTATTGAGGATGTAAAAAAATCGATGCTGCCGGTATTAAGACATAGAATTATACCTAATTTTAATGCCGAAGCTGAGGGAATAACTTCTGTTGAGATTATTGAAAAACTGGTAGGCTAAGTTAAATATTTACTATAATAAAAAACCTCCGGAGTAAATACTTCGGAGGTTTTTTTGTATAAAATCATTAAATAAATTTGTAATTTTTCGGAATTACAACTATACCTGTATCTGAAACCGTGAATCGTTTTTTATCTTCCTCAACGTCAAAACCAATTTCAGTATGTTCAGGAATAACAACATTCTTGTCAATTATAGCTCTTCTGATTCTTGAATGGCGACCAACATTAACACGATCATAAATAATTGAATCAGTAATGTAAGTATAACTGTTAACCCTAACACCAAAACCAAGAATTGAACGCTCAACCAAACCACCGGAAACAACTGTGCCGTCAGCAACAAGGGAGTTATATACACGTCCTACACGCTCACCTTCATGCGAAAGTGTTTTCGCTGGTGGGTATTGCTGCTGCTGAGTTCTGAGTGGCCAATCGCGGTCGTAAAGATTAAAGAACGGATCAACAGAAATAAGATCCATGCTGGCAGCATAGTAACTGTCAATTGTACCAACATCAACCCAGTAAGGTTCATCCTTTTTGTTCTCATCCACAAACGGGTAGGCATTAACAGTATATCCGTTTTTAATCATATACGGTATAACATGTTTACCAAAATCGTCATTTTCAAGACCTTTTTCTTCCATGGTATTCATTACGTCTTTAATGGCATCCTTATTAAAGATGTAAATACCCATGTTAACCAGTGACTGATCCGGTTTGCCTGGCACAGCAGGTGGATCTTTTGGCTTTTCTACGAAAGATAATATTTTATACTCATCGTTAATTTCAATAATACCATAGCGTGAAGCAGTAGCCTGCGGAACTTCCATACAAGCAATAGTAAGGTCTGCCTTTTTCTCGGCGTGGTAACCAAGCATCTTCAGATAGTCCATTTTATAGATATGGTCGCCCGAAAGAACGAGAATTCTGTCGTTTCTGCTACCATCGTCAAGAAGGTTAAGATTCTGGAAAAAAGCATTAGCGGTACCAGTGTACCAGTTGTTACTAATTTTTTGCTGTGGTGGAACCGGATAAATAAATTCGCCAAGTTCCGGATTCAAAATATTCCATGCCTCGTAAAGGTGTCGGCTAAGAGAATCGGATTTATATTGTGTAAGAACATAGATTTTTCTCAAACCGGAGTTAAGACAGTTTGAGAGGGCAAAGTCAATAATTCTGTATTTACCGCCAAAAGGAACAGACGGCTTGGTTCTAAACTTGGTAAGGGGACTCAGTCTGCTGCCTTGCCCCCCTGCAAGAATCATCGTAAGTGTACCGCGCAATAAAGCTGAACTCGCTAAAGGCATATTTTCTCTCTGTTTTTTAATTTATATAATTTAATCTTCTCAGGGTTTGAATAGCAATTAAAGTTATTGTTAAATTTGAAAAAAAATTGCTAGATTGTTTACTTAAATAAAGATTAAAGATATGAAAGTCAAGAAATATTACCTTGTAATGCCAGTAATAATAATAATTTTATTTATCCTTTCTTTTATTATAGCCCTTGTAATATGGGAACCTGAAAGGATTATTGCTTTTGTGAATAACAGAGGCGAAAGTATTACCGAGGGATTCAGATCATCCTTTTTCGATTTTGATGAAGTAGCGGAATATAACAAGCCTGAACAGCATTTTATTGATGTTGAACATTATGATATTTACGTTCGATTAAACCAATCTGAAAAAATGATTAATGGCAGAGTTATTGTTAGTGCAACTACTACTGAAAATTACGCGGGCGAAATAGTCTTCAATATGGATAACGATCTTGAGCTTGATAGTATTAGGCTTAACGGTGAGGAGCCATCTTTCAGCTTTTCCGGTAATTATCTTATGGTTGATTGCCCGGATGGGGGAAAATTTAATCTGGATATTTTTTACCATGGTACTCCTGAACCCAAGGGGTTTGGTTCATTTGTATTTTATGATAAGGATTCACTACAAACAGTGTTCACTCTTAGCGAACCGGTATTTGCCTCAACATGGTTACCTTGTAATGATATAAATACTGATAAAGCAACGATTGATATGCATATTACTGCTGATTCGTGTATGGTGTCGGTGTCTAACGGTAATTTAGTTAATGTTAGTGACAGCCTAAATTTAAGAACATACCATTGGCAAACTGTGTATGATATTGCACCTTACCTTATAACCATAAATACTGCTCCGTATATCTACTTTAATGATACATATAATTCTATCAGCGGAAAGAAAATTCCTCTTGAATATTATGTGTTTCCCGGTAAGCTAGAAGCTGCCAAATATGATTTTGCTATCAATAAAAAAGCGTTACGGGTATTTGAAGAACTATATGGCGAATACCCGTTTCCTGATGAAAAATACGGAGTTGCCGAAATTAACTGGCGGTATGGTGCAATTGAACATCAGACTATTACAGGCATGAGTACAGAATATATAACAGGTTCAGCACTATTCGATGATGTTTTTGTACATGAACTTGCCCATCATTGGTGGGGAGATGCAGTTACACCCAAAACATGGAAGGACGTATGGTTGAGTGAAGGATTTGCAACTTACTCCGAGGCTTTATTTTATGAAAAAGTATCGGGGAGAGATGGACTAGTATCAACCCTTAATTCAAAAATACGGGGTATAAAACAGGGTAAACTTTACGATCCTGGCAGTAATTTGTTCTCTCCGCTTGTTTACAACAAGGGTGCCTGGGTTTTGCATATGCTACGTAAACAACTGGGTGATAGTGCATTTTTTGAATCGTTAAGGAACTATTACCTTACTTATCGGTATAAATCAGCAAGTACTGATGATTTCCGGGAGGTGTGCGAAAATACTTCCAAACAAAATCTGGACAAGTTTTTCGATCAGTGGCTATTTTCCGGTACCGGATTACCACAGCTTGATTTTTCACATACTATAACCCAAATTGGTTCTCAAAACCAAATTGAGGTAAAGGTTATACAGCTTCAGGAAGAGTATAAAAGGTATGAATTATTTCTTGATGTTATGTTTAGCGACAGTACAAATAGTGTAGTTAAAACATACTTTATTGATAGTGCCGAACAAATATTTACCGACACTCTTAACTTTGTACCTGTTAGCATAAAACCTGATCCTTATAGCTGGTTATTAGCCGAGATTGTTTCCGGGAATTAAATATTTATTTAAAGAATATGATGTAGTTTTAATTACCAAAATAAATACTTAGTTTTAGTACTCTTTATTTTTTCATTAGTATCATGGAAGTCGTTGAAACCATACCTTTTTGTATCAGATATCCATCTTGGAGTGCTTGAACCAGAAAAAGATGCGGAACTGGAAAACAGTTTTGTTACGTTTCTGGAACAGGAGGCATCGAAAGCCGGGGAAATATTTATTCTTGGTGACTTGTTCGATTACTGGTTCGAGTACAGAAGGGTTATTCAGAAAGGGTATTTTAACACGTTTGCAGCTATGCATAAACTTGTTAAAAGCGGTGTTAAGGTAAACTATTTAATTGGTAATCACGACTTTATGCATCGCGATTTTTTTGAGAAATCAGTTGGTGTTAACCTTATTGAAGATGCTATGGGGTTTGATCTCGATGGTACAAAGTTTTTTCTTGGACATGGTGACGGTCTTATTAAAAATGATATCGGTTACAAAATATTAAAAGCGGTGCTGCGTAATAAAAAAATACAATGGCTGTATTCGCTTGTTCATCCCGATTTTGGTGTATGGCTTGCAAGCTCTTCAAGCAAAAAAAGCCGAAATTATACTTCAAAAAAGAATTATGGTGAAAACGATAGCCTTTTTGAGGTTGCAAAAGAAAAGATAGATTCGGGTTATGATTACGTATTATTCGGGCATTCACACAGTGTTGCTAATAGAGAATATAACAATGGGAAATATATAAATCTTGGTACGTGGTTAAGCAAACCGCTTTATGGTAAATTTTACGATAACAAGTTTGAAATAATTGAGTGGAATTTTAATGGCTGATCAAAAAACTTCCAAAACTAATAAACTAAAAAAAACATTCTGGTTAGTTACCGGTATTTTGTTTGTTGCTGTTTTAACAGGCGGCTTCTTTTTCTTTCAGTATATAGTTGAAGGTTTACCTTCACTTGAACAGTTGGAAAATCCTCAGCAAAGCCTTGCAAGTAATGTGTATAGTGTTGATGGCAAACTTATTGGTCAGTACTTTAAGGAAAACAGAATTGAGGCTAACATTGATAGCCTACCACAAAATTTGATAAATGCTTTGGTAGCTACTGAAGATCGAAAGTTTTTTGACCATTGGGGGGTTGATCTTGAACGCTTTATGAAAGCAATGGTTAAAAACGTATTTATGTTTAAGCGTGAAGGTGCCAGTACGCTTACACAGCAGCTTGCCAAAAACCTTTACTCGCTTAGAATGGGAAGAGAATCACTTTTCGATACGGGTGTTAGAAAACTGAGAGAGTGGATTACAGCTGTTCAAATAGAAAAGAGTTATACCAAAAAAGAAATTCTCGAAATGTATCTTAATGAGTCCTTTTTTGGTAACAGGGCTTACGGTATTGAGATGGCTGCCCGAACCTATTTTAATAAAAAAGCAAGCGAACTCGAGGTACAGGAATCGGCTGTTTTAGTTGCGTTGTTAAAATCTCACGTGTATTATAACCCAGTTAGAAGATACAATAACTCGCTTAGACGCCGTAACGTTGTAATGTATAATATGTACGTTACCGGATTGCTTACAAAGGATAGGTACGATCAATTAAAACTTTTGCCGATTGATTTAAGTTTGGGTAAGGAAAAGCAAAGATTCAAGAGTTCTGTTGCTCCGCATTTTGTGGAGTATGTTCGCCAAAAGCTTGAAGATATGAAAGATAAATACGGTTATGACCTTTATCAGGATGGGTTAAGTATTTATACAACTCTCGATACCAGAATGCAGAGTTTTGCTGTTAAGGCTACTGTTGACCATCTAAATGAATTCCAGGAAACTTTTGATAAATACTGGAAATGGACTAAAAGAGATAACCGCAAGATACTTAAGGATCATTTATGGAGAGCTGTAAGGAACCGTCCCGAATACAGAAACCTGAAAACCAAAGCGGAAAGAGAAGAGTTTTTTGAACGTATGAAGCGCAACGTTGCTTTTGTTGACTCGGTTCAGCAGGATGCACAGCGTATTGAAGCCGGGTTTGTTGCAATTGATCCCAAATCAGGTGAAATTAGAGCGATGGTTGGAGCACGCGACCAGGATTTCCGTTACGGATTAAATCATACTTCCCAGATTAAGCGTCAGCCGGGTTCATGCTTTAAGCCTGTGTTATATACTACGGCAATCGAAAATGGTTACTATCCGGCGTATCCTCTCCTAAACCAAAGGTTTTCCTATCCTACTCCGGCTGGTGAATGGAGTCCGCAAAACTTCGATCATACAACGGGCGGATATATGACGTTGAGGGATGGGCTTAAAAATTCAAAAAATATAATTGCTGCCAGACTAATAATTGAAGACCTGGTTGAAGAGTATCAGGTTGGTAATATGGCAAAAAGACTTGGTATCAATACCAAAATGGAGCTATTTCCTTCAATGGCATTAGGAGTAAATGTTGTTGAACCTATTGAGCTTGTGTCCGTTTATGCTACTATTGCAAACAAGGGTATATATAACGAGCCTTTTGCAATTACAAAAATTGAAGATAAAGATGGTATAATACTCGACTCCTTTTCCTCAATACCTACGGAAGCTATTGAAGAAGAAACTGCCTATATTATTACCGATATGCTTACCTCCGTTGTAAGGGAGGGAACAGCAAAACGTGTTTGGGCTATTCATAAGTTTATGGCTCCTTGTGCGGGTAAAACCGGTACAACTCAGGATTACGCCGATGCATGGTTTATGGGTTTTACTCCTGAAATTGCTGCCGGTGTTTGGGTTGGTTTCGATGATAACCGTATCAAGTTTACAGGTAGTTATGGTCAGGGAGCAAAAGCTGCATGTCCTGTTTGGTCTAACTTTATGAAAATGACGTACGACTCGTTAAGATTACCACCAACACCTTTTGAAAGACCTGCAAGTGGCAATGTTGTTGAAGTAGATTTTTGCAAGGAATCGATTTTTGAGCTTGGTGATCCAAAGTTGTATTCAATGGATTGTGCTAATGGTAAATACAGGGATATTATTCACGTTGATAATTTGCCAAACTATTTTAATTCGGACAGAGATACAACAGTTAAGTTTTTTAACAAGTACTGGTTTGTGGATTCCACCTCGCATGAGGCTTTGGAAATAACAGATGAGGAAGAAGATTTGTAGATAGAAGCCCCCGTCTTGTTTAACGGGGGCATAAACCTATTTATATTTTACTCCGCAGCCGTAAGATTTTGTTACGCTGGTTTCAACTTTTTTACCCTCCATCAATGCATCCAGGGCAGAAGCAACATAGTTGTTTGCTTTGGCAGCATCCTCAGGATTTGTAGATCTAATATCATCAATAGCACCAACATAAGCTAATGTACCTTTTGTATCAATTACGTACATGTGCGGTGTTGTTTTGGCTCCGTACATTTTCCCAACTTTACCATCGGCATCAGTAAGGTAAGCAGTAAAAGATGCTCCGGCAGATTTGGCTCTTTTGTTTATTACTTCGGGTGAATAGTTACCCTGTTTGCCTTCGGCTGAAGAGCATATACTTAACCACACAACATCTTTGGCTGTATATTTTTTCTGAAGGTTTTGCATGTTACCACTATCGTAATGTTTTTTTACGAAAGGACAATCATAATTAACCCATTCAAGCACTACAAGTTTGCCTTTAAAATCACTTAATTTATGTGAATCACCATTACTGTCAGTCAACTCAAAATCAGGAGCGGCTTTACCAATGGCTGCTTTTTGTGCAAAGTTTGTAACAAATGGTAACATTAGTATTACCATTATCAGCATAAGTTTTTTTAACATTTGTACCTCAGTTAATTAGTTTTAATGGAATTTAATACAATTTCAGGAGTTAAAAGTTCAGGCAAAACAGTTCTTTTCCCATTGTGATAGTAAACGTAAAGTGGAACACTATTCCTGTCAAAGCGAGCTAAAGCCGCCGTAATTTCATCATTTCTGTTTGTCCAGTCCGCAATTAAAGGAGTAATTCCTTTTTCTTTAAAAGCACCAATAACATCCGAGTCGCTAAAAGCAACTTTTTTATTTACCTGGCAGGTAAGGCACCATGCAGCAGTAAAATCAATAAACACAGGATTATCTTCATCAAGGAGCTCTTTCAGGTATTTGTCGGAATATTGTTCCCAGTTAATACCATCAGAATTACTAACAGTGGTTCCGGGTAAATTGGTTTCAATTGAAAGGGCAGTTTGTCCAGAATAAATCATCCCTGCATACATAATTCCAAGACCCAGTACACCGGCAATAATTCTTGTTCTTCTGGTTGAGCTAATTTTTGCCCAACTACCGTAAATCCATAAGCCCAGTGCCATTACAAGCATACCGGCAAGAAGTATCAATACGGCATCGCTACCTTTCTGCAAGCTTAATACCCATAATAACCAAAGGGCTGTACCCATAAGTATAAAACCCATTACTTGTTTGAATTTTGTCATCCAGTCACCAGGTTTGGGAAGTATTTTAATCCAGCCGGGGAATGTACTAAATAGCAAGTAAGGAGAAGCCATACCAAGCCCAAGGAATGAAAATACCAATACGGTAATATAAGCTGGCTGTGTTAACGTATAACCAAGTGCTGTACCCATAAACGGAGCAGTACAAGGGGTTGCAACAACAGTTGCCAAAACACCGCTAAAAAAAGTACCAATAATTTTACTGCGTTTTTTACCTGAATCAAGTGAGGTTGCCGAAGCACCAATTTCCATAACACCGAACTGATTGAGAGCTAAAGCAAAAAACAGAAACAGCAGAAAAATAACAAATCTTGGCTCTTGTAACTGAAAACCCCATCCGAGACTTTCACCACCAGCTTTAAGAACAAGCAATACAGCAGTTAACACCCAAAAGGCAGCTATTACTCCAGCCGAAAATATTAACCCATTTTGAAGGATTTGCTTTTTGTTATTTTGAGCATCATGAACAAACCCTAGTATTTTTAGTGATATTACAGGGAGCACACACGGCATAAAATTAAGTATTATACCACCAATGAAAGCGAATAATAAAATGAGTAAAACACTTTGCTCCGCATTATTTTCATAAGTTATATCTGAAAAAAGGGTATCAATTTCGTACGATTTTATATTGCCATTATTATCAACTGCAATTAGTAGCCCTTTAAATGCGGAGGGAAATTCGGAAACAAACTGTCCCTGAAATATTTCAAGAGTAAATCCATTTTCGTTAATATTTATATTTTGTGGGGTTTCATAGTCATAAACACCTGCATCGTAGGGGTAATAATATATTTCGGTTACGTTGTGAAAAATGCTTTCAGGGTCATCTATAACAAGAATAGATGATGAATCTGTTCGGGTTGCAGAGTAATTAAACGTTGGTGTTAACGGAAGTTTGTTTTCCCACTCATCAAATAGTTTTGCAAATTGATTGTTTAAAGGGTCGAGTGATGCATTCAGTGAGGTACCACCAGGCAGACACTCTATTTTGCAAACCAGCCAGTCGAGATTAACACTTACACTAAAGTTTTTACCGTAAAGGTTATCCGGTATCTCGAATTCGGAGTAAAGAAGAACTTCATCTTCATAGCCAAAGTTAACCAACCCGGCAATTTCAAGACGTTCGGGGTATGGCCAAAACTCATCTTTTACTATAACGTTTTCAGGTAACTTCCAGTCGAGTTTGGTTTTGATTCCGGTATCGCCGGGGTTACGCCAGTAAATATGCCAGTTCTCTTCAATCTCAAATTTAACACCAAGCTTAAGGGTGTTTTGGGAAGAAAACTGGTAAACTATTTCCGGTTTAACCAGTTGATTACCATCTTGTGCTGAAATCTTTATTGTGAATAGAGAGAGGAGGAGGATCAAAAAAGTCTTAATCATAATGGGGGTACTTTGCAAATAATTTGTTAAATTTATTATGTGGAGTATGCGGATAGCATAAAAAACGCTTTCTGGATGCTATTAGCCTTTTAATAAATAATTGTTCAACGTATTCTTCTCTAAGGTCTGGCTCAACATTCATAAGAGAGTAAAGATAAGCTCTCCTTACTCCATCATGAATTTCACCATCAACCAATTCGGTTATCTCAAGAATCAGTTCTTCCAGCTCGGTTTCAGCTTTCTTCATCTTCCAAAACTAAATCTGATGATTTAATAAATCCTTTTGAATGAGCATAATCATGCAGTTTTGAATAAAGCATTTTCCTTGCTCTATGCAGTCTTGACCTTACCGTACCAATAGGGCAGGACATAAATTCAGCAATTTCCTCGTAATTGTAACCTTCAAGGTCACTAAGAATAATTATAGTTTGAAAATCCGTTGGTAGTGTAGCAAGTGCATTGGAAACATCATCGTCAAGAACATTGCTAAATGCATCACCAACAACATGTTGAAATTCAATTTCGGTAGATTTTATATTATCGTAAAAGTTCTGAACATCATCGTAATCAACCATTCCTGGTTTTTTGCTCTGTTTTCTGTATTCATTTATGAAAGAGTTTTTCATAATGCTAAAAAGCCATGCTTTTATATTTGTTCCTCTTTCAAACTTGTCAAAAAATCTGAATGCCTTTAATAAGGTTTCCTGAACCAAATCGTCACTATTATCTTGCGAACCTGTCATTTTCATTGCAAAACTGAACAAAGCATCAGTGTAAGGAACAACCAGCTCGTCAAACTCTTTATACTTTTGCCTGGTACTATCTGTAACTGTATTATTTTGTAGTTTTCGCATGTCATCTTTCCTTTCGTTAACTACATATCAAAAGGAAAATCGAGTTTAAAAAGTTCATTTAAAAAAAAGATTTGTAATCGGAATATTATCTTATTTTATTAGTTGTAATTTTTTGCTAACTTTTCGTACTCAACAATTGTTAGTGAGTAGAATATTTAAGTTTTACGTATTCCGGAGAACATAATGTCTGATACCAAGAAAATATTAGTAATAGATGACCAAAAGGATAATGTATTAATACTAAGAGAAAGACTGGAAAGAGTTGGGTATAATATTATTTTTGCATTGGATGGTAAAACAGGCATTGAAAAAGCTATTGATGAATTACCCGATCTTGTTTTGCTTGATGTTATGATGCCCGATATGTCAGGGTTTGAAGTTTGCAAAACACTTAATGATAATGCAGATACACGCGATATACCAGTTATACTGGTTACTGCACTTACAAGTCCGGATAATATTAAGCAGGGTTTGCAAGCCGGTGCTTACGACTACATTAAAAAACCATTTAACAAGGTTGAATTGCTCGCAAGAATAGGTTCGGCATTAAAATTTTCCGAAGCCAAACAACGCCTTGTTGAACTGGAAAAAAATATAACTTTTGCAGCTACGGTGTTAACTGCCAACCATGAAATAAAACAACCTCTTACATTAATTAACCTATCTTCAGCAGCTATAAAACGACTGGTAGAAAATGAAAGCAGTGATATGGAAGCTATTTTAAAAAGGGTGGAAATTATTGAGGATGCTACACGTACTATTCAGGATATTTTTGAGCAACTTGGTTCAATTAAAAAACCAATTATAAAGGATTATGTTCACGACTTGAAGATAATTGAATTGAAAGGAGATGATTAATATAATCAGATAAGTTTTTTTATAACCTTATGAAGCTCATCGAAGTTATACGGCTTTTCGAGAAAGAAGGATATTCCATATTTTTCAATATCAATTTTTTCGCTAATATATGAACCGGAAGCAAGTATTATTGGAATATCCGGTGAAATTTGCCTTACCTGGGAGGCACATTCCAAACCATCCATACCCGACATTTTTTTATCAATAATTATAAGATCAATTGTATTGTTTCCCTTAAATATTGACAAAGCTTCTTCACCACTTTTTGCCTGTAATACTTTTATATTATGTCCGCTAAGCAGTTCAGACAGTAATTCCCTAACAACTGTTTCGTCATCAGCAATTAATACTGTTCTTGGTTCCTTAAGCTTTTCAGGCTTTTTGTAAGCAGGAAATGCAACTTTTATTGTTGTGCCGGAACCACTCTTGCTAACAACGTCAATTGTCCCATCGTTCTCTTCAATAAATTGTTTGGCAACGAATAAACCCAGACCACTTTCCCGGTTCCTGCTTTTAGTTGAAAATCCCTTGTCGAACATTTGTTTAGCTTTTATTTCATCAATACCTGTACCGTTATCCTTGAAGGAAAACTCAACCAGTTTATCGTGTACACCAACAGAATTGAGCTCAATTTCAATCTTGCCACTTTCATGCTGAATCGCTTCAATAGAGTTTGTTACAATATTAAGGAAAGCTCTGTAAATATTGCGTTGCGAAACATAGATGTTTTCTTGAGTATTGTTTGAAACATTTACTGTAACATGATTATTAAGCTTAAACTGCACAGTTTTAAGTACTTCGTTAATAATGTACTGTGGAGTTGTTTTTGTTTTACCTAACCCGGGATTTTCCTTTCCAAGGAATGAGTCGGTAATCTCAATAGCTTTAAGAGTATTATGTTCAATGGAGGAATATAGCTTGTTCTTTTTCTCTTTATGCGATGGAGCTGTTTCTTTAACAAAATCAATACTGTTAAGTATATTGGTGAAAATGTTGTTTAAATCATGTGCGAGTCCCTTTAATTGCGAGTTTTCGCTATTTAACTCGGCATCACCCGACTTTAGTAAAAGTAAAAGATTTTGACCCTTATAAAGCAAACTTTTAATAACAAAGGATTCCCTGAAGACAGTGGAGTTATAGATGTTGTTAACCGGATCAGCGAGTTTAAGTGAAAAGGCAGATCGCAAACTGGACCCAGAGTTAACGTTTGAGGCATACTGATCGTTAACCCACATGATACCATTATCATCTGTTGCAATTGCACAAATTCCTGCTACACTAAAGATATTTACCAAGAAATTATCCTCAGTGAAAATGTTAGGTAAATTGTATGCCACTATCTAACTCACTTAAGATTGTACTTTTTGATTTTCGAGTATAAAGTTTTCTGACTTATACCCAGTGCTCTTGCTGAATTTTCCCTGTTGAAACTAAAATGTTCCAGAGCACGCTTTATGTATATCCGTTCAACTTCCTCGAGTGATTTGATTTCTAACTCGGCGGAAGATTCTTCAACTATATAATCGGACTTATTGTGCGGTAAGTTTAGGTCTCCGGGCATAATAAGTTGCCCTTCAGAGAAAATGATGGCTCTTTCAATAACATGTTCCAATTCTCTAACATTACCGGGAAAGTCGTAGCCAAGTAATTCTCGTTCGGTTTCCGGAGTAAGTGTTTTAGGGGAACGGACAGGCGATTTTTTCCCCAGAAAATATTTTGCCAGTAGCAAAACATCCTGATCACGTTCTCGTAGAGGAGGAATTTCGAGGGTTATTACATTTAGTCTGAATAGTAAATCACGCCTGAAATTATTGTTTTCTGCTTCTTTCATCAGGTCGCGGTTGGTTGCACCAATAACACGTACATTGGATGTTAAATTATTAACACCACCAATACGCCTGAATTCACCATTTTCAAGAAAGCGTAACAGTTTTGGTTGCAACGCCAAGCTTAATTCACCAATCTCATCGAGGAAAAGAGTACCGCCATCTGCAATTTCAACCAAACCCTGCTTGCTGGTTTTTGCATCGGTAAAGGCACCTTTTTCGTAACCAAAAAGTTCACTTTCAATAAGCTGGTCGGGTAGTGAAGCACAGTTAATAACTACCAAGGGTTTCTGGTTACGATTACTACTTTCATGAATAAATTCGGCAAATAATTCTTTACCTGTACCAGTTTCACCTTGCAAAAGTATATTGGAATCGGAACGTGCAGCCTTCTCGGCAAGGGTAATAACTTTTGTCATTTTCTGGCTGTCGCCGATAATTTTGTGTGGCTTTTTTGAAGCTGCCTTGTTGGAAAGAATAACGTTTTGTTCTAATAGTTCCTTATGCTTAAGTGCCCTGTTCATAGTAACAATAAGCACATCAAGTTCGTAAGGTTTTGTTATAAAATCATAAGCTCCGAGTTTAATACATTTAATTGCGGTTCGTACATCATATTTTGCAGTAAGTACGATTATCTGCACATTTGGATGATGTTCCTGTGCAAATTCAAGCACTTCTTCACCCGAAACTTCATTCATCTCAAGGTCAAGCAAAACTACGTCATAGTTCTTCTGGTTAAGCATGTCCATTGCAAACTTGCCATCGTAAACCGAATCTACAATAAATCCTTCATTAACCAGTTCTTCCTTAAGCAGATAACAAAGTACCTCATCATCATCTACAATTAAAATCCTGTTTTCTCTCAATTCAATACCGTACTGTTTTTCCAATTATCGGAGCAAATCTTTCAGTTTAAAGTAATTTTTGTTACCAAAACATTTTGCGTCTTTGTGAAAGACTCTGGCAGGGATTTTCCTTTATTTTTGAACCAGCAATCTATTAGAACTGTAAAAATAAAAAGTTACTGTCAATTAATCTATAACAAAGTAGCCAAAAAGACTATATGTAAATGTATATTATTGTGAAACATATTGGTAATAATTAAGAAAATTGTAACAATTTTTATACTTTAATACAACCTTTCCTGATTAATATGGTCAAACCGAATAAGAAACAGCAATACAGGCTTAATTTGAATAACGATAATGAACTTATAATAAAGGTACAGAAAGGCGATATGGAAGCTTTTGAACAGTTATTATACCGCTATGACCGGCAGGTGCTAAATATTGCACATACGTTCAGGAATAGTGAAGATGATGCCCGAGATATATATCAGGAAGTATTTATAAGGGTGTTCAGGGGAATTAAAGATTTCCAGTTCAGGAGTGAGTTTAAAACCTGGTTGTACAGAATTACTACCAATGTATGTATTACCTATGAAAATAAAAAGAAGAAAAACAAACATGATTCTCTCGACAGACCCTATTTTGAAGATGATGAGGCTACAAAATTTGGTGATATAATACAAGGTGAATATGAGACAGACGAGCAGGTGTTGAAAAATGAAACTTCAAAATATATTTCGATCGCTATTAATAAGCTGCCTGCTCAGCAGAAACTTGCTTTTACACTTAAATATAAGCAAGGGTATAAAATTAAGGAAATAGCACAAATGATGAATTGTGCCGAAGGAACTGTTAAGCGGTATCTTTTTACCGCAACAAACAAAATGAGAACAATGCTTGAAAAAGTTATTTGACAAGAGACTTATTATGAAAAAACATGAATACTATCAAGAACTGGTTCAGCTTGCTGTTTACGATAAACTGAACGAAATAGAAAAAAATGATCTTGATAATCACCTCTGTGAGTGCCAGGAATGCAAGGAAGAGTTTGAAAGTATTACGAAACTTTATACCACAGTTACGCAAAATATTGAACCATTGCCTAATGATGCAGTACTGATTGAAGCACGTAACGAATTACTTGCTAAAATAACCGTTGAAAATAACCGTAAACCAGCATTGGTAAGATTTGCCGAATTCCTGACATCTATTTCAACTAAAAGATATTTTTGGCTTGCACCAACTCTTACAGCTTTAATTCTTGGTATGCTGATTAGTCCATACTTCTATTCACCACAATATGATATAAATAAAAGTGTGCAGGATAGGCAGCTTACGCCTAACGAAATACTCGACAAGAATATTGAAATTTCTGATATAAAGTTTACCAGTCCGTTTGAAAACGGAGGTGAAATTGTAATAGATATGAACATGTTCAGACCAATATCAATAAAAGGTAATTATGACGATCCGGCTGTTAAAAAGCTGCTGGCAAAAGCTTTGGTTACTAAAGGCAATCCTGGGTTAAGACTAAGAACGCTTAACTCAATATCCGAGCAAACTGCTGAAAACAATGAGATGGATCCTTTGGTAAAAACTGCACTAATTACCACAATCAAAAAGGATGAGAATCCGGGAGTGCGTCGCGAAGCATTATCCCTATTACTTAAGTACAAGTATGACTACAAGGTGAGAAATCTTATGTTGTATGTACTCTCAAATGATAAAAATCCGGGACTAAGGATTGCTGCAATTAACGCCCTTGCCGACCATTCTGCACCGGATTTGGAAGTTGATTCGATTATTAAAACAGTGTTGCAGGAAAAGGCAGCAAACGATAATAATAACTATGTTCGTTTAAGAGCTGCATCAATTCTGCAGGAGGAAAAATAAAATGAAGAAATATTATGGATTTGAAATGTATCGCTATTTGCTTGTTCTGTTTTTAGGATTTGCCGCTACTTTTGTTTCCGCAGTTGAAAGGGAAGATGATTCCGAGATTAAAAAAAGCTTTGCTGTATCTCAAGGAGGCACTCTTGAACTACGTGTTAATCCTGGTGAAATTGACATATTTACCTGGGATAAAAATGAAGTGCTTGTTAAGGTAGAAGGTATTGAAGAGGATGAAAAAGAATCATTAAGACTTGAATACCATAACAATGTTGTACTCGTTGATTTTAGTAGCGACTGGAACTGGAGTGATGATGTTGAGTTTAAAATTACCGTTCCCAAAATTTTTAATATTGAGCTTAAAACAACTGGTGGCGAAGTAACTTTACATGATAACATTATTGGCGATGTAAGGGTTAATACCGGTGGTGGAGAGATATCTACAAAAAATATTACCGGCGAAGTTATTCTAGAGTCATCCGGTGGTGAAATTGAAACAGGAGATATTACGGGTAATGCTTCAATTACTACTATGGGTGGAGAAATAAAGACCGGAGCGATAAAAGGAAAACATGCCCAAATTAAAACTATGGGGGGCGATATAGCACTTAAATCGGTAGAAGCAAGGCTTTCACTGCAAACCTATGGTGGCGATATTAAGATGGGTGACTTGATTGGTCAAGCTACACTTAAAACATTTGGGGGGGATATAAAGTTACAAAATGCTCCTAATGGTGTTGATGCTACAACTCTTGGCGGTAATATTAAACTAAATGAAGTTGGAAAGTTTGTGCGTGCAAAAACTAATGGTGGCAACATTATAGTTAAAAAGGTTACCGGTTTTGTTGATCTTAAAACTTCGGCTGGTAGAGCTACGGTAGGGTTATATCCCGAAGGTAATACTGAATCCTTCATCAGATCGGGGATGGGTGATCTTACGCTTTATTTACCAGCAGATGCACGGGTAACAATTAAGGCAGTGGTGAGTATGCACGGCTGGCATGACGACGACGAGGATATGGGAATATATTGTGAGTTTGAAAGCAAAGTTACGATGGAAGAAAAGAATGGGTCCAAGTTTTATAAAACCATGGAAATCAATGGTGGGGGACAGGTTGTTAATTTGAAGGCTGTTAATTCGGATATAAAAATTAAAAAAATTAAGTAAATGGAGTTGAGATTGAAAACTACAATTAAACTACTGGCAATAATATTTGTTTCAGCGTTTGTTTTAACAGCGTGCAGTACATCTTGCAAAACTACCAAAAATGAATACACAGGTAAAGATAAGAAATTTCATCAGAATTATACTGTTGAACCTGATGGCAAGTTACGAATAGAACTGGAAACTGGTGCTTCAATTAAAGTGGAAGGCTGGGATAAAAACGAGATTGATATTATGGTAATCTTTACAGGAAGCTCCGCTGATGATATGGAAGTTTCTTTTAATCGTGCAGGTGATTACGTAAAAGTTCAATCGGAGTACAATGGATACGGTGGTAGTTATACCTCAAATGGTAGTCTGGTAGCAAAAGTACCCCGCAATTTTAATCTCGATTTTTTTACTGCCGGTGGTAAGGTAACCCTTTCCGATATTAAGGGCGAATTAAGTGGTAAAACCATGGGTGGTAAACTTTTGATGGAAAACCTTGAAGGTAATTTATCGTTAAAAACTATGGGTGGCGATATTGAACTAACTCATAGCAATGTTGATGGTGACGTTACCACCATGGGAGGCGATGTTGATTTGGAGTTTGTTGAAGGTACAGTTAATATAAAAACCATGGGTGGTGATATTAGCCAAAATAATGTTTCCAGCGGTGAACTAGATGATGGTGTAAATGTTAAAACTATGGGCGGGGATATTGATATTGATGAAGCACTTAATGGTGCAAATGTTAAGACCATGGGTGGTGACATTGATGTAAATTTGGTTAATAGATTCCTTAATGCCAAAACTATGGGTGGGGATATTAAAATAGCTTCAGCCGATGCTAAGGTTAATTGTAAGACCATGGGCGGCAAAATTGAAGTGAAATTTACTGGTGATTCGGATGCTGATAACCGCGATATTAACCTTACCTCAATGTATGGCGATGTAACTCTTCTTGTACCAAAAGGCTTTTCAATGGATGTTGAAGTACACGTAAAAGTTAGAGAATCTGAAGCCGATGATTATTCGGTTGAAGGAATTACACTTGCCAAAGAGGTAAGAGAGAGTGATTCCGGATCATTTCATGATGGCGATAACTTAAAAACAGTTGTAGTATCCAAAGGTGAGTTTAACGGTGGTAAAAACAAGGTACGCATAAGCACCGTAAGAAGTAAAGTAACAATTGAAGAATATTAAGGCAGTTTCCTGGTTAGACGAGAACCATCACACATGTTTGCGGGGGGTAAACAGTGTGGTGGTTTTTTTTGTAAAATTAGAGAATACAATTTTCTTTTAGGCAATAATTAGTTCCGGAAAATAAAAAGCTCTGAACCGGCAAAGCGGAACAGAGCTTTAACAAAATATATTATGATAATTTATTCCAGCTCAATAAGGAGCTGATTTTTCATAACCTTATCGTCAACTTTTACGTTTACTGATTTGATTTTACCTGAAGCAGGTGAACTTACAGTATTTTGCATTTTCATAGCTTCCAGTATAAGAAGGCTTTCATCCCTGATAACAACTGCACCGGCTTTAATAAAAATTTCTTTTATAACACCCGGTATTGCAGCAGTAATGTGTTTGGGATTAGCCTTTTCATATTTTTTATTTCTTTTGTATTTGTTGGTTAATACGGTTTCGTAAACTGTATCATCAACAATCAAATGTTCATAATTCATAATCACCCAACCTTGTTAAAACGGAGCGATTCCGTGTTTACGCGATACGCGAACTTCTTTTTTGTTTTCACTTACCATTAATGCATGAATAATATTATCCCTTGTATCTTCAGGGTTAATAACACCGTCAATGTGTCCATTCTGAGCAGCTACATAAGGATTAGCGAATTTTTCACTATATTCGGCAACCTTCTGTTTTCTGGTCAGTTCAGGATTATCCGATTCTTTAATTTCCTTGCGGAAAATAATATTGGCAGCACCTTCGGGACCCATCACAGCAATTTCGGCAGTAGGCCATGCATATACAAAATCGGCACCAAGATGTCGGGAGCACATGGCAATGTATCCACCACCGTAAGCCTTACGCAAAATAAGGGTTATTTTTGGTACGGTAGCTTCGCTGTATGCGTACAAAATTTTAGCTCCGTGACGAATAACACCAGCATATTCCTGATCAACACCAGGTAAATAGCCAGGTAGGTCAACAAGAGTAAGTAGAGGGATATTAAACGCATTACAAAAACGGATAAATCGTGCAGCCTTATCGGAAGAATCACAATCGAGCACACCAGCAAGTACAAGTGGCTGGTTACCAATTATACCCACAGTTTTACCATCGTAGCGTGCAAAGCCAATAACAACATTCTGAGCCCAGTTAGCTTGAACTTCGAAGAACTCGGAGTTATCGCATGTGGATCTAATTATATCGCGAATGTCGTAAGGTTTTCTTGAATCCTGCGGAATAATCTTGTCAACATCGAACTGAGCCAAAGGAGGACGAGATTCGAAATTGTCTTTCTTTTCGAAGTTATTCCATGGAATAAATGAAAGTAATCGTTTAACCTGCTGGAATGACTCAAGTTCGTTATTTGCGAAGAAGTGGGCATTACCAGTTACTTCTGTCTGAACCCTTGCACCACCAAGGTCTTCCATAGAAATTTCTTCACCCAGAACAGTTTTAATTACTTCAGGTCCGGTAATAAACATTTTGGAAATGTTATCAACCACAAAAACAAAGTCGGTAAGAGCAGGCGAATAAACAGCCCCACCGGCACAAGGACCGAGGATAATTGATATTTGCGGAATTACCCCTGACGCGAGTGTATTACGGTAAAATATTTCGCCATAACCGGCAAGTGAGTTAACACCTTCCTGAATACGAGCACCACCCGAGTCGTTAATACCAATAAGAGGCATCCCTTTTGAGATAGCATGATCCATGATCTTGGTGATTTTTCTAGCATGCATAAGACCAAGAGAACCACCTGCAACGGTAAAATCCTGTGCAAAAATAGCAACCGGATGTCCACCAATTGTTCCGGTACCGGTAACAACCCCATCGGCATGAAGTTCCTTGTTGTTCATGTTGAAGTCATTACAAGCATGTTTTACGAATAAATCTGTTTCATGAAAAGAGCCTTCGTCTAAGAGGGCATTGATTCGGTCGCGGGCAGTCAATTTACCCATTGCCTTTTGTTTGGCAATAGCTTTGGCACCGCCGCCTTCTGATACTTTATCCTTCCTGCTGAAGAAATCAAGTATTTTGCTTCTTATGGACATAATTGTTCTTTTATTGTTTGTAATTAGTCAAAATTTTTATATACAGACGATCAAATCGTGAAAATTCTACCAATAGTTAAAAATGTTATTCATCTAAAATCAGATAATTAAATAACAAGTGCAAGATAAATTTTACTTCAAATTTTAACTTATTGTTGAACGAGTAGGTGTAAAGTCTTTGTATGTAGCGTTTTATATATGGAATTCAATAAAAAGGGGTAGGCATGTATGATTTTTTGTTTGAAGAATAAATTTGGAAAGTTTTTTAGCTTTTTACCTTTTTTAGCTCAAAGGTAACTGTTTCGAGTCCCAGTAGGGATTGCAGGGAACCACAAAATCCATTGGTTTTTAGTTCTGCCTTTGTTTTTACAAGTCCAATATCCTGTGCAAGCCATTCGGTAATTGTATCAGTTTTGCCATTTGAACTAAACTTGAGTTGTATTTTGATACAGCTAAATGTACCAGCTTCGGTAGTAATTTGCTCCTCACCAAGCAATTTACCCCACATAGTTACTTCAGTAGTATCACCATCAATTATCTGACTGGTTCGTTCGAACCATGTTTGTCCTTCTGTAAGCGGCATAGGAATTCTTGTAATAGGGGTAATATATTTTGTTACGGTGCTTCCAAAAAGTATTGAGTTTTCAGTTTCGTTTAATATTAGTCCCTTACGTGTTTTTGAAAAGATTTGCTTGAACTCAATACCCCTTGTTGAAATTGTGAAATTATAGCTTTCTTCACACTTGGTAACGTTAAGTTCTGCTTCGCCAATTGAAGTATCGTAAATGTATTCTAACCCGTCTTCAATAGGTAAATATTTCTGGTCATAAATTTTAGGAGAGGTAAAATTTACATTCAAATCTGCCATTTCACTATTTGCCTGAGAGAAAACAAATGTTGAGATCAGCAATGATAGGTGTAATATTTTAATATAATTTGAAAACATGATTACCTGGTAAATTTTACTTTTACTATATAATAAGCTAAAATAGTGCCAGAAATAACCAGGTGTTTAATAGTTTAGGTTTTTAGGAGTTTGAACACTATTTTATCCAGACCAAGTAAATTTTGAAGGAATCCGGTGAATCCGCCACCATCAATAATTGCTTCTGATTTTACAATACCAATCCCGGGAGCAAGCCATTCAGTTACTCTATCAGTGTACTGCCCAGAATTTATTTCGAAATAAAGTTTTAGGCAATTATAGCTGCCGATCTCGGTTTGTACTGAATCCATTCCAGCAACAGAACCGCTAAGAATAATTGTTGTGGTATCTTCATCAATTATTTGGTCTCCCTGCCAGCTCCATTTGGAAGAATCAGTAAGAGGGAAGGGGATTTTAAGCATTGGTTCACCATATGTTATTGTGGTACCGAAGAAAAAAACTTCGTTTTGGGTTTTGGTAATATATAGAGAGTCGCCCTGGTAACGCAGGGTTTGAGTATAATCAACACCAAGTCCGGAATAATTTATACTGTAACCGGTATCAACTTTTTCCACTTCCATTTCAGCCTCACCCACAGGCGAATCATAAATTCTACCGTCACCATTTCCAAGAGGGTAATACTCTTTTGAATATACATTTTGCAAATTCGAAATATCAAGTTTGCTTGCCAAACCAATTTGGGTTTGGGCAGATAAAAGTGAAGCAATTGCTAATAAAAATAATAGGAGTTTCATTGGGTAAACGGTTAATATTATATAAGCAGTTATTTAATTATGAAAAACTTAGCGAGAAAAATATTGGTTAGCAAACGGGAAGAAAAAAATAAATAAAAAAAGTAAAAATTACTTGTATAGTATTTTGAGAGTCCTTATATTTCTTATCTCGATTTTGAGACGTTCATTTGTATTGAATGACGCTAATGCGGGAATAGCTCAGTGGTAGAGCGCAACCTTGCCAAGGTTGATGTCGCGGGTTCGAGCCCCGTTTCCCGCTCAAAAATCCACCTAGTGTGGATTTTTTTGTTTTGATAAATATGGCGGCGTGGCCAAGCGGTCTAAGGCGAAGGTCTGCAAAACCTTTATTCATCGGTTCGAATCCGATCGCCGCCTCAAAGTAAAGCCCAAAGGTTAAAATCTTAGGGTTTTTTCATTTTAAACAGCAAAACCATAATTCACCCCGAAGGAATCGGGGTCGCCGCCTCAAAGTAAAGCCCAAAGGTTAAAATCTTAGGGCTTTTTCATTTTAAACAGCAAAACCACAATTCACCCCGAAGGAATCGGGGTCGCCGCCTCAAAGTAAAGCCCAAAGGTTAAAATCTTAGGGTTTTTTCATTTTAAACAGCAAAACCATAATTCACCCCGAAGGAATCGGGGTCGCCGCCTCAAAGTAAAGCCCAAAGGTTAAAGTCTTAGGGTTTTTTCATTTTAAACAGCAAAACCACAATTCACCCCGAAGGAATCGGGGTCGCCGCCTCAAAGTAAAGCCCAAAGGTTAAAGTCTTAGGGCTTTTTCATTTTAAACAGCAAAACCATAATTCACCCCGAAGGAATCGGGGTCGCCGCCTCAAAGTAAAGCCCAAAGGTTAAAATCTTAGGGCTTTTTCATTTTAAACAGCAAAACCACAATTCACCCCGAAGGAATCGGGGTCGCCGCCTCAAAGTAAAGCCCAAAGGTTAAAATCTTAGGGCTTTTTCATTTTAAACAGCAAAACCACAATTCACCCCGAAGGAATCGGGGTCGCCGCCTCAAAGTAAAGCCCAAAGGTTAAAATCTTAGGGCTTTTTCATTTTAAACAGCAAAACCATAATTCACCCCGAAGGAATCGGGGTCGCCGCCTCAAAGTAAAGCCCAAAGGTTAAAATCTTAGGGCTTTTTCATTTTAAACAGCAAAACCACAATTCACCCCGAAGGAATCGGGGTCGCCGCCTCAAAGTAAAGCCCAAAGGTTAAAGTCTTAGGGCTTTTTCATTTTAAACAGCAAAACCACAATTCACCCCGAAGGAATCGGGGTCGCCGCCTCAAAGTAAAGCCCAAAGGTTAAAATCTTAGGGCTTTTTCATTTTAAACAGCAAAACCACAATTCACCCCGAAGGAATCGGGGTCGCCGCCTCAAAGTAAAGCCCAAAGGTTAAAATCTTAGGGCTTTTTCATTTTAAACAGCAAAACCATAATTCACCCCGAAGGAATCGGGGTCGCCGCCTCAATTAAGGCACATAATTTTCTGATACGATCTTCTGAATGTTGTATCGATATGTATTTTACAGGACTAGTGTATTCCAAAAATCGGATAGTAATTAAGGGTAGTAATCTAATAAAATTAGCTCGATGAAAAGAACCAAGAGAAGTCAGACAAATGAAAACTCTTCTTACTGATAAATATTCCTTTTTAGGTTTCTTAACAGATCAAATTAATATTCAATGAATAGTATAGCCAAACGACTTATTTGTGGAATTATGCAAACTATTTGTTAAACATCTTGTTTATAAAGGCTACGATAGTCAAAATAATCCCAAATAGCACTAAATGCATTACTAGAATTATAGTAGTATCTAGTTCTTAATAATAATGCTAGTTTCATCATAGCCGATACCTGATAAAGGTATTTGCCTCTAAATAAAATTCCAAACATTCCAGAAAAATATTGCTGGTCCAAAAGTAAAAATTCAAATCATTTATTTGAGTGAGAGGTGAAATTAGAGAAATAAGATTTTTGTCATTTCAATGGTTACAAATGTGAATCAAATTATATAGTCGGTGAGACTTAATTTTGTTCGTGTTTTCGATTTAAAATTATCTAAGAAATATTTATTTTAATAGTATCGTAAATGTTTAAAACTGAAACTTGGGCAATTCTAGTTGCAGTAGAATATTATAAACATTAAAGTTAACTATTTTGTTTACAAATTTTAATTGAGGGCGGTCGAATGAGGACTTTACTATTATTTGTCTTATTGTCAATCTTTACATTTTCGCAAGAAATCACTTTTCAAGAAGTTCAAAAGTTTCTAGCTTCGGATACTCATAGTGAGATTCAATTTGGTGAAAAAGTATCCACGTCAGGTGAATATACTATTATTGGTGCTGTTGGAGGAGCGATGTATGATGGAGCAGCTTATATTTATGAAAGAGATGAAAATGGTTACTTTAATGAAGTTGCCAAGCTGGTTGACATGAATTCATGGGGGTACGATGCTTTTGGTCGTTCTGTATCCATATCCGGGAATTATGCAATTGTTGGAGCAGCTAATGATGCTGATTTCACTGGAATAGCATATATTTATAAGCGAGAAGAGAATGGCGATTGGTCTGAAGTAATTAAACTGTCGTCCTCAGACTATGATAATGATTGGAGTTTTGGCAATTCTGTATCCATATCCGGGAATTATGCAATTGTTGGAGCTTCAAACGAAGATGAGGAGGGAGATGGGGCAGGTTCTGCTTATGTATATAAATTAGAAGAGAATGGCACTTGGGTTGCAGTCAATAAACTTTACACTCCTGATGCCCAAAGTGGTGACCATTTTGGCGAATCAGTCTCCATATCCGGGAATTATGTGATTGTTGGTGCTCCTAATGAAGATGAGGGTGGATATGCTGCAGGGGCAGCATATATATTTAAATTGAATGAAAATGGTGCATCATATACCGTCAATAAGCTTCTAGCCAACGATGCTCAAGATTATGATGATTTTGGCGAATCAGTATCCATATCCGGAGATTATGCAGTTATTGGTGCTCGTAGTCAAAACGAAAGTGGGAACAATGCTGGAGCAGCATATATATTTAAGCGAGATGAAAATGATAACTGGTATGAAGTTAAGAAACTCTTGGCTTCTGATGCCGAAAGTGATGACAATTTTGGCGAATCAGTGTCCATATCGGGAGATTATGTGGTAGTTGGTGCTCCACTCGAGGACGAAGGGGGAAGCGGTGCTGGAGCGGCATATATTTATAAACTGGATGAAAATGGTAATTGGTATGAAGCAAATAAACTACTTTCTTCTGATGTTGAGAGCGGTGATCATTTTGGCCGATCTGTATCTATCTCCGGAGATTATATGGTAGTTGGTGCTCCTATCGAAAATGAGGGTGGTGATTATGCTGGTGCAGCTTATTCGTTTAGGAAACGAGAGGAATCTTCAGGAGAGATAACAGTTATTTACCCAAATGGAGGTGAAATATTTGATGCTGGAACTACCAGGCATATAACCTGGACAAGTGAAAATGTAAATAATGTAAGAATTGAATACAAATCTGATAACGAGAAAAACTGGCAGGTTATTATTGAAAATACTCCTTCTGATGGTGAATTTGATTGGGTAATCCCAGATAACCCCTCTGAAACCTGTTCAATAAGAATAACTGATATAAGCCCAAATACGTATCAAGATGTTTCGGATTCTTTTTTTACGATCAGGGGATATTTTCCAGAAATTACATCTATTACTCCAAACAGCGGGAGTCATTCGGGTGAAACAGGCGTCTCTTTAGATGGACAAAACTTTGGAGATACGAGAGGACGTTTATTTTTTGGTGGAGTGCCAGTTGTAAAAGTGGAATACTGGAGCGATACGGAAATTGAATGTATTACTCCTCCTGGAGTTGCTGGATTAGCTGATGTAATAGTTTCAAAAAGCATAGGTCTGAGGGACACGATAAAGAATGGATATGAATACATTGAAACAACTTCAGGTTATGAATACACAGAAATCAAAAAACTCTTGGCATCTAATACTCAATATGCTGGTCTATTTGGTAGCTCAGTCTCCATTTGTGGAGAATACGCAATCGTTGGTGCAGTTGGTGATTCTGAGGGTGGAAGTAATGCCGGTGCAGCATATATTTATCAACGAGATGAAAATGGCGATTGGTCAGAGGTTGCAAAGCTTCTTCCTTTTGAGAATGGAATTGGTCTCGGATTTGGTAGTTCCGTATCAATCTTTGGTGATTATGCCATCGTTAGTGTTCCATATGAAGATATGGATGGAGTTGGTCCACGAGTAGGGGCTGCTTATATTTTTAAACGAGATCAAAATGGAAGCTGGTTAGAAGCAGCAAAAATTCGAGCTTCTGATGCACAGACTTTTGATGAATTTGGCATTTCAGTATGCTTATCGGATGAATATGCAATTGTTGGTGCACAGGATGAAGATGAGGGTGGAAACAGTGCCGGTGCTGCATACATATATAAACGAGATGAAAATGATAACTGGTATGAAGTAGAAAAACTCATCGCCTCGGATGCAGAAGTTGATGGCAAGTTTGGGAATTCCGTTTCCATATCAGGAGATTATGCAATTGTCGGTGCGCCGGGTGAAAATGTGAGTGAAGAGGATGCCGGTGCTGCATACATATATAAACGAGATGAAAATAATAACTGGTATGAAGTAGAAAAACTTACCTCCTCAGATTCACAAAGTAATGATTTCTTTGGTGATGCCGTATCGATATCCGGAGATTATGCAATTGTCGGTGCACCGGGTGAAAATGTGAGTGAAGAGGATGCCGGTGCTGCATACATATATAAACGAGATGAAAATAATAACTGGTATGAAGTAGAAAAACTTACCTCCTCAGATTCACAGAGTAATGATCACTTTGGTAGTAACGTATCGATATCCGGAGATTATGCCATTGTTGGTGCGTATGGTGAAGATGAGGGTGGAAACAGTGCCGGTGCTGCATACATATATAAACGAGCAGAAAATAATAACTGGTATGAAGTAGAAAAACTTATCTCCTCAGATTCACAAAGTAATGATTACTTTGGTAGTGCCGTATCGATATCCGGAGATTATGCATTTGTCGGTGCATGGCATGAGGATGAGGGTGGATACCTTGCAGGAGCAACTTATATCTTTAGAAATAAAGAGACGGTTGCGAGTGAAATTACTATGACAATTAATGTGAATTCAAGCTGGAATCTAGTTTCTGTTCCTCTTGATGTTGAAAACATGGCAGTAGCTTCTCTATTTCCACAAGCATCATCTCAAGCGTTTGAATTTAATAATGGATATGTAACTGTTGATGAGCTTTCTAATGGTAAAGGATATTGGTTAAAATTTGATAATCCGGGGAGTGACTCTATTACAGGAATGGAAATAATAAATCAGAAAATAGGTGTTCAAGAAGGCTGGAATATTATTGGTCCATTTGAAAATAGTGTTTCAACTTCAGAAATAAGCTCAGAACCTGATGGTATAATTTCTTCCCAATTCTTTGGTTTTAATAATGGTTACGTTTTACCAGACGAACTTGTTCCGGGTAAAGGGTATTGGATTAAAGCATCGCAAAGTGGTAATCTGAATATTTCTGGAAATAAGGCAGCCAAACAAAACTATTCATTGTCAAAAAGTGAGGATTGGGTAACACTGGTAATTACAGATGCTCAGAACAATACTCAGGAACTATATCTTACAGAATCAGCAGTTAGTGAATACTTCGCTACATTGCCCCCAGTTCCACCAATGGGTATTTTTGATGTCCGCTTTGATACTGATAGGAAGTATGAGCTTGCTGCAGCAGATAATGTTGTAAAAATTAGCACAATAAATTATCCGGTAACAATATCTGTAAACGGCAGTTATCTAAGAATAGATGATAATATTGGCAGTACGGTAGTTAATAAACTTATAAGAGATGGTGAATCCTTAACGCTTCCGAAATCAATTAATCAAATAAAGGTGCAGATTGTTGATGTACCAACAGAATTTGCACTCGAACAAAACTATCCGAACCCATTCAATCCGTCAACCACTATTAAGTTTGGTATGCCGGAAGATAATAAGGTAACTCTTGAATTGTATAATATACTTGGTGAGAAGATTGCTACATACCTCGACAAGCAACTAACTGCCGGTTACCATGAGTTTAAGATCGATGCATCTGAGCTTTCATCAGGTGTTTATATCTACAGAATTGTTGCTGGCGAATTTGTTCAAAGTAAAAAAATGATGTTAATGAAATAGGATTACATAAAACAAATATTAAAGGCTCCCATCTAGGAGCCTTTTTTTGCTTTTATTACTTGGTGTGTCCCGTCCTGAAATAAGTTAACACAAAAAGGACTTATTAATGAAAAGGACGCACAGAATTGTCCCGTCCTGAAAAAGGTTGACTAAAAACAAAAAGAAAAGTCAACTAATAAAAGGGCAACCAATATATCAAAGTTTTTGTTTTTTCATATGTTACTGTTTACTTTAAGTGACAAACTATAAAGGTTTATAATATATTCTCAAAATAGGCAATACGGTTTATGGGAATGTTATAAGCAATTCAAAAATTCACATCCCGGGAAATTATGGCACAGAAAAAATCAAAACAAATTTTCAGAATAGTACTCATAACATCCTCCATAGCATCCCTCTTCTTTGTTCCGTGGCTTTTAGTTAAGGCTTGGATACTGCCATTACCCAATACTGTACAGGAGCAGCTGGATGAAGCAATATCTCATGGATTTGATGGAATGATTGTATATATAGATCAAACTGGCAAACCACCTCAGTATTATGCTGCTGGTTGGCACAATCGAGAATCCAAAATTCTAGCCAATCCTCATGCACTATTTAAGATTGCAAGTATAAGTAAGCTATATGATGTAGTGGCTGTAACCAAATTGGTAAGTCGTGGAGTTCTATCCCTGGATAAAACCGTTGCTGATTATTTACCGGAGCTTGCAGGAAGAATTGAAAATGCTGAGAAAATTACTCTTGCATTATTGATTCAACACAGAAGTGGAATTCCCAATTTTACGGATGCACCTAATTTTTGGGCTGCTCCAACCAGATCGTATGAAGAAAGCCTTGCACTAATTATTGACAAACCAGCAAACTTCGAACCTGGTGAAGACTATGAATATTGTAATACGAATTATTTATTAATTAATAAGATAATGGATGATGCACTGGGTTATAGTAACGATCAGTTTATTCAGGAAGAAATTTTAACTCCCTTAAATCTAAATAACACCTATAGTTCACTGGCTAATGTAAATTTGGATAGTGTGATGAGTGGTTACCATGTTGGGTATCCCCATGATTTGAAATCGGACGAACATGGCATGTTAGCCACAGCAGAAGATGTTGGTACATTTGTTAGGGCTATGAATGATGGCTCCTTGTTTGAAAGGGGAGAGAAAGAAATATATTCTTCAGTTTATAAATACGAACATTCCGGTTGGGTTCCTGGCTACCAAAGTTTTGCCAAATACTACAAGGAGCTTGATGCCGTTGTTATTGAGTTTTACAATACAACAGATTCCAAACTTTACAACTGGAATTTATCTGAAATAATAAATAGTAGAATTGTTAAAATATTGAAAAAGCAAAATGACTTGTAATCTTTATTAAGAATCTTAAACTCAAGCTAATTATTCTAAAAACAACTTAACAAAATGGTTTGCAAAGTTGTTTAGAGCTATCCACATTGTAAATAGCGAAAAAAATAAATTATATTAACCACTTTCGGATAACTTCCGGGACGTTATTTTATTTGTCGGAATAAAATACCTGTCAAGCCAACTTTTTTTAGTTCATACCGTTACTCATACCACTGTAAATATTTTAAAAAGTGTTAAAAAATTTATCAGTAGCTAAGTTATTGTTTTATAATGAGATAAAGAAGTACTGTTAAAAAAGTTAACAATCGCCCAATTTGTATCCCTAATTGAAATGTCCTAAAACAAGCTGTTTTCGCATTATTCATGTGTTGGCATGAACATTGGCATATATAAATCAAATAGCAATAAAAACTCTAATGGAGAAAACAATATGTTAAAAAGAGTATTACTTATCGATGACGAATCAGCTTTACGCAGATCTTTATCAATCGGATTAAATCAATATGGTATTGATGTTGAACCTTGTGACTCGGGATTAGCAGCTCTTAATAAACTTGAATTATACGACAAAAATGGTGTGCAATTAGATACTATTGTTTTGGATATACAGCTTCCTGATATAAACGGGCTTAAACTTGGTAAAATAATAAAATCAAAATACCCGGAAGCTTCAATAATGTACGTAACAGGTTACGCTGATAAACTTGATGAACTGGAAATTGAAAACCTTGAAGCGGATGCACTTCTTCAGAAACCTTTTACAGCTGAAGACCTTAATAATAAAATTGAAGAAATGTCGGAAAACAAGGTATGCGAAATTAAGGAAAAAGTTGAAGATAAAGCAGTTGCATCCTACGTTTTTATTACCGTAGAAGAAAAAGCCGATTTCTTTGCTCTCTATAAAAAACTGTACTTTATGGATTCAGTACTTTATTGCGATGCTACACGTGGTGATATTGACATTTTTCTTCTTATTCAGGCAGATTCGCTAACAGAGTGTGAAGAGATATTTAACAAAAACATTAAAAATCTTAACGGAATTAAGTCAAGCGAATTTCTACCGGTTGGCGTACCTGTAATGAATGATAATATAAAAGAAATTATCAATGCTGCCGGAATATCAATGTTTGAAGATGGTCCGAATGCTGAAAAGATTCGCGATTCGAAAAAATCTGTTTATTCGTATGTACTTGTTGATATTGATCGCGAAAAGCTGGAAGAGATTTACCCGATACTACGCCTAACCGAAAACATTCTTTATTGCGATTATACTGAAGGCAAGAATAGTCTTATACTTATGGTTCACGGTACACACTTTAATGAAATAGATAAAATTGTTGAGAATAAGATCATCAATACTGACGGAGTATTGAAAGTTAAGGAATATCCAATTATTAACATTTTTGAAATATAGTTCAGCCCTGTTTTTTGAAATATTTACCCAAAATGTTCTACAACCTGGCATCCATAGGATGCCAGGCTTTTACACTTTAAATAAGGCAAGAAAAATGGAAATAATCAAAACAGATAACACAATTCAAATAGTTAATTTTAAGCTTCAACTAATTAATCAGCGAAAAAAAACTGGCTCACTTATTCCACTGCTTCAGGCAGCACAGGAATCATACGGCTATATACCGGAAAAAGTAATTCATTATATAAGTGAACTGGTTGGTATTCCAGCTGCAGAAATTTACGGAGTTATTACATTCTATTCACAGTTCAGACTAAAACCTCTTGGCAAAAATATAATCCGCATTTGTGAAGGTACAGCTTGTCATGTTAATGGTGCTAAAAGTGTACTTCAGGTAATACGAGAAGTTTTGAATATCTCGATTGATGAAACTACTGAGGATGGTATTTATTCTCTTCAGTCAGTTGCTTGCCTTGGATGTTGCTCACTTGCACCTGTTATGACTATAAATAATAAAACCTATGGTAACCTCACCGAAAAATCGATAAAAAAAATCTTACATAAAATTGCTCAGGAAGAAAAATGCAAGGTTGAACTATGAAAAAAATAAAAGTTGGACTGGGAACCTGCGGTATTTCTGCAGGGGCAGAATTAGTGTTTAATAAATTCAGGGAAGAACTGGATAATTTACGTATAGATGCTCTGTTATCAGAAACTGGTTGTAATGGTATGTGTTACCAGGAACCATTAGTTGAAATTGAAGAGAATGGGAACAGTTTTCTATATGCAAAAGTTACAGCTGACAGGGTTGAAAAAATTATTAGTGAACATATTATAAATAATCATCCGGTTAATGACTGGATAATTAAAAGTAACGAAATTTCAATTGAAGAAAATTTCCTGAAAAAGCAGAAAAGGATTGTACTTAGAAATTGTGGTGTAATAAATCCTAACTCAATTGATGAGTATATGGCTCATACAGGTTATAATGCTATCAGAACCGTACTCTTCAATAAAACTCAGGATGAAGTTATTGATACAATTGTTAAAGCTGGTTTGCGTGGTAGAGGCGGCGGTGGTTTTCCAACCGGATTAAAATGGAAATTCGCAAAACAGGAAAATGCAGATACTAAATATATAATTTGTAATGCAGACGAAGGTGATCCCGGTGCCTTTATGGATAGAAGTATTCTTGAAGGTGATCCTCATTCTGTTATCGAAGGAATGATGATTGGGGCTTATGCGATGGGCTGCAACGAGGGATATATTTATGTTAGAGCTGAATATCCTCTCGCTATAAAAAGACTTCGAAATGCGATTAACCAATGCAAAAATAAGGGGTTCCTTGGTGAAAAAATATTTGGTTCGGATTTTAATTTTAATCTGAGTATTAAAGAAGGTGCAGGTGCCTTTGTTTGTGGTGAAGAAACAGCTCTTATGGCTTCAATTGAAGGTAAAAGAGGTGTGCCTAAGTTACGACCTCCTTTCCCGGCTAAAAAAGGTTTATGGGGTAAACCTTCAAACATTAACAATGTTGAAACATTTGCTAATGTATCATGGATTATAAATAATGGCTGGGAAGAGTATGCTGCTCTCGGAACAGAAAAAAGTAAGGGTACAAAAGTATTTGCTCTTGCCGGTAAAGTTAAAAAAAGTGGTCTTGTTGAAGTACCTATGGGTGTTACAATCAATGAAATAGTTTATGATATTTGCGGTGGAATTAAAGATGATCGCCAGTTTAAAGCTGTTCAGATGGGCGGTCCTTCAGGGGGATGTATTCCGGCTGATCTGTGTGACCTCCGTATCGATTATGATGAACTTACAAAGTCCGGTGCTATAATGGGGTCGGGCGGAATGATTGTTATGGATGATTCCACTTGTATGGTTGACCTGGCAAAATACTTCCTGAATTTTACTCAGGTTGAATCCTGCGGTAAATGTACATTTTGCAGGATTGGTACAAAAAGAATGCTTGAAATGCTGGAGCGTATAACCGATGGCTGTTCGCGTCCTAACGATATACATAACCTGGAAGACCTTGCCTATAAAATAAAAGAAGCTAGTTTATGTGGACTTGGGCAAACAGCACCTAACCCGGTATTAACAACTATGAAATATTTCAGAAAAGAATATGAAACTCATATAGAGGATAAAAAATGTCCTGCTCACAGTTGTGTTTCTCTCCTGGAGTATGATATCGATGTTGATGCATGCAAAGGTTGTGGAGCGTGTGTTAAAGCTTGTCCTGTAGGTGCTATAACTGGTGAAAAAAAAGTGGCTCACATAATAAACAAAGAACTTTGTATCAAATGTGGTAAGTGCTTTGACGTTTGCCGACTTGATGCTGTAATAAAAAATTAAATTTTGAGGAATTTGGAAAATGGCTGAAGTAAAAATTAAAATAAATGGAAACGAATTATTTGCCGATTCCGAAAAAACTATTCTGCAAGTTGTGAAAGAAAATGGTATTGATGAAAATCCAACTTTGTGTCACGATGACCGTCTCGAACATTTTACATCATGCTTTCTTTGTGTGGTTGAAATTGAAGGTATGAACAAACTGGTCCCTTCATGTGCAACAAAGATTAACGAAGGAATGAGTATATTTACCAAAAGTGAAAAAGTTATAGCTTCGAGAAAAACCGCTCTTGAGCTGTTGTTATCGAACCATTATGCTGATTGTATAGGTCCTTGTCAGGATAACTGTCCTGCTGGCGTGGATGCTCAATCCTATATTGCACTTATCTCGATGGGCAAATATAAAGAGGCAATTGAACTAATTAAAAAGAATAATCCGCTGCCTCTTTCTATTGGACGTGTTTGCGTACGAGATTGCGAAACTGGCTGCCGCAGAAACTTTGTTGACGAAGCTGTTGGTGTAAATATGCTTAAAAGATATGTTGCCGATATCGATGCAGCAAATAAATGGATACCCGAAGTAAAACCTGCAAACGGTAAAAAAGTGGCTATTATTGGTGGAGGTCCTGCCGGTTTAACAGCTGCTTATTACCTTCGACTTGAAGGATATGAGCCAACTATTCTGGATAAACTTCCAAAACTTGGTGGTATGCTTCGTTATGGTATTCCGGAGTACAGACTCCCAAAAGATATTCTCGATTCTGAAATTCAATGGATTCTGGATTTGGGAGTTGAGGTACGCACCGGTGCTGAAATGGGTGTTGATTTTTGTATTGATGATCTTAAAAATGAAGGCTTTGATGCGATATTTCTTGGTGTTGGTGCTCATAAGGCGAGTAAATTGGGACTTGATGGCGAAGATAAAACCGAGGGTGTTTTTAGAGGTATTGACTTTCTGCGTGAAGTAGAGCTTAGTTATATTCCGCAACTCAATGGTGATGTTGTTGTAGTTGGTGGCGGTAATACAGCAATTGATGCGGCTAGAACGGCTTTAAGATGTGGAGCCAAATCAGTTAAAATAGTTTACAGGAGAGGAATTAAGGAAATGCCTGCTCATCATGAAGAAATTGAAGCGGCACAGAAAGAAGGAGTTGAAATACTATTCCTCACAAACCCGAAAAACCTTATTACAGAAGGTAACAAGCTTAAAGGTATTGAATGCCTTAAAATGGAATTAGTAGAAACCCAGGCTGGTAAACGACCTCGTCCGGTACCTGTTGATGGTTCGGAATTTATTGTGAATTGCGAATTTCTGATAGGTGCCATAGGGCAGGCTGTGGATACCAATTTTGTAAATAACGATACAAATTGTATGCTGGAAAAATGGGGAACTGTTACTGTAAACGAAAAAACATTCGAAACATCTATTGAGGGCGTATTTGCCGGTGGTGATGTTGTTACTGGTCCACTTACAGCTATTAGCTCAATTGCCCAGGGTAAAAAAGCCGCACTGGCACTAATTAACTGGATTGAAACTGGTAAAGCCAAAGAGATAAAAGATCCGTTTGTTAGTCTTAAGGATAGACTTGTACCGATAAACTCTAAAGAATATAACACGGTTGAAAAACTTGCTCGTGAAAAAATGGCAGAAATGGAAGTGACTGAAAGAGTTGCCTGCTTTAAGGAGGTTGAGCTTGGAATTAATGAAAACCAGGCTGAATCAGAAACAGTTAGGTGTCTTGAGTGTGGTTGCTCCGATTTTTACGATTGTAGCTTGAGACAGTATTGTGATGAATATGATGTTGATGTAGCTGAATATGCTGGTGAAACTCGCAAGTATGATATTGATAATCGTCATCCGTTTATTAAGTTTGATCCGAATAAATGTATAAATTGTGGCAAATGTATTAGAACTTGTAGCGAGGTATTGAAGGTTTCGGCATTGGGATTTGTTCACAGGGGTTTTAAATCTATTGTGAAACCGGCAATGGAAAAAGGACTTGCCGAAACAAACTGTATAGCTTGTGGAAACTGTATTGATGCATGTCCAACTGGTGCCATAGGCGAAAAATTCCCATTCAAAATATTGGGCACACTTCCCAAAGAAAATATTGAGTCAATATGCAATTTCTGCTCAGTTGGCTGTAATATCAATTATAAAAAAATAAGTGACGATATTTTTTATGTCTCGAATACTACCGAAGAAATTACCAAACATCATAACCAGGGATTTTTGTGTACCAAGGGTCGGTTTGGTCATCGTTACCTGATGGAAAAAAGCAGACTGCTTAGTGCTTCAATAAGAAGGAATGGACTGGTACATTATGTTAATAATGAAGAAGCATTAATTTATACCTCACAAAAACTTATTTCCCTGATGGAGGAGTATGGAAATGATTCTGTTGCGGTTTTTGTTTCTCCTCACCTTTCGAATGAAGAGTTATATTTAGCCCAAAAATTTGTACGAACAGGGCTAAAGAATAATAATATTGATAGTATTAACAATATGCTGTACGGGCTTGATACCACCTCTCTGGATGAAATGATGGGAATTACATCCTCAACATTGCGGATGGAGGATATTGATAAAGCTGATACTATTGTAGTAGTTAACTCAAATCTTTCTGAAGAAAACCTTGTTATGGAACTGAAAATTAAAGCTGCTCAGAAAAAAGGTGCTGAGATTATCCTGATAAACTCTTCTGAAATTAAGCTTACAAAGTTTTCTGATCTTTGGGTGGATAGCCGAAAAGGATCCAATACAGCACTATTCAATAACCTCATGAAGAGAATGATTGATGATGGCAATTTCGATGCTGATTACATAAACAGCAGGACTGAAGGATTTGCCGAATTCAAGGAAAATCTTGCTAAAAATAACGAGCATGATCTTTCTGCATTCAGTGAGGTAAGTAATGAAAAATTTGAGTTACTATACGAAAGACTGGTTAAGCAAGACAGAAATATTGTATTTGTTTATAATATTGAATCAACGTCCGATAAGTCGATTGATGACATAAAGGCTATTGGCAATTACCTGCTTCTTTCAAACAGGATCGGCAGAGAGAATAATGGAATCCTTATTCTTCGGGAAACAAATAACTCAGTTGGTATGGCTGATATGGGAGCATTACCATTCTATTTACCTGGTCGCGTTAGAATGAAGGAAACTGAAGAAATAGAAAAAATAAGTAATACATGGGGTAAACCGGTTGAAAAGATATTCCGTCCAGTTGATTTGGCAATTTCCATGAAAAAAGGTAAAATAAAAGGTGCGGTTGTTATAGGTGAAGACCCTCTTTTTATTAAAGAGAACAGGAAATACTTTAATCATCTTGAATTTCTGGCTGTTCTTGATTCATTCCAAACTAATACTTCCAATGAAGCTGATGTTATTATTCCGATTGAAACGCACATCGAAAAGGATGGGTCATTTACAAGACTCGATAATGTAATTCAAAAATCGAACAAGGTAGTCAATTCATCACTTGATATGAATAATTGTGAACTTATTTGTAATTTTGCAAAATACTTCGGTGCTCAATTAAACTATAATTCTGTTGAAGAAATATACAATGAGATAACGGAGGTGAACAGATATTACAAGGAATCAGGTTCAGGTAGCAGTTGGCTTGATAATTATTACAACAACGGATTTACTAAAAATAAATTAAATTTTCTTCCGTTTAAAATTGATTTTTCAACCTTCGATCCTGTTAAGCCAGTTATTGAATATCCTGAGCACTACTATTTAACAAAAATAAAACAAAAAATATCCTGAGAAGATGAAATCAAGAAATAATTATAATCTGATAAATAACTTATTTGAAAGCTTTGCAGTAATTAGTGCAGATAATAAGGTGTGTTATATAGGCACAGAATTAAGGGACTTTCTTGCCAAAGGAGAGTTTCTTGCTGAAGCTGATAAAAGCTTTCAGACTAATACCGCATTGAATAATAAAACTATTATTGATTGCCTGGAAAATTACAGAAAAAACAATAATAATGATTTCGAAGTAATCGTTCTCCGGGAACAGGAATATATTCTATTCTCCACTGCATCAACCGGTGGAGATATAGTTCTGGCAGAGAAAGAAAAGCTGGCTGATTTTAGCCAGATAAAACACAAACTCCAGGAAAGGGTAAAAGAGCTTAGATGCCTTTTTGATGTTACGGTTCAACTTGAATCAATATCACCTTTAAAGGATACTTTTGTACAGCTTGCTAAAATAATAGAGGATGGTTTTCAGCATCCAGCCGATACAGTTGTAAATATTCACGTAGGTAAAGAAGTATATGGTAACAAGGGATGGGAAGAGAGTGAAGTTTATTCTGTAATGACTTCCGCTATTGTTCCCTGGGAAACAAAAAAGGGCAAAATTGTTGTCTATTTGCTGAATGACGAAGGATTTCTTGATGAGGAATATAGCCTGGTAGATGAAATTGCGGGCAAAATAACGAGGGCTATTGAGCGTTATGAAAAAACTCGCGATCTTGAAAAACAGAAAAAAATACTCCTTTCCAAAAATGAAGCACTTCTTGAATTGACCGAAGAATGTAATAAGCGGCGTGAAAAACTACGTACATTTTTTAGGGCGATTACCGACCGAATTGTTGTGGTTGACAGAAATTTTGATATAATTATGTCGAATAAGGATGAAATAGGCGAATCCGGGAAATGTTATAACAAACTTTTCGATCTGAATACCAAATGCAAAAATTGCCCGGCTGAAAAGGTATTTGAAACCGGGGAAGATGAGGAAATGGGAAGGAAAACCGGTCGCTTGTATTACTCATTAAATGCATATCCTATCATGAATTCAAAAGGAGAGGTTGACCGCGTTCTTGAAGTTTGCAAGGATATATCAGACCAGAAAATAATGGAAGACCAACTTATTCAGTCCGACAAAATGGCTTCACTTGGTAAACTTGTTGCTGGTGTAGCTCATGAAATAAATAATCCCAATACATTTATTCTTGGCAATTTAAAGATAGTACAGGAAGCTCTAAATGATATTTTCCCTATTCTTGATAAAGTATATGAGGAGGATAACAACCTGAAAATTGCCAGACTTAAGTATCAGTTCTTCAAGGAAAATATCGGAATACTTGTTGATGATATGGTAAAAGGAGCGAACCGAACTAAAAAGATAGTTGGAGACCTCAGGAATTTTGCCAAAAAAGATGAAGGTTCGCTAACAGATGTAATTAACCTGAACCAGGTTATAATGAGCAACCTTTCATTAACCAAAAAGCAAATTAAAAAATATGCCGATATCAGACTGGACCTCCAGGATAATTTACCATTGCTTAAAGGAAATGTTAACAGACTTGAACAGGTGTTGGTTAACCTTGCACTTAATGCAACTGAAGCAATTGACCACGAAAAGGGTATTGTAGAAATAAAAACAGCTTACAACGAGGAAACGTCTGAAATTTTGCTCAGCGTATCTGATAATGGATGCGGTATGAATAAAGAAGTGGTAAAAAGTATATTCGATCCGTTCTTTACTACCAAAAGAAACCGCGGTGGTACGGGGCTCGGACTTTCAATATCCTATGGAATTGTAAAGGATCATAAAGGTACAATAGAGGTGAAATCAATTGTTGGGAAAGGAACCACTTTTATAATTCATTTCCCCGTGAGCGAAGGAAAACCAAATGGATAAAATACTAATTATTGATGATAATGAAGCAGTACTTAATTACCTTCGTATCCTGATTATACAGTCAGGGAAATACGAAGTTGAAACCCTGCAGGATAGCACGCTTGCTCCAAAGCTGCTTGAAGAACAGAAGTTTGATGTGCTTCTGTTGGATATGGATATGCCTGAGGTAAGCGGTTTGGATATACTGAAAATAATTCGTAAGAAAAAGATTAATATAAGTACCATTGTGCTTACCGGTGTTGAGGATATTGATCTTGCAATTACTGCCATGAAGCTCAATACTTATGATTATTTACTTAAACCTGTTGAAGAAGATAGACTTTTTGAAGTAATTGCTTCAGCTATACAAGAAAAACGACTTTCTGAAGCTGAAACTGACCCTATGCAAAAGATTACGCTTGAGGGGTTGAAGCATAAACACGCTTTTGAAAAAATTATAACAGCCGATGAGAAAATGATTAAAATATTTCATACGGTTGAAAAATTTGCTGTTACCGAAAATAGTGTATTGATATGGGGTGAAAGTGGATCAGGAAAGGAATTTATTGCAAGAGCAATTCATGATATAAGTAGCAGAAAGGATAAGCAATTTGTTGCTGTTAATGCCGGATCATTTGCTCAGGAATTATTCTCATCAGAGTTTTTTGGGTATGAAAAAGGTGCGTTTACTGGTGCTGCATCTAACAAAAGAGGCTTTATTGAGGAAGCCAATGGCGGAACTCTTTTCCTGGATGAGATTGGTGAATTATCATTGCCTATTCAGGTTAAATTACTTCGAGTTTTGCAGGAAGAGGAGTTTTACAGACTCGGTTCTACTAAAAATATTAAGGTTGACGTTAGAATAATTGCAGCAACCAATAAAAACCTTTTTGAAGAAATTAAAAAGCAGACTTTCAGAAAAGACCTTTTCTTCAGGTTAAATATTAACTCAATTAACCTGCCACCATTAAGAGAACGAAAGGGCGATATAGAACTTTTAGCAAATTATTTCCTTAAGAAGTTTAATAAAAAGTATGGTAAAGAAGTTGAGAAGATTTCAGACTCAATGCTTAAATTGTTAAAATGTTATCCTTTCCCCGGTAATATAAGAGAACTAATGAACATTATTAACAGTGCTATTATTGTTGAATCTTCAAAAGTTCTGCACAAGAAATCACTACCTAACTATTTCCTGAATAATGGTAATTCTCTTGATCATTTTGATGAGTCGGTTGTTCCCTGTTCACTTCAGGAAGCAGAAAAGAAGCATATAAAAAAAGTTCTGGATTTTACAGATTTTAACAAAACACGTGCTTCGGAAATACTTGGTATTTCAAGAGTAAACCTTATTGCCAAAATTAAAAAGTTTGCCCTCGAAGAGTAAAATTTCAGGTATTAACAGATAAGCTGATACCTGAAATTCTTAATTAGGTTCTCAAACACCTACTATTTATATATGCTTTTGATGACGATTTTTATCTTATTTTAATATTTTATGTTTTGCCTAATCTGATATAATGTTTAGGGCGTTATAAATATCATTTGTTGCCAAAATATCGAAAAATAAGTCAATAAATTTTTAGTGAACAAAATTACTTACATTATAAGTGATCTATATTACTTATAAGGAAAAATTACAAAAAAAAACAAAACGAAAACTAATTGTTAGCCGAGGTATAAAATTCAAAATCCATCCATTTGGCAGGAAGTGGCGATTTAAATACTTTTGTTACTGTTGATGTGTGAGCTAATACAAGGTGTAAATTTTAAGTGTGCATTTAGTGTAAATTGAAAGAATATTTTTCTGTATGCAACAAAGGCTCCCTTGCAGGAGCCTTTGTTTGTATGCATAACATCAAGCAGCATTATGATGTGAGAGGAAGTATGAAAACTATTTCATTAGCAGCATTTTTTTTGAGGTTACAAATTTGCTACCATCAATACCAGCGGCTGTTATCTGGTAAATATACATTCCCGAGGAAAGCTCGCTTGCATCAAAATTAAACGACTGTACACCTGCTGTAAAATTGTTATCCAGTGCAGTGGCTACTTTTTGACCCAGTGTATTATAAATATTTAGTGTTATCTTTGCATCAACAGGTAGGGTAAATTGAATATTTGTTGAAGGGTTAAAAGGATTGGGATAGTTATCTCCCAGCTCATATTGAGTTAACGAACCAATCAAAACTTCAATTGTATTTGAATATTCGTAATCACCATTATAGTCAATTTGTTTTAATCTGTAATAAATCTTACCGTAAAGAGTTGAATTATCTGCAAAGGAATAGCTGCTAAAGTTTGCAGTGGTACCATTACCTTTTACAAATCCAACTTTTTCGAAATCAGAATTATCATAGCTCTTTTCAATTTCAAAACCGCTATTGTTTAATTCGGTTGCAGTTTTCCATGAAAGTGAAACTACACTATTATTTACATCAGCTGAAAATGAAACCAGTTCAACCGGAACAGTATATTCACCAAATCTGGCAATAAATATTTCATCAGAGCCTTGAGAAGTTAATGATGATCCGCCAAAATTAGCAGATTCGCGGAAGCTGCCGGAAACATATAAGTTTGTACCGTAATCGGTAGCACAGGCAAAACCTCTGTCAAGTCCGCTGCCACCAGCGGTATTAACCCAAATAAGGTTACCATCGGTATCAAGCTTAACAAAAAATGCATCATAATTACCAGCACTTGTAAACTGGTTACTACCAAATGTTGCAGTACCTTTAAACTGTCCTGTACCATAAACATTACCAAGGCGGTCAACAGCAATACCACTTAAATAATCGGTTTCCGTACCGCCAAATCCAACAGCCCACATGGCGTTACCGGAAGGATCGTATTTGGCGATAAAAGCATCATCATTTCCGTTTCCAACTACTTCGTATGAACCAAAAGTGGCAGCACTATCCATAGCACCTGCAACATAAATATTACCAGAATTATCGAGGGCAATTGAGTTGGGTTCTTCATCTTTTAATCCACCGGCAGTAATAACCATTAGCTGGTTTCCGTTCGGAGCATATTTAACAATGAAAAGATCGTCAGCTCCCTTTGACTGATATGTTGTTCCGCCAAAGTTTGCTTCAATCGAAAACATACCTGTAAGATAGATATTGCCATCGGTATCAACGGCAACATCATTTGATTCTTCCCCAGAATTTGTACCGCCAATATTTTTTGCCCACAGAGCATTTCCGTTATTATCAAACTTTACGACCATACAATCCCTGTTACCATTTGAGGTAAGAGTAATATCACCAATTGTAACATCAGATACGGAGGAAGAACCAAAATATCCGGCAACTACAACATTGCCGTCTGCATCAACAGCAATGTCTCGTGGTGAAACCTGAGATGCTGATGTTGCCTGACGAACCCATTCAGCTTCACCATCGGGATTAAGTTTCATAACAAACATATCCAGATTACCGGCACTTGTTAAACTTGCCGTATCGATTTGGGCTGTACCGAAAAAGTGACCGGCAACGTAAATATTACCTTCGTTATCCAGTGCAACACCGTAAACCCTGTCGGTAATTGTACCACCACCGGTTTTAACCCACTGGGCAACATGGTTTGAGTCATATTTTGCTATATAGTAATCAACATTACCATTACTTTCGGCGGTTAGGGTACCAAAAGTACCGGTAGCACTAAACTCACCGCCAACAAATATATTTCCGTTGTTATCAACTGCAATTGCACTGCCATAGTCCTTACCGGTACCTCCGGCAGTTTCAACATAATTAAATGACTGGGCTGATATAGCTCCGGTAAATAACAGAACTATTAGTATAAAAATTGTATTTGGTTTTTTTAACATAACTTACCTTTTTGTTTATTAACTATTTTAGAAGAATCATTTTTCGGGTTATTGAAATATTACCAGTTCTAACAGAGTAGAAATAAATTCCACTTGTGAGGTTTTCAGCGTTAAAGTTTACTTTGTGTGTACCAGCCTGCATATTTTTATTTATAAGTGTTTTTAGTTCGCTACCCAGTAGATCATAAACTTTTATGGATACTTTACCTGATTCCGGAATTGTAAAACTTATAGTGGTAGCAGGGTTAAATGGATTTGGATAGTTTTGATGTACCTCAAAATTTTCGGGCAAATTAACCTGATGTTCTTCAACGTCAGTTACAATTTCATTAGAATAAATTGTACTATTATATCCACAAACCCATGCGTTGCCATCTACAACTGATACACTATTTACAGTAACATCCTGATCTATTACAGTTTCATCGGTAACGTTTATCCAGCTATCACCAGCATCACTGGTATAATAAATTGAAACTGCTGCATCGGTACCAGATTTGGTTCCAACTGCATATCCTGATTGTGAATCGGAAAATGACAATCCTGTAATTCGTTCATTTAGTCCGTCAATTTCAATGTAATCCCAATTGGCACCGCCATCTTTTGATTTATACATTGCAGCATTTCCAGCAGCAATAACGGTTTGTGCATCCAGAAACTCAACTTTTCTTAAATCTGTTAGATCACCACCTGGTAAAGTAGTATTAAAAGATGAAGTTGTCCAGCTTTCTCCGCCATCTGTAGTATAAACTATACTAAGGTCATCACCAACAATAACACCGTTATTGGTATTGGCAAAATCAACATGACGCATGGTTTCAAAGGTTGTGTTTATTTTGCGTGTCCAGGTGTTACCACCATCGGTAGTTCTGTTTATCATATCAACACCGTTGGCAAGTTTACCAACCACAAACCCGAGATTTTCATTAATAAATGTTACGCCATAGTTTGTAGTTGAGGGACTGGCAGTATCAGGAATAGAAGCATTCCATGTAGCACCACCATCGGTAGTTTTACTTACAAGACCGTAACTGTGGGCAGCATAACCAAGGTTTTCGTTTAGGAAGTAAATATCCTGAACATTGGGAGTAACCTTTCCTGTACTTACATAACTTATATCCCAATTTAATCCACTATCAGCAGTTTTGAAAAGCAATCCATCGTAACCCGAAGCATAAACAGTACCGGGAGCAGCAATTTCAATATCGTATAAGGATGAAGATGGAACATCGGTTATAATATCCCAGCTTTCACCAAAATCAGTTGAACGGATCATTAAACCACCACTGCCACTGGCAACCAAAAAGTCTCCATTGCCGGAAATGTGTTTTAGTGAAGCACCGCAATAATTGTTAACCGGAACCCAGTTTGCACCACCATCAGTAGTTTTTACGGTAACCGAACCTCGACCACCACCACCAACAGCAATCCCATCATTTTCATTTTTAAAATATACACTGTAAAGATTATCAAAGGTACGGTTATTTTCATCCTGTGTAAGGTAGCTCCAAGTGCTTCCGCCATCAGTAGTTTTAAGTAATATGCTTGGTTGCATTCCTATTAACGAACCCCAGCCAACTGCATATCCTGTGTTAGCACTAACCATATATACCCCTCTTATATCGGAGCGGGTATAATTAAATCCGCCCAAGGGTGCTTGTGTAGCAACATTCCAGTTTATACCATCCGTTGTATAATATATATTTGCATTTGTTTTACCCGTAACAATTCCGTTAGTACCAAAAAACGACATGCTCTTTCCATCAACTGGTAAGGTAAACTGTTCAGTCCACAAAGTTCCACCATTTTCGGTATAGTAAATTGCTGAGCCGTTTCCAGATTCGGCAAGCATCCAAATTTGTTGAGTTGTAGCTGCATGAATTGATATAATACCTCCGGCGGAGCCGGGCATTGAAATAATATTCCAGTTTGCACCACCATCAGTAGTGTTGTACAAAATATCTCCACCACCTGCAAAACCATTTTCGGAATCAACAAAATCAACAAAGCTAAGGGAAATTGAATTTTGAGTTTTAAATACCTCTATCCAGCTTTCTCCACTATCGGTTGATTTATAAATAAAACCGTATGTTCCAACCGCATAACCTGTTTGATTATCAACAAAATCAACGCAATTGATGCCTGAAAAACTGCGACTTACCAGTCTATTCCAGTTATCGGTTTGTGCTGACAATGTGGTTGCAAAGCCAACCAGCAGTATTAAAAAATATTTCAGTATTCTATTCATTTATATACCTCTGTTTATAATTAAAATGTATTAAATTCGTAAAGAGTTAGGGTAAGCAAAGCCGAAACAGCTTCGCGGTATAAACTGTTATTGCCCGAGTTGCTAACGTGGTTGTAAGACACAGCCATCTCCAGCTTTAATATATCGGGTATCTGATATGCTAACCCGGTAGTTATGTTGTGTTGGTTGTTGCTTGTTGGCAAGTAAGGGAACAGTAAATCGTTGGAGTAGTCGGAATAAACGTAACCGGCTCTTAGGCTTAACGGACTGTTTAGTTTTAGTTCACAACCCAATATTATTGTATTATTTACACTATTCAGATCAGTAAACTTGCTATCGACATGTTTTGAAGAATCAGCATTATATATCCCAATTTTGTATTCAAATCCTGTTGTAATTTTTTCGTCAGAATATGAAAAACCAGTTCCTGCAGTTATATTTTGGGTATTCCACTCCCACAGTAATAAACCTAATGTCGGGTTTTTTGACCAACTTTCCTTTTGTTGATATTCAGTTGTTAGTCCGAATAACCAGTATTGTGAAAATTTATATTGTATTATAAAACTTGCTTCAGAAGTATTGTAGTTGGTGTAGCCATCCTCATATTCCCTGAATGATTCATTAGTTTTGCTGTTGGTATATGGGATTAACAATTGCGAATAAGCCGAAGTAATTTTACCCGCAATAATTGCCTGAAAATTTTTAGCAGGTTTGAACATATACTGCCCGCCATAAAACAGTTTGCGGTAATGATTTTTCTGGGTTACCGAACCGGATGATTTTCGGATACTGAATGTTTCACCACGAAAGCGAAATATTTCAACATCGAGTAAGTCGTCACTATCTACATCAATTTTTTCTTGTGCGTCGGTAATACCCAGATTTAACCCTGCGGCAGAATTTTCAGAAAAACGATAGGATATACCTAAGCCACCACTTACAAGTCTGTGCAAGATTTCTGCACGGGCATAAGTATCTTTAAGTCCTTGCGTAATTCCGTAACCGGCAGAAACACCCACGGCAATTTTATCCGAAAGATTAAAGCTGTATATAAATTCAAGCTGCGGACCATGAAAAAGAAAGTTACCTGATGTAGTATCTCTAATGAAAAACGGGTCACCACTATAAGTATTGTATTCAAGGGTACGATATACATTTTTACGGCTATCAAAATTGTAGGAAGTTTTACCGAAAAATGTACCGTTTGCTTTAAGTTTCCTTACCCCTTCAAATGATACACCATAAATGTAATTTCTGGCAGGATCAAATTGTCTTTTTAAGCTACCTGAAGTACCGGAATAATTAGGAGTAACCTCAAGGTAATCTTTGTTTTTGTCGTTATCCAGCCACGCGGGATTACCAGCGATATCAAACAGATTTAATTGATAATCACTATCCTGTATCGAGAAGGATAATCCACCCATAGCGTACCTGCGAACATCCTGAGCGTTTGTACTAATTGTGAACGCCATAAATAAAAATGTAACTAATTTTATATATCTCATAAATGCAAAACCATAAGCTTAAATGTTGTTTTTAACAGCAAAAACTGCAATTAGTCCATATATACCTGTTACAAGAACCAGCAGAAGATCGAAAAGCGATTTTTTAACAGGTTGTTTTTTATAGAGAAGTAAAATTGCCAAACTAAACAGGGAGATTATCATTACCGGTATTGCCCGGAAATCAGAAAACCTTATATAGAATCCTGCCCAGGAAGTATCAGGGCTATCGAACTCAATAGTAAACGGGAAAAGGTAGGCAGCAACAGTACCGGCAAATGTATCTTCGTTTGTTTCCCACGATTGGGTATAATAGTCTATTTTGTTGTAATTTCGGTCGGTTACGAATACTTCAATATTATTGTTGTGAGCAATGGAGATAGTTCTATAAAAATAATCACCAATAATAAACAGAACGTCTGTATCGGCATTGTAACCAACAACAGGTAACTCAACGGGTTTATAATTATTGTATGAAAGTAGATATACCCTGTTGTCTTCGCTAATTACATAAGCATAAAACTCGCGCAAATTGGATTCCTTTACAGAGATATATCTTATATCAATATTTTCAGGAAAGTTTGTATTGATACATATTGGATTGCCGTTTGCCATCTTTATATGGAACAAACTGCCTGAGTTATCTACAACGAAATAGCCTTCATCAAATGGTTTACGAGTAGTTGGATTACCTGATATATACCTGGCAGGGAAATCGAATCCGGCATCAACAAGGGCATCCGTAAAGAGTTTACTCTTTTCCATATTTACATTGTTAGAAGCACAATCAATAAACTCCATTTTACCGGTTATACTGAAAAAATCATCTGGCATTTCAAGTTTAACTCTACCTGATTGTGATTCAAGCATAGAGTATAAACCAATATCATTTGAGTTTATTATTGAGGGGCGCAAACGAAATGTAAATCCGTTTTTCCTGATTGAATCAAGTGGAGTAGGAATGCCTCTTATAGAATCTGGCAATCTGTTTGATGCTGCTAACTGTCGGTAGTAAAAGAAGGGCAGAAGTCTGTCGTTATCATCACGATCATACAAGTTACCTTTTGAATCCATCCACTTTAATTCCGAATCACCAACATCTGCAGTTGATCTCTTTATAACAAAATCTTCAATAACCGGACTATAAACTATGAAAGGAGCATTTTGGCGTTTTTCAAATTTCATCCAGTAAAGTTTTGGCAGAAAATTGGCAGAAACTACTATAACCACCAGTAATAATAATATCCGTGCTAATCTAACAAGTATCACTTAACCCCCCTCTTGTAGTAATGTCCTGAAAGCAGGATTGTAATTGATGAAAGTAGAGCAAAAATAAAAGCCCCTGTTAAAAGGGAGTTGGTAAAATCACCGGTTTGCAGTATGTATGAAAGTATTCCGGTAGTAAAAACGATTAGAGGAATTCGTCTGCTCCAGACAGGCTCAACCATAATTGCAGCTGTAAGAAAGTAGGCTGTCAAACCAGCTATAAAAACAGGTAATATAAAGAACAGATTTGCCTGAACTACTTCAATTGGTAATAAAATAGCTAATACAAATCCAAAAATTGCAAGGTTTATCAAAAAGCCAATCAACAATAATGTACCGGAGAGAAGAACCATTGTAAACAAAATTTTTCGTTCCTCAACCGGAAGGTGCAATGTTAATTTTAATCTGCCATTATTTATTTCGGGGTAATACTGTACAATTGCAACTAGTATTCCGGTTACAAGAGGAATGTAAAACAGGTCTTTTCCAAGTGTAAGCTTTTTGTAGATTACAAACTCCCAGAATGCGGGAGCACCGTTTAATTCAATTGTATGGGAGATGTTAAGGTAACTGTAAATAATAGTTGCCAGCATAACTGAAAACATTCCCAAATAGGTCCAGCGTATTTTAAGCCATTCTTTAAATAGCAATGATTTAATAATTTCCATAGTTAGTATTTTCCTGTAATGCCAATAAAAGCGTCTTCAAAAGTCATAGGAATTTCTTCAAGGTTGGCAAATTTTATACCTTTACCAATGAGGTGTTGTTTGGTTTTATCAACCGGACTGAATGTATATACATTCACAGAATTACGATAAAACTCAATGTTTTTTATAACCTCATCTTTTTCAATTTTCAGATCGGGATTAAGTTGTTTAAAGCGAAGTTGTTTAAAATCGCTTCTGAATTTTTTTACCGGCATGTTTAGCAGTACAGAGCGGTAATCAAGAATTACACAATCTTCAAGAAAATTTTCGAGATCTTGGATTATATGACTGGTAATAAAAATTGTTTTACCTTCACCACTGGTATAATCAGCAAGATAGTCAAGGAACAACCTTCTATAACCGGCATCAAGTCCCATTGAGTAGTCGTCAAGTATAAGCAAGTCAGGGTCTTGTGCAAGCAAAAGCCCGAGGGCAACCTGAGAACGCTGTCCACATGACATTTTGGAAATTTTTTGTTTTTCGGTAATGTCCATTTTTGCCATTAGTTCGTAATAGGGTTCTTTTTTCCAGTTTGAGTAAAATGCCGAGTAGAATTTTTCAATTTGCGAAATCGTCATAAAATTATACTGGATATGCCCTTCAATTAGGAAACCGACCCTTGCTTTGGTTTGTGGGGAAAGTTTATAGGAATCCTCTCCAAACATTAAACAATTACCTGATGCAGGTTTAAGATAACCATTAAGAATATTAATAGTGGTGGTTTTGCCAGTTCCGTTTTTACCCAACAATCCGAAAACACTACCCTTTTTGATGTTAAAGTTTAGGTCTTCATAAACCAGCTTTTTGCCGTAATAATGAGTTAAGTTTTTTACTTCAACTACGTTTTCCATTTTTATCCTGAAAATTTAATTATAGTGGTAACCGGGTGTTGGGTGTGGAGTTGTTTCCCAGTCCAAAGTACCGTCATTGGTATCGGAGCCGGGTTCTCTTCTTTGCATTGATTGCCCCGAATATCTTGGCGGACTTAAAGAAACACCCCTATCTATTCTGGAGTCGAGAGTTTTTCTGCTATCGGGGTTCGACTGATATTCAATCCCGTCAATTATTGTCTCAATATCTATTCCGTCAGCCCAAACCGTATCAACACCGGTAGCAATAATTAGTACATCCGAGACCAGATTGATAAGGAAATCGGCAGTTCTGTCTGCCCGCAAATTACTTAGGTTCGGAACGTTTGGGTTATCTATATCAGTTGATGAAAACTGGTTATAAAACTCCCAGTCAGCATTACTTAAATCAATGCTGTTTGATAGGGAAGAGGTGTGGTTAACCGCATCCGAAGCCATAACAACATAACTTTTAGCTGGGAAAGGATAATCATTACCACCCGGTGATCCCGGAAACTTGAATGCATAAACAACACCGTCAATGTCGTTATCATCATCTTCATCGGCACCAGGACCCTTGCCTTCATTATTTCCCGATACCCTGAATACGGTCATTCCATCAAGATACATTGTTGAATCACTAAGGTTATAAAGCTCAATAAACTGATCATAAAAATAGAAAATACTGTTTTTAGGCCCACCGCAGTAAACTTCATTTATTGCAATACCTGTGCTTGAAACAGCTTCAGCAATAAAGGTTTTCTGTACCGGGGAGCCTGAAACAACTTTTATGTCGCGTTCATTGTGTACAAGCTGAATTGAGGAATCAGCCGGATAATACATTCTACACGCAATACTGTATGTAGAAGAGGGAAGCCCTTCAATGGTTAGCTTGCCATCCTCATCAGCCTGTTTTACCTGAGTACCATATTCAGATGAGAATATAATTTTTGCGTTACTCATTGGTAATAGTGTACTGGTGGTATCACCTGGAACAGAGTGCCACACTGCTTCAATTTCAATTATTGTATTTCCCTCGGTCATATTGGGGGAATTTTCGTTACATGCCGTTAACAAAAATATGCTTAGTGTTATTAGTGCCAGATATTTAATCATTCGTTATTTCCTCCATAAAAAGAATCAATTATCATGCTAAATTCGAGTCCGTAGTAAAGTGGTGGATTTCTTTCCTCTTCGGTAACGGTAGTGGTTGATGTGTTATAGCGGCGAAGTGCCGGATCATCCAGAAAGTTGTTTACATAAAAAGATACTTCGGCTCCTTTGAACAACGATTTACTAATACTAAGGCTAAGCAACCATTTGTTGGGTTTGGTTTTGATAGCTGTACTAAATAGGTATTCAGCCATTTGGGAATCGTTTAGGAGCGAAAGGTTTCTAGGTTGTTTATCATTATTTTGGTAGTTTTCAATTACAAGTTGTTCAGCTCGGAGCGTTATCCAAAGCCCTAATTCTTTTGAAGTATATTTCATATAATAGTTAAGCTGAAAACGATCCTTCCAGCTTTCACCGGAGGAATAGACCATTCCAACTAATGTGTCTGCTCCTACTCCGGGTACAAGGTAGTTGTCGTATTGACCGATAGATGCATCCGGTGTGCTATCGTAATATCTTATCCGAGAGGCATATCGCAAATAATTGTATGAGCCTACGAGTTTGAACTCCATATTAAGGGGTTCAATTTTCTTTGTGCTTACTGTAAATTCAATTCCCTTGCTTTCGGTAAAACCGGCATTGCGGTACAAACTGTACGAGTCTATATAATAAACATAGTTTTTATCTCCGGTAGATTGAGAATGAAAAACTGGTACTGTTTCCGATTCCGGTTCATCGTTGCGTGATTTATAATAAGCTGAAATGGTTGTGCCAATTTTGTTAAATAGCTTGTGATCGTAAGAAACCTCATATTGCCATTCCTTATAGCCTTTAAGCTTGGGTACACTTCTGTTATAGCGGAAATAATTAATTGTACTATCAACCGGATTACGCCATGTAAATACTGTTTCGGGCGGATATAGCCTGCCCAGTGGAGGGGATTTTGAAGTGCTTCCTGCACTTAACCGGACTTGGCTATCTTTAGAAAGAACAAGCATTAAATTAAAACGGGGATTGAGAAAAGAACCTTGTGCTGATTCAATAAAATTGCCATCACCAAATAAACCTGAGAAGTTAAGTTTTTCGGGTTGGTACAGATCATATCTTAAACCAAGGTTAAGCTTAAAATCGAGTAAAAAGTGACCACTTATATTATCTTCTATATAAAAGTTGGTTAATAATTGTCCCGGTATATCATTAAATGAGTATGACCTTCTGCCCGATTCGCTACCATAATAATTGAATAGCGAATCGAGGATTAGTCCCTCACCTGTGTTTGCAGTATATTGAGGATTAGTACCCACCGAGAAATTGTGAATAAAACTTCCGGTGTAAAACAGTTTATTGTATTCAAGTCTGGCACCAAGAGTCCATTCAATACCTTTTGTTTCAACTTTTCCGGTGTATATAGATACTGTATCCTGATTGGGCAGAATACGTAAATCGGATTGTACCAGACGTGAACGCATACTGTTTTCACGCCTCATTGTAACAAATGAGTTGTATTTGAGTGAAGAAATATTTTCGGTAAGCATCAAATCACCCCAGTTTGAGTATCCAAGAGTGAACCCACGGTTATAATTTTTTATTCTCTGAAGATCACCCTTTGGTTCTTCCTCATCAAATATAAACTGGAAGTTAATCTTGTTATTCATTTCCAGACGATTATCAAACAGGTAATTGCTCATTATAGTTTGTCCTGTAAAACGTGTATATTCATCACCGGTTTTTCTAACATCCCTTTCGCTTTGAGCAATATTAAAGTTATAACTGAGAGCACTTTTACTTATTAGGAAACCACCGCCCAAATTAGCTTCTCTCGTATCAGGGTTATTCTTTAGTTTTAGTCTGTTTGGTATATTTCCTTTTTTAGTTTTGATTTTAATAATACCGGAAGTAAAATCACCATAGCGTGCAGAAGGCAAACCGGTAAGAATTTCAATTGACTCAATGTTATCGGCTGGAATGGTACGAAGATCAACTCCACCTCCAAGATTGGAAGACCCGAATTTGGAACCTGTTAGCTTTTCGAATTGCAGGTTTGCATTATTGGAAACCGGAGTGCCATCAATAATTACCGAAGTTCCAAATGCCGAAAGCAGATCAGAATCGTCGCCTCGTACAGCCGCTTGCGTTGTTTTGTTTAAGCCAGGGTTATCCGATTTTTGCACACCGGGAACAAGGTCGAGTACATCCTTAACGCTGGAAGCCTGGTAATGCTCAATTTCTCCGGCGTTAATTACTGTTTTTGTGTTTACGTCATTGGGAAGCAGGTCTGTTTCGCCTATAACTTCTATTCCACCAATATTAAAAGTGTTTTGGGTAAGCCTGAAATCAAAAACAAGAGTATCGGCGTTTAATATCCTGAATTTCTTTAAAGCTTTATTATAGCCTACATAAGTAACTTGCAAGGTATAGTTACCTGGTTTAATTTTTAGAAGGTAATAACCATTATCGCTGGAGGCTATTCCAAAACCGGAGCCAGTTAAACTTATATTGGCATTTGGGAGTGGGGTGCCTTTCGTATCAGTTATTCTTCCTTTAATAATGGAGTAGTTAGATTGTGGAAGAATGATATTGGTTGCCATCAACAGGATTGATAGCATAAGTAATAGTTTGTTCGATTTGGGGAGAATAAGCTTCATTTATCCTTAACTTTTACTCTTTTATTGATCGTTATCTTTATTTAAATTAAGTCTAAATAAAAATAAGAAACTTTTTCCAAGAGAACAACACAAATCATAAAAAAAAGAAGTAATAATATTCGTAAGTCAGATTATCTTGTTTGTTTTAGCAGTTTTTTCTTAAATCAATAATGTCAATAGAATTGTCATGCAAAAGGAGTGATCCTCTTTTAATATCTGTTGTGTGTTTTAGGACACAAATTCTCATCATATTTCTTAGATATTATTAGGTCAATAAAGTATGAATTGTACGAAGTTTTTTTAGCTATTACTTGTATTTTTTTTATGATTTGGAAGAAAGTGGTTAAATAAAGTAACTTATTCAAAAAAAGTTTTGCAAGAAAACATTACAATTTTTGAATTATAATCCATGGTTAGTATTGAAAAATTCTATTTATTGTTTGAAAACGAACTATTTTGGTACTAATAGTAGTTTAGTCCTTTAGGGTTTATGAAATTAAAATCGGGAAAATTAAAAGAGGGACAATTCTTTCTATTTATTTTCAATGGTTATTTTCTTAAATTGTAAATGCACAACAAAAAGTAAAAATTTTATTATATCAATATTTAATTTATGCACTCTAAATAATTTAGTTTTTATTTAGTGGCTATCCGGTATTATTTTAAAATAGTCGGGACTTTTCATATTGGTGGCAAGTATAGTTTTCATTATAAAATGAGTTCTTTTAAGAAACAATCTATTTGTTGATTTCGAGACGTTGGATAAGTTTGAACGTGTTCAGGTGTTTATTCGTTTTAATTATCAGATTGTAAAATATTGTTACTATTTACAATTGTAAAATCGATTTAATAGTTATTCCTATATAATCGGATTTAGTTTTTATATCTATTTTACAAAGTAATGCACAAAAAAAAAGTATCATGTATTTACCCCAAGTAGGGGAGTTAGAAAATAATTAAAATTCACTCATTTCAAACCATTCATAGGTGGCTATATGAAAAAATATTTCGTATATCTTTTTTTAACTATTTTTGTAAGTGCACTATTCGCACAGGAAACTATTGAGAGGGTTCCTCAGGATATTCAGAATCAGGTTCTTGCTAAAAAATATCAGCAGAATCTACAAGCTGAAAAAGTAGCTAAAGTACGTTTGGCTGAAAAAGGTTTGTTTGCAATTTCAAAACCTGCAACAGGTATTGAAGCAGATGTAGCTTATTGGTCTTATGACTTTGAAAATACTGATTCAGTAATGAGTGCTGACCTTACAATACAGCCGGTTTACGGTGATACATCTTACCTTAATCCTCAGGAAGGCACATCTGCATGGTGGGTTGGTACAATAAATGAATTCTGGGATGTTCCTGTAGGTTATGGTGACAACTGGCGTCAGGCATTAAATAAAAATGATGATGTAACTCTTGAATCAGGACTTTCAACTGCATCTTACGATTATTATCTGCTTTATGATAATGAAGGTGATGATTTTGACTATCTTCTTCTTCAGGTATCAACAGATAATGGTACCTCATGGGAAACTCTTGAAGATTACCAGGGTACAAATGGTGCTTATACAATGTATTCAACAGACCTTTCTTCATATATAGGGTCAACGTTTAAACTAAGATGGTATTTCTTCTCTGACGGTGCTTTTAGTAGTGCTGACGGAAATGATTTTAGCAACGGTGCTTTCTGGCTTGATGCTTCTGCTATAGTTAAAGATGGTACTTCAACCATGTTTGATGATGGTGGTGACACTATGGTTGGTTTTACTGCTGCAACTGCTGTTACACCATTTGGCGACTTTTGGACATGGACAACTAATGATGCTTCAAGCGGAACTCATAGTTTCCAAACAGACAAATACGTTGCTAATTCATTATTCATGCTTTATACCGGTCCTATCGATTTAACTGGTGTTGCTGCTGGTTATAAACTTACTCTTGATTTCCAAGTTAAAGCAACAGGTTTACACAAAACAGGTACACTTGCTGAAGAAGATTACTGGTATGTTCAGATTTCAAACAATGCTGGTGCAACTTGGAATGACCTTGATGGTTATGTATGGCAAGATATGGATGAATGGACTTCATGGGTAACTTATCTTGAACAATACACTTCAGATAGTGATATTTCAGCTTATGCAGGCGAAACCATTTATGTTAGATGGGTATTCCGTGCTAACCCAACTACTGATCAAACTGATGGTACTGCTGGTCTTTATATTGATGACCCAAGAGTATTGATTGGTGTTGATCCGAACGAACCAAACGATGGTACTTCTACAGCTACTCAGCTTGAACTACCATACGCAAACGATGAAGTTCTTATCGCACCACTTGCAGATGCTGACTATTACATGTTCTATGCCGAAGCTGGTCAGTTCCTAAATGTTATGGTTGATAATGCAAATGTTGATACTGAAGTTCTTCTTGCTTCTGCAGGTTCTGATGCTCCTGGTGCACCTGGTTTCTATTACATTCCGGACGATCCAAATAATCCTGATTTCCCAGGTCTTTATACTGCCGACGGTTTAGCATATGATCAGATTTTTGCTGAACTTCACTATACTGGCTGGTATATGATGAGAGTTCGTGCAACTACAGATCCGGATGCTGAAGGTCCATTTACCGGTCCTTACAAACTTATTGTTAAAACTGTTGCTCCTGTAGGAGAAATGCTTGAAGTTGAAGACGTACCTAACGATCAGGGACTTCAAGTTAGACTTAAATTCCAAGCTTCCGAGTTTGAATTTGATGGCGTTCCAACTGAATATATGCCTGAATTCTACAGCATTGAAAGAAGAACAAAAACTATTGGTAACGATTTTGAATTTGTAAAAACAGTTCCTGTAAAATATGGTACTCAGGAAGAATATTATACTCTTGCTCCAACTCCACAGGATGGTAAAAACTGGGGCTTTAGAGTAGTTACACATATCCCTGACATGATGAGAGTTTTCAATGGTGATCCGATGAACGGTCAATCTGAAGATAACCTTACTCCAGAATTCCTGAATAATACTGTTACTCCTAATGAAGATAACGTAGAAGTTGCATGGAATATCGACCTTTCTGTTCACTTTGATATGACACATATCGAAATTTACAGATCAACTACTGCCGGATTTACTCCAGGTGCTACTAACAGAATTGCTACTCTATCTGAAAATACTACCGAATATGCTGATAATGGTCTTGTTGACGGTACTTATTATTATGTAGTAGGTGCATTTGATGATGGTGGTAACGTAAGTTATTCTGAAGAAATGATAGCTGCTATTACCGATGTGGAAGATGTTACTGGTGTTCCAACTGAATTTGGTATCAATCAAAACTATCCAAACCCATTTAACCCTGCAACCACAATTAAATATGCACTACCTTCAGAAAGTAATGTAAGTATTGCAATTTATAACACATTGGGTCAGCAGGTTACTCAGTTAGTTAACACAGTACAAAATGCTGGTTATAAAACAGTTAACTTTAATGCTGCTAACTTGTCATCAGGTATCTACTTCTACGTTATTAAAGCTAACGCTATTGATGGCTCAGGCGAATTTAACGCTACAAAGAAAATGATACTAATGAAATAATCCGTACTTGTTCCTGTGTTCAGGAATAATGTTGTGATTTATAAAGTAGTAAATTATATACACAAAAAGCTCCCCATCCGGGGAGCTTTTTTATTGAAAATTACGTGGTGACATCAAATATAACAGGAATTGTTGAAATCATATAATCAAGTTTACCTTTGTATGGTTGCAACTTTTTAAGATCATCAACAACTATTGTTTCTTTTGCACGAAATGATTAAATGGATTTTTGAATATAATCTTTCAGAAGTTTACCTTGAGTGCTGTAATAATCTGCTTTTTTAATATAAACCGCATCAAATATATTGGAACTTCGCATATTAAAGTTACTTTAAAACTGTTTATTTGTTTTTCGATATAACTATAAATATGAAAATAAATTGATAAATAATCAGTACCACTGGTTAACGGAGTAGTATCTTTAATATTATGATAGCGATTGCTCCGGTCGTAATATTTAATTACATTATTTTGTTGTGTGTTGCTGAAGAGATAAATAATGATAGAAGCGAATAATACAAGTGTATTTCTTGTTTTGGTTGCTTAGTAATATATTCCTTAAAACCAGTTATTTCATAGGTTCAATATAATATCTTCTCGAAACTCCTTCAATATCATGATGGTAATAAAAAGATTCTGGATCAGTTTTTTCAACAATATCAATTATTTTGGTTAACTCTTCTTTTGTAATAATGGTACGAATCATTCTCAGTGGTGAACCGCTTTTACCACCAATACCTTCTTGCTTGGTATAAGTTCTATGGCTTAATTCTGAAGTAATAGCATCCCCAATCTGATCACATTTTTTTGTAATGATTACAACCATTGTAATTTTAAATTTATTATAAAGGTTGTTAAGTGTTTCGGCTGATATAAAAATGTAAATGCTGGTGTACATTAATGTATTGATTATATATTCAAAGTTCGAAGTCTTTAGATATTCCATAATTAAGCCAAAACCGGTTGAAAATACTGCCGCAACAACTGCTATTTTACCAACTGGTTTTAGGTATTTCATTGCAAAATAAGCTCCTGGAATATCCTCATCACCAGTCGATCCATTCTTTTGAAAAGCAATTGCCTTTGCAGTTCCTGCAAGAATACCTCCAAAAATAACAAGAATTATTCTTTCATTATGAGGTTCCGGCTTTGCAAAACTAAATTCCGGTAATAGACTAAGAAAAATTATTACTGTGCCAACTACCATTATAGTTCTAAGAGTAAACGACTTACTTACAGAGAAATATGCAAAAATCATAAGTAAAGATTGAAAAACAATGTACAAAACTATAAACAGCCAATAGTCATCATAATAGTAGGAAAGTGAGGCAGCGATTCCTTCAGTTCCGGTTAAAATAACTTTTGATGGGAGAATAAAGTATTTTAATGCAATAGCATATAAAATACCAGCAAATATAATAGTTATGTAATCAGTGGCTTTCTTCAATAGCATATTTAGCTCAACATCCTTTATATAATTTAGGATAGTATAAATGTAAAACAATGTTTTATATTAATAAATTTATTTTTATGAAGATTTTGTATTTATTGTAAACTTCAAGCTTGAAAGTTTTTGAAGTAATTAAAAATATTTGCATTCCAGCAAACCTTATCACTTTTAATTTTTAACTTAATAAGTTATATTTATTCTCAGAGATTAACTTAAAAATAAGGCTTGCTTATATGAATAATGATGAATTAAAACAAATATGGAAAGAGCATTTTAGTTCTTCACCAGAACAGTTAAGAAAAATGAGTGAAGTTAACGGTCTTATTAGTGCGTTTAATGCAAATATTGATGCAGTAATTAAAGTATCGGGGAAACAGATTGAAAGAATCGTTAGCGATTTTGAACTGGATACAGCTCTTCTTTTGCAAGATGGCGAATCCAGCATTAAAACTATTGAAGACTCAATACGTGGTCTGGTAAAATGTTTTAAGGGTGGTATTGCCGAAGAGTGGCTTATTGAAGATAAGAAAGTTTTCGACTGGCTAAACGAAAACATTGGCTACGACAAATTGCAGATGGGCGGACAGGGTGGCATAGTAGCTAACGTAATGGCTACTTGTGGCGTTAAAGATGTTTATGTACATACAGCTTCTTCTCCATCCGAGCAATCAAAGCTTTTTCAGAATTTACCTAACCTTAAAAATGTAAATCCTAAAGGTGAATTACAGAAAGCTTTCGATGTTGACCGCACCGAAGATGTGCCGCTAATTCACTGGATTATTGAGTTCGATAACAGCGATACATTAACTCTTGGTGGCGAAACCTTTACATGTCCAAAATCAAATCGCTTTATTGCTACTTACGATCCGCTTAACTTTAAGCTTGCAATCGATGATGCGTTTGATGCAAAAATGAGCGATAAATCAACAAAATTTGATTATATTATTCTTTCAGGTTACCAGATGCTAAAAGAAAACCTTGCAGATGGTGGTACTGGTATGGAAAGAGTTGAAATTTCTCTTGAAGCTGTAAACAAATGGAGAGTAAATAACCCTGATAGTATGCTTCACTTCGAAATAGCTTCTACTCAGGATAAGGTAATTCGTAAATTTATGGTTGATAAACTGGCTCCAAAATCAGATAGTATTGGTTTTAACGAAAGAGAACTTATCGATATATTGGAAGTTATTGGTGAAAACGAACTTGCTGAAAAATGTGACAAGGAAACTACCAGCAGCAACCTTTTTGAAGGTATGGTTAAAATTTTCAAATATGTTGATTGCCCACGTATGCAGCTTCACATGTTTGGTTTATATGTAACATTGCAGAAAAAAGGATTCCGTGTTACTCCTTTACAGAATAGAAAAGGAATGCAGTTGGCGGCAAATATAGCTGCTACAAAAGCCGGTACCGGTGCAATCGATTCGCACGATGTACTATTATGGTCTTTAGGTAGGGAAGTATCGGATGTTGGACTTAAAGAGCTTTCATTACTTTCCGAAAAAGTTACAGAATTATTTGGTGCAAATGAGCTAATCAAAACTGGTATTTACGAAAACAATGAAGTTGAAGTAATTGCCGTTCCAACAATTATAATTGAAAAACCAATCACTCTTGTGGGTATGGGTGATACTATTTCATCTTGCTCGTTAGTTGGTGCTCAATAAAATTATTAACATTCATGTTGATACCTTATTTAGTTCTATTCTAATATAACTATTCTTTCGTAAGGTATCACTTGATACAAACTATAAATAGAAGGTCCCTTAGTTTAGCCTGTGTCGCAATGCGGTATCAAAGGACCACCTCCCTCCAAATTGTATTTGGAGTACTACTCCTTATAAAGGGGGAGAGTTAAATAGTGGTTACAATATATATTTTTGAAAGGGCGATTCTAAATGGGTCGCCCTGGTTTATTTTAAACCTCATACTATGTGGCAGATGATAGCTTTTTGTATTGATGATCATACTTTGGTGCATTAATTCTTCTTTAAAAGGTATGGTGCTGTTGACGTCTTTCGTATATTCTTTTATATTATAATCAGCTTTGGAAAAAAGAGAGGTTAGGTTGCATACAGCTAATTAGGGTATTTGCTGTCTGATATTCAATCATAAAACAAGGAGCATTTCATGCTGGATGATATAGTTGAAAACAAGAATAAAAATGATTGGAATAAATTAGCTAAACCGGAACTACCGGAAATAGTTAGACCTGCCAACTATACTCCACCCGAGTGGTTGATAACCGGTAAAGATTTTCCTATTGTTGGTAGGGGATTTTCAACCGGGGAGTTTATTGAGTATGTAAAATGGGTTCAGGTAAACGAAGAATATTCATGGAAGCCTGGCGGAATTACAATGCATCATACCGGAGTACCTACACTTGCTCAAAGACCAAATGGTTACAAAGAATCAAACATGAGGGATTACAGAAGTTTCTATATGAACACAAGAAAATTTACACATGGACCTCATATATTTACTGATGATCATAAAATATGGGTCTTAAATCCTCTTTCAATCCGTGGTACACATGCCACATCATATAATTATACACGATATGGAATTGAGATGCTTGGTAATTATGATACGTTAGAAGATTATAATAGTGATAGAGGGTACAAATCTTTATATATTGGCAAATTTGCGGCAGCTGTTTTAATGAAATATGCGGGAATAAGTACCGGAAAACTTAATTTTCACCGTCATGATCCAGAGACTAGCAAAACATGTCCGGGTAAGAATATTGATTTTCATGAGTTTGAAGGTGAGGTTCTGGACATTTACAAAAAGATATAAGTAATAGAAATAAATTAAAGCCCGACACTTATACATCGGGCTAGAATTAATTAAGATATATTCGTTTGTAACTTTTTCATTCTACCTGAAACTCTAAATGCTGCCAAAATGTAAAAAACTACTCCCATAACAAGTAAATGTAATATTGGAGTGGTAACATCAGCCAGACCAGCACCAGCCTGTGTAATTCTTACAACAGCATCCAGCATGGGAGTTGACGGGAATAACTGGGATAATACCACTATAAATTTGGGCATGGCAAATTGCGGATAGCTAAAACCTGACATCAATAAAAAAGGGTAGGATGTAAATGCTATAAACTGAATAGCTGATACTCGTTTCCTCAGAAATGTTCCAACCAGAAAGCCAAGATTAATTAGTGCAAATATTGAGGCTAAACCTACAATTAATAGGGCCACAAAACTACCCCTTACAATTAGGTTAAATACACCAAAATTTACCGACATAAAGAAGATGAAATAAAACAGGTATATGATAAAATAAAATGTTCCTTTTCCGGTTAATACCTTAAACGGACTGTTACCAGTTTTAAATGATAGTTCACCCCAGGTATTAAGTTCATTTTCTTTTGCTCCTGAAGCAGCAACTGCAATAAGTAACAGTTGGTGAAGCACTAGAATTATTAGTCCTGGCAAAATAAAATCACCGTATGACTCGGAAGTATTAAACATTGGTCTTAAGTCGAGAGCAACCGGCTCAAAAGCATTCATAGCCTGATCTTTACTCAATCCGGTAGATTCAAGGTACTTTATTCTTATACCGGCATTTATCGTTCCAACTACCTTGTTCAGGGTAAGATAAATATCGTTTGAGGCGAGGAATCGTACGTTATTGAGATAAAGTTTTATCGTAGCACCCTTGCTTTCTTTTAAATTGTTCTCAAAGTTGTTGGGTATATAAACAATAGCCTTGGTTTCATCCATAACAAAGTTGTTGTATGCCTTATTGATATCGTGTTCAACCTTGTTAACATCTACCATTTGTGTTGCATCAAGGTAGCTTGCAAGTTTACGCGAGGTTTGCGACATATCATTATCAACAATGGTAACATCAAGATTCTGTTCAATTTTATTAATGTAGGTTGTACCATAGTAAAAAGAATATATTAACGGTGCAATGATAACAAGTATAAACAAACCTTTGTCGTTGGCAATACTTTTAACTTCGCGAATAAAAAGATTATATATTGTTTTAAACATTAATACCCCCTTCCTTGTTTTGAGAGGCAGTTTCCGACATTTTGCGTTTCAGCAAGAACGGAAGTACCAATAGTGATACAACAATAAATGCCATAAGATGAAGCATCTCACCAGTAACAAATCCGAAAGGAGTGCCAATCTGGTGTAATTTAAGCATCCCTTCGAGTGCAGGAGTAAGAGGCATAAGTGCTGCAATAACTTTATGTAAAAGGGGCATGCTCCATATAGGAAAAGTTAAACCACTAAAGACAAATGCTGGTGTATTAATAAAAATTACTGTCTGTGTTGCATTCATTTCGTCTTTTGAAAGAAGTGAAATAACAAGTCCCGGTAAAAACGAGGCAATTGAAAATACTAATAGCAATACAAACAGGTTGAAATTACCAGCTCTTACTGGAACGTCAAACATTGGGAAAAGGATACCGATTAGTATAAAGACTGTTGTCATTTGCAGGAGGAAATGAGGTATAGCTTTTCCAAAGAAAATTGGGGCAAGTTTTCCATTTGCCAATTTTTTAAGCTCTTCCTTTCCGCCATTTGAAAAATCAGTTACAAATATCATTGCACCTGCTACCATAAAACACATTTGTATAAAGAATGCGGCAACCCCAGGTATCAGAAAGTTTAGATAGTTATAATTAGGGTTATACAAAGGCATGGCATTAACGGTTATTGCATTTGCAATATTGAAAGCATTATCTTTCATTTTGCCAGCCGATTGCAGCTTTTTGAGGAATGCACCGGTAGAAATTGTTTGTACAGCACTGGCAGCAGCTTTGGTAATATTGTTACCAATAACCAGATTGGAGGTGTTTTTGTAAACAGTAACCTTGGGCGAATTATTACTTTTTATATCCTTTTCAAAATTTTTGGGGATATAAACTGCTGCGTAATATTTACCTTTTTGCATTCCTTTTTTTATATCTTCAATAGAGCTTGCATTATCAACAATTTTTACTGCTGAAGTAGCATCAAAGTACTGAACTACTTTTCTCGAAAGCTGGGTGTTATCCATATCGCAAACGGCGGTAGGAATTTCATTTAGTACACCATTAACGTAAATAAATGCCAGAGAAAAATAAAGTAGTACCGGAACAGCTACCGCAAGTAAAAAGAACAAACGTCTGTTTTTGATGATATGCAGTTCTCTCTTCGCTATTTTATAAAAGGCTGAGTTTTTCATATTACATCTTTACGTTTACTGTCATTCCGGGTCTTAAACCATCAATTTGTTTAGCCGATTGCAGGTGTACTTCAAAAGTTTTAAGATCAAAATCACCTTTCTGGTCGGTTGGTTTCCAAGTAGCAAAATCAGCGAGTGGGGCAATGTAGGAAACCTTGAATTCAGCATCGTTAATACCAAGAGCAGGGATGTTAGCTTTAACAACGCTTCCCATTTTCATATTTTTAAGATAATCTTCACGCAAATTAAGATTTACATAAGCATCTTCGGGTACCATAATTGTGAACAGGGCATAACCTGCTGCAACCACTTCTCCCGGATCGCATACCTGTGAAGAAAGCTCACCGGAAACAGGAGCCTTTATAGTTAGTTCATCATAGTATGCTTGTGCTTCGTTGTAACCATTTGAAGCTTGTTGATAAAGAGCAAGAGCGGCTTCTTTTTCTTCATCACGTGTACCTTTCATTACCATATTATATTTAGCTTTGGCAGCTTCCATTTGTGCTTTTGCGGCATTGTATTTAAACTCAACTTCATCACGCTTCTGACCTGAAACAACGCTATCAGTATAAAGTTTATCAATTCTTTTCCAGGTTTTTTCAGCGTATTCAAACTGATGTTTAGCCTGTTCGTAAAGATTTTTTACTGCTTCTTTCTGTTCATCGCGTGCACCTTTGTTAGCCATTGCCAATTTTGCAGCAGCAGCCTTTTTAAGAGCTTCGGCTTGTTTCAGTTTTGCATCAAGCTCCTTACTTTCAAGGGTAGCGATTATATCACCTTTTTTTACAGTTTCACCCTTTTTTAGTAAAACATTATCAACGCGACCGGGTATTTTGGAAGCAACATCAATTTCAGTTGTTTCAACAATACCTGTAATAACGGTATCACTTTCCTGAAAGCTACTGAAAGCAAGATAAACGATTGCAGTAATAGCAATTAGAAGTGGAAATCCGAAGACAAATTTTTCATTAAATTTCATTTTATTAACCTGTTATTTATTCCAAATTTTTAATAATTCATCCGGTTTACCTGCCGCAAGATATAGCTGGTTTAATGAGCGGTAAAATTCGTAAGCCGATTTAATTTGTTCTATCTGCGATACTTCCAAAGTAAGGCGTGCATCTATTACATCAAGGGATGTACCCATACCCGAATTGAATCTTTTTTGGTTAAGCCTGTAACTTTCGGTAGCCAGATTAAGGGTTGGAGTAAGTTTTTCATATCTGTTTTTTGAATTTTCAACATCCCTGAAAAGTTTATTTATTAGCAGACTAATTTTCTTTTTTGTATCCTGCTCAATGTATTTAACTTCGTCTTCAAGTTTTTTGGCAGATTGAAGTCCAAGATAATCTTTAAGTCCGTTAAAGATATTCAATTGTGCCTGTACACCCACAGCCCATCTTGGTTCAAGAGCTGAAAGATACTCGGGGTACATTTCGTATTTGCCAAATGCAGCTATGCTTGGCAGCATTTTGGAAAGTGCAACATTATATTTTTGGGCAGCAGCATATTTTTTGTTATGTAAAAGCTGGAATATTGGTTGATATTTATTTGTCAGCTCAACATAGTAATCAAGGTTTTCGATATTTACCGGTTGGGTAAGGGTATCAGATATAACTTGTTTTTCTTCCAAATTAGTCCCCATAGCCGAGTTAAGAGCCATAACAGCAAGCGAGAGGTTATTTTTATCATCATCAAGTTTACGTTTGGCTTCGGCAACCGCAACTTCAGCACGCATATAATCATATTTTGCAATTACATCCTCATTAAGTAACTGCTGAGCCTGCTTTTTATGCTCTAACATAGTTTGGTAAACATTCTCCCTAACCTTAACAACTTTCTTTAGAAGTATAACAGTAAGGTAGTTGTTAACTGTTTCGGAAATAACTTCGTTGCGAGTTTGGGTTAACTGAGTGTTGGCAGATTCTTCTTCTGATCGTGCATATTTTTTAGCAGCCCAGAGTTTTCCCCCCATAAAAATAGGTAATACACCCTGAATAGTGGCTGTTTTATAGTCCTGTTCCTTAAGAGTTGAATTAAATGCCGGGAGAGCAGCATCCAACTGACCAGCAATTTGTCCCTGTAATGCCAATAATTGTGCATCAGGAATTGGAGCACCGGTCATAACAACATTTTGCAAATTAGCCAAATCGGCTTTAGTACCAGTATGTAGTGCAATCATTGCATCACGTATTGGCGATAAACTAATTTGAAGAGGATCATTAAGGTGAGTGAATTTCCCCGTAATATCAATTTTGGGAAGGAAATTACCCCATGCAGCGAGGTTTTCATATTCACGCTGTTCCAGAACCGCATTTTGTCTTTTAATTTGCTCGTTATTTTCCATAGCAGAATTAACTGCATCCAGCAAGGTAATGCCTTGGGCAAATACCGTATTAGCGAGCAAAAGAAATATTAGCAGATAATTTGTTTTTTTTAGCATAATTTATCCATTAGATATTGAATCAACATTCAAAAATAATTCTATTTAACAATTCCATGTTTTAGCATAAGCTTGATAGTACGTCTGATTTTACTAATTGGGAACTCTTCTGGTGATTGTGCCCAGGAACTTACCATTAGTTTGATGGCTCCAAATATATAGAGTCTTAGTAAACCCGGTTCAAGATAACTATTAAATGAGCCTTTTGATATTCCAAACTTTAATATATCCTCTGAAAGCTCAAAAAACTTATTGTAGTATGATGTAAATTTTTTATTTGTTCGCATTAAATAGTTTTGCTCGTTCACAAGAACGAGAGCTAGATCAGGAGTATCAGTGTACAAGTCCATTATAAGGTCTATTGTTGCTTCAAGCTTTTCGAGTGGTGAAAGCTCGCTGGATTTGTAAATATTGCATAGTTCATTAAAGAGATTTTTCCAAAGCTTATCGAAAATTTGCAGTAGTATATCCTCCTTGTTTTCGTAGTAAACATATACGCTACCACTTGAAACACCTGCTTCCTGTGCTATCTGGAATATTTTTGCCTTATGATATCCCTGTATGGCAAAAATCCTGATGGCTGCATTAAGTATATCTTGTCCTTTATTACCTGTCTTTGTTCTCATTTTACATAATGAATAATGAATCGATATTCAAAAATAATCTTCCCCGATAAAAATGTCAATAGTATATTCGATAAATTTGGCAAAGAGTTAAATCTTAATCACAATAGCTGTAAAAATTAGGAGATAAGGAGAATACAAATCTGGCATTATTGTTGTTTGTCCATTGTATTTACTCTGAATAAAAGTAGGTACATTATTACGCAATTGTAATACTCCAACATTCAAATTGGAGCGTTAAATTGGCTCATTCCTTTTATTAGTTAATAAAATAGTAATTATAGCAACTAACCCTGTTAATTATTACTAACATTAAAATTGGTAAATACTAATAGTATAATTTGCACCAGGGTAAAATGATTCACAAATTGATATTTGAATTATCATTTTGATAAAAAATCTTTAATGTTTAACTTAAACACTTCTTCAATTTAAAATATTATCTTCATATATGGGGAGGATTACGTGAATTTTTCTATACTTGATTATGTTCTGTTTGCTATTTATATATTGGCAATTGTAGCGATTGGCTTATTTGTTTCTCGCGATAAAAAGGGACACAAAAAAGACTCAAAAGATTATTTCCTTGCTGGTAACACATTAACATGGTGGGCTATTGGGGCTTCGCTTATTGCTGCCAATATTTCTGCTGAGCAGATTATTGGTATGTCTGGCTCAGGTTTTGCCGGGGGACTTGCAATAGCTTCATACGAATGGATGGCGGCTGTAACTCTGCTTATTGTTGGCAAGTTTTTCCTTCCGATATTCATCGAAAAGAAAATCTATACTATTCCTGAGTACATTGAAAAAAGATATAACAAAACTCTTAAAACCATTCTCGCTATTTTCTGGATATTCCTTTTTGTGTTTGTTAATCTTACAACCGTGCTTTTCCTTGGTGCCAAGGCTTTGGATACGGTTATGGGTACCGGAAATGGCGATCTACTTGTTTATGCAATGATCGGGTTAGCTTTTCTTGCAGCTGCATATTCACTTTATGGCGGACTTTCGGCTGTTGCCTGGACAGATGTAATTCAGGTAGTGCTTCTTGTTGTTGGTGGTATAATTACAACTATTATTGCACTTGATTATGTTACTCCCGAGGGTGGTGTTATTAATGGAATCAATCATATATTCGATACTGCCGGGGATAAATTCCACATGATTCTTAAACGGGACAACCCCGAGTTTAATAATCTGCCCGGTATTGCAGTACTCATTGGCGGGTTGTGGATAGCAAATCTTTATTACTGGGGATTTAACCAGTATATTATACAGAGAACGTTAGCGGCAAAATCGCTAAACGAGGCACAAAAGGGTATGGCGTTTGCTGCTTTCCTTAAAATGATTATACCGCTTATTGTAGTTATACCCGGTATTGTTGCATACGTTTTATATACACAACCCGAAGGTACCACTATTATTGCAGGTGTAAGGGAGTCTTTTACCGCTGTTGATGGAGGTGTAAATTACGATAAAGCTTATCCGTGGTTAATTAGCACATTTATTCCAAACGGATTGAAAGGGATAGTTATTGCAGCTTTAACCGCAGCTATTATCTCATCACTAGCATCAATGATAAACTCAATATCCACTATTTTTACCATGGATATTTACAAACCATATATAAACAAAACGGCAAGCGAAGGTAAACTTGTAAATACCGGCAGGGTTGTTGCACTTATTGCACTTATAATTGCATTAATAGTAGCACCTTTGCTAAAAAGTCTTCCCCAGGTTTTCCAGTATATTCAGGAATATACCGGATTGGTTAGTCCCGGTATTTTGGCAGTATCCCTGCTTGGTTTATTTTGGAAAAAAGTTAACGCAAGGGGAGCAATATGGGGAACGATATTATCTATTCCGGTTGCATTATTCCTGAAATTACCTTCGCTCGAGTTACCATTTATGGATCAGATGATGTACACCTTTGTAATATCAATTGGTATAATTGGTATGATAAGTCTTGCATCCAATGACAATGTTGATGATCCAAAGGGGTTCAATCTTACTTCCAAAGTATTTACTACACACAGTGCGTTTAATATTGCTGCGTATGTAATTTTGTTAGTAATAGCAGTTTTGTACACAATTTTCTGGTAAACTGATGAATATTGATTTTCCACACAGAAGAAAAAATTTGCTTAACGGGGAGTGGATACTCGTCTCCCCGCATCGTACTAAAAGACCATGGCAGGGTAAGCAGGAGGAGATTCCTGCAAACAATAAACCTCGTTATGATGAAAAGTGTTATTTGTGTCCGGGGAATGAGCGAGCTGGTGGTAATAGAAATCCGGAATATAACAACACTTATGTATTCACTAACGATTTTGCAGCAATTCTATCTGAAGCACCCAAAATAAATGCTGATGCCGATTCGCTTTTTCAAATGGGATCTGTTACGGGTACTTCAAGGGTTATCTGTTTTTCACCGCGGCATGATTTAACTTTACCCGAAATGCCAGTTGAGGTTATTCGTAATGTCGTTGATTTGTGGAGTGAGCAGTTTGCTGAACTTTCCGGCAAGTATCCCTGGGTGCAAATATTTGAAAACAAGGGTGCGATAATGGGTTGCTCAAATCCGCATCCGCACGGACAAATATGGGCGGGTTCGGTTTTGCCGAATGAAGCTGAAAAAGAGCTGTTCTTTCAAAAAGAGTATTATGCCAAAAATAAAAGCAGCTTACTGGTTGATTATCTTAACGAGGAACTTGCAAGGGGAGAGAGGATAATTGTTGAAAACGATAGCTGGGTATCGCTGGTGCCGTTTTGGGCAAAGTGGCCCTTCGAAACAATGCTGCTGCCTAAAAGGGATGTTCAGAATTTAACTCAGCTAAATAAAAATGAGAAAAATGATTTGGCGAATATTCTTAAAATACACCTCACCAAATACGATAATCTTTTTAATGTTTCGTTCCCCTATACAATGGGGTGGCACAACGCCCCGGCTGATGGCAGCCAACATACGCACTGGCAGTTACATGCTCATTTTTATCCCCCTTTATTGCGTTCGGCAACCGTTCAAAAATTTATGGTAGGGTATGAGTTACTTTCGGAATCGCAGAGAGATATTACTCCTGAAAGTGCTGCCGACAGGTTAAAAGGGTTGCCTGAAATTCATTTTAATGAGGGATAAAAATAATGTATCAGGATAAGCTTGAAAAGTTATATAGAGATGTTGATGCACAAAAAATACGATATGAAAAATTAACTACGCAATATAAAGAGTTTTTTGCGGATGCCAACTTCTCTTTATTTAGTGCTCCTGGAAGACCGGAGTTGAGTGGTAATCATACAGATCATAATAATGGAAAAGTACTTGCAGCAAGTATTGATCTCGATATTATTGCGGCGGCAGCTCCAAATAATTCAAACTTGGTAACTATGCACTACGATGGTTACAATAAGCCATTTGTTGTAGATATTTTAATCCATACTTCCAGTAGTTCGGAGCACGATACAACCGAAGCAATACACCAAAATAATTTTGATGAATTTCTTGAGTTGGTAAATGAGTCTGGTAATTCCTCTTTTAAATATCTGCAAAATATTTTCCCGGTATCATCACCCGAAATGTAGGGTGTTAGTCTGGCTTTGGCAATGTTTGAACAATACACATATAGTAATGTAAAAGGTGCATCAAGGAAACATGGTGGCGGATTTGCCGGAAGAAAATATTAGTGATTTTAAACCATACTTTGAAACGGTATTTGGTAAAGGGGCTGTTTGTAATTTGTCAATAAGGCATTATGGAGTAATTTGCCTTGATGAAATTGCAGGATGAAAAGAATTGGTTATGAAAAATTGAAAACCTTCAATGTATTACATCAACAATAAATGGAACATTGAAGATTTTCTTAAATTTCTAAAAAGCATATCCTATTGAGAACTCTCCAAGAAATCCACCTGCGAACATATAATCATCTTCAAACTCTTTTACGTAGCTTTCAAAGTTATTTGTATTTGAGCTTAAATTTCTTTGGCTGAAATTTAAACCGTAGCCGAGGTTTACAGTAATGGTAAAACCGCTGCCCCAAACCCATTTTCTACCGGCATTTAGCCCGATAGTATAGTCGGGCAATTCAAAATCGTAATCCTCGTTGTTAATTACACCAGTACCTTTGTATAACCTTCCTCGTGCAAATGAGCCAAGAAACCAGCTATCCAGAGTTTCTTCGAGATGGTAGCGATAATTAAAAATTATACCAGCACCCCAGGCATCAAGATTTGCATCTGTATATTTGTCAGGAATATTTTCGTAATCAAACCGGAATACAAGTCCGTGGCGGTTATTGTGCAAGTATTCGTAGTTAAAAGAGAATATACCAAAAGCTACGCCACCGGGGCACATATTCACATTATGTTTTTTAGAGGCTATTTCATTAAAATCCTTTGAGTCTGAAAATACTGTCTCTTGAGCGTTTAGTGTTGTAAACAATAGCATTAAAGCTAAAGCAGATAATAAATATTTAAGTCTGTTATTATTGCTGGTGTTCAAAAAAAATCTGTTTTTCATCAATACTCCATATTTGGGATGTTAGTTTAAATTCTTTTTACTCAACAACAGACGCAAAAAGGGACGTAATGTTTCATTAGAATATTGTTAAGTTATAACTTTTTTTTATTGACAAAGAAGTAATATTAATGTAATTTTTTATCGTTTGAAAAGTTTCAAATGATGAAAATGCAATATGGATGAACAGTTAGAAAAGTTAAAAGAAGAGTTTATAATCAATTTCGGATGGGCTTACAAAGCCTTTGGCTTAAGTAAGCTGATGGGGCATATAGTGGCACTACTAATATATTCTCCGCGCCCACTTTCGTTAGATGAGATAACTGTTGCACTAAAGCGTAGCAAGGGTCCTGTTAGCCAAATTACCAGACGCTTAAGGGATAAAAACCTTATTAGAAGGGTGTGGCAGCCAACCAGTAGAAAAGATTATTACGAAATTCAGCCTGAAGTTTTCGAGAATGCCTTTCGTAATAACCTCGAGATGGTACGTAACAATTTAAGAATAGCCAAAACTTTTAAGCACAAAATTGCAGAAGTTCCCAGTGATGAAGTTGTAGCCCTTGATAACCGATTAACCGAAATGCAGTGCTTCTATGAACTTATGGATAAAAAGTATAAAGAGTTCCTGGAAGAGTGGGAAATAGAAAAAGAAAAAATTGAAAACAATAGAAATACTTAATTAACTTTTTTTGTATTTAACGTTTGAAAAATTTCAAATGTACCAAAAGTTAGACGAGGATTAAAATGAAAAAATTGGAAAACAAAGTAGCAGTAATTACCGGAGGCTCACAGGGTATTGGTAAGGCAACCGTTGAAAAATTTGTTGCCGAAGGTGCAAAAGTTGCAATTTGGGATGTTAACGAAACTCAGGGAGTTAAGCTTGAGCAGGAACTTAATGATAAGGGTGCAAATGTAAAGTTTTATAAAGCGGATGTAGCTAATGCAGCGAATGTTGAAGAAATTGTTAATAACGTTGTAAAGGATTTCGGTACAATAGATATTCTCGTGAATAATGCTGGTATTACTCGCGATTCAACTCTTAAAAAAATGACCCAGGAACAGTGGGAGCAGGTTATTTCTGTTAACCTTACTGGTGTATTTAACTGTACTCAGAAAGTATCCATGGTAATGCTCGAAAATAAATATGGTCGCATTATAAATGCGTCTTCAGTAGTTGGCTTGTATGGCAATTTTGGTCAATCAAATTATGTAGCTACTAAAGCTGGTGTTATTGGTATGACTAAAGTTTGGGCAAAAGAACTTGGTAGAAAAGGTATAACAGTTAACGCAATTGCTCCAGGTTTTATTGCTACCGAAATGGTTAAGGCAATGCCTGAAAACGTAATTAAAATGATGGAAGAAAAAACTCCTGTTGGCAGACTTGGTAACCCGGAAGATATAGCAAACGCTTATGCTTTCCTTGCCAGTGATGAAGCTTCATATATAAATGGTACTACTCTAAGTGTTGATGGTGGAATTGTAATTTAACAAGGATTAGGATGAGAAATGCCGTAATACACTCAACAGGGTTTTATGTACCTGAGAGAGTTGTTTCAAATAAATATTTCGATGAACTGCTTGGTACTAATGTTAGCGATTGGCTTGAAGAATTTGTTCAGATAAAGGAAAGAAGATGGTGTACTGATGAGCAATCCACCAGCGATTTGGTTGTAAATGCAGCTAAAAACGCAATGGAGGAAGGTGGAGTTAAACCAGAAGAAATTGATCTTCTGATTGTTTCAACCGATACACCGGAGTATATTTCTCCTTCTACATCTTCAAAAGCACAACATTTGCTCGGTATGGTTAATGCCGGTACCTTCGATATAAATAGTGCGTGTGCAGGGTTTGTAACCGCCCTCGATACGGCAGTTAAATATATTAAGGCTGATGAGCAATATAATACCATTATGGTAGTTGGTGCTTATGCCATGAGCAAATACCTTAATTTGCTCGATAAAAAAACAGTTAACCTGTTTGCCGATGGTGCAGGTGCATTTATACTTAAAGCAGAAGAAAACAGTGACCGTGGTTTTATGGCAAGCAAACTTGTAACCAAAGGGGAGTTCCACTCATATATGGGGATATTTTCGGGTGGTACCAAAAAGGTGATTACAAAGGATATTGCTGAAACACCGGAAGCTCAATTACAAATTGCTAAAAAATTTCCGCCTGAAATTAACCCGGAAACCTGGTCTGCCCTATCTCATGAGCTGGCTGATAAATCCGGCACAACTATTCAGGATGTTGAACGGTTCTTCATTACTCAAATTAATATAAACAGTATTTTTGAAACAATGGACAAACTTGGATTACCACACGAAAAGGCTCAAACCAGTATGCATTACTATGGTTATACCGGCTCGGCATGTATTCCAATTGCATTTTGCGATGCACTTTCTCAGGGGAAGGTTAAGCGTGGCGATATTGTACAGTTTATTGGTTCGGGTGGCGGACTTGCATTTGCTGCAGCTGCTTTCCGTTATTAAAATATAATAGTTTTATTTAGTTTTTTCGATCATAGGGAAATATTATGGCTGATTCCGGACTTGTAACCGGTACCTGGATTTTGGTCACACTATACGCAGCACTTATTATATATTTTGTTGTGAAGGGTGCCCGAAATATTAAAAATATGTCTGATTATGCTGTGGGAAGTGTTATTTTCTCTCCCGCTGCTGTAGGACTTTCGCTTGCTGCTTCCATGACAAGTGCGGCAACTTTTGTTATTAACCCGGGGTTGATTGCAAATTTTGGCTTTAGCGGATTTATATCTTTTGGTATTTTCTTTCCGCTTGGTGCTGTTATTTCGCTGGTTATTCTTACCAAAAGCTTCAGAAAATTCGGACAAACCACCAAGGCTCTTACGCTTGCACAGTGGATAGGAAGCAGATACAAAAGTAAAGCTTATGCTCTTATTATGGGCTTCCTCTCTTTGCTGCTTATAACTTTTATTGTGCTTATAGTAGTTGCCTTAACAAAGGTGCTTTCCAAGTCATTAAATGTAGATGAGTTTTATGTACTGATTGTTATGATCTCGTTCATTTTTGGCTATATGATGTTTGGCGGTGCTAACTCGATGGTATATACTAATACTATACAGGCACTAATAATGGTTGTGGTTGCATTTATTTTGCTTACTTCAGGCTTCGATCATTTTGCTAATGGTATCAGTGGATTTTTTGACAAGCTTGCTGCAATTGATCCAGCCCTTACCGAAAGCACAAATGCTGCCAGTCCGCTATTCCGGGACTATTTTGAGATTATTGTTTGTCAGTTTATTGTTGGATTTGCTGTTGTATGCCAACCTCACATCATTACAAAATCATTACTCCTGAAAAAAGAGACTGATGTTAACCGTTTTCTTGTGGTTGGTGTTGTAACCGAAATACTATTTTTCCTGGTTGTGTTTGCCGGACTATACGCTCGTTTAACGTTTCCCGATCTTACTGTTGCTGGTGAGGCTTTGAAAAGTGATGGTATAATTCCTGCCTATGTTGTTGAAGTTTTCAGGGGTGATGGATTTGCGGTGGCAGTTGGTCTTATTGTTGTGCTTGGACTTATAGCTGCTGGTATGTCAACTCTCGAAGGATTGATACAATCGCTTTCCACAACAATAACATCCGATATATTTAAGCCATTATTTGGTAAATATCTTAAAAACGAAGATAATCTGATCGTTGTAAATAAAATTGCCATTGTGATTCTGGCAATTGTTTCGGGAATAATTTCATGGGATCAGATTGTTAACCCAAGACTTTCAGTGGCAATTTTGGCTCAGAATGGAGTATATGCGTACTTTACGGCTGCATTTATCCCAATCCTTTTCGGGATTTTCCTTAAGGATGTGGATACAAGGGCTCCTTTAATTGCAACCATAACTGCACTGGTTGTACATTTTGGTGTTTATTACTTTTTGCCATTCCTTGTTGAAAATGGAATGAGTTTCGGTTTCTACACTAAATACCTTCAGGGTCCTGTAAGAAATCCTGCAATTGCCTCCTCAACCGCAATAATATTTTCGGCTATTATTGGCATAATCGTTTATCAGATAACAAAAACAAAGAGCAGAAATGAACAAGTTTGACTGGATAAGTAAATGGGCTGGTTATACACCAGATAGAATAGCTGTTGAAGATTATGAGTGTGAAACCAAATACAGCTATAGTGAGCTTAATAGAAAAGCGAACCAACTGGCTAATTACCTTATTAATGAGTATGGCATTAAAAAAGGTAACCGTATTGCTGTTATTTCGGCAGGCAGGGTTGAACTGATTATGTTGTTTGGTGTTGCCCAGAAAATTGGAATTACCATTGTACCGTTAAATTTTAGATTAATGCCGGCTGAGCTTGAGTATGTAATAACTAATTGCGAACCCTCTGTTATTATTTACTGTACAGAGTTTCTTGAAAAGCTTGAGCAGGTAAATGCTTTTACAAGTTTTGAACAAAAATTATCAATTAACTCCCTGCTCGATAAAATTGAACCTGCATCGGATATACTTGAATATAAACCTCAGCTTAACGAAGATGATCCGATATTTATATTATATACATCTGGTACTACTGCCTTTCCGAAGGGAGCTTTATACACCCACAAAATGCTATTCTGGAACAGCATAAATACAGAAATAAGACTTGAAATTACTCCTGCTGATTCAACAATAAGTGTTACTCCACCATTTCATACAGGTTTCTGGAATGTATTGTTATCATCATTTCTCCAGCATGGTGCCGAAACAATTATTATGAGACGATATGACCCTGTAATAATTATGAGGTTAATAGAGGAACGCAAGATTTCAATTTGGTGGGCTGTGCCTACAATGCTTAAAATGATGAGTGATTCCGAGGAATTTGCAGAATTTGATCTTTCAAGCTTACGATACGTGGTTGTTGGTGGTGAAGCTATGCCAGTGCCTCTTATTGAGATATGGCACAACAAGGGTGTTGCGATAAGGCAAGGTTACGGATTAACAGAAGTTGGTCCAAATATTACTTCATTACCTGAAAAAGATGCTTATCGCAAACAAGGCTCAATTGGAACCGAAAACTTTTACGTTGATATTAAACTTGTTGATGAAAACGGTAATGAAATAGTTGGAGAAGGTGAAGGCGAGTTTTTGCTTAGCGGACCAAATGTTACTCCGGGTTACTGGAAAAATCCTGATGCTACCAAAGCTGCAATTACTGATGGCTGGTTCCATACTGGTGATGTAGTTAGGCGTGATACCGATGGGTATTACTATGTTGTTGACAGGATAAAAAACATGTATATCTCCGGTGGTGAAAATGTTTATCCAGCACAGGTTGAATACCTTATTCGCAAACATGATGCAGTTGATGAAGTTACAATTATTGGCGTACCCGATGAAAAATGGGGTGAAGCCGGAAAGGCGTTTGTTGTACTTAAAGAGGGAATGCAAGCTACTGAGGATGAAATAAGGAATTTCTGTATTGCAAACCTTGCAAAGTACAAAGTGCCAAAGTATGTTGAGTTTATTAATGAGCTACCTAAAAATGATGCTGGCAAAATTGACAGAAAAAGTTTGAAAAGGAAAGAAAATGTTAAATAATGAGCCAAACGTAGGTATTGTTTCTACAGGAGTTTATTTATCCGAAAATGTTTTAACAGCAAAGGATATTGCTGAGGCAACAAATGGTATGTGGGCTGAGGAGGCTGTAAGGGAAAAACTTGGCATCCTTGAAAAGAGAGTGCCTGGCAAAAATGATGGTACTCAGGAGATGGGTGTTAAAGCCTCAAGAATTGCACTCGAGAAAGCCAATATGGACCCAAAAGAAATTGATTTGCTAATTTGTATTGGTGAAGAATGGAAGGAGTATCCGCTTACAACTTCGGGAATATATATTCAGGAGCAGATTGGTGCAACTAACGCATGGGCAATTGATTTGCAGCAGAGATGTTGTACTACAATATCAGCTCTTAAAATTGCCAAGGATATGATGCTTTCCGATGATAGTTTAAATACTGTTATGATTAGCGGTGGCTACCGTAATGGAGATTTTGTTGACTATACCAATAAAGGTATGTCGATGATGTACAATCTTTCAGCCGGTGCCGGTGCATTAATACTCAAAAGAAATTATGGTAAAAATCTTGTACTTGGTTCGCATATAATATCGGATGGTAGCCTTGCCCGTGATGCACGAGTTGAGTACGGTGGAACTGAAAAACCAATAACTGCCGAAAACTGTGACGTTGCTTATAAATCACTATGGCTTGCCGGTGAAGAACACATGAAAAACCGCCTTAATGAAGTTTCCATGGATAACTGGATGAAGTGTATTGATGAAGCTTTCAGAAAGAGCGGAGTTGAAAAGAAAGAACTGGGCTATCTGGCTGTATTGCACTTTAAACGCTCGATGTACAAATATATGCTTGACCTATTGGGACTTACAGAAGATCAGTCGGTTTATCTTGAAAAAATTGGTCATGTAGGTCAAATAGACCAAATAATATCGCTTGAATTAGGACTACAACAAAATAAAATAACAGACGGAACCGTTATCGCGATGATTGCTGCCGGAATAGGTTACGCTTGGGCTGCAAACGTAATAAGATGGGGTTAGGTCTAATTAAATCCAATAAAATACAGGAGTTATAAAATGAAAAAGTTATTAGCACTTTTAATGATCCTTTCTCTAATGTTCACATTTACAGCTTGTGATGATGACGATGATACTAATCCGGTTGAAAATGAAGAACCTGCAGAAGCATGGGTTGGTACTTGGTTAAGTACAGGATCTGATGTAGCCCCATTACTTGTTTCACTTTTTCAGTATGACAGTGTAAGAGTTCAGTTTACTGAAGAAAATACTATAGTTCTTGAATCGCATGTTACTGATGGTGCATGGACTACCCAGAATGGTACATATACTGTTACAAAATCAAGCGAAGGTGATGTACATACAATTTCACTTGTTTATGCAGCCTTTGAACAAGGTGGTATTATGCAGGTTATTGATGGAGAGCCAGATGAATTGAAACTTGAAGTTGTTCAAACAGTTCCAAGTTATGGTTTTGCTGCAAGAACTCCTGAAACCGGATTTGGTTCTGATGAAAATCTTGGTACTGATAATATTCAGATTTATAAGAAATTGTAATTAGCTTTATAAGCATTTTTCTATTCATGTTGTTTTAAGAAGTGGAAATGGGGTTAGCGAATTTTCCACTTCTCTTTTCTTAAAAATATTTCTGTAGGCAGGTTATGAAAAAAATTATTTTCCTATTGCTTCTGCTTTCATTATTTGGTAACAGTTTTGCACAAACAGCTGGAGATTACCCTGTAAAGAAAGAAAAAGAAGAGATCAATGAGTTAAAGTTTATCGGCTACTATTTTGTGAGAAGCGAACTCTCTAATATGTATGCTAATAATGAGTTTCTTAAAGGGCAGGTTGTTGGTAGGTTGTTTGGGGGAAATACTACCAAAACCGGACTAACATCGAAATATACAGAGCAACGATTTATACCAATTTTTGCATATACACCAAAACTGTTTGATGGCTGGGCTACGTTACGTGCATCGTTTGAGTTTGACTGGACTTGGGGTGATGCCAACTATGGTGCCGGTGGTAATTTTGGTGGTGCCTTCGGTGCTGATTTTGTTAATATGCAAACGCAAAATCTTTTTGTTGAAATAAGACCACAAAAAAACTTTTTCGTTAACATTGGGTTGGCAAGAGTTTTTGATAATATAAATGTACCTTCCTATACTCCAACCGATAAACTGGTTAATACCGGTTACCGTCTTGCCGTTTGGGGTTCTGATGGGGTAGGAATATCCGCACATTACATTTTGCCAAATATGAAAATGAAAGCCGGTTTTTATCAGTTGTATGAAAACAATGTTCAGGATGATGATGATGTTGTTTTATATGAACTTGATTATGAATATGATTTCGATATTAAAACTTCTGCCGGTTTAACAGTTTACTACCTTAGCGACAGAGCTAACGGTGAGGGTGGTGTTTCTATTATGGGACAAGGTCTTAACTGTGCGTTAAGTAATTATAATGGCGTTTTCAACTTTGATTTTGGAACGGAAGCCTATACTGCTGATATTTTCTGGCTTGGTACTCATTTCCATCACGATCCGCTATTGAAGCAGGGCAGATTTGGTTATTCAGGTTTTGCTATGACTAACCTTGGTACTGCCGAAACAAAATCAACTACTGTTGATATTGCTGGCTTGGCTGCAAACCTTCGTCTGGCTTACAAGTATGGCAAAAACCCTAATGACCACATTGTTCTTGATGCAGTCTTTACTTCTGGTGATAAAAAGAATATTGCAGATGGTAAATACAACGGTTTCCTTACTGGTAATAACTGGACTGCTCCTGGTGCTGTATTCTTTGGACATGGTTTGTACCTGTTGTTACCTCATGGTAATGTTGTTAATAGATTTATGTCTGCCGTAATCGATATTCAGAACCTTGGTTATGGTTTATCTGCAGGTTCGCTTTATGGTTCGTATGATATTATTCCGCACAAATTAAAAGCCAAAATTGGAACCGGAGTAGGTATGGCAAACGTTTCACCTGCAGGCGGTGGTAGCATGATTGGTACTGAATTTAACTTTAACCTTCGTTATACATTAAGGGTTTACATGGATATTGAACTCCATGGTGCTTATTTAAATTTGGGTGATTTTTATGACTCATCTGTAGTTAACGGTGGCGGCTTGAAACCTGAAAATCCATGGCTGCTTTTTGCTTCATTCAAATGGATAATGTTTTAGGAGGTTAAAATGAAAAATAAACTGTTTTTAGTTATTATTATGGCAATTGGACTGATGAGCTGTTCAACTTCTTCATTTTATCACCTTGAACCTAAAGAGTTTGACGAAATAGATTACGGCTTTGATGTTAAAAAAATAAAAGTAAAAAACATCAATGTAGCTGTTGTTGATGAAGGTAAAGGCGAAACTACTTTGCTTCTTGTTCATGGTTTGGGATCTTATGCTAAAGGCTGGAGCAAAAATATTCCTGTGCTTTCCAAAAAGTACAGAGTTATTGCTGTTGATTTGCCCGGTTATGGTAAGTCCGATAAGGAAGCATATCAGTATTCTCTTTCGTTTTATGCAGATGTATTAACTGAACTGCTAACAGAAATGGGTGTAAAGAAAGCTGTATTTGTTGGACATTCAATGGGCGGACAGATTAGCATGATAACTTCTCTAAAATACCCTGAACGTGTTGAAAAACTTGTGTTAATTTCTCCTGCCGGTTTTGAACGTTTTACCAATGGTGAAGGTCAGTGGCTAACTGATGTTATGACTGTTGATTTGGTTCATGATACCAGAATAAGAGACATTGACATGAACCTTAGAAGTAACTTTTATGAAACGCCAGATGATGCACTTTTTATGGTAACTGATCGTATAATGATTAGAGGTGCAAAAGATTTTGAAAAATATTGTTATGCAGTTTCCAAAAATGTTGGTGCAATGATTAATGAACCAATGTGGGATAAACTTGATCAGATTTCTCAACCTACTCTAATTTTATTCGGTGAAAATGATCAACTAATTCCTAACAGATTCCTGCATGGTGGTTATACAAAAGATGTTGCTGCTATCGGAATGAAAAAAATTCCAAATAATACTGGTAAAGTTTTTCCTGAATGCGGACATTTTGTTCAGTTCGAAAAAGCAGACGAAACAAATAAAGCTATAATGGAATTTTTAGATAAATAAAGGATTATTTATATGCCCGAATTAAGAGAAGTATATATAATAGATGCGGCACGAACTGCCGTAGGTTCTTTTATGGGTGCACTTAAAAGTGTGCCTGCTCCAAAACTTGGCAGTATTGTTATCAAGGCTCTTCTTGAGAGAACCGGTGTTAATCCATCTGAAATTGATGAGGTAATAATGGGTAATGTTGTTATGGCGGGTGAGGGACAGGCTCCTGCACGTCAGGCTGCAATATTTGCCGGTTTACCAAAATCTGTTGAGTGCCTTACTATAAATAAGGTGTGTGGTTCAGGTCTTAAATCTGTAATGCTTGCTGCCCAGGCAATTATGACTGGTGATGCCGATACTATAATTGCCGGTGGTATGGAAAACATGTCACAAATACCATATTATGTTACTAACGTTCGTGACGGATATAAAATGGGTCATCAGCAAATGGTTGATGGTTTAATTCGTGACGGGTTGTGGGATGTATATGATGATGTTCACATGGGTAACTTAGCCGAATTGTGTGCAGCTGAGTATGATATTACGCGTGAAGATCAGGATAATTTTGCTATTGGTAGTTATAAAAAGTCAATGCAAGCTACTGAAAATGGCAAATTTAAAGCTGAAATTGTTCCTGTTGAAATACCTCAGCGTAAAGGTGATCCAATATTGTATGACAAGGATGAAGATCCGTTTAATGTTAATTTCGATAAACTACCAAAACTGCGTCCGGTATTCAAAAAAGATGGTACTGTTACAGCAGCAAATGCCTCTTCATTAAATGATGGTGCTGCGGCAATTTTGGTTATGTCGAAAGAAAAAGCTGAAGCACTCGGTTTAAAGCCAATGGCGAAAATAATTGCACAGGCATCTGCTGCAAAAGATCCAAAATGGTTTACAACTGCACCTGTTGATTCAATTAAAAAAGTTTTGGCTAAAGCAGGCAAAACTACTGATGATATTGATGTATTTGAAATCAATGAGGCTTTTTCTGTTGTTTCACTTGCAGTAAATAAATTGCTTGAACTAAATCCTGACAAGGTTAACCTTAATGGTGGTGCCGTTAGTATTGGTCATCCAATTGGAGCCAGTGGTGCAAGAATATTAACAACATTGTTACATGTAATGAAAGCAGAAAACAAAAAGACTGGTTTGGCATCACTGTGTATTGGTGGTGGTGAAGCCAGCTCTCTTATAGTTGAATTACCATAGCGTACCTTTCCGACAATAAATCCCAGTGCCTCCCCTTCGGGAGGCTTTTTTTATCCATTTGACACAACTCAAATATTATTCTGTTTGCACCTGTTCGGTTAAATAAGCTGGAATCATTACTATTAGTAGATTAGTATAATATAATCAAACCAATTTCCGTGAATTCATATTGTAAGCTCTTCAATTAACTTATGTTAGTATAGTCCTCCTCATTTCGGTTCAAGAATAAAAATTTTAGAACAATTGATATAGTTAAGTAGATTTGCTATATTAGTAACCGGTTAAGTTACCGGTAAAGAACTATGAGTATGACAAAAAAAAGAAATGTTACATTACTTGATATTGCAAAGGAACTGAAAGTTACCAAAGTTACAGTATCAAAAGCGTTGCGGGGTCATCCCGATATTTCGGAAAAGACGAGCATCCTGGTAAAGGAAACTGCTGAAAAAATGGGTTATATACCCAATTTGGCAGCAAAGAATCTTTCATCCAGAAAAACAAATACAATTGGTGTAATAGTGCCAAAGGTTGCACACAGCTTTTATCCATCGCTTGTTGATGCACTATACAGCTATGCCCGATTAAATAATTACGAGATTGTTCTAACGGTTTCGCAGGAAGATACCGATCTTGAAAAACAGCATATAATAACTATGCTTTCAATGCAGGTAGATGGCATTATTGCGGCAGTTACCAATAACACTACAGATAAAAATATTTTCAATCTTATTAGAGATTATAATATTCCCCTTATCCAAATCGATAGAACGATTACAAATCAGTTTACCAGAATTGTTTTTGATGATGTTGAGGGTACTTATAATGCCGTAAAATATGCTTTGGAAAATGGTGCCAAAAAACCTGCGTTTGTTGGTGGTAATCATAAACTTCATGTTGGTCATGGAAGGCTGGAAGGATATAAGAAGGCTCTGGATGAAGCGGGTGTTGAACTGGATGAGAGGATGCTACTTGAAGGTGGATTTAACGAAAAGGTGGGGTATAATGCACTGATGGAATTCAATGATAATAATTGTATGCCCGATTTTATTTTTGCAGTTACCTACCCAATTGCACTTGGTATAAGCTCAGCTGCAAAAGAGTTGGGACTAAGTATTCCTGAACAGTTGGAGATTATAAGTTTTGGGGACAGTTTTTTTAACAAGCATCTTAGTCCACCAATAAAAAGCATTTACCAGGATACAGATAAAATGGCAAGAAGTGCAATAAGTGAGGTGATTTATGCTATTGAAAACAAACAAACTTATGAACCAAAAAATATAATTATAAAGTCTGATATAAGATATAAATAGTCAGATAAGTAAGGCTTACAAATTAAAATAAACAACAACGGAGAAATAAATTAATGGAATATTCATTCAATCATCTCAAGGGTAAAAACTGCGTTATTACCGGCGGCGGCGGTGTTATTGGTAAAACCATTGCAGAAGGTTTGGCTTCTGTTGGTGTAAATATTGCAATTCTTGATATTTCAATTGAGGCTGCTACAAATGCTGCCAACGACCTTAAAGAAAAACATGGTATTAAAGCCATAGGTATTAAAACCGATGTATTAAAAAAAGAATCGGTTATTGAAGCTAAAAAAACAGTAGTAGCCGAGCTTGGCGAGGTTGATTTTCTTATAAATGGTGCTGGTGGTAACTCTCCAAGAGCTACTACAAAGCTTGAAACAATTGATGAAAAAAGCGATTTGATGGAATCCTTTTTTGGTCTTGATATTGAAGGTTTCGACTGGGTTTTTGATCTTAACTTTAAAGGTACATTAATACCTACAATGGTATTTGCCGAGGATATGGTAAAAGGGGGAAATGGTAATATTCTTAACATTTCGTCTATGAATTCATACCGACCGCTTACAAAAATTCCGGCGTATTCTGCTGCAAAAGCTTCAATAAATAACTTTACAGAATGGCTTTCTGTACATTTTGCCAAAACTAATGTAAGGGTAAATGCTATTGCACCGGGATTTTTTGTAACTAACCAAAACAGATTTTTACTTTTTGATCAGGAAAGTGGTGATCTTACTCCTCGTGGTGAAAAAATTGTAAATCTTACACCTATGGGTAGATTTGGTGAAGTTGAAGACCTTGTAGGTACAACTCTGTTTTTACTTTCCGATCTTTCCAAATTTGTTACCGGTATCGTTGTGCCGGTTGATGGTGGTTTTAACGCATTCAGCGGTGTTTAATTTAAGAGGAGAACTGATTATGGTTATGGAAAAAACATGGCGTTGGTACGGACCTAATGATCCAGTAACGCTTAACTATATAAAACAAACCGGTGCTACTGGTATTGTTAACGCTCTGCATGAAGTTGCTATTGGTGAAGTATGGACCCCTGAAGCTATCGCAGAAAGAAAAAAGATGATTGAAGATGCCGGAATGATATGGAGTGTTATTGAAAGTATTCCGGTTCATGAGGATATTAAACTTGGTAAACCCAATCGTGACGAATGGCTTGAAAAGTACAAGGAAAGCGTAAGAAATGCTGGTGCTGCAGGCATTAAAACTGTTTGCTATAATTTTATGCCGGTGCTGGATTGGACAAGAACAAATCTTGCCAAAAGGATGGATGACGGTGCAATAGCTCTTGAATTTGAAATTGTTGATGTTGCAGCTTTCGATGTTCATATGCTTAAAAGAAATAATGCGGAAGCTGATTACACCCCTGACGTTTTGGATGCTGCCAAAGCCAAATTTAAAGCTATGACACAGGAAGACAAGGATACTCTGCAAAATAATATTATTGCTGGTCTGCCAGGCGGACAGGAAGGTTATAGTCTTGACAAATTTCTTGAAAAGCTGGAAACCTACAAGGATATTACACCTGATAAATACCGTGAGAATTTTGCATATTTCCTAAAGGCTGTAATTCCTGTTGCCGAGGAAGCAGGTGTAAAACTGGCAGTTCATCCCGATGACCCTCCTTTTACACTTTTTGGATTACCAAGAATTGTGAGCACTGAAGCTGATCTTGAGTTTATGTTTAGCGTTATCGATTCAATTTACAATGGTTATACTATGTGCACGGGTTCTTTTGGTGTAAGAGGTGATAATGACCTTGCCGGTATGGTTCGCAGACATGGTGATAAACTTAATTTTGTGCACCTTCGCAGTGTAAACAGACATAAAGATCATTGCTTTTTTGAAGATCAGCACCTTGCTGGTAGTGTGGATATGTTTGATGTTATTAAAGCTGTTCTTGAAGAACAGAAAAAACGTGAAGCCAGTGGCAGAACTGATGTACAAATTCCTATGAGACCAGATCACGGGCATGTTATTCTTGATGATATTAACAAAAAAACCAATCCCGGTTATTCTGCTATTGGCAGACTTAAAGGACTTGCCGAGCTCCGCGGAATGGAAATGGCTATTCTTAAAGGCGGACTTGTATAAGTACAAGAAAGTTTTTTCTTATAATATTATTTGTTGTGATTATTGCCGGGTGTTACAAGTCCGGCAATTTCCAAGCTTTTGTTTGAGGAGTAGAGAGGTATTAAAAGTTTGATAGTAGTTGAAAAACTTAAATTATTATTGATGTAAAGTTCTATTGTACAATATTATAAATAAATTAAGAGTTATATAAATGGATGTAAGATATTCCCCAAATGAAAGAAGTTTTAAGCAGTTGAATACTGATGAACTTCGAGATACATTTTTAATTAAGCTGTTTAGTGAGGATGAAATTCCTCTGGTATATTCCGATATCGATCGTTCGATAACTGGTTCAGCCGTTCCGGTAAACAAGGTTTTGGAGCTTAGAGCGAGCAGAAAGGAAATGGCGGCTGATTATTTTACCGAAAGACGCGAACTGGGTATAATAAATATTGGTGGATCCGGAAAAGTGCAGGTTAGTGATAAAGTTTATGCAATGGTTAACAAGGATGCACTTTATGTTGGTAAAGGGAACCATGAAATATCATTTGCGAGTGATGACAAAAACGCTCCTGCAAAATTTTATTTTGTAAGTTACCCTGCACATACCGAGTATCCAACAACACATGCTAAATTTGAAGACGCAACTCCCGTAAAACTTGGTAGCCTGGAAACCTCTAACGAGAGAACCATCTACAAATATATTTATCCTGACGGAATTAAATCATGCCAGTTGGTAATGGGTTTAACCGAACTGGAAAAAGGATCTGTATGGAATACTATGCCAGCACATACGCATCAGAGACGTTCCGAAGTTTATATGTATTTTAATTTACCTGAAGATAACTTTGTAGTTCATCTTAACGGAAGTGCTTCCGAAACACGTCATATCATAATTCGCGATGGTGAGGCAGTTCTTTCAACAAGCTGGTCACTTCATTCGGGATGTGGTACAACCAACTATTCGTTTATCTGGGCAATGGGTGGCGAAAACCAGGATTTCGATGATATGGATTTTATACCACTCAAGGAAATGAGATAGGAGTTTACCATGATCCTGAATGATTTTAATCTTAAAGGCAAAACTGCCCTGGTTACCGGCTGCAAAAGAGGTATAGGTAAAGCTATGGCTTTAGGTCTTGCAGAGGCTGGTGCTAATATTATTGGAGTTAGTGCCAGTCTGGAACTAACCGGAAGTATAGTTGAAGAAGAAGTTATAGCAACTGGTAGAAATTTTAGAGCCTATCAGTGCGATTTTTCAGATAGAAGCGAACTATATACCTTTATTGATAAAATAAACAAAAAACATCAGGTTGATATACTTGTTAATAATGCAGGAACCATAATGAGGAGTTCGGCAGCCGAATTTCCTGATGAGTATTGGGACAAGGTTATAGAGGTAAATTTGAGTGCACAGTTTATTTTAACTCGTGAATTTGGCAAACTGATGGTAGAAAGAGGGAAAGGGAAAGTTATTTTTACAGCCTCACTTCTTTCATTCCAGGGTGGTGTTACAGTACCAAGTTATGCTGCAAGCAAGGGTGGCATAAAACAAATAACAATGTCGTTCGCAAATGAGTGGGCACAACACGGAGTAAACGTTAATGCAATTGCTCCAGGTTATATTGCTACTGATAACACGGAAGAATTGCAACAAAACGAAACCAGAAGCAGACAGATATTGGAAAGAATTCCCGCAGGCAGATGGGGAGAAGCAGAAGATTTTAAAGGTCCGGTTGTGTTTCTTGCCAGTGAAGCTTCTAATTACGTAAATGGTACTACACTTGTTGTTGATGGCGGCTGGATGGGTCGCTAAATCTTATTTTGATATAGTCTTATCCATCTAACACAAAATATTAATTGAGTGCAAAAGCCCTGAGAGCAGTTTCAAACTGTTTTTTGGGCTTTCTTATTTTATGGATTAAACTATAAATCTTAACAATCTTTTATGAAAATATACCATATTTATCAAAATAATAAAAAAGTATCATTTCGATAATCGCACAATGTTGAAATTTGGCAGTCAGTTTGATTATCTCTCATTCCTAAAATGGTATGAATTTTGCATATTTTTAGAAAATTACCATGTTCTACAAAATATCGGAATACTAATGAAAAAATATTTGGTTTATATACTGCTTGTACTTCTGATAGGTGCATGTTCTATTTTTAATGTTGGTGATGAGGAACATTTTGTTACTGTAAAAGATACTCATTTTATGTTGGGGGAAAATCCTTATTATTTCGTTGGTACCAATTTTTGGTATGGTTGTTATCTTGGTTCACCTGGTGAAACAGGTGACAGGGAAAGACTTGAGCGGGAACTGGACCTGCTTGTAGAAAATGGTATTACTAATCTCAGGGTATTGGCTGCTTCCGAAAAATCGGAGATCGGCAATTCACTTACTCCTGCTGTACAAGCAGCACCAGGTGAGTATGATGAAGATTTACTTGTTGGACTTGACTATCTCCTCGAAGCGATGGCTAAACGCGAAATGAAAGCGGTAGTATTTCTGAATAATTATTGGGAATGGTCTGGCGGTATGTCGCAATACAATGCATGGTTTGGCGATGAAAAAGCTTGTGATCCTATGGTTGAAGGCTGGGTAGTTTTTATGAATAAATCTGCCCGTTTTTACAAAAACAGGGAAGCAAACAGAGCCTACCGGAAATTTATTAAAAACCTGATAAATAGAACGAATACTGTTAACGGTAAGAAATATAGTGAAGATGCAACAATTATGGCGTGGCAGCTTGCTAACGAACCTCGTCCTGGGGAAGGTAAAGAAGCGTTTCTAAATGTTGAAAGCTTCTATTGCTGGATAGATGAGACCGCAGCATATATCCATTCTCTTGATCCAAATCATCTGGTTACAACCGGAAATGAAGGTACTATGGGGACGCTTGAAAGTGAAGAAGTTTATTTGAAGGCACATGCTTCAAGGCATTTGGATTACATTACTTTTCATATCTGGGCTAAAAACTGGAGCTGGTATAATGCAAATGATAAGGAAGGTACATTACCAACGGCAAAAGTTAAAGCGAAGGCATATTTTGATGAGCACATGAAGTTAGCCAGACAACTGAACAAACCTATTACACTTGAGGAATTTGGTTTGGGAAGAGATTTTGAACAAATTTCTGAAGAAGCAACAGTTACAGCAAGAGATGAATACTTTAAGTATATGTTTAGTCTTGTTGCTGATAGTGCCAAGACAGGTGCCCCAATTGCAGGTGCCAATTTTTGGGCTTGGGGAGGCGAAGGCAGAGGTCAGCATACTGATGCCAAATGGCGAAAAGGAGATTCGTTTGTTGGTGATCCTCCGCAAGAACCACAGGGATTAAACTCGGTTTTCGATACTGATAATTCAACCCTTAAAGTAATTAAGACACATTATGTGCAAATGAAAAAACTTTCTGAGAGAAATGACTAGAAAAAATATATTATCACTACTTACATTTTTACTACTTCTGCTCTATTCCTGTACTCCGGAATACAACAGTGTGGAATACCAGAAAGAGTTGGGAGTTAAGCTTGCCGATAGTATGGCTACAAAGGAAACGGTAAATTTATTTTATAATCTGAAACAGATAAGTGGTGAAACAACAATATTCGGGCATCAGCATACAACCAAATACGGTATTGGCTGGTGTGGTGATACCTTAAGATCGGATGTAAAAGATGTTACGGGTCATTTCCCCGGAATGTACGGCTGGGATTTTGACCATCTTTTCAATATGATTGAAACCGGTAGATATGACAATACTAAAGATTTTGTTGTTGATGCCTATAATAGAGGTGGAGTTAATACTTTTGCCTGGCATTTCAGGAATCCTGTAACTGGAAGAACCTTTTATGATACTACAATTGCTGTTAAGCATATAATTCCCGGTGGTAGTCATCATAACTTTTACAAAATGAAGCTTGAAGCAATAGCTCATTTTTCCAAAAATCTTTTTGGTAAAAACGGTGAACTGATTCCAGTTATTTTCCGACCATACCACGAATTTGACGGGAGCTGGTTTTGGTGGGGAAAAAATCACTGCACAGAGGATGAATTCAAAACACTTTGGCAGTTTACAGTAAATTACCTTAGGGATACCCTGAATGTAACAAACTTTTTGTATGCATTTTCAACCGATAGAAAATTTAACAGTTCTGCCGAATTGCTAACAAGATATCCGGGTGATGAATATGTTGATATACTGGCTCTGGATGATTATTGGGATTTTACTCCCCAGGGAGATGGACTTGAGGCAGTTGCGAGAAAACTGGGTATTATTGATTCCCTTTGCAAAGTTAAAAACAAGCTCGCTGCTTTTTCCGAAACCGGAATGGAAAAAATTCCTGATACTACGTGGTGGACAGAAAAACTTGCCCCTCTTGTTTCGGCTGACTCGTTAAATATAACCTACGTTATGGTTTGGCGTAATGTGCATAAGGGACACTTTTACGCTCCTTATAAGGGGCATCCCTCCTCAGGCAATTTCATCAGATTTATGGAGGATGATAAAATCAGTTTTGAACATGAATTGCCCGAGCTTTACAACCGAATCCTTATACCTGCACAATTAGCAATAAATGAATAAAGCTTCATTTAACCCGCATTATTGTTGGGGTTTATCATAATAATAAAAAGTTATTTTATTGATAATCCCGCAAGCATTTCAAATACTACTTTTATATACAAATATTGCTACAATCGCATTTTTTTTATTGGCACTATTTATGAACCATTCAATCCGTTATAGTAGTGCAAACTCTTAAATTTTATGGATTATAATGGAATTACATTTTATTGATATCTCGATAATACTGCTTTATTTAGCCTCTACAATATTGATCGGATTTTGGGTCTCTAAAAAGGCATCCAAGGATATTAACTCCTACTTCCTTGGTGGAAACAATATCCCCTGGTATATGCTGGGTATTTCTAATGCATCGGGTATGTTTGATATAACCGGAACTATGTGGTTAGTTTATTTATGTTTTGTTTATGGATTAAAGAGTGCATTTATCCCATGGTTATGGCCTGTCTTTAACCAGATATTTCTTATGGTATTTTTATCCGTATGGCTTCGTAAATCGAATGTAATGACTGGTGCCGCATGGATTAAGACACGATTTGGAGACGGCAAGGGTGCACAACTATCTCATATTATAATTGTTGTTTTTGCCCTGGTTAGTGTAATCGGATTTCTGGCATATGCATTTAAGGGTATTGGCAAGTTTTCTTCATCCTTTTTACCATGGGATTTAACTCCTAATCAATATGCTCTTATTTTTATGGGTATCACTACATTATACGTTATTAAAGGCGGGATGTACAGTGTTGTTCTTACCGAACTTATCCAGTTTGGAATTATGACCATTACCTCAATTGCTATTGGTATTATAGCTATCTCTATGGTAACACCAGAAGCTATTCAGGCGGCTGTTCCTGCTGGCTGGACAGATATTTTCTTTGGCTGGAATCTTGATCTTGACTGGTCGGGTATTCTCGATACGGTGAATACAAAAATAGCATCGGATGGTTATTCCCTCTTCACAATATTCTTTATGATGATGCTCTTTAAAGGTATATTGGTAAGTATGGCTGGTCCGGCTCCAAACTATGATATGCAGCGTGTACTTGCAACCAAAAAACCTTCGGATGCTGCCAAGATGAGTTGGGTTGTTAACGTAGCTTTAATGTTTCCTCGTTACCTAATGATTGCGGGTCTTTCTGTAATTGCTATTGTTTACTTTATGCCGGAACTGAGGGCAATGGGTCCTGATCTTGATTTGGAAATGATTCTTCCGCTTACTATTAAAAATTATATTCCGGTTGGCTTATTGGGTGTGCTACTTGCGGGTCTGCTTGCTGCATTTATGTCAACCTTTGCAGCAACCGTAAATGCTGCTCCTGCTTACATTGTTAACGATATTTACAAGAAATATATAAATAAGGATGCCGAACCTAAAACATACGTTAAAGTGAGTTACATAGCTTCGTTTGCGGTTGTTCTATTGGGCATCGGATTTGGCTTTGTAGTTGAGTCAATTAACTCTATTACTCAATGGATAGTATCAGCATTGTACGGTGGTTATACTGCTGCCAACATGTTCAAGTGGTACTGGTGGAGATTTAATGGTTATGGTTACTTCTGGGGTATGGTTATTGGGATTATAGTTTCGCTCCTGTTCCCACTCCTGTTCCCTGATATGTTGCCTCTTTACGGATTTCCGTTTATACTTCTTGCTTCGGTTATAGGTTGTGTGGCTGGTTCACTGTTAACCAAACCCGATGATGAAGAAGTGCTTAAATCGTTTTACAAGCAGGTTAAACCTTGGGGTTTCTGGGGGCCTGTGCTTAAAATGGTAAGAAAAGATGAACCTGATTTTCAGAAAAACGAAGATTTTGGAACGGATATGCTTAATGTACTAATTGGTATTATTTGGCAGACAACACTTGTTGTTGTACCTATTTACCTTGTTATTCAAAATTTTCTTTATGCAGGTATTGGTTTTGTAATTATGGTAGTTACATCGATACTACTTAAAAAGCTATGGTGGAATAAACTTACCAAACATGATGTTGGGTACGAAACAACATAAAAATAGTTTATTTACTATAATATTGAGATAATTAGAGAAATTAAATGACAAAAGCTCTTTTTGAAGAAAAAAAGAAGTTATTGTTTGAAGAATATAAAAAACTGGTTGAGTTGCCTAACAAGGTAGTAGAAGGTGGTAATGGTATTTATGAAAGATTTATAAATCCGGTGGTTACTGCCGAACATGTTCCGCTAACCTGGAGATATGATTTTAACCATAATACCAATCCCTATTTAATGGAAAGAATTGGTTTTAACGCTGCGTTTAATGCCGGTGCAATGTTGTTTAATGGTAAAGTTGTGGTGTGTGTGCGTGTTGAAGGAAATGATCGTAAATCGTTCTTTGCAATTGCAGAATCGGATAACGGAATTGACAATTTTAAGTTTTGGGACTATCCAGTTATGATGCCCGAAACTGAGAAGCCAGATACAAATGTGTACGATATGCGTCTTTGTCCTCATGAAGATGGATGGATTTACGGATTGTTTTGCACGGAACGAAAAGATAAAAGTGCACCAGATTATGATACTTCAACTGCAGTTGCCCAATGTGGTATTGCCAGAACAAAATATCTTGTTAAATGGGAGCGACTACCAGACCTTAAGATAAAATCGCCTCAACAGCGTAATGTTGTATTGCATCCTGAATTTGTGAATGGAAAATATGCATTATATACTCGTCCGCAGGATGGTTTTATTGAGGCTGGCTCCGGTGGTGGTATTGGCTGGGGTTATACCGATTCAATGGAAAATGCAGTTGTAGAAAATGAAACTATTGTTGATGACAGAGCATATCATACAATTAAAGAAGTTAAAAATGGTTTGGGTCCTGCACCAATTAAGACAGATAGGGGATGGTTGCAGCTTGCCCATGGTGTACGTAACACGGCAGCCGGTTTAAGGTATGTACTATATATGTTCCTTTCCGATCTTGAAAATCCTGAAAAGGTGATTGCACAACCTGCCGGTCATTTTATTGCTCCCAAAGGTGCAGAACGAGTTGGCGATGTGTCTAACGTAACATTTAGTAATGGTTGGGTAAAAAAGGAGAATGGAGAAATTTTAATCTATTATGCATCTTCAGATACAAGATTACATGTAGCCCGTAGTTCGGTTAATCAGTTAGTTGATTACTGTTTGAATACACCGGCAGATGATTTGAGAAGTATTAAAAGTGTAGAAAAAATATACGATTTGATTAAAAAGAATGAAAGTTTTCCTTTTTTTTACAGATGTATTACTCGAATCATTCAAAACTGATACTTTGCTTAATCATTACGCATACACTTCCGTATGGCGAAACACTAGTACAGAACACTTTTATGCTCCTTATCCGGAGCACTCTTCCGTGCCGGATTTTCTGGACTATTATGATGATCCTTATACCTATTTTGAGCAGGATTTGCCTGAAATATATCAGCTACTGGAAGCAGATGATATTCCGCCTTAAATAATCACGTTTGCTGATACTACAATTATTGCTACTTCCGAAGAGTTTTATGCCGAGCTTGAAACAGATGAAAGGGCATCAGTACGCTATGGTTATTCAGATGCCTCTTATGATGATTTACCTTATGAATTTGAAATTGGTCAGGGCACTTTTTATTATCGAACTCCTTTAACTGCAAACCAGGACGAGACTATAACCCTCTTTACCAGGGTAAAGGACTTGTATGGCAACCTTTCTACTGAATCGAAAGTTTACCAGTTTAAGGTTGATACACTAAGACGAGAAGTATAATGGTACATATCAAACTACACATACAGTAGCTGGGAACAAGGTAGTGCGTCACTGGGAAGTGCAGGAACCGGAACAACATTACAATCTGTACGAACTGCATATTTCAAGAAATATCTTAATCTGGAAACAAAACCAACCGAGATGGCAATAATACTAAAAGGTAATGGTGTTGGAGCATTTTATATTAATGGAATAGAAATAGGCAGGGAAAATCTTGTAACAGGTGTAACGCTTAATTATTCTTCTGATCTAACGGCTAAGGGTAACTTTACAAAAGTATTTACACTGTCTCCTGAGCAATTAAATTATCTGAAGGTTTGATTTGGCACAGGAATCAAAAGTTAAACTTACCATTTATGATGTACTTGGCTGAAAAGTTAGAACACTTGTTAATACTAATATGAGTGCAGGTAGCCATAATGTGCAGTTTAATGGTTACGGACTTGCAAGTGGAATGTACATTTATAAACTTGAAGCTGGTAATTTTGTAAAAGTTAACAAGATGATGCTTCTAAAATAATTGCAACATTAAATAGTCCCTCTTTCTAGAGGGAATATTTATTACCCTACTCAATATTAACAATGATTTCTATTGTTGTATTGAGTAGGTTTGAAGTGTTCTTAAAAATGGAGGCGATATGAAAAGAGCACTACTGGTTTTATTCGTAATATTTGCAGGTACTTTTGTTACTTTTGCACAAAACAACCAACCTTCCTTGAGATACTCACCATACTATGTTTATAATGGTGAAGGGCAAACACTGGTTTACTGGACTGAATCCTACCAGGATAATTTTAGACCACGTGTTTTACAAAGAATTGATAATCAGATATATTTAAGTGGTTATAACAGTTTTACTAAAAGTCTGAATACTCCTTCTGTTTCTGGAGATTTTAAGTATTTTTCAATAGACACTACTCAAAATAATATTATCCTGGATGGGGCAATAATTGCACAGAGCGATTTTTATTTGAATACATTTAGTGCAGGTTATATTGAAAAATCTGTTAAATTGTTTACCAAAACAATTGGTGGAGATGTATCAGACTTTGGCTCTTCAGCTAATATACTCGATATGGGCGATTCGGTAAACACATTCGTAATGCCTTCAGAAATGCTATATATAAACAGTGTTTCTGATGCTGATGGTAGTGTTAGAGAGTTAGTTTCACTTGATGATTGTATGGTGTACAAGGCTGTAAAGAATGGAGACGATTTTGCTTTGTTTTATATAGGTAATGAAGCTAATCCGGGCTTTTATGCCAGATTTTATAATGAGGGTGAAACAGATGTAGAAAGAGTTTCGTATGAGCTATTCGATTCTCAAATGAATGACTACCCACGCTTTTGGTTTGATCTGGATACTTTTCACTACTTTAATGTAATTGCAAATTCAGATAATACATACCTCGTATTATTCCATGATCATGATGGTAAAAAACTAAAATCAATGGTAGTAAACAAATCTGGTGAAGTAGTTGGTAATGTTAACTCGGTTGATATTCCAGTCACCTCAGATGACGTAGGCAATTCCAATTCACAATTTGCATATTACGAAATCTCGGATTCACAATTTGGAATGCTTGTAAGTTACAGAGGTTCTGAAAAAGATTATAATTATAATTTTATATGCGACAATAATGGAGTTTTTGATAACAATTATTCAGTTGATTCCTCACTAAGCTTTTACGCTAAAGACATGTTAATGTATAACGATGGTAAAATTGGTGTATTAACTATAGATGAAAATAATGTTTACTTCAACTGGATTGAAGATTTTGAAGTATATAGAAGTTACATGCTTAGTAATAACTTTACAAATATTGAACAGGATAAAGATATTATGGCTGTTAAGTTTTCACTTTCGCAAAACTACCCCAATCCGTTTAACCCAACAACAACAGTTTCGTTTAGTTTGCCGGAATCAGGAAATGTAAACATAGTTGTTTACGACTTGTTGGGAAGGGAAGTAATGAGTGAAGGAAAGTATTATTCGGCTGGTACTCATTCATTCAGGATAGATGCATCAAGATGGGCATCGGGAGTTTATTTTTACCAATTTGAGGCAGTTGGAAAGTTTATTGAAACAAAAAAGATGATCCTCACAAAGTAATAGCCTAACCTCAATGCAGCACTTTCAAGCCTCTGAAAGTGCTATACTACACGACAACTTGTATCTTTATTGGTCCCTCTCTACCGGGGAGGGATTTTTTACTGACACATTTTTTACATTTATTTACCCAGCATAATTTGCTGATTTTTATAATAGAAAAGGGGATATTTTATGCTAAGAATAATACTGTTAATGATTTTTACAGCAAATCTATTTGCACAGAGTGTGATAGTAAGCAAAACGGAAAATTTCACGATTAGTGATGATTCGTTTACATCAACCTTTTATAAATCGCAACCGCAAATTTATTTTAGCGAAAACAACATTAAGCTGGTTAAATGGCGAGATAGCAGAACAGGTTCCTCTAACACATTCGGACAATTTCTAAATGGGAATAACGAGTTTCTCGGTGGGAATGAAATTATGAGTGTTGACCAGTCCGTAACTTTATATGACTCATTAAAATTTGTATCTGATTATTATGAAACCAGAAATGTTGCTCTCGACATATTTTATATGGATGTTTACCAGAATTTTTACGATGGCAATAATCTGGGTAGCAATACTTTTATAATGTCAGGTTACTTGCCATGGTGTGGTACCGGTTGGCATGGTGTAGTTTCTAAAACAATCGATTTGGAAGACTCCTTGTTGTGTATTACCAAATTTGGGTATCCTATCACGGTTACATCACTTGATTATGATGGAAACGTTTTAAATTATAATTTAACCGAAGGACTGGAGGGGATGAACTTCTTTCCGGTTGCAAACGGAAATAATTATGCAATTTTTTATCTCACGGATTTTTATGAACCTCATTTAAGTAGTTATTTTTATAAGGAGGGGAATAGTGAGGGAATAATAAAATCCTATCTTTTTTATGATGAAGAATTTAATTCATGTATTGATGGAGACTATTTCCAGCGTTTAGTGGCAATTCCAGTTACAGAAGAAAAATATTTGGCATTTGGTTTCGATGGAGTACATTTGAGTATTAATTCAATGGTAGTTGATCTTGAGGGCAATCTTGATGGAGAGATTCAAAAATTTAGAGAACCTTTTGAGGATATAACGGTTGGTGAATATGAATGTCTGGAAATTGCCAACACAGGATATTTTAGAAAAGATAGCAATACGACAGGAATAATTTTAAGCTTGCAAAAATATAATATTGGAAGTGCCGATATACGATTAAATTATTTACTCTATTGTGATAATGATGGGAATTTTTTGGATAACTGGATGATTGATTCAACTATGGTTTTTTCAGTTTATGAAAATGTGCCTTTTGGTGATGGAAAATTTCAGGTGGTTTCAACTGACGAAATCGATATTCAGTTAATTAGCATTGATGAAAATTTTGAAACTGTTGATACAATCAGGGTTAATGATGATGTAATTGGGAGTAACCAAACTTCACCTTCTATCTATTTAACGGAAGATGATAATTGGTTAGTAACATACGATACTGAAATTGATAAGAAAGCAGTTATTGTTAATAATGAATCAAATGTATCTGACATAAAGATTAGTGGGAATTATCAGGATTTTGCATTTATTGAGGATAAACTGTTTGCAACACATTTAATTAAAGAGTATAACTCATCCAGATTAAATATTGAAATATTTGATGAAAATTACAATAGACTCAATTCCATATTGATTTCCGAAGGTACTGATAATATTTATACTTCTCTTATGTCTCTTTCCGATAGCACTGTTTTGCTTTATTTGGTGAGGCAGAATGAAGCAGGAAAGCTGATTAAACTTGATTACGATGGAAATATTGTTAGAAGTATTGATGTATCTGATCTGGGAATATATTCTGAAACTGCAATAAATAAACTTGGTAGTAATACTGTTATGGTTAGAAACTCAAGTAATGCGAGAATATTTAATAATGAACTTGGTTATGAATCGGAATTACTAGCAGGCTTCTCTTCACAATATCAACACTTGCAGAATAACTTATTCGTTGCCTCTAACCATGATTCATTAGGAGTATTTTATCAATTTATTGATGAAAACCATAACCAGATTGCAGAAATAAGGAACGGATTTGAACAAAACTCTCATTCTAATGCATGGAGCGTAATAAACAATATCTGTTTTTTATTCTATACAAGAGGTAAGGTGCTATATACAAACGCGTATTCAGCAGTGGGAGAGGTTATTTTTGAGAATCGTGAAGTACATAATTTCGAAACAGATTTAATAGACGAACTACAGGTTAGACAAAATGGTGACAATGTGCTCATGGTCTGGACCGAAAATTCTCAATCTGAAACAGGATTAGATATTAAGGGTGAGATGCTTGAAGTTGACGAGCTTTTAAATGTAAATAGCGATGAATCTGCACCTGAAAAATTTTATTTGTCCCAGAATTATCCTAATCCATTTAATCCAACAACAGAGATAAGTTTTACTTTGCCAAAAGCTTCTGATATTAAAATAAGTGTGTTCGATATACTTGGAAGGAAAGTTTATTCCACGAACCAACATTATGCTTCTGGTTCCCATAAGTTTACTTTAAATGGTAAAGGTTGGTCATCAGGTGTATATTTTTACAAACTGGAAACATCTTTGGGGTATATGGACGCAAAAAAAATGATACTTCTAAAATAATTGTTAAGTATTATAATATTTCTGTTATTGTTTTCCAGGTAACAGAGATTTTGTATCTTTATTGGTCCCTCCCTAACCGGAGGGATTTTTTTATGGATTATTTTTGTTGAAACATTATAAGATGATATGTCGTATAAAACACAACTAACAACAATAATGGGAATGTTATGCGTTTACGATTTGTTTTTATAATAATGCTTGTATCAGCTTTTTTTGTAGCTGGTTGTACAGCACAGGAAATGGATTCAACAAAAACTAAAGAAAATAGAAAAATGAACGAAAATAAAGTAAAGAAAACCGAAGATGAATGGAAAGGTTGTCTATCCCCCGAAGAGTACAGGGTACTAAGGGAAAAGGGAACCGAAATGGCATTTACCGGTAAGTATTACAAGCACAAGGCAGATGGTATGTACCATTGTGCTGCCTGCGATGCACCACTATTTTCATCGGATACAAAATACGAAAGTGGTAGCGGGTGGCCAAGTTTTTATAAACCAGCTTCCGAAGGTGCAGTAAAGGAAAAATTGGATACCAGTTACGGAATGGTGCGTAAAGAAATTGTTTGTGGAGCGTGCGATTCGCATTTGGGGCATGTATTTGAAGACGGTCCAAATCCAACTGGTTTACGCTATTGTGTAAATTCAGTATCGCTTTCATTTGAAGGTGAAAAGGAAAAGAAGAAAAATAAAGACATGGAATAATTTTTCCTGTATTATAAAACAGATATTTTATATATTCATAGTTAACTATGCCATACGGTAATTTACATTTCATAATTAACTAATCCGGTTATAAAAATCTGCTTTGCAGTATTATCCTGAAATTACAGAAGTAAATAAATTTTATGAATTGCCTTATAATTTTTTATAAGGTATTTTCTCCCCTTAAGCCGCCTGAGCCAGCAGGCGGTTTTAATTTTAAACAAAAAAAAGACGCCCTGATGAGCGTCTTTTTCTATATGGAAAACATTATAATTGTTACTAATTAACCAAGGTAAACCTTTAGGTTTTTGCTTCTTGAAGCGTGGCGAAGTCTTAATAAAGCTTTTTCTTTAATCTGGCGAACTCTTTCGCGGGTTAAATTAAGCATTTCACCAATTTCTTCAAGAGTAGCTGAATGTTCTGATTCGAGACCAAAATAAAGGCGAATTACAGTAGCTTCTCTTTCAGTAAGAGTAGAAAGAGCATTTTCAATATCACGTCTTAACGAGTCTTCCATCAAGGTCTTATCTGGTGTAGGCTGGTCATCGCTGTGCATAATATCAAGCAGGCTGTTTTTATTATCTTCACCCTGTTTGATAGGTGCATCCATAGAAAGATGTTTACCTGAAAGACGAAGAGCAAAATCAACCTCATCGGGTTCCATGTCAAGCTCTTTGGCAATTTCTTCGGCATTAGGTTTTCTTTCGTATTCCTGTTCAAGCTGGTTAAAGGCTTTACTAATTTTTGTAAGTGCACCAACACGGTTCAAAGGAAGTCTTACCATACGGCTCTGATCAGCAATAGCTTGCATAATAGACTGACGAATCCACCAAACAGCATAAGAGATAAATTTAAAACCTCTTGTTTCGTCAAATCTTTTAGCTGCCTTAATAAGCCCAAGGTTACCTTCATTAATAAGATCACCCAAACTAAGACCTTTGTTCTGATACTGCTTGGCAACGCTCACAACAAAACGCAAGTTTGCTTTGGTGAGTTTCTCGAGTGCAGTCTGATCACCTTGCCTAATCAGGTTTGCCAACTCAATTTCCTCATCCGCAGTAATAAGGTCCACTTTACCAATTTCCTGGAGGTACTTATCCAGGGACTGGCTTTCACGGTTCGTATATTGCTTCGTAATCTTCAAATCCGGATCACTCCTTAAATTTTATATAACTATTTTTATTAACTAAAACTGGTCATCTTTATTCTATTTAAAACCAAAAAACCCCAAGAGGTTAAATTTATATATACCTTTTTAGGATGTTTTTCGTATTTTTCCATAGTTATTATAAGTCTTGCAAAAACAAAGCTTTTCAAAACATCAGTGCAATATAGTGAATAAATAAGGAAAAATAAATAGATAAAATTTTCCACAAATTATTTATTTTGAGTTTACTGAGGGAAGAATTAGGGAAGATTCTCAAGTATTAACTCTTATTGTTTTCGTATAATATTCGAAAATGTTTAGTGTTCATAAATCATTTCTACAATTTTTACTTTTTTTTATCCGGAGAAGTTCCATGAATAGCAAACATACTTTATTTTTACTCTTTGCAGTTTTTCTTTCAGCTTGTTCATCACAATCAAAGCTTACAAATGTTACTAACGACAGTTTTTCAAATCTGGTTAATTCAATCGATTCTATTTTTAATGATAAGGATTTTGAGAGTGCTTTTTGGGGTGCGGAAATTAAATCGCTTGATAATGGAAAAGTATGGTATGAACGTAATGCCGGAAAACTTTTTATGCCGGCTTCAAATGAAAAAATAGTAACTACTTCTGTTGGATTGCTAACAATGGGACCTAAATTCCAATATTCTTCTAATTTGGGATATAGGGGCGAGGTTCGTGATTCGGTTTTACACGGCGACCTTATTTTATACTCAAATGGGGACCCAACTTTATATTCCCGCTTATGCGAATCATCATTGGTGCTATTTAATAAATATGCTTCCGAGTTAAGTAGTTTAGGCATTAAAAAAGTTACGGGTAATGTGTATGGTGATGATACCGCTTTTGAAAATGAACATATTGGCTATGGCTGGGCTTATGATGGGCTTTCCTATTGGTATTCGGCACCTTTTGGTCCGTTACAGATTAACGAAAACTATGTGGATTATAAAATTACTCCTGCAAAGGAAGCAGGTGGTGAAGTAACGGTTGTTCCAAATATACCAACAAGTTACCACAAACTTGAAAATAATCTTGTTACTGTTGATGCTGTAAAACATTACCCAAATATGCACAGGGTATTAAATAGCGAAGTTGTTAAATTTAATGGTGAAGTTAAGGCAGGTGGCAGAACCTTTGAATGGTCGCCAACTGTTAATGATCCTACCATGTTTTATTTAAGAGTGTTCAGGGAAGTACTTGATAGTAATGGCATCTCAGTAGAGGGTAAAAGTTACTCGGCTTATAATGTAGAAAATTTTGATGACATAAAAAGTGGCAAGGTGGTAATATCAACATATTATTCGCCCGAGTTTGCTGAAATAATTAAGGGTTTGATGAAGAGATCACAAAATTTGTATGCCGAAACGGTTGCCCGTACCATTTCGTGGTATAAGCAGGGTAAGGGTGTTATGCGAAATAGCAGAGCTTTAATATATAAAAAACTTGCTGAGTTTGGACTTAAAGAAGGTAGTTACCTATACAGGGATGGCAGTGGTCTTTCGCGATATAATTATGTAAGTCCTAAACATCTTGTTAAAATACTCGAGGGTATGTATAGTTCGGAATACAAGGATTTGTGGCTCGATATTCAGCCTTTGGCAGGTGTTGACGGAACGTTAAGAAGACGAATGAAAGGTACTGCTGCTGAAGGTAATGTTAGAGCAAAAACCGGAACAATAGCTAATGTAAGAGGCTTGTCGGGGTATGTTACAACTGCTGATGGCGAAAATTTGGTATTCTCCTTTTTGGTAAATGCTCATAGTGTTGGTTCAAAAGATACAGAAAGGGTAACTGACTCGGTTCTTGAACTAATTGCGGCTTATAATAAAGATAAATAAGATTGATTGTAGTTCTAAATAATTATATAATTAGCTGCGTTAAAATCGCCTTTTAAAAAAATGTTGAAAAAAGTTATTTTTATTATTTAATAATTGTGTAAAAAAGTTGTATCCGTATAAAATATTCAATAACTTGTCGGAGATTTTATGACTGACGAAGAAAAAGCAAAATGGTTTGATGCTGCATTACGATTTGGTTTGGAAGGTAACATTCATCTGGTCATGAAATCAAAAAAAGGCGATGTTGCCATGTGGTCCATCGTGGATAATGAAACCAAAAAAGTATTTAATTCTAACATGGAGTGGGAAGAAGAACCTCCATTGAAGAAACGAGATGAAAGATTTTTAACCCGTACAAGGTTTTCGTTTGGTGATGCAGTAAATTTGTTTAAGCTAAAGAAAATGTACGGTGTTTAATTTCGGAGTTTTTAGGTGAGCAAATACATCGAAATTAGAACCGGGGAAGACTGGAAAAGTTTTCTCGGTGAAGATACTGAAAAGATAATATTCAAATATAGTCCGGTTTGTGGTATTAGCAGTAGTACGGAGGCTGGTTTTGAAAACTGGTTAAGTAAAGCCGGGGATACTTCAGGTTATTCAATTGCCAAAATAGACGTAATTTTTTCCCGTGAGCTTGTTCGTGAAATTGCTGCAAAACTGGGTGTTAAACATGAATCGCCCCAACTGCTTTGGTTAAATAAAGATAATTCAATTAAATTACATGCGAGTCATTTTGGTATTAGTTCGTTACTAGCCAATAATAAAATATAAACTATGAAATTTATTGATAACAAAAATATAACCGATCCCGCAATAAACCTGGCACTTGAGGAATATGCATTTCGAAACCTGGATATTGCAGATCAGTGGTTTATGTTTTATATAAACGAGCCATCGGTAATTATTGGTAAAAACCAAAATGTATTTGAAGAAGTAAACACCACTTTTACGGATAAAAAGGATATTCTTGTTAGAAGAAGAATGTCGGGCGGTGGTGCTGTTTATCATGATGAGGGTAATCTTAACTTTTGTTATATAAGAAAATACGAAAAAGAGTATTTTAACAAGTATCATACATTTCTTACTCCTTTTATTGAAGTGCTTAATGAAATGGATGTACCAGCCGAAATAAATGAACGTAATGACATTGTATGTAAAAAGAAAAAGATTTCGGGTAATGCCCAGTTTACTTCGCGCGATCGTATGATGACGCACGGTACGCTCCTTTTTGATTCGAATATCTACAATTTAATTACATCTCTTAAAGTAAAGGGTAAGGTACTTGATTCAAAGAGTACAAAATCAGTTAGAAGCAAGGTTGCCAATATTATTGATTTTATGGAAGATGAGATTGAACTTGAAGACTTCAGAGGTTTGCTTACCGAAAAGCTGTTTGGTAGAAATGAGGTTGAAGTTTTTCAGTTCTCTGATATCCAGTGGGAAGAAATTTACGAACTTGCCGATACAAAATACAGAACGTGGGAATGGAATTACGGTAGAAGCCCTAAATTCCGAATATCCAGGAAACATGAGCTGAATAAGGAAAATATTGAGTTCGATATATTTATTGAAAAGGGGATAATTCAGCAGTTTAAGTGCAAAAATCCGAATAATGAATTTTTGAGTAGTATTGGTAAAGAACTTGAAGGTATAAAGTTTATAAAGAATGAAATAGATACTGTACTCAGAAAATTTGAATCTCAAAATAACTCGGTGGGGCTTGCTGATGCATTACTTAAGGTTATTTACTAATTTTTTATTATTGTCTTTTTTTATGCTGTTTACTAATAATTGCCAAACCAAACCAGATTACGAGTTATTAGCCGATCAAATACACTCCGAAATTATTAGCGTTGATTCGCATACCGATACCCCGTTACGGCTTTCAAGGGGAAATTTTGATATTTCAATTAGAAATGATGCCAGAAAAACCAGAAGCAAATTTGATTTGCCCAGAATGGAAGAAGGCAGGCTGGATGCTGTTTTTCTTGCAGCCTTTGTTGGACAGGCAAGGAGGACTGAGCTTGGCTATAGAAAGGCAAAGGAAAGAGCTGATCATTTAATTGATATTATATATGAGCAGGCTGCCCAAAACGATGATAAAGTTGTAATGAAATTCGATTCGGATTCGCTTTATGAAATTAAGCAATCAGGAAAAAAAATGTTCTTTATCGGTATTGAAAATGGTTTCCCTATTGGTAAGGAACTTGGACTTATTGATGAGTATTATAAGAAGGGGGTGCGTTACATTACTTTATGCCATACCCTAAATAATGATATTTGTGATTCATCAAACGATACACTTGAGCATAACGGACTAAGCAAGTTTGGTGAACAGGTTGTTGGGCGTATGAACGAACTTGGTATGATGGTGGATGTATCGCATGCTTCGGATAAAACTTTTTATGATGTTATAAAAATTTCGAAAGCTCCGGTAATTGCAAGTCATTCATGTGTTAAGTCATTATGCGATAATCCAAGAAATGTTACAGATGATATGCTGAAAACAATTGCTGAAAATAATGGCGTAATTCAGATTACACTTTATACCGGTTATATAAAAGAATCGGGTAAAAATGAGTTAAGGGATAAAGCTTATAAGGCGTGGAGAGAGAAATACCAGAATTTTGATAGTCTTTCCGATTCATTAAAAAAATTGGCAATGGATGAAAGGGCGGAGCTTAATACAAAATATCCTCGAAATTATGCAACAGTACAGGATTTTGCAGATCATATTGATCATGCTGTTAAGGTAGCCGGAATTAATCATGTTGGTATTGGAAGTGATTTTGATGGTGGTGGTGGTATTGCCGGTTGTAATGATGTTAGTGAGTTAAAGAATATAACAATTGAGTTGCTTAAGCGAGGATATACTAAAGAAGACTTAAGGAAAATATGGGGAGGCAATTTTTTCCGTGTAATGCGGGATGTAGAAAAAATTGCCACCAAACTTTAGTGTTTAACCCAACGCCAGTGCCAGGGTTCAAACTGTACACCTTTGTCATTACCCCTAGGGTATGAAAGGGAAAAATTATATTTTGCCGCATGCATAAGCATCCAGCGGTACTCATCTGTTTTTGCAAAATGGTTTGCGTTTTGACCCTTTTCCTCACCTGAAATACCTTTTTCATTTATCAGGTCTATAGCGTTAAATTTGCCACTGTTATGTTCGCTGTATCCTGGCATTGCAACCCATTTTGAGGCTTTAAGTAGCGAAAAATTATTTCTTGGCATTACAAGGTCATCAATAAATCCGTAAGCTTGTCTGCCCGGAGAGCGATAACCTGAATTTATAAAAAGACGCTTACCAAGATCACGTTTCATGTGAGCCATCATTCTTTCAAAATCATCGTATGAGTGTTTTGGGCAATATCTTGCCGGAATGCCTAGTGTGCCTTTTGCTGTGTGAAGTGTTCTTGGGGGTATTTTAACCAAATTGTTGGGACGTTTGGTATTAACTTTTTGTCCTTTAAACCCTAATTCAAGAGGTGGTATTTCAAAAATCCTTCCAACAAGATATTCTTCAAAATAGTTAAGTGAACTCATTAAAGTATCATACTCAACAATTTGCCATTCATCTTTTGGTATAGTTTCAAGTTTAGCATTCCATTTGTCGTAAACGCTTTTTATCACATACGTCATAACCGGATTAAGTTTTTTGTAGTTTGGTTTTTGATAAAGAAAACCTACTCCAACAAGAAAAAGTGAAACAATAAGTACAACTATACCTATTAAAAGCTTTTGCATTTGATTACCTTTATTAAATTTGAGCCTAACTCAAGATAAGAAAAACTTGAGTTTTATTGATTAAAATTTGAGCGATTTATTTAAGCATTCATGATTTTTTTCGAAAATAATAATATTCTTGACAGAAGATAATATTTAGACTAAGTTTAGATAAAAGATTTTCTGATATGATTTATTTAACTCGAATTGAAGTTTAGATGATAGAGCGATTGGTAGATACTAAAGCCGGAAAAAAGGTAAGGATATCCAAAATCGGAGCCGGACGAAATGCAATGCTTAACCTTATGAATATGGGGTTGGTAGTGGGTAATGTGGTAGAAATTGGTAAAAGTTCACATTATCACGGTCCGGTTATAGTAAAATATCGGGAAACAGATATTGCAATTGGATACGGTCTTGCCGAAAAAATTATAGTGGAAAATATAGATGGCGGAATTTATACTGATTGGCCAGCCTAACTGTGGCAAAAGCACAATATTTAATGAAGTTGCAGGCTATAAAACCATAGCATCTAACTTTCCCGGCGTTAGTGTAGAGTTTACCAAAAGTGAAATAGATTTTAAAAACGAGAAATTTGATCTTGTTGACCTGCCAGGATTATACTCATCCCAAACTACAGATGAAGCTGAACTTGTAACTGTTAAATATGTTAGGGAAAAACATGACGATGCTGTTTTAATTAACATTATTGATGCCAGTGTACTTTCTCGTAGCCTTGAACTTACTTTGCAAATTGCCTCACTTAAACGTCCTATGGTTATTGGACTGAATATGATTGACGAAGCCAGGGCAAAAGGGATGAAGATAGACTTTGAAAAGCTTGAGGAAATTTTTGGCGTTCCGGTTGTACCTACTGTTGGCAGAAAGGGTGAGGGCGTTTTTGAGCTTTTTGAGCAGGCATTTAATATTAGTAAAAGTAAAAAGTTACCCAATGAGATTGATTTTGACAAGCTTGAACCGGTTCTGAAAGAAATTTCGGATGTTCTTGCTAAAGAACAAAAGCCATATAAATTTAGTAAAAAATTTCTCGCTCTAAAACTTCTTGAAAAAGATAGTCCTCTTAAAGAGTATTTACAGCAGAATATTTCAAATATTGGGCGTTCTAAAATTGATAGTGTAATTGCTCAACTGGAAAGCCGGGAAAAAAAGGAATCGGAGTTTGTGGTTTCGGCAACACGGCACGATCTTGCTTTTACAATATTCAAGAAATGTGCTGTGCTTCAGCATACCGATAATAGGGATATCCGAACCAAAATTGATGATGTACTTATGCATCCTGTTTTTGGCTACTTTTTCATGGGTGGGTTATTATACTCAATGTTCTTTTTGATTTTTACCTTTGGTAATTTTATTGAGCCTTATTTCCTTGATAATATAGCTTTACTTACCGGGTATTTCGAAAACCTGCTTGGAAGTAATACACTCGCCTTTACAATTATTCATGGTGTTATTGAAGGTTTTGGTGGCGGACTTGGAATTGTTGTGCCATATCTGTTACCCTTTTTTATCTTTCTTGCTGTTCTTGAGGATTCAGGGTATTTGGCAAGAATAGCCTACCTAATTGATAATTTTATGCATAGAATTGGGTTACACGGACTTTCCGTAATACCAATTATTTTGGGATATGGTTGTACTGTACCTGGTATATTGGCTACCAGAATATTAAAATCTCCCACCGATAAATTTATTACTGCTACCCTAACTACTTTGGTGCCATGTTCGGCAAGGATGACTATAATTTTTGGACTGGTTGGATTTTTTATCTCAATTAAAGCTGCAATTATTATTTACATACTTAACCTTATTATTATGGGGATAACAGGTAAGATAATGTCCAAAGCTATGGATGATGTTAGCTCCGGATTAATACTGGAAATACCACGTTACCATATGCCCGGTTTTAAGGCATTTGTTGGTAAAACATGGTTCAGACTAAGGGAGTTTGTGCTTCTTGCATGGCCTATACTTATTATAGGTAGTATAGTTCTGGAAGTAATAAACTTTTACAATCTAACACCGTTTATCAATAATTTCCTCGAACCGTTTACTACCGGAGTGCTTGGTTTACCAGCAGTTATTGGTGTTACTCTTTTATTTGGAATTATGCGTAAAGAGTTGGCGTTAATATTACTTTTTACAGCAATTGGTACAAAAGAAGTTTTAACAGTGCTTACTTATGCACAAGTTTTCAGTTTTACACTTTTTGTTACATTTTACGTTCCATGCCTGGCTACAATTGCTGCATTGGCAAAAGAGCTTGGTTGGAAAAAAGCTTTAGTTATTTCAATTATTACCGCCGGTTTAGCTGTAATATTGGCAGTTGCTGCCAGATTTATAGTTCCGGTATTTGGTATATAAATATTTTTGTCGAATAAACGGACTTGGAAGTCCAATGAGGCAGTTATGTTAAAATTATTTTTACTATTTACAACGTTAAGTTCATTTATACTTGCTGGTACTCCAGTGCTAAAGGGAGTTATAACCGACAAGGAAACAAACAAGCCTGTAGAAAAGGCAAATGTATATTTTAAGAACCTTGATATTGGAACGTTTACAAACAGTTTGGGAGAATACTACATCACTGGAGTTGAATCCGGGGAAACTGAAATTTTTATATCCTGCGTTGGGTATAAAACTTACAGTAGCAAAATCAATCTTAAATCAGGCGAAAATAAATTAGATTTTCAGATAACACCCGGTGTTATCTCGCTTGGTGAAGTTAAAGTTACAAGTGGCAGATTTGTTCAGACTGAGAGAGAAATGATATCTCCTGCTGAAATTATTGATGCAAAAAAGATTGCAATGGTAACACCAAACTCAATAAGCGAACTTGCCAAAACACAACCCGGTGTTAGTATAATACGGGATGGTGCCTGGGCAAGTACAATTAGTATTCGCGGTTTAAGTCGTAATAACATTGTAACTCTTGTTAACGGTACGCGAATGGAAACAGCTACAAGTGTTTCGGCAAAATTATCATTAGTTGATGTTAATGATATTGAGCGAATTGAAATAATAAAAGGTGCTGCGTCAACACTTTACGGATCCGGTGCAACCGGGGGAATAATTAATATTATTACTGCCGGAAATTCATTTACCGAAAACTTTATGATGAACGGTAAAATCTCATCAGGTTACAACTCGGTAAATAATATGACCTCAAATTATATTTCACTTGCGGCATCTAACAGTTTTTTGTGGTTTAAGGCTTCCTATACAACGAGGAATGCAGAATCAACAGAAACACCGGAAGGCAAGCTGGATAACAGTCAGTTCAGGGATAATAATATTTCTGCACAACTTGGTGTTAAACTATTTACCAGAGATGAATTTCTTGTGAAATTTGAGAAGTTTACAGCAGAAGATGTTGGAATACCCGGAGGAGCTCCTTTCCCGGCTACTGCCGTTGCCAAGTATCCTGAAACATACAGAACACATGTTTCGGCTGAATATAAATTTCGCCAGCTTAACGATGTATTACCTGCTTTATCGTTGTTAGCTTACTATCAGGATATCCAGAGAAATGTTGAATTGCGTCCCAACGCTAATGCAAGAGTTACACCAAAAGCTTTACATACTACATACGGAGCCAAACTAAAATCGGACTGGCTATTAAAAGACAAGCTTTTCAGTCTTGGTTTGGATTATTGGCAGAGAAGTTATGACGGTGAGCGTAAAACAGAGAATTATGCTAAGAATTTGGTTAAAATTGATAAACCTGTGCCAAATTCAACATTTTCATCGTTTGGTATATTTGCTGATAACAAATCGAAACTACTTGATGATAAACTGGAAATAGAGGTTGGTGCAAGATACGATTTTATAAATGTTACTAATGATGCAATTAGTAATCCAATAAGTATTACTGTTAATGGAAATGATAAAACAAATTATGATGCTGATGCATCATACGCAAGTAATGATGTTACCGATAAATCATGGAGTGCAAGTTTGGGGGCAAATTATCATATCAACTCATTTATTGATGTTACCGGTAATGTTGCTCGTTCATTCCGTTCACCAACACTTGAAGAACGTTACCAGTACCTTGATTTGGGTGGTATGAAATATTTTGGTAACCCTGAGCTTAACTCGGAGCTTGGTACATTTCTCGACTTTGGCTTAAGGTTATGGCATGAAAAATTTACGCTAAAGGCTAATATATTCGGAAACTCATTTACTGATCTTGTGGTTGATTCCGAGGAAATTAAAGATAGTGTTTTCGTTAAGAAAAATGTTGGTGAAGCCAGAATTTACGGTTACGAAATTGCCGGAGAATATAATTTTTATTCAAATATGTTAGTTTATGCTAATGTAGCTTATACCAGAGGTGAAGATACAGGCAATGATGTTAACCTTGATGGCATTCCTCCTTATAATGGTATGCTTGGAATAAAAATACCAGTGAAGAATTATTTTACAGCAGAGCTTTCGGGAATGTTTAATTCGGATCAGGAAATGACTGGTGAATCTGAAGACAGAACTGCCGGTTATTCGGTTTATAATTTATCACTTTCTTCCGGTAAATTTAACTATAATCGACTTGGTTTACAGTTAAGCTGTGGAGTTGATAATATCTTTGACCGTGCTTACAGGAATCACCTTTCAACATACCGCGGAATTCAATATATTGAGCCTGGAAGAAATTTATATCTAAAATTGAATGTTACTTATTAAGTGATAAATTTTTAAGGGCAATATGACCTGGTTTTTCATGGCGGCTACTTCTGCATTGTTATCAGCAGTAGCCGCAATTTTACAAAAAAAGATTCTTAAGGAAACTGATGCATTATCATTTTCCTTCATGCTTTCAATATTTAATGTGATTTTTGCATTACCACTCTTGTATTTTGTTGAACCTTCCTCTTTAAGTTCCACTTCTCTTGCTGTGTTGTATGGTAAAACAGTACTTGGTACATTTGCCTTTTATAATGTAATGCTGGCAATAAAAAATCTTGATATTTCAAGGGCGTTACCTTTGCTGGCAATTACTCCCGGACTTGTAGCAATATTTGCATTTTTACTCCTTGGTGATGCAATAAATGGTATTGAGGCTATTGGTGTTATGCTTCTTATTTTGGGTACATATTTACTTGAGCTTAAAAATAGAAGTGGTGTGTTTGAGCCATTCAAAATAATATTTTCTTCAAAGGCACATCGTTATATTTTGGCTGCATTATTGTTGTTTACTACAACTTCTATTGTTGATAAACTTTTACTTAGTAATTTTAAATTACCACCAATTACAATGACGTTTTTCCAGCAGGTATTTCTTTTGGTAAACTTTGGCATTTTAGTACTTTTTACAAAAGGAAAGTTTGGAAGTATAAAAAACAAACTTAAACCAGGTAAGTTTTTAGCTATTATTGCCTTGGTATCTTTAGTAACGCTTGTTTATAGATACACCCAGTTTGAAGCTGTTAAACTTGCTCCTGTTGCACTGGTTATTTCGGTTAAGCGAACTTCCATATTTTTTGCTACCGTTATAGGTGGCAAATTATTTGTTGAAGATGATCTGCTTAAAAGAGCAATTTCAGCAGTTGTAATACTTGTTGGGGCTGCCTTAATACTTTATTACTAATTGTAATATGAAAGATAATACCTAATGTCTTTTGTAAGCAGAAGAAATTATCCGATTAACTGAAAAATTATATTGCCTCTTTAAATAATCTGACTTATATTTAGACCAAGTCTAAATTAAAATAGTGGTAATATGAGAACAGCAGCACAGATATCGAATGGTGAAAGAGTTACTATAAATAGTATCGATTTTTCAAACCCGTATTCAGGCAGGTTACTTGAACTGGGTTTTACACCGGGACAAAATATTATGCTTGTAAATAAATCATTGTTTAGTGAACCGTATGCTTTTGCTGTTAGAGGTACAATGATTGCGTTACGTAAAAAGGAAGCAGAGATAATTAAGGTTTTATGACTCAGGATACCGCTAAAGTAACTAAAAATATTGGACTTGTTGGTCCGCCAAACTCAGGTAAAACTACTATCTTTAATTTATTGTGCGGAACAAAATACAGAACCGTAAATTATCCGGGATCAACTGTTGAATATAATTCTGCCAGGGTACAGGGTAGTTCGGAAAACATTAATCTTATTGATTTTCCGGGAATAGTGTCTGTTAATCCTTCTTCGCCAGATGAAGAAGTTACAGTTAAATCCCTGTATAATCATCCGAGGTTTGGTAAACTAAAAGATATTATCGTTACAGCTGATTCAAGTCAGCTAACCCGCCATTTACTATTAGCTAAACAACTTTTGCATTCAGGTTTTAATGTGCTACTGGTTTTAACAATGGAAGACATATTAAAAGAACGGGAAGTAAAAGTAGATACAACCAACCTTTCCGAAGCATTAAATTTGCCAATTGTTAAAGTTAATGGTAGAACAGGCGAGGGAAAAACAGACCTTTTGTTGGCAATAAATGATTTGATTAATCGTGCCGGTGATTATGAAAATGAAATAACCGAATTGCGTAAGTTCGAACATAACGAAATACTCGATTCATATGACGAAATAGGTCAAATAGTAAGTAAATCATTAATACCGTATAATGCCGTTCATGTTGAGGAGTCCGATCCCAAAAGCATGCAACTTGATCTGCCTGCTAAACTTACAATGGCACTGGATCGATTTGTGCTTCATCCGGTTATAGGAATTATAATTTTTGTTACCCTAATGATGCTAACTTTTGCTTCAATATTTTGGCTTGCAGCTCCTTTAATGGATTTAACTGAAGAACTGTTTGTCTGGATGGGGACATTACCTGCGATGTTATTTGGTGATGGAATTGTAACAGATCTACTTGCCGATGGTATAATAGGCGGTGCCGGAGCTGTTGTAGTTTTTGTTCCGCAGATTGCAATTTTATTCCTGATTCTTGGTATTCTTGAGGATAGCGGCTACCTTGCAAGAGGTGCAATGCTTGTTGATAAACCTCTTTCGGCAATTGGTTTAAATGGTAAATCGTTTGTACCAATGCTTTCAGGTTTTGCATGTGCCATTCCTGCTGTTATGGCAGCCAGAACTATTGAGAACAGACGCGAAAGATTACTAACTATTTTTATTATTCCGCTTTTAAGTTGTAGTGCCAGGTTACCGGTTTATTCTTTGCTTGTATCGTTTTTAATTCCAGCCGACTCATATCTTCTTGGCGGTTTGATTATGACGATTATCTATATAACAGGTATAATCATTACAATTATTGTGAGTGCTGTTATTTCAGGATTCCTGAAAAAGAGCAGTACCTATCGGGATGAATCATCTTTTATTCTTGAATTACCTTCTTACAGGGTGCCAAAGTTTAAAGTTATACTCTCTTCAACTTACCAAAGCACAATGGGGTATTTGCGTAAAGCAGGTCCTATTATTTTGGTCTTGTCTGTATTTATATGGGCAGCAAGTTATTTCCCTCTTAATAGTGAGCTTTCACCGGAAGACTCATTTGAACAGTCATATCTGGCTACTGCCGGTAAAATTATTGAACCGGTTATGCAACCAATGGACCTGGATTGGCGAGTAGGTGTTGGGATACTTTCATCGTTTGCCGCTCGTGAAATTTTTGTTAGTACCACCGCTCTAATATTTAAAAGCTCGGAAGAGGAAGAAATTCTTGTAACCCGCCTTCAAAATGCAAAGAAAAAAAGTGGTGAGCCTTTATTTACTACTTCTACAATTATTGGGCTTATTCTCTTTTTCATCATCGCTATGCAATGTGTATCAACACTGGCTATTGTTAAAAAGGAGACAGGTGGTTGGCAAATACCAATTTTTCAGCTTGTTTTGTACTCGGGATTGGCTTACACGCTTTCAGTAGCTGTTATTAATGGTCTTCAGCTATTTGGCATTAGCTAATTTTAGCATTAAATACACTTGCATAATATTAGTTTAGTATTTACATTCTTTATTGTAATCATTTTCTGTTGAAGGAAATAATATGCGAGTTTATATTGTTATTGTTTTATTTATCGTAGCAGCAACTTTATGTGCACAACAAAATAATCCTGAAATTACCAGTGAAGAGTTAAAAGATATTGTTTACTACCTTGCTGATGATACCCTTAAAGGTAGAAAACCCGGCACTGAAACCGGATACATGGCTGGTGATTTTATTAAAAAACAAGTTTCTTATGATGGTATAAGTTTTCTGGCTGAGGATGGCTTCCAGTATTTTGATATTGTAACCGGACTTTCATTAGGTGAAAATAACAAACTCGCCATAGCTGGCATTAACCTTAAGCTTGAAGAAGAATACACTCCCATGAATCTTTCTGCAAATAAATCCTTAAATGCAAATATGGCTTTTGTTGGTTATGGATTCTCAATTGATGCAGATAACCTTAAATGGGATGATTATGCTGGTGTTGATGTTAAGGATAAAATTGTTGTGCTATTGCGAGGTAAACCCGCTTTTGAAGATACAACCTTTTTGTTCGAGGATAATTCATCACTATGGAAAAAAGTTATTACTGCTAAGGATAAAGGGGCAGCGGGAGTTTTATTTGTTTCCGGAAAACAGTTTGATTATGACGATTCCCTCGTAAAACTTAGAATACAGCGTAGTTCTTCTGATGCTGGTGTACCGGTTGCACATCTAAAAAGAAGTGTACTGAATAAATTGCTTTCGGAGCTTGATGTTACCGTTGAGGAGCTTGAAGCTGTTTACGAAAATAAAAAGGCTCCTTTTAGTTTTGATGTTGGTGTTGAGGCTGAATTTAATGTTGAGTTAAATGTTGTTAAGAAAAAGGCAAGAAATGTAATTGCTTATCTTGAGGGGAGTGATCTTAAAGATGAGGTTGTTGTGATTGGTGCACATTATGATCACCTTGGATTTGGCGGACCTGGCTCAGGTTCAAGACAACCCGATTCAATTGGTATTCATAACGGTGCTGATGATAATGGTTCGGGCACTGCTGCTGCAATTGAAATTTTTGAAAAGTTTGCTTTGGTAAATAATAACAGAAGAAGCATTATGTTTACAGCTTTTGATGCTGAAGAAATGGGTTTGTTAGGTTCAAAATATCTGGCTGAAAATTTACCTGTTAAAGGTAAAAAAATTGTTTATATGGCTAATCTTGATATGATTGGCAGGATGGATAAAGAGGCTCGTGATTTTACTTTGGGTGGTACAGGTACAGCAAAGGAACTTCCTGAAATTATTAATAAGTATAAGGAAAAGTATAATTTGCATCCTTCTTTTTCTCCTGAAGGTTTGGGACCTTCGGATCATGCATCATTTTATTCAATAGATGTTCCGGTAACGTTTGTTTTTACGGGTGTACATCCTGACTACCATACTCCGGCTGATGACAGAGAACTTGTTCATTATGATGAGCTAACTGATCTTTCAAGGTATATGTTCGATATTATTAGCGATGTTGTTAACAGGGATAGTATTCTTACTTTTACCGAAGCCGGTCCAAAGGAAAGAGAAGACAGCGGCAGAAGAAGTTTTAAAGTATCTCTTGGTATTATGCCTGATTTTTCGGGCACAACTGATAAGGGATTAAAAGTTGATGCGGTAATGAAAGACCGACCTGCTGAAAAAGCCGGAGTTAAAAAAGGGGATATTATAATTGAATTTAATGGCAAAAAAGTTGCCAATATTTATGAATATATGGAACGACTTTCTGAAATGAAGACTGGTCAGAAAACTATAATTAAAGTTTTGCGGGATGAAAAGGAAGTTGAACTGGAAGTACAATTTTAGGAATATTATGGTTTTATTGGAGTTTAGTATTAGTCCAACCGGTAAAGGTGAATCGCTGAGTGAGGATGTTGCCGCTATTCTAAATGTTATTGATAATAGCGGTGTGCCTTACCAGTTAACCCCAATGGGTACTATACTTGAGGGGGAGTGGGAGGAAGTTATTTCGGTTGTTACAAACTGTTTTCATGAGATGGAGAAAAGGGCAAACAGAATTGGACTTCATCTTAAAGTTGATTATCGTAAAGGTGAAAATAGCAGACTGAAATCTAAAATGGCAAAAGTGGAAAATATACTGGGCAAAGAGTTAAATAAATAAAATAATTAGATGATGTGATTTAAATCGAAGTGATTAATTTATTTTAGTGTATCTTACAAGTTTTTGGTGTGCAAAACCATTGGTGGGCGATGGGTATTTGGTGTTTTTGAATTTAGCGTATATGAATTAAATAGGAGTAGTTGATGGATAGTAAACCAACCAAGGTTATAAAGGATGTGTTTATCTGCTCAGCCGGAAATAATCTGCAATTAGTGGATATTTACGTGAATTCAAAAATTGTTGAGATAAAGGCAAAATTTAGGGAAAAAATAAACTTTGGGGAAATTAGGGATAAAAGTTCCTTAAACTCCTTAAAAGAAGTTGTGGAAAGAAAAAAATATTCGGGAGATCTACAGGTCATTGATGGTCGATTTCGTTATGCAATGCCCGGTGCTGTAGATAGCAATGTTTACTTTTATAACAAAGTTGATGATGGTAGCGATAACTTTTTATCGGGTAGCCTTGCAGCCGCTGCCGGTGGTGTAACAACTGTTGTGGATATGCCGGGGTATTCGGTGCCACATGTATCTTCATTGGATAGTTTTAGACTTAAGTTAACCGAGCTTAAAGGTAATTCATATATTGATTATTCTTGTTGGGCTGCTTTGGAAAACTGGAATCTGGAAAGTAGTGAAACAAAGAAGCAAATCAGGGCAATTGCCAATGATGGTGCTGCCGGTTTTGTTGTTTTTCCTTATGCTGTAAAAAATATGATAGATAAGGTTGAGCTTAACAACCTGCATTATCTTGCAGATTGTATCCGCCCAACAGGGTTGCCTCTGGCTATTCAGCCTGAAAAAGGTGAATCGGTTGAGTTTAACAGGTACAGAGCTGAGAGACTAAGAAAAAATGATTTCATTTCATTTACAAAAGTTTTTAGTCATCAGACAGAGCTTGAAGGTGTTACTGAAATTATTAAAATAGCTGCCGAGGTAAAGGGTCGCTATCTTTTGCTTAATCTTTGCACTGCAAACGCTTATGAACTTGTAAGAAAACTAAGATGGCGTGAAGTTGATATTACTATTGAAACTACTCCACACCATTTAGCTTTCAACTCGGATGTATATAATGATAGTGAAATCGCAAAAAAACTTAAAACTTTTTCACCTGTTAAGTGGGAGTCTGACAGGGAGGCTCTCTGGAAAGGTGTAAAGAATGGGGATATTACGTTTGTAAACTCATCCCACTATGGCAATAGTGCAATATATAATGCGAATGACAATTGTTTCTGGGATTGTTTTTATGGCTACCCGGGTGTTGAAACCAGACTGCCATTCCTGCTAACTGAAGGCTTTTATAATCGTAGCTTAAGCTTGGAGGATATAAATAATATTGTTGCTCTTAATCCTGCAAAATATTTCAAATTAAAAGACAAAGGGCAGCTAAAAAAGGGAAAAGATGCTGATATAGTTTTTGTTGATTTGTGGAATGAACAGACTATAAGTGGAGATAATTTGATAAGTAAGGTAAAATATACACCTTTTGAGGGATACAAATCAAAAGCTGTTATTGATACTACACTGCTAAGGGGAGATATAATATCAGCCAGAGATAAAATTGATTTTGATATTAAACCTGAAGGAAAATTTATTGGCGGAAATAAATAACCTGCGAGTTTAGAAGCTACCTCGCAGGCTAAAATTATATTTATTTTTAACCCATGTAAGGGTATTTCCAGTCTTTTGCCGGATCAAAGGTTTCTTTCATACTCCTAGCCGACATCCAGCGTAATAAATTCATTTTACTACCGGCTTTGTCGTTTGTACCTGAAGCACGACCGCCACCAAATGGTTGCTGATTTACTATTGCTGCAGTAGGTTTATCGTTAATATAGAAGTTTCCTGCTGCGTTTTTAAGTCTGTCAGCCATCATTTTAAGTGCATATCTGTCTTGCGACCAAATAGCACCGGTTAGTGCGTATGGAGAAGTAGTATCACATAATTCCAGAGTTTCTTCAAACTTGTCGTCTTCATAAACGTAAATAGTAAGAACTGGACCAAATATTTCTTCTTCCATTGTTTTGAATTTAGGATTTGTTGTTACAATAGTAGTTGGCTGAACAAAATAACCAACGCTATCATCATAAGTACCACCAGTAATAAACTCGGCTTCTTTGCTTTCGGCAGCATAGTCTATATAACCGGTAATATCCTTGAATGCGTTTTTATCAATTACAGCACACATAAAGTTAGTGAAATCTTCAGGGTCACCCACTTTCATTTCGCTAACCTGTGCAACATATTTTTCCTTAAATTCAGGATATAATGATTTAGGAATATACATTCTTGAAGCAGCCGAACATTTCTGTCCCTGGTACTCAAATGCACCACGAATAGCTGCAACAACAAGAGCATCAACATCAGCCTTGTTATGTACAAATATAAAATCCTTACCACCGGTTTCACCAACAATACGCGGGTAATATTTATAGTTTTTGATATTATCGCCAACAGTTTTCCACATGTGCTGAAATGTAGAAGTAGAACCGGTAAAGTGAATGCCGGAAAGATTTGGATTTGCCAGTACAGGATTACCAACAGTTCCTCCTGAGCCAGGTATAAAGTTGATAACACCCGGAGGCATACCAGCTTCTTCAAGCATCTTCATTACAAAGTAAGAAGAATAAACAGCACTGGATGCAGGTTTCCATAAACAAACATTACCAACAAGAGCCGGAGCAGTTGGCAAGTTACCAGCAATAGCAGTAAAGTTAAATGGTGTAACTGCAAAAATAAATCCTTCAAGAGCACGATATTCAACCCTGTTCCACATTTCGGTAGGTGAATACGGCTGTTCTCCCATTAATTCGGCAAGGTATAAGGGATTAAAACGGTAAAAATCAATAAGTTCACAAGCTGCTTCAATTTCTGCCTGATGTGCAGTTTTTGACTGTCCAAGCATTGTTGCAGCATTCATAGTCATTCTCCAGGGACCAGCAAGAAGCTCACCAGCTTTTCTTATAACTGATGCTCTGTGTTCCCATGGAAGTTCAGCCCATTCTTCTCTTGCTTTAAGAGCAGCCTCAACTGCCATGTTAACTTCTTTTTCACCTGCTTTATGGTAAACACCAAGTAATTTGGAATGATTATGTGGTGGTCTTATTTCACCAAGATTACCAGTCTTAACCTCTTTACCGCCAATAATTAGTGGAATTTCAATTTCATTTGTTTGCATTTCATTGAGTTTTGCTATTAGCTCATCTCGCTCAACACTGCCAGGGGCGTACATTTTGGCAGGTTCGTTTTTGGTTTCGGGAACCCTGAAAAATGCATTCGACATAAAAACCTCCATTATTCGCATATAAAGATATTGTTAAAAGAACATGTTTTAAAATAGTACACATGATATAGGCATACAAACGTTTTTAAAGTTTTTTTCCTTAATTTTTCAATTTGTAGTTGACAAAATTATAATCCCGTTTTATATTCACTTTATAAAACAAAGCACTTTGGAAATATGGATCAAAATAAAGCAATAGAAGAACTGGAATTTATCAAAAAGGTTATGCAGGACAGTAAAAGAACTGTTGTGGATAACGGAATGGGATATATAATTTGGGGAATACTTATTGTAATTGGATTGTTATCAACCTTTATATCGGTAGTTAACCAAACTTACGGTTTTTACTGGAATTGGGTTGTGGTAGTTGGTATTGGCTGGATTTATTCCTTGTACGATATAATTACAAACCGTATTCACAAAAGAAAAAGGAACAAAACTTTTACAAGTAAAATATTGGGATCAATTTGGTTTGCAACTGGTATTGGAATGACTATACTTGGTTTTCTAATGCCAATTACAGGTGCTCTGCACGGACAGTATATTTCTCCTATGCTAAGTGTCCTGCTTGGAATTGCCTTTTTTATTTCCAGCGTTGTTTATGATTACTGGTGGTTAATGATGATTTCTGTAGGTTGGTGGATTACAGCAATTATTATGTTTTTTGTTCCCGGTATTTATACTATGCTTATTATGGCTGGCGAAATGCTGTTTTTCCAGGTAGTACCCGGCATTATTCTCTACACAAAATTTAAAAAAGAACAACAAACTGAAAATGCCTGATTTTGATTACCAACAACTTGATGATATAATTCACAGCAGAATACGACTTGCTATTATGGCTGTATTAATTAGTAATGAAAAAGCTGATTTCAAATTTGTAAAAAAGCAGATAAATGCTACGGATGGTAACCTTAGTGTGCATGTTAAAAAACTTGAATCGGCAGGATATATTACTGTAATGAAAGAATTTGTTGACAGAAAACCGCTAACTTCGTACTCGTTAACTGAAAAAGGTAAAAAGGCTTTTCAAATATATATTGAACATCTTGAAAACCTTATTAAGAAAAAATAAAAATTTTTTGTCTATTTACTTTGCAAAATAAAGTACTTTAAAAACAGGAGTGGTTATGAATTATCTAAAAAACATTTTTCTATTTATAGTTTTAACAACTTGTTTAATGGCACAGACAGTTGGTATTGAAGCCAAAATTGCCGAGTTGGCAAAAAAAAGTAATGACGCATATTTTTCATTTAGCAAAGAAAGTTTTGCCGAGGTATGGTCTCTTTCCGAAAGGATACTATCGGTTGCACCTGATAATGAAGATGCAAAATATTTTGCTGCCTTAACTGGATACAGATTGTTGAATATTGGGCTGAACAGCAAAGATAAAGCGTTTCTAACAAGTTATTATGATAAATCGAGAGAGTATTGCGACGCTTTAATGGAGAGTGAAAAATATGGAGCAGAAGCCAGGGTAGTTAAAGCAGGGGTTTACATGATGAAAATTGCTACTGCAATGATGGAAGCACCAGTTCTTACAGTTCGCATACATAATAACCTTGATGAAGCGGATCAGATGGATAAGGGGAATTCAAGAAGTTTACTGGTTCGAGGAATTATGGCATTAAATACTCCTGAAATGTTTGGCGGTAGTGCAGAGCAAGCTGAAAAATTGTTTGAGGCTGCTCTTGAAAATTCTAAAAAAGAGGATAAAAGCAAACTTGTTAGCTGGGGACTTGAAGAATCGTATGCCTGGTTGGGAAGGGCATATACGGAACTCGGTAAATATGATTCTGCTAAAAAAACTTATAAAGAAGTATTGGAGATAAAACCGGACTTTAACTGGGTTTCTTACAAGCTATTACCTTCGCTTGAAAAAAGAATTAAAAAAGTGGCTGAAGAGAAAGGATTATAAAAATGATCAGCAAAATTGCTAAGATAGTTCTGTTTATAATTGCAAGCTGCGGTACTCTTTTTCCGCAGCAGGTTTTAACAGTATTTGGTACTGTAAGTGATGAAAACAACAAGCCCTTGCCTTATGTGAATGTTTACAGACTTAGCAGTTTTGATGGTGTCATGACTAACGAAAAAGGCGAATTTTTGTTCACCACTAAAAAAGGTGAAGGAATAAATATTGTTGCTTCAATTATAGGGTACAGTAAGTACAATGAACCACTTCCAATAGGGATTAAGGATAAATACGAATTAAATATTGTGCTTTATACCAAAACTGTTAAGCTAACTGAAACTGTTGTGTTAGGCTCTGCATTCAGCTCGGAAAAGGGTAAGGGGGTGGTTGTACAGGAAAGGGATGTGCTCATGACTCCCGGTGGTGCAGCTGATATTTTGCAGGCAATAAAAACTATGCCCGGTCTTACTAATGTTTCGGAAAGTGCACAGCTCTACGTAAGGGGAGGAGACCCGGTAGAAACTATTACAGTTATTGATAATGCAACCGTTTATCATCCTTATACACTTGAATCATCTTATGGTGGATTGTTTTCCAATCTTAATACCGGTGCAATGAAGTCACTTTTCTTTTCCAGCGGTGGATTTTCGGCAAAGTACGGTAATGCACTTTCGGGTGTGCTGGATATTAAAACCAAGGATGAACCATCTGCAAACTCTCATACAATTGGTATTTCAATGGCGAGTTTGTCATTCGAAAGTGATATACCGGTAATTGAAGATAAAACCGGATTAAGATTATACGGAAAAATGAGTTTATATGAGCCTCTAATGGCGGTTAATGGTGCAAGAAGCGAATTTACAAGTCTGCCCGATGCAAAAGATATTAGCGGAGTTTATACACACAAATACTCCGAAACCGGCAGAATAAAACTTTTTGGTATGTACGCTGAGGATAATCAGGGTGTTAAGGTTGAGCGTGCCGAATACAATGGTAACTTTAATGGAGCTTCCTATAATAGATTTATTAATCTGAATATTACCGATGTATTTTACCGCAAGTTGTTCATTAATACTACCGCAGCATATAATGTGTTTGCCAATAAATGGACTCTGGGTGTTCTTGATCTTGAAAATACTGATGCGGTTATGAAGTATCGTGTGGATGCGGAATATAATATTTCCAAAGAATACAGGCTGCTTGCCGGTTTCGATATGGAAGAAAGAACTGAAAAGTATTTGGGACAGGTTCCTGATGAGGATTATAACATTAGACCTGATGCACCTAAAGTTGTTCTTGATGAAAAAGTTGCAAACAGACGTTACAGCACTTACCTTGAACTTGAGTCTGCAAAGCTGTTTACCGATAGGTTGTTTTTTGTTGCAGGATTAAGATATGATGTTTTTCCTGATCTTGATATATCATGGTTCGATCCAAGATTAAATATAGGGTACAAAATAAATGACAAATCGAATATTAAATTTGGTTTTGGCTACTTCAGGCAAATACCAGATTTAAGGTTATTCGCAATTAAAGATGGTAATCCCGGTCTTAAAGAAATGCAAGCTGAACAATATATTGTTTCTTATGATTACCAGTATTCAAAAAAATCATATTTCCGTATAGAAACTTATTATAAGGATTACATTAACTTGCCTCTTGAAGATGAGGTACAAAACTATTCAAATAATGGATATGGATATGCATACGGTGCCGATATTATATTCAAAGGGGATTTGTCAAATGATTTAAGTGGTTGGGTATCTTATGGTTATTTGAAATCGAAACGTATCTGGATGGATAACGAATCGTATGCTCCTAGTGATTATGACATCACTCACGGCTTAACAATTGTTACACAATATTACCTTACTGATTCATGGAATTTGGGAGTGAATTATAAATATTCAACAGGCAGACCTTATACTCCGGTTCTTGGAGGTAATTATATTGAATACCAGGGTGTTTACGAACCGGTTGAAGGCTCAACAAATAGTAGTCGTTTCCCTGGTTATCATCGCCTTGATGTAAGGTTTACATATTTTCACAATTTGTTTGGTAAATACTTTACGGTAGTGTATCTAGAGATGATGAACATATTAAACATAAGGAATATACACAGTTACACATATAGCAAGGATTATAACGAGAGGTTTGAAAATGGCAGTTATTTTGGAAGGCGTACTTTGGTACTTGGCACAAGTATATCGTTATAGGAAGTTTTTCTTCCCGCGTCTTTTTAGTTCAAGGCAAATTTGCTGAATAAGAAATTTGTCAAACTCATCATTCCAGCTAAGCATATTCATAAGAGAGAAGAGTTCTTTTTCTTCAAGTTTCCTGAGGTTAACATCTTTTCTTATTGCTCCCGAACCATTTGTTATCTTGTCTTTTTTTAAGTCATCCATAAAATTGGGTTACCGGCAGAATAAACTGCCGGTAACAGTTTATTTAAGCTTTCTTGGTTTAATCATATTTTCCGGCAGGAGAATATTATCAAGTTCTTCCTGTGTAAGGAGTTCTTTTTCGAGTACCAAATCATAAACACCACGGTTAGTCTCGAGTGCTTCTTTGGCAAGACTTGTACATATTTCGTAACCAAGCACCGGATTAAGAGCTGTAACCAACCCTATTGAATGCTGAACCAAATCACGGCAACGTTGTTCGTTTGCAGTTATATCATCAATGCAGCGGTATTTAAGAGTTACCATACCATTTTTCAACATTTCTATCGATTCAAACAAACTTTGTACTATAACAGGTTCAAATACGTTAAGTTCAAGCTGTCCACCCTCCGCAGCAAGGTTAACAGTTAAATCGTTACCAATCACCTTAAATGCAATCTGGTTAACCACTTCAGGAATAACAGGATTAACTTTACCTGGCATAATAGATGAGCCTGGCTGCATAGCCGGTAGATTAATTTCATTAAATCCTGTTCTTGGTCCGGATGAAAGTAATCTTAGATCGTTACTGATTTTACTTAATTTTACTGCAAGACGTTTAACAGCTGATGAATACATAATAAATGCACCGGTATCCTGGGTTGCTTCAACAAGGTTAGCCGCTTTTTCAATTTCATAACCGCTAATTTCCCTAAGGTGGTGAACACACTTATCCGAGTATTCGGGGTCAGTATTTATGCCTGTGCCAATAGCAGTAGCACCCATGTTAACTTCAAGAAACAGTTTTGAGTTTTGTGACAGGCGGTGTATTTCTTCCTCAAGAGTAGCAGCATAGGCTTCAAATTCTTGTCCCAGTGTCATAGGTACGGCATCCTGAAGCTGAGTTCTTCCCATTTTAATAACAGATGCAAACTCCTCACTTTTTTTACGGAATGAGGCTATGAGGTTTTTAAGAACCGGGATCAGCTTTTCGTTTGCTTTGATTAGAGCAATTTTAACAGCAGTTGGGTAAGCATCGTTTGTTGATTGCGAAAGGTTAACATGATTGTTTGGATGGCAATATTTATAGTCGCCTTTTTCATGACCAAGTATTTCGAGAGCACGGTTTGCAATTACTTCGTTGGCATTCATGTTTGTTGAAGTTCCTGCACCACCCTGAATCATATCAACAACAAACTGCGAATGATACCTGCCGTTCATAATTTCCTCACAAGCCTGAACAATTGCATCACAAACAGGTTTTGAAAGTAAACCCAGCTCATAATTTGCCTTGGCAGCAGCCATTTTTACAACAGCAAAACCGCTAATAATTGCAGGGAAAAAGTTTAGGGGTACACCACTAATATTAAAATTTTCCATTGCACGGAGCGTTTGCACACCGTAATAGGCTTCATAAGGAACTTCACGGTTACCAAGCAAGTCATGTTCTTCACGTGTTCTGCCTGTTTGGTATTGTGAAGTCATATTTACAAGACGCGTATTAGCCTGTGCAATTCTTCTTGAGATAACACGTGAAATTCTTGCCAGAATTTTACCCGCTATTGTCGCGTGATCCACAAGCATTTTTTTGAATGAATCACGAGAAAGCAGCAGACAACTGGTATCAAGAGTAGTACGTGCAGAAGTTGAATGAGGATAGTCATCCATAAGTGCACCTTCACTAAGGAAATCGAACTTGCTAAAGAAGGTTATTCTTTTTTCTTCCCCGTAGGGCGTGCGTTTGTAAAGTTCAATTTCACCTTCATGAACAATAACAAGGTCTTTTCTTGGAGTATTTTCGGCATAAACGTATTCGTCTTTTGGTATTTCAACACGTTTAGTATATCCAAGTAATATTTCGAGCTCATCTTCTTTTAAGTCCTTAAATAGCTCAATGGACTTCAGGAATGAAACTAAATTTTCTTTTGGCATTAATTCCCCTAATATTGTTGCTAATTAACACCTGTCAAGATACTAAATATTCTGCTATTACAGAAGTATTTCTATGTTAACAAGTTTTTAGTTATAGTCAATTATCGAATGGAAATTTATTTATTGAATTAGTTTTAGTGATTAAATTTTGAGTTAGTTGTAAATTAAAATAATGATGCTTTTAAGGAATAATTTCAATATCTTTCTACAACTTTATTTAATCAATAAACTGTCCGAACATTGCCAGATTCATTATACATTTTAACTGATCACAGAAAAAAATCATTTTATCTGTTTGCAGTACTTTTAGCACTAATATGCACTATTCACATTTATGCACCGGTAGCTCTGGCAGCATTGGGGGCATCTTTATATATTTTCAACAAGTATCCGTATAAATTCCCGTTATTTATTGTTATTGCATTGTACTTTTTAATTACCAGCGATCTAAATGAACAATTGCGTGTAGTAATTAACTATTCTGGTATTCTGGTATTTACGATAATGTATTTGTTCAAGTTTGGTTTAAGTATTCAGCCAATAAGGGAAATACCCGAGAAACTAAAACAGTTAGCTTTGCTTACTTTGTTAGCAATGGGTGTATCAGCTCTCTTTTCAGCAAACGTTTCGTTTTCAATGGTATATATACTCAAGCAGATAATTTTCTTTTACATTTGTGCAATTATTTATTCTTTTTTAAGGGATGAAGATTACAGATACTTTTTGACCGATACAATAATTGTAATTGGTGTTATACTTGCGGCAAGTACAGTTTACGAGGTAACTTCTGTTCTATCAAACGTTTCGAGTTTGCTTGAAGCGGGTGCATTACGTTTTAGCGGATTATATGGAAATCCTAACGCTGTTGGGTTGTTTCTTGCAGTAGCCATTCCTCTTATGGTTCAGGCTGTACTTGCAAATAAAAACGAAAGGATACGGTTGGTTTACATTGCTGCACTGGCGTTAAGTGTTTTGGCTATGCTGCTAACAAATTCACGTGCTTCTTTGGGAGCCATTCTTGTAGCGGGGTTATATCTTGTGTTTCATTTTAACAGAAAATTATTTTACAGGTTTATTGTTGCTGGTATTCTGTTATTCGTTGTGCTTCTGATGTTCGAAAAAACCAGGGATATATTTCTGCTTTTCATTCGATTCGAGAGGATTTTTGAAAATATTCGTGGTTACTACTGGCAGATTGCATGTGATATTATTGGTGACCATCCTTTATTCGGTATTGGTCCGGGTATGTTTCCAAATTATATATACGATTATTTGCCCGTTAAGATGGGAACCTTCGATGAGTTTCAGTTAGACTGGGCTTCAAGCGGAACAACTCATAACTTTTTCTTGTTCAGGCAAACAGAACTGGGCATATTGGGCACAATAAATACCATTTTTTTTGTCTATCTGTTTTTCTACATTACGAACAAAAGTCAAAGGTTGTTGGAATACAAAAGCAAAGGATATTTTTTGATATTGGGAATTAAAGCTGCGGGAATAGGACTGTTTGTTCGCGGATTTCTTGAAACCCCCGGATTGCTTACCCATGGCTGGATTACCAGAGACTTACCATTTTGGCTTATCTTTATGATTGCAATCGCAACTTATTACGATACCCTTCAATTAAAAAGGAAATCTATAGAATAATTTCTACTGTGTTTACAGCAAATAAATAAACTGAAGGAAACTGGTTATTATGAAAAAAGCATTTTTACTGTTTGCTCTTTTATCTTCATTTCTTTTCGCCCAGAATTTAAAAGTGCTTAAATCAACAAATGATTATGTAGATGTACAAGTTGATTTTGGTAACTCCTACTTTCTTGGTGATACTGTAATTAATGATATTGAATATGATTATGTTACAAGTTCTGATCCCATTTTGGCTGATGCGGGTTCACCGGCATTGCCAATTTATACTTTTAAGATGGGTATTCCTCATAATGCTGAAGTATCAGTAAAAATATTAAAAATAGACGATTTTACTTTTGATAACAAGTTTATTCTTCCCCAACCAAGTATGGCTCTTACCGAAGAGGGTGTTGATGACAAACTTAATTTTAACAAGGAAGTTTACTCAACGAATTCATACTTCCCCAAAGAAATTTCTTCTTTAAGTGGTACATATGTATATCGTCTCTCAAATATTGCTTCCATAGCCGTTTCACCATATCAGTTCAACCCTGTTACGAGAAAGCTTAAATACAATAAAACTGTTAATGTAAGGGTTTATATAAAATCCGGTTCAATGAACAACATTAGCAATGTTGCTGATTATGATATGAAAACTGATGAGATGTTAAAAAAATCAGTTGTAAATTATAATCAGGCTCAAAAATGGACGGGCTTAATTAAGCCTGAAAAGACAAATGTTGCTACAGACTGGTATAATCCAACTAATGTTTATGCCAAAATATTTGTGCAGGAAAAAGGAATTTACAGAGTTTATTATGACCAGCTGGATAGTCTTGGATATCAGATGAATAGTATCATGTCTGATAATTTAAGATTGTTTTGCAATGGTGAAGAGGTGCCAATACAAGTTTTTGATGGTGAAAACAAAATATTTAGTTCAGGAGATTATTTTCAGTTTGTTGGATTTCCTCCAAAAGCAACCGAATATGCAAGACAAAATATTTATAATACAAAAAATGTTTACTGGTTAACCTACGATCCGGATTCGACCGGATTAAGGTATCAGCGTGTAGATGGTTATCCGGTTAATGAGCAAATTAAATTACAGAACACTAATGAAGTGATTCATCTTGAAGAGGATCTTCTATTTGAAAGATTTGGTCATGCAGAAGATCTTAACAGAGATAACTGGCAATGGGCTGTAGTGAGTGGAAGAGATGGTTCACCAGTTAAAAGTTTCACCGCACAGTTCAGATTTCCAGCCAACTGGAATAGTGACAATAAAAATGTGAAGCTCACTTATAGTGTTCATGGAATGGAAAAAACAAGCCATAATCCTGAGTTTAGGTTACTTTCTCAAGATATTGGAGATTTCTATTTTACTGGTCAGGAAAGTATTGAGTATTCTTTTGAACGTGATCTGGATTCATTTTCTCTGGCACCTACTATAAATCTTCAGGTAATAACCCGTGGAGGAAATTACGCATCAACAGACGAAATTAGAGTTAACTGGATTGATATTAAGTACAATAGATTAAACCGTGTTTTTGGCAATTATTTTGCAATTAATTCACCACAGGATGCACTGAACAGAAGAGCTATGTATGAAGTGTGGAGATGGTATGGTGATAGCCTTTGGGTTTATATTCCGGGAACTAATGAGTTGCTTACCAATACCAGACGCCTTAATAACGAGTACCAAACCTTTCAGTTTATGCATACGGCTACTGAACCACAGGAGTATTTCTGTTTTGATGATGGATACTATTCAGTGCCTGATTCGTTTTCTCTGAATTCAAACTCTGATCTATTAAGTACCAGCAACGGTGCCGATTATATAATAATTACACATCCCGATTTTATGGAAGCTGCTGAACAACTTGCTGAATTCAGGAGAAATAATCTTGATGGATTTGACAATCCTCGTGTTAAAATTGTAAATGTTTTTGATATTTATAATGAGTTTTCTTTCGGCTTGCTTGACCCCGAAGCAATAAGAGAATTTACCATACATGCCTTTTTTTCTTGGCAATTACCACGCCCTTCCTATGTAGCTCTTTTGGGTGATATGAGTTGGGATTACCGTGGACTTTTAGAGGATAGCAGGAAGAATTATCTCCCTTCTATGGCTACTAAAACTTACGAACATGGCTACACTGTTGCCGATAACCTCTACGCTGCAGTTTCCGGTGATGATGTTATGCCTGATATGGCAATCGGACGTATTTCTTGTGAAACGCCGGAGGAAGCCCAATTATTGGTTGATAAAATTGTAAATTATCCAAATGATCCGGGTAAAGAGTGGGTTCAAAATACGTTACTTATTGGTGCAGGACAAAATACCGGTGATGAACAGAGTAAGGGTTTTAACGATCAATCACTCTTCCTTGATAATAACTATATTCAGGAAGTTGGGTTTAATTCAACAAAAGTTTTTTATTTCCCTAATAAAGAATCACATGAACCTTTTAAGGGCGGTACTCCTGAAATAAGGCAAGGTTTTAATGATGGTTGTATAATGGCTAACTTTTACGGACATGGTGGCGGTTATCAGTGGGATGCAGTTTTCCTTAATGACGATATTTACCTGCTGGAAAATGAAGGACGTATGCCATTTGTAACCAGTATTACATGTTATACTGCACATTTCGATAACCAAAAAGTTTTTGGTGAAAACTTTAATCTCGCTGCCGGCAGAGGGTCAATTGGGTTTTTTGGACATACCGGAATTACCTTGTGGAATTATGGTGTGGATATGAACAAGAGGCTCTATAACTATTTGTTCCTTGAAGGTGAAGAAGTTTTAGGTGATGCTGTACTGTTAGCCAAAACTAACTTTAACGGTATTCTTACAAATAATACAAAAGATCATCTAAATTGTTTAACATTGCTTGGTGATCCGGCTCTTAAACTTGCCTTGCCAGAATATGCCGACTTTGCTGTTGGAACAAGTAATATTAGTATTAATCCTTCAACACCACTGGTTGATGATTCAACAAACGTTTATGTTGACATCAATAATATTGGTCGGTATATAGATACTGATTCAGTATATGTAAGACTTGAAGCCACTGGTCCTGATACAAGTTTTGTTTTGGGTACGAAGAAAATTGCAAGCTTCAGAGATCGCGATACACTTGAATTTGGATTTACCCCAAGAAAGGATGGAATTTTTACTTTTACCGCCAGTGTAAATATGCAAAACCAAATTGAAGAAATTGATTTTAGTGATAATATCGCTTCGGCTAACTTTGCAGTATTTAGTATTGCGGAACCTAGTTTGGTTAAACCGTATGATGGTGCGGTTGTTAAATCAGATAATTTTGAGGTTACAATAGCAGATGTTGCAGAATATGTTGAAAGAAATTTAACCTATTATGTTGAAATAGATACCAGTTTGGAATTTAATGATCCAATGTATCAATCTGCCGAGTTGATCCCTGAAAAAAATGGAGTTCTTGAATATGCTCCATCTATATCTGCAGGCAAATATTTCTTGAGATCACGTATCAGGGAAGGTGAAAAATACTCTTACTGGTCTCCAACAATAACCTTTACTATATCGGATAACAATGATGAAAAAGGTTATCACATAAATGAAAACCAGCTAAAAATACTTAACTATTCAAATATGCAGTATAATGAATCAATATCTGCTATGGTAATGAACAGAACAAACAATCCGCCCGAACCAAAAGGAACATCTATTCTTGATGAAATGATGATGGATACACTTATGCCAGCAGATGTTCACTCATTAACTGCTATCGCTACTGATGGTTCCTATATTTATTTCGGGCATATGGGTTATTTTGGAGTTGCTTATGATAACTTTGATGAAGCGACACCAATCTACAAAGTTGGTACCGGTTATAATGGTACTACCAGGGGAGTGGTTGAAGGACCAATTAGTGAGAACAGAGTTCCTATATGGAAATCAATGTTTCATTTGGATGGAGCATTGTATTTTGCACAGTTAGACCCTAATTTTATTATGAAACTTGATTTAGCAACCGGTGATACATCATCAATTTATGTACCGGCAGGATTTTATGACGATCTTAATACATTGGTTCAAACCGGTGGATCGTACGTACAGTCGGATGGTCGTTATGTATATAACCTGGCATTTAAGGATACGCTCGATGAGTATTATTACACAATGAGAATGTTTGACCCTTATAATGAATGGGAGCAGGTTGGCGATGATATTGTGTTAACCGGTAGCAGTTATGAAGGTTTTTCAGGATTTTTTATAGCTGAAGGAATTTTGTATGTATTCGAAAAAAATATTTCGAACTATGTTAGACAGTATAGTCTGGAAACTCATATATATATAAATGAATGGAAAATTTATGGTAACAGTCGCTTTGACGGCTTCTACACTTATTGTTATGACCGTGTTAATGATAAGGTTTATGGTAGCACGCACTATGGCAGCAAACCAAAGAAATTTTCAATATTCAGAGGTACATATAACGAGGGTTTAGCCTCAATCGAAACCCCACAGATAGGTCCGGCAAGTGAATGGGGAAATATTAACTATAACATTGATTCCGAAAACTCGTTGGGGGTTTACAATGTTAAACTTACAGGCAGAAATGTGAGCACCAATTCCTGGGTAGTTATTGAAGATACTTTGGATGGTAACTATACTCCGGATGATTCGTTGAATGGAAAGTATGACTATCTGAAAATGAACTTTGATCTTAAAGATAATTCCGAAGGAGATAACAAAAAACTATCACTCCATGAAATAAATGTTCAATATACTTCATTTCCCGAAATTATTGTATCTGAAGGCTATTTCAGATTTGCACCTGACTCGTTATTACAAGGTTTTGATCTTTATCTTGAACTCGACATAAAAAATGTTGGTGATGCCAAGGCAAATAATGTAAAAATAGACCTTTCCCTTAATGATGCTGATTCTGCATTCTACTCAACAAACATTGATATTGATGCGAACACAGAAATTACATTGAATGATACAATCAATACATCCACTTTATTATTTGATAATACTGTTAAAGTAAATGTTGAATCGGCAACTCCGGAATTATATACGTTTAATAATATCGCTAAAAATTCATTTTATGTATCCCGGGATTCGCTCATTCCAACATTTGATATTAGTTTTGATGGTAGAGAAATAATTGATGGCGATTTGGTATCATCCCGCCCCGAAGTGCTCATAACACTTAAAGATAATAGTCCGTTGCCACTTGTAGCCGAGAACTTCTACATTTATTATGATCATGCTGAATTGCAGGTGCAGGCAAAGGATTCGATGCAGTTTAACTATACACCATACCCTGATTCGAAGGCGGAAATAACCTGGACTCCATTAATGAATGACGGACCGCATCGTCTTGAAGTTCTTGCAAAAGATGCTTCAAACAACTTTTTTGATTCAACCCAATATGTAATTACATTCAGGGTAGATACTGAAAACAAAATTGAAGATATTTATAATTATCCAAATCCATTTACAGACGATACATGGTTTACGTTTACCTTAACCGGTTCTGAAACTCCGCAGGAATTGCAGATCAGAATATATACAGTTACAGGAAGACTAATTCGTGTAATTGATGTGATGCCAAATGAAATGGAAATCAAACTTTTAAACAAGATTTACTGGGACGGAAGAGACCAGGATGGTGATACGATTGCTAACGGTGTATATTTGTATAAAGTAATTGCAAAATATCCTGATAAAAATATCACTGAAATCAAAAAACTCGCCAAGGTGAAATAAGGCTAATATACCTTGCAGTTTTAATATTTAACATTGATTAGCTATTGTATTGTTGGGGAATTTTTGTAAATTAAGATATATATTACCAAACAATTGAATTAAACATGGATGCAAAAAACAACATATTATTTTTTCCTGATATACAGTTTAATAAACTGTTGTTGCGTCCATGCCCCGACCATTAACTCCTTTTGTCACACTTTCTTATTCTTCCGTTTTTATATTAGAAATACTATTCGTTTAACTAATTTAAAGGAAATATACTATGTGTGGTATAGTGGGTTATATTGGAGGTAAAAACTCCGTTCCAATTTTAATTGAAGGGCTAAAAAGGCTGGAATACAGAGGTTATGATTCAGCCGGTGTGGGTGTTCTTGATAATGGCAAGATAGATGTTGTGAAGAGCAAGGGGAAAGTATCCCTGCTTGAGGAAAAAGTTGAGGCACACAAGTTAGCTGCCAATATTGGTATTGGACATACGCGCTGGGCAACTCATGGCGTACCTAATGAAGTTAATGCACATCCTCATCCTAATATGGATGGCGACCTGGTTGTAATTCATAATGGAATTATAGAAAACTACGCAGTTTTGAAGGAAACTCTTAAAAACAAAGGTTACGAGTTTAAAAGTGATACCGATTCAGAGGTTATCGCAATGTTGGTTGACAGTTTCCTAAAGCTTGGCAATAACCTGTTTCATGCAGTTAGGGTTGCACTTAATAGTGTAGAAGGTACTTACGGATTAGCTGTAATTTCAGAAAGGGAGCCAGATAAAATTATAGTTGCGAGAAAGGGTTCGCCACTTGTGCTTGGTATTGGAGATGGAGAAAACTTTATTGCTTCCGATGTTAACGCTCTTATAGCACATACCAGCAGTGTTGTTTACCTGGAAGATAACGAAATTGCCGAGGTTTATGCGGACAGGTTTATTGCTAAAACTATTACCGATGAAGAAGCTATTAAGGTAATAACCGAAGTTGATATGTCACCAGAACAAATCTCAAAAGGTGGCTTTGATCACTTCATGCTTAAGGAGATAATGGAGCAGCCTGAATCGTGTATGAATGCTATGCGAGGAAGATTGTTGCATGATGAAGGTATTGTAAAACTTGGGGGTTTGCAGGGTTTTGAGGATAAATTTGCTGCAAGTAAAAGAATAATAATAACTGCTTGCGGTACATCATGGCATGCCGGTTTGGTTGGTGAATATATGTTTGAACAGTTTGCCAATATACCTGTTGAAGTTGAGTATGCTTCCGAGTTCAGATACCGTAATCCTATTGTACGCGAAACAGATACAATAATATTTATTTCGCAAAGTGGCGAAACTGCCGATACCCTTGCAGCTATGCGTGAGGCTAAAAGACGCGGGGCTCTTTGTCTGGGTATTGTTAATGCTGTTGGTAGTTCTATTGCTCGCGACTCTCATGCTGGTAGTTACACACATGCTGGTCCCGAAATAGGTGTTGCTTCTACAAAAGCATTTACATCGCAATTAATTGTACTTGCACTATTTACACTTATGATTGCCCGTAAAAAACAAATGAGTGTGGTGGATGGACAGAGTATTTTACGTGAACTTGAAGCTATTCCGGGCAAAATTGAAGAGATACTAAAACTTAATGATCATATAGAAAAAATTGCTGAAGAATATAAAAATGCTGATAACTTTCTTTACCTGGGTAGGGGATACAACTTCCCGGTTGCTCTGGAAGGAGCCTTAAAACTTAAGGAAATATCATATATTCATGCCGAAGGGTATCCGGCTGCGGAGATGAAACACGGTCCAATTGCTCTTATCGACGAAAACATGCCTTCGGTATTTATTACACCGCAGGATTCGGTTTACGAAAAGGTGATTAGCAATATTGAAGAGGTTAAGGCAAGAAAGGGACGAATTATAGCAATTGCAAGTGAACACGATACAAAAATAGATAATTTAGTTGACCATGTTATTAAAATTCCAGACACAATAAGGATGTTAATGCCAATACTTACAGCTATTCCGTTGCAATTATTGGCATATCATATAGCAGTCAAGAAGGGACTTGATGTTGATCAGCCCCGTAATCTTGCTAAGTCCGTAACCGTTGAATAAACAGGAGTTAGTATGTCTAAAAAAAACGTTCTTATTATGGGTGCCGCAGGGCGCGATTTTCATAACTTTAATGTATTCTTCCGTGATAACGAAGAATACAATGTAGTTGCTTTTACAGCTACTCAGATACCAAATATTGACGGAAGGATATATCCGGCTGAACTTGCCGGTAAACTTTATCCGGAAGGTATCAAAATTTATGAAGAAGCACAGCTTGTTGGTCTCATAAAAGAATTGAATGTTCATGAAGTTGTCTTTTCATATTCCGATGTAACAATGGAATATGTTATGACAAAAGCGTCGATCGTAAATGCAGCCGGTTGTTCTTTCCGTTTGCTTGGGGGAGCAGAAACACAGATTGAATCAGTAAAACCGGTAATAGCTGTTCTTGCTGTAAGAACAGGATGTGGTAAGTCACAAACCTCAAGGAAGTTAGTTAAGGTATTGCGAGATGCCGGTAAACGTGTTGTTGCCATTCGTCATCCAATGCCTTACGGTGATTTGGTTAAACAGAAAGTTCAGCGTTTCGCTACCCTTGAAGATCTCAAAAAGCATGAATGTACTATTGAAGAGATTGAAGAATATGAACCTCATATTGCACTTGGCGGAATTATTTATTCCGGAGTAGATTACGAGGCAATTCTTCGCGAAGCTGAAAAGGAGGCTGATGTTATTCTTTGGGATGGCGGTAATAATGATATGTCGTTCTACAAAGCTGATCTTACCTTTACAGTGGTTGATCCTCACAGACCGGGACACGAATTATATTACTATCCTGGTAATACTTCATTGAGAATGGCTGATGTAGCTGTTGTTAACAAAATTGATTCGGCAGATGCTGACGATATTCTTGAAGTATTGGAAAACATTAAGGATGTTAATCCTGATGCTACAATAATTGAGGCTGCTTCTCCGTTATCAGTTGAAGACCCTTCTGTTATCAGAAACAAAAAGGTATTGGTAATTGAAGACGGTCCAACGCTAACACACGGTGAAATGACGTTTGGTGCGGGTACTGTTGCAGCACAGAAACTTGGTGCAGCCGAATTGGTTGATCCTCGTCCGTTTACTGTAAAATCAATAACCGCTACTTACGAAAAATATCCTGATATAGGAATATTGCTTCCTGCAATGGGGTATGGTGAGCAGCAGATGAAAGACCTTGAAGAAACAATTAATAGAACCGAATGCGATTCAGTAGTAATTGGTACTCCAATTGATCTTGGCAGAATACTTAACATAAATAAGCCTTCAACAAGAGTTCAGTACGAATTGCAGGAAATTGGTGATATAACGGTTGAAACTATCTTAAAAGATAAAAAAATAATATAGGGAGACAATGAGAGATATTGCTGTTGTAGCCTTTGGGGGAAACGCCCTCCAGAGCGGAAACGAAAAAGGCGGTATCGAGCAGCAGGAAAAGGTTGTTTATGAAACCTGCGAAAAACTTGTTGATCTCATTCGTAAAGACGAAACAGGATTAATTATTACACATGGTAATGGTCCCCAGGTGGGGACCATCCTGTTACAGAATGAGGCAGGGTTTGAGCAGTATAAAATTCCTAAAAAACCTATTGATGTTGCTGTTGCCGATTCACAAGGCTGGATTGGCTATATGATAAACCGCCAATTGCGAAATGTTCTTAATGATTATAATATTGACAGAAAAGTGGTTGCGCTGGTAACTCAGGTTTTTGTTGATAAAAACGATCCTGCTTTTGAAAGCCCTTCAAAACCGGTTGGTAGATTTTTTATCAAGGAAGAAGCTGATTTACTTGCGAAAGCAAATGACTGGCAATTTCAGGAAGACTCGCGTAAGAGGGGATGGAGAAGAGTAGTACCTTCACCTCGTCCAATGGATATCGAAAACAAGGATCTTGTTAAACAACTGGCTGAAGCAGGTTATATAGTTATAACAGTTGGTGGTGGTGGTATTCCAATTTACCGTCATGATGATGGTCATCTTGAACCAATTGAAGCTGTAATTGACAAAGATCTGGCATCTTCACTTTTAGCTTCGGAAATTGGTGCTAAAAATTTCTATATTTTGACGGACGTTCCAAAAGCGTATGTAAACTTTAACAAGCCGGGTCAAAAGGCTCTTGATACTATTACACCCGAAGAGGCTAAAACGTATCTTGATAATGGTGAGTTTGGTAAAGGCAGTATGGGACCAAAAGTTAAGGCTGCAATGGAGTTTGCAGTTAACACAGGTAATGAAGCAATTATAACAAGTTCCGATGAAATTAAGTATGACGGATGCGGAACAAGAATTAAACCAATTAAAGAATTAACAAATGTATAAGGCAGAGGAGTAATAATGGCTGTTAACATGAAAGGCAAAAGCCTCATTTCTATTAATGATCTTTCACTTGAAGAAATGTATCAGATTTTTGAAGTTGCTAAATCTCTTAAATTAAAGCAGCTTACGGGTGAAAAGCATCATGTGCTTGAAGGTAAAACTCTTGGAATGATATTTTCAAAACCTTCAACAAGAACAAGAGTATCATTCCAGGTTGGTATTTATCAGCTGGGTGGTACAGGTATGTATTTTGGTCCTAACGATTTACAGCTGGGTAAAAGTGAAAACGTTTCGGATACTGCCAAGGTTCTTTCCCGTTATCTTGATGGTATTATGATTCGTACATTTTCACACCAGGATGTTATTGATCTTGCAAAATATGGTTCTATTCCAGTAATAAATGGTCTTACTGATCTGCTCCATCCATGTCAGGTACTAACTGATCTTTTTACTATTATCGAGAAAAAAGGTGAGTTACGCGGACTTAAATTTGCATATCTTGGTGATGGCAATAATATGGCTCATTCGTTGCTTCACGGTATGTCAAAAGTTGGTATGGATATAGCCATTGCTACACCTTCAAACTATAAACCTGAAACAGAAATTGTTAATAATGCATTGGAAAATGCAAAATATATGGGCAGTAAAGTTGAAATTCTTGAAGACCCTGTTGAAGCTGTAAAGGATGCTGATATTATTTATACAGATGTTTGGGCATCTATGGGACAGGAAGATGAAGCTTCCGAACGTCGTGGACATTTTATGAAATATCAGGTTAATCCTAAACTTGTTGCAAATGCCAAGGATGATTATCTGTTTATGCATTGTTTACCTGCACATCGTGGTGATGAAGTGGTAAATGAAGTTGCTGATTCATCAAATTCCGTAATCTTTGATGAAGCAGAAAACAGGCTACACACTCAGAAAGCTGTAATGGCACTTGTAATGTAAATTAATATTTAAAATTCTAAAACGTTGGGCGGATTTCCAAATCCGCCTTTATAAAATTATACATAGGTTTACAATTCAACCTTACTTACACAATGCGGTCTCCCTGTTGCCACTTTTGCAAGTTAGCTGGTAACAGGGAGGCTTTTTTGTTTATATAAACAAAATTGGAAAAATTGCTTAGATTTGTGTAGTTTTACTAAAATCAAATATAAAAGAGGGACTTATGTTTTTTAATGATGTTTACCTGGTTAAGGAAAGAATTGCCTTCCTGAAATTAACTGATACTTACGATATTTTTGATCCGGCAGATGGAAGCCAGATTGCAATTGCAAAGGAAAAATCTAGTGGAGTAATGAAATATTTGCGGTTAGTTCTTAATAAGGGATTGCTTCCTTCAAAAGTTTTTGTGTATGAGGGAGATGATTTTAATAACGAATCCAAACTACAGTTTTCAATACAGAGAGGATTTTCATTCCTAAGATCAAGGGTTAATGTTTGTGATGCATCCGGTAATATACTTGGTTATATGATTAGCAAAATATTTACACTGGGTGGAGCATTTACTGTTTTCGATAATAATGATAAACAGGTAGCTTATGTTAAGGGGGACTGGAAAGGCTGGAATTTTGAAATGACTGACAGTAGTGGCAATACGCTTGGTAAAATTACTAAAAAATGGACTGGATTGGGGCAAGAATTGTTTACATCTGCTGATAACTATATAATTAAAGTTTTTGATAACACCAAAAAAGGGCACGCTATATTATTGCTTGCTGCCGGTCTTGCAGTCGATACGGTTTATAAGGAAAAGAGTTAGAAGTTTAATTATATTTATTTTTTTATGAAATTGGCAGTGTGGGGAAATTATGTCTAAAAGTAATAAAATAGATGTTTTTGACTTTGTAATACTTGCTGTAATTTTATTCTATTTATATAAAACTCAACAAAACTCATTATCGGATTATATAGTGACGTTTGCCTTTGTAGATGTATTAACCGGAGTTTATTTTATTCTCAAGGGATTTATAAAAGGTGAAATGTCTTATGTTGCTGCAGGTGCAATCTGTGCAATGATGGGAGGGTATGGCTATAAAGATATTTCTACGTTTAATTTGGTAATTCAGGTTTTAGGACTTGTATTAGGTGTTAGTACCTATATTCGTAAATCGCTCAAAAAAATTATTTAAGTATGAAACCGGAAACTGGGGAAGATTTTAAATCAAGTTTATTCAAACCTCCGGGGAACGAATACCCCGGAGATTAATACCAATCTATATCATAATTTTATTTTATTCTTGCCAGTACGGCTTCACCAGGAATATGATCACCTTCCTCAACAAGAAAATCGTGAATAACACCGGAAGCAGGAGCAACAATTTCGTTTTCCATTTTCATAGCTTCAAGAATTAGTACCGGATCACCTTCGTTTACTTTATCACCAACTTTTTTAAGTATTTTCCATACTCTTCCTGGCAATAATGCTTTTATTGGTGTAAGACTTGAGTCTTCGGCAACTGCTGCTTTAGCCGGAGCAGCATCTTTCTTTTTGGCAGCAGCTTCAGCAACTGCTGTTACAAGGTTTTGTCCCGTGCCATCAAAACTGACTTCATGGTATTCACCATTAATCATAAATGTAAAACTGATGTTATCCACAGATATATCTGCTTTGCCATTGCCGTTTTTGGTTTCGGTAGTAGCTTCAGCTTGTACTTCATCTGATTTATATCTTATACCAAGTGGTGATTGACCTTTAAGGAATGCTATACCTTTTTCCTTACAAGTAGCGGCAATAAAAATATTTTCATTAGTTACTTCCAAACCTTCCTTAATTAGCATACGGCTTGCTGGTACAATACCTTTGCTTTTATCAGCATCATTAAGCGTAAGAACCTTTTCGGTCGTAACGGGCAAATTAAGCTGTTTTGAAGCAATTTTTACTACTTCAGGATCCGGAGCAACAGGAGTTCTGCCAAAGTAACCAAGAACCATTCTACCATAAGTAGGTGCAATGTTTCTCCATTCGCCAAAAATAACGTTATTAAATGCCTGCTGGAAATAGAACTGTGAAACAGGAGTTACGGAAGTACCGAAACCACCTTTTCTTACAACTTCACCCATAGCTTTAATTACTTCATGGTAGCGGTGCATAATTTTATTATCGCGAAGCATCTGGGTGTTTGCTGTTAAAGCTCCACCAGGCATTGGACTCCATGGAATAATTGGTTCAACAGCTACAGCTTCAGGAGGCAGGAAGTAGTCTTTCATACAATCCTGGAATACATCCTCTGCAACCAAGATTTTATCAATATCAACATCAAGTTCATACTCGCTACCTCTTAACGCATGCCACATTGTAAGAATATCGGGCTGACATGTACCACCTGAGCATGGTTTCATTGAGAGGTCTATTAAGTCGGCACCTGCATCAAGAGCAGCCATGTTGGCAGCAACTGCAGTACCAGCAGTATCGTGGGTATGGAAGTGTATTTCAGTTCCTTCCGGAAGCATTTTTCTTGCACGTTTAATGGTCTCAAATACTTTCGATGGAACAGCGGTACCAGAGGCATCTTTAAAACATACCGAATCGAAAGGTATTTCTGCTTCAAGAATTTGTTTTAGTTTATCTTCATAAAACTCGGCAGTGTGTGCACCTTCACATCCCGGAGGTAGCTCCATTAAAGTAACACAAACCTGATGCTTAAGACCAGCTTCAGTAATTACCTTGCCGCTATATATCAGGTTGTTAACATCATTCAAAGCGTCAAAATTTCGAATGGTGGTAACACCATGTTTTTTGAATAGTTCTGCGTGAAGTTTAATTATTTCCGAAGGCTGTGAATCAAGACCTACAACATTTACACCCCTTGCAAGAGTCTGCAAGTTAGCATCCGGACCCGCAGTTTCTCTAAATTTATCCATCATGTCGAATGCATCTTCCTGACAATAAAAATAAAGAGACTGGAATCTCGCTCCACCACCTGATTCAAAATAATTTATTCCTGCTTCTTTGGCAGCTTCAACTGCTGGCAAGAAGTCTTTTGTTAGTACCCTGGCTCCAAAAACAGACTGAAAGCCGTCCCTGAAAGCCGTACACATGAATCTTACTTTTTTCTTTGCCATATATAATCCTGTGTAAATTGATTATTAAATTTATTCTATTATTATTTGCTTTCGCTAAAAATTTCTCGATATAATTATATTAGAAGTTTACCAACATATCAAGAAAAAAATCACGAATTAGTATTAATATTTTAGTTTTATTTGATTGCTATCTGGATATAGTATAAATAACGGGTCGTTTAAGCAGCAATTTCTTCAAATTGTAATTTCAGGGTGATTGGTAACCAGAATATTTATAAAATGTTTGAAAATACTTCATAAAGATTAAATATAATCAGAAGTAAAAGACAATTTTTTAAGAAGAAGTATAGTAGATTATTGCAATGTCAATATTCCCAATTACCAAATTTCAGAAGTTAGAAGTGCAATTATTGTCCAAATCTCCAATCTGCCGATCAACATTATTACAGTAAAAAAATATTTACTAAAAATTGTAAAATGTTCAAAGTTGTTAAATGGTCCTACATCGCCAATGCCAGGTCCCACATTTCCAAGTGTAGCAGCAATTGAGGTAAATGCAGTAGCGGTTGAGTAACCTTCCACGGCTTTTATAAGTACACCGCTTATAATAAAAATAATAACATAAGCGTAAATGTAGTTTAATGCCTTTATAATGTTTTCATTGGGTAAAGTAGTTCCATCCAGCGTAACAATTTGCACACTTTTTGGGTGTAGCATTTTTGTAATGCGTGATTTTATTGCTCCCCAGAATACCAACCAGCGTGACATTTTAATTGATCCGCTTGTTGATAGACTCATTCCGCCAAAGAACATAACAAGTATGAGAATAAACTGTGCGGATTCGGGCCAATATTTGAAATCAGCAGTGGCGAAACCTGTTGTTGTAATGAGTGAAATGATCGTGAAAAATGAATCGCGTAATGCACCAAGTAGTGTGTAATCAGTTTTATTTATTAATATAATTGTGGAAAGAATGGATGTGATGAAAATAATCCCCAAGAAGGTTTTAAATGATGTACTCTTAAAATATATCCCCGGTTTGCCCCGCAATGCACGGTAATGCAAAACAAAGCTGGTTGCACCGGCTATCATAAATATTGAGAGGACTATCTCTATATATTCGCTATTAAATGCGGCAACGCTATCGTTACGGGTAGAAAAACCACCCCCTGCAATGCTGCTGAATGAGTGGGTTATTGCCTCGTACAAGTTCATGGCTGGTAAAAGCATTACAACCTGAATTACTGTTAATAGCAGGTAAACTTTCCAGAATTTTTTTGCAATTTCAGAGAATCGAGGGAAAAATTTTCGCTCGTCAGGTGCGATTGGAGCCTCTGACTCGAACAGGAATTTTTTGCCGGGGGTATTCGGGAATAGTGCAATTACCATTACAATTATTCCCATTCCGCCAAGCCAGTGAGTTTCCGAACGCCAAAATAATATGCTTTTGGGGAGCGATTCAATATCGTTTAATATTGTTGATCCGGTTGCGGTAAATCCTGATACAGATTCAAAATAGGCATCTGCAAATGAAGTGAAATAGTGCGATATATAATAGGGGAGTGCACCCGTTATACTAACTATTACCCATGTTAAAGTTACCAAAAGGAATGTGTCATGGTAGCGGAGATCAGGGGGATCACCTTTATAAAGCAATGAAGCCAAACCTGAAAGCAGACAAAATGCCACAGGTATATAGAAGTAAACATGGGTGTTTTCTTCAAAAATAAACGATACCACAAGCGGAGCAAGCATTGCGAGTCCGTAAACCCCGAGTATCCTTAATATATAAAAGCCAATTCTGTATAACTTCATTGCCGTACTAAAATTTTTCCAAACTATAAACTTACATAAATTATCGTTTTTAAAGAAGTAATCTTTAGAAAATCCGGGGGTTAGCTCTTCTGTTTAACACTGCTGAAAAATTAGGTTTGGCTTGGGGACCTCATCCTATCCACCATTGGTGGACCTCTCCTACATGGAGAAGGACTTTTGTATGGTTTGCAGACTTTAACAAAAATTCATTGAATGTTTGGATTTGAAACAAACAGTCGAGTTATTTAATCAGCCCCTTCGCCTTTCAGGAGAAGGGGTTCCCCACGTCGAATAAATCTGGGGATGAGGTATTACAACTTCCCAAATAATTTACCAAAATGGTTGCCATTTAAGATATTTGAAGTTAAATTTAAATTAGAGTAAATAAACGAAGGTAGTGTATGTTTGAAATGATTGTAAGTTCACTTGTAGGATATGCAACCACCAAAGGGCTGGATTGGGCGTTAAAGGATAATTCAAAAGCTCAAAAGGGGCTTACAAAACATATCAGGGAAACTACTGATGAATTTAAGTCTAAATACCCTATTGCGGAGGAGGGTACCAAATATCCGTTTTATAATTCACATGTGTTTGTTACAGAACTATTAAAAGCTCGTTTTTTTATAAACCGAGGATATAGTTTTAACATTTCCGAAATACAGGAATCTACCAACGAGCTAACAAATGTAATAAAACCTACAAATGAACAGGTAGTAGAATTCCTTAATGTTTTGGAAAATAAACTAAAAGAGGATGAGGATATAGAAGAGTTTGTTATCTCAGAAAACTATAAACGTGAAATTTTTAATATAACAAACCTTCATTTACTATTACATGATAAACTGGACAACATAGAGAATAAACTTGATGACCTAAGCAGACAAGCAAATAAAAATCTTGAAGAAGGACAGCTAAACAATGTACCAAGCCGTGATGAAAGTGAAATAATTGGTAGAGGCAATAAACTTAATGAGGTGAAGCAAAAATTAAATGCCGGTGAACCGGTACTGTTATTAAACGGAATGGGTGGTGTTGGTAAAACAACAATTGCCGAGGTATTTGTTGCAAAATATTTTGCTGATTACAAACACACTGCATGGATTACAGTTAAAGATAGTTTTGAGGATGCCCTAATTTCTGATTCGCTGTTGATTAAAAATCTTGGAATTACAAATACTGAAACTAAAAATTTACTGGGTGAGTGCTTAGTTAAACTTAACAATTTACCCGGACCAAATTTACTAATTATTGATAATGCAGATATAAACCTGAAAAAAATTAAAAGGTTTTTACCAAAAGCCCCTAACTGGCACATTTTAATTACTTCACGAAACAGAATGAAGGAATTTAATATTATTGATGTTGATTTTTTAACTGAAGATGAAGCAATAGAATTATTTACCAAGTTTTGCAAAAGGTTTGATAATAACCAGATTAAAAATATTGTTAACCTTGTTGAATTACATACACTTACTGTTGAGGTGTTTGCAAAGGCTGCTGAAGAAAACAACTGGAGCTACGAAACATTATGCAACGCGCTTAAAGAAAACAGGGAAACCAATATTGATGATGTGCAACATGCAGATACCGAACCGCTTGGTAAAATAAAAACTTACCTTGTTCGTATTTTTAACGCAAGTAATTTAACCCAAAACCAAAAATATATATTAAAACAATTTGCTGCCTTACCACAGGAATATTTTAGTATTGAAGTATTACAAGCATTATTACAGGTTGAGCAGCTTGATTGGAAAGAAAATTTTGTACATGAGGTAAAAACTTTATACCGAACCGGTTTTTTAATGTTTAATGAAGAAATAAATGCCTACAAACTACACGCTGTATTAAATGAAGTAGTTTTGGCAGAACTAAAACCCACAGTTGAAGATTGCACGTTCCTTATAAACAGCGTAACTAATTTAGTAAGTTATGACCATCACAAAGATGACTATACCAAAAAATTCCCTTATATACCTTTGGGTGAAGCTGTGCTTAAAGTATTTAATAATTCTGAACATGAAAAAATTGCAATATTACAAAATTACCTTGGTATTTTGCTAAAACAGGCAGGTTTTTATGAAAAAGCCCGTGAATATTTGGAAAAAGCGTTAGAGTTAGGTGCAAAGAATTTTGGAGAGAATCATCCCACAGTATCAATACTTTATTCAAACTTTGGTCTTGTCTATAAGGATTTGGGCGATTATGAAAAAGCCCGTGAATATTTGGAAAAAGCGTTAGAGTCAGGTATTAAAAACTTTGGAGAGACACATCCTACAGTGGCAACATATTATTCAAACCTTGGTCTTGTCTATCGGGATTTGGGCGATTATGAAAAAGCCCGTGAATATTTGGAAAAAGCGTTAGAGTTAGGTGCAAAGAATTTTGGAGAGAATCATCCCACAGTATCAATACTTTATTCAAACCTTGGTCTTGTCTATAAGGATTTGGGCGATTATGAAAAAGCCCGTGAATATTTGGAAAAAGCGTTAGAGTCAGATATAAAAAACTTTGGAGAAGATCATCCCAGTGTAGCAACAAGATATTCAAACCTTGGTAGTGTTTATCAGGCTTTGGGCGATTATGAAAAAGCCCGTGATTATTTGGAAAAAGCGTTAGAGTCAGGTATTAAAAATTTTGGAGAAGATCATCCCAGTGTAGCAATAGATTATTCAAATCTTGGTATGGTTTATAAGGATTTGGGCGAATATGAAAAAGCCCGTGATTATTTGGAAAAAGCGTTAGAGTCAGATATAAAAAACTTTGGAGAAAATCATCCCAGTGTAGCAACTGATTTAAATAATCTGGGGTATGTTTATTGGAATATGGAAATGTTTAAAGAGGCAATTGAATCATGGGAACAGGCTTTTGTGATTTTGAAGGATACACTTGGTTTGGCACACCCATATACCAAAAGTGTGCAAAATACCCTTGAGCAGGCATATAAATTAACTGGCAAGGGGTAAAGGGTAGGGGCAATTCGTGACCATAGATTCCGATTTATAAGCGGCAGAAAGTCGAATAAATTAAAATTGTATATGGGACGATTCGTGAATCGTCCGTACGATTAGTTGAGAAGTTTAGTACCCGTTCTTTGGGAGCAATTATTTGCCATTTATATTTCAACATATTTTTTTGAAATAAGTGTTTTATCGAATTTTAATTCACAAATATTTTCTTTTAAAAGGAGACATTATGGCAACAGAAAGTACAAATTCGATTACATTTAAAGAAACATTACTCATTGAAGAGTATAAAAGACTCAGAGCCGATAGACGTTACTGGGATAGTGCTCTATTAAGAATTTTTATCCTACTTATCACAGTAGCGTTTTTAAGTATTGGTGCGATTATGCAACAATTACACCTCTCTAATGGTCAAAACAGTAACAATCTTATTTGGAAAGTAATGATTATTGTTGCACCATATATTATGTCAATATTTTTTTCCGTTTACTTTATTATTATTGGCTCAATTAAGTTTAACTGTTTTTATATAAAAAAGTTTGAAGAAAAATTTAATGATATTTTGGGAGAGAGCATTTTTAACTGGGAGCTCAAATTTATTGAAATGATGAGCCGCCCTTACTCAATTCAGTTTTGGGGTACAATCCTTTTTGCCGCTTATGTTCTAACCATTGAAGTCTATACCATGTATTTAAGCGGTGTTTACTTACATGATAATATATATAAACCTTACATAGTTTATACTCAGTGGCCAATATTTGGGGTTAATACAATTTTACTGATATATCATATTACACTCGAAAAAAGAGTAATTAAGTATTTTATCCGTAAAAAGGGTCTTTGAGTTATAATTTGATTGATTTTGTGTCACATCGGGTTGGTAATCCGCTCTGCAATAGTGTTGCGTTTGATGCTTTTTGCTGTACACAAACCTCTGAGATTAAATGTTGGAGCAATTCATGTCACAAGATTCCGATTTATCGGAAAATCGCTCTTACGAAATAGAAATTAAATGTAGGGGCGATTCGTGTCCCCTGGATTCAGATTTGTCAATGGGGGCAATTCATGTCCTTAGATTCCGATTTATCGGAAAATTGCCCCTACGGAGTACAAATTAAATTATTTCAGCAATACCATTTTGCGGGTTTGGGTAAATTTACCCGCTTTTATTGTGTAAAAATATACACCGCTTGAGTATTGGGCTGCGTTAAAGTTTAGGGTGTAGCTACCTGCTTTTTTGTTTTCGTTTATAAGGGCAGCGGTTTTGCGTCCAAGTAAGTCGTAAATGTAAATTTCAACGTGTGTATCTTCCGGTAACTGGTAGCTTATTGTAGTTGCCGGATTAAACGGGTTAGGGTAATTTTGCAGTAGCTTGTACTCGGTTGGAGTTTCAGCCTCTTCTTCCACACCGGAAATTTCGTGAACCAGCGAAAACTTTACAGCATCGGCACGTATTACAGCACCTGCTGAGCTTGTGCCGTCATCCATTACTTGCAGGGTAACTGTTTCGCCTATATTAAGCATTTGTGTAAATAGGAATTTCCATTCCGGAGATTCATAATTTTGATCAAGGTATGCGTTTTTTACCTCATTGCCGTTAACATAAAGTGTATATTTGGCGTTATCGGTACTGTTTTCGCTTTTTGGCAGCATAACATAAACCTGGTAAATACCGTTGTACTTAACACTAACATTGTATTGTGCATAATTAAGCGGATTATGGTTAAGGTAAGCGTACCTGCTCGACTCACCGTAAGCTTGTGTGTTGCTTGTTCGCCAGTCACCAAATTCGTTATAGTTCGATAAGTTTTCGTTATCAACCAGCGAGAACGGATTTTCAACAGTTGCACGGCAAACAACTTTTTGGACCGGATTTATTGGATCGTCACTAACTATTTTAATTGTATCCTGAAAAATACCTGTTTCGGTTGCAAGGAATTTTACCGGAATATCCAAATTGCTCATTGGCTCAATAGTAATAGTTCTTTCCAGTACAGGATTAAACAAACCACTAACTGAGCTTATTTCGCTAATGGAAACAGATTCAATTCCATTATTTTGAATAGTAAGAGTAGCGTAAGCAGTTTCATATTTTGAAACAAGTTGAAAATCAAGCTCATAAACTTCTGGTCTTAATTCCTTGTCGCGAACAAGATCGCTCACCTTTAATACGTCAATTGCAAACTTTTTAGGCTTAATTGAGCCAGCGTAAGCAACAACGCTTAATTGGTTCTGAACCGGAGCATTTATATCGGCAGTACCAATGTAAATCCATTTATCAATATCGGGTGCAGAGCTAAATACTTTTCTGAATTGGAAATTGTCTCCGGTATGCAATTCAACTTTAATTGAATCAGCTGCATCATCAATAGCAGGAAATCTTAAAAAGTAATTATGCATACCGCTGTTATTTAGGTTAAAGCTGTATAGCATTTGGGCAGAATCCGATTGTGCAATGGCAGTAGTTTTTGAATCAAGGTTCCAGCCATCGTTAGATACAGTCGTCCAGCCGTTAGAAACAAAAGTACAATTTTCGTCATTTGCATCGAAATATGTGTTACCAGCTTTATATTCTCTATGCTCTGTGGTGTGGTTACCAACAAGATCCGTAACTGCAACCGAAAGTTTTGCTATTTTTGATTTATTTACCGGAGTTGTTGTTCGCCATGTATTGGTTCCGGTAGCCTGGCAATGAAGTCGGGTATAGCGTTCGTAAATATCCTTTACAGCAACAAACGGTTCACCCTGAAATATAAATTCGTTTACTGAAATTTGGAAATATAAATCTTCACCCGATTCTTCTTCCGAAATAGTAACAGAAGGAGAGTGTGTATCATGAGTTTTCATCCATTCCTGCATGGCTTCAATAGCCGAGCAATATTGAAATTTAACTGTTGGATAGTTTGCGGCTACAACATGCATTAGCGAATCAACTCTTAACATCTGTTCCGGAAAATCAGCCTCGGGCAGGTGCGACCAAACACAAGCCATCTGATCTTGTCCATTCAGTGCATTCTGAAACATTGTTTCGATGTACGATGAGTTAAAACTTTTCATGTATTTTGAACGTAGTTCCCATCCTTTTAGCTCACCCGGTACCTGATAGTTGGAATCTGCCGGATGGTAAGGTTCCCATGATGATGGAGCCATAGACCAATTGTAGATATTATTTATCGGTTCTTCGGTAACGTATCTATTGGCAGGGTAATCGTTGTGCATCGAAAATGGTAGAACATCCTCAAAATAATGTTGCCATTCATTTTCCATAAAATGCCAACCACCACGGAATGATACAGGAAAAACATCTTCATCAATCAATAACTGGCACAAGGTATATTCAAAATCTTCCTTGTAATCATCCCAATGTAATGCCTGATTCCAGTAATATACACCATCCTGATCATAATCAGTCCAAACGAAGTTATGGTAATGAAGTGTAATTTCGTCACCAAGAATTGAAGCATTTTCGCCATGATATTTCTTGAAATAATAAAATATTATTGAATTGGGATCTGGTACATTTGTATTTATGGCGTATCTAAAGGTATTACCAGCCATAATCCACCAAGTCATTTTCATTGGGGTTCCGTAACTATCCACCATTTGACTACGCCATGCGGGGTCCATAACCTTGTATGCGTTACGACTCTGATCTGTATAAAGACCATGCTTGTAATAATGATAATGTTTTGAAGTATTTAATCCTTCCCAAATGCTAGTATCGCTACCGAGAACGATATAAACTTTCCCCTGGGAAAAAATTGAAGTTGAGATTACTAAAGCTAAAAGAACAGTAAGTAAATTTTTCATTTTCCACCCTGAAATTTACTGTAAAGCTACAAAAAAATATATTGATAATAAATGAAAACAATTATCATTTACCCGATAAAATAATTCCCCGTTATTGGCGGTGGTAGAGAGTTGCCACCCTGCGGATTTATTCTTATAAAATTAAATATTCAGTTTAGCCTGACCACTTTCATCAATTTCCGGTTCATCAAAGCCTGGCAGTTCAAGCGATTTAACCGGTTTAATTGCATTACCAGCTATACCCCTTATGGAACCGTACATATTATTTGTACTAAGCAATACTTTCTGAATTTGTTTTTCACGCTTTTTCCATTGAGTTTGGAACGCACGTTTTTCAGATTCAAGGTCTTCCTGCATTTGGGTAAAACCTTCAACAATTGCTTCAATTTGTAACCTGAACTCGTTACCGGTAAGGAAATCATAAAGTAGCGACATCTTATCGCCTTTATTTTCCTGCGTAGCAATTGCGTTACTAATCTGAACTACAGTATCACGAAGAACAAAACTTAATCCCTTAAACTCGCTAAACGTACATATCCAAATTCCGTCACGCTGTCCCATACGATCCATATCGGCTGGCATTGCTTCAGTAACAAGAACTCCGATATCAGCATTTTTTTCGCGCATATCGGCACGGAATTTTTCAATCCATGTACGCTGGAAATCTTTTGTACGTTTACTTTCGTAATAAATTTTACCAACATCCTGAGCAGTGCGGGTATTAACAATTTGCACACAATCGGCACCTCGTGCACCTTTTTTTATCTCTTCAATTTTATCAAGCGGGAAATTTTCTTTCAGGAATTCTTCAATGGCAAGCTCCTGAACTTCGCCTTGCATCTGCATTGAGCCCTGTTCGGCTTTACGGTTTGCTTCCTTAAGCTGTTCGCGTAACTGGTTAAGCTGATGATCTTTTTCGTTTAGTTTAAGTTCGTTTTCATCTTCAATCTTTTTACGAATTGATTCACGTTCTATTCTAATCTGCTCGCTAAGTTTTTTTTCAGCCTCAAGTTCAAGCTCAGCCTTCATATCATCTTTTTCACGTTTCAGTCTTTCAATTTCAGCTTTGGCTTTATTAAAATCGCGAAGCTTTTCCGATTTGCTTGTAAGCTCTTCTTTCAGGGTTTTCATTTCATCAGCTTGTTCTTCGGTAAGTTTATCGCGGAGTTGTTTTTCGATTTTTTGTTTTTCTTCCTTAACGCGTGTATTAACGTTAGCTTCAACCTCTTCCTGCATCTTGTTGCGTTCGGTTTGAAGCAGCTGTTTAGCGGTTTTAAGTTTTTCCTGCTCGCTGGTAAGCTGAGCGTATTTCGATTCGTATTCTTTTTTCTGCTCACTAAGCTTTGTATTATATTCTTTATTAAGCTGTTCTTTTACCTGCGAAAATAAAACTTCATCTATATCTATTGATGTGCCGCAATTAGGACAACTAATAGTATTTTTGTTTTGCATGGAAACCCGTATTTGTTTACTCCCAATTTAAGAATATAAGTTTTGAAATGAAATGATTACCGGACTTACATCATTTCTTTGCTAAAAAAATGGTATTTAATCGGTTTGATGATAGTTATACTCTAATAATAAAATTCCGATTTAATTATATTGTTTGCATGTTTTAAAATAATTTGCAGGCTATTAAATGAAAGATATGAACGGTATTAAATACATTGAAATTGGTAACAAAAGTGGTAAGGATATAGTTTTTGTACACGGATTTCCGTTTGACCATACAATGTGGGATCACCAGGCTGCATATTTTTCGGATCAGCATAATGTAGTGCTTTATGATGTTCGCGGTTTGGGCGAAAGTGAGGTTGGTTCCGGTCAGTTTACTATGGAAACTTTTGTTGATGATCTTAATAATCTTATCAACTATCTCGAGCTTGAAAAGCCTGTTATTTGCGGACTTTCGATGGGTGGCTATATTGCATTAAGATATGCTGAAAAGTATGGTAATCATGGTGCTCTTGTGTTATGCGATACCAAGGCTGAAGCTGATAATGATGTTGCTAAGCTAAATCGGGCAAATGGAATTGCTGCTATTAAAAGCTCTGGACTTACAAGTTTTGTTGAAGGTTTTATACCTGGACTTCTTGCTGAAGAAAATCAAGAGCGCGAGGACTTGCTAAAAGTTGATCTAATTAACCGCTCATCTGGGTTTGAGCCTGAGGGTGTTATTGGATCGCTATTAGCCATGATAAGCAGAACAGACACTACTGAATTTCTTGCGAGCATTAAAAACCCGGTTCTTGTTGTTTGTGGTGAAGAGGATAAATTTACTCCAGTGCCACTGATGAGTGTTATGGCTGGAAGAATAAAAAATGCAAAATTTGAAGTAATTGAAGGTGCCGGTCATATTCCTCCTTTGGAAACACCGGATAAATTTAATAAAGTTTTGAATGATTTTATTGCAACTTTATAGTTTTACAATTTTGCCTTGCGAATAAAATTATGCTAAAATTATAGATTTATTTTAATAAATTTAGCGTCTTGTTAATCTGGGTTTTGAATTTGAATTATGGCTAAAAAGAAAATATTAAGTTCTGTCCTGTTGGTTGTAGGTATTACGATATTTGGTCTTTTACTTTATGATTTTGGTATCGATAACATACTTGCGAATATTAAGGAAATCGGATTCTGGTTTATACCAATTATTGCAACATACTTTGTGGTTTACCTGCAAAATGCCTACACATGGTACATAATACTTAATGATAAGGGCAAAAATATTTCCTTTTGGAAAATATTTACTATAACGATCAGTGGAATGGCTATAAATGATATTACACCTGTAGTTAATCTCGGTGGTGAACCTTATAAAATTTATGCTATTAAAGATTCAGTTGGCACACCAAAGGCTGTATCCTCAGTAATATTATATACTATGATTCACTGGCTTTCTCACTTTTTTATATGGATTACCGGGATATTCCTGTTAAGTTTTACATCCGATCTTTCCGATTCTTTAAAATATTTCCTTGCTGCAACATTGGTTGTACTGGTGCTATTTATATATTTCTTTTATCGCCGGCATAAAAAGGGAATATTTGTTTCATTTCTTGATAAAATATCAAAGGTACCCTTCCTTAAGGGGTTGGCGGCAAAGCTTAGTAAACGGGAAGATTCGCTGGTAGCGATTGATGAAGAAATAAAACACCTTTATTCCGAGCGTCCGGGGGCATTTTACTACTCACTGTTTCTTGATTATGCAGGCAGACTGGTAGCAGCAGTTGAATTTTATTTTATTCTTCAGGCAGTTAAATTTGATATTGGTTTCCTTGATGCATTTTATATTTACGCAGGCTATACACTTCTCGTTAATATTATGTTTTTTATGCCGCTTCAACTTGGAACCAGGGAGGGGAGTCTTGTACTCGTTCTCGAAATTCTTAAAATATCCCAGGGAATGGGGATTTTTGTTTCACTTGTTATGAGGATTCGTGAATTTTTTTGGATATTTATTGGTCTTGCACTTATCCAGGTTAATCGCATCAGAAATAAATCGAATAAGACAGTTAGGGACTTTATGTCGATGGATACAATTGACGAGTAGAGAATTTTAAATGCACTAACTTTTTATATTTCAATAGCGTCTAAATATTCGATACCACAAACTACAATTACAGGAGACAAAATGTTTAAAGGTAAAAATCTACTTTTTTTACTCTCTCTTATCTTATTAACCAGCTCGCTCACTTTTTCGAAAGGCAAGTTAAAGGATAGAGAAGAAATTGATGCCAAATACAAATGGAATCTGAACGATATATACAACAGCTGGGAAGAATGGGAAGCTGATCTTGCCAAGATGAAAGGTATGATGGATGAGATTGCCGGCTTGAAAGGAACCCTTAACAGCAGTGAAGCTGTGCTTGATATTATGAAAAAGGATGATGCCCTTGGTCAGGTTCTTTACAAAGTTTATCGTTATCCTGGTTTGGCTCGTGAACTTGATAATCGCAATCCTCTTTATATTCAAAAACTTGGACTTGTTCAGGCTGCTTACGCCGGTTTTGGTACTGCTACGGCATGGATAAATCCCGAATTACTTCAGATACCTGAAGAGACTATGCAGAAATGGATTGATGAGAATGACGAACTTAAGGTATATGCATTTAGCATAATGGATTTGTATCGCCAGCAGAAACATGTACACACAGAGGACAAGGAAAGGTTACTGTCATATTTTAGTACTTTTAACGGTTCGCCTGACGGAATTTACGAACAGCTTTCAACTGCCGATATCCAGTTCCCTGAAGTTGTTCTATCTACTGGTGATACTATTACAGCTACTGCCGGAAATTATAGCCATACTCTTGCTACAAATACCAATCAGGATGACAGACGTAAAGCTTTTGAAGCTCACTATTCTGCTTATGTAAAAAATAAAAGTACTTATGCTGCAATTTACAATTCAGTTTGTCAGCGTGACTGGGCTAATGCACAGGCAAGAAATTATAACTCAACCCTTGAAGCAAGTCTTGACGGTAATAACATTCCGGTTGAAGTTTATACAAACCTGATTAGCACTGTAAAAGAAAACACAGCTCCACTTAAAAAATATATTCAGTTACGGAAAAAATTACTCGGACTTGAAGAGTACCACAGTTATGACGGATCAATTCCAATTATTGATTTCAAAAAAACATACCAGTACGAAACTGCTCAGAAAAATGTATATGAATCAGTTGCACCTCTTGGTGATGAGTATCAGGCTAAAATGAAAATAGCTCTTAATGATGGCTGGGTTGATGTTTTTGAAACCGAAGGAAAATCATCGGGTGCGTTTTCGGCAAATGTTTACGGAGTTCATCCCTATATGTTGATGAATTATAACGAAACAATTGATAATATGTTTACTCTTGGTCATGAGTTGGGACATACATTGCATTCAATGCTTGCAAACGAAAACCAGCCGTTTGCTACCTCAAACTATACAATATTTGTAGCTGAGGTTGCCTCAACATTTAATGAAGCCCTATTGCTTGATTATTTATATGACAGAACTGATGATCCGGTTGAAAGAATTGCATTGCTGCAGCAGTCAATTTCCAACCTTACCGGTACATTCTTCTTCCAGTCGCTATTAGCCGATTTCGAATTATCAGCACATAAGATGGTTGAACAGGGTCAGCCTTTAACAGCTGAAACACTTGATAAAATGATGAATGATCTTTATTTAACATACTTTGGTGAGGAAGAAATAGTTGACGAATATCTTCCAACTGTTTGGGCACGAATTTCACACTTGTATGGTGCACCATATTATGTGTTCCAGTATGCTACTTGTTTTGCATCTTCAGCACAGTTATACAATGATGTTATCAAAAATCCGAAAGGGGACAAGGAGGAAGCTGTTGAAAGTTATCTTAACTTGTTAAAATCGGGCGGTAATGATTATCCTATGACACAGCTAAAAAAAGCGGGTGTTGACCTAACCCAGCCGGAACCAGTACTTGCTGTGGTTAAACAGATGAATGACCTGGTAAATAAACTTGAAGTAGAAATAAATAAACTTGATAAATAGAAAAGTTTTGGTGGCGGGGATTTTTTCCCGTCACTTTTCAAAATTTTGTGATTCAATATTAAACATTCTATTGTTACAACCTGCCAATTAACTTTACTTTTCTGCAAGCTAAACTTTTCCGGACTCTTCAATTTAACGACAATTTTAGGCTTTCCTCAACAACTTTTCGCTTTGTTTTTAATCCACATAATATTTGTGCTTTGTTAATTAAAGACTCATCTGTTTGAATATTAGTACGAGTTAAAAAATGGTACTTGGAGAAAATAGTTTGAGTTCACCAAATATATTACAAATGAACTCAAACTAAATTAAAATCAATATTCATCCCAGCTTTTAATAGCAAGGTCTTCAAGTTTTGTAGTGTATAATGATTCGGCAAGACGCATAGCCAGTTGCCTGTTTGTAACAAGCGGTACTTTGTAATCAACAGCTGTACGTCTAATCATATAGTCGTTAGTAAGCTCGTCAGTTGCAAAGTTTTTAGGAATGTTTATAGCTAGATCAATTTTTCCGGTTTTAAGATAATCAAGAACTTGAGGCGAACCTTTTTCAAGAGGCCATCTTAACACCTCTGCCGGTATGCCATTCGAGTTAAGGAATTTACCTGTTCCGCGAGTTGCATAAAATTTAACACCAAGTTTCAGGAATTTGCGACATGTATCCAGCAATTCAACTTTCGACTCGATAGTACCCGATGAAATAAGCACACTTTTTATTGGAAATTTGTACCCAACAGATATTAGTGCTTTCAGGAATGCTTCGCTGAATGTATTGCCGAAACAAGCCACCTCACCAGTTGAGCTCATTTCAACACCTGTTGTTGGGTCTGCACCTTCAAGACGTGTAAATGAAAATTCGGGAGCCTTAACAGCTACAAAGTCATAATCAAATAGAGAAAGCTCCATTCCGCTTACATTTTCACCCATTATAATGCGTGTAGCCTTGTCGATAAAGTTTGTTTTAAAGGTTTTACTAACAAATGGAAAACTTCTTGATGCACGCAGGTTACACTCAATAACCTTTACCTTGTTATCCTTGGCAATGTACTGAATGTTAAACGGACCGTTAATATTTAATTCGGCAGCAATTTTTTCAGAAGCCCTTCTAATTTGTCGCATTGTTTCCAGGTAAGTTCGCTGTGGTGGTAGTACAAGAGTAGCATCACCTGAGTGAACGCCAGCATTTTCAACATGCTCGGAAATAGCATAGTATTTTATTTTACCGTTTTGTGCAACACCATCAAATTCAAGTTCTTTTGCATTTTCCATAAACTTGCTTATTACAGTAGGGTGATCAGATGATAAATCAGCCGCTCTTTGCAGGAATAACAGCAGTTCATTATCATTGGAGGCAACAGCCATAGCAGCACCACTAAGTACGTATGATGGTCTAATTAACACCGGATAACCAATGTAGTTGGCAAAGTTTAGTGCTTCTTCAATTGTAGTAAGTTTTTTCCATGCAGGTTGCTCAACACCAATTTTATCCAGCATATTGGAAAACTTGCTTCTATCCTCGGCACGGTCAATCATTTCAGGTGAAGTACCAAGAACTTTTAATCCCTCACGATGGAAATCGAGTGCAAGGTTATTAGCAGTTTGACCACCCATCGAAATAATTAGTCCCAGAGCGGTAACCTTATTATAGATTTCACGAACCGTTTCGAGTGTAATCTCTTCAAAAAAGAGAACATCCGATTCGTCATAATCCGTGCTAACTGTTTCAGGGTTACAGTTAATCATAACACTTTTTTTACCAAGCTCCTGAACTGTTAATCCCGCTTTTACGCAACACCAGTCGAACTCAACAGAACTACCAATTCTGTATGGACCCGAGCCAAGAATAATTGTTGAGTTTTCATCAGCCAGATCAATATCATCGGCATCCGAGTTGTAAGTAAGGTAAAGGTAGTTTGTTTGAGCCGGGAATTCAGCAGCCAGTGTATCAATATTGTGTACATAGGGGTGAATTGAATGTTTTTCCCTTAGCGAGTAAACTTCCGATTCGGTTGATTTGGTAAGTATTGCAATTTGTTTATCTGAATAGCCAAGTTGTTTATACTTTAACAAATCAGTTTTTGCAAGATCAGCCAGTGATTTTGATTTAAGCTGTTTCTCGAAATCAACGACATTTTTGAGCTTCTGCAGGAACCAGTCGTCAATGAATGTAAGCTTGTTAATATATTCAAGAGAATATTCTTCCTGTAGTGCCTGTATAATCGCAAAAATTCTCGTATCCGAAGGAATTTTTAGTGTATCAAGTAACTCCATTAAGTCAAACCTGAAAGAGTTAGCAACTAATCCTTCAGCACCGGTATCCAGCATCCTTAAAGCTTTCTGCAAGGCTTCCTCAAAGCTTCTGCCAATAGCCATCACTTCACCAACCGATTTCATTGATGAACCGATTTTTTGTTTAACCATGCGGAATTTCTTCAAATCCCAACGGGGTATTTTAACTACAACATAGTCGAGTGCAGGCTCAAAAAATGCCGATGTTGTTTGTGTGATAGAGTTTCGAAGTTGATACAAACTGTATCCCAAAGCCAGTTTGGCACCGATGAAGGCAAGCGGGTAACCTGTTGCCTTTGATGCAAGAGCAGAGCTGCGGGAAAGGCGTGCATTTACCTCAATAACGCGGTATTGGGATGTTTGCGGATCAAGTGCATATTGGATGTTACATTCGCCAACAATACCAAAATGCTGAACTACCTTTATTGCAATTTCACGAAGTTTATGGTATTCCTCATTCGAGAGGGTTTGACTTGGAGCAACTACAATACTCTCACCAGTATGAATACCAAGGGGGTCCATGTTTTCCATATTACAAATTGTAACACAGTTATTATCCTTGTCACGAACAACTTCGTATTCAATTTCTTTCCAGCCTTCAAGATATTCCTCAACAAGAATTTGAGGGGCGTAAGAAAGAGCTTTTTTAACTTTGGTTTGCAATTCTTTTTTGTTGGTGCAGATACCGGAACCGAGTCCGCCAAGAGCGTATGCAATCCTTACAAGCACCGGGTAGCTTGTTTCCTTTGCGTAATCCAGGGCATCTTCAACAGTTGTACAAGCACGGCTTTTCGGAAAGTCAACATTTATTTCAGCAAGGGCATCGTTAAATAGTTTACGGTCTTCAGTTTTAATAACAGCCTCAATAGGAGAACCGAGTATTGCAATGTTATGTTTTTTTAATACTCCGCTTTTGTGTAATTCCAAACCGCAGTTAAGAGCTGTTTGTCCACCAAAACTGAGAAGAATTCCATCAGGCTTTTCTTTCTCAATAATTTTTTCAGTAAACTCGGGAGTAACAGGTAAAAAATAAACACGGTCTGCAAGGCTACCGGTTGTTTGAATTGTAGCAATGTTAGGATTAATAAGAATAGTTGAAATACCTTCCTCTTTTAATGCCTTAATTGCCTGACTACCGGAGTAGTCAAATTCACCTGCTTCACCAATTTTTAGAGCAGAGGAACCAAGAATAAGTACTTTTTTATAATTCATATCAGTCCAACATATCCTTAAATAAATTAAAAATGTAGCCTGTATCAACAGGACCCGGGGCAGCTTCAGGGTGAAATTGCACACTAATAACAGGTGCGTTTTTAAGTTTCATACCTTCGTTAGTTTCATCATTCAGGTTAACAAACCACGGAATGATATTTTCGTTATCCTCGTAAACTACCTCATAGCCATGATTTTGAGATGTTAGATAACATCTTTTTGTTTCCACATCTTGAACAGGTTGGTTTTGACCTCTGTGTCCATATTTCATTTTGCGGGTTTTTAGTCCTGCCGCTTTACTTAAAACCTGGTGACCCAAACAAATACCAAGAGCTGGTTTTTTATCTGCAATAACTTTTTTTGCTGTTTGAACAACAATATCATAATTATCAGGATTACCAGGACCGTTGGAAAATATTACACCATCATATTTCATTTGCGAGAAATCATAATCCCAAGGAACGCGGGTAACTTTTAATCCGGCATTTACTGCACCTTTAAGTATTCCATACTTGCAACCACAATCAACAAGAACGATATGTTTTTTCCCTTTACCGTAAGTTTCCGGTTTTGGTACTGAAACCTGGGGAAGTAAGTTTTCCTTGTCGGGATCATAAAAAGAATCGATATCATCATCGGCAACAATTTTACCCAGCATAGTACCATGTTCGCGCAAAACTTTTGTAAGTCGGCGAGTATTGATACCTGTTAGAAGAGGTATTTTATTTTCTCTCAACCAGTGGGGCAAAGAATCATCTGAATCCCAATGGCTAAACTCTTCTGGAGTTTCGCTTGTAACAACTGCCTTTAGATAAATGCCATTTGATTCGAACGGTGAAGATAAAGGTGAATTTGAAGTAATTTTTGGAATGCCATAATTGCCAATAAGAGGGAAAGTAAATACCAGAATTTGACCACAATAAGAAGGATCAGTGATGGTCTCGGGGTAGCCAGTCATTCCGGTATTAAAAACTACCTCCCCTGAGACGGGTTGTTGATACCCGTAATTAAGTCCGGGAAACTCCATCCCGTTTTGTAAAATAAGTCGGACGGGGGTAAATTTTTTATCCAATTACACTACCTTGAAAAATTAATTTGGGCAAAAATATAAAAAATTATTAAGAATAAAAACCTTTTGAGGATATTTACCTTATTTATTAATTCTCTTTACCAGAAATTAAAAAAAACTAAAAAATGTTTTGACAAAGTTGAGAAATTATATATATTTACAGTCTTGATTTTCGGGCAGATAGCTCAGTTGGTAGAGCAAAGGACTGAAAATCCTTGTGTCGGCGGTTCAATCCCGTCTCTGCCCACAATCATTACCCAGGTAACCAAGCCTGGGTTTTTTATTTTAAACCCTTCAGGTCTATATTTAGGGCTGGAACAGCAGACATAAAAGGGTAAGTCAATATTTTATTTTTTACTTTTGAGCGACTAAATTCGTTGGGGCAATTTTCCTATAAATCGGAATCTAATGACAAGTATTGCCCTTACATATTTAATTTATTTCTATAAAATTATACATTTCTTAACATGTAATTACACTTATAATAAATTCGCACCACTTTCTTTCCTTGATGAAAGAAAGTTGCAAAGAAAATCAAGACTACAAGTATTTTGCTAAAAATTACTGCGAATCTGTTAAAGTGCAAAAACTCGCTCGTACCTCACTCAAACAGTTTGCACTTTTTAACACAGATTCTCCGGAATTTTCTAAACGCAAAATACTTGATGTCGTCAATACACATTCATCTAAACACCATCAAAACGATTAAATCATTATTCTATTTTGAAGGATTCAATTTTTTGTTGTTATAAATAAAACAGCAGACGTGTTGGTGGTGCGATGCAGTTTTATCCCGATTTATCCTGGAGTAACTTGCTGTATATGTCCCTCCGCTGGGGTTTATTTCCAGTTTTGTCTTTTTCAGTTTCTATATATATGCAATGCCTCCGGGGTTACTCCTTTATACCTACTTTTAGTTTTCTACAAATTTATCGTCCCTCCGGAGCTCATAAAAAGCTTTCTTAATTGCCTTGGGAGTATTGTATATACTTCACAGGAAAATATTATTGACTCATATCAAATTGATTAACAGGTTATAGTAAATTAAATAGGGAAACAAGGGTATTTTTATTTGGGCAAGTGTTAATTATTTAATATTTTTTGGATGTTAACATCCTCTCATCTATTTATAGAAGATGTTATACTTTATGGCTTTATATAATTAACTAAACATGTTCGATTTGGGGAATACGTTATATGAATAAGATAGTACTCAAAAAACAGCTTTCCGAAACAGTATATATGATGAAAGTTGAGGCCCCTTTAATTGCAGAAGAACGTGCTGCTGGTCAGTTTGTTATTCTGCAATTGGATGATGACTTCGGTGAAAGAATTCCACTTACTATTGCTGATGCAAGTAAGGAGGACGGAACTGTTACAATAATTTTTCAGGTAGTTGGAAAATCAACTCTTGATCTATCCAATCTTAATGAAGGTGATTTTATTCAAACTGTAGTTGGACCTCTTGGTTTGCCTACACACATTGATAACTTTGGTACTGTAGTTTGTGTTGGTGGTGGTATTGGTGTAGCTCCGCTTCATCCAATTGCTGAAGCTTTGAAAGCTGCTGGTAACAAGGTTATAATTATTATTGGTGCAAGAACCAAGGAATTGTTGATTCTTGAAGATGAAATGAAAGCTATTGCTGATGAATTTATTGTTGTTACTGATGATGGTTCATACGGAAGAAAAGGTTTGGTAACTGAACCATTAAAAGAAATTTGTGAACGCGACCCTAAACCGGATATGGCAATTGCAATTGGTCCTCCGGTAATGATGAAATTCTGTGCACTTACTACAAAGCCTTACGATGTTCATACACTTGTTTCCCTTAATACCATTATGGTTGATGGTACTGGTATGTGCGGTGGTTGCCGTGTAAACGTTGGGGATGAAGTGAAATTTGTTTGTGTTGACGGTCCTGAATTTGATGGTCATAAAGTTGATTTTGATAATATGATAGCCCGACTTAACTCTTACAAAAAATTTGAAAAAGATGCTCACAATTGCCGTCTTGATGCAATGGTAGCTGAAAAAGAGAAGGAGGCGAAATAATGAGTTTTGTGCCTAAAGAAAAATTAGCCGAAGATGCAAAAACTATTCTTGCTGACTTAATGGAAAGAAAAGATCAGCTTAAGCCAAAAGACAGAATGGCAATTCCTCCGCAGATGATGCCTTCGCAAGACCCTGATGTAAGAAGACATAACCTTGAAGAAGTTGCAATTGGTTATACCGAAGAACAAGCTCGTGTTGAAGCCATGAGATGTTTGCAATGTAAAAAGAAAACTTGCGTTTCCGATTGCCCTGTATTTATCGAAATTCCAAGCTTTATTAAAATGATTGCCGAAGGTGATTTTAAAGGTGCCTCAAATCAAATTAAAACTACTTCACTGTTACCAGCTATTTGTGGTCGTGTATGTCCGCAGGAAACACAGTGTATGCAGAACTGTACGGTTGGTAAAGGCTTAAAAGATGTTGATAAAGGTGTTGCTATTGGTCGCCTTGAAAGATTTATTGCAGACTGGGAACGTAACACAGGTAATATAGAGATTCCGGAAGTTAAACCTGCTACCGGTAAAAAAGTAGCGGTTGTTGGTTCTGGTCCTGCCGGACTTGTAGTAGCTGCCGATGTAAGACGTGAAGGTCATGATGTTACAATATTTGAAGCATTCCATAAACTTGGTGGTGTAATTCGTTATGGTATTCCTGAGTTCCGTCTTCCTAACGAAATTGTTGATCAGGAAATAAATACACTTACAAAAATGGGTGTTGAGTTCAAAACCAACTTTGTTGTGGGCAGAACAAGAAAGCTTATGGACCTTATTGAAAAAGATGGTTACGATGCTGTATTTCTTGGTACAGGTGCCGGTTTGCCTATGTTTATGGGAATACCGGGCGAAAACCTTGTAGGTGTATTCTCTGCAAACGAATACCTTACTCGTGCTAACCTTATGCGTGCATTTGATAAAGGTAATGCAGATACACCAATTTACGAATCGAAAAATGTAGCTGTACTTGGCGGTGGTAACGTTGCCATGGATGCTGCACGTATGGCATTACGTCTTGGTGCTGAAAAGGTTTATATAGTTTACCGCAGAACCGAAAAAGAAATGCCTGCACGTGTTGAGGAAGTTGCACACGCTAAGGAAGAGGGTGTTGAATTCAGACTATTACAAAATGCAAAAAGTGTAATTGGTGACGAAAACGGTCGTGTTAAAGCTCTTGAATGTTTGCGTTACGAACTTGGCGAACCTGATGCTTCAGGCAGAAGAAGACCTGTTGAAATTAAAGGTAGCGAGTTTGAACTTGACGTTGATACTGTTATCGTAGCAATTGGTAACGGCTCTAATCCGTTAATTAGTCAGACTACTCCGGGTATTGAAGTTAACAAATGGGGTAACATTATTGTTGATGAAAAACAGAAAACTTCTGTTGACCGCGTTTACGCCGGTGGCGATATTGTACTTGGTGCAGCAACAGTTATCCTTGCAATGGGCGAGGGTAGAAAAGCAGCAGCCAGCATCAATGAATTGTTAGCTAATGGTATGTAAGATTATTTTTGTAATAAATGTAAGACCCCGGTCAGCTTTGTTTGACTGGGGTTTTTTATGCAGTTTTTTTGTGAGATTAGATTTTTATTAAAATCAAGAGTTTAGCTAAGTAGAGTATTAAAATCAATTTTGTTTTGAGGTATCAAGTATTTCTATTCCAGCAACTTTACCTCTTTAGGTATGATTGTTTTTATATCTAATAAATTTTAGCATGGTCATTATAATTGTTTATTTTCGCTTTCCTTTTTATCTAAAATATCATTAATAAAATCTTGTAATAACTCAGCGTCTTTGATTGCTTGTTCCATATCTTCTCTAGTTAACTCGAGTGGATACGGGTATCGTATGTTCACTCCAAAGTCTGTCAATCTTAAAGCAACTTCATCAAAAAGAGAAAAATTCTTATTTATGGACTTACATAAATTATTAAGAATTGTTAGATCGTGTGTCCTGATAATTTCCCGATCATTTGAAATAAGGTATGCTTTGAGATATTTTTCTGCCGATTGCTGACAATGATAACAAATAATTTCTAACGGAGCAGGATGCATTTGAGTTAAAAATTTGGATGAAGCAATATCCTTGTTAGCCAATTCTAACCATTCATTAACAATATCATTATTACCCATCAATTAAAATCCCACTATTTTGAATCTTTTCTTCGAATGAGTTTTTAATCTGAGCTCTGTTGTTAAATTCCTCAACATCATACAGAATAATATCCAATGGTTTATTAATCTTATCAATTAAATCTTTTCGAATTGCTCTAATCATATCAAGCTTTCTTCTGCTACCAAGCTTTGAAATTATACACAAATCAATATCACTTGAAATTGTAGGGGTACCAGTTGCGTAAGAGCCAAATAGAAAAATTTTATCGATTTTATGTTTATTTTTAATTGTTTTACTAATTTCTAATAATAAATTATCCATAGTATATACTAATAGTTACCAAATATTATATTCTATTTTTTAGTTTTGTTAAAGTTTTTTCGGGTGAACTTTTCATTGGTAAAACTGCAATAACATAAACGTTTTGAAAATCAATTTCGTAATAAATTGCATAAGGAAATATTTTTGATAATTTTCTGTAAATACCAAATATTCTTGAATGTATTCCAGCTTCAAACCTTAGTTTTTCAATATCAGCTAAAAGACTATTCCAGAAATATTCATCTAATCCTTCAGACTTTTCCATCGTCTAAATCTATTTTTGCATCTTTGAGTAAAACTACATTTCTTTCTTTCATTATTTCTTTGAATTCTTTAGTTGATCCAAAGTAATATACTCTGCTTGTCCATCGGCAATTTTATTAAGTCTTTTTTCAAGAATTGTTTTATGCCAATCAGGTGATTCAATTTGTTCGTCTTCCTTTTCTAATGACTTCCATACAGCATCAAGTAATGACAATCTTTCCTGAATAGATAATTTTTGTAATTCGTTTGTATTAAGCATATTTTATTTTCACTGTATTTTTATTTCTAAAATTTATTATAACAAACTTTCTCTATAATATAAAGACAATATTTTGTCTAATTAAATTGGCTAATCTTTATTATCGTCCTTTTGTTTAAATACCTGTGCCCAGTTCGAGTTTTCTTTTGAGAGGAGTGACTCAATTCTTTGTACCAAATTATGAAATCGCTCTTCAGTATTATAAGGAGCTGATTTGGTAAGGTATAACATTTTTTCATGTTTTAGCTGTTCGGCAGTGGTGCGGTAGTTAATCCAGTTTTCCTGAAATTTGTTCAACGAAATTATTGAGGCTGCAATAGCAATTATCCCGGCTAATATTCCAAGTAACCAACCGGAATATGGAATGTTTTCTGACTGTCCGGAAAGAAAAGTTATAAGTATTGCAGGAGTTATTTCAACGAGTTGCCAACGTTTAAACCATTTTTGATTCCATACACTTTTATTATCATACCACTCTAATTGATCTTGTAATCTCTCTTTTAAATATTTTTCTTCAGACCAGGTTTTAAATTCTGACGGATTATATTCTTTACCGGACATAAAATGTGCTCCCTTTTTATTGCTAATTCAAAATAGCATTTGAGTACATCTTTGTCAATTGGTTATTATGTAAAATACCTTTGGAAAGGTTGCAAACTATTTAAGCAAAACCATCTTTTTTGTTCTGCTTTCTCCATCAACAGAAAGTTTATAGAAATATATTCCACTGGTAAGATTTGTTGCATTAAACTCGTAGGTATAATTTCCTGCGTATTGGTTACCCTTGTAAAGTGTTGAAATTTGTCTTCCAACCGGATCAAATATTTCTAGTAACACGTGGTGATAATCTGCTGAGGCACCTTTTATATTGTAGCTAATTTTGGTAGAGGGATTAAACGGATTAGGATAATTATTCTGTAATTTAAATCCATTTAGTTCACCCGGTTTACCCTCTTCTATTGATGAAACCGATATTGTTGTTGAATCCTGTTTTAGCAAAATCGGGGTTAAATCTGAAGAGTTGTACATTGCCTTAAATTGATCAATTTTTTGTGTTGCCTGATTAAAGAGATCATCAACAAATTTTGGAGCAATCGTTTGGAAATATACATCAGTTTTAAGATGCAGATTTCCGGAAGCACCATTCAATGCAATTTTGTAGTGAACAAAGTCACTGCCGGAATCACCTAGGTTAAAATCAGGATCACTATCAGCCATACCATGAACAGCAACCGTATCATAAGATTCGTGTGTTTTGGTAAAGCCCGCAGGTGGAAGTCTGTTATCCTTAATATACCCGCTACCACGGAGCAGTGTATAGGTAACCTCATTATCAACATCCATCATAATTGCCTGATAAATTTGCACCTGCGATTCCCTTGTTAAGGTATCGTAGTGAGGTTCGTAAGTTTCATTTATTCCGACAATTGTACCATCGCTATTAAACTTGCCGGATTCAAAAATGGTGTTTCCCAAGTCATCGGAAAGTTTCAGGTTAATCCATGTTCGTCTGCTTGGAAATCCTGTTGGAAATTTGTGTCCGGTGAGGTTTTTTACATTAACGGAGACAATCAGGAATCCATCTTCAATTTTGTACTGTTCCGATAGGTCTATGGTATTATTAAGCATCTCGTTAGTTCGTTGCAAAGAGCTATCCATTTGTTCAGTGGTTGTGGTTAAACCCAGGGTGGAAGTGTGTTCACCTAACAGTTTATACATGTATGAGTTGCTGCCAACAAATTCATGATTATATACAGGTGTCCTAAGAGTTGATAACCATGGTGGACTAACAGCAAGTTTGGTTTCCTGAGTGCTTTTCTGCATGTGGCAATCGCGGCACTCGGTTTCTTCTACGGAGTAGCTGCTGTTTTTCCATTCAATATATGGTGTTTGTTCGGGAAAGTAACCGGCAATATTGCCATCATTATCAAGGTATGGAGTAAAAAGTGTATGGCAAGTTGCACAAACTTCGCTATCTTTTATATGTCCTGACTCAACAGGGGTGTAGCCTGAGTTGTTAAACATTGGTGCAGTTGTAGGATTTTTAAACGGTCCGTAGATTTGATGTACATCGGTTATATTGTAACCTCCCGAAAAACTTGCGGCTGCTGCCATATTAGTATTGTTTATTTGATGGCAAACCGTACAGCTAACACCATCCATACTTAACGGGTCATTTAGTCCGGCAGTAAAGGTATAATGATCAGAGCCGTGATATATCGCTTCGGTTCTACCCATTGGCATGTGGCAAGTTGCACATTTGTCTTCTATAACAGATTGTATAGAGGGAAACAATGCTACTTCGGAGGTAACTTTAGCCTGCCAGAACGGGTCTTTTGATGAGTTTGCCATCATTGTTGATTGCCACATTGTTGGTGGTGATATATCTTCACCATCAGGAGATGTGAAAGTATTGGTGCCGGAAGTATGGCAAAGTTCACAATTTCCCGATCCTGAAAATAGTGTTGAGGTTTCAGTTGGCAGTTTCTGGGGAAAAACAGCTACCGATAATAATAACAGAATAAAAGGTGTGAATATCTTAATAGATGCTTTTGTATTTTGCATTGTTTACCCGCCATTATTTAGTATGTATATTATTTATATTCGAAGTAAATATAAAACATTTTAGCTTAAAATTGTGATATTTATTAAAAACAACAGGGGGTAATAAGTGGCTAACTTTAATTCAAATATATTTTTTATATTTGTCTGTTTGATTGATAATTTTAAGGTTGAATGGACAAGGTAAAGTTTAAAGATATATTTGGTTTGCTGAGGAAAACAGACTACTATATTATACTTGCGGTATTTGTATTTCTGCTTGGGTTTTTCATTTTTACTTTCTTTACACCAAACTATAATAATAACGGGGAAGAATATAAGGTTTATATAAAACCAGGTATGACTTTGGACCGTGTGGCAAATGCCCTTAAACGTGATGGTGTTATTAATGATGCAGTTCCATTTAAGATTTCAGCTTATTTATATGGAGCTGAACGTAACATTAAAGCAGGCAGATATACCATAAAGGATGGATTAAGCTATATTGAGCTGGTTGAGATTCTTACTAAAGGTGCTCCTGATGAGCAAACCCTTGTTACGATACCGGAAGGTATATGGCAGCATAAACTTGCTGGTTTGCTTCAGGCTAACCTTGCAGTTGATTCGGCAAAAATTATGGAACTTGGCAGGGATAAAAAGTTTATAAAATCTTTGGGATTGGATGTAGATAATCTCGAAGGGTATTTACTCCCGGAAACTTATTACTTTTTTGATGATGCAAGAGAAAAAAGTATATTAAGAAAGCTGGCTTCCGAGACTACAAAATTGCTCGATAGCCATAAAGAGCAAATGGAAAAACTTGGTATGAACAGACATCAGATTTTAACTATGGCTTCAATAATTGATGGTGAGTCTAATGAAGTATCCGAGTTTAAGCGAATATCGGGTGTATATAATAACAGACTGCGTATTGGAATGCCTCTCGAAGCTGATCCAACTGTTCAATATTTGCTCAGGAATACAAAGCGTTTTAATAAAGTTTATAAAAAAGACCTTGCTATAGATTCCCCTTACAATACATACATGTACAGGGGATTACCACCGGGACCAATAAATAATCCGGGGAAAGATGCAATTTTAGCAGCACTCTATCCCGAAAAGCACAAATATCTCTTTTTTGTTGTCACCAGTACCGGTAGTCATAAATTTGCCAAAACTTATAAAGAACATATCAGAAATGCTCAGGAGTATTACAGATGGAGAGATTCCAGAAAGTAACACTAATTATACTTGTACTTATACTATTTGGTTGTGCTAATCAGCTACCTCCATCGGGTGGTGAACCTGACAGAATTCCTCCGGAGATTATCGAAATATATCCTCCTAATGGAACTACCAATTATAATGAAAACTACTTTGAGATTACTTTTTCGGAGTATGTTTCAAAATCCAATGTGAAGGAATCTATATTCATTTCCCCATATCTTGAGAACGGGTTTGATTTGAGCTGGAGCGGTAGAACTCTTGAAGTATCTTTTGAGGACACACTTAAAAAGAACGTTACTTATACGGTTACTATTGGTACAGATATAAAGGATGTTAACAATAGTAACAGAATGGCTAATTCAACTGTCTTTGCCTTTGCAACCGGTGATAAAATTGATACCTACCAAATTTCAGGAAAGGTTTATGATGAAATACCTGAGGGTGTGATGGTTTTAGCTTATCGAAATGCAAGCGATACATTAAATCCAAAACATACCAAACCTGATTATGTTTCACAGACAGGTAACGATGGTACATTCAATTTCCTTGGATTGGGTGAGGGAACATATCGTGTATATGCTTTAAAAGATGAGTTTAAGGATCTATTGTACAAGGTTGAGCAAGATAAATTTGGTACGGCTATTACAGATGTAATTCTTAACTCAACCGATACTGTTTTTACAGGACTAAATTTTCAGCTAACCCGTGAGGATTCAACAGAGCCAGCTTTGATTGATGCTATTATGGTTGATAAAAATCATATTGTTTTGGAGTTTAGCGAACATATTGATAGTTCCCAAATAAGTACTGCAAACTTTTCTATTGTTGATTCAACTTCAGGTAAGGAAGTTACTCCAACTTATCTATATACAGGACAGGCGGGTGCAAGAAAAATGTTCCTTGCTATTTCCGATAGTCTTGATCCGGAAGTTGAATGGTATCTGAACAGCAAAAACATAAGAGACCTTGCAGGGAATATTTCATTACCCGGTTCAAATCAGATATTTGTGAATGAAGAGCCTGATACAATTAAACCAAAGGTGGTAAAAAAAGTAACCAGATATGATAAAAATACTATCGGACTTAAAGATAAAACCATTGGTTTTGTTTTTAATGATGGTATTAGAAGAGATGATATTGAGAAGTTTATAAAGATTGTTGATAAAACAGAACAAACAATTAGTTTTAATGCCAGCTTTTTTGATGATGGTTGGTTACAAGTAACTCCAACAGGTAAAATTAAGGATGGTACTGAATATAAGATTGAGATTGTGTTGGATAAAGTTTCTGATATAGCTGGTAACAAGGGTGATTCGGTTTTTACGTACAAATTTAAAACTGTAAGCGAACTCGATTTTTCCGGAGCACAGGGTGAAGTATTTAATACTGAGAGTAAGAATGTAAATATTGTACTAAATGGCACAGGAAAAGAGAAAACAAATTATTCAGCTAAAGTTGAAGAAAACAAGTTTAATATAGAAAACGTTTTACCCGGTAAATACCTGATTTGGGCTTACGAGGATAAAAACGAAAATGGACTTTATGATGCCGGATCAATAGAACCGTTTAGTTATTCCGAGAAGTTTGTTTACTACCCTGATACCCTTGATCTTAAGGCACGTTGGCCTGTTGGCGATATTTATATTAAGTTTTAGTTAGCTACTTTTAATTGCACTCTTTTAGCAAAACTTTTTATGGAGCTTAACGTCTCTTAATAAAAATGAATAATGGAGTGAAATTTGGGACTAACCGAAAAATTTATTGAACAGGGTAAAATGCCATCAGGTATTGTGGGCAGAGTGATGGGTAATATAATGAATATGGACCTTGGTAACTTGCATAAAAAGGGACTTGAGTACATTGATATTAAACCCGATTATAAAGTTTTGGATATTGGTTGCGGTGGGGGAAAGGTAGCAAAATTGCTTGCCGAGCGTGCTACCAAGGGTAAAGTTTATGGTTTGGATCATTCCGACGAGATGGTGAAACTTGCCAAAAAACTTAATAACGAATATATACACAAGGATAGGGTTGAAATTACCAGAGGGAATGTTTCCGAGCTACCATTTGAGGATGAGACTTTTGATCTTGTAACTGTTTTTGAGAATATCCAGTTTTGGAATGAGCATGTTAATAATGTACGCGAAATAAAAAGGGTTCTGAAGCCAGGTGGTAAAATTCTTGTAGTTAACAGACATCCCGAAAAGAATAAGGTTGACAAGTACAGTTTTCTTAAGTTGAAAACTCCTGGTGAATATTGGTCGCTAGTAATTGATGCAGGATTTACAAATGTTACTGTTGAATTAAATCAGAAACCAACCTGGATAGCTTTAACAGCAGAAAAAGTTAAATTGGAATGATTTTGCAATAAATCAGCTACCTGTGTGAATGCATTTTCACTAAAATGTGAAGCAAATAGTTGTATTCCCACTGGCATTTTTTTACTAACATTTTTAAGCGGGATACTCAAACCAGGTATTCCTGCCAAATTTGCCGAAGTAGTGAATATATCATTCAGATACATTTTTAACGGGTCATCAACATTTTCACCAATATTAAATGCAGTTACAGGAGTAGTAGGTGTAACAATAAGATCAACCTCTTCAAATGCATTGAGGAAATCCTGTTTTATTAAGCGGCGTACCTGTTGGGCTTTTCTGTAATAGGCATCATAATACCCTGCCGAAAGTACATAAGTGCCGAGCATAATTCTACGTTTAACCTCATCACCAAAACCTTCCGAGCGGGAATTTTCATACATCTCTTTCAACGCTCCGGCGTTCTCTGACCTTGTTCCGTATCTTGCTCCGTCGTACCTTGAAAGGTTGCTGGAGGCTTCGGCAGTTGCTAAAATATAGTACGTTGCAATTGCATAGTCGGTATGCGGTAATGAAATTTCCCTGAACTTTACATTTTTGGTTTTAAGGAAGTTAATAGCACCATTAATTGAGTCCCTAACATCATCATCAATACCATCACCAAAATACTCTTCGGGAATACCGATGGTAATTTCATCAGCAGATTTATTGAAGTGTTTGGGTGATATATTAACACTGGTAGAATCATTATCATCATACCCTTGCATTACATCATGCAGAAGTAGTACGTCTTCAATATTGTTTGCAAGGGGACCAACAGAATCGAAAGATGAAGCAAATGCTGTTAATCCAAATCTTGATACTGCACCATAGGTAGGTTTTAAGCCAAACACACCGCAGTAGGATGCTGGTTGTCTTATAGAGCCACCAGTATCTGTACCTATAGCGGCATCGCATAAACCCTGGGCAACAGCAGCCGCTGAACCACCAGATGAACCACCGGGCACTTTTGTATTATCAAGTGGATTAAGAACATTACCAAAAGCAGAGTTCTCGTTACTAGAACCCATTGCAAATTCATCGCAATTGGTTTTACCAATTATAATAGCATCTTCATCAATAAGTTTTTGTACTGCGGTTGCAGTATAAAGCGGAGTAAAGTCTTTAAGAATTTTGGAAGAGCAGGCAAGGGGTTTCCCTTCAATTGAAAGTAGGTCTTTAACGGCAATAACCATTCCGGCTAGTTTTCCATGACTACCATTTGCAATTTTTTCTTGAACAATTTTAGCTTGTTTTAAAGCATAGTCACCAAAAACAAAGTTATAAGCGTTAATATTACTTTGTTCGATTTTGGCAAGAAACTCCTTAACATTTTCGATAAGGGAGAGTTTGCCTTCTTTAACCAGAGTAAGTTTTTCGGTAAAATCAGAGTAGGTAGTCAATGGAAATCCGGTAATTATTTTTTTTCTTTATCGTTAGTTTCGTCTATGGAAATATCATCTTGTACATCTTTAATAGCTTTCTTAAATTCTTTCATACCTTTACCAATACCCTGAGCAAGTTCAGGAATTCGTTTGGCACCAAAAAGAAGAAGCACTGCAAATGCAATTGCAAATATTTCCCAAAAACCCATATTAAACATAATAATTTCTCCTATCCGTTTAGGATACTTTTTGCTATCGAGTTAAAAACACCAGCACCGTCTGCGTTACCAAGAATAGGGTCACAACATCTTTCGGGGTGAGGCATCATACCGAGTACGTTTTTATTTTTATTAACAATACCCGCAATATTGGAAACAGAACCGTTGGGATTAAAGTTCTCGTTAACCTCACCATCTTTTGAAGCATAAGTAAACACAATCTGGTTATTGGCTTTAAGTTCGGCAAGTGTTGAATCGTCAGCAAAATAGTTGCCATCACCATGAGCAACCGGAACACGGATAACATCTTTTTTTAATTCGCTGGTAAAAATTGTATCCTTATTTTCTGCTTTAAGATAAACGTCTTTGCAAACAAATTTAAGCGATTCGTTTTTAAGCATGGCACCAGGTAATAAACCTGCTTCAAGTAAAATTTGAAAACCGTTACATATACCTATAACAATTCCACCGTTTTCAGCAAAATTTATAACAGCTTCCATAAGAGGCGAGAAGCGTGCAATGGCACCCGAACGAAGGTAATCCCCGTAAGAAAATCCGCCGGGTAAAACAATGGCATCAGAACCTTTAAGGTCTGAATCTTTATGCCAAAGGAATTCGGCTTCGTAATCTAAAACTTTTTTAACTGCATGGTATGCATCATGGTCGCAGTTGGAGCCTGGGAAAACAACTACTCCAAATTTGGGCTTTTTCATAATTTCTCTAAAGTATATTCAAAATCTTCCATGATAGGGTTGGCTAATAATTTTTCGCTGTAAGCTTTCACTTCTTCCTCAGCGGCATTTTTATCATTAGTATCAACAAAAAACTCAATAAACTTGCCAATCCTTGTATCTTTAACGTTGTTAAATCCAAGTAGTTTAGCACCCTGTTCAACAGCCTTTCCCTGAGGGTCTAGTATTGAGGGTCTTCTTTTAATAATTACGGTAGCTTTAAACAATTTTAACTCGCCTTGTTAGTTATTCACTATATTTGGTTTTTCTCCGCTTCCCGGATCAATAAACATATTTTTTAGAATACCAAATATAACAATTGAGAAGAAAATAAAGAAAAGTAATTTTCCGTTTGAGGCATAAAGTACGAATAATGCGGGTATAAGCAATACTAATAACAATACTTTACGTTTTTTTTCAAACTCGGAAATTATTGATAGTGGACGGTATTCAACTCCGCTAACCATAAGGAAAGAGAGTACTGCAATAAGTGGAATGATAAAATATGCATAAGGTTCCTGAAGATGCCCCCCTTCATTTATATTATAAATAAAGGTTACTGCTGTTAAGCCCGAGAGTGGAATTGGTAATCCCTTAAACATTCCTTTCGGTGCAAGCGGATCAGCTTCAACATTAAATTTTGCCAAACGGAAAGCACCAAACAGTACCAGCAATGAGCTGACAACAATGCCTGAATATCCGTAAAGATACAAGTATGATTTATATACCAGGTAAGCCGGGGCTGCACCAAAACTAACTACATCGGACAGGGAATCGAGCTGTACGCCAAAATCGGAGCTTGTTCTAACTATTCGTGCCATAAAACCATCGAGGGTATCGAAAATGGCGGCAGCAATAATTAAAAATACAGCTGTATCGAATTGCCCATTACCTGCCGAAATAATAGCCGCGAAACCGCTAAACATATTTAGTGCAGTTAAAGTATTGGGTATTGCCGATTTTGTTAGAAACTCATCTTTCATTCTTTTATCTCAAATAATATGGTTTCACCTGCCGAAACCTTGTCATCTTTTTTTACTTTTACAATCCATTTTTCGGGTACTACTACATCCATGCGGCTACCGAACTTAATCATACCAAAACGGTCACCCATGGTTACATTATCGTCTTTTTTTATCTCATATACAATACGTCTTGCCATAGCACCGGCAACCTGCGTAAAAAACACCTTTCCGTGTTTACTTTTTATTCCTATTTCACTTCTTTCGTTTTCCAAGTCGGCTTTATCGCTAAATGCTGGCAGATATTTTCCTTCAAAATAATTAAGGTAATCAACAGTACCAGTTATTGGTATCCGGTTAACATGCACATTGAGGGGCGACATAAAGACCGAAATTTGTGTAGCTGTTCCATCAACATATTTATGATTGCTTACAGTTTTAATTGAAAGAATCCTTCCATCAGCTGGTGAAACAATAATATTGTTACCGCCGGGGGGCTTTCTCTCAGGATCCCTGAAGAACTGCAAGGTAAAACCGAGTAATAAAATTCCTGCTACAATTGTAACAATTTTTACAATACTATTGTTGCTAATTACAGCAAAGCTAAAAAGAATAAAGCTAATTACTGTAACAATTGCAATTATTGTATAGCCATATTTGGTAAACATTTATTATACCTGAAAAATAATTTGGGTGTTAAAATAACTTTGTGATATTAAAACGGTAAATGTAAGGGAAAATTGGATTAAAAATAAATACATTCGCTCAATTTTATGATTATATTATTTTTGTTAAATTTATTAGTCTTAATTTAAAGATTATATTGATTTTATTTGGTTATTTAAAGATAAATTCAGTTTGATTGAAAAATAAATAATACATCGGAGGAAATATGAAAGGCGGAATGGCCGGAATGATGAAGCAGATCCAGAAAATGCAGGCAGATATGGAGAAGGTTCAGAATGAACTTGGTAACAAAACTGCTACTGGTGAAGCAGGTGGCGGTATTGTTAAAGCGGTTGCAAATGGTAAAAAAGAAATAGTTTCGATTGAAATTGATGAAGAAATTGCTCAGGGCGGCGATAAGGAAATGATTGAAGACCTTGTTGTTGCTGCTGTAAATAAAGCTCTTGAAGCTGCCGGTAAAATGGCTGAAGACGAAATGGGCAATGTTACCAAAGGTATGATTCCTCCGGGACTAAATATACCAGGATTTTAAGTTGATTATTGCTGAACCTCTACAAAGAGCTATTGAAGAATTAAGCAAATTGCCTTCAGTTGGGCGGAAAACCGCCCTTAGGCTTGCTCTCCACGTGCTTAAAAGTGATGAACAGGATGTTAAAAAACTTGCTGCATCACTTTTATCTTTAAAAACTGATTTAACTTTTTGTAATGAATGTTACAACATCTCTGTGGATGAAAAGTGTGAGATATGTAGCAGTAATAAACGCGATCGCTCGGTAATTTGTGTTGTTGAAGAACCAAGCGATATTATTGCGATTGAAAAAAGTAATGAATATACAGGTTTATACCATGTGCTTGGTGGTGTGCTTTCACCCCTCACCGGTAAAAATGCAGAGGATTTGAAATTAAAAGAGCTTGTGTCGAGGATTGAATCCAACGATGTAAAAGAAGTTATTGTAGCTCTTAATCCTGATACGGAAGGTGAAACTACTACTCTTTATCTTGCTCGCATGTTAAAACCATTTAACTTAAAAGTAACACGAATTGCCAGGGGTTTACCTGTTGGTGGTGATCTTGAGTTTGCCGATCAGGCTACTATTGGCAGGGCTGTACTGGGAAGGATTGATATTTAATGGGTGAATGGTACAAAGACTGGTTTGCTTCGAAGGAGTACCTTACTGTTTACAGGCATCGTGATAATAAGGATGCTGAAACTTTTGCCAATACTTTTCTTGGAAAATACCCTGTTGCTGAAGGGGCTGAAGTGCTTGATGCTGCTTGCGGACCCGGACGGTTTTCTTTTGTTTTCGCAAATAAGGGGTATTCTGTTTCCGGTTTCGATTTAAGTGCTACCTTGCTGGAGGTGGCAAAAAATAATGCCGGGAGCCTTAATCTTAATGTTAATTTTAAACGAAGTGATATAAGGGAAGTAAATTATAGTCAGAAATTTTCCCTCATCTTGAATATGTTCACAAGTTTTGGTTATTTTGAAGAAGATAGCGAAAATTTTGCTTTTATAAAAAATTCAACTGATTTCATCAAGCAAAACGGTATCTTTGTTCTTGACTATCTTAATAAATCTAATTTGGAAAAAACACTTGTTCCCCAAAGCGAAAAAACAGTTGGGAATATTAAGATAAACGAATTCAGGGAAATTAGTGCTGGCAGAGTAAATAAAAAAATTCTGCTTCAAAATAATGATGAAACAAGCGAATATCATGAATCTGTTAAATTATATACACCCGGAGAAATTGAAAATGGTTTTAAGGATGCCGGGTATAAACTCCTTGAAATTTGGGGAGATTATAATGCAGGAAAATTTGTGGATGATTCTCCAAGATGTTTAATGATTTTTCAAAAATAGCGTTCAGGATTTTTTTTATTGGTTTGCTTATTACACTGGTTTCGTGCGACCTTTTAACTACCCGAAATCCTGAAGACCCTGATAGCAGTAACCTTACTACTGTTACCGCAACCGATCCTGAGTTGCTGTTCGAAAACTTTGTTAATTCATTTAGCGATAAGGCAGTTGAAAATTATATGGCTTGCTTTGTCGATTCTCTTTTCCTTGATGCAAATTATACTTTTGTGCCATCTGCTGGTGCTGCAACAAGCTACCCTTCATTACAGGATTGGGATTTATATAGTGAGCAACAGCATTTTAACCAGCTTCTTGTACTCTCAAATGAAGATTTACCTGTTGTACTTAATTTACTGAATGAAGAAAAATTGCAGAGTAGTGATAGTGCTACAGTAAGGTTCGATTATAATCTGCAAATCAATGCGGTTGATGAGAGAATTATTGATTCGTATTCCGGAATTGCTGAGTTCAAGATAAAGCTTGATAGCAGGAATATTTGGGTAATTACCAGATGGACAGATATTAAAAAAGATGATAATGTGAGCTGGAGTGAACTTAAAGGTCAGTTTAATTAACATATTGCCCATAGCTTTTGTGGTTTTTGTTGCAGCCTGTACAAATCCGTTTGCACCCAAACTTGATGATGGTAATACCAGTACTGAGTCTCTTCTTAGTGACCGTACGAATATTGAAGGTGTATTCAAAAATTTACAATACGCTTACACTTTTAAGGATACACTTATTTATGGCGAGCTGCTAAACGATGAATTTGTGTTTACTTACAGGGATTACGATCAGCAGGTGGATGTTTCATGGGGTAGAACCGAGGAAATGAAAGTAACACACGGACTATTCCAGAATACAGAGCGGTTGGATTTGGTTTGGAACAACATTATTTTAATAAATGAAGACTCCACTAACATTATAAGAAGTTTTAATTTAACAATTACATTTAATCCGAGCGATATCCGTTTTGTTGATGGCAGGGTTAATATGAACCTGAAAAAAACAAATAGCAAGTGGCAGATAGTAACCTGGGTTGATGAATCCAATTTTTAATAAAGTTTGAGTATTATGATTTATTTTTATCTTAGCGAATTGGTAACCGGATTAAGGCATTCACGTTTTGCATCATTTATTACGATGTTTACTTTATTTGTTTCCATTCTCATTACTTCGGCAATATTATTTCTTTTCTTTTATTCGCAGAAAATTGAACGCAAAATTAAAGAGCAGGTGGTAATTAGAGTATTTATAGATGATGCCGTAACAGGTAGTAAGGTAAATGATCTACGCAATACCATCAGAAAAAACGAGTTTGTTAAACGGGTTGAGTATATTTCGAAAGATAGAGCGGCGGAAATATTTACAAATAAAACCGGTGAAAACTTTCTTGAAGTGCTGGATGAAAATCCTTTGCCCGCTACTTTTAATATCAGGTTAAACGGAGAGAAAATTACCAAAACAAATATTGAGAGAGTTGTAAAAAGCCTAACTAACCTCGATGGTATAACAGACTATGATTATGATTATTCCCTTTCCATGAAACTTATAGAAATGTTAAAATCGGGAAACTATATATTTTACGGTGTGTCGTTAGTATTTCTTTTGTTTTCCATTTATATGGTTTATACCACTAATCGACTTGTTATTGAAAACAAAATTGTTGAATACAACAATATGAAACTGGTTGGAGCAACAATTACCTCAATTAAAATACCGTTGTATTTACAGGGAATACTATTAGGTTTATTAGCGGCAGTATTGGCATCTGGTGTTATTTATTTCGGATTTTCGTTTGTTGGTAAGCTCCATTTGCTCAAACGTATATCTTTTATGGGTGTTCGTAATGTAATTTTCCCTTTCTTTTTTTGCGTGGGAGCCCTCTATGGTTTGGCAGGAGGTTATTTTGCAACACGAAGAATTACACTCAATGTAAATCTTAACAAGTAGTTAATTGCATTTATCATTACTATATTGAATAAAGATTATCATATTAGTATCTTTAAGTTTGATTATTTTTATACATTATTAGCGGCTAAAGATGTATCATTCCCTAAAAAGGCTTTCCATACTGTTATTCTTGCTTGTTCCGGTAATGTTACTGGGGCAGATCGAACCATCATATTCAGGCAGACCTGGTATGCTTAATGAACAGGCAAAAGAAGAATTTATTCCAACATTTTCGAGCACTGGAGTAATTGATGCCAAAAGTTATTATTTGGGTCCCGGAGACGTATTATTTGTTTCCCTAATTGGTGCCAGTGAATTAAAATTTGATCTTGTAGTTGATCCTGAAGGTTACGTTTTTATACCGGGTCATGGATTATTAAAGATGCATAATCATAATCTTTTTGAAGGAAAGGAAATAATTACGAAAACACTTAAAAGTATGTTTTCTGATGTTCAAATCGATATTTCCCTTAAAACAATCAGGCAAATAAAAGTTGATGTAATTGGTTATATATCAAAACCAAGCTCATACATTATTCCTGCTAACTCCAGGTTATCAGATCTTGTGGTTTCCCTTGGTGAACTTCCTGAAAATTGCGATTTAAGGAATATTGAATTAACCGATGTAAACCTGAATGTTAAGAGTTGTGATTTGCTTAAATACAGACGTTTGGGAGATATTGCCGAAAATCCGTATTTGATGAATATTAACTCTGTAAAGCTTGCAAGAGCAGATAGAACTGTTCAGGTTCTCGGAGCAGTTAAATATCCCGGTATATATGAGCTGGTTGAAAATGAAACTGCCAGTGAAATTATTAGTATTTGCGGAGGAATGCTTGAACGTGCGTACAGGGATACAGTTGAGTTAGTTAAATATTATGCCGACAAAAAATCGCAGTATAGTAAGTATTATACTTATAACGAATTGCTAACCAATGATGTATTACTTGAAAATGGTGATATGTTAATGGTTCGCTCCATACCATATTTTTTATATGAAAGGACAGTTACTATTAACGGGGAGGTTAACTTTCCGGGTACATATAAAATACAGGAAGGTAAAACTAACCTGTATGATCTTATAATGAATGAAACCGGAGGGTTTAAGAAAGAAGCTTCATTGAAAGATGCATACGTTCAGCGCACTACCGGTATGGATAGAACAGACTATGAACTAGAACGAATTAAAACTATTCCCCGTGCTGATATGAGTGAGGACGAGTATGAATACCTAAAAGCTCGTTCCAGAGAAAGAAAAGGAAGAATGACAGTTGATTTTGTTAAACTGTTTGTTGATGGAGATATGGAAGAAAATCTTGTACTGAAAAGGGGAGATATTATTTCAATTCCTGTAGAAACAGATTATATTACCGTTGTTGGACAGGTTGTTAATCCGGGTAATATTGTATATAAACCGGATTATACTGTTGATGATTACATTCGTCTAACGGGTGGATTTGCCTGGCGTGCTGTTGAAAGTGATGTGCGAGTGATACGATCAACTAACGGTGAGTGGGTTGAAGCCGATGAGGTAGATTTACTTTTACCTGGTGATATAGTCTGGATTCCAGAGGAAGCTCCTCCTGCAAAATTCTGGGATGTATTTAGGGATGTAACTTTTGTTGTGGGACAATTTTCCGCTCTGGTTGCTTCTATTATTGCTATAATTATTGCTACGAGGTAAATGTGAGTATTCAGGAAGCTATTTCAATTTTGATTTTTAACTGGAAAAAACTGATGCTTTTTTCCGGTACTATTCTTCTTATAACCTTTTTTATCCTTCTATTAATGGTTCCAATAAGGTACGTTGCAGAAGTATCGGTTTTACCACCTGAAGATAAGGAGGGTGGCGGATTAGCTAGTTTAATAAGTGGTGTTGATGCAGCTTCCATTGTTGGGATGAGTCCGGGTGAAGAAATGGCTCAATTATATGCAGAAATATTAAAAAGTAGAGGGGCAGCAAAATACGTGTTGGATAACTCGGAAATGATGGCTATTTATGACGAGGAAGATTGGAGAAGGGCTGTACTTGGGTTGAATGATGATCTTGCAGTAACTGTAACAAAAGAAAGCATTATAAAAATTAATTTTGCTGCTAAAACTCCCTGGTTTAGCAGGTTTACATTTTGGCCAGATAGTATAAATAGATTGTCGGCAAAAATTGCAAACCTGTATGTTGAAGCTCTGGATAGTATCAACACAGCAAAATTGAATACAAAAGCAAAGAATTCCAGAAAATATATTGAAAAACAGATCACCGAAACTGAAGCAAATCTAAAAGATGCTCAAAGGGCTTTAAAGGATTTCCAGCTTGAGAATAAAACTATTTCACTAACAAGCCAAATTGAAGCGGCTATAAATAATGCAGCGGATGTTAAATCAAGAATTATCACAGCCGAGATTGAGTTGAAAACACTTGAATTAAATTTGAGCACCAACTCGCAGAAATATAAAGGACTAGTTGAAAAATTAAATGTGTTGAGAAACCAATATTCAAAGCTTATATCAGGTGATAAGGAAAATAAAGATTACTTGCCTGTATTTGATAATGTTCCCGAAATTCAGCTCGAGTATGCTGAATTATCCAGACAGGTTAAAATATTGAATGAGGTTTATATTTTTCTGAAACGGCAATATTTTTCCGAAAGAATTATGGAAAATAAAAATGTGCCTACTGTTGAAGTTTTAGACAAAGCAATTCCTTCAATAAAACCTAAAAGTCCAAGACTGGTATTTCATAGTGCTTTAAGTGCTGTGTTCGCTTTTGGATTGATGGCAATATTTGTTTTATTTAAAGAATACAAGCGAAAAGAGCTTCTCAAAAAAAGCAAGGATCTATAATGGCTAAAGAAACAGCAGTAGTAACAGGTGGTGCAGGATTTTTAGGATCACACCTTTGTGACCGACTTCTTGCAGACGGACATAAAGTTATTTGTATTGATAATTTACTTACAGGTAGTTTAAAAAACATAGAGCATTTATTTGGAAATGTTGATTTTACATTTATAAATCATGATGTAACAAATTTTATTCATGTTCCCGGTGATGTACATTATATTCTGCATTTCGCTTCACCGGCAAGTCCTATAGATTATTTAAAATTGCCTATTCAAACCCTTAAAGTGGGTTCGCTTGGTACACACAAGGCACTTGGTTTGGCAAAAGAAAAAAATGCACGTTTTTTACTTGCTTCAACTTCCGAAGTGTACGGTGACCCAGCTATACATCCGCAAAAAGAAGAGTACTGGGGGAATGTAAATCCTGTAGGACCCCGCGGTGTATATGATGAAGCCAAGCGTTTTGGCGAAGCCATGACTATTGCCTATCATCGTTACCATAACTTACAGACCAGAATTGTACGTATTTTCAATACATACGGTCCACGAATGAGAAAAGAAGATGGAAGGGCATTACCTAATTTTATTTCTCAGGCTTTACGTGGTGAGGAGCTTACTGTTTTTGGTAGCGGTAAACAAACCAGAAGCTTTTGCTATGTTGAAGATGAAATTGATGGTATTTTGAAATTGTTATATTCAGACGTTACCCATCCGGTTAATATTGGTAACCCTGAAGAAATAACTATTAAAGGTATAGCTGAAGAAGTTATAAAATTAACAGGTTCTAAAAGTAAACTAACTTATACTGAACTTCCTGTTGATGACCCTAAAGTTAGGCAACCTGATATTACCAAGGCAAAATCATTGCTGAAATGGGAACCAAAGATTAGTCGTAGTGAAGGACTTGCAAGAACAATTGAATATTTTAAGACTATTGTTGATCTTGATTAATGTCAAGAAAAGTAAAGACCAGTCTTGTACTTTCGGCAATAATTGTAACAGCTCTTAATTTTACTGGTAGAGGGCTTGGTTTTTTACGTGTTGTATTATTTGCCGGAACTTTTGGTGTTTCAGAAAATTTTGATCTTTATTTGGTTGGAGCAACAATTCCGCTTATTGTATCGCAATCATTGTATTATTTTGCCCAAAACTATTTTATTCCAAATTATCATCAGATATCTGAATCGGATATTGAGCAGCGAAAGGCTTTTGTAGTTAAAACATTTCGGTATTTTATTTTTACCGGTGTTCTGATTGCTGTTGCTTTTGTTTTGTTCAGGGATACGATAATTGGTTACTATATGTGGGATAAAACTGAAGAAGCAAAGCAAACTGCTGCTGTGGTTTTTTCTATTTTATCTGTTGCATTACCACTTAATTTTGGTATTTCGTTACTTAATTCATATCTGGTATCGGAACTAAGATACTCCATGCCTTCAATTGTTCAGTTTCTTCTTAATATCCCAATAATTATTGTAGTTTATTTTTTCTCACCAACTCTCGGTATCTATTCTATTCCAGCAGGATTTGTATTGGGATATTTGTTTCAGTTTATTTTGGTGGTTTCTCTGGCTGTTAGGGAGTTTAACTTTAATCCATTTAAACGTATTAGCGGCTTACTTTCTCAGAAACCATTATTTCGTGCAATTTTTATAATTCTTCTTATTGAAATAGTTGGTCAGCTTTACATGTTTGTTGACAGGTATTTTGTAAACTATATTGATAAGGGAGGAATATCTTCTCTTAATTTTGCAATGATTCTTATTATCACTCCCATGACAATCCTTTCCAATGCTGTGTCTCTTGTTATGTTTCCCAACCTTACCAAAAGTTTCAATGAAAAAAATAGCGAAAGGCTGAAATATCAGTTTAGTAGTGCCTTAAAAATGCTTGTGTTTTTCTTTCTGCCACTTGCAACCATTTATTTCTTTTGGGGCGATACTGTAATAAAAATTATTTATGAACGAGGGGAGTTTAATACCAGCAATGTATTGGCAACAGCAAATGTGTTAAAAATATACTCTCTATCTCTTGTGTTTTATACAATCTATTCCATTGTAAATAAATTGATATTTTCAGCAAATTTGGTTCGTCCCTTGTTAGTATTATCTGTAACTATTTTGATTATCAAGATAACTCTTAACTTTGCACTTGTTGATACTTATCAGCAATACGGTTTGGCTATTGGTACTTCAGTTTCATATATATTACTATGCATAACCGGTTTTTATCTGGTTAATAAAAAGTTGGGGTTAAATATGTTGAAAGAGATTACAGCTAATCTTTTTCAATTAGCGGTTATAAGCTTACTTTCAGTACTTAGTGTAAAAATACTTACTATGTTCCTTTTCCCAGATATTTGGTATTATAATATTGCTAAACTGCTTATGTTCTTAATTTTTTATTTTGCCTTTAGCTATTATAGCAAAAATGAACAAGTGGTTTTTTTATGGAATTTTATTGATAGCAGGTTAAGGAAAAAGTGATATGTTAAAAAAATTTTTGTTTGAGGCAGCGAGTATATTTTTCTGGATTATAAGAAAAGTTAATAAAACCATAGGAGGAAATTATAGCAAAAATGTTGTTATTATTGCTGTTCATAAAATTGGAGATTCAGTATTTACTTTACCAGCTATTAACTTAATAATTGAAAAGCATACTGGTTATAAAATTACTCTTTTTACATACGAGTTAACAAAAGTAATATTTGAAAGTAGATTTCCTGAAATTGAATTTGTTACGGTAAATGATAGCGATTTTGGTATAAAAAGGCGTTGGATAAAAAGTTTTTATCGAAAAATGATTAGTAAGTTAAATCCGGAATATGTTTATGATATAACAGGGAATGCACGATCTTTTAGTTTTATTTTTAATGCTAAAGCAAAAATAATTCATGGTATTGCTATAAAGTATAATAAAAGAGTATTTGATTATTCCATACAAAATTCATCTCGAAAATATTTGATGGAAAGATACATTGCAGCAGTTGATCCTAATTGGCAAAAATTTGAGTACAATCTTGTTTTTCCTTTGGATGAGAACAGAGATAATACTGTTGTGCTAATTCCTTTTGGAGGTTGGGAAGCAAAAAAGTGGGGTTTCGATAATTTTGTAAAATTAACTAATCTTCTTAAAAAAGATTTTAACTGTATTCTTGCTTTTCAAAAAGGATTAGTTGAACAAAACGTTGTTAAACAATTAGTAAAAAGTGGGATTAGGATTAGAGAAACAGCTAGTATTAAAGACCTAATGAGTTTTATTAAGGGGAAAGGTGTTTGTATTGGTAATGATTCAGGACCTTTATATATTGCTGTTATGTGTGGTTTACCAACGTTAGGAATTTATGGACCAACAAATCCCGAATTTTCTGTTCCCAAAGGGGAATGGCATAGTTATATTAATAAAACTATCCATTGTTCACCAAAACCCGGAAATCAATATTGTCATACCGATGCTGGCAGAAAAGGTTGTCCTTCTTTTGAATGTATGAAACAGTTAGCTGTATCTGATGTGTATAAAAAAAGTAAAGAGTTTTTAGATCAAAATGGTATAAAACCTTTACAGAATGAAAAATAGGTTTGTATTTTTTTCGAAAAAAATATTTATTATAGAACTCAATGAAATTCCATTTATAAGGTAAGAACAATGAAAAAGAATAATGACAGTATGTTGCCCTTGTTGGGAGGTTTGGTACTTGGAAGTGCAATAGGGGGAATTATTGCTCTTTTAACTGCCCCCATGAAGGGGGAAGAACTAAGAAAAACTATTGCTGATGACGCTGAAAAGTATCTTGAGCAGGTTAAGGAAAAATTCCACAAAGACCTTTCGCGCACCAAGGGAGTAACTGAGTCTTTAGTTGAAAAAGCAGAAAAAATTGTCTCACTTTCCAAAAAACTTGGAAAAGCTGATGTTGAAAATACTTCGGAAGTTGAGGCTGAAATTAACAAGTTAAAAGCTTCGCTTGATGAAGCTAACGCATCATATACACAGGTTTAAAAAAAATGACTTTTGTACCAAGAAGATCGGTTCTTTCAGTTCCGGCACATATTGAGAAAATGGCAGCTAAAGCAGCTGGTTCCAATGTTGATGTTATAATGTTTGATCTTGAAGATAGTGTTCCGGTTGATAAAAAAGCCGAAGCACGTACCCAGTTGGAAAAATCGCTTAAAGGTAATGACTGGAGCGGACGTACACTTTCTTTTCGATGTAATCCGGTTGAATCGGAATTTTGCTATGAAGACATTATTACAATAGCGAGTTCATGCGGTGATCTTCTTGATACAATTGTTATTCCAAAAGTTGATATTGTTGCCGATGTTCATTTTGTTGATAAGCTTCTTGATGGTGTTGAAAAGAAATTTAACATCAAACATCAAATTGGTATTGAAATTTCTGTTGAGAGTGCTGAAGGACTTGAAAATCTTTCAGCAATTGCAAAAGCTTCGTCACGAATTAAAACCCTGGTTTTTGGTATTGCCGATTATACTACATCTATTGAGGCACGTCTTGTTTCAATTTCGGGGCATGGCGAAAATGAAGAGGAACTATATCCCGGTCACAGGTGGCATTATGTATTAAGTAAAATGGTTATGACTGCCAAAGCCAATAATTTGATGGCAATTGATGCGGCTTACGGGAACTTTAGAGACCTTGAGGGATTACGTAAGTCAGCTTTAATTTCTTCAGCACTTGGTTGTAATGGCAAATGGGCAATTCATCCCGGTCAGGTGGATGTAATAAATGAAGTTTACACACCATCGAATGAGGAAATTGAACGTGCCAAAATGATAGTAGCTGCTGAAGAGGAAGCTATTAGTTTGGGTAAGGGTGCTGTTTCAATTGATGGCAGAATGGTTGATAAAGCCACCATTAGGCTTGCTAAAAAACAGCTTGAAGTAGCAGCAAGGTTAGGACTTACCTGATATATTAAAAGCAAATTTATTCTAAATCATCACTTCTTTAAAAAATATATGTTATTTGTATATTTTTCATAACTCTGTAATTCTCTTTACATTGATTAAATTATTATATTAATTAGCTTGAATTCAATTGTATTGTTTAATTATGGGTGGTTAGATGAAGAAAGTATTTTTCGTTTTTTTAATTTTATTTATTACTTCAGGAGTATTCGCACAGTCGAATCCGAATGAGGAGTTTCGTGCAACTTGGGTAATTACATGGGAATTTATTAATAGGAATTACACTGTTGAGCAAAACAAAGCTCTTATTCGTTCAATTCTTGATAAACATGTTGAAGCTAATATGAATGCAGTACTCTGGCAGGTACGTCAGGGTGGTACAGCTTACTATCAGTCATCGTATGAACCTTGGGGAAGTTATGCTGGTGGTGCATATCCGGGATTTGACCCGCTTGCTTATGCTGTTGAGGAAGCACATAAACGCGGAATGGAAATACATGCCTGGTTTAATACATTTCATATATCCTCTACTGTTTCTGGTTCTCCAGCTGTTTTACATCCGGAATGGATTTGTACCAATGTAGATGGTCAACCAATGACTTCTTACCGTTGTGCCTCACCGGGTATGAAAGCTGTTAGGGATTATACCGTAAATGTAGCGATGGAAATTGTACGTAATTACGATATAGATGGTTTCCACCTTGATTATGTTCGCTGGAACGAATATGACGAAGATGATATGGAACCTAATAAACCAATGATCGACCAAGTTTCACTTTTGGATGGTGAAATACTCGCCAAAAAAGAAGTAGAAGGAAGATCGCCCAAGGGTTCAAAAAGATACTATTTCGATTCAGAGCATCCGGCAAGTGATGGTGTGCCGGAAGGTTTTAGTAACTGGGACGACTGGAGAAGATGGTCTGTAACGCAGTTCGTTGAACAATTACATGATTCCATTCAGGCTGCCAAACCATGGGTAAGGCTTTCACCTGCAGCTTTGGGTAAACACCGTTCTGGTGGTACAAGTGGCTGGAATGGTTACTATATTGTATTCCAGGATGCTGGTAAGTGGTTCAGGGAAGGTTCTATTGATCAACTTACACCTATGCACTATCACTGGACTACTGGTTCCGGTTTTGTGGGTAATCTTATTTCTGACTGGAAACCATATATTCAGGATGGTATTGATGCAGGAAGACTTTATTCTGTTGGTCCCGGTTCTTACATTCTTGATGAAAATGATATTTTTAGTAATCATGTTGATATCGTTAATAGTGTTAGAAATGTTGAATGGGCTGATGGATTTCAGTTTTTTAGCTATGGTTCATGGGAAAATAATGATTACTGGGAAGTTGCAAACAAGAAATTCTTTAATCAAAAAACCAGAGTAAGAAATATTCTTGATGTTCCGGTTAATTTTACCGTGGAAGTTGCTCTTGAAAAAATTGACTCACTAGAATATAATATTACAGTTACTCCTCCTGATACACTTTCTCAGGGATATTGGTATGTTATATATCGCTCGGAAGATAATGAGCTTAATGTTGATGAAGATCAGATTATTAATATGACTTTCAGCAAGGATGAATATACTTACACAGATTTATTTAGCGATGCTTATAACTTTAATGGCACTTACCACTATTATGCTACAGTTATGAATCGTTATCAGAATGAATCTGCCGTATCAAATTCAGTTGAATCAGATACAGTTTCGTTGTATTTGCCATTGCCACTAACACCAACGTTCCTTTCTGCTGAAAATACCAGCGAAACAACTTTCGTTGTAAAATGTACCGAATCAGATTATGCTGAAGGTTATGCCGTGGCGTATGGCACAAATCCAAATGCACTTAACGATACAGCAAAATCGGAAACAAATATAATCAGAGTGTCAGGAATAAACGCTAATACACCATATTTCTTCAAGGTACTTTCCTATAATTTAAGAGGTTATTCGGATGCTACCGAACAGTTGTTTGCAGCTGCTACAACTGGTGCTCCAGTAAAAGTGCTTGTTGTTAACGGTTTCGATCGTAGCACCAATACCCGTTTTGATTATGTTAAGGAGTATGCAAAACCAATTACCGAGTATGGTTATGGTTTCTCTTATGTGCTGAACGAAGCTATTTATGATGGTTATGTTTCGTTAACTGATTATGATATAGTTGTTTGGTTTGTTGGTGATGAGTCAACTGCTGATGATACTTTTAATCCAAATGAACAAAATTATGTTAAAGCTTTCCTTAGAGCTGGTGGAAAACTATTTGTTTCAGGTGCTGAAATAGGTTGGGACCTTGAAGGCAGAACAAGTCATGCTACTACAAGTGATACAGATTTCTATCATAACTTCCTGAAAGCAAAATATATTTCAGATGCTCCTGGTGACCAGCAAGGTGTCTATTATACAATGGAACCGGTTGCCGATGGTATTTTTAACGGCTTGGGTGATCTGAATTTTGATGATGGTTCCCACACCAGCTATGATGTTGACTGGCCTGATGCTATTGAACCACAGGGTGATGCTGTTGCAGGACTAGTATTTAAAGGTGCTCCAACTCCACAACATATAGGTGGAATTGCATTTGAAGGAACATTCCCGTCAGGAACAGAAGCAGGTAAACTGGTTTATCTTACTGTACCTTTTGAAACATTCTACACCGAATCAAATCGTATTGCTTTGATGGATAGAATACTTGATTTCTTTGCTGGAAACGTTAATGATATTAATGATGAGGATAATGGTATTACTGCAACTGATTACCAGTTAATGCAAAACTACCCTAACCCGTTTAACCCGGAGACAACAATCCGTTTTGCCATTCCGGAAGCAGGGAATGTTAAGCTTGTTATCTACAATACACTTGGTGAAAAAGTAACCGAACTTGTAAATACTCATCTTTCAGCGGGTTATCATACCTATAATTTTAATGCTGAAAAACTATCTTCCGGTGTATATGTTTACCGTATTGAATCAGGTAAATTTACAGATACCAAAAAGATGATGCTACTTAAATAAGCAGAAAACCATATAGTGTATAAAATGAGTAGGGGCTAAATTTAGCCCCTATTTTTTAATATATCAGCCAAAACATAAATTGATTAGTTGTATTTTTACTCCGGTATTATTTAGAAAATGGGCAAGTTATGAAAAAAATATTAATCTTTTTTGTTATTGTTTTATCCAATTATGCATTTGGGCAGGCTTATGTGTGGGAGAAAATAAATCCAAACGTCTTTAATTCAGTTATTTGCATTAATAGTACGTTATGGGGAGTTGTTAGTGGTGATTCTATTATTTATAAATCTGAAGATATGGGTGTAAATTGGGAAATTCAAAGTAGCATCCAGGAGTTTCAAATATCTCAAATGTACAGTGACGGTACGCTAATTTGGTTATCAGGACAAAATTCAGAAAAAGCAGCTTTTTCCTCAGATTATGGAGAGACCTGGAATATAAAACAAGTTGAAAGTAATATCGCGGTTTTTAGAATTGATAGTACTAATAATATTTATGCTGGTACGGTTGATGGCAATTTATATGTTTCAAGAAACAATGGAGATCAATGGACTAATATATATTCAAATCCGGGGAAAGCAATAAAAAATATTATCCCAGTTGATTCGTCAACTTTGTTTGCTGTGTATGAGGCGAAGAATATTTATAAGACTACTGATTCAGGAGAATTGTGGACCGATTATTCTTCCAATTTTATTAGCAATTCTGAATTAGGTGTGTTTGCTAACGGAATTCTATTTACATCTGGCAGGGGTATATATCCCAGCTTTGCAATTAGTGCCGATACAGGCAAAACATGGCATTACAGAATTCATGAGTATTTATCCGGATCGGTATTGGCAATTAACAATCAGGAATGTTATGCAGGTGGTCCAAATGTTTTTTCTACATCACTCGATACAAGCAATTTTACTCGTAGGGGAATGGGGGTGGCAAATAAAGATTTATATGGCATTATTTTTAAGGATAACTACATTTTTGTATATTCTGATTTAGGCATTTTCCGAACAGATACATTATTTGAGCCAATTGCACCCAGGGATTTTATGCCGTTACAAGTTGGAAATAAATGGCAGTTTAAAAGACATGGTTATGCATTAGGTGATTATTACAATTCAATTTTTACAAGGGTTGTAACAGATACAATTTGGAATTCCGGTAAGCTGTATTATAGATTTGGAGATGGAATTCAACCTGTGCGTTACGATACTTCCAGTAATAGATTATATAATCTATACAATAATTCTGAACATGAGTATATAGATTTTGATAACCCTCATGGATCAATGATAAGCATTAGATATAATGATAATATCTATCTTTCTGAAATATATGAAGATTCAATTGAAATCGTGGGGAAAAAATATCTTGAGAAATCAGTCTATGTTCCAGGTTGGGAGACAGGGTATTATTCATTTACAACCGCTTATGCTTCCGGAATTGGATTTAGTAGTTTTTCTGAGAAAGAATATATGCCTGGAACGAGTTCATCCTTTTATATGGAACTTATTGATGTTCTACTTTATAATGAAGATGGAAGTATTAAGCTGCACCTTAATCCATACAGACCTGAGTTTAGAGATATTACGTATAATACAAATGAAAATGGAACTGAAGTAACGCTACAAATATTCTCAAATAAATAATTGGGGTATGGGATATTCGTATATCACCGATGCCAGAATTGAGTATTATATTAGTGGTAATGATAACTCTGTAGATACAGTGAGTATTCCCTTGGAAGTTAGTGAAACCACCGATCTTTATTCAATAGAAATACCATACGATATTAAGTCGGTACAACAAGGTGATAAACTTCATATCAGATATTTTGCAAAAGACAATTCGCTTATCCCTAATGAAGTATGCTACCCTGCCAACGACTGGTTTATATATGATTATAATATAGTTGGTGTTAAAAGTAACGATAATAATCCTTACAACTATGGTCTTAACCAAAACTATCCTAATCCTTTTAATCCCGAGACTACTTTTAAATTTAGTTTAAAGGAAGCGGGCAATACAAAACTTGCGGTTTACAATATCTTGGGGCAGGAAGTGGCTATTCTGGTTAATAATAATTTGTCGGCAGGTAATCATGAAATTAAGTTTGATGCATCAGCATTAACTTCAGGTATGTATGTTTACCGTATTGAATCTGGCAGTTTTACAGATACGAAAAAGATGTTGCTACTTAAATAAGCAGAAAACCATATAGTGTATAAAATGAGTAGGGGCTAAATTTAGCCCCTATTTTTTTATGCATGGAATGAATATTACAAAAACTATCATTATATTAATTCTAAACATATAGGGTAAATAGGCAAGTTATGAAAAAACTAATTGTATTGTTCCTGTTATTCATAGCAATAACTATATCAGGGCAGGATTATTATTGGCAAAAAGTATCCGATAATGTTTTTTCCTCGACAGCTCTTGATGATGAAGGTTCTCTTTATGGAGTTAATCCGGGCGATACTGTTATTTTCAAGTCAGAAGACAAAGGAAATTCATGGTATGAGCTACCTTCAATATTTGGTAGGGAAATACATAGAATTAGGTTCCATAATAGTAAATTATTCGCAATTCCATACTACTCAAATGTACATCAACTTTATTACACGGAAAATAATGGAGTTACATGGGATTCACTTGAAATTCCCTATTATATTAGTGAGTTCAGGTTTAATGGAAATGACATTTATATGTCAGATTATGATATAAATATTTATCGAATAAAGAATTATACCGAGCCGGTAGAGACTATTTTTAATGAAAGTTCGGAATCAATGCGTAATTATTTTGTTGTAAATGAAAATGAAATATACATATTCCCAATCAGGGAAGTTGTTTATTATACCAGCGATGGCGGAAATCTTTGGTATGATATTACAGAACAGTTGAATGTCGATTCTTATAAGTTTAATTGTTCTGCAATTGATTCTAATGGTAATCGCTATATATTTAATACTTATGAAAGTGATGCTTATAAAAGTTCAGATAACGGAAACACATGGATGGATATTAGTGCGGGTATGAGTTTTGCTGCAAGGGGAGCTAAAGTTTATGGTAATACTCTGTTTGCATGGAATGGTTATTGGCTGTATGAATATAATATATCGACCAACAAGTGGAGTTTGATTAGCAGATTTGATTCGAGAGGAGAACTGAAAGAGTTCTATAAGTATAATGATGCTTATTATGCTTTTACTGATAAGGGCGTATTTGTTGCTGATAGAGAAGAACCGGTGTACCCAAATAATTATATGCCGTTAAAGGTTGGAAACAGATGGAGTTACAGAGTTACCGATAACAACGGTACAACCATTGTTGAAAGAGAAGTAACCGGTACAAAAACAGTTGCCGGTATAACCTATTATAACATAAGCAACCTTAATTATTCTCTTGGTTATAACAGACAGCAAAATAAACTATTCAGTCTAAAGAATACATTTATGAAGCTGATCTGCGATTTTAGTTTACCTGTCGATGCTGTTTTCGAGAATATTCGTACTTCAAATACTGATACAACTTATTCAATAATCGAAAAAAAAGATACGCTTTCCAATATAGTTGTAAATTCAAGGGGGTATAAGGTTAGGTATGGTTTTGAAGATTCCTTTAGCAGATATTCACAATATTATACTTCCTTTGATTACAATTACTTTACACCAGGCATTGGTTTATCCGAAAGTATAATTGTGGATTGGATGGGTGATACTACCAGATACGAATTATTTGATGCCTTGATAATTGATGAAGACGGTAATAAGAGTTATCCACTAAGTAATAGCGGACCAGTAATTACTGAAGTTGAGGAATTACAGTTATCCAGCGATTCAAACAAGGTAAAGGGAAGCTTTAAGGTTAGGCATCCGTTTAATCTTCTAAAAGATGATGAAATAATACTAAATTATACAAATAATGTATATGCTGAGTATTTCTATTCGCATGATAGTGATACCTCCGATGTTTTTATTTCGGAGATGGAATATTCTAAAATTGATGGATTAGCCAGATTACTATTGTTAATTAATTCGTCATATGTGCAGTCAGGATACAAACTTAACTGTCGAATAGTTGCTACTGATAATTCATTGCAGGAACATAGAAGCATATATCCTGATGAGGGATACCTTAAATTTGATTTAAGTTCTAGCGATGTTGAAGTAATTGATGAGGATGTAAGTTCCTATCAGCTTCAACAAAACTATCCAAACCCTTTTAATGCAAGCACTTTAATACAGTTTAGTATAACACAAAACGAAACAGTTATTCTTGAAGTGTTTAATTCAATTGGTGAGAAGATTACTACACTGGTTAACAGCGAATTCTCGGAGGGAGATTATAGGGTAACATTTGATGCAACTTATCTTACATCCGGAATATACTATTACAGAATAACGGCTGGTAGCTTTACAGATACCAAAAAGATGATACTGTTAAAGTAGCAAGTCCTATTTGAAATAAATGGGAGATAAATTTAAGACGTTATCTCCCTTGTCGCTTTATTATCTACATCTTATCTTTTTCAACACCCGCTTCTTTTTTCATTTCCATTTTTTTCTTCATCTTATCGTGTTTCATACCACTTTTCATTTCTTTCTCCATTACTCTTTGCATTGTGGCAACCTGTTCCTTAAAGGATTGTGCTGAAATACTTAGTGTAACTAATAAAAGTAATGCAGTAGTAAGGATAGTTATTTTTTTCATGGTAACTCCTTATGATTTATTGATATAGGGCTAGTTGTTATGATTCCAAGATACGAATAATGATAATTTAAACAATGTTGACTTAATGTTGTGTTTGGTGGTTTAGCCTCTGTGCAGGGGGTTAGAGAAATGCATTTGTTTTTACATCAAAATATTTTGTAATGATATATAACTTTTAATTATTTTGGTGCCAGAGGATTTCTTAAAATAAAAAGAGGTAATACCATGTTAAAAAGGATAACTGTACTCGTATTCATTCTATTATCATTTCAATTATTCGCTCAGGATAATACCTTCAAACCAAAAATTTCAGACTCCTACGCACTTATGTTTCAGGTTAGTGAACTAAATCTTGATAGTTACAACGGGGCAACAATAAGTGGCAAATACCATTTTAAAAATCAGGATGCAATAAGAGCTTATTTAAGTCTTTACGGTACAAGCAACGAAACAAATGAAGACGTTACTTATGAGTATGATTATTATAATGATACTTCAAGCAAGCGAGAACATGAATCATTGGAACTAAAAATAGGTGCTCAATATTTGTTTTATACCAAACCATTAAATGAAGTTGCTTTCTATTATGGAAGTGGGTTATTCTATAACTATAGTGGGTATAATGATGTTAATGAAAATAGAACAATAGGTCTTGATCAAATTGATCGTGATGAGGATGTTAAGAATCAATCACTTATTGGTTTGGATATAGTAGTAGGTGCTGACTGGTTTCTTAGGAATAACCTGAGTATTTCATTTGAGTACGGATGTTATTTTTATTACCAGTGGGATAACAGAGATACACCCAAAAATAATGGATCGTATGTATCAAAATATGAATTTAGCGAAGTTGGTATTAACTATTCTAATGCTAAGTTAGGTCTCTCACTTTATTTCTAAAAATAAAACATGAATAAGTGGAGATAAAAATGAAAAATAAAATATTAATATTGTTATTGTTGGGGTTTGTTACTCTCCTCAATGGGCAGGATAGTTTAAGTACAGCAGAAATTTCAGGGCGTAATACATTGATGTTTCAGGTGCAAACGCTGAACCTTATTAAATTCAAAGGTGCGGCAATTGCATATAAGTATCATTTTGAAAACAGGGATGCATTAAGGTTTAGAATTGCCTACCGTCGGTTCAAAGATGATGATAGCAGAAAAGTTATTGTAGCAGATACGCTTCAGAACGGATTAGAATCCAATTCTGAGACAAACTTTCTGAATCTTGTAATTGATTACCTCTTTTATAGTAAGGTATCAGATGATATTACATTTTACTATGGAGCAGGACTCTATGGGGGATTTAATCTATGGGATACGGATAATCACAGGGGACCACAAAACTCAAATTCTTATGATCATGTGGGTTCATCGAAACAATATCTCGGAGGTATCAATGGTATTATAGGTGCTGACTGGTTTTTGCGGGATAATTTTAGTTTAACATTCGAATATACCATTTCAGCTTATTATAGATATACTGAAAACACTAACGAATATTTAAATATTGATGACTCAAGAAATCGTAAATCGGAGAGTTATACCAGTAGTATTGGTAATCCTTATGTTACACTCGGTATTTCATGGTATTTTTAATTTAATTTTGGAGTTGTTATGAGAACATTTATTGTAATCATTTTACTTTCGTGTTCCATTTTTGCCCAGGAATTGAAGGATAATATATTAACCGTTTATGGTATTGGGCAAATTGAAGTACCTGCAGATCAGGCAAGAATTTCATTTTCTGTAAAAGGTCTGGGTTCATCATTGAGTTTGGCAATTGCAGATGCCGATAAAAAGATGGAAAAATTAACCAAACAATTATTTGAGCTGGGATTAAGTGCAGAAAATCTTTCGACCCAACATTTTAATAGCCAGGAAAATTTCGGAGGTAGTGCATTCTTTTCTTCTGAGGAGGATTTTATTACCAATATTAAGGTTTATGTAATAATTAACAAACTTGAGCTTATTGAAAAAGTTATTATTGCACTTACTAATAATGGAATTGAGAATGTCTCGAATGTTCGTTTCGAAATGATGGACACAGATGAAATTAAAATGAAAACAAGAGCAATTGCTGCAAGAAACGCATACGAAAAAGCTAAAATATTTGCGAATGAATTAAAGTTTAGCTTGGGAGATATACTCTATGTGGAGGAATTGCCTAGCTCAAATAGTTCCGATTTCAGAATTACTTCTCCCGGATATGGAATTCGATCTGTGACTAATGCTACATCAGTTGTTACGGTTCAAGGACCTAAAAGCAGTTTTTTTGCTAAAAAGTTTACCTTCAAATCGGGTGTAAAAGTGGTTTATTCAATAAATTATCATGAGCAAAATAAACCAGGGGAATAATAAATTAGACTTAAGCGGTATATCCTGGAATAGATTATGAATGCTACTAAAGCCGATATACATAACAGGTATGCAATTTACTGGGGCATTACCTTTGCAGTTTGTTTAATTGCGGGTCTTTCAACTTTATTGTTTGACCCGTTTCCGTTTTTGCATGGTTATGTGCTTGATATTTGTGGTCCGGCATGGACGTATATTCTTGTCAGGGGTCTCTCACGTGAGTATAGTGAACACCGCTGGTACAGAATATTTACTCCGGTTACAACCTTTACTATAATTGTAGTTGTTCTGTATAGTATTGAGGGAGCACAATACCTTAAACTCTACAACGGCTGGTACGATCCATGGGATTTGGCAGCTTATGTTGCACTGGTTTTACCAATGTTCGTACTGGATATTGTACAGAAAAAAATTGTTGCTCACTAATGAACGACTTTATTTTATACTTCCAGATTTGTTAACTCGCTTGTGGTTTCATAATTATACTCAGGGTACTCAAAAATTTGGAGTCTCGGTTCGGTTTCACCAATTGAATAACCGTAGATACCATGATAATCATCCTTGTTTTCTCCCATTTCATCAAGCTGCCGTAAATACTCACTTATCGATTTTGATTCGATAATAATTATTTTTCCCATTTTTTCAATAATTGGACTGTGGTTACGTGTTGAATCATGATCGAACTCAAGAATTCGTCTGCCATATCGTGTTATGCCAATCACACGGAAAGTAAGGCTTTTACCAACTCCTGGCAGATTAAGTACATTTCTATCAGTAGCGAGGAACGGCAAACCTGTTTCGGTGCGAATATTATCGATTCGGTCAACAGCATTTTCTGGTTGCTCTGTTAATTCGTTTACAGCATCTATTTGTTGTATTGGAATTGCACCCAAAACTTTTTCTTCCTGAGCTTCCTGTACGGCACGAGCATTTGGTGCAAAGTTATGATTGTTTTCCATATAGCCTTTTACCGTAAAAGTGTAATAAGTTATAATTCCAATATCATTTAGCACTTTACGCAGTTTGGAAGTGTGACCCCTGCGAGATGCAGCTGCTGTAAATACTAATTGGTTAGTAACACTCCAACCAGCTTGCAGTAGCCGGGTAACAGCCTTTTTAGCTTCAGGAGTAACTTCCATAGGACTTTCGAAGTGTGTTTGAACAACGAACTGTTTTATACCAATCTTGGCAGCTCTGGTTTTAAAATCAGCCAGGATGTTTTTCAACTTTTCTGTTAAGCGTTGCGGTAAATAGACTGGCAAGCGAGTTCCCAATCTAATCCTTGTAATTTCGGCAAGCTTCTTACCTTCCGGTAAATCTTTATTTTTGGTGCGTTTGTTTTCAGCCATTTGTAACACGGCATCCAGTATTTTTTTAAGTGAAGCATCGCTACTCATAAGGGCATCACCACCTGTAATCAGAATATCACGGAGTTGCGAATCGTCCTCATAATACTGCATAAGTTTAACAAGTTTATCGTTCCACGACTCTTCCGGTTCAAGTTTATCGAGGTTAAAATTAAGTATTCCTTTCTGGAAGTTATACATACGCTGGCACGATGCACATAAACCGCCGCAGGCCCTTCCCATGGTATCCGGGATAAGAATAGCTACCTCAGGGTAACGGCGGTGAATATTATGGTCGGAAGGAAGCAACCAGCCGGCTGCATTAGGTTTACCCGGTTCAACCTTATCTTCTTTTTCCCAGGCTACTATATTACCAAACTCTTCAACAAGTTGTTTGCTGTAAACAACATAATGGCGTATTGCCAAATCGCTGCCAATTGCGTAATATGGTACGCGAACATGCAGCAAGGATAGGTAATATGGATTAACGAAAAATGGTATCCCTGCTTTTTCAGCTTCTTCAAGTATTTGCATTGTATCGGGATCGAGAGAATAACCAAGCATTTCATTTAGTTCAAGTGGTGTGCGTGCAGCAAAAACAAGATGAAATGTGTTTTCTTTCCACCACTCCAGTACCTTTAGGTACTTTTGCTGATTACTGTCCTTTTCCTCAAATTTATACTTGCCTCTGGGTGAGTTAGTAATTTTATCAATTAGTACACTAATTATTCTGTCCCTGTTTTCTTCTCTCAGTTTTATAACCCTCGGATCAAGTCCGCTTACAAATCTTTCCATCCAGTTAGTCAGGATTTCTCTTGTAGGCTCTTCACGTTGATAATCACCTCTAAACTGACGAAAAAGGAATAACATATCTTCAAAAAAGTCGGGTTTTGCACCACCTGTACCAAAATTAACAGCCAACCAGATAAGTTTTATCGGGTTGCTGACTGCAATTTTACCACGCAGGTTTAAGTCGGGATACTCATGCCCGGCATAATCAACATAATCCAGAATACGAATTGCAGCAAAATCCTTCCAGCTAAGTTTTTCAAAAGCTTCACGCCCTTTAATTTTTCGCTTGTAAAATTTAAGAGCAACCGAACGAGTTTCAAGATAATTCATTATCCAGTTGCGAACGCCGACAAGAGCCTCAATTTCATTTTTAGAATTGAACATCAATTCTTCAAGTTCCGGGTTTTCGGAAAGTAACTGTTTGAGTAGCTTGTGGGATTTAACCGTTATAGCAATTTTATCAAGATCATTAAAGCTTTCCATGGCAGTATTTTATATGTTGTTGAAGTTATTTTTAATATAGTGAATTGTTATGATAAGGGAAACCACATGTAATACTTTTACGTAAAAGTTGTCAGGAATAGGATAAATAAAATACTAATCTAATAATTATTATTACCCTTGAATTATCAACATAATTATCGATAATCTCTATTAGTAAGAGCTCAAAATCACTTTTAATAAAAGGGTTATATTTTGGACGGAACCATTTTTATATTGGCTATTGCTGTTTTTACAGCAGGGTATTTTTTTTGGAAGTATGTTTTTAACAGGTTAGCCAATAAAAAAATATTATATAATACCTTGATTGAAAATATAGATGACTCGGTTTTTGTTAAAAACAAGAAGCTTGAGTATTTACAGGTTAATAAAGCATTTAGGGATACATATCAGGTAGTTGAAAATACTCGATTTGATGATAAAGAGATATTTGATGATGAAACATGCAAAATTTATAGGGAACTGGATGAACAAATTTTAAAATCCGGAATTCCGGTTAAGAACCGTGAAATTTATGAGGGATTTAGGTACGGAGGAGGACGCTGGGTTCTTGTTAATCGCTTTCCTGTAAGGTGGGGTTCTAAAATAGTTGGTGTTACTGGTATAAATAAAGATATTTCCGGCACAAAAAAAATTGAACATAAACTTGAAAAATCACTCGAGTTTTCTCAAAAAATAATGGACTCAATTCCTATACCCATGTTTTATAAGGATGAACATCTTCGTTATAAGGGTGTTAATAAGGAGTTTTGCAGGTTTGTTAATAAAACATCGGAAGAAATACTTAACAAAAATGCTTTCTCAATTATTGATAGTGAGATGGCAAAAAAAATTGATATCCACGACAAAATTGCCTTCCAGAAAGATAAAGTTAATTTTGAACTTCATATTGTAACAGAAGAGGGAGAGGACAAGTATTTAATTGATTATAAATCGGCAGTAAGTACAGATAGCGGTGATGTTGTAATTGGTGTACTTTTCGATATAACCGATCAAAGGTTGAAAGAGAAGCAGATAGAAAACAATTTCAAATTTATTCATAATATTATTGATGCGGTTCCGGTACCAATTTACTATAAGGATGAAGAACTTAATTTTACCGGTTGCAATAAAGAGTTTTTGAAATATCTCGGTAAAACGGAAGAGGAGATTTTAGGGAAAAAATCTGAGGAAATATTTGGATCGCTTAAATGTGAATCACATACAAAAATGGATAACACATTACTGAAAAATGGTGGTATTCAGGTTTATGAAGCAAAAACAAGATATGATGGTAATGAAGACAGGGATGTAGTTTACTACAAACATGTTTTTGAAGACCCAAATACAGGAAAATCTGGTATAGTTGGTAGTATTATAGATATAAGTGATCTTAAAAAAGTTGAGAAGGCACTTAAGGAGAGTGAATCTCATCTAAGAGATATTTATGAAAACATTCCGATTGGATTATACAGGGCAAAACCAAATGGAGAGTTTGACCTCGTAAATCCGGCACTCTTCAAGATTCTTGGTTTTGATGAAAAGCTTGGCTTTACAGGTATTTCATTTACCGATGGCGGATATGTTGACGAGAATGCCAGGAGTAGATTTTTTTCTGAAATGAAACGTGAAGGGAAAATTCAGGGTTTTGAAAATCAGTGGAAAAGAAAAGACGGATCAATTATATGGATTAGGGAGGCAGCCACAGCCCATAAGGATAGCGATGGTAATTTGTTATTTTATGAAGGTACAGTTGAGGACATTACCGAACAAAACCAGATGATGGAATTTTTACACGAGTCCGAAAACAAATACCGATCACTCATCGAAAATACTGCTGATGCAATATTCATGATGGAAGCCTACACTCTTAAAGCGTTTAACCGTAAATTTGCAGAGTTATTTGATCTGGATACTTTTGCTGTTAATGAAGTGAATTTACTTGAGTTAAATGTTGAAAATCCTTCACTCCTAATTCTACTCAATAAAATTCGCGACTTTATGTTAATTGATTCAAACAATACTCAAGTTGAGTTCAAAATTGAGAATACGTTGCAGGATGAGTTTTACCTTGATGCACATCTTACGCGGCTTGAAAAGAATACTGTTCAGGGTGTAATAAGAGATGTTAGTGATAAGCACAAGCTTGAAAACCGGATACGACAGATGCAGAAAATGGAAGCTGTTGGTACGCTTGCTGCTGGTATTGCTCACGAAATTAACACGCCAACCCAATTTATAAATGATAATTTGCATTTTTTAGCAGACTCGTTTTCGAATATTGTTGCAATTTTGTCTCAAATTGAGTTTAATGATAATAATGAAACCATGGTAAAGTTAACAAATTTGCCAATGAGTATTGATGCAGATGAAATTAGCTTTTTAACCGAAGAGATTCCGATGTCTCTGGAGCAATCAATTGATGGTACCAGGCGTATCAGAAAAATTGTTTCAGCAATGAAAGAATTTGCTCATGCAGGTTCTAAAGAAAGAATTGCTTCGGATATTCATAAATTAATACTTAACACCATAACCGTATCAAAGAACGAGTGGAAATACGTGGCTGATATTGAAACCGACTTTGATGAAAGTTTGCCCGATCTGGTGTGTGATCCGGATCAGTTAAATCAGGTATTCCTCAACCTGATAATTAACGCAGCTCATGCTATTGAGGAACGGCAAAGAACAACTGAAGGAAAAGGGAAAATTACAATAATAACGTACGAATCGGAAAACAACTTTGTAATTAAAGTTTCCGATACGGGTTGTGGAATACCGGAACATATTCATGACAGAATTTTCGACCCGTTTTTTACAACCAAGGAAGTAGGAAAAGGCTCTGGACAGGGTTTGTCAATTGTCTATTCGATTGTTGTGGAACAGCATAACGGCAATATTGATTTTACTACCCGTCCTGGCGAAGGAACTGACTTTTTTATTCAATTACCTATTTCTGAACAAAACCAGGATCAATAATGAAGCGACGAATCCTATTTGTTGATGATGAAGCCAATGTTATTCGTGGATTGAGACGCACCTTGTTTCCCCTTAAGGATAGCTGGGATATGTTTTTTTCCGGTGATGCCGATGAAGCTATTAGAATTATTAAAGAGAAAGATATTCAGTTGGTTGTATGCGAGATGAAAGTATATGCCAGCGATAAAAGAGATTTTATCGAAATAGTTAAAGATGATTTCCCTGAGATTATAAGATTTGTGCTTTCCGGGTATTCCGATGAAAAAACTTCGATGCAAGCAATGAAATCGGCACATCAATATTTGTTGAAGCCAAGTGACGTAAATTTACTGAAGGATAAAATTGATTATTCTATTGGACTTGTTAAGTATGTGAAAAACAAAGAGTTGCAAAAATTCTTAAATGGTGTAAATGAATTACCAATATTACCCCAGGTATATTTCGAGCTGGAGAAAGAATTAAATAGCGAAATGATTTCGAATAAAAAAATAGGCGAAATGATTTCCGGCAATCCTTCGTTAGTTACAAAGATTTTGCAACTAGTTAATTCTGCATTTTTCGGATTATCTTCAAAAATTATTGATGTTACACAAGCAATAAATATTTTAGGGCTTAATGTTATAAAGTCGCTCGTAATTTATCTTAGTTTGCTGAATAATAATCAAGATAAAAAGGTACAGGCACAACAATTTGAAATTTGGCAGCACTCCCTAAAGATGGCAAACATTGCAAAGTCAATTGCCAAAGCAATAAATGGAAATAATTTTAAAATTGATGAGGTGTACGTAAGCGGCTTGCTACATGATATAGGCAAAATAGTAATGCTTCAATATCCAGGTTACATGAAAAAAATAGTTGAAAATACCCAAAAACTTAATGTGAGCTATTATGATGCCGAAAAAATTGTTTACAAAACCACTCACGCCGAAATTGGTTCATACTTGTTAGGATTATGGGGCTTGCCCGAGAAGATTGTGGAAGGTGTTGCACAGCATCATGAACCTGTAACTTCCACCGAAAAATTTTCCATGTATAATATTTTAAAGATTTCTGAAAAGATTGCACGAATCGAAACGATTAAAGAAAATGAGTTGATGGATATTTTTCTTAAAAATGTTGAAGGTTAGCAATGAGATATAAAACAAAAATTTTAATGGTAGATGATGATGAAAATATCCTTTCGGGATACAAACGCACATTACGATCCAGATTTACGGTAATAACTGCTAACAGTGCTGACGAAGGCATAGAGAAGATTAAAAGCGACAAACCGTTTGCTGTGGTAATTTCCGATTTTAAGATGCCTGGTAAAAACGGAATAGAGTTTCTTACGATTGCCCGGGAAATGATTCCCGAAACTACTCGTATGCTTCTTACCGGATATGCTGATCTGCAAACTGCCATCGATTCGGTAAACAAGGTTAATATATTCAGACTAATAACAAAACCATGTGAGTCTGAAGACCTGATTAAAATAATTGATCAGGGTGTAGAACAGTATCAACTTGTTATCTCAGAGAAGGAACTGCTCCAGAAAACTTTTAGAGGTAGTATTAAACTGATGGTTGATATGCTGGCTGCGGTTAATCCCATTGTGTTTAGTCAGAGTGCACGTTTGCGCGAACTTGCTGATAAAATTGCCAAACGAATGAAACTAACCAATTTATGGGAAGTAGAAATTGGTGCTCTCCTTTCGCAGATTGGTTGCGTTACATTACCAAACGATATACTTAACAAAAAATATAGCGGCAAAAAGTTGAGTACGGATGAAAATAATTTGTTCCGTACACACCCTTCCATTGCCGAATCAATACTTAAAAATATACCCCGACTCGAGAAAGTTTCCCGCATAATATCATTTCAGTTGGATGATTACAAGGAAAGCAGCTATCAGAAGCTTGACGGAAGTGAGCTGGAGCTTATGACAGCAGGATTACTATTACGAGTAATTGTTGATTTTGATTTTCTAGTGATAAGTGAAAAATCATTTACAAGTGCTTTTCAGCAGTTGCTAAAACGAAGATATTTTTATCATCCCGAAGTTATTAAAGCTCTTGAGGCTGAACTTGTTGGACTTGAGAGCGGATTTATTTTGCGTACTGTAAAATCAAGAGATATTAACATGGGTACAAAACTGGCTGATGATATTTTTGATGTTGATGGCACCAAGTTGCTTTCAAAAGGGGTTGAAATGTCGCCACTACTTAAGTTAAGAATAACAAATTATGTTAGTATGCACAGGATAGATGAGAATATACGCATATTTGAAAGAGTTGATAAATAGCCCGGCTGAGTTGAGCAACAAGTTCAACCAGGCTTAAAATTTATTTAAGTATCATAACGGAGTATGGAGCTAAACTGAAATTAAACTTGCCGGCATCAAATCCGTACTGTTTATCGGTGACAAGATCTGTAAGCAAGTTATTTCCACCCAGTGTTGAAGCGTCAATTACAGCATCAGCATTTTTGTCACCACCATTTACCAGTACGAATATACTGCCGGTTTCATCGCTTCGTTTATAACCCAAAATATATTTTTCATCATCGGTATAAAATACTTTAACATCAGAAAGTGCCAGTACGCTATTCTGGCTTCTTATACCCATCATCAATTTATACCATTCAAACAAATCAAAATTAAATTCAACTTTATCCCTGTTACGATGTTTACCAAGCGGATGAGTAGTTTCATCCTCATATTTCATATTCTGCCAAACCATTGGTTTTCTTTCGTCCGGATCATCAGCACCCCACATTCCAGCTTCATCACCATAATATATCATAGGTGCACCCGGTAAGGTTACCTGAAGTGCAACAACGAGTTTTAGTTTTTGATATTCTTCATCGGTTGGTTTCTCAATGTTTATTTCAGGATTTTCTCCAACGTTACGTAAGTGATCCGGATTGTATTTTGGATTTTTAATAAGGGTTGAAAACCGTTCAGTATCATGCGAACTAATCAGGTTCATCGCAGCACGAACGTTATCAGGATGGTAATCATGGTATATATTTTTAAGGCTGTCAATAAATGCTGTTGGGGTATTTTTGTTTTCCCTGTTAACAATATACATTTTGGCAGCACGTGCAAAACGATAATTCATAACACCGTCAAAACTATCACCCTGCAACCATGGAGAAGCATTTATCATTACATCGTGATCCCAATCTTCCCACCAAATTTCACCAGTTGAGTAAGCATTCGGGTTAATTTCCTTAATCCATGTGCGGAAAGTTTTCCAGAAATTAAGACTAACCATTTCGGCTACATCAAGTCTCCAGCCATCAATGCCATCCTCGGGGTTTCCATCACCATTTGGGTCCATCCATCTTCTAACAATATTATGAATATGATCTGCTACCGGTTTTACTAATCCGTTTTCATCTTCCTTCAATTCAGGCAATTCCTTTACACCGACCCAGCCTTCATAATCAAATTCGTTTTCCGGTGTTGCAGGATTATCCCATTTGGTAACTGTAAACCAATCTTTATATTTGGAGTTTTGCTGATTCTTAACCAAATCCTCAAAAGCCCAGAACGTTCTGCCAACATGATTAAAAACTCCATCAATAACAACTTTTATATTACGTTTATGAGCTTTCTGAATAAGTTGCAAAAACAGCTTGTCAGCAGAAGTCCATTTCCATGTAGTCGGGTTTTGCGGGTCTTCCGATTCCCATATTTTTCGGTCACCTTCCGGGTCGGGACCAAAATTATTATCAATATGCCTGTACATTGTAGCATCGTATTTATGCAGGGAAGGAGATTCGAATATTGGGTTAATATACAAGGCGGTTACGCTTAATTCCTTCAGATAATCGAGTTTTTCAATTATTCCTTGTAAATCACCACCGTATCTTCTTATCTGTACATTTCTGTAAAACTCATTGCTAAAATCCTTTTCCCATGGTTGAAGTTTATACCAATCGGAAGTCCAGGGATGTGTTGGTATTTTATCGGGGTACTTATAGGGCCAGGCACCCGCACGGTCGATAACCTTAGGATCATTTGAGGGGTCTCCGTTATAAAATCTTTCGGGGAAAATTTGATACCAGATTGCTGTTTTGCTCCATTCCGGTACTCTGTCAGGTACGCTTTCTTCGTTTTTCTTACATGCTGATACTGCCAAAAGTAATATCAATATTGCTAATAATTGTTTCATAAATCCCCTGAACATGTTTGTTTAGACTTAAAATATTCTGATATTTATTTCACAAAAAGAATAATAATTTTTGACTTCTCAAAATAAAATCAATAAAAACTTCAATATTATTCTAATTGCAAGTAAGGTGTTCTACTATTTACACCTTATTATTTTGGATAGTAAGAAATAATTAAATATCTTTTTTTAGTTCATACTATTGTTGAAAAACTATTAGATGGTAAATCATTGCTGAGTCTAATTTTCAAATATAAAAATAACTTATTTCTATCTGTTAAATCAATTATTCTGATTTATCTTTTGATTTCTACGAATTCCAAAGCAGTAGAAGTAAGATATTTCTTTGAGAATATTTCGGTTGAACAAGGTTTGTCGAATGTATTGGTTCACTCAATTGTGCAAGACAAAAACGGATTTATCTGGATTGCTACTGAGGAGGGGTTGAACAGATTTGACGGTTATCAGATGGAGGTTTTCAGAACCTCGGATAAAAACTCTGTTTCAGATAACTTTATACAGGAGTTATACTGTTCGAATGATGGTATAATTTGGATTGGTACAAGTTCGGGCGGATTAAATAGTTATAATCCTGTAGCTGGTAAATTCCATGTCTATAATCATAAGGATGATGATAATGCTTCTATTTCATCAAACGTGGTCCGTTCAATTTTTGAGGATGGGGATGGCAGGTTATGGGTTGGTACTGATGGTGGAGGCGTTTCTATTCTAAACCGAAAATCTGGAAAGTTTGAAAATAATGATAATAATGTATTACCTGAGCTGATACTTGATATTAAAAAATTTGGCAAGCGAATTTTATTTGGTACCAACAAGGGACTTTACTATTTCGATAGTAATCAAAACAGGTTTGGTAAAATTGATATGGTTCTTAAAAGTGGAGCCGTTGAGTTTTCAGTAAATTCTATTGTCGTTGATAATTTTAGAAAACATTTGATATTGGGTACTGATGATGGAATCTATTTCCTTGATAAAAATTATGTGCTTCTAAAGTATTATAATACTTCAACCAAAAGTTTTGTTGCAGGTAATTATGTAAGTGAACTTAATCTGGTTTCGCGTGATATTTTGTGGGTAGGTACACAAAGCGGTCTCTCCATAATTGAGCTAAACCATAATAAAATTACCAATCTCAAAAATGATCCGGCGAGGGAAGGCACGATTAACAATAATTTTGTGCGTACCATATTTAACGACAAGATGGGCAATATATGGATTGGTACTGCCGGTGGGGGAATAAATAAATATTCGCCACACAAAAAACGGTTTTACAAGCTATTTCATGATCCTGAAAAGGAAACAAGTTTTAGCCATAATATGACCCGTTCAATAATTGAGGATAGCGATGGTACAGTATGGATAGGTACTATGGGTGGTGGTCTTAACGCTTTTGTGAAAAATAGTGGTAACCGACTCTCGTTTACCAGATCATTTACATATCTTGATAATCTTAGTCCTAATGCGATTACTGCTATTTACGAAGACAGAAGAGGAGCCCTATGGGTTGGTACCTGGGGTGATGGTATATACAGATTTCCTGACTATAAAAGAAACTTTGTTAATGCTCAAAAGTTGAAAAGTAATCCTCCAAGCTATCATTACACAAAAAAAGAAGGTGTTCCGGGAGCTTTGGGAAGTAATATTATCCAGGCTATTAAGGAAGATAGCAGGGGTAATTTATGGGTTGGCAGTGAAGCCGGACTTGAATTGTTTATTCGTTCAAACAACACGTTCAGGTTATTTAGCCATGATCCGTTCAAGCAAGAAAGTATTAGTAATAACCGTATTCAATCCAATTGTATATTTGAAGACGTGCAGGGAAATTTGTGGGTTGGCACATGGAACGGTTTAAACAAAATAACAGCGGGGCAGCTAAACAGACAAGATATTAAAAATATTAAGTTTATTAGATATTCTCATTCTGTACTCGATACTAACTCTTTAAGTGATAACCGAATTATTTCGATTTACCAAAATATAGATGGTGTTATTTGGGTAGGTACTTATGGAGGCGGTGTTAACAAACTTGAGGTTGTTAAAACTAATAATGGCAGGAAAGAAATATTTAATAAATTTACTGAAGCTGACGGATTAAACAGTAATGTGATATATGGTATTCTTGGTGATACAAAAGGTAATTTATGGATGAGCACTACCAATGGCTTGTGTATGTTTAATCCTTTTACTGCTGATATTGTTAATTATACCAAAGTTGATGGATTGCAAAGTAATCAGTTTTATTGGGGAGCAAGCTGTAAAACTTCGGACGGAATATTGTTTTTTGGCGGAATAAACGGATTGAATTATTTTGATCCTATTGACTTGAAAGATAATGAGGCTATACCTGACGTGTATATAACCGATTTTATGCTTTTTGACCATAGTATTACCAACTCGGTGCCAAACGAGTATTTTTCCGAATCAATATTATTTGCTGATAAAATAAGGCTGGCTCATGATCAGAATGTATTTACGATAAGTTTTGTTGCTTTGGATTACACAATACCGGAAAAAAACAGCTATGAGTACAAACTGGAAGGGTATGATACAAGGTGGTTTAATACTTTGGGGAAACGTAAAGTAAGTTATAATCATATTGAACCTGGAAAATATGTTTTCAGGGTACGAGCTTCCAATAATGATGGCTACTGGAATAATGTGGGTGCACAGATCAATATTGAAATATTACCCCCGTTCTGGAAAACACTGTGGTTCCTAATTGGTATTATTTTGCTAATAGGCGGTGTAATTTTTTATGGTATTTATTCTTACATAAGGCAGTTGCTGGCTATTGAAAGATTAAGAGCCAAACTAGCAGCAGATTTGCATGATAGTATTGGTGCAAGTTTAACAGAAATTTCAATACTAAGCGAGGTTATCTCATCTAAATTAACTGACAAATCGGTTGAAATAACCAATAATCTTAAACTGATTAGTAAAAAATCGAGACAGTTGGTTGATGAGATGAGCGATATAGTTTGGCTTGTTAATCCCAAACGCGATTCTTTATACGATTTGATTCTTCGTCTTGAAGATACATACTCGGAGTTGTTGTCCTATAAGGGGATATCTTTCAGATCATCCAATCTTAAATCACTTGAAAAAATTTCTCTCTCAATGGAGCAACGTCAGAATCTGTTTCTTATTTTCAAGGAAGCTATAAATAATTCAATTACCCATAGTGTATGCTCCGATATATACCTTAAAGTTGAATGCCATGGTAAAAAGGTAAAAATGGAGCTGAATGATAACGGTAAGGGTTTTGATGTATATAAAACTGATTCGGTACACCGTGGCAACGGTATGGAAAACATGCAGAAACGTGCACTCAACCTTGGTGGTAAACTTGTTGTTGAATCGGTTAAAGGTGAGGGCACAAAAATTATTTACGAAGGAATTATTAATTGACTGGTTTAACTAAATACATTATGTTCGGAATATGAGAAAAAGTATTAATGAGAATTATATAACCGTTGCAATTGTCGAAGATTCGGATAGTATCCGTTACGGTTTGGAAATACTGATTGAGGGTACAGATGGTTATAAATGTGTAGCTTCATGTCCCGATTGTGAAACTTTACTGGAAAAGGTTGAAAAGGTAAAACCGGAAGTTATACTAATGGATATCGATTTACCTGGTATGTCCGGTATTGAAGGGATTAAAAGACTTAAGGAAATATCAGACGACTATAATATTCTCGTATTGACAATATATGATGAAAAGGATACTATATTCGAAGCCTTATGTGCGGGAGCATGTGGTTACCTTGTTAAAAAAACTCCTCCTGCCAGGCTGCTCGAAGCAATTCGTGAAGCCAATGAAGGCGGCTCACCAATGAATTCGCATATTGCACGAAAAGTTGTAAGCTTTTTTCAGCACAAAAAAGTTACCCAAGTTCAGCACGAAGATTTTTCACTTACCAACCGTGAGAAGGAAGTTCTTTCGGGTCTGGTTGAAGGAAACAGTTACAAAGCCATCGCCGATTCGCTTTTTATAAGTGTTGAAACTGTACGATTTCATTTCAGGAATATTTACAAAAAGCTACATGTCCATTCACAATCCGAAGCAGTTATAAAGGCAATAAAGGAAGGACTTGTATAATATATAATCCTAAACTCTTACAACAAATTTTATTTTGTGTAATTTATAAACGCTACCCAAAAGGGTAGTAATTTATAACTGCAATCAAAACCCCACTCTAAAATCCCTGCATTTGTGTAGTAGTATTAAAGCATAGCTATCGATAATTTGAAATTATTAAAACTTAATTATCAGTAAAGCTGGATGCTATGACAAAAGTTGTAATTGTTGAATCGAATAACAATATACGGGAAGGGCTTAAAATTTTGCTTGAAAGCTCAACCCGTTATAATTGTGTTGGTTCATTCAAAACTCCGGCAGCCTTCAGGGAAAAGTTTAATGATCTTGAGTTTGATATTATTTTAATTGAAATTGACTTGCCATCAGAGGAGGGTATAAAACTCATAAGTATGGTGAACGAATCAGCAATGTCAGTTTCAATATTACCGTTAACATTATTCGAAGAAAACACAAAAATAATTGAGGCAATTTGTTCCGGAGCTCACGGTTACATAGTTAAAATTACACCACCCAAACAGATAGTCCAGTATCTCGATGAAATATCGCTTCGAATGTCTCACATGAGTACATTTTTGGCAAAAAGGATACTTAACATAATAGACAAGAATCATTTTAACTCAAAAAAACTATCGCAAACCGAGCGAACCATTCTCGAGCTTATGGCTGACGGGAATAGTGTACTCGCGGTTTCAGAGAGAATTAAAACCGATATAAGTGTTATAAAGCGGCACCTATACGAAATTTATAATAAACTCCAGTATTTCTGTTAAAACAGCCTACCCACTCAATAGGGTAGGAATAGTTGTTTTTGTACTGTTATTTGAAGGAAAATACCTGCGAATGGGTAGTAGTTAGTGATTCTTATAATAAGTAGTTTAAATTCTGAAGTTTGAAAAACCATGTTTTAAGATAAGGTATAGTTAGGGGTAAATATTAATGAACTTACGATTAATGGCTGCACTACCATTAATCGTTGCAATTCTGTTTTTGTCCGGGTGTAGTATAAAAAATTCGGATAATCCGGTAATTGCAACGGTAGGAGAACGCGAAATTCCGTTCTCAACTTTTTATGAAAGATATTCAAAGTATCTGCATGCCACTGGTATAAGAGATAATTTCCCAACTAGAGAATTTGTTCTGGATAATATTATTACGGAAGAACTTCTCTATCATTACGATACCAAATATCAAATCAAATCAACTGAAGATTACAAGACCAATCGTGAGTGGATAAAAAGACAAACTGTTTTGTCGTTTCTTAAAGACAGGGAAGTATATGCAAAACTAACTGCTTCCGAAGAAGAGATGCGTAATGCTTTCAAAAGAGCTAATCAGAGGCTTTCAGCACGTCACCTTTATGCAGAAACAGAAGAAGAAGCAAAGCAGCTATACACACTTGTTAAATCAGGGGTAAGTTTCGACCTTCTGGCTAAAAAGGTCTTTACTGATTCAACCCTGGCAAATAATGGTGGCTATATAGGATATTTTTCCTGGGGTGATATGGACCCTGCTTTTGAAGATGCAGCCTATAAACTGAAACCCGGTGAAATATCCGAACCTGTTAAAACCGAGTTTGGATATAGTGTTATCAAATTGGAGGATAAGGTAACACGACCCCTGCTTACTGAAAATGAGTTCCGCAGAAGTATTCCTGCACTTTCACGCGAAGTGAAAATATACAAGAAACCGTTAGCTGAAAGGCAATATATTCAAAGTCTGGTAAACTTTGAGGATATTGAATTTGATGAGTCGCAGCTAACTAATCTATTTAACAGGCTTGGTGGTAATCGTATCAGGGTTGCATCAAGGGAAGTTAATCATGATAAGCCTGTAATGAAATATGCTGGTAAAGAATACAACTATGCGGATGTTGCCAAAAGACTGAATCACTTGCCTGATTTCCATCTTCAGAAACTTACTACACCAAGAAGACTTGCCGTTGCATTGCAGGGATTTGTGTTGCAGGACAAGCTATGGCAGGTAGCCGAAAGCAAGAATTACACTAACAATGAGGAAGTTCTTGATGCATTCTGTAAGCTGGATATAAACCTGGTAGTAAAAATGAAAAAGAATGAGATAGTAGAGGATGCTGTTATACCTGACTCTATTGTCCGTCGTTTTTATGAAGAACATATCCGGTTCTTTTCTACTCACAATGAGGTTAATGTTCAGGAAATTACTCTGAATAATGAAGATGAAGCGAAAAAAGTATTATCAAGAGCTAAACAGGGTGCAGATTTTAACAATCTTGTTACAAAATACTCCGTAAATAAAAAAACATCCCAAAACAATGGATTTACAGGATTTATACCGGTCAAAAATTTTCTTCACGCAGGCAATATGGTCTGGAATTCTAAAATTGGTGAAGTAGTTGGTCCGGTTGAATCAGGAAATAAATGGCTTGTGTTAAAAATTGCAGACAAAATGGAGGGTAAACCTCTTCCTTTTATGGAGGTGAGGGAAGAGGCGTTGTTGGCTGCCAAATATTTTAATTCAAACAAACTGATGCACGAATATGTGCAAACCTTAAAAGAAGATATTCCGGTTAAGATAGACACATCTATTCTTGCCGGGTACAAAAAATTGGGATTAGTTAAAACGAATTTTGTGAATAGCTCATCTAAAAAAGGAGTTAACTAATGAAAAAAGTTTACGTTTTACTTTTATTCATTGCGTTCTCATTAAGCTCGTTATATGCTGCAACAACAGGTAAAATTACCGGTAAAATTACGGATGAAGCTGCCGGTGAACCGTTACCTTTTGTTAATGTAATTATTGTGGGTACCAACTTTGGGGCTGCATCGGATCTTAATGGGGAGTTTTTTATTCTTAATGTGCCTCCTGGTAAATATACTTTACGGATTCAATCTATTGGTTACCAAACTAAAGTTATTAACAATGTAACGGTATCCATTGATTTAACAACACGCGTTGATGTATCATTACCGGAAGCAAGTATTGAACTGGGTGAAATTGTTGTTGAGGCTGAGGCTGGAGGTATAAAAAAGGATGTAACTTCGAGTCAGGCTCTGGTTTCTTCCGATAAAATTGAAACATTGCCTGTAGCCGAACTTGATGATGTTTTGCAGCTTCAGGCAGGGGTAACAAAAGGTGCAGGTGGCGAATTCCATATTCGTGGTGGACGTGCGGAAGAAATTACCTACAAGGTTAATGGTATTTCTATTACAGATTCGTATGACAATAGCCGCGGTATTGAAATTGATAATACCAGTGTTCAGGAATTACAGGTTATTAGTGGTACTTTTAATGCCGAACATGGTAACGCTCTTTCAGGTATTATCAATACTGTAACCAAGGAAGGCGGAAGCCAATATCATGGTGATATTAAACTTTACACTGCTGATTATCTGAGTGACCATACAGAAATTTTCCCGAATACCGATTCGTGGAACCCGACGTATAACTATCAGGCAAGTTTAAGCGGACCAGTACCTTTTATGGGTAGTGTTGTTAAGTTTTTTGTTAACAGCCGCTATAATTATGATGATGGCTGGTTATATGGTAAAAGGGTATTTAATACGGATGGTAGCGAAGGTGATGGCGAATATGTACCAATGAACTGGTCGGAACGCTGGATGGGTATTGGTAACCTAAGTATTTTCGCTTCAAAATATTTCAAGTTTAATCTTGAAGCTCTTTACTCGGATAATGAATATAGCGACTACAACCATGCATTTAAGTATAATCCTGATGGTGATGTAAACAAGTTTTCAAAAAGTTTAAGCTCAACTTTTACTTTTACTCATACTTTCTCTTCCACATCATTTTACACTGTTAAGGCTTCCTATTTTAACAGGACTTTCAAGGAATATTTATACGAATCTGCTTCTGATTCGAGATATATGCACCCCGATTCATTAAATGCCGTTTCCTATGCGTTTATTTCGGCTGGTACAAACCTGCACCATTTTAATCGTGAAACTGAAGCTTTTCAGGGCAAGTTTGATTTTACCAGTCAGGTTTCCTCAAAGCACATGTTAAAGTTTGGTTTTGAGGCAAGGGTTGATTATCTGGATTATGATGATTTTTCACTTGAACCAAAAAGAATAGATAATATTCAGGTTGAACCTTTTGAATCGGCAATACCACTTGAAAGCTCTTTAAACCGTGAGTTATACACTGCCGAACCTATAATGGCTTCTGCCTATATACAGGATAAAATTGAGTATGAAAGCGTAATTATTAATATTGGATTACGATTTGATTATTTCGATTCGAGAGGACAGATTCTGGTTGATGAATCGGATCCTAATATTTATGCCCCTTTACGGGAAGGACTTGATGATCTTTCCTACTCGGAAAAAGAAAGCTACTTTTACAAGGATGTAGATGCCAAATATAAAATTGCTCCAAGGTTTGGTATAGCTTATCCGGTTAGTGAAACTGGTGTGCTGCATTTTTCTTACGGACAGTTTTTCCAGATTCCTACCTATCGTAACCTTTTTGATCGTTCAACTTACAAGGTTCCAACAATTGGTAGTACAGGTAGCGTTTATGGTAATCCTGATCTTAAACCGCAAACAACAAATATGTATGAAATAGGTTTCAGACAGGAATTGTTTGATGATTATCTTGTTGATGTTACGATGTTCTATCGCGATATAAGGGATTACGTTTCTACCTCTCCTGCAATTCAAACCATGAACAGTGTAGTTTATTACAAGTACATAAATCGTGATTATGCCAATGTTAAAGGGGTTACTTTTAACTTTAACAAATCATTCACAGACAATTTTTCATTTGATGTTAACTATACTCTTCAGTTTTCCGAAGGTATTAGTTCAACACCGGAAGCTGATTTTAATGCAGCTAACAGCAACTCGGAACCAACGTATTATCTCATACCTCTTGATTGGGATCAGAGGCATTTGCTGAATGCAAATCTTTATGTAGGTGGTGAAAACTGGGGCACTTCACTGATTGGAAGATATGGTACAGGGTTGCCATATACCCCAACTATTACGCAATCAACTGCTGATAGAGGATTAACATCAGGTTTCAGCCAGAACACCAGGCGTAAACCGGGTCAGTTTAGTCTCGATTTCAGAATATTCAAATCATTCGAACTAATGGGTGCCCGCTTTACAGGCTATTTAAAAGTATTTAATCTGCTTGATAATAAAATTGTGGTTGATGTTTTCAGCGACACCGGTAAGCCGGACTTCACTACAGAAGGTGAAAGTTTGCAGGGGTCAACTGATGCAAACAGACCTAACACTATTGATGAATACCTAACCCGCCCTTGGTACTATGATACCCCTCGTAAGGTGCAGGTTGGACTTGATATATCATTCTAGGATTTGAAAATCAGGAGTATAGATAATGAAATCAGGTTTTAAATTTTTAATAATATTTCTTATATGTGCCGTTACTCTTTCGGGGCAATACGTTCCTGGAACAGAGAGGGGGGACTCAGGTAAACGAACCAAGGCACAACTGGAAGGTAACAGAATACGTACAACCGTTTTTAATTTTCTTTGGACCGGACGTACTGATGGTTCTGTGCCTATTACAGAACAAACCCCTTATGAGTGGCCTAAAAATACCGGACAGGTTTATATGGCACTTGCTTCAGTGTTTATTGGTGCAGAAGTAACCGATTCCCAGGGCGAAACTTATAAAATTGTTGATGTTCCTACTTACAGGAGTTCGCCTAATGGTACCAGTTGGAGTATGGAACCGGTGCCGGGGTATTTTAATACTGACAGGGATGAACGAAAAATTGCATCAAGCGATGATGAAACTACCTGGCCCGAAAAATGGCCCGATAGATTAAATGATGAAAGTAATCCCGGCTGGGAAGGACAGTGGAACGGTTTGGGTGGTATTAACGATTTTCGTGCTGACCAGGAAATTTTCTACAGGGCTTCCGATGACCTTTATGACAGATATACCAATTATTATCCCGATAGCACTGATCTTTCGCGTAAGGGTATGGGTATAATAGCAGATGTACGTGCACTTGCCTGGAGCCAGTTCCTTGTACAGGATGCTATTTATATTTTACATAACATTAAAAATGATGGTACCGAAGATCTGAAAAAAACTGTTTTTATGGCTTGGCATGCCGATTTTGTTGGCGGTAATGGTGATAGCCAGGATGATATCTCAGAGTTTGATCTTCTCCTGGATATTGGTTTTAGTCGTGACAGGGATAACCGTGCTGCCGAGTTCGGAAATGATCCGGTTGGTATTATTGGGCAGGCTTTTCTTGAAACCCCTGGTAATGCTATCGATAGAATTGATAACGATGGTGACGGTGAAAACACTTTGGATGATGGTACTCCATTAGGTCCTATTGTTACCGAAGAGATGCTGGTTGGTGAAATTTCTGATAACCTTATTGATGATAATGGTAATGGACTAATTGATGAGAATAAGACTCATATAGTATTTGATGATCAGAAAGGTGTAAACTTTGCCGACAGACTTGATCAGGATGGTGATGGAGAATCTGGTAGTCCTTTGGTTACAGCCGAAATGGTAACACGTGCGGCTTCTGATGCCTACCAGCGTTGGCCCGCAAACCCTCAAAATGATGCTATTCAAAATGGTGAAGTACATTTGCTTCAGCTAGATGATACAGATGTTGGACTTGGTTTTGCCGACAGAATAGACAACGATGATGATGGCGAAGCTGATAGTCCGGTTATTACACAGGATATGGTAAATAGTGCTGCTGGTGATGCCCCATATTTCAGATATAAAGTGGCTGAAACCGGTAAAATAGTTTATAATGTAGTTGCTGCCAACATTGGTAAAAAATATGCTGATGGTATTGATAACGATGGTAATGGTGCAGTTGATGAATATATTGACGAAGGTATTGACGAACTAATTGATGAGAGACGTGACAACGGAATTGATGAAGATGGTGACTGGAATCCGATAAATGATGACGTTGGTATTGATGGTGTTGCCAATACCGGAGACCTTGGTGAAGGTGATGGTGTACCAACTTCGGGAGCTCCTTATGGTTTACCTGGTGAACCAAACGTTGATGTTACGGATGTTTCGGAAACAGACCAGATTGGTATAACAAACGCACAGTATGAAGCTGCCGGCTCGTGGAGTTTCGGTACTGCAAGCGATAACCTTATCTGGAGTCAGTTAATGAAACCGGGCGATTTTTACAATCCGCTTGTTGTTACTTCAGGTGAGTACGATTTGTTTATTTCCTCTGGTGTTTTCCCATTAAACAGTGGGCAATCCGAACCATTCTCTGTATCGGTTATACTTGCTAATGGTCCTTCTTCCGATCCCGAAGGTGCAATCAGAAAGAATGCAATTGCCGATAAGAAAATAAAGGTTCAGGAAACCTACGAAAATGATTACCAGTTTGCTAATGCTCCGCTTCCTCCTTTGGTTACAGCTGTTGAAGGTGATAACAGAATTACTCTTTACTGGGATGATAGAGCTGAGGAATCGTTTGATGATTTTATTGCCAAAATTGGCGGACCAGGTAATGACTTTGAAGGTTACAAAATTTACCGTTCTCAGGATCCAGCTTTTCAGGATATTGAGGTTATAACCGACGGTTATGGTGTACCAACATTTAAAACTGCACTGGCAACTTTTGATCTTGTTGATGGAGTTGAAGGATTCGATTCAACCGGTAGTTACGGGGCTGCTTACGGAACAAATGGTATTAAATATTACCTTGGAAGTGAATCAGGGTTACAGCATTCATTCATTGATACAACAGTTCAAAATGGCTTTACTTATTATTATGCTGTTGTAGCTTACGATTTCGGTTACCCTCCGGAACAGATTTTACCAACAGAATCACCAATTAAAGTTAGTTTAAAAGCTGATGGATCCGTTGTATTAGGTTCGAATGTAGTTAGGGTTACTCCTGAAGCTCCGGCTGCCGGTTATGTGCCTTCAACCTTAGGAGAAATTGATCATGTTGAAGGTTCCACAACCGGTCAGGTCGGTTATGAAATTATTGACGAAAACATGATTAAAGACGGACATGTTTACTATATAGAATTTGAAGATACAAACAAGGTTGCTGTTGCACCTGGCGATGGCGATACACTTACTACCAAAACATATACCCTCACAGATTCAACCGATAATCGGGTAATTATTGATAAGGAATCATTGCTTGTAGCTGATTTGGAACAACCGATTGTTGAAGGTTTCAGGCTTGTTTTCTTTAATGAGGAGAAGGTTGAAATTAACCGTGAAAAAACTGCCTGGAATAATGATGGCATCATGGAATATGCTTTCGAAAAATTTGTTACATCGGGTAGCGAAGAGGGTAAGGAAAGACCAAATGATTACCTGATAACTTTTGGTGATGTTGGTTTAAGTACAAGTGTTGATATTAGTGTTAGCGGTAACACTTTCCCTGCAAAGGATGTTAATGTTAAGGTGTTCAATCTTTCTACACAACAGGAAGTAAAATTTGGTTTTATTGAACTTGAAACAAGTGCCGGAGAAGGTATTGTATCTGCTGTGGGTGCAAGAAAAGACAGGGTAGTTTTTATTGAACCGGATAAAAACGGTGCCGATGAATTTACCTGGTGGTTTTACCTTCAGGGAGATACTGCCGGTGTTAGGCTTCCTGAAAATGGCGACTCGCTAAATGTAATACTTAATAAACCATTCCTTTCAACTGATGTGTTCCGTTTTGTTGCCAAAGCCAGTAAAATTGATGAGGACAAGGCTGAGGAAGATCTGGAAAAAATAAAGGTTGTACCTAATCCATATATAGCTCTTGCAAGATGGGAAACCAGAAATACTTATGATAGCGGCAGGGGAGCAAGGGAAATACATTTTACGCATCTGCCAAGCGAGTGTACAATAAGAATATTTACTGTTAATGGTGAGCTAATAAAAACTATTGAGCATAATAATTCTTTTGATGATGGTACTGCTTCGTGGGATATGCTTACCAAGGATAATTTGGGTATTTCTTATGGTGTTTACCTATTCCATGTTGATGCTCCGGGTATTGGGGAGCATGTTGGGAAATTTGCTGTAATAAAATAAGAAAAAAATGTTTGGAGAATTAAAGTGTATAAATCAAAGATAATACTTGCTTTTATTATAGTGATCTCGGCATTGGGTATGGTTTGCGGACAAAGTGTTAGCAAGACCGGTACTACTGCTGCAAAGTTTCTCAGCATTGGTATTGGTCCGAGGGCAAATGGTATGGGCGGTGCCTATACTTCTGTTGCCAATGATGCTTCGTCAATGTACTGGAACCCTGCCGGAATTGCCAATATTGAAGGCTTTCAGGGACTATTTACCTATACCAAAATGTTCGCTGATATTAATCTTAATTATGTAGGTGCTGTTATTACTGCTGGCGAATTTGGCAAGATTGGTATAAATGTAACTTCACTTGATTTTGGTGAAATGGATATAACCACCGAGCTTGATCCCGATGGAACCGGTGAAACTTTTTCGGCTGGTAGTGTTGCCATTGGGCTTTCCTACGCAAGGTATATAACCAACAAGTTTGTTGTGGGTGCTACCATAAAATATATACAGGAAAATATTTATAATTCCAGTGCTTCCGGTTTGGCTATTGATGTGGGCACTATTTTCGAAACACCATTTTACGGGGTAAGGTTTGCAAGCTCTATTTCGAACTTTGGCACCAAAATGCAAATAGATGGTGATGATCTGCTAATACGCTATGATCCGGATGAAACTACTTCCGGCAACAACGAAACCAATGATGCTAAACTTGCTACCGAGGAGTTTGAACTTCCATTGCGTTTGCAGATAGGTGTATCGAGGGACTGGAATTTTCTTGATAATCAACGCTTTACTTTTGCGATAGATGCTAACTATCCAAACGATAACCAGCAATGGGTAAATGTGGGTGGTGAGTATTCTGCCTTCAATGATTTAATAATGTTCAGGGCTGGTTATAAAACTCTTTTCCTTAATGACAGTCAGGAAGGCTTAACTCTTGGTGTAGGACTTAGATATAATGATCTTGCGTTTTTTAAGGTTGGTATTGATTACTCGTACCAGCAGTTTGAATATTTGGCAAACGTACACAGTTTCGGACTTTTAATAAACTTTTAAATCATTTGGGAACCATTAATTAAATTATTTCAAGGAGTAACCATGAAAAAACTATTATTACTATTAGTTATGTTCGCATCGGTTGCAGTTATTCAGGCACAGGTGAATATAACATTTAACGTTGATATGAAGTATCAACTTCTTGCCGAAAACTTTGACCCAGCTGCTGATGTTGTTGAAATCAGGGGTAGCTTTAATGCATGGAGTGGCGGTGCAACGATGACTGACGCTGATGGCGATTCAGTTTATACGCTACAGGTTCAGGCACCTGCAAACGAAACTGCTTATTACAAGTTTGTTTATGTTATTGAAGATGTAGTAACATGGGAAAGTGATCCTAACCGCGAACTTGTTGTAGCTGATCAGGATATTGTTGTTGATGCTGTACCGTTTGACGGAATGATGGGTTCTGGCGAACCTGCAACTGTTGAATTTTCTGTTGATATGACTGTAATTGCTGCTAACGGTTTCTTGCCCGGTACCGATAAGGTTTATATTGCTGGTAGCTTTACTGATTGGGCTACAAGTGCTATTGAGCTAACTGATACTGATGGCGATACTGTTTATACCTTAACGCATACAAGCAGTGTTGGTGGTGATATGCTGTATTTCAAGTTTATTTACGGTGATACCGCTACTTCAATTACATGGGAATCTGATCCGAACAGAAACCTTTATCTGTTTGATGGGGATAACTCATACTTTGATTATTGGGACAGACAGGAACCAAATCAGCAAGTTGCTGATGGTAATATTCAGTTTACTGTTGATATGGCTGTTATGGAAGAAGTTGGTCTGTTTGATCCAAACGTTGACTCTCTTCATCTATACGGAAGTTTTAATGGTTGGGGGGCAAATGATCCGGTTTATGCAATGAATCAGGATTTTCTTGTACTTAATGAATGGTTCCTTGAAATGCCATTTAGTCAGGAACCTATAAATGCAGAACAGTTTTACAAGTTTTATGTTGTACTTAAGGATACAAATGATATATGGACAGATACATGGGAAAGACCAATAAGTATTGGCGGTGGTAACAGAACTGTTCTGTTTGAAGGTAGTGAAGATCAGGAAGTTGAAACGATGTATTATGATGGTGTTTTACCTGAGTACGTAATTGAAGACGGAACAAATATTGAAATTACTTTCCGTGTTGATATGACTGATGCTACAGGGATTACTTTTGTTGCTGGCGACAAAGTGTACTGGTTAAGTGAAGAACCTGCTTTTATTGCTTCCCAGGGTTGGGCTGATAGTGATACAATGACAGTTCTTGAACTAACTGATAGCAATAATGACATGATTTATGAAGGGACATTATCTGTTAGCGGTCCTTCATGGAATGGATTTGAGTACAGATATGGTTATGTACATCAAGGCGAATGGGTTCAGGAACCATCTGGTTATGGCGATTTTGCTTACCGTGTAAGATATTGTGAAATGAACGGCGAAAGAAGTTTTGTACAGCCATATACAGCTCCAATTGATTCATGGTTGGATCAGGAAGATAAATCATCACAGTCAGAAACTTCACCGGCAGGTTTAACTTCTGTAAAACCGGTTGATCTTGTAGCTGAAAGATTTACTCTTTCACAGAACTATCCAAATCCGTTTAACCCTTCAACAACAATTAAATTCTCTGTTCCTGAAAGCAATCTTACTTCACTAAAAATTTATAACATTTTGGGTCAGCAAGTAGCTACGTTAATAAATGAAGAGCTATCAACCGGTAGTTATGAAATTAAATTTAACGCCTCTAACTTAAGTAGTGGTGTTTACTTCTATACTATTACATCTGGTGATTTTAGTGCATCACGTAAAATGATGTTATTGAAGTAAGTAACAGCACTCTCTTCATATCAAAGACCCGGTACGCCCAATACCGGGTTTTTTATTCTGGCGATTATTCTTCCGAGTTAAATTTTAGCTTAACCGTTGGCAGAGGTTTATTTTTTTCTGCTTCAATTGCTGCCAGTAACTGGTTTTTGAGTCCCACAGCTGCCTGGTTACCCGGTTGTAATTGAATAGCCCTTTCAATATAACTAACAGCTTCCTCATAATTCCGTGTTTGTGAAAATGCTCCGGCTAAATTATAAAGTGTTTGGTAATCCTGCGGATTGTATTTTAGGCTTTCCTGCAAATACAATTTTGCCATATCATAATTTTTTTTGGAAAGTTTAATTATACCCATCCACTTGGTTGAAAATGCATCGGGGAAGTACCTGTATCGAAGCTCAAGAAATTTATATGCATCGTCATACAGTTGTTTTTCAAGTAACAATTGTGCTGTGCTACTAACCTGGTTTGCCAACACAGGGAACTGATATAGGAATACATATTTTTGATTAACAAAGTTTTTATAATCACCTCTTTTAAGGTACCAATCTGATACTTGTAATTGAGCTTTATCCCATTTTGTTTTACCAAGAACAAACATCATTGCTGTTGTATCGATAAAATTTTGTGGTTTTAGTAATTCAAGTGTTGGAGTGATTTTTCCATCTTTTCGGAAAGGGTAATCATCGTATAGTATTTTAAGTTTATATTCCGCTATAACAGAGTCAAGTTTAGAAAATGGGTATTCGGCAACAGTAATACGGTGTTGTATTTGAACAGGCAGACCTGATTTATCGCCTTGAGGAAGGTAGTCTCGCTTCATCATCTCTTCGTAAAACAGTTTACCTATAAGTTGATATCCTTCAAGTGTTGGGTGAAGATGATCTGTCATAAGGTTGTTACCGGTTATTCCGTTCGGACTGTTTTCACAAAAATATTTGTCGGCATCAACTGAGAATATTTTATATTTTCTCGCAGTCTCTTTAATTACATCATTTATTTTTTCGGGAGCACGGAAACGGAGCATATCGTAATCTTTTGCAAGTCTGTAAAGCTTTTCAGCCTTCTTTAATTTTCCATTTGAGAGTGCCTTTTCAGCCTCATCAAAATATTCTATTGCAGGTTTAAGTTCACCTTCCGCTTTTGAAATAAATGGCTTTAATCCTTTCAGGTTACTGGTTAAAGTTGATATTATTACTGGTACGTTATGTCCCTTTATTTTTTCAAGTATCAGGTTAAGATTGCTACTGAATTGATTAACACCAGCCTCAAACAAATCTGAATTATAAGGTATCTCACGTTCCTTTGCCATTCGTGCCATGAGCGTTCCACCGGTAGGTTTATCCCCGGAAACAAACTGACCAGTGGTAAATTCAATCAAATTTCGTACAAGTTGGTAGGTTTTGTACTTTTGTAGATTAAGATTTAATCTCACTAGTGCCGGAATACTTCCCATTGTTTGGAGTGAGCCTACACCAAGTGCACCATAATACTCATTGTGTCCAGCATAAATTAAAATAAGATCGGGTTGGTTATTAAGAACATCTGGCAGCACATCGTTTATAGTGTATGAGTTAACCGCAGTTAAACTTACATTTACAACCTCAATATGGTGGTACGGATAAACAATTTCGAGTCGGCGTTTAATATATCTTGAGAAAGAACCCATTGGCATAAATGGGTAACCGGCACCGCTTGAACCTCCAAGAACAAATACTCTGAAACCATTTTCTGGCTTTTTCTCTCTAAAAATATCTTGAATGGAATTTGGAAGTGATTTTGTTCCACGGAAATACCTTTTTGCAAGATCAAAATTTACACCCTTATAACCGGGAGCAACCTCAATAAAGGTATCAATATCCTCGCCGTAGCTAAAAACCTGTAAAGATACTTCCAGTGTGAATAGTAGCAGGAAGGGTATAACGACAAGAAAAATATTGTAATAAAAGGGAGTTTTTTTTACGGGATTTTGAGCAAGGTATTCTTCTACCAATTTTACATCTATTTTTAGTTTTCTTGCAATTCTTTCTGCTGACTGATTCTTTTTGTTTCTGTCAATAAAACTTTTTTGCTGGTTTGTTAAGGACATATTTTACCATTCAATATTATTTAAAGAAAATGGGTAATTACACATCAAACTATAATTTACCCATTAAAATATTGAAAAATCTTCAATCAAAAAAATACCTGAATAATTAAATTAATTCTCTTTTTTATTATCCATTTTCAGAATTTGAAGAAATGGAATTCTGTAATCGGCATGGTATTCATTCAATTCAACAACATTGTTTTGCAAATCAAGGGTTAGGTAAAATTCAACAAACTTTTCATCGGTTGATTCATTTTCCAAAAACAACTTTAAGCGTAATACCCCTTCATCAACAGATTTGGGATTGTCTTCGAGTGGAAAGGCTGTAAATACAAGTTGATTGCTTGTAAACGGACCTTCATCCTCCAAACCGTAAGCAAGAGTGATAAGGTATCCAAATATATCAGCGTTATCTTCATCGAATGTAAACTTCACACCATTTTTAATAAGTGAATCTTCATCAGGCAATCCATCCTTAAAACCGGCAGGAAAGTTTGAGGCAACTTCCAGTTTAAATTCAAGAACTTCACCTTTTAGTTCACCTTTAAGATTAAGAAGCACCTTTTCATTTTCTTTTTTAATGGTTTCAACAGGAAATTCAATATCAAACAATCCCGATTCTTCATATATTAGTATCTCTTCCAGATTTTCCATTCTATTCTCCACATGCTTATAATGGTTTTAGGTACAGTTGTATATTGTTAATTATTTAAGATAGTTATAATATTAACAAAAGTCATTAACAGAATATATTGTCATGCATAAGGTGTTTGAGTCTGCTATCGGAATACGATCTTGCAATGTTAGGTTAGTTTGTAAATTGCCTCTTCAAAATCGTTTACAAAGTAAATACTACTTCCCCGGTTGCACTCAATAATAAAAGCATTTAGTGCATTGCTATTATATTTTGAAAAGTTACCAATGATGGCAAGTTTCTTATGATAGTTGGCAAATTTTTGTAAAATGTCACCAGCTATTCCAGTTCTCAGATCAAAAAAATCGCTGGCAAGATTTATTTCATTAACAATTATTTTATCTGCACCCAGATAATCAGCATTCCCAAGCAAATCAACTGCATCTTGCAGACCGTTAATTTTAATATTTTCGGAGATACTTGCAATTTTTACATTGTTGTGTTCGGAAATAGTTACACTCATTCTTCCCTCATTTATTTTTAGTTTTAAGCAACTCTTGCAATTTGGGACTCTTTAATTAGTGATGCCAAAATTTCGTCGTAACGTTTTTGCACTTGCTCATTTTCAGGAATTGTTGAATATACATTCTGAAAATATTGTTTCTCGATAGCAATTTTTTTTGATTCCGGAAAGTTAATATCTTCTGCCCAACCAAGTATTAGTAATTTCCTATCGTTTATAGTTAATCCATCGGCATATTTAATTACTTCGCCTTTAACAAAACTATTAAGTACGTTGGATGAAATAACATCGGTATCCTCCAATTCAGAAAAAACCACACCATAGTTTATCCGGTTTGTTCCCATAAGTACATCATCAACCTGATTAAGAATATCCAGTTTGTCAGCATCTCGTATCAGTTTTGAATAGAACTCGCTTTCAGTGCCAAGGTTATTTTCAATATTCGGTTTATTGTGATTACGAATTGAGTCAATAATTATAGTTTTTTGGGTTTTATCCAGTTTATCCAATACCTTTTTTTTATCCAGAACTTTTATTCCGAGTAAGGCATGATCTTCAGATTTTCTGTCATTAAATGTTTTGTATTTATCATATTGTTCAAATCTGCCAACATCATGAAAAAGAGCAATTATCCTGGAAAGAAATATCTCCTCGGAACTAAAATTACGGTTCAAAGCTATTTGCTCAATGAAATCAATAACGCGGTAAGTGTGGTGAATTTTTTGGTTTATAAATTTAGTGTATAATTTATCATTGGAAGTAAAGTTAGAAACGTAATTTTCAAACCAGTTTTTATAATAATCAAATTGCATATTAAATCTCATTTTAATCAAGGTACAAATAAAATAAAATGTGCAATTAAATAGTAGGGTATAAAGTAATCTAATTGTTAAGAGTTAGCAGCAGGTAGTTTTATTGTAATTTTTGTTCCCTTGTTCAATTTACTTATAATGCTAATATCACCGCCATTTTCTTCAATAAACTCTTTGGTTAGTACCAACCCTAATCCGGTTCCTTTTTCGCCTTGGGTACCTGTGCGAGAACGATTAAAACTTGAGTTATCAAGAAAATCCTTGATAGTTTCTTTCTTCATACCAATACCAAAGTCTTCAATAGAAATAAAAACGGAATTATTGCTTTGTCGTGCAGAGATGTTAATTTCACCGGATTCATAAGAAAATTTGACCGCATTTGTTACCAGGTTCCTAAAAACAATTTCAGTCATATCCTGATCAGCAAACATTTTAATATGTTCGGGAATGCTTAAATTGAATCGAATGGATTTAATTTCAGAGAGAACCTTAATGTGTTTAAGGGCAGTCTGAATAATATTATTGAGGGAAAATTCGGTAGGGTGCGGCTCAATGGATTCAATTTGTTTTTTAGACCAATGGAGTAAATTTTCAAGCATTTGATAAGTATTGTGTAGACTAACACTTATCTCGTCAATGAATTGTACTTTCTCATTTTCGGTAAGTGAGAGGTAATCGTTTTTTAGTATTTGTGAGTAACCAAGTATCGAGAAAAACGGATTTTTTAGATCGTGTGCAATTATTGAAAAAAGTTTGTTTTTGGTATCAACAAGATTTTTAAGTTCAATATTTTTATTGTGTATTTCTGCTGCCTGGGAATGTATCTGCTCATTCTTTTCCTGTAGCAGAACATTTACTTTCTTTGTTTTTCTGTAATAGACAAAAAGTGAAACACTTAAAATGATAAGAGAGAAAATAAATATTATCAGCACTATTGTATATATTTTCTGCCGTTCTATTGCAAGCTGTTGCTCTTGAAGTTTACTGCGGTTTTTAGCAGCCTCTGTAGTCTTCTCCATTTCAATGATCTTTTTTGCAGTTTCAGTATTTATTACTTCATGGCTTGCTGTAAGAAATTGTTTGTAATGCTTTAGTGCCTTGTCAAGGTCTGATAATGCTTCATAAGTTTTAGCTATTACCAAATGGGCGTCTTTAGCAATATTCTGATTTTTTATTTGCTGACAAATCTCCAGGGCTTTTTCACTTCTTTCTATTGCACTTTTATATTCTTTTTTTGTTAAAGCAAGTTTTCCAAGTAGCATATTATTTTCGGCAATGCTGAGTAGATAGTTGCCTTTTTCAGCCAGCATTAAGCTTCGTTTAATATACTCCTCAGCGAATTCGGTTTTGTTTAACTCAAGAAATGTATCACCAATATCCTTGTAATTTAGTAGAAGACCTTCATAATTATCGTCTTCGTTGTAATTTTTGAGGGATTTATTGTAATAGTATAAAGCCGAATCAAAATGCTCCTGTCTAAAATGGAGTATCCCGAAACTGTTATTAGTATAACCTATTGCAGCATTATCTTGCGAAAGAATTGCGTATGACATTGCATTGGAGAAATTAATATTAGCCTGGTTATATTGCCCAATATCAATATGAACTCGTCCAATATTATTGTAAACGAGTGCAAGTCCTTTGAAGTCGTTATATTTCTTTCTAATTTCAAGTGACATTCTGTAATAGTTGATTGCAGATTCGTACTGAGCCCAATTGTAGTAAAGAATAGCCACGTTATTATAGATAATCCCTTTTCTTCTTTCAGCCCCCACAAGGTCGCTAAATTCAACAGCATTCAAATATGCAACTTCAGCTGAATCATACATCCCCAATTTCCAGCAACAGTAACCTTTATTTACATAAGTATAGGATAAAGTTTCATATTCGTTATGCTTTTTATCAATGGCAATAGATTTATTGTAAGCTTCAATTGCTTTTATTCTTTGATGAGAGTTTTCGAAAACATTTCCAAGTTTACTATATGCTAATCCGATCTTAGGTTCATCATTTAGTTTTGTAAAAAGGTCTATAGCTTGCTGGTAGTAATATGCGGAACTATCGAAATTTTTTGTTTCTCTAAAATATTCACCAAATAGCATATTTCCTTTGGCAATTCCCTGGGTATAATTTAAGTGGTCGGATTGAGTTCTTATCTTTTGGGCATTATCTAAATATTCAGGTGAATCCTGATCAAATTTTGAGGCGATTTGAATAAGGGAATCAATTTGCGAGTATTGTGCACTAACAACCCCTGATATTAATAGGTTGATATATATGGTTACTACCATATAACCGGAGTAAAGAAATATATTATATTTTGAATGATTATTTCTCAAGCCTGATTCCGCACAATATTATCAAAAGCGAGGGACGTAAACATCATCGAAAAAGATTATGCATTATTAAACTGTAAAATAGCAGTTTTCTCTATTTTACAGTTTTAGTAAAACACTATTCACACATTTTTAATAATATACAAAAAAAGCTGTAAATTTTCTGTTTAAAAAACTGAAATAAAATGGTATATTTGTGGTCTGCTTTTGGAGAGGTGCAGGAGTGGTTGAACTGGCCCGCCTGGAAAGCGTGTATACCTACGGGTATCGAGGGTTCGAATCCCTCTCTCTCCGCAACAGTTAGGTAAGAGCCTTGCAATTTTTTGCAAGGCTTTTTTTTTATATAGCACATTTTTGTGTTATAGTCTTCAAAAATGCCCTTTTATATTAACCTCTTTTCTGCAATTCTTGTTATAAAAGCCTGGCTATGTTTATGTCTATCCAGCTATTGTGAAAAAATAATACGATAATATTTTATATAACTAAAATTCATTCTTTTTTTACTTATTTCTTTCTATTTTAATCATTTTTTATTACAATTATTTAACTTCTAATATGATTAATTACCTGAGAGAACTTTATGAACTATGTACAAATTACATTGGTATTTGTTTCTCTTTTAAGTTTAGGGCTATATATTCTTGGATCAAAAAGAATTATTGATAAAATTTCAATTAAGAACCTGATAATTGCAATATTTATTTATATAACAATACTGTCAACCGGCATTGCCTATCTTTCAAATCAGCTTCTGGTAAGTGCAAAAAAAGTTTCAGTTTACGAGGGAAAAAGATCTGCTTCGATATCACTTGCAAATGAATTATGCCGATCATCTGATGATTTAACTACTATGATTCGGTTGTTCGTTGCAACAGGAGAGGTTAAATACAAAAACTATTTTTTCAGGATAAGTGAAATAAGTGACGGGAAGGTACCTCATCCTCAAAATTATAGTTTGGCGTTTTGGGATAATGTTTTAAGCGGTAAGCAAAAAGTTACTTTTAATGGTGAAAAATATAGTATTGAGGATAGATTACAGGAACTCGATTTTACCGATAAAGAAATTAGCGTATTAAAGTCTGCTAAAAAAGCCTCAGACGATCTTATCAATCTCGAACTTATAGCCATGAATGCTGTTGAGGGGAGGTTTCTGGATAGCGATTCAAATTTTACTGTTAAAGGTTCACCTGATATTGCACTGGCTAATAGTTTGGTAAATGGCAGTCGATACCTTAACGCTAAATCTGAAATAATGACGAAAATTGAGAAGTTTTTATCACTTTCAAACGCAAGAACTCAGGAAGAATTAGCTGACTTGATAGCTCAGGATGAAATTGCTATTCAGGCAATCATTATTGAAGTTGTTTTTACTTTAATTAGCTTCATCTTCTTGTTTACTAGAATTAAAAAGAAATTATTTAATCCATTGAGCAGCATTACCAGATTTATGGATTTAATAAAGGATGGTGATTATTCAAGGCGATTAAAAGAATACTCGAATGATGAAGTTGGTAAAGTTTTACTGGCAATAAATAATATGGTTGAACAAATTGAAACGAGGGATACAGAGCTTAAAGCATTAAACGCAATGCTTCAAGGCCAAAATGATGCCCTGAATGAGGCAGCTGTGGTTTCAATTACAAATTTGTTTGGAGAGATAATTTATGTAAATAACAAATTTTGCGAGCTCTCGGGTTATTCAAGGGAGGAGCTTGTTGGGAGCAATCATAATATTGTTAACTCCGGTTTCCATTCAAGTGAGTTTTGGGAGAATATGTGGGCTACTATAAGGAATGGAAAGCTTAAGCCGGCACTTATTAAAAATAAAAGAAAAGACGGGGATGGATATTGGATTGATACCGTTATTGCTCCTATAAAGGATGCTAAAGGCAAACCTGTTGAATATATAGGTATTGGTTTTGACGTATCAGAAAGAATGCATAATGCAGAATTGATTGAAGCTGAAAGAGTAAAAGGAGAATTAATTCTTGACTCGTTTACTCAGGGTATTTTTGGGACTGATCTGGAAGGTAATATATCGTTTATCAATAGTGCAGCATGTAGTATGTTAGGGTACAGTTCCGAAGAATTAATTGGGAAAAGTGCTCATTGTACACTTCATCAACATAATAGTAACGTTGGTAAAAATTGCCCTGATGAGACTTGCCAAATGTTTAAGGCAATTAACTCCGGCATGGCAGTTACATTGGTTGATGATTTGTTGTGGCGTAAAGATGGAAGTTCATTCCATATAGAGTATAGTGCAAACCCAATGCTGATTGATGATAAACTTGCTGGTGCTGTATTTGGCTTTATTGACAAAACTGATAGAATTAGACGTGAAGAAGAAACGAGAAAACTTATAACTGCTGTTGAACATAGTCTTCTGATGATAATTATAACAAACAAAGAGGGGATAATAGAGTATGCTAACCCTGAGTTTTCAAGGGTTACTGGTTATGAAACCAGTGAAATTAAAGGTAGCAGTTTTAGTTTTATGAACTTCGGTTTTGCAAATAAGGAAGTTTATGAGGATATGCTGGACTCTGTATTTGGAGGAAAAGTTTGGCAGAAGGAAATAGAGAATAAAAAGAAAAATGGTGATTTGTACTGGGCTAATGTTTCTATTTCAGCAGTAAGAGACTTTGAACAGAATATTACCCACTTTGTTGCAATTATTGAGGATGTTACTGAAAAGAAAATCTCAAATGCCAAATTTAAATTATTATTCGATCATGCTGTTGATGGTTTTGCCTTTGTTGAAAATGGGGTTATTGTTGACCATAATAAATCATGGTACTCAATGTTAGGGTATGATGAAAATGAGCTGTTGGGTAAAAAAATTCTTGAAATATTAGCTGATATACAACCTGATGGAAGAAGTAAGCTGGAAAATTTCAAGGATAACCAGTCAAGACTTTTGAATGGTAAAAATGTAAAAGAAGAAGCATCTGCTAAAAAAAAGAGTGGTGAGGTTTTCCCGGCAGATTTGTCAATTGTGCCTATAAAATTAGGTGAAAGAATAATTATGGGAGTAATTCTTTCTGATGAAACTTTAGTTAAACAAAAAGAAGCAGAATTAAAAAACGCCAAGGAAAAACTTGAATATGCACTTGAATCTGCAAAATTGGGTACCTGGGATTTTGATACCACAGTTAATAAAATATATTTGGGCAAGCGTGCTGAAGAAATGATAGGATATTCCCATGGTGAATTTGATGGCAGCTTTGAAATGCGTGAAAGGTATATGCATCCTGATGATTTGGAAGTATTTTATGCCAGAGTTGAGGAAGCCTTTAGTACCGGTGGAGATTACTTTAACTTTTACCGAATTGTTAATTCTGATAGCTCAATAACCTTTATATATGAAAGAGGTTTTGCAAAGACGGATTCCCAAGGTAAAGTTATTTCTGCTTCGGGCGTAATGATGGATGTAACCGAAATTGAGAAATCGAAAGAACAGCTTAATATTCTAAAAGTTGCCGTAGAACAGAGTCCAATTTCTGTAGTAATTACTGATACCACTGGTAAAATTCAGTTTGTAAATGAAATGTTTACCAAAATAACAGAATACTCGAGAGTGGATGCCATTGGGGCAAAAACAAGCATTCTAAAATCCGGAGTACATGACAACAAATTTTACAAAGGTATTTGGGATACTATTTCATCAGGTAAGGTTTGGTCCGGCGAAATTTGTAATAAGAAAAAGTCTGGCGAACTGTTTTGGGAAGAAGCAGCAATATCTCCTGTAATGAATGATAAAAAACAGATTACCAATTATGTTGCACTTAAAATTGATATCACTCAAAGAAAGAAATTTGAGGAAGAATTAAAACTTGCCAAAAAAACGGCTGAGCTTATTGTAGATTCGCTGCCTAATCCAACTTCGGTTACAATTATGAAAACCGGTGAAGTTTTAAGACTCAACCACTCAATATGCGATTTCCATCGGATGGATTTGGATGACCTCAGTAAAATTAAGGCTTCAGAGTGGTATGTAAGTCCGGAAGTAAGGGAGTTATTGATAGATGAAATTGGTAATTCAGGAGCAATAATTAATCGGGAGATACAATTAAGAAGAGTTGGAACTGGCGAAATAAGAAACACGATGGCATCATTTATTCCAATACAATACGACAAATTTGAAAGCCTTGTTGGTACCTTTATTGATATTACAGAGCTAAAGAATATACAGGAGGCACTTGCCGCAGCAAAAGAGGAAGCTGAAGCTGCAACTATTGCCAAAAGTCAATTCCTGGCTACTATGTCGCATGAAATAAGAACACCGATGAATGCTATAATCGGATTATCGCATCTTGCACTTCAAACCGAGCTGAATAAAAAACAATTTGATTATTTTCAAAAGATTTCCAAATCTGCCCATGCACTCTTGGGAATAATTGACGATATACTTGATTTCTCGAAAATTGAGGCAGGCAAGCTGGCAATTGAGAATGTTGAATTCGACTTATATCAGGTGCTGGAAACTGTAACTGCATTAAATGCACAAAAGGCATTTGATAAGGGTATTGAGTTTATATATAATATTTCACAGGAAGTACCTGTTATACTTTTTGGTGATCCTCTCCGAATTGGGCAAATACTTACCAACTTTAGCAGTAATGCGATTAAGTTTACAAATGATGGTGAAGTGTTTATATACATTGAAACGATTGAAAAAAACAATGCCGAAGTAATATTGAAATTTACTGTTTCCGATACAGGAATTGGATTAACGGAAGAACAGATACAAAGGTTATTTCAGCCATTCCAGCAAGCAGATACTTCTACTACCAGAAAATATGGAGGCACGGGACTAGGATTAACAATTTGCCAACGTCTGGCAAATCTTATGGGAGGAAATGTAGGCGTAGTTAGTACCTTTGGTGAAGGTAGCTCGTTCTATTTTACTGCAAAATTTACCATCCCTGAAAACATTAACTATTCGTTCGATAACCTGAGTGAAGAATTTAATGACTTAAATGCTCTAATATGTGATGATAATATTACTACGCAAACTGTTATTGGGCATATGCTGGAGCAGTATAACTTTAATGTTAAACAAATAAGTGAGGGATCAAAAGTTATTCATGAACTGAAAAACAATGAATCCAAATGTGATCTTCTGATTATAGACCTGAAAATGACCAACAAAGATGGGCTAAAGATAATTACTCAAATTAAAAACGAAAAACTTCCTGTTGATAAAATCATTCTACTTGTTCCTTATGGTATAAACGAGGAACAGTTGAATATAAGCAAAATAAATATTGATGGAATAATTCATAAACCGGTTTCGCCATCAATTTTATATAACAAAGTATTGGAGATTTTTGGTAAGGAAGTAATGTTTTCAACCAGAATTGAGAAAGGAAAAAAGTATCATGGTAAGTTATCTCGAATTAAAGGAGCTTCCATATTATTGGTAGAGGATAATGAAATAAATCAGGAAATTGCTATTGAGCTTATTGGCAAGCATGGAATTACTGTTGATGTAGCTTATAATGGCGAAGAAGCACTAGAGATAATTTCTTCCTCTGGAATACCATCAAACTATGATATGGTTTTGATGGATCTGCAAATGCCTGTTATGGATGGTTTTACTGCAACAAGAGAAATCAGGAAAAATGAAGATTATAATGATTTGCCAATAGTTGCTATGACAGCCGATGCGATGGTGGGTATTAAAGAAAAATGTATAAATGCCGGGATGCAGGATTATATTACAAAACCAATTGATCCGGATGAGGTATTTGCGGCTGTTACAAAATGGATTATGCCGGATAAAATAAAAGATACAGTATCTCAAAAAAGACCGAACAATACAAACAAGTTGAACGATAATATTCCAGATATTGAAGGATTAAATACCGAAGAAGGCATTTTAAGGATTGGGGGGAACAAAAAACTGTATAATAAACTTTTACATAATTTTTATAATCATTATAATAGTTTCGAAAAAGAAGTTCGTAGTGCATTTGGGAATAAAAACCTTGAATTGGCGACTAGGTTAACGCATTCCTTGAAAGGAGTTGCGGGTAATCTTGGAGCAAATGATCTGTATGTTGCTGCAAAAAGTCTGGAAACTGACTTAAGGAATAATGAAGGAAGTGAGTTTGATAATAAGCTAAATGAAATTCTTTTACTTCTTGATCCAATGCTTGTTTCTATTAAAACTGTTCTAAAATCTGATAAAATGGAAGAAGAAGATTCAGTTGAAATGGATAATGAACTTACTACGAAACTATTGGAATTAAAGGATATGTTGTCTAAATATGACTCTAATTCCATTGAAAAGCTAACCGAAATTAAACCAATTTCCGGTTATTCAAATGAATGCAATAAATTAAGGAAGAAGGTGGCTGAATATAACTTCGATGAGGCACTTGAAATATTAAACAAAATACTATTGAACAGGAGTAAATAAATGTTAGTAAAAGAGGAAAAAACTATACTAATTGCCGATGATACTCCGGAGAATGTTGATATTCTTAGAGAACTATTATCAGATTACAAACTGGTTATTGCAATAAATGGGAAAATAGCATTAAAGATTGCTGATATTGAACCCAAAATAGATTTAATCTTGCTCGATATTATGATGCCTGAATTAAATGGTTATCAGGCATGTGAAATATTAAAGAGTAATAGCAAAACCAGGGATATTCCTGTTATTTTTATTACAGCGTTAACTGATACCGAGAGCCTTGTTAAGAGTTTTGAGCTTGGTGCAGTTGATTATATTACCAAACCTTTTAATCCCAGCGAGGTTAAAAAGAGAGTTGAAACTCATTTAACTCTTCGAAGCTATCACAAGAAACTCGAAAATATGAATTCTATTCTGGAAGAGAAAGTAAAACAACGTACCGTTGAGTTACAGAATGTAAACTCCGAGTTGATAGTTGCGAAGAATAAAGCAGAGGAAATGAATAAACTTAAATCGTTTTTCATTCAGAATATAAGCCACGAATTCAGAACACCTTTAATTTCCATACTCGGGTTTTCCGATATTATTGCCCAGGAAGCGGAGAATATTGAGCATGTTGATTTTAGTAAAAAAATATATCTTGCCGGGCAAAGGTTACAAAAAACTCTTAATGATATTATTGCCCTTACAGAACTTGAAAAGCAAAAAATTGAAATTGCTATAAGACGTATAAACATAATAACTACTATTAAAAATGCTGTAGATCATTTTATTAATACTGCCAATAGCAAAAGACTTTCGCTTAAACTTAATTGTGATTTTGAAGAGTTGTGTTACAGAACGGATGAAAACTTGTTAAAGTATATATTGTTTAACATAATTGATAATGCTATCAAGTTTACCGATAGGGGATATGTGTTAGTTGATGTTGCGAAAGTTGAAGAAAACAGTGCAGTAAATCTGCTAATCAAGGTTGCAGATACAGGAATAGGAATAAGTCAGGAAAACCTCGAAACAATATTTTCTTCTTTCAGGCAGGAAAGTGAAGGATATAGCAGAAGTTACGAAGGCATGGGTATTGGGCTAACTATTGCCAAACAGCTGGTTGAAATATTAAAAGGAACTATCTCGATAAAAAGTAAACTTAATGTTGGTACCGAAGTTTTCTTAAAGTTTCCAATTGCACACAGTGAGGAAGAAGTTACCAACCAAATAAAAAGAGTTAAACACACATTTTATAAAGAAGAGGTTAGTCATAGTAGCGGTAGAACCACTATCCTGATGGTTGAAGATAACAATAACAACAGGTTATTACTTAAAAAAATGCTCCAACAACACTTTGATGTTGATGAAGCTGCCGATGGTATTAGTGCTGTTGCAAAATCGGAAATGAAGAATTATGACATTGTACTAATGGATATAAACCTGGGTCCCGGTATTGATGGTATTGAGGTTCTGAGGAGAATGCGAAATATGCCAAAGTATGAAAATGTACCTGTTATTGCTGTTACAGCTTATGCAAATCTTGAAGAACGGGATAAATTTATTGAATACGGTTTTGATGACTTTGTTCAAAAACCGATTCTTAAAGCTGATTTTATTGCTCTTATAAATAAGTTTACAGGAAACAACTAAACCTAAGTACATTATTTTGTTTGGAAAGGTAGTGTAGTATATTAAAATTGAATAACCATTTTGTCATACATTGATTTTTTGTGTTTTATTTCCTGACATTGGAGTTTGGATATTCTAATTGATGGAAACAATTAGTTATGTATAAACAGGTGGTTGGTTATTTTTATTTTAGTGCTTTTTCAAGGTTTTGTTGCCGGACAAGAGTCAATGCCCAAGCTTGGCAGTATAAGTTTGGATGATGGATTGTCGCAGTCAACAGTTTATGCTATTGAACAGGATAAGTTCGGCTTTATGTGGTTTGGCACCCAGGATGGACTTAATAGGTATGATGGGTATAACATTGAAGTTTTTAAGCATACTCCAGGCGATACAAATACCGTTGCCGATATTACTATCCTTAGTTTATGCTGTGATTCTGATAGTAACCTTTGGATTGGTACAATGCGTAATGGTATAAGCATATACAGCACAGACGATAGTAAATTTACTCATTTGCAGCATATCCCCGATGATTCAACATCACTAAGCGATAATTTTGTAAACCGTATTTATGAGGATAAGCTCGGTAATATTTGGATTGGTACGTTTAACAAGGGACTTAATGTAATATCTACGGCGACCAATAAACTATATCGTATTAAACTTCCAGGGCAAGGTATGAAGGATAATGATCATCTTGAAATATGGAAGTTTATTGAGGATAATGATGGTAACTTATGGATTGGTACAGGTTGGGGTGTGCTTGAATTAGTGGATAGAAAAAAGGGAACATTCACTCATTTTACTGATTCAAATAACAGAAGTATTATACCCGGAATTGCAATTAACAGTATTTGCGAGGATATCAAGGGGAATTTAATAATTGGCCTGATGGATGGCGGATTTAATATTTTGAATCCCGATACGAGAGAAGTAGTTAATTTTATGCCTAAACCGGAAGAACATGGATTGGCTGAAGGTACGAGTGTTAATAACACAACAGTTACCTCGGTTTATCCGGATAGTAACAATATTTTCTGGATTGGTACTGTCGGGGGTGGAAGTAATAGGTACGATGCTAATACTGGAAAATTTATATACTTTTCTACCAGGGATGGTTTGGCTAATGATATAATTTATTCGGTGCTTGATGGTTTGCAGGGTAATGAGTTTACTCAGGGGGCTTATGCAAAGAGTAAATCAGGTAAGTTATATTTCGGCGGACTAGACGAATTCAATTATTTTAATCCTGCTACAATAAAATCCAATAAATTTGTACCCCAATATATTAGCGAAATTTTAAAATTTTCGATGAACCGTTAAAGCTTTTAAAACTGGTATTTAATACCGATGAGATAAACCTTGAGTACGCACAAAATTTCTTCTCATTTGAGTTTGTGGCTCTGAATTATATAGCTCCCGAAAAGAACAAATTTTTTATCTTTTATTCATTGCCCCTTACACAGTAATAACCGCGAATGCGGTAATTGCAAATGGCTTTTATACCGTAGGGATTATTCTTGTGCAGCCAAAACGAGCCCAAAGATGGTTTTACCACGTAGTGTTTAATACCTCACCACCTAAATCCTCCTCTCCTGTAATGAGAGGAGGATTTACAGTTTTAATTTGTAAACTTTTGTGAAGAATATAAGAAAGTCTGGCTATCAGACTTAAATTCTATAACACCCTTCGCCTTCCAAGAGAAGGGCACGCTAAAGCGGATAAAGTTAGGGGATGAGGTCATTTATTTCGCAACTATATTTTTTACAAAAAACCTCGGGGAGGTTGAGCATTGCGGTTTCAAATCACAAAGCCGAAATCATAAATCTCAAATCACTATACGCACATTCACGTAGAGATTTACGTATCTGCACTGATTGTTAAAAATTATCCTGCATACTAACTTCGACATAGAATTTAACATTAAAGATAATTCCGGGTTTTACAGGTATAGAATGAAATTTCTTATTACGGACGATAATCTCTCAATGCGAAAACTAATTCGGCAGTCCCTGTGGAGTAGTACCGATGAAGTACTTGAATGCGAATCAGGCAATGTATCAATTCACTATATGACCGAATTTAAACCTGATGTAGTTTTAATGGATTTTCATCCTGAAAAATATAAACAAACTCCAATTGTACAGCAAATACGCAATATCCATCCATCGGCTACCATTATTATGATTTCCGATTATGATACTCCTGCTTTCCGCGAATTTGCCATTCGTGAAGGTGCTTCAGCTTTTTTTTGAAAGAAAACCTTGTTGGAGTAAGGGATTATCTTAACACAGTATTTAATTATGGTAATCATCATTAGTTTACTTTGTCTCCGTCTGATTGATTACCAAAACGTGATAAAATAAAGTATTTTTAACTGCAACTATGCCCTTTATTCTATTTATTTAACCTGAGGTACTATGAACAAATTGTTTAATCATTTTACTAAAACTATCTTGTTATTGATAGTTTTTTCTTCTTTTGTATTTGCACAGAATGCTGACTGGCAGCAGCAGACTATTGATTTTACTGGTTCCTACGAATACAGCAATGTTGTTGAAGTTGAATATATGCCTACTGCTTATTCGCTTAATCAGAACTATCCTAATCCGTTTAACCCTACTACTACTATAAGCTTCACACTACCAACTGAAAATAATGTAAAACTTTCAGTTTATAACCTACTAGGTGAAGAAGTAGCAACTTTGGTTAATGGTGTTATAACTGCCGGTAATCACAGAGTAGATTTTAACGCTGCTGAGCTTTCTAGTGGTATGTACCTTTATAAACTTGAAGCTGGTAATTTTTCTGCTACAAAAAAACTTGTACTGATGAAATAAAATTCATATTCGCAATATATTACAACCTGCTTTTATACCTTAAGTAATGCCCTTATTTAATATGTAATTAGTTGCATGGAAAAGATGGGATAGCAATAACCGGCTATCCCATTTTTTATTATTTATTCGCTTCGTGGTTTTAGGATTAAATATTCGTAATTGTCCAAGTCCAGATTCTCACCCATAGTAACCTCGTTTCCAGTAAATAAATTAACCATTGATCTGTTTTTTAATTCTGCTGGTAATATAATGCTACTTGTTGAGTTTCGTACATTTGCCCCAATATATACTGTGTCTGAGTTTAGTACACGTTTAAACAGCATAATGTTGCTGTATGAAAAGTAATTATATTCACCAGAGTGAAATACTTCATTTTCAGAGTATATTTTCATAAGGTTTTGATATTCGCTTAACATATCCGGGTTTTGCGACCAGTTGATATTTTCCTTATAGAAAAATGACAGGTTTGAGGTTATACCCACTTCCTGACTACTATAAATTAGTGGAATGCCACCAGTGTATAGCATAATAACAAATGCTGAAAGCGAACCTTCAACACCACCAAAAATATTAGTAGGTGGATTATCCCATGCTGTTTCATCGTGATTAGTTGTAAATCTTAGCTTGTGTTTTCCCGTACTAATATTGCTATATTCATTCAGGTGAGCATAATAGATAGTATTGGTGTGGGAGCCATCAGCAAAAACTTCTTTAAGTGCATTGTAAAAATCCCATGAAAAATTAAGGTCGAAACCTGCCGTAAAATGATCTGATCTTGCACCTTCTGCCAAAAATAAAAGCTCTTTATTAGTAGAACCGTTTATGCTTTCAATTGCCTGTCTCCAGAAATCTAATGGTACATAATCTGCTGCATCACATCTAAATCCGTCAACACCAAAGTTTTCAACCCAGTATTTCATTGAGGAGATCATTTCGTTCCTCATATCAGTATTGTCATAATTTAGATCTGCTACATCAGCCCAGTTTGTACCTGAAGGGGATATGATGTTACCGTTACCATCCTGTGTGTACCAATCCTTGTTCTCAATCCACGGGTTATCCCATGATGTATGATTAGCAACCCAATCAAGTATTACAGCAATTCCCATCGAATGAGCTGCTGATATTAAACTTTTTAGATCATCTTCAGAACCAAAATCGGGATTAACTGCCTTGAAATTTTTAATACAGTAAGGTGAACTAACACTATTTAACTCTCCTTCGGGGAATACTGGCATTAACCAAAGTACGTTACATCCAAGGTTTTTGATGTGTGTTAGTTTATCCTTAACTCCGTTAAAATTACCACTGCTGCTCATTGCACTGATGTTAGCTTCGTAAAGTATCAGCTTGTTTGCATTTTGCAGGAAAGACTCACCATTATCGATATTGTCTTTATTATCGACAGTATTGTCATCGCTGCAATACTGAAAGAGGAAAACAAACGTACTAATAATTAGTAAAGTAATTAGTCTTCTTTTCATTAGGATTTCAATTTTATTATTGGGTAAGAATGAATATAAGATTTTTACGAAGAAAATTGCAAAAATTTAATTGAGTGATTTGTTAAAAAGGAAGTTTAGGTGAGGTTGAAGGAGGATAATTTGTTGACAAGTATTTAAACGAGATTGTAAAATGTGGAAGTATTTTATTTAAGACTACCTATTGGTATTCGTGTAATCTCAACAAGTTCCTTATTGGTAGTATAACTAACATAGAGGAAATTGGAATCAACAAACGATTTTGGATAGTGGTAACCTATACGCTTGTATTTGCCTTTAAAATTCTGCCCGGGTAATTCTTTGCCACCTGCTCTAAGCAGGTATGCCTTGTTGAAATTAAACCCGTCACTTGCAAGAGTAATAACAAGCGGGAAGCGTGTTTTATCATTGGTGGGATTACTAACCATAAATGCTGTACCATCAGGCAGGTTACCAGCCGATTGTTTCGATCGTGAATCGGGCATGTTGGTAAGTACAGGTTTTGTCCAGGTTTCACCATCATTCGTACTAACTGATGCCAGCTTTTTATAAGTGCTGGATTGATCCCTGAATATCATGATATATTCGTTTTTGCAGTTGTAAAACAGACTAGGTTCAAGTTCTCTGCTAACATTATTTTTAATGGAAAGATTATTAAATTTTCCGGTTTTCCATCCTGATATAGCAAGTGGGTCATTCGTAAAAAAAGGGGTTGCTATTAGTCCCGGTTGTATATGGAATGCAGTAATTATTCTGCCAACAGGTAATTGGTGGGGGTCCTGTTCAATAATTCCATTCAATGGTGATCCGTTTATATCCAATACCCGCTCAGCTTTCGACCAGTTAATACCATCGGAACTAAGTTTGTATTCAACATAACCACCTCGCGGCTGAATAGTATCATTCCAAACATTAATGAAGGCAACAAGAGTATTACCGTCTGTCCACCAACCACCACTGGTACAGTATCCATTTGGATGTGAAAGGGAGAGCGTATCGGGTTTAGTCCAGTCAAGAAAATTTGAGCTTTTACTGTAAGCAACCCATGTATCAGGGGCATCTTCATCAATGGTAGAACTTTGCCACTGTACGAATAATTCATTCTTAAACGAAATAGTTACAGCACCGTTGCAATATTTATCAATATTGGCAGAAGCAGAATAAATAGTTGCTGCTGTTACTCCAGCCGGTTTAGATAATCCGAGTGTATTAGGCTGAGAATAATTAAAAAGAGTTGTATCAACAATAAAGGGTAGAATATCAATCTGCCCAAATAAACAGGAGCTAATAAAAACGCCGAATACTAATAGTCTGACCATCATAATTATTTCATAACTTTTTTAAGAAAATTGGCAATGTACCGGGTAGTTGGGGTAAACCATGGTTCGAACAACCAAAATGAATGGGGTGATCCATCGAGAGTGTGAACTTCACTATATATATTATTACTGGTTAGTATTTTAATCACATCATCCCTACCACAGTGGAAGCGAGGTTTTGAACTATTTACAAATAGCATGGGGGGAGATTTTTCGTTAACATAAACTAATGGTGAAGCTTCGTGCCACAAATATTTTTTTTCGTTATACCTGCCACCAAACCATTTACCAGCCGAAGATACTTTTTTGTTTGGATCATCTTCATATTGGCGTACATCTTCCGAAATAAATTCCATTATACCATCTATATTTACAAATGCACGAATTAGTCTGGTGTTATTCTCCCATCCGAATTTGGTTGCAATTAGTCCGGCAATTTGTGCTCCGGCAGAGGAACCAAGAATAGCTATCTGATTAGTATCAATTGCATATTTGTCGGCATTTTTCCTTATGTAATGCAGAGCATTATTTATATCAATAATTGCAGCAGGGTAAAGTGCTTCCGGTGATAACCGGTATTCAACAGGAATTGTAACTATTCCATGTCTTGCCAGCTGATCTGCAAGGGGATAAAGTAAGCTTCGGTCACCCGAACGCCACCCGCCACCATGCACAAGCAACACAGCAGAATAAAGAGTATCAGGTGGACAAAATGGTTTGAACATATCAAGTACCAGATTTCTGCTACCAATGGTTGAGTAGGTTACTCCCTTGTAAGCTAGTGTAGATTCATCTTTATTGTAGGGAGCTTTTTTTATAAACGGGTACTCTTTTACATATTTGTTGTATGCACTATTGAGCGTATAAAAAGTGTCCCTCGGGAAAGTTGCATCGGTTAAAGTTTGTGAGAAAACAAGGGAGGATATAAAGGAGAAGCAGATTATTCTAACAATAAATTTCATCCTATTTCCTGAATTGTTTATTATTTAAAATAAAGTGAAAAGTATAAAATATTAACTAAAGAGTTCTTCTTTGTATGATAATATTCGCACAGACTCCAAGTAGAGCAGGTTTGCTATTTAATTTATAAAATTAGAGTAAAACTGGTCAATAAAACGATTCAATTATTTATCCTTTTGACGTCCGGTTTATTTCGTGGAAAGCTTTATTGTCTTGTAACCACTTATACAAATTATCATATTTGAAAGTATTATTGCCGAGCCTCTTTGAATAAAAATTGCTCCCACAAATAAAAAACCTCCCTTGAGAGGGAGGTTCAACGAGATGGAATGTTCTCTCGTAGAGGAGTTAAAATATGTGCTGTTGGTAATAAGGTGGAAAAATTTATTATCTGCCCATCCAGCCGCCATCAACGGTTACAACACTACCGTTAAGGTAAGCTGAAGCATCTGAGCATAAGAATACAACAGTACCCATAAGGTCTTCAGGGGTACCCCATCTGCCTTGTGGAATTCTGTCGAGAATTGCCTTATTTCTATTTTCATCTTCACGAAGAGCTTTTGTATTATCAGTAGCTATATAACCGGGAGCAATAGCGTTAACTGTAACACCCTTGGAAGCCCACTCATTGGCAAAAGCCATTGTTAACTGTTTAACACCGCCTTTTGCAGCAGCATAACCAGGTACGGTTATTCCACCCTGGAATGATAACAGTGAAGCGATAAATACTACCTTGCCATACTCGCGTTCAACCATATCGCGACCAAATTCGCGTGTAAGAACGAACTGGGCATTAAGGTTAACTTCAATTACCTTGTCCCAATACTCATCAGGGTGTTCGGCAATTGGTTTTCTCATAATTGTGCCCGCGTTATTAACAAGTATATCAACCTTAAATTCTTCTTTAACCTGTTTTATAAACTCGTAAAGTGATTCGCGGTTGGAGAAATCTGAAACGTAAGATTTGAAATTTCTGCCAAGTCCGGTAACAATTTTTTCGGTTTCGGTAAAATCAGTTTCAAAAGAAACACCAATTATATCTGCACCGGCTTCAGCAAGTGCTTTGGCATAAAACTGACCAATACCTTTGTTACATCCGGTAACAAGTGCAGTTTTACCTTTAAGAGTAAATTTGTCTAAAACCATTTTATTCCTCAGTTTAATGTAAATTTTCCATTGGTATCCAGTCCATATCGTCAAAGTCCTGGTTTTCGCCACCCATAGCCCAAATAAATGAATAGTTCTGAGTTCCTGCACCTGAGTGTAATGACCAGCTTGGTGAAAGTACGGCTTGCTTATCCCTGATAATAAGGTGACGGGTTTCTTCAGCCGAACCAATAAGGTGAACAACAAGTGCATCCTTTTCCAGACCGAAGTACATATAAACTTCCGAGCGTCTCTGATGAGTATGTGCAGGCATGGTATTCCAAACGCATCCTTCATCAAGAAGTGTTAAGCCCATTACAAGTTGGCAGCTTTCAACCTTGCCCGGTAAAATATATTTATGGATTGTACGTTTGTTTGAGTCCTTTACAGAACCAAGATTAACCGATTCTGCCTCGGAAAGTGTTACTTTTTTATCCGGATAAGCTGTGTGAGCAGGATAACTAACAAAATAGAAAAGGGCTGGGGAGTTGCTGTCAGCACTTTCAAATGATATGTCTTTTTTACCCATACCAACATAAAGTGCATCATAATGATCAAGGTCATATTTAGTTTCGCCAACGGTAACTGTACCGGCTTGCCCAATGTTAATTATACCAAGTTCACGTCTTTGGGTAAAATAATCGGCAGCCATTTCCTTTTTGCTTGCGGCAAGTTTAAGAATTTTACCCACCGGTACTGCTGAGCAAGTAATTGAACGATCAATATCGCTGTAAACCATTTTAATTTCATTGGTAGCGAATAAGTCTTCTATAAGAAATTTTTCACGTAGTTTTTTAGTATTAAGGTTAACAAAACCTTCTTTATCAGGTGAATATCTAACTTCCATCTGTTAAAACTCCTTTTTAATAACCAAATAATTTTGGAACAAGCATTGAAAGTTCAGGAATGTATGTTACAAGCAGTAATGCAATAAACATGGCAATAAACATTGGTATGAGGGGTCGAATTACCTTGGTAATAGGGAGATCGGCAACCGAGCACCCAACAAAAAGCACACTACCAACCGGAGGTGTACAAAGTCCAACGCTAAGGTTCATAACCATTACAATTCCAAAATGAATTGGATCAATACCAAGCTGCATAACTACCGGTAAAAATATTGGCGTGAAAATTAACACGGCTGGTGTCATATCCATAAATGTACCGATAAATAGCAGAATGATATTTATAATTATTAGTATTACAATTTTATTACTTGATAATGCAAGAAGGGCTTCGGCAACATTTTGCGGAATATTTTCGTAAGCCATAACCCAGCTCATAGCCATAGATGTACCCACAAGCAACATAACAATAGCTGTGGTAGAAGCACTACTTAAAAGTATGTCGGGTAAATCCTTAAACTTAATTTCCTTGTAAACAAAAACCGAAAGAATAAATGCATACAGAACTGCAACTGCAGAAGCTTCGGTTGCTGTAAAGTATCCGGCAACAATACCACCAATTACAATTACAATAAGTAGCAAACTTGGTATTGCATCTAACAGTTTTTTAATTGATTCGTTAAAAGTAATATCAATATTAACTTTGTAATTATTTTTCTTTGCATGTATAAACGCAACAATCATTAGGGATAAACCAAGGATAATTCCGGGAATATATCCTGCAAGGAAAAGTGCAGCAATTGAAACACCACCGCTTGCAAGGGAATAAACGATTAGTACGTTACTAGGTGGTATTATTAAACCCGTAGTAGCGGAAGTTATGTTAACAGCCGCCGAAAAACTTTTATCGTAACCTTCTTTCTCCATAACGGGTGTCATAAACCCGCCAATTGCGGAGGCAGCCGCAACTGCAGAACCTGAGATTGCACCGAAAAACATGGCAGCAAGAATGTTTACGAAAGCCAAGCCACCCGGAAATCTTCCCACGATAACCTTGGCAAAGTCAATTAGTCTTCTTGCAATACCTCCGGAGTTCATAAGCTGACCTGCAAAAATAAAAAATGGAATAGCGAGCAGGGCAAAACTGTCCAGTCCGGTTGCAGTACGCTGTGCAATAGTAGTTACAGAAGGTAAAGAAGGTATGCTGATAAGCATGGTAAGCAAGCTTGAGATACCAATACTGAATGAAATTGGTACACCTAATGCCAGTAAAAATAAAAATGCAGAAACCAGTACTGTTATTTCAAATAGTTCCATCTAATTATCCGTTAATTTTAGCATTCTTGATCTTGTTAATTTCTTCAATGATGTAATAAACCGAATAGAACATCATTATCGCACCACTGAGAGGGAGGACAGTATAAACATATCCCAGGGGTATTTGTAGTGCAGCAGATATTTGATTAAGTGACAGGGTAATATGTACCAGGTTTAATCCGCCAACAAGCAACGCAAACAATGAAAATAGAAATATGAATAACTGTATCACTATTTCGAGAATGGATTTGTTTACAGATTTTAGTTTAAGCGAAAGCAAATCGATAGCGAGGTGCATTTTTTGTCCTGCAACGTAACCGGCACCAAGTACACCAAGCCAAATAAGCATGTAGCGTGCCAACTCTTCGGTAAATGAGCTTGGATCCTGAAGTATAAAGCGGGTAAATACCTGCCACAATACGTTTATTGTCATTAATGCCATCAGAATGATTAGGAACCACCGGATTACAGCATCCAGTTTTAACTTGATTGATTGTAAGATCATTTTACGTCTTTAATTTTTTTGATAAGATTATATATTTCTTTTTCCGACTTGTATTCCTCGAGGAGGTTCTTAATTTTTTCCTGAAACGGACCCTTATCTGGGTAGGTAACAGTTACACCGGCTTCCTGAACAGCTTTAAGAGATTTTTCTGTTGATTCTTTCCATAGTTTTTTCTGGTGTTCGTAGGATTCAAGAGCAGCTTCTTGCAACCATTCCTTTTCCTGTTCAGTTAATCCGTTCCAAATAACGGTACTAATAATTAGCAAGTCGGGCACAGCGGTGTGTTCATCAAGTGAAAAATATTTACAAACTTCATAATGTCGGGAAGTGTAAAAACTTGGCGGATTGTTTTCTGCACCATCAACAACCCCCTGTTGAAGTGCGGTATATAATTCACCCCACGCAATTGGGGTGGCAGAAGCACCAAGCGAATTAACCAGTTTAACTGATGTGGCACTTTCCTGTGTTCTAATCTTTAACCCGGTAAGATCATCCGGTGTATTGATTGGTTTATCCTTAACATAAAAGCTTCTGCTTCCTGCATCGTAAAAGCATAATCCTCTTAATCTAAATTCCTGCGGACTAAGAAGCAGCTCACGTCCAACGTTTCCTTCAAAAACTTTAAATTTGTGTTCTTCATTTCTGAAAATATATGGGAGGCTGAATACCTTGAAATCAGGTACAAAGCCTTCCAACACTGATGAGGAAACTTTTGTCATTGCCAAACTGCCAATTTGAAGCAGTTCAAGACACTCCCGTTCGGTACCAAGTTGCTGGCTGGGATATACAGTAATCTGCATTTTACCACCTGATTTTTCTTTAAGGCGTTTTGCAAGATACTCCATTGCCTGGTGAACAGGGTGCGACTGATCCAAGCCATGACCAATTTTCAGCTTAGTAACATCACTTACTTCCTGACAGGAAAAAAGAAACAGGGATACAAATAATAGAACTATAATTCTGGTGAGTTTTTTCATAATAGATATCTTCGTTCAAAAATTGATTGGAGTTTTGATAATACTCAATATTAGACTAATAATAAAGCGATTGTTATTTATTCCACCACGGTTCAACAGGTAAATAATCCTCAAATTCCTCAATTACCTTTTCTTCGTAGCTTCCTTTATATTCACCAGCAAAAAATTTGTCCAAAGCCTCGTTGTAGAACCTTTCCCACGAAGCTTCCTCATGACCCGGGTTAATTGGGTAGAACAATACGCCATTTGCTTTTGCTGCTTTCATATCGCCAGGGGCATCGCCAATCATAAGTATTTTATCATCATCATATTTGCCTTTTGCACCAAATTTAAGATGTTCGGTTTTGGTACCAAATTCCTGTCCCGCTATAATGGATACATATTTCTTAATATCATTTTCTTCCCACTCGCGTGTAAGAGCTTCAACAGGAGTTTGAGATATTACCATTGCATCAGCTTTAACCGAAAGCTTTTCAATTGATTCTCGCATAAAAGGGAAGGGAGGAATACCATGAACCATTTCAGCAATATCTTCATTTACAGCTTCCGACCATTTTAGAGCCTGCTCAAGAACAGGGTCCTTTGTTTTTTCCAGGTATTCAGCCAATGTTTTATTACCCAGTTTTGTTTCAACTTTGGTCCATTCCACAAGAGCACTAATATTGGGCAGTTTTGCGTTACGGGCAATTACTTCTTTTCTTTCAGCAAGTAATTCAACCACTCGTATAAGAGCCAGGTAACGGTTACATCCTCTTGTTTTGGAGTACAAATTAACAAAATCCCATGCATCACGTGCGTATTTGGATATGTTCTGCATTTCCCAATGTAAAATAGCATTAGGACAGAAGCATTCCTTGTGTTTAATTTCCATGGTGTCGAAAGCACAACCGTCTGAATCAATACCAATAAAGAACTCTTTGGTTGCCTTTATCTTTTTTAGTATTTCGTGTGGATTCTCAATCATATTCTCTCCTTAGTTTCTATCAGCTTGTGGAATATAACTATCAAGTTTTTGCTCGGCGAATATTGGCTTGAACTTTGTAAAACGTTGTATGCCATTAATTACAGGCACAGAAACCCAATCTTCACCTACAAGAGGTTTAACGTACTCAATAAATTCATCTGTAACGTCAATACGGTTTTCGGTTAACCAGTTTTCAGGGAAAAATCTTTCCGAGAGGGCAACCTTTTCAAGCGGTACCTTATCGAATTTAATATTGTATATCATACCCGGTTCACGAAGCATAGTTGCCATCCAGCCATTGCCATCGTGCATGGCAATATCAACAGCTTTCATTCCAACCTTGTAAGCTTCGTCAAGATCAATTGTTGATGCATAAGCAATTGCATTACGCTGATCTGTACCCATAACATGACCTCGAGCTTTACCTTTAACCGGTAACCCTTTTTCGTTAAGGTAGTTAACCACTTTCTGGAAAACTGAAATTTTACTTGAACCAAATGAAGTATGCCCAAAGGAGTCTTTTACATCGCCAACTCCGCCAACATCAAAGCCTTCGCTAATCACAACAATACATCTACCATCCTTATTAAGCTGGTCATTTACATTATCGGCAAGGTTATCGAGTGAAAGCCCTGATTCAGTAGTATATATCTGTAAAGGCATTTCTCTTTTGGGATCTGCAAGTCGTGCAGCAGCAGGTATATAACCAATTTTCCTTCCCATAGCCTGAATAATCATGACAGGATCGGCAGGGGATGAGCCCATATTTTCTTCGTTAGCATTCTGAATTACATGCGACCAATATTTTGCAATACTGCCATAACCGGGAGTATGGTCTATTAGTTTAAATTCGCTATCACCAACATCATTATCAATTGTTTTTGGAACACCAACAGCTATTAGTTCAAGTCCGTTTTCTTTAGCTAATTCGCTTACTTTAAAAGCTGTGTGTTGCGAATCATTCCCACCAATATAAAAGAAATAACCAATATTATGAGCTTTAATAACATCCATAACACGAGCAAAATCTTCATCCTGATGTTCTTTTAATTTATAACGGCAAGTTCCAACACTTCCGGCTGCCGGTGTAGTTCTTAGCAGGGTAATTTCTTCTTCGTTTTGTGCTGACAAGTCAAGGAGTTCTTCTTTCAAAACGCCTTCAATACCATGCCAGCCACCATAAATTTTATCAAAAATATCCGGATATTTTTTACAAGTCTCTATAATACCACGCAGAGAGTTGTTAATAACCGATGTAGGTCCGCCCGATTGGGCTACTAATACATTCTTTGCCATCGTAATACCTTTTGAGTTTCTAAAAATATAATATATTTTTATAGAAGTGTGCAGACAGCCATTTCCAGAGTTATCTTCAAGTTTGTAGTGTATTCAGTGTGTGTTGTAAAAATGTGAAAATAACTGTCAGGTTGCTTTTAGTTACTATGCCAAACCGAGGTTAGTGCACAGTTTTATAGCATTTTCAGTTAGCTGATTGAAGTCATTATTTTCAACAGCTTTTTTACTAACCAGAGCAGAGCCAACCCCAACGGCACTGGCACCATGGTTAATCCAGTCGATTGCATTATCAAGCGTAACACCACCAGTTGGAATTATTTGAAGATGCGGAAGTGGTGCTTTGATTGATTTGATATAGCTCATACCAAGATTATCGGCAGGGAAAACCTTACAAAAATCTGCACCCGCTTCATAAGCAAGCTGTGCTTCTGTAGGGGTAAAAGTACCGGGTATTGAAACAATATCTTTTTCGATGGTTGCTTTTACAATTTCCGGTTTAAAGATAGGACTAACAACAAAAGTAGCACCCGAGTTAATTGCAGCAAGTGCAGTTTGCGTATCGGTAACCGAACCAACACCCAATAAAATACTGTCACCAAATTCTTTTGCTGTTTTTTCAAGTAGTTCAATTGCTCCCGGTATCGTCATAGTTAACTCAATACCAGCTACTCCTCCTTTAAGAAGGGCTTCAATAACTTTAAATAGGTTTGCAGGGTCTTTCATTCGGACAACTGCAAGCACTTTTTTCTCTAATATTCGTTGTTTGGTTTCTTCTCTTTTCATAACACTATTCAAATGGATTCAAATGGTTTTTAAAGTGATTATAAATGAATTTGTAATGAAGGTCTTCATTTTCATTAAGACAATCAACAATATCTGTTTTGAACAATGGTGTGCCGTCTTCACCTAATTCGGTTAATACTTTTCCGAATGTTACGTGTAATACCTGGCGGGCATCATCCTGAACAAATAATTCTTCAAGTTCCTTGTCGCTATATTCGTTACCAGCTTTTACTTTTTCAAGTTCGGCAGATACATGATAAGTCTTTTTCTCTTTTGAGTATAAATTACGTGAGAAATCGAGTATTTTACGGAATTTTTCAGGTTCGGCAACTGCAACAACCTTAAGAGCCTCAAGATAACTTGTACCAGCCGTTTTAACATGAGTAAAACCACGTTTTAACGAACCAATTACCTTGTAAACACCAAACTTGTCGCTACCTGAGTGGAGGCTGATTTTGTATGATCCGAAGTATTCGGTAATCATAACGTGTTTAAGGTATTCCTCTGAAAATACATTAAGGTCGCCCTTGTAGTCAATACCTTTTTCAAAATCGCCAATAAATCTTGGAGCAAGACTAACAATTTTAACACCAAGTCGGTTTAGTTCACTTGCCATAAAGAAATGTTCGAATGGTGTAGTAACAGATTCGGTTTCATCCACTGATATTTCTATTTCCCAAGGTTGGGTGGTGTAGTAGTTAACAAGATGATCTGCAAGAGTTTTTATGTGTGCCACCGAGTTGCAATATTTAACCGATGCACGTAAAACATCTTCGTAATTTGGTACGATTGTAAAATCTGCACCAAGTACAAATTCTTTATCGGTGTATCTTGCTGAAAGTTTTTCGAAATTATCTTGAAGTACATTCCAGTTTAATTCTTCAATTTTTTTCTCAAGCTCAACAATATCAAGGGAATCGGCTTCGTTTATTACAAATTCACCCGGATCAAATGTAAACATTGTAAAGCCGTTGCGAATCATTAAATCAATATCTTCGGTAGTTTTAAGATGATCGGCATCCGCACCAAATCCTTCCTCATAACCTTCTTGAAGAACTGCCCAAATTGCTGCATCCATAACCTGATCAGGTGTACGTTTGGTGCGGGTAAGTTCGCGGATAGACTGCTGAGCAAAGATTGGTTTAAATCCGGTACCTTTAACAGAACGTACATGAGCAGGATTGGCTAAACCAATTCTGTCACCATAACCAAACGAGTTGGAAAGTCCTAACAATACAGGTTTGGTAAATGGAAAATATTCCTGAATTTTAAGAGCGTTAAAGTGATTAAATGGTACAGCTCTTATGAAATATCCTTCAGATTCAACTTTTGTTGTTTCACCTTCAAAGGACTTAAATACTTCAGCAGAATCATTTTCTGCCATAACGAATAATGATTTGGTACCGTCTTTTTTTGCAATAAAAAGGGTGCTATCCTTGTATGTATAGAGTGATAGAGGGTAAACTTCCAAATTGCCAAATAGTGGCAACTCCAGTAAAACGGGCACATTTTCCTTACCGGATTTAGAAATCCCTAATAATTCTTTTATATTCATTTTAATACCTGTAGTGGAATTTTTATAATTTGTATGCTTTTTTAACGAGGTTATAGGTTAGGTCTTTAATAATTTGAGATGCATCTTCATAGTCGAAAAGGTGACGGGATACTAAACCTGCAAGGAAGTTTGCATCAACTCTTCTTGCAACATCATGGCGTGCTGGTATTGATAAAAATGCACGGGTGTCATCATTAAAACCAACTGTGTTGTAAAACCCGGCAGTTTCGGTTACCATTTGTCTGTAACGGGTCATGCCTTCAATACTATCGTGGAACCACCAAGCCGGACCAAGTTTCATGGCAGGGTAGTGACCCGCAAGCGGGGCAAGTTCACGCGAATAGTTAGTTTCGTCAAGTGTAAATACAATAACTGTAAAGTTTGTGTTGTTACCGTAAGCGTTAAGCAATTCTTTTAGGTTATTTGTATATTCGGTTGCCTGAGGTATATCGCAACCTTTATCGAGTCCGTATTTATAATAAATTATCTGGTTGTGGTTACGATTTGAACCTGCGTGAATTTGCATTGTTAAACCATCGTCACAACTCATTTCAGCCATTTCCATTAGCATATTAGCAGTAAAAAGATGTGCATCCTGTTCTGTTGCCTTGTTTTGTAATGCACGGCTAAAAATCGCTTCTGCTTCATTTTCAGTAAGTTTATGAGTATATGGTGAAGTTACGCCGTGATCAGTGCTGGTTGCACCCATCGATTTGAAAAACTCACGTCTCTTTTTAAGAGCTTCAATAAAAGTTTTATAATTGGTGATAGCAAGTGATGTTAGCTCACCAAGTTTTTTAATATTATCCTGCCAGTTTTGAGCGTTTAGATCTGTAACATTATCAGGTCTAAAGCAGGGTACTACTCGCCCTTTCCAGTCCGATTCCCTAATTTGTTTATGTTCCTCAAGCTGATCAATTGCCGAATCGGTTGTAGAAAGAACCTCTATGTTAGCTTTATGGAATAGTTCTCGTGGTAAAAATTCGGGTGACTTTAATTTTTCTGAAATCTCATCATAAATTTTCTGTGCATTTTTACCATTCAGTTTTTCTTTTATGCCCAGCACTTTATTTAACTCATAATCAAGCCATACACCACTTGGTGTACCACGAAACAAGAAATAGTTGTCAGCAAAAAGCTGCCATATATCGCGGGGGTCTTTACCTGTTCGATTGTTTCCACGTTGCGGAATATCAAGCTCTTCAAGTGAAATACCTTGCGAGTATAACATCCGGTAAATATAGTGATCGGGTGCTATAAATAGTTCGGCAGGATTTGGGAAAGGGTTATTATTTACAAATATATTGGGATCAACATGTCCGTGAGGACTAACAATCGGGTATTCTTTTATTTCCTCGTACAATTTTCGGGCAATACCCCTGATCTTGGTATCCGAGTCAAAAAATCTATCTTCATTCAAAATGTATTCAGACATTACTTAACCTGTTTAATTTCAACATTTAGTGGACTATTAAGTTGTTTAACCACATTATTGATGTAGTTTACAAATTCCTTTTTGGTTTTAATGCCATCTTTTTCCTGTTCCCAGGCTGCGGCATATTTATAAGTTACTTTATCGTTTTGAGGTTTAAGAACCACATAATAATTTAGTTCATCTTCACTTTGTTCAATCAATACATTCTTATTGTAAAAAAGCACAAGTCCAAGGTTATCTTTAACAAGAGTTTGTTTACCATATAAAGCAATATACTGCCAACCTTCAGGGAATTCTGATTTTATAAATTCGGTATTTTCATGTTTGGCAAAACCTGATGTAATATTTGGAGCGTTTTTTTCGGTTTTAACAACTATGGTAGTTATTCTGCTACCTGCTGCAATTAAATTGCTCACTGTTGTATTACGTTTTGCATCATCAACTTTCCAACCTTCAAAAGTTGTTTTAATTTCAGAAAGAAGTGGACCGTTACAAGCAATTTCACAAATGCGTTTATCAGCTTTTTCAATGCGCGTTAGCTTTTCCTTGCCCATCATTGCGGGCGAACCAATACCCAGGCTTTTACCCACTTTGAAAATGTCTGTACCCCAGTCGTTCATTTCATGGTACTTTTCATTTTCGGGAGTAATATCAGTGGCACCAACTTCATGAAGTACAAGATCATCTACTTTTTTACCAAATATATCAGTAGCATTACGCCAGTCGAGGTAAAAACGATAACCAACTTTTTCAGATTCCCATCCTGCACCTTCATATTTAAATAGTGCATCATGATCCTTATGAATTTCTGGTACAACAACTTTATTAAGATTTTCAAAGCTGTCGGATACAAATCGTTTACCATCGTAAACAGCATTAAATTTCATTGCTACTTCGGCATAAGTACGTGATGGATAGTCTTTTATTAGCTTTACACCTTCAACGTATTTAATTTCAAATGTTTTCTTTTCGGATGGTTCAAAGTTTGATACAAACAGTACATATTTCTTTTTACCATTTTTGTAAAGCTGACTTGTAATTTCTTTTCCGTCTTCATAAACAATGAATGCTTTGGCGTTAAACCTGGCACTTTTTTTTATCTTGCCTATTGGTAATTTAACCATTGCATCTGTTAGAGGGATATCTGCCGTGTTTGTAACTTCAACATTGATACTTTTGTAAAAAGTGGAGTTTGATGTACTTTGAGCATCTAAAGCAAAAGTACAAATAACTAATAGTAGTATTGCTATTTTCTTCATTCTAAAACCTGTAAAGTTTTTTATTTATATAAACTTCTGTTGCTTCAAAATTTTCTATATTATTGATGTAAGCATCTTTTTGCATGCCGGTAAACTTGCAGTTATCAATAAAAACATTACTTATTTTTGATTCGGGTAAGCCATCAAAATAGAAGGCATATTTACTTTTGCTTGCAGTAATATTCTGAATGTAAACATTTTTGAGGGTGGGGTAGAATTTGGTTCCGCCTTCATTTTTTATATCGTAACGTAAATTCATCTTAACAACAGCTTCCTTTACTTCACCAACTTCAATATTACGAACAAAGATGTCTTCAATATTACCACCGCGGAAGTGGTTTGTTTTAATGCGGATTGCACGATCAAGATTAGGACTATCCATTTTGCAGTTTTCAGCAAATATATTCTTTGCACCACCCGATATTTCACTACCAAGCACTACACCGCCATGACCTTCATGCATTGTGCAGTTTCGTACAATAATGTTTTCGGCAGGAACATTTATTCTGCGACCATCATTGTTCCTTCCTGATTTAATCGCTATACAGTCATCCCCAGTATTAAAGAAACAATCTTCAATAAGAACATTTTTGCATGATTCAGGATCACAACCATCGTTGTTTGGACCAAATCCCATAAGTGTAACACCCCGGACAATAACATTTTCACATAGCACCGGATTAAGTATCCACATTGGTGAATCCTTAAAGGTTACACCTTCAATCAACACATTCTGGCAATTTATAAATTGAACAAAATTGGGGCGAAGGTAAGCACCATCACCAAATACTCTTTTCGTTACATCAATGTCAATATTATTCATATTTAGCAGAGTGGGGCGACCAGCTTCATCATTTTGAGATGGCATTCCTTCTTGCCAGCCATATTTGCTTATGCCTTTCCACGACCACCAGTTATCACTGGATGCCTTTCCGTGTAAAATACCCTTGCCTGTTATTGCTATGTTCGATTTACCCACGGCATAAATAAGAGCTGAATAGTTATAACATTCAACTCCTTCCCATCTTGAAAGTACAACCGGTAAATAGTCAGCCGGATTAACAGAGAAGTAAAGAATTGTGCCTTCTTCAAAATGCAGATTAGTATTATTTTTCAGAAAAATTGAGCCGCCTGAGTAATACTTTCCCATGGGCACAATAACTGTTCCGCCACCTACTTCAGTGCATTTGTCAATTGCTTTCTGGATCGCATCCCTGCTATCAAAAGTGCTATCGTTTTCAGCACCAAATTCCATTATATTAAAACTTTTATCAGGGAATTGGGGGGCTTTCAAGTTTTTAACAATTTGCTCAGCTTCGTTCCATTTAGCTTTAAGGTAGTCGTTCTGAGGATTGCATGCAGCAATAATTAAAACAAGAATTACAAGAAAAGTAGGGAAGAGCAACTTTTTCATACTAATTACCAGTGGTATTTTAAGTTAGGGAATTGATTAAAGTAAAATGGGTGGTTCGTAAAAGGAATAAGGTGGGGTTGTCTGTATATAAAGACAACCCTAAAAATTAAACTTGCTTGTTAAAACTTCTGCAAGTGCCTCTTAAAACAAGATCGGTCGGTATTTCTACTTCATGAACTGTTTTATCATCAGGATTATTTATTTTATTAAATAGCAATTTCATTGATTGTTCTGCTATCTGGTCAGTTGGCTGATTAACACAGCTAAGTGGTGGTGAAAAGAACTTTTGCACTTTAGCATTACCAAAGCAGATAACATCAATATCGTCAGGTATTTTAAGACCAAGTTCGCTTGCAGCCATATATATACCAAGAGCAACAGGATAGGTTACCGTAAATACAACATCGGGAAGATTATTTTCCCTGGAAAGTTTTATAAGTGATTCATAGCCAGCTTGTTCACCAAAACCACCATGACAAATCCAGTTAGGATTAATTGGGATGTTATACTTTTTCATGGCATCTTCGAAACCAAGATAACGTTGTTGTCCGATGTTAATATCGGAATAACCAGCAAAGTGACCGATACGTGTGTATCCCAACTGAATAAGGTGTTCAATTGCCTTGAAAGAACCAAGTCGGTCGTTTACAGCAACAGTATCAACATTCGAAATCTGAGGAATCCTGTCCATAAATACAATAGGAACACCTCTTGATTTAACAGCTTCAAAAATGCTGTAGTCTTTTGTTTCCTGAGAAATTGAAATTATAATACCATCAACCTTCATTGAAAGCAGAGTTTGTATATGCTTTCTTTCGCGCTCGGCATTTTCCTGAGACACAGTAAGAATAATTTCGTAATTATTTTGAAAAGCAATACTGTATATAGCTTCAATTATGGCACCGAAAAAGAAGTGTGCAATTTTAGGAACAATTACTCCTATTGTATTTGATTTTCTTGAAGAGAGGTTTCTTGCCATAAAGTTGGGGGTGTACCCAATTTTTTCGGCAGTTTCCCTAATTAGCTTTGTAGTTTTAGCTGATATATCAGGGTGACCTCTGAGTGCTTTTGACACCGTAACTGTTGATACATTCAACTTTTCGGCTATGTCGCTTAATTTTATCGGTTTGCTTTTCATAACAATATTATTGGAATTGTAATACTGGTAAAATATGCAATGGTTCCAATCAAAGAGCCTTGGCTTTATCTAATTCAATTGCAGTGTAAAGAAATGGTCCGTAACCTTTAAAGTCATTCTTTTTAGTAGGAACGCTCATATAATATTCAAACGAACCATCTCGGTATGGGTTACCGCCGAGACCGGCACCTGCACAAGTATTTAGGTAATTAATATAACCATTTTTTTCGATTTCTACATGATATTTTATTAGAGCTTTAAAAGTATTGGTAGCAATTTCAACATATTCCTTACCAAGGTAACCCTTGTTTGCACCCTTAATAAATGTGTAGTTAAACATTGCAGCACAAGAAGCTTCAAGATAATTGCCTTCCTTATCCTGCTTGTCAATTATCTGATACCACAAACCTGATTCTTTGTCTCTGTACTTAAGAACAGCTTCGGTAACATTTTTAAGAATTTTGATAAGTTTATCTCTTCCTGGTTCATTTTCAGGAATAATATCAAGAACTTCTACAATTGCCATTGTGTACCAGCCCATTGCACGACCCCAAACATTAGGAGCTTTTCCGGTTTCAGGATCAGCCCATTTTTGTTCCTTGTTCTCGTTCCATGCGTGATAAAGCAAACCTGTTTTTGGGTCAACAGTTTTTTCATAGCTCAAAGTAAACTGTTTGATAATATCCTGATAATCTTTTTTGTTACCGAATTGTGCTGTATAATCAGCATAAAATGGCTCAGCCATAAACAAACCGTCAAGCCACATTTGAAACGGGTATCTCTTCTTGTGCCAAAATCCACCGGATAAAGTGCGCGGCTGATTTTTGATTTGTTTCATCAATGTATCGGCAGCTATTTTATATTTTTCATTTTTAGTTAATTTGTATGCATAAAGCAAAGCTCTACCAGGTTTTACCTTGTCAAGATTAAAAAGATGGTAAGGATAAGTTCTAATTTTTCCTTCATCATTTATATACTGATCCAAATTTTCAATAATAAAATCGTTGTAAACCTTATCACCTGTCAGTTCGTACATTTTCATCATACCTTCAAGCATAACACCTTGCTCATACGTCCAGCCTTTTTTTGTGTTAAATTCGTCATAAGTAACTGAACCGGGGTGTCGTTTTACAAAAGATTGAGCTATTCTATCAGACCAGGGGAGTTTATCGGAAATCATCATATCGTTGGAAGTATCTTCTCTTTTTGTACAGGAGATAAGAAAAATAGCTGAAATGGATACAATCAATAGGCTTAAAATCAGTTTGTTTTTCATTTTAATAAATTTCCCAATTTTATTTAAAGCTCCGCTACGTAAGTCCCACAGAGTAACTTCGTATAAGGTTGAATAAAAATATCAACCGGATATGCTTTTACTTAATTTACTGTCATCATTAAAGTAAGTTAACTTTAACATTAACTATAACGATAACTTAATCGATTACTAAAATCCAAAAAAAATACTTAAAAGTCAATAAAAAACCTTTGAAAAGTAGTAAATAGTTAGAATACAATTCAAAAACGAATAGTTCAAAGAGTATTTAGCATATAATACTAACTCGTAATATGATGCTGCCAAATACTCTTGTGGAAAAAGGTGAAATAGTGCAATAAAGTATCCAAATTGTTAGTTATTTAAGTAACATCATTTTTTGTATTAATTGGGTTTTTTTGTACCGAATTACTGCAAAGTAAATTCCGGATGCCAAATTGGAAGCAGAAGCATTCCAGGTTTGGTTGTAAATACCGGCATTTTGGTATCCATTGTAAAGAATATCGATACAAGCACCCTGAATATTATATACTTTTATTTCTACAAATCCGTCTGATGGTATTTCATACCTTATTTTGGTTGATGGATTAAACGGATTTGGGTAGTTACCAACAATCTTGAAGTTTTCTGGAATATAGTTCGCTTCTGAATCAACAGATACAGGTATTTGTTCAGCAACAAGACTATTTATATAAACTTCCAGCATTGTATATCCTTCTGCATTAGTATCGTTTCTGTCTGAAGCATCATTTGGATTAAGCCCATTTGTAGTCTCCCATTCGTCAGGCATACCATCATGATCGGAATCAGTTGGTGCAGCTGTTGAGTTAAGAGTAGGGTAACCACCAACATCAGATTGCGAATCAATAATACCATGACTTCCAAAATGGGATATCCCACTTACAACTTCGTTTAGAACTCTTGAATCAACACTATCACGCATAGGACACATGGCACCAGCATAGTTAACAACCCAATGGTAAGCATTGCCGGGAGTTTGAAAGTTTATATCAGCAACTTCAAAAGGTTCGGTTCTTTTCTTGTTTTTCTGGTAGGAGGCATAACTGCCTTGTACACCACCGTTCCAGTTATCAGCTGTAATGTCTGGGTATCCTTCAACATAGTTGCCATCAACATACCAGTTACCTGCCGTATCATAAGGTTCAATAATTCTGTTACGTTTTGAAAAGCTGGTAGCAGGACCATATTTATAGTAATTATTACGCATGTTAATATTGCCTGACTCACCGCCATATGCACTATTATCTTGCCAGTTGTAAAGTACATTATTAGCAAAATCAACAAGTTCGGTTTCAATAGTTGTGGTATATCTGGCACCGTTAAAACGTGGATTTCTGCTAGTATGATGAGCAAAAAGATTATGATGGAATGTTGCACCTTCACCACCCCATATACCACCGTATCCATGTGTACCTTTTGGATGGAATGAATTATTGAGGCTTTCAGCAATTAAACACCATTGAAGCGTAAAATTTTTATTATCATAAAAACTGGCACATTCATCAATTGACCAGCTCATGGAACAATGATCAATAATAATATTTTCCTGTTCCCTTCCCCAAATACAATCATCAGGTTCCTGAGCTTCATCACCAAGTCTAAATCTTATAAATCTCAGGATAACATTGTTAGCAGCCAAGCGTGTTGTGTAGTTTTTAATGCAAATTCCACTACCCGGGGCAGTTTGTCCGGCAACTGTAACATCGTCATTGTCAATTCTTAAAGTAGAGTTAAGCTCAATAGTACCTGATACCCGAAAAACGATAGTACGCGGACCACTGGATTCTTCAAGAGCTTCACGCAAGCTACCGGGTCCACTATCGTTAAGGTTGGTAACCTCTAATACAACACCACCTCTTCCGCCGGTAGTATAAGCTCCAAATCCTTCGGCACCGGGGAAAGCAGGTGTTTGTGAATAAAGAGCTGCGTATCCGCTAATAAGTATCAGGAAAGTATAAAGCAGGGTAGAAAACCCGGGATATTTTATAAAAGTTTTCATTTTAAAAGATCCGAAATATTAGTCTGTTAAGTAGTATAGTTGTTGTAGATAAATAATTATAATTGTTACATATTTCTGCTGGTAAGCTTACCTGGTAAAAATAAGTATTTAAAAAAACACCCGGGATAGTTTTATATTCCGGGTGAAAGGAGTAACACATACCAATAAAACCAGTATAATCTGGAGTAAATATTATTTTAATAACATCATTTTTCTTGTCTGTGTAAAGCTACCAGCGTTAATAGTATAGAAGTAAACACCACTTGCCAAACGAGAAGCGTTAAAGCTGATATCGTACTGACCAGCATTAAAGTTATCGTTAACCAAAGTAGAAACTTCGTTACCAAGAACATCGTAAATTTTAAGAGTTACATTTGATGTTTCAGGAATAGAGAAACGAATTACAGTTGAAGGGTTGAACGGGTTAGGGAAGTTCTGGTTAAGTGAATATTCAACCGGTACAATTATAGAAGATTCTTCAACACCTGTGGTTGTTTCCCAAACAGCTTTCTGATCTGGATATGCGTTAAGGTTACCAGCAGGGAAGCCATTATAAGCACCTGTATAAGCAGGAGAAGAAGTAGAATAAGAAACATCAAAATCGTTCATCCAGTAAGAGATAGGTTTTCTGTCCATATCATCAACTTCAGGTCTCCAGTAAGAGTTTGGAGTATCTTTAGTTTTACCAGCAATATCAACATAATAGTTCATAATACCAGTCATAAGATCCTGAACTTCAGCAAAACCCGGATCAGGAATTTGAACGAAAGCAGTAACCGAATCAGCACCAAGTTTTGAATTAATGTGCCATGTTAAAGGAGAACCTTTTGTTATTGGTTCATCGGTATGGGCATCAAAAAAAGCCTGACCAGAATTAGATATAGCATAGTAGTTTCTTGCTACATCCCAGTTAGTAGTTTCGTTAGGACCAGTAAATATCCATGCCATTCTATTGTTACCATTTGGATAGAATTCGCCATTATTAGCAAATTCAGCAGTTCTTGTTGCATCAGTTGAGTCTTCACCAGCAGCGAATGCATCAACAAAAAGGTTGTTTGTAATAGTAACCTGTTCGCCAACGTTACCAAGAGAAAGAGTACCGTGGAATCCCATACCGTTATAGAATGTGTTATGGTCGATCAGTACATAATTTGCAAGACCAGTTCCGGCAGTAGGATCACCAAAGTTATAGTGACGTACAACACGATCCTGATAGTTAGTGAAAGTATTGTTAACAAGAATTAGAGAGTCGCAGGAAACGTCACGAAGATCGATACCTTTACCAGCACCAAGGTTAGAAGTAGCAAGGTTACCAAGGTTAGTCATGATACAGTCAGTAAATTTAACAGTTACAGTTGAAGCATTAGTTCTAAGAATCTGACCACCGATACCACTGAAAATACAGTTGTTGATATAGAAAGAAGAACCTTCATTATCACTACGAAGCATACCGCCCTGCATATTAAAGAAGTTAGAGTCGATAGGTTCAAAATAGCCAACAAGAGCTATACCATCCATAGTTACATCACCACCCTTGGTTCTTATAAAATATCCAGGTGGGTTCTGAGGGTTGTCGCCTGTACCAGTTTGATATAAATAAATAATTGCATGTTGGTCATTTGATGATACAAGTCTAACATGGTTTTCTTGTAGAGGGCGGAAAATCTGTGTACAAAGATAAACCTGACCACCTTGAAGTTCATAAACACGATCAGCTGGCATACCGCCGTTAGCAGTTGTATCAGCAATAATCTGATTAAATAGTTCAGTTTGTTCAAGATTACCGTTATAAGGTGTTAATGTTACTACACTCTGTGCAAAAACAGAAGCTGCAAGTGCCAGAGTGAAAATTAGGATACAGCTTTTGTAAGAAAGCTTCATAATTAAATCTCCCATATTATTGATTTTTGGTTACGTTTATGTTAGGTAGAGAAATTATTCTCATTTCAGTTTGTTTATTTTTTGAATTACAGATCAAATCTTACCCCGAAATCCATTGTTGTGCCATAAGTTTCACTACGTCTAAGTATATCGTAGTTATAAACTTTGTTTTTCTGAATATTGTCTTCAGAAATATTATTAAGGTTGTTTGCATTAAATAATAGTGCAAGGTTATCCAGTAACTGATATTTCATTGAAAGATCGAGTCTTGTGTATGCACTAATTACGCGGTCAGATCTACCTGATGCCGAGTAAGATGTATAGTACTCACCCTGATGAAAAAGAGATATTCTACCAGAGAATCCGGCATAATCATAACCAAGTGAAAGGTTACCGAAGAATTCAGGCTGGTTTTCCAATGGTTGAGTTCTGGATGTTCTGTAATTTGAATATTCCGGTACAGGTATCCAGTAACCAGGTAATACTTCAACTTGTGTATAGGTAGTATCCGTTGCACTTGATATTAGTGTTGATTCGGATTTGATAAGTGAGAAGTTGTAGCTTAACACAAAGTTCTTGAAAATACTTGGTGCCCATGTAAAGTTAATCTGATGCTCGAACTCAAATCCCCAAACCTTGGAAGGGTCAGGTGAGTTATAAGGTACGGTCATTTCATAGTTGCCATTATAGGTAACATCCCAGTCCAGATCAAGAGATTCAAGAAGAGCTGAACCACTTGTAGGGTAGCTTGAAAGCATATGGTACATATCATCAATTTGTTTATAGAATGCCGATACTGAAATAAGACCAATTTCATTTCCATAGAAGGATGTATTTATTTCAAAGTTCCATGCTTTAGCAGTTTTTAGTTTAGTGTTACCAATTAGTAACTGACTGTTACCAGATGATGAAGCAGGATCCCAGGCAAAATATGAGTTTAATCTCATGTTAAAATCAGGACGTGCAAGTGCTCTATAAGCAGCAATACGAACATTTAACCAGTCAGTAGCCTTGTAGTTTATCTGAAGGTTAGGCAGCCATACTGTTTCGTTATAGGATCCGGTTGTATCGTAAGCAACACCCTGTGGTATAGGGAAACCGCCAATCTGATCCGGAGACCATTTATTGTTGTAATCATTAAATTCGTATTCCATTCTTAAACCGGTAATAACTGTTAGTTTATTACCAATATTGGTTGTATTCATAAGATAAGCAGAAGCAACAGATTCAGTAATATCATAGTTACGTGCTTCGGCAGCAGGGTTTACAGGGTATTCTTTTGTACTACCCGACTGGTTTACACCGTTTTTGTTAAGATCATACCATTCCTGGAGTCTGTCTCTGTTAATAAGAGGGTACATTGTATATTTGTCGTACAGGTCTCTGCTTTCCGGATTTCCATCAAGAAAATGTACAAATGATACGTGTGGTGAAGATGTTTCAAGGTAATTATTGTAAAAATCTTCGAACCCTGTTCCAGCAAAGTTTTTAGCCTTGATGCCATTATCAGTGACAGTGTAGGCTTTCCAGTTACCAAGGTAGTAAGGGGAATAAACTTCACTATTGTTATTCTTTCTCGATTTTGATCTGTATCGTCCACCAAATTTAATTTCGTTTGATATAAGATCACCAAAATTAAGAGTTGTTTTAAGGTCGAGATATGTACTCATATCGGTTTCAGTATTATCCTGAGAACGATACCATGCTTCACTTAAACTTGAGGCAGTAAAGTTGTTATATGCGTATTGCACAAGTCTTTCAGGGTCAGCTTTAAGTTCAGGAGCACCAGCTTTCATACCTGATGAACCAAGACTCTGTGGTTCAGCGAAATCCATTTGATAATCGTATGGATATTCGGCTTTTGATTCGGCAAAAGACAAACCCCAATTAATATTAAAATCGAACAAGTTGTTGTTACCAGTTAGTGCACTGCTATAAGTACCAATTTCTTTTTCACGATCCCTGTAAGAGTAAGTAACACCACCTACCTGCGAATCACCACCAATAATATTGTAGTTACGCTGGTAAGTAATATAGTCGCGGTTAGTCATACTGTAAGAGTTGTTAAACTTGATAGTACCATCATCCGGAGTTCTGAAATCGAGGATTATGTTTCCACCGTTTCTTTTACGTACTTCATCAGAAAATCTTACTTCAAGTTCGTTTATATAATAGTCCCTTTGGTCAGGACCCTGGTTAACATCCCAGCTAAGATTATAGCGTTCGCTACTTCTGATAGCACGTTCAAAGTTACCAGATGCCTGTAAACCAACTATATTATCAAAATATCTTTCGGAATATTTGAATGATATATTATACTGTTCAGCAGAATTCATCAGATCATTATAACCACCTCTTGTTACTAATCTGAAATTTCTGCCTTCAGGGGCACTTTTGGTTACAAGATTAACTGAACCTGCGATACCGTCTGCTTCTTTATCGGCTGTTAACGCTTTGTAAAGCTCAATACCGGCAAGGTTGTTTTGTGATAATGTACTTAGGTCAACTCCTCTAGATTCGGCATCGGTAGAAGGAATTTTTACACCATCAACGGTTACATAGGTGTATGTGCCACTAAGACCTCTAAGTATTATTTTATTGGCTTCACCACCTGAACGAGAAAGAGATACACCAGGCAGACGTCCTATAGCTTCGGCTGCGTTTGCATCAGGTAGTTCCTGTATTTTTTCTTCGGAAACAACATTTACAATGGTATTTGAGGATAACTGCTGGTTTATAGCTGCAACCTGTCCGGCTGCCTGAGCAGAAACAACAACTTCGTCACTTTCAAAAATATCAGGTTTAAGTTCAATATCCAGTTTTAGAGCTTTACCGTTTAGAATTTTAACCGGTATTCTTTTTGTAATATATCCCACATAAGAAAATCTAACAACATAATCCCCTTCCGGAATACCGGTAATGCGAAATTTACCGTCAATATCAGTAGCTCCCCCCATGGAAGTTCCTTGTAGCATAATATTTGCTGCTATTAACTCACTACTGTCTAGTGAATCTTTAACTGTACCAATAAGTTTCCCCTGTGAATAAAATGTTGATGCAGTTAAAAGCATTAAGACAAATGCTAATAAATAGTGTTTTACTTTAATCATATTTCACTCTGATTGATTTTGTACTGTTTTTTTGGTTACGGAATCATTAAATTTGAGAACATAATCGATAACTTTAACATTAACTTAAACGCTAACTAAAAAATTGCGAAAAATTTTGTCTTTGTCAAGTAAAAAAAACAAATCATCGATAGTAAGAGGTAAATATATGAATTTATTCAAGATATTTTTACGATTATCAATTGTTTTCCTGTTAGTTCAATGCACACCTAATAATTCAAAAACCAAAGTTTTTCTGGCAGGCGATTCAACTATGTCTATCAAATTGGATACCAAAAGACCTGAAACCGGGTGGGGTGAAAAGTTAGGTTTATTTTTTAATAAGGACGTTGAGATTGTTAATTTAGCGAAAAATGGAAGAAGTACCAGAACGTTTATTGAAGAAGGCAGATGGGAAAGGCTAATTGATTCCTTAAAAGCTGACGACTATGTATTTATACAGTTTGGGCATAATGATCAGTCGAAGCAAAAGGTTGATAGATATACACCCCCGGAAGACTATAAAAGGAATCTTGTAAGGTTTGTTAATGATGTACGTGCCAAACATGGTATTCCGGTATTATTAACTTCAGTTATGCGAAGAAGATTTGATGAGAATGGTGAGTTTTATGATGTACATGGTGTATATCCCGGACTTGTTAGAGAGGTTGCAGATGAATTAGACGTTTATTTAATAGACCATCATAAAAGCAGTGAAAAGCTTTTTCGCAAGCTTGGTGAAGAGGGTACAATAAAACTGTTCCTTCATGTTAAACCGGGTGAAACCAAAAATTATCCTGATGGTAAAACTGATAATACCCATTTTAATGATTATGGTGCCAAGGTAGTAGCTAATTTAGTGGCTAAAGAGCTAAAAGCATCAAAAATACCTTTGGGCAAAAAGATTAAAACTGGTGAAGAGAAGTAAAATGAAAAAATTGATTATAAATGTAATATTATTCTTATCGATGGCAGTGTATGCAGAAAATGCTGATTATATTGTTGATAAAAAGGGGAATGGTGATTTTACTAATATTCAGGATGCTTTGAATAAAATACCTGCCGATAATTCCGAGCAGAAAATTATCCTTGTGAAAAATGGAGTTTACGAGGAAAAATTGTTTATTGAGTCTTCCAATATTGCACTCGTCGGGGAGTCAAAGGATAGTGTGATTATAAAGTACGCTATGTTAAGAAAAAACTGGATGAAGAATCATGATAAACAATATGGCGCTTCTGTTGTAAATATTGGAGAAGGAACAGAGAATGTTACTCTTGCCAATCTTACGGTCTGGAATAATTACGGTACATTATATGGTGATAATGATCATCAATATGCTATATATGGCATGGGCACAAAGGTTATACTGCTGCATTGCAATGTAATTGCTGATGGTGCTGATACAATTAGTTTATGGCCAGAAGAGGGTGGAATGTTTTATCACTCTCATTGTTATTTCGAGGGGCATGTTGATTATGTTTGTCCCAGAGGTTGGTGTTATATTACCGATAGTAAATTTTACGGTCATAATATGACTGCTACATTATGGCATAAAGGCATTGATTCCGAGGACGCAAAGTTTGTAATAAACGATTCGTATTTTGATGGCAAACCTGGTTTTCCGTTAGGAAGGCATCATTATGATGCACAGTTTTATTTGCTAAACTGCGTGTTTTCCGAAAATATGGCTGATTTGCCAATATTTTGGCCCGAATCACCAAACGCCCACGAATGGAAATGGGGGGAAAGGCACTATTATTATAACTGCCAAAGAATAGGTGGTGATTATGACTGGTTTGCTGATAATCTGGAAACTGCAAAAGGGTCGCCCAAACCGGAAGAAGTGACTGCTAAATGGACTTTTAACGGCAAGTGGGACCCGGAAGGTGAAATGCCATCTGTATTACCTTTTGCATTTTTACCAATACCACAAAATGGCGAATATCTTGATGAATCACCTCAGGAATTAAAATGGATTCCTTCTCGCAATGCTGAATCTTTTAACGTATATTTCTGGAAGTCAAAATATCCGCAGGCACTGAAACAGGGTGCAAAGCTTAAATCAGGAAGTAACGCTCCCGGTGAACCAATATATATTGGCAACCAGAAAGAGCCTGTATTTAAAACTGCTACACTTGAACCAAATTCAACCTGGTATTGGCGTATTGATGAGGTTATTGACGGTAAGCCTGTTGAAGGTAAATTATGGCATTTTACAATTAGAAAATAAGGATAAACTATGGTATTTGAACATTTTGCAGTAAATATTGAAAAGCCTGTTGAAATGGCTGAATGGTATGTGAAAAATTGTGAGCTTGTAATTATGAAGAAAGGGGATGCCCCGCACTTTGCTCATTTTCTTGCTGATAAAACCGGCAGAGTTGTGATTGAAACTTATTTTAATAATGAGTTTCCTGTTACAGATTTTAGTACTGTGAATCATATGGAATTTCATTTTGCATTTATGGTAAAAAATGCCGAAGAAACCAAAAACAATCTTATGGGAGCAGGAGCCGAGTTTGTTGAAGAAATTAAACCTGCCGATGGCTCACATTTGGTAATGCTAAGAGACCCATTTGGAATGCCGCTTCAGTTATGCCAGCGTGCTACCCCGTTAATGGATATAAAATTGTAAGAGAGATTAAGATTGCCCGGAAGGAGTTTCCGGGCTCGGATAATATACCAGAGTTGTGAAGTAACCACAGAAGAAACTTTAATTATACTTTTTGTTCCAGTTTTTATATTCATCTAATACATATTCAGGTACATAATGGTACCATGCATAACCTTCACGTCTTTCACGCTCAACTTCTTTCATACTGTAAACAATTCTTCCATCTCGGCGGCAGAATAAAGGTACATGAGTACCCAGTTCGTAAAAACGTGCCCAAATACGAGGAGCATTCTTATCCATCACAACTCTTCTGTCGCGTTTGGATGTTCGGTAAACAAACTCTTTCTGATCGGCATCAAATGTTTCGACACGTAAACCTTCTATAGCAGAATCCTCATACCATTTAATTGCACTGTTAACCGCTTCTTTAACTCTTTGGTCAGGGTCAGGAATGTCCATAAGTATTCTTATTATACCTGCACTTTCCATATTACAAATTGCTGCAGGTTCAAAAGTACGTGCCGGTCTTGGTTCCAAAGTAATCTTATCGTGCTGCTGACACCAAACGGTTTTAACACCATTTTCAACAATTTGGCATTTAAGAATACAATCAATTCCTTTATCGAAAGCTACTTTTGCTTTGTTGTAAGTATCGCTATCCACAAAAAGATAAGCTGGGTCTTTATATACGATATTACGTAAAACAAACATTACTCCACCCATTGCACCATCATTAAATGTTATATGATCGTGATAGCTGCTGGAATCAGGATACTTTTGTGGAAAACCACCGTTGTCGTACTGACTTTCAAATATAAAATCCAATCCTTTCAGGAATGCATTTTTATACTTTTCATCATTGGTAAGTGTATATACTTCTGCAAGATATGAAAGTTGAGTATGGGTGGCACCATTGTCATAGGTAGTGTTATCACATTCTTTGCCAGCTTTGATTTTGTTAGCTTGTTCAGGTGTTAACTTTGCACGCATATCATAATTTTTTTCCCAACCACCATTATTCTTTTGAAAAAGCAGGATATTATCGGCAATTTTAACATATTCGGAGTCATCGTAAACAGGTCTGTCAGGTAAAGGTTTAATTAGCTTGTCAACATCGTTAATATCATACCAATGGTGGGCACTATCGTAAAATCTGCCAGTGTCGGGATGATTATTCAGGAAGCTGCATCCAAATAATATAAGAATAAAACTTAAACCCCAAAAACCTACTAATATTTTTTTCATTTCATTTCAATCCCCATAAATAAAAAAAAGAACAAGTTTTGTGCGTTTTGTTAAGTTTTAATGTAATAAATTATTATGTTCCGATTACAATCCTAAAATTAACGATAACTTAAACGTTAACTTTAAGGATTACTAAAGATAACCTTTACATCCCTTTTTGTCAATAAAAAAGTTTTGAAAATTAACTGTATTAAACAGTTTGTTAGAAGTTTTAGCTATTTAGTTATTCCTAATAGAGAATACTTGTATAAATAAACAGAAGGTATGCCATGAAGAAGCTAATTCTTTTATTCTTTGTACTAATTGTAAGTACCCAGTTTGCTCAGCAAAATGAGAATGTAAAAGACATCAATAAAGTTTGGGAAAACTTTTGCAAGGCATTCAAAACACTTGATTACAAATTATTCGCAGAGCTTCACGATACCGAACTTATAAGAGTGCCGAACGGTAGAAAAATTGTAAGTTATGATGATTATATTGCCAGCTATGAAAAGAATTTCACAAAGGATAAGGCAGTAGGTACCACAAGAGAAATATCCTTACGTTTTTTTGAAAGAGTAAGTAATGATTCTGTAGCTTCGGAAAGGGGATATTACAGAGCAATTAAAAATGGTGGTACGAAAAATAGAAAAATATCTTATGGGGAGTTTCATGTACTGCTTGTTAAAAGGGGAGGCGATTGGAAAATCCTGATGGATTACGATAATAGCCAAAAAGGAGATATTGGAAAAGCAAAATTTGAACAAGCAAGAGATATGTATGAAGCCTTCGATTAAATCATTTTAATAAAATCGTATTAAAAAGATAAAAGAGAGACAATGAAAAAACAATTGTATTTATTTTATTTGGCTACCTGTCTGCCTTGTTTAATTCAGCTTTTGGGCAGAATTATAAACCTGCTCCTGAAAACCTTGAAAACAGGGAGTGGTTTTGGGATGCAAAGTTCGGATTATTTATTCACTGAGGAGTTTATTCATTACTTGGTGTGCATGAATGGGTAACGGAAAGAAAAAACATTATTAAGCATTCCAATGAAAAATTGACAGATTCGTTTAATCCATCAGAATTTGATGCGGAAGAAATTGTTTTGATGGCTTGTGGGACAAGATGGATGCAAACAGGGATTTGCAGACTACTTATAATTTGATTCATAAATTGCAACCTCAGGCAATGATAGTAAGTAATCATCACCAGGTTACAAATCCGGGTGAAGATTTTCAGATGTTTGAGAAAGATTTACCGGGACTTTTCGCTATTGGATAATGCATACAAAACTTCAAAAAATTGCTGCATTATCTTGTAAAAGCTGCCGGACATAATAGTAACTTCCTGCTTAATGTGGGTCCCATGCCTAATGGTAAAGTTCAACAGGAATTTGTTGATACGCATAACTGGTTGGTAATTGAACTAACAAGTATGGGAAAACTATTTTTTTGGCACTCGGGGCGGACTAATTACTCTGCAAGTCTGAGAAGTAACTACTCAAAAACAGAATAAGGTATTTGTTCATAAATTAAATTCGCTAAGTAATGGATTGTTGCTTCCGAAATTTGATGGTACAGTTACTAATATTAAGGAGTTTGATAGCGGTAATAAATTGAAGTATGAGAAGACTGAGTTTGGGACTTTGAAAGATTTGGGAGAGAGGTTAGACCCGATTGATCATATATTGGAAATTACATTGAAGGATTAGCTTACAGGGAAGATTGAATAAGCAAAAGGTTATCCCTGCGTTGGGATAACCTTTTTAATAATTAAGCCATGCTAACGTTAACCATCCATGATTCTTTTTCCAACCATGCAATATTATCTTCAGCAAGAGCAACTGTAGTTGGGTCATCAGCTTCATCAGCAGCTTTTCTTAAATCCTTGAATTCAGCAAGAAGAGCAGCGAAATCTTTTGAAACACCAGAAAGTACAGTTTTTGCATCAAAAGTTTTATCCATAACTTCTTCAAGAGTAGCGTTTTCAAGATATTCTTTTAATGAACCGAATGGTTTGCCACCAAGCTGTACAATTCTTTCAGCAACTTCATCATACTGTTCAGCAAAATAATCGTAATATGCTTCAGTCATTTCATGAAGTGGTTTAAAGTTCATACCCTGAACATTCCAGTGGTAGTTGTGTAGCTTTACATAAAATAATTGTAAGTTTGAAAGATTAACGTTAAGTTTTTTTACTAATTCTGAGTTAGCCATAATTTCCTCCAATTATGTTTCATTATCAAATTTTGTATTTCAAAGATAGCCTTATTGAAAATGATTATCAAATAGATTCTTTTTATAAGCTATAAGTATAGTTTATAGATTGAAAAACAAAAGAAAGTTTAAGTTTAAAATAAACTATATTGATAAAATATACATAAAATCATTGATAATATAAAGTCTGTTTAAAATATATTTTTAATACAGAACTGAACAGTTTGCAGGTAAAATAAAATCCCGGCAGCACCGGGATTGGTTAAACTAAAAATATCTGCAAATTCTGTCATCATCAATAATATCGTAATGCAGTCTTTCTTTATTAATCAGGTAAGGTGGTTCATCATAATCCAGGGTGTGATACCAGTCTCCATTATACAAAATCTTGAAAACGTAATATCCATTAAGTACCATTCTAACCGGTGGAAGGGTATTATTATTAAATTGTCCAACATTATACCAGTTAATGATACCATCGTAAGGGGTTCCATCCGCATTTACTCGCATTGTATAGACAGGTATTCCATCGATATAAATTATTTTTGGATTAGTTGCATAGCTTTCGCACTCAACATAGGCAGACAAAACCACGTTAGTAGTATTGGTTGTATCAATTGGAGTGTATTCAATAGTTATAGTATCATCTGAGCACAGATCATCAATGTAATACGTACCAAGTATTTCATTGTCATACATGGTATAGTATTCAACTATTCCACCACGGTCAGAAGGGGAGTTTATAAACTGTATGTACGGATCATTATAGGAAACAATTCTTGAGCCTCTAAAACGATAATAAACTTTATTACCAGACATGTATTCAAGATAAAATTTTACTTTTAACCTTTCCGCAGTGTTCAGCAGAGATTGGAATTTGATAGTTGTACCGTAGGCACATCTATCATTTACTTTCCAGTCGAGGTTAAAATAAGAGAGATGAGATATGTTTCTGCATTTTGCAACTTTAAAGTTACCATTGTCAGCAATCGTAATATCCTGTTCATGAGTCCAGACGTTGGTTATTTCATCATAGCTCCAAAGTGGAACAACATCACCCGGAGCAATTGGTCTGTTAGTTTCAGGGTTAATAGTAGAATCAGGTATTTGCATATCTATTGAAAGGGTACCGTTTTCAAGTTTTGAAACCTCCACACCATTTACAGTAAGATCAACAGAGACAAATCCGGCGGTGTAAAAGGAGGTTGCTTCAGGTGTGCCATTATCACTAACATTAACTGCATCAAGTCCGCCCGGAAATGAGTTTAGCGTTTTTTCGCTAATTGGATTAAAATATGTTACCGATGTAGTTACAGTTCCTTGAAGCGTTTCACCATTTACCCCAAGCAGCTTGGTACCTTTAGGTATGGTTACACTTGCAACAGCACCAGTAACAGGTTCCGCACCGGAATTAAGAATAATATCTTGACTCGTTCCTGATTCCGAATTGGTAGTGCCAGTTGTTTCTGTATTATTTGCGGCTCCTTCAGGGAGATTAGTTTTTTCAACAAGATTTATATTATATATAGTAAGACCTGTTTTGGTTAGCTCAATAGGCATACTTGTAGTTAAATACCCCTGTGCCTTAAATATCATTGTTACCTTAAACGGATTGTCTTTTGAAGGGGTTAAGCTATCGGTAATTGAAAACTGAGCAATACCTTCATTTGAGGTTACTAATGAAAGAGGCACACTTGTTGTCGAGATTATATCTTCTTTCCCTTCTCCTTCGAATGTTATTAGTACCGGAGTTATTACTGAATATGTTGTAGATGAATTTCTTATCTCCAGTGCAACTGTTGTGGACCTTGATTTTGTTTTAATCCTCACTTCAAGTCCGTCGGCAGGATTTGAGATTTCGCAACTAAGTGATAACAATAAAACCAGAATAAAAGAACTTAACATCCATAAATAAGCAATTGATTTTTTCATAGTATCCTCCTTAAAATTTATATGCCAAACCGACTGAAAGAACAGGATACCATTTAAACCAGCTAATGTTATCCTCAAGTTTTTGTTCCTGATCCGGGGCTGCAGAAGGAGAAAGCATACCCTGTGCACCCAATTCAACTTGTGGAGCATCATGATAAAATGCTCCAATATCAAACAGGAATTTTAATCCGGGTTCACCACTTGCCGGGTTTCCGATTCCAAGACCAATATATGGGGCAAACTTCGAAAATTTTAGTTCCGCATCAAGATTTCCCAGGATATCAGGAGTATAAACGTCCTCGCCAACTGTGTAGGTCTCAACCGGAGTCATTTTTGAGTCAATAGCATTCAGGTTAATAAACACACCTGCTGAAACTCTTAAACTGGTTTCAAAAGGATAATAATCAGCTAAAAAATTTATTGTAGATAAATCGATATCTGCATCAGCCTTATAGGCATCACCACCGCTTTCTTCCATCTTGTATTGTGTGCTAAGGTAGGAAAACCCTGTTTGAAGATTAAATTGATCGCTTATTGCATAATGAACTTTTAGCCCAACTCCGGTGGTACCAAGATTTATTGAAGTTGCAATATCCTGTGCATGGAGATTAAAGCTAAAGAAAATTAAAAATGCAAAACAAGTCTGTATCTTGCTTGACAACATAATATTTCCCTTCATTGTAGTCTTAAAGATTCCACTGACAATATAGATTAATTGTTAAATAAACAAAACTATAAAAGTTTAATGTGAGGTAATAATGGTGACGTATATCACAAAAGGAATAATGAAGTTTAAAATATTCAGAAATGTATAGTAAAATGGGCTTCTACGAAGGTTATTTCAATGAACTATTTCGTGCATAAGAGATTTTCAATATTAAATCATTGATAATTTTCTGAAAATTTACTTTTATTTGTTCATTGTTAAAAAATATTTTCCGAGATTTGTATTAGTAATTAAAACAATACTAATAACCAAGATTACAAGTTCTTTAATATATAGGAAAAATTTTATGAGTAACTCAGTTTATGAGAACATTAGTAAAAATGATATTTCCAAAGTTGAACAATATTATCTGGAACTTTCCGGCAAAGAATTAATTTATCAGCCGACAGAAAAAATTCCGATTATCCAGGCACCGAATTTTCCTGTGTTGGGAAAATTAACAGCTTTAAGATTCATAGAATGGGTTCAGGAGAATCCTGGTGGTGTAATTTCACTTCCAACTGGAAAAACCCCTGAACATTTTATTAAAAATATTTCATATTACGTTCAAAACTGGGATAAATCTGAAGTAAGTGAACTACTGACCAAAATAGGTCTGGATGCTACAAAGCGTCCTGATATGAGCAATTTGAGATTTGTTCAGATTGATGAATTCTACCCAATCGATTCATTCCAGCATAACAGTTTTTATTATTATATACAAAAATACTATTTTAGAAGTTTAGGGCTTGATCCTGATAAAGCTCTCATGCTTAATGTTAATGAAATACCTACTGCTGAAAATATTCCTGTTCACCAAATATTCCCTGAAAAGAAAGTTGATTTGTCGCTTAGAAACCGTTTTGCAAGTAACCGAATGGAAAGGTTGCAAAAGCAAACAATTGAACTGGTTGACGAGTACTGCACTAATTATGAAAACAAAATAAACGAAATGGGTGGTATTGGATTTTTCCTTGGTGGTATTGGTCCTGATGGGCACATTGGTTTTAATATTCAGGGAAGTGACCATTATTCAACTACTCGTTTAATGGCTACAAATTACGAAACACAAGCTGCCTCTTCTTCCGATCTTGGTGGCATTGAGATTGCACGGAATCGTTTGGTAATAACAATTGGTTTGAAGACAATTACCAATAAACCGGATGCAACGGCTATTATAATTGCTTCAGGTGAGGCAAAGTCTAATATAGTACGTGATTCTATTGAAGCAGAACCAACTAATCACTACCCGGCAACAGTGCTTCAGAAATTAAAAAATGCAAGATTTTATCTTACTGATGGTGCTGCCCTTCGTCTTAAGGAAAGAAGATATGCTGATATGGTTGCCGAAGAAGAGCTATCACAGTTTTCTATTGAGCGATCAATTATAAATCTTTCCAAGGGTCTTAACAAACCTATGATGAGTTTAACCGAAGAAGATTACAAAAACGACAAGTTTGGCTCAATGGTATTGAAGCGTACAGGTAAAACTTTTAAGGAAATAAATCAGCAAATACATGATACTGTACTTAACAAATTCCAAAAGGGATTGGCTCCTGTAAATGGTGAAACAATTCTTCATACCGGTCCGCATCATGATGATATTATGCTTGGTTATTTACCGCATATTATTCACCTGGTAAGGGATTCATCAAACAAGCACCATTTTACCACACTTACAAGCGGATTTACAGCTGTTACCAATTCTTATATGCTTGAACTTGTTGAAAATCTTCGCGAGCATCTTGAAAATGAAGACTTTACCAAACGTTTTAAAGATCGCTATTTTGATCCTTCTTTTATTGAGGGTAAAAAACGTGATGTAAATCTTTACCTTGATGGCATTGCTGCTGCAAGTCGCACATTAAAAAACGAAGCATCTGCCCGAAGACTACTGAGGAATATAATCGAGATTTATGAAGAAGACAATCCAAGGTACTTAAAGGACAGGATAGACGAGCTAATTAACTACTTTAAAACTCAGTATCCGGGTAAAAAAGATATTGCACATGTTCAGAAACTAAAAGGTATGCTTAGGGAATTTGAAGAAGAAATTCTTTGGGGATACTTTGGCTTTAATACCGATAGTGTATCTCACTTGCGTCTTGGTTTTTACCAGGGTGAAATATTTACCGAGAATCCTGAAATGAGCAGGGATGTGCTTCCGGTACTTAACTTGTTGCGCGAATTTAAACCAACAATTGTTACTGTTGCACTTGACCCTGAAGGCTCTGGTCCTGATACTCACTATAAAGTATTGCAAACTATTACAGAAGCCTTGCGACTTTGGGAAAAGGAACATGATACTTCCAATGTGCGTGTTTGGGGCTACCGAAATGTATGGTTCCGCTTCCATCCGGCTGAAGCGAATATTTACGTGCCTGTTAGTCTTAACTCGTTTGCAATTCTTGAAGATACCTTTATGCGAAGCTACGGTTCACAAAAGGCTGCCAGTTTTCCAAGTTATGAGTACGATGGACCTTTCCACAAATTAGCCCAGCGTATTCAGGTTGACCAGTATGAAACAATAAGATTGTGTCTTGGCAAAAATTATTTCCTTAATAATGAATCGGCAAGAATACGAGCAACGCATGGTATGGTATTCCTCAAAGAGCTAACTATACAGGAATTCTATTCCAAATCCCTCGAACTAAAGAAAATGACAGAAAATCTTTAATAGATAAGCCCTCCACTGCGGAGGGCTTTTTTTATGTTATGTTGGGAAAGCATACTCAAGTTTATAAAACGTTTTAATAATAATTGCCTTCGATTAATTCTGTATAAACTCATAAAATAATTTATTCAATTATTAAATAAGAATTAATCACAATCAGATTTAATATTGCTGGTTGGTGGTATAAGAATGCTTGGCACCAACTACGATGGCTCACAGCATGGAGTATTTACCGATAAGAGAGATAAACTGACCAATGACTTTTTTATTAATTTATTGGATATGAATACAGAGTGAATTACAAAAGCTCAGGATAAGGAAATATATGAAGGAAGAGATAGACAAACCGGTGCAATTAAGTGGACTGCTACCAGGGTTGATCTATTATTTGGTTCTAACTCCGAATTACGTGCGTAGGCAGAAGTTTATGGAAGCTCAGACGCTGGTAAAATGTTTGTTCATGAATTTGTTGCCGCATGGAACAAGGTTATGAATCTGGACAGATTTGATATTAAGTAATTTATTGTTTTATAATTGTGTTATCTGGCGGATTGCAATTTATTGTGATCCGCATTTTTTTTATTAAATGTGGCTCTATTTTAGCCTGGATGTGATATAGTTCACAAGTTAAAAGTATTTATAACTATGGTATAAAATATGTAGCACGTAAGGATTTAAAGCATTACATTCAGATTAAAATATTCCTGTTAAGTATAAAGGGTGATTGAAGTATAGTTAGGAGTTTTTTTAATGAAAAAACTTAAACATTATATCAGAGCCGGGCTAATAAATTTTGTTGCTCAAATTGTATTTATTCTTCTTTTTTATGCTTTTGGTAAAGAAGTATTTCCGGGAGATGACCTAACCTCAAAAGTTTATCTATTCCTAATTATCCTTACTCCGGCAGTAATTTGGACCGGATTTTTTTATTTACAGGATATGTACGAGCCTGAACCGATTAGCTATTTATTTATGGCTGTACTTTCCGGAGCTGCTTTGGCTAGCTTGATTTCAATTCCCGTTGCTAACGAAGTTTTCCAAATAAACACCTGGTTTTATAATTCCGTATTCACCCTGGTATGGGGATCGCTTATTGTTTATGGAATGCTTTTTTCGGCAGTTGTCTATATTATTATAAAGTTTGGTTACTATCCTAAAAGTGAGTTTGATGAACCGATTGACGGTATAATTTACGGTGCGTTTATTGGTGCCGGTTATGCTTTTGTGTTAAGTGTTTCGTACCTGTTTTCTGGTGAAGCATTTGATATGTTTAACATTGCTTATGTTTCTTCTTCAAATGTTATGATTTATGCTTCAACAGGTGGACTAATTGGCTCTTATTTGGGTAAAGCCAAGTTTTTTGAAAAGGGTAATCTGGAGAACTCGATAGTTTCAATACTTATTGGTGCACTTATCGTAGGGGTCTATCATTTTCTAAAGGAATCAATATTTATTGCCGGTTTTGATAAGTACCTTATAGTTTCCCTGATTATAACGCTTGCATTTTCGTATGCCATATTTGCTGTTGTTTTTATTTTGATGAAAAAGTTTCTGAATTCGGATTACGAGGTTGAATCAGTTGATAAACCGGATGTTGAATTCATTACTATGATGATAGTTGTTGTTGCTATTGTTACCGGGCTAGCGTTAAAAATTAATGAGGAAATGCCGGGTACATTCAAGGATGAGAGTGCTGGTATTAGCTTAAAATATTCGTTCCGAATTGAGGATGAAAACCAGGACTCACTTAATATTAGAACTCTTTCTGAAACAAATTCTAAACCAATATTTCAGCGAAGATATAAACTGGCAGGTAAAAGCCCTTCATTTGGTATATATTATGTTGAATCTGCTGATTCAGCTTGTTGCCAAATAAAAGAGCAAAATAGTACAAATGTTTATCCGGTTAATTATAATCCCAAAGGAGTTGTAGTTGACGGACATAAATCGGTTCGGTTACATTATTACTATACAAAGCTTGAAAGTAACAATACGGAATTTCCGCAAATAATATATGGTTGCGAAGATCTGATAAAAGCCGATAATGGTTATTTCATCTTTAGCTATGAAGCACCTTCGGGAATTTTTTATGAAAGCTTATCGGTATATCAGGAGTTACTTAAATCTGTAAAGTTACTTAATACTAACTAAATTTTTCAAGTGACTCAGCTGCTTCTATGTCGTATGGTAGCATAACTTCGAATGTGCTACCAACATCAACTGTACTGGTTACTGATATTGTTCCGTTGTTTTTCTCAATAAATTCCTTGCAGAGTACAAGTCCAAGACCTGAACCTTCTTCATCATTAGTTCCTTTGGTAGTATATGTTTGGGTAACATCAAAAACTCTTTCAAGCTTATCTTCAGGGATACCAATACCTGTATCTGTTACAGAAATTTTCACTTTATCATCTGTAACGAATGCAGAAATTTTAATACTTCCACCTTCGGGAGTAAACTTAATAGCATTAGTAATAAGGTTTCTTAGCACAGTCTGAACCATACCCTGATCGGCAACAATAAATATTTCATCATTAATTTCGCTAAATAGCTTAATCTTTTTCATTTTAGCCATTGGTGCAAATAGTGTGTTAAGGTCTGATGCAAGATTAGAGATACTGAATAAAATAGGTGTAACTTTCATTGTGCCCAATTGCGAGCGAGACCACTGGAGCAGATTTTCAAGAAACTTGAATGTATTATCAGCAGAAGCATAAACCTCTTCAAGAAGCTCCATTATCTCACTTTTTTCCATGTTGTCAAAATCATCCATTAAAATCTGCGATAATCCAATCATTGAGATAAACGGATTTTTAAGGTCGTGTGCAACAATAGAAAAGAATTTGTTTTTGGTCGCAATTTCTTTTTTAAGTTCTGTCTGTAGTTTGGTACGTTCGAGATGGAATTTAATACGGGTTAAGATTTCTTCAACCTTAAATGGTTTTGTTACATAATCAACAGCACCAATTTCAAAACCTTTAATGATGTTTTGCGTATCCGCCAGGGCAGTAAGAAATATTACCGGAATATTTTTTATATCATCATTAGCTTTTAGTATTTTACAAGTCTCAAACCCATCAATGCCTGGCATATTAATATCAAGTAGAATAAGATCGGGTAAAATCTTTTCAGCCCGTTTTATTGCTTTTTCACCACTTGTAGCAATAAAAACCTTATACCCCTCTTTTTGCAAGAGTTCGGTAACTACATCAATATTTTGAGGCATATCATCTACAACAAGAATTTTAATATCCTGAGGTGTATAAATTTCCATTCCCGTACCACTATTAATTCTAAAACTATTTTAATTTAATTCGTTAATAAAATCAAGTATTCCATCTTCGTCATAAGTTTCAATAAACGAATTTATTTTATCTTTAAAAAATTGATATTCATCGTTGTTCAGATATTCAATAACTTCCGATATAATTGCAAAGTCACCAATATCTGCTGCTCGTGTAATTTTATCAATAATATCTTTTGGTGGACGTACAACATTTTTATTTCCAATCATTTCATTTTCGTTAGTAACTTCTATCGGTTGTTTTTTATACTTCCATTGTAATGATAGCCGGGATGCAATTACATTTAATAATTCATCAATAATAACAGGTTTAGGTAAAAATGCATCGCAGCCAGAGGCAATTGTTGTTTCCTGTTCGGTATCCATTACGCTGGCGGAAAGTGCAATAACGGGTATTTGTTTGGAAGCAGGGTTGTCCTTAATTCGTCTTGTAGATTCAAAGCCATCCATAACAGGCATTACCATATCCATCAATATTAGGTCAGGTTTATGCTCAAGGGCATTATCATAAGCTTCAAGACCGTTAGCAGCTGTAACAACATTAAAACCCAAAGGTTCCAGGCAATCAATTAAAATAGCAAGATTATTGCGGTTATCATCAGCTGCCAGAATTGTTTTTGCATCACCATGATAGCCTTCAACTTTTTGGTTAGGATTAACCGGGTTATCAATAATCTCCATTTCTTCGTCAAGTTTCAGAGTAACTGTAAATATTGAGCCTTTTCCCTCGGTGCTTGTTACTGTAATATTACCACCAAGCATTTCAGCAAATCGTTTTGTTATTGCGAGACCCAAACCGGTACCTTCCGATTTTTTTTCTCTTTGTCCGGTTTGTTTAAATGGCTCAAATATCTCATTTATTTTGTCCTCTGGAATACCAATACCTGTATCCGAAATCCTGAATTTGTAGAGGTTCTCTTCTCTGTAAACATCAAGTATAACTGAACCATCCTCGGTAAATTTAATAGCGTTACCAATTATATTAAACAATATTTGTTTGATTATTCGAGGATCGCCAGTTACGCTTTTAGGCATCTCGTCATTTTTATTATATCCAAATTCAAGACCTTTCTGGTTTGCCTTAACTCGAATAATATCCACTACATTGCCAATCAAATTTGAAAGATCGAAAGTTTCATAGTGTATTTCGAATTTTCTGGCTTCAATTTTCGAAAGGTCGAGTATATCATTAATCAGGTCAAGCAGATGTTCACCGCTGTTTTTAATTGTTTTTACAGCCTTTTGTTGTGAATTATTTAATTCATCATCACGTCCTAAAATTTGGGCATAACCAAGTATTGCATTTAGCGGTGTTCTTAATTCGTGACTCATATTGGCAAGAAAATCACTCTTGGCACGACTATTATCTTCTGCCGCTACTTTAGCTTCCAATAATGCCTGCTCGGCTTTTTTGCGGAATGTTATATCAATTACACCTGCTATAACAACATTCTGACCATATGTTTCAAGCGGACTTAAACCAATTTCAACCGGAAATTCTCGTCCCGATTTTGTTAAACCTGTTAATTCGGTATCTCTGCCTATGTTTAGTTTACGCGGACTGGTTATATATCTTTTGAAAATTCCGAGCATTCGGTTAAAACGTTCAGGCATTAGTAAGTCAATATTTTTTCCAAGGAGTTCCTCGCCATCGTACTCAAAAAGTTTTTCAATAAGCCTGTTAACAAATACAATATTCCCGTCCGAATCAAGAGAAAGCATACCAACTGGTGCAGCTTCAATAATATTACGCATATTCTCTTCACTTTGCTGCAATTGTTGGGTAGCTTTATATTGGTCGGTGATATCAAAACCAACACAAATTACACTTTCAACATCCCAGGAGTTTTTGAATATAGGAACAAATTTTAAATTAAAATAGAGTTCGGAGAACGAAACAATTTCACTAAGTTGTTTTCCGAGTAGAGATTTTTCAACAGATTTGAGTATTTCAGGCGAGTCTTTAAAAATATCGAATATATTATTACCAATCATATCACCGGTAGCCCAGCCAATAGTATCCAGAGCTTCACCCTCAATAAAATCCAATTTACCAAATTTATCGAAAGAAAAAATTATTAGTGGTGCGTTGGATATAACAGCTTTAAGGCGGGCTTCACTTTCATAAAGTTTAATTTCGGCTTCTTTTCTATCGGTAACATCAAACACCACACCGTGCATAACTTCCGACTCGCCATTTACATTTTTTATTATTATTCCTTGTGCAATCAGGTACTTTATTTCATCATCAGGGGTAACTATTCTGAAGTCTATATCAATAGACTCATCGCTGTTAATAGCATTATTTATTGCAGTTTTAGTGTTAATAATATCATCAGGATGTAGTGTAGCAATATAATCATCAAAGCTTTTAATTTCGAAAGCATCTCTACCAAAAACATCTTTTACTCTTTCTCCACCCCAGGTTATGGTATCGGTGTTAATGTCCCAACTGTATGTGGTAATTTTTGTTGATTCGAGAGCAAGTTTAAGTTTTTGTTGACTATTTATAAGTTCAAGCTCAGCACGTTTTTGTTCGGTCACATCTCTTGTAAAGCCGTAAGTACCAATAATTTCACCTGTTCGGCTTTTAAGGGGAAATTTGGAGGTAATAGCCCAGGTTGTATTGCCATCCTGCCAGTCTTCTGATTCAAGTTGGTTTAGTATTGGTACACCAGTTTTCATAATACTTTTTTCGTCTTCCAATGCTTGTATGGTATGAGTTTTACCGAAAAGATCAGCATCAGTTTTACCAATTATTGTTTTATTGGAATTGAAACCAAATTTCTTTAAGGTAGCCTTATTTACCATTATAAATTTGCTTTCTATATCCTTGAAGTAAATATTATCGGGCATAGAATCCAGAAGAATATCGAGCAAAAACTTTTCGTGCTTTACTGATTCACGACTATCTCTGGTTTCCTTAAATTTGTAATAAAGAATAAGAAGCAGGAAAATAATAAACAATATTGAGGCTAATGAGAGTACAGGTATGTATTTTCCTATTACAAGTTCTTTGTTTTCGTAGGATAGGGAAGAGGAAAGCAGGATGCCGCAAAGCATTACAAAAATTGCAATAGTAAGTATCTTTGCAATTAGAGCAAAGGGCAGGTTTATCTTATGCTTATCCTGGTAGTATTTCATTTTACCCTACAAATAAATGTTTATTTACTAAAAATAGTTGTCTCAATGTAATAAAACGGTGCATTAAATTGGAAATATTATTTTAATTTGAAATTATATGCTAATTAATAAAGATATAACTATTATAATTATATTCGAACATATTTATTATTTTTTTATAAAAAACACTAATCAGGATATTTTATGAAGAAGTTAATAGTGTTACTTTTTTTTGTTATTGGTATTTGCAGTTGTAAGGAAGTTAATGAGCCAAAAGATATGATTAAATCTTCAGTAAAAGAACATTTAAAGTTATACCCCAAAGCAGAGCTTGCTGATTTATACAAATTGTTTTTCCAGGGTGAGTTTGGTCCAGGTCATTTTGTTATTGATAAGGAAAAAGCGGACAAATATCTTTCCTATGAGTTGGCTAACGGCAAAAGTTTTAATGGACCCGATTTTTACTATTGTGGTAATAAGCAAATATTTGTACGTGCTAATCTTTCGCTTGTGTATTCCGGCAGAGTTTCCAAGGAGTTGTTTCTGGAAGCATTTTTAAATAGTGCCGCTTATGATGATTATATGAGTGTAGAGGATTGGCAGGTTGAGTGGAACGAGGTGTATTCCATAATAAAAAATATGAATTTGTCATTCGAGAATGAAAAGCAACATAAAATTAGTATAAACAATAATTTGAAGAATGGTATTTTTGTTGGGCATCATAGTCGAAAATTTGTTGAACTTTATGACCCCCATTACAGGGTAATGCTTAAAACTGAATACGACAAGATGCTAAAAAAAGCGGAATAAAATATTCCGCTTAAAATTTAGTTTACTTTTGCTACTATCATTGACTGATTTCTAATATTATCTGCAACCGGGCAGCGTTTCTGAATTTCAGCAACAAATTCTTCTTTTTCAACCTGAGGCATAGGGGAATCTACTGTTACAAGAATTCTTATTTCAGTAAATCCGGCTTTGCCTTCTTTAGTTTTACCAAGAAGAAAATCCTTGTTTATATCACCTTCTACTTCAACAGAAATTTCTTTTACATCAAGTTTTTTCTGGTTTGCAACAATTCTTCCTACTGCACATATACAAGCTGAAATTGAGCCTAAAAATACATCCAACGGATTAGGACCTTCGTCATTTCCCATAAAAGCTTTTGGTTGGTCAATTACGAATGGATGTCCGCATTCGATGTCAGTTTTAAAAGTTCTACCTATTGTTCCTTTTACCTTTAATGTGGATTGTGCCATATAATCTCCTAAAAAGATTCTTTAATCTATTTATAGTTTAATTGAAAATCATTATCATTTACATGGCAAACTTATAAAAATATTGAACTACGATTCAAGTAAAAACTTCTATCTGGATATAATCCTTTATTGTCTTCTTTTGCGGGTGGTTTTTTTGTAGGTGTTTCCAGTTTTAGAAGTTGCTGTTATCTTCTCTTTTTGATTGGCTTTTCCTCTTAATTCTCGTTCAACATTTAACTTTGATCCGTCAAACGGATTTATCCCGGTGTAATACATAACGGTTGACCAAGTTGAGGGTGTTGGGGTGAATACCTGCACCTGTTCGGGGGATATTGAGAGCTGTTCGCTTGTAAATGTTTTTAATTCTACCATCTCTGCGTCACTGCAACCCGGATGTGCAGCAATAAAATAGTATGTTAAAAATTGCTTCTTTCCACTTTCGGATGAGTATTTTTCAAACTTGCGTTTGAACTCCTTAACTGATTTAATGCCGCCTTTACCCATTAAATCCAAAATATTTTTATTTGAGTGTTCTGGTGCCAGTTTAAGCTGACCTGATGTATAATGGTTTGCCAACTCTCGTATATATGCATCTCCAAAATTTCTATCCTCACTTAAAAGATCAGGACGGATTCCGGATGCTACGAAAACTTTTCTAACCGCTTTATGGTTTCGGATTTTTTTTAGTAGTTCCAGATTAGGTTTGTGAGTTGGTTTCATGGCTTTACAAACATTGGGAAATACGCATCTTTTATTATCGCAAACCCCTAGTTTTAGTTTTTTGTCGCACTCATAACCATACATGTTTGCTGTTGGTCCTCCGGCATCATTTATTATACCTCTGAACTTTTTATGCTTTGCAAATTCATTCACCTCTTCAAGAATTGAATTTTCACTACGGCTTACAATTGTTCTGCCTTGGTGAACGGCAATTGCACAAAAATTACATTCACCGTAACAGCCCCTATGTGTAGTAAGAGAAAACCGTATAGTATCAAGTGCTTTTACTTTTCCCTGTTTTTGTAACTCGGGATGCAGTTCACGTTCAAACTGCAAGTTATAAAATTCATCAATCTCACTGGTGGTTGGCATAGGTTGGGGAGGATTCTGAATTAGGTAGCGGTTACCAACCTTTTGTACAAGTCCTTTTGCAGTAATCGGATCGTTATTTGCATAAAACATATTAAACATATCAATAAATACGCTTTTGGATTCAACCGTTGCTTCAAAAGAGGGGAGTTGTTCGTATTTATAATTTGGTTCGGATGATATATAGCATACACCTTTTACATTTTCGGTTGATTTGTTATGCTTGATTTTGGAGGCAAGCTCAATAATTGCTTTTTCTCCCATACCATATACAAGGTAATCGGCTTTTGCATCGAAGATAATTGGGCGGCGTAGTTTATCGCTCCAGTAATCATAATGTGTTACTCTTCGTAAGGAGGCTTCAATACCACCAAGTACAACAGGACGAGTATTTTTGAAAGTTTGCTTAATAAGATTTGTGTATCTTATGGCAGCCCTATCCGGACGGCGGTTGTTGATGCCACCGGGAGTATAATCATCATTTCTTCTTTTTTTCTTTAACGCAGTATAGTTTGCCACCATTGAGTCAACACTTCCGGCAGTAACTCCCCAAAAAAGTTCAGGTTCTCCAAGTGCAGTTATATCTTTGGGAGAGTTAATATCGGGTTGTGGAATAATTCCAACCTTATAACCATGTTTTACAAGCAATTTACCTATCGCGGCAGCTCCAATAAAGGGACTATCAATATAGCTATCACCAGTTACGATTATAACGTCAAGTTTATTCCAGCCAAGCTTTCTGGCTTCTTCAATAGTTGTAGGCAAAAACATAAGTATCCGAATAATTTAACCGGAAAATAAAAGATAAAAAATCTTAAAAACAAGGGCGGGGAATAAAAATCCCGCAATAAGCGGGATTTTAGAAAAATTAAAGTTTCAGGTTAAGTTTACTGATAATGGTTTCAAGGTTAAAGGCAGATACGTTACCATCGTTATGAACTGCAAAAAATGCACCATTGGAAAAACCTTTGAATGTTTTTTGTGTTAACCAGATACCGTCTGTATTTGTAGTTTTGGGTCCGGCAAATGCACCAACATGTTTGAAGGTTACTCTATCAAAAACATGAAAAGTATTATTATTATAAGTTTGATCAGTTAAAACCCAGTAACCACTACCATTTTTACCTTTAAGAAGGGCAATACCTTCCGCCTGGTATTTAAAAACATCTGTACCAATAAGTTTATTCTTAAAATTACCATCCAGATCATAAACCTTTACATGTGAACCTGGTTCAAGTTCTTCGGAGATAAGAAGGTGGTTGTGAAGTGTATCGGCATAAATTGATTCAACTACCTTTAGTACACCATCGCCGCTGGTTGCACCAAAAGTTTTTGCCAATTTGGATTCTATTTTATTGTTGTACGTCATAAACTTGTAGTAGTGAACACGGTTGCCAAGTAAACTGTCGGCAGGCACTTCCTCAGTATCAATTTCGTAATTATCGGTTACATACAAATGGTAGTAACCATTTTTTTTAAATACAGTTAAACCATAAGGTTTTACAAGGTCTTCCTCACCAATAAATCCCATTGTATTAAACTCGGGTAAGCCAAAAACCTGTACACGGTGATTATCTCTTTCAACAACAAGACAAAGGTTGTCAATCACCCACACACCATTGGGGCGTTTAAGCTTGCCAGTATCAGTACCGGGACCACCAATTCGCTTAACTTCCTTGCCATCAACGGCATCATTAACAATAAGTACATCGGTAGCTTTTGCAGTAGAAATAATCCAGTTTACCGAATCGTTTTGGTAAAAGGATGGTGAATCAACATTATCATCCTCGTTCCGGTTAGTCTGATAAACTTCATCTATAATTGTAACTCCTTCCGGTCTGTTTTCTTTCTGACATGAAACCAGAAGTGTGGCTACTAAAAGTAAAACAAAAAATGATCTCATAAAGGCTCCAATTTTTACTTGCGAATATAAAAAAAGCGGAACCAGAAAGCTCCGCTTTTACTAAAAAATAATTATTTACAGGTCAAATTTAACACCGGCGTTAACTCTAACATTGTAGTATTCAGCCTGCATAGTTCTATCGCTATCACCAGCATAGTAACGTAGTGGCTGGTTAAGCAGGTTGTTTGCTTCGAAGAAGAAACGAGCATTATCGGTAAATTTAAATGAACCATTAAGATCAAGATAAGTAACAGTGTCGTAGTATCTTTCTAGGTTTGGAGTAAGATCAAGATCCGGATCAAGATATGGTGCAGAGTAGTTAAAAGAAACACCGAGAGAAATCAGCTTATCTTCATACGATACACTAGCATTAAGTGTATGAGGAGCAGTACCCGGCAGTTCAATGGTTTCATCATTTTCAGCTTCTTCCTTAAATTCAGGGTTATCTGCTTCAGAACTTGTGTAAGTATAGTTTGCATAAATACTTATATTTTTAAGGAATGAAGGAAGAAAATCAAGTCTTCTCTGCATTGCAACTTCAAAACCAAACAATGTAGCTTCAGCACCATTTTTAGGCTGGAAGAAATCATCATAAATATTACCTGAAACCGGATCAAGGTAATCGCTTTCAGTATCAATGTAAATAAAGTCTTCAATTTGTTTGTAAAATACACCAGCTGAAACAAGACCAACAGATTTGAAATAAGATTCAGCCATGAAATCGAAGTTCATTGAAGTAGTTGGTTCAAGAGAGGGGTTACCGATAGCAAGCTCTTCATTATCTTCGGCAATAGCTCTGTATGGTACAAGATCATAATAGTTCGGTCTGGCTATTGTGTTAGTCCATGCTGCTCTTAATATGGTATTTTTGTTGAGCATGTATTTTGCATGTAAACCGGGTAAAACATTAACGTAATCAGCATCACCCCTGGTTGGAGTAATATCTTCTGTTTCTTCGTTAAACTCATTACCTTCGTATTCAACATCAGTCATTTCAACACGAATACCGGCAATAAATTTAAGTTTATCACCAACATTCTGGTCAAGCATAGCATAACCGGCAATTATGTTCTCGGTAGCAGAGTAATTATCGGCAGCATATTCGTCAGGTTTGTTTTCCTGTTCAAACAGACTGGAATTAGTTAAATCAAGTTTACCAAGTAATTCAGGAGTAGTAAAAGTACCAATCAGGTAATCACCAGCTAGGAAACCGCCATCACTGTAATCATTATTAGCATATAAAGTAATGTTAGCCGGTTCGTTTACAGGAGTATATTCATAGAAATTATTATCTCTTTTTTTCTCTTTGGTTTTGTAGCGTCCACCAAATTTAAGTTCATTTTTGTACTGACCTGATTTAACAAGTGGTATAGTAATATTCAGTCTGGTGTTAAAGTCAGTTTCTTCTGTATATTGGTATTCTTCAGTAATTTCGTTTAGTTCAAAATCTTCAAGGGCAACTTCACCATAAAAATGAGGTTCGGAAAGATCTGAAGCATCATCGGTTATTTGTGCTCTTGGTACTTCAGCAACCCATTCAATGTATCGTTCATTTGGTCTTTCTTCCGAGGCTTTTGATAGTGCTACACCCCAATCAACTTTTATACCCTGGTTAAAAAGGTGTTCACCACTAAATGAGCCAGTCCACATTCTCTGGTCTTCAAGTCTGGCATTATCATTTTCATCGCTGTCAATACCACCTTTTGTTTGTCTTTCAACTTTCCAGATATCTTCACCATCATCATCATCTTTTTTATATACAACGCGGAATCTGTTTTCCCAGTCGTTTCTGTGGTTATAAATACTTTTGAAGAAAAGGGTATGTCCTTCGGCAAGTTTGTAATCGAAGTTAGCTGCAAGGGATTGTCTTAATCTTCTGATGTCGTAGCTTCTAACTTCCCACTCATCAACAGTATATTCATCATCCCATTCGCCTTCGGTATTATCGGAGCCAAGTTCGTTATCGTAGTAAGAACCGCTAAGAACAACACCAAGCTTACCACCAAAAAATCGGTTACCTAGTGTAAATGAACCAATTAAAGGAGCTTTTTGAGAAACATAGTTAAAACCTGAAGCAGCAGTAGCAGAAATGCGAAGTTTATTAGGTGCTGATTTGGTAACAAGATTTATAGAACCACCAATTGCGTCTGCATCCATATCAGGAGTAACAGCTTTGTTTACTTCAATTGTTTGAACCATATCAGAAGGAACAAGGTCAAGCTGAATGCTTCTTATCTCAGCTTCGGCAGAAGGAATTCTTTCACCGTTAATAGTAACTGAGTTTAGGCGTGGTTCTGTACCTCTAACATTTGCAAAACGAGCTTCACCCTGGTCATAGGCAACAGTAATAGAAGGAATACGTTTAAGTGCATCACCAATATTGCCATCAGGAAAACGCCCAATCTGGTCAGCCGAAACAATATTTGTAATATTGGCATTGTTTTTTTGCTGGTTAAGAGCTTTAGCCTGTCCCTTAAGAGCATCACCAACAACAAGAACTTCTTCACCAACCAGTACACCGGATTTAAGAGTGAAATTAACAACAGTGGTTTTGTTAGGCATAACCTTAACTTCTTTTGAAACAGCTTCAAAACCTATATATGAAACTGTAACATTGTACAAACCTTCGGGCACATTAAAAAAAGCAAAATTACCATGCTGGTCTGTTGAGGTACCCTTATCAGTTTTTTCAATAATAATATTTGCACCAGCCAGATTGAAGTTATCTTCATCAGTAACCTGACCAATAACTTTTCCGCTCTGAGCTGAAACAGTTGATAAAGTGAATAAGGAGGCAACAATAAATAAAATAAAAAGTTGCAATAATTTCATCTGGATCTCCCATTAATGATTTTACTTCAAGTAGTCAAAAAATTGTAACAAAAATACCTATTAATTATGGACAAGGTTGTTACCAAATTGTTAAAACAACCTGAAGTATATTAAGGGAATATTAAGAATTAAAGCTTAGGGAGGTGTTCGGCTTAAAAACCGTTTTAAAGGTAGTTCCTTTACCTTTTTGGGATTCAACAGAAAGCTCAATGTTATTCATTTTGCAATACTCGGCAACTAATGTAAGACCTAAACCAGTTCCTTCATATTTTCTTGTGTAACCATCTTCTTCTTGCGTAAATGGTTTAAACAGATCAGGTAAGAACTCTTCTGAAATACCAATTCCTGAATCAATAACTTTTACACTTATCTCACCAGAATCATTAGTTGTTACTTCAAGTTTTATAAAGCCTTCGTTTGTATATTTAATTGCGTTATCAATAAGATTAGCAAATATTTGTATAGTTGAATATTCATCAGCGTTTATCTGTATATTCTCATCGCATTTAAGCGTGAGTTTAAGTTTTTTAAGGTTAGCCTGATATTTGAATTCCTTAACGATTGGCTGGAGAACTTCATTCTTAAGTGACATCTGTTTTAGTTTAAAATCATAAGAATCAGTTTGAATTTCGGAAACATTTAATATCAGGTTTATAGTTCTAATAATTCGTTTGCCTGAGCTTTCAATGCCTTCAAAAATATCGCTAATCTCTTCAGAGTTATTATTTATCAAACTATTAAGTAATTGTGAAAAACTTAATATTGCACCAACGGGTGTTCTAATTTCGTGAGATACCTGTGCAAGAAATGTTGATTTTAATCTATCTGAAAGCTCTGCTTTTTCTTTTGCTTTAATAAGGGCATGTTCATTTTCTTTTTGCGTGGTAAGATCTCTAATAATGTTAAGACGTTTTCTGCTGCCTTTATAAATGAATATCTTGCTACTTATAAAACCTGGGAATATTTCACCATTTTTTCTCATAAATTGAATTTCAAACTCTGAAGTATCTTTAGTTAGAAGGTTGTTCTTTGCAATCTCTTTCGATTCAGGAGCTACAAGTGCCATTCCATTTTTACCGATTAGTTCATCGTAGGTATAACCAAATATTTCGGGGGCAGTACTATTTAATTCAATAATCCCATCTTTATCAGATATAAATACGGCTTCGGAAGTAGCATTAGCAAGTAATTTGTAGCGTGCTTCATTATCCCTGATTATATTATATGCTCTTTGTTTTTCGCTAATATCCTCGTAAATGGCAACCAGCATACCCGATGGAAGCTTGAATACGTAATTTTCAACCCACTGCTTTAGTCTGTTATCCTCATAAACAGTATATGGCAGATAGTTTGGTTTCCCGGTATTATTTACTTTTATAAGAATTTCAAACAGACCCATTTCTTTAACAGAGGGGAATATTTCAGTTATAAATTTACCTTTTACCTTATCAATATTTACTTTGCTTAATAACTGACCAGCCTTGTTTATATCAATAATTTCAAAATTACTATTGTCTTTTGTACTTCTGTAAATAGCAACACCAGAGTTGATATTATCAAAAAGCTGTTGAAATATTGTTTTGCTTTCTACAAGTTGTCCAGCTATTAATTCTTTTTCGGTGATATCTTCACCAACAGAAATAATATAGGCTGGATTTATTTTATCTTTAGTAAAAAATGTTGAATTTAGTTTAAACCACCTAATACCGCTCTTGGAAATTAGTCTGTATTTACTTTTGTCTGTTTTTGTTTTTGATGAGAGCAGATCACTAAATCTGTTAAGACTTTTCTCTTTATCAGCCGGAGCAATAAAGCTTAAAAAGTGCTTCCCTATTACTTCATCAGGTCTTAGTTCAAGGGAGCTAAGTAATACTTTGTTAGCAAGGAGTATTTTGCCATCTGTTTCTATTTTAATCATGGCACTTGGTGCCTTTTCGAAAATATTTTCAAAAAGCGACTTACTTTTTTCAAGTTCGCTTTTTAGTTTGGGCAGATTAAGTATATCCTGAACCAGTATTTGCGTCATAACAGGCAATACCAGTGCAAATAATACTTCTTTCTCAAAGTTGTATATATATTTGTCAATTAGTACGCCAAGAAGTATAAGAGACATTGATGAACCAAAATTTAAGGCTCTTAATAGACTCTGCTTTTTACTGATATTAATAGAGGCATGAATAACAAAAATAATAATTAATACCAGCAATAAATATATTGCAACATCATAGTTGTGCTTTATACCATCAAATTGTTTTATTGTAGTTCCGGTAACAGAATAAAACTCTTTAACACCATTGATGTTAGCATAAAAAATGCCAAATGGTTCGGTAATAAGAACAATCAGAAAAATAATTGTTATTGAAGAAAAGAATATTGGTACGGCTTTGTGCTTATACTCTGAGTAATAGTAGATAAACCAGTAAAAGGGTAGCATGGTTATAAACAAGAAGGAATAGGCAAGTTTTGCAAAAAAAATAGATTCTTCGAGACCTGACACCTGGTAAAATTGAATCAAAATAGCGTAAAAAGATATAAGACTAATGCCAATAAGCAATAGTGGGGCATATATTCTAACCTGATATCTGGCTATAACAATAGCTAAATTGAAAAAAGTTATAGCTACCAAAAGTCCTATAATTATACTAAATATTATTTGCAATATTAATCCTGTATGGAATTATTATTCTAAAACTAAAGCTGAATTAAAAAAAAAGATTTTTGTGTTAATAATAGTATTGTAAATTAGTACATGATATTTAAAAATATAAATAAATTGTATATTAAAACAATAATATGTTAAGTAATTGTTCATGAAATATCTAACTTCAAATTATATCATTTTAATAGCTGTTGTACTGGTTGTGGCTTTTGTGTTATCCCGAATTGTTAAGCACTTGTTAAAAAGGTACTTAAACCATTCATTGAAAGTTTTAAATGTTGACATAACAAATTACAACTTTTTAAAAAATGCCAGTGATTATATAATTTTTTCAATAGCAGTATTTTTTATGTTTTATTTTATACCTGAACTAAACAAGCTTGGTTATGGACTGCTGGCTGGTGCAGGTATAGTAGCAGCTGTTGTTGGTTTTGCATCACAACAGGCATTTTCAAATATAATTAGCGGAATATTTATTGTTATATTCAAACCATTCCGTGTAGGCGATATAGTTGCAATTCAGCAAAACAACGGGATAGTAGAAGATATAACATTAAGGCATACTGTTATAAGAAATTTTGAAAACCGAAGGGTAGTTATTCCAAACTCAATTATCAGTAATGAAACGATATTAAACTCAACAATTGCCGATCCTAATATTTTGAACTTTTATGAGGTTGGTGTAAGCTATGAATCGGATATTGATAAAGCTTCCTGGATTATTCGCGAGGAGGCTGAAAAGCATGCCAATACTATTGATAAGAGATCAGAGGAAGATATTGAAAAAGGAAAACATATAGTTGAAATTAAGGTTATTAACCTAGCAGAATCATCCGTGATTTTACGAGCATATATCTGGACGAAAACTTCGGGTGAAGGGTTTGCGCTAAAATGTGATCTCAACAAAATATTATTGCAAAGATTTAGAAACGAGGGTATTGAAATACCATATCCACAGAGAACAATTTCGTATAAAAAATAATTTATTTTTCTGCTTGAAAATTTGCGTTTGCGTATTATATTTGTTTGCCACTTTTCAGGAGAATAAAATGCTGCTAATTATAGACAACCAAAGCAGTTTCATTAAGAAGTTCAAGAGGAATTTCCTTGCGGAACAGGACTTCGATTATATATTCTTTGACCATAATCAGCCAATAACTTTATCAGCCAAAAGTGATATAACGGGAATTATATTATCTGGTGGCAAGGGTAACCCATATGAACCATTAAACCTTACGTCAAATTTTATTGCCATGATGAATTATAATGTTCCAATTTTAGGCTTTTGTCTTGGACATGAAATTATAGCTGTTGCATATAGAGGCAGGATAAAAAAGCTGCCTGAATATAATACTAAAAAAGAAAAAATAAGCATTACTGTTCCAGATGACCCCATATTTGAGGGCATTGAATCCAAAGAATTATATTTAGCTCGCCGTCATCATTTCCATGTGTCTGATTTGCCACCAGATTTTGTTAGTTTGGCTGAATCGGAGCTCACACCAAATGAGATAATAAGGCATAAGAAAAAACAAATTTATGGATTTCAAGCACATCCTGAGGTATCGGGTGAGGTAGGTATAAAGCTGGTAAAAAACTTCTTAAAGATGTGTAATTTTAATATATAACTCCGGAGTTAAAATTGAAGGTTGCGATTATTTATAACAAGGATGTATCGAGGGTTATTAACAGGTTTGGAATGCAGAATAAGGAGATGTATAAACCCGATACAATTAAAATGGTTGCCCAGGCTCTTGAGGCAGGAGGGCATAATGTTGGTATAATTGATGGTGATATGAATGTTATAGAACGCATTCAGGATTTTATACCCAGTGTTATGGAAGGTGAAAGAATGGGTATGGTATTTAACATGGCATACGGTATTCAGGGCGAGGGTAGATACACCCATATTCCCTCAATGCTAGAGATGCTTGGAATACCTTATGTTGGTTCTTCTCCTTCTGGTCATGCCCTTGCCCTTGATAAAGTGGTAACTAAAATTATTTTACAGAAATACAATTTACCTACTCCCGAATTTTGGGTATTTGCAACTGATGATGTTGAAGGTAGCGATATAAAATTTCCGGTTATAGTTAAGCCGAAAATGGAATCTGTTTCTTTTGGTTTACGAGTTGTTGATAATTATGCCGATTTAAAAGAAGCAGTTAAATTTATAATTGATGAATTTCAGCAAAATGCACTTGTTGAGCAATTTATACCGGGAAGGGAATTTGCTGTTGGTTTATTAGGAAATAATCCTGTTGAAGCTTTCCCTGTGTTGGAAATTGATCTGGAGAATGATCCTAATGCTATACAGACTTATGAACATAAAACGGCAAAGCAGAAAAGAAAAATATGTCCTGCAGATTTAAGTGAAGAAAAAATAAACGAAATTACACAAATAAGTATTGATGCATTCAAGGCATTACAGCTAAGAGATTTTGCCAGGGTTGATTTACGTATGGATAAGGATGGAAATGTTTATATCCTTGAGCTTAACTCAATGGCAAGTTTGGGAGCAACAGGTTCATATCCGCATGCTGCAAAGGTTGCCGGATATGATTTTACCGCCTTGGCAAACAGAATGCTGGAAGTAGCTGCAAGAAGATATTTTCTAAATCCGGAAGCAGGAACATCAGAGGTAAAATCTGATAAAAAGGTACCGGTACAGGTAAAAATAAGAAGGTTTTTGCGAGGCAGGGAAGCAGAGTATGTAAGAATACTAACTTCATTTGTTAATACAAATACCTATGTAAGAAACGCAGAAGGTGTTAATAATCTTGCAGATAAACTCAAAAAAACATTTGCTTCACTTGGGTTGCATTTTCAATCGTTTAACCAGATTGAAGTTGGTAACATAAACTATTTTAGTAATTCGAGTACCGAGAATATTGATATACTGTTTCTCTGTAATCTCGATAATGATAAAAAGCTTAATGAACATGAGTATTATCATGAATCGGAACTAAAACTCTTTGGCACTGGTATTTGGGAAAACAAGGGCGGTTTGGTTTCGTTAATTGCTGCGTTGCAAGCATTACGTTTTACCAAACAACTTCGCAAAATAAAAATTGGAATACTTTGTACTACTGATGATTCACTTCAAGGTAAGTTTGCACAGAACCTGATTACTAGGTTTGCATCTACATCAAGATATGTTGTGGGATTACATGGTGCATTCAGAGATGGTGGTATTGTTACTTCCCGTTCAGGGGCGGCAGTTTACAAACTTGAGATGACTCACTCGCAAAATGATGATGCAGCTGGTGTTGCAGCCGCCGCTTCACAATTCCTGAAAATTGTTACAGCGATGGGTGAGTTTAGCAAACCTGACGATGGTCTGGTTATAGCTCCTGGTAATCTAAATATAGAAACTAATATAACTGAACCGTATATACATTCCTCAGTAAGGTTAAGTGTAAGATTTAATGATCTTGTCCAGATGGAAGAGACTGATAAAAAAATACGTACACTATTAAAAAAGAAAGTGTATAAAGCATTAAAAATTCAGCTTGATGGTGGTATAAGACGCCCGTCAATGAAATTAAATGAAAACTCGGAAGAGTTTATAAAACTAATTAAAAAAGTTGCTGGCAAGCTTGATATTAACTTACGTGAAGAACATAGGTGGAGTTCGGCTGATATATGTTATATCAATAACGAAAAGCCTCTGATCGATGGCGTTGGTCCTGCCGGAGCAAAACCAAATAACAAATCGGAATATATTCTTAAACACAGTTTATTGGAACGAGCAGCACTAATTGCATCAATTTTAATAGAATTGACACAAAATAATTTAGTCGAGTAGCTAAACTATTTAATAAATGGTGCAATTTGTCTTTAGTTTTATTATATTATTTTTACTCGGGAGGTTGTAATATTTAATATTACATTTAAGGGTAGGAGCTAACCACACCAGTGGTAGCTCCTTTTTAATTTTAAAGTGTTATTTAAGTAACAACATCTTTTTAGTACTGGTAAAATTACTTCCGTTCTCAGAATTTGCAGAAAGAGTATAAATATAAATACCACTTGAGAGGTTATTTCCATTAAAGTGATATTTATGAACACCGGCATCATAGTTGTTTTCAAATGTTGAAACCAGCTCACCAAGTGTATTATAAACATTGAATATAACCTTGCTGCTCTGGGGTAATGTAAAGCTTATGTCTGTTGCCGGATTAAATGGATTTGGATAGTTTTGGGACAGTTCAAAGTTTTCCGGCATTGAATTAACGGATTTTACAGAAATGCTACCAGACCCTCTTGCAATACTAATAGAGCTGCCATCTTCAACCAAAGAACCATTAACATAAATATTGGAGCCTTTTGCTGAAATTGTAACCGGGTATTCCGCTCCCGTAAGTTTTATCCTATTTTCAGATTCAGTTCTTGTTATGAAAGTATTATCAGCAAACCTGGCATCAAAAACACCATTTGGTGGTAATGGAGGCATTAAGCTATGCTCCGTATTTTGTTTTCCAAAGTATAATTGCGTACCGTTTCCTTTCGCATCAAGTATTGTTAGCGAAGCGGTTTTATCAAATTTGTTCTCTTCCTGAGGTTTTCTCAAGCTTTCATCAAGCGAAATTGTCCCATCCTGGGATGCATTTACCCAGTATCCTTTACCCGGTTCAAGCGTTGTAGTTACCTGATAGCCATTATTGAAACAGAAAAACTCGGATGCTATAATACTTGATGGTACAGTAGTTATTGATGAAACACTTACTGCATTTTCAAACGGACCAATAATATTCCATCCTTCATTAAGTTGTATTGATTTGGATGATTGATAGCCTTGCATTAGTACTGATTGCTGGGAATCAAATTTTAGCCAGTAGCCAATGCCAGAAGATAAATCTTCGGTTGAGGAATATCCATTATCGAAAGCAAAAGCATCGGAAGAGGCATTAGGAAAAACACTTGATACATTATTTGCAGGATTATTATAAGGTACTGAAACCAGATTCCATCCTTCGGAGTACTGAACTGTTTGCTGCATCATTACATCATCAAGGTTATCGGTGTACCATACACCGGCTTCCTGTACAGAGGCGTACAACCTGTTACTGCTAACCGAGAAGCTAACAAAACGGAAGTCATTAAAGAAATGCGAAGCTTTTTCAACCCATTGCCCGTCAACAAATTTGTAGAAGTAATTTTCTTCGTTAAGTCTTATGTAAATATAAAGTGAATTGTTGTATTCAATAAAAGTCTGGTAAAATGCATCTGTATAATCAACTTCAGGTAAACCATCGTTAATTAGGTTCCATTGAGTTGATAGTTCATCATAAAACAAAACATCTCTATATGCACCCGCAAAAACCATTGAACCTGAACTTGCAAAGTTGGAAACATAACTGTTATTTAAACCATCTTCAAAATGTGACCAGTTTGCACCTCCATTAGTTGATCGGTAAATACCTTCATACGAGCGTATTACCAGTGCATTGCCACTTGCATAAAAGTGGTAAATGGGCACTTTTACTGATCCTTCAGAAGGTAATCCGTTTGATATTGCCTGCCACGAATCACCATTGTTGGTGGATCTGTAAACACCTCCTGCTTCCCAAACCGGTGGCAAGTGAGTTCTTGCCCTCATTCTGTGGAATGCAGCATATATATAACCATTGTTCTCATCACAAAAAAGTCTTCTTACTGAGTTTTTATAGCTTGACGGAATACCGGTTGAGGCGTTTTGCCATGTTGTACCCATATCAGTTGATTTAACAATACCGTGTTCTGATGCTGCTAAAACAATTCCATTATTAGAAACATATTCATAATTGTTGAATGGATATGTTTCCCAGTTAATACCTGCATCAACGGTTTTATAACTGGCGTTGTTTGTTTTGGAAATAACAATATTTTCACTTATTGAATATACAGTTGAGTTTGTAGCAATTAAACCATTGTTAATAATCTGGGATGAACCATTATCTATATCAGTTAGGGTGATACCATCTCCACTATACGTATATATGGTACCATTTTTAATCTTGGCTCTATACCCACCTTCCAGCAACATAACTTCTTGCCAGGTAGTATCCTGAAGTGTATAATATTTTTCATCGATTTGATTATAAAGGTATAGTCTGTCATTATCCAACTCCAGGTTACGAGTTGAAATATATTGAAAATCACTTGTAGGAAGACCATTATTAAAAATTGTCCAGTTGAATCCACCATCGAATGAGCGATATACATTATTATTTGTATTAGCAACAAGGTAACCATCATAATTAACAATTCCGTAAACATAACTAGGATCAGAAATTCCCTGAGCTATTACCCAGTTTTCGCCATTATCCGAAGTAACATACATACCTCTCGGTAAAGGATAAACCGAAGTTTCGCAACCTATTGCATAGGTGGAATCTGTTATACCGACTGATTCAAAATCTATAAGATCCTGCAATGTTGGTTCACCAAACAGCATAGTATTTGCAGTTGTACCAACTAATGGGTTTTCCCAGTTTATTCCATCTTCGGAAACATATAATGTATCGGAAATTACAGTGTACAGCTTATTCTCTTTTTCAAACAGCATTGTACAATCACCGCTAATTATATTATCTGTCCAGGTTGTACCCAAATCATCAGAGCGTTTTAATCCCTCATCGGAACCTGCAAAGAGTATTTCGTTGAAATATTCAAGTTGATCGGAATAATCAACACGACCCTGGCGTGTCCATTCAACACCATCATAATAAAAAATATGTCCAACATACGATACTGCAAAAATTTGCTCCCCATCAAGAGTAATAGTTGTGAAATTTGCTCCCTCAGGTCCTGATGTCTGCTTCCAGCCGGAAGCGAAAAGTGTTGATGTAATAAGTATTAGCGTTAATAGTATTCTCATCAATTGATCCCCAAATATTAGTTAATTGCAATTTTAAGACTGGCTGTCTGATATTGTGATGTAATTATAACAGGATTGGTTGTCTTAATATGTGATCTATTCCACAATTAAATAAAAGAAGATGTTAAATCTTAAAAAGTCGTAATTATAAACTCGTTTGGGCTATTAAAAATAAAAAATGTTTTAACAACAGGTTAAAATTTGTATTTTGTTCTTAGAGGTTAAATGTTTAATATTTTTTACAAAAGAATACTTATATGACTAAAATAATTTATGTAGTGGTTATAGCAGCATTACTTTCGGGAGTATTGTACTCCCAGGAAAAGGTTTGTGAATATTGTAAAAAAGAGATAACGAGCGGTGCATATATACAGGTTGACGGAAAATATTTTCATGAAAACCATTTTGTTTGTGCAAATTGCAGAAAATCTCTGGTTAACGGTTCTTTTTTCAAAAATGATAATAAATATTACGACAAGAAGTGCTACGATGAGCTTTTTGGTGTTGCTTGTGCATGGTGTGGTAAAATAATTGAGGGGGCTTATGTAACTTCAAACGGCAAAAATTATCATTCACACTGCTATGAAAATAATGTGGCTTTAAGGTGCGATTTGTGTGGGGGAACTATTTCAGGCAAATATTATAAGGATCATTGGGGGAATGTTTACCATGAAGCACATGAGCATGAAACCGAAAAATGCAGATTTTGTTCAAGGTTAATTTCTCAAAAGTTGACAAATGGGGGTGTTAAATATAATGATGGTACTGTAGTTTGTGGCATCTGCGATAAAAATGCCGTTAAGGATAATAATACCGCACGCAAGCTAATGAATGATTCAATGCAGAAACTTCGAAAGTACAATATAATCATAAACAGGAAAGATATTGGACTTGAATTAACTGACCAGAATACCTTGCAAAAATTATTCAGGGGAGCTAACGCTCATACAACCGGCTTTACTCATTATTCAGCCAAAACTATTGATGGTAAAATTGTAGAGCAGGAATTTAAAATATACTGTTTATACGGTATGCCCATTCAAAGTTACATTGAAACGATATCCCACGAATTAATGCATGTTTGGCAAAATATAAATTCTCAGCAAAATGTTAAATCAGCTTTTTGTGAGGGTAGTTGCAATTATGCCGCATATCTTATTGTGAGTGAGTTACAAGATGAATATTCCGAATACCTGATCAAATTACTAATGGAAGAGCCTGATCCTGATTACGGTGAGGGATTTAGAAGGGTTAAAAAGCTTGTTGATAACAAAGGACTTAACTATTGGCTTAATCATCTTAAAGCAAACAGGGATTTCCCGGAAGGTTATTAGTACATTAAGCTCTTTTTTCCATTTTCTGATTTAGCGGGGGCAAATTCTCTTTTTTAAGAATTTCATCAACTTAAGTTTGAAATTTTATCTCTTTTTACAATGTCTAAACTGGAATAAATCTTGCAGTGGTTATAAATATTCAACTTATAATTACTGGTGTACTATGGATTTTATAAATGAAGAACAAATATACAGTTTACTTGAAGATAAATCTTTGTCCAATGTGGACTACCAAAAAGAGGTAATTAGCAAGGCAAAAGAATCAAAAGGGCTTACCTTAAGAGAAAGTGCTGCCTTGCTACAAATTACTGACAAGGATGTACTTGACGAATTATACCATACAGCTCGCGAAATAAAAGAAAAAATTTATGGCAAACGCCTTGTTATGTTTGCCCCTCTATATGTAACAAACCAGTGTGTAAATAATTGCAAGTATTGTGCTTTTCGGAAGGATAACAAGGAATTAATAAGAAAAACTCTTTCTGTTCAGGAAATTAGAGAAGAATCCGAATTTTTGGTTAAACAGGGGCATAAAAGGGTTTTACTTGTTGCTGGTGAACATCCAAAAATGTCGTCATTAGAGTTTATTGGCGAATGTGTAAAGGCAATTTACGATATTAACATAAATGGTAACAATATACGTCGCATAAATGTTAATACAGCACCTATGAGTGTTAACGATTTTAAGGTTCTTAAAAGTTTTGAAGTAGGTACATATCAATGTTTCCAGGAAACTTACCACTATGAAACGTATAAAGTTATGCACCCTTCGGGACCGAAGCGTGACTATTCATTCAGGTTAACTGCTATGGATAGAGCCATTGAAGCAGGTATTGATGATGTTGGTATTGGTGCACTATTTGGTTTAACTGATTACAGATTTGAAATGCTAGGTATGCTTCAGCATGCATTTTACCTTGATGAAAAGTTTGGTATTGGTCCGCATACAATTTCTGTACCGCGTCTTGAACCGGCACATAATGCTCCGGCAGCTGACAAGCCACCTTTTGCTGTTGCTGATGATGATTTTAGAAAGATGATTGCAATATTAAGACTTGCTGTTCCATATACAGGTATAATTCTTTCAACAAGAGAAAGAGCCGAATTAAGACGTGAATTATTTGAGCTTGGAGTTTCTCAAATAAGTGCTGGTAGTAGAACTTCACCTGGTGCATATCACGAGTCTAAAGAAAGTATGAAAGAGCATGAAATGGAACAGTTCCAGCTTGGTGATCACCGATCACTTGAAGATGTGGTTGCTGATTGTTGCGATTTGGGTTACCTGCCAAGTTTTTGTACCGCATGTTACCGTACAGAGCGTACTGGTGACCGTTTTATGGCATTAGCAAAAACAGGTAATATTGGTAAGCTTTGTACTCCTAACGCATTGGCAACATTTAAAGAATATGTAAATGATTTTGCAACCGAGGAAACTGCTGAAAAAGCTAAAAAGCTTATTGAAAGAGAACTCAATACTGAGGAAGAGGCGATTGCAAATAAAACCCAAAAGATGATTAAACGCGTTGATGATGGCGAAAGGGATGTATTCTTTTAGGCAGTATGGTTGCTATTGATAACATATTGCAAAAGGGAAAAACACTCAACAGGGAAGAAGTTATTTCACTGCTTGAGCTGCAAGATGATAATGATATTTCCGAATTACTTTGTGCTGCCAACACCCTTAGAAAAGAGCAGATTGGTGAAGTGTATGCTTTGCGTGGAGTAATTGAATTTTCCAATTATTGTGAAAACAATTGTGTTTACTGTGCACAGCGTGAGGAAAATCATTCGTTGGACAGATTCCGCTTAACTGCCGATGAGATAATTGATATTACGCGTCATCTAATAAACCGTGGTATTAAAAACATAGTATTGCAATCGGGGGAGGACTCCTTTTTCGATAATGATATTATATCTTATGTTATATACAGTATTAAAAAAATGACCGGTGTTACTGTAACGCTTAATTTAGGTAAACGCCGGTTTGATGAATACCGTGCCTGGAAAATTGCAGGTGCGGCGGGTTACTATTTTAACCATGAAAGTACAAACTCCGAGCTATACCAGTTGTATCGTAAAAATGGTGGTCCGGAAAACAAGAAACTTCATCTTAAATATATTAAAGACCTTGGTTACAAGGTTGGTATGGGCGAAATAGTTGGGCTTCCGCATCAAACCACAAGCGATTTGGCGGATGATTTACTATTCCTGAAAAGTATTCCTGTCAATACAGTTGCTATTTCTCCGTTTACACCATTGGCTTTTACACCGTTCCAAAGTTATCCGCCGGCGGATATAAAGCTAACGCTGAAAGCAATAGCGGTTGCACGATTGCTGATGCCTAATATTGAGATAGTTTCGGGTGCTTTTCTTGACAGACTTGCAAAAAATGGAAGACTTACAGGTCTTGAAAGCGGGGCAAATGTTATTACACTTAACTTTACAAAAAATTACATAAAAGACCTTTCTCATTTTCGTGATTGTAACTGTATTAAAGATTTTATTTACAACGAACACACCTTGTTAGTAGCAAATATGAACAAATCCGGCTTAAAAATAATTTAAGTTATGCATTCTTTTGTCATTCCTTAAAATGTACCTTTATTTGTGATAGTAAATTTTACTATCTTTGCGATGTTGTATTGCTGTATTATTGTATAACAAAACCAGGGAAATCAATGCAGAACTTTAAAAACCTGATTCTGCTCACATTTGTTGTTGTGGGAATTTTAGCTTGTAGCAGTAAATCTGATAAGGAATTGTACGAGGAAGCTCAGGTTCAAATTAAACAGGATAATTTCGCTGAAGGTCTTGAAAATCTTGAATCAATATTGAAAGATTTTCCACAAAGTGAATTGGCTCCAAAGGTAAAGCTGGAAATTGGTCAGATTTATCACGCAAAAAAAATTAAAAACTTATCTGCCCGTGAATCTTACCAGATGGCTATTAAGTATTACAGAATGGCTTATGATGACCATCCGAAGAGTGAAAATGGTCCGAACTCATTATTTATGGTAGCTTACATTCAGGCGAATGAGCTTGGTGAAGTAAAGGCTGCTGAAACAACTTACAGGGAGTTTATTGAAAAATGCCCTGATCATGAATTGGTTGCATCTGCAAAAGTTGAATTGGAAAATCTTGGTATGAAACCGGAAGAAATTCTTAAGAAAAAGGTACAAAAAACTGATTAGTGAGTAGTTCCGACCAATCATATCGAAAATATCTCGATCCCGATTTTGTTTCAAAACTAAAGTCTATTGAATTAAAAGCTAGACTTGTTGTTGAAGGTTTTATGGTGGGACTCCACAAGAGTCCCTACCATGGTTTTAGTGTTGAGTTTAGTCAGCACAGACCTTACATGCAGGGCGACCCGATAAAAAATATAGACTGGAAGGTTTATGCCAAAAGCGAAAAGTTTTACATTAAGCAGTTTGAGGAAGAAACAAATCTGCTATCGCATGTAATACTTGATGTAAGCAAATCAATGGCATATAAGGGTAATGGTCCAATTTCGAAGTATGAATATGCCTCTATTCTCGCTTCTGCACTAATGTATATAATGATTGGTCAGCAAGACGCTACCGGATTTATTTCGTATTCGGACAAAATAAAAAGCTATATACCTCCTCGTTCAAACAAGATGCAACTAAAAAATCTGCTTAATGAGCTTGCTGAAACCAAACCTGATGATGCTACCGAAACAGCAAAATCGCTAAACTCGGTTTCAGAAAAAATTAACAGAAGGGGACTGGTGGTAATAATTTCCGATTTCTTTGATAATATTGAAGAAATTATGAATGCCCTTAAGCGGTTGCATTTCAGAAAAAATGAAATACTGGTTTTCCAGATACTTGATCCTGTTGAAAAGAATTTTTCATTCGATCGGGAATCCATATTTGTGGATATGGAGACAGGTGAAGAGATGAACTCGCAACCCCGCCAAATTCAAAAAGCCTACCAGGATGCTTTTGCCGAATTTATGAAAGAGCTGAAAACTGGCTGCCTTAACTTCGGCATTGACTACAATTGTATTGATACTACCACACCTTTCGATAAGGCTTTACTTAGCTATTTCAGGAAAAGAAGCAAGTTGATTTAGTTATTTTTGCATATCCGGATTAAATACCATTTCATACATTCCCCACGCTTTAAGTGTGCTATCAGCAGAATCACGAGAGATTATTTTTTTATCCAAGTAAAAATTTGCTAAATCCTCTTTTCCTTCTTTTTGGTCAAGATTGTAGATCAGGATACTTTTTTCATTCTTATTGATGAAGGTATCACCAACTGATATTACTTTTGACTTTTCCAAAATATATTTTGCACGGTGAAAAGATACCGAATAATCATTAAAATAATATCTTGAAGAATCCTTGAATTTACCGTTTGAATACATCTCATCTGAAATAAGAGGTAAATTAAGCTCCACCATTATTTTGTTTTCCTGCTCAAGGGAAGGTTGCATAAGCCAGCTTTTGAAATCAGTATAATGATTCATAATACTGTTGTATGATAATAACAAGGCAACTACAGTGCTTCCTGCTGATTTTAATAAAGAATATCCCCGGTTATGCTTTTCGTCAAGATATTTTACTATTCTTGCAATAATAAAGAAAATTCCTACTGCTGCAACTAAAAATACGAGAACTTTATCATGACTCATCTTTTATACCTTCCTTTCCAAATGCTTCGTTATACATTCCCCATGCTTTTAGTGTACTATTAGCAGATTCCCGAACGAATAAGTTTCTTCTATATTGCTTATAAAAGGAAGGTAATTCACCAATTTTAAGCTCTTTTATGTTTGGTATTTCATAATAAAAATATCCTCTTTTTTCAAGATAGCTATCATAGGTATAATACAATAATGCATTTAAACTGTCGTTAACAAAATAATCATCTATGCGAACGCTAAGCCAATAATGCTCATTAATCACTTTTATATGTGAATCGTTGTAACAATCATCATATTCTCCATAGCGAATATACTCGGTACTTGGTTTGTAGTTGTCTTTCGCAAGTGATGCCTCATACATTTCTTGAAAAATTAAAGGTAAGTCAAGGCTTTGCACCAATGAGTTTTCTTGTTCAAGAGTTGGTACATTGAATATATAGCTAAATAAATTATCATGTTTGCCGGTATCAATGAAAAATTGAATTGTTAAGATAATGATTAGTAGAATTGAAGATATATATAAGAATTTCTTCCGAATGTGTTTATTTCTTTTATATGTATTATATAAAAGATAAACAATAGCGGCAAAGAATAACACAGCTAACAAAATTATGAAAGTCTTTGGAAAGTGTCTGGTCATAAAGAGTTCTATACCAAAAGCTGTTGGTATTAAGTCAATCAAGCTTATGTACAAAAAGATTCTTATTAATATAGGACCAATTACAAATGAAGCGATCGCTATATATTTTACAATTAAGATAAAATACTTTATACCAGGAAGTTCTAATTTTTCAGGTTCTACGGTTTTTAGGTACTGGTAATAAGCAAAAACAAGAATAGCTAAAAAAAATGGAATGGGAATTATTAGTAAATGCATTAAGTAACCCTCAAGTTGCCAATACTTTTTTGGACATTTGTTAAACACCTCTTTATCCTAATTGCCAAGATAAAAAAATACCAGAAATTCAACAACCCAAAATGCAGACGTAAGTGGGATTTAATTTCAGAATAGTGGAGTAAATAAATAAAAACTGTCACGAGAATACTCGTGACAGCAATAAAATTTCTAATCAAGTAATTCTTTAATTTCGTTAAGGAATTTGGTTGCTTTTGCTTCAGCTTCTTCTGCGGTTTTAGCTTCTGCAATACAGCGTATAATTGGTTCTGTATTCGATTTGCGGAAATGTACCCAGTGGTCTGTAAAATCGATACGTACACCATCATCAGTATTTATTTTTTCGTTACTGTATTTTTCAGCCATCTTTGCAAGAATAACATCCGGATTTTTACCGGCAATGTTTATTTTCATTTTGCAAATATCGTATTGTGGTAAAGTAGCCTTAAGCTCACTCATGGTGCCGCCAAATTCAAGCAGATTTTGAAGTGTAAGAATAGCACCAACAAGAGCATCGCGTCCGTAATGTAACCCCGGAAATATAACACCACCGGAACCTTCACCGCCAATTACAGCACTAACTTCTTTCATTTTTTTAACAACGTTGGCTTCACCAACAGGTGAGCGTAATACTTTGCAACCTGCTTCAGCAGCAATATCATCAACAGCACGAGTAGTTGAAAGGTTAACCACAACGTTCCCTTTTTCCTTACCAAGAATAAACTTAACTACGCTGCTTATTGTATTTTCCTCAACAAATGGTTCACCTTTTTCGGTAATCAATACCATACGGTCAACATCAGGGTCAACTACAATACCAAGATCAACATTGTTATTAATAACAGCTTTCATTGTTTCTGTCAGGTTTTGTGGTATAGGTTCTGGTAACCTCGGAAAAACACCAGTTTTCTCACAATTAAGTTTTACAACTTCACAGCCTAGTTCTTCAAGTAACTGAGGCATAACAAAGCTTCCTGCACTATTAACGCAATCAAGAAGTACGCGGAACTTTCTTTTTCGGATGGCATCAATATCAGTATGCTTTAATTTAAGAACGTCATCCATGTGGTTTTTTAGTCCGTTGGAATACTCAGTAACTTTGCCAAGTTGATTCCATGGAGCATAACCTTTGGGGTTTTTAACCAGCTCAAGCATCTCCATATTTTGATCGGGTGTCATAAATTCACCTTCATTATTGAGGAGTTTAAGAGCGTTCCACTCATTGGGGTTATGGCTTGCCGAAAGTTGAATACCGCCAACAGCACCCAGTTTTTTAACGTTATAAAGAACAGTTGGAGTAGGACACACACCTATATCAATAACTTCAATACCTTTAGCCAAAAGAGTACCTGTTACAATTGGTTTAACCATATTACCGCTAATTCTGCCATCGGTACCGAGCACAATTTTACCTTTGCCGCAAAAGTCAGCATAAGCAGCGGTGTATTTTACGAGAGTTTCCGGCTCTAAACCGTCTCCGACAATACCCCTAATACCAGAAACGCTAACCATAAGAGTTGGCATAAAACCTCCGATTAATAAAAGAATACAATTATTTTTCTTATATTTGAATTAAATTTAAACAAATCAAGCAAAATATTTCTAATTAATGGTAATATTAGGAAAAACTGTTAATAAAAAAAATGTTATTTGTATTTTTGTGATGTAGTAATTTTTTGTAGATTACAAATAACTAAATTTAACATTAAGTTAATCAGGTTTGGTGCCTTTATTGTAGTGTTGGTACTTCTTAAGAAAACTTGTATGGGGTTAATAAATTTGGAAATATTTTATACCTTTGCACAGACATATAGCATAATAATGCCTAACAGATGTTCAGGTATTTTTAGCCCTCGAAAATTCTCGAATAACCAAATAATAAAAAAAATATTTAATCAATAATGGGTGGTTAGTATGAATTTAAACCGAATACTACTTTCATTTTTTCTGGCGGTTGCATTTTCAGCATCTCTGTTTGCTCAGACAGGTAAGATAGCTGGAACTGTAGTCGATGGAGAAACAGGCGAACCTCTTCCGTTTGCAAACGTAATCGTTAATGGTACCTCAATGGGTGCTGCTACTGATCTTGAGGGTAATTTTGTTATCCTGAACGTTGCTCCGGGTGTATATGAGGTAACAGCATCATTGGTAGGTTTTCAAAAGAAAACTGTTAAAGATGTTCGCGTAAACGTTGACTTTACCACAACTCTGGAATTTGAGATTGTTACAGGGTCTATCGATCTTCCGGCAATTATTGTTCAGGGAGAAAGAAACCCGCTAATCCGACAGGATGCAACAAACCCTACAGTTGCAATTACGTCGGAAACAATTGACGAGCTACCTGTGGATAATATTGCAGATGTTATTAAATTGCAGGCTGGTGTGGTTGTTGGTAACGATGGCGAACTTCACTTTCGTGGAGGTTACGGAAACGAAGTTGCCTATACACTAAATGGGGTTTCTCTTAACGATCCTTATAATAATAGCCGTTCAATTGGTTTGGCTACTAACGCAGTTCAGGAAGTATCTGTATCTACTGGTACTTTTAGTGCTGAATATGGTAATGCACTTAGTGGTGTTGTTAACTACGTTACCAAAGAAGGTGGCGAAAAATATACGTTTAGTCTTCGTGGATACGGTGGTGATTATGTTACCAACCGTGATGAGCTCTACATGAATATTGACGATATCAACCCACTTAACAGAGCCAGAACAGAATTTACTTTTGGTGGTCCTATTCCATTTTCAGCAAGAAAAGTGAAATTCTTCCTTTCAAGTGTGTATGAAAAAAATGGTGGTTATCTTTCCGGTAAAAGATTGTATAATTCTACCGATTCTTATCTGCCAAGAAACCAGTTCCCTTCAGATCATGAGTTGAATGGTTCTTCAACCTTACCGTTCTATTTTAACCCTTATGACACAACCAGTACTGGTTTACCAACTGGTGATGGTGAATATGTTTCATTAAACTCAAGCGAAAGTTTTAACCTTCAGGGTAATATCTCTTTTGCTTTTACACCAACACTTAAGTTGAAATTTGAAAGTGTTTATGACTATTCTACATGGGATGGTGGCGGAAACTGGGGTTCGCTAAGTTCTACATACGCTCCTGATGGCAGGGGAAGTACATATCAGAATGGTTTGCATAACGCTGTTGAGTTTACTCATACTGTTAACCAGAATGTGTTCTATACTATTAAAACTTCTTACACTATTAACGAAAGTGAATATTATTTATACGAAGATGTTAACGATCCTGGTTATCTTCCATCATTATATGCAAATACTCTTGCAAATACTACTTTTTACACTGGTGGTACTGATAACTACAGATATAACAGACAAACAAAAACAACTGGCGTAAAGGGTGATTTGGTTGCCCAGATGTTTACTTCTCATGAAGTTAAGTTTGGTTTTGAAGTTAGACTTTTTGAAATTGATTATGAAAGTTACTCAATTCAGTTTGGTAAATATGATGTGAATTCTGAAGGTAACTTTGCTCAGCTTAATACTGCTGACTTGTTCAACGATGATGTTCAGATTATTAGAAGAGTACCAAGTGATCCTAATCAATATACATCTTATCATAGAACTCCTTCTCAGTTCTCTGTTTACCTGAGAGATAAAATTGAATTATCAAAATCAATGGTTCTTAATGCTGGTGTGCGTTACGAATATTTTGATCCGAAAGCACAGTTCAATGATAACCTATCTAATGAATACCATAGTAAAAAATCTGGTTTAATGAGTGATAACCTTAAAGACGCTGAAGTTAAACATATGATTTCTCCTCGAATCAGTGTTTCATATCCAATTACTGATAAAGGTATTATTCGTTTCTCTTATGGTCACTTCTACCAGAATGGTTCATTATCATCATTCTACAAAAACCCTAATTTTTATGCATCTCTTGGTAGCACTCCTTCATTTGGTAACCCGGATGTTAAACCTCAGAGATCAGTTCAGTATGAGTTAGGTCTTAACCAGGCACTTACTGAAGATTTTAGGCTTGAATTAACAGGTTATTACAAAGATGTGAAAGATTATATTCAGACCCAGACAATTTATACGGTAACTGGTGAACAGTATTCTGTTCTTTCAAATCTTTCATATTCTAACGTTAGAGGTATAACACTTTCACTATTTAAGAGAAGAGCTCCACAAAGCTTGTTCCAGGCATCTCTTGACTATACATTCCAGATTGCCGAAGGTAACAGAACTTATCCAAGTGATGAAATTTTCTTTAGTGAAGCTGCTGGCAAACAGACAGAAACATATCTAGTACCGCTTGCATTCGACAGACCTCACGTTATTAATGCTACAATAAACCTGATAGACCCTGATAACTGGACTCTTGGTTTGGTAGGTTATTTACAGTTGGGTACTCCTTACACACCTGTATTGCCTGCTTCATATTCAACTGTTACTTACGAACAGAACTCGGCAAGCAGACCAACTCAGTGGAATCTTGATTTCAAATTTGAAAAATACTTTAATTTTGGCGATTTCAAATATTCTGTATTCCTTCAGGTAGAAAACCTGTTTGATACACAGAATGAGATTGGCGTTTATAGTTCTACTGGTCGTGCTTTGAATACACTTGATCAGGTTGAAAATGCAACTCAGTTCAGTGATCTTAGAAACAGAATAGTTGCTGGTGATGGTGGTCTTGTGCCGCTTAAAGCGATAGATAATTATTACGAAAGAGCTCAGAACCTGAGCCGACCTCGTGAAGTTAGACTTGGTTTCTCAATAATCTTTAACTAAAAGTCAGGGAAATTTGATTATGAAGTTCAATAAAATTTTAATGTTATTGATTTTGTTACTGACGTTTGGTTTGTTTGCTCAGGATAGCAACGACAAATACAGTGATATAAATTGGAAGGAGCTCTCAGATGCTGATGCAGAGAGAATCCTTGGTGATATGTATGCTCCGAAATTTTTTAAGTCCAATGGGGACAAAACCCAGATCAAGGAACTAATTGTTTCGGGTAACAAAATTACTACTATTCTTTTTAACTACGGTTCCATTTGTGCTCCAAACAGACTTTCAGGAACTGCTGACCTTGTATGGGAAGGTTTAGGCTACGGTTTTGAATTTACTCCGCTTGCTGCGTCACTTGTAAAAGGACCGGATGGTGAAAATATTAAGTTGGTTTCTGATTCATATAAACTTACTACTCAGGGTGATTATTCTGAGAGTGGTGACAAATGGGGTTGGTTACCAAAAGCTGGTTATGTTGATCCTGATCAGGATGAAATTGCTTCATTAAATGCTGCCGATAAAAATGGTGATGGTAAACCTGATTCATGGCCTGAAAGATGGTATAGTGCTGGTGCACAGAAATATATTTGGCCTGCATTTCTTGGTGATCAGGCTTCTGCTCCCGATGAAGAAGTTTACTTTGTTGTAGATGATTACAGTAATGCTGAATTCCCTTATTATCCGTTTGATAATGATTCAACAAAACGTGGTTTGGGTCTGGATATGGAATGTCGTATTATTCAGTTCAATAACCCGCTTGCTGAAGATGCACTATTCCTTGTTTATAATGTGAGCAATGCTTCCGACAAAACTCTTGATCCGGTATTCTTTGGTATGCACGGTGATCCTCACATTGGTGGTAGTAGTGACTACGGTGATGACCTTGCAGGTTTTGTTGATGCATCAGGTTTTACACTACAGCCTATTGACTTCCCACAACGTGCAAGAAACATGGTTTATGCATGGGATAAAGACCAGTCTGGTACTGGCGGTAGAAGAACGGGTTATTTTGGTTGGAAATTTCTTGAATCACCTTCCGAAGATAGTGATATGGAAGATAATGATGAAGATGGTTTAACAGATGAATCTCCTGAAAACTCTGCCGGCGTTTATATCGATGGCGTTACACTACCTCTTGATTACGGAATATCTGATACAGTATTATTTAAATCTGTTTTTGGTGAACTAAAGCCTCGCTTTGCTGGTGATGAAGATGGTGACTGGGACCCTGAAACTGATGATATTGGTATCGATGGTATTGGTCCTGATTCTCCTAACTATCCTGGTGCTGACTATGGTGAAGATGATGGAAAACCATCACAGGCATGGTATCTTGATGATAATAGTAACGGTGCTTATGATGTTGGTGAACTTTTAAGTGATGAACGTTTGCCAGGTTACAAATGGGCTGGTTCCGAACCACAGTTTGGTCGTCGCGATATTTCCGAATCAGATCAGATTGGTTTGACTGCATTTAATGCTGCACAGTACACTCAAAAATTGCCGAACGTACCAATGAATGACGAGCTAATGTATGATTGGCTTTCCGCTGGTAAGGTTGATACTGCCGGACAGGAATTACTTCTAAAAGCTGGCGATAATATTTTTAACTTTGGTACTGGTCCAGCAGTTCTTGAACCAGGTGCTTCTCAGCGTTTTTCAATGTGTATTGTTTTTGGTAGTAACATCAATGATCTTATACTTAATGCTGAAACTACTACTAGAATTCTTGAAGCTGATTATCGTTTTGCTCAGCCACCTGCAAAACCAATTGTAAATGCTGTTGCCGGCGATGGTAAAGTTACACTTTACTGGGATGATAGAGCAGAGTCTTCAGTTGATCCGTTAACTGGTAAACAAGATTTCATGGGTTATAAAATTTACAGAAGTCGCGACTATACTTTTAGTGATGTAAGAACTATTACTGATGGTAGAGGAAATGCATTCCTTGGCGATGCTTTTGTTAACCCTGAAACTAATGAAAGAGCTCAGTGGCACATTGTTATTCCTGAAGATGAGAGATCAATGTACGTTAACGGCTTCCATCCTGTTGAATTCCAGGGTCGTGCAGTTAAATACTATATTGGTGATCCTGATGATACAACCGGTGTAATTCACGAATTTGTTGATAGTTCAGTTACGAATGGTATCCGATATTATTATGCAGTTGTTGCATTTGATGGTGGTTCTATTGAAAGCGGTAAGGAATTGCCTCCTTCTGAAACACAGTCATCAATTTCTAGAGATCCAATAACTGGAAAACTTACTTACGATATAAATACCGCAATGGTAATGCCAGGTGTTAAAGCTTCAAACCTTAATGATGCTGATGCAGGTAATTATGGTATTCCTGTTCATGATAATGGTAATGCAACTGGTTTTGTTGGTATTAAAGTGCTAGATGAATTAGCAGTGCCGGATAATAAAACTTACGCTCTTGAATTTACCGATCCTTATACTTACAGTTTGCTGGATTCAAGCGGTGTTGTTGAAGAAGTTGTTTCTGATGATACTGTTTTTGTTGAGCTTGATCATGCAAACATTAAAGAAGGTACAGTAGTGCTAACTGATGCCGGTGGTAATGTTGTTGATGAAAGTAAATACGAAGTTAATACATCAACAGGAAAAATTAGAGGTTCTGAATATAACAGTCTTCCTAAGGATAATGTGTATAATGTAAAATACAGTTATTATCCAATTGTTAATTCAACTCGCCTGGATTCATCCGATGGTAACCCTTCATTTGAAGGTATGAAAGTCTATCTTGTTAATGAACCACTCGAACTGAATAAAGAAGAGAGTAAATTCAGTAATCCTGATATAAATGTGAAATATGAAGTTATTCCTGCTACCACAGGTAATCCAAGAGCTGACTACAGAGCAGATTGGGAAATTAGATGGAATAATACTGATACAACAGCTACAGGTGACTGGGAAAATGTTGGTGATACAGCATTAACCAAATATAACGGAATGTTGGCAAAATGTCCGTTTGAAATATGGATTACAAATCCTGTTGTTGAGAAAGCAACTTACAGAGTATTGGAAGATAAAGCTGATGCTAATGGTAAATGGGATTGGGGAGAAAGCTTATTAATTCAACCTCAAGGTAATACTGCATTTGCAGCTGCTTACGAAGTTCAGTTTATTTTGCCTCCAGATTCGGTTGTTTCTGCATCCAATCTTGTTAAACCGGGTGATGGCGACATATTCCATATTAAAACCAGAAAACCGTTTGAAGCTAACGAAAGATATATTTGGACAACTAAAGCGGCAAAACCAACTAAAACTGATGTTAATGTTGTTGCAAACGACATTTATGTTGTTCCAAATCCATACGTTGCCTACAGTCTTTCAGAAGAACCAGGTACAATTTCTTCGAAACGTGGTGAACGTGAATTGCAGTTCAGAAATCTTCCTGAAAAATGTACAATAAGAATTTATACCATTACTGGTAATCTTGTTGATACTATTGAAAAAGATGATATGACTTCATACGCATCATGGAATCTTCTTTCTTCAGAAGGACAAAGAATTGCATATGGTGTTTATATATTTCATGTTGATATTCCGGATGTTGGTGAAAAACTTGGAAGATTCGCTGTTATTAAATAACCGTAACCGTTAAAAATCTCTTTACGGAGGAAAATTTTTATGAAAACGTTAAATAAATTCTTAATTATTTTAGTCCTGCTTGGAGTAACGGTTCCGGGTTATTCTCAGTCGGATCGCAGTACTTCAAAAGTTGGTACTACTGCCGCACCTTTCCTTGAAATTGGTGCTGGTGCCAGAGCTGTAGGTATGGGTGATGCGTACACTTCAGTTGATGGCGATATTTATTCTGTTTACTGGAACCCTGCTGGTGTGGCTAATTCTACTAGCCAGATGCAGGTTGCTTTTAACCATGCCGATTGGCTGGCTGATGTTGATTATGATTTTGCTGCTGGTGCAATGAAACTTGATGATATAGGTACTATTTTTGCTACATTTACTTCTCTTGGTGTACCTGAAGATAAAGTTAGAACTTTTGATAATCCGGAAGGTGACGGACGTGTATGGGATGCAAGTGCTCTTGCAATTGGTCTTGGTTTTGCACGTAAGTTAACCGACAGATTTTCAATTGGTGTGCATGCAAAATATATTCATGAACGTATTTGGAACTCAACTGCCAGTGGTTTTGCAATTGACGTTGGTACAAGTTATCGTACTCCATTTAATGACCTTATGATTGGGGCTGCTATTTCGAACTTTGGTTCTACAATGCAGTTGGATGGTCGTGATATTAACTTTAACAACGATCCTAATGATAACGAAGATACTGGTCCTAATAATATTGCTTCAAAGTATGAAATGGATTCTTATGATCTGCCTCTTACTTTCAGGATTGGTCTTTCCATGGATGTTGTTAAAACTCGTTATATTCGTGCTAAAGTTGCTTTAGATGCGGTACATCCAAACAACAATACCGAATATGTGAATAGTGGTATTGAGCTTGCTTACGATGAAATGTTTTTTGTTCGTGCAGGTTATAAATCACTTTCAAAACGTGATAGCGAAGAAGGTTTAACTCTTGGTGGTGGTATTAAATACCAGTTTAGTGATAACTTGCGAGTTTACTTTAACTACGCTTATGCTGATTATGGAAGACTTGAAAGCGTTAACTTTTTTGACGTAGGTCTTGAATTGTAATACTTGATAGTATTGCAAAGTATATAAAATTAAACCTCGCAGGTTACGTTTACTTGCGAGGTTTTTTATTAATTAACTATTATTGCTTTTTTTATTTAACCAATATCATTTTCTTCATTTTGGCGAAAACCGGGGTGCCATCCATATCCTTAACCTCTATTTTATAAAGGTAGAGACCACTTGCAAGTCCGTTAGCGTTAAAGTTTACAGTGTAAAATCCTTTATCCTGTTCCTTATAAACAAGCTGTTGAATAAGTTCACCGGCAACAGAGTATATTCCGAGTTTAACAAAACTGTTTTCTTTTAGTGTATATGTAATTTGCGTTGAGGGATTAAATGGATTAGGATAGTTTTGCATCAGTTTGTAAGTGTAAATTGTATTAGAGGTAACTTCCACACCAGTAACCGAAATCTGAGTTTCGGCAGCAGGCAAGCTTTCATTACCGGCATAATCAATTACAGTAACTGTATAGTAGTAAGTTTTGTTATAGTCAAATACTGTATCGATATAGGAATTTTCATCAAGTTCGGCAAGGAGGTTACCAGGAGATGATAAATTACCGGAAGTCTCTGATTTGTATAATCGATATTTATAAAAATCGATTTCATCATTTTTTGCCCAGGTTAGCTTAATTCCTTCCGGTGTTGAAGAGAGAGTTGCAACAATATATGATGGTGGTAATGGAGGAAAGTCGGTATATGGATAACTTTCTCCGTTCGGACCACCAAATGCACCAATATCACTTCTTGTACCATCCTTATCAAGAATAGCCGGGTCGCCTGCATCAATAGCAGGTGAATAAACTTGAAGGTGAACATCAAAAGTATCCTGATGTCCTCTAACAGGAGGAATAACAAATAGTGGATCAGCTACAATACTGTCAAGAACGGTAACATCACCATCAACGTCTGTTCCATTTTGCCAAAAGAGGTTATGAGTAATAGTTGGGTTACCAGCAACCAAATGCCTTTGTAGCAATTGTAAAAAATATTGTTTTTAATTACAGGGTTAGTGTTTTTTCTGCAATATATGGCAGCATATCTATAATATGTAGTACCATACTGATTACAGAATGTATTGTTTGTTACAATTAAACTATCATGAACATTGTATTCGGGGGTTATAGACCATCCTTGAATGCTGTTAACAATATTGTTCCTGAATACAAGGCTTTTTATTTCAAAACCGGTTGTAAAAACAGCGTGTAATGCATTATGGCTACCGGGGACAAAATAACAATTAGTAATGTTAATGTTGCCATGTGGTCCGGATCTAATACAAGTAGCATTCATTCTTGGTAGAAAAATGGTGTTGTCAATAATCGCAGTTCTTTGCTCGCGATGGTCACTAATACCTACTGCATCATTAAAGTTCTTAATTATACAATCCTGAAGTAAAAAATTACCATTTTGAGCCAATACATGTGAAATACTATCGATTATACAATTTATCATCACAAGAGAATCTGCACCACCATATACCGCAGTTATGTTGTAATTATTATTAACTTCTTTGCCATAGATGTAGAGGTTGTAAAGATTGGTATTTTCATTAATATCAATAGTATAATCATTTAATCCACGACCATCAATAATAGTACTGTCAGAAGATTCTCCAATTAAAGTAAGTTTAGTATTAATAAGCAGGTTTTCCTTATAGCTGCCATTAGCAATATAAATTGTGTCATAATTTGAAGCAGCACTAATTGCCAGGGAAATACTATTGGCAGCAGTTTCCCATGAAGAGTAGGGAGGAATTGAACCTCCCGTTTTGCTTACAAAAATATTTTGTGCATTTACAGGAGTATATAGTAATATAATTACTAATAAAGCGAATTTCATTTAAAGCCCTTGTTTAATTCGTGCTAACTAAGGTAGTAAAAAAGTAATCGATAGTCCAGTATGGTTGGATGCAAAATAGGTACTAATTTTGATAGCTAAAGTTATCAAATAGAAATAGAGTCGATCCTGTTATAAAATACTCTTAATTAAAAGTAAATAAATGTTTACTTTTAATATGCTTGGGAGGGGGAACTTAATGAAAGCTTCTGAACTATTAAGAGTTTTAAAGAAAGATGGGTGGTACATGGTAAGTCAAAAAGTTTCACATATTAAGCTGAAACATAATTCAAAAAGTGGAATTATAATATTTCCCGATCATGGAAGCCAGGAAATTGGTAAAAGATTGGAAAAGAAGATATTGAAAGATGCAAAAATTATTTAAAATTTTGGATTAAGCTAAAATGAATGATATTTAAAAAAATAAATATTACAGTTGAAATAACAAAAACCGGATTTTCAGCATTTGCTGACGAATATCCCATATTTACAACAGGTAAAAATTTAAATGATCTGATGACCAATATTGTGGAAGCTGGTAAATATTACTTTGAGGGGAATGATATTGAGTTAGGATTAGATAATTTTAATATCAATATTGATTTTGTACAGTTTTTCAATTTTTACAAGGTTATCAATTCCAGATTTTTAGCTGAAAAGATAGGAATGAATCCTACGCTACTTTCACAATATGTAACAGGACATAAAAAACCATCGCAAAAACAGACTTAAAAGAGTATTGCAGGTATAAATAGAATATGAAAAGAGCTTTCTGAAATTAATTTAATTTATAGAAAGTTAGATAGGGTATTGAAAAATATCCAGTTTTTATACAAGGTTAGTTTTTTTGCAAATTAACGATATGTTAAACCTCCGAAAAACAAGTTCTTCGGAGGTTTATTTATATGCAAGCTTATAAATTATCTATAAAGTATTGAGTTATTTTCTGGTACATGTGTACTGCGTTCATACCTGTTACTCCGTGTGGGTGACCAACATAAGGATAGTAATCGAGTGGTATAAGCAAATCACTGCACTTTTTGGCGAATTTAAGCGAGTTTTGCCAAACAACTGTCGGGTCGCTTGTACCATGCAACATCAGTAATTTGCCTTCAAGGTTTTGTGCATAGTTAAGCAGACAAGCTTCCTTGTAACCTTCCGGATTCTGTTCCGGTGTATCCATATAACGTTCGGTGTACATAACCTCATACAAGTTCCAATCGATAACAGTACCTCCGGCAACGCCAACTTTAAAAGTATTGTTTGTACGTGTCATAAGAGTGGTAGCCATAAATCCGCCGTAACTCCAGCCAAAAACACCAATCCGGTTTTCATCAACAAAACCTTTGGATTTAAGGTAATCCAGTCCGGCAAGCTGATCTTCCATTTCTATGGTTCCGAGTCTGCGGAACGTAGCCTGTTCAAAATCTCTGCCACGGTTACCGGAACCACGGCTATCAACAGTAAAAACAACATAACCAAGTTGTGCCATCTGCTGAAACCATAAGTGGTAACGATATTTTGGAAATTCGTTAACAACAAGCTGAACATGTGGTCCACCGTAAACGTAAACCACAACCGGATATTTTTTAGAAGCATTGAAGTTTGGCGGGTAAACTGTACGTGTTTCAAAACTTGTTCCGTCATGTTGAAAAGTACCGAACTCAACTTTACACATCTGGTATTCGGTGTATGGATTTTGGGCAGTATCAATAACTTTTATTTCAGTGGCGTTATTGTTGTAAACTTTGGTTATTCCCGGAGTAGTAACATTTTCGAAGACATCAATAAAGTAGTCATTCTTAAAGTTAAAGGTTACATGGTGAACACCATCTGCTTCAGTTAATACTTTAGTTTCACCAGTTTCTATATTGGTTCTATAAACTTTTTGTGATTTTGGATCATCAACATTCGATACATAAATAACACTGTTGCCATCTGCAGAAAACCCAAGGTGCTCAATAACGGGAGCTTTTGCAGTTGTAACCTGCTTAACATATTCGCCATCAGTGGTGTACATGTGGTAGTGAAGATAGCCATCGCGTTCGGATAGCCATAAAAATTTATTAGGTCCATTTGGAAGGAATATAAGGTCATGTTCAGGTTCAACATATTTGTCCTGTTTTTCCTCAAAAACAGTTTTAACAGCATCACCGGTACTTACATTATATTTTTTTAGTACCAAATGGTTCTGATCTCGATTTAAATGACCAACATAAATATAATCGCCGGAAGGATCCCAGGTTACAGCGGTAAGATACTGTTCCTTTGGTTCGCCTGTATTGAGGTAAACAGTTCTTTCCGATTTTACATCGTAAACACCAATTGTTACGTGATGGCTTGCTCTACCTGCCATTGGGTATTTTATAGCTGCCAATTTTGCCGGTACGGGTTTGTAATCAACAACGGGATAGTTATCAACCATAGTTTCGTCTTTACGGTAGAATGCAAGTTTTTCGCTGGTGGGTGACCAGAATAATCCTTTAGATATAGCAAACTCATTTCTATGCACTGATTGACCATACACAATACCATCATCATCACTCTTTGCAAGCATTTTGCGTTTATTGTAGGTATCCATAAATAGTGAATTACCAACAGTGTAGGCTGTGTGCAGTTTATTTGGGGATTCTTCAAGGTTTTCAGCATCATCCTCAAGAATAAACATTTTTTTGAATTCCCTGGTAACAGGATTAACAGAAAGTTTTACATTATGAACCCAAAGTATAAGTTTGCCATTTTCCCAGCTATATGAGGGGAAGTATGGATATTTTGCAAGATCGGCTTTAGTTAGTATATCGTTAAACTGTGTAAGGGTAAGTACCTGATCAACTTTATCATTATCTGTACTAGCCCTGTAAAGTATATATTCATCATCAGTTTTTTTTACAAAGCTGAAATCATTGGAATCAATCCAGAAGACATTTGTTGGGTTATTAACCCGAAGAGAAGTAACAGCATTAAGGATAATATCATCGGCAGTAAACTTTTTAGTTTGTGCGGTTAAAATGAATGTTAAAGAGAGAATTAAAAGGAGTATTTTTTTCATGACACTTCCGTTATTAAAATGAATGCTTTAAAATAAAAAAGGGATTATCATTTTTCCAATCGGATAAACAATAATCCCTGTAAAATTTATGAACAAAAACTATTTTTCTAACTTTCTTTTTTCAAGAATATTATCAATAATATGATAATCCTTTGCTTCTGCTGAAGTCATGAAATGGTCACGATCGCAATCTTTAGTAATTTGTTCAACGGTTTTATTTGTATGCTTAGCAAGAATTTCATAAAGAGTATCTCTTGTTTTAAGCATTTCTTTTGTATGAATTTCAATGTCAGAAGTCTGACCCTGCATTCCACCAATCGAAGGCTGATGTATCATAATTTTTGAATGGGGAAGTGAAGTACGTTTATTTTCAGCACCACCAGCAAGTAGAATAGCACCCATACTAGCCGCCATACCAACACAAATAGTGGCAACATCCGGTTTAATGTAACGCATAGTATCATAAATAGCTAATCCGGCAGAAACACTACCACCCGGAGAATTTATGTAAAGCTTAATATCTTTGTCGGGATCTTCAGCTTCCAGGAAAATAAGCTGAGCAATAATAAGACTTGCAATATGGTCATCAACACCAGTACCAAGGAAGATGATTCTTTCGCGAAGCAAACGGGAGTAGATGTCCATTCCGCGTTCACCACGACCAGTTTGTTCAATAACGTAGGGTACCAGTGAATTATAAATATTGTTTTCCATAAATACCTGAATCTATAAGTTTAGAATTATTTATCATCTTTATTTTCTTCAGAATCAGCATTCTTTTTGGCTTCTTCTTCAGCCTGTTTGGTTTTTTCTTCTGCTGTAATTTCCTTAATGTTATTATTTTCTTTAAGGAAGTTCATTATTTTTTCATCTATAAGGTTATCACCTTTTTTGGACTCTTTATAATAATTGATCAGTTTTTCAACAGAAATACCAGTTTTTTCGGCGTCTTTTTCAGCCATAGCTTTAAGGTCATCATCAGTAACTTTAATATCTTCTATACGTGCAATATTTTCAGAAACTATATGCCATTTTGCTGCAAACTCTGCTCTTGGTTCCAACTCAGCCTTAAGTACAACTTCATTAACTTTTTGTTTATGCTTTTTAGCATGATCAATTTCGCTCTGAAGCATGTTGTTCAATAAAGTTTCAACATAACCTGAAGGCGGAGTAAAGTCATTATTCGCAACAATCTTAGTTACGAGAGAGTTCTCAAAAATCTGTTCAGTTTGCTGTTTATTGTAATTATCGAAATCTTCTTTCATTACATTTCGTAATTCTTCTTCAGTCTTGGCTCTGTTACGGCTCATTTGCTGACAGAATTCTTCGGTAAATTCGGCAGGAATAATTTTTTCAATGGCGTTTATTGTTACTTCGTAATTGTATTCTTCGTTAGCTGGTTGACCTTCAACGTTACGATTATCAACAAAATTGAAGCTAAATTTATCGCCAACTTTTTTACCGGTAGCATTATCAACAATTTGAGGGTTAACATTTTCTTCCGAAAGGTCAACACCCATATTTTGCTGCTGTCCTTCCATAGGATTCCCATCAGCATCAACTCTTTGCAAGTCAACATTCATTCTGTGCATGTTGTCGGCAATAGATTCGGCAGGTTCAAAAGTAGCAAGCTGTTTTCTCATTTTGTCGAGTTCAGCTTCAATATCCTCGTTACGAGTTGTGAAGATAATTTTTTCAATATCCTGATCTTTGTAGTTAGTTAATTCAAGTTCAGGTTTAACCTGAAATTTGACTTTGAAAGTAAGCTGTTCGCCTTTTTTATAATCAATATCAACTAACTGGGGAGTGCTAACAGGTTCCAGATCAGCATCTTTAACAGCATCCCAAAATTTATTGTTCGCTATATCTTCAGAAGCTTTATATTCAATAGCTTCGCCATACATCTTTTTAAGCATACCCATAGGAACTTTTCCTTTACGGAAACCAGGCATTGCGATGTTTTCTTTTTCTGTTAGGTAAGCTTTTTCAATATCATCTTTAAATTCGTCAAATAATAACGTAACTTCCAATTCTAATTCATTATCGGAAATTCTATTAGTTTTAGTATCCAAATTTACCTCTTGATTTTTCTTGGTATGTAAATAGAAGAGAAGACTAGAATGTACTCATATTAATTGAATGAGTACGAGTGGAGGGACTCGAACCCCCAAGCCTCGCGGCACTAGATCCTAAGTCTAGCGTGTCTACCAATTTCACCACACTCGCAAATAACAAAAGCACCAACGTGCTATCAAAATTTAAGATTTGAAATATAGGTAAAAAAAAATTAGATGCAAAGAAAAAAATAAAAAATATGTATTTTATGATTTATCTCAATTTTATGTGATAAATAAATGTTTGAATTTAAATTTATTGCAATTATTCCTATATTTTTATTTTGTAAATTGCAATGAGATATTAAAAATATGAAAAATTGCTACATCTAATCTTTCAATTTATTATTATGTTTTGTTGTATGGGATAATAATCTTTACGGGAACTTCATGGAAAACTTGATCGGTCTTCAGATTGATAACTACCAAATTATTTCCACGCTTGGTAAGGGTGGAATGGGTGTAGTTTACAAGGCTTATGATACTCAGTTGGACAGGGAGGTAGCTATCAAGATGATGAGCTCCAAAATGTTCGATAACGAGAGAATGGTAAACAGATTTAAGAATGAGGCGAAAAATCAGGCAAAGTTACTTCATCCTAACATTGTAACTGTGTACGGGTTTATTGAGTATTCTGATTTGCTCGGTATTGTAATGGAAATGGTTGAAGGGGATAGCCTTGAAAAAGTGCTTTATAACCAAAAACGTTTCAGTATTTATGATACTGTATTTATTATGAAACAAATTCTTGCCGGTTTGGCTGTTGCTCATGGAAAAGGATTTGTACACAGGGATATTAAACCTCCAAATATTATTTTCAATCATGAAAATGTTGCCAAACTGATGGATTTTGGTATTTCAAAATCAAACACCGAAAAGAAGTTTACCAAAACAGGTTCAAAAATAGGTACCGTTTATTATATGGCTCCTGAACAAATCCGTGGGGAGGATGTGTCTCCACATACTGATATTTATTCTCTTGGTTGTACTATCTACGAAATGCTTACGGGTGTGCCTCCGTTTTATTATAAGAGTGAATACGAAATTATGGATGCACATGTTAATAAACAGCCAAAATTAGTTTCTGAAGTTATACCGGGTATGCCTCAAATTGTTGATGAAGTTGTTATTAAAGCTATGAGTAAAGACCCATACCAGAGATACCATTCATGTGAAGAGTTTGCTGCTGCCCTGGAGCAGATTAGTAATTTTATTGAAAATGTTAAAAGAGAAACTGCCAGAAAAAAGGAAGTAAAACAGAAAAATGCCAAGAGATTTTCTCTTGTGGGTCTTTTTGCTTTTGTTGGGGTTGGACTGGTAATTGCTTATCTGGTGCTAACCCAGGCTATGGATTTGGTGGAAAGTGGTAAAATAGAGGAGTTTGAAAGGCATCATGGTGTACAATCATGGTTCGATTCCGGTGAGGCTGAAAAACTTTTTAGCAAGCAAAGTCGTGTTAACTCGGGTGTGAGAGAGGAGTTTAACAGAATAGGATTTTCGGGAAATACAGGTTATTTGCTTGGTGGAAATGGTACTGTTCTTATTTCAACAAATAATGGTGGTAGTTGGAACAAGAAAGATTTTAAAGATAACTCATCAATGTATGATGCACATATATTTAAAAACGGAAGTGCCCTTTTTGTTGGAGATTCGGGCAGGGTTTACTTTTCTGATAGTGAGTTCAGAAATTTTAGAAAGATTGATATAGGTGTTGATAATACCCTCTTCCGTATTGAGTTTATTGATGAACGTGTTGGTTTTATTAGTGGTTCAAGAGGATTACTGTACCGTACTACCGATGGCGGCAATACCTGGAGCAGAATTGGTATTGAAACTTCGCAAAATTTGTTTGATATAGATTTTGTTGATAATAAAACCGGGTATGTTGTTGGCTGGAGCGGTGTTATTTTCCGTACCAATGATATGGGACTTACATGGACTGCCTTACCAAAGTTTACTCAAAACTATCTTAAATCGGTTATTTTCCTTTCGGAGGATGTGGGACTTGCTGTTGGTGGTAAAGGTACATTGTACCGTACCAATAACGGAGCAAAATCATGGCGGAAAAAACTTCCTAAGTTTAAAGGTGGTTTAAGCAGTATTAAACAGGTAAACGACAAATACACAATTGCTGTTGGAAGCAGGGGAGCATTGTTCTATTCTCCCGATAGAGGCAAAAACTGGTACGGTGTAAAAACAAAATCGTTCGTAAATTTTAATGACCTTGATGTAAATTCCTTTGGAAAAGTATATATTGCAGGCGTAAATGGTACAATTTTAAAACTTTTCTAAACTGGAGAAATATTGGACAAGTTCGTTATTAGAGGAGGCAAGCCCCTTATTGGAAAGGTTAAGGTTAGTGGAGCCAAAAACTCCTCGCTTGCTATTATACCTGCTGCTATTTTGAATGATGGGATGAATGTTTTTGAAAACATTCCTGAAGTTAACGATATATTTACTATGAAAAAATTGCTCGCCAACATGGGAGCTGAAACAGAATATGATAAAGAAACACAGGTTTTTAAGGTTAATACCGCTTCACTTAATTCGGTTACCGCACCTTATGAACATGTAAAAAAAATGCGTGCAAGCGTTTATGTTTTAGGTCCGCTTTTAGCCAGATATGGTGAAGCACGTGTTTCGATGCCAGGTGGTTGTGCCTGGGGACCACGTCCGATTAACCTGCATCTTGAAGCAATGAAAAAGCTTGGTGCCGATATTGAACTTGAGGATGGATATATTATTGCCAAAACAAGCCGACTTCAGGGTGCCAAAATAAACTTCGATATTTCTTCTGTTGGTGCTACAGGTAACGCCCTTATGGCTGCGGTGCTGGCAAAAGGAACTACTAAAATCACCAATGCTGCCATTGAACCAGAAATTACTGCACTTGCTCGCTATCTTGAAAAGATGGGTGCCAAAATTAATGGAGTAGGTACTCAAACCCTTGAAATTGAAGGGGTGGATGAACTTAAATCTGCTAATGTTGCTAACATAGGTGACAGGATTGAAGCCGGCACATTGCTTATTGCCGCAGCACTTACTCATGGTAAAATTGAGCTTGATTACGGTGAATCAGATAATATTGAAGCTGTATTAAGAAAACTTGAAGATAGTGGACTGGATATTTCAAACGGTGGCAGTAAAATATCGCTTGATGCTACTAATTCGGAAATTATTAGTACCGATATTACTACTTCCATTTTTCCTGGTTTTCCTACCGATATGCAGGCTCAATGGACTGCCTATATGGCATTAGCTAATGGTACTGCTACAATAATTGATAATATTTATTTTGACCGTTTTAAGCATATACCTGAACTTATTCGTCTTGGTGCAAATATTGAGAATATAAAGAATACTGCGGTTGTTAAAGGCGTAAAACAACTTAAGGGTGCCAAGGTAATGTCAACTGATTTACGTGCGTCTGCTTCTCTAGTTTTGGGCGGGCTTGCGGCTGAGGGTACAACAGAGGTATTGCGTATTTATCACCTTGACAGAGGCTATCAGCGTATCGAGGAAAAACTTGCTGCACTGGGTGCTGACATTGAAAGGGTAAAAACAGAAGAGTTTTAATTTGAAGAACTCATTAGTTTCAAAATATATTTACGAAATAGTTTTTGTGGCAGCTTTTACAATTTTACAGGTGCTAATTGTAAGGCTGCCTCTTTTTAATGTTACAGGGTATGAGTTTTCTGCACTTAACGCTATTTTCCTCTCCGTATTGAGCTTATCGCTGGTACAAAACAAAAAGTTTTGTAGTTCAGATAAAAGCTATCAATATACTCTGCATTTGTTGTTTGTTTTTCTTCCTCTCGTAATTTCTATTATTGCTACAATTTGTTTTAGTGTTTGTCCGCTCGATACCAACAGTTTATTTTATATTGTAATTACTATTCCCGCTTATTTTTTAGGATTGGCTATTGGAAAAATAGCATTAAGGTTATCTCCAAAGTATTCAATTGTTATTTCCGGGGCAGTAATTATTATATTATGCATTATTCCAGCCATCGAAATATTTATTTATCCGCAGGTTTATTTTTACAATCCGATTATTGGCTTTTTGCCCGGTACCATTTATGATGAAGACTTTTCAATAACCACCAAGTTGCTGGTGTACAGAGGTATTACCATTTTGTTGATTGTTGCTCTGTTTTATGTACTAAAAGCAGAGGGGAGAAAATTTAAGCAAGGTTTGTTTTGGGTTGTAACTATTTATTTGGTATTCTTAATTTTCAAACCTTCACTTGGGTTTGCCACAACAACAGAAACCATGTACGATTATATGGGTGGGAAAACCGAAACCGAACATTTTAATATTTACTTTTCCAGCGAGCTTAAACCGGAACAGGTTAAGATTCTGGAATACTATCATGAGTTTTATTTTGCCCGACTTAAGGAGGAAACAGGGTATGAGACCCATGATAAAATCTCTTCCTTTGTATTTCCTGATGATGATACCAAGAAAAGATTATTTGGTTCGAGAAATGCTGATGTTGCACGTATCTGGACTAACCAGATTTTTGTTGAATTCGATAATATGGATGTAACTTTAAAGCATGAGCTTGTGCATATTTTTTCTGCAGTAATTGGCGTTACACCTTTCAAGATTGCTGATAATTTCAATTTTGCCATGATTGAGGGGTATGCTATGGCTTATGAAAATAATTATCGTAATCTGGATATAGATTACTCCGTTGCACTGGCTTATAATAATGGTTTTAAAGTTAAGCTAACAAAGCTGTTTGGCGGATTAAACTTTTTTGGAAATGCTTCATCTCTTTCATATTTATATTCCGGTTCGTTTATAAAATATATAAAACGTTTATATGGCAATGAAATCGTTAATAAACTTTACACGGAAACAGACTTTAAAAAATATACTGGTAGAACTCTTGAGGAATTGCAAATCGGCTTTTTTGAATATATAGATTCATTGCCTAAAGAATTAAGTGAACATAAGGCAAATTTAAGATTTGGATTTAAACCGCTAGTAAAGAAAGTATGTCCAAGATATTTGGCTGCTGAAAAATCGCGTGCATGGAAAATTTACGCTGAAGGTAACTATGAGGAAGCAAAAAATAAATTTAGCAAACTATTACACTATGCAGATGATAATGAATCCCTTTTTGGGTTTGTAAGGTCATCAATTAAAACGGATTCGTTTTCGGTAGCACTTAAAGAAGTTAGCGAGCGTATGCAGGCTTATAAAGGTACAGCATATTATTACAATATTGAATTATTACTTGCTGATTTGAGTTCTTTGACAAATGATGAGAATATGGCTGATTCATTATACAGGGAAGTCTTGATTCAAAATCCTGCTGCTGGATACTATAATGCAGCTTATACTAAATTAAAATTATTGGGTACTAATAATCTAAACAAATATTTACTGGCAAATCATCAAGAGAAAGTGGAAATAACAAGTCAGTTACTTTTAGATACCGGTGATTATACGATACTTTCCAGACTGATTGATATTGCTGGAAATACCAGTTTTCTTAATACCTACATTGTAGATTTGGCAGATTCAGAAAAAATGAGTGGAATATCTGCATTGCTTGCAGAAAAAATATCGATATTTTGTCTTAACAATTATAAATTTGAATTAGCAAATAAATTTGTTTTATTTGCCAAATTGAAAAATGATAATCCATTCAAGAAATACCGACTAAATGAACTGGAATTACTTACCGAGTGGTTTATAAAATGTGATAATGATAACAAAGAAGATGTGCGAGATTGAATTTTAAAGAATATATTTCAGATAAAAAGTTTTTAAGAGTTGCCTCCGAGTTAGCTGCTGAAACAGGCGACAAAATTTATATTGTTGGTGGATTTGTAAGAGATATAATTCTCGATAGAAAAAGAGCAGATATCGATATACTTGTTATTGGTAGTGGACCTGATTTTGCTGCTGCTTTGGCAAAAAAATTAAGAATAAAAAAGGTGTCTGTCTTCCGTAATTTTGGTACTGCTCATTTCAAATACAGGAACATTGATCTTGAGTTTGTAGGTGCAAGAAAAGAATCATACGAGCGTAACAGCAGAAAACCTGTTGTTGAGGATGGTACTTTTGAAGACGATATTAACCGCAGGGATTTTACTATAAATACACTTGCTCTATCTTTGAATAAGGATAGTTTTGGTGAGATGATCGATACTTTTGGCGGTTATGAGCATATACAAGAAGGTTTTATACAGACACCACTGGACCCAATGGTAACTTTCGATGATGATCCATTAAGAATTTTGAGAGCGTTCCGATTTGCGAGTCAGTTAAACTTTACAGTTTCGGATGAGATTAAGGTAGCTGCCGGCAAAATGGCATCCCGCCTTAAAATTGTATCGCAAGAAAGGATAACAGATGAGTTTCTTAAAATAATGGCTTCGCCCAATCCCTCAACAGGGTTAAAGCTGCTATACCAGTGTGGAGTAATGGAGGTTATATTTCCTGAGGTTGCCAAACTTGCCGGTACAGAGCAAAGGGAACAATTTCATCATAAGGATGTTTTTTACCATACTGTACAGGTTATTGATAATGTTGCAGAGGTATCGGATAATGTTTGGTTACGTTTTGCAGCACTGGTTCATGATATTGCAAAACCGAAAACCAAGAAGTTTGTTGATGATATTGGTTGGACTTTTCACGGGCATGAAGAGATTGGTGCACGTATGATGAAAGGACTATTTAAGCGTCTTAAACTACCTCAGACAAAACTTGCCTATGTTGAAAATTTGGTGAGACTGCATTTAAGACCCATAGCATTGGTTGATGATGAAGTAACAGACTCGGCAATTAGAAGGCTTATTGTTACCGCCGGTGAAGATCTGGATGATCTTATAAAGCTTTGCAGGGCAGATATTACCAGTAAAAACCCTAACAAGGTTACCCGCTTTCTTTCCAATTACGATATTGTTGTTGAGAAAATAAAGGAAGTTGAGGAAAAAGATGAACTTAGAGCATTTCAGTCGCCGGTTAGCGGTGATGTTATCATGAAAACCTGCGGGTTAAAACCATCCAGAATAGTTGGCGAAATAAAGGGAGCTATTGAAGATGCCATACTGGAAGGTGATATAGAAAACAATTATGAAGCAGCATTCCAATTCCTGTTAAAAATTAAAGATAAATACTTAAACAACTAAAGTAAACCGGTTTTAACCGGAGATTTTTTTTTCACATTCCGTAACTTTTAAACTAACTTTACGTCTTAACATAAAACGACAGTTACAGATTGTAATTTTACCTAGAAGGAGATCATAATGAGAAGAATTGCATTTATTGTTGGGATTCTTTTATTTACTACAAGTGTGTTTGCACAGAAAAACCTGACACTTAACGAAGCAATTTCAATTGCTCTTCAGAATAACTCTAATTTAATAAAATCCAAAAACAGATTAACGGTAAATGAATTGAGTCTTAAAAAGGCGTACAGTGATTTATTGCCGAACTTGGCTGTATCAGGCTCGTGGGGATGGAACAGAACATCTACGAGCGAAAAGACTTATTCTGTAACATCGCCATATACTGGTGCTGATTCAAACTATACAGTTCCTTCTGGTGATGCTGATTCGAGATCATGGGGAGTTTCGGCTGGTGGTAATGTAACACTTTTTAACGGTTTGGCTAATTATGCAAATATTTCAGCTTCCAAAAGTGAACTTGAAGCTGCCAAATATAACCTTGAAAAGGTAAAACAGGATATTATTTATACTACAACAGAACTTTTCTATGCTATTCTTCAGGCAAAAGAACTGATGAAAGTTAGACAGGATAATGTTGAATATAATCAGAAATTACTTGAAACAATTGAAGAGAAAAATAAACTTGGATCGGTAGCTATAGCTGACGTTTATGCTCAGAAAGTGCAGCTTGGTACTGCCCAGAAATCTCTTATTGTTGCTGAAAATACTTACGAAACAACAAAGTTAAGCTTACTTAGTTTTCTTGCACTTGATGTTTTTGATGAATATGCAATGGTTGATCCTTTTGGTGAAATAACTAAAGATGAAACATCTAAACTGGTATCGGAGTTTGGTAGTGTCGATAATATGGTTAATACTGCTTTTAATACCCGTTACGATTATAAAAGTACAAAGCACTCACTTAAAGCTTACGAAAGTTACCTTACTCAGGCAAATGGTGGGCTGTTTCCAACATTAAGCGGAAATTATTCCTTTGGTACATCTGCTGCTGACCCTGGTGACTTATTCGAAACGAGAAACTATGGTATTGGTCTATCAATCAGCTATCCAATATTTAACAACTGGAGCACTTCACTTCAGATACAGTCTGCAAAAGTTAACCAGATGAATGCTATTGAAGATGTTGAAATACTAAAAAGGGACATAAAAATTGAAGTAAAACAGGGGTATCTTGATCTTGTTGCTGCACAGAAAGAGGTAGAGGTATCACTTGAAAATGTTATATCGGCTAGAGAAAACAGAAAAATAAATAATGAAAGATATAGTCTTGGCTCAGGTACTATTCTGGATGTGTTGCAGGCTGACAGGGATTATCAGCAGGCGTTACTTGGAAGAATTCAGGCAGAATATGAATTTTACCGCTTACGTGACAATCTATTAAATGCATTAGGAAAACTTGATTCCAAACTTTACGAGTAAGTTTACATAAGGAGATTTCATCCATGGCTAAAGCTAAACGAAAAAATTCAAAAAAGAAATTTGTAATTATTGGTGCTGGTGTTGTACTAATCGCTGTTATAATTGCATTAGTTGCATTTAGTGGCAATAAGGAAAATATTATTTCAGTACAGACAGAGAAAGTTCAGGAAAGAACCATAACGCAGGTTGTATCAGCAACAGGTAAAATTAACCCGGTTGAAAAGGTTGTAATTACACCGGAGGTTAGTGGTGAGATTGTTGAATTACCAGTTGAAGAAGGTGATATTGTTAAGAAAGGTCAGTTGCTTATAAGAATTAAACCTGAAACTTATATTGCACAGCGTAACAGGGCTAAGGCAAGTTTGGTCTCTGCAAAAGCTACGCTTAAAATAAGAGAAGCTACTCTTACACAGCTTAAAGCTGAATACGAACGAATCAAAGGTTTGTATGAAAAAAATCTTGTAAGTGATTCGCAGCTCGAAACTGCAAAAGCAAATTTCCTAACAAGTGAAGGTTCGCTGGAAGCTCAGAAAGCTTCTGTATTGCAGGCAAATGAAACTGTTAAGGAAGCAGAGGAAGAGTTAGCGAAAACTGCAATTTATTCTCCATTAAACGGTACAGTTACTGCTCTTAATGTTGAACTTGGTGAAAGAATTCTTGGTAGCGGATTTTCACAGGGTACTAACCTTATGACCGTATCAGATCTTTCTGTTATGGAAGCTATTGTTGAAGTTGATGAAAATGATGTTGTACTTGTAAGTGTTGGTGATACTTCACGAATAGAAATTGATGCTTTTGGTGAAAGAAAATTTCTTGGAAAGGTTTCGCATATTGGTAACAGTGCACAAACAACCGGATTGGGTACTCAGGATGAGGTAGTTAATTTTGAAGTAAAAATTAGACTTCTTGAACTTGATGGAGAAATACGCCCGGGTATGTCCTGTGATGCTGATGTTGAAACAGATACCAGAGTTAATGTTATGGCTGTTCCTATTCAGAGTGTTACTGCACGTTTGCCTAAAGATGATAACAATGATAACATGAATGGTGAAGTTGAAGGCAATAAAGAGCAGGATGAAAATGCTGAAATGAATGAAAATGGCAACCATGAAAGTAAAAAAACTATTGAAGTAGTTTTTGTTGTCGAAGATGGTAAAGCTGTTATGAAACCGGTTAAAATTGGTATAAGTGATGATACATATATTGAAATTACAGAAGGTGTGGATGCAGATATTGATGTTATTAGTGGTCCATACAGAGCAATTTCAAAAGAACTTCAGGATGGAGTGAAAGTATCAATGCAGTCAGGTAATAAATTTGGTTTCAAGAAAAAAGGTAGTAACTAATTATGAGTCTTATTAGAATAGAACATATCGCAAAAATCTATGAAGTTGGTTTGGAGCTTGTGCATGCTTTGCGTGATGTATCATTAAGCATAGAGAGAAATGAGTATGTTGCGATTATGGGTCCTTCCGGTTCGGGTAAATCTACTTTAATGAATATTCTTGGATGTCTTGATACACCAAGTAAAGGATTGTATGTTTTTAGTGAAGAAAATGTAAGTTTAATGAATGACAATGAGCTTGCACAGATAAGAAACAGACAGATCGGGTTTGTATTTCAAACTTTTAACCTCCTACCTCGTTCAAACGCATTGCATAATGTTGAGCTTCCACTTATTTATGCTGGTGTTTCGGGTACTGAAAGAAGAGAGAGAGCTGAACAGGCTCTTGTAAAGGTAGGACTTGCAGACAGGATGACGCATAAACCGAATGAGTTATCAGGTGGTCAGAGACAAAGGGTTGCTATTGCAAGAGCTTTGGTAACAAATCCTTCCATTATTCTGGCTGATGAACCTACCGGTAACCTTGATACAAAAACCGGTGAAGACATTATGACCCTATTCAATGAACTAAACTCACTTGGTAATACAATTATTCTTGTTACGCATGAGGAGTATATAGCAGAACATGCAGCGAGGATAATTAGAATACGTGACGGTTTAATTGAAAGTGATGCTCCTGTTGAAAACAGAATTATACCAAAAGGAAATAGTTCCCTGGTTGTATAATTGTAAAGGAAAAGATTATGAAGAATTATCTCTTTGAGCTAAAGGAGGGACTAATAATTTCCCTCCGTGCAATTTTTAGCAATAAAATAAGATCGGTACTTACAACACTTGGCATAGTTATAGGTGTATCTGCAGTAGTTCTAATGAGTAGTGCCGTGCAGGGAATAGATAAGAGTTTCCAGGATGGAGTATCATCAATGGGCTCAGATAACCTTTATATTGATAAATGGCAGTGGTTCAGTAACGATGTGCCCTGGTGGGAAATGCGTAACAGAAAAAACCTCCAGGTAGAAGATTTTGAAAAGTATAAAAAACTTGCCAAGCTTCCAATTGCAGTAGCTCCAACTGTTTGGGTAAACTATTCGGTTGAGTACGAGGATAAAACTGCTCAGTATATTGTAATTACAGGTACTAATGCTGATTATATTGCTACTACTAATATGGAATTTTCTGACGGACGCTTTTTTACCGAGCTTGAGAGTAACAGCTCAAGAAATGTGGTTGTTGTTGGTTACGAAATAGCTAAAAGAATTTTTCCTTACGATAATGGTTTGGGAAAAGAAGTTAAAATAAAAGGTAAAAAGTTTAAGGTGGTTGGAATACTTGACAAACAAGGTAGTGAAATGATGGGAGATTTTAATCCCGATAATCAGGTATTCGTACCAATTGGATGTATTTACAAGTATTACCTCCGCGAATCTGAACGAAGTATTACTATAAATGTACGTGCCCCTAACAGCACTATGGTTGATGAAGTTACTGAAGAAGCTTATGGTATAATGCGAAAAGTTAGAGGTTTGGCTTATAACGAAGTGAATGACTTTTCCATAAACCGACAGGATGGCATACTTAGTCAAATTAACGAAACAGTAGGTGTTATTCAAATTGCCGGGTTTGCTATTACCGGACTCTCTTTATTTGTTGGTGCTATTGGTATAATGAATATCATGTTTGTTTCTGTAAAGGAACGTACAAAGGAAATTGGAGTTAGAAAGGCAATTGGTGCTAAGAAAAGAACCATACTTACCCAGTTTATTGCAGAAGCCTCAATTATTTGTTTGCTTGGAGGTTTAATAGGTTTGGGAATAGCTGTGGTCGGCACGCTTATGATACAGCAGAATACAGAATTCCCTATTGTATTTCAGTATAATGCTGTCCTTCTGGCTGTTTCAATCTCATTGTTAACAGGCGTTTTATCAGGTTTTGCTCCTGCTTTTGTTGCATCCAATATGGATCCGGTTGATGCTCTTCGTTATGAATAAATATTAGTAAGGTATATAGTATGAAAATTTTAGAAACAATACGTGTTGCATTTGCATCACTTAGTGCTAATAAATTACGCTCATTTCTTACGATACTTGGTATTGTTGTTGGTATATTTTCTATTATTTCAATTAGTACAGTAATATCGATGCTGCAATCGAGTATAGAAGAGGGAGTATCCGGTCTTAATAGTAATACATTTCAAATTCAGAAATGGCCTGCTGTACGTACCGGTGGTATGGCTGAACGTCAGAAAATAAGAAACCGTCCCAATATTACCATGGAAGAGTACAAACAGTTTAAGGAAGTAATGACTGGGGCTGAAAGTATTGGTGCCGAACAATGGCGTTTTGGAATAAGATTTAGCTTTAATGAAAATAAAACCAATCCCAATATTCAGGTTTGTGGTGGTACAACAGGTGCTTTTCCTAATAACGACTGGGAAATTGAGAAGGGAAGAGCTTTTAACGAAAATGATATTCAATTTGGCAACAAGGTTGTTGTGCTTGGTGCCGATATTGTAAAAACCTTATTTGAATTTGTTGACCCTATTGGTCAGGAAATTAAAATGAATAATTATAAATTAAAAGTTATTGGTGTGCTTAAATCAAAAGGTGCGGTGTTTGGACAGAGTAGGGATGGTTTTGCAATTATTCCGGTTTCAACTTTCCAGAGTTTTTATGGCAAGAGAGGACGCAGTGTAAACATTACTGTTCGAGCTCCAGAAGGAAAACCTTATGATGACCTTATTGAACAAGCTATTGGGCATATGCGTACAATAAGAAAAGTTGAACCTGGTGAGGATAACGACTTTGACATAAGAACTAACCAGGCTACTTTGGAATCGATTAATGAAATGACCAGTAGCGTACGTATTGGAGCTATTGTTATTGCAGCTATTGCATTACTTGCTGCTGGTATTGGTATTATGAATATTATGCTTGTATCAGTTACCGAAAGAACAAGGGAAATTGGTATAAGAAAGGCAGTTGGTGCACAAAAGTTTAATATACTTCTTCAATTTTTGGTGGAAGCAGTTGTACTTTGTCTTTTTGGCGGTGTTGTTGGCATTGTATTCGGAATATCAGTTGGAAATATTCTTGGCAGTTTGATGCAGGCATCGGCAACTATTCCGCTGGATTGGGTAGCTGTTGGTGTTGGTTTATGTGTGTTTATCGGTGTATTGTTTGGTACTTATCCTGCAATGAAAGCAGCCAACCTTGATCCGATTGAATCACTACGTTACGAATAAGTACCTATAAAACTTACATAAAATGACCGTTTCTGAAACGTATCAGAGAATAGAAATTAACAATAAACGCGAGTGATAGCAGAACTGAAACATGTTGTGCTATCATCGTGAATGATGCGTTTCTCCATAATACCTGCAAGAAAGCTTCAACCGACCAATATGTAATTGTAAACTTACTTAAAAACTGCATCCAATCTGGTAATAGTGATACCGGAAACCATGAGCCACCCAATGCTGACATAACCAGTATTAGCAATGTTGCAATACCATTTACCTGATTTAATGATTTTGCCATTGAAGTAATTATCATACCAAAGGAAACTGCTGCTGCTGAGGATGCTATTATAACTATCATTAAATTGCCAATATTGGCAAATATATCAACATCAAAAATTATCCATGAAAACAAAAACATAACTGACAGCTGGAATATACCAAGTAACATAGAGAAAATATATTTACTCCAGAGTATATGCGAGCGTTTTACCGGCATACAAAGAAATCTTTTAAGTGTTCCTTCTTCTTTCTCTTCGAACAATGATGTTGCAGCTCCTGTTATGCTAAACAAAAGGAACATCATAGCCCAACCGCCAACTATTCGTGTAACTCCCGGATTCGCTTTTTCTGTACCAACAAGCTGATGTGATTCGAAATTAATTAAGTCCTGCATAAACCCCGACTGTGATGAGTCTTTGCTGAACTCTTCTATGTTATTTTCGGTACTTGAATATTTAAGGATTGTATCTTTGTCAATTTCAAAGTATTCGCTAACAAGGGAGAACATTTTATCATTAAATATATCACCTTTATCTGCACCAATTGAGTTTTTTATTTGGCGGTTTAACAAGACAGGGAAAAGCCCGGGTATTTCGCTCATAATAGTTTGCTGTATAGTTCCTTTTAGCAGACCCATTTCCATTTCATTTGCCGGATCATAATAAAAGTGAAGTGTTAAGCCTTTGCTATTGTCGCTAAAACAAGTATCAGGGAAATATAATGCTGCCCTGTATTTTCCATCTTTAACAAAGGTTTTTGCAGTTTCAAGATCAAAAGCTTTATATGGTGAGTTCTGGTTTTCCCTGTATCTTTTAAGGAGTTTTACGGTATTTGAGGAGTCCAGTTTTTCTTCAAGAATTTTTGAAATTTTACTATCACAATCATTAACAAATAGGATGTTAATCTTTCCTCGTGTTCCGCCACCGCCAAATATATTGCCAAATATAAGTATTAGTACAATCGGAACAATGAATGTTAATATCATTGCCGGTTTGTCAGCAAATAATCGTGTAATATCTTTTTTTATAAGAGTAACAATCGTTTTCAATCTCTTAAACTCCTGCCAGTTAGATGAAGGAAAACATCTTCCAGCGATGCTCTTGAAAGAGTAACAGATTCTTCGGGTAATCCAATTCTTTCAATTTCCTGAAAAACCTCAGATATTTTACCGAATTTTGCATCAGGTACAATTTCAAAAAAGGATTCGTGCTCAATTACTTTTCCAAGTGTTTCAATAATTTCTTTATTAGATGCTATTCTATTTATTTTGTTAATTTTTATACTGGCTTTTTGGTTAAGAATGTCAATTAACTCATTTAGCTTGCCCTCAGCTATAATTTTTCCCGAATCAATAATGGCAAGGTTTGTGCAAAGCCTTTCAGCTTCTTCCATATAATGAGTTGTGTAAACTACAGTTTTCCCGCGATTGTTTAATTCCTTTAGCATATTAAATATTGCATTACGGGATTGTGGGTCAACACCAACAGTAGGTTCATCGCAAAGGATAAGAGCCGGATCGTGCAATATACTGGCAGCTATGTTTAACCTTCTTTTCATTCCCCCGGAAAAATCTTTTACTTTATCCTTCATTCTGTCTTCAAGAGAAACTAGTTCAAGTGCTTCATCAATTTTTCTGTTTAAGTTGGCACCCGAAAGTCCATATAAACTACCAAAAATCTTGAGATTCTGTATAGCGGAAAGTTCCTTGAATAGAGCAATTTCCTGAGGTACGTAACCAATTTTATTGCGTAACTGAATTGATTCGTATGATAGCATTTCATTATCGAGCGTAACGGAACCTGCATCTGATTTGATATAACCAATAATTATGTTCATAAGGGTAGTTTTACCTGCACCGTTAGGACCAAGCAACCCGAAGAACTCACCAGCCGGAATATGCAAGTTTATATCTCTTAATGCAGTAATCCTGCCGAATGTTTTGTCGATATGACGTATTTGTAGCATCTTGGTTTTGTATTTTTTAATTAGATGTAACAAGATAATGATTTTTAGCAAAAAAATTTGTTACTTCATTTTTTAATTATTGATTAATTCTGCAAATTCAGTGATGACAAAAGAAGAAATTTTAAAACATTATTTTGGATATACACAATTTCGTGAGGGGCAGGAAGAGGTAATAGCTTCCATACTTGCCGGCAACAATACAATTGCCGTGTTGCCAACAGGGGCGGGGAAGTCTGTTTGTTATCAAATACCTGCTTTAATGGGGAAAGGATTTTCGATAGTAATATCGCCATTAATCGCTTTAATGAAAGATCAGGTTGATAATCTAAATAAAAAAGAAAAATTTGCTGCATTCATAAATAGTACGATGGATTATTTTGAAAGTGAACAGGTGTTTAATGAATTACGCGATGGCAAAATAAAGTTATTGTACATAGCACCGGAAAAACTTGAAACTACTAATTTTGCAGATAGAATAAAAAATCTTTCACCGGATTATCTTTTTGTTGATGAAGCACATTGTATAAGTGAGTGGGGACATAACTTTAGACCAAGTTTCAGAAGGATACCAGAGTTTTGCGAATATACCGGTATAGAAAAAGTTTCAGCATTTACGGCTACCGCCACTCCTGAAGTAAGGCAGGATATTATTGAACAGCTGGGGTTTGTTAATCCCGGTGTGTTTGTAAGAGGATTTGAAAGAGATAATCTTGTTCTTAATGTTATAAGAACAGGCGAAAAGAAGGAGCATACTCTTGAATTACTTTCCGGTGAAGCAAAGCCCGCCATTGTTTACTGTTCTACCCGAAAAAAAGCTGAAAGTTTAACAGATTATCTTAAAATTCAGGGTGTAAATTGCGAATGCTATCACGCTGGTTTGAATAGCAGCCTACGTAAAATGATTCAGGATGATTTTATAAAGAACAGAATTGAGGTAATTGTTGCGACCAATGCATTTGGTATGGGAATAGATAAACCTGATATTAGAGCAGTTATACATTTTAATATGCCTGGCTCGATAGAGAACTACTATCAGGAAATTGGGCGTGCTGGCAGAGATGGTAAACAATCGTGGGTTACTTTGCTATTTGAGGAACGAGATATATCTATTCAGAATTATTTTATTGAAAATTCTAATCCTTCCCGTGATGAAATTTGTGCTGTTTATGATTTGCTTTGTGATTTTCATCGTATAACTGTCGGTAGCAAAAATGATAAACCTCTTGAAATAACAGGCGATTTACTTAAGTTACTTAAACAAAGGGAAGTTTCGGCTACAATTCTTGATTCAACTCTAAAAGTTTTAGAAGCGGACGAGTTTATTAGTATTGATAATAGTAGAACCAAAAATCAAAAGTTACGATTTTTGCTGGATTCGCGTGAATTAAAGGAATACATTAAAAAAATTGTTGCCAAAGACCTTAAAACATTTATTGTTGAGCTTATAAGAGAGTACGGAAATAATATAATACTCAATAATGTTGTATTCGATATAAATAAACTGGTTACAAGAACCGGGTTTACTGAAAATCAGATAAGGGATTATATTACCCGACTTGAATCAACGGGTGTATTGGATGTTACTCGTCCTACGTTAAACAGGAAGTTTTCTCTTGTGAAACCTCGACTGGAAAGTAAATATCTTGATCCTGACCTTTCTGCTATTCAGGAGCACACAAACCGGTTAAAAAAGAAATTGGATTTAATGACGTCCTTTGTTTATCATGAAGGTTGCAAAACTGCCTTTATATTAAAATACTTTGGTGAGGACAGAAGAGGATATAAATGCGGACATTGTTCCTCGTGTACAGGTGTTGCTACGGAAAAATCATCGGAGTATGTTGCTGGCAGAATACTTGACACAATTCACCAGTCACGCTCAAATATTACACGCAGAGAGCTTGTATCAATATTAAGAGGTACGAGCGGAAAGGAATATTATAGAAGGCTAAATTCATTTAATACATGTCGGCATTTTTCGAGGGAGCAAATTGAAAAAACACTATTTGATCTTGAAAGGGAACAAAAGGTTATCAATGTAAAGGATTTGCTGAAAATTGGAGAAGCGGGTAAGGCTTTAATTGCCGAAGGCGATATTAGTGATGATAATAAAGAAATAGGGGATAGTTCCGATTATGATAATAAACTGGAACTGTACACAAAACTGAAAGAAGTAAGGAAAAGTGTTGCAAGACGGTTTAATCAGCAGCCCAAAATGGTATGCTCGGATATAATATTGCAAAAACTGATTGAACTAAAACCACAGAATAGAAAAGAAATAATGGAGGTGCCCGGTTTCAGTGTGAAAATTTTCAACAAGGTTGGAGATGAATTCCTTGAAATACTAAAAGGAAGTGCAATTGAGCTAACTGAAACGGAGATACCAATGAAAGTAAAAATTCCTGATTCAATAAAAGGCACTTACGAACTTCTACAAAAAGGTTATGGTCTTAAAGATATAGCCAATTTATCGAAGCAACCAGAGACTATTATTTCATTACAAATTGAGACTATCTTGGAATATGATAGTGAAGTTTCGGTTGATCATCTTTTTTATGAAAATGAATATGAGATTATTTTGGATGCCATAAGGCAGGGTAATGATTCGTTGAGAGATCTGAAGGAAAGTTTACCTGATTCAATAAACTTTGCAAAATTAAGAATTGCTCTTGCAAAATATAAGGCAACATGATTAAAATCATGTTGCCCTTAAAAATTATGAATTTAACAAGTTATAATTATTTCCGCTATCAAGTAATTCGTTTCGTTCTGCAATTTTAAAGTTGGAAATTAAATTGCTCAAGTTTTCAGTTAACCTGCTTAAATCTTCAGCAGCGGTTGCAACTTCGCGAACGGAGGTAGCTGATTCATTAACAACATTATTAATGATTTCAACGCTTTGGCTAATTTCACCCGAACTTGATGACTGCTGTTCATTAGCTGCGGCAACCTGTTGAATTTCGTTTGTTGACTGTTTAATGCTTTCCAAAATTTTGTTTAGAGCTTCTTCAACATCCTTGTTGTGTTCAAGTCCTTCATCAACAAAAACTTTTGCTTCTTCCATTGAATGATTTGCTTCATTCGACTCGTTTTGAACTGACACAATAGTTTCGGCAATTTCTTTTGTTGCTTTTGTTGTGCGTTCTGCAAGCTTTCTTACTTCATCGGCTACTACGGCAAATCCACGACCCTGTTCACCTGCACGTGCAGCTTCAATAGCTGCATTTAAGGCAAGCAGGTTAGTCTGATCGGCAATATCATCAATAACCTGTGCAATAACACCAATCTGTTTTGTTTTTTCGGTTAAAGATTCAATTTTATTTGCTGTTGTATTTGTTGAATTAACAATTTTATTGAAACCAAGTTTAGCAGATTCAACTTTTTCATAGCCAATACCTGCTGCTTTTTCTGCAGAGTTGGAAAGCTCAAAAGCGTTATTTGAGTTTTTAGCAGTTTCAAGAATAGTAGAGGTCATTTCCTCAACAGCTGCAGAAACTTCATGAGTTTGTGCACCCTGTTCCTGAGCACCCTGGGATAATTGTTCGGTAGCAGCTGAAATTTCGTTGCTGGCATTTTGTGTAGCGTGTACAGCCTGGTCAACCTGATAAAGAAGTGTGCTAAGTGAATCACCTAATTGGTTTATACTATTTTTTATTATCTGATGATCACCTTTGTAGTCGCTTGTAACTCTTACCTGGAGGTCACCTGTAGCCATAATTGAAAGAACTTCAGAACCTTCTGCAATTGGTTTCAGAATAGTTTCCAGCAGGTTATTTATTCCTTGTACAAGATGTGAGTAAGTACCTTCAAATTTGCGGCTTTCACCTCTAACTGTTAATTGACCTTCAGTACCTGCTTCATTCAATTTGGCAATTTCCGCATCAACATCTTTAAGTGTTTTTATAATTGTAGCAAGTGCAGGTGAAATTTCATCTTCTGCAGAATCACTTTTTACTATATCCGAAAGGTTGCCTTTTGAGATGTGGGACATAACGTCAACCTTTTCTTTCAAGTTATCTGCCATGTGATCCATAGCATTACCAAGGTCACCAATTTCATCTTTAATATCCAGATTTAAACGGGTGCCCAGGTTGCCAACCGATAATTTTGCCATCATTTCACGAGCTTTAAGCAGTGGCTGAGTAATGATTTTGGTTAACAATAATCCGAGAAAAATAGAACTAGCCAACGAAAGAATAAAAATAACAGTAATAATAAACTGAATTGAAGAATAACTATCAGCACTATCAGTTCTTTCGGCTTTTGCAAACTGGTCATTTAACTCAGTAAGCTCATCGATTACTGTTCTGGCTTTTTCAAAAGATTTAACACCATCACCAAGTGAGAGATTGGTTGCAGCGTTTCTTTTATCAGGATCACCTGATGTTAAATCACTAACAATTCCGTTGGTAACGACAAACCATTTATCAAATTCCTCTTCGAACTCTTTAATGAGCTTTTGTTCCTGCTCAGATTGGGAATATGTTATAAACTTTTCCCATCTGTCTTTGGTTTGCTGCAGGTTTTCTGCATGGTCTTTAAGTAACTGAGGTTGTAAACCTCCGGTATGATCAATTGAAATTAAAGTCCGTTCTGCTACAAGGGCTTGCTGTAAGTCCCTGTCTAGCTGAAGCAGTACCTCAAGTGCGGGCATTCTAATATCAGCTGTTTGATTAATAATTCCGTTCAATTTGTTCATACCCCAGAATGCTGCAATGCCAATTACAGAAACCAATAATGATAATAGCATAAATGTTATGAAAAATTTTCGTCCAATTCTTTGATTGGAAAACCACTTAGTCATCTCTAACCTCTTAATTTTAACAATTTATAAACTCTTTGACTAACAGAGAAGCAGATTAAAATAATCTGCTTAATAGGGGAAAATGATTAAGTTCTTAACGAGGTATTTACCTAGGTATTTGAAGACTTTAAAAGCCAAATATTAAAGAGTAATAATCATATGCATTCCCGTACAAATAATATACAAGATACGATGTATCCTGTAACTCCAATGGTATTATCGGTTGGTAATAGAATAATTTTAGCTTAATTTGATTATTGGATAATAATAAATACTATATTGATTTAAGAGGTGATGGAAATCACTATACAGATGGACTAGTTAGGGTTATTTATCCCTGAGAGAATCAAGGCGGGCTTCGCTAATTCTGAAAAATAGTTCCCAGTTGTCTTTACTTGCTGGCATATTTTTCATGGCATTATTATAATCCTTTTCGGTAGTATTATATTCCTCGAACAATTTATCCAGGTTTGCTTTCATTGAATCGGGTTGAGAGGAATATAATTCTCTTGCAATCATTACATCAGTATATAGATTTGCAAGGGTTTCGGTATCCAGGTTGCTATCCTTCGAGCAACCTGTTATAAACAAAACAAATAAAAATATAGCGATACTAATTCTTTTTACTGGCTTCAAACAATACTCTTTTTTCATGTTCTGTAAGATTTTGGTAACCGCTTTGGCTAATTTTATCAAGGATTCTGTCAATTTCTTCCTGACTAACATTCTTTTTTGATTGTTCGGTAGCGTTGATATCATAGAATGATGCGTCCTGTACATCGGAAGACTGCTTCTTAATATTGAAAGGATTGCGGAAGCGTATATCGGACTTTGGTTTATCTTTATTACCGGCATTCCAACTATTGCTACCCGAAGATTTGAATCTGTCAAAGATACTATCAATACTAAAATTAAAACGCCTTTCAGCCATAATTATTAAAAAACCGGTAACTGCACCACCAATATGTGCTAAGTGAGCAACTTCACCGGGACTATCAACTGAGAAAAATTCGAAGACTACCAGAAATGCAATAAGATATTTTGCCTTTACAGGTAACAGAAAATAGATATATACATATCTTTCAGGGAAAAACAAAGCATACGCTACCAGAATACCAAAAACAGAGCCGGAAGCACCTATTGTTGGTCCAACCTGTCCAAATAGGGGAGCCAGAAAAAGCTGAGCGAAACCGGCACCAATTCCGGAAAGCAGGTATATTACGAGAAATTTACGAGATCCCCATAGGTTTTCCAGTTCTTGTCCAAACATCCAGAGGAAGAGCATATTGAACAGAATATGAGAAAAACCGCCATGCATAAACTGATAGGTGATAACTTGCCATGGATAAAAAAGGCCATGTCCTATAGGGTATAAAGCACCAAAGCGACGCACAAATTCATCCAGCATTGTATCAGCCAGAACATAATTTATAAAAAATACAAGCACATTAATAATTAGCAATGTTTTTATAACAGGGGGCATAATATTGTATCTATTATAACCACCTCCGCCGCCATAATAATCTCTATCGTAATAACTCATAAAAAATCCTTAACAGGAAAAACTAAACAAAAACAAAAGTATAAAAATAAAATAAAGAAGCAATCTAAATACTTAGACTGCCTCTTTAAGTAAAAAGTTTCGGGCAATAATTTATTGCTTAAGCATCAGTAAGTGCGGCAACACCCGGAAGAACTTTACCTTCAAGGAATTCAAGCGAAGCACCACCACCAGTAGAAACATGGCTTACTTTATCATCCAGACCGGCTTTTTTAATAGCAGCAGCTGAATCACCACCACCAATTACTGTAACAGCACCATTAGCAGTAGCTTCAACTAATGCTTCTGCAATAGCATTTGTACCATGAGCAAAATTATCAAATTCGAATACACCAAGCGGACCGTTCCAAACAACGGTTTTACTTTCAGCAATAACCTTTTTGAATTTTTCGATTGAAGCAGGACCAACATCCAGACCCATTTTATCAGCAGGCATTGCATCAACTTTAACAACTTCCGCAGGTGAATCGTTCGAAAACTCAGCAGCAACCTTTACATCTTCAGGAAGCAGGAATTGAGCTTTTGCAGTTTTAGCTTTTTCAAGAAGTTTGCCAGCCAATTCAATTTTATCTTCTTCAAGAAGAGAAGTACCAATTTCATGACCCATAGCTTTGTAGAAAGTATAAGCCATACCGCCACCAACAATGAGGTTATCAACCTGTGGCATAAGGTTTTCTATTACATCAATTTTACCTGAAATTTTAGCACCACCAAGAATTGCAGTAAAAGGTCTTGCAGGATTTGATATAGCTTTACCAAGATAGTCAAGTTCCTTCTGCATAAGGTAGCCAGCAGCACATTTTTCAAAATGTTTTGTTACGCCTTCAGTAGAAGCATGAGCACGGTGTGCAGAACCAAAAGCATCGTTTACATAAAGTTCGCCAAGTTCGGCAAGCTGAGCTGCGAAATCGGCATCATTATCAGTTTCAGCTTTATGATAGCGAAGGTTTTCAAGAAGAGCAACTTCACCTTCTTTAAGGCTTTCAGCTACTTCTTTGGCAGCAACACCAACACAATCAGCAGCAAATTTAACTTCTTTACCAAGAAGTTCACCAAGTCTAACAGCAGCAGGTTTAAGGCTCATTTCAGGAACCGGTTTGCCTTTAGGTCTGCCAAGGTGGCTCATAAGAATAACCTTACCACCTTCTTCAACAAGCTTTTTAATAGTTGGTAAAGCAGCAGTTATTCTAATATCATCAGTAATATTCTGGTTTTCATCCAAAGGTACATTAAAGTCAACACGAACAAGAACTTTTTTACCTTTAACATCGAGATTATCAACAGTTAATTTGTTCATTTCAAATCCCCTATATTTAATATAAATTATTCAAAAATCAAAAAAAAAGACGCAGTCCCAAAAAAAAGATCGGGATAAACTGCGTCTTATAAAAATTACACAAGTAAACTATTAAACAAGTTTGCTGATAAGGTCAACAACACGGCAGCTGTAACCCCATTCGTTATCGTACCAGCTAACTACTTTAACAGTGTTACCTTTAACCATAGTAGAAAGAGCGTCAAAGATTGAAGAGTGGCTGTTACCAATAATATCAGCAGAAACAATTGGGTCTTCAGTATATTCAAGAACACCTTTCATATCGCCTTCGGCAGCAGCTTTCATAGCAGCGTTAACTTCTTCAACAGTAACTTCTTTGTCAAGTTCAGCTACAAGGTCAGTGATAGAACCGTCAGGAGTAGGAACACGAAGAGCCATACCATCAAGTTTACCATTAAGTTCAGGAAGAACTTTACCAACAGCTTTTGCAGCACCAGTAGTAGTTGGGATAATTGAAACAGCAGCAGATCTTGCTCTTCTCAAATCACTATGTGGAAGATCAAGAACTTTCTGATCGTTAGTGTATGAGTGAACAGTAGTCATCAAACCTTTTTTAATACCAAAGTTATCTTGAAGAACTTTAGCGATTGGAGCAAGACAGTTAGTAGTACAAGAAGCGTTAGAAACTACTACGTGTTCGCTCTTAAGATCGGCTTCGTTAACACCAAGAACGATAGTAGCATCGATATCACCTTTTGCAGGAACTGTAAGAATAACTTTTTTTGCACCAGCTTCAACATGTTTCATGCAAGCTTCTTTAGTACGGAAAACACCAGTTGATTCGATAACAACTTCAGCACCAAGCTCACCCCATTTAAGGTTAGCAGGATCTTTTTCAGCAGTTACCTGAATTTTCTGTCCGTTTACAACAAGAGTATCACCATCAACAGCAACTTCGCCATTAAATTTACCATGTACGGAATCATATTTTAGAAGATGTGCTAAAGTTTTAGCATCTGTTAGGTCGTTAATACCTACGAATTCAACTGTGCCCAGATCAAGAGCTCTTCTGAATACTAATCTTCCGATTCTTCCGAAACCATTAATACCAACTTTTACAGCCATATTATGTTTTCCTTATGTTTTATTATTGTATTGAAATTATCTACGTAAATATACTTAATACCGATTTATTTATCAATTTAAACCCGATAAATTCGAACATATCATTTAGGGTATAAATTTTTTTGTATCTTGTTGAGTTGTTAATATGAAAATTTTCCAAGTGTTAATATATGAATATAAAAGAAAATATATTAGAGTTTTATGGACTTCTGGATGAAGTTATAAAAAATAAAGTTTCAAATTTAAGTTTTCTTGTTTGTTCAAAAGGGTGTTCCGAATGTTGTGTTGACGATTTAACGGTTTTTGAAATTGAATCAACAAATATAATCGAACATAACCATGAATTGTTGAGCAACGGTATTCCACATTCTGAAGGAAAATGTGCTTTTCTTGGTAATGAAGGGGAGTGCAGAATTTATGAACAAAGACCCTATGTTTGCAGAACGCAGGGATTACCATTGCGTTGGCTTGAGGAGGATGAAAATGATAACCTTATTGAGTACCGCGATATTTGTCCGCTTAATGAGAATGAAGAGTTTATGAAGAGTGAAGATACAAGTAACTTCTTCACTCTGGGTTCATGGGAGGAAAAGCTCGCTACTATGCAACACAAATATGGAAACGGTGAAATGAAACGTAAATCGTTGCGAGCTTTATTTACTAATAAATAATAATAGTGTGGCTAATTAAGCTTCAATTATTTTTTGAACTATAAATATGTATTCAAGTCTTGTTTTTAGTGCAAAGCAGGTAAATTAAATAAAGGTGAGGTTGCAAAATAAATTCATTAAAAATGATTTTATGATTGAATTATTATTGGTGAATTACTTATATTAACAAACTTCATTTATGCCGAAGTGGCGGAATTGGTAGACGCGACAGACTCAAAATCTGTTATGGGCAACCATGTGCCGGTTCGAGTCCGGCCTTCGGTACAAATTTATATCCTTGAAAAACTCTAATAAGTTTACTTTTTGGTATGTAAGCACCACAAAGGGCAAAATGACTTACGTATATGTGCTAAAATCGTTGAGTAGAAAGTATCATTACGTGGGATTAACTGATAATCCAGCCAGAAGAATTAATGACCACAACAAAGGTTATAATAAAACTACCAAACCTTATGCCCCATTTGAATTAGTATTACTTGAAGAGTATCCTGATCGTATATCTGCCAGAAAAAGGGAGAAGTTTCTAAAAACCGGTAAGGGGAGAGAGTATGTTAAAATTTATGGGCAACCATGTGCCGTCCCACTAAAACAGGTAAACCCTCACAGCGGGTAAATTCGAGTTTATCCGACTAAGTCGGATCCGCCTTCGGTACAAATCGAACTTTATTATTTATATCCTGTGGTGGATAAATCCTCCAAGGCGGATAAATCCTGCAATCGGTACAAATTTTATATCCCGGAAAAACTCTAATAAGTTAACTTTTGGCGTGTAAGCACTACAAAGGGCAAAATGACTTACGTATATGTGCTAAAATCGTTGAGTAGAAAGTATCATTACGTGGGGTTAACCGATAATCCAGCCAGAAGAATTGATGACCACAATAAAGGTTACAATAAAACAACCAAACCTTATGCTCCATTTGAATTAGTATTACTTGAAGAGTATCCTGATCGTATATCTGCCAGAAAAAGGGAGAAGTTTCTAAAAACCGGTAAGAGTAGTTCTAATTTTGTGAAAAGATTTAAAAATTAAAAAAGGACGGCAATAACCGTCCCTCTCTATTAACTGCATATATTATAAGGTAAAAACTATTTAATTAGCAGCATTTTTTTAGTTGATACAAATTTGCCACTTGCAAGTTTGTAGAAATATACACCGGATGAAAGATTGTTAGCATTAAATGTAATGTTGTGTGTACCTGATTCTTTAACTTCACTTACCAGTGTTGTAACAGTTCTACCGATTGCATCATATACTATTAAACTCACCTCAGATTTTTCAGGAACTGAGTATGTAATGGTAGTTGAAGGGTTGAACGGGTTAGGGTAGTTTTGCTGTAATGCAAATTCAACCGGAGTAACAATATCGCTTGCGTCAACATCAACTGTGCCACCAAGTGCTTCAATTGAAGCATATAATAAACCGATTGTAAATGTTGGATTATGGAAACCACCGCTTCGGTCTTCTTCAATACCATGATGGTTATAATATGCCTGAGCTTCAGCAAGAGTCCAAGTTGAATCAATAGTATTGATGTCAGTTGAACCGTATGGAGGAAGAAGTTCGGCTAATTTATCAAGCAGACCATGAACTTCCATTGGAAGACCTTCTGAAGTACCATCACCGTCAAGATCGGTATTACCGTCAAGATCATATTCAATATCATCGAAACTTTCAATTGAACCGTGACAAGTTGCACAAGCGGCAACATTATCGTTACCATTAGGATCAACCATACTGAATGAGTGGTTACCACTTAGCATAACTTCGTTGTTATCATCAACTTCGTTAGGATACATATGGCAGCTAACACAACCGTCTGCAAGAGCAAATTTATGTGCAGAATTGGCAATTGTTTGACCGAATGTTGGGAAGTTATCGCCAAGCACAACATCTGTTTGCGGACCGTGGTGAGGACCGTAATGTGAGCTTAGGTTATTAAGGTAATCTGCTGTATATTCAACACCGTCTCTTCTTGATTTATGACAATTAGAACATAAGCCACCTTTACCAAGATTAACTTCTGTACCATTTGCAAGGGTTGCAGAAACGGTTCTTAACTGGCTTTCTTCACCATGGCTGTGAGGATCATGACAAGTAGCACAGGTAATTGCAACTTTTTCAGGAGCATCCTGTTCGTTACCACTTATATTATCAACAAATCCTTTACCGTTATGACATGGGGTACATGATGCACGATTGTCACCAGCAAATAGGTGTGATTCGCTGCCATGAACAGAGAAATCCCACTGTTCTGGAATTACATGATGAGTACCAGCGTTATGGCATTTTGCACAATTATCTGAAGACAAGGTTGATTCCATTTTATAATCGGAAGTATTACCCATGTGTTCACTACCAGGACCATGGCATGATTCGCATTGTACATCTGCTCTTTTCATTGCATCAGGATACATTGCAACAGCGGCATCATATCCACCATCATATAATGAGTCAGGGAAAACAAAACCGAAATCATCAAAACCATCATTTGAAGCATTTGCGTCATAACCTGTTGAATGGCATTCAACACAATAAGACTGGAAGTGGCTACTACCCATTCCATCAAGTTCTTCTTTTAATGTTGTTGAGTGCCCAGTAGTAAGCCAATCGTTGTATGAGCCGGAATGACAAGTTTTACAAGAAACTGCTCCACCTTCAACTCCAAGATACAAGGCAGCATTTAAAGTTACAGTATCAGCCATACTATTAGCCGTAACTTCAAGTTTATAAGTACCTTTAAGATCAGGTGTAAATTTTACAAGAACGTTTGATGTATCCATCACCATCTGTTCTCCAAAAGTTGCAGCTGAACCTGATGGTGCAGAAAGTATATTAAAAGAAGGTGATGTAAGCTGAGCTCCGTCCAAATAAACCCGTAAATAAACCTGAGCTTGAACACCTACGTTATGCAAACCGCTGGAAGCTCTATCGTAATAATCAGTATCGCCTTCTTCAACCTGTCTTGGATTAATTCCATGAGGTTTAAAAGTGAGCTCCTGAGACAGGATGCTACCTGTTAAGAGCATAAAAACGATTAGTAAAAAAGGTAATTTTTTATTCATAATTAACCTCCACGAGATAATAAAGTAATTTTATCTTTTATGATTGATGTTGAGTTGTCTAATCAAAAAGAACAAAAGCATTAAGATGTCCTATTATCGGAATAAAAATTCGAGAATTTATACCCTGGAAAATATTATTTGGTAGGTGATTCAATTCTCTTTGTTCAAAATAGGAAATAAAGATAATAATGTCAAAATATTTTAAAGGAAATTATCACTCTGTTTAAAATTATTATGAATTAAGCTTTATGTAATGCTATTGCCAAAGGAAGGTAGATAGTAAAGAGCTGTAAAGCGTTATGTGGCAACATATTAAGTTCGTGATAAGACTTGATGGATAATGTTGTAACAGCAAATTAAATTGTAATAAAAGCAAGGATATAACTTGATGAATATTGGATGAGTCTATAAGGAGAATAAAAAGTCTTATAAGGAGAGCGTATGATTAATAGGATGTGAAAATAATGTGTCTTTAATAAAGGGATGATCTTAATATCATGAAAATCCCAAAAAGAGTAAAACTCTTAACAATAATAAAGGGGGAAGATGAGAAGAGTAACTCTACAATCAGCAAAAATGATGATTGTAGAGCTATAATAATAACTATTATTTATAAAAATGTTTATTAAGAAAATCGAGCATTATATTAAGTGCTTTAGGAGCATCTTTTTCGAAACTTGTACCTAAAAACTGATTGCTACCTGAATCGAGAAATGCATGGGGGCGTCCTTCATACATCCAGTAATCGATATCTGAATGTCCGGCATTCTTAAGCTTGCTAATAAATGTCTTGATATACTCAGGTTTAATCAGGTTATCTTTTTCGCCAACTGTAAACAACATTGGTGGCAATTTTTTAACAGTTGCCGCAGGTATATTATAAACGGGAGAAACTTTTTTGTAGAAATTCGGATTATCTTCAGGTGTAATATCATTACCAAATATACCCCGAGCTTCTGCTTTTCCCATAGCCCAAAAAAAGTTTGATGATTTTTCAAAACTACCGAGAGCACTTGAGTAAATGTCTGTAGCTCCGTAACTTATCATTGCAGCCTGAACATTTAATTCATTATTAGCTTTTATGTCTTCTGCCGTTTTTCCCTCGGGTAGCCATGTGGGGTTAAATCCGTATGGTTTACCAGTAAATCCTTTTGACGATAGATGATCACCCTGCATTGTAACCATTAGGGTTAAATGTCCTCCGGCACTATCACCAGTTAAAATTATTTGGTTTGGATCACCTTTATATTTTGCAATATTGTATTTTACCCAAAGAGTAGCACCCATAACATCTTCAATAATCTCATTCATTTTGGTTGTATTATCAAGATCGCCAAGCAGACGGTAGTTTACATTGCAAACAACATATTCGCCGTGTTTAGCCAAGTAAGCAGCTGGCTCATCCATAATACTTTTATTGTTAATAAGCCATCCGCCACCATGAAATATTACGATTACCGGATAACTATTTTTCCCGGTTTCCGGAGTATAAATATCCATGGTTAGATCAAATCCTTTGGGTGAAGCCCATTTTATATCTTTTACTATTTTGAATTGGTGGGTACTCCTTGCCTTTCTTTCTTGTTTTGCCTTTTGAACAGCTTCTGTCATTTCGGACATTTTACTTTCAGGATGCAGAACATTGCTTACTTCTTCAACCATTAAATCGGAATTAAGAACAAAGTCTGATTTAAGTTTTATGTTAGTGCTTGATGCCCCTACTTTTACATTATATGTGCCTTTATCAGCAATCCACTGACTTTTTTCTGTGTTGAAAGATGCTAACGCTTTTTTGTCAATTGTAAAAGTAACAATCTCACTTTTTCCTGGGGCGAGCAGATTGGTTTTAACAAATCCTTTTAGTTCATATTCTGGTTTATCAAGAGTGGTAGCAGGTGCTGAAAGGTATAATTGAACAACTTCCTTTCCGGAATAATTACCTGTATTTTTGATTTTCACAGAAACTTCAATATTGTCAGTAAAAATATCCGAGCTTAACTCGATGTTTTTATACTCGAAAGTTGTATATGAAAGTCCAAAACCAAATGGGTAGGCAACGGATTTACCTTTAGTTAAATAATGTCTGTAACCCACATAAATACCCTCTTCATATTTTACTTCAGAAGGTTTTCCCATTGATATAAATCCAACCTTAATTTCTTCGGCATCAGGTACTTCTTCACCAGGAAAAAATTTTGCACTTGGGCAATCTTCATATCTTATTGGAAAAGTTGTAGGTAACTTCCCGGATGGAGTAACTTTGCCACTAATAACATCGGCGAGAGCGTTTCCTGCTTCCTGTCCACCTTGCCAAGCTAATACAATAGCATCAACATATTTTTGCCATGATGCGGTTTCCATAACATTACCTATATTGAGAAGCATTACAACTTTTTTGCCAGCATCGTGGTAAACATCCGATACTTTTTTAATTAAATCAAGTTCAGGTTTGGTAAGATAAAAGTCCCCTTCAAGTTTTCTATCTCTGAATTCACCTGAATTTCTACCGAGTGTTATAAATGCAATATCACTATTTTTTTCAGTTTCTATTAGCAATTCTTTATTAAGTGGCATTTCTGCAAGTGGGGTAGTAGGTTCAAAGAAGTTTTTCTTTTCAGGGAGCTGTGCTTTTTGATTAGCAATATATTTATTATAGTGGTTTTCAAGTTTTTTGTTGATCTTGTAATCACAGTTAATTAGTCCCTCAACAAGCGAAACAGTATAAGCTTCATTTACATCACCGCTACCAGTTCCACCAGCTATAAACTCGTATGAACCAATACCAAAAGTAGCAACACTATTTTTATTTTTTACCGGAAGAGTATTATTATCATTTTTAAGAAGAACTATTCCTTCTGAAGCAGCTTTACGTGCAATTGCAGCATGTGACTTAAGGTTTGGTTTATTGTTAAAATTGAAGTTTTTGTAAGCAGGAGTTTTTAGTAGTATAGTTAAAATTCGTATCACATTACGATCAAGCACATCAATTTTAAGCTTACCAGATTTTACTGCGTTAACAATTTCATTTCTTAAATCTTTATTACCCGGCATAATTAAATCATTACCAGCAACCATCTGAGCTACAACGTCATCTCCGGCAAACCAGTCTGTCATAACCAACCCTTCAAAACCCCAGTCATTACGTAAAACTGATGTTAGTAAATCACTATTTTGGGAAACGTAAATACCATTGAGTTTATTGTAGGCACTCATCACAGTCCATGGATGAGCTTCTTTTACAGCAATTTCAAACCCTCTAAGGTAAATTTCACGTAAAGCTCTTTCGCTAACAACAGCGTTGATAATCATGCGATTTGTTTCCTGATTATTGGCGGCAAAATGTTTTATTGAAGTGCCAACACCCATAGATTGTACACCTTGTACCATAGCGGCTGCCATTTTACCAGTTAAAAGAGGGTCTTCCGAATAGTATTCGAAATTTCTGCCGCAGAGTGGATTTCTGTGAATATTCATCCCGGGAGCCAAAAGGATATCTACGCCATAATCTTTTACCTCTTCTCCAACTGCTTTTCCAACTTCATTTACCAGTTTAGTATCCCATGAGGATGCAAGCAAAGTTGCAACAGGAAATGCTGTGCAATAATAAGTTTTTAATGTATCTTTTCTTTTTGGGTTTATTCTTAATCCTGCAGGACCATCGGCAAGCGTTAAAGACGGAATACCAAGATGTTCAATTGCAAAAGTTGAACCAGCTGCACCAGGAACTTTTTCTTCGATAATTCCAATTGCTGCATCACTAAAATTCATACCGTTACCAACTACAATTGCGGCTTTTTCTTCAAGTGTTAGTTTGGCAAGAATGTCTTCCGGAGTAATCTTTTTTGCGATATTCTTTTCGGAAGGGTAAATATTTCCCGAAAGTGTCATAATTAAACCTATTAAAACAGAAAATAGTAATTTAAACATAAATGATCTCCCCTATATTATGTTAGTTGTATATCCAGGATTTTGCTATTGCGATAGCCATAAAAACTAATTGATAGAATCAACAAGTTTATAACACAACAATGATGCCACCACTATATAATCAAATTAAATAAATGATAGATGTAATATGAAGTAAAATAACAGATTGAATGCTTTAAATTATATTGCAGACCTACTATTATGATAAGAGGGAAGTTAGCAATTTGATAATAATGTTACCTATTTAACTATTCTGGTGAAGAATTGATAATTGTCAATTTATAATTTCAACCAAGATAAAATTGTAATAATAACATTAAGTAATCCTGAAATGAAACCTGAAGAGTGTTAATTGCGAATATTTGAGTTGTGTTAAATTTGAAGAGTTTTAATACAAGTGTCGATAAAAAACAATCAATACTTTTTTTACCATCCAGTTTATCTTTTTATAATAAATTAATTCAAAAGTGTATTTATTTATCCACATTTCAGCATTGTAACTAATTGGTTGTTTGTATATTTTTAATAACTATTTTTTTTACAATATGCACGGAGAAGTAATGAAATCTAAAATTACTTTAATACTAATACTATTTAGTGTCTCTTTATTCGGTCAGAACTGGATAAAAGTTGACAGTTTGTTTACTCCATCGGGAGTTGGAGTTTTCCATTTTACATCACCATGTTTTGCTGATATGAATAACGATGGTTTGCTTGATTTGTTTTTGGGCAACTCGGATGTTTTTGCCAAATTTTACTTAAATACAGGGGAATCAACTCCGCCAAAATATACTGAAGAAGCATCTGTAATGAACAGTATTTATGCTAACGGAGCAATGGGTACAAATTCAGACTACCCAGTTGCGGTTGATCTTGATGGTGATGGTGACAAGGATTTGGTTATTAGTGGTTACAACGGAATTCTTTATTACAAGAATGTTGGTACTGATTTACCTGAATGGGAAAAAGTTGATAAAGTTTTTACTGGTGTAAATGCCGCTATCGGGTCTGATGCCAAACCAGGTTTTGCTGATCTTGATGATGATGGTGACTTTGATCTGTTTGTAGGTACAGGTGAATCTCTGATGGGTGGACCAGAAGCTGGTATTATACTTTCTTATAGAAATATTGGTACTGTTACCGAACCGGAATTTGAACTTGATGAAACTCTTAGCCAAGGTATTCCTGACATTGGTCTTAATGCTTATCCGGTTTTTGCAGATATGAATGCAGATGGTAAAGCTGATTTGTTGTTGGGAAGAGACCTAAAAGCCCTTGTTTATTATGAAAATACTGGTACTTCGAAAACACCAGTTTGGACAAATAAATCAAGTGCATTTGCTTTTGCTGATGATGTAACTTACTGGAAAAATCCTCAGTTGGTTGATATAGATTATGATAATGATTTTGATCTTATATATGGTACTGACGGTGGTAGATTATATATGTACGAAAACAGAGGTGATTCCACTTCTTTTAACTTTGTTAGAGATGCATCTTATTTTAAGGTAATTAAAAACGGTGGTTCTGGTGCTACTTGTTCTTTTGCTGATTTTGATGGTGATGGCGATCAGGATTTTGTTTCAGGTGATTGGTATGGACACTTTAATTATCTTGAAAATATTGGTACCGCAAGCAGTCCTTCCTTTAAATTAACAAATAATGCGTTTACTAATCTATCAACTGCTTCAAGTTATTCTTCTCCTGTACTTCATGACCTTGATGATGATGGTGATCTTGATGTTGTTGCTGGTTGTCTTAACGGTGAGATTGAATGCTGGATAAACAATAATGGTTCATATTCAAAAAATACAACCATGTTTGCCGGTATTGATGTTGGCATGAGCAGCTACCCTGATCTTGCTGATTTTGATGGTGACGGTGATATGGACCTTGTTGTTTGTGGTGAAGATGCTGGTACTTTTGCTTATTATGAAAATGATGGTACTAATACTTTTACAAAAAATACTGAAGTTTTTGCTGGTGTAGATTTCCCTTCAAGAATTGCTGTTTCTGTCGGTGATCCTGATGCAGATGGTGATATGGACGTTATTCTGGGTGACTTATGGGGCGAACTTACATATATTGAAAACGTAGGTACTGCTACCGAACCTTCGTTTGAAGAAAATACTGAATTATTTGATGGTATTGAAGTTGACCAGGGTTCTAATGCTGATTTTGCCGATCTAAATGGTGATGGTAAACCTGATATGATTATTGCTGAGTATAATGGTTCATTTACTTACTATATAAATAACTTTGTTGTAACTGATGTTGAAGATACGAAAGAATTGGTTGTAGATAGCTATCAGCTTAAACAAAACTATCCAAACCCGTTTAACCCGGCAACTACTATTGAATATGCACTACCAGATGCAGGAATGGTAAATATTACAGTATATAATGTATTGGGTGAAAAGGTTGCTACGCTTGTTAACGAAGAACTTGTTGCAGGTACTTACACTGTAAACTTTGATGCTTCAGAACTTACAAGTGGATTGTATATTTATACTCTTAATACTAGCAAACAAAGCATTAGTAAAAAGATGATGCTTTTGAAATAGATTTAAGTTTTCTGTTAGAAGTTAGTTCTAAAAAAACCTGCAGTGTGATATATACATTGCAGGTTTTTTTATGCAGATAAATGGTTAGGGCGAAAGTTTATCGTAGTTATATCAGTAGCGAACCAATACTTTATTGTATTGTTTTAATTTTTATTCAAAGACTTCAATATCCTGCATGTATTCATATCCAAAATCTTCCCGTTTTTTAGGATAGTTTCTCTTTTCGATAATTTCACCCAAATTTTCAGTTGGTATGCTTAGCTCGGTTAAGATAGAAGACTCTTCATTGAGCTTTTCCATTAAAACTGTTGCCTCTTCGAACATTGAATTATTACACTGAATATATAACATTATTGTATCACTTTGGTCGGTGGCATGATTAAACATATCAACAATAATAAATGTGTTCTCAAACTCGGGAGAAGGAAAATATAGAATATTGCCATTACCAATCCTTGCGGTAGTATCTCCATAATATTTTGCACGGGAATCATCATAATAAGTATCCCATTTATTTATTAAAAAGCCGGGATCAATTTTAATTTTGAAGAGTTTGCAAATATTATAAAAATGCTCATGTTCAATATCTTCAATCGGTATAACCAATGAATTAGCCTTAAATTCCAACTCTCACTCCAAAGTTTGTTAAAAAGAAGCGGGAGGGGAGTCCCGCTACGCAAAATTTATTCTGCCTCAATTGTAAAAGTTATAACATGTTGTTCACCTGAAAGATCAAGAGTCATTTTTCCATCAGGATATATTTTTGATTTACCTCTTGAATTTTCAGGAACATTCCAATCACCGTGCCAGTAAAAACCGTCATTTTTGTAGTTTAACTCATAATCGTATGAATTTTTCCTAGGTTTACCAGTTTGCATATCAGTACCGGTAGATTCAATGTGCAGTTTTATTTTATCGCCATTTATACTCAACACTTTGGCTGTTCCTTTTGAACCGGAACCAAAAGCCAAGTCAGATCTGAATTTAAAAATTTTATCTTTGTTTCTGATAAAGAAATCCGGTTTGGAAAGATCGAATGGTTTAAGTGTTTTGGGAATAAATGGTTTCTTTGTTTCCGTATCGATTAGGTACCAATCCATCCACGGACCTTCATGGTCAGCCCAAATATGAACATTAGAACCATTTTTACTATTTCGGTTATTAAGGCAAAGAGCCATGCCGCTTGTAGTATAAATTCTGAATTTACCATTGCCAAGATGTTTAAATCTAAATTTCTGCCAGTCGGCATCGTTTTTAGTCCAGGCTGCAATATTTGCACCATTCTTTTTCATGTTTGGTTTACCGCCAGAGATATCCAATCTTACCTTTGTACTCCAACCGGGGCAAATTTCATAGTATCCCTCCTTATCCGATGGGAACATATAGAACTTTCTATCCTTATCGGTGTCAAGTTCCCAAACCTGAACATTCATTCCTTTTGTTACTTTTTGGGGATGTCCCGGTATATCCCAGTATCCACCATTATTTTTACCATAATTGAGTGCGGACTGAATATAATATGGTTTTCTTTCAAACAGAATTGAAGCATCCTGTGCAAAAAGTGAGATGGAAGTTATAATTAACACTAAAAAAGTTAAGGAGATTTTTTTCATTGTTTTACCTTATGTTTTTATTGCCAAATCTGTATTTGCTACATGGATAGTATTGTACAAATGATATGCCAAAAATGATAAAAGAATCCAAATATTGAGTAAATAGCATCTGGTTCTTGAGTGAAATTTTTTACTTAACAACTTATAGGCAAGTAAATAATTAGCTTAGGTAGGGTTTAATAATAGTTTCCAACTGGTCAAATTCAAGCAGAAAGGCATCGTGACCATAAATTGAGCTAATTTCGTGATATTCGGAATTAGGTATCTGCGAAGCTATTTCCTTTTGTTCGGAGGGGGGATAAAGAATATCTGTATCTATTCCAATACATACTGTTCTTGATTTGATACTACCAAGAGCATTTTTCACTGAACCTCTTCCAACACCAACGTCATGAGAATCTAACATTTTGCTGATGGTAATGTAGGAATTAGCATCAAATCGTTTCACCAGTTTTTCTCCCTGGTATTCAAGGTAACTTTCCATGGCAAACTGGTTGCTTGAGTTTTCCTGTCTTTCTCTGGCAAACTTCTTTCCAAATGACTGTGAAGTACGGTAGCTAAGCATGGCAATTTTTCTTGCTGCGGAAAGACCTTTTACTGGCTGTTTTGAATAATAACCATTCTTAAAGTTGGCATCAGCCTTAATTGCACTTCGTTGGGCATCGTTTAAACCAATAGCCCAAGGTGAATGAGCTGCAGAGGTTGCAATCGGTATAGCGAGGTCAATCATCTCACTATATTGAATTGCCCACTCCAATACTTGCATACCACCGAGGGAACCCCCGGCAGCTACTTTGATATGTTTTACACCAAGTTGATCCAGCATTTTTTTTTGTAACCGTACAACATCCCGAACTGAAATAGCAGGGAAGTCGGGTCCCGGAGGGTTAGGAGCCGATTTGTGCATAGAGGCGGGACCCGTACTTCCATAACAACTGCCCAAGATATTTGAGCAGACTACAAAATATTTATTAGTATCGAACAATTTATCCGGTCCAATAAGAGCATCCCACCAACCTGGTTTTCCAAGTGTCATTTTGTTATAGGCAGTAAGATACTCGTTATTTTCAGGATTATTTAGTTCTTCTTCGGTAATAATACCGGCTGCATGCGCGTTTCCTGTTAGGGCATGACAAATCAATACCACATTATCACCATCAGGAGAAAGCTCTCCATAGGTTTGGTAGGAAAGAGTCACGGGGGAAAGTGATTCCCCCGAGTCTAACAGGAATCTGCTATGGCAGAAGAGGTTCGCGTGTTTTGTATAAGCTTTCATTATGCAGCCTTGGCAGTTGCCAGTGACTGTTCAAAATCATCAATTATATCATCTATATTTTCAATACCAACCGAAACACGAATCATATCGTCTGTAACTCCGGCTGATAAACGTTCTTTTTCGCTTAGCTGCTGGTGAGTAGTTGATGCCGGATGAATTACAAGGGTTTTGGCATCACCAACATTTGCAAGCAAGCTGGCAAGTTTAACATTGTTCACAAATCCCTTACCGGCATTAATTCCACCCTTAACACCAAATGATATCATTGAACCGTACAAACCATGGTTCAAATATTTTTTTGCGGATTCATGAAATGGGTGACTTTTTAAGCCGGGGTAATTAACCCACTCAACCGCCGGATGACTTTCAAGCCATTGGGCAAGTTTTAAGGCATTTTGTGAATGGCGTTCAACTCGCAACGAAAGTGTTTCTACACCCTGTAGGAGTAAAAATGAGTTAAACGGACTAATTGCCGGACCTAAATCCCTGAGTGCTTCAACACGTGCACGGGTAATAAAGGCAATATTGCCGAATGGAGATTTGTCTCCGAAAAGCTCCCAGAAATTTATGTTATGGTATCCGGGACTTGGCTCGGTGAAGATGTCAAAATTTCCGTTACCCCAGTCGAATTTACCAGAGTCCACAATAACGCCGCCAATTGATGTGCCATGACCGCCAATCCATTTAGTTGCCGAGGAAACAACTATATCAGCACCATGCTTTATTGGAGAAGCCAGATAACCTGCGGCACCGAAAGTATTATCGACAATTAACGGAATTCCATATCGTTTAGCCAGTTTCGAAAACTCTTCAATTTCAGGAATATTGAGTCGTGGGTTACCTATTGTTTCAATGTAAATAGCTTTTGTATTTTTATCGATTTGTTTTTCAAAATCATCCGGACTGTCGCTATCAACCAGTTTTACGCCAATACCAAGTCGTGGAAGTGTAACTTTAAACAGGTTGTATGTACCTCCGTAAAGGTAGCTTGTAGATACAATATTATCGCCGTTCTGGCAGATGGTTAATAAAGCGAGGGTTTCGGCAGCCTGACCGGAGGCAGTTGCAAGTGCACCAATACCACCTTCAAGGGCGGCGATGCGTTTTTCAAATACGTCTGTTGTAGGATTCATGATTCGTGTATATATGTTGCCAAATTCTTTAAGATCGAAAAGATTAGCTGCGTGCTCAGCATTATCGAAAACATATGAACTGGTTTGGTAAATTGGAACAGCTCGTGAATGAGAATGTTTATCTACTTCATGTCCAGCGTGTAGCTGCAAGGTTTCGAAACGATATTTGTCGGACATATTCAATACTCCTTTAATTAATGAAAATTGAAAAATGATCCGATTTGGGTAGGTGATGTAGAAAAGGGCAATAAAAAAGCCTCTCCAGGAAAATCTGAAGAGGCTTAAACCTTGTTCTTATCTTTCCCAAAACGGGCAGGATGAAGCACCTTTCCTTATGGAAGGTTGCTAAGACGTCATTGGGCCTGTTCCCTTAGTCTTTCTTGATAAGTTATATTCAAAAGAACGAATAGACTTGTTAAATTTGAGTGCCAATATATATAACGAAAATCATGTTGTCAAGTAAAAAAGATGTATTGTGCTAAAATATTTATTAATTCTATTTTTTTATTTTACCAGAATGTAATTATAATTAAGTAGAGAAATTAACTAATAGCATCTGAAAATTATTTTTAATGGTATCAAATATTTTTAATCAGTTTTAATTACAACATTACCTTTTTTATGTCCCTGTTCAACGTATTTGTGTGCTTCAACAATGTCGTTTAGCGGATAAATTTTATCTATTACTGCCTTGTATTTACCTTGCTCAATAAGGTTATTTACATACTCAAGTTCAAAAATTTTCTTGTGAGCTTTCCTGATACCAGTTGCTGAAAATCCAGTCCGTTTTGAACTGAATAACATTACAAAAAGTGCACGTAATATAAATGAGGGGTGTGGCACTGTTGTAAGATATACTCCTCCTGGTGCTAAAATATTGTTACACTTTCCAAACGAACTTTTGCCAACACAATCGAAAATTATATCGTATTCGGTATTACCTTTGGTAAAGTCATTATTTGTGTAATCTATAACTTTATCTGCTCCCAATGAGGAAACCAATTGTAAATTAGCCGTACTGCAAACTGCCGTTACTTCTGTTTCAAAATGTTTGGCAATTTGGATTGCTGATGTACCCACTGCACCGGATGCACCATTAATTAAAACTTTATCACCTTTTTTTATTCTGCCCTGATCTCTCAGGAATGGCAGGGAAGTGAGCAAACCGTTTGGAATTGCAGCAGCCTCCTCAAATGATATGTTATCTGGCATTTTAACTATGGCTGCATTTTCAGGCAGACAAATATACTCGGCATAAGCTCCGAGTTTCATACCCGATGAACCGTAAATTTTATCACCCGGTGTAAAACGTGTAACACTTTTTCCAACGGACTCAACTATTCCAGCTATGTACATACCAAGAATGTTGTGCTTTGGCTTAAGTATTCCATTTAACCCGGGCGAATTACGCATCATGGGGTCTTCAATACAAATAGCCCCTGCATTGAGTTTAATTTTAACCTCATTATCAAGTGGCTCGGGAGCTGGTATGTCAACTAACTGTAATACCTCGGGAGAACCAAATTTTTTATAAGTAACAGCTTTCAAAGTCTATTCTTTTCCTATACAATTTTAATAACAATTTTACCACTTGGGTGAACTTCTTCCATGTATTTGATTGCTTCGGGTACTTGCTCAAGTGTAAAAGTTTTGTCAATTACGGGCATTAGTTTTTCTTCCTGTACTACCTGACTTATAAAATTAAGTTTCTCTTTTGAAGCACTCGATAGTATTCCGCTAAATTGCTGACCTTTTTTCTTTGAATGAAATGAACCAAACATATTTGCCTGTATCAGTTGCTTCATTGTTCCACCAGAAGCAACGTAACTGCCAGTGGGTGACAAAACCCTTTTGTAATGCGATAAAGGATGAAATCCGTTTACTGCGTATATTAAATCATACTTTTTAGTACCTTCGGTAAAATCTTCATTTTTATAATCGATTGCAAAATCGGCACCAATGGATTTTACAAGTTCAATATTTTTTGTGCTGCATATCGCAGTTACTTCCACTCCAAAATATTTTGCAAGCTGTATGGCAAATGTTCCAACCCCACCGGAGGCTCCGTTTATGGCTACGGTTCCTGCATTTTTAATATCACCTTTTTCCAAAGCTGTTAGTGCAGTTACGGCTGCCATTGGTATTGCAGCTGCTTCCTCAAAGGATAAGCTAATAGGTTTGTGAGCAATGTTTTTGGTTGGGACTGCTACGTATTCTGCATATCCACCAAAATTGTTTCCCGAAAGATCAACATATACTTCATCTCCCTTGTTAAACTCTGTTACATCTGCTCCAACAGCTTCAACTACTCCGGCAATATCAGCACCGGGGGAATTATATTTTGGTTTGAATAAACCACTTTCAAATCTAACAGGGAAAGGGTCAGCTCTTAATATGTGCCAATCAGCAGCGTTTACTGATGCGGCGTGTATTTTAATCAGAACTTCATTTACTTTTGGTATGGGCTTATCAGTATTACCATATTGGAGGTCATCAGGTGAACCATATTTTTTGAATAGTATAGCTTTCATAATTTCCCTTGCACTTAGTTTAATTCTTTTCGACGAAATAGACTTTTGTTTGTTCAGTAATTATAACACAAAAAGGATAAAAATAATTTTAAAGTGGTTTTGGGTTATAAATGTATTGATGTATATTAGTACCAAAATAATGGAGCATATATGAAAGAAAAACTAATTGTTGAAAGAGTACAGACTGGTATCCGTGTAGAAAAAAGGATGCTAAAGGTATTAAAGGCACTTGCAGAATTACTTGATATTACCCTTGGTGATTTGATTGAAGGAATTGTAATACATTCATTTGAGGGTAAGCCACCTTTTACAAATGAAGAAACCCTTAAAAGCATTAAGGAGTTGATGAATATTTATAAAATGGATTACGATACTTCGGCGGCACATAATTTTACTGAAAAGAAAATTATGGGTGAGGAGGGAGTTTAAATAATGGAAAGAAAAATTAGCTCTTTAAGAATATCCCGCTCATCAGAAATTATTCTTGAAGGAGGAATAGAAGAAGTTTTTCCGCTCTTTGGAGCAATAGAAGAGAAGAAATGGGCACATGGGTGGCAACCGGAGGTTATCTATCCACCAGATCAAAACTTTTGCGAAAATATGATATTTAAGACCCAGCCTTCAGATTTATTTAGTGGTGAGGAGGATAATTATCTTTGGGTAGTTAGCAAGTTTCAACCTGAAAAATATATCGTGTCCTATATTGTGAAATCAGAAGAGAGGATATGGCTTATTAGCATTAGTTGTAAATCAGGACTTGTTAATTCAACAATTGCAAAGGTTACCTACACTTTTACCGGATTGTCTGAAAAAGGTAATGTTATGAACAAAAAACATCTTGAGTATATTTTTGAGGAGGATTTGCAAGATTGGCAGACAGCAATTAATGATTATTTAAGCAAAACTATGAACAAATAAATAATGATTAGAGGGACAGAACATTGGGCTACTCTTCCCTTCAAAGTAAAACTGCATATAATATTTTGTAACAAAATATTTTTTATTCGCTTTGCGTATTTTGTTTCTTATAATTTTGCAGGCAAATGTAAAAGCATTTCTATTCCATTTCCCTTTGGGGTTTGTTACTGGTACTATAGACGGATAAAATTCATCTGTATTACAAAATAGCCTAATTACACCATTACCGGTATTCTATATCGTTCACAGTGAATATGTTAAATATTAAAAGGAGCTTAATTAGTCTGTTGTATATATGACACGCTGTTTATAAATCAGGTTAAAAATGGAGTGATATTTTATTCCGATAAGGAAAAATGGTTAAAACAATATAGCGGTTTACAATTAAAATGGGAAAGATAAGGCGGGAATATTGCGTCCCGCCCATATATCAGTTACGTTTTTTTACAACAACTGTTAAGGTATCGGCACTGGTATCGCAACTAGTACCGCTATCGTCTTTTACGGTAAGGGTTACTTTGTATGTGCCAGCTTTTGAGTATTTATGAGTAACAATTTTACCCGATTTCTTATTACCATCACCAAAATCCCAGGTAAATGAAAGGGGGTCACCATCAAGATCCCTGGATTCAGAGGCATCAAAAACTATAAAGTCATGTACACCTTCAAAGTTTACTGTTTTATCATCACCAGCTTCAGCAACCGGAGTTGAGTTAACAATAACTTTTATATTTCGTTCGGTAAAATTATAACCTTCTAAATTCGAGTTATCATAGACACATAATTTTACCTCAAAAATACCAGATTCGGAATAGGTGTGTTCAACATTTTTCCCTGTGTAGGTAACACCACCGCCAAAGTTCCAGGTATATGCAGTTATTTCACCATCTGCATCGTATGCATCATCAACCCCAAGATTAAGTATTTCACCCGGACAAATATTTACTTCACTTGTTACAGAGACAAACGGTAGTGAGTTTATATTAACCGATTTTGATAACGAATTAACAGAATTTGGCAAATTTGTTCCATCATCAACAGTTAATGTAACATTATACTTTCCTGCTTTTTTGTACGTATGTTTTACATTTTCACCTGTTTCAGTTTTACCATCACCAAAATTCCAGTGGTATGATTTTATATCGCTATCACTATCAATTGATGAAGCTGCCGAGAATAGAAGTTCATTATTTGGCTTACCCCAATCCGAACAGGAAATTACAGGTACAGGTGAATCATTTATAGTAACAATAGTGGTATCATAATCGAAGTTGTTACCGAGATTTGTATTATCGGTTACTCTAAGAATAACATCAAATTTGCCGGCAGATTTGTAAATATGTTTAACTTCTGCACCCGAATCATTGGAACCATCACCAAAATCCCAATCATATTTCATAATGGAACCGTCTTTATCCTCAGATTTTAATCCGTTAAATACAACCTGCTGGTCAACTGCCATAAATTGATCCTTGCCAGCATTTGCAACAGGGGCACCATTAATAATAACATAATCCTGATAAGGTGAAGAGAAACAAGAAGTTTGAGCATCTGTTTCAATGTTAAGCTTAACAAAATATTTACCCGGTTTGGTATATGAGTGGCTTACTGTTTCACCGGTTCCTTTTGAACCATCCCCGAAATCCCATTCAAATAAGTTAAGTAATGCACCTTTACCATCAGAAACCGAGCCATCGAAATAAACAGGAGTGTTAACGGCAGCAGCACGTTCAAAGGTAAATTTTGCTTCCGGTGCTTCAAGCACAGTTACAATAATTTCGTCCTTATCCGTATTATCGCAATTCCCGATAAGATCGCCCGTAATTGTTAGCAGTGCTCTGTAAACACCAGGGTCAGAATAAACATGGGTAGGAGTAGCACCACCACCAATTGAACCGTCACCAAAATCCCAAAGGTAACTATTAACAACACCATCGAGATCGGTTGAGGCTGTACCATCAAATTGTACAAGTGTATTTGCACAAACACTGGTATCGTTGCCTGCACGTGCAACCGGAGCCTCTGCAACAGTTACCATCATCTGGTCAACATCAGTATTGCAAGGCAATCCGGAATCATCCTTAACAAAAAGAGTTACCTGATAAGAACCGCCGTTTTTATAAATTTTGGTTGGGTTAATTCCTTCGGCTTTTGTACCATCACCAAAATCCCACTCGTATTTTATAAGTCCGTTTTCTGGATCAATAGTACCGGAACCATCAAACAGAACAATATCACCGGCACAAACCACTTTATTTTCACCTGCATCTGCAACAGGGGACTCATTAATTGTTACGGTAAAGGATGCTGAGTTGGTTGAATTCTTTAATCCTTTGCTATCATCAACAGTAAGAACTACTGGGTATGTTCCACTTTTTTCATAAGTATGATAGATAATTGCACCAGTATCAGCAGGAGTGCCGTCACCAAAATTCCAGTAATAGGATAGTGCATCTCCATCAGCATCAACAGAGTTTATACCGGTAAACATAACAGTTGATTCACATGTCAAGATATCACGCGGCAGTTTTGCCAGAGGTGCATTGTTTATAATGATTCCAATTTTAGAGTAAGCAACAGCATTAGTAACACCGCTATTATCGGTTACTTTTAAAGTAGCATTATAAATGCCGGGGTTATCGAAACTTCTTGTAACAACTTTTTTATTACTTCCCGATTTATTATCACTAAAGCTCCACTCATAAGCTTCAATTGAGCCATCCAAATCTTTAGAAAGAGAAGCATCAAAAGTAATATCATCACCGGGGGCTGCGATTTTATCAGTACCGGCAATAGCAACAGGAGCCTGATTAACAACAACAATTATTTCATCATAATCAAAAGCATTGTTGTGATCGGAATTGTCAGTTACTTTTAACGATACAGGATATTTGCCCGGTTTATCAAAAGTATGTTTTACACTTTTACCGGTAGCTTCTTTATCCTTTCCAAAACTCCATGTGTATGATTTTACAACTCCATCCGGATCAAGTGAACCTGAGGCATCGAAAGTTAGTTCCTCACCTGGAGCAGCAGACTTATCTTCACCTGCATCAGCAATTGGTTTTTCATTGATAGTCACAAGTAACTCATCCGAGTGTTTATCAGTAGTTGTTTTTGAATCATCAGTAACTGTTAGTTTAACTTTATATTTTCCGGGAGCAGCGTAAACATGTTTAATATCTTTTCCTTTTTCGGTAGTGTTGTCACCAAATTCCCAGAGATAATCAATAATTTTACCATCTTTATCGGATGATTTGGCAGCACTAAAAGTTAGCTCACTTTCGGTAACGTACTGATCATCGCCGGCAACAGCAACCGGAGGATAGTTAACAATAACGGTAAGTTTGTCGTCAGCCATATCGGAGGTAGATTTTGAATCATCCTTAACCTTAAGTGTAACTTCATATACACCAGGTTCGGTAAAAGCATGTTCAACTTTACTTCCTTCCTTGGTGTTACCATCACCAAAATCCCAATAGAATCCGGTCAGGTTACCATCTGCGTCCTTCGATTTACCACCATCAAAAGTGACTGTCTGAGCAGCCGAAATTTGTTTGTCATCACCTGCTTCAGCAACCGGTTTATCGTTTACAACAACAAAAAGTTCATCGGAAGCACTATTGTTGGCAACGGAAGTATTATCAGTAATTTTAAGAGTTACTTTGTATTTGCCCGGTTTGGAATATTTGTGCTCAACTACAACACCTTCGGCTATGCTGCCATCTCCAAACTCCCAATTGTACAAGGTTATTTCACCATCGCTATCGAAACTTTCGCTGCCACTAAAATTAACAGTCTGGTTTACAGAGGCAATTTTATCTTCTCCAATATTTATATCAGGTGCACTGTTAACCCAAACTAGTAGTTCATCCACATCAAAGTTACATGGACTATCAGAGTTGTCTTCAACCCTTAATGTAACCTGATACCTGCCTGCGTTTTCATACTTGTGGGATACCTGTTTGCCAGACATTTTACTTCCGTCTCCAAACTCCCAATAGTAATTTACCAGTTTGCCATCTGAGTCATTAGATGCTGATGCATCGAAAGTAACAACCTCATCGGGTGCCACAATTTTATCTGTTCCGGCAACTGCCTCGGGTGATTTGTTAAGTTTAACAGGAAACTCGTAACGTGAACTGTTACCAACTTGACCGGAAGCATCGGTTACAATTAGTCTAACATCGTAAGATTTTAATTCGTCATACTTATGAGCAATTCTTTCTCCTGCCTCGGTGGTGCCATCTCCAAACTCCCAATAATATGACATAGCATCACCATCAGGATCAACAGAAATTGAAGCATCAAAAACAATAGTGTAGCAATCCGAAAGTATTTTTGTATTAACTTTTGGTATTGGTCGTTTATTTGGTTTTTGATAATATATTGGGGTTATAAAGGGAATTGAGTTACCATTTTGGTCAAGAATAAAAAAGGTAGCATCGTTAGGAATTTCATTACCGCGTGAAAACTTAACCGAATTTATACGGTTCTGTTCAAACCGGTCAATCTGTACTGTACTTGCAGCCCATGCATCCTGTCCGGAGGCTTTTACCTTAAGATTACTTCTGAAAGGTGTTTCAACGGCAACATCTCCACCGGCAACGTCAAAATTAAAGACTGTAAATTCGTTCAACTCTTTAGGAGATAAGAATCTCAGTTCGGCAAATTTACCAATTTTTGGTAACCTGATAGTTGGTTTGTAAGTAAAAACGGTTGAACCTTCTGGGGCTACATTTTTTTTAGAGCTGGAGCTAACAAAAATATCGAATATATTACCATCATTACCAGTTATACCGGATATTTTAAGTGAGTAGTGGTCGAAAATTTTTGATGAGTCTTTACCGGATTTATCAATGCTGATAAAATTGTACCACCTGTTATCCTTAAAATCATCTGTGGCAACGGTTAATTCGGAAATAAAAGTGGCGTTTTCCGGGTTTTCCGTATGTCCGCTTTCGGTAGTATAACGCGGATTTGGAAAAGGATCGTTGCTACCAAATAGTTCATACTTTACTTCAGAATCGTATTCTCCAAACAGGGCATCATTTTTACCGCCGCAATCGGCATCAAAAATTCGCACAAAAAACTTGCCTTTGTATTCGGATGGAATATCAAAATAGAAAACCTGGGTATAGTCGTCATCGCCTTCAATTGTAAGGGCTTCGGAGCCGTAGGATATATAATAAACATTTTCCTGAGCGAATATTATTCCAGTTAGCAGTAACATCACAAACAGGATTAAAACTTTCATAGATTTTTTCATTCTTATCCCCTTAAGATAATATATGAAATCCAACAATTAGTATTCAAACTTTGTATTATTACCAAGTACGTCTTCCAGTTCAACAGTATAGCTGCTTACTTTTCCTGAAATATTTGAAGGAATTGTTATGGTTCCTTCGTACTTGTTCAACATTCTATTTAACTTCAGGTATCCGGTAAAACTTTCCTTACCAATAACCAGAACAGTTTTAGCGGCTCTTTTTAAGCCGGCAATATCTTCAACATCAATAGTTACATCTATTAAACCACCGTTTTTAACATTTACTTTTTTAAGATTATGTTTACTAACTTTTGGTGGTTTGTTATCAAAAATCACTTCCTTTTCGTATGAGGAAACATTTCCAACATTATCTTCAGCATTAATTTTGATTAAGTTTGAGCCATATTCAAAATCCAGATTTTTTACAAAATGATCTGCGGTAAGCGAAATATCCTCATCGTTTATTACAAGTTTGTAACCATCCGATATAATACCTTCCAGCACATATTGTTTACTTGCGGTTTTATCAGGAATTTGCTTCTTGATTTTAATCACCGGAGGATTTATATCTCTCTCAACTTCAAATTTTTGTTCAGCAGTATATCCTGCTTTTGTTTTAATCATTACATCGAATTTATTATGTTCACGAAGAAGAGGAAGGTTAATAGTAAACTTGCCGTTTTCAATATTGGAATATGTGTTCGCTCTGAAGTTATCACTCTTCGAGCTTATATCAATTCTTGAATCGGGATCAGTTTTACCCGAAAATGTAAAACCGTTTGAGCTTGATTTGAATCCGTTTTCCTTATCACCCGAAAGAGAGGAATCAGTTTCAATAGTTATATCTTTTTTTGCAATATATGAAGCATATCTGGCAAATTGATTGATATTTCCGGCAGGGTCCTCGATATAGAAATCGAGTTTATTTTCGCCCTCTTTTAGCACCACCAGATGCTTGAATTCACCGTTATCACCAACCGGTACATTCTCTTTATTTATTTTGAGGATGGCTTTTCGTTCCGTTTCACCAGTAACAAAAACTGAATCAGTTTGGAGCAGTTCGCCTTCACGAGGGTTACTAACAGTTACGAATGGGATATTAAAATCGGATGTAACGTTAACCAGTAACTGTTCACTCTTTCTCCCCGGGAATCCGTATTTGTCTATTGCTGCAACTCGCCAGTAATATGCACCATCTATATTTAATTCTTCGGTGGTATATTCGTTAGACTTTACCATCCATTTCGATTCAATTATCTCATGGAAATCAGAGCTTTCGTAAGCAATTTCAATCCAGTAACCGGAAGCATCCTTGATAGAGGTCCACTTAAACTCAATACTTTTATTTTTTACGGATTTAAATGCAATTGAGTTATGACGTGGTAATGACAACGAAGGAGGGGGGAGTAGTTCTTTCGGAGCAGCGGGCTTTCGGTTAAATAGTACGCTACTACCTTTATTTTTTTCCAGTACAATAGTTTTTCCGGCACTTGTAAGGGCAATTTCACCTTCATAGTTAGCAACCTTAACTTCACCTTTATCCTTGTTAATCCAGAAGTTTTTGGATTTTATATCAGTAATTACTCCCGGCACATCAATATCCATTTTCTTTTTAGGACTACCGGATAGTATTGCATAAATATCACCTTCAACCAGGCTTACTACAGATTCCTGTTTGTTCTCGATAATGTTCTTTCGCATTTTTTGAATTACTGCCTGCGAGTTTTCGTTAAGGCGGAGGCGGCTATCGTCCCTGAAAACTATTTCAGCAGTTGAAACCGAAAGGGTTCTAACTTTTTCTTTTTCAACAAATCTTGAAAAGAGGGGAGCTTCCTTCCAGGTTAAATCGGTTTCCTTTTTACCTTCAACATCACCACGTTTATCGTTTAGTACAGCTTCCACAGCAACATCGTTTCTGCTAATACTTTCATCAAGGGCTTTCTGAGCTTCCTCAAAAGCTTTTTCCGAAAGTGCAACGGATTCTTGCCATTCACCATTTTTACGTGCAGAAATAGCCTGATCTCTAAATCTCACAGCATTTAGTATAAGACCCGGAGCCAGAACCTTTGCACCTGCTTTTGTAGCTTCTCTTATTTTACCTAATGATTTGGTTAATCCCTTTTCTGCTGCTATAACAGTTTTTGAAGGAATTTTAAGTTTCATACCCGGTTTAAGTTCAGTAAGATCGCTTAAATTATTTACCTTAAGAATCTCAATCCAGAGGTTAGCATCATTAAGATGCTCTCTGGCGATCTCTCTGATACTCATACCTTCCGAATATGTAATTATTTTATCCTGCTGAGAATAGCTTGGAGAAGTACCAATCAGGAAAAATAACAGGCATACCAGAATATAAAACTCGTGGATTTTTACTTTTGATCTTTGCATAAATTGCTCGCTCTGTTAAATCCATGTTTTATAAATCATCTGTTTATAATAGCCTATTAAGCTCGTTACGTAATAATACCGGGCTAATCTAAGTTGTTAAACAGACTATAATTAAAAATTTTGTAATTTATTGATATAGTATTATCTTATTCCAGGTATCCTTTCACCGAGTATATATTGATAGGATTTGTTTTGCCTTTTACCTTAATAGGTTCAAGAGTTTCGATTTTGAATAAATTCAGATCCTTGATTTGATTATAGGCATTAGCTGATAAAATAATTTCATAAGCCTTTGCACTCGAACATAGTCGTGCACCCAAATTAACATTATCGCCCAAAATAGTATAATCCATTCTTTCTTCGCTGCCCATTGCACCCATAATCATATCGCCCGAATTTATACCAATACCAACCGGTATATCCCATTGAGGATGTTCATTGTTTAGTTTTTCTATTTTCTCCTGTATTTCAATGGCAGCTTTTACTGCATTCTTAACCATATCATCGCCCTTGAAAACAGCTACCATTTCATCACCAACAAATTTGTCAATATCGCCTTTGTGTTGTTTAACTATATCTGCCTGGTGACGCAGGTAAGTATTCAGCATTTCAATAACAATTTCGGGTTCAACTTGTTCGGAAAAAGCAGTAAATCCACGTATATCAGAAAAGAAAACAGTTGCGTTTGCTCTCTCTCCACCTAGCTTTATACCATCCTGATCAGACTTTTTAATTGCATCAATAGTATTTGCCGATACAAATTTTTGTAATTCAAATCTTTCCCTTAGACCTTCAATCATGCTATTCATACGTTTGGCAAGTCTGTATATTTCATCCCTGGATTTGATGTGAGCAACCCTAACATTAAAATTACCCTGCCCAACTTGTTTGGCTACATCGGCAATGTGCAGAATTGGTTTGCTAATTTTTGTTGAATAAAAAATACCACCTATGACGGCGAGCACAAGTCCGACACCTACCCACAACATTAAACTAACGAACATCTCATAAACTGCAATGTATGCATCTTCTTCATATCGCTGTGAAATAACCGCCCAGTTAAAATTATCGGGGAATGAAAAGGCAGCAAGCATTTCCTTGCCATCGGGACGTGTATAGGGTGCTGTTTTATATGCACGATTAGATTTCATTGAAGCCAGTGCATCATCAACAATTTTCAGTGAACTTAAATCTTCCCGCTCCGAAGTTAATAATTCCATACCGTTTTCGTTTACAATATTGATCATACCATTGCTGAACGGATAATCCTCTATCTGCATTATTAAACGTTCAAGGTTTATTCTTGCCGAAAGAACAGCATTTCTGCCAGATATTTTTGCAGAAAGTGGCATCTTTATGGAAAGAAGCCATATATCAGCTTTTTCAAGATATTCAATATCCTTGCTTATTGACGCACCCTCAACCATGCTGCTTTTAAGTCCGGCACGCGGAACGAGTAATGCTTCCCTAGGATCGAGACCAGCTTCTTCAAGACTTTTGGAAAATGATTCCCACCTCACCATTACCGGGTCTGCAATTCCTTCTACATCAAGCTGAAGAGATACAATATCTTCCGATTCTTGTGTACTCGTCAAAATTGAAATTCGTTCGGAAACCCCGAGAAACTCATTTTCCAGAGCATTCTTGATTAGTTTTAGTGGGGTTAGCCAGGTATCCTGATAGAAGTTATCAATTGTAATGGCTATCTGGTTAGAGGTTGCTGTTAATTCATCATTTGCAGCACTTTTTAATTCATCCTGGGTAATGGAGATCATTCTGTTTCCTGCTATACCCAATGGAATAATTGCCAAAAGAACGGAGAAAAACAATAGTTTTTTTCGAAGAGTCAATTTCATTATCATCTCAGTTAGATTAAAGATATAAGTAACTATTTTACGAAAGACACTATAACTGCTACAAGACCCAAATACAGCGAAAATTAAGAAGTAATAATTAGAAAAACAATAATAACTCATCGCATTAATTAACTAATCAACTTTTTAAATTAAATATTTTGTGCCTTGTTGATTTAAATGTTACGAAACAAGCACTAATTGTTTGAGTTAGTAATACTAAAAGTTATATTATAGTGAAACCTGATAGCATTTTCGTTTTTGAATTCCATCTTAAATCAGTTTGTTGAAAAAATAAAGATTAGTATTAAGGGGTAATATGAATATCAAATTTTTAACTGGTAAACATATATTCAGTATAAGTTTTTTTCTGATTGTAGCTGCCATCCTACCATCTTGCAAAAACAGTTCGGAACACACAGTAACCAGATTGGATGATGATACGCTAAAGGCTCTTGAGAATGCAGAGGGTTTGTACAAGGAATACTGCTCCGGTTGTCATGGAAATGAGATACAGATATTTGTTAATAGAAGCTGGCGTTACGGAACTGATGAAACAGAATTGTATAACACAATTTCCAGGGGGGTGGAAGATGATGGTATGCCCGCATTTGAGGAATCATTTACGGAGCAGCAGATAAATGACCTTGTTACATATATACAATATCATATTGTTAATTTAAACCGTTATGAGTTTGATGATGATTTTTCAGTAAGTGATACATTCGCAGCTGCACAGTTTAATTACTATCTGGAGGAAGTTGCAATAGGATTTAATATACCCTGGGGTATGGCTTTTTTTCCTGATGGCGGTTTCCTCGTTACAGATAAGTCCGGAACGTTATGGAAAGTAGCTAACAGTGGAGAAAAAATTGAAATATCTGGTGTACCGGCAGTTGTTGATTATAGTCAGGGAGGTATGCTGGATGTAGAGGTTCATCCTGATTTCACATCTAATAATTATATCTATCTTTCTTATTCAAAATTATCCTCACAAAACCGTTCTCTGGCAACTACGGCAGTCTCAAGATTTGTTTTAAAGGATGGTGTATTAACCGATTCACAATTAATATTTGAAGCATTACCTTATGCAACTACCCGTCATCACTATGGAAGTCGTTTGGAGTTTGATGATAATGGCTATTTGTATATAACCGTAGGTGACAGGGGAGCAAGAGATGTTAATCCGCAGGATTTGAGTAAGCTTCCTGGTAAGGTTCATCGTGTAAATGATGATGGTTCAATTCCTCCTGATAATCCATTTATTGATAAAGAAGGAGCTGTTAGAAGTATATTCTCATACGGACACAGAAATCAACAAGGTATGGTTAAAAATCCGTTTACAGGTGAAATGTGGACGCACGAACATGGACCCAAAGGTGGGGATGAAATAAATATTGTTAGGAGTGGACTAAATTATGGCTGGCCTATAATTTCTTACGGTATTAACTATGACGGTTCCATATTTACGGAATATACCGAAATGGAAGGTATGGAAGAACCGTTACATTATTGGGTTCCTTCAATAGCTCCTTCGGGGATGGATTTTGTAAGTAGCGACAAATATCCTGGCTGGGAAGGTGCATTGCTGGTTGGATCATTGAAATACAAGTATCTGAATTTGTGCTATATCAGTGGTGAAAGTGTAACTGCCGAAGAATTGCTTCTTAAGGGTATTGGCAGACTAAGAAATGTTAAGCAAGGTTCGGATGGATTTATTTATCTTGCAAAGGAAAGTCCGGGTGTTATTTACCGAATTATTCCATTAAGCAAATAATTTGATTATATCCGGTTTGCTCAGGTATGGGTGAATATGCTTTAGGTTCACCTGTTTTCAGGGAGGTTAAACTACAACTTGAAAATGGCAAAATATTTAAGATAAAAGCGGGCAATAATTTGCAACAGAATGTGTATATCAAATCTGCTGCACTAAATGGTGATAACTATACCTGAAATTATCTTTCGCACAGTATAATTACGGAGGGGGGTGTACTGTTACTTGATATGTCGGATAAGCCAAATAAAAATCGTGGAAAAAGTAAAGAAGATTTTCCATATTCATTTAGTGATGAAACGAATAACGAATAAGTTTGGAGCAGGATTTTATGAAATATAATGAAGATAAACGAATAGTAATGACTCTGGACGCTGGTGGTACAACTCTTGTTTTTTCTGCAATACAGGGTAATGAGCAGGTGGTTGAGGAAATAACATTACCTTCGTCTCCTGATAATCTGGAGATAATGTTTAATAACCTTGTAGAAGGATTTAGCACGGTAAAATCAAAACTAAAAGAAAAACCGGTAGCTATTAGTTTTGCTTTTCCTGGTCCGGCTGATTATTCAAGGGGGATTATACTTGATTTGCCAAATCTACCGGCATTTAGGGGTGGAGTTGCCATGGGTCCTTTTCTTGAAGAGAAGTTTGGTATTCCGGTTTTTATAAATAATGATGGGGACTTGTTTGCATACGGTGAAGCTATTTCAGGATTTTTACCTGAAATAAACAAAAAGCTTGAGGAATCGGGTAGCCCCAAACGGTATAAAAATTTGGCTGCATTTACAATTGGTACTGGCTTTGGATGCGGGCTAGTTAGAGATGGTGAATTGCTAACAGGTGATAACTCGGCTGCCGGTGAAGTATGGTTATTTCGGGATAAACTTGGTAAAAACATTAATATTGAAAACCATGTTAGTATTAGAGGTGTTAAACGTACCTATTCAAGGATTACTGGTATTCCAGAAAATGAAGTACCGGAACCAAAAGTATTATATAAAATTGCCAAAGGCGAGAGTAAAGGAGAAAGGGAGGCTGCGTTAAATGCTTTCGGCGAACTGGCTGAAGCAGCCGGGGATGCTATTGCTCATGTAGTAACCCTTATTGATGGACTTGTGGTTATAGGTGGTGGACTTTCAAGAGCATGGGAGTTGTTTTTACAGGAAATTATAAATGAGATGAATAGCAAATATACTCGACCGAGTGGAGAGGTTTTAGGGAGGCTTATTCCAAAAGCATACAACCTTGAAGATGAGAAACAACTAACCGAGTTTTTATCCGGTTCAAAAAGAGAGATTTTGGTCCCGGGTACATCCAGGTCTATAAGCTATGATGCTTATCCAAGAACGGGGGTAGCTATCTCCAAAATTGGAACTGCTCGGGCTGTATCGCTTGGAGCGTATGCTTTTGCAATTAACAAGTTAGGATAAGTTCCTGAAGCATATACAGTACTAGATTTATATTCCAAATTAAGGAATATACGGGCATATTAGTTTAAATTTTTATAACTTCCATATATGTCATATTATAATGATAAGCTGGTACCGTATCATTTTTATATTTGTTGACTGACCTATTAAAATAGAGATTGCTTAATATATTGTTTTATAGTGGTTTATGTTTAGTAAATGCTTAGCACGAATATTGTATAATGATATACAGTTTACTTTTACCTTAACCGGGAAATATATGGATCATTCCAGTAAAAACAGAATTGCCTTTGTTGCATTCATATTTGCGTTAGTGCTTATAATAGTTTTACATATTTTTATTAAACCATCCTTTTTTAGCGACTCCGAAAGTGATGATGTTACAGTAATAAGATATGTTGATAACATAACCGGAGTTCAGCAGGAGTTAATAGACCGGTTTAATGAGGAGAACAAGGGCAAAATTCGGGTTGAGCTTGTTAATTTTCCGCTTGCAAAATTTAGCTCGCATGAACGGAAACAGTTGTTAACAAAATATTTGCGTAAAAAAAGTGACCAGATTGATATATTTTCAGCTGACCAGGTCTGGATTCCCCGTTTTAGCAACTGGGCTGAACCACTGGATAAATATTTTACAGACGAGGAAAAAGGTAGAATTGAAAGTTCGGCTTTTGAATACTGTCATGAAGATAGCCAGTTTATTGCTGTACCTTTGTTTACAGATATTGGTGTGATGTATTGCCGAAATGATTTGCTAAAGCTACACCCGGAATATGAACAAATTAAATCCGAATTAAAAAACTCGGTTACATGGGAAAGATTTATTGAAATTGGTAAGTCCAAAGTTTTCAGGAATCATCCGTTTTATGTTTTTTCGGCAGATAATTATGAAGGCTTGATGTGCAGCTTTTCCGAGTTGTACCCACGCGAAACCAATCTTTTCAGCTATCGCAATTCACTTATGGATAATAAAATAAAGTTTGCCGCCGGATTTATAGTTGATTTGGTAAACAAGTACAAAATATCACCGGATGACGTTGTACTTTTGCAGGAAAATAATCTTGGTAACTTCTTTTATGAAAATAATGCTGTATTTCTGCGTGGCTGGCCCAATTCGTTTCCTTCCTTTTATTATGTAAACAAGAATACAAGTGAAAATGAGAAATACTTATGTGTTCCCTTACCACATTTTAAGGGTGAGAAAAAACGATTTGTACGGGGCGGCTGGAATTTAATGCTATCAAAATACTCGCCAAACAAGGAAGCTGCACTAAAATTTGTGAAGTATTGGCTAAGTGATGAAGTTCAGACAATTATGTATGAGCGACAGGGCTTTTTACCAACGTTGGAAAAGTTCTACACGGATGAAAATCTACTTAACAAATATGATATGTTAAAGTTTTACAAGGAATTACTGGCGTATTCGGTTTACAGACCAACAGGGAAGTATTATACAATATTTTCTGATATTTTAACCAGATACCTTAAGCTTTCTATTAAACAAAAACTAACTGTTAACGAAGCATTAAAAAAAGCAGAATTCGAAATTAAGGCGTTAGGATCGGGTAAATAATGAAGAAGCAAATAAATAAATACAAATTTGAATTTAAACATATAGCAATACTCTTTATTGTATTGATTGCTTTTGAAATTGCCTTGTTCTTTATCTTCAAAAATTCGCTTTCATCATTTATAATAAACAATCAGCAATGGTACCAGGAGTATTCGGCTAACAGAATCGCCGATTATACAGCCAGCTCCTTCGAAATGCTACTGGAAACTGTTCGTCTAGATGAAGATATAACCCCTACCGAACGATCAAGAATGATTCAAAAGTTTGATCTCTTGCTAAATCAGCAATATCTGGAGAAGGATATTGAAGAAATTTGTCTTTTTATCAAGGTAGAAAATAATTTCAAGGTTGTGGATAATGGAGAGGTGTTATTCAATATACTCGTAGAAAGAAATAAAAATATTCCGCTTCCAACCAGGGAGCATAAAAAAGCAGAAGAACTTTTTGAGCAGGTTAAAGACAAGATACTTGTTGATGAGAGTATAAAATCGATTATAGATACTGATGAAGAGTTCTACAACTTTATACCTTTTGTACCTGATGGTGAGTTTTCCGGAGTAATGTATGTAAAAAGCAGACCTGATTTTTCTTCGGTTACTAATGAATTTATGTATAATTATGATGGCATTGCCATGGTATTCTCAATTCTTATTCTCACCGGCTTGTTCTTTATGTACCTTATTTCATCAAATACACTTAATACGAGGGATAAAGCACAGGAAGAGTTGTACAATGAAAAGAATGAGCACATGAAAGAGAAGCTTAACCATGAAAAGGAGTTTGTTTTTACCAAAAGAATATATCATGCACATCATAAAGCCGAAAAGATTATCGGGTTTATAAATCGTGATCTTATGCATATTAAGGGTAATGAGGAAATAACCAAAAGGGTTACCAAATATGCTAATTTTATTGCTCGCATCATTTATGATATGAAATGGTACGAGCCTCAAATTTCTACTATTCGTAATCCAATTTTTAATACAAATATTAATGAGGTTATAACTTTCATGGTTGATAATCTTTTCTTGCGGCTTTCAACCACTACAGAAGCATTTTCACTTAATACCAGTCTCGATAACGGTTTCCCGGTAATTCATGTTAACGAGTTTGTAATTTGGGAAATTATTGAACCACTTGTTCAAAACAGTATTACGCACAACACTGATAAAAATGTTAATGTTTTGATTTCTACCAAGTATGATCATGATAAGAAACGGGGACTAATAAACATTACCGACAATGGCAAGGGTATTAAAAACGAATTACTTGAAGAGCAGGATGGTATAAAGAAGATTTTTCTTGAACATACTTCATCCAGAGAAGAGAATAATAAAAATTTTGGCTATGGATGTTTTATTGCATTTAATATGGCTAAAAGGTGCGGCTGGCGTATAGATGCTGAAAACCTTGATGAAGGCGGATGTAGATTTAGTGTAATTATTCAACATTAGGAACGGAATATATAATGAGTAAGAAAATTAGATTGATGCTTATAGAGGATGAAGAGTTTGATAAAATACGTGTGGAAAAAACACTTAATAGTATTGTTAATAAATTTGAGCTTACCCATTTCTATTCGGATGGTAAAACGGCAGTGCAAAAGTTGATGGAAAAACCGAATTCTATTGATGTGGTTATTATGGATTTTCAGATTGCAGGCGGATTGATGGGAGAGTCTTTAATAAGAAAAATAAAGGAAATAAACCCTGTAATACAGATTATCGTGATAACCAAAATGACTATGAATATTAGTGATTTTGATTTTGCCAACAGTCTGCTTGAAGCTGGTGCATTCTGGTATTGCACCAAATACCCAATGGATGTACAGGACTATATATATCAACCAACCGATTTTATTCTGGCTTTGTATAATGCGTTTGAAAAGAAACAGCTTGAGGAAGATAAACTTGTATCGAACAGGAAATTGCAGAAGAGTGTTGACAAAATTCTTGAGGAGAAAAGAATTATCGGTGCAAGTCCCAGAATAGAAAAACTTCATCGCGAAATAGATATGTATGCCTCAAGTGATGCCAATATTCTGGTTGAAGGACCTTCCGGTAGTGGTAAGGAGCTTGTTGCATCTTATCTTCATTACAAAAGTAACCGCAAGTTCGAAAATTATGTAACGGTAAATTGTGGCTCAATTCCGCTTGAACTTGTTGAAAGCGAATTGTTTGGTTATGAGAAAGGAGCCTTTACCGGTGCAGATAAATCTCGTGAGGGGTATTTTGAGCAGGCACATAAAGGAACTCTTTTCCTTGATGAAATTGGTGAACTACCCCCTGCTGCCCAAAGCAAAATATTACGTGTTCTTGAGGAGGGGGAAATACAAAAAATTGGTAAATCAACCAAGAAGAAAGTTGATGTAAGGATTATTGTCGCAACCAATCGTGATTTGAAGAAAGAGGTAGAAAAGAAGCGTTTCAGGATGGATTTATATTACAGATTAAATGTGCTTTCTATTGAGGTGCCACCACTTTCCGAAAGAGTGGATGACATTCCTGTTTTATTCGACTACTTTATTGAAAGATATAGCAAAACGCACAATATTAAAAAACCGGAGCTTTTGCCAGATGTTTATGAAACGCTTAAAAGTTATTCGTGGCAAGGAAATGTTCGTGAAATAAAAAGTGTGGCTCAGAGATTAATTCTTTCGAGGGTTGAAAAACCTACTATGGTTGATATTCTTAATGCACTCGGTACTTTTGAGCTGGATACTACAACGATTGTTAGCAACTTTAAAACGTTATTTAACAAGGATGAAATAATTGAATTAAAGGATGTTAAAAAGATTATTTACAAGGAGTATATAAAATTTGTTAGAGAGAACTCCGCTACAGATGCCGAAGCTGCAAAAAAACTTGGTATAGCTCCATCCAACTACTCCAGATTGTGCTCGGAGCTGGGACTAAAATAATACCCTCCTCAATTCGCTTATATTAATGATATTCACTTCACATATCATTTTGATATGTGAAGTTTAAACTAAATAAAAAGTACTGCATTAAAGTTTGTTTTTGGAGTAAATTTGATGAAAATATTCCGGCACGGTAAATGCTTATTATCAGTACGTAACCATTATTCAAAAATATTTTAATCATGGAGGATTTGATGAAAAGATTTTTCACAATTCTTTTAGTTTTAGTTTTATCTCAAATGATATTTGCCCAGAATTACAGTGTTACATTTCAGGTAGATATGAATGTTCATCAGGGATATGGTTTTTTTGATCCTTCTCTTTCAGATGTTTTGTTAAGAGGAAGTTTTAATGACTGGGGCGATCAGGAACCAATGAACGATGATGATAATGACGGTATTTATACGCTAACCAAAGAATTACCTGCCGGTTCTATTGCGTTCAAGTTTTTCTACAAAAATATTTACGGTCAGGATAGTTGGGAAGAAATTGATGACAGAACATTTGATGTTGCAGGCGATACGGTTATGCCAGTTGTTTACTTCATGAATGATGAAGGTTCCAAAAAGGTAATTGATGTATTTTTCCAGGTTAATATGGAAATTGAAAAAGTTGCCGGAAGATTTAACCCTGCTAATGATGTTGTAACTGTTAGGGGTACATTTAACGCCTGGGAAGGAACAGATACCTGTTTTGCAGAATTAGGTAATACTAATCTCTACTCTGCATCAGTTAAGTACCTTGCCGAAGTGGGTGATACAATTCACTACAAGTTTAATATTAATGGCGACACTTGGGAAAATGATTTCCCTCTTAACAATGGTGGTCACAGACTAATTGGTATCTCTCAGGAAGACCTGGATAATCTTTATGCTTATGACCCATACGATTATCCCAACGAATACTTTAACGGTCTTGAATTCACCACTTTAACTCTTCAGGAATCAGAAATTATATTTACAGTTGATATGAATGATGCAACTGATTTGAACGGAACGCCATTTTCAGCAATTGAAAATGTATTCCTGTGTGGTGAAATGAATCCACTTTATTGGGCTTGGGATTCAGAAAATGTTAACCGTGCAATCTTTATGGTAGATGATGGTACCTCGGGTGATGTTACAGCCGGTGATGGTATTTGGTCAACTACTGTAACTTTTCCTCAATATACTTCTACAAATGCATTTAGTTACAAATATGGTGCAAACTATGATCTTCCTTCAAATAACGGGTTGAATGATAATGAAAATTATTCGGGTGAAGATCACTGGATTCAGTTGCCTCAAACCATTATTAGCGGTACAGTAAATAATGTATTTGGTGAAGCTACAACATCCGATTCCCCACATACTATCGAAAATCTGGTTACTACCGGAGTAGAAGAAGATGAAAGTGATTTGCTACCTGAAGAGTTTACACTTCAGCAGAATTATCCAAATCCGTTTAACCCTTCAACTAATATCAAATTCAGTATTCCTGAATCAGGTGATGTAAGTCTAAAGGTATATGATATTCTTGGCAAAGAAATAGTTTCTCTTGTTAACGAAACTCTTGATGCCGGAGCTTACACATTCAAGTTCGATTCACAGAATTATGGTAGTCTTGCCAGTGGTATTTATCTGGTTAGACTGGAAAGTAAAAATAATAGTGCCTCCATTAAAATGATGTTATTAAAGTAATGTATGTTCCTTAAATCAGTTACCCGGTAATTAACGCTCGTTGCCGGGTTCTGTATAATATTTATACCTCATTTAATTTTGGAGATTTAATGCTTAGACAGCTGTTTTTTATATTCTTGATTGCAGTTTCAGTAAATATTTTTGCACAAGATTATCTATATAAAAATGATAAGTTTACCCTTTATAGCAATGGAGTAAAAGAGGGTAAGTTTGAATCAAAAGTTATTTCACCTCAAAAGATGGTATCCAACTATTCGGATGCATTTGAACAAGGCTTTAGCAGGTTTGTGAGGTTCAAGTTTTGCATAAATGGTGAAGATAATGAAAACCCTTCTGGTAACGACCATACATTTTACCTAAATCCAATAGATGGAAAACAAACAACAAGTATATACAAATTTGGGGCAATGGAAGAGTCTGAAGACCCTGTAGATGAAGAGAGTGCTCCAATAGAATTTGGGCAGAAAATTGTTGTTAAACTTAGACTCGATATGTCGGAAGTGTTTAATAGTTTTGGAAAAATGGGACATTTCAAAACTAATACCGGTTCGATAATCAAAAAGGATCAGTTCAGGTTTGTTAGTGTTTCGGGTGGTACACCACCATTAAACTGGACGTTCAGTAATGATAATACTGATGAAATGTTTATTATGAAGGATGATGATAACGATAATATTTATGAACTTGATATAACCTTCAAAAAAGAAGCTGTACGTAAACTTGAAGATAACTTTTTTGTGTGGGAGCTGGTTAAAAATACTAACGGTCTGCCAAAGTACAGTAGTGATATACCAATTGTTGAAGCTCTTTATAACCTTTCTCTGGAAGAAATGCTATTTGATATAAGAGAGGATGGAGCTTTTATGGCGGGCTTAAAATGGGAAGGCGTGTGGACACGAGATATAAGCTATAGTATAATTTTATCGCTCGCTGCTGTAAATCCTGATGCATCTAAAGCAAGTTTGATGGCAAAGGTTAAAGATGGTATGATTATTCAGGATACCGGTACAGGTGGTTCGTGGCCGGTTTCAACAGACAGGATGGTTTGGGCACTTGCTGCATGGGAAATATTTAAAGTTACCGGTGATATGGACTGGTTGAGGTCTTCATACAATATTATTAAAAAAACAGCTGAATACGATTCATTTAACATTTTCGATAATAAAACTACTCTTGTATGTGGTGAATCCTCATTTCTGGACTGGAGGGAGCAGACATATCCGCGATGGATGGACCCAAAAGATATTTACACTTCTAAAAATTTAGGTACAAATGCTGTGCATTATCGGGTATATACAATACTTGATGAAATGGCTGAATTACTTGGTGAAGCCAAAACCGGTTATGCTGAGGTTGCATCTGAAATTAAGGAAGGTGTTAACAATTATCTATGGTCTGATAAACATCAGTATTTTGGACAGTATTTATATGGCAGAAACAATCTTGCACTTTCCGAAAGAGCGGAAGCTTTGGGTACCGCACTAATGGTGCTTTATAATGGGAGCAAGAAGGATGTAAAACTAACCGAAACTTTACCTGTTACAGATTACGGTGTTCCATGCATTTTTCCGCAAATACCTAATATGCCAAACTATCATAATAATGGTATTTGGCCTTTTGTTGTTTCATATTATACGTGGGCTGCTGTAAAGGAAAATAACACCAAAGCTGTTGAGCACGGTTTGGCTTCAATATTCAGGGCTGCCGGATTGTTCCTTACAAACAAGGAAAATATGGTTGCCAACAATGGTAATTGTCTTGGTACCGAAATTAACTCTGACAGGCAATTATGGAGTGTTGCAGGTAACCTTGCGGCTGTTTATCGAGTGCTATTTGGTATGGAGTTTAAATCTGATAAACTTGAGTTTAACCCTCTTGTGCCAAAAACGTATCAATCTGTTCATAAACTAAAAGACTTTAAATACCGTAATGCTCTTCTTGATATTACTGTTGAAGGTTATGGTAATGCTATTTCCGAGTTTATGGTTGATGGTAAATCTTCCAATGAATATTACATACCCGGCGATTTGAATGGGAAACATACAATTACCATAAGGCTAAATGGTAATGATGGTTTTGGTAAAATCAATTTGGTAAATACTGTATTTGCCCCCGAAACTCCAGGAGTTAACTGCAATGGCGAGTTAATTGAATGGAAAAAGATTGATAATGCAAAGGAATACCATATTTACAAGAATGGTAAGTATTTTGCCTCTACTGTTCGAAATAGTTACGGCATTTTAACAGCAACCGGTATTTCGGAATATCAGGTGATGTCTATTGACAAGGATGGAAATAGCTCTTTCTTAAGTGAGCCGGTTTACAGTAATTTTGTTAGTGAAAATGTATTGAAGTATTCTGTTTCGCAAGATGAATCATACATTACATTAAGTAGAGACAAAAACACCATCGTAACCATTGATGTTGAAATTGCGGAAGATGGAAAATACTATGCGGATTTTTGCTATGCAAATGGGAATGGTCCTATAAATACCGATAATAAATGTGCTATAAGAACACTATATGTTGATGACAAATTAGCCGGAACAGTAGTTTTAGCACAAAGAGGTACAAATTTATGGGACAATTGGGGGTATTCCAACACTTTATGTCTTGATTTAAAGAAAGGGAATCACCAATTTAAACTTGAATTCAATAAACTCAATCAAAACATGAATATTGATGTTAACAAGGCATTGTTAAAGCATGTTCGTGTTTACCCTAAAAACCAATAATTAAAAGAGATTATGAGAAAGTTTATTTTTATACTACTTTTTATTACAGTTAACTTATACTCTGCCGAAATAATTAAAGTAGAAACAGATAAGGCGAGATACGAAGTTAATGAGGATGTGAGTTTTGATCTTGTACTGGATAGTTTTAGCGATAATTTAACACTTCTAATTAAGTATTATCATCAGGATAGAATTGTTAAGACCGAAGAAGTGAATCCTGAAAGTGAACAGGTTAACTGGGTTTGGCAAACACCTGCCGAGGATTATAAAGGCTATCTTGTTACAATTGAGCTGTTGGAAAATAATTCAAAACTTGATGAGGTTTCAATTGGTGTTGATGTTTCATCCGACTGGTCAAAATTTCCTCGTTATGGTTTCCTCTCTTATTTTGAACCAACACATCCCGATACAATTGGCAAAAGAATAGCAAAGCTTAATCGTTTTCATATAAATGGTTTACAGTTTTATGACTGGCATTATAAACATCATAAACCGTTAAAAGGTACTGGTGACGATCCGGCAGTTACATGGTTCGATATTGCCAACCGTCAGGTATATTTATATACCGTCCGAAATTATATTAATGCTGCCCGTTCCCGTAACATGATGTCAATGGGCTATAATCTTATTTACGGTGCTTTTGATAATGCCGCTACTGATGGAGTTTCGGATGAGTGGCGTATGTTTAAGGATGCTAATCATGTAACTCCTGATCTTCATGATTTGCCTTCCAACTGGGTAAGTGATATATATTTGATGAACCCTGAAAATACAAATTGGCAGAATCATATTATTTACCATACAAAGGATGCATTTAAAGCTCTTGATTTTGACGGATGGCATGTTGACCAGCTTGGTGGCAGGGGAACTGTTTACAATTATAATGGTGATGTAATTAACGTTCCGCAGGGGTTTGTAAATTTGCTTTCAAAAGCGAAAGACAGTTTGCAATGTTCACTTGTTATGAATGCTGTGGGACAGTATGCACAACAGCAAATTGCTGGTAGTGAGGTAGATTTCCTTTACTCGGAAGTGTGGGAACCAAATACAACCTTGGAAAAATTGGCTGAGATTATTATACAGAATGATGAGTTTTCAGGTAATCAGTTAAAATCCGTATTGGCTGCATATATTCATAAAGAATTATCCGGAAGTGCAAATTCATTTAATCCGGCGGCAGTTCTGTATGCCGATGCAATAATATTTGCTTTTGGCGGTGCTCACCTCGAGCTTGGGGAGCACATGTTGTGCAATGAATATTTTCCTAACAATAATCTATCCGTTAGTGCTGAGTTGGAAGCTGATCTTGTTAATTATTATGATTTTCTTGTAGCTTATCAGAACCTTTTAAGAGGCGATTCGGAAGAAATTGATGAACTGCCTACTTCAACTGAAATTGAAATTGTGAAGTGGAGACGTGCATTAAAAGTATGGAGCTATGCTAAGCAACAAGGTGATAAAAAAATATTCCATCTTATAAATCTTGCTGATGCCAGCACTTTGGACTGGAGAGACAACTTAAAAACTCAAACCGCACCAACCGAAAAATTTGATATTCCTGTAACATTATCAAGTGCAGAGCAAGTTTACAAAGTATGGTTTGCCTCACCGGATTATAATAAAGGTGCACCTCAGAATATCGAGTTTACTCAGGAAGATGGTAATGTTAGTTTTAATTTGCCATATCTTGAATATTGGGATATGATAGTTTTTGATTATGATCCTTTGTCGGATGTTGAAGAGCAGAAGGGAGTTCCAACAAAATACGGACTGAATCAGAATTATCCAAATCCGTTTAATCCCTCAACAAAAATTAGTTATGCAGTAAAGAATAGTGGGCACGTGATGCTTGCTGTTTATGATATTCTGGGTAACAAGGTTGCTGATTTGGTAAATAGTTACCAGTTGGCAGGTAACTACATTGCAGATTTCAACGCATCGGGATTATCATCTGGGGTTTATTTTTATCAATTAAAGACTGAAAATTTTACCGATCAGAAGAAAATGCTGTTTCTTAAATAACAGATTCAAAGCATAAAATAAATAGTTGGAGGCTATATGAAAAAAAGTGTAATACTTTTCTTCTTTTTTGCAATTACCATTTCGCTTTTTTCACAGGATATGTATGTTAGAGGTGAGATGAATGATTGGGGTACTAGCGATGGTCCAATGGTGGACGATGGTACTAATGGCGATGCTGTTGCCGGTGATAGTATCTATACTTATACTGTTACTATTGCTACACCAGGCAGATATGAATGGAAAGTTGCCGATGCTGACTGGACATTTATTGTACCATGGGCAGGTGGCAATGATAACTCGTGGGTAATTACTACTACTGAAAATCAGGAAGTTGTTTTTACAATTGACAGAAGTGTTCATAATGATGAGTTTGAACCGCTTTGGGATATTGTTAATGCAAATGATCAATTACCTACACCTACTAGTGATGTAGTTTGTGCCGGTGACCATAACGGCTGGAATAATGCTGGTGAAGAAACCATGTATGATGATGGTGAAAATGGCGATTGGGAAGCTGGTGATGGTGTTTTGGCTTTTCATATTGTTCAGGCAAATGCTGGCACTTACAGCTGGAAACCGGTTATGTCTGGTACTTGGGATTGCTGGATTGCAATAGGCAGAACAATTAATTCGGGTAATATGCAGTATATTACTGGTGAAGAAAATGAAGATGTTTATTGTTATCTTAACCTAAATACTGGCAGACTTGCTACTGTTTTAGGTGCTCCTCTTCCGGTTGAGTTAACCTCGTTTAATGCTGTTGCCAATAATGAAAACGTGATTATTAAATGGCAGACAGCTACCGAATTGAATAATGATGGTTTTGAAATTGAAAGAAAATATGAAAACAATAACTGGGAAACAATTAGTTTTGTTGACGGTAATGGTACTACTTCACAGGTAAGCTCGTATAGTTTTACTGATAAACCTGGCAAAACCGGTTTATACAGCTACAGATTAAAACAGATTGACTATGATGGTACTTTTACTTACTCTGGTTATGTAAATGTTGAGCTTACTGCTCCGGAGAAATTCCAGCTTTCACAGAACTATCCTAATCCTTTTAACCCATCTACAACAATTAACTATACAATTCCCGAAACTAATAATGTTACACTTAAGGTTTATAACGTTTTAGGTAAGGAAGTTTCTGTATTGGTTAATAAAAAGCAGGAAAGCGGATTTTACGAAGTTAGTTTTGATGCATCTTCACTTGCCAGTGGTATATACTTCTATACTCTTAATTCTGGTAATAATGTATCAACAAGGAAGATGATGCTGATTAAATAATTGGTAAAAAGCTTAAACAAAATTGGCTGACTTTTAACGTCAGCCTTTTTTTTACTATTCAAACTCTACTATGGGGTATCGCATTCTTTCGAAATTATTTTTGTAAACAATTTTAGAAAATTCTCATCCAGTTTTTCCTCATAGGGATCGACATATCTAATTGTTGAGTTAATGCTATTCCACCATCCGTATGTGGTTAATTGCAATTTGGCATGAATCATTTTTTGTGGTGAATTTAACTTTTCCTGGTATTCTTTTTCGAGATTTTCAGGAGAACCATTATTCTTTTTTTGTTCTTCTTTTAGCTTGTACCATGCCCCGAGAATAGTTTCATCATCAGAATTTAGTATTATTGCATAATTATTGCTTTCAGTATTATATACTGAATCAAGCAATGCTTTAGGGTCTGTATAAGATAACAATGTTATTCTCTTTGCATTGTAAACATCATTTAGCTCATTCAGTCTTTTTTGTTTAATTTTATTCCAAAAAGGTAAATTAACAACTTCAAGAGTAGTTAGAACTTGTTTGGCTGTTTTGTATTCCTGATCTAAACTTTGGACACTAAACTTCTCTATATTCTCAGGATTTGTAGTAGTTACATTGTATAAAAAAGTATCGAAATTTAACAACTTGTATGTATCAGCAATTTGTTTTTCACTAAATATTGTATCATCGTAAGATGCAGTATAATAGCACATACCGTCAATTGTATTCCAGCTAAATGTTTTATCACCAGCAACCAATACTGATGCAAACAATAAGATTATAATCAATTGCTTCATTTGAAATCCTTAATAATGAAAACTCCACTTTTGGTAAGTTATTAAAGCTGAATAGAAAATTCAAATAAAGTATTGATAATAAAAAACCCGCCAGGAGGGACTGACGGGTATAGGAGGAACCTGTACAAAGAGTGCTTATTTTGTTTTTATGTAGTAATACAAGGGTGCGTTATTAATATTTATACTATTTGTAGTTTCAAATCTTGGTGAGTTAGCCATTGTAATATTGGCAAAGTTGTGTTTTTCCTTAAGCTCTTTCCAGGAAGAAGAATGATTGCTGAAAAATAGAGATGGGGAGAGTGAAGTAATTAAGATACTTCCTTCTGGCAATTGCATTAATTTTGTTTCTTGAATAGAATTTGAGTTCTGAGGGATAAATGATGAAAAGATGTTGCTGTCTGAATTTAATGTAAGAATTGACATAATAGAAATAAAACCTATTACAACCAATCCGCTGCCAATACTCGACAATAATATTTTCCTACGTAACTTTAACATTAAACCTCCATAAAAAGAAGCGGCTGACAGTTTTGGGTGAGGTGGTGAGACTCTTGCGTCAGCCGCCACAGCTTTAGTTAATAGGTGGGTTGGTTGTTAAAACTTTATATTATATTGTAATTATGGTAAAAACATAAATACAACAGATGTTAACAGAACGACATCGAATAATTGAGTTAAATAACTTAATTTCTGTACTAAACCTAATATTTAACTTTTGTAAACACAATAGTCTTTTATTACCAATTTTTAGGAAAAATATATAGTGAGAAAGTACCTATAATGTTAAAAAGCCGGAGATAAACCCTCTTTATTTTATTCGCCGGGGCAATAAATTATTTGTTTTTGTACGCTTTTTGAAGGATATAGAAAGCTTCCTTTTTTTCACCTTTATCAGATATTAATCCCTTTCTGTTCCAACCATCCTGTATTTCAGGTAGTACTCTGCGGGGTGATCGGAAGTCAACGAGTATCCATGGTGAAAGTCCGGCTAACTGATCAAGTCTGTCGAACATTTTGAGGTTTTCTTCATATAGATGTGCCTGGAACTCTTCACTCCATACGGTTTCATTGTCACCATGAAAACCATACTTTGCACCTGCACCAAATTCACTTACCGTAACCGGTTTGTTGTATTTTATTTTCCATTCAATTTTACTGCATTTATCGGGGCGACCATCATACCAACCGAGGTACAAGTTAAAACTTAGTATATCAACAACTTCCGCAAACGGATCAACAATAGTTCTAATTAGTCTTTCTTTCCCTTGGGCATGTAGTTCCAAAGCGGCACTTATAAGTCTTGTATCGTCCATCTCTCTTGTTTTATATGCAAGATTTGTTAAAAACCTTAATCGTGCATCGCTGTTAGGGGTTTCGTTTGCCATTGAATAAATTATTAAACTTGCACGGTTTTTATCTCTTGTAACAGTTTCAACTAACTGATTTTCAGCGTTATTGTAGGTTGATTTATTTTTCCAAGCGATTGTCCAGTAAACAGGAATTTCTTCCCACACCATTATTCCTCTTCTATCAGCTTCACGCAACATGTATTCATTATGGGGATAATGAGCTAATCTAACGTAGTTGCAACCAAGTTCTTTAAGCCAGTCAAATAATTGGATGGCATCTTTTTCCGAATTTGCTCGTCTTCCTTCGGGAGCAAACTCTTCATGCAAACATATACCTTTAAGAAATATTGGTTCATCGTTCAGAATAACTTTTGTTCCTTCTACCTTTATTGTCCGGAATCCAATATGATCTTTGAAGGAAGAATTGTTGTGGGTAAGTTTAACCGTATAAAGTTTTGGGTTTTCAGGAGACCAATACTCCAAATTATTAATGCCAAAATTAACTTCGGCATAACCACTATTATCTGTTTTAACTATTTCGGAAATATTTAATTCATCAATTTGAATTGTTACATCAGTAGCTTCATTGTTATCAAGTTGTATAAAACCTTTAACTAATTTATTATTATTTTTATCAAGCTGTATTTTGTAGTCGCGAATAAAATTGGCAGGAGTTTCAATAATTTTAACATCTCTGGTAATACCACCGTAATTCCACCAGTCTGTATTAAGTGTAGGTACTGCATCAGCAGCACGTTTATTATCAACCTTTACAACAAGGAAATTATCTTTCTCCTTGAGCAAATCAGTTATTTCAAAATTAAATGGGGTAAAACCACCAACGTGTGTACCCAGTTTTTTACCGTTAAGGTAAACCTCTGCAATGTAGTTTACGGCTCCAAAATAAACAAACTGTCTGTTTTGTGCACCAGTTTTTTTATAATCAAACGACGTCTTATACCAAACCGTACCTTCGTAATAAAACAGGTTTTCTTTTTGTGAATTCCAATCACCCGGTACACTAATAACATCGGATTTATCAAAATTATATTCTATTCTATCGGATTTGTTTTGTTTTTTGGCATTCATGTAATATGCCCCACGAGAGGGAATTTTATAATGATCGAAAGGGGTATAGCGGTAATCATAATATCCATTTTCATAAGGATCAACGATATAATGCCAACTTCCGTTTAGTGAAGTTGTATTTCGTGCTTCGGTATTTATTATCAGGTTAGTTTGCGAAAATAGCTGAAAGGACGTAATTATCGAAATAAGAATTAGAATTCTCATAAACCTTGCCTTTTATTTGATTGAAAAACTGACATAATATAATAAAAAGCAAGGTTCGAAAACTACAAAATTGAATTGCGAATTATGAAATATTGTATTATCATTTTGTAATAACACAGGAATAATTAAAACCTGTTCTATTAATAATCAAGAGTAAAGCTATTCAACCAGTTCTATTTTTAGTCGCACCGAACAAGCTACTGATATGGAGGCATTAAAAGTATTTGATTTATTTAGTGCACTTACCGAGTTTAACTGTACTAATCTATTCTGCGATTCGTTATGTTCTTCCACTTCGAGAACTTTACCTGTTGATATATCCAAAATATTAGCAATATTTTCAGCTTTCGATTTCGCAATTAGCACAGCTTCCTTAAGAGCTTGTTTTCTGTATTTCAGGTATTCAGAATTAGAGTAGGAAGAATTAACGATTTCGAAATTATTGGTTTCTGAAAGTCTTTTAAGCAAATCAAAATACTTATCAAGCTTATTAAGGGTAACCGAGATGTGTTGCTGCGAATAATAACCTACAAATTCACGCTCGCCATTTTTGTAATTATATTCAACTCCAAAATAAATTGGTTCCTGCTCAATATCTTTTGAGGCTATTGTAAATTCATCCAAAATTTCATTCAATAAATCGAGCTTAGATTTGTTGGCAAAGTTACTCTGATCCATATTTTCTTTAACTGACTTTAATTCAATTCTTATGAAAATCTGATCGGCTTTTACCTTAATTTCCGATTTTCCAGTTACTTCAACATAACGGTTTGTTTCCTGAGCAAAAACAGATATTGTTAATATTACTAATACTAAAATTAATTTTTTCATATACTTTACTGCTCCTTAATTATTTTTTAATATTGACAGATAGTATCTAAAACCGAAATCAAGATTGAATCCGCCAATATCCTGAAAGAATTTTTCTTCAATTGTAGCTGTATATCTTGGTTCAATAAATAGACTAAAATTTGGTGTAATATCATATTCGGCAACAGCACCAAGCAATAAGCCGATATTAGAAGTATTTGTTGGTGGGTACCATGTATTTAAATTAAGGTCTTTGCGGTCACTCGTTTCAGTAGTACTTATATAAGCAATACCGGCATCAAGTCCTGCATGTAATTTGTTATATTCAAGGAAGCGATATTGCATTGAAAGCTGAAAAGTTCTGTAGAAAAACTTTGAAACACCATCTACCTTACTTTTATAGATGTTTAAATTCTCGTCCCAGTTATACACTGTTGGTTGCCCTTCAACATGGTAATACGAGAACTTAAAGTAAAGAAAATTCCTTCTGGTTAGCGGAATGCCAAAACCACCACCATAATTAAACATATTTTTCGAATCGTAATTTTCATCAAAATTATCAATTGAAGTCCGGTGTAAACCTCCATGAACAGATAAAAATGGTGATGAATTTTTAGTTTGTGCAAACAGTGTTACGGAAATAAAAAATATGATAGATATTAATTTTTTCATAAAACCCTCAATTAATATTTCAAAATTATTATTTAATTTATTCTGCCAGATAATACTCACCCGTTATAAGAAAATTTGTTTTTGTCAGTTTTCCTTTAAGGTTATTATAGCTAACGGGAATAGCATCGGAATATTTATATGTTATTGTTCGGAATACTTCAAAATGTAAGTGGGGTATATTGCCAAACCTTGTTAAAATTCCACATAGTCCAAAAGTATCGCCATAATCCATAGAATCATCCTTAAATACTACTGCACAATTATATTTTAGATGTTTGTACCTTGCAATTGAGTTATTGCTATGCTTTATCTGCACGCGATTGCTATTTCCGAGTGTATGGTCTGTATCACTTGGAATATATTTTTTTATAACGTTGTCTGAATCGTACTGAGGGCTTTTCGTGATTTTATTTACTTTGTTTCTTTTCAATAGCACAACAGCGTAATCAATTTGATCATTAGGAGCTATTAACCTGATTTCGCTATTTGCACCACCATACTGTGGAACAAGGGAGGTTGAACATTCATCGAACAGTACAGCATCACAATCATTATTCTTTTGTAAGTCAAGATTTAGATTAGTTTCTATTGAATTGCTGTATATTTTGATTGAAGTTAAGTTGCTATTCAAAAATGCCTCAAATTTTGAAATAGCAAAATAAAAAATGCCTGCATATTTTGAAACGATTATTGGTGCTAAAATTTTGCCATTTGAATTCTACTACTAAAACCTGTAGAGAAGTTTGGTAACTGAATCTATTCCTTAGTAGAGGAATAAACTCTTCCATTAACCAGTACCAGATTCTTTAGAAAAACTTTTTTGCCAGGTAGCTCTTGAATACATTAATGTTAGTTGTTGAGATGCAAGGTTTTGCAGTGAGTTATTAACTATAAATAGGTCCTCGTTTTTGATTGCTTGTCTGGTAGGATCATCCGAAATATTAAGAGATTGATACATATCCAAACCATCCTGCCGTTGTTCAGGCGATATTGGGTTAATCACTATTAAGGAAATGGCTGTGCTTATTATCAACATAAGCTGCATACTTTACAAGCGTATTTACCGGGGGTAGTTTATTATAATGATGTTTTATCTCATCGTAACAATTATGCGGTAGTCCGTCATAAATTGGCAATGGTTTAATATAATCGGAGTGTTCGGAAGGGATGGTAGAGTATTTGGAATAACCAAGAATTTCAAACAATTCCTGATTTGTAGATTCTAGATAATAGTTCTTTGGACCAAACCATTTCCTTTTAATATTACTATTAATATTTTCACAGCAAGTAACAGTAGGTTCAGCAAGAATCCAGGATTCATTTTGATGTTTTTTAATTATTAGTGTAAGGTATGCACTAATAGTAAAGCTTATATATATTGGGAGAATTGATGGTTAAATTTAGGAAGTATTGTTAAATAAAGAAAGAAGGATGTTGTATAAGAAGATATACCAATAATTAAGATGGTTTAAATAGCTATAAGACAATTTAGAGTTATAATTGAATGGATTATAACTCTAAAAACCTAGTAACCATAACTTTAAACCGCTATGTTAGTCTTTTGATAAAAATTTTGTATATTAAATTTCGAGTTGAGAGGGACATGGGGCTATTTCAACTCAAAAATAAAACAAATTTATTTTAGTGGAGAGATAATATGTATAATTACATGCTAATAGCGTTAGCTATTATAATACTATTCCTCTATGGATGCGGTAGCGGCGGAAGCATGTCTATTGATGAAATGCTTGAAAATGCCAATCTGAAAGCCTTGCCAACTGCTGATGAATACAAAGAGGATGGAGGAGTAGTGTTATATGAGCATACTCATACGCAATTTAAATTAGATGATAACTGGGAAGTACAGCGAAATCAGAAATACCATATGGCTTTTGTTTATTTCAATGACAAGGCAGAAGATTTTCTTACACAAAGTATTTATCTTGATAAGAATAGACAGCTGATTTCCTTTAGTGCTCGTACTATTAAACCTGATGGTACAATAATTGAGCTGACGGATGAAGATTTATATAAGTCGCAACTGAAACCGGATTTCGTTGAGTTTTCCGATGATGAATCTGTTAAGTTTACTTTTCCCGGAGTAGAACCAGGTTGTGTTCTTGAGTATAGTTACGAACTGGCAATTTATGACAGATTCAGTTTTAATGATAAATGGAAAATCCAGGGAAAATATCCTAAAAAGTATGTGAAATACTCCGTACAAATTTCGGAAATATTTTTCCGTCACAAAATTATTTGGAATTATAAACCGTTTAATTGTGAACTTCCTAAACCAGAGGTTGTGAAAGACCTTCTAAAACAAAATTCGAGAAAAAATAGTAATCAGACATTTTATTGGGAAATGAGAGATATTGAACCAATAAAATATGAACCATCATTACCTCCTTATGATGATATCGCAATGTATGCGATTTTAGGATTGCAGAGGGAAAATTGGGATGAACTGTCCAGACTTTATTGGAGCCAGGTTCATGACCGGTTTGAGTTTTATACTGATCCGTCAGTACAAAAATTGGCACTTGAGATTATTGGTACCGCCAAAACGGAATATGAAAGAATTCAAAGAATATATAATTATACTCAAAAGAATTACAGGTATGTTGCAATATCAATAGGTGAGAGTGGAATAATGCCAAATCACTTTAACTCTATTGTTGAAAAACGTTATGGTGATTGCAAGGATATGACTGTTCTTAATGTAAATTTGCTTAACTCAATAGGTATAGCTGCTTATCCGGCTTTAGTAAGAACTAAAAATCTTGGTAAGTTACGAACTGAAATAATTGATCTAAGGTTTAATCATATGATTGCTATGGTTAAGACGAAAACAGATAAAACCTATTGGTTAGATGCCACCGGAAGCAGCTGCCCGGTAGATGAAATTTATTCATCAATTGAAGGCGTTACAGCAGTTGTTTTGAATCCTGACGGTACAAGTGTTTTTATTGATTTACCAGAAAGTAAGCACAAAGACAACATTCTAAAAAGAGAGACTGATTTTAATTTAAAGAGTAATGGAAGTATTGAGGGGCATACTAAAATGACCCTTACAGGTAATTTTAACCTTGCATACAGATCCGGATTAAAGGATGCTACGGAAAACAACATCAAAACTGTTATGGAGCGGTATATAAACTCTAATACTCCTGATATTGAAATATTTAATTTGAAGTATGACGACCCATCTGACATTAAGAATGATATTACATTTGAGTTTGATTTTAAGCATCCTTTGGAAGCTATAAAAACAAATTCAATTATAGTTTTTAATCCATTTGTATATACGAATGATTCCCAGCTTAATCGATTTACTGATACTGATAGAAACTATCCAATATCCCTAAAAACTACTTATGAGTACCACGATATTGTTAATGTGAAATATGAAGGCGATAATGGAGTATTTGCTGATCCTGAAGATGATTTGATTGAAAAATACGATTTTGGAAATATTTATTGCTTCTCAACAAAAGTATCTGATACTGAAATTAAACTTGAACGAAGAGTGAATTTAACATCTACTTTGATTGATTCAAAAGAATACGAAACATTCCGAGAATACCTTAAAAATATAAATAAGGCGAACAGAGTAAATTTGGCACTTACTACTAAGTAATTGATAGAGAATGTGCTTTTAAGCACATTCTCGACTAAAATAAACGCATGCTATTCAATTTAAAGGTAAAAATGCTATGTTTGAGTATCAAATATGGGGAGGATAGTATGTTAGATAAAACGAAATTATTTCTAATTCTAATATTGTTTACTTCCAGTATCTTTTCGCAAAATATTGCAGACATTACCATTTCAAATCATATTGAACCTTTCAAAGCTTTGGATGATAATTATATACAAGGACCAGTTTCCAAGCCTGGTTTGGTTTCTCTAAAAAGCGGTACCTCACTTGTAACTTATGATCCCGGTGTCGAAATCAATTCGTTGAAAGCTAGAATTTTTGCCAAAGACAGTACTTTATTATATGAAAAGACTAAAAGTTATGATGATTTTGGTTCGTTCAGAATAAGAGACCTCTGTACCAATAATAATGATATGTTCCTGCTCTCCTGGTCTGAAACAGATGCCGATACCGAAAAATTCTTTGTGGAGGTAATTGATAGTTCGGGAAATATATTGCTTGAAGATTATATTGTTTTTCAAACTGATGCAATATATTTCGATATAAAGGCTTTTTTTACCCCCGATAACTATATCGTTTATTCATGGTATTCTAATGTTGGTAATGATTCAGAAGGATATTGTCGCTACTTTGATCCGTTTACCAAAACGTTGTATGACCCAATATTGCTTTATGATGGATGGTTAGATACAGATCAGTTGCTATCCGAGGTCGATAATAATAATAATTTGAAGATTATTAGAAGAGTGGGTCCATCCTTTTATTCGTACAGCTGTAGCAAAGATTCATTACTGCATGCTGATTATTATCGCTTTTTTCTTTATGACTACGATGATGATGATAACGAAATCTTTTATTTTATTGATGATTACTCGAAAAACTGGCTGTTAATAAAAGAAAGGAATGGAGGTCCCTACAATTTAGTACTCTATAAATTTAGTGAGAATTTTGATTCCCTTGAAACTACAAGTACTATTGTATCAGACATACGGCATGCTGCAATTCCATTTATTAGTTTTGAGGAAGATTCTGTAATGATATCATATGGTACCGCATATCCCGCTAACAGTTTGGTATTCGGAAAGTCAGATACCTCCGCAGTTTTTAATTCGTTTACTACCCTAATAGAGGATTATGATTATCGAAATAAAGTTTCTTTTGTTTCAGATGGGCTTGTAGTACATCAATATTACTCCAATTTATGTCATATTACCAGAATGAACTATAATGGTGATATATTTGAAGAGCATCTGACAGCTACCAATGTTATTACAGTTAATCCAAGTTATGAAAATGTTACTTTTAGTGATTTCGGTAAAACAATGCTTCTCTTTACGAGAATGGAATATGGTGGTAATTCAAGGCATTGTTATATCATTTTTGATGATGAGGGGAATGTTCTAAAAGATGAAACGACTTTTGTAGAGGTAGGTGACCAAAGTTATAAAACAATGTTTGATGGATGCTTTATTGATGAAAACAGGTTTTTGATTTCCTGGGTTGAATCAAATAGTCTCTCTATGAAGAGTCAGAAGGTTAGGATTTTTAGCCTCGATAATGATTCACTAAGTTATGATCTGACTATTGCCGAAAATATGAGCGATATTTACGGTATTTCAAAACCTCAGATTATTTCGGATAGTATTGCCACAATTGCATTTAATGTTAAAAATGAAGAAGATTATGCGAATTTGTACTATTCGGTTATTAATCTGAATAGTTATACTGCAAGTGAACCGATAATTGTAAATAAACAATTAACTTATCCCAGTTATTTCGATTATTATCCTCAATATGATGTTAATAGTAATGGTGACGGAATTGCTGTATGGACGGATGTTCGTGAACTTCCATCAAGAAAAATTTATGCAAGAAGATTTGGTCAAGATGGGTTACCGCTTGCCGACTCTGTTGAATTATTAACTAATTGGAATCCTAATGATAGGGAAGTAGTTGTTCAGGGATTATCATTGAATGACGACTTATCCATGACTTTTACTACAATTGATTCCTGGCAATTCTACAGAATTTATTATGTAAATCAGAATGGTTCACAACAATATGAAGAAGAGACTTTTTTACAAAGGGACCCTTTAATTGATCCGCCACCTTATTATAACCTCCATCTATTTAATGACCAATATGATAGAGAGTCAATTCATTTTCAAAATAATTATGTAAAAGAAGATTATTGTGTTTTGGCAACTCCAAATAATACAGCTCTATTTGTTAAAAAATTTGATATGAAGACTGATCCGGAAGAATCAATTATTTCCGCAAAAGGAAGAATTTATGATGATAAAATTTATTCGGTCCAGTATATTCGTAATCCAGAATTTAGTGGTTCGTACATTCAATACAGATGCGATACTTATGAAAAACAATTCATTACGGATTTAGAAACTGCTACCCCTGAAAACTTTTTTATGCTAAGCAACTACCCAAATCCTTTTAACCCGGAAACAACTATAAGGTTTAACTTGCCTGATGCCGGAAATGCAAAGCTAACTGTTTATAATGTACTTGGTGAACAGGTAGCTAACCTTGTTAGCCGCGAACTGAAAGCAGGGCAGCATAATGTTACGTTCAATGCAACAAACCTGGCTTCCGGTGTTTACATAGCCCGCCTCGATTTTGATAGCGGTAGTGAAGCTATGAATAAAACAATAAAAATGTTGGTACTTAAGTAAAAGTAATCGATATATATTAGGGGGGATGGAGTTAATTTTGGGGACTATTTTTTCCCTATTTAATTAATGGGATTGATTCGTAGAGGAATAAACTTATATTTCAAGGTGATTTTTAAAAAAGGAAAAGAAATGAAGAGGTATGTTTTATTAATCAGCTTTTTGATTTTCGGTTTATTTACAATTAGCTATTCTCAAACAATCGTAGACCTAAATATTAATTCTGTTCAGGATCCGATAACTTTATTGAGGGGTGTCCCTGTATATGGTGAACATAATTCTCCAACAATTGAATGTCTTGAGAATGGTACAATTCTAAATATTTGTTCAAGAAGTTCGGATTTTGATACCATTCGTGCGACAATGATTAATAGAAACGGAGATATTTTGTATAAATCTGCAAAATACGGTTTTATAAATCAGAGTAACGATAATTATGGGAGAATGGCTTCTAATAAAAAGGACTTATTTGCGTATTTAAGGTCACCATTTATAAGCAGTTCCTCCAAACTATTAATGGATGTAATTGATAGCAATGGTACTGTTTTGGTAGATAATTTTGAAATTATTTCTGACAATGAGAACCTTTTAGACCCTTTAAGTATAAATTTCATTTCAAGTAAGAATATTATTGTTATTTACCAAACACTTGAAGGACCATTCGAAAGTACAACATACAGTATTAATGTTAATTTTAGTACTGGTGAGGTTAGTGAGCCCAAGCTACTGATTAATGATTCGTATAGCATTCATAGATTTGTTACTTTTTTTAATAATGATCAACTTAAATATATCTATTACAGATATGACAATAACAAAATTTATGGGAATATACTTTATGAAGATTCTCTTCTGTACGAAGAACCGAAAGCTCTATTGGAAAATATTTACCCTGAAGGAGATAAAATATACCTATCTTTAAATGGTGATAATGAATACACATATATTGTTTATAATTATTTTAGTGAAGAGAATCGTAATACCGATGTATATAAATTTAATGATAATCTTTCACAATTTATTAACAAAAATACGCTGGACTTTAATTTTCATAATTTTCATTTCAAAACTAAATTATTTATAAATGATTCATTCTACTTTACTTTTACTATTAAAGAAAATGATTCATTAAAAGTTTATTATGGTAAAACAAATAGTAATTTTGACTTGATTGGAGACTACAAACTTTTAGCTTCCGGTTTGAATAATAATCAAAATTTAGATCCAGGATATTCAGATGTAGATTTCACGGGAACTGAATTTGCCGTTGCGTATAAGAACAACCTGCCAGTATTTCAGAGATTGGTTGATCTGGATGGCAATACTTTAGTTGAAGCTGTTGCAGACGAATACTATAAATATATAGACTTGCCAAAAGTAGAAAATGTTGCTTTCAGAGATGATGGTGCTTCAATGATGTTTTATTCTAGAAACAATGGTAAGGAGTCAAAACCATTTGCCTCATTTATTGATAAGGATGGATTTGAGGATAATCCTCCAATAGAGTTTCTTGAAGACTTTAATAAAGATACTTTATTGTCATATTTCAATGGTGAATTCATTAGTGATAGTTTGGTGGTTGCAGTTTGGAATGAACATATTGAGTCTCAGGGAAATTGGGCTAAAATAGGTCTTATTAATATATATACAAATAATCTTGTGAAGTCACTTACTTTGACTGAGGAAAGTTTGTATGATACTAAACCAATAGTTAAAGTTCTAACTGACTCTGTTGTAGCGATAACATGCACTTACTTTAGTAGCAATAAACAGGCTTATTTTTACTCATATAATGTTTATTCAAATAGTCTTGGTACGCCTGTTCTGATCGATAATCAAGATAATTATAGCGGAGAAATTTTCCCATATACGGCTATTGATGAAAACGGTGCAGGTTGTGTATTCTGGACAGATTTAAGCACTGATGGAACAGATACTTCAAAAATATTGGCACGAAGATTTTCATCAAAAGGTGAGTTTCTAGATAACTATCCTTATACCTTTTATTCAAATGATGAAGGACTAAAAATTAAGCTTGCTTCAGTTGAATATGGTGAAGAGAGCGAACTTTTTTTCTCAACAATTGAGAACAAAACACAACTATTTTTAAGAAATTTTAACAACAATGGGGAATTACAGAGAGAGCCAATAAATATTTATTCACATAACTCTAATTTTAATTATTTAAATAATTTTATTTCATCTTCATATTCCGGTGGAAATGGATTATTTAGTTTTAAGGAGTATTTGAATGAGCAGTTTAATATAATCCTGGCGACAAATGATGAGTTATATTTCGTGAAAAAATATTTTATTATAAATGATAATGATATACCTGTGAATGGATCATTCAGCAAGATTATTGGTAACAAAGTTTATTCTTTTGCTAATGTAGGTATTACTGATAAATTTGATATTACTAGTTCTGTACAATTTAGAGTTGATAGTTTTAGTGTGGTTACTTCGACGTCAGTAGTAAAAGACGATAATACCCCTGAAAACTTTTTTATGCTAAGCAACTACCCAAATCCTTTTAACCCGGAAACGACTATAAGGTTTAACTTGCCTGATGCCGGAAATGCAAAGCTAACTGTTTATAATGTACTTGGTGAACAGGTAGCAAACCTTGTAAACCGTGAACTCGAAGCAGGGCAGCATAATGTTAAATTTAATGCAGCAAACCTGGCTTCCGGTGTTTACATTGCCCGCCTCGATTTTGATAGCGGCAGCCAAGCAATGAACAAAACAATTAAAATGCTGGTGCTTAAGTAAATCTTATTATTCAAACATCGGAGGTTTGTATTTTTACCTCCGATGTGAATTAACTATAATTGCTTTTCAACTTCTTCAAGGGCTTTTTGGGCTGCTTCTGCTGCTTTTTTTACTCCTCGCATAAAATTATCAGTGGCTGTTTTAACTGCTGCCGGATTATCTCCATGACCGTAGTGTTCAACATATACTTTAAATTTCTGCCCAACAATACTTTTGTAAGTTTGTTCAATGGTATCTTTGGTAAGTTCCTTGTAATTCATTTTTGCGTTCCATATTCAAATTATTAAATTATATATTGCAAACTTAAAATAAAAATTGAAAAACTGTATCTGTAACTTTTTTATTTTTGTACGTCTAAGAGAAAAACAAAGGGAAATATGTACGCTGTTGAAACTGTTGATTTAAGAAAAGAATTTACTTCGCTCACGAGCAAAAGTGTTGTAGCGTTAAAAGGATTATCTCTTAATGTTGAAGAGGGTAAGGTTTTTGGCTTACTTGGTCCCAATGGAGCAGGTAAAACAACTCTGGTTAAAATAATGCTGGGTATAACACATCGCACAAGTGGTATTGCCAAGCTTCTGGGGCAGGATGTATCTGATTATAGAATACGCAAACAGGTAGGGTATTTACCAGAAAATCACAAGTATCCGCCTTTTATGAGTGGATTTGAGATATTAAAATTTTTTGGCGATTTGAGTGGAAACCTTGATAAAAATGTAAATAAGCGTATTGACGAGTTGCTGGATACTGTTGGTATGTTAAAATGGAAAAAGATGAAAGCCGGAAAGTATTCAAAGGGTATGCTGCAGCGAATGGGACTCGCACAGGCATTAATTAGCAATCCGGATATTATTTTTCTTGATGAACCAACTGATGGTGTTGATCCTATAGGTAGAAAGGAAATAAGGGATATTCTGAATGTGTTAAAAGATCAGGGTAAAACTATTTTTCTAAATAGTCATCTGCTTAGCGAAGTTGAGCTTATTTGTGATAATGTTGCAATCCTAAACAAAGGCGTATTGGTAAAACAGGGTACAGTTAATGAAATTACATCCTCAGGTACGGAATACCTGGTTGAATATGAAAACCATGTTGGCAAAAAGTTGAATGAAGTTTTAGCTGATGTAAAAGGTTTGGGTAAAATTGACAGGGATCATTTTGAAGTTAATATAAAAGACAATCTGGAGCTTAATTTTCTTATTGACAAGCTACGGAGCAACGAAATAACAATTGTTGAAGTGAAGAAAATTAAAAATTCGCTGGAAGATATGTTTGTAACACTGATTAAAGAAAATGAAGAGGCAAAATAGTGAAAAATATATTCCTGATTTCAAGATTTACTTTTAGAGAATCGTTATCCAAGAAAACGTTCCTAACCTTTTTTGGACTTTCATCAATTATTCTACTAATACTTATTGGACTTATTGCTGCATTTGGTGTTGACGATCTGGTTAACTCTTTTCAGGGCAAACAAAGAATTAACGGGGAACTTGTAGATGTTAAGGATTTTATTGTTTACCGGGTTAAGGATTTCTTTATTGCTCCGCTTTATGGGGTAGGTTTATTCTTCTCAATATTTTCAGTATCAGGGCTAATTCCATCGATGCTTGAAAAGGGTAATATCGATGTTTTTCTCTCAAAACCAATATCACGCGGACAGTTAATTTTGGGTAAATTTTTTGGTGGTATTTTTATTGTATTCGTTAATATAGCTTACTTTGTTGGAGGTATCTGGTTACTACTCGGATTAAAATTTGGTATTTGGGAATCTGCGTTTTTACTAACAATTGGTACAATTACAATAGCGTTTGCGGTTTTATATTCACTCGTTATATTGGGTGGTATATTAACTCGCAGCTCTGTTTTGGCTATGATGCTTTCCATATTAATATTTTTGGCAATATCCCCGGCATTAAGGTACAGGGAGCAAATATATGAACTTATAAATGGTACGTGGCAATTTATATTGGATACTCTGTACTATATTTTTCCAAAAACTTCGGAATTATTTACCATCACGATTGATCTATCGAATGGAAATGGCATATTTAGCTGGCAGCCAATAATTACTTCGCTTCTGTTTATGATTCTCACTTTGGCTTTATCGATTACTATTTTTAGTAAAAAAGATTATTAAAAAGGGCTAAAAATTCCATAATTATTACTATTTTTGCATGGTATAATTATTGCAACTGTAAGAATAAGGTGGACAAGAATGTCTAAATTTTATTCTTTCTTAACAGAATTACGCCTTATAAAATGATATAATTGTACTATTTGGAAATCAATATAAATTATGGATAAACGATGAGTGAAAATTTAAAATTAGAAGACCTCCTCGAAGATAAAGGGAAGGCAGAAGATTCGAGCAGAATTGAGAATGTTGCTATTATCGGTGCTGGTGTTATGGGGCAGGGTATTGCCCAGACTGTTTCAGCAGCCGGACTTGATGCTGTAATCATTGAAAAGGATGAAGCTCAGCTTGAAGCAGCCAAAAAACAGCTTCAGGCTGGTATGGAAAGAGAGATTGCCAGATGGGCTATGACTGGTAGCGAAATGAAAGCTATTCTTAGCCGAATTAAATGGTCTCTTGATATTGCTGAAGTTCAGGATGCTGATCTTGTTATTGAAGCAGTTGAAGAAAATCATGAACTAAAATGTGGCATATTTAAACAGTTGGATGAAATTGCACAGGACGATACAATATTTATTTCTAACACTTCAACTTTAAGTTTAACTAAAATTGCCGAATGTACTGGCAGAAAAGATAAAATTATTGGTATGCACTTCCAAAATCCGGTACCAAAAGTAGCTTTGGTTGAATTGGTTCGTGGTCTTGAAACTTCCGATGAAACTGTTGATAAAATGAAAGGTTTCGCCAAGAAGATTAAAAAGACTGCTGTTGAAGTTTATGAGTATCCCGGTTTTGTTACAACTCGTGCTATTGTTCCGCTTCTTAACGAAGCTATGTATATTCTTCTTGAAGGTGTTGCATCTGCCGAAGATATTGATACCGCATTAAAACTTGGTTATGGTTTCCAGTCTGGTCCTTTGGAAATGGCTGATTCAATGGGTCTTGATGAAGTATTAGCCTGGATGGAACAGATGTGGAATCAGCTTGGTGAACCACGCTACAGACCTTGTCCGCTTCTTAGAAAGCTTGTTCGTGAAAGAAAGCTTGGCAAAAAGACAGGTGAAGGTTTCTTCAAATATGATGCAGATGGTAAAAAAGTAAATTAAGATTCCGGGGAAAAAATGAAAATATTAGTTTTAAATTGTGGTAGTTCTTCAATAAAATATCAGTTTATTAACACTGATGGCAGAGATGCTCTTGCTAAAGGTATTGTTGAAAGAATTGGTATGGGTAATGCTATCCTTACTCATAAACCAAAAGGTAAAGATAAAATTAAAATTGTTGGTGAAATTCTTGACCATACAATTGCTATTGAATATGTGCTTGCTGTGTTAATGAGCAAAAACCATGGTGTTATTAAAGACAGAAGCGAAATTGATGCTGTTGGACATCGTGTTGTTCATGGTGGCGAAACTTTCTCCGGTTCTGTACTTATTACCGAGCAGGTTCTTAAAGCACTAAATGATAATATTGAGCTTGCACCGCTTCACAACCCCCCTAACATTAAAGGTATTGAAGCTGTTACAGCCAATATGCCTGCTACTCCTCAGTGTGGTGTGTTTGATACTTCTTTCCACCAGACTATGCCTGATTATGCTTACTTGTATGGTATTCCTTATGAGCTTTACAAACGTCATAAAATTAGAAGATACGGTTTCCACGGTACTTCTCACAGATTTGTTTCAGCTAGATGTGCCGAAATTATGGGTAAACCAATTGAAGAGCTTAAAATAGTTACTGCTCACCTTGGTAATGGTGCTTCAATGGCTGCTGTTAAATATGGTAAATCTGTTGATACTTCAATGGGCTTTACTCCGCTTGAAGGTTTGCTTATGGGTACTCGTTCAGGTGATATGGACCCTTCACTTATTACCTACATTATGGGTAAGGAAGATCTTAACATGGCTGAAATTAATACTCTGCTTAACAAACATAGCGGACTTATTGGTATTAGCCAGCAGAGTAATGATATGCGCGAAATTGAAGAAGGTTATGAAAAAGGTGATGAAAGATGTACCACAGCCTTTAATGTATTCAATTACCGCATTCGTAAATACGTTGCCGGATATGCTGCTGCAATGGGTGGTGTTGATGCTGTTGTGTTTACCGGTGGTATTGGCGAAAACTCTTCTTTGGTTCGTGAACTTGTTTGTAAAGATATGGAATTTATGGGTATTGAGCTTGATACTGATAAAAATAGCAAACCGGAAGGTGATTGTGAAATAACTACTGCTTCATCCAAATGTAAAGTGTTTAGAATTGCAACTGATGAAGAACTTGTTATTGCACTTGATACTGAGGAAATTGTTAACAATCAGAAGAATGATATAAAATAATTTTACTTTGTGATGCATATAAAAATTGCAAATATATAACAGAAAGCCCACGAAAATCGTGGGCTTTTTTATATCTGCTAATCTAAACTTTTAACCCTGGAAGTATGAAGATGCTCCGAGGTTACTACCAAAAAACAATTCTAATTTAATCGTTTACCGGATTTATCAATAAAATACTTTTCACTGCCATTCTGAACGTTGGCTCTACCGTATGTAAATTCAGTAGCATCATCAAAAATAGCATCAATTACAAGGTCACCGCTTTTATCAATAAAGCCCCATTTGTTACTAATGCGTACCAACGCACGCTCTTCTGAAAAATCTCTTGCTTCAATAAATTTTGGCTGTATTTCAAACTCGCCTGAGTTATTTATATAACCATATTGATTATTTACTCCAACCATAGCCAAACCATCCGAAAAACAGCTAGCATAATCAAATTTCGGATCAATAACAAAATCGCCTTTCTGGTTTATGTAACCACGCTTATCACCAACCCTCACCGGTGCAAGCCCATTATTGAATATACCGGCATGATCAAATTTTGCAGGTATAACTACTTTTCCTTCCTTATTTATGTAGCCATATTTTTCTCTAACCCAGAAAAGAAACTTAAATTCGGTTTCCTTAAAGTATGCCAATCCTTCCTTAAAGTCGGATACATATTCAAATTGAGGTTCAATAACTTGCTGTCCGTCATGATTTATAAAACCCCAAATATAGGGAGCATCAAAAATACTGAATCTCCATGTCTGTACTCTTGCCAATCCTTCTGAAAAATCTCCGGCACCATGGTATATAGGCTCAACAATTACTTCACCAGAAGTATTGATGTAACCGTATTTTGCCTTTTCGTATTGGCTTTCAAAGAAGTAAGCTCTCCCTTCATGGAACTGACCGGCAAAATCGAATTGTGGTTTAATCACAACATTTCCATCTAGATCTTTATGACCATACTTACCATCCTTTTCAAACGGAACAAGTTTTTCCTGTGCAAAAATTGATGATATGGAAAGTAATATTATAAACAGGATAAGGGTAATAGTACGGTTCATGGATTTCCTCACTTTACTAAATTTATTGCCATCTTTACTAAAAAGATATTTTTATACTGCTATGCAAAATAAAAACTATTGTTAAACTTGACAAGGGAAAATTAGGGTAGATGAGGTGGGAAGAGTTATATTTTTAATTCATACATTAAATTGGAAAATATCTTTGAGTTAAACAAGCATCAATGAAGAATGGAAAGAAGATAACATTCATTGAATTAACGAAATTGTTAACCACAAAAGGGCAATATCACCGGAAATGGCTATTAAACTTGCCAGGTACTTTGGTACTTCTTCTGATGTTTGGATGAACCTCCAAAATAAATATGAGTTGTACAAAGTTTATCAAAAGAAAAAACATGAACTCGACAAGATAAAACCGTTTGACAGAAAGGTTAAGTAATGTTTGATTAATATTAGGGAAGTGTTTTCTAAATAATTCAAACCTGTCTTATCAATTTTTACTTGTAGGGGCGATTCATGAATCGCCCCTACAATTTCGGGTAATTTTAATCAACTCATCAAAACTCTCTCATCCAATAAACAAATCATTCTTTTTAATAAATAAAGAGGCAGATATGAAAAATGCAGTCTTATTTATCTTAAATGCTAAATAAGGAAAAATGAGGGTTTTACAGAATTTCATAATTTCCTTTGGCGGCTTATGGTCGTTATACCGTTAGTCAAGTTATATAAATAGTTTGTGGAAGATTTACTATTTCTATAGGTTGTTGTCCTTTATATTTTGAAATAATAAATAGCAAACATTTAAGTATGTATATTAAAATATATTTTGCGAAATTTAAACTATTTTACTAAGTTAAATAAGGGTTGTGAAAAAAAAGTATAATAACAAAATTATATTAAATATATAAACAATGGCTCTTATACACACAATATTGCTGTATAAGAACAATAATTATATACAGAGGTTAGGGCTTAATTAAAAGAAACGAACTGCATAAATTTTAACGATATGAATACAAAAAAAGGAATTGTAAAATATTTTAATCCAAAGGACTTTCACGGTATGATAACTGTAGAAGGACTTGATAAAGATGTTTATGTAAGCATACTTGAAATAGATGAAGATTCAATTAATCTTCTAAAAGGAGAAGAAGTTGAGTTTGAAATGATTGATGGTAAGTTAAAAGACAGTTATGCAGCAAAAGGCTTAAAACGAGTAAATAAGAGATATACTGGTATTGTATTGTCATATGAAGATGGAAAAGGGAAGGTGAAGTGTTTGCAAAATAATGAAGAGTATAATTTATTTTACAAAGATTTCGTGGATGTTGATGCTGAACCAGTTTTTGAAAAAATAAGGATAAAAATTCAAAGTGGTGCTGAGATTGAATTTGATACCGAAGACAGAGGTGTTTACGGTGAGTCAGCTATTCGTGTATATTATGACGGAAGAAAACCATTAGATAAATTTTCAATTCTTCCATATTGGGATAGCAAAATTGCATTTTTAGCTAAACTTTCTCCTGAACCTTGGGATTATATGAATTCTGACCCTGAAAATAATGTATTACCAGTTTTGTCAAATTATCTATATTATACATTTGGTCGATTGCGCAAAGAGGAAAAATTGTATAATGAGAAAAGAATTGCAATATCAGAAACAGAAACAACATATAAAAACGTGACAAGTAAGGTTAGATGCTCTTGTTTTAATACAGGTTTAGCAACTACTTATCAAGAGGAAATTTTTGCATATTTTGTGGAAAACAGTACAAAAAAAACAAAGAATGACCCTGAATGGGTTTTAAAGAAATTTTGTAAAGCGAGTGACCAAGAAATGAGTGTTTTTGAAAAACCAGAGTGGGCAAATTATTTTAGGGACATGGATGATTTATCAGAAATTCTTTATGATACGACATTGCATCACGAATTGAAATATGACCATATACTTAGAGATAGACAAGAAAGATTTCCAAAAGAATTAAATGCTTTACCTGATAGTGTTTTGAAAGACTTATTAGACCAAGGTCTTGAAAAAGCAAGAAAGAGAGTTCGCAGAAACTATAAAGCTGCAGTACCACAATATTACAATGGGCATATTCAATTGTTATTGCCTTTAAGTCTTTTATCTCAAGATAAGGCGGATTTAGCTTTGGCAGTTGAAAAGGAAGGGAAAAGATATATAAGTCGGACTGTACTTAAACTTGAATGGGCATATAGTAACGCAAGATTATTAGCAAAACCAGATAGAGAATGGTTAGACCCAGTAAAAGAAACAGAAATTTCAAAACTTGATGAGATTCAAAAACATGATGAGGATAAAATATAACTAAGCCCAACACTGTATATACAAAATGGGCGAGATAGTAGTAAATTCAACGGCTGTAGCCCGCTTCAACTTTCTCGTAACTTGACAGGAAAGTACCAAGCAATCTGCCACTACTCATACAATTTACCGTTATGCGTAATGCAATCAACCTAAAAACAATAAACTAATGAGTGAATATTCAGATTTCCCAAGAGATTTTCTAATAAGAACAAAAAAAAACTTAGACGTATACTCTGGTGATTGTAAAGTAACTAATTTGATAAATAATTGTCTTGGGCTAATAATTATTCCCAAAGAACTACTACTTGATAATTTACCGGATTATTTTTTTGATGATAATGATAAAACATACGGAATCTCAAAATCAAATATTTCGTATGAAAGGAGTAATAACTTTAAACTGAAAAATGTTATAAGACACATACGAAACGGGTTAGCTCATGGGCGTATAGAACAGAAAAGTGCCAATGGAAAAATAAGTGGTATTAGAATATTTGATCGTGATACAAATAATTCAACTGCTGATAATTTTTCAATTGAGATGACGATTGATGAATTTCAATCTTTTGCAATAAAGCTGTCAGATGACTTCGTATCAAAAAAGAACCACCCGAATATTTATTAAAAAATAGAATTTTCATAATAAATGAAATCATTCTACTAAAGTCGATAGCAATTATTATAATTGAAAAAGAGTATTGTCTCTCACCCAATAAACAAATCTTTCTCTAAAACTTTAACCTCAATGCTGCCACGGCTAACTTCGGTTAATTTTTGTTTTAGAGGTTCAATATGTTGGGGGAGAATTAGACACTCCAAGGCGGGGCGGGTATCGAAAAGGTTTTCGGTAATTTTGGCTTCGTAAGTGCCAAGAAAGTGGTGTATGTTTTTTGTCTGGTCAAAATCGTAACTAATATAAATTTTGCTGTAATTAACTTTCTCAACAAATTCGGCTTCCTCAAGCACACCGTGTGCACCATGGTAATATGCTTTGCCAAGCGGACCCACACCCAGTTTTGTACCTCCATAATACCTAATAACAATAACGAGCATATCGGTGAGGTCAAAATGTTGAATGGCGTTGTAAATTCTTATGCCGGCTGTTCCGTTCGGTTCGCCGTCATCGGAATACTTGAATGAGTCGTTACGCAGCTTCCATGCAAAGCATACATGAGTAGCATTATAATGCTCTTTCCTTATTGCTGCAAGGTATTCATTAACCTCATCAGTCGTTTGGGTCGGATAAACCTGACCTATAAATAATGAGCCTTTTTCCTTAAATTGGAATTCGTAAATGTTTTCTACTGTTCTGATTGACGACTTAACAGACATAACAAAATTTTATTTCACTTTAATTTGATTTTAACGGGTGCAATATCTAAACTTCATATTTACACTTTTGCAAATGTAGTAAAATGAGCGACCAAAATAAAATTATTATAAAAGGTGCACGTGAGCACAATCTCAAGAATGTTGATGTAGAGATACCCCGCAATTCGTTTGTAGTTATTACCGGACTTTCGGGTAGTGGTAAATCCTCCCTGGCTTTCGATACAATTTATGCTGAAGGACAAAGGCGATATATTGAATCGCTTTCAGCGTACGCACGCCAGTTCCTCGATATGCTTGAAAAACCTGATGTTGATTTAATTGAGGGACTTAGTCCCGCTATATCAATTGAGCAGAAAGTAACCACAGGAAACCCGCGTTCAACAGTGGGTACTGTTACCGAAATTTACGATTATATGCGTCTGCTTTATGCCCGCGTAGGTACACCTCATTGTTATGAGTGTGGCAGACCAGTTGAAAAACAATCTTCCGACCAGATGATTGATACTATACTGGAAAAGTATAACGACCAGAAGATTATTGTACTTGGTCCGGTTATCAGGGGAAGGAAGGGTCATTACCGCGAACTTTTTGAAGATATTACCAATGACGGGTTTCTTCGGGCAAGGGTTGATGGCGAAATAGTTGAGCTAACTCCCGGTTACAAGGTTGACCGTTACAAGATACACAATATCGAAATAGTTGTTGACCGATTAAAAGTATCGGAAAAATCGATACACAGGATACGAGAATCTGTTGAACTTGCATTAAATTATGGCAATGGTACAATAATAGTCTCCGATGGCAAGGAAGACAGGATACTAAGCCGTAATCTTGCCTGTGTGCATTGTGGTATAAGCTATAACGAACTTGCACCTAATTCGTTTTCATTTAACTCACCGTTTGGCTCATGCAAAGAGTGTGATGGGCTGGGTGAAAAGAAAGAACTCGATGTTGAGCTAATGATACCCGATTTCGATAAAACTATTAACGAGGAGGGTATTGCTGCTCTTGGGAAACCGCGTAATATTTGGTTCTTTAATCAGCTTGATGGTGTAGCACAAAAGTTTGGCTTTAATTACGATACTCCTTTGAAGGATTTAACAAAAGAACAGGTTGAAATTCTCCTATACGGTACAGATGAGAAAATACCGTTTAACTATACATTCGGCAGCGGTAAAGCAGTTACATATATGCATAAGTTTAATGGTGTAGTTAATTACATTAAACACTATTATTCCAATACATCATCAAATAAAATTCGTGAATGGGCTGAATCATTTATGAATACTCGCACTTGTAGCAGTTGCAATGGAGGCAGATTAAAACCTGAATCTCTTGCAGTTAAGTTTCAGGAAAAAAATATTAGTGAGGTTACTTCGCTTTCCATACTACGTGCAAAGGAGTTTTTTACCAATATTAATCTATCTGAAAGAGATCAGCTTATTGCTAACCAGATACTTAAGGAGATTAGGTCGCGTATTGATTTTTTACTTAATGTAGGACTCGATTACCTCACTCTCGACAGATCTGCCAGGACGCTTAGTGGTGGTGAGTCACAACGTATCAGATTAGCTACCCAGATAGGCTCACAACTTGCCGGTGTATTGTATGTTCTGGATGAACCTAGCATAGGTCTGCACCAAAGCGATAACGTTAAGCTGATTGAATCGCTCAAGAACCTCCGTAACCTTGGTAACACTGTTATTGTTGTTGAACATGATAAGGAAACTATTGAGAGTTCAGATTTTATAGTTGATCTCGGTCCTCTTGCGGGTGTACATGGAGGAGAAATTTGTGTTGCCGGTGAAACAGCGAGTATTCTTGAAACTTCGAATGGATGCCCTTCGCTTACTGTGCAATACCTTAATAATCAAAAGGAAATTGCCATACCTTCCGAAAGACGAAAAGGGAATGGTAAGGAACTGGTTATATATGGAGCAAGAGGTAATAACCTTAAGGGCGTTGACTTTAAGTTAAAACTGGGTACTCTTACCGCAATAACAGGTGTTAGTGGTTCGGGCAAGTCAACATTGATAAATGAAACACTTGTAAAAATACTCATGAAGAAGTTTTATCAGTCCAAGGTGGTACCATTACCATTCGATAAAATTGAAGGTTTGGAGAATGTTGACAAGATTATTGAAATAGATCAGTCGCCAATTGGACGCACACCACGTTCCAATCCCGCTACATATACAGGATTGTTTACCTTTATCCGTGATTTGTATGCACAGTTACCAGAATCAAAAATGCGTGGATATGCACCCGGCAGATTTAGTTTTAATGTTAAGGGTGGCAGATGCGAGGAGTGTTCGGGAGACGGACTTAAGAAAATTGAGATGAATTTTTTACCTGATGTTTATGTTCATTGCGAGGTGTGTAATGGCAAACGTTACAACCAGGAAACACTGGAGATTTTGTATAACAGAAAATCAATTTCCGATGTACTAAATATGACGGTGGAAGAAGCCTTATCGTTTTTTGAAGATTTGCCACGAATTAAGCGAAAAGTACAATCACTATATGATGTAGGTTTAGGATATATTACACTTGGTCAGCAAGCAACAACACTTTCCGGCGGTGAAGCCCAAAGAGTTAAACTGGCTACCGAGTTAAGCAAGGTTAGTACAGGCAAAACACTTTACATTTTGGATGAACCTACAACTGGTCTTCATTTTGAGGATGTAAACATTTTACTTGGTGTGCTTAATAAACTTGTTGATAAGGGGAATACAGTAGTAATTGTTGAGCATAATCTGGATGTTATAAAAGTTGCCGACCATATTGTTGATCTTGGTCCGGGCGGTGGCGAGTTCGGTGGTAAAATTGTAGCTGAAGGCACACCGGAAGAGTTGGCTAAAAATAAGAAGAGTTTAACTGGATCATTCCTTAAAAAGGAATTAAATAATTAGGGCACAATATGGAAAAGTCATTAGACGATTTTAAGCTATACAGAACTGAAATGAATGATAAAATTTTGAACAGCGGTTACAGAGATTTCAAGAAGTTTTTTGCCCTCGATAACAAGGCGTATATGGAAGGTGCCCTGCCTTCCGATATGAAGGAATTGATGGGGCTTGTAGCCTCAATGGTGCTTCGTTGCAATGATTGCATACTCTACCATATTGATAAAAGTGTTGAAGCTGGTGTTACAAGAGAACAGATGTACGAAGCTTTTAATATAGCCCTTATTGTAGGTGGCTCAATTGTTATTCCTCACCTCCGTTTTGCCATGGAAAAACTGGATGAAATTTTACCGGGAGAAAATTTAAAAGAAGTATGAAAGAACTAATATTTGCTACGGGTAATGCCGGAAAACTAAAAGAAGTTAGAGAGATATTCGGAGAATCGTATAAAATTATTTCTTTGAAGGAATTAAATAACAGTTATGATGTTATAGAAGACAGATTAACGTTTGAAGAGAATGCCTTAAAAAAAGCTCGTGAAATTTACGAACTTTACGGAAAGCCTGTAATTGCTGATGATTCGGGGCTGGAAGTTGAGCAGCTTGATGGAAGACCCGGTTTGTATTCTGCACGTTATGCTGGTGAAAATTGTAATTTTGAGGATAATAACCGGAAAATAATTTCGGAGCTTAAAGATTTTGATTCACCTCATAATGCCAGGTTTTTATGCACTGCTGTTTATTACTCCGGAGAAGGTGCAATAATAACTACCGGAGCATTAAACGGTACAATTATAGAAGAAATTACGGGTGTTGAAGGTTTTGGTTACGATCCTGTTTTTATTGCTGAAGGTTACAACAAAACCCTGGCTGAAATTAGCCGTGAAGAAAAAAACAGTATTAGTCACCGGGGAAAGGCATTTAGAAAATTGAAGGATTTGATAATAAAATCAGGTTTATAAATGAAAATAGTTTTTTATTCACTATTAATCAGCGTATTGCTATTTATTGTTGCTTGCGAAGATGGGGTATCTACAGAAGCTGTGGAGTCAGCAAATGCATCAGAATATTATCCCGGTGTTATTGGCAGCTCGTTTACATATAATCTTGATACGCTTGATCAGCTTAGTAGAAATTACGTTAATGTTGATAGTAGAAATACCATAATTACCGATACCAGAACTATTAACGGTACAGAGTATATGGTTCAGGAAAATAGAGGTACAAATGGTACAGTAGAACAATATTTCAGAAGAACTGATAATGGAGTTTATTTCTATTTCGATACAACAGGCTTTTCCCAGACTATTGCATTGCTTGGTGATTCGTTAGCAACCCTTATCAATATTAGCCCGGATGAGGAGATAATTGCACTATCAACTCCTTTTGAAGATGGTAAACAATGGAATGCCTATAAATTCAATTTTACACTTTCAGCCTTGCAAATAGATTATTCAATTGTTGACGTTAAGGCTACCATTGAAGGAATGGATACTTTGTCGTTAGATGTTTTTGGTGAAGCAACGGAAGCAGTTAAAATTAAATATAATATTACTACACGAATTCCTACCGATATTTCTAATTTTCTTGAGCCAGAAGAGATTAACTACGAAGGCTATTCATGGTATGTAAAAGGCACAGGTTTGGTGAGAGCTGAAGGTAGCGGAGTTCTGTTGTCATTTCTTTCAGGAACCAGTATCGATTTTTCCGATTCGCTCACAATTTATCGTGAAACGCTCACTTCCTACTCATTGGAATAAATAAGCTGATTAAATATAAAATCTCCGAAATTATAATGAGAAATTAATTGTTTCGGAGATTTTATTAAATATCAATAATTATTTTACACCAACAACAATCTGTACAAGTCCAAATGTTAAAGAGTGTTTTTCAACCTGCTTAAAACCAGCATCCTGCATCAAATTAACCAAATTTACATTTTCATCAAATTCACCAACCGAATCAGGCAAATATTGGTAAGCTTCGTTATCCTTAGAAAATATCCTTCCAATCAGAGGTAAAATATTTTTGAAATAAAAAGAATACAATGCTTTAATCAGTTTGTTTTCCGGCATGCTGAACTCAAGAATTGTAGCTCTGCCACCAGACTTAAGTACTCTGTAAAAGGAACTTAATCCTTCAGGAATACTGTAAAAATTACGAACACCAAAAGCTACGGTAATATTTGTAAATGAGCTATTTTTATATGGTAGTTGTTCAGCAACACCCTGTATAAGTTTACCATTTATCCAATCACTTTTGGTATTAAAAAAAGAGAGCATATTATGAGAAAGGTCTGCACCAAATATTTGGGTAACACCCTGTTTTTTAGCCTCAATAGCAAAATCACCAGTACCGCAGGCAACATCCAGAAGTATGGAATCTTTGTTCATTTTACTAAGCCTAATTGCTTTTCGTCTCCAATAATAATCAACACCAGCACTAAGGAAATGGTTAAGAAAATCATACTTTGGCGAAATTGAATCAAATATCCGTTTTACACGTTGTTTCTTATTCATAGTTATTACAATTTATCTTTTTTTTTATATATCAAAAATACTAACTTTATTTATCACAAGGGAGTTCTATTATGGAAAAATATATGGAAGCAATCAGACAAAATGTTTGTTCAATTTGTGCAGATTCGAATGACGATGGTGAATGTATGCTTACGGATAACGAAATCTGTGCTATTAAAAACTTCCTTCCTGAAATTCTGGATGTTGTAAAAAAAAGGGACTCTGATGATTTTGACCAGTATTACAAGGATCTAAAGAGAACAGTATGCACTAATTGCAAGGCACGTAGCGAAGAAGGTAAATGTTATCTTCGTGAAGATGCCAATTGTTCACTTGAAAGATACTTTTCGATAATAGTTGATACAGTTAAAGCGATAGATACCAAATAAAGACGTCTAAATCAGAAACAGCGTTAAGATTGAAAAATATATAAGAATACCAAAAATATCATTTGAAGTTGTAACAAATGGTCCGGTTGCCATAGCCGGATCGAGTCCGAACAGTTTCAGGACAAGTGGAACAGTTGCACCAACCATGGTAGCAAAAAGAATAATAAAAGTTAGAGAAATACTAAGCAAAAACGAAAAATGAAGGGTAACTTCTTCACCGGGAAATGCAACCTGAGTACCAATCATCAATATTGATCCAAGAATCACTCCATTCAAGAGGGAAACAAAAAACTCTTTAATGAGGTATCTAAAATTTTCCTTTAGCCAAACCGATTTGGTACCAATTGCCTTAACCATAACAATTGCAGCCTGGGAACCACTACTTCCACCCATTGCCATTAAAATTGGGAGAAAAAAGGTAGCTATATAATATTGTTTGATAAACTGTTCGTTTGAGGATAATAGTTTAGCAGAACCAAATTCCATAATGAGGGCAACAATAAGCCAGGGAAGTCGAATTCTGGATATACGAAAAACCGAGTCAGAAGATTCCTGGTCATCAGATAGACCTGCAGTTTTATGCAAATCCTCGGAAGCCTCTTCATGTATAACATCGATAACGTCATCAACAGTTATTCGTCCAACCATTTGTTTGGTGTCGTTAACAACCGGCACAGCTACGAGGTCATACTTTTCCATCAGTTCGGCAACTTCTTCCTGATCAGTATAAGGAGAAACGTAAATAAGGTCCTCTTTCATTACATCTGCAATTTTAGCTTTAAGAGGAGTGATGAGTAAATGTTTAAGACTCAGGATACCAACCAAAGTATCATCATGCTCAAGTATATAAATGTGGTAAATATGGTCAAAATCGTCTGCGTTATTTCTAACTTCCTTAATTGCATCTTTAATAGTTGAATCACTATGAACGTAAACAAAATCGCTACTCATGATACCACCGGCACTATCTTCCGGATACTTCATGAGTTCTTTTACATCATCCGAATCTTCCTTGTCAATTTTTTCCAGCACTTCTTCCGCAAGTGTTTCCGGTAAGTTGGAAACTATATCGGTTGCGTCATCGGTCTCAAGTTCATCAACAATATCGGAAAGGGTTTCCGTATCAAGGTCAGCAACAATCTTGTCTCGGAGGTTCTCGTCAATTTCGGTAATTACTTCACCGGCAGTTTCAGTATCAAGCAGCTTAAATACATAGGAAGCATCACGAAGCGAAAGGTGGTTAATAAGTTCTGCAATGTCGGCAGGGTGCAAGTCGGTTAGTATAGCAATTAAATCATTGGAAGCCTGAATATCAATCAGGTTAGAAATGTTTTCAATTAACTCCCTGTCAACTTTTATTATTTCTCTTTTCAAGTTTTCATCATTTACCATTATCCACCTTTCTGTTTAGACACTCAAGAATATTCAGATAATCTTCAGCAGTTAGTTGATCGGGGCGTTTGAGAATTAATTTCTCAAAAGGTTCAAAGTTACAATTTTCATCGTTCCTAAACAAGCCTGAGTTTTTCAGCATTTTTCTTCTGTTAGCAAACGACTTCTTAACCAGCTCAATATATGCCGCTTTATTTGTTCTGTTCAATTTGCGTGGTACAAAATTAAGAGATAAAATTGCTGAATTAACTCTCGGTTTTGGGTAAAAGGAATTAGGGGAAACCATAAATTCCTTTTTAACTAAAGCAAAATAATTAAGCAAAAGGTTCACTGCATTATAGCTTTTACACCCCATACCGGAAGTAAGTCTATCGGCTGCCTCGGCTTGTACCATAAGTACAGAACTGGTTATATAACCAGAATTGTTGATAAGCTTTTCAATAATAGGGGTGGTAATATTGTATGGTATATTACCCACAATTTTTATTGTTTTGTCTCCGTTATTAGTGAATTCGGATTCTATATCAAATTTAAGGAAGTCCTGATTCAATACTTCTATATTCAGTTCCTTTCGCAAGTTTTCTGAAGCTCTTGGGTCGAGTTCAATAGCAATGTAACTGCCTGCTTTTTCAGCAAGAAATTTAGTTAATGCTCCCTGTCCCGGACCAATTTCAATTATATGGTCATTTTGACCCGGATTAATAGTTTTAATAATTTTTTCGATAATATTATTATCAATTAAAAAATTCTGACCGAGTCTTTTTAAGGGAGTAATTTTCATTCTTTTTTATTATTATTATTTTTGTTATGCTAATCATTAGCGATTTCTTAACACAGAAGAAGAAAAACATTTAACATTGCAAGATAAGTAAAATAACATTCAGGAATATTTAAAAGGATAAATTTTGGCAAATAATCTAATTACCGTTGATCTCGGGGGAACAAAAATTTTATCAGCTCTACTGGATGAAACCAATAAAATTGTACATACTGAAAAAATTGCAACTGATGTTTCACAGGGTGCTGATTTTATCGTAGAATCTATTGCCGGAACAGTTAAAGCTATACTGGAAAACACTCAAAAAACCGAGAGTGATATTTCGGCAATATGTCTTGGTGTACCTGGTACTGTAAACCCCAATACAGGTATAATAGGTAACGCACCAAATCTTAATATTGTTGAATATAATATAAAGGAAGCACTTCAGGGATATTTCTCTATACCAGTTCTTATTGAAAACGATGTTAATTTGGCTGCGTTGGGTATTAAAACATTTGAATTCGATAATGATGTTAACAACATGCTAGTTGTTTTTGTTGGTACTGGTATTGGTGGTGCATTACTTTTCGATGGTAAAATGTATAGAGGCAGTTCCTTTTTCGCTGGTGAAATTGGTCATATGGTTGTTGATGACAAAGGTAAATTTGCTTCAGGGAAAGGTAATACTTTTGAAAATCTCGCAAGTAGAAAGGCTCTTGTTAAAGCTATTAAAAAAGATATGAAAAAGGGTGAACCTACTGTACTGAACGATATTGTGCCAAGCAAAAAAGCTATAAAAAGCAAAGCACTTGCTTCGGCAATTGCTCAAAAAGATAAACTTGTAACAAAACATCTTACCGAATCATGCGAAATTATTGGTACAGTATTGGCAAGTGTAACAACCTTGCTAAATGTTGATACTATAGTTCTTGGCGGTGGGGTAGTTGAGGCTATGGATGATTTTATGATACCTAAAATTCAAAAAGCTTTTTCAAAAGCTGTACTTAGGGAACCGGGAGAGATTGTTAAAATTGTTGCAACCAAACTTGGTGATGATGCCCCGCTATTTGGTGGCAGGGCTTTGGCAGATGAATTTTTAGGGAAGTAAGTTTCTGTATTCTTCCTCAATTTCATCAAGCTGTAACGACAACTCTTCCCATTCGGAATATACTTTTTCAAGCCGGGTTTTGATTTTATCATACTCGGCATTTTTTTCTCTCGATAATTCTGGATTACTAAAAACTTCTTCTTTGCCTAATTCCGCTTCTGTTGAATCTTTAGCTCCCTCAAGTTCCTCAATTTCTTTTTCAAGTGCTTCAACCTTTACCTTGAGGTTTTTGGTCCTAACGTGTTTTTCTTTGCGTAACTCTGCTTCAATTCGTTTTTGGTCTTTACGGTTTACAACAGTTTTTGAGTTTTCGTTTTGAATAACCGAGTTGCGTTCCTGTATTTCGCCTTCCCGCTTCGAGAGATAATAATCAATTCCGCCATAAAAAAGTTGAGCTCCACCATCTCTTATTTCCAAAACTTTATTCACTATTGGTCTGAGGAAATCAACATCATGCGAAACAATTATAAGAGTACCGCTGTAATTAACAATAGCTTGCTGTAATACTTTTTTCGAATTGAAATCAAGGTGGTTTGTAGGTTCGTCAAGTACAATTATATTTGCTTTCTGAAGTAGTATTCTTGCCAGTGCAACACGACTTTTTTCGCCACCGGATAGAATCGATATTTTTTTGAATATATCATCATCACTAAACAGGAAAGACCCTAATAGTGTTCTTAGTTCACCGGGAGTTTTTTTCTCGGCTATTTCGGAAACTGCGTCCAGAATGTCATAACTCATTGGCAAGTTATCGGCAACTTCCTGTGCGTAGTAGGATATAAATGTATTGTGTCCGTAAACAACTTCACCTGATGTTGCTTTTAATTTATCAGCAATAATTCTGGATAGGGTAGTTTTACCGGCACCATTGGGACCAACAAATGCAATTTTTTCACCACGTTCAAGTTGCAGGTCAATATTTTTGAAAACCTTCTTATCCCCAAACGATTTGGAGACAGTTTTAATTTCAAGAGCAATAGAGCCGCTTTTGGGTGGATCAGGAAATTTGATGTTTATTTCTTTTTCAAAATCGGGTAAATCAATACTATCCAATTTCTCGAGTTGTTTAACCCTGCTTTGTACCTGTTTGGCTTTTGATGCTTTATATCGAAAACGTTCGATAAACTTTTGAGTTTCCTTAATCTTTTTCTGCTGGCTTTCGAATGAAGCAATAAGCTGTTTGTCACGCTCATCCTTAAAACGTAAATAAGCTGAATAGTTGCCATTATAGAAAGAAATCTTGCGGTTAAAAATTTCGAGAGTTTTATTTGTAATTTCATCCACAAAAAATCGATCATGCGAAACAGTGATAATCGAACCGGTATAGTTTTTAAGATAGTTGATTAACCACTCCAGTGAGTCAATATCTAAGTGGTTTGTAGGCTCATCCAGTAAAATAATATCGTTCTGCGAAAGAAGAATTTTAGCAAGTTGGATACGCATTTGCCATCCTCCCGAAAACTCGGATGTTACTCTGCCAAAATCATTTTCACTAAACCCAAGTCCCATCAAAACCTTTTCAAGACGGGAATCGAAAGAATAATAATCATATTTTGATTTTAGGTGCTCAAGGTTACCCAATCTTTCCAGCCATTGATTCTTTTCTTCTTCGGAAAGAGAAGAATCTTCAAGCTTAAGCGAGATATTATCTTCCTGGGATTCAATATCAGCAATAAAACTAATTGAGTTTTTAACCTCAAGCTTAAGGGGCAAATCGGCAAGTTCGGAAAACTCCTGTGCGAGGTAACCTAAAGAAATACCCTTTTGTTTGTTTATATTACCGCTTTCGGGTTGTTCGAGTCCGTAAAGCATTTTTAGCAATGTTGATTTACCGGAACCATTTGAACCAACCAGAGCAACTTTATCATTTTTGTTAATCTTGAGATTTACATCATCAAATAAATATGTACCACCAAACTGAACTGAAACATCAATTAAATCTATCATTTACCATCATTATCATTGTTTAATAACTGCAATTTTTGCTACCGAAACTTCTTTAGATTCATCGTTAAAAGCAACTATCAAATATACACCTGTAGCAACAAAATCGCCACTATCATTTTTGCCATCCCATTTGGCAGTACCACCACCGGGAGTATGTTCATCACTGCTAATATCTCTTATAACTTTGCCTGTTATTGTTAAAACTTTTAGTTTCGATTCCTCAATAAGTCCTTCTATATAAACTTCGTTACCTGAATTAGTATAAAAAGGATTTGGATAAACTTTAAGATCACCAAACTCGGCTTTGGGCTGTGTAGCCATAGTTGTAAGAGTTGTTAGTCCAAAATCAGTACCTATGTAAATCACCCCTGATGTTTTATCAATTGCCAAACTTTTAATATTATTATCGGGCAAGGTTGAGTTTTTAGTAGTATAGTTTGCAATTAAACGAGTACCATCTTCCGAAAGAAGAAATACACCTTCTGTAGTAGTACCAACCCATTTTCTGTTGATAGGATCAACAAGAATATTTGTAACAGACTGCGAGCGTATTGGAAATACACTTGTAATAGATGAATTGGTAGGTGAAGAAGGATTACTAACAATAGTTATACCAGCCTGCGTGCCAATCCATAATTCTCCTCTGGCATCAATCACAAGATCAGTTATGTTGTTATCTGTTAATCCGCTATTGGATGTTGTTAACTGGTTCCAGGTATCATCCATTATATTATCCAGGGTACCATTATCGTTGAAATAAACTACTCCCATACCCGGTGTGCCAGAAGCTGTACTGAATAAACCAAACCATTTTGTATCGTATTGGTCAATTACAAGTTCTTCTGCAATAGCATTGCGAGAAGTTAATGGTGAAGCCATTTCGTACTGATACCAGTTACCTTCCGGTGTTTTAACAGCAAGTTGCTTTTTCTCAGCACTGTTGTAGTTCAGAAACCAGGTATTACCATCACTATCCTGTTCAATTTCATTTATAACCAGATATGTAACATCACCATCAATACCTACAAGTGGGGTATTATCGGTAGTGTAAGTGGCAAACTGACCATCAGAATAGGTTGTATATCCGCGACCCCAATTGGAAAAATAAAGCACATCATCTCTACTGGAATAAAATGCCTTGTGGAAACCATTATTTCTGAAGGCGGAAGTATTTTCCCTGTTAAAATTACTCCAAACATTCCCGTCAAATTTTGAAATACCACCAATTACGTTGTTTGATCCTGTAACACTCCAAATATTTCCATCACCGTCAATAGTTAAATCCGAAAAGTAATTCAGGGCAGGGGAGTTGGGAGTAAAATTCTTCATAACTAAATTATCAATTCCGGTAAGTACTGAGTCTGTTCTTACTAATAAATCTTCACCTCTTGCAAACTGATAATAAGGAGAGTTTGCTTCGAGATTAACCTCGTTAGAGGAAGAGCCATTAAAACTATATAACCTATTTGTGGTTAATATATATAGAAGATCATTATACAATTTTAGATCCAATATTTCAGTATTGTTAAAACCAAGGACTTGGTATGTTCCATTACTCTGACTAAAAAGTCCTAATGATGAGCCAACAAAAACAACGTTATTAAATTCAACGATACTGGAATTGTTATTAAAAGGAACCGAACTATTATTTGAAGAGACTGACCAGGAAGCAGGGTTTGCCAAATTTGTCGCGGTTAAACTACCTGTGGCTACACCTTGCTCGGTTAAAACATATATTTTGTCGCTGATAAAAATATCATAAACGGGTGTATTTGAATTAAAAGAACCAAATTTAAGATAACTTTCCCTAAAAACATTTTCCTGGGGATCGAGAACAGTTACACCAAAATCGGTAGCAATATAAACCGAACCATTTGCCGGGATAATTGCATTTATTCTTTTACTTGAAATATCCAGGGAAACAATATCACTTAGGGTAGTTACATTGCCATCGGAAATAATGAAAATATAACCTTCCATTGAACCTAACCAGGCATTCCCATATTCATCAAAATTGGCAGCTGTAATATTTTGAGAACCCAAACCTTCGCTTTTTGTAAAGGTGTTCATGTTGCTATTATCTGTATTGAAAGTGAAAGCACCACCGGTTGCTGCACCGAGTATAATACCATTTTGATAAGCTACATCATTTATTGTGCTAAAACTACTGTAGTTTTTCCAGATACCTTCATTTTGAGCAAAAATTGCAGTAACTAAAAACAGAAAAACTATTAGCAAACTAGTTAATTTGCACTTCATACTTCGAGAATTTTCCGTTGGAGTATTTAAAAAAGATATTATTTTCATTTTCTACCTTATGATGAATACGTATTATTTTCCCATTCCTTAAATCGGTATCCGAAAAATCATAAAAATTTTCGTATCCATAAAGGATAAAATGATTGACCGAATCTTGTTCAATAGTAATTGTACTATCCTTGATCGAAAAGTTAATTTTATTATTCCAGTTTTCCAAACTACTTCTTGAAACAATTTCTATTTTATTAAGGCATTTAAGATGATACTTTATATGATCTCCAAAGTTAAGATGATTAACTGGATAGTTTCCAATTTTTGCCGGTATAGTAAGGAATACCAGAGTATTTCCGGTTGCAATTTCTTGCTTGTATTCTTCCTTGAAGCGGGAGATGATTTTATCGGAAGTAGTTGTTAAATCCAACCACTTAAATTGTACTATAATGTTACTAACTAAAAAAATACAAAAAATTGCGGATGCAAAAAAAACACCCCTTTTTATTTTAAAATTAGTAAATATTATATAACTGACCAAAATTATAAAGCCAACAGAAGGTAGATAGAGATACCATTTCATTACAAGTCTGCTAGCAGGAAGTATTGTAAGAAGAATAAAAAGCAGCAGAAAAATTAAAATTCTCCAATCAGCCTTTAGTTTTCTGAGTATTAAAATAGCCGGTATTACCAATATTGCTCCACCAATAATAAAGTAATTCAGATTATCTTTAATAAAAGGTGTAAAATCATAACTAAAAAAAGGAAAAATTAGCAAACCACCGAAGAGTATATAGTTTTTAACCAAACCTGTAATGCCAATAAATGGATGTGTTTTATCGGAAGTTATAAAGTTATTATCCAGAACATATAACCTGAATATTGTATAAATAACTATTAGTAAAACGTATGGAAGTATCTCGATCAGAGCAGTTTTGATTTTTTTCTTTTTAATAAATATTGATGTTACAAATACTATTAGTGGAAAGCTTAAAGCCATTTCTTTGGAAAACAAGGATAGCAAAAATGCAACTATGGCATAGCCGGGTCTGTCCTCAAGATAAAATAGTAATGCTATGAGGTAAAATAGAAGCATGGTTCTGTCGAACATGTCTGTAATCCACAGCACAGACAAATCCAGTAAGGGATAAACCAGAAACAAAAATGCAGAAGCAATAGCTATTTTGTCTTTATGTTCGTTAACAACTTTTTTTGCAAGCTGGAAAACCATAAAGGAATTAAGGATGTGCAATATAATATTGAATAGCCTTTGTATCGCTGAGTTATACCCTCCAATAAATGTAATAACCCCCGAGAAAAAATTTCCAACCGGACGGTAATAGTCCCTGTCGAAATCTTTCTTTGCGAAGGTAGAGAAAATATCCTTGGCAGAGTTAAACTCATTTCTTTGGATAAATGCTGTTTCGTCTCCAAAATATGAGATAAACAGAGTAGGGGCATAAAACAATATTCCCGCCAAAAAAAGAAGCAAAAATGTTTTTTTGTTAACCGACAATTACAAACCAGATTAGATTAATGGACACACCAAATTTAACAAATTATGCCGTTTTTTTTAGGAGATAATTTTTCATTGCAGTAATGTATGGTGGATTAATAAAGTGCTTACCAAAGTTTTGTTCATCATGTCTATCCCCACCATGAAAATCGGAGCCGCCAGATTTAAGCAGGAGGTATTCATTAACAATTCTGATTAGTTTGCGTTTCCTGTTGGCATTTTGAGATGGGTGAACTATTTCTAGTCCATCCAAACCTGCATTTATAGCATCAATGATTATTTCGTCATTAAGATTGCCCGGATGAGCAAGGAATGCGAGTCCGCCGGCAGAATGAATAAGATCAACTGTTTCTTTAGCTTCGAGCAGAACCTTTGGTTTGTACGCAGGAGCATTATCGGAAAGGTATTGAAAGAAAGCCTGATGAAAACTTTTTACTAAACCCAGCTTTACCATTGTACTAGCAATATGAGGTCTTCCGATTACGGTGTTTGTATAGTTTTCAGTAACTTGTTCAAGGGTAATCTGTACGTTAAGTTTATTTAGCTCATCACAAATAGCCTGAGCACGCAGTATTCTTCTTTCGGCAAGCAAATCGAGAGTTGAAAGTAACCCCTCATTATTAACATCAACAAAATAACCAAGAATATGAATTTCCCTGTTCATTGCTACAGAACTAAACTCAATGCCTGTTATAAGTTCAATACCGAATTTATCGGCTATGGGCATAGCTTCAGTGTAAGCACCAACGGAATCATGATCCGTGATACTTAGAGTGGAAATACTTTTTTTATATGCTCGTTTAATAATTTCTTCGGGAGAATGAACTCCATCCGAAAATGTAGTATGTGTGTGTAAATCAGCTTTTTCTCTAGGCATTATACGTAAGTTTCTTTGAATTTCTCGTAGTTAAGAATACGTAACTTCGAGCTTTCAAGTTCAATTAAGCCTTTTTTTACGAAGCTGTGAAGAGTTCTTGAAATTGTTTCTCTTGAAGTTCCTGCCATATTAGCAAGATCTTGCTGCAATGGTAGTTTTTCTATTTCAACTACACCTTGTTTAATTTTACCAATATCGTCTGCTATCTGTAAAATAACTGTTGCTACTTTACCTTCGGCATCTTTAAGCGTAAGTGCTTTAATTTTCATATCAGCCATACGCAACCTGTTAGTTAATTCCTGCAGAAGAGCAATAGAAACTTCAGGATAATCTTTAAGAAGTTGAAGAAATTCTTCGCGTTGAATAATAAACAGTTCTGATTCTTCCAGTGCAATAACTGTTGCCGAGCGAGTTAAACCGTCAAGAATAGCCATTTCACCAAAAAAATCTGATTCATTCAAAATAGATAAAATTACTTCTCTGCCATCATTGCTTGTACGTGCAATTTTAACTTTACCTGTAATTATCACGAAAAGAGCCGAACCAGCATCTTCTTCCATTAATATAACGTTATCCTTAACGTATGTTTTCTTTGAACCTATCTGAGAAATTTTATCGAGTGTATCATCATCCAGTTCTGAAAATATCGGTACATATTGTAAAAATTCTGAAGAAGGATTCATGTTTTGTCTTCCTGTAAAGATTAGTGATTAACTAACGGAAACGATTTAATTTATAATATATACTTTATTTTTGCCCTAATGCAAGTTTAAAATGTTGAGCATTTCACACAAATAAGATTACGTAGCCAAAATCTTAAAAATTATTTTATTGCATTAGGTAATAGGGTAAAAAATCCGGTAATTACTTACCGGATTTTGCAATTTTTGCCCAAGTATCTCTTAATGTAACTGTCCTGTTAAATACAGGTTTTCCTTTTTCGGAATACTTACTATCAACACAAAAGTATCCTAGTCTTTCAAACTGGAAGTTATCTCCAACTTCAGCATTGCTTAAACCTGGTTCAAGTTTACAGTTATCAAGAACCTTAAGGGATTCAGGATTGATAAAGTCTGTAAATTCTTTTTCTTTGTCACCTGAAGGATCAGAAACTTCAAAAAGTCTGTCGTATAGTCTTACTTCAGCATTGAAAGCATGTTTTGCCGATACCCAGTGAATAGTACCTTTTACTTTTCTGCCTGCATTCGGACTACCACTTTTTGTCTCGGGATCGTAAGTACAATGTATTTCTGTAACTTCACCAGTTTCAGGGTCTTTTACAACATCTTCACATTTTATAATGTAGGCGTATCTTAATCTTACTTCTCTTCCCGGAGCAAGACGGAAGAACTTCCTTGGTGGGTCTTCCATAAAGTCATTTCTTTCAATATAAAGCTCTTTGGAGAATGGAAGTTTTCTTTTACCTGCTTCAGGATCTTCAGGGTTATTTACTGCATCCATTTCTTCAATTTGATCATCCGGATAATTAGTAATAACAAGTTTTACCGGATCAAGAACAGCCATTACACGATTTGCAGTTGCGTTAAGATCGTTACGAACAGCAAATTCAAGTCGGGCAACATCAATAACACCGTCACGTTTAGCAACTCCCACTTCCTCGGCAAAGTTTCGTAATGAGGCAGGGGTATAGCCTCTGCGTCTTAAACCGGAAATGGTAGGCATTCTTGGATCATCCCAACCATCAACGTATTTATCCTCAACAAGTTTTAGTAGCTTGCGTTTACTCATTATTGTATATGACAAGTTTAACCTGGCAAACTCAATCTGCTGCGGGTGATGCGGAACGTCAAGTTCATCAAGAAACCAGTCATATAAAGGGCGGTGGTTTTCGAATTCAAGAGTACAAATTGAATGGGTAATACCTTCAAGCGAATCACTTAAACCATGAGCGAAATCATACATTGGGTAAATGCACCATTTATCACCGGTTCTGTGGTGATCTACTTTTCTGATGCGGTAAATAGCCGGGTCGCGCATATTCATATTTGGTGATGACATGTTAATTTTTGCACGCAAAATATGAGCACCATCTTCAAACTCACCAGCTTTCATTCTTTCAAGTAAGTCAAGGTTTTCTTCAACTGAACGATTTCTATACGGGCTTTCAGTTCCGGGCTCGGTAGGTGTACCACGCATTTTACGCATTTCATCGGCAGATGAGCTATCTACATAAGCTTTACCTTTTTTAACAAGCTCAACAGCAAATTCGTAAAACTTGTCGTAATAGTCCGAAGCATAAAATAGTCGGTCTTCCCAATCGAAACCAAGCCATTTAATATCTTCCTGAATTGAGTTTACATATTCAATGTCTTCCTTCGCCGGATTTGTATCATCAAAACGAAGATTCGTTACGCCATTATAGTCTTTAGCGATACCAAAGTTTAGGCAAATAGATTTTGCATGCCCAATATGCAGATAACCATTAGGTTCGGGAGGAAAGCGTGTATGAACTTCTTTATTAAACCTGCCGGTTTTGTTATGCTCGTCAATAATTTCTTTTATAAAATTACCGGGAGTATTGGATTCATTATCATTATTTTTAATTTCTTCACTCATTTTAACCTCAAGCAATAGGCTTTATGTTTTCGACTGCTTCACGCATTCTTTTAATTACTTTTTCCTTACCCAGAATAAAAAGGAGGTCATACATTCCGGGACCTGTTCCCATACCACTTGTACTTAGTCTAAGTGGATGCATCAGTTTACCATTTCCTATACCGAGTTCTTCGGCAGTTTGTTTTAGAACAGTTTCATAATCATGTTTATCTTCAATGTTACCCATTTTTTCAAAATTTTCTGCAAGCTTTAACAGATAACCGGGCGTATCTTCTTTCCAGCGTTTTTTTATTACTGCTTCATCATATCCGGTAACTTCACCGAAGAAAAATGGTGCTTTTTCAAGATATTCATGTACAAACGAAACTCTTTCACGCATCGATTCAATAACAAGTAACAGGTAATCGTTAGTATAATTGCCATTATCATATTCTGACTTATCAATTTCCTTACGCAGCATTTCCAGTAAAACAGCACCGTCAAGACTTCTAAGGTGTTCAGCGTTAAGCCAGTTAAGCTTATCGATATCGAATACTGCACCTGCCTTATGAACCTTTTCAAGAGTAAATTCTGATGTCATTTCATCAACATTAAAGAATTCTTTCTTGTCACTAAAGCTCCATCCTAAAAGAGCAACAAAGTTGTTAAGGGCATCACGGAGGTATCCTTTATCCCTGTACTGTTCAACGGCAACATCACCTTGTCGTTTACTTAGTTTGCTTCTATCCGAGTTTAACAAAAGTGGCAGATGGGCAAATTCAGGCAATTCCCATCCAAGGTATTCATAAAGCAATACATGTTTTGGGGTAGAGGAGAGCCATTCTTCTCCACGAATAACATGCGAAATACCCATTAGGTGATCATCAACAACATTGGCAAGATGATAGGTTGGGAAGCCATCACTCTTAATCAAAATTTGGTCATCAACAACATCACGATCAAACTCAACTCTACCACGTACTGCATCGTTTATAACAACTTTAGGACCAGGCACAACATTAAGTCTAACAACATAAGGTTCACCTGCATCCAGCTTGGCTTTAACCTCTTCATCCGAAATAGTTAATGCAAATTTATCATATTTTGGCTGAAGTTTTTTTGCCATTTGTTCTTCACGTAACTGCTGAAGTCTTTCCGGAGTATCGAAGGCGTAGTAAGCTTTCTTTTCGCTGATTAGCTGTTCAGCGTATTTTTTGTAAATATCAAGTCGCTGCGACTGATAGTATGGACCAAAATCGCCACCAGCATCAGGGCCCTCGGAATATTCAAGTCCTGCCCATTTAATAGTATCAATAAGGTTTTCAACAGCTCCTTCAACATATCGGCTTTGGTCGGTATCTTCTATTCTAAGGATAAAATCGCCATTATTCTTTTTGGCAAAAATATAATTATACAGTGCAGTTCTAAGACCACCAACGTGTAAATAACCAGTTGGGCTGGGTGCAAAACGGACTCTAACTTTACTACCTTTCATGAATCTCCTGTAGGTTAAATTTTCTATAAACAAAAAAAGGCTCTTCCAAATGTAAGAAGAGCCAGCCAGAAATTAAAATTTTGAGCAAAATTTAAGCAGAAGTATAATGTTTTACCTTCTCAATAAATTCCTTGCTGTCAATTGGTTTTGGAATGTAATCCGTAGCTCCTGCATCAAGGCATTTTTCGCGATCACCTTTCATTGCAAATGCAGTAAGAGCAATAATAGGAGTTTCATTATATCCGGGATAACTTCTTATGGTTTGCGTAGCATCAAAGCCATTCATTATTGGCATTTGCATATCCATAAGTATTAGGCTGAAATGTTCTTGTTGAGCCATTTCAACAGCTTGCTGACCGTTTTCAACAACTACTATATTTTCAAAACCATTCTTTTTCAAAAGTCTGGTAACAATTATCTGTGAATGTTTGTAATCTTCCGCAAGCAAAATTTTAATAACATTATCATCTTTTTTTATTACTTCTTCAACAGGAGGAGGAGTTTCATATCTGTTGATCATGGCATCAATTTGATTTTTAAGACTTTCAACGGAAGTTGATTTTTTGTCGAGTAAACTTTCGAACAATCCGTCAATTTTTTGAAGGTCATCATCAAAATCTTCTTTACCTGTATAAATAATGATAGGAAGGTTTGCAAACTGGTCTTCGGATTTAATTAGCTTAATAAGCTCAAAGCCATTAATATGCGGCATATCGAGGTCAATAATAGCCAAATCAATATGTTTACCCCTTATGCTATCAAGCACTTTGTGCGATTCGAGGTATGGTAATGGTTTAAGTCCTACCTGCTCAATAGCATTGCTAATTAAATTAAGAGATGGTTCATCATCATCCACACAAAGGACAACTGAATCACGTCTTAACTTGTAATTAGTAATAACTTCAACAAGGTAGTTGTAGTTAACCGGTTTAACAAAATACTCAACAGCACCCATCATAAAAGCTTTCTGACTTTCAGCTTCCATTGAGAACACTATTACCGGAGCACCTTTTGTTTCGGGCATTTCCTTAAGCTCTTTAAGAAGTTCCAGCCCATTGCAGTTAGGCAATTCAATATTAAGAATTATAGCAAGGAACTGAGTCTTTTTGATATAATCAAAAGCTTGTTCCGGTGTATTTGCAATAGTAGGATCGTAGCCCCAATTTTTCAAATATTGATTCAGCATTCTTGCAGAGGCAAAATCATCCTCAATAACAAGGATACTATTAAGATTTCCGTCTGGTTTTGGAAGCTTTGATATCGAAGAACTATAATCTGACATTAGACCACCATCTATTGTAAACTCAAAAAATAAACCATTATTTTGTTGTATCTTAAAATTCCCACCCAGCATCGAAACAATAGCTTCAATTACCGGAATGCTTAAACCACTTACGTTACAATTATTTAAAGAATCAACCTGGTTAAGGAAATAAGGTTTTAGTAGATCCTTTTCGGAAAAGTTTATCCCGCTATTATCATTCCTAACAACAAATTTTAAAAAAGAGTTTTGCACGGTTGTGATGTTTACATCAATAACCGATTTATTGTTAAGACAATTAAGCAAATAACATAAATGACTAAGAACGTAATATAACCTTTCCTGATCAGTATTTACAACCTTTATACCGGAATCATTTTGTATTTTTAAAGTAATATTTTTTCTACTAATGAAATTATCTTCAAAATTCTGAAAGAATTTAGCAATTTTAAAATCTTTTTTTTGTGCAGTAAGCTTGTTTGCAGATTTTTGATCAAAATAGTAGAGATCGTTTATTACGCTAAGCACCTTCTGAGTTTCTCTTTGTACCAGTTGAATTGTATCTTTATTACCATCCTTTTTAAGTGCCTTTGTTAAATCCGAGATCCCTTTTAATATTCCGTTAAGAGGTGATCTGATTTCGCTAAAAAAGTTCTTAAGACTAAATGTCGAATCAATTTCTGTACCTTTAACTTTATCGTTTTGGTGCAAAAGGTTCGAAATAAGGTCACTGGCTTCCCAAAGGAACGAATTATCACGGTCGCTAATCGGTACGTTTTTTACAGCTTTAAGCAAATAGTTTTTGCCGCCCTTGCCAGAAAATTTTATACAGTAATCGTAATTAGCCTGAGCCGGAATTTTTAGTTGGCATTTGGGATTTGATGTAATTGAAAAATCTTCTGCTGAATCTATATTCTGACAAACATCACAATAGTAGTCATTACCTATTAGATAGTCAGAAGGGGTTCTGGAAGACTTTCCAAGAAACAACATTTTTTTCTCGTGAATCTCAAAAAGTACAACCGCTTCAAAGCCTGTGCCTTCAGCAAGGAATTCACACACTTCATTGTGAAAATCTATATCAGAATTATTTATATTCTTAAAAAGTGTGTTTATTGATTTTAACAGATAATCATTCATTTATTATTTATGCTTTATTCCGATAAAGTAAACCAATTAAAATTAATTAAAATATCACGAAAAAACAATCAAAAAGTTGAAATAATTACCATTTTACTATTTAAGTTAAAGCATTTGCTTAAGTTTTTAGTATATTCTTATGTGTTTTAACAATTTACGTTAAGTTTTGCCTTAATTAGTGTTACTGTAAATCAAATTAATGATAAGGTTTAAATAAGAATTATTTTGAACCATAAGAAAACAACTTTTCTAATTTAGCATATTTGTAGCTTAAAATATGCTGTTGCAGTAAAAGTAATGAATATGATAATAATTACATGATCGTTAAGTATAAAACGCAGTTACTAGCAGTTTCCAAAAATTAGCAGAAATGTTATATTGTTAAGCTGATTAAATTATATTTATTGAGTCTTTATGAAAATTGAAGAGAATTTGGTAAGTCATCTCAAGTTAGAAAAACCAGCTGTAATAGTTGATGAGCAAGTTTGCAGGGCTAACATTCGAGCAATGAGCAATAAAGCAAAATCTCTGAAAATTGAATTGAGACCACACTTCAAAACCCATCGTTCCAGAACAATTGGTAATTGGTTTAGAGAAGAGGGGATTGATAAGATTACCGTTTCTTCTGTTGATATGGCTGCATGGTTTGCTAATGACGGATGGAATGATATTACTATCGCAATACCGGTTAACCTAAGAGAGATAGATAAAATTAACTTGCTTGCCAACAAGGTTAAACTTGGTATTACCGTGGATAACTTATATACTATGGAATATTTGTCCGGATCACTTTCAGGGAATATCAATATTTGGATTAAACTTGATGATGGCTCGGGAAGGGTGGGCATACCTCTGGATGATATTAGGTTAGCTGTAGAATTAGCTGAAATTGCTGGCAATAATTTAAATTTTGCCGGATTTATTACTCATAATGGCAGTTCTTATAAATGCACAAATAGTACTGAAATTAAAACACTTCATAACGAGAGAACCAAAAAGCTTTGCGATTTTATGAGAATCATTAAAGATGAGTTGCCATGCAAGTTTATCCTTTCTGCTGGTGATACTCCTTCGTGTAGTTTGGTAAATGATTTTGGTTGTGCAGATGAAATAAGACCCGGTAATTTTGTGTTCTACGATTTAATGCAGTACCATATGGGAGTATGCAGTTTTAACAGTATTGCTTTAGCTATGGCATTGCCAGTTATTGGTGTATATCCGGGTAAAATAGTTGTGTATGGCGGAGCAGTTCACCTTTCAAAAGAAAGTATTGAAGTAAATGGAAATAAGGTTTACGGAAAAGTTTGCCGAATAGAAAAAAACGGATTTTCAGAGATAGAGAAAGAAATTTTCATCTCTTCGCTTTCGCAGGAGCATGGTATAATTTATACGAATATTGAGCATAACCTTAAGCCGGGTGACTTGATCGGAGTAATTCCGGTACACTCATGTTTAACTGCTGATATGTTTGATAATTATACGAGTTTAAACGGAAGCCGGATAGATGCTTGTAAATAAAATATGGTTGTAATATGGATCATCAAAACAAGGAATGCGAGAACTCTGATTTGCTATTAAGCCATGTGTCGGTTATCAGGGGCATTCAATGCCAGAAATATTTGTACCTAAATAAATTTCATCCCGAGTACAAGAAAGAATATTCGCAGTTAAGACAACTAATTTCGAGACGAAACGGTACTTTTAAGCACGAAGTAAAAAAACTGTTTGGAGATGGGAAATCAGTTTTCAATGAAAAATTGACAATTGAAGAGCTTGCCGAAGAAACTAAAAAACTTATACTAAGTGGTGAGCCGCTAATTTTTGATGCAATATTTCTATTTAATAATATTTACACTAAAGTTGATGTAACAGAAAACCTGAATGGCAATCTCTATTTTTATACTATTGTTGCCCGAAATCAGATAAATACAAGTATTCTTAATAGTATTGCTGTTCAGCATCATGTTGTTAGGAGTTTGCATGAAAATATAGGGGCGTTTTCAGCTATATACATCGATGATTCCAAAGAATACAAACCTGATATGAATTTACATTTTTATCTTAAAAGTGAAACTGTTGATAAATTTGCCCGACAAAGAAAAAGATATGTGATCTCAAAAATACGCAAAGCTCTCGATTTAATTGGTGGTGATAAAATACCAGAAAAAGAACTTGATGATCATTGTCTTAAGCCAAATATTTGCCCTTATTTCAATTACTGTTTTCCTGATGTTACTGAAAATAGTGTGTTTTCGGTGGGTCATATGCATCTTCAGAAAAAACTTGATCTTTACAGGGATGGAGTTACAGCGATAGAAGATATACCACTTGAAGATGAAATGACAGAGTTTAGTAGAATGCAGGTTATCGCTGAAAAAACAGGGGAAGAAACTTTTGATAAAAAGGGGATTAGTGAATTTCTTAAGCAGATAAAATACCCTGTAAGTGCTACTGATTTTGAATCATTTCAACCAATTATACCAAGGTTCAAAAAGACAAAACCATTGCAGCACATACCTTTCCAGTTTGTTGTTGCTACTAGGGAAAACAAGAATGCTGAGGCTAAAGTTACAGAGTATCTTGGGGCGGTAGGAAAAGACCCACGGAAAAAATTTGTTGAAAGGTTTTTGGAAGAAACTGATCATGATGGGAGTATTTTGGTTTACAATAAGTCATCCGAAATAAGAACGCTTAACCAGCTCGCTGCAATATTTCCAAAAAGAAGAGTCGAAATTGAACAGCGTATTTCAAGAATTGTTGACCTGATGGAGCCCTTTGAAAAAAGAATGTATTATTCGCCTGATATGAAAGGTTCAATTACTCTTAAAAGTATTGTGGCAGCATTAATTGATGGTGTAAGTTATGACAAGCTAAATATCGAAGAAGGTGGGTCGGCTGCATTTATTTATGAATCTCTATACTATTCACGCGATGATAATGAGAAGGAAAGAGTATTGAAAGATTTATCCAAATATTGCAATACAGATACAATTGCACTGTTAAAAATTTTGGAAAAACTGAGTGAAAAGATAAAATAAAGCCCCGGTTAATACCGAGGCTTGAAAAACTTAAAAAAGAAAGCTAAATTATTTTAATAGCATCATTTTGCGAGTTGCTACAAAACTACCAGCTTCAATTTTGTATATATACATACCACTGTTAAGGTTAGAAGCATCGAATGAGATGTTATGAACACCTGCACTAACAATACCGCTAACAAGACTTGCAACTTCTTCACCAAGAAGATTATAAACAGTTAGATTAACCTGAGAAGCTTCAGGAATAGAGAACTGGATATTTGTGCTTGGGTTGAACGGGTTAGGGAAGTTCTGGGCAAGTTCAAAAGCTACAGGAGTACCAACAGTAACTTCAATTTCAGCTGAATATTCAACACTACCGTCAAAATCAACCTGTTTTAGTCTGTAAGTATAAGTACCGGCTGCAACATTTGCATCAGTAAAGCTGTAATTATTAACAGAAGAAGAAGTACCATTACCTTTTACATAACCAACTTCAATACCGTTTCTTTCAACAGAAAAACCACTGTTGTTAAGTTCAGTAGCAGTTGTCCAGTTAAGTTTAACACTGTTGTTAACAACATTAGCAGCAAAAGAAGTAAGTTCAACAGGAACAATCAGGTCAAGTTTATAAAGACCAATACCCTGGTCAGCACCAAGAACAGCTACATAAATATTTGAGTCATCATCAGAGAAAACAGCAACATCACCATTAGTAGCACCATAAGTACTAACGTCACCCTGTGCAGGAGTTTGTGCGTAGAATTCAGTAGCGGAAGGATTAGTTACTTTTCTAATAGCAGCACGACCAGCAATAATACCAGAGCTAGCGGCATCATCGTAAGATCTATAACCATAAGTAGCAATATACTCATCATCCAATGATTTGAAAGAATCGCAAGAGCGTCTTGATGATGTAGTTTCAGACTGAAGAGACATACTAACATAAGCACCAGTGGCATCATGTTTTCTAGGCTTTCCACCAGCACCTGAAAGATAGAAGCTACCATCTTCAAAAGGTGCAATAGCACAAGCTGAAGGAAGGCTTGCATAAGCACCTGAAAGAGTTACATAAGAATAATCCCATGTAGTACCCTGATCGGTAGTCGTAATTTTGTAAACAATACCAGGATCAGATGAAGCTGCACCAGCCCAAACTGTAAAAGTACCATCATCCCAAGAACCGGTTACGTTAAATGCGTCACCAATTCTGTATGCATTAGCTGTGTTAAGAGTATAAGTAGCATCGTAGCTACCGCCTTCTGAAGTCCATACATAAATTGAAAATCCGTTAGCACTGGCATCAAGAGTCATATTACAAACAACAATTTTACCATCATCGGAAACTTCAACGTCATTAACAGCAAAAAGACCACCAGAAACGTTACTAAGATCAAAATCGGTATCAAGAGTAACATCTTCACCGGTTTCACCATTAAGAGTTTTTATTGCATTTTCACCGTTACGTGTTACAACATACACTCTTAAATTACCGTCAACCATACCACCTGCAACACCTCTTTCGGTACTTGCACCAGTCCATGACGGAACATTTGAATTCATTTGGTTTCTTTCCCAAACAGTATTAATCTGAGAGAAAGATAGAGAAGTAAAAAGTAGTACGGATAGAACAAGTAGTGTTTTTTTCATCTTCACCCCTTATTGATTATTAGAATATAGTTATTATTAATAAACAAATATCTCATTTGTTACATCTACTCGTGAGTAAATATAAAAAAAATATAATAGATTATATAGAGAAAACGTAAATCTGTATAAATATTTACACAATAACTTTTTAAGAAATTATTATTATGGTGATTATAAATAAAGCAAGGAGGTTAATTAACCTCCCTGAATAATAGTAACTTAATTATTACTACAAACTTTATTTGTAAAGAAGGTAGTTTTTTCTCAATGCCTTAAATTGTTTAACGTCATCCTGCCACATAGCGATTATCTTTTCTGGTGACTCATTTTTTCCAATCATTTCTTTAACGTAGGTAACGCCAGTAAGTTTATCGAGCCAGTTTCTTCTGAATTCAAATTCATCAGGATAAAGTTTTCTAACACTTGAAACCAGATAAATTCCAAAATCGAGTGCGTTGAATTTGGTTCTGTCAGTTATCTGAAACTTTAGACCATTGCAAACCTTGTTAGGAAATTTTGGGTACATAGACATATTTGGAATTGATACAGGAGTATAGCTTGTAGTATCTATTTTTAACCCTTCAATTGGGTATTTTTTCATCTCTTCAAGTAATTTAACTGCATCAATAAAAGGAGCACCCATTTGCAGGAATGGTTCGTAAGTGCCTCTTCCTTCCGAAATGTTAGTACCTTCAAGCAAGCATAAACCAGGATACATTATAGCGGCATCTAGATTTGGCATATTTGGTGAAGGTTTAATCCAATTTAATCCGGTTTCATCGAAAAACATTTTACGATTGTAGTTTTTCATCTGTACGATAGTAAGGTCTGCTTTTTTTCCATCCGGCAGCATTCCTTCATCGTTAAACATTGTGGCAAGTTCACCAATTGTTAGTCCGTGTTGCAAGGCTACAGGAGCAATAGCAACAAACGATTTTAGCGAATCAATTCTTAATGGACCATTTACCATTATACCACCAATTGGGTTTGGTCTATCCAGAACAATAACACCAACGTTGTTTTCGGCACAGGCATCCATTACGTTATATAACGTTGAAATATAAGTATAGAAACGTGCCCCAATATCCTGGATATCAAAAATCATATAATCAATACCTTCCAGCATTTCCGGAGTAGGCTTTCTTATTTTACCATAAAGTGAAACGGTTGGTAAACCGGTTTTGCTATCTGTTCCATCCTTAACCTTTGTGCCGTCAGGTTCATCGCCGCGAATACCATGTTCCGGACCGAACAAAGTTTTTATATTAACTGATTTAAGTGAGTGGAGAGAATCAACCAAATGAGTTCCATTCTTTAATACTGCTGTGTGGTTTGTAACAATTCCAACAGTTTTTCCCTTAATTAAATTAAGTTGTTCGGAAACCAGTCTGTCGGCACCTGAAACAACTAATTCAACTTTTGTGTCTTTTTTTTGTGCGTTGCAAAAGGTAAGTAAAAAGGCTAAAAGGAGAACAATTTTTTTCATATTATTAATCCAGAATTTTAGAAAGATACTTAATCGATAAAGCCCAGGCTGAAATTGTAATTCCGTGGGTTATCCTGTTCGAATTTATCATGTCGTTTAATTCTTCCAAAGAAACCTCAAACAACTCAAATTCTTCTGTTGGGTCTTTTTCTAAAGGAGCATAAGTTAAATCTGTTGCTACAAATACGTTAGTTAATTCGTTTGAAGCACCAGTAAATGGTTCAAATAATCCCATCTTTTCAAGTTTACCTGCAGTGTAACCAGTTTCCTCACGTAATTCCCTTATTGCATTTTCAACAGGTACTGAACCGGGAATATTACCACCGCAAGGAAATTCAATACTTTCCCATTGGTTAAGGTAACGGAACTGTTTAACAAGAACTATTTTGCCGTTGTTTGTAACAGGGATTATAACTGTAGAACCAGGGGAATGGACATAGTGATATTCGCCACTATATCCACCCTCGATTTCAAATTTATCTAAATTGTAATGCCAGTATTTATTTTTAAATATGGTTTTACTACTAAGTTGTTTCCATTGCTTAAGAGCCATTTAATTATTCACTATAGTTTTCCAGAAGCTCTTTTCTTGAGAAGAAGTGAGAAATTTCAATTTTCGCATTTTCATCTGAATCGGAACCGTGAACAATATTTTGTTCAATTCCGTCAGCATACATCTTGCGGATAGTACCTTCTTCAGCATTTTCAGGATTCGTTGCACCAATAAGTTTTCTGAAATCCTCAACAGCATTTTCTTTTTCAAGTGCTATTGGCACGCAGGGACCGGATGTCATGAAGTTGATAAGGTCTTTAAAAAACGGACGTTCCTTGTGAACTTCATAAAAACCACCTGCAGATGATTCATTAAGATGAACCATTTTTAATGCTTTTACTTTAAATCCTGCTTTGGTGATATGCGAAATAACTTCACCTATAAGATTTTTTCTTACACAATCAGGTTTCAAAATAGCGAGAGTTCTGTTAGACATTATTTCTCCATCATATCTTATTTAATTAAAAAAAAGAGGCTGATCCCCGTAATTATTCCTTTGTCAGGAATAAAACACTATTGGAACAGCCCTTTAAAAAATTAGTTGTTTAATGCTTTTTGCATTGTAACGCCAATTTCAGCAGGTGATTCGGCAACATGAATACCAGCATCTTTCATGGTCTGCATTTTTTCAGCAGCAGTACCTTTACCGCCCGAAATAATTGCACCGGCATGACCCATACGGCGTCCCGGAGGTGCAGTTCTACCGGCAATAAAACCAACAACAGGTTTGGTAACATGTTCTTTAACATAGGCAGCAGCTTCTTCTTCAGCAGTACCACCAATTTCGCCAATCATAATGATACCTTCTGTATCAGGATCTTCATTGAAGAACTGAATAATTTTTTTGAACTGTGAACCAATTACCGGATCACCACCTATACCAACACAAGTTGACTGTCCAATTTCAAGATCAGAAAGCTGTTTAACCGCTTCGTAAGTTAATGTACCACTACGAGATACAACACCAATTTTACCCTGTTTGTGGATAAAGCCAGGCATAATACCAATTTTAGCTTTTCCCGGAGAAATTAAGCCTGGGCAGTTTGGACCAATTAGTACACTGTCTGTGTTTTTAATTGTGTTGTAAACCTTAACCATATCGGCAGCAGGAATACCTTCAGTAATACAAACTACAAGTTTAATACCTGCACCAACTGCTTCAAGAATTGCATCGGCAGCAAATGGAGGGGGAACAAAAATTGCAGAAGCTTCGGCACCTGTTTCTTTTACAGCATCAGCTACTGTATTAAATACTGGAACTTCTTCAAATTTTGTACCGCCTTTACCCGGAGTTACACCAGCAACTACATTGGTACCATATTCAATCATCTGTGAGGTGTGAAATGAACCTTCACTACCTGTAATACCCTGAACGAGTACTCTTGTTTTTTCATCAAGAAGTATGCTCATTTTATAATCCTTATATTTTTACGTCGTTCAATTACAATATGGAAACTTAATAAATTTTTAGGTTTCATGAAATAAAAAAGCCGTTAGTATGTTGGTAACCTGTGCATGATTTATTGGATTAACTAAAAATGATTAACATAAAGTATGATGTAATTAATTGAGTGAAGAGTTCCATTAAAACAAAATTTTGGTGATTTTATAAAGCATTTTCTTAATATTTTGTATCGATATGATAATAAATTATAGTCTATACTTAAATGAGTAAATAAACATCAAATCATATAAATGCATGGTCTTATCTGTTAAACCGTATTTTAACATATAGTAAGTAAAAAGAATGTTAATTTTTATGTTAATAAATTGGTAACATTTGAGAAATTTGCCAGAAAGTTGTAATTTGTAAATTAACTTTAAATAGCAGAATTAGGCAATGGGACAAAATAGAGAACAACAGCGACAGAAAGAATTAGTTCGCGAGAAAACATTACAAAAAGAGAAAACAACACAACAAAAAGCGACTAAGGCATCGGAAGGTAAAGTTTGCCAAAATTGCGGTACGCATAATGAAGCAGGTGCCAAATTTTGTGAAGAATGTGGTGCTGCTCTTGGCACATTTAATTGTCTTAAATGTGGTGCGGAATACCAGCCAGGACAGGATTTTTGTGAAGAGTGCGGTGATTTTTTATTAGCGGATGCTTGTAAATTCTGTTATGCTCAGGTTGATAAAGACGATAATTTTTGTCCTGAATGTGGTAATCCTACTGCCGGTATTGTTTGTGGTAAGTGTGGCACAACAAGTAACTTCGATTTTTGTCCCGGTTGCCATACCCCTCTAACCGAGGCTGCTTTTAAGGAACTGGAAAAAGTAAAAAATGATCCGCAGATAAAAGAAATTGCCTCCCTGATTCAGGAGTTTCAGGAGCTTGAGCTTGAGGAAGTTGAAGAAGAACCTACGTTGCAGGAAAGAATGCAGGCTCGTCTTGATGAAGAAATGGAAAAAGAGCGTATTAAAACCCAGGCTAAATTTGAACAGTTAAGAAAAGATTTTAATCAAACTAAAGAAGTGTTTGGTATAGAAGAAAAAACACATGAGGTTAAAAAAGAGCAACCCAAAACGCCACCTGCCAAGAAAAAGGATATTTTCCAGAATAGAAAAAAACGTAAAGACCTTGAACAGCTTAAGCAGAAAAAACTTATGGAAATTCAGTCTAAGCTTGATAAATTAAAAGAAAGAACGTTTACGGATTCACAGGCTGCACGCAGATTTTTTATTGCTTCCAGACCGGAAGGTAACTATGTGTGGAATTGTAATTTTAACGATTCTTTGCATCCTGACCCAAATAACTGCGGTAATCCGGAACAAGGTGGACGATGGGTTATTGAAACAGGACATATTGAGTGGGAAACTCATTATGGTGATATGTAATATCAGCAGGATAGACTTTGAATAATAAAGAAAAAGCCGGTGGTAAAAGAGCTTCCGAAATAAAGGGGGCTGTGTTTGGGGAACCACTGGAAGTACATAACGACAACATTCACGATGTTTTATTATACCCGTTCGATCTAATAGATTTTTATTGTGTAATGGACGGATTTGCCTTTAATGGTATCGAAATATTTTCTTTTGAGGAAGATAAGGTTGTTGAAAATTTTTGGACATTACAATCTATTTCAGAGTATAATTATATGTTCAGAAACAGGGCTTTGGAGATACCTAATCATATTATTGCAGTGGGCAGAAGTGATGAAGATATTTTTATATATGACGAGAATGATGAAGAATATCGTATTGTTGATCGTACTGATTTAATGTCGTACTACGAGTTTTCCACGTTTAAGGAGCTATTCTTCTTTGTGCTTTTTGAGCGTGGGGCACCAGATATAGAAGATTATTGAATAAATAAATTAACTGGGGAGCTCCAATGTCAGAAGATAATGACAAAACGGTAAGGTTAGATTCAAACGAGGACAATGATAAAACCGTACGGATTGAAGATAATGACAAAACTGTAAGAATTGATAATGACAGTGAAAAAACAACTCGCTTAAATGACGATGTAATATCTGCAGATGGTGGTCAGCAGAATAATAGCGAACAGCAGGATACAGAAAAAACTACAAGGTTAAACGATGATGTTATACCTGCTGAAGAAAACGTTAAAAAAGAGATTAAGGCGAATACAATAAAACAGGACCCAAATAAAAAAGAGGAAAAAAGAAAATTCCGTGGTCCTGAAAAATTTGAATTGCTTTCTGGTGTTTATGAAAATGAAAGAATTCTTAGTACCGAAACCGGTGAAGCTTCAATATATTTGGTGAAAAAAGATGGAAAAGAATCTGTACTAAAGCTTTATTTCCACGATATGAAACCAAAGCTTCTAATCCTTAAAAAACTTCAGGAAAAAGGACTTAAGGGGATTATACAGACATCTGATTTTGGTCTCACCGAACTTGGTGGCGAAGAAAGATATTATGAACTGATGGAGTTTGCACGCGGTGGTACACTTGATGCAACACTACCGATTAGAGATGAGAAGAAACTTAAGGTAATTATTGAAAAAGTTGCTAATTCTCTTAAAGACTTACATGATATAAATATTATTCACAAAGATATTAAACCGGGTAATATCTTCTTGCGGAGTGAAAACTCGGATGATTATATTATTGGTGATTTTGGTATTTCCTCCATTATGGATGAGGAAGCTGATCGCTTAAGAACAAAACAGAACCGAACAGATATTTTTGCTGCACCTGAAGTTTATCTTTCCATGGGTAATCATGAAATGGAAATTACACCGGGGGTTGACTGGTATGCTCTTGGAATCAGTATCCTGTTTTTATGGACTGGGCACGATCCTTACAGAGGTGTTCCTTATGGATCACTTGCAAATGAAAAGCTTGAAGCAAAATTCAGATTCCCGGATGATATGCCGGAAAATTTCAGGAATTTTGTTCGCGGCTGTTGCGTGCCTCTTTATACTAAAAGATGGGGTTTTGATGAAATTAAGAAATGGCTGAAAGGTGAAAATGTACCGATCTATCAGGAAGAAAAGAAAATGGACTATGAGCCATTTAACTTTGATGCACAAGCAGGTCTTGTTGCAAAAACTCCTGAAGAACTTGCCGGTATGATGGAAAAAGACCCTGAACTTGCCAAGAAGTATTTATATAAAGGCAAGATAAAGGAATGGCTGGAACAGGCAGAAATGAACCGCCTTGCTATGTTTGTTGATGATATTCCTGAAAAAATGTATCCTAAAAATGAAGATGCCGGGCTAAAAGCAGCGATCTATTTACTTGATCCTGAAAAACAATTTGTTGGATTGAATGGTAAAGTTTGCGAAACTGATGTTGATTTTGCAGAACTTTTCCTTGATAACTTTAACGAATATGAAGAGATATTAACCGACAAGGATGCAGACTTTTACATTTACTTGCGAGCCAGACAACTTGGTGAAAAAGTTAATGAATTCCTTGGTATTTTTGAGCAGTACAGTGCAATGTATGGTCTATATAAAATTATATATACACTTAACCCTTCAGCACCATTCAGATACCTTTATCAGAAAAAAGATAAAAAATGGTATTCCAGAACTCTAAATTCTCTTGATTCGGTTTGTGAATATCTCCATAAGTATAATAGTTCAAGTGAAGGAATGTTCTTTTATGGTTACATTCAGCTTTGGCTTGAAGCCAGACAGGATGCAGAAGATATTTCGCAGGAAGAAGTTGAAAGGATTCTTGACCTGATAAACTGGTCATCGTACATAATGAAAGAGTACGAAAAAAATCATTCAGCCGGTTTACGTCTTGCCGATTATGTATTTAATCCTGATATGGGCTTCCTTTCAAAGGATAATGAAACTGTATGCCATACGAGAGAAGAAATTGGTCACGAAATAATTAGCTATGCTGATGAATATACCGAACTTCTTCAGGACGCTAATTCAGATATTAATCTATTTATAAAATCTAAAGTTTGGGGTGATGTTGCTGATTATATTACAGCGGCGTATAATTTGGAACATCATGAAGATAAATTGGGTCCATACACTGCCTTTACAGGTACGGCAAAAATTGTTAAATACCTTGGAATTACAATAAGTTATACAGTTAAGGATAATTGGTATAATACGCCCGAAGAACTTTTGAAAGCTCCTTCTTCTGTTCGCAAATCGCTTAAGGAGGATGTTGAGTATGTTGATTCCGGTTTTATGGCATGGTTAAGCACATTCTATCAGGAAAGTCCTGAAGTAGATCAGGATGATTCAGAGTATGCATACGAAGATAAATTGCTTGAAATGTTTGAGTATCTGGTAAAACTTAATACGGGTGCTGACATAACCAAGCGTTATGATAAAGCTAAAAAGCTGGTTGCAAAAAGGGTGAAAAAAGAAAAAGCAGCAGATCGCAGATTCTTAATTGCCAAAATTGTTGCCCTGATATTGCCACTATTATCAGCCGGTGCATTATTTTATTATGTAAACGAAAAAGGAGTTTCATTCCTTGAGAGTGCTGCATTTTGGGATGCAGGTATGAGTTATTATTTACTATTCATGACTCTGTTTACGCTTTACTATTTGTTTTCCGGAGGATTCGGGCAAGGCTGGGGGTTCAGCGATGGGTGTCTCGGTGCCCCGATAATAGGAATTATACTCGCTGTTATTGTCTATTACATATTCTATTTTACAGTTGGTTCACCATATATTTTTGGTGCTATAATGCTTGTTATACTTATTGTAGGATATGTGAAAATATTTGGTGCATCTCATTCGGATAGTGGAGTACGCGAGGAAATATTTGATACGGATGATCGTGTTACTTTTGAATTTGAACCACTCTCTTATGCATTAGGTGATGATGAAGAATTTAGCAGCCAAAGACTTGATGTTCTTGATCAGTACAGATATGCAAGATCGTTCTCATGGAAAACTTTACTTAAATATGGTTTCCTTCCTTCAATTATTTTCCTTGGCAGTTTAGGATTACTTGTTAGTAATGATCCTGCTGTAATGAAGGAGTTAAAACAATTCAAAAGTATATCTTCTTTCGTCGAAAATATAATTCCTTCATTTACCTCAATACCTGATATGAAAGGTATGTGGGAAGGTAATTATAATAAAACTACCATGATGATGAATGTTACTTCGCAGGAAAAAGAAAATCTGGAAGCAAACATCTCCATACTGTACAGAAATCAGCAGCATTTTTCTGCAAAAGGTACTGTAACTGGTAATGATGTTAAGCTTACCGATAACAAGGGTGGCGTTTATACCGGTACTTACGATGACGATACTTACACAATTACTGGTGAATATGCTCTTGCAGGCAAAATAAGTGATTTTACCCTCACAATGAAAGATGCTCCTAAAAAAGAAGTTGAGAAAAAAGATCCAGCTCCTGTTAAAAAAGAAGAACCAAAACAAACTGAGAGCAAACCGGTTACAAATACTCAACAAAAGGTTACTGAGCAACCTAAAGTTGAGGAGCCAAAAACAGAAGAAAAACCTGTTATAAATCCAAAAGTATATAAAAAACTTGAAGCCGAAATGGATAAACTTCTGGCTGAAAAGAAAGAATCTGCTTCAAATAAAAAGGCTCCTGTAACAGCTCCTGCAACTGTGCCAACAATTAAAAAAGCTGTAGCTAATGAACCAAAAGTTGAAAAGAAACCTGAACCTGTAATAGACTACATTGCCACAAAATCTGATAGGGGTTTTAAGGTAGATATACTTGCTTGCCGCAGAGTATCTTCTTCAAAACTTCGTATTAATTTCAGGTTTACAAATACATCCGATAAATCAAAAGCGGTATCACTTGCTTATGATTATTTTATTGTTCAGGATGCTCGCGGAAACGAATACAATGTTTCACAGAGAGTTTTGGGTAATGAATCGTCACAGTCTCAGGATTCTAATCCTTCCGTTAGAATTGAACCAGGCAAATCTGTAACAGGCTCGGCAATATTTAACGGTTTCGATTCGAACTCATCCAAAGTTAGAAGATTTGATTTGCGTGCCAGAGTTGGTGGTTATACCATATATGAATTTAAAAATCTTGAAATTAAGTAAATCAGGATACTATTATGTCGATAAATTGTGAAAAATGTTCCGCCCAAAATAGAGATATTGCCCGCTATTGCAAAAAGTGCGGCGAAGAACTTATAACCGGTGATGCGGTTGGGCTTGAGCAGATTGTTGGTCTAAAATCTGTGAAAAGCGAAATAACTTCAATGGTTAATATTTCCAAGGCATTGAAGATGCGTACTACTGGTGGTTCTACGCAGCGTATAAATATGCATACCATACTTGTTGGTAATTCGGGTACTGGTAAAAGTTTACTTGCCGGTGTTCTTCAAAATCTGTTCTATGAAAATGGTTTGATAAGCAAAAAAAATATTGAGCTTGTTGATGCTGTTGATTTTGAAAATTACATGGAAGAGTTTGAGGAAAATATCAAAAAAGCCAAAGGCGGTATTCTGTTTATTGACAACGTACAGAAACTTGTACCTGATGGTTATGCTAAAGATATTCAGAAGATTGATAAGCTTTTTTCTGAGATGGATAAATTTGGCTCTGATCCGATAGTTGTGCTTGCGGGTTTGCCAGGCGGACTTGAGGAATTCCTTGATAATAATCCGTCGATACGTAATCGTTTTAAAACTATTGTTACTTTACCTAATTTCAATTTGCCTGAGCTTTTGGAAATAACCAGAAGAAATTTGAAGAAGTATAATCTTAAACTGAATGAAGATTCGGAAGCAAGATTGAAAGGGCTGATAAAATATGCGGTTAAACATAAAACATCCACAAGTGGTAACGGACACTATGCGGTTAATGTTGCCGAGGATATTTTCAAAGCTTATTTGTCCAGAATATCTAAAGGGGAAACTGACGATAATATTGTTAAACCAAGTGATATTATTGGTGAAGTTGAAATAGAAAAATCATTTGATGAAATTATGCATGAACTTGACGAGTTCATCGGTATGCCTGCTGTTAAAAATGCTGTTAAGGAAATTGCTGAGATGATACAGACCTCCAAACAGCGTGAGGAAAGGGGTATTAGTGGTGGAATGAAGCTTTCCATGCATACTATTTTAACTGGTAACCCCGGTACTGGTAAAACAACTGTTGCCCGTAAACTTGGCGAAGTTTTCTCTGCCCTCGGTTTTCTTGAAAGCGGACACGTTATTGAAGTTGATAAAAGCAAAATGGTTAGTCCGTATAAAAATGAAACTGCAAAAATTGTTAATCGGTTATGCGATGAGGCAATGGGTGGTATCCTGTTTGTAGATGAGGCATATACACTTTACCAGGGAAGTCAGCTATCAGGTGGTTCGGATAATGATGGTGGTAAAGAAGCTGTTGAAACTTTGATGAAGCGTATGGAAGATGACCGAGACAAATTTGTGGTTATCGCTGCCGGTTATAAAATGGAAATGGATGGTTTCCTAAAGGCAAATTCAGGTATCAAGAGTCGTATTGACAGGTTTTTGCATATTGATGATTATAAACCGAATGAATTATATCAGATATTCGAAATGTTTCTTACTAAAAAGAAATACAACCTGCATCCATCTACTATTGAATTTGCACAAAAGGCAATTAAGGAAGTTTATGAAACCAGAGATAAAAACTTTGGCAACGGTCGCGACATGCGTAAACTTTTCGAAACAACAGTATCGAAATTTTCACAGCGTTTAAATACAATTCCTTTTGCCGAACAGACCGAAGAGGTGTTAACCACTATTATGCCTGAGGATTTACCTTATGAGGCACCTAAGGAATCGGCTGTGGATGAAATTCTGGTTGAGCTTAACAAACTTACCGGACTGAAAAATGTTAAAACTGAAGTTACCAGTATTGTTAACTATATAAATCTTGAGAAAAAACGTGCAGAAGCCGGTGGTAAAAAATCTCCACTTAATCTTAACTTTGTATTTACAGGTAATCCGGGAACAGGTAAAACTACTGTCGCCAGGATTATGGGTAACATATTTAAAGCACTTGGATTACTTCCAAAAGGGCATGTTGTTGAAGTAGATGCTTCCAAGATGATTGCTGGATTTAGTGGTCAGACAGCCATTAAAACTGATGAAAAAATTGACGAGGCTCTTGGCGGTGTATTTTTCCTTGATGAAGCATATACACTTTCAGCAGGTGGTGATAGTAATAATTTTGGTCAGCAAGCAATAGACCAGCTTTTAAAACGTATGGAAGATGACAGAGGCAGATTTATATCGATTGCTGCCGGTTATACTAATGAAATGCGTGAGTTTATTCAAACTAACCCTGGTCTTCAATCGCGTTTTACAAGATATATTGAATTTGAAGATTTTACAGCGGAAGAATTAAATACTATTATGCATTCAATGGTTGCCGGTAAAGGTATGTATTTTGATCCGGTTACAGAAGAAAAACTTGGTCCTTATTTTATTAACCTGGTTGCAGGCAAGGATGAAAACTTTGGTAACGCCCGTACAGTAAGAAATATCTACGAAAAAGCCTTGCAGAGACATAGTAGCAGAATTGCAGAAATGCTTAACAAGGGCGAGAATGTTGATGAGGAAATGAATACTCTTCGTTACGTTGATATTGCTGGTGAGGAAGAAAAAGTTAAATCGATGGATGAAATTCTTGCCGATCTTGATAAACTTGTTGGTATGGAAAAAGTTAAACAGGTTTGCATTGATCTTGCCGAACGCATTAAAATGGAACGCGAACGAATTAACCGTGGGCTTAGTAAAGGAGAAAAGGTTGGTGTTCACATGGTTATTACAGGTAACCCGGGTACAGGTAAAACTACCGTTGCACGTAAACTTGGTGAGGTGTTTAAGTCTATTGGTTTCCTTAGCCGGGGTAATGTGGTTGAAGTTGACCGAAGCGGAATGGTTTCAAAATACCCTGATGAAACACCCGAACTGGTTAACAAACAATGTAACAAAGCCATGGGCGGTATTTTGTTTGTTGATGAAGCTTATACTCTTACACCTGCTTCCGATACCGGTGATAAGGATGCAAGTGGTTTGAAAGCAGTTGAAACCCTAATGAAACGTATGGAAGACGATAGGGGAAGGTTTGTTGTAATTGCTGCTGGTTATAAAGATGAGATGGAAAATTTCCTTGACGCTAACCCCGGTATGAAGAGTCGTTTCGACAAATACCTGCATCTCGATGATTATAATGTAGATCAGCTTTACGAAATATTTGTTAAAGGATTTGCTTCGCGTAAAAATTACAAAGTTGCACCGGAAGCAGAACCAGTACTTTTTAAGGCTATCCAGCAAATCTACGACAAGAAAGATAAAAACTTTGCCAATGCCCGTGAAATGAGAAGATTGTTTGATGAAGTATCAACAAACTTATCGACTGCATTATCAAGTAAAAACTTTGATGAACTTACTGATGATGACTATACAACTATCAGACCTGAATATGTACCTTATGATGCTGAAGCTGACAAAGAAAAGAGCATCGAGGAAATTATGGGAGAATTGAATGAGCTGATTGGTCTTGATAATATCAAAAACGAAATTAGAGATATTACGAATTACCTTCGAGTTGATAAAAAACGTCGTGAACTTGGACATGTTACTGGAAAACCTCCAGTATTCCACTTTGTGTTTAAGGGTAATCCCGGTACAGGTAAAACTACCGTTGCACGTATTATTGCCGATGTGTTTAAAACTCTTAAGCTGTTACCTAAAGGTCAGGTTATTGAAACAGACAGAAGTGATCTTGTTGGTACACATATAGGGCATACCGAACCTAAAACCAATAAAGCAATTGATAAATCAATTGGAGGTATATTCTTTATTGATGAAGCCTATACCTTATCTGGCAGAGGTGGAAACGACTATGGTAAGGAGGCAATAGAGGTACTTCTTAAACGAATGGAAGATGATCGTGGCAAGTTTATATGTGTTGTCGCAGGTTATACCAACGAAATGGACCATTTCCTTGAAACTAATCCGGGTCTTCAATCAAGGTTTAACAGAACGATTATGTTCGAGGATTATACCCCTGATCAGTTAATGGCAATATTCAAATTGCTGGTTAACAAGCGTAAATTGAAACTTGGTGAAGGGCTTGAGGAATTCCTTATGGAAAGATTTACATACTTGTTTAACAACAGGGATAAAAACTTTGGCAATGCCCGTCTTGTGCGTAACACATTCGAAAAAGCGGTGCAAAAGCAGGGATCTCGTTTGGCTGAGCTAATTGATTCACCTGACTTTAATGCAGATGATCTTGAAACACTTAAAATTGAGGATGTTGAATTATGATTTGTGCATTTTGTAAAAATGAAATAGAAAACGATTCGTTTTTCTGTGACCAGTGCGGCAAGGAAATAAAAGTTTGTCCTCAATGCGGTACGCCTGGTAAAGGGAAAATTTGTACCGAGCATGGTAAAAAGTTAATAACTGCAAAAGAAAAGGCTGGTGGTAATCAACCGGGAATAGATACATCCAATATCAAAACTGATAATACACCTAAGACCGAACCGGAAACAGTTCAACAAGAAAAATATGTTGCTGTTAATGATAATCCTCAGGATACATCTGTGGATGTAAATGCCCCTGCACAGGAAATTACCTTTACTAACAATGCTATAAATGTTATTTTGAAGTTAGGTAACGACGATATAATCGGCAGGAAAAAAGGAAAATACGCCTCAATATTTGGTCAGTATAAACAAATTTCGGGTGCACATGCCAAAATATCATTTAGTAATGATAACTGGTATATTATTGATCTTGATTCGTCTAATGGTACAAAGTATAATGGAGTACCATTAACTCCTAATACTGCAACCAGAATTGTAAATGGTTCAAGAGTTATAATTGCAAATATTGAATTTATTGTTGGAATCGAAAGTAATGATTCCGCTGATATGGATAAAACAGTTAGAATATAGGTATTATTATGAATGTTTCGGTAAAAGCAGTTTGTGATGTTGGTAAGGTACGAGAAAGAAACGAGGATATGATTCTTGTAAATTCTGATTTAATTAGGGATAATGATCATATCTCGGAGTTAGATACTGGTAACCACTCAATTTTTGCTGTTAGTGATGGTATGGGTGGACACAGCGGTGGTGATATTGCAAGTGAAAAGGTTTGCCGTGAGCTGGCTATTGCACTTAATGGCTTAAAGGCTAATCTTGAATATGATGAACTGTATCAGTACTTTCTTGAGACTGTTGAGGATACTCATAATAGTTTGGTTGAGCAGAGTAAAAAAGAACCTGAAAAACGTGGGATGGGTGCTACCCTTATAGCCGTTCTTTACTATGGTGATAAAATTTACTATATAAATGCCGGGGATAGCAGGCTGTACCGAATAAGAAACGGCAGGTTAAAGCAAATATCAAAAGATCATTCTCTTGCTCAGGCAGCTGGCTATGATAGAGCAAAAAGCCATGTGCTGTTAAACTCCGTTGGCGGTGGCGAAGAGGTTAGAATTGATTTCGAGAATATTACCGAAATTGTTATGGATGATGATTTGCTGTTGCTTTGCAGCGATGGCTTAACTGACCTTGTAGAGGATGATGTAATTGAAGAAATACTTTCGGTAAACCCAAATCCAGCTATTTTGGTTAATGAAGCCAAGAAAAACGGTGGTGTTGATAATATTTCGGTTGTGTTAATTCATAACTCTTCTGATGAGAAAGCCGAGGGTGGAAATGAATTTTTGGATTTGCTCAATAAATACCGTGAAGGATTGGAGCAAACCGATGGCATTGTTGCCCAGGATTTAATCAAAAAGTATAATCTTGATTTGGTTAAGAGTCATGATCTTAAAAATATTAATGGCGATGATGCTGAAATAGAGTTGTATTCCGATGGTAATATTACAGTGCTTGTTTCCACAGTAAAAGTAGAAACAGAAAGTGAAGGTACACTACACCATCAATCTTACTACAAAGGAATGAAATAAGTATTAGTTTTTTAGATTTTCTTATGAACCTCCATTGTTTTAATACGTTGGAGGTTTTTTATTTCAATAACTTAAATTGTTTAGTTTGGTTTCTGCATACTACATATCCCAATTTTTAGGGCAATAATTCGTTAGTCCGGTTTTTAATATTTCATTTTGTTGATAAAAATCTTAGAATTGAATTCCTGTTTACCAATAATAATAACGTGCTTGAATCGACTTTTTTACATATCAATAACTTTCTTATTCCTTAACATTAGTGTTTTTGCACAGAAGCATAATTGTACCACCGTTACCGATACTTTCGCAATTACGCTCGGTAATATTTATACGATTAGTTCGGTACATATAGTTACAAACTCTGAGATTGTTAGTTTAAGGAATAAGGTCCTGGATAAATCCAGCTACCGGATAAATTATTTAATGGGTGAGATTTCCCTTGAGGATACGGTAGCATACTCAATTTTCGATAGTTTGTATATTACCTATAAAAGCGTAAATACAGGTATAAAGCGGGTATATGCCAAAAACAGATTAATAACAAGGTTTGACGAAAAAGAACAGGATACCGTTGCCATTCTGCAAAGAAACAGTAATCCGTTAAGTGGTGATGCCATATTTGGTAGCAACCTTAAAAAAAGAGGTACACTTATACGTGGTTTTACTGTTGGTACTACAAAGGATTTTACGCTCAATAGCGGGTTACGTTTGCAACTTTCAGGTAAACTTTCCGATGAAATAGAAATTGTTGCCGCCCTTACAGATGAAAATACTCCTATTCAGCCAGAAGGAAATACTGAACGACTGGATGAGCTTGACAAGGTGTTTATCGAAATACGGCATCCAAATGCCATTGGTACGTTTGGTGATTATAACCTTAACTACAACATTGGCGAGTTTGGCAAAATGCAACGAAAATTGCAGGGGTTAAAGGGTGAACTAATCTATGGAAATCATAGGGTAACTACTGCAATTGCCAGCTCGAAGGGAGAATTCCATTCCAATACTTTTGCAGGTGAAGATGGGGTTCAGGGTCCTTACCGTTTAACCGGGAGTGATAACGAGCAGGACATAATTGTGATTGCAGGATCAGAAAGAGTTTATCTTGACGGTGAAGAGTTAACCCGTGGTGAAAACAATGACTATACAATTGAGTATGGTAATGCAGAAGTTACTTTTACTACCAAACGTATAATAACTTCTGCAAGTCGTATTGTCATTGATTTTGAATATACTGATCGTAAGTATTCACGCAGCTTTTTTTCTTCTTCGTACGAGGGCAGTTTTTTCCAAAATAAGTTACGGATTGGTATAAGCTATGCACGAGAAGGTGATGATGAAGGTGCACCAATTGATTTATTACTTAGTGATGAAGATAAAAAACTACTTGAAAAAGCTGGTGATGACGTAACAAAGGCAGCCCGTTCCGGAGTGGCGTTAGCTGTAATTGATTCAACAGGCAGACGCAATGGTTTATATACTAAAAAAGATACTATACTTCAGGAACAACCCTACTCAATTTATACATACGCACCGGATGATACTAGTGCTATTTATCTTGTTGAGTTTAGTTATGTTGGCGAGTATAATGGTGATTATCGCAAGGTTTCGCTTGGCAATTATTATTTTGCCGGCATAGGGCAAGGTAATTACATGCCAATTGAATATCTGCCCTTACCCGAGCTAAAACAGGGAGGTAATATTTTTATACAATACGAGCCTGTAAAAGGTGTAAAAATTGGTGCAGAGTTTGCTGGTAGCATGTATGATAAAAATACATTCAGTGCAATAGGTGATGAGGATAACTCGGGTAATGCAAGAAATATAACTTTTTCAATGGAGCAGAAAAAAATACAACTGTTTGGGGTTAATTTTGGAAAGGTTGGGTTTGATGCCAGAGATCGTTTTAAGCTAAGTCGGTATATTTCACTCGACAGATTGGATGATACGGATTTTAACAGGTCGTATAATACGGATGGAGTTACTGGCGTTAACGAAACGTTACGTGAGTTTGCAGTAAATTACTCACCTGATTCACTAATAAATATCTATTCAAAGTATGGTTATCTTAATAAGGATCAGATGCTTGAATCAGATCGTTACATTACAAATGTAAAGGTAGGCAGGGAAAATTTATTCTACACGGAATATAATCTTGATTATGTTGCAACTACTACGTCATTAAAAACAAGTAGCTGGAACAGACAAGACGGAAAAGTTAGTTATCAGTATAACTATTTTAAACCTGGTGTAAGTTTTCTTTACGAGGAAAAACTTGATAATGTTGGTGATACAGATTCGCTATACTCCAGCAGTCTTAAGTATCAGGAGGTTCAGCCTTTCTTCCAGATAATAAGTCTGTATGGATTTACGCTTAATACTGCATACCTTTTTAGAGAAGAGTTTAGTCCGCTAAGTGGTGTACTGATAAAAGAATCGGAAGCTAGAGGACAATCGTTTGGTTTAACCTATAATGGTATTAGTCAGGTTAGAAGCTCACTTTTAGTAACATTGCGTAATAAAACATATACAGATAAGTTTGCCGAACTTGGTAATCTCGATAATGAAACTGTATTGATAAAAAGTGAAAATAGATTAAATTTTCTAAAAAGGTTTTTTACTGCCGATATGTTTTATGAAGTATCGACAAAAAAAACGGCAAAACTGGAACGTGTTTTTGTTAAGGTATCGAAAGGTGAAGGTAATTATATCTATTTGGGTGATCTGGATTCAAATGGTGTGGCAGATGAGTACGAATTCGAACAGACCATATATGATGGTACGTTTATTCGGACTACTATTCCAACTGAGGAGTTATTTCCGGTAATTGATTTGCAAACTAATCTTAGATTTGGTTTTGATTTTAGCAAGGTTGTTGGCAAAAAAAAATGGTGGCATAAGGCATTAGGTGCTATATCTACCGAGACTGTATGGCGGGTGCAGGAAAAAAGCAGGGAAGAAGAAACCAGCAGGATATACCTCATGGATTTTAGTTATTTTCTAAGTGAAGAAAATACTGTATCCGGTAGTAACTATCTTCAGCAGGATATTCACCTGTTCAAAAATAAGAGAGATTTATCTTTCCGGTTTCGTTTCAAACAGAACAGGAGTTTGAGTCAGTATAGTAGCGGAGTGGAAAAAGCCTATAACAATAAAAAAAGTTTACGTATAAAGTTCAGGTTAATACAAGAGGTTTCCAACCAAACTGATTATACAGTAATTACTGATAATGTTGCAGCACCGGCAAGTTCAAGTAGAAATATGGAAGTTGATGGAGAGGAACTGGTAACTGATTTTTCTTACCGTCCGTTCAGGAGTGTTGAGATAGGATTTAAGGTGAGAGTAGAAAGGAGTACTGATTATTATCCTGAAAAGCCAACTATCATTGATGTTAATGCTATTACCTTACGAGTTAATTTTTCTTTTGCAGGAAAAGGCAGATTAGCAATTGAAGGGGAACGGGGTGAGTATCTCGCCAATACTGATGAAAACTATATTCCTTTTGAAATATTGCGAGGTAACTTTATTGGTAAAAACTATTATATTAGGTTAAATTTCGATTATAGAATTTCACAAAATTTACAAACTTCTGTTTACTACACAGGTAGGGCACAGGGTGGTAACAAATTTATTCATACAATGAAAGCAGAGGCGAGAGCCTTTTTTTAGGAGTACAAATGAATGTTGATTCATGGGTTATAGAAGCCCACATTTTTACAAAAGTTAACGATGAACTCAAATTTTTAATAATGAAACGCTCGGAAACTGAAGTTTATCCTGGTGTATGGCAGATGGTTTCCGGCACAATAGATGGAGATGAAAAGGCGTACGAAACAGCCCTTAGAGAAATTAAGGAAGAGGCTGATTTGGAGCCTGATGAATTTTATATAGTTCCTTTTGTCAATTCTTTTTATTCGGCAAGATGGAACAAGGTATGTATGATACCTGTGTTTGCCGGATATGTTGAAAATCCGAATGTTAAAATTAGTAATGAGCACTCGGAATTTAAATGGGTGGATATGGATGAAGCATTAAAAATGTTAGCCTGGGAAGGACAAAGAACGTCCGTTAAGCTAATTAATGAATATTTTTCTGAGAAAAATAATATATTGCAGTTTTCGCGAATAAAATAGTAATGGAGGTTTATTTTGAGTTTACTGGTTGTTGGTTCGGTTGCTCTCGACACGCTTGAAACACCTTTCGACAAGATGGATGATGCACTTGGTGGCTCGGCTACCTATATTTCAATAACATCATCATATTTTACCTCATCGGTTTATATGGTTGGTGTTGTGGGTGAAGATTTTGATAAGGCACATATTGATTTGTTAAAATCGAAAAAAGTTGATTTGGAAGGTTTACAAATTATAGAAGGTGGTAAAACATTTCGATGGGGTGGTAAATACCTCGATGATTTTAACCAGAGGGAAACACTTTTTACTCACCTCAATGTTTTTGAACATTTTGATCCGGTTATTCCTGAATCAAAAAGAAATGCCGATTTTGTTATTCTTGGTAATATTCATCCCGGTTTGCAAATGAATGTGTTAAACCAGATAAATAATCCTAAAATGATTGTTTGTGATACAATGAACCTTTGGATAAATATTGCCCTGGAAGAACTTAAGGAAGTTATCAAAAGGGTTGATGTGTTGATAATTAATGATGAAGAAGCTAAAATGCTGACGGGGGATAACAACCTTATTAGAGCGGCAGACCAGATCATGGAAATGGGTCCGAAATACCTTATAATCAAAAAAGGGGAACATGGAGCCATGATGTTTCATGAGGACAAGGTGTTTTCAGCCCCTGCTTTTCCGGTTAAAAATTTGTATGATCCAACTGGTGCAGGCGATACTTTTGCTGCTGGTTTTACCGCCTGGCTCGACAAAACTAATGATCTTGGTTTTGATAACATGAAAAAAGCTGTTGTTTACGGAAGTGTAATGGCTTCATTTACTGTTGAAAAATTTAGTACAAAGCGTATTGAAAATTTAAGTAATAAAGAAATAGAGGAACGTTACAACAAATTTGTTGAACTTTCGAGGTTTTAATGAACAATTTTAAGACTATTGAATTAGTTGATGATAAACTTAAGCTTATAAACCAAACACTCCTTCCGCTAAGGGAGGAGTACGTTATCACTGATGATCTGGAAAGAATTTCGGTTGCTATTGAGCGTTTGGAAGTAAGGGGAGCACCGGCAATTGGTGTTGCTGCTGCTTACGGTTTGGCTCTTGCATTGAAAAATGTAAGTTCCGATACTAAAAGTAATTTCGAGAAGGCTTACAACAGATTGGCTTCAACAAGACCAACTGCTGTTAATTTGTTTTATGCTCTTAACGAAATGAAAAAAACTTTTGATAGTTACAATGGTGATGATCTTTATAAAACTCTTTTGCAACGAGCTGTAGAAATTCATGAGGAAGACAGGGTTCTTTGTGACAGAATGGCACAAAACGGACTTAATATTTTTCCAAAAAATGCCAGAGTTTTAACGCATTGTAATGCCGGACAGTTAGCTACTGGTGGTGCAGGAACTGCTGTTGCAGTGATAACTAAAGCCTATGAAGTTGGCTTGGTAAAACATGTCTATGCCGATGAAACGCGTCCGTTGCTACAAGGTAGCAGGTTAACAGCATTTGAGCTTGATAAAAGCGGAATACCTTTTTCTATTCAACCTGATTTAGCTGCTGGAGTATTGATGCAACAAGGTAAAATTGATCTGGTAATTACCGGTGCAGATCGTGTTGCTGCAAATGGTGATGCTGCGAATAAAATTGGTACATACACTCTGGCAGTTCTTTGCAGGTATCATAATATTCCGTTTTATATTGCTGCTCCATACACAACGATTGATCGGGAGTGTGCAACTGGTAAGGATATTAAAATTGAGATGCGTGCATCAAGTGAGGTTACCTCAGTTCATGGTGTGCAAATTACCAAACCGGAATATGATGTGTTTTCTCCGGCTTTTGACGTAACTCCCAATGATTTGATACATGGAATAATTACGGAAGAAAAACTTTTTACACCACCGTATGAGTTTTAGAAATGACGAAGATCATTAAAACCGATGCTATCGTACTTTCACGTGTTGATAACGGAGATACGAGTCGTATCGTTAATTTTTACACAGAATTACATGGCAGATTAGGTGGAATTATAAGAGGTGCCAAATCTTCAAAATCTGCTGCCGGAGCGGTTGCTGACGTTTTTAATCATATTCAGCTGGTTTATTATTTTAAACCGGAGCGGGATATACAACTTATTTCACAAACCGAACTTAATAATAATTTTACCCACATTAAGGAAGATTTCAACAAGTTAAAATATGGCATGGTTTTACTCGAAAGTGTAATGAAACTTACGCTTGAAAATGAAAGTAATCCGCTACTATTTAAAGCACTCCTCAGAGCATTAAAACTTATTAACGAGGGATCACAACCGGAAGAAATTACAATACGTTACCTTTTATTTCTTGCTAGGGAACTTGGCTATGAAATTCAGACTGAGTTATGTATTTCCTGTAACAAAAAACTGAATAATGAGCTAACCTATTTTAATTTCGATGCAGGGGCTATGTGCAGGGAGTGTGGTAAGGATCATTTGTATCATGAAAAAATTCAGCCGGAACTTTTTGAAATTATTGTTTGTCTAAACCACAAAAATAAGCAGACTGCTTTTAACAAACAGTTATTTGACAAAACAATTTTATTTCTTGAGCGATTCCTGAAGTTTCACAATCCCGGGTTTGCAGGTTTCAAATCTCTTGGAATGGATTGAAAAGTTTTTTTTACGGAGGAAATTATAATGAAAAATAGAAGTTTTTTGAGTGTTATTGCCCTGCTCTTTATTGGTGCTGTTTTTGGTGCCGTTTTGGTATCAAATTTTGGATTGGTTAAACCTGCATATGCAGAACGTCAGATTGGTGGAGATAAACCAGTTGTATCTCCCGGAAGTATGGATTTGATGAGTTTTAATAAGGCATTTGTTGAAGTTGCCGAGCAGGTTACTCCTTCAATTGTTCAGATTAGAGTTGTTAGTACAGTTAAAACCAAGGCTGAAGACCCATTCAGATTTTTCTTTAGATTTAGAGATGATGCTCCACATAACCAGCAGAGTGGTGGTAGCGGTGTAATTATTTCCAAAGACGGATATATTTTAACAAATAACCACGTAGTTGAAAATGCTAACTCGGTTGAAGTAACTTTATTCGATAAAAGAGCTTTCGAAGCTCAGGTGATTGGTACTGATCCATTGACTGATCTTGCAGTTATTAAAATTGATGCTGAAGATTTACCGGCTGCATATCTTGGCGAATCGGATAAGCTTAAGGTTGGTGAATGGGTGATGGCAATTGGTAACCCTTTATCACTATCATCAACAGTTACTGCAGGAATTATTAGTGCAAAGGGCAGAAGCCTTGAAATTATTGAAGATCGTGCCGGTGTTGAAAATTTTCTTCAGACGGATGCAGCAATCAACCCTGGTAACAGTGGTGGTGCTTTGGTAAATCTTGAAGGTGCTGTTATTGGTATTAATACAGCTATTGCCACTAATGGTATGAGCAGTAGTTATATTGGTTATGGTTTTGCAATTCCAATTGATTTGGCTAAAAGTGTTGCAGAGGATTTAATTGCAAATGGTAAAGTTAGCCGTGGTTATATAGGTGTTAGCATAACCGAGGTAAATGCGGCAACAGCTAAAGCAATAGGACTTGATAAACCAACCGGTGTTATGGTGCAGGATGTACTTCCTGATGGGGCAGCTGCAAAAGCTGACATTCAACCTGGTGATGTGATTCTTAAAATTGATGGTAAAGTTGTAAATATGCCGAATGAACTTCAGAGTGCTGTGGCTCGTAAACGTGCCGGTAATAAGGTTAATCTTGAAGTTTTCAGGGATGGTGACAAGCTTGATAAAGTTGTTGAGTTGAAGGCTCCGGATAAGGAAGATGAAGAACCTGCTACTGTTGTTAAACGTGATAAAAAGAAATCGAAAGATGAAATAGCTGTTAAACAGTTTTCTGATATTGGTTTTACTTTACGTGAAATGACTGATAATGATTATAAAACTTACGAAGTTGAAACTGGAATACTTATCAAGAGTGTTGAAAATTATAGCAAAGCTTATAATCAAAGGTTAATTGCTGGTTTGGTTATTACAGAAGTTAAAAACGATAATAACAAAATAAATGTTAACTCAATTGAAGAGTTTGAAAAAATTGTTGAAGATAGCAAAGGTAGTGCAATCCTGTTAAAGGTTAAAGATATACAGGGTAATACGCGGTTTGTTGGTCTGGAAATACCGGACTAATACAATATCTTCCGGTAAAGGCTGCTTTAATTCTCATAAGGTTGGGTTTTAAGGCAGCCTTTTTTTATTTTTGCCAGTAATATTTTAAAGGATTATTATGATACGCTTTCTTACTGCCGGTGAATCACATGGAAAAGGTTTAACAGTAATTGTTGACGGATTCCCTTCTAATCTTGAAGTTACGAAAGAACAAATAGATTTCCATTTGCGCCGCAGACAAATGGGTTACGGTCGTGGTGGACGTATGAAAATTGAAACTGATGGCATTGATGTAATTTCAGGTCTCAGGTTTGGTAAAACTCTTGGTACGCCAATTTCAATGGTTATATGGAATAGCGATTGGGAAAACTGGACTGAAAGAATGGATCACGAAAATGTACCGGATGATCTTGAAAAAATTACTATTCCACGCCCCGGTCATGCAGATCTTGTTGGTACTACCAAATACAATTTTGATGATATTCGTAACTCAATTGAACGCAGTAGTGCCCGCGAAACCGCCGGAAGGGTAGCCGCTGGTTCATTTGCCCGAAAGCTACTGGAAGAATTTGGTATTAGTATTGGCAGTTTTGTTGAGAGTATTGGTGGTATTTATCCTTCCGACAATATGTTTCAAAAATTGCTGGATAACGACACTGATCAAGACTTTAAAGGGTGGAGTTTGTCAGAACATGCTGATAAAAGTCAGGTTAGAGTTTTGGAAGAAGAGCAGGAATTACAAATTATCGACAAGGTTAAGCAGGCTAAGAAGCGAGGTGATACCCTTGGAGGTAATATGGTGGCAGTTGCAACTGGAATACCCGCCGGTCTAGGCTCATTTATGCAATATGACAGAAGACTTGATGCCAAAATTGCACATGATATGATGTCAATAAATGCTGTAAAAGGTGTTGAGTTGGGTTATGGTTTTAAGAATTCAGACTTTTTTGGCTCCGAAGTTCATGATGAAATAGTAAGCGAAAGTGGTAAATTTTCAAGGAAAACAAATCATGCAGGAGGTATCGAAGGTGGTATGTCAACCGGATTACCTATTTTGGTACGTGCTTCAATGAAGCCAATTGCTACACTAATGTCGCCTATAGAAACTGTTGATTTGGCAACCGGGGAATCGGTTATGGCAAGAAGGGAAAGAAGCGATTTTATGGCTGTTCCGGCATGTGCTGTTATAATGGAAGCTATGTTTGCATGGAGTCTTGCAGAGTTTATGGTTGAAAAGTTCGGTGGCGATTCAATTGAAGAAATGAAATTAAATTACAATAATTATATAAATAATCTCGAAAAACGAGTATTGGGAAAGTTCAAATAAAATGCTAAATATAGAAACTTTTATTTTTAACCCTTTTCAGGAAAATACATATTTGTTGTGGGATGATGATTCTTGCGAGGCAATGTTAGTTGATCCCGGAATGAGTAATGACATGGAAATTAGTCTTGTTGATACTGTTGTTGAAAATAATTCACTAAAAGTTAAATACATTGTAAATACCCATTGTCATATTGATCATACATTCGGTAACTACCGTGCAGTAGAAAAGTATAATGCCCCTTTGCTTGTGCCTAAAGAAGATGAATTATTACTTGAAAATATGCCAACACAGGCAAATATTTTTGGGTTGGATTATAAACAGAGTCCGGAACCGGATGATTACCTTGATCCCGCTATTCATCTTTTCCTTGGTGAATTTAAAATTGAGATTATTAAAACTCCTGGTCATTCACCTGGTGGAACTTGTTTGTATAATGCAGAAACCTCAATATGCATTACAGGAGATACATTGTTCAGGGAAGGTATTGGCAGGACTGACCTTTGGGGTGGCAGCTATGATACCCTGATTGAATCAATTAAAACGAAACTATTTCAATTACCTGATAATGTGAAGATATTCCCGGGGCATGGAGATACATCTACAATTGGTTTCGAAAAAGCATCTAATCCTTTTATTTTATAGCTTGCTTAATTGGCAGATAATATAATCGGATAAAATTTATTATGGGCAGGCAAATATTTTACTGCTGAATGAGACAAGTTTAAGTAAGCCATGTATATATGGTATAATTAAACAACACGTCATTCTTATGGCAAAACGATACAGTGTTTGCTGCCCTAATGAAAAAGTATATTATCAAAAAGTGTAAATATTTATTTAGTTATCAAAACTTTCTCCCTTTCCATAATACTGCATTAGTTCCATTTAATTCCCATCCAAATAATTCAAAATAGAATTTTTGAACTATGATGTACCCCATTTCAGTTTAAATCAGGTAACATGTAAGATTTAACCAATTTAATGGTTAGTGTTCTAACTTCAATCATTCACAGATACTATTCCGGGGAAAACATGAGCGAAAAAATCCGTAATCTTGATAAATTAAGAAAAGATGCACTTCTTGGCGGAGGCGAAAACAAAATTGAATCACAACATTCCAAAGGTAAATTAACTGCCAGAGAAAGAATATATTTATTGGTTGATGAAGGCAGCTTTGAAGAGATTGATATGTTTGTTAAGCACAGGTCAAGCGATTTTGGTTTGGATAAAATGAAATATCCCGGTGATGGAGTTGTAACGGGATATGCACGAATTAACGGCAGACCAGTTGCTGTATTTAGTCAGGATTTTACAGTTTTCGGCGGTAGCCTTTCGGAAGCACATGCAGAAAAAATTGTTAAAATTATGGATATGGCAATGAAGGTTGGCATTCCTGTAATTGGACTGAATGATTCAGGAGGAGCCAGAATACAAGAGGGGGTAGTTAGTTTGGGAGGGTATGCCGATATATTTTTACGGAATACAATGGCTTCCGGGGTAGTGCCTCAAATATCGGCTATATTAGGTCCATGTGCCGGTGGTGCAGTTTATTCCCCGGCAATTACCGATTTTGTTTTTATGGTTAAACATACAAGTCATATGTTTGTGACCGGACCAAATGTGGTTAAAACAGTAACACACGAAACAGTTACGATGGAAGAGCTTGGTGGTGCGGAAACCCATTCGGCAAAAAGTGGTGTAGCACATCTTGCATACGATAGCGAAATAGAAGTTTTTGAGAATATAAGAAGAATGCTGGACTTTTTACCCCTAAACTATAAAGATACCCCACCAGAAAAAAAGTTTGATTTTACCCAGGATTTATCGGTTCCTGAGCTGGATAATCTAATTCCTGAAAACTCGAACAAACCTTATGATATGCATGAGATAGTAAAGAAAATTGTAGATGATTCTGATTTTTTTGAAGTACAGGGTAATTATGCCGAAAATCTAATTATTGGTTTTGCCCGGGTTGGTGGAATGTCGGTTGGAGTTATTGCAAATCAACCTGCGGTACTTGCGGGTGTATTAGATATAAATGCATCGGTGAAAGGAGCAAGGTTTATACGTTTTTGCGATTCATTCAACATACCATTATTAGTTTTAGAAGATGTGCCAGGCTTTTTACCAGGAACCGAACAGGAGTGGAACGGTATTATACGTCACGGTAGCAAGTTGTTGTTTGCATTTTGTGAAGCAACTGTACCCAAGGTAACCGTAATTACCCGCAAGGCGTATGGTGGTGCATACGATGTAATGAATTCAAAACATATTAGGGGTGATTTTAATTTTGCATATCCGGGTGCAGAGATTGCTGTAATGGGTCCGAAAGGAGCTGTTGAAATAATTTTCAGAAAGGAAATAGCAGCGAGCGAAAACCCAGAAAAGAAATTGGAAGAGAAATTGGGTGAGTATATTGAGAAATTTGCAAATCCTTATATTGCAGCCGAAAGAGGTTATATTGATGATGTAATAAAACCTTCGGAAACAAGAAAAAAACTTATAAACGCTTTTCAATTTCTGAAGACAAAAGTCGATAATAACCCAGGTAAGAAACATTCAAATATACCACTTTAAATAATACTAATGGTTGATATTGATGTTGTTTAAATGTTCCATATTAAAACATATTATTTAAACGAAAATTTAACATTATGCTAAGTTGTTAAATAACAGTATCTTATAAGAGTCCGCTTATATATAGCTTGATATTAAATACTTAAGGATATATATTTGCTGTGAATATTGACGAGGATAAGCGTGAAAAAAACAAATTTACTGTTACTACTTGTTTTTGCAATTTCCCTTTCGGGATGTGGTTATTTCGATTCTTTGTTCAAAAGTGAACAAAAAGATCAGAGTATAACAAAAGTGACCGATCCAAATATAATTGTGAACGAAATGCTTGAAGATGCACGTCAGAATTATATTGATGCGTTAAATTATCAACAGGTTAATGTAGTGGATAGTGCAATAATGAAGTATGAATCTTCGTTTAATACTATCACCGAATTGAGTTACTACCCTGAAATTGAAGCTAACGAAGCTTATGTAGAACTGGAAAGTTCTGTTCTTGAAGATTACAAATCATTTGTTACTTCGCTTGATACAATACCGTCAAATGTTTCGATAAGTGCTCTGGAAAATTTCCTTATTGAAAATACTACCGAAGTTATTACAGATGAGGAATTTGAAAATGCAGATTCTCTAAAGACCGAGACTATTGTTGTTGGAGATGTTCCACTTGATCTTAACCGCTATACGGAAAAGTATATTGAGTATTTTACTGGTCGTGGAAGAAGAACAATGCAAGCTTGGCTTGAAAGAAGTGGAAAGTATTTCCCTATGATGGCAAGAATATTTGCCGAAGAACAGGTACCGCAACAGCTTGTTTTTATGAGTATGATGGAGAGTGCTCTTAATCCAAAGGCAAGATCATGGGCAAAAGCCGTTGGTCTTTGGCAGTTTGTTAAATCAACAGGGCGTGCGTATGATCTGAAAGTTAACTTCTATGTTGATGAACGTCGAGACCCTGAAAAAGCAACTCGTGCTGCTGCTCAGCATATGAGGGATCTATATGTTTCGCTAAATGACTGGTATCTTGTTCTGGCTGCATATAACTGTGGCGAACTACGTGTGAAGCGTGCTGCTAGAAGAGCTGGTAGCAGTGATTACTGGAAATTAAGACGATTTCTGCCGAGAGAAACAAGAAATTATGTCCCATCATATATTGCAGTTACATTAATTGCGAGCAATCCGGCAAAATATGGTTTTTCTGAAATTAACTATGAAAAAGAATACGATTACGTAATTCATGAAATAAGGGAAGCTGTTGACATAAATGTTCTTGCGAAGTGTGCTGGTATAACTCCTGAAATACTAAGGGACATGAACCCTGCATTAACACAGCATTCAACCCCTCCTGATAATTATGCCGCCTATGAACTTAAAGTACCAAGAAAATCTTATGATGCATTTCTTGAAAATCTGAAAAGTATTCCTGAAGATGCAAGATTACAATATGTGTTGCACAATGTAAGAAGTGGAGAGTCTTTATCCGTTATTGCAGATAAATATAATGTTAAACTTAGTCAGCTTGCAAAGTTTAACAACATGTCCACAAAATCCAAAATATTTCCGAGACAGGAATTGAAAATACCTGTTTCAAATTTTAAGAATGTTGACTTTGCCCTAAATACTGATAACATGCCGGCACTTGAAGATGACCTTTACATTCAGAATGGTGATACACCATATCAGATGGTTGTCAATACAAATTCGGATGAGGAAAAGTATAATAAAATTTACCAGAACTTGAAGACAGATTCATCTGCGATAGTTATACCGGAAGGTGGAGTTGAAGTTGAATACACCGTTAAGCGAAGAGATAACCTTGTTGATATAGCTGATATATTTGCAGTCAGGGTATCTGATATAAGAAACTGGAATAATCTTCCTTATACAACTACTATAAAAATTGGTCAGAAACTAAGAATCTACGTGCCTGAGAACAAGAAGGAGTTTTACGCCAAGGTTGATAATATGAACCGCTCAGAAAAGCAGAGCATTATTTATAGCCAAATGGGTGGTAAATGGATATCTCACCGCATACGTGGAGGCGAGTCACTATCAACAATAGCATATAAGTATGGTGTTAAAATTGGCGACCTGAAAGAATGGAATGGTTTAAGAAGTAACCGAATAATTAAAGGTAAAAAACTTAGAGTATTTTTAGGTAGTAAAAAACTATTGGCAAGTGTTAACAATACCACTACTGAAACTAAAACGGAAATCAAATCCGAACCTGTAAAAATTCCATCCGGAAGTGTTGTTAATTACAAAATTAGGAAAAATGACAGTTTGGGTGAAATTGCCGAAGCACACGGTGTTAAGGTAAAAGATCTAAAAAGATGGAATTCAATTCGAGGTAGCAAAATTATTGCTGGTAAAACCCTGAAGATATACGGTGCAAACAAAAAAGAAGATGCTGAGACAGTTATTGCCAAAAAGCTGAAAGAGAAGAAAGTGTTTCAGGGACCAATGCAGGAAGTTGATGAAAGTAAGATTGTTTATCATAAAGTTAAACGTGGTGACTCTGTGAGTGAAATTGCTGAACAGTATAATGTAACTTCAAAAAGTATTGTTGACTTGAATGATATTGTTGATAATAAAATTATTATTGGTCGTACCCTAAAAATTGATAAATCAAAAAAGCTAATTACAAATCCTGAAAAACCACAGACTTATGCAGCTGCTGAAAATAGAAAAGTTAATAAAGGTAAATCTGCTTATATAACACATATTGTTGAAAGAAATGAAACATTGGGGCATATTGCGTTAAAGTATCACACATTAGCCAAAGATATTAGAAAATGGAATGACCTCAACAGTAATAAAATTGTGGTTGGTCAGGAGCTTATTGTATATCCGGGAAAACCTGAATCTGAAAAACCAGCTGAACAATTTGATGGTAAATACCATGTAGTAAAACGTGGTGAATCTCTTTGGAAAATTGCCCGTGCAAATGATACCTATGTTGATAGTCTTATAGCCTGGAATGGATTAAATACCAAAAAGGTTAAAATTGGAGATAAACTTAAAATTTTGAATTAGTAGAAAAAAAGTGTTAAGTTAAAGCCTTGAAATAAAAAAAGTCTGTTAGGGGTGCTGCGGTTATTTGCGGCTGAGATCACACCCTTGCACCTGATCTGGTTAGTACCAGCGTAGGAAAACGGTATGCATAAATAATTGTATTATACACAGCCGTTTTTTTTGAACGGCTTTTTTTATTTCGTTATTACATTAAAAACAAATAACGGAGTAAAATATGATTAGATATGTTGCTGCATTTCTATTTCTTGTAACCTGTCTTGTTTACTCGCAAAACGCTACTCTTAAGGGTAGAGTTGTTGATAGTAAAACAGGCGATCCTCTTTTCCTTGCAAATGTAAGCATCAAAAATAGTACAATTGGTACAAGTACTGATGCTAAAGGTGAGTTTTCTCTCCCTGTAAAATTTACAAATAGTGATGTTATTACTGTAAGTTATCTTGGCTATAAAGATGCACACTATAATTACAGCGATCTCAAAAACATTGGTGACGTGCTATTTAAACTTGAACCAAAAGTACTTTCAAGTCAGACAATTTTAGTTGAGGGAGCTATTGGTTCTTCAGGTGTTACGCCTCTTACTTTTGCCAAGCTCGAAAAAGCAGAAATTCAGAAAAGCCATATTGCTGAAGATATTCCCGAAATATTAAGTTATCTACCTTCTACCACATTTTATTCCGAGGGTGGTATGGGGCTTGGATATAATTATCTTAGTATAAGAGGTTTTGGACAAAGGCGTATCTCTGTATCGATTAATGGTATTCCCCAGAACGAACCTGAAGATCATAATATTTACTGGCTTGATATGCCTGATATAGCATCCAGTACCGAGCTTATTCAGGTTCAGCGTGGTGCCGGTTCAGGTGTTATAGGATATCCTGCAATCGGTGGTTCTATAAACCTGATCACTTCCAATTTTTCCGAAAAACCTGCTATGAAATTGAGTACAGCTTTTGGTGATTATAATACTAAAAAGTTCTCTGCTTCAATGGCTAGCGGACTTGTAAACAAGAAGTATTCATTCTTTTTCCGTTTATCGAAAACCCAAAGTAGCGGGTATCGTGATAAAAACTGGATTGATTTTAACTATTATCACCTCTCAGCCGTTCGTTATGATGATAAGTTAACTACCCAGTTTAATGTTTACGGTGGTCTTGTTGCTGATGGATTAACTTATAACGGGTTGCCAAAATGGGCAATTGATGATAAGGATGTTCGAAAAGAAAATCTTTCTTACTGGTCTGATGAAGATGGAGCATTTACTTATAAAACTGTACGAAGACCTGAAGAGATTGAAAATTTTTCACAGCCGCATTTCGAACTAATGAATGAATACCAGGTTAACGATAACGTAAAAATAAACTCAGCCTTATTTTTGGTTATCGGTGACGGTTTTTTTGATTATGACGGTTCCTGGGCAAACTATTCCTATTTCCGACTTACACCGGAAAACGGTTTTAACATCAATGGTGATCCTGATAATCTTTACATGAGTAATGTACTGATAAGAGCAAAAGTTGAAAATACACAGTGGGGTTGGATTCCACGTGCCAGTATAAAACATAAAAATGGTAATATGATTATCGGTGCTGAATTTAGAACACATAGTTCGGTTCATTGGGGCAGTATTAACTATGCAGAACAATTACCAGCTGGTGTTCCAAAAGAATTCAGATATTACTATTATGAAGGCGGAAAGGATATTTTTAATGTTTTTGCACATGAAGAGTATCAACTTGATAAAAACGTAAATGTACTTGCCGAATTGCAACTTGCATACCATAATTACAAAATAAAAAATGAAAAGTATCTTGATAACGAATTTGAGAAAGATGACTTTTTTGTAAATCCGCGTGTTGGTTTTAACTACCAGGCAAGTAATGAGTTTAGCTCATACTTTTCATTTGCAAGAGTTACCAGAGAACCAAGACTAAAAACCTATTATGATGCAGCAGAATCGAGCGGAGGATCCGTACCGCAATTTGCTGTTGATAATAATGGCAGCTTTGATTTTTCAAAACCGCTTGTTGAACCTGAAAAAATGAATAGCTTTGAATTTGGAGCTGTTTATAATACTAAATCAACCAGTCTTAATCTTAATTTGTATTATATGTCATTCTTTGATGAAATTGTTAATCAGGGGCAACTTGACAGGTTTGGGCAACCAATTACAGGGAATGTTGACCAGACCATCCACATGGGTGTTGAAGCTTCAGCAACTGTAAAATTAAATGATTACATTAGCATTATTGCCAATGGTACTTATAGTAATAACTACGTTAAGGAAGGTACATCTTTTGTAAGTTATTATAATACCGGTAATGATAGTTACGAAGTTGCAGAAATTGATTTGGCTGATAATAGCATTAGTGGATTTCCTGATTTAATTTTTAATGGTATTGTTGATTTTACCTATAAAGGGCTTAATGCAAGAATAATGGCTAAATATGTTGGTGAATTTTACACTGATAATTATGGTGATAAACTTGACGAATATATTAACAAATATCAGGGAATTGCAGATTATAACGATAATGTTGTTGATAGCTATTTTCTTGTTAACTTTGTTGGCTCTTACCAAATTAAGGATATAATGGGTTTTTCAAGCTTAAGAATATTTGGCAAGGTTAACAACCTTACAGATGCACTATATGCCTCATACGGTATAGGCAAGGAGTTTTTCCCCGGTGCAGAACGTAATTTTATTGTAGGTCTTGAAGCAGGTCTTTAATGAATAGAAGTATTATACTCGCTAATGGTCAACATCCTGAAAAGGATGTGTTTACCTACTTGCAGAGTAAGGGTTTTGATAAACTAGTTTGTGCTGATGGCGGAGCTAATTCCGCCTTTCAGCTTGATCTGATTCCTGATTACATCATAGGTGATCTGGATTCAATTCATTCAAGCGTTAGGGAATACTATAAAGGGAAGTCAAAGATTATCCAGATTTCCAGACAGGATGATACTGATGTTGAGAAAAGCCTGAAATTCCTTATTCAAAATAACTGTAAAGAGGTTGTTTTGCTTGGTGCAACCGGAGACAGGCTTGATCATACTTTTTGTAATTTAGGCATTACGCTTAAGTTTTTTGACCAAATTAAAATCTATATTCTTCATCAAAAATCGTTGCTTGAAGTTAGAGAAGGGAAGTCTGAACTGCAAACCACACCCGGTGAGGTTATTTCATTATATGGTTTTGATGGTAATACTTTAATTAAAACCGATGGATTAAAATACCCGCTCGAGTATGAGCCACTACCATTTGGAGTAAGAGAAAGCACTAGTAATGAAGCTTTGGGTGATGAAATAAAAATATCTGTATCTGGTGGCAGGATATTTATTATACGTAATTTTAGTGAGATAATAAAAAATGATTTCTTTAGCCATTGCTGATTATGTTGTTATAGTTGGTTTCGTAGCTGTTGTTTTACTTATTGGTTTTTTATCGGGAAGAGGTTCAGATAAATCAACTGAATCATTTGTTGTTTCTAATCGTAACCTTGGAATATTTTTATTTGTCCTTACTAATGTTGCTACGTGGTATGGTGGAATTCTTGGAGTTGGTGAGTTTTCATATAGTTACGGTTTATTAAGCTGGTTTACACAGGGATTACCATATTATTTATTTGCAGCAATTTTTGCCCTGTTTTTTGCCGGCAGGGTAAGACGGGCATCTTTGCTTACTATACCGGATAAAATTGAAAAGGAATATGGAAGAACCCCTGCACTTCTTATTACAGTTTTAATTTTTGTGCTTGTTTCTCCTGCACCATATTTACTTATGCTGGGAAGTATTCTTGATATGTTATTCGGTATCGGAATATTCTGGTCTTTAATTTTTGCTACGATAATTTCAGTGTCATATCTTTTTCGGGGTGGATATAAGGCTGATATCTATACAGATGTGTTTGAGTTCTTTATGATGTTTATTGGTTTTATGCTGATAATTGTTGTGGCTTATTTTACATTTGGGGGAATTGACTACCTTTCAACTAATCTGCCAGAAACACATCTTGAGTTTACAGGTGGAGCTTCTCCATTATATATATTGGTGTGGTTTCTTATTGCCATGTGGACATTTGCTGATCCAGGATTTCATCAACGTTGCTATGCTGCTAAAACTGAAAAAGTGGCTAAGTATGGAATATTGGTTTCAATATTATTCTGGATGTTATTCGATTTTCTAACTACTACAACAGGGTTATACGCCCGTGCTTCAAATCCCGAACTGGATAATGCAGTACTTGCTTTTCCTGATCTTGCTAACAGAATACTTGCTCCCGGTTTAAAGGGTGTATTTATAGCGGCATTATTTGCAACAATTCTTTCTACTCTTAACAGCTTTCTGTTTCTTAGTGGTGTAACTTTCGGGAATGATTTTGTTGCAAAAATTAAAGGCAAAACAGATGAAAAAGTTATAAACAAGTATATTAAATACGGATTGTTTATGGCTTCCATTATCTCAATAATTCTTGCTTATCAGTTTAATTCGGTTGTTGAAATGTGGTATTTGTTTGGTAGTATTTGTATTCCAGGATTAATTATACCGGTTATAAGTTCATATTATCCAAAATGGAAAGTATCTTCCACTATTGTTAAATATGAGATAATATTTGCAGTGTTTGGGGGAGTTATTTGGTATTTGTTGAGAGAAAATTCGCTTCTTACCAGTTCTTTAAATGAAATTGAACCAATGATTATAGGATTGGTTATATCGATTAGTATTCATTTTTATGGTAATATAAAAGGGTAATAAATAGGTGTAAATAATAAAAAATGGATTCTTCCTGCCTAAGTTAAATACTCAGGCAGGCAAAAAAAATTATGGTAATAAAATTGCGGCGGCAACAGTAGTTGTCCACAAGCCGTTTTTTTCACCTCTGGCGGATTGTGTAATATTTGTAGTATTAATAATTTTACCAGACATTTTGAAAACCTGTTCTTTTTCATCCCAGGCAACATCAGGGTCAAAATCAATACCAAGAGTAGTTGCAAGCATAGAAGCAGCCAAGTCTTCCGCATAGTCACCAGCAACCTTTTCACTCTGTCCAAACGGATGATGTTCGGAAAGATAACCGTACATTGATTTATCTGCCGGGATAGCAACACCAATTGAAGAAGTAATTTGTCTGTTAGGTTCATTAGTAGCATTTCTTGCCATTACAGCATGAATTATCTGTCCTGGAACAAGCTCCTGAAGACCTTTTTCAACAGATATTTTTTTACAACCAATAGGGTATATACTACTTACACTAACAAGGTTATACTTTTCAATTTTTGCATCCCTAAGTGCAAGCTCAAAAGAAGCAAGATACTCTTTGTGTCTGCCTACTCCTTTTGTAAAGAATAGTTTTTTTGGTACGTACAATTATCATAATCTCCTATAATATAATTTTAGCAAATTTTCTTTTACCAACCTTAAGTACTTGTCCGTCAGTTAACTGAATTTCAGCTCTTGGATCGGCAATTTTTTCACCATCAATTGAAACACCACCTTGTTGTACAAGACGTCTGGCTTCGCTATTGGAAGGTGAAAAACCAGCTTCCAGAATTAATGCAAGAATGCCTAATTTATCCAAGCTGGGTTTAAGTTCAGGCATATCTTCAGGTACACCTTTATTTATAAAAATTTTATCAAATTCCGCTTCTGCATTTTTTGCTGCTTCTGTTGAATGATACATTTCAACAATTTTTCTGGCAAGAGCTCTTTTAATATCTCTTGGGTTAACGGTGGAATCTTCCAGTTTGGCTTTTATATCAGCCAGTTCTTCATTTGTTACATTAGTAGCCAGTTCATAATAAGTATAGATAAGATTATCCGGAATAGAAAGAGTTTTACCAAACATATTTTGAGCACTATCGCTAATACCAATATAGTTGTCATAGGATTTGCTCATTTTTTCAGTTCCGTCTGTACCTACAAGCAATGGCATTGTAAGTATAACCTGAGGTTCCATTCCTGATTCTCTTTGTATATCCCTGCCAACCAGTAAATTAAATTTCTGATCAGTACCACCGAGTTCAACATCTGCTTCAATAGCAACTGAATCCTGTGCCTGTGCAAGGGGATACATAAATTCATGCAGACTTATTGGTACACCACCCTTAAAGCGTTTGGTAAAATCATCACGTTCAATCATGCGTGCAACTGTATATTTTGAAGACAAACGAATAACGTCTTCAAAATTCATTTTGCCAAGCCATTCGGAGTTATATACAATTTTAGTTCTCGACATATCCAAAATTTTGGCAGCCTGGTCAATATACGATTTGGCATTCTCACGGGATTCTTCAAATGAAAGGGGAGGACGGGTAACATTACGTCCTGAAGGATCACCTATCATAGCTGTAAAATCGCCAATTAACAAAATTGCTGTATGACCTAATTGTTGAAACTGAGCAAGTTTTCTTAAAACAACTGAATGCCCAAGGTGTAGATCTGGGCGAGTAGGGTCGCAACCAAGTTTAATATTAAGAGGTTTTTTCTTTTCAATAGATATTTTGATTTTAGATTCAAGTTCGGCTAAAGGTACAATTTCGGAAGTACCTCTCTGTATTAACTCTAATTGCTCTTTAAGTGTCGGAAAAACAATATTGTCACTCAATTTCAACTCCGGTATTTATATTTTAATATTTCTTTCTGCACTTCTTTTCATATCTTTGTCGGCAATATCTCGCCTTTTGTCATGCAATTGTTTACCCTTGGCTACACCAAGGTCAACTTTTGCCAGTCCCTTTTTGAAATACAATCTCAATGGGATTAAGGTATTGCCTTTTTCATCGACTGCCTTTTGCAGTTTTCTTATTTCTCGTTTGTTAAGGAGTAATCTTCGTGGTCGGATAGGGTCGTGGTTGTTGTAACTACCCTGATCATATACACTTATGTGTGCATTCATTAGCCACACCTCTCCTTTTTTAATCCTTGCATAACTATCTGTAAGGTTAATTTTACCTGCACGCAATGATTTAACTTCTGTGCCAACCAGTGCAATGCCGGCTTCATAGTTATCAAGTATTGAAAATTCGTGCCTTGCCTTGCGGTTCGTAGTAATAACTTTATATGCTATATTCTCTTTCATAATCAATCGAAACAAATTCCTAAATTTATCTCTAAACCTAAAAAAATGCAAGAATAGTACAAAATAATTAAAGTGATTATACTAATTATTTTAGAAAATCATTATCCGTTTTACAGTAAAACTATCTAAATGATCAGCTGGTGATCTGCTATTCATTAGTTCATCGTGGCTTTTGATTATTCCATCCGGACCAGATTCAATTTATGTGCTTACTTGTGTAATTACACAGTGTAAAAAGGCTATAATGGTTTCTGCATTTGGTGTAGCTACTGGTTTAATTATTCATACTATATCGGGGGTACTTGGTTTATCTGTTGTTTTAATGACTTTATCAACACTGTTCATAGCTATTAAAACTATTGGTGCCACGTATCTTATATGTCTCGGTATTAAAACTATTTTTGTTAAGGATTCTATTATTCTTTCAAAAAGTGTGAAAAATAAAATTTATAGCTCCTTGTTCTTGCAAGGTGCATTAATAAACATCTTAAATCCAAAGGCAATTCTGTTTTTTCTGTCATACTTGCTCCAGCTTGTTCATCCAAATGGTATTTCGGTTGCGATGCAAATTTTAACTTTGGGTGTGTTGTTTGCATTTATGGCAGTAATATACTTTGCTTCAATAGGTTACTTTTCAGGTTATATAGGTAGCTGGCTTAAAAAGCGTGAAAGTTTTATGAATGGTTTGAGTTACTTTATAGGTAGTATATTTATAGCTCTTGGACTTAAACTGGCATTTGCGAAAAGATAATAAATACCCCGCCTTAAAACAGACGGGGCTAAAATTCTATGCTTTTTTTGTTTCTTTAACAGTTGACCACAATAAAGCCGAGATACCAACAGTAACTGCACTAATAATAAATATTAGCGATTTATCTGTTGCTATTTCAATAAAGTAACCAATTACTAAACTTGCAATTAACTGAGGTATAACTACAGATAGGTTGAATATCCCCATATAGAAGCCCATACGTTCACTACCTACTGTTTCCGACATGATAGCAAAAGGAAGACTTACAATTGCTCCCCAACCAATACCGGCAATGCCAATAAATATATACAGGTTAAGTACTGATGTACCAAAGAAAATAACGCAGGCATAAGCAGCCGCCATTATCACAAGCGAGGTTACCTGAGTTTTTATTCTACCAAATTTTTCGGTCATAGGTTGTAGCATTAGATAAGGTACCAGTGCCCCGACTGCATTCAGGATAAGGAAGGAAATTGAAATAATCTGACCAGTTTCATCATTGGTTGCAGGATTAAGTTTTTGCTGAATAAACCCAATTATATATACAAACATTGTTTGTACACCAATCCATGAAAAGGAGTTACTTAACAAAACTTTAACGAACTCAGTTACATTAGTTTTTTCTCGTTTAACTTCCGAATCTGGATTATCGTTTATGTGAGTAAGTTCTCTTGGCTCCCTAATAACCAACATTGGCAGAATGGAAAAAGCCAACACTAGGAAAACACTAAAATAAATAAGTGTAAAGTTTCCAAAAATAGCTCCAACTGCGTATGCAAGAACACCAAATGTTCCTGAAATTGTTTGCATCCATGTGTAACCTTTAGTACGTTTATCACCTTCGGGGGTAACATCGGCAATGATAGAACGTGTTGGGTTAAAGCTAATGTTAATTGCCAAATCCAGTGTTAATGCCACCGCAGTTGCAACAACCAAAATACTGAATAAACCAAGTGCTTCATGAACATTACCAATATTTGGTAACAAGAACAACATTAAAGCAGCAAGAGTACCACCAATAAATATAAAAGGCTTTCTTCTGCCACCCCAGAACCAAACACCATCGGAAATCCATCCAACAATTGGTTGACCTAAGATACCAGCTAAAGGACCTGCAGCCCACACGATACCAATTTCGTGTAAATCTAATCCGTATTGCGTGTTCATAATCCAGCTAAGTGCTGAAATTTGAACAGAAAGAGCAAATCCCATTGCTGTAGAAGGAAGACTAAGAACTACATAAAAGAGATTTGTTAATTTTTTTTGCATTTCTAACATATTTTACCCTATACTAGTACTCATATAATTGTAGAACGTGTGATTATCTAAATTCAATCCATGAAAATATTGAAACTTTTGCAATATTAAAAGATAATTTAATAGAATTTGTGGCACTTCTTTTATTATAATTATATTAGAGACATTACAGTTTTAAATTAAGTAGTAAGCTCCAAAAATGAATACCTGTTGAATGTTTTGTATATAGGTTTTATCCGGGGTAACATAAGGGTGGAAAATGAAAAAAATAGTTTTAGTTTTAATTGTTCTTATTATTGGATGTAAACCGACTGAAGAAAAGAAAGGTTGGTTTACGGTTGGTGAAGAATTACTTAAATACGGAGCCCATCATACCAAGCATTATAAAGTTTTGGGTAATGAAACGATTAAATTTAACAAATTTGTTCTAATGGGAATTGACAAGGTACAGAAAACTGCACTTGATGGTGGTGGTTATTATGTAGGTATTAAAGCTGATCCACCGGAATCACCAATTGGGTATAACCTTTGTTTGGGAAATAAAGAGCTTGTAAATTTGGAGAGAACAACCAGTTATTGTAGCGGTGCAAGTTATTCTGCTTTTATTGAGGCTCTTAATTTTTATAATGATAGTCTTGATGCCAGTATTTCGGACGAGATTATTGAATCAATGAGAATGCAGGAACCTGATGGTAGCAGAAGAAACGACAATGTAAAGTTCTGGGGTAAATGGAATGACGATGGTTATGGGAACCATTTTGCTTTAGTGCAGTATTCAGGTATGGGTAAAGTTATTGAACCTAAAGATGCACTGCCTGGTGATTTTGTAAATATTTCGTGGAAAAGTGGTAATGGTCATTCGGTAATTTTTCTTGGTTGGCATTTAGATAGTGAAGGAAAGAAAAACATGGTGTATTGGTCAAGCCAAACTGGAACAAACGGTTTAGGTGATCAGGTAGTATCGCTTGACAGGATTGCTGAAATTATGGTTGTTAGGGTTACAAACCCAGACAATCTTTTTAAATTGGACGTAAACAAAGAAACTAACAGAAAAATAAAAGGTTACAAGATAGACTGGGAGTAAGGGACATTCATGCAAAAATTATTTATTCTATTTTTATTGGCAATAACAGTATTAGTATCAGCTCAGGAACAAGAAAAATATGTAGATTATTCTTATAGTGAAGGCACACTGGAAAAAACTGATAAATTCAAGCAGGGTATGGGTAGGTATGATGGATATACAGTACCACTTAATAAAGGTGAATCTTTATACCTGTCGCTGTATTCCGAATCGTTTAAGCCTTCATTAATTCTTGTTTCACCTAAAGGCGATATATTTAAAGAGGTACAATATCATGGTAACGATTTTTTGAATCTTAATACCAAAATTCCTGAGTCAGGAGACTGGGTTTTGTACATAGTTGGTGATAAAAATGCCGAAGGGCAGTATGTTTACCAGATAGCTTTTGCTAGTGAATCAATGAGCATTCATCCCGATTCCGGTGATGTTTGTGGTGCTGTAAAATATTTATTGTTACATAGTAATGCATACAACGTATTTTTGCAGGGTGATGAAAATATTTATCTGTTTCCTGGAAGTGTGGAAGCTTATCTAGATGGAAATGATGCTTCCTACAATAATGTTTTTGCTCGCACTAATGATGAGAGAGAAGCAGAACTTGTATTTACAAATTACAAATTACTTATTGATGAGTGTTTAAGCGACAAATGGAAACGTACTTCGAGAACGTGGAGCGAAAACGAGGACGGCTACAAGGTTAAGTATGTTGAATTTGCAAGAGCAACAAAAACTGATTCATACAGAATTACTCTTCAATTAAGTGATTACCGGGAATTGAACGAAGAAGGTAAACCTGGTTTTAGTGTTGAATTACAAGTATTAAAAGTTTTATAAAAATTATTCTAATTCGGAGGTTAAATGTATTGCTTTGGAAGGCAAATACTAACTGTTCTAATTGTATTAATATTGGCTGCATCGGTTTATTCGCAGGATATGAGAGAAAGATATTTTAGTGAAACAGATAATCTGATTTTACAGGCAAAGGAATTGCAGGCACCAATACTTTCTCCAAATTTCTTTAGCGAAGGTATGGAAAAATATAAAGATGCCGAGGAAGCTTTAAAAGGTAATAATCTTGGAAAAGTTCAGGAATATTTAAGAGAAGCTAAAAGTTATTTCCAAAGGTCAATTGATAAGGCTAAAATTAGTGCTAATACATTTATTCATACGCTAAAGGCTCGTGAGGATGCCAAGGCTGTTGATGCAATGAATAATGCCAAAGAGCTTTGGAATGACTCCGAAGAAAAGTTGAATAGTGCAGCTTCAGCAATAGAGGATAATGAACTTAAGGATGCCAGGGATTATTCATTCCAGGCTGAAAAACTTTATCGCTCCGCCGAATTGGATGCAATAAAAGTTATTCATCTGCAGGAAGTTTGGAACTTGCTGAAGAAAGCAGATGATGAAGGTGTTGATGGTTATGCACCAAAAACTCTAAAAAGTTCAAAAGACCTGATTACTAGTTCTGAAAGAGAATTGGAAAATGACAGATATAATACTGCCAAAGCAGATGATCTTACTGCGAAATCGAAATATGAGGCTAATCATGCTTTCTTCATTATGAAAAAGATTGAGGAAATTAACGACAAAGACCTTACTATGGAAGATGTGTTACTTGAAGTTGAAGGACCTCTTGCAAAAGTTGGTAATCAGCTTGGTGTAAAGGTTGGTTTCGATAAAGGTCTGGATGCTGCTGCCGATCAGCTTTTTACTGCTGTTGGTACACTTCCCGAAATTAAAAAAGAGAATGAAGAGCTTAAAGCAAAAATTGCACATTATGAAGAACGAATAGGAGCAATTGCCGAAGAGCAGAATATTCTTAGTGCACGCCTTCAAAAAATTGAACAGTTTAATCGTAAAGTTACCGAGATAGCTGCGTTATTTAAAAAATATGAAGCTGAGGTTATCAAAAATAACAGTCAGGTTACAATACGTCTAAAAAGTTTGCAATTTGCATCAGGTAGCTCAATAATTCGTCCAACTTTTTTTGATTTGCTAAGTCGCGTACAAACTGCAATTAGAAAATTCAATAATGCTGTTGTTACAGTTGAAGGGCATACAGATTCAAAAGGAAAATCTAATTCCAATCTTGCCTTGTCACAGACCAGATCTGATGCCGTTGCCAAATATTTAAAAGCAAACATTGGTAATGAATCTAATAAAATTAATGCAATTGGATATGGGGAATCTCGCCCTATAGCAAATAACGAAACTGAAAGCGGCAGAGATAAAAACAGAAGAATTGATATTGTAATAGTTCCTGATATCGATTAGAAAAGGAGAAGAGATGATAAACTTGCTATTTGTATGTATGGGCAATATTTGCCGCTCACCGGCTGCCGAAGGAGTAATGAAAGACTTGGTAGAAAAGGAGGGCTTGTCATCTCTTGTTAATATTGATTCAGCTGGTATAATTGGTTACCATGAAGGCGAAAATGCTGATGCAAGAATGATACAGCATGCTCGTAAACGAAACATTATACTAACCAGTAAAGCTCGTCAAATTAGAGTTGATGACTTCAGGAAGTTCGACTACATAATTACAATGGATAATAGTAATTATGATAATGTTTTGCGGTTGGATAAAAATAATGAGTATCGTGAAAAAGTACTCAAGATGACAGAATTTCTGAAAAAATATAACCATAATGAGGTGCCCGATCCTTATTATGGTGGCTCGGGTGGATTTGAACTTGTTCTTGATTTACTTGATGATGCATGTTCTAACTTTCTTGAGTGGCTTAAAATTAAGCATACGGAGTTAAATATTGGATAAACTCGAACTATTGATTGGTGAAAAGATACTTGGCAAGTTTTCAATGGGGGGTGGGTGCATCGCCGATTCCAAGATTATCCAAACGGAAAATGGTAATCATTATTTTGTAAAGTCGTACTTGCAAAACAGGGCAATATTACAGTGTGAAACCAACGGACTGAAGGAAATTAAAAAATGTAATGAAATAAGGGTACCGGAAATTATTGCTGTTGATGATGAATTCTTGGTATTGGAGTATATTGACAAACAACGTCCGAGCAAAGGATTTTATGAAATGTTTGGCAGGCAATTTGCCAATTTGCATAAAATTACAGCACTTAAACATGGGTTTACTGAAAATAATTTTATTGGTACTTCTACGCAAAGAAACCTGCCACAATCAGACTCATGGAAAGAGTTTTACTACAAGAACAGATTGGAGTATCAATTTTATCTTTGCGAGGTAAACGGATTTCTTGGTAATGAGCTGAAGCAGCTTGCCCTTAAAATGGAAAGCAAGATAGACGATATATTCGATGGTTTGGAAAATGTACCGGCATCTTTATTACATGGTGATTTATGGTCGGGTAATTATCTTGTATCTCCTGAGAACACGCCTGTGCTAATTGACCCGGCAGTTTACTACGGTCACAGGGAAGCTGATTTGGCTATGACAAAACTTTTTGGTGCATTTAATCCTGAGTTTTATCTTGCATATAACGAAGTATATCCACTTGACGATGGGTATCAGTACAGGGAAAACATTTACAAACTTTATCATATACTTAATCATCTCAATTTATTCGGATACTCATACTATTCGCAAGCTGTTAGTCTTATTAAATACTATTTTAATTAAATAATTATTTACCATTCACGATTATTTAATTATTATTAGATAACTAAAAACAAAATCAAATCCCTATGAAAATATTTCTAGGATTCCTTGCAGGAATTATGTTATATGGTTCAGTTTTCGCACAAGACTTTAGTAGTGCCGTAACACCCAAAGACTCTTTGATAAAATTGAGCGAGTTTCTTGAATATGATTTTCTTCCCTTTTATGAAAAGTGTGAACGTCCTAAAATAGGACTGGCTCTTTCTGGTGGTTCCGCACTCGGTTTTGCTCATATTGGTGTACTCGAAATGCTCGATTCTCTTAAGCTGCCTGTTGATTTCGTAGCTGGTACAAGTATGGGGGCAATTGTTGGTGGTTTATATTCAATAGGGTATTCCACAGAAGAGTTATGTGATCTGGCAATTAATACCAACTGGGATGAAATATTTACAGATACACCAAGGCGTGAACAAATGCCTTTTTTCGAAAAGCAAAATCAGGGCAGGTACCAACTTGAATTAAAGCTGAAAGGTTTTACTCCGTCTGTTCCAAGCGGACTTATACAGGGGCAAAAGATTAAATTAAAACTGGCATCATTGACCAATGGTTACGAAGGTGTGGAGAGTTTTCTCGATTTTCCCATACCATTTAGCTGTGTAGCAGCCGATCTTATTTCTGCCGAACAGGTAGTATTGAGTAAAGGCTCACTTTCTGCTTCTCTACGAGCTTCAATGTCAATACCAACAGTTTTTAGCCCGGTAGAAATTGATGACAACCTTCTTATTGATGGAGGTATTGTTAATAATTTTCCAACGGATGTTGTTAAAGATATGGGGGCTGATTTTATAATCGGGCTCAATTTAACTTACCCAAAAAAAACAGCAAAAGATTACAGTAGTTTTCTTGATGTGTTGGATAGAACTACCGACTTGCCAAGAATTAACAAGCTAAAACAAAACATAAATGTTGCCAACTTGTATATCACTGAATATACTGCGGGGCTTTCTCTTATGGATTTTGATGATGAAAAGGTACCTGTTATAATTGACAGGGGAAGAGTAGCTGCACATGAAAATTTTAACAAGCTTCTGGCTGTAAAAAAGTGTCTTGAAATTATTGAACGCAAATTTAATTCGGATAGAATTACATTACATGCTAGTGCGGTAGTTTCCGAGTACCCAATAGATATTGACCGGATTAAACAATACCTTGGAATAAAGGATAAGGGGGAGTTTGACAAGGAATATTTTATTGCGAGACTTGAGGAATTGAATAATAATGGTGATTATGATTCGGTATTCTATTCAATTAAACAAGTTGGTAAAAACGAGGTTGATGTTCGCGTTGATATTAAATTGAACCAACCACCATTAATACATTCGCTTTTAATTTCGGGTAATGAGATGCATTCTTTTGCATTTATTTTTAATAACCTGGGATTTAGACCGGGTGAAAGATTTGACCGCGAAATTATTGAAGAGAAAATTACAAAGTTATATGCTTTAGGGTATTTTGATCTTATTTACTATGAAATTGGTGAGGTTAGGGAAAAATCAATTGATCTAAAAATAATTGTGAAGGAGCATCCAATACGTAAATTGTTTATTGGGATGCGGTATAATGATTATCATCAACTGGTTGGAGCGATAAGTATTCAGGCTGCGAGTTTGTTTTTCCCCGGATTAAGAAGTGATACAGAATTGCAATTTGCTGGTTTACAGAAGTTTTCAACAAAGGTTTATCGCTCATTTCACCGTTTGGATATTCAGGCATATCCTTATTTAAGAGTGAATTATAAAAATATTCCATGGTCAATTTTTGATCGTAATGGAGATAAATTTGCTGATTATAAAGACAGATCATGGTTGATAGCTGCAGGTATAGGTATTCCGATAGGCAACTTTTGGCTGTTTGAAGCTGAGTATGCCAGAGAGTACATGAATATTACATCCGATATTGAATCTACTAACCTTGTAACAAATTTTCCTGCATGGAAGGATAACCTTGTACAGGTTAACATGAGGATTGATCTTGACTTGCTCGATGATATATTATTTCCGCGTAATGGTTTAAAAATTGATCTTGAAGCTGAAATTGCTTCAAAAAGACTTGATTCTGATTTGGGATATACACGGTTTTCGGCAATTGCCGACTGGTATAATACAATTTTAGGCAAGCATACTTTCAGGTTATTTGGTGCATATATGATTCAATGGAGAGATACTCCTCAATACAAATGGCATTCGGTTGGAGGACCTCATGATCTTGTCGGGTTTGATTATAATCAGGTTTACGGTAGCAAGTTTGTTTTAGGCAGATTTGAATACAGGTACGAATACAGAAAGGATATATTCCTGAAAGGCATTATAAATTCTGTATTTGATTATAACCTTGGTGAAGCTTCAGATCCTATTGTTGGAAAACCTTTAATTGGGTATGGTGTTGGAGTTGAGTTTGCTTCCTTGCTTGGTCCTTTACAAGTATTGTTTGCTAGAGGAGATAAAACTCCTTATGCACCAGGTGAACAGAGAAGTTTTATCTATTTTACAGCAGGATATAAGTTTTAAACATGGGGTGGTACTGGGCAATACCACCCCATAAAGAAGATAACTGTTACGATGTAGTTAAATATTTTTGTAAACTTCTAAAAGCTATTTTAGGATTGCAAATTACTGCCGGACCTGAGTTACATCCACCTTCGCAACCCATAACTTCCACGAACTGTGCATCGCAAGTTCTTGTAAGTCTTTTTAGTTCTTTCATTGATTTTTTTGTAATGCCGTCAACCAAAATCGTTTCAACTTCCTTGTCACTACCAAGTTTATTTTTGATAGATTCTGAAACTCCTCCGCTGACCGGGAAACCGCGTCCGTCTCGGCTTCCCGGCACAAGAGGTTTGCTTGGTTCGCACTTTTGTACGTCAATATCTTTAGCCAGGAATAATGATCCCAATTCTTCAATGGACATAACCAAATCGATTGTATCGTCAATTATTGCTTCATTTCTTTTTGCTACGCATGGACCAATAAAAACAGTTACTGTATCCTTCAGGTTTTCCTTAACCCACCTTCCTGAATAGTGTAGCGGAGTTTTGGTATCTGAAACAAATGGTTTTAGTTCCGGAATATGTTTGTTAACTGTTTCTGTATAAACAGGACAACATGAAGAAGTCATGAACTTATCACCCCGTTCAAGTCTTTCCAGGAGTTCAGTAGTTTCTTTTTCAGTAGTTATATCAGCCCCATATGCTACTTCCATAACTTCATCAAAACCTGCTGTTTTCAATGCTGTAAATAGTTTTTCGGGCTCAGCTGAAAACTGAGTTACTGCTGATGGAGCAACCATTGCAACAACTTTAGCATCTGTATCGAATTTGGTTAGAATATCTATCATTTGCGAACGTTCCATAATTGCACCAAACGGGCAGCTACGCATACATTTGCCACAAAATGTACATTTATCGTAATCTATACTTTCCTTGCCATGTACGTCTTTGGTAATTGCACCAACGGGGCAAGCTTCTTCACATGGTACAGGAATATAAATAATTGCATGGTATGGGCATTCCTGCATACATAACCCGCAATTAACACATTTTTCATGATTTATTTCTGCATGACCATCTACAAATGAAATTGCATCTTTCTTGCAATTCATCATACATGGACGGGCTACACAACCCTTACATGCATTTGTAACCATATAGTTGGTTTTAATACAACCACTACAAGCTTCATCAATAACCGTCAGAACCGGTTTATCAACTTTTTCGCGTTCAAGAGCTTTTTCGTAATATTCGCTAAGTCTTGTTAGTTCATCTTCTTCCTCTTCTACACAATGACCAAGTAATGCCATCATACGATACTTTAGTACAGCTCTGTCCTTGTGAATACAGCATCTGATAGAAGCATTGTTTTTTGGCATCATTTCAATTGGTATTCTGTCAAAACCAACAGGGTCGGACCCATAGTAGGCTTTTACCATCCTCATTATCAGCTCTCTTCTAATAAGAGCAGCATTGTTAAGATAATTCATTTATTTATTCCTTTTCTATTAAACTCTCAATGTAGTTTATAACCTTGTGCGGAGTAGCACGAGTTATAAGATGGTCGTTAACAGTAACATAAGGAGGTTTTGAGGATACATCATTAGTACAAATATCAAGACACATTGTACCTTCAATACTAACCATCTCTTTAAGATGTTCGGGCAGAATTTCTTCCAATAATAAAATATCCGAACTTCCCATAACAAAACACGCTGTACCTGTACAAATACGTACTCTAATTTTCGATTGCATTTTTTTTCTCCATAACAGATGATTTAGCATTTTGGCTTGTGTAGAATATTACTGTTTCCAAAGCACGATTTATGTCGATATTATTTACATAAACATAGTTTGGTGTTTTTAATTGTATAGTAGTAAAGTTTAGAATTCCCATTATGCCATATTTAATTAACTCGGAAGCAATTGTTTGGGCAAATTGATCGGGAACAGCCAGTATAGCTATTTTTACGTTTGTTTCTTCAATAAATCCTTCAATGTGTTCTGCATGAAGAATAGGAGGAGTTGATTCGGAATTGATATTGTCCGGATTAGTATCGAATGCTGCTAATATACTCGTCTTATCATTTTCAAATTCTTTATAATGCGACAAGGCTTTACCAATGTTACCAAAGCCTACTATAATTACTGGAACAGTATCGGTTTTCCCCAGTAATACATCAATGTCATCAATTAGTTGTGAGGTTCCGTAACCACCTTTTTTGTTACCCTTAATACCAAAAATCGAAAAATCCTTTCTAACCTGTGCAGAGTTTAATCCGCAAATATCAGCAAGGTTTTCCGCATATATCTTTTCAACACCAATTGATTTTAGTTGTCTTAGTATCGCTTTGTATCTTGAAAGTCTTGTAATATGATTTTCTGAGTACATAATGTTACCAATTGTTAATTGATATACCAAAAATAAATGATAATGTTCATGTTGTCAAGAATAATGTGATATTGCGTCACATAAAAAAATGTATTATATTTTGTAGAGAAATAAATACTGATTTGTGGAGGTCTCTAGTGAAGGCTATAGACAAAATAACATTATGTATGGGTAGTTCCTGTTTTGCGAGAGGAAACAGAGAAAATCTTGAAACTATTGAAGAGTTTATTAGAGACAATGATTTAGAGACCAAGGTGGAATTTGATGGTTGTCTTTGTACAGAAAATTGCAGTGATGCACCGGTGCTTATTATTAATGGTAAAGTAGAAAAAAAAGTTAGTAACGGCAGATTAAAAGACCTTCTTGAAATATACAGGAAATAAGCGGTTGAATTATGAAAACAAGAGCCGTTTATACAGAAAAAAATAATTGTCAGGATTGCTACAAATGTATTAGGGAATGTCCTGTTAAGGCGATAAAGATACAAGATAATTCTGCTTCTATTGTAGCCGAGTTGTGTGTTTATTGCGGACACTGTGTTGAAACTTGTCCTGTAGAAGCTAAGCGTGTAAGGAGCGATGTTGAGCTTGTAAGGCATTATCTGGAAAGCAATCAGAGAGTTGTGGCTGCCGTAGCACCCTCGTATGTTGCCGAATATGGTATGAAGCAGAGCGAAATATTCAAGAATAGTTTAATTAATGCCGGTTTTGATGATGTTGTTGAGGTTGCCGAAGGAGCAGGCATTTTAAGTAACAGGATTGCAGATTATATAAAAGATAATCCCGATAATATTCACCTATCATCGTGTTGCCCTTCGGTAGTGATGCTTATCAGGAAGTATTATCCTCATCTTTCCAAATATTTACTTCCATTCTACTCTCCCATGCTAATTGAAGGACAGTTGATAAAAGAAAAAAATGATAATACTCGAGTTGTATTTATTGGTCCCTGTATAGCAAAAAAAGAAGAAGCTGAATTATTTCCGGGTAATATTGATTTGGTTTTAACATACAAGGAAGTAAACGAACTTTTGCAGGTTTTGGAAGACCCCGATAATCTGTTTGTTAATAATAATAATGGAAATCATGATTTTAGCGGTGGTATGAATTATCCTTTGCCAGGTGGAATGATTGTCGGACTTGAGGAAAGAATAGGGGAGAATGTAGAATACATTGCCATTGACGGAATGGATAAGGTTGGCGAATTCCTGGAATCCTTTGAAGCTATGAGTTTTGATAAACCAATTTTTATTGAATTAACATCATGCGAGGGAAGCTGTATTAACGGTCCAGGCAGTATAAAAAATAACTCGGTAGTTAAACGAGAACTTGAGATGAAAAAGTATCTCAAATCCATTCTAAAAACCGAACATGCCGAAATAACAAATACCCTGGATAATATAAATACTGACTACAGTTTTATTAAACCTGTAACTCAGGTTGTGCCTGAGGAAGAAGAAATTGAAAGCATGTTAAATTCAATTGGCAAGCGTTCTGAAAAGGACAGATTAAATTGTGGTTCGTGCGGGTATGATTCGTGTTACAGGTTTGCAATTGCAAATATCAGGGGTAAGGCTGAGAGGCGTATGTGTGTATCGTATATGAGGAAGGTGGCTCATAATAAGGCAACTGTTTTATTGCGTAAAATGCCTTACGGAGTAATAATGGTTGATGAAAATCTTAACATTATTGAATCGAACGAGAATTTTGCTTCGCTTTTAGGTGAGGAGGTTGAGGAGATTTTTGAAGTTGCTCCGGGACTTGAAGGTATATCTCTTAAAAAGCTGGGTGAATTTTACAATTATTTCAGGCAGTGTTTCTTGTCCGATTCCGAGTACCTTGAAAAAGAGATCAGGATAAACAATAAACTTGTAAAGCTTTCCATATTTACAATTCAGAAGCAAAAGATTTTATGTGGCATCTTTAATAATCTTACTATTCCGCAAATACAAAAAGAAGAGATTGTTAAGAGAACTAAACAGGTAATAGAGGAGTACCTTGGAACTGTGCAGCAGGTGGCTTTTATGCTTGGTGAAAATGCTTCGAAAACCGAAGCCTCACTAAACAAAATTGTTGAAGTATATAATCCGGAATAGTAAGATGGTAAGCAGTAGAGATATGTTTATTGAAATTGAAAGTTCACATTTGCAAAAAGATGGTAATACTGCGTGCGGTGATGTATTTTTTTCAAAAAAGATTAAGCAGGAGGAAAGAACTATTGCTGTTCTTTCGGATGGGCTTGGTAGTGGTATAAAGGCTAATGTACTTGCAACAATGACTTCATCAATGCTCCTTAACTTTGCACTTAATGATGAGCCAATTTTACGTGCTGCCAGTATTATTCAGGATACTCTTCCGGTAGATAGCGTACGACAGATTAGTTATGCCGCCTTTAGTATGGTTGATATTGATAGTGGTGCTCATACTAGAATTATTGAGTATGGTAATCCCACAGCATTTATTATCAGGGATAACAGAATTGTAGAACCTGAAATTAAAAAGATTGAACTTGAGTATATTAAGGGGTGTCCACACCCAATGTTGTTTTATTCCTTTGACGCCTCTATTGAAGACAGATTGGTTTTGTTTTCTGATGGTGTAACGCAATCCGGTATGGGAAGAGAAGGTATGCCCTTTGGTTGGGGTAGAAAAAGATTTAGGGACTATTTGCTAAATACTGTATGTCGCCACCCGGATATATCTGCCAAGGAATTAACTAAAAGAATAACGGGAAGAGCGAGCTTAAATGATTTTCATAAGAGGATAGACGACATTTCAGCATCTGTTATCTATTTTCGTAACCCTCGTAAAACGGTTATTGCTACGGGACCGCCGTATGATAAGCACAAGGATAAATACATTACAAGATTTCTGAAGAATTTTGACGGAAATAAAATAATTGCCGGGGGTACAACAGCTGCAATTGTTGCAAGAGAGCTTGATACTGATATTTCGATTGACCGTGCAACATTCAGGAAGGAATTACCTCCTGCTTCCAAAATAAACGGAATTGATTTGGTTACAGAAGGTATTTTAACTTTGGGTAAAACCGCCAAATTTCTTGAGAATAATTGTATTGTCGATTTGGAAGACCCGGACTGTCCGGCACAGAGAATGTTGAAACTACTGCTTGATAGCGATAAAATTCATTTTATTGTTGGTACCAGAATAAATGAAGCACATCACGATCCGGCATTGCCTGTTGAGCTGGAAATAAGAAGAAATGTTGTTAAGAAGGTAACAAGATTATTGGAGGAAAAATACCTTAAAAATGTATCTGTTGAATATGTGTAAAAACGAATATTAACAATATTTAATACGGCGTTAGTTTTGATTTTAATATATTTGACCAACCAAAAACCAGGGTAACTGATTTAACAAAAAGTAAATACGAATAAGGCGATATAGATTAAATAATAGTTTATATTTAGCTAATTAAAAAGATCAGGTTGAGTATGTTGAAATTTAAATCAAAACACCAGTATATATTAGGCGAGAGGTACGTTTGTACACTTGGTGAATCAGATTATGAAGATGATGATTTTGATGATTGTCTTACCATACTTCTGGAAGATAAAGCTGATGATGATTTCAAATATTTTATTATACCTGAAATTGCTGATTTAGATCTTTACCTGGAAAACTACGAAATTATTAGTAACAAAAACAATAAAATCACTTTCCTTGTTACTTTAATGCACGAAGTATTTGATCATTCCAATGAGCTTGTTTTACCTCGATGCGAAATTACTTTTGAGTTGGATGGTGATACAAAAAGATTGAACATTGTTGATGTTTATGCTCAAAATAAAATGTATGAACGAGGTTACATTATTGATAACCCAATAGATATGATAGATGCTGTGGAAATATCTGATGAGCAGTTAGAGGCTGTTAAACTTTTCTATTCTGAATTTATCGAATCTTACTCGCCAGTGTTTGAAGAAAGCGGGGATACTTTTTAAGATTAAGGATATATACCCCAATAATAACAAGTGCCATTCCTAAAAAATGTGCTGAGAAAAATGGCTCTCCATCGGCAACACCCCATGCAACAGCAGTAATTGGAATAAGATAGGTTACAACCGATGCATATACCGGAGAGGTAATCTGGATTAGTTTATTAAATAATACAAGTGCAAATGCAGTTCCTACAGCACCCAAAATAAATATATACCCAGCCGCCTCTAATGCTCCGGGTTTATTGGTAAATACATCAATAAAATCTGTAAACACAAGTAGGGCAAAAAGTGAAAACGGACCTATCATTAACATTACACTTGCTGTAAGGGGTAAAGGCTTAAGCTCCTGAAAATATTTTTTTACAATATTACCCGATATACCGTAGCATATAGTAGCTATAACAACAAATATTACATAATAATTAAATGTGCCAAGTCCCCCTGAAGAACCAACAAAACTAAGAATTATAGAACCTGCCAATCCTATGGCTAATCCCAGAATTTGTGTGATGCGAGTTTTATACCTGAAAAAAAAGAATCCTGCCAGCATTGTAAATATTGGGGTTAATGCATTTAGTACACCCGTAATTGAACTGCTTAAACCGGTTTCGGCTATCGAAAACAAAATGGCAGGTATAACATTTGCAAGCAGTCCATAGCCAAGGAATACAAGCCAATACTTTTTAATGTACTCCTTAAAGTAATTTATAGCAAATGGCAGTAGTGCCAAAAAAGAAAAAGTTATACGCAACGTTCCAACCTGAACGGGCGAATAAACCTCCAGTCCTTTCTTTATTATTATAAAGGAGCTGCCCCAGATAAAGGACAATACTAATAACAGCAAAATAGCTAAAGTGTTATTTGTGTTACTTTTGGTCAAATGTATTCCTGCCATTTTTAAAGAATAAACTTAAAATATTAAAAATTTGTATCAAAATTAAATATTGATAACCTTATGATAAATAAATAAGGGTAGGGGCTTGAAAGCATATTAAAAATATGTTAATATAAACAAAGTAACTAAATAATTAAGGTAAGTTCTTGATAATGACTAAATAAATTATATATTGTGCTGCAAATTAATTCATAAAAGTATAGGGACTAATATGAAAAAAATCGAAGCAATTATTCGTCCGTTTAAGATGGATGACCTGCATACAGCATTGCAGGAAGAAGGGTTCATGGGAATTACGGTGAGCGAAGTTAGAGGCTATGGCAGGCAAAAAGGGCATAAGGAAGTTTACCGTGGTTCGGAATACACAATTGATTTTGTACCCAAAATGAAAATTGAAATGATTTGCAAAGATGAGATGGTAGAAAGAATAGTGGCTATAATTCTTGATACTTGCAAGACCGGACAGGTTGGCGATGGTAAAATATTTATATCGCCTGTGGAAGATTCAATCAGGATAAGAACAGAAGAATCTGGCGAAGCAGCTTTATAGGAGGGAATGATGGAACAGAATATAACGAATAATCTATTTACTATAAATAATTTGTGGATAATGATTGCTACCGCTTTAGTGTTCATTATGCACCTGGGATTTGCTGCACTTGAAGCAGGTTTAACTCAATCTAAAAATACAATTAATATACTTTTCAAGAACTCGGTAATTCCTGCAATAGGTTTACTTACTTTTACTATAGTTGGTTTTAATCTAATGTACCCCGGTGAAGCTTATGCCGGTGGAATATTTGGGTTTAGTGGTTTTGGACTTTCAATGCCAACCGGAGGAACTACATCCGGGTATAATATGGGATATACCTACTGGACGGAGTTTTTATTCCAGGGTATGTTTGCAGCTACTGCGGCTACAATAGTTTCGGGAGCAGTTGCCGAAAGAGTAAAGCTTTCAAGCTTTTTGATATTTTCGGTGATATTTGTTGGAATAGTTTACCCGATTGCGGGTATGTGGAAATGGGGTGGTGGTTTCCTTGATACATTAGGTTTCTATGATTTTGCCGGTTCAACACTTGTACACTCAGTTGGTGGCTGGGGTGCACTTGCAGGTGTAATATTTATTGGTCCAAGAATGGGTAAATATCGCCGGAACAAAATTTATCCAATTCCTGGTCATAGCATTCCTCTTGCTACTATTGGTGTGTTTTTACTATGGTTGGGATGGTTTGGTTTTAATGGTGGTTCGGTGTTAAATGCAGATCCCGGACTGGTATCATTGGTGCTGGTTACAACATCACTTGCCGCAAGTGCAGGGGCAATGGGTGCAATGCTAACCTCATGGATATTTCTTAGCAAGCCTGATGTAACAATGGTTCTTAATGGTATTTTGGCTGGTCTCGTTGGGATAACTGCGGGTGCTGATTTAATGAGTCCTAATGAGGCAATGCTGATAGGTTTTATTGCGGGTATTATAGTTGTGTTTTCTGTGATATTTTTTGACCGTATAAAAGTGGATGATCCTGTTGGAGCGTTATCAGTGCATCTGGTCTGCGGTATCTTTGGTACTTTGGCTGTTGGAGTATTTGGTGAAAAAGCCGGATTGTCACAGCTTTATTATCAGTTTGCTGGTGTTGTAGCAGTTGGTGTGTTTTCGTTTTCTATTTCGTTTATGTTATGGTACATTCTCAAAAAGACTATGGGTATAAGAGTATTACCCGAAGAGGAACATGAAGGACTGGACTTTTCGGAACATTCTATGGAGGCATACCCGGAATTTGAGAAAGTTAGTTAATCTATATAAGCAAATGTATTAGGTAAGGGTGCCCAAGGTACCCTTTTTTATTACAATTATTCCCGATTTAATGTTTATTACTTATTAATATTCTTAAATTGAATAATAAATATTAAAATATAATAACGGATAGATGATGTTTTTCTTATACTTTATTATTATTGGTCTTATCTCAGGATGGCTTGCTGCAAAGGTGATGAATGTAAAAGGTTCCGGTTTATTGATTTATCTTGGACTGGGGGTTGTTGGTGCTTATGTTGGACATTTTATATTCAAAATAATAGGACTGCTTTTCTGGGGATTGTTTGGTACACTTTTCTCAGCATTTCTAGGTGCGGTTGTAGTAATATTTATAGTCAGATTGTTTAAAAGTAGAAGGTGAACATAAGGTTCACCTCATGAATTATTCGAACATTATTCCTGATAGAAGTGCAGCGAGTAATTCGTCTCTCCACTTTTCAGTGTCGAAATTCCAGGCACCAAAACCGGCACAAAATTCCCAATAGTTATAGCTCATTTTGTTTTTAAGAGCATTTTTGACTACAGCTGTTGTCCATCGTACACGCGAATTATACTCGCCTTTTAAATACGCACCAAACTCACCAATATTTAATGGTCGGTTATTTTCCAAGCCCCACTTTGTTACTTTCTCAAATTCGGCTGCCAATATGGTATGATCTTCCGGTGTACCCCATGTAGTGCCCAAATATGCCTGTGTGCCTGCTGACCATTCAGCTCCCTGATGTGTAAACTTGTATGGTTCATAGTAATGAACAGTTGTAATAATATTGTTATCGTTTTCAGGCAATATCAAGCTGTCTAATCCTTTAAAACCACCCCAGGGCGACGTACCAACCATCAGAGTACGGTAAGGGTTTGTTTTTCGAATTTCGGCAATCCCTTCAACAAGTATTTGATTCCATAATTCTGCACTAAAGTAATTATGCGGTTCATTAAAAACCTCAAAGAATACTTCCTTTGGATATAACTTAAATGCTTCGCCAATCTGTTTCCACATCGCTAAAAGTTTTGGTTTGTTTGCAAGGGGGTTATCATTCATTTCGGCAAAATGATGTACGTTTATAATTACTGCCAAATCGTTTTCAAGGGCAGTATTTACAACTTTTTTTATTCGTGTAACAAATTTATCCTCAATTTTGAATGGGCTTGTTGTATCGGCATGACTTGACCACCGTATAGGAATGCGAACGGAATTAAATCCGGCTTCACTAATTATAGGAAAATATAAATCTTCATCCAGACTAAATCCCATTTGACCTTCATAAATGCCCTCGAGCATATTTCCCATATTTATGCCTCTGCCCAGTAGTTTGTTTTGTACAAACACATCTGGTGATTCGGTCATTAATGTAAAATCAGGTTCGGTACCAAGTTTATTTTTGTAACCTTCTTTACAAGAAATGGCAATAAAAAGAAGAAAAATTGATAGCATCAGTTTTTTTAACATCTAATCCCCAATAAGTTTAGTAAATATTCTTTATCTGATAAGCTTAATATTGTGCAATTGATAATTATTATTTGTTGTTTTCAAAAGATTTAGGGAAAACAGCACGTAAAACTAAAATTTTAACCGTAAATAATTTGGTTTGGTTTTTGTATAACAGATAATCAAATAAAATACCAAAAAAAGTTAGTCTAGATTTTTGACTGGCATAATAGGAAAAATTGAATTTAATGTTCTTTTCGTATTGACAATCGATATAAAAAACATTGGCATATTAGTTGTAAAAAGCTGTTAAACCTGTTTTTACAAATTTTTACCAGATTGATTGCAATTATAGTATAGATAGCAATAATTATGCTTTCTCTGGCAAATACAGGGGGGAGATGCAAGATATTATGATATATGACTATTATTATTTTAATAAACTTTTATTTATTTGATAATAAAGCGATCAGGAAAATTTTGAAAATCATAAGAGAATAATGGTTACTCTCTTCATAACCTCGTTACAGGGTCCTTCAGGTTTTGAGTTACATCGTAGCAGTTCTTTAGTTGTTATTTCTTTTCGTTACTCCGCAAATCGATTAGAAAGTCCCAATAACAAACTTGTTGTTGCGAATGTAACCTGCCTTTAGGATGTTTTTGGGTGATTACAAAATATTAGGAGAAATAAATGGAATACGGTTACTTCGATGATAGAAACAAGGAATACCGGATAACCAAACCGAATACACCTTTGCCGTGGATAAATTATCTTGGAACAAATGAATTTTTCGGTATTGTTTCAAATACTGCCGGAGGATACAGCTTTTATCGTGATGCAAAGTTAAGACGTTTATTAAGGTACAGATATAACAACATTCCTATGGATAGTAATGGTAGATACCTGTACATTAAAGACGGTGATACAGTATGGAGTCCGATGTGGAAACCGGTAAAAACTGATCTTGATAATTATGAGTGCCGTCACGGATTAGGCTATACCAGGATAAAAGGTGTCAAGGATGGTATTGAAGCTTCCGTATTATACTTTATCCCTAATGAAATGAGAAATGAAGTTTGGCATGTTGAAGTTAAAAATACTTCCGACAAAACTAAAAAGCTAAGAATGTGGACTTTTGTTGAGTGGTGTCTTTGGGATGCTCAGGATGATATGACTAACTTTCAGCGTAATTATTCTACAGGACAAGTTGAGTTGGAAGGTAACGCAATATTCCATAAAACAGAATACAGGGAAAGACGAAATCACTACGGATATTTTTATACTGATGCCAAAATATCAGGATATGATACAAGTCGTGACGCTTTTGTTGGGGTTCATAATGGACTGGAAATGCCTCAGGCTATAAAGAATGGTGAGTGTACAAATAGTGTTGCTTACGGTTGGTTGCCTTTAGGTGTTCACCAAATTGATAAAGAATTGCAATCTGGTGAGTCGTTTACATTTAATTGCCTTTTAGGGTATGCTGAAAACTTCGAGGATAATAAATTTAATGAAGAAGGCACAATTGTAAAAGATGAGTTTTATGAAGTTAGAAAAAAGCTTAATTCAGATGAGAAAGTGTTAGCTGCATTCGAGGAATTAAATAGCTATTGGAATAAAGTTTTAGGCTCTTATTCGGTTGAGTCAGAAGATGATATTGTTAATCGTATGGTAAATATCTGGAACCAGTACCAATGTATGGTTACTTTTAATATGTCTCGCTCAGCATCGTTATATGAGTCTGGTATAGGTAGGGGAATGGGTTACAGGGACAGTAATCAGGATATACTAGGCTTTGTACACATGATACCGGAACGTGCCCGTCAGAGGATACTTGATATAGCGTCAACACAACTTTCTGATGGTACATGTTTTCACCAGTATCAGCCACTAACTAAAAAAGGTAACAGTGATATTGGTGGTGGATTTAACGATGATCCGCTATGGTTGATTCTTTCAACTACCTCATATATAAAGGAAACTGGTGATTTAAGCATACTTGATGAGAAAATTGGTTTTGCTGATCTTGATGAGAAAACGGCTACCTTGATGGATCATCTCAAGATTTCGATTAAATATACTCTTGATAACAGGGGTCCAAATGGTTTACCACTTATTGGACATGCAGACTGGAATGATTGCCTTAATCTTAACTGTTTTTCAAAAACACCAGGTGAAAGTTTTCAGCTCGCCGGTCATATTGAAAACGATAAAATTGCCGAATCGGTTATGATTGCCGGACTATTTTGCAAGGCTTGTAGTGAGATGACAAGTTTATTTGAGTTTATGGATAAATCTGAGCTTGCTAATGAGTATGCTGGATATTACTTGGATATGAAAGATGTTGTTTACAAGCATGGCTGGGATGGTGAATGGTTCCTTAGAGCTTATGACTCCTACGGTAGGAAAATTGGTTCGAAGGAAAATGAAGAAGGTAAAATATTTATTGAAAGCCAGGGATGGTGTGTTTTGGGTGAATTAGGTTTGGAAAATGGTTATGCCCAAAAAGCTCTTGAAAGTGTTGGTAAACATCTTGCTACTGAAAATGGAATTGCTTTACAGCAGCCGGCATATCAGCAATACCATGACTATCTTGGTGAAATTAGTTCGTATCCTCCGGGGTATAAAGAGAATGCTGGTATATTTACGCATAATAATACATGGATACAGGTTGCTGAAACGATTGTTGGCAATGGAGATAAGGCTATGGAATACTACAAGGCTATTTGTCCGCCAACCAAGGAATCACAAATTGATACGTACCGTTCAGAGCCTTATGTTTATAGCCAAATGACTGCTGGTAAAGATGCACCAACTTACGGTGAAGGAAAAAATTCATGGTTAACCGGAACAGCTGCCTGGTCGTTTGTAGCAATATCGCAACATATACTTGGTATAAAACCAGATTATAACGGATTGGAAGTTAACCCTTGTGTTCCTTCTGATTGGAAAGAATTTACAATATGCAGAAAATACAGGAACAATGAATACAAAATAGTTGTAAGAAACCCGGATAGTATAAATAAGGGAGTTAAAAGATTGATTGTTGACGGAAAAGAAATAAAAGGGAATAAAATCCCATTATTTAAAGATAATAATCAACATTTAGTTGAAGTTAGTTTAGAAAAATGATAAATTCGCAAAATTCCACCCTATAATATCTCTAACCCTTTGAGCCCTGTCAGAACTTTCGGCAGGGCTTGTTTTATTAGTTACAGCTAAATTCAATCCAAAAACGTGAGCCAAAACCTTTCTTGCTTTCAAAGTTTATTTGGGTGCTATTAATTTGTGCAAATTTTTGGGCTACTGCCAAACCAAGACCAATACCATCATAACTTCTGCTGTAACCTTGTTCTTCCTGCATAAATAATGAAAATAGATCAGACTGAAAATCTTCATCGATGCCAATACCGGTATCAGAAACAGCAACTACAATTTTACAATCAGCACTCTTGGTTATTTTTACCTCAACAACTCCTTTATCAGTAAATTTAATTGCATTATCAATCAGGTTTTCAAGGAGTATTCTTACAGAATACTCGTCAAGTTTTATCAGACAAGCATCAATATCTTCGTGTAAGGTAAGTGTTAGTTTTTTAGCTTCAGCTTCAGGAGTAAAGTTAAGACAGACATCTTTGCAAATTTGGAGAATGTCAACATCTGTTATGTTCGATACATAATTTCCGGTTTGAAGTTGCGACATATTCATTATCATGTCAACAGTTCGAAATATTCTTTTACCAGTGGTTTGAATCACAGAAAAGAGAGTAGCTGTTTCTTCCGAAACAAGTTCCTTAACTTCCATCTGCATCATCTCGGATGTCATTAGCAGTGAACTTAGTGGTGTTCTGATTTCATGCGACATTTGAGCTAGAAATTCGGATTTGAGTTTTTCAGCTTTTTCTGCCAGTTCTGCTGCCTTTTTTAATTCCTGGTTCGACTTGTTTAACTCTTCTGTTCTTTGTTTTACTTTTTCTTCGAGTGAATTATTAGTTTCAACAAGTTCTTTTCTTAGTCTGGAAATTGTAAGATGAGTTTTTACTCGTCTCAATAACTCTTTCGGTTCGTAAGGTTTGGTAACATAATCAACAGCACCAAGATCAAAACCTTTTACGATATCTTCAACCTGATCCATTACAGTTGTAAAAATTACAGGAATATCAGCAGTAACAGGATCTTTCTTTAATTCGGCAACTGTTTCAAAACCATCCATTTCCGGCATGAGTATATCAAGGATAATAAGTTCAGGTTTGTGTTCGGATTTGGCTATTTTAATAGCTTGAAGACCATTTTTTGCTATACTTTTTGGATAATCCTCAAGCATGTCACTAAGGATACGGATATTTTCAATAGCATCATCAACAATAAGGATTCTTTCTTTTTTAGGATATTTCATTTTAATCTCGAAAAAAATGTAGTTAACTATTATTTAGATAACTAACGAACAAGAGAATATAATAATTTTATACAAAAAATAATTGATGCTTTTTGGAATAATTAGAATATAAATCCAAATTTACAACATATATAATTCTAATTTGCTAATATAGTATCGTTAATTGCTTGTTCTACTTTAGCCCGTACAACCTCATTATTAAAGGGTTTCTCCAGATACCCGATAACATTTAACCGCTTACTCTTTTCCTGTATTTCGGCAGATTGCATAGATGTGATTAATATCACAGGTAGGTCTTTTGTAGCGGGATCGGCTCTTAAATTTTCAAGAAACTCGAATCCATCCATTACTGGCATAATTATATCAAGTAAAATTAAATCCGGACGGACTTTACTTGCAATTTTTAGTGCCATTTTTCCATTTAAAGCAACAGACCTGCTGAAATCTTTCAAAATTTCGTTGAGGATATCAAGATTAACTTGCGAATCATCAACTAACAATATTCTTTTACTTTTATTTTCCAATATCATCTCAAAAAAATCATCAGTTGTAAAATAAAGAATTAGCTTAAATAATAATACTATTCTCCAAATTTAATTAATATATCTTCAACAACTTCAAGGGCTTCTTCAAAATCATAGTCGTTTAGTTTCGATTCAATTCTTTCAAGTTCAAATTCCATCCCTTTTACTTTACCAATTTTCTTTAATAACTGCAGTGAGTCAGCGTCATATTCAGAAACTGATTTTTTCAATTTCACTAATAAATTCTTAATCTCAGCTCTGGGAATATCGTTGTACTCGCTTTTTTTATCAGTAATGTGTAATACCTTTTTTATTGATTCTGTTAATATATTAAGAGAATTATAAGTTTTCTCAATGTATTCGTTGATGATTTCTATTTTACCACCATTCTTAATTTCTTTTTCGAGTTTTGCTGCTGACCTGTTTAGACTTTTGGCACCAATATTACCGGCAACACCTTTAAGGGTGTGAGCTAAACGAATTGCTAATTCAATATCATTGCTGGATAGTGCTTCGTTTATTTCATCTCGAAATGAGGTGTAGTTATTGGCAAATTTTTCGAGCAATGTTTTATATAATTTTAGATTGTTACCAACTCTATGGATACCTTCAACAACGTTTAATCCTTCAATATCAGGAATAGGAAATTTTTCTTCCTCTTTGGTATTCACTTCAACTATTTTAGGGTCTTTTATTGATCCCGGTTTTACCCATTTTACAATTGTACCGAATAGTTCATCCGGGTCTATTGGCTTTGTAATAAAGTCCTGCATACCAATTTCAACGCATTTATCTTTTACGCCCAACATTGCATCGGCTGTCATTGCCAAAATAGGAATTTCATCATATTTTGCTTTTTCACGGATATTTTTGGTAGCAGAGTAACCATCCATAACAGGCATTTGCAAATCCATAAGTATTACGTTGAATTCATCATCGGGATTATTTGCCAATATTTCGACTCCGTGTTTACCGTGGTTGGCAATTGTAACATTAAAACCTGCATCTGTAAGAAGTTCGTATGCAACCTGCTGGTTTATCTCATTATCCTCAAATAACAATACTTTTGCACCACCAAGGGATTTAATATCCTCAAGAAATTTTTGACCTTTCTCAAGACGTTTTGCATGTCTTATTTTTTTTCCGGAAACTTCCATAATTTTATTGAAGAGGGAGGAAGGGGATACCGGTTTTGTTAAGATACCATTGTAATTGACGGTATCCAGCTTCAGGTCTTGCTCCTCGGTACCATAAGGTATAAGTAGTACAATTTTAATATTGTTTTGTTTGTTGAGTTTGTTTAACTCTTCAACAAGAGAAATACCATCCATCTCAGGAACTTTAATACTAATAAATATAATTTCAGGTTTGGAAACTGTATCATGTTCTATTAGTTTTAATACATTTTCAAATTTTGCAACTTGGGTTACTTCAAATGAGAAGCGTTCAAGGAATTGAGCTATTATTGTTTGAGATGTTAAATTATCATCGCAAACAATTGCTTTAAGACCACGAATATCGTCTTCAAGTTCAAACTCGTTTTTAAGATAGGAATCAGCAATTTGAAAATCAGCAGTAAAGTAAAAAGTACTTCCTTCACCTTCCTTACTAATTGCACCAACATCCCCATTCATAAGATTAGCAAGTCGTTTTGAGATTGTTAATCCTAATCCGGTGCCGCCATATTTTCTTGTTGTAGATGAATCTGCCTGCTGAAATGCAGTAAAGAGTTTATCTAACTGTTTTTTAGTTAGTCCAATACCGGTATCCGATACTGAGAATTTTAGTGTAATAGTATTTTGTTCTTTACGGATTTTTTCAACATATATAAAAATATCACCTTCACTGGTAAATTTAACGGCATTATTGGCAAAATTGGTAATGATCTGGGAAATTCTTAGCTGGTCACCAATAAGTTTTGTAGGAACGTCAGGTGCAATACTAATAACAAATTCCAAACCTTTGTCAAAAGCCTTCTGAGCGTTTATAACAGTAATTGTGTCCATTACGTTGTAAAGATCAAACTCGGTAAATTCAAGTTCAAGTTTGCCAGCTTCAATTTTTGAGAAGTCAAGTATATCGTTTATTATTCCCAAAAGTGCATGTGCAGATTTTTCTATTTTATTAAGGTAATCAAATTGTTTTGAATTGAGTTGAGTTTTTAATGTTAAATTGGAAAGTCCTATTATCGCATTCATTGGCGTGCGTATTTCATGGGACATTGTAGCAAGGAATTGACTCTTCGCTTTAGTAGCTGCTTCGGCTGCTTCTCTAGCTTGCTCAGCGTCCTCCTTGGCACTCAGGAGTTCATCCTCTGCAATATTTCTTTGAATACGTGTGCTGAGTAACTGCGAAAGACTGGCTACCAAATTATTGTAGTTATTAAATTCTTTAGTATCAATTGCGTTCCTGAAGAATATTTCAATTTTCCCTCTCACACTATCGTTTATAACAATGTCAGAATATATAGAGTGGTGTGTAGGGGTTGATGACTCAGTCTGGAAAACTTTATCATCAAAATTTATTTTGCCAAATTGACATTCCTCAAAGATATTTTTATTACAGATCATCTTCAGTACATTATTGAAAATGTTTTCTATCTTGGTTTCGGTATGAATGGTGTTAGCAAGAATATAGAGGCTATTTAATTGTTTGCTTTTCTTTTCAGTTTCTATTTGGGTCAGAACTATCTCAGTAATATCAACAAAGGTAATTATTATCCTGGTAGAACCTGAGTATTCAATTGGATGAGCATAAACAAGGCAATTCTTTTTTGTCTTATTTTTAAGAGTAAGAATTTCGTGCTCAAATACCAATTGTCTGGGGGTGTTCAGGAGTTTATTAATGTCATCCAGATTTTTGTCAGCTCCCAGAATTTCATCAATTGCAATTTCATGGAATCCGTCTGGTTCGTATCCATGGAATTGTATAAATGCGTTATTATATGAATGAGCTTTTCGTTTTTCTCTTTCAACACTTATAAACGGAATGGGCAGGTTATCAATGATATCTTTTGTTAATTTACGCCTTTGATCAATATCTCGTTTTTGCTTCAACAGTATCCGGTTATTTTTGGCAAGTTTTTTTCTGTTTATAGCAAATGCAATCAACAAATAAATTGCTATTGCAAGAATTATAAACATGAAAGCACCAATTAAATTTCTGGCAAATAAAGCATCATTTAACTTTTGGTTTTCGTTTGTAAGAGCTTTGTTCAACTCTTCCTGTTTTGCCAAATCAGATTGGAACTTGATGTTTTTAAGCTTAGTTTCAAGTTCCTCATTTCTAATATCATTTAAAAGGGATGAGTAATTTTTGTAATATGTAAAAGCCTTCTCATATTCGCCTAATTTATTATAGGTCTCTGAAATTTTTGAATATAAGTCTAGTGATAGATTTCGGAGTCTGTTTTCTTTACTTACTTTAAGGGCGTCATTGTAATGTTTTAAGGCATTTGAATATGCAAATTGTTTATAAAGGTTATCCCCCCTAAGGATAATTGATTTTGCGATTATCTGATTATCCTTATGTTCAACCGCACTATTGTAAACTGAGTCAATAACAATAAGAGATTTGTAATATCGTTGATAATTTAAATATACTTCCGCTTTTACTAACATTGCAGCAAGCAAACCTGAGAGATTATCTGATTTTTTATAATTTAAAATTGATTTTTTAACTACTATTTGGGCGGAATCAAGCTTGTTTCTGTGTAAATAAATTTTAGCCAATGTGTTATAAGAATAGGCTATCGCATTATAATCTTTAACCGAGTCCAATAATTCTTCGGTTTTCGTAAGATACTCCAGTGCTTTGGTTGTATCGCTTAACCCAAGATATGTTCTTCCAATATTATTTAATACTATCAGTTGTCCCCGGTAATCGTTAATAGCTTTTCTATTCTTAAGAGAAATTTCGAAGTATTCGAGAGCATCAGAATAGTCTGCCATATTAAGAAAGATGATACCAAGATTATTAGTAATTATTCCGATTGAAGGTTTTTTATCAATGCTATCAGCATATTTTAGGGCTAGTTTGTAATTCCTAACAGCTTTTGGAAAGTCAGAAGAATGCCAGTAGAAATAACCGTGTGAATTGTAAGCCTTGATTAATCCGGAAGTGTCTTTAACTTCTTCAAAAATGTGTTTTGCACTTGTAAAATAGTAATGTATTTGATCAGGATTATCGGGATTTAGAAAATCTGTTCCTAATAGATATGTCTCAGCAAGTTGAGTTCTGGAATGTCTGTTTTGATAATAATCAATAAGACTATCAATGATTAATTTTATTTCTGGTTTATATCCAATTCCAATATTCTTATTTAATAATTTGGCGTAGTAATTAAAACGTGTTTTGGTAGATGCAACTTTTTTAACAAGTTCAAGAGTAGATTGAAACCTTGAAAGAGACGAAGAGTCCTCATAGCTAAAATTCGAGCTTAACAGAGCAGTGTCAATTTCATTCTGGATAAAGCTTTGGAATTGTGTATCAATTCTTGTGTTTGAGTCAACAAGATCATTATTTGCAATTAGCGATCCATGTATAAGCAGGAGGAGTAATATAGAGAAAGTTTTTCTATTCAGCATTTAGCTCACCAGGAATATTGTTATGATAGGGCAAATATTCATTGTTTGAGTAAATCAACAATAATTGAGTAGCTCTCGTAATCCCCATAACACGTCCATTTTTACATTAATTTGAAACAGTAATATTATTCAATCTGAATATTCAGCCGCACCAGCTAAACGATAAAACCCCAATAATAATTCTAACAAATGATATGGAAAGTATTAAATAAAAATTGTTTTTACAAATACTAAAATGTGTTTTAACATCTTGTTTTATATAAATCACAATTAACTAAATAAATTGTTTCCTTTTCTGGTTTAAACACTGTGTAATCTGTTTGTGATTATCAATTATTGGATCAGGAGTTGGATTAAAAATAGAATTACGATTTACTAGAATTATCATTAGTTATGGTTATGAAAATTATCCAACTAAGGGAAGAAGAAATAACATAGACGAAAAACATAAAAACCCTGACAAAATGTATAAGTGCAAAAGGGAATAAAAAAAGCCTTACAACAAGAAGTGCTATAAGGCTTTAGGAAAGTGGGGTCTACAGGACTTGAACCTGTGACCCTCCCGAGTGAAGCTCGGGATGCTCTGAATATTAAACTTAAGCAAACTTATTAAGATAGGAGATAGCAAGTTGGGGATTTTTGAAGTTCTTGAGTTTGGATTCAAGTTTAACAGCTTCAGACCTTGTATTGGTTTTAAATGAAGCTACCAGTTCCCAAGGACCTTTACCTTTGGTAAATTTAGACCTGTTGGAATTGTGCCGTGAAAGTCTATCCTCAAGGTTGTTTGTTTGCCCGATGTAGTAGATATTTTTGGAACTGGAATAGATGATATAGACGAAAAACATAAAAACCCTGACAAAATGTATAAGTGCAAAAGGGAATAAAAAAAGCCTTACAACAAGAAGTGCTATAAGGCTTTAGGAAAGTGGGGTCTACAGGACTTGAACCTGTGACCCTCCCGAGTGAAGCTCGGGATGCTCTGAATATTAAACTTAAGCAAACTTATTAAGATAGGAGATAGCAAGTTGGGGATTTTTGAAGTTCTTGAGTTTGGATTCAAGTTTAACAGCTTCAGACCTTGTATTGGTTTTAAATGAAGCTACCAGTTCCCAAGGACCTTTACCTTTGGTAAATTTAGACCTGTTGGAATTGTGCCGTGAAAGTCTATCCTCAAGGTTGTTTGTTTGCCCGATGTAGTAGATATTTTTGGAACTGGAATAGATGATATAGACGAAAAACATAAAAACCCTGACAAAATGTATAAGTGCAAAAGGGAATAAAAAAAGCCTTACAACAAGAAGTGCTATAAGGCTTTAGGAAAGTGGGGTCTACAGGACTTGAACCTGTGACCCCCTGCTTGTAAGGCAGGTGCTCTGAACCAACTGAGCTAAGACCCCAAAAATAAAAATTAATATATTCAAAACAGTTGAGAAAGGGTTTGTTTTAACCCCGCATTTCAACAAATGTAAGCGTTGTTGATGTTTTAAATAATTATCAGAACGAAGATGGTAAATATATACTGTAAAGGAATACTACGCAAGTAAAAAAACAAAAAAATCATTTTTTTTATTTTTAGTAATCTGTTATCTTAGTGATTAAGAGAAAGAGTTGTTAAACTCTTTTATTATTTAGTGCAGCTAATAGGTTAATCTTACTCTTTGTATTTATTATAATTACGGTGTTTATATGATTTCGAATGATGGCTCAAAATCAGGCTTTTCAGGAGGAGAGGGTGCTAAATATACTCATTTATTCTACGAAGAATTATTTAAGAATAATCCTGAGGGAATATTATTGGTGGATCAGAAAGGTGTGATCATTAAGGCTAATAATGAGTTTACAAAAATATTTGGATACACGGAGGATGAATTAATTGGAGCAAATGTTGATGATCTTCTGACAAATAATCATCTGGTTGGTGATGCATATACATTGACAAAACGTGCTGCATCTGGTGAAAAATTTACATTCGAAACCAAAAGGTTGAAAAAAGACGGTACAACGATACATGTATCTATCTTGGGAGCCCCAATTATTGTTGATGGTATTCAGATTGGAATAATTGGAATATATAGAGATATTTCTGTCTCTCGTGAAATGAGAAGAATGATACAGTATGAGAGAGACTTGTTTAATACTTTCATTGAGCACATACCTGATTCAATTTTTTTCAAGGATACCCAAAATAAATTTTTGCGAGTAAACCAGGCAACACTCGATAAATTTAATTTGACCAGACATGAGGAATTGATTGGCAAAACTGACTATGATTTTTTTGCCAGGGAACATGCTGATAAAGCCGCCGAAGATGAGCAAGAAATTCTTGAATCAGGTAAGCCTATTATTGCCAAGGAAGAACATGAGGTATTTACGGATGGAACTGAAAAATGGGTTTCAACTACAAAAATACCCTTTACTGACTCAAATAACAAAATAGTGGGTACATGCGGAATTACCAGAGATATTACTCCGATGAAGTTGGCGGAATTAAAACAGGCAGAGTATAATGATGAATTGAAAAAACTTAATATCGCAAAAGATAAATTCTTTTCTATACTTGCTCATGATCTTCGAAGTCCTTTTACAGCACTACTGGGGTATTCGGAGATGCTAAAGTGTGAATGCAATAATATGGAGCCTGAAGAGGTAGAATCTATTGCTTCTTCCGTTTATGAAAGTGCAAAAAAGTTGTACCAGCTACTCGATAATTTGCTTGAACATTCAAGAGCTCAGCTTGGCAGAATAAAATTTGAACCTGCAAATGTACAACTTGTCAAGATTGCTACATCAATTATTGGACTTCTTTCTCCAAATGCCGAAAGGAAGAATATTCGGCTTGTAAATGAAATTGAGGAAAGTTTAGATATGGAAGCTGATGAGTTTATGCTTAACACTATTTTCCGAAACCTCATTTCAAATGCAATAAAGTTTACTGAAGAGGGTGGTGAAATTATTATCAGGGCTAAATTGCTATCTGAAGTTGTTGAAATCTCGATTGCTGATTCCGGGACAGGTATGAGTCCCGAGGAAACCTCCAAGATTTTTGATAACGAATATGGCTTTACTCATCCCGGTACTCAGAACGAATCCGGGACCGGGTTGGGATTGTTACTCTGTAAGGAGTTTATTCAAAAACATAATGGCAATATTTGGGTTGAAAGCAAAAAAAATATAGGTTCTACTTTTTATTTTAATTTGCCTTTAAAGCAATCGGATAAGTAAATTTGCAGTAAACGTACAATTTACAATTAACTCAATACTAATTCTTGCATAAATGAGTAAACATGCCTGCTAAAAGAAAATTACCAAAAAAACAACTTGAAGTAGCAATTATTTTGCTTATTGCCATTGTAAGTATCTTTTTATGGAATACATTTGCGATATATCCGGTGAAGTTATTGGTAGTGCTGTTGCATGAACTTAGTCACGGAATAGCAGCAGTTGTCTCTGGTGGGTACATTGAGGCTATAAATATTAATGAAAGACTTGGCGGGCATTGTATGGTAGTAGGTGGTAATGATATACTCATTTCCTCTGCTGGGTATCTTGGATCGCTTGTTTGGGGTGCATTGATGTTTATTTCGGCATACAACCATAAAATAAACCTATGGTTCAGCACAACGCTTGGGTTTATACTGATATTTGTAACGGCTAATTATTTCTCGGCTACTTTTCCAATTTTGGTTACTTTGGCATACGCTGCATATTTTTTATTGGCTCCACAAAAAATTCCTCCGGTAATTCATGCTTACATTTCAAAAACGCTGGGGCTGGTTAGCTGTCTTTATGTTGTTGTTGATATATCTCAGGATGTGGTTATAAATACTTATATAGGCTCGGATGCAATGGTTCTTTCAACTCTTACCAATATACCATCAACGGTTTGGGGTGCAGTTTGGCTTATTTGTTCGGCAATGACTATCTACTATTTACTTAAATATAGTTACAGGCAGGGACTAACAGAAAAGTAGTTGTTTGTACCCACGGCAGGAATCGAACCTGCGCACATGGTTCCGGAGACCAACGCTCTATCCACTGAGCTACGTGGGCATTCAATAAAACTTAACGAGCAAATGTACGAAATATTATAAATGTATTCAATTAAAGAGGCTATATGAAAAGATTTGCTTATATAATCTCGATAATATTCGTAATTATACTTGTTGCTGCATATTATATAATGAATTATTTCATCCCTGATTTGATAGTGGAACTGGCTGAAGATTCCCATAAAACTCTATGGTAGATTACAAGGTGTTAACCGAATTTATTAACTCAGCCATGAGTAATAAGCTGTAATATTGAAGATAAATTATTTATTTTTAGGTGTTACAATTTTTAATTAATAGGGTGGTTAGATGAAGTTATATTTTGAATTATTGTTTACTGTTTTCTTATCTTTTAACATTTTTGCACAACAAAGTTGGATTAGAGTTAATCAACTTGGATATAATACCGGTACTGTTAAACAAGCTGTGTTTGTTACCAAAGCGGGGGATAAACCAATTAATTTTGAGTTGATTGATGTATTATCAGATAAAGTTGTATATAGTTCCAGTGCAATAAGTGAGTATGGTCAATATGCCTGTTTCGATAATGTATATCGATTGGATTTTACAGACCTAAATAAGACAGGTACGTATTATTTGAGGTGCGATGAAACAAAATCGGTAAATTTTAAGATTGGTACCAATGTTTACAAGGGGGCTGCTGATTTTCTTTTGAAGTATATGAGGCAGCAACGTTGCGGTTATAATCCGTACCTTAAAGATTCCTGTCATACTCATGATGGTTTTATAGTTGATCACCCAACTCTCGATTCAACTCATATTGATGTTACCGGCGGGTGGCATGATGCTAGTGATTACCTGCAATATCTTACAACTTCTGCTAATGCAACATACCAGATGTTATTTGCTTATCAGCAAAATCCAGGTGCGTTTGGTGATGAGTATGACGCTTCCGGTCTTCCGGGTAAAAATGGTATTCCCGATATTTTGGATGAAGCCAAATGGGGACTTGACTGGCTGGTTAAAATGAATCCAGAGTATGGAGTAATGTTCAACCAGATTGCTGATGACCGCGACCACATGAAATTTACTCTTCCGACACTTGATAGTGTTGATTATGGTAAAGGTAAAGCTGGTGAACGTCCGGTTTACCTTGTAACAGGTAAACGACAGGGACTCGCAAAATATAAAAACCGCACAACAGGTGTTTCCTCGTCGGCAGCAAAGTTTGCTTCGGCATTTTCTTTGGGTGCAGATTTGTTGAAAAATTATTATCCTCAATTTGCTGAAAAGGTCATGACAAAAGCCAGGGAGGCATACAAATATGCACTTTCGGATATTGGTACGTGCCAAACTGCCTGCAATAAATCACCTTACTTTTATGAAGAAGATAATTATACTGACGATCTTGAGCTTGCAGCATCACAATTGTTTAATTCAACAAAGGATGAATATTATAATACCGAAGCTGTTTACTGGGGCGATCTTGAGCCTGTTACTCCGTGGATGGGGGCAGATTCTGCACGACATTACCAGTGGTACCCTTTTGTAAATCTTGGTCACTTTAACATTGCAAAAACAGGTAATCCAAAATTTCTTGAGTTTATGAAACGTGGATTAACTGCCCTAAAAAAACGTGCTGATAATGGATTTTTATTCGGCGTTCCTTTTATATGGTGTTCTAATAATCTGGTAGCGGCTGCACTTACCCAATGCCGGTTATATAATGAGCTAACCGGAAGTAACGAATTTGTTGAAATGGAAACCGCCCTCCGTGACTGGCTGTTTGGTGTTAATCCGTGGGGGACTTGCATGATTGTTGGATTCCCACAGGAGGATGCAGATACACCTACCGATCCGCATTCGGCACTTACTGCTGCTTTTAATATGCCTATCGATGGCGGACTGGTAGATGGTCCGGTTTATACTTCGATTTTTAATCGATTAAAGGGATTAACGCTCTATAATGGTGATGAATATGCCGAATTTCAATCCGACCTTGTGGTTTACCATGACGATTATGGTGACTATTCTACTAACGAACCTACAATGGATGGTACTGCAAGTTTAACTTATTATCTTTCAGCAATGGAGAAAACACCGAATAACAACAACTATTCTTATAGTAACGGTGGTATAATAAGGGGAGATAAAACTCAAAAAACTATATATCTTACGTTTACTGGTGATGAATACAGCGATGGCGGTGAGGTTATCCGCAATTTACTTGATGAGCAGAGTATAAAAGCTAACTTCTTTTTTACCGGGAATTTTTACCGCAATAATACCGAGCTTGTAAAAAGTTTAGTTGCAAACGGGCATTATCTTGGTGCTCACTCGGATAAACATTTGCTGTATTGCACATGGGAGGATAGAGATTCCCTGCTTGTTACAAAAGATAAATTTGTAACTGATTTGAAAGCAAATTATTCGGAAATGGCAAGGTGCGAGATTACCAAAAGCAATGCTGGTTACTTCCTTCCACCTTATGAGTGGTACAACAACAAAATTAGCAAATGGACTTCCGAACTTGGTTTGCAGCTTGTTAATTTTACACCCGGTACGGGAACTAATGCCGACTATACGATTCCTTCAATGGGTGAGCGTTACCGCACAAGCGAATACCTTTACACCAAACTTATGGGGTATGAAACCCAACATACACTTAACGGGCATATTTTGATAATGCACATTGGCACGCACCCCGAACGCACCGACAAGTTTTACAACAAACTTACCGATATTATTACCAATCTGAAAACCAAAGGTTACAAGTTCGAAATAATGGATTTTTAAAAGGATATTAACCTTCGATGTTTACATTTCATTTAACGGAACATCGAAGGTTTTTTACCAACCCATTTAACTATACTTTTTCGGTTTCGTTTCGATAAATAGGAACTACGCCACGATAAACCTATAAATAACTATAAAATAAGTATGGACTGAACCTTGCAAGTATTTTTGTGCGGAACCTCATTCTTTCCCCAAGTGGTAAACTTTGCATTAAAGGCTATGCTTTCAATTTTACAACTCTTGGGAATAAAAAATTAATTGTTTGCATTTATACTTTCGCCTCTCTCGAGGCTTTTTTCTTTGTTTTCCATATATGTTCTATAAACCTTTCGCATCTGCCGATGCTGATAAGTTATTTTACATGGAAAGCAACGGAGTTGCGACAGTTTTATAGAGTTTATTATAAAAAGTAGTTCATTAAAGCTGCAGAGCTGCGAAAGGTTTTATACTCGTAATAACCAGCACTCCTTATTTAAGAAACTATCGATAATAGTTTAAATAAAAAATCTATCATTATTATATTGCATTCCTTCCCTGAGAGTGGAGCTTTATAGTTGGGGTAAAAACTTTGTAAATAACAACATGAATATACTTCAAGCTAAATAGTTTATTTTTAACCTAAATATTGTTAATTTAATACTTAAACTTATGGGCTTACTTTTGGGGTATAAATGAGCGAACTTGCATTAAAACTTATACGTGAAGAAAAACAAAAACAAACGGGCATACTTGACCTTGGCAATACCGGCTTAACCGAGCTGCCCGATGAACTTTTTGAGCTTACCCACCTTGAGGAACTGTACCTTAGTAACGAATATTTGGATTACGAAAAAAAAGAATGGGCAAAAAGTAAAAACCAAGGGCAGTTAAACAAGCTTGATTTAGATGAATTACCGGGTAGTTTTAACAGCCTTGTAAACCTTAAAAAATTGTTTATGGGGGGGGGCTACTTCAATGTTTGGAGTATTAAGGATTGTTCTGTTTTGAAAAATTTAACGAGCCTTCAGAGTCTTGACCTTAGCAATAATCAAATATCAGATATAAGTTTTCTAAAAGGGCTAACGAGCCTTCAGAGTCTTGACCTTAGCGTAAATCAAATATCAGATATAAGTTTTCTAAAGGGGCTAACGAGCCTTCAGAGTCTTGACCTTAGCAATAATCAAATATCAGATATAAGTTTTCTAAAAGGGCTAACGAGCCTTCAGTCTCTTGACCTTAGCTATAATCAAATATCAGATATAAGTTTTCTAAAAGGGCTAACGAGCCTTCAGAGTCTTGACCTTAGCGTAAATCAAATATCAGATATAAGTTTTCTAAAGGGGCTAACGAGCCTTCAGAGTCTTGACCTTAGCTATAATCAAATATCAGATATAAGTTTTCTAAAAGGGCTAACGAGCCTTCAGTCTCTTGACCTTAGCTATAATCAAATATCAGATATAAGTTTTCTAAAAGGGCTAACGAGCCTTGAGAGTCTTGACCTTAGCTATAATCAAATATCAGATTACAGTTTTCTAAAAGGGCTAACGAGCCTTCAGAGTCTTGACCTTCGCGATAATCAAATATCAGATATAAGTTTTCTAAAAGGGCTAACGAGCCTTCAGAGTCTTTACCTTAGCGGAAATCAAATATCAGATATAAGTTTTCTAAAAGGGCTAACGAGCCTTCAGAGTCTTTACCTTAGCTCTAATGAAATATCAGATTACAGTTTTCTAAAAGGGCTAACGAGCCTTCAGAGTCTTTACCTTAGCTCTAATGAAATATCAGATTACAGTTTTCTAAAAGGGCTAACGAGCCTTCATACTCTTGACCTTAGCTATAATCAAATATCAGAATTAAATCAAATTAGCTTTATTGCAGACATGGGGTCTTTGAGGAAGCTAAAAGTATATAAAAATCCTTTTGTTAAAAAAGCTGGTTTGGAGCTAAGTGAATATGATAATCATTTGGAAGTTATTAAAAAAGAGCTGGAACGGTTTCAACTTGGAAAAAATTATGAAATTACATTACCGGTTAAAATGGTTTTTATTGGAAATCACCATACAGGTAAATCAACTTTACTTGAATACTTAAAAACGTATGAAATAATAAATTTAAGCGATAATGAAAGTACACATATAATTCAAATTGATAATTACAAATTCGGCAAAGCCGGAGATTTACCCGATGTTATAACTTTTGATTTTGGTGGACAGGATTATTATCATGGAATTTATAAAGTGTTCTTGAGTACCGGGGCAATATTTATACTTGTCTGGGACAAAGAAAGAAATAATAATAGAAGATCGGAAGATAAAAGCGGTAAAAACAGGCATACACAAAACTTTTGTGTTAACTATTGGCTTGGGCAAAAAAAGCATTTTGAAGATAATGATATTTCAAAAACTGATATCGATACACTTTTTCTTGTTGAAACACATATTGATGTAAAGAAAGATATGGATGAAGAACAGATTCCACAAACTTGTAAAGTTACTCAAGAATTTCATGTATCACTCAACAAGGATTTTTATAAAGCAGATAATAAAAAAAGATTAGAATATCTTAAAGCTGTTATAGAATCTACATTAAGATTAAAGCAGATAAAAGTAAAAAGACCTAAACACTATCAAAAATTATTAAGTGATATATTTGAATATCATAAAGCTAAAAACAGTAAAAATATTGTAAAAACAATTGAGGACTTAAAGAAAGATTATAATTATTCGGAAAATGAATTAAAAATAGATTTAGTGCAGTTTAGGGAAAAAGGTTTAATATTTTATTACCCTGATATTTCAAAAATTGAAAATAAAGTTTGGCTTAATCCCACCGGATTTGCAAAAGAAGTACATAATATACTTGGTAAAGAACTATTAACCGAGCAGAGGGGGATAGTTACCAAAACAACATTTGAAGAGAGCGTTGATAATGATATTATAGAAGTATTAAAGAAACAAAAAGTAATATTTGAACATATATATGCCAAGCCTCCTGAATATATTATTCCCGGTTATTTGCCATGTGCAACAGATGACGATTCAATTTTTGCAATGCTTCGGCATGGTCTTAAAACTACTTTTATATTAAAATTTAAATATTTTTTGCCTTTTGGTTTTATGACGAGTTTAATTTGTCATTTCGGTAATTTACCCGAACATAAGAAATTTTGGAGAGACCAGATAATATTTACATATAATTCTGAAAATAAAGTATATATTGGGCTTGATTTTGAAAAGCTTGAAATAATGGTGGCAATATCAAATAAATATGGCAAAAATATTAAAGATGTTACAAGAAATATTTTTGGTGAAATCATTGGTTTATTTCATGGAAATATGGAACAAATTAAAGAAAAAGTACCAATGGATCGTGAAAATGTTAAAAATTTAATTAGGGAAAATGAAGATAGGGCGGAGAAAGAGCAAATAAAGATTGTTGAGAATTTATTTATTTCAACTGATAATACACATTTTGTGAAGCATGAAGACCTTGCAAAAATTGATAAAGAAACAAAAATTAGAGCATTTATAAAAGAAAATGATATTCTAACAGAAAAATCAAGAGAGGTTTCTGTTACACCTTACCAGCCATTTGTTAACAGGAGATTGCACAAAATGAAAAAAGTTTTTATTTCTTATTCGCATGATGATCTAAAATATCGCAAAGAATTGCAGAAATATTTAATTAATCTGGAGCGTACAAAAGAAATTGAGATATGGCAGGATGGTTTAATTGACGAGGGTGAAGAGTGGGATAAAACAATTAAAAAATCATTGGAAGAAGCTGAAATAATAATAATGCTCGTTAGTCAAAGTTTTATAGCCTCAAGTTATGTGCATGAAATAGAAATGGCTAATGCCATGAAGCGTAAGAAATCAGAAGAAGTAATTATTTTTCCTGTACTTCTTTCAAATTGTGACTGGCAAGAATGGAAAATATTTTCGAAAGAAGTTGATGAGGAAAAATTAAAAGCAAATGAATGGAAAATTGGGGATTTTCAGTTTTTCCCAAGAGACGAGGAAAATGCAAGACTTAAACCAGTTGAAAAGTGGGAGTTTCAGGCAGATGTTTGGACTGAATTAGTTAAAAAGATTAGGAAAATTATTAAGACAGTTTAGAATAAATCGGTTTCTGAGCCTGTCGAAGGACCCGGTGGTTCGATCACCGACAAACATTGGTACAGGCAAGCTCAGCAACCTGTCAGGCTGCATCACGGAATGGGCAACAAGTCCCTCTCCTTGAAGGAGAGGGATTTAGGGAGAGGTCTTAAGCTTCTTTCTTTTTAATAACAAACTTGTCGTAAGCGAAAATTAGTCCGGCTGTTAGTAGAGAGAGAGCTGCGAATATAGCCCACATGATATCGGGGCGTTGCATATCGCGACCAAAAGTAGCGTACATTTGCCCGGATAAGATGCCACCAAATAAATTACCAAGAGCCACACACCAGTAGAAGTAACCCATGTACATTGCCACCTTTCCTTTAGGAGCAATTTTACCGGTATATTCCTTTGATTTTGGCGAAGCCATCATTTCGCCAAACGAGAATACTAAAATACCCGCAATGACAATCCAGCCAGTAGTACCAAATACCAAAATTACAAAGCTGAATATTGTTATAATAACACCCCAGAATATAGTGGTAAAAGCTTTAAGGCGAGTAACAATTGCCGAAATAAATACCTGGAAGAAAATAATTGCAAGAGCGTTAACGTTGGTCATGTATTCGGGATTAACCTTGCCAGGTTCAGCCATGGATGAGCTAAATGCAGCACCCCATGAATCGAGTCCAATATAGTTGAACATAGCAGTTGCCGAGTTAAGTACATCCGAAGTATCAGTAAAATCGCGGATATAATTAGGCAGGGTATAGTGTAACTGATTAAATGCAGTCCAGAAACCAGACATAAGTAGCAGGAACAGCCCAAAACGCCAGTCACCAACTTTCATACGCTGAGTTATCCAGCTTTTACTTTCGCTATCACCTTTGCCAAGCATAGCATCGTAAATAAGGTTAACAACAATCCAGCCAATGGCAATTAAAATAATATGCAACCATGTAAGTGGTGTACTGGACTCAAATTTGGAACCAAGCACAAGGATAATCAATAACCCGAAAACAAGAATAAAAAAGCGACCATTACCAAGCACATCAACCATATCGGAGAAAACTTTTTTCAGCTTTCGCGGATTTTTGGATTGTGCCTCGTTCGTCGGCTCCTTGTAAAAGAACACAACAAAAATAAAGTTGATAGCTACCCAAATTGATGAAGCAATAAAAATATAACTCCAGTCCCAACCACGTACAACACCGGCAACAATAGGACCAACAAATCCGCCAATATTTACCATCATATAAAAAATACCAAAACCCATAGATGCGGATTTTTCGTTAGTAACAGTAGAAATAGTACCAATAATAACCGGCTTAAACATTCCAGCACCAATAGCCACTAACATAAACGCCATAAAGAAAGTAGGGAATGTTTTAAACTGACCGAGCATATAGTAGGCTGGTACGAGTACAACAAATGAAGCGAACAACATTTTCTTAAAGCCGTACCTGTCTGCCAGAGTACCAGATACTACCGGGAATAGATAAAGGAAGAAAGTAGCAACACCCTGCAATACGCCGCGATCCTCATCGGTAAAGCCAAGTCCGCCGGATTCCACCGTACCTGTTATATAAAGAGATGATAGAGCGAAGAAGCCATACCATGCCATTCTTTCGAAAATTTCCATGGTATTGGCAATCCAAAAAGTTTGCGGAAATTGTTTAATAGATTTCATCATAAGCAAAAGTTTTCCGGTTAATGAACAAAATATTTAATTATAATTTTTATTTATAATTTCTTAACTTTGGCTTTCCAAATTTGGCAAAGATATAATTGAATATACGAATAATCAAGAATAATCGGACTGCATATTGTATTAAATATACCATTTGCAATAAGTTACTAACGTGATTATATTAAAATTGAAATTTCAGGTGGTGATTAGTTATGGTTTTAAAAGAAACTAATTTTTCGGGATTAAAACTTGTAAAGCAGGGTAAGGTGCGTGATATCTATGATTTGGGTGAAGCTTATCTTATGGTTGCCAGCGACAGGCTTTCGGCATTCGATGTAATAATGGAGGAAGGAATTCCGAATAAGGGAAAGGTTTTGAACAGAATTTCTGAATTTTGGTTTAATTTTTTTGAGGATGTTGTAGATAACCATATGATTACCGCGGATGTTGAAGAATATCCTGAAGAATGTGAGCCTTATGCAGAGCAACTAAAAGACCGTTCGATGTTAGTGCTTAAAAGCGAAGTTATTCCACTTGAGTGCATAGTAAGAGGATATATTTCCGGTTCGGGCTGGAATGAGTATAAAAAACAAGGTACAGTATGCGGTATAAAGTTGCCCGAAGGTTTGGTTGAATCAGATAAATTACCCGAACCCCTGTTCACTCCTTCTACAAAAGCAGAAATTGGTGGTCATGATGAAAACATATCTGAAGAAAAAGCAATTGAATTGGTTGGTAAGGAAACTTACGACAAAGTTAAGGAGTATGCTTTAACCATTTATAATAAAGCTTATGAATTTGCTTACGAAAGAGATATTATTATTGCAGATACCAAGATGGAATTTGGCGTTTTTGAAGACGAAATTATATTGATCGATGAAGTGTTAACACCTGATTCAAGTCGCTTTTGGCCAAAAGATAAATATGAACCCGGAAAATCGCAGTTTAGTTATGATAAGCAGTACGTTAGGGATTATTTATTGTCTATTGGATTTGATAAAAATCCTCCGGCACCAAATTTACCTGAAGATGTTATAAATAATACATCTGAAAAATATCTTGAAGTATTGTTGGAACTAACCGGAATTGAGATAGAAGAATGACAGCTGAAAAAATAAAAGTAGAAGATGGAAAATCACTTAGAATTGAATGGAGTAATTCTGAGGTAACAGTAGTAAATTTGATGAAATTGCGTAGAGAATGCCCGTGTGCATATTGCAAGGTTGAACGTGATGAGGAAAGTAATTCCTTTATTCCGATCTATTCACGAAACCAGTTAAGTATTGATTCGATAGAACCTTCTGGTACTGTTGGACTTAAAATAGTATGGGGTGATGGTCATAATACCGGTATCTATGAATATGGCTTTTTGCAAAATATATCTGAAAAGGTTGGAAAATAATAATGCTATTACCTAATCAGTTAACCGTACTAAGGATTATACTTACACCCGTGTTTTTCTTTTTATTTATGGCTGAAAGTCCGTTACTAAAACAAATTTCACTTGGAGTATTTTTGTTGGCAGCTTTTACCGATTGGTATGATGGTTGGCTTGCCCGAAAATTCAATTATTTTACCGAGTGGGGAAAAATAATGGATCCGCTTGCAGATAAAATACTAACCACTTCTGCGTTTATTGCGTTTGTAAAATTAGGTGTATTTGAGTTGTGGATGGTAGTGTTGATTGTTCTTCGAGATGTGATAATAACATCTTTGCGTTTTTATTCCGAATCGAAGAAAGTATCGTTTGCAACACGAAAATCGGCAAAAATTAAAACTTTTATGCAGATGTTTTTTCTTTATTACTGTTTAATAATTTTTACTTTGCAAACAGTTGAGTACATTTATAACGGGAATGAGATTTTATTTGGGTACCTCACAAACCCCGGTCTAATTTATTATAGCATGCTGGTGTTAACTCTTTATACAGTATGGACAGGTATAGAATATTTTTACCATAATATAAATGTATTAAAAAGGTTATTTAATTTTGAAACCAAACAAAATTGAAATTCTTTTAGGGAGTGCAGTTTATACCGGATTTATTCCTTTTGCTTCTGGTACATTTGGCTCCCTTGTTGGTCTTGCCGCTTACTTGATTCCCGGCTTTGAACAGCTACACATAATTTTGCCGGCGATATTCATCTTTTCAATCTGGGGAATGCGAATTGGTGACAAATTTGAAACTGTTTATGGGAAAGACCCCGCTGAATGCACCCTTGATGAGGTTGTTGGAATGTGGATATCCCTGCTTCTTGTCCCCAAAGAACCTCTCTTTATTATAGTTGCATTTATTATTTGGCGTGCACTGGATATTATTAAACCTTATCCGGCTAACAGAATTGAAAAGCTAAAAGGTGGTGCTGGTATAATGCTGGATGATGTTGTGAGTGGTATCTACACATTTTTAATTATGCAGATTTTTGTATATCTTGTAAAATGACAATTAATCTAAAATTATTATGAAAGCTTATTTAATCTCAATCGGTGATGAATTACTAATTGGACAGACTATAAATACCAATGTTGCATTTATTGGTAACAAGTTAAATGATATCCAGATTCAGGTTTGCAAAACAAGTACCATTAGTGATAATGAAGATGATATTATAAATGAATTCAGGCTTGCTACCCAAATTGCTGACATTATTATAGTTACTGGTGGATTGGGTCCAACACATGATGACATTACCAAAAAGTGTATTTGTGATTATTTTGATGCAAAACTTGTACTAAATGAGGAAGTTCTTGAGGATGTTGAGGCGATTTTTAAGAGACGCGGAAGAGAACTTACCGAATTAAACAGACAGCAGGCTTATGTACCTGAAATAGCTACAGCTATTAGAAACTCAAGAGGTACAGCTCCCGGATTATATATTGAAAAAGATGGGAAACATTTTGTTGCAATGCCTGGTGTACCTTACGAAATGGAAGAAATGATCGACAAGTTTGTAGTACCAAAACTGGATGAAAAACTTGGTGGTCTTAATGATTATAAATTTACGAAAACGTTGCTCACAACAGGTATTCCTGAATCATTTCTTTTTGAGAGATTAGGAGACCTGAACGAATTACTGGATGGGTCAAAACTTGCATTTTTACCAAGTCAGTTTGGTGTTAAAATGCGTTTAACCACACCCGGACCTACAGAAGATGAAGCAGTAGATAATTTACTTCAAACCGAACAAAAAATTCGTTCATTGGTTGGTAGATATATTTATGGTACCAATAACGATACTCTTGAGGAAGTTATTGCTCGTTTGCTGGTTGACCGCGGGTTAACTGTTTCGGTTGCCGAATCCTGTACGGGCGGACTAGTGTGTAACAGACTAACAAATATTGGTGGTAGTAGTTCGTATTTTGAAAGAGGTATGGTTACTTATAGTAATGCCGCCAAGGTTGAACAGTTAAGTGTTGACGAAGACCTTATTCATGAATATGGTGCTGTGAGTCTTGAAGTAGCTCGTCAAATGGCTGAAGGTATTAAAGCAGTTAGTTTAACTGATATAGGTATTGCTGTTTCAGGTATTATGGGTCCTGACGGAGGTACAGATGAAAAACCGGTGGGTTTGGTTTACATTGGTCTATGTGATGAAACTGTTTGTACTGCCAAGGAATTCAGATTTGGTGAAGATAGAATATTAAATAAAGATCGTACTGCACAGGCAGCTTTGGATATGCTGAGAAGACATCTGCTTGGAATACCTTATGACGAATAGACTTTTTATTGCCCTGAATATTCCTGAAAATATTTTAGACCAGATAGTTCTATTCAGGGATGAAATATACGGAAATTCCAAACCTGTAAAATGGGAGCTGAAAGAGAAACTCCATATTACGCTGAAGTTCCTTGGTGATGTTGATGCTAGAAGATTATCTGAAATAAAGGATTGTTTAGCTAACTCTGTTGAAAATATAAAACCATTCAAACTTGAGTTTGGCAGGTTTGGTATTTTTGATGATAGGGATGGTAATCCGGGAATTGTATGGCTTGGTACAAAAAAATCTGAGCAATTAATCAATTTGGCTAAAAACATAGAACATGATTTTGAAGGTATTGGATTTCAAAAAGAGAAAAGAAAATTTAAATCACATCTTACTCTTTTAAGGGTAAAAGGAAAAGGCGATTTTGATAAAATAAGGGAATTTAGAGCTTATCAAACAGAAGACCTTTTCTTTACATCAGATTCTGTAGGTCTGTATGAAAGCACCCTGAAGCGAAGTGGATCGGAATATAAAGAATTGTTGAATATAAAATTAAGTTAAATCCGGAGGAGTAATGTTTGGCGATAATGATGCAAAAGCAAAAATACTCGAAGATACAATATATAATATAGAAAAACAGCATGGTAAAGGTACCATAATGAAGCTTGGTGATGGTGTTATCAATAAAGTAGATGCTATTTCTACAAGCTCGCTATCTCTTGATTATGCATTGGGAATTGGTGGTGTACCAAGAGGACGTATTGTTGAAATATATGGTCCGGAATCATCTGGTAAAACTACCCTTTGTTTGCATATAATTGCAGAAGCCCAAAAAAAAGGTGGACTTGCAGCTTTTATTGATGCAGAGCATGCACTTGATATTAACTATGCAAAGCGTTTAAATGTTGATGTTAATAATCTTTTAATTTCTCAGCCGGATTATGGTGAGCAGGCACTTGAAATTTGCGATACACTCGTTAGAAGTAACGCACTCGATATTATTGTAATTGATTCGGTTGCCGCTTTGGTGCCACGTGCGGAAATTGAAGGCGAAATGGGTGATCCGCAAATGGCTATGCAAGCCAGATTGATGTCCCAGGCTTTAAGAAAGCTTACCGGAGCAATTAATCGTTCAAAAACTTGTGTTATTTTTACTAACCAGTTACGTAGTAAAATTGGTGTTATGTTTGGTAACCCTGAAACTACTACGGGTGGTAATGCTCTTAAGTTTTATGCTTCCTTAAGAATGGATATAAGAAGAATTGCAGCAATTAAAAATGGTCAGGAAGTTATTGGTAACCGTACAAAAGTTAAAGTTGTAAAGAGTAAGGTTGCCCCTCCATTTAAAGAAGTTGAATTTGATATTATGTACAACGAAGGTATAAGTAAAGCTGGTGATTTACTTGATTTGGCTGTTAATAAAAATATAATTAAAAAAGCTGGTGCATGGTTTACCTACAAGGAAGACAGATTTCAGGGTAGGGAACAGTTTCGTCAGAGAATTATGGAAGATCCGGAACTTATGGCAAGTATAGAAAAAGAAGTTAAAGAAGTTTTGGGTATGATAGAATCGGTACCAGTAACTGATGATGCTAAAAAAACTTCTGCTACACCAAAAAAGAAAAAATAAACAGGTTCTATGACGATAAAAAAACTCGTTCTTGGTAAACGGGGTTGTTACATAACATTTGAAGATAACTCGGTAATTAAAATAAATTATGAAACCGGAGTAAAATTTGGTTTGAGAAAAGGCGATTCTCTTGATGAGAAGCGCCTTCTTTCGTTAAAGAAAGAAGATGAAGCTCTAAACTGCAAACACTCGGTTTTCAGAGTTCTAAGCAGACGAAAACATTCACGATATGAGCTGTTTCAGAAAATGCTTGTGAAGGGTTATGAGAAGTATATTATTATCGAGGTATTAAATAGTTTGGAGAATTCAGGATTTATTGATGATCTGGATTTTACCCGTTCATTTGTTGATAGTAAACTTTCACTTGGTAAATACGGATTAAATCGTATTAAAGCAGACTTAAAGAAAAAAGGTATAAGTGCAGAGATTGTTGAAGTGGTTTTAACTGAGATTTCTCCTGACGAATCACAGTACAGAACAGCTCTTAAACTGGCGAATAAAAAAAAGATTCAGCTTGAAAAAAGAGTGACCGATAAGTATAAAATGAAGAAAAATATCTATTCTTTTTTAGTCAATCGCGGGTTTTCATATGAAATGGTATCGAGAATAATTGATTCCCTTTTTATTTAGCCAAGAACTCTTATATTTGCAGTTAATATTTTTAACTTTATTTGGAAAGAATAGAGTATGGATAATATTAAAGGACCAGACTATTATAATATTGATTCGTTACTAACCGAAGATGAACGAATGATTCGTGATTCCGTAAGGGAATTTGTTCATGAAAAAGTATTGCCGGTAATAGAGGATAACTACCAAAAAGGTACATTTCCTATGGATTTAGTTCCACAAATGGGTGAGCTGGGATTATTTGGTGTTACACTGCCTGAAAAGTATGGGTGTGCAGGATTAAATAATGTTATTTACGGATTGGTGATGCAGGAGTTAGAAGCAGGTGATAGTGGAGTTAGAAGTTTTGCTTCGGTACAGAGTAGTCTTGTAATGTATCCAATCCATACTTTTGGTTCGGAAAAGCAAAAGGAACACTGGTTGCCATTGCTTGCCAGTGGTCAGAAGATAGGTTGTTTCGGGTTAACAGAGCCAGATTATGGTTCGAATCCCGGAGGTATGGTTACCAAAGCCGAAAAAGTTAATGACGGGTATTTGCTTAACGGTGCAAAAATGTGGATTACCAACGGTACGCTTGCTGATGTAGCGGTTGTATGGGCTAAACTTGACGGTAAGGTTCGTGGTTTTTTGGTAGAAAAAGGCACAAAAGGTTTTGAAGCACCTGAAATGAAAGGAAAACATTCCTTGAGAGCGTCGGTTACTTCGGAACTGATTTTCCAGGATTGTTTAATCCCCGAAGAAAATATATTACCAAACTCAACCGGATTAAAATCGGCACTTATGTGTCTTAATCAGGCAAGATATGGAATAGCATGGGGCGTTGTTGGTTCGATGATGACTTGTTACAATACAGCACTTGAGTATGCAAAATCGCGAATACAGTTTTCGAAACCAATTGCTGGTTATCAGTTAACACAGGCAAAACTCGTAAAAATGCTTACTGAAATTACAAAGTCGCAACTGTTAAACTTGCAGTTGGCGAAACTAAAAGATAATGGTATGGTTAAACATACACATGTTTCAATGGCGAAAAGAAATAATTGCGAAATGGCTCTGAATATTGCAAGGGAATCGAGAGAGATTTTGGGAGCAAATGGAATACTAGCTGAGTATCCGGTAATGAGGCATGCAGCAAACCTTGAATCGGTTAAAACTTATGAAGGCACTCATGAAATGCATACTTTAATTATTGGTGCCGATATAACCGGAATTGAGGCTTTTGAATAAATTTTTATATTTTAATGTTTTTATTAGTTGAGGAAACTATGGTTAACGATAAAATTTTATATGAAGGTATTACATTTGATGATGTGTTGCTTTTACCGGCTAAATCTTCCGTATTACCCCGCGAAACTGATTTAAGCTCGATGCTTACTTCTGAAATTAAACTAAATATACCAATTCTTTCTGCAGCAATGGATACTGTAACCGAATCCAGTATGGCTATTGCAATGGCATCTCAAGGCGGACTTGGTATAATTCACAAAAACCTTTCGATAGCCAGACAGGCAGATGAAGTTGACAGGGTTAAAAGAAGCGAAAGCGGAATGATAACCAAACCGATAACTCTTAGTCCGAATAAAAGTGTTGGTGATGCTCTTGATTTAATGGCGAAATATAAAATATCGGGCATACCTATTGTTGATGATGATATGAAGCTTATAGGTATTCTTACAAACCGTGATTTAAGATTTGAACCTAACTTAAACCTGCCAGTTCGTGAAATAATGACTAAAACCAATCTTGTTACTGCTCCGGTTGGTACAACATTGGATGATGCTGAAAGAATTTTACAAAAACATAGAATTGAAAAACTTCCTGTTGTTGATGAAACTAATACATTAAAAGGTTTAATTACCTTTAAAGATATTAGTAAAAAGAAAAAATATCCTAACGCATGTAAGGATGAGTTGGGTAGATTAAGAGTTGGTGCTGCTGTTGGAGTTACTGCCGATACAATTGAAAGAGTGGAAGCACTTGTTTCCAACTATGCTGATGTTATTGTAATTGATACAGCTCATGGTCACTCGGAAGGTGTACTTAAAATGGTTAAGGCAGTAAGACAAAAATTTCCTGATCTTCAATTAATTGCAGGTAATATAGTTACAAAAGAAGCTGCACTTGATTTGGTTGAATGTGGTGTTAATGCTGTTAAAGTTGGTATTGGAGCTGGTTCAATATGTACAACCCGTGTTATTGCAGGTGTTGGTGTTCCACAAGTTAGTGCCGTAATGGAAGTAGCAGAGGCACTTAAAGGTTCAGGTATTCCGGTGATTGCCGATGGTGGTATCAAACAAACAGGCGATTTGCCTAAAGCCATTGCTGCCGGTGGTGACATTGTTATGGTTGGTGGCGTACTTGCTGGTGTTGAAGAAACCCCGGGCGAAAAAGTTTTATATGAAGGTAGGAGCTTTAAAATTTATCGTGGAATGGGCTCGCTTGAAGCAATGAAATCAGGTAGTAAAGACAGATATTTCCAGGATGCTGAAGAGGATATTAAAAAGCTGGTTCCGGAAGGTGTTGAAGGACGTGTTCCTTATAAAGGTACACTTGCCGATACGCTTTATCAGTTTATTGGTGGTTTACGTGCAGCCATGGGTTATTGCGGTGCTGCTACCGTTCAGGAATTAAAAGAAAATGCGAAGATGGTTAGAATTACTAACTCCGGCTTGCGTGAAAGTCATCCGCATGATGTTATTATTACAAAGGAATCACCGAACTATCACTCAAAATCAGCACATTAGTTTAATGGAAAATAACGAACCAAAATTTAAGGTGCTGGTTTTTGCCTACTATTTTCCCCCTATGGGGTTAAGTGGTGTGCAGCGTACGCTTAAGTTTGTTAAATATATGAAGCAGTTTAACTGGGAGCCGACAGTAATTACTACCGGTAAAACTGCTTATTTTGCTCATGATATGAGTTTGATGCGTGAAGCTGAAGATGCAGGGATTCGTATTATTAGAACTGAAGGAAAGGATGTGAATTCATTGGCTAAGAGCAGAGGAACTGTTTCAATGCCTAATGAATTTCTAAGGAAAACTTTACAGAGAATTTCCAAATCAATATTTATTCCTGATAGTAAAAAATCCTGGTCTAAAAAAGCAGTTAAAACTGCCCAAAAGCTTCTGAATGAAGAAAGTTTTGATGCATTGTATGTAACAATTCCACCTTATTCGGCATTTGAAGAAGTAGCAAAGCTTAAGCAGAAATTAGATATACCTCTTTTTGTTGATTATCGTGACCCATGGTACGAAAACCATTTTGCGTTTTATCCAACCCCGCTTCACAAAATGAGACATAAAAAGCTCGAAGACCAAGCTTTACGACAGGCTGATAGGGTGATTGTAGTTAACAGAAGAATTAAGGAAAGTCTGTTAAAAAATTTCCAGTTTCTGAAACATGAAGAAGTTGTAATTATTCCTCATGGATTTGACCCTGCAGATTATAGATGTGAAGATGTTGTTCCATTAAACAGGAATAAACTTACAATAACATATTCCGGTATTTTTTATGAAAGTGTAACACCAAAGTATTTCCTTAAGGCTTTTAAGGAATTGATTAAGGAAAGACCTGATATTGCTGCAAACATTGAGCTTCATTTTGTTGGACATTTTCGTAAGGAAAACCGAAAACTTGTATCCAAGCTTGGAATAAACGAGTATGTGTTTGAGCATGGTTATATGGATCATGACGACTCCATAAAAAAAGTGATTGCCAGTGATGTATTATGGGTTATGCTTGGCGATAAAAAGAATATGGATAAAGTTACTCCTGGTAAGTTGTTTGAGTATTTTGGCTCCCGTAAACCTATTCTTGCATGTTTGCCTGATGGGGTGGCACGAAATGTAGCTTCTGAGTATGGTGCTACTTTTGTGGCAAACCCTCACGATATAAACTCAATAAAGAACGCTTTACTTGAAATTCATAATCTATATAAAGATGGCAAGTTACCAAAAGGTGATGAAGAGTTTATTCAGAAACATAATCGTGAAAAGCTTACAGAAGTATTAACAAAACAGTTTCAATTTTTTCTTAAGGATTAGTATGAATGTATTAGTAATTGGCTCCGGTGGTAGAGAACATGCTTTAGTTTACAGGTTAGCCAGTGATGTTGAACAGGTTTATTGTTTTCCGGGTAATCCGGGTATTGGTGAAATTGCCATTAATGTTGAAGAAAATTTGAATGATTACTCATTGTTAAAAACTTTCTGTAATGAAAAAAAAATTGACTTGGTTGTGGTTGGACCTGAAATACCATTAGTCGAGGGTATTGCCGACTATCTTAGAGAAAATAATATAGCTGTTTTTGGTCCTTCAAAAGCAGCAGCCCAAATAGAAGGTGATAAAGCGTTTTCCAAAGCATTGATGGAAAAATATAATATTCCAACGGCGGCATATAAATCGTTTGGCGTTGATCAGTTTGTCGCTGCCAGCGAATATATAAAGAATGGTAAATTGCCTGTTGTTATTAAAGCTTCGGGACTTGCAGCTGGAAAAGGAGTTGCAATTTGTGATGATACTGAAAATGCTCTTGAAGAGTTAAAAGCATGTATGCTGGATGGAAAGTTTGGTTCGGCAGGAGAACAAGTTGTAATTGAAGAATTTATGGTGGGTGAAGAAGCTTCGGTTTTTGCTATTACAGATGGTTCCAATTTTGTTACTCTACCTGCTTCTCAGGATCACAAGCGTGCATATGATAATGATGAAGGACCAAATACTGGTGGTATGGGTGCTTACGCTCCTGCTCCGGTAATAGATGAAGCTTTACAAAGTATAATAAATGAAAAAATTATTACCCCAACTCTTGAAGCAATGAAAAGCGAAGGAATGCCTTATTCGGGTTGTCTTTATTGCGGGCTTATGATTACAAGTGAAGGTCCAAAAGTTGTTGAGTTTAATTGCAGATTTGGTGATCCTGAAACGCAGGTTGTATTACCGTTGCTTGAAGGTGATTTTGCCGAATTATTGCTTACTTCGGCAAATGGTAAGTTAAATACAAGTGCAGTAAAATATAACAATAGAAATGCTGTTTGTGTTGTAGCTGCATCGGCAGGTTATCCTGGCAGTTACGAGAAAGGCAAAGTTATTACGGGTCTTGAAAATCACGAAGAAAGTGTAATAATTTATCATGCCGGTACAAAAGAAAACAACGGGGAAGTAAAGACCTCTGGTGGTAGGGTTTTAGGTGTTACTGCAATTACTGATGGAAATGAATTAAAGAAATCGGTAGAAAAAGCTTATGCAGCAATATCTAAAATAAGTTTTGACGGTATAACATACCGCAATGATATTGCCGCAAAAGCATTCAAATAATTTAATCAACCGGGAGGCCAGTTTAACTGCCTTCCGCCAAGCAGATGCATGTGCAGGTGGTAAACATCCTGTCCGCCATCCTTGTCACAGTTTATTACCAGTCTGAAACCTTTTTCTGTAATACCTTCGGCTTTCGCAACTTCATTAGCTGCATCATACAATTCGCCCAAAAGCAAATGATGATCGCTACCCTTTATTTCGCGAACAGTTGGTATTTCAATTTTGGGTATAATAAGAATATGAACCGGAGCTTGTGGATTAATATCCCTGAAAGCAAGCACGTTATCGGTTTCATATACAATATCAGCCGGTATCTCCTTGTTGATTATTTTAGAGAAAATAGTATTACCCATATTAGTTACCTTTCTCGATATTGTATTTTTTCATTTTGCCATATAAGTGACTTCTTTGAATTCCAAGTATTTCGGCAGTTTTGCTAATATTCCAGCTATTAACATCAAGTTGTTTTTCAATAAAAGCTTTTTCTGCTTTTTCCTTAAATTCCTGAAAAGAGTTTGTGGTATCAAGCAAATCATTTTTAACCTGAGCTCTACCAGGTAAAAACTGTTGTACATCTTTTTCGGATATTTCAGGATTCATTGACATAATAACAAGGCGTTCAACAAAGTTCTTGAGCTCTCTTACGTTACCTTTCCATGGTTGTTTTGACATAAGTTCTAAAGCACTTCTATTAAAAACTTTTTCCCCGATATTATTTTTCTTGCTCATATCCTGAAGAAAATGTTTAGCAAGAATAGGAATATCTCCGGCTCTTTCTCTAAGCGGGGGTATATGTATTGGGATAACGTTTAGCCGGTGGAAGAGGTCTTCGCGGAAGTTATTTTCTTCAATTTCCTCTTCAAGGCTTTTGTTTGTTGCCGATATTATTCGCACATCAATATCAATGCTGTTATTACCTCCTACACGCTCTATTTTGTTGTCTTCAATGGCTTTAAGAACTTTTGCCTGAGCTTGCAGACTCATATCACCAATTTCATCGAGGAATAGAGTGCCTTTGTGCGATTTTTCGAACTTGCCAATTCTTTGCTGAAGTGCCCCGGTAAAAGACCCTTTTTCGTGACCAAATAATTCTGATTCAATTAGTTCGGTGGGTATTGCAGCACAGTTAACTTCGATTAGATCGTACTCTGCACGATTACTCTTTCGGTGTATTGCTCTTGCAACCAGTTCCTTACCAGTACCGTTTTCGCCTGTAATCATAACACGGGCTTCGGTTTGGGCAACTTTATCGATAGTAGCAAGTATCAATTTTATTGTATCGCTTTCTCCAATAATTTCGTTTTCGAATTCAAGCACTTTTTTTAGCTCGCTATTCTCTTTCTTGAGATTGCTTTGTTGTGCTGCGTTACGAACACTAATTATAAGTTTATCGCGATCAATAGGTTTTTCTATAAAATCAAAAGCACCTAATTTGGTTGCTTTTACCGCATTTTCAAGACTACTGAATGCAGAAATCATAATAACAGGAATGTAGTATTCCTCTTCTTTCATGCGGTCAAGAATCTCAAATCCGTTTAAGCCATCCATCTGGATATCAAGCAGAATTGCGTCAGGCTGCAAGTATTCAATTTTTTTAAGTCCCTGGTTGGGATCGGTAGTATAATCGACGAAATAATCCTCGTATTCGAGGATCATTTTGATACTCTCACAGATTTGAACTTCATCATCAATTACAAGTATGTTTTTCATAATAGTAGCAGATTTGAGTTGAGCAATAAGTAAAGGTCCAAAACCTCAGAAGGGAGTATGTCGGGGTTGTTAATTAACTGTTTCCCGAATATTTCGCCAAGCAAGTTTACTTTAATGTCACGAATATCGTAACCTCCCTGAACAGCAAATACTCCTTCAAAGTATTCAACAAAGATACTCATAAATTTTGTTAAATTAAACCAGTTAAAGTTGTAAGAAAAAAAAGCATTACCAAAGAAATGTGCAAACTTGTCTTTATCACCAAAATTAGTATTAGGAGAATCGTAAAACAATTGATCCGGTATAATACTTCTTTTACAGTTAAACGTCTCTTGATCCGGTGAAGGGAGGGGGATGTTTACAGTAATTCCCAGATAAGGTATTCTTAGTGGCATTTCATTATAGGGAAGCGTAACGAAAGTAAGAACAAAACAAGTTTCCGAAATATCATTATCGCAAATATTTTTTGTAAATAGGTAAACAGAATCAATCCATTCCTTTGCTGAGGCATCTTTGATGAATGAAGAATTACAAATGTATTTGCTAACACTGTTTACAGAATGCTCCAGATTATTGTTTTGCGACATAACTATTGAACTAATAATTATATAAATTGCAAGTAAATGTGTTTTTTTTATTTGATTGAAGTTGTTAAAAATTTTAGATTCCTTTTTTCTGTAAAAATAATTAATAATGTATTAATTTACAGAAAATATTGAAATAGATATTCCGATTAACTCACTCCGGATTTTAAATGAGATTATATATAGAAGCAGTTAATGATATAGGTTCTGTAAGATCAAAAAACGAAGATATGATTCTTTTAGGTGATAAACTTATTAGAAACGATTCGATTAGTTTTGAGATTAATATTGATGATTTGGATAGCCCGTTTTTTGTTGCTGTTTCCGATGGGATGGGTGGACATAATGCGGGTGAAGTGGCTAGCGAGATTGTATTAACTAATTTTGCACAGACTTCACAAAGTTTGCCACAAAATATGAATTTGCTTCAGTTGAATTCAATATTTAATAAAACTACCCACTTAACGCATCAATATATTAAGGAGGAAGGTGCAAAACATCCTGAAATGAGCGGGATGGGTGCAACCTTGCTTGGTGTATTGTTTTATGAACGAAAAATATTTTATGTTAGTGCCGGTGATAGCCGATTATACAGATACAGGCATGGTTATCTTCGTCAAATCTCAAAAGATCATTCCATTTCCCAAATGCATGGTGTACCCCGTGAACAATCGCACCTTATATATAACTCGTTGGGTGGTGGAGAATCAGCATTTATTGATTTTCATCATATCTCGGATATTATAATGGAAGACGATTTATTGATGTTATGTACAGATGGAATATCTGATATGATATCTGATGATTTGCTTGAGGAGCATCTTGAATACGACAGCACTGCTGTTGATCTTACCAATTTTGCCAAGCAGGCTGGTGGAAAAGATAACATCTCTCTTATACTTATTGATTTTCTTGAAATGTAGTTAGTTCATTTTTTGAAATTATTGCTTGCTTCTTGTAGTTACTCTATTATATTTTTACTAAATTTACTGTATCAGATAAATCAAATTGGTGGATTATGAAGCGTACTATTCTGTTAATTTTATCAATATTTGTAATATCTATTTCTGGGCAGTCGAAATATGACGGTAACATAAGCAAAGTTAAAGCTAAATTTGCCCCTGATGGCAGGACAGCAATATTTGATGTCACTATTTCAGAAAAAGACGGGGGTTTTGTGCTAGCAGGGGAAACTAACATTCCTGAAGCAAAAAATATGTTAATCAATTTATTACCGGATGATATTGATATGAAAGATGAGCTAAAAGTTCTTCCTGAGAAAGAACTTGGTGAAAAAATTTATGGTGTAATTACCGTATCGGTTGGAAATTTAAGAACAAATCCAAGACATTCTGCAGAAATGGCTACTCAAGCTATTCTTGGTACACCGGTTAAAGTTTACAAAAAACGACATGGGTGGTACCAAATCCAAACTCCGGAAGGGTATATTGCTTGGATAGATGGAAGTGGTGTGCAGGATAAGACCTATGAAGAGCAAAAAGAATGGGTGGATAGTAAAAAAATTATTTATCTTGAAGATTATGGCTTTTGTTATTCGGAAGCAGATAAAAAATCACAGCGTGTTTCTGACTTGGTGTCAGGTAACTTACTTAGGTTAAATGGCGAAAATGGTGATTTTTATGAAGTTACGTATCCTGATGGAAGAAAAGGATTTGTTGTTAAGGGTGAATGCAAGGAGTTTGATGAATGGTACGATAGCATTGAACTAAATGCTGATAATGTTTTGGCAAAAGCAAAAACATATATGGGCGTTCCTTACATGTGGGGTGGTACTTCAACCAAACTCCTTGATTGTAGCGGTTTTACAAAAACTGTTTTTTACCATTTTGGGTGGATTTTACCTCGCGATGCATCGCAGCAGGTATTTACTGGTGAGCTTGTTAGTGAAGAAATTGATCTTGACAAATTTAAGAAGGGTGATTTGCTTTTCTTTGGACGCAAGGCTAAAGATGGCAAAAAAGAACGTGTTACACATGTTGGACTATACATAGGCGATGGTGAATTTATTCATGAAGCCGGTATGGTTAAAATTAACAGTTTCAAAAAAACTGAAAATAATTTTAGTGAATATAGATTCAAATCTTTTTTAAGAGCTAAAAGAATTATTGATGCCAAAGAGTTGAATGGTATTACAAATTTCAGAAATAACAAGTTTTACACCGGAGAATAAGATGAAACAAAACAGAAGGGATTTTTTAAAAGCCTCTGGAATTATTGCGGGTACTACCTTAGCTTCAACTTTAGTTGGTAATTCCTTTGGTGCAAATATTATTAAATCAACAGGTAATTCAAAAATGAAACTTACATTCAAACCTTATACACTTGAATTAAAGCATGTATTTACTATTGCGTCTAGCTCACGTACAACTACTCCGGTTATGTTAACCGAACTTGAGTATGACGGCATTGTTGGATATGGTGAAGCATCAATGCCACCATACCTTGGTGAAAGTCATGAAACTGTTGGCAAGTTTCTTTCAAAAATAGATTTGTCTCAGTTTAACGATCCTTTTGAAATGGAAAAAATACTTGATTACGTTGATTCAATTGATAAAGGCAATGCTGCTGCTAAAGCATCTTTTGATATTGCACTTCATGATCTTGTTGGTAAAATGCTGGGTAAACCTTGGTACAAGATTTGGGGTTACGATAAAAATGATACTCCAAATACTTCATTTACTATTGGTATTGATACTCCTGAAGTTGTTAAGGAAAAAACTAAAGAAGCTTCCGAATTCAAGATTCTTAAGGTTAAGCTTGGTCGCGGTACTGATAAGGAAATGATTGAAGCTATAAGATCGGTTACAGATACACCTCTTTGTGTTGACGTGAACCAGGGTTGGAAAGACAAACAGTTTGCTTTGGATATGATTCATTATCTTAAAGAAAATAATTGTGTGTTTGTTGAGCAGCCTATGCCTAAAACTCAGATTGATGATATGGCATGGTTAACCGAAAATAGTCCGCTACCAACAATTGCTGATGAGGCTCTTCAGCGTATTCCTGATGTTGTAAAAGCTTACAAAGTGTATTCAGGTATCAATATTAAACTAATGAAATGTACTGGTATGCGTGAGGCACATAAAATGTTGAATCTTGCACGTTCACTTGATATGAAGGTTATGCTTGGTTGTATGACTGAAACTTCTTGTGCAATTTCGGCTGCATCTCACCTTTCTCCAATGGTTGATTGGGCTGATCTTGATGGTGCACTACTTATAGGTAATGATGTTTTTGACGGAACCAAAGTTGTTGATGGTAAAGTAACATTAAATGACCGTCCGGGTATTGGCGTTAAAAAAGTAAAATAATTTTTTACAGGGAAGGAGAATACTCCTTTCCTGTTCCTCTTCTATTTCCTTAAAATCAGTTATATTTTACCCCTCCCAAAATGGAACACTCCAAATCATTTTATGTTTCACGCTTAAAGCATTTGATTACAAAAGGTAATATTTTATATTAAAGTAGTTGATTTGTATTTATAACTCTATATTGTTGATGAGGATGTAATGAGCGTCAGACTGGTATTTAATTTAATCTCTCTTTTATTTGTTTTATTACTAACTACAAATTGTTATTCTTCAAGGTTGTATATAAGAGCCAATCAGGTAGGATATTTACCGAGAGATACCAAACAGGGGATTGTACTTTCTGATGATAACTTAAGTGGTGTCGGCTTTTCAATAAAAAATGAACGGACTGGTGATACTGAGTTTACGGGTGAATTGATTCCATTTAATAATGGATTTGGTAACTTCAGATATTCCTATCAGTTTGAGTTTAGCCGACTCATTAAAAGAGGAAATTTTAAAATTGTTGTAAATAACCAGGAATCATTTCCTTTCGAAATAGGATTTTCGGTTTATAATCAAGTTGTTGATACATTGATGGAATTTTATAAAATTCAGCGTTGCGGTTATACTAATCCCGAATATCATGAGGTATGCCATATTGCAGATGCAACTTCAATTATTATCAATGGCAAAAAAATTGATGAAAAATATGATGTAACTGGTGGCTGGCATGATGCTGCCGATTATATAAAATTTCTTAATACTACTGCATATACAACCTACATATTATTGTTTTCGTATGAGTTTGACAAGGATAAGTTTGCTTTTGATAACGATAGTAACGGTGTACCGGATGTGCTTGATGAGGCAAAAATTGGGCTTGACTGGCTAATCCGTGCAAATTATAATGATACTTTGTTTATTACTCAGGTTCAGGATTTACGTGATCATGATGTTGGTTGGAGAAAACCTGAAAATGATCCTCTTGGTTTTGACCGTCCTGCATTTACCGGTATTGGGAAAAATTTAATTGGGATATATAGTGCCACTTTAAGTTTGGCTTCAAGAATATGGAAAGAAAAGTTTCAGCTTAATGATTTTGCAAACAGATGTTTACGTATTGCCGAGCAAAAGTTTTTAATTATGGATAGCGTTCCTGATATTGATAGCAGTGGTACTGGTCATTATGTTGATAGCGATTTTAGCGGTAAGGTAGCTCTTGGTGCTGCCGAGTTATACCTGACTACAAAGGATAACAAATACCTGTCAATTTCACAAAGATATGCAGATAAAGCAGGTGCTGATTACTGGTGGAGCTGGGGAAATGTAAATTCGCTTGCTCATTACAGATTGGCAAAAATATTTCCTCGTTTTAGTGGGTACCTGAAAAGGAGTTTGACCCATTTCAGTGAAAAGGCAAAAACAAAGCTTTTTGGTGAGGGAGCAGATTCTTACTGGGGCAGTAATAATGCAACCCTAGGTATAAATCTTATAAATATTCTTTATAGAAAAATTACTTATGATGATTTATTTAATAAAATGGCTGAATCCCAAAAAGATTATATTTTGGGTAAAAACCAGTGGGGTATATCATTTATATATGGTATAGGTGAAAGATACTGCGAAAATCTTCATCACCAGCTTTCTCCCTTAATGAATGGATATTTACCCGGAGGATTTGCAGCAGGTCCGGTTTTTAAAGAATATCTGGATAGTCAGAATATTGAATTTGAGAAAAGGGATAAATATTCACTATTTCAAACCGATAGTGCATATTACAGGGATGATCGTATGGATTATATTAGTAACGAACCAACTATTGTGGCAAATGCAACAGCAATATTTGTGTTTGGTAATTTAATGAGTAGAAGATAAATTTGTCTTTTCAAGATATATTTATTTATTCTTTGTAATAATTTTAATATTTTTATAAGTTAATAAATTGTTGCGTTTTGATAGCAAAAGGAAAATAGGATTATATGAGTAGTGGAATCAGATTGATAAACTCCGGTTTCCAATTTGTAGATAAGGCTTGGGGTGGTATTTACATTGGTGGAAGTTATTTGCTAATTGGCCCAAAAAAATCAGGCAGAACTTTAGTTGGACTTCAGTTTGCTCTTGAAGCTGCAAAGGGAAATGAAGTTTGTTTGTTATTTACAAATATGCGTCCAAAGGACTTAATGATTCAGGCTGCATCCGTAAATTTTGATATTCAAAAATATATGAGTCAGAATTTAATTATTGTAGTCCGTATTTCCCCTCCAAACTATATATATGATAACTACAATGCTGATGATTATTTAATTGAGTATTTTAATGATATAATTACTGTGGTTAACCAGTATAAGCCTTCAAGGATAATTTTTGATGAAATTACACCTTATATTGGTTTTCGTAACCTGGACCTTTTAAGAGATAGTTTTCTTCATACTCTTGAAGTTATTGAGGACAGGGATATAACCAGTTTATTTATTGTTGGTGAACCTGCAACTCCAAAAGCTTTACAGATTGTGGATGTACTTGGTACTTATGTAACAGGTAAAATTCAGCTTAAAAAGCAGGAAGCAAAAGTTGAAGGAAGATATTTTGGTGGTACCGTTACCATAACTCCTAATGTGGGGCATTCCGAAGGACAATTTGATTCAATATTTAAAATTGTGCCCAAAAGAGGTGTTATTGTTGATTATGCGGACGATATGCCTGTAGAGGAACCTGAGAGAATTCCGACTAATGTTGAAGAGCCGAAAACTGCAATGCCTACATTTAGCAAATCAGTTACTGGTGAAACCAAAGGGCTGGATACTGGTAAAAAAGACAGGTTTATGCTTTCAAATGTTTATGATTATGATGATTTCCTTTTGATACTTAATAATCAGATAGCTTTGTACAAGAGCACTGGTCAAAAATTTCATTTACTTTCCTTCAAGCTTGATCCGGCTGCCCAGGTTAATGGATTAATGTCTCTTAGTCAGCTTCAGGGTGCTATACGTCAGGCTACAGACAAGAAAGATAAATTATGTAATTATGAAAATAAAATTATTGTTCTATTGGTTCGTAGTGATGCCAATAGTGTTCAGAATTTGATTAAAAGAACAGAAGAGAATTTCCCTAGTAATGATGCTAACTACATAACTACTATTAAAGGTTATATCTCTTTGTTAAATATAGAGGCGGATGATTCTATTGATAACTCTGATTTATTGATGGATTATGTCCTTTCATCAGACAATACTTCTAATCAGCGTTATTTGCCTTTGAAGAATATTGCACAATAATGATTTTTAAAAAATGCTTTTCAGGAATACAACTATATCTTTTACTCGGAATTTTCCTGGGGAGCATTTTATTTTTAAATACCCCTCTTAATGCCCAACAAGATAATTATAATTATGTTAGTCAGGGAGTTTATGAGTCAATCCTTGATCTTTTAACAGAAGTTAAAGCAAACCCAAATAATTATAATGCCAGAATTTTATTGGCACATGAGTACAAGCTAAGAAAAGATGACGAAACAGCATTATTACTTCTTGCTCCTCTGGATGAGTCCGAAATATTGAATAGTAAACATAAGGCAATTTATGACAGAATTATATCTGAGTACAAAGATTCATTAAGAAGAGATATTCAAAGGTACTCACTTCTAATTGAATCAATGCCAATTAATAATATTTCAGTGAGTATAATTACAAATAATGAGCTTAAACTTAACGAGTTTTCAAAGAGCAAAGAGCTACTATTAAGGTATCTGGATGTAAACCCCAATGATGATAAAATGCGTAGCTTGCTGGTTAAAACATCATTCTTGGGCAAAGATTATACTACTGCATTCGAAAACTCAAAGTATCTTTATAAAAAGTATCCGCAGGATAAAGAGTATGAAAAGCGTTATTATGTGGCTGCCAGCTTGCTTAAAAAAGAGGATGTTGATTACGAGGAATACTTTTATGAAACGGGTGATACCGATGGTCTTTATTTTCTGGCTGTGAACGAGTTTGGTAAAAATGACAAGGATGATGCGGTTGATTACCTTGAGGAAGCTTCTGCCTTGAACTATACTAAACCTGATTTTAGTTATATAATGTTTAATGCTAACAAGGGTGAGGTGAGTGAATCTGTGCATATATATGTTGATGATTTGCTTGACTCGGCGAATACTGCCAGGGATTCGGGTAACTGTGCTCTTGCAGCTGAGTATCTTGTTGAATATACAAATTTTACCGGAAGGTCTAATAAGTATTTGCTAATGATTGCCGATGATTATTATTGTGCAAAGAATTATAAAGATGCCGAAGAATTTTATTCCTTATATCTTGAGCATATTGAAACAAGGGAAGTTCGAAAGAAACGTGCTAATTGTTTTGTTAAGCAGAAAGATTATTTTGCTGCTCTTGACGAGTATATTGAGTTGAGTAGTAAATATCCAAAGGATAGTGAAATAAAACTTGAGTTAGCACGATTGTATTTTGTAACAGGTCTATATCCAAAAGCCAGAGAGGTATATGCTGAATTGATTAAAGCTGACCCGGAAGATTTTCAGGTTTATGATGAGGCACAAAAAATACCTAAATTAAGACAGCGTGTTAACAGGTTATTTCCTCATTACCTTGGATACAAGGATGATTTTGTAAAGAAATTTGTGTTGCAGCCTGTCTTTAAATATTATGCTGATGAAGACCAGTTTGTTAAAGTTAATTCGGGCGGTTGGTTAAACTATACGTTATTTAGCTATCTTGACTTGGGGTTACAATTTCATCGGAACTCAATTGAAAATTCATCAGGTGGATTGAACTACTCAAATATTTTCGGTTCCATAAAAGTATTGCCTTATAAAACAATTGTTGCCGAAGCTGTATTTGGTAATTCGTTATTTGAAAACAATATTGGTATGGCATATTTTAACGGTAGTTTTTCCTTTAGCACACCAATGGCAGATATTTCTCTGTTTTATATTGAATCGGATGCAGTAAACTTGCTAAATGATGTACAACTTGTTAACGTAAGGTTGAAAGCTTTAAAGTATGGGGGTAAAATATCCGGTGTAGTTAAGGAAAAAGTAGAATTGTACGCCGAATATTTTATTTTTGAAACAGATAAGTATATTCCTGAAAATTCGGATATTCTTCGTGTGGCATCAAATATAGGTAATGAATTGCTCCTTGCCGGAAAATTCAGGTTTAAGGAAGGGTATAAAGTTGGATACAAATTTATATTTCAGGATTACAAATATAGATTGCCATACTATTACTCGCCTGAGCTGGCAACCGAACATATCATTACCGGTGAATTGCCTCCACTTGAATTTGAACCTGTTTATGCAACCATTTACGGTGGTTTTGGGGTTTATAAGGATACAAGGTTTTTAACTAAAGAGTTAGGAATAAAGTTCGATGGTAAGATAGCTCCCAATCTGTTTATAAAAGGAGATGCGTCTATATCATGGAATTATCGTTATGAAAAAGTTTATAACAGCAAACAGGTAAGTGTTCACTTAAATTATCATTTTAATTGATTGGTTTGACCCTGCTTTTGCTATTTCGAGTTAATATTTTACTTATTATCTTTTAAATAGCGAAAATGTGACAAAATATTTAAACTAAATGTTATATTATTGACTTGAATTATTTGCTTTTTTTTAACATTTATACTTATAAGAGAAAAATTATTTATACAGTGTATAAAATATGGCAGAAGAAAAGAAAGACATAAGAACTCGCAAGATAGATATAGATAACAGGGAAGACCTTCCGGAAGAGCGAAATATTGAGGAAGAAAAAGTTCGTACTATGATAATATCGGGTGTTATATCCGTTGTTATGCTTATTGTTATTTTTCTTACATTGCCATATACTGTTCTTTCCTTTGATGGATTGGTAGTTTATGCTACTGTGCTCGCACTTATTCTATTCTTGTTTTCACTACTTTTCAGATATGCTTCAATTCTGGTGTTGGCTTATCTTTATATTACAAAATACTCGGTCGAGGAATATGGAGATTATTTCCCGTTTATCTCGATAATGATGCCTGCTTATAATGAAGGGGTTACATTAAGGGATTCGGTAGAAAGTCTTATCAATCTTGATTATCCAAACTACGAGATAATTATTATTAACGATGGCTCGAAGGATGAAACAGCTGAGGTAGGTAAGTCACTTGTAGGAATGCAGCAAGGCAAGTATAATAAAATCAAGGTATCACTGATAAACCGTCCAAATGGTGGTAAGGCAAAAGCACTTAATGCCGGTATTAGACTTTCAAAAGCAGATTTTGTGCTTTGTGTAGATGGTGATGCAATGCTTTCCGAAGAATCACTTAGAGTAGGTACAAGACATTTTACTGATCCGGCAGTTGGTGCGGTAGCAGGAAATGTTAAGGTGCTTAATCGCGGACAGATAATGACAGATCTTCAGGCACTGGAATATATTGAAGGATTGAATTTAGCCCGAAGTGCACAGGGCATTTTAAGAATGGTAAATATAATTCCTGGTCCAATCGGATTTTTTCGTAAAAAGGCTATTCAGGATGGCGGTTTCTATTCAAGTGATACTTTCGCCGAAGATGCTGATATGACCCTTAAAATATTATCCAAGGGTTGGAAAATTAACTACGAACCTGCGGCAATTAGTTATACCGAAGCCCCGCTTAAACTTATGCAGCTACTTAAGCAACGTTATAGATGGACGCGTGGAATTCTTCAAGCGATAAGAAAGCATAAACACCATTTATACAATCCTACTTTGAATTTTAATAACTCGCTTATTCTATGGTCGATGGTATTTGAATCATTGGCATGGCCAGCAATGAATATTTTGGGTAACTTGTTTTTTATCATAGTTGGGTTACTTAACGGTATGACGAGTATAATTGTATTTTGGTGGTTTAGTATAACCGTACTGGACTTACTAGCGGCAATATACTGTATTGCCGTAGAAAAGGAAGAACTGCGACTTATTCCCTATGCACTGGTTTACAGATTGTTTTTTGTATTGGTAATTGATGTTACAAAAGCGATGGCAACTATTGAAGAGTTTATAGGATTGGAAATGAACTGGGGTAAGTTACAGCGAACCGGATTAACACAGAAAAAATAAACTAACGGAGATAAAATGGAATTAATACCCATTCTGTCGTTGATTATTCTTGTTTCCACAATATCAACATTTATTTTGGCAGTTGGTGCATACGTACTTTACAAGGTAAGAGAAGCAAGGGGCAGAGCCCAGAAAGCAAAGCCACCCGAAACTATACCGGCTGATCTTGTAGAGCCTACTCCGGCATTAACCGAACCCAGGATATCGAAGACTAAAGAAAAGACTTTGTTTACTGAAGAAAGAGCTGCAACTATGGCTACATCCGATGGAAGACCAACTCTTTTTGGCGGTACCAGGGATAGGGAAACAAGTGCTACCAGAGCTACATTTTTTACTCAACCGGCTACTTCTTATACAGAAGAAAGACCTGTTAGAAGAAATGAAACAGCTGAATCGGAAAGGTTTACTGGTAGAAGGAAATTTCAGAGATATACTAGTGAAATTGAAGAGAAAAAAGAAGAACGGAAGAATAAAGAGGACAATCTTCAATGGCGATAAAATTTAAAGGAGTTGCAGTTAACTGGGCAATAGTGCTCTTTAGCGGTCTTGTTCTTGTTGTTGCCGCATTGCTAATTTTCCTTTTGGTTTTAAAGGCTATTTACGGAAATTTTGACCTTAAAGACATTCTTCCTACCCCCGAGAACTTGTCCTATATTTTTGTGGAAAAGGAAGGTTCGGTGGGTGTACTCTATTCAAACTATACCGAAGCAATTTTACCTGAAGGTAGTACCTGGGTTAATGATAATGTTTCAACTTGGGAAACATTCCTTTCAGGGAATAAAATATATTATGATATTATAACTGACCAGACTATTGAGTTTGGTGAGCACAATAAATACGATTTGATTATTTTGCCCGGCTCAAAAGCACTTTCTGACAGGGAAATAATTGAGTTAAAAGGTTATGTAGAAAGAGGCGGTTCAATTTTTGCTACTGGCGGAACAGCCTCATGGTCTAATGAAGGTAAGTGGAGAGGCTGGAAGTTTTTTACAGAAGTTTTCGGACTAAGTTTTACTAAAAATATTGAGCCTACTGAAGTTTATAAAGTACATACTTTACGTGGTAATATTCCAATTACGGCTAATATACCTACCGGTTATACATTAAAAATTGCTACCTGGGACAGACCAATATATGCTGAAATACTTGAACCTAGGGCCAATCAGGTAAGTTTCTGGTATGATTTCCGCCGTGAAGGCAAACTTGTTCGTGAAGAAATTAACAAGAGTGCTGGTATTGCGTACGGAAATTACGGTGAAGGCAGATTTGTTTGGTATGGTTTTGAAATTAACTCCGTTATTGGTGATTCACAGCAGGATTATGTTTACTTCGAAAAGTTATTCAAGAATTGTATTAACTGGTTAATATACAGACCAATTGCGTTTATCAGGGACTGGCCTCATCCTTATGAAGCGGCGGCAATATTTACCCCTACTTTGGATGAAAATTTAAGTAATACTCAAAATTTGATGGAATTGCTAAAATCAACACAGTTTCCTTCTACGTTTTTTCTTAATGCAAATGTTGCAAATACTAGTCCGGGTACAATACGTTCCCTTTCACGATATGGTGATTTTGGACTTATCGTTGATGTTGGTTATTTGGAATCTGCAAAAGATACTGTTAACAAACTCTTATTGCCTGAGGATCAACTCAAGATAATAGGGGAATCCAAAACTGCTATTGAGGAAATAACTGGTGAACCAATTGCTGGTATTATGCCTGCCTATGGCTTTTATGATGAGAGTACGCTTCAGGCAATGTCGGCTCTTGAGATAGATTATATTCTAACTGATTCACTTTCTGATCGTTCGGTACCCGCAGTTGAAATCCGTAACGACAAAGCTTTGATGCATATTACCAAAACTGCTCGTGATGATTATGAGATTATTGGGAATTACGGATTAAAAAACCCTAATTATCAGGCTTATACATATAAAGAAGATATTGACAGAATTAAATTTGAAGGCGGTCTTTACGTATTCAAAGTTCATACATCATCACAATTACAGGCACCTTATATTAGGGCAATAAATGATGTATTACGCTATGTGAGAGAAGAAAGTTTATGGTTAACCTCCATTAACGATTTGAAAAAATGGTGGCTTAAAAAAGGCAGAGTTGAGCTTGAATACCGTACAAGTAGTAAAGTTAGGATGGAAGTTGAGGTAACAAATCTTGCTGAAGAACCTATCGATAACTTTGTAGTTGAGATTGACCTGAATAAAAAAGTTCAGAATGTAGATGTTTCTTCGGACCTTGTTAATACTATAATTCCGCTTTATGAATTCAGACCGGAAATAAACACGATGTACTTGTTTATTGAGAATTTGGATTCTGGCGAATCAAGGTCGTTCCTTCTGGATTATGAAAATATTGGTGAATAAACCGATTAAATGAATATAGAAATGAAAAATATTAGAAAAATATTGAAGTTTGCTACACTTAACTTAATTACCTTGTTGGTGCTTTGGGGATGTGTTGAATCAATTAATGATGGTACAACTGGTAGTGATTTAACTCCAACTATTACTATTAGCGATCCTACATCTGGAGACACTGTAAAAGCCGGAATTGTTGATATTACATACGATGCAATCGATAAGGCTGGTGGTGCCGGTATCGATTACTTTGAAGTAAGATATGGTTATCCCTTTGATTATTATGTTACTTTCGACCAAGATGAAGAAGCATCGGACCTTGTTGATTTATACCTTGAGCTGGATACCTCTTTGGTTGGCACATCTTTTAGTTATTGGGTAAATGTTATTAACATGGATGGCGAAATGGCTTCCAGCTCGGTTCAGGAAAATGTTTACGTTATTGAGAATACCGATCCGCCTGATGCCCCTAAAGGATTAAAGATTGTAACTATTAACGAAAACTCGTTAACCCTTAAGTGGAATGACGTTTTACGTGAATCGGGATACAGACTTTATCGTAAGGATGGTATAAGCGGAATTTACAGATTGTGGAAATCTTATGAAGCTAATACTGTAATTGTCGAGGAAACCAATCTTTCGGAATATGTTGAATATTTTTACAAGCTAACAGCCTTTAACCAGTATGGTGAATCTGAATACAGTGCTGAAGTATCTTCAAAAGGTTCTACAAGTTCTACAGCTCCCAGTGAGCTACAGGCACAATCACTTGGTGCAACAAAGGCATTGCTAACATGGACAAACAATACAACTAGTAGCGGACTTATTGAAATTGAAAGAAAGATTACTGCCGCTACAGCATGGGATACAGTTGCCCTCATTTCCAATTCGTATAGTGAATATACTGATCAGGGTCTTATAGGAAGTACTAGTTATACCTACAGAATATCGGTTTATGTAAGTTCGGTAAAGAGTGATTATTCAAATGAAGCTGTTGTAGTAACCGCTCAGGAGGATGCATTCGCTCCGGCTAATCTTAAGGCTTCTTTTAATTATAATACCAAAAACGTAGTTGTTTCCTGGGATAATAATAATGCAACCGGTGAAATATCTCATACATTTATTGAGAGAAAAGAGCTTAATGCTTCCGAGTTTGAGGCTATAGGATCAGTAGATTATTCATCCAACCAATATGTTGATTCATCTTTGGTTTATGATAAAAGTTATGAATATAGAGCAAGATTCTATCATATAGAAGAGTTTTATACACCTTATTCAAATACTGATTCTGCTTACGTACCAATATTACCACCAACTCTTTCTATTACTGAATTTGAGTTTGGCAAGCAGTATTTTTTGCAGTGGGATTATGATGCCCAGAATGAAACAGGATTTGAATTACAGAGAAGATCATCTAATGGAGAGTTTTCTACTCTTTCGATCTTCGATATAGATACAAAAGCTTACATTGATAATATTCCCGATTCAACAAAAATATACCTTTACAGGGTAAGAGCTTTTCAGGGTACGGATTCATTAACTTTTTCCAATACTGTAAGCACTGCCGGTGGTACAGGCGATATATTGCGTCCAACTAACTTAACCGCTTCTGTACCGGAGGATGCTCTACAAGTTGAACTTTCCTGGAGTGATAACAGTGATAATGAGTTAGCATTTGAACTTGAAAGACGTAGAGAATCTACTTCAACATGGACAACATTGAAGGTATTACCTTACGATAGAACATCCTATATTGATACTGATGGTATTTTTAGCGGTGAAACATGGGAATACAGAGTAAGGGCAGTTAATGGCTCAGGATATTCAGGATATTCCGATATAGCAACTATTTATATACCATATCAATAAAATGTAAAGAATTAATTACAATTATTTATATATTGCGTTTTAAGCTATTTTGAATTTTGTAAGTGAGATAAGCTGTTTCATATTAGTAAGTTGCAAAAGAAAACGAATTTGAAAAAAATAAAAGTTTGAGAATGTACGATTTATTATTACAAACAAGTCCCGAACCTATTTTTATATACGATGTTGATAATCTAAAGTTTTTAGAGGTTAATGACTCTGCATTAAAAATGTATGGTTACAGCAGAGATGAATTCCTCCAGATGGATTTAACAGATTTATATGCACCGGAAGATATTCAAACTTTGATTGAGTCGTCTAATAAGCAGGTTGTTGAAAACGTATATAATGGTCCTTTCCGCCACCGTAAAAAAGATGGTAATTCCGTACTTGTTAAAATAAGCAAGAGTACCATCGATTTTAGTGGAAGAAGAGCACACTTTAATATTGTGAAGAATGTAACCGAAGCAATAGAAAAGGAAAAGGATTTTCAGGCTTACCAATATTTATTCGAAAATTCGAACGATGTTATTGTGTTTACAGATATCTACGGATTTGTTAATTCGTCAAATAAAAAATTAACTAGTGAACTGGGTTATTCACAGAATGAAATAAGCAAAGTTCCTTTTGGTAATTTTGTAGCCGAATCTGATCGTGAAAGAGTTAATTCAGGAGTATTCAGAAGCGGTCATAATAATGAAGAAATACTTGATCTAAAGATATTAAAAAAGAATAAATCTACATATAATACTACTGTTCGGTTTAATCCTTTAAAGAACTATTCTGGTGTAATTGAAGGATTTGTTGTAATATTTGGCGAAGAGAAAAAAATGGCAAGTCCTGGTGTAATGGCACCGGCAGCTGCTCCGGCTGAATCTCACGATACTCTTGATTCAGGATTTTTGTCGCATCTGTTTCATGAAATACTAACTCCTATCAATGTTATTATAGGATTTGGTCAGGAACTTATTGATAGTATAGAAAACCCTACTGCCGAGCAAATTGAATCAACTGATATTATTCAGGAGAACCAGAAAAGTTTGTTGCAGGTTATGGATACCGCAGCAGAGTTTGCTTCACTTGTTCAGCAAAATATTGATATGTCTCCTGAAAACATGCTGTTTATTGATTTGATTGAAGAACTTGAGGGAAATTCCAAAAGAAACCTTAAAGCAAAAGGTGTGGAATTCGCTTATGGTAAAATATCTTCATCATTATCTTTTAGTAGCGACAAACAAAGAATTGTTTCCCTGTTTACACAATTTTTAGGTTATGCAATTAGTATAACACATAACAAAAAGATATTCCTTTCTGCACAAAATTATGATAACGACAGTTTTATTGTAAGTATTAAAGATGAAAAATTTGCTATTAGTGAAGAGCTTCTTGAAGGTTTGAAAGATGTTTTTTCTCAAGATGAAAATATAGTTAGACAAAGATATGGATTCTCGCGGTTCAGTGTTAGACTTGTAAGAAAGTTACTGGCTCTTTTAACAGGCAGAACTGGTGTTATCAGAAAGAGTGGTAAACCTGCCGAATATGGTATTATTCTTCCGTTGGAACTGGAAATTCAAAAGCCTGCTGAAGAAGATGATGATATGTCTGACTCTCTTGAATTTGAACAGACCTCATTTGATGATGTTTCGTTCCCACAGGATGAGATTGCTGTACATGACAGAAAACCTTCTGTACGTAAGGAAAAACCAACTCCAAGAATTGAACCCAGACGCGAAACTACACCACCTCCTGTTTATCAGCAGCCATCAATTATACGAGAAGAACCGGCTCCAAGAAGAGAACCACAACCTGAACCAGTGTATCAACCACCGGTTCAAAAACAACCGGAAATGGTTAAACCTAACCGTGGCTCATTTAATTTGTCTCAATATTCATGTCTTTATCTTGAAGATCAGGTGGATTCACAAATCCTGTTTAAGGTACAGATGAAGGAATTGAATAATATTGAAGTTTCCAGTAGCGTGGAGGGAGCTTTACCAATGCTTGAAGTTAGTCAATTCGATTTTATAGTTATGGATATTAACCTTCAGGGCGAGTATAATGGGCTTGATGCATTAAGGTTTATCAGACAGTTGCCAAATTATCAGACTGTGCCGATAATTGCCGTTACTGCATATGTATTGCCGGGAGACCGTGAGAAATTTATTCAGGCGGGCTTTGATGATTTTATTTCAAAACCTGTATTGAAGGATAATCTTGTTGATGTGCTTAAGCTTGTTATGGCGCGACGTCAGAGTTGATGTTGTGCCTCTTTCTGTAATAGACTACAATTTTATAGGTTGCAAAATATAGTATTACCGTTGTTATTAGTCCGTTTATAAACGAGCCGGTAAAAAATACTATTATTGTATCTGTTCCCAAATTCATTAATTTATCCCATTCCGGTGACTCAATTAACGATAGAATAGTTGACCACTCTATTTTTATATTTGTGAAAAACTCGCCTACTTTTACTGCAACAAAATACATTGGTACTGCTGTTAACGGATTGGAAACCAAAGTTGCCAGATAAGCAACAATTACATTTATTCCCAAAGCTAATGCTAACGGTATTATTATAAAAGTTTGAAAACCTATTGGAATTATGAAACCTATAAAACAGCCTATCGCAACGCTCCAGGCAAGATGAGTTGGTGTTGAGTTTAGACTAATAAACTTTTTAAAATATTTCTTTAAGGTCTCTTTTTTAATTAATTCCTTTAAAGGCGGAATTTTAATGTTTTTTATTTCATTCATCATTAGCTATCCTTAATCAAGACCGTAAATATAATAATTTATTTTGCTTTTCTATAAGGTTTAACTAATCAGCTATATAAAAATGCTAATTATCGATAATGAATAGTGAACCTGTTATACAGAAATTAATGTTATGCCGTTTTTGATTTATTGGTTAACAAAGTTGCGATAATTAACTATATTTAAAGATTAAATTCAGAAGAAATTGTACTGTTCATCTAACTAAAATATTGAGACAAATGTATGTATAAAATTCCTTTCACAGACAAATTTGTTGATCGACATATCGGTCCTGGTGAAAAAGATGTAAAAGTTATGCTTGAGGATATTGGTGTAAATTCAGTTGATGAATTAATCGAAAAAACTATCCCTGCAAAAATTAGACTTGGTAAAAGCCTTGAATTCGGTGAAGAATTAACTGAACATGAGTTTTTAGCTCATCTGAAGGAGATTGCTTCTAAAAATAAAGTATTCAAGTCTTTTATCGGTATGGGATATTATGATACGATTACTCCGTCTCCGATTATTCGCAATATTCTTGAAAACCCGGGCTGGTACACACAATATACTCCTTATCAGGCTGAAATATCGCAAGGCAGACTTGAAGCCTTGTTGAACTATCAGACAATGATAACCGATCTTACTAGTATGGACCTTGCAAATGCATCATTACTTGATGAGGCAACTGCTGCTGCGGAAACTATGCTAATGTTTTATAACATGAGAAAGAAAGCAAGAAAGAACTCGAATGTGTTTTTAGTTGCTGATAATGTTTTCCCGCAAACAATTGATGTACTTAGAACAAGAGCTGTTCCATTTGGTATTGAGTTAAAAATAGTAAATGTAGCCAACATTGAACTTTCTGATGATATATTTGGAATGTTGGTGCAATATCCGGGTAAGGATGGAAAAATTGTTGACTACAAAAAACTGTTTGAGGAAGCCAGTGACAAGACTATATATAAAGCGGTTGCTGCTGATTTAATGAGTCTTGCGTTATTAAAAGCTCCTGGTGAAATTGGTGCCGATGCGGTAATTGGTACAAACCAGAGATTTGGTGTGCCACTAGGTTTTGGTGGTCCGCATGCAGGTTACTTTGCTACCAGAAATGAGTACAAGAGAAATGTACCTGGCAGAATTATTGGCGTTTCTGTTGACAAAAAAGGCAGACGTGCTTTAAGAATGGCACTTCAAACCAGAGAGCAACATATAAAGCGTGAAAAGGCAACAAGTAATATTTGTACTGCACAGGTACTACTGGCAATTATTTCTTCAATGTATGCTGTTTATCATGGTCCAAAAGGTATAAAAGCAATTGCTACCCGGATACATACCCATGCAAAATGGTTTGTACAGAATATTACCAAGCTTGGGTATGATGTTTCAACGGAAAATTATTTTGATACGGTAGTTATTAAAACTTCATCAGAAGAAGAGCTGGATAAAATACGTGCATACGCACTATCTGCTGAAATAAATGCCGGTTATTTTGAAGATAATCAGTTAACCGTTTCTTTTGGTGAAACTATTACTGAGTATGATATTTTTAACCTTGTAAAAATATTTGCTGAAGTAAAGGGAAACAAAGAGTATAAACTTGCTGATTATAAAGAATCTGATGTTATTAGCGACCAGTTGAAAAGAGTTACTGAATATTTAACTCATCCGGTATTTAATACCTACCATTCGGAAACCGACCTGATGAGATATATGAAAAGTCTGGAAAGAAAAGACCTTTCACTAACCTCGTCAATGATACCTCTTGGTTCATGTACAATGAAACTGAACGCTGCTACTGAAATGTTTGGAATAACATGGCCCGAGTTTAGCAAAGTACATCCTTTCGTTCCTCAGGATCAGGCAGAAGGTTACCACGAATTAGTAACAGAACTTGAAAAACAGTTAAATGCAATTACCGGATTTGCGGGAACTTCTGTTCAACCTAACTCAGGTGCACAGGGCGAATATGCTGGTCTGCTTGTTATTAAAGTCTGGCATGAAAATAATGATGAACACAACAGAAATGTTGTGTTAATACCATCATCAGCACATGGTACAAATCCTGCAAGTGCTGTTATGGCTGGTGGCAAGGTTGTAATTGTAAAATGTGATGATCTTGGAAACATTGATGTTGATGACCTTAAAGCAAAAGCTGAAATGCATAAAGATAATTTGATGGCATTGATGGTTACTTATCCTTCAACTCATGGAGTATTTGAAGAAGAAATTAAGGAAATTTGTGATATAATTCATGTTAATGGCGGACAGGTTTACATGGATGGTGCAAATATGAATGCTCAGGTGGGTTACACTAATCCACAAATTATAGGTGCTGATGTTTGTCATCTTAACTTGCATAAAACCTTTAGCATACCTCATGGCGGCGGCGGACCAGGTGTAGGTTCAATTTCTGTTGCCGAACATTTGGTACCATTTTTACCTGGGCACGTTATTGTTAAAACTGGTGGAGATAAAGCTATAAATGCTGTTTCTGCGGCACCTTACGGAAGCTCTAGCGTATTGCCAATTTCTTACGCTTATATAAAGATGATGGGTGGTAAAGGTTTAACCGATGCAACCGCTTATGCAATTCTTAACGCAAATTATATTCGTACAAAACTTAAGGATACTTTCCCGGTTCTTTACACTGGAAAGAATGGTTTTGTTGGACATGAACTAATTTTTGATTTCAGACATTATAAACATGCATTGGGTATAGAAGTTGAAGACATTGCAAAAAGGTTAATGGATTACGGATTTCACGCTCCTACTGTTTCTTTCCCTGTGCCAGGAACGCTAATGGTTGAGCCAACGGAAAGTGAATCCAAAGCAGAACTTGATAGATTTATAGAAACTATGAAATCGATAAGAATTGAGATTGCCGAAATTGAAAATGGTAATGCAGACAAAGAAAACAACGTCCTGAAAAACGCTCCTCATCCTGTACAGGATTTGGTTTCTGATAAATGGGATTATCCTTACTCAAGAGAAAAGGCAGCTTACCCGGTTGACTGGTTAAGAGTAAATAAATTCTGGCCAGCAACTGCAAGAGTGGATAATGCTTTTGGGGACAGGAATCTTGTTTGTGCTTGCATTCCAACTATAGACTACGAAGAATAAGTATGCAGAAAGAACTTTGTGATGTATTAAAAGAGAATAAATCAGTTGCAGTGGTTGGACTATCGAAAAACCCTGCAAAGACAAGCAGGCAAATTGCTGATTATCTCATTGAAAACAATTTTAAGGTAGTTGGGGTAAACCCGACTACCTCTGATATCGACGGGTATGAAGTATATAAGTCTATCTCCGATATACCTTTTAAGGTTGATATTATAAATGTGTTTAGAAAATCGGAGGATATACCCGAACTAATTGAAGCTACTCTTGAACATTCGCCCAAAGTATTCTGGTTGCAACTGGGAATAAGAAATGATGAGGCAGTTAAACCATTTTTGGAAGCCGGGATTGAGGTTGTTCAGGATACTTGTATAAAAGTAGCACACATGTATTGTGATTAAATAAGTGTAAATATTTTTCCCGCACAATTATTGTTATTACATAATTTCATCTATTTGTTAAATTTGGTTCAAAAATTAAGAGATAAATGCGTTTATTTTTACTACTATTATTATTAACCTCTTTGCAGGCTTTTGCCGAAATTTCCGAAAGTGCTGATTCAAACCGTACTTTCAGGATAGATGAAATAATTGTTGAGGGAAATGATATTACCGAAGAATTTATAATTCTTAGAGAGCTTACATTTGATATTGGTGATAGTGTTGATCTTAAAACTCTTGAGTTTAATCGTGAAAGGGTATTTAGTCTTGGTCTATTCTCTAATGTTAAGTTTGAAGTAAATGATTCTTTATCTTCAAATACACTTAATATAAGTATTAAAGAAAGTTGGTACATTTATCCAATTCCTTTCCTCCATATACGAGAAAACAGTTTTTCCAAATCAACTTATGGCTTAAATTTACTCTACAAAAATTTCAGGGGCAGGAATGAAACCATACGAACTATTTTTGCCCTTGGTTACAATCCTTCATTGATGTTAACTTACTATAACCCTGTATTTATTGAAGAGGAAGATATTAGCCTACAGTTCGATGTAAGTTACGGTAAGTTTGGTAATCTTAATAAACGTATTGAAGCAATAATAGGAGATGAACAGGAATATAGCTACTCAAGCTTTTTGGTTGGGGCTGGTAAACGAATTAATAACTTTGTTAGTTTGTTTGCTTCAGTAGGTTTTAGATATGTTGAACCACCTGTTCAGGGTATTGATGGGATGCTTGCATCAAGTAGTAATGCAGACAGATTACCGGTAGCAAACTTCCATATTGGATTTGATACCCGCGATCTTGCACAATTTCCAAAATCGGGAATATACTCCAGCTTTAATATTTCACATCAGGGATTTGGTATTAATGATGCTGCTTTTAGTGTATTGATATGGGATTTTAGAAATTATTATAACTTGTTTGAAGACCTTATTTTCAAGTGGCGTGCAAAAATAAGGAATACTTTTGGTGGTAAAATACCAGTTTATGAATATTCCTATTTAGGTCATGGCGAGTTTGTTAGGGGGCACAGACAATATAACTATGAGGGAAATAATTATCTTTTATCATCGGTTGAATTTAACTACCCGTTGTTAAAAGAGTGGAATTTTAGTATAAAACTGCCTTATATTCCCGAAAGAATTACGCGTGCACGTATTGGTATTTACCTTGGTGTTTTCTCTGATATGGCTACTGTTTACAACAATGATGAAAAATTTCTGGACAAGCAGTTTCACAAGGGGTATGGTAGCGGTTTAAGTATTCTTTTTCTGCCATATAATGTTATCAGGTTTGAGTACGCTTTTGATGAAAATAATAATGGGGAGTTTATTCTTGAGTCAGGTTTTTCTTTCTGATGTTGAACTTTACTATTCAACTAATATAGACCATAGTAAAAAGCTTGTTGTTATTTCGGATGACGAAGCACATCATATTATTAAAGTAATGCGTCATGAAGTGGGTGCAGAAATATTTGTTACCGATGGTTGTGGTATTATATACAAATGCCAAATCGAAACACTAACCAAAAGAACAGTTGTACTTAAAATAAATGATTCGTTAAGTTATAATAATCGTTTGTCGAATTATACCTTATGTTTTCCGCGATTAAAAATTTCAGATCGTTTTGAGTTTGCTTTGGAAAAATGTGTGGAGCTTGGGTTTACAAATTTCAAGATTTACAGAAGCGAAAAATCGCAGGCAAAGGGTGAAAAAATTGATAGATGGAATAGAATTGCTATTGCTGCAATGAAACAATCCTTAAATGCATGGCTACCCCAAATTGAGTATTACGATAAAACAGATAGTATAGTTAAAGGTAATGAAGTTAGACTTGTACTTGATCAAAAAGCCGAGGCTGGGTTGGAAGAAGCGATTGAAGGTTATGGCGATAAGGAAGTGTTTCTGTTTCTTGGTCCTGAATCAGGTTTAACCAAAAGAGATATTGAATTAATTAAACCAGAAAGGGAAGTAAAGTTAGTACCCAATAGATTAAGAGCTGAGACAGCAGTTGTAACTACTGCCTCAATAGTTGCATCAAAAATTAAATAAGATTAAATACTCGCAACAAAAGTCTCTGAAATTTATCTTCAGCTACACGAGCTGTTGCTGATACCTCATCATGAGAAAGTTTGTTGTTGCTTAAACCGGCTGCAAAATTTGTAATACATGATATACCTGCAACTTCAAGTCCGATCATTGAGGCGTAAATTGCTTCATGAACAGTTGACATTCCAACAGCATCGTAACCAAGCTTTTTCATCATCTGTATTTCAGCAGGAGTTTCGTAACTTGGACCTTTAACGTACCAGTAATTACCTTCCTTCATATGAACATTTTCATCAAGAGCGGCACGAATAATCAACGAGTTTAATCTGCTTGACGGAAAATCAGGCATCCTGTTTTTAGCTTCAAGATTAGCTAATCCTACAACATCTGTAAGTTCTTTTTTAATGTTGAGATAGTTTAGAGATTTTATCAGCATTAAATCACCAGGTGCAAAATTACTATTTATTCCACCGGCGGCATTTGTTAAAAGCAGGTTTTTGCAACCCAGCTTTTTAGCAAGAAAAACTTGCACCAGACAGTTACTCATTGAATACCCTTCGTAATAATGAACTCTGCCCTGAAATATCAATAATTTTTCATCGAAGGATTCTGCGAAGTGTATAAAACCTTTATGTCCCTGCACGGTTGAGGCAGGATAACCGGGTATATCACTTACATTTATTGTGGAGACAATCTTTAATTTCTTAACAAGGTTTCCAAGACCACTACCTAATACAACTGCTGTATCAGGAGTAAAGGGAGCGTTGGATTTAAGAAATTCAAAAATCTCATTATGTTTAGCATCTAAATTAACCATTAAAAAGCATCCCCGCCATTGTTGCTGTCATAAGTGTAGCCAGACTACCACCAAGCACTGCACGTAAACCAAGACGTGAAAGATCGGAAGTTCTTCCCGGTGCAATAGGTGAAAGTCCTCCTATTAAAATAGCCATTGAAGAGAAGTTGGCAAAACCACAAAGTGCATAAGTAGCCATTAAGATAGCTTTTGGATTTGAAAGAAGTGATTTACTAATCATACTGCTCATTTCTGTATAAGCTACGAATTCGTTAACAACTACTTTGGTTCCCACAAGTCCACCGAACTCAATAGCATTTTCCCAAGGTACACCAATAGCACCTGCAACTACTTGTAATACAAGTCCTAAAAGTAACTGGAGACTAAGAGGTTGACCAAAAGTATCCTGAAAATACTGATTTATACCAAGAAGATCACCGAATGATCCAAGAACCCAGTTAAAAAGAGCGATAAGAGCAATAAAAGCTATAAGCATAGCAGCAACATTAAGGGCTAGTTTAAGACCATCACTGGCACCACTTGCAGCAGCTTCGATAACATTAGAAGATGTTCTTTCGATTTCAACCTTTACGTTACCTGATGTTTCAGGAACTTCGGTTTCAGGGAAAATTATTTTTGAGATAACTAGAGCAGCAGGAGCAGCCATTACACTTGCACCGATAAGATGGGTAGCAAACTGAATTTCTGCCTCATTAAGAGGAATACCCATTGTTTGGCTGTATGAGTTACCTAATATTTTAATATAGGATGCCAGTACACCACCGGCAATAGTAGCCATACCACCAACCATAATAGTTAGTAATTCCGATTTGGTCATATTTTTAAGATATGGTTTTACCATTAGTGGAGCTTCAGTTTGACCAACAAAAATATTTGCCGCACAGGAAAGTGATTCGGCTCCAGAAGTACCCATAAACTTGGACATTACCCATGCCATTATTCTAACAATAAACTGCATTACTCCAAGATGGTAAAGCACTGCCATTAACGCTGCAAAGAAAATAATTGTTGTAAGAGCCTGAAATGCAAAAAAGAATCCCAGAGAACCCTCTGTTCCAGGAGAGGATGCTAGTCCGCCAAAAACGAATGTTGAACCGGCATAAGTAAAGTCGAGTACCTGCACAAAACCAGCACTAATTCCCTTAAATATTGCAGTTGGCCATGCAAATGGACTAAAATACTGACCGAGGTATTCACCTTTTAGAACAAAAACAGCAAATAAAAGTTGAAGAATTAGTCCGTTACGAACCAATTTCCAGTTGATCTTCTTTTTATTATTTGAAAAGAGGAAAGCAATGCCTATAAGTACAACAAGCCCAAAAACACCATGGGCAAAATTTAGTAAACTCATCCAAAAAGTCCTTCATTTTCTTCGGGGATATAATGACAATTTCTACAACGTGCTTCGTAGCTATCGGAAGCACCAACCAGAACACGCTCTTTAGAGAGTGTTTTTCTTTGTGTTCTATCAGCGGGATTGCCGCAAACAACACAGATAGCCAAAGTTTTGGTAATATACTCAGCAGTTGCCAAAAGTTGTGGCATTGGATTAAAAGGAACACCTTTGTAATCCATATCAAGCCCTGCAACAATAACTCTTTTACCCTGATCAGCCAGTTTGTTGCAAATTTCAACAAGTGAATCATCGAAGAACTGTGCTTCATCAATACCAATTACTTTAGCATCTTTTGAGTTATCGAAAATTTCCTGGGGGGTTGATACAGTAATTGATGGTAACGATTGCTCACTATGTGAAACAATATTATCATCAGAATATCTGTTATCAATTTTTGGCTTAAATATTTTTACTGAAAATTGTGCAATTTGTGCACGTCTTAATCTTCTAATCAGTTCTTCTGTTTTCCCTGAAAACATACACCCGGCAACTACTTCTATCCAGCCTGTATCTTTCGGTTCTGAGTGGGGAATGTATTGAATCATATTAACCGCAAAATTATTATAAATGAGTGTCGTCGAAAGAATGTGGTATCAATTCTTTAAGTTTATATACTTTTATTTCGTCTTCAGCATTTGCCAAAACTACTTCAAAATCGGGTGGACAGTGTTCCAGCATAACTTGACGACATGCACCACAAGGTGGACAAAAACCTTTAGTATCACCAATTATTGCAATTGCCTTAAAATTCTTTTTGTCATCCAGTAATGCAGTAAAAAGGGCAGTGCGTTCGGCACATACTGTTAATCCGTATGAAGCGTTTTCTATATTAGCACCATGTATAATTTGGTCGTCATCAGTTAATAGGGCAGCTCCAACTCTAAAGTTAGAGTATTTTGCAAGTGCCTTTTTTTGAGCAACCCTGGCTTCTTGTACTAAATTATTGTAATCCATATAACACCTTAAAATCAACTACTTAAAATAGAATATTATAATAGTAATGACAAATAATTAAGCCCCAGTTATAATGAATTATTTTTCCATTTAAGTGATTTTTTAAAGAAAGTACCACGTAAATAATTTGCAATTATAGAAAATTCATAGATTGGGGATAGTAGAAAGGAGTTTATAAAACCAACATGGGTATAAAAAAGTTTTCCTGCAATAACAGAAATTATTGCATCAATTAAAAGTTTTATTGGGATAAAAATAAGCAATTTAAAATCATACCAGGAAATAAGAAATGGAAGAAACAACATAATCAGATTTGCAAAATGCCAAACTGAAAGAAAAATTTTATGTTTTATTGTATAATAATTGGAAGTAGTTGTGTGTCTGCCTTTCTGGTTTAGATAACTTGATATGGTTTGTTGTGAAGCAGTTTGTACAATACTTTTTTCATTAAGATGATAACCAACCTTTAACTTGTTTTTTATAGCCTCACGAATAAACAGATCATCATCACCACTTAATGTTTGCTGCATGGCGGCATAGCCACCAACTATGTTGTAAGCTTTTTTAGTATATGCAAAGTTTGCACCCCGTGCGGAATATGGATGCCCAAAAGACGTCATACCAAAAATAAGCAGATGGGATTTGATACTTTCATATCTTGCCAAGCCATTGGTTAAACCGTATGATTCAATATAAGTAGCCGGACCAATAACAATGTCATATCCCTCATTAAATTTATTGCTGATGCTTATTAACCACCCGGAGTTAACAAAACAATCAGCATCAGTAATTGCTATATTATCAAAAGATGCATTATTCACTCCCGCAAGCAAGGCTCCTTTCTTACCAGGAACTACTTTGCTTTTTACTGTTAGTAGTTTTAGATGTGGAATATGTTCAAATTGCTCAACTATTTTTCTTGTATTATCCGATGAGTTGTCATCTACTACAATAATTTCATAGCAATTATCCGGATAGTTAAGTGTCGAAACTGATTCCAGCAATTTAGTGATGTTTGATTCCTCATTTTTGGCAGCTACAATAATGCTAATTGGTATTGGATTATTTTCAGCATCAGATCCACTCCTCTTATGAACTATTGAACTGTATAGTACATAGTTAATTATAATTACCAGTAAGGTAATAAATAGAAAGAATATAGTCATCCTGCTTTATTCCTCAAGTATCCATTCTTCTGCTAATTTTTCATCAACACCATCAAGGAATCTGGACCTTTTTGAGATAGTGTAGCCGTTATAGCGATCAAAAATATGCATTGGGTATGATACATAAAGATTTTTCTTGGCACGCGTTGCAGCTACATACATAAGACGGCGTTCTTCCTCCATCTGGTCAAGCTTTTCAAGTGACTGTGCACCCGGGAAAAATCCATCCATAGCATGAATAATAAATACGGAATGCCATTCTAATCCCTTTGCTGAATGAATGGTAGATAAGGTAAGATATTCCTCATCCGATTTAGTATCGCTCAAATCGTTAACGCTATCTTGTGGTGGCTCAAGAGCAAGGTCGGAAAGGAAAGAGTCGAGACTTTTGTAATTTACCGACATATTTATCAAAGTTTCTATATCCTTTTTCCGCTTGTTATGATCATCATATTTAGCTTTAAAGAGATCAGTATAGTAGGTATATATAAGTTCTGTTTTTTCAGTTGGGGATTTTTTACCCTTTTTTATCGAATTTAACAATTCAAACAGTAATAAAAGCTGGTTATGAACATTTTTGGTTACCGGCATTTTTCCTGAAAAATCAAATGTAAAATTTGGTTGCGATAAAATATCGATAATTGCCTGTGCTTTTTTAGGACCAATTCCCTCATGAAGCATAAGTATTCTGTACCAGCTAATAAAGTCCTTGTGATTAGCTACAACTCTTAGGAAAGCAATCATATCTTTTACATGTGATGCTTCTACAAATTTAATTCCACCAAATTTTATGTATGGAATATTTGCCTTGTTCAACTCAACCTCAAGATCAAAACTGTGGTATGAAGACCTGAATAAAATTGCTATATCTTCAAGAGCCACACCTTCTTCACGTAACTCAAGTACACGATTAACAATAAATTGCGATTGCATATTTTCGTTTTCGGCAGTTACAATGGCAGGTAGTTCGCCATCAGGTTGACGTGTGTATAAATTTTTAGGAAATTTCTCAATTGCACCATCAATTATATGGTTGGCGAAATTCAATATTTCCTGTGTACTTCTGTAGTTTTCTTCAATCTTTATAACTTTTGCATCATTAAAATGTTTTGGGAATTCAATAATGTTCTTAAAGTTGGCTCCACGGAATGAGTAAATGGACTGTGAATCATCTCCAACAACCATAAGGTTATTATTAAGACGTGTTAAGGCTTTTACTAATTCATACTGAAGTATATTTGTATCCTGATATTCATCAATCATTACAAATTCAATTTTAGAAAGAAAGCTGTTTGCCTGATTGCTCTTAAGAAACTCAGTCAGATAAAATAGCAAATCATCGTAGTCAAGATTATTGTTACGCTTTTTGTAGGAAGCATAAACTTTTGCAATATCCAGAATTTTATCGATAAAAGGGAAGAAGTGAGGATATTCATCTTCTACAATAGTTTCTAGAGGGATTGCAGTATTTCTGCTTAAACTGATAAACTTGAACAGAGTGGATTTTTTTGGAAATCTCTTTTTTATCTGGTCAAGGTTTAGTTGCCCGCGAATAACATTTATAATATCTTCACTATCACCCTGATCTAAAATAGTAAAACCGGGGTCAATATTAATAAGTGAACCATACTTCCTGAGTGTGATATTTGCAAACGAATGAAATGTACCACCACTGATCCGGTTACATCTTGAATCAAGCAGCAAAGAAGCACGATCCAGCATTTCCTTTGCTGCCTTGCGAGTAAACGTTAATAACAAAATTGACTCCGGCGGAATGCCAGCTTCTACAAGTCGGGCAACTCTGAACACGAGAGTGCGAGTTTTACCTGTACCAGCTCCTGCAATTAGTAAATAATTTCCATTAACTGCGGAAACAGCTTCATACTGTGCCGGATTTAACAAGTTTCTGTATTCAATAGAAAAACGGGCATCATCTATTTTATCGATGCTGCCCGCTTCCTTAATCTTTGTAAGCGAATATTTTTTTACCATTAGTTTCTCATAGCCAAAGGCTTATCCAGAATTTCCTTAACAATAATTGCGTTCCTGAATTTTTTCTTGTTTTTCAGAATTGCAAGAATTTCTTTCTGTTTTTTTGTTTTTGAGCTGGTTTTGGCAATATAACCAAAATTCTTAACTGCGTCCAGTTCACCTTGTAATGTATCCTTGGAAGGAGCAACAAACTCATTATATTTTGCATACTTGTTAACTGATTGAACATCAGGAGAAGGTAGTGGTCTTTTTTCAACTCTCTGAGTTCTGCTTCGTAAAACCGGCTCCGGTTTGGGATCCTCTTTAGGAATTTCAGGTTCTTCGGTTTTCACACCAAATATTTCCTCAAGAATATCCTGCCCGTCGGTTTTGGAATTATCGTCAGTCGGTTCGTATTCAACAGGTTCGTTCTTCTTTTTGTCCTTTCCAAATAAGCCGGAAAAAAAACTTATAATAAGAAAAGCTATAAATATATAATTAAATAAATCATCCATCGGAATCCTGATCTTTTTCAGAGTGAGAATCTGTATCGGAGATAGATTTTCTCATATCGGTATCAGCCTTAATATTCTGAAATTTGTAATAATCCATAATACCAAGATTACCATTCCTGAAAGCATCTGCAATTGCCATAGGAACTTCAGCTTCAGCTTCAACAACCTTAGCCTGCATTTTCTGAACTTCAGCTTTCATTTCCTGCTCAAGAGCAACAGCAGCTGCACGTCTTTCTTCAGCTTTGGCTCTCGCAACTTTAAGGTCAGCTTCCGCCTGGTCTGTTTGCAGTATAGCACCGATGTTTGTACCAACATCAACATCCGCGATATCAATAGATAGAATTTCGAAAGCAGTACCTGCATCAAGACCTTTTTCAAGTACAACTCTTGAAATCATATCAGGATTTTCAAGTACATCCTTATGCGATTCGCTAGAACCAATTGTAGAAACAATACCTTCGCCAACACGAGCAATAACAGTAGCTTCGCCAGCACCACCAACAAGTCTTTCAATATTAGCACGAACAGTAGTTTTAGCAATAGCTTTTAACTGGATACCATCTTTTGCAACCGCAGCAACCATTGGAGTTTCAATAACTTTTGGAAGCACAGACATTTGCACAGCTTCAAGAACATCTCTACCTGCCAGATCAATAGCACATGCTCTCTGGAATGATAGTTCAAGATTAGCTTTACTTGCAGAAATAAGGGCTTTAACAACTTTAATAACATCACCGCCTGCAAGATAGTGAGTTTCAAGATCGGCTTGAGGAATTGCCAAACCTGACTTTGTTGCGGCAATTTGACTTCTAATAACAATATGAGGTGGAATTTTTCTAAGACGCATGCCAACAAGGTCTTTAAAGATGTTAAGTTTAACACCCGAGAAGTATGCAGTGATATATAATCCTACAGGGATGAAGTAGAAAAATATCATCAGAAATACAATTATTCCGAATAATATGACGAGAGAAAGTCCCGTGGTAAATTCCATTTTTGCTCCGGTTTCGTTTTGATTGAAATTATGAATGATTTCAACACTAATGTAATTAAAATTGTGAATTAATTCGAGAATAAAAGAATAAAGTGTTAACTTAAGGATAGCATGAATAATGAAAGCAGGTAGTTAAAATGAGATATGCGAAACTCAATTATTCTCCTAAAACACTATTCCTTATTTTTTTTATTGTTGTAATTGTAGTATCGACTACCACAATGTACTTATATTATAACAGGGTAAAAGAAATAACGCTGGAACAGAATCAGACTCTTAGTTCGATCTCTGATTATAAAATAAACCAGATTGCTCGTTGGAAATATGAACGGATTGGTGATGCACAGATAATTAAGAGGAATAAATTAATCTCTAATGATATTAAAATATTTTTAGAGGCGAGAAGCGAATATAAATCAGATATTAAGAGTTGGTTAAATTCACTGGTATTTTCATATAATTATGAAAATGTTTATTTACTTGATTTACAGGGCACGGTAATAATTTCAGCAATACCTGCACAAAGAAAAAGCTTTACTGCACTTAACAAATGGATTGATTTAGTGAAGAAAACTCATGAGGTTCTTTTTACCGGATTTTATAATAATCAAGAGGGTTTTGTGCGGTTAGGTGTTATTAGTCCTGTTATAGTACAAAATAAACTCATTGCACTTGTTTATTTGGTGATTGATCCCGAACATTTTCTCTATCCCTTAATTCAAGCCTGGCCAACACCGAGTAAAACTTCTGAATCACTACTGGTGCAAAAAGATGGTGATGATGTTTTGTTCCTTAATGAATTGCGCCACATAAAGAATACAGCATTAAAGCTTAGAATACCGCTAAAGAACTATAAATTGCCTGCTGCTATGGCAATAAAGGGTTATTCGGGGATTGTTTCAGGATATGATTATAGGGATATGGAAGTAATTGCCAATATTAGGAAAATACCAAATACAAATTGGTTTATGGTTAGTAAAATTGATAAGGATGAACTTTATTCTCCACTTAAGTTTCAATTTTACATATATGCAATTATAGCAACTCTTATACTATTTACAGTTAGTCTTATACTCTTTCTAATAGTAAAAACCAATCAATTTAAATTTGCCCAGAAAAATTATGAACTTGAGAAAGAGAAGCATGCCATTGTTGCCCATTACCAAAAAATAAATAAGTATGCTAATGATTTGATTGTTCTAACAGACTTGAACAATATTATAATTGAAGCGAATGAGAGATTTGTAAAATATTTTGGGTATGAACTTGAAAATGTAACAGGAACTGATCTTTCGAGAATCATTGCTGATGAAACTAAAGACATTAAAAGACCTGAAAGTAAAGGTGAGCTTTATGAATGTTCCGTGATAAATGCAAATAATGAGGAAACAATAGTTGAGTTTAGCTCAAGACTAATAAAAATAGAAGATATAGAGTATATACAGCATATAATAAGAGATGTAAGCGAAAGAAAAAAATATGAGCAGAAACTACTTAAGGCTAATCGTTTGTATTCAACCCTTAGCCAGATTAATCAGATGATTGTTAATGTTAAAACTCGTATTGAACTTTATAATAATACTTGTGAAATTTTAACTGAATATGGAAAGTTTAATTTGGTAATGCTTAGTCTTCTTGATGATTCAGAAAAGTTATCCGTATTTACCAAACGTTATTTTGTTGAAAATAGTAACGAAAAGAAAGATTTACTGGATAATTTATCAGAAACACTTTCGTTTGCAGTTGAGCTGGAATTCAGGGAATTGATTGAGTACCATAGTAGTAAACAATCTTTTACTACTTCGCATGATGAACTTAAATCGTGTATTTCGATAATAATAAAAGAGGAAAATACGGTGAAAGGTTTGCTTACTGTCGCCTCTTTCGAAAATACATTCTTTGAGGAAGATGAAGTAAAGCTGATGAATGAGGTTGCACTTGATCTAAACCACGGATTAACTAATATTGCTCTAGAAGAAAAACGTAAAGAAGCTGAAAGGCAGCTTCAGTATGACGAATATTGTTTTGAAGCTTTATACGAGCTAAGTAAAAAAGCTGATATGGATGAACCAGCCCTAATTCAATTTGCTCTTGAAGAAGCAGTAAAGATGACATCCAGTAAGATTGGTTATTTCCATTTTTTGCATTCAGATGAAAAAAACTTGAGTTTATTTGCCTGGTCCAAATCTGTATCCGAAGAATGTAAAGCTGAAAAAATTTCACATTATCCTATTGAAGATGCAGGAGTATGGGCAGATTGTGTAAGACTGAGGCGTCCTGTTATACATAATGATTATAACAATTTGCCTGATAAACAGGGATTGCCAACAGGGCATAGTAAAATTGTTAGACACATGAGTGTTCCAATTATGGATGGTAATAAAATTGTTGGGATTATTGGAGTTGGTAATAAGGAAAAAGATTATGATAAAATCGATATACGTCAGTCACAGCTTTTTATGGAAGAGATGTGGAAAATAATAAAGTCAAAACGTTCAGATTTTGAGCTTGATAAACTATATAAAGCAATTAATCAAAGTTCAACTTCAATTATGATTACTGATGTTGAAGGTAAAATTGAATATGTAAACCGAGCCTTAATAGATCTGACGGGATATGCGTATGATGAGGTTATTGGTAATAAATCTTCTATATTTAGGTCTGAGAACACTTCCGATTTAGTATATAAAGGATTATGGGAGACAGTGCTTTCGGGGAAAATATGGAGTGGTGAAATCCAAACAACTAAAAAGAATGGTGAGTTATTTTGGGAGTTTGCATCTGTTTCTCCTGTAACTGATAAGAATAACATTAAGAGCTTTATTTGGGTTAAGGAAGATATTTCAGAGCAAAAAGAGATGATAGATGAGCTAATTGCTTCAAAAGAAGAGGCAGAAAAATCCGAGAAGCTCAAAACAGAATTTCTTGCACAAATTTCACATGAAATCAGAACTCCTCTTAATGTAGTAATTAACTTTGCATGGTTACTCAAAAATGAACTTGCAGAGAAAATAGATGATGATCTTATGGTTGCAATTGACGGAATTGAGGATTCAGGCAAAAGAATAATAAGAACTATTGACCTTATTTTAAATATGTCCCAAATACAAACAGGTACATATAATAAAATATTAAGTGAATTTGATTTGGGTGAAGAAGTTATAGAGCCATTGGTATCACAGTATAAAAGTGTGATTAAACACAAAGGTGTTGATATAAATTTTTCTAATAAAGTTAGTGATACCAATATTAGAGCGGATAGATATAGTATAACTCAAGTATTTTGCAATTTGATAGATAATGCTATTAAATATACTTTAAAGGGAAGTATATCGATAAATATTAGCGAAGGTATAAATAAAGCAATAGGAATAGAGATAGTTGATACCGGAATTGGAATTTCAGAAGAGTATCTTCCGCAAATATTTGATACATTTTCGCAGGAAGAACATGGTTATTCCAGAAAGTATGATGGAACTGGATTGGGGTTATCTTTAGTTAAAGAATATTGTGACCTTAATAATATTGCCATTGAGGTGGAGTCAACCAAAGGTGTTGGAACTACATTCAGGTTAATAATACCTCGGAATTAAGGTAAATACAGGTGCATAACCCTTAAGCTTGATTGCCGGTTGTGCATTTCCTATATTTTATGAAACAAAATTAGCAGTATATCTGTTATGCAAGAAAACTAAAGGAATTATAAATATGGATGGAAATTTTTCTGAAAGAGTTCAAGAAGTAATTCGACTAAGTAGAGAAGAGGCTCTAAGACTAGGTCACGACTATATTGGTACGGAACACTTGTTGCTTGGTATAATCAGAGAAGGACATGGTGTTGCTGTAAAGATCCTGAAAAACCTAGAAGTTGATTTGGTGCAATTAAAAAAATCTATTGAAAATACTGTTCGATCTTCCGGTGGTACACTTACTATTGGTAACATTCCGCTAACCAAACAGGCGGAGAAGGTTTTGAAAATTACACAGATTGAATCAAAAATATACAAGTCCGATATAATTGGTACAGAACATATTTTACTCTCTCTTCTTAGAGATGAGGATAACATAGCTACTCAAATACTTCATCAGTTTAATGTAACTTATGAAAATACCCGCTCTGAACTAAATAATATGTTGAGTAGCAAGTCTTCTTCTGACAGATCAGCAAATATACCTCCGAGTGTTGGTAAGAAGGTTGAAAAAACCAAAACTCCGGTTCTGGATAATTTCGGAAGGGATTTAACGAGACTTGCCCAGGAAGATAAACTTGATCCGGTAGTAGGAAGAGAAAAAGAAATTGAGCGAGTTGCTCAAGTTCTTAGCCGTAGAAAGAAAAATAACCCTGTACTTATCGGTGAACCTGGTGTTGGTAAAACTGCTATTGCTGAAGGTTTAGCTTTAAGAATGATTGAAAGAAAAGTACCGCGTATTCTGCAAAATAAAAGGGTTGTTACTCTTGATCTTGCCGGACTTGTTGCGGGTACAAAATACCGCGGTCAGTTTGAAGAGCGTATGAAAGCATTAATGAATGAGCTTGAAAAAGCTGAAGATGTAATTTTATTTATTGATGAGCTTCATACAATTGTAGGTGCTGGTGGTGCTTCCGGCTCGCTGGATGCCTCGAACATGTTTAAACCTGCCCTTGCACGAGGTGATATACAGTGTATTGGTGCTACTACTTTGGATGAATATAGAAAACATATTGAAACTGATGGTGCATTGGACAGACGTTTTCAGAAAGTTATGGTTGAACCTCCAACGGTGGAAGAAACCATTACAATACTTAATTATATCAAATTTAAGTATGAAGAGCATCATCATGTAAATTATTCCGAAGAGGCTATTGATTCTGCTGTTAAACTTAGTGAAAGATACATAACTGATCGACACCTTCCTGACAAGGCTATTGATGTACTTGACGAAGCTGGTTCAAGAGTTCATATGGGTAATTTTACCGTTTCTGATGAAATATTGGAACTGGAAGAGGATATTGAAGTAATTAAACAGGAAAAAATTAGTGTTGTAAAACAACAGGATTACGAAGAAGCTGCAAAACTTCGTGATAAGGAAAGAAATCTTCAGGTTAAACTTGAACAGGCTAAACTTGACTGGGAAGAAAAAACAAAAGACATTGTTTACGATGTTTCTGAAGATGATATTGGTAAGGTTGTATCAATGATGACGGGTATTCCTGTTACCAGAGTTGTTCAGGAAGAAACTGAAAAACTTATGAACATGGAAGAAGAAGTTACTTCGAGAATTGTTGGACAAAGTGAAGCTGTTGAAAAACTTGCAAAAGCAATAAGACGCAGCCGTTCGGGATTAAAAAATCCTAATAAACCAATTGGTAGTTTTATATTTCTTGGTCCTACAGGTGTTGGTAAAACAGAGTTGGCAAAGGAACTTGCTCGTTATCTGTTCGATTCAAACGATGCTCTTATCAGAATTGATATGAGTGAGTATATGGAGAAATATGCAGCTTCCCGTCTAGTTGGTGCCCCTCCTGGATACGTTGGTTATGAGGAAGGCGGACAGCTAACTGAGAAAGTTAGAAGAAAACCTTATTCAGTTGTGTTATTTGATGAAATTGAAAAAGCTCATCCTGATGTATTTAACATACTTCTTCAGGTGCTTGATGATGGTCAGTTAACCGATAGCCTTGGAAGAAAAGTAGATTTCAAGAATACTATTATAATCATGACTTCCAATGTCGGTACAAAAGAAATTAAATCAACCGGCAGTTTTGGTTTCGGAAGTAATGACCTTGTTGATAAATATCAAAGTCTTAAAACTACAGTTGAAGATGCAATGAAACGATTGTTTAATCCAGAGTTTTTAAACAGGATTGATGAAACTATCGTATTCCGAAATCTTGAGCTTGATGATATCAAGAAAATCATTAAGATTGAACTTGTAGACTTGTGCAAGAATATGCAGGAACGCAAAATGAATCTTTTGCTCGATGAAGAAGCAGAAGAATTTCTTGCTCACAAAGGATTTGATCCAAAATTTGGTGCACGTCCGTTAAAAAGAGCTATTCAGAAATATGTTGAAGACCCTCTGGCAGAAGAATTACTCCTTCAGCATTTTAAGGATGGTGATACAGTTCTGGTTAAGCATAAAACTGATTCGGAAGAGTTATATTTTCTTCCTCAGGAAAAGGAAGCCCCGGAATCATCCGATGAAGAAACAAAAGAAGAAGAAACTTTATAAAGATTATTCAGTTTTTTCTTACTATATATTTTATAACCCCGCAGTATATTTGCGGGGTTTTTTATTTCTGGTGATATTGTTTTGTTCTCTTTCCATTGTGTACAAACTTAATTATTCATAATTTCATATAATGATTTTATATTTTCTAAAGGAATAAAAATGTTGAAAAATTTGATTATAGTTTTAATATTTACCAGCCTTTTAACAGCTCAAACCAATTTTAACAAATACTTTAATGATAAATCCCTGAGACTTGATTATATAGAAACGGGGAATAATATTAGCGAAAGTTTTTCGTTTGTTGAACTGGTAGAAGAACCTTACTGGGGTGGTTCAAAAAACAATTTGGTTGATAACCTTGGGTATGGGTATTATAAGGTTGTTGTTAAAGATTTTTCAACAAATAAGGTAATATATTCCCGAGGTTTTTCTACACTATTTGATGAGTGGCAAACAACCAATGAAGCTAAAACTGTAAATAAGGCTTACAACGGAGCAGTTGTTTTTCCTTATCCAAAGGATTCGGTTAAAGTTGAGATTCATAAAAGAGACAGTAAAAATGTTTTTGTAAAAAGATTTGAATATGTTGTTGATCCAAATAGTTATTTCGTAAAAAAGGATAGGGAACTTGTTTTCGAAAAAAAGAGAATTCATTACAGTGGTGATTATGCCGATAAACTTGATATAGTTTTATTACCTGAAGGTTATACCAAAGATGAATTATCAAATTTTGAACAGCAATGCAATGATTTTGCAAAATATCTTTTCAGATATGAACCATTTAAGAGTAATGAGGATAAATTCAATATATGGGCTGTTATGGCTCCTTCTATCGACTCGGGAGTTGATATTCCGGGAGATAATGTTTGGAAAAAAACTATACTTAACAGTTCTTTTTTTACATTTGACAGCGAACGTTATCTTATGACTGATGACTTTCGTAGAGTGTGTGATGTTGCATCAAATGCTCCATACGATCAAATTTATATACTGGCGAATACCTCGAAATATGGAGGTGGAGCTATTTATAATTTCTACTCATGTACCGCTGCAAATAATGAAAAAACTGAAAAAATATTTATACACGAACTGGGTCATGGTTTAGCCGGACTTGCCGATGAGTATTACACATCTTCAGTAAGTTATGTAGATTACTATCCACCGGGAGTTGAACCATGGGAAGAAAACATTACTACACTTGTTAATTTTGAATCCAAATGGAAAGATTTATTACCGGAAGGCACTAAAGTTCCAACAGAAGTAACAGTGGAAAATGAAGGAAAGATTGGCGTTTATGAGGGTGGCGGATATGTAGCAAAAGGTGTTTATCGTCCTACTATAAATAGTGTTATGAAGACACTTTCGGCACCAGGGTTTAATGAAGTAAGTATTAGAGCAATTGAAAAAGTTATTAAGTATTATACTGAATAGTTGGGGTTATGAATCAGAAAAAGCTTTATAGAGCAATTGAAAGGGTTGCATCAGAAAAATTTAATTCGGAAAATGATCTATTTGATAGTGTATTATCTGAAATTATAAATAATGAAAATTTTGAAATATCAGGTGGCAGGGTATGGAAACTCGTTCCTGAGGAAAACGCATATACTATTTGTCTCCAAAAAGGTAATGTTGCAACGATTGATGATGATTTCAGACTTAAAATTGAAGAAACACCAATTCTTGATTATATTACTCATGAGCGTACCATTTTAGCTGATGAGACTAATGAAGTATTAAGAGCAAAGGGAATATTTCGTTATTCCGCATCAGGTTTTGGCAGAAAAATAAAAACTGATGAAAAACGCTATTACGAATATTTACTTGCTCTGAATAGTAGTTTGATTGATGAAAATTTGAGAGATACGTTGAATGTGGTAGCTACTGTTCTTACTTCAAAGATAAACGAACGAAAACTTTCTGTATCCCGAAAAAACCTGATTGAAGATATTGATAAAGCAAAGCAGCTTCAAAGAAGTATTTTACCCGAGCATGAGTATGAATTCCACAATTACAATGTATTTGGGGTTACTATTCCTGCTAAAGATTTGGGTGGCGATTTTTACGATTATCTTCAGTCTGGTGATGAAGAAAGACTCGGGATTGTTGTTGGCGATGCTGCATCCAAGGGTATAGCCGCAGCTGCCGAAGCAATGTATATATCGGGTGCAATAAGAATGGCGAGTACATTTAATATAAAAATATCTTACCTGATGAAGCGTATAAACCAACTTGTTAACAAAATATTTAGTGATGACAAGTTTGCAACTATGTTTTACGGAGAAATATCCAATGATAACAGGGGATTGTTTTTATACGCCAATGCCGGGCATAACCCTCCAATGTTTGTGCGTAAGTCTAGTATGGAAATAACTTATCTTATGCCTACAGGTCCGTTAATTGGTCCGGCACCTGCCTCTAAATTTGAAACTGACAGTTTAAACTTTAGACCAGGGGATGTTCTTGTAATATTTTCGGATGGTATAGTTGAAGCCGCTAATAAGGACTTTGATTTTTACGAAGAAGCAAGACTTGAAGAAGTTATAAAAAGGAGCATCGATAAAACTCCGAAAGAGATTGTTTATGCTATACTGGATGATGTTCTTAAATTTTCAGCCGAGAATAGCCAATATCAGGATGATAAAACATTGGTTGTTATTAAAAGAAAGGATGAATAATGAGTTTGCCGGATAAAATATTTGATGCTGGTGTGGTTGGTGCCGGTGGTGCCGGGTTTCCAACTCATATAAAGGCAAATAGTACTGTTGAGTTTATTCTTGCCAATGGTGCTGAATGTGAACCACTTATCCATAAAGATTTTGAACTTATGGTTAATTTCCCTGAACAAATTGCTGAGGGAATGAAACTAATGCAGGAGCAGACTAAAGCAAAACGTGGTTATTTTGGAATAAAAGCTAAAAACACAAAAGCTATTTCTGCTATTGAAGAATATACTGTAAATTCTCAAATTGAGATGACACCACTAGGCGATTTTTATCCTTCCGGCGATGAGTATGAACTTGTGTATGCTGCAACCAAAAAGCTGATCCCACCTCATGGTATTCCTCTGGATGTTGGATGTGTTGTTAATAATGTGGAAACATTTTATAACATATATAATGCATCCAAAGGTGTTCCTGTTACCGATAAGTTTGTTTCTGTTACAGGACTGGTTAATAATCCATCATCTTTTTTTGTGCCGATAGGTACTACTTTCGAGGATTTAATAAAGATTGCCGGGGGTACAAAAATAGAAGATTATGCTATTTTTGTTAGCGGTTTGTTAATGGGAAAGTTAACTTTTGATGTTAATGAAGTTGTTACCAAAACGTGTGCAGGTATAATTATATTACCCCGAGAGCATTATCTTGTTACAAGAATGGAGAGACCTAAAAAAAGTATGAACAAAATTGGCAAATCTGCATGCGACCAATGCAGTTACTGTACAGAGTTTTGTCCACGCTATTTGTTAGGTTATGATGTTCAGCCCCACAAGGTTATGAGATCGCTTGTATTTACCGTTAGCGGCAAGGATGTTTGGAATAAATATGCCGACCTGTGTTGTGCGTGTGGTTTATGCTCACTTTATTCATGCCCCGAAGACCTTTATCCAAGAGAAGCTTGTGTGCAGGGTAAGGATGAGATGAGAGAAATGGGTATGCCGAAATATCAGCAGAGTAAAGAAGTTAAAGTGCACCCGGTTAAGGAGGGAAGAAGAGTACCATTAAAACAACTTATGAAAAAGCTTGATGTTTACAAGTATGAAAAGTCAACTCCTTATACCGATATTGTTGCTAATCCTAAGGAGGTACGAATACTTCTATCGCAACATGTTGGTGTACCTGCTGTTCCAATAGTAACCCAGGGTGATTATGTTAATAAGGGTGATTTGATTGGTAAAGCAGTTGAAGGGAAACTTGGAGCAAATATTCACGCTTCAATTAGTGGTACAATAAAATTTGTTAGTGAAAATTCTGTAGTTATTACTGCCAAATAACAGAAAGGAACTGGTAATGGAAATGAATTCAATAGGTCTTATAGAATTGAGCAGTATTGCAGCAGGTATGCAGGCTGCTGATATAATGTTAAAAACATCGCAGGTTGAATTAATATTATCACGATCAATCTGTTCAGGTAAATATATGGTTATGGTTGGGGGAGATGTTGCCGCCGTTCAATCATCTGTTGATGCCGCTTCTATTGAGGCTGATTTTGCTGTAATCGATACTTTTGTTATACCAAATGTGCATCCGGATATTTTCCCTGCGATATCAGGTCATTCTCAGGTTGATGATTTGGAAGCTTTGGGAATACTGGAAGCATTTTCGGTTGCATCACTTATAGAGGGTGCTGATGCTGCTGTAAAAGCTGCATCTGTTCAACTAATTGAAATAAGGCTTGCTATGGCGTTAGGTGGTAAAGCTTTTTGTACGCTTACCGGTGATGTTGCTGCCGTAACCAGTGCTGTTGATTCGGGTGCAAGGATTATAGGTGAAAAGGGTATGTTGGTTAACAAGGTGGTAATACCAAGACCGAGACCTGAATTGCTAAGCGAAATGATTTAATTATTTCCTAAATAATTGATTGAAGAAGCCGGCTGATTTTTTATCGACTGGCTTTTTTTCTATTTCTTCTTCATCTTCCAGTAAATACTTTACCGGATTCATTTTAGACTTTATTAGATCACTTATTTTTAAGGTATGTTCACGCAAAAGGGAAGAAAGATTTGTTGTTATTTTACTTGAAAGATCACCAACAATATTTTTGGTGGTATCAACTACAATCTTATGAGCAGGAGCCAGATCACTATCTTTTTTTATTAGTAACATGGTACAATAGTTTTCGGTAATAAATGATATTCTGGTTAATAAAACAGCATTGATAAAACCATCTGCGAGAGAGCCAGATAACTTATCAAGAAATGGAATACTTTTTAGCGAATCAGTAGCAAACTTCGAGAATATTTCGGAGGTAGCATATTCAACTCCTTCGGTACCTGCAATAGCCGATGCAAAATAAACTTTACGGGCAATTGCCAGCAGATCGGAATTTGAAACTCTTCCATTGTATGTGATAAATATTTCCTTAACCATATTAACTGCCGAAGTAAGGAAAAGAAAGGCATCTAGAAAACCATTCTGCGATATAGCTGTAGAGTAAAATACACTCTTCACATACTTTTTTCTTATAATATCAACTTCAGGTTTTAATAGTGCTGTAACCTTCTCGTAATCTGCTTCTTTCAATTCCGAAAATACTGCACTGTTTTTAACAAGTTTGTTTGAAGCATATCCTTTTAGTCGTTTTATCTTTAATGCTTCTATCTCGTTTTCATTATATACCGGAGGCTGTATGGTTTTCATTCTAAGAATTGTAACAACTGGAATTATTACGAAGTAGGTTAATGCTGCAAGAGTTATACCCAGAAAGATGTAAGCCGCAGTATTATTGAATGCATAAATTGAGTTAAACAACTCAAGAAATTCTTTTCCAATAAAGTAAATTAGAAAGATTGATAGAAAGTACAATATTTTCCTGAGTTGTTTTAGCATCAGAATATGTTTGAAATAATTTCGTAAGCTCCAACGTATGTACCTAATGCACTACCCAAACTGGTAAGTATAAAAACCAGCAGAATTCTTAACAGTTTATTCGACCACCATTTTGTAAAGTGTCCGAAATCATCAGTTACAGTTTGAAATTCCAAAACCTGAGGTGGTTTAAAATATACCTGTATAAAGGCTGCTACGTAACCAGCACCAATAACTGGGGTTAAACTTGTAAATGGAGCTGCGAGAAAGGTGCCAATTATTGTTAGAGGATGACCAAGTGCTAAAATAGCCCCAATCCCGGAAGGAATACCATTAACCAAAATCCAAAATAAAAGGTTGTCGCCGGCTTCCAGAACGCCCTTACTAATACCAATATACATTAATGAAGCAACGATTATTGCAGGAATACCCCAACCAATAATTTTGATAACAGGAGATGATTTTGGAATTATTTCAATAGCATCAAGGTCAGTATCTTGTCCCCAGTGTTCAAGCATACCTTCAACGTGTCCAGCACCAACAACGGCAACAATAGTATCTCCCTGAGACTGTTCAATTTTTTTAGCAAGATAAGTATCACGTTCATCTATAAGCACTGTTTTTAAGACAGGCATAGTTTTCCCAAGTTCTTTCAGCATCTCCGATAATGCATCTTTTTGGCGTATTTCACGAAGCTGTTCTTCCGAAATATCTTCTTTCTCAAATAATCCTGCAAGTCCAACTGTAACAAATTTCATTTTTTGCCAGAATCCCATTGAATTCCATGCACGTCTTAATGTAATTCTTATATCGCGATCAACAAGTGAAATGTTAATGTTATTTTCTTTGGCAACCTTATCTGCTTCAAGTAGTTCGGAGCCTGGTGCAACCCCAAGCTGCTCGCCAATCTTTTTTTGATATGAAGCGAGAAGGATATTTATTATAAGGGTTGATAGTTGTTTATTCTTTATTACTTCCTTAAGGTTTAGGGATTCCCATTTCTTTTTATCGCTAAGTGCCTTATGCCTTTTTTCATCCAATTCTATACAAACTGTATCAGGTTTTACCTGTTCAATGGTATTTCTTACTGTATCAACAGATTCCTTCGATACGTGTGCAGTACCTACCAGATATATTTTGCGGTTATCGTATTCAATCAGTTTTACATCACTACCAAGATTATCAGGATTTGCAGTTATATTCACTATTACTCCATATAAATATTCAAGGTACAAATATCGTTAATTTATTAATTTTATACTAATCCCAATTCCTTACTCTAAAAGCAAATTATAGTATTCTATATTACAAATCAGCTTAAAAATGATAATTATTTCAATGGGTTGAATTATTCATATTTGGGTTTAGTTTAGCAATTCGGATAGTATTTCATACCACAACCGATCTTCGTTTGTTCTGACTTTAATAATAGACTCAAAGTTTTTATCGTTGCAATTATCAACAAGATCATTAAACTTTTCTTCTGAAATTCGCCAGTTTTTATAGATAAAATCAGTTTCGATCTGGTTTCCACTTTCTACAAAATTTTTTATATGCTTCAAGATTGTAGTTTTACGGAGATTTGTGGCTTGCATTATATCGAGCAAGCTGAAACCATCATTTATTTTTTCGCCAATCTGGTAAGCACTATTTGAAATTTTTATACCAGTTTTACTTCCAGTCTTGTTATCACCAGAAATATAATCTGTAATTGCATCAAGAAATATTTGACCGTATTTATCAAACTTTACATATCCAACACCAGATATATTAAGCATAGCTTTTGATGTAGTTGGCTTTTTAGAAGACATCTCCATTAGAGTTGAATCGTGAAAAATAACAAATGGAGGAATACCTGATTTTTGAGCTATAAGTTTTCTGATTTCTGCAAGTTTTGCAAAAAGTTTTTCATCAGCTTTTGCTGCAACAGCTAAAGGCACTTTTTGCTTTTTTGTTGATGGAAGATACCCGCGGAATAACTCTTTACCAGTTAAAACTAATTTCCCTGTTTCTGTAACTTTTGGTATATCTTCTTCGGTGATATAGCCGGCTTTTTTTATTTGACTTATAATATATTGCCATTCTTTTTCACTGTATTCTTTACCAATACCGTAGGTGGAGAGATTTTTATGCTCAAGACTAATATCACTAACATCAGTTTTGCCCAGTAAAATATCGAGGTTGTACTTAGCAGTGTTTTGTTCAGCTGTTCTTTTAATGCATGACATAAACTTTTGTGCTGGTATTGTAAGATCAATAAGTTTCGTTTGGGTAGAATCGCAATTATCACAAGCCCCACAATTATTAACATTATAATCTTCGCCAAAGTATCTTAACAGTGGCTTTCGTCTGCAATGGTAGTAATCTGCATAATCCATTACTTTTTGTAGCTGGTTTTCAGCAATATCCCGTTCTATTGTCAGCTCTTTTTGATTAATAAAATATTGTATTTTTGAACGATCTTTTTCACTGTAAAGAAGCAAACAATGAGAAAACAATCCATCTCTGCCACCTCTACCAATTTCCTGATAATAAGATTCCAGATTTTTAGGTAGGTCATGGTGAATAACGAAACGTACATTTGATTTGTCTATACCCATTCCAAATGCAATAGTTGCAACAATTATTCTAATTTCATCGCGAACAAACAGATCCTGATTTTCGATTCGGGTAGTATCGCTTAAACCAGCGTGGTAGGGAAGTGCTTTATAACCAGCTTCCTGCAAATCGGTTGCAAGGCTATCAACCTGCTTTCGTGAGAAGCAGTAAATAATGCCAGACTTATCAGGGTATTTTTTTAAGAATGACAAAATTTGCTCAAGTGGATTAACTTTTTGCTCAACCTGAAGAAAAAGGTTTTTGCGGTCGAAACTGGAAACATATATTTCGGATTGAAAAAGGTTTAAGGAGGCAACTATATCTTTTCTTACCTTTTCGGTTGCTGTAGCTGTGAAGGCAGCAAACTTAACTTTTGGAAATATTTCTCTAAGCTGAACAATTTTTCTATATTCTTTTCTAAAATCGTGTCCCCATTCCGAAATACAATGAGCCTCATCAATAGTAATAAGTGATGGTTTTACTGTTTTTAATATTGAGATTATTCTGTCTGTAAGCAATGTTTCGGGTGCAACATAGAGTAATTTTATTCTGCCTGAAACCAACTCTTCTATATTGTATTCATATTCTTCACGAGGAAGTGAACTATTAAGATAAATAGCTGGAACACCATATTGCTGAAGCTGTTGAACCTGGTCTTTCATTAAAGAAATCAAAGGGGAAATAACAACTGTAACCGATTCATTATAAATTGCCGGTATTTGGTAGCACAATGATTTTCCACCACCGGTTGGCATTACAGCTAAAACATCCTTTTGAGAAAGAATTGATAAAATAATCTCTTTTTGGAAAGGTCTGAAGGATTTATATCCAAAAACATCATTGAGTATTTTGGTAATCTTTGTTATCATTAAAGGTACGACAAATCATTTAGGAAAAGTGTAGGCAATTTAATAAAAATTAAGGAGAAAGTATGGCAGATGTAATAGATTATAAAATTTATGGCGATGATATGCAACTCGTTGAAATTGAACTTGATCCTGGTGAGGGTGTAAGAGCAGAAGCGGGTGCAATGATGTATATGGAAGAGGGTATTGAAATGCAGACCGGTACAGAAGGTGGACTTTTTAAGGGATTTAAGAGAATGCTCACTGGAGAAAGTTTTTTTATTACTACATTTCAGTATAATGGAAATGGTAAGGGGCATGTAGCGTTTGGAGCACCATATCCGGGGAAAATCATTCCTTTGCATTTAGACGAATTAGGTGGCAGTTTTTTATGCCAAAAAGATTCTTATCTGTGTTCTGCAAACGGAATTGATATTGAAGTAGCTTTTACAAAAAAAATTGGTGCTGGTTTATTTGGTGGAGAAGGTTTTATACTTCAGCGATTGCAAGGGCATGGCATTGCTTTTGTGCATGCTGGTGGAGCTATAATTAAAAAAGAACTACAACCAGGAGAAAGCTTAAAAGTTGATACAGGTTGTCTGGTTGCATTTTCCCCAACAGTAAATTATGATATTGAGTTTATTGGTGGTTTTAAAAATGCGTTATTTGGTGGTGAAGGATTATTTCTGGCAAAACTTACTGGACCAGGAACAATATATTTGCAGAGTTTACCTTTTTCCAGATTAGCTGATCGAATAATTTCAGCTGCTAATTTTCAAAACAAGGGAGAAAGCTAATTTTTGACGGCTCTATAATCGTCATTTTTTTATAGTTATGAAAAATAAATTGTCAAATATAGGACCCATACTTTTGGTATTTGTGGTAATAGCAATATTTTGGCTAATCGTTATTTCTGTACTAAAACCAAAGTTGGGTAAGGTAGTCAAAAAAAAATATACTATACAGGAAGTTGTTTTTACAACACCTTCGCTAAAATTAACTTCCGAGTTTTATAATGATCTTGGTGATAGTATAAATTGCATTATTAACAAAGGTGATGATACAACCTCAATTATATTTAATGAAATCAGATTAGTATATGTTGAGGATTTACTTTATTCCGGTACAATTGGAGAGGGTAAAGTCTATTCAACAGATTCCAGTTTAGTAATTATTGACCCGATGGGTAACCAGTTAAATATGAAATAATAATTATTGATACTCATTATATATCAATTCAACATCTTCCATTATAATGGTTGTTAAATCTTCATCAGCGTGGCTATCGAGATTAGCGATTCTATTTTCCTGATGCTCGATTGCTTTGTATAATATATTTCTTGCGAGTCGGGCATTACCGAAATTTTTGTCTCTATTAGTATATAAATCATTAAATAATTCAAGTAATAACTGAAGTGAACCTTCATCAAGAAAATAACCGTTGGATTCTGCAATTCGGTTTGTTATTTCAAGTAGCTGGCGAGGTTCATAATCCTCAAAAGTAAATACATTGGTAAAACGGGATTCGAGTCCGGGATTAGTTGAAAGGAATTCTTGCATTTCTTTAGGATAACCGGCAACAATAACAATAAACTCTCCTTTATAATCCTCCATTCTCTTAAGTAGTGTATCAATTGCTTCCTGACCGTATTCGCTTCCTTTCCTCGAAAGAGTATAAGCTTCATCAATAAATAATGTACCACCGAGAGATTTTTTTATTATTTCATCAGTTTTAAGAGCTGTTTGCCCCTGGAAGCCAGCAACAAGATCTGCACGGTCAACTTCAATAAGGTGACCTTTTTCTATAAGTCCGAGTTCCTTGTAAATCTGACTCATTTTTCTGGCTACAGTTGTTTTCCCTGTTCCGGGATTACCAGTAAACACTGCATGTAAACTTTTTTCAATAACACGCATTCCTCGTTCCTTGCGAAGATTTGCAATTTGCAAACCTTTAACCATTTTGGATACACTTTCTTTAACCGAGTTTAATCCGGTTAGTTGATGCAGGTCATCGATCAGCTTTTCCAGTTTACGTGGGTCACCTTTAATTTCGTATCTTTTTGCCTCACTAATATCCTTTTTCAGTTCGGCAAAATCATCAGATGTAATTGTTTGTTTCATCTCATCGGTTCTATCTTCCGATTTAAGACTTGCAATACGAAGTGTTTGATTATTTATAGCAGTATCAATCATGTTTCTAACTATACGAGCATTTCCAAAATTTTTGTCCCTGTTTCGATAAATCTCATTGAAGTAATACATCAGGTTTTCTCTAGTATTATTATCAATTATAAACTTTCGTTTATTCAGTATCATATCGGTTATTTCAAGTAATTCATCCGGTGTATAATCTTCAAACTCAAATATTTTGGTAAAACGTGACTGCATTCCGGGATTACTTTCAATGAACATTTTCATTTCGTTTGTATAACCGGCTGCAATAACAATAAATTTACCTTTATCATCTTCCATTCTTTTGAGAAGCGTGTCGATAGCTTCCTTGCCAAAATCACCATTACTATCTTTTTTTACCAGGGTATAGGCTTCATCAATAAATAGGGTGCCGCCAATAGATTCATCAATTTTTTGTGTGGTTTTTTCAGCAGTTTGTCCAACATACCCTGATACCAAACCCTGTCTGTCAGTTTCAACCAAATGACCTTTTGGCAGAATACCAAGAGCAGAATAAATTTTACCCAAAATTCGGGCAACTGTAGTTTTTCCTGTTCCCGGATTACCCAGAAAAAGTATATGTGACGAAAATCTGCTCTGCAAATTTTCACCCTGTTCGATGTAATATCTCGCAAGTTTAACAGTATCCATCATTTCGTTAACAACAGAACGCAAACCTGTAAGATTATTAAGCTCATCCATCGCTTCTTTAAGAGCTTCTTCGTTGATTGGTAGTGCAACTTCTTTTTTTACATCCTTTTCAAGAATGGCTTTAATATCATCATCAATGATTGTAGTAACGGTTTCTTTAGACCTTTTGGATTCCGGAAGTGACAAGAATCGTTTGCTCAGCTGCATTTTTGTTGATTCGGTAATTTGTCTAACCAAGCGTGCATTCCCAAAAGTTTTATCACGTTTACGATAAAGATCAATAAATTCCTTTTTAAGTAATGAGGCAGCGGAATCGGTAATATTGTATTCATCCTTTTGAATCATCATATTAAAAATTTTTATAAGCTCATCAGGAGTATAGTCTTCAAAGTTAAAGAAATGATTAAAACGGGATTTCATACCAGGATTTGATGAAAGAAAAGTATTCATTTCATCAGGATAGCCTGCAACAATAACAACAAACTCATTCCTGTGGTCTTCCATCTTCTTTAGTAAGGTATCAATAGCTTCTTGTCCAAAGTCCTGACCGCTTCCACCGGTTTTTACCAACGTGTAAGCTTCATCAATAAACAGAACACCACCCATGGAAAGATTTATCACTTTTTCTGATTTTTGAGCGGTTTCACCCACATACTGTCCAACAAGACCGGTTCTGTCAACCTCAACAACATGACCTTTTTCAAGTAATCCCATAGCTTTAAATATACCGCCAAGTAAACGAGCCACGGTAGTTTTACCAGTTCCCGGATTACCAAGAAATACGCTATTTATTGAAATATTATCGTCAGATTTAACACCGAGTTTTTCACGTTCCTTTAGGAAGTTAAGAAAAGAAATAAACTCCTTAACTGATTTTTTTACGCTTTCAAGACCAGTAAATTCCTGAAGTTCTCCAACAAGGTCATCAAGTGAAGCATTTTCCTTTGGTTTATGAATTTGGACAGAGAGTCCTTCGGTATCAAATTCATTCTCTTTTTTATCCTCTTTTGGAGCAACTTCTTCTTTGGATTTTGAGTCGATTTCTGTCTCGTCATCTTCCAAAATCTCAATATGCTGATCAGCGAGTATATACCATACTCGAGCAATTCGATAATTTTCAATATAAATTTCAACTCTTCCCTGACCTTTTTTCCAGTATCCTGGTTTATCGCTTCCCCAAACCTGAGAGAAGATAACAGCATCCCATCCTACATGTACACTCAGGTTAAATTCGTTTACCCCAATTTCCTTGTCGTTAAAATACCATTTAGCCTGGCAGGTAAATTCTTTTTGTTCAATATCAAAAAATGGATTATTAAATATTACTTCAACTCCAATCATCGTAGCATCTTGTGCATTTAGGGTATGATAAAAATTTCTGCGTCTTTTTTTCTTGTCTTCAATTACATCATAAATTTTAGCAGAAAACACATCCGCGAGAGGATTTTCATAGAAAAAAGCTTCCGCTTTAAGGTTCTTCTTTGTAGTCTTTGGTAATACCGGTGATGTTGGGGTATCCTTTTCTTCAATATCAGGATCAATTTTAGCTTTAAGGGTAGTGTATATGTTTTCAAATCTAAGATTTTTTGTGAAAACTTTCTTAAGCTTTTGAGCCATTTCGTAAGCTGGTTTATACTGATGTAAAAAGAAAAGAGATTCCAGCTCTAATAATTTTAGTTCATTTTTTAATTCATCGGGAAGTATGTTTGCTGGTATTTTTTTAGTTAACAGTACAGCAAACCATGCATCTTTATTTCTTATTGCCTTTATTCCAAAATCAATTAAACTTCTCAGCTTAGCTACATCCTGTTTTACAGATTTTGTGAACAGCTTTTTAGCAATTTTTATATATTCTTTTGTGTTTTCTATTTCATCCGCGTTGCGGGGTGCTAATGAAAGAGCAAAATCAAGATTGGAGATTGCTTCATCATATTTATTTTTTAAACATAATCCTCTTGCCTTGTAATGAAGTGAGAGGGAAAGCATAGTCCTTTCTGTATTGATCGCCTCATTCAGACTTTCCAAAGATGAATCAACCAAGTTTGTACGAGAAAGTATAATCCCTCTTATTAGTTTAATTATTGGTGTAAAGCTATCTTGCTCCTGACAAATATCTGCAAGTTCGATGGCTTCTGCAGGATTACCATTTTCAAGGTTAGACCACGCATGTAATATATTGGTAGTTGTTAATTCAGGAAATTGTTGAACCGCATTTGAAGTTTTATCTAATGCCTGTTTGTTTTTACCATCAATCAGGTCCTGTAATATCGAATTAAGTAGAAGTCCAAATTCTCTGTTATTCACACCTTACTCCTGGAAAGGAAATATTTGTAAAAGAAACATAGATAACGATTGTATTAAACCAATAAATAAAGTTATCTGAAGGAATTATTTTAACTCTCGTTCGGTTAAAATCAATAATAGATAAATTAAGGAAATAAGTCAAAATTATGGTGCAAAAAATACCGAGCGAACTAAGAAAAGAATATACCAAATATTCCCTTGGTACAAAAGATATAACTAACAATCCAATAGAGCTATTTGAAAAATGGTTGAATATTGCAATTAAATTAAATGTAAATGAACCAAATGCGATGGTTTTATCAACTGTTGATATAACAGGCAGACCAAAATCAAGGGTGGTTCTATTAAAGGATATTATAAACGGTGAATTGATTTTTTTTACGAACTATAATAGTGCAAAGGGGGAGCAGATAGCAAACAGTCAATTTGGTGCAATTAACTTTTTTTATCCGGAGTTGGAAAGACAGATAAGAATTGAGGGAATAATTGAAAAAACTGATGATAAAATCAGTGATGATTATTTTTACTCACGACCTCTAAAATCTCAGGTTAGTGCCATTATATCACCCCAAAGCAAAATTATTGAGAATAGAGAAATGTTAGAAAATAAAGCAGATGAATTATTAAAGAAGAAGACTGAGATAAGAAGACCACCCAATTGGGGTGGGTATTCATTTAAACCAAATTATTTTGAGTTTTGGCAGGGTAGAGAAAACAGATTGCACGACAGGATTGTTTATGAATTGAAAGATATGAAATGGTCTATTTTACGAATTGCACCATAATTATTAAAAAAAATTAACAATATTTTCAAAATTAATAAAAACTTGTTAAAATATTTCTTTCCTCTTTCGACAATGAAAATGGCGACGTGTTCATTTTTTAATTTAAACTGGGGAAAAAATGATCTCTAACTTCTCGACCCGTGTTAAGATTGTTCTTTTTTTTATTATTACAATTTCATCTACTGTGATATTTGCATCCGGAGAGGCACTGGATCCAAATAAAAAAATAACACAGTACATTTTGGACGTTTGGCAAACTGAAGACGGATTACCACAAAATTCAATTCAGGAAATTTTGCAAACAAACGACGGCTATCTTGTGTTTGCAACACAGGAAGGGCTTGCTTTTTTTGATGGTGTAAAGTTTGAGGTAATCAACAAAAAAAACACACCCGAATTAAAAAACAATTACATCACTGCGTTATATCAGGATTCCAAAGGCAAAATATGGATTGGTACTGATGGAGGTGGTATAACTGTGCTTGATGGTGAGTCAAGAATTAACTATTCCAAAGAAAGTGGAATAGGAAGTAATTTTATTTCTGCTATTTGTGAAGACAATTCAGGTAACATATGGATTGCAACTGATGGCAGCGGGCTTTCTAAATATTCAGACGGAATATTTACTATTTATAATAATCAAAATGGTTATTCATTTGATGTTGTACAGGACCTTATTGCTGATGATCAAGGCAATATCTGGCTGGCTACACCAAACGGATTACAGGTATTTAACTCCCGTTCCTCAACTAAAATTAAACTTGGTTCCGAATTGGACAACATAAAAATTTGGAAGATTGAAAAAGCTGGACGAAGTGGATTATGGCTTGGAACAAATGGTAAAGGTGTTGTTCATTATAGCTTTAATGGCGATGTTTTAGTTTATAACACCGAAAACGGACTTAGCAATAACATAATAAGATCGGTTTATGTAGATAAAGTTGGTGCTTTATGGGCGGGCTCCCTTAAAGGACTTAACAGAATTTACAATGGAAATGTGCAGCATTTTACAATATCCGATGGTCTTTCAAATGATAATGTTACAGCTCTTGCTTCGGATAAGGAAGGTAGTTTATGGGTAGGTACTAATGGCGGTGGTTTGGACAGACTCCGTGATGGAAAATGTATTACCTATACAACCAAGGAAGGATTAAAAAGTGATTTTATCTGGACTGTGTTTCAGGATTCCAAAGGTGCTATTTGGGCTGGTACCGATGGTGGTGGTCTGAATAAACTGGTTGGTGACAAGGTAACTACTTATACAACTGCTAACGGCTTGGGCAGCAATGTTATTTTTCCTGTAATGGAAGATAAGGAAGGTAGTTTATGGGTAGGTACAAATGGTGGCGGACTTTCTGTTTTAAAAAATGGGCGTTTTAAAACTTATAAGGAAACTAACGGATTACCATCCAATACAGTTAAAGCATTATATCAACAACGTGATGGAACAATTTGGATTGGTACAACAAAAGGTATTTGCCTGATGAAAGATGGTAAAATTGGAACTACTGTTTATGATAAATCCAATGGTTTACCCGCCGATTATATCAGGGTTATTTATGGTGATTCAAAAGGGAATATCTGGATTGGTACACGTGGTGGTGGTGCAGTAAAATACTCCAATGGTTATTTTAAGGTTTACGATAAAACTGACGGATTATCCAACAATATTGTAAGATGTTTTTATGAAGATAATTCCGGTGTAATATGGATTGGCACCAGTGCGGGTCTTAACAGATTAAAAAATGAAACAATAAAATCAATTACTACCGATGATGGTTTATTTGATGATCCGGTTTTTTCAATCCTTGAAGATCGAAAAGGTAATTTCTGGATGAGTTGTAATAAAGGTATTTATTACACTAATAAATCCGAATTAAATGATTTTTGTGATGCTGCACTTGAATCTGTTACTACCTCTTCTTTTGGCAAAAACGATGGTATGCGTAGCAGTGAGTGTAATGGAACTTCACAGCCGGCAGGTTATAAGGATAATCGAGGGAATTTATGGTTCCCAACAATTAAGGGTTTAGTAACTATTAATCCTGAAAGGCTGGATAAAAATGAAGTAGTTCCACCAGTTATAATTGAAGAGTTTTTGGTTGATGGTGTTGAGCAAAACCTGAATGAAGAAATAACTATTGAAGCTGGTAATGAAAAATTTGAATTTCATTATACAGGGTTAAGCTTTATGATTCCTAAAAAAGTTAACTTTATGTATATGCTGGAAGGCTTTGATAAAGACTGGGTTGATGCTGGTAACAGAAGAACAGCTTATTATACCAATATTGCTCCTGGTAAGTACAAGTTTAAAGTTAAGGCTTGTAATAATGATGGCATTTGGAATGAAGCCGGTACAGAAACTGATTTCTATTTTGAGGCATACTTTTATCAGACTTACTGGTTCTGGGCAATTGTTGTTGTTATAATTGGTTATATAAGCTTTAGGCTATATAAAAGTCGCATGGATGCTATGAAAAAGCAGCATCATGAGATGGAAAAACAATACGAATTAGCTCAGGAACAGAAAAAGCAGCTTGAAGAAAAAGAATCTGCACTTAAAGAACAGATGGTAAAAACCGAAAAAATTATGGCTAATCTTGAAGAGGAAAAACGATACCTAAAAGATAGTGTTGATAATATGCTATCAGAGATTGAAAAATTTTCTCAGGGTGATTTAACAGTTTATCTTGCTTCCGAAAATGAAGATGAGATAGCAATGCTATATAACGGTTTTAATCTTGCTTCCGAAAGAATTAGCGAAATGTTTGCGAGGGTACAAAAAGCTGTTCATGATACAATTGAATCTAATCAGTTAATTTTGGATCAGACGAACCATATAGCAAAAGGTATTGAGAACCAGACAATGGAAGCTGCTGAAGTTGCAAGTGCAGTTGAAGAAATGGCTCGTTCAATACATGAAAACACTAAAAATGCCGGTGTTGCTGCCGAAAGTGCAAAAGATGCTGGTGAGTTTGCCAAGGAAGGTGGTGAAATAGTTTCTCAAACTATTACCGGTATGAATAAAATTGCCAAAGTGGTACTGGATTCTTCACAGGTTGTTGAAGAGCTTGGTGTTAGTAGTAGTAAAATTGGTGATATAGTTCAGGTTATTAATGATATCGCTGACCAGACAAATCTTCTTGCTCTCAATGCTGCTATTGAAGCTGCCAGAGCGGGTGAACAGGGAAGGGGATTTGCCGTTGTAGCTGATGAGGTAAGAAAACTTGCTGAGCGAACAACAAAAGCAACAAAAGAAATATCCATGATGATTAAGGAAATTCAGACCAATACAGAACGTGCTGTTGATTCAATAAACTCGGGTACTACAGAGGTAGAAATGGGTAAGGAATTGGCTAATAAAGCAAATGATGCCCTGAAGAAAATTATTGAAAACTCACACAATATTAGTGATATAATTGATCAGGTTGCGGCTGCTAGTGAACAGCAATCGCAAACTGGAGATGAAATATCAAGAAATATAGAAAATATCAGTAATGTTTCCAGAGAAAGTACATCTGCAATTCATGGAATACTTGAGTCAGTTAGTCATCATAGCGAATCAACAATAAACTTAAGTAAATTGGTTAATCATTTTAAAGTTAAAGATAATTTACTTGATTCAAATCCAAATGATAACAATAGATTGTTGAACTAAATTAGAGTGCACTCCTGAGAGTGCACTTTTTCTTTCCGTTAAGTAACAGTATAGATGCTATTACAGGCATAATAATTACATATAATATAACTGTTTACCTCGCTTATAATCCTATTACATCCCCAAGAGACCAGGAATTTAGCTTAAAAATATTTCATCAAAGTTTTTGGTGATACAAAAATTATTTGTAACTTTATTTACTATGTGTGTGTAAATGATCGTCTTTTAATTTACTGCAAGATTAAAATATTGCATAGACAGAAGCATTATATTAAAAAATCAAATATATGTGTATTGCGGAACACAGTTTTTATTTGACTTTTTAATCTAAATTGCAAAAATTAAAGACAATTATAATATCAATAAAAGGAAATGCATGGAAGACAATTCAAATTCATTGTTTTTTACTGATAGTGAAGCTTCAGAGAGTTATTCTTTGTCGAATCAGTTTGCTGAGAATATGGAATTTCGTCTTGTTAAAGACAGAAACAGTGCAAACGGACAGGATTACTACACAGCTATCGCATTAGCGGTTAAGGACAGACTGGTAAGAAGGTGGCTGAGAACTCAGGATCAGTATAACAAACAAAACACGAAACGAGTATATTATCTTTCACTTGAGTTTTTGATGGGACGATTGCTTGAGGACATTCTTTATAACATGAATTATTATGATGAATGTAAAGAAATACTTAAAAAAGATGGTTATATACTTGAAGACCTTGTAGAGTATGAAAGAGATATGGGTCTTGGAAATGGTGGTCTGGGAAGACTTGCTGCATGTTTCCTCGATTCAATGGCAACACTTGGATTGCCTGCTTTTGGTTATGGCATAAGATACGAATATGGTATTTTTAAGCAAAAAATTGAAAATGGATTTCAGATGGAGCATCCTGATCACTGGCTTGCTTATGGTAATCCATGGGAATCTTTACGAAGAGATATTAGTTTTCGTATAAAATTTTTTGGTAATGTTGTTTCGAGAAAAGACCAGTCTGGTGCTCTTAAATATGAGTGGGTTAATACAGATGATGTATTGGCTATTGCTTATGACATACCAGTACCAGGTACAAAAACAAAAAATGTAAATAACCTTAGATTATGGGCTGCCAGATCTACTGATGAATTCAGTTTCCAGGATTTTAATGAAGGTAATTACCTTCAGGCAGTTGAGAAAAAGAGTCTTTCTGAAAATATATCGAAAGTATTATACCCAAATGATTCCAATGCAAAGGGTAAAATATTGCGATTACAGCAGGAATATTTCTTCGTTGCAGCTTCATTGCACGACATAATCAGGAAATACAAGTATCATAATGATACAATGAAAAATTTTGGTGAAAAAACGGCTATTCAGTTAAATGATACCCATCCTGTTATTGCTATTCCGGAATTAATGAGAATTCTGCTGGATGAGGAAAATATGGAATGGGAAGATGCCTGGGCAATAACAACCGAAACTTTTGCCTATACAAACCATACTGTAGTTCCTGAAGCTTTAGAAGAATGGTCAGTTGAATTGCTTGAAAAAGTACTACCACGCCATCTGCTAATTATTTATGAAATAAATCATCGATTTCTTAAGTACGTTAAACAGTATTATTCTGTTGATGATAAGGTTGTTAGCGAAGTATCGATAATAAGAGAACATCCTGTAAAAACAGTAAGAATGGCTTATCTTGCAATTGTTGGATCGCATAAAGTTAATGGTGTTGCCGAACTTCATACCCAAATTCTTAAAACAAGAATATTTCATCATTTTCATAAAATATTTAAAGACAAGTTTGTTAATGTTACAAATGGTATAACTCCAAGAAGATGGTTGAGAGCTGCTAACCCAATGCTTGCCGAACTTATTACAGACAAGATTGGTGATGGTTGGCTAACAGAGCTAACAGAGCTTAAAAAACTTGAGAGATATGCTGATGATGAGCAGTTTCTTGAAAATTGGGCTAATGTAAAATGGACCAATAAAAAATTACTCAAAGAGTATATAGAAGCAGAACATCATACAGAAGTTAATATGGATTCGATATTTGATGTTCAGATAAAACGTTTTCATGAATATAAAAGACAATTGCTGGATGTATTTCATGTAATAACCCTGTATAACCGTATTAAGGATAATCCTGATATTGATATGGTACCAAGAACGGTTATTTTTGGCGGTAAAGCTGCACCAGCTTACATTCAGGCAAAAATGGTTATTAAACTTATCAATAATCTTACTGATGTAATTAATAACGATCCTGATGTAAATGGAAGACTGAAAATATTTTTCCTTAAAAATTATTCAGTTTCGCTTGCTGAAAAAATAATTCCTGCTTCTGAGCTATCGGAACAAATATCAACAGCGGGATTTGAGGCATCTGGTACAGGTAACATGAAGTTTGCTCTTAACGGTGCACTTACTATTGGTACTATGGATGGAGCAAATGTTGAGATTAGTGAAGAAGTTGGTGAAGACAATATCTTTATATTTGGTTTATTAGCTGATGAGGTTGTTGAACTTAAGAAAGATTATGAACCAATGGATTACTATAATTCCAATTCTGAGTTGAAACGAATTGTTGATATGATTGAATCGAATTACTTTAGCCGTGGAGAAGAGGGTATTTTTGATGATCTTGTAAGAGGCTTAAAGGAAATTGATTATTATTGTCTGTTTGCTGATTATCAGTCCTATATAGATACTCAGGACAAAGTTGCAGAACTTTACCGCGATAAGAAAGCATGGAACAAGATGTCTGTCTTGAATTGTGCAAGGATAGGAAAGTTCTCTACAGACAGAACAATACAGGAATATAACGATTTGATTTGGAATGCCGAACCGGTAAAAATTTCTGAAAGCAAATAAAAGTGAACGGGTATTGAAAAATACCCGTTTATATATTAAATAATGTTAAAGTTTTGCTTTACAATAATGTTTTAATTCTTTAGTTTGTACAATATAAATAATAACTTGGAATAGTAAAACAAAAGCTTAAATTGCTTACGTATAAAAGAGTTCTTCAAAAGTTTAATTTCACATCTACACTTATTATTATTAATTAAAACATAGGAGTAACCATGAAAAAAATTTTAATGGTTCTGCTGGCTTCAATGCTGGTATCAGGGTTAGTATTTGGACAGTTCACTCGTGTAGCTGAAATTGCAATGCCAACTGATGGTGGGGCGTCATTTGGTAATATTCTACCTGGAGTTGACCTTGACGGTGATGGAATGATGGAAATTTATGCCATTAATAACAACTGGTCTGATGGTAGTATAACTGGTGAATTGGTTCCAAAAATATGGAAATATGAATTTAAAGGTGAGAATGCAGGTTTCGAACTGGTTTGGTCAGCTGTTCTTGATTACATTCCTAAGCAAAATACTTGGCCTCCATTAACTTGCGGCGATCTTGATAGCGATGGTAAAATGGAAGTAATTTGGGGTCCAATTAATTTTACTTATGGTGCAAATCCAAATCCGTCTCGTGTAGTTGTATTTGAAGTAAAAGGCGATGGAAGTGATGAACTTGGTATTGCTGATGGTAATGGCAACTATACTCCAAATGCTCAGTGGAATCTTAACTCAGCGGATAACGCTAACGACAGACCATTTAAATGGGTTGTTGATGATATGGATTTGGACGGAACTAATGAACTTATTATGGTAACAAGAGCTGGTGATTATCATTACGTTATCGCTTCAGTTGATGATGTACCTGATAATGGTGATGGTTCTGAAACATGGACTATGGAAGCTTACGATACTGGCAACACGTTAGGTACTGCGTATGATATGCTTTATATGGATAAAGCACTTTATCATATATCATCTGCCGGAAATATCACAAAAGTTTCTTTCGACGGAGATAATTATGTTCAGCATCAAACTACTTCAGGTCAAACTTTAGGTAGCTGGAATTCTGCTACTGCGGTTAATATTGATGGTGATGAAACTATGGAAGGTATCATGGCTAGCTGGTCTTCTTCAGGTCAGGATGTTTATTTACTTCAGCCTGTTGATGATACTTTAGCAGTTACAGTAATTGCTAACTTTGCTGATGAAATTTCAACTGATGGTCGTTTGTATGGTACAGGTACTGGCGATATTGATGGTGATGATCTTATGGATTTTGTATTTGGTTCAAGAGGTGCTTCACCTGACGGTGCTATTTTAAGATTGGAATATAAAGGTGGTGATATTACTGATGCTGCAAATTATGAAAAATCTGTTATCGATCAGGAATACTGGAGTGAAGCTGGTTACAGATGGATGCATGTATTTATAGCTGAACTTGATGGTGATCCATTCCAGGAAGTTGTTTATGGTGAAGGTACTGGTGCTGTTGCTCCAATGGTTGTTCTTGATGCAGAAGGTTCTCTACCTGTAGAACTTACTTCTTTTGCTGCTTCTGTTGTTAATGGCGACGTAAAACTTGACTGGACTACTGCTACAGAACAGAATAACAAAGGTTTTGAAATTCAAAGAAAATCTGAAAATTCTGACTATAGAACTATTGCTTTCATAGATGGTTATGGAACTTCTGCTGAAGCTCATAGCTATTCATTTGTTGATGATGTAACTACTACAGTTGGTCAGTTTACCTACAGACTTGTACAGGTTGATTTTAGTGGCGAAATTGCTTATTCAAATGAAGTAGAAGTTGATTTATCTGCTCCAGCTGACTTTGCTTTAGCACAGAACTATCCAAACCCATTCAACCCTTCAACAAAAATTAACTTCTCTTTACCTGCATCTGCAAGTGTAAATCTTAAAATTTACAACATGTTAGGTCAGGAAGTTGTTTCTTTAATTAACGGTGAGTCATTTGATGCTGGTTCTCATACTGTTAATTTTAATGCTTCTCAGCTTGCAAGTGGTACTTACATTTATACCATTAGTGCTGGTGATTTTACTGCTTCAAGAAAAATGACTCTATTGAAATAATAGATTATAAAATTATTTGTTACGATGCCTCAATCAGTATTCTGGTTGGGGCTTTTTTAGTTTATTATCCATGACAGGTTTAATTTTAGTTAAAATACAGGTATATGAATTATTAAACTTATTTGGATATAATGATTGAGGGCAATAAAGAAAACATATTTTGATTTTGAGAATGAAAATATATAATTTCGTTATTTAATTTTCGTAAATTCGTGTATTCCAATAATATGCCCAAATAGTTTAAAATATTAAGAGCTGATAATGTCTGAAGAAAAAAAACTTGATATTCTTGATTACTTTATTGTACTCATTAAATGGAAGAAATTTATCGTTATTTTTATGTTTTTTTCATTATTACTTACATACCTAACCATAAGATTTACTATTAAGGAACAGTATGACTCTCAAGCATTAATAATTCCTTCAGAAGATAACTCTGTTTCTGGACTTGCCGGTTTATTAAGTGATTTTGACCCTTTCTCAATGGGATTTGGTGGTGGTGCGAGCCCTGAAATGGGCATGTATAATACTATTATATTTAGTAGAAGTTCATTGGAGAATGTCATAAAAAAGTTTGATATATACAGAGTTTATGAGGTTGATACAACTGGTGTTGAGTATAAACAAAACACACTTGAAATGTTGAGCAAAAGTTTATCAACTGAAATAACTGATGATGGTGCTTTTGTTATTAAAGCCAGAACTATTAATGCTCAATTATCAGCTGATATTGTGAACTACGTTATAAACATGATGAATGACAGGATCATTGAACTAAGAGCAAAAAAGTCAAGATTAAACAGACAATTTCTTGGAAAAAGAGTAGCTGAAGTTAAAGCCCAGTTAACTGCTGCTGAAGATTCTCTTAAAGTATTTCAGGAAGAAAGTGGCATTTTAAGTGCAGAAGATCAGATTAGAAATATCCTTGGTGTTTATTCTGATTTGGAAGTTAACTTAATGGCTAAAGAAACTCAGCTTAATATATTGGAAAACGTTCTGTCAAAAAATTCGTCTGAAGTTGAAGCACTTAAAATGGAAGTTGAAACGTACAAAAAACAATTTGAAAAATTAAAAAAATCCGGAAATGATTCCGGTACTATTGTGGCTATGGAAGATATACCACAGGCTGGGTTAACATATTTAAGACTGTATAGAAATGTTCAAATTCAGCAACAAATTCTTCAATTTGTTTTACCTTTATATGAGCAAGCCAAATTTGATGAACAAAAAGATCTGCCTATTCTTCAGGTAATTGACTATGCTGAAGCACCTCCAAAGAAAAGTTATCCTCCAAGAACTGTAATGAGTTTAGCAATAAATATTGGCATATTTATATTATTAACTCTTTATATATTTATGAAAGAGAATGAGGTAGTTAAGGGGTCAGAGAAATTTAACTTTGTTAAGAAAAATCTCTTTAATTTTAAGTCGCCTGAATATAAAGGCTAATTGGAATAGGTAACAAATGAGTCTCCTTAAAGCCGGAGTATCCGGTATTGGTTGGAATACTTCTTCTAGAGTTTTTCGACAAATTGTACAAATTATTACATACCTTGTTCTTGCAAAATTACTGGAACCTTCGGCTTTTGGTTTAATTGCTATGGCTTTGGTGATAACTCAATTTCTTACTGTATTTAGAGATATGGGCATTTCTTTCGCCATTATTCAGAAGAAAGATGTTTCGGATTTATTGCTTTCAAGTGCATTTTGGTTGAACATAGGAATTGCACTTACATTAGTTTTTCTGGTTAATATGGCAGCACCACTTGTTGCACATATTTATAATGAACCTGATGTTATACCTGTGTTAAGGGTACTCTCTTCCGGGATATTTCTTACCAGTTTAACAATTTTACATCAGGCGGTATTCGAGAAAGATCTTAATTTTAAGTTTGTTGCAAAGTATGAAATTACTGGTACTATAATAGGTAGTATAATCGGTATTTCCATGGCTTACTCAGGTTTTGGCGTTTGGAGTATTGTTGCTCAATCACTAACAAATATTTCAATTACGTCTGCATTTTTATGGTTTGGCAGCAAATGGAAACCATCTTTTATTTTTAGCTGGGCTGAAGTAAAACCAATAATGGGTTTTAGTCTAAATTCGCTAGGATTTAATGTTATGAATTACCTGTTAAGAAATGTAGATAAATTCATTATTGGACGTTATCTTGGAAAAGAAGCCTTAGGTTTATATAACTATGCTTATAAAATAAGTTTAATCCCACTTCAAAATATATCCTCTGTATTTGTTCGGGTTATGTTTCCAATCTTCTCAAAATTGCAGGATGATGACAAAAAGTTTAAAGAAACTTATATGTTAATGACTTTGGCACTAGGGACTGTAACATTTCCTTTAATGCTTGGAATTGCAGGGATTGCAGATCTGTTTGTAGAAATATTTTTTGAACCTCAATGGTATCCGTTAAAAGAATTATTAATTGTATTCGCCGGAGTTGGAATGATTCAATCAGTATTTACTCAAACCGGCCACTTATTTATGTCGAAAAACAAAACACATATTCAGTTTTGGTGGGGATTCTTTACTTCTTTATTATTTGTTGCAAGTTATATTATAGGGATAAACTGGGGAATATTAGGAGTGGCAGTTGCTTATTTAATTGCAAATATTATTATTGTGCTTCCGGGGCTTAAAATTCCGTTGAATTATTTTAGTTGTAAGGTAGTAGAACTTTTTAACAATCTTAAGGAAGTCCTTGCTATATCTTTTTTTATGCTGGGTATTCTTATAATTTTAAAATATATTCTAATTGATAATATGAATAAGTCAGTTCTGTTTTACGGGTTAATAGTGACTGGTATAAGTTTATATATTGTTTTATACTATACTCTCAATAGAACCAAACTTAATAAGTTAATTCAAGTAATAAAAAAAAGAAACAATGAAGTCTAAATATTATAATACTTTTTATAGTGTAGATACTTTTCTTCTTGCAATTGCAATGCTTTTAAATTTGCTGTTTCAATTTTATATTATAAAGTTATTTGGTTCAAGAAGTGTTACAATTCTTTTAGCTTATAATTTTGCTTTGTCATCCTTAGTTGCATATTTATTTATCGTAAAAAGATTAGAATTGTTTTTAGTTTTTCTTTATTTATTACAATATATATATCTTAATCAGTATTTTCATTATAATATTCTATATGAAATAGTAATCGGATTACCAATATTATTATTGTTTGGACTGACAGTACTCGATTATCTTAAGCATAATTCAATAAAATTAACTCTTGATTCTACATTTCAAAAAATTCTCTTTGCCTTTATTCTCTTTGCTTTCATTCAGGCATTTTGGGGGTATTACAATCATGCTGAAATGAAACAAATATTAACAGAATTGTACCGCTCCTTGAATTATGGTTTTGTGTTCTTTTTCCTAATGATATTTAAAAAAAGTAAAGATTATAATACAATTCTTGCTTTTTTATATGTTATTACTATTATAATTGCTCTTGAGTATGTTGGTATATATTTTTTAACAGGAGTTGGACGATTTGTTACGTTTCAATCAAATATGATACCTGGCAGTGTTGCTGTGGGATTCGTGTTTATGTTGTATTCAAAGCATATCAGGTACAAAATATTTTGGGCGAGTCTTACATTTATAACTTCACTTGGGGCACTTGTTTCATTAACACGTTCAATATGGGTTACTGTCTTTTTTGCTATTGGAATAATATTGATTATTTACCTAAGATATGAAAAGGGAGTTTCACCAAAAATTATTAAAGTTATGGTAGTTACAGTAGTTCTTTTGTTAGGTTTAATAGCAACTCAAATTAATAAATCAGAGAGGTTAACTTCAGACTCAATAAATAAAGTAGAATATAGGGCGAGTTCTATTTTTGATCCTACGGAAGATATCTCATTATTAATGCGGGTTGAGCTGAGTTATTATGCAATTATAAAAGCTTTAGAAAGTCCAATAATTGGAACAGGTTATGGTGATTATGTAAAGTACAAGATATTACCTGGCAATAACTATAAACAATATTATCTTGACATATCATGGGTAATGTTTTTTTGGAAAGGGGGTATAGTTGGACTCTCTTTATTTTTAGCTTTATATGCAGTTACATTAATAAATGCTTTCAGGAATTATTTGTACTGTACTGACAAAAATATTCAATTGATAAATCTAATTATATTTGTTACATTTTCTTCATTTATCGTACTCGGTTTTTTGCACCCTTATTAATCAAATACAAATTAAATCTTATCTATGCTTTTTTATTTGCTTATGTAGAGTATCATAGCTTACAGAGAAACAAAACTAAATCTAATGTTAATGGCATTAAACACTAACTTATCAATAAATTATTTTGTATAGAAAATTTCCATTTATACTTTTAATTAATTTAAAGTTGTAACTGTTATCGGATGATGTTAGGAAATAATCAAGTTTGTATTTCTTTGCTATTTTAATAATATTATCAGTTGTTAGATTAGAATAATTTTTTTGAATCTCATTTCTAAAGTGATAACCCCTCGTTTCTGTTTTTTTTCCATTGCATAAAACCATTCTTTTATACCATTCTTCTAGATCATTTGCACTTTGAGGTGAATGTTTAAATGATACAAACTGAGCACGTTCAGCTATCGTATAGAATGACTTAATTGAAGGATTTATCAAGAATATTGATTCTTTTTCTGTATTATTTTTTATCCATTTAAACATATCCGACATTGAATTCTGATCTTCAAATTCAGTTTGCGATTTGTTTGCTGAGGTGTAGTTAACGAAAAATAAAAGTAAAGTCATTGAAAAAATATATACCAAATTACTATTCTTAAAAACTCTCAAGAATAAATTTTTAGAAGTACTGTTTCTAAATAAATATTGTAGTATTGAAAATATTTGGATATAGGAAAATAAAACAAGTATCACATCAGGATATCTGAACCAATAATACTTTAACAATTCGTTTTTACCCGTTAAATGAATAGCTATACCAATTAAAAACAAGAAAAAGCTTGAAATAGCATAAAGAGAAATAATTTTTCTATCATCATTTTTATAAAGGTATAAATGTAAAATGGTTATTATAGCTATTGTAGGAATGAGAAAATAAATTGCACTTCCACCCCAATAAGATGGATTAACATGGTGGGGAACTCGAATATTAGTATAAAGTATCCAACCATTACTCTTTGATGGACTTAATATAGAAATTAACTGAGAAAATATTGCCAATAAACCATAGAAACCTGTTAATGAAAAAAGTAATAATGATTTTACAAAAAAGTTTAAAGATATCGTTAGTTTTTGTTTATAATTAATTCCAATAAATGATAACAAAAGACAAAAAACAGAGTATATTCCAATTAAAACGTGAAATGAAATAGCAGCACCAGAGAATATAAAAGCTAAATAGTATTTTTTTTTAATAATTGAAGAGAGTGATAATAAGGCAAATGAATATGCGAAGGTTTTTGTATCAACTCCTCCAACCATCCATTCAAATGCTTTAAGATGTTGCCTGAAAAGGAAGAAAACTAAAATTAATAATATAAACTTGTAATTAATATTCATGTTAGATAAAAGACTGAAGAAGGCAAAAGCAAAAACACTGTAAGCAATAATTCGACCAATTGATGCTGCAATATCAAAACCAAAATTATAAACTAATGGACCCAAAAGTGTATTAAAAAGAGTTCTATAACCAATGTCTAAGTTTAAATACCAATCTGAAGGTAGCCAATTCGAGTTGAAATACTGTAAAGCAGAGGGTAGGACATCATATTCATTAGCATCTAATCCATCAAAATTAAATTTGATAACTATTATAATTATCATAATAGGAATTATTTTAAGAATCGTTGAGGACTGAATATTATCCATAAAAAAGCCTTTGTTTATTATTCTTTTATTTTAATTTAATGAATCGCTAAATATAATGAACAGTAATTATATTAGTGCTGTAAAATATTATGTACCTACTGTTTTAATTATATAATTATTACATGTAAAAAGTTATTTATGTAAGATTTTGTATATTTGCTATTATAATAAATGATTTAATTCAATTGAAGAAAAAAAAAGTTATTATTATTGCACCATTTTGGAATAATCCTCCCCATGTAGGTATCTACAGGACAGAAAGGTATATTAGCTGGTTTCTTGAGAAACAGTTTAAAGTTTATGTCATTCGAATTGGAAACAACAGAACTGAAACTGATACAAATGGACTAACTATAATTTCAGTAAGGAATAGAGTTAGCAAATATCAAAAATTCTTTCACTTTTTTGCTAAAAAATTAAAACTTAGAATTATAAAATTGCTCTTTAATAAGTTGATCTATTTTACGCTTATACCTGATGAAAATATTATTTGGGCTAATTCAGTATACAAATCCAGTTTGATTGGGGGGATAGTTGAAGATGCCGACTATATTCTTTCTACTAGTCCTCCTAATTCTTCTCATATAGCTGCATATAAACTTTCAAGAAAATACAATATAAAACACCTTGTTGATATGCGGGATGGATGGCTTGATGAACCATTAAGACCCTATCTAAAAGAGAATAATCTTCGAAAAAGAATTGAAGAGAAGATGGAAAAGCATGTTATTGAGAATGCTCACAGGATTTATGTTACTGCTGAAAACTGGAAAATAAAACTTAGTAAAAGATATTTCGATGCTGCAAATATTATTTCAGTAATAACAAATGCATATCCGGAACTTGAAATAAAGAATACTGAAAATAATAAACATAACATGAAGGTCCTAATTTATGCAGGAAACTTTTTTGGGAATACTGATATAAGTAGATTGGAAGCGATGTTCGAAGCATTCTATGAACATAATATTGCTGGTATTGGAAATTTCAGATTAGAGCTATACGGCAATAAGGGGGGGCAGGATCAGAAAGTTATTGATAAGTTTGCGAGTAAAATAAAAAGTAGCAATCTTGAATTAAATTTTATGAAGCCAGTTAGCAGAATAGAGTTGTTGGATAAAATGAATAAGGCAGATGGATTGTTATTACCGTCTATTTCTTTTTCTGCTATTCCAAGTAAAACTTTTGAGTATATATTACTAAAGAAACCGGTTCTTAGCATAACATATCGTAATAGTTCAACATGGAAAATTGCTGAAGAATTACCTCAATTCTTTAATTTTCCAATACTTGAAGATGATAGAGATTATCAGCCAGTAAAAGATTTTATTTCAATTTGTTCATCAAAAAATTATAAATCCGAAGTCCCGGAAAAATATAGTTCAATATTTCTAAATAAAGAGTTTTTCCAATCATTGGATCAAAAATGATTAGACGTTTTTCTATTAGCATATTGTCACTTCTGAGAAAATATTTTATTCCTGCTCATATTGTTGAGTTAGTAAGACATAAATTTGATATTGATACCAAACTTAAGTCAAATTCAGAGCATCTTGATAAAGCCATGCAGTGGATGGTAATTGCCTTTAGGGCTGGCAAGAATGGGGGTGTTTCGGCTGGGTATTCAATAAAAAGAGGATGGTTAAAACCATATCCTGAAACAACAGGTTATATTATCTCTACATTCCTGGATTATTACAATCTTACTAACAAAGTTGAATATCGAGAAATGGCTATTAAAATGGGCGATTGGGAAATTGATATTCAGATGAAAAGTGGAGCTGTTAGAGGTGGTCAGGGAATTAACGATTTTCCGATTGTTTTTAATACCGGACAGGTTATTTTCGGCTGGATTGATTTGTACAAAAATACTAATGATAATAAATATTTGGATGCTGCAAAATCTGCCGGGGACTGGTTAATTGAAATTCAGGAATCAGATGGTAGTTGGATTAAAAACACCTACCGGGAGCAGCCTCATGCTTATCATAGCAGAGTAGCTTGGTCGCTACTATATATTTGGAGCGTCTCAGGTGAAGAAAAGTATTATAAAGCCGGATTGAAAAATGTGCAGTGGTGCATGTCAAACGTTCAGGATAATCTTTGGATAAATTATATGGAATTCAGCAAGGGTAAAAATGCTTATCTTCACACAATTGCATATACAATCCGTGGATTAATGGAATCTGCGTTAATACTTAAAACTGATTATTCAAAAGAAATATTAAGCTATGTTGAGGAAGTTTCTGAGCTTTTATTGTTAAAATATGAGAGAAGAAAAAAATCCCCTCTTTCCAATCCATTACCAATGTTCGGCGATTTTAATGAAAAGTGGGTAGGAAATAAATCATATTCCTGTTTAACCGGGAACTCTCAGTTGGCAATTGTTTGGCTAAAGTTAACTAAAATTACTGAAGATGCTCGCTACCTAAATGCAGCATTAAAAATTAACGATTATAATAAGAGCAAGCAGAATGTATTTTGCTTTAATAAAGATATCAAAGGTGGTATAGCAGGCTCATTCCCTCATTGGGGAGGATATCTTGCATATACATATCCAAATTGGGCTGCCAAGTTTTTTGCTGATTCAATTATGCTTCAGGAAAAAGTAATGAAAGAATTGGAGAAATAATGAAATCAGCAATTACGTGTTCTTCTTTACAAGATCCTTATGTGAAATATTTAATATTAAAAATGGTTGAGGAAGGTAATAAACCTGCATTAATAATATTTATTAGTAAACATTTTAGAAAGAATAAATACATTTTCAGGAGTAGGATTAAAGATTTTCTTATTAGAACAGAGATAATGAAAAAGGATTATATAAATTCATTAAGAGAGCAAGCCTTTCTTGATCAATTATCATCAGAAAATAAAATCTACTTAAAATATGATTTACTCGAAATATGTGAAAAATATTCAATTGAAGTAGATAATTTTAATTCTCTTAGGGATAAAAGGCTTGGTGAGGTTGTTATAAACAAAGAGATTGAAACTATTATTAATGCTGGTGGTGGAATATTTAGAAAAAATTTGACAGATTTGAAAAATTGTAAGATACTAAATGCACATATGGCAAGATTACCTGAATTTAAGGGTATGAATGTTCTTGAATGGAGTTTTTATTGCAACGTTAAACCATCGGTAACCCTGCATTTTATTGATTCCGGAATTGATACAGGAGACATTATTGAAAATAGGATGGTTGATTATTCTCCTTCAGATAGCTTTGATAAGATTAGAACTAACGCATTATTAGTATCGGTTTCACTTTATTTAGATTATATTTGCGACCATATTAAAAAAAATATTAGTGTAACCAAACAAAACACGGAAACCGGCAGACTGTATTTTGTAATGCACTCCAGATTGAAAGAAATTGCCGGGAAAAAAATAGCTGAACTTTAATCTATTCTAGTCCAGCTACACTCATCAAACCAGTTGTAATTCTTAAGTCTATATTTTATTTGAGTAAAATTAGTTTTCTTGAAATTTCATCCGGAATTATTTCTAGTGAAATATTATTGTTAATAATGTTATACTCATTTGTTTCATTAATTGCTGGTTTAAATTTGCATTTGGTGAAGCTATCAAAATCATTTAATTCAATAGTTACAGTAAGTGGTTGATTAAATATCGAATTATCTAACCCATCATCAAATTTTATATTTAGTTCAGTCTTATTATCTTGTCTTGATATATTATCTATTGAATATGTGAAATTTAGTCTTTCTTTTAAATACCTGATTACATCATCCTGATGAGCACACCAAAAGTCGAGACTGTTTATTAAATCCAAATCCTGCTTGAAATCTTCAAGGGGATAATAACTATAACTTTCTGGCAGACCAATGCTATGATACATTAGGATAGTCCATGATTTTAGTTCCAGTGCTTTTGTTATTACTTCTGCAGAACGTTCATGATTATGAATAGTTGTAGCTCCACTATTACCATAAGGTACGGAAGGAAGGTAAAACCAATTATCAGGTTCTGAATCCTCATTAAGGCATAAATAGTAACTGTCTTCGGTTTGAGCTACTCCTCTTGCTGCAATAAAACCAGCTTTTTCACATGCTAATTGAGTTGAGTAATAATATCCTCTGGATCCTGGATAAGCATAAGATATGGTAGGAATATTCCACATTTTCATTAAATCGTAGCACAATTTAAATGAATTATATGCTTCCTGGTAAGTAAGCTCATCGTGATTGACGTGTTCATGACCATGTCCAAAAAAGCCGATACCGTTTGGGATTAAATAGTCACGGATATAATCGAGATAGTGTTGATTCTCCGGTTCATCATACTTTGCAGTAACAAATTCGAGATCAAGGTTAACTCCCTTCTCAATTGCAGCGTCTGTTGCCCATAATACTCTTGTTACATTTCCAACTGAAGCATCATAGTTTAGAGAAATAGCTGCTCGGTGGTTTTTATACCATTTTGCCGGTTTTACACTTTTTATTATGTTATCGATTGTATTTGCAGCAACAGGATTTGTATCTGAATCATTTGTACATCCGTAGAAAGTAACTAATAGTAATATTATACTTATTATTCTTTTCATTTTTTTCCTCATTATAAAAATAGTATTTGAAAAACTTACGTTCCAATTTTAATCTTATTAACTGATTGAATAAATGACATTGATTATGAGTGAAATACTTAGAGAATGTTAGAAAAGAAGTATGCTGATGAAGGAGAGGGCAGAAGTGTGGAGATGCAAAGAATTGGTGAGGAATTTATTGTTACATATCTTCAGAAATTACTCCGGTAGAGTGTATTGAAATGCTATCAAAATGATATTATTATCTATATGATAATTCTTTAATAAATATTATGATAAGACTATTCAGATATAGAAGCAAAAAATTTGGATTATCGCCTAAGAAACAATGCATTAAAATGTTTTTAGTAAAAACTTTTATTGGCATGATATTTTGTGTAATAGAAAACTGATAATACACAAAATGAAAAATCTAAATTATGTGAGCAATTATATGGAAAATGTTTCAACAGTTAATCAGACCACTGGTAATGGCGGTAAAAAGGACTATACCAAAGAGATAGTTGTACTTACCTCGCTGTTTTTTATGTGGGGTTTCCTTACAGTATTAAACGATATATTAATTCCGCACCTAAAAGCAGTTTTTGAGTTAAACTATACTCAGGCAATGTTGGTACAGTTTGCATTTTTTGGCGCATATTTTATAGTGTCAATTCCTGCAGGTTCAATAATTCATAAATTTGGCTATAAAAACGGTATTATTTTAGGCTTGCTTGTTGCAGGTTTGGGGTGTGTATTATTTTATCCTGCTGCGAGTTTTGCGTCATATCCGTTCTTTCTTGGTGCACTATTCATATTAGCTGGTGGAATAACAATTCTTCAGGTTGCTGCAAATCCGTATGTAGCTATTTTGGGATCACCGGAAAATGCATCTAGCCGATTAAATCTTACCCAAGCGTTTAACTCGCTTGGTACAACACTTGGTCCAATCTTCGGATCAATGTTAATTATGTCTGCAACTGTAAAGTCATCTGAAGAATTATCCAAATTACCAATAGCAGAAGCTGATGCATACAGAGCTCTTGAAGCTTCAACAGTTCAACTTCCTTATTTGGGTATTGCTGCAACACTTGTTGTTATTGCCCTGATTATCGCACGTATAAAATTACCAGTAATAAAAGATGAGAACCTTTCTGAAGCTGGTGAAAATAACTCTGAAAAGAAAGGCTCTGCATGGGAATACAGCCATCTGGTATTGGGTGCGGTTGGTATATTTGTTTATGTTGGTGGTGAAGTATCAATTGGCAGTTTTTTGCCAAACTATATTGCCGGACTGCTTAATGTTACCGAGAAAGCTGCCGCAGCATATATTAGTTATTATTGGGGTGGTGCCATGATAGGTCGTTTTGTTGGTGCTTATCTTCAAACTAAAATTAAACCTTCCAAACTATTGGCATTCAATGCTGCTGTTGTTGTAGTTTTAGTTACTATATCAATGACATCATCAGGAGAAATGGCTGTATGGTCAATGTTGCTTGTTGGTTTGTTTAACTCAATTATGTTCCCAACAATCTTTACTCTTGCTACTCGTGGACTTGGAGAACATACTTCACAGGGGTCAGGTATCCTTTGTGCTGCTATAGTTGGTGGTGCTCTTGTTCCATTGCTACAAGGTAGTATTGCTGATTCAATAGGTATTCAATCAGCATTTTTTATTCCAATTATTTGTTATGCATATATTCTTTTCTATGCTGTTAAAGGTTATAATCCATCCTTAAAAATATAATTTTATGTCCCGGCTTTAACAAAGTCGGGACACATCTATCCACAAATAGCAACAATCTATTATTAGCATTCCTTAATAACTCCAATTATAATTTTACTCTTTAATTTAGATTAATTGTACTTGAAAATGTAGTATTAATAATCTGTGGCTTATTTCCTGAAATAATGGTATAATAGTTGTTTGTTATCTATCTGTATATTTTGAACTATTTGGTATTTTGATGAGAACACTGTTATTTAATATTCTATTTATTGCAAGTATGGTCCTTGCCCAATCAAATGATTATGTTGCTAAAGCTGGTAATATTGAAATTGATTCCAAAGAACTTGAAATGAGAGTTAATATGACTCCCATGATTAAAAGTCATGTCTCACAGGACTCAATTAAGTATGATATGCTATATACAATTATTGCCGAAAAGCTCTGGGCACAAGAAGCAGAACTTAAAGGTCTTGATGAAACGGAATATTACAGGTATTCAACAAAATATGTAGAAGGATTGCTGGCAAGAGATGAGTTTTTTAAGGATGAGGTACTTGATAAAATAGATATACCCAAGAAAGAAATTTATGATTATTCCAGAAGAATTAATCTTAACTACCTTGTAAAGTATCTTTACTCCAAATCGGAAGTGGAAATAAAATGGCTCTACGATAAATTGGTTAATGGAGAAAATTTTGATTCACTACTAACCAAAAGACCTGAAAGAAAGTATCAGGAAAAGCCTGTTGAGGTAAAGTATGGACAAATGGATTTTGACAGTGAAGACTTGATATATGCTCTTGATAAGGGAGAGTTTTCAAAACCTGTTTTAAAAGATGATAACAGCTGGGTAATTTACTTTATAGTTGATAAAAAAATAGATATAAAGGAGAAGATAGACTCCAGACGCGAAGCACAAAAAATGCTTGATACCAAATACCGCCAAAAATACTATCGTGAGTTTTATGAAAATTACATGAAGGATACTGAAGTATATTCAGATTCGATAATGGTTCAAAAGATGATAGACCACGCCTACCAAATAGTTAGAAAGCTTGAAAAAGTGAAACCAAATAATAGTGAACCTTATTATTATCTTAATGATGATGGAGTAAGAGCTTTTAGTAAGATATTTACAAAAGAAGAGTTGCGAAATCCTTTCATAAAATTTAATAAAAAACCAGTTAGTGTTACTAATTTTCTATGGGAAGTATCGTTTGATGGAATTAAAATTTATGAAAAAGATTACAAGTCGGTTGCTGCCGGCATAAAACACTCATTAAGAGAATATACCAGAAAGGAAATAATCAGAAGGCTAGCAATCGCTAAAAATTATCATAAACGTAAGGTTGTAGTTGATGAGCTAAAAATATGGCAACAAAGTTTTCTTGCATCGCAGTTGCGTAATCGGGAAAATTCCGAGGTTAAGGTAACTGAAGATGAAATAGCTCTTCAGTATGATAAATATAAGAATTCGGGCATATATGTTTCTTCCGTTGATATTGCAGAAATATTTACGCTTAACCTTGATATTGTCTCTATATGTTTGGACAAGATAAATAATGGTAGTGATTTTAATGAATTAATTAGGCAATATTCTGATAAGGATTATGATGACTGCTTTCACATAAACCTTGATCCTGAAAAGGAACAGGAATTGTGGAGATACACTTATACCCTTAATAAAGGGGAGGTATTTGGTCCAATAGAAAATAACAATGGATATTCAATAGTAAAGGTAATTGAGAAGCATTCGGATAATGATGTACAGGATGGTATGGCAAAAACATTGGAAAGTATTAAAAGTGAACTTTATTTTAAGAAACTTGCAAACCAAATTGATGATAAGACTATTGAATTAGCAAAAAAATATGGTGTTACCATTCAAAGTAATCAGGTTGATAAAGTAAAATTTGTAAACCTGCCAATGCTTGTTTACAGATATATTGGCTTCGGCGGAAAAATGAATGCTGTTCCTGTAACCCCGATCTTTAAAAATTGGTATCGTAAAATGAAAAACTCTGAAAAAGAAGCTTTATAATTATGAAAAATGCAATTCAAAAGTTATTCAAAATTGGAATGTTACCCCTTGTAGCACTAGTATTGATGCTTGTTTTGGTAATATTTTACTTCTTTTATTCCTCTCCGTATAAATCATTAATGGATAATAACATCGTTGTGCTTCACTATGCAGATAATATATCGAGAGCACATAAAAAAATAATAGATCAGTTTAATACAACCTATGCCGGTTTAATACGTGTTGAGACTATTGACTTGCCTTTTTACAAGTTTAGTACAAATGACAGAAAAGAATTGTTGGCACGTTCCCTTAGAAGTAAAAACGAAAGAATAGATATTTTTGGTGTTGATTTAATTTGGGTTGATCGTTTTTCGAAATGGGCAGAAGACCTTTCAAAGCGGATTCCTGAAAAGCAGCTTAAACTTTTTTGGGAGCCAGCTTTACATTCATGTTATGATGAAGATTCGGTTTTGGTTGCAGTACCTCATTCTACAGATGTAACTCTTCTAATAGGTAATGGCAGAATGATTGACAGATATTTCAGTGACGAAGAAAAAGAGATGCTGGAAAGGGGCGTATATTGGGACGAATTTATCAGTATGGGTAAAAAAGTATTAAAAAAAGATAAGGATAAGCCGTTTTTTGTTTTACCTTACGAAGAGTTTGAAGGAATGGTTTGTAACTATTTTGGAGTTATGCTCAATCTTAATAATGATGTATTTAAGGATGAGGTAAAATTACCCAAAAAGGAATCGGAACAAGCCTTTAATATTTACCATGATTTAATCTATAAGTATAAGCTCTCACCTAAAAGTTTGCTAAAACTTCCATCTCAGGAGTGTTCAGTATATTTCCTTAAATCCGAAGGAGTATTTTTTAGGGGATGGCCAGCACATTACCGCGATATACAAAGAATATATGGTGATGAATACCTGGATGATTACAAAATTTACCCTCTTCCAAGATTTAGAGGGACTGAACCTGTTTCGGTATTTGGTGGTTGGAACCTAATGCTCTCCAAGTACAGCCAACATAAGGATGAGGCTCTTATATTTCTAAAATATCTTATAAGTAAAAAAGCTCAGGAAATGTTATACGAGGAATCATTTATACTACCTGCACGTAAAGATATATATTATGATTCGGCTTTTGTTAAAGCTCATAATAGAATAAAAAAATTTGAAAGAATATTTGAGTATGGAATACACCGCCCTTACTCAACCGATTACACCCGAATATCAGATATAATTTCATTCTTTTTACATAAATCGCTTATAAACGAAATTACTTTTGAAGAAGCCAGAGAAATGGCAAATACAATGATTGATGAACAAAAAATACTGATAAAATAAAATGGAAAAGAAAATATTACTTGGTAATATCACGCGTTATAAATTTGAACTAAAACATTTAACTGTTTTATTTCTGATTTTACTTTTGTTCCAGTTCAGTTTATCGATAATTCAGAAAAGCTCAATACAAGAGTTTGTGGATAACTCAAAGGAGTGGTTCCAAAAAAACTCGACCGAAAATCTGGCTAACCTTACGGCAACATCACTTGAGCTTTTTATCGAAAATATTAATGTGCAGCAGGATATTACCCCTAAAGCCAAAAGGAAAATAATCGATTCATTTAACATACTTATTAGTCAGCAATTATTGTTAAGAAGTGTTGAGGAACTCTATGTTGTAATATCAAAAGAGGATAAGTCTTACATCATTGATAATGGCGACCAACTTTATACCTACCTTAAAGAGGACAGGATTATAAATTACAACTATATGTATGAAGAAAGTGATGTGTTAAAGTTTTATAAATCTCATATTGACAAGGTTCAAAAGAGTGAAATTATTTATAGCGAAATAAATGATCACAATACATTTTATACTTTGGTTATGTTAGTACCACATGGTGAGTTTTTAGGAGCTTTAGTTATTAAAAACAAACCTGATCTTGGATTTATAACAGCTGAAATTATTACCGGTTATACTCAGGCAGCGGTAATTTATTCAGCTTTAATTATATTGGGTTTGATGGCAATGTATTACATTTCATCATATACTGTTAGAGAAAGAGATGAAGCACAAAGCCTACTTCTTGTTGAGCATGAGAACCATCTTAAAGAGCAAATTGAGCATGAAAAGGAATCCCAGTTTACGAAAAGGATTTACCATGCCCATCATAAAGCTGAAAAGATTATTGGTTTTATGCGGGAAGACCTAAGAATATTAGCCGAACAGAACATTGAAGAAATTAAGGCTAGAATAAATAAATACGCTAATTTTGTGTCCCGGGTTATATATGATATGAAATCGTACGATCCACCTGTACACACTTATCGCGGACCCCTGTTTAGCACAAATATGAATGAAGTAATTGTATTTCTCGTCGATAATCTATTCAGGAGAATTTCTTCAAATAGTGAAATATTCAAGTTTGAGATGAATTTTGATGACAGATTACCTCCTGTGCAAATTAACGAATTTATTGTTTGGGAGGTTATAGAACCGATAATACAAAACAGCTTTGATCACAGAGGTGATAAAGATGTTACAGTATCGATAAAAACTGAATACATTGAAGAAGAAAATATATCCCATATTATCATTTCTGATAATGGCACGGGAATTGCAAAAGAATTATTAGAACCAGATGAGAACAATGTAAAAAAAATATTTCTGGAAAATATAACTACTAAAAAAACGTCAAATAAAAACTCCGGTTATGGTTGTTTTATTGCCTATCAAATAACAAAATACAGATGCGGGTGGCATCTGGATGTTAAAAACAACGAAGATAGCGGATGCAGTTTTATAATAACAATTAAAAATTAGAGATTTTATGAAGAGCTACAGAGGAATTAAAGTTCTACTTATTGAAGACGAAGACTTTGATATAAGAAGAGTGAAAAAAACACTTGCAATTATAGATGGTGCTTTCGAAATAGTTAATGTGGTTTCGGATGGGGAAGAAGCATTAAAACTGCTTAAAAAGGACAAGGATGGTTACGATATTGCCATTATGGACTACCAAATTGGTGGCGGTGTAATGGGCGAAGAACTAATCATGAGAATGAAAGAAATATCTCCGCTATTACAAGTAATTGTAATTACAAAAAGAACAATTAATATTACGGATTTTGATTTTGCGAACAAACTGCTTGAAGCAGGTGCATTTTGGTATTGTACCAAGTATCCCGGTGATATTGAAGCATTTATTTATCAACCAACCGATTTTAATATTAGTCTTTTTAATGCCTATGGCAAAAAAATGCTGGAAAAATCCTCATATCTGGCAAGTAAAAAACTGAACAATAATATTCTTGAAACGCTTGAAAAGAAACAGATAATTGGCTCTTCAGAATACATAATGAATTTAAAACGCCAGATAAACAAACTGGCTAATTCGGATGTTAATGTATTTATTAGCGGTCCCTCAGGTACTGGTAAGGAATTGATTGCTAATCATATTCATTACAAAAGTAAACGAAAGTTTGAAAACTTTATTGCAATCAACTGTGGTAGCATTCCTCCGAACCTGATTGAAAGTGAATTGTTTGGTTATGAGAAGGGTGCTTTTACCGGTGCTGATTCAAAGAAAGCCGGACTATTTGAATTAGCTAACAATGGTACCATATTCCTTGATGAAGTTGCCGATTTGCCACTTGAGGCACAGGTTAAATTATTAAGAGTGCTTCAGGAAGGTGAGATTGAAAAAATTGGAAGAACAAAAAAGGTTAAGGTGAATGTACGCATAATTGCTGCTACTAATAAAAAAATTGAACAGGAAGTTCTTGAAGGTAGATTCAGGGAAGACCTGTATTATAGATTAAATGTTGTTCCAATTTTTGTTTTACCTCTTAAAGAACGTAAGGATGACATAAAGGATTTACTAGAGTATTATCTGGATAAGTTTAGTGAGGAAATGGATTTATCCAAACCTGAGTTTGCAGCTGATGCAATTACCTATCTTATGAAATACGAATGGCCCGGTAATGTTAGAGAGTTGAAAAATTTTATACAGAGGGTTCTTTATTATTCGGATGGTGAAATTACCAAAGATGATGCAACTACTTCTTTGTTAGGTGCAATTACAAGTCCTTCTAATCAGTTTATATTGCTAAATTTTTATAATCAAGATGGGTTAATACCATTTAATGATATGTTAAAGCTATTTAAAAAGAAGTATGTTGAGTTCGTAAGAAAAAATTCAAAATCGGATGCGGATGCTGCAAAAAAAATGGGTATAGCACCTCCAAACTTCCACAGGCTTTGCAAAGAATTACGACTAAAATAAATTATCAAACCGATAATAATCAGCTTATCCGCCGGGATAAGCTGATTTCCCTTTCACATGCATTATTACAGTGTAATCCCACAAAATCAAGTCTGGCTTAATTATTGAAATATTCCTATCTGATTATTTAACAGGAGAAATATATCTATGTTCAAAAAGATACTTTTTATTCTAATATTTACTTTCACATTAATTAATGCCAATGGATTTCTTAAACGTGATGGTAAATATATTAAAAATGATAATACCAATAATTTTATTATAAAATCAATGGGTCTTGGTGGATGGCTTGTTCCCGAAGGTTATATGTGGCAGTCATCAGCTTATGCAAACTCGCCAACTGAAATAAGAAATGCAGTTATCGAATTGATTGGTGAAGCCGATGCGGAAATATTTTATGACGAATACATGAAAAATCATGTTGCCAGAAAAGATATTGCCGCAATGGCAAGCTGGGGCTTTAATGCTGTTCGTTTACCAATGCATTACGAATTACTTGAAGAGAGAAATAATCCGGGCAGTTATATTGAAGAAGGATTTGCTCAGATTGATTCATTAATACAATGGTGTAAAGAATATAATATGTATATTATTCTTGATTTGCATTGTGCAGCCGGTGGGCAGAGTGATGAACCAATTAGTGATTGGGATTCAAATTATCCTTCGCTTTGGGAATCGGAAGCTAACAAAACCAGAACAGTTAATTTGTGGAAAGAAATTGCAACTCGTTATAAAGATGAACCATGGGTTGGTGGTTACGACTTGATAAACGAACCTAAATGGGAACTTGGTGAAAATAATATTCAATTAAGAGAAATGTACATTGCACTAACCGAAGCTGTAAGAGAAGTTGATAATAATCATATACTTTTTATTGAAGGTAACTGGTTTGCTACGGATTTTGCAGGGTTAACTCCTGCATGGGATGACAACATGTGCTATTCATTTCATAAATACTGGAATGAAACAAATCAGGGTACAATAAATTATCTTATAAGTTTGCGCAACAGTACTAATGTTCCATTATGGTTGGGTGAAACAGGCGAAAACTCAAACGACTGGTTTACCGAAACTGTAGAACTAATGGAACGCAATGATATTGGCTGGTCATGGTGGCCACATAAAAAAGTGGGATCAATATCTGGTCCGCTCTCAGTAAAAATTACTGCAGCCTATCAATATATACTTGGTTACTGGAATGGAGAAAACTCAAAACCTGGTCAGGCTTATGCGAAAGAAGGTTTAATGTCACTTGCTGAAAACCTGAAATTTGAAAATTGCAGATTTCAACCTGATGTTGTTGACGCACTTTTCAGAGCTGTAGAAAGTAGTGAAGCTGTACCTTATAAGAAGCATAATGTTCCGGGTACTATTTATGCAGTTGATTATGATATGGGGAAAAATCTTATTGCATACAGGGATAATGATGTTCAAAACACAAGTAGTTCTGGTGGTGAAAGTACTTATAATACCGGTTGGGCATATAGAAATGATGGTGTTGATATTGAAAACTGTACTGATCTTTTTACTAACGGTTTTAATGTTGGATGGATTGAAAATGGTGAATGGATGAAATATACATTTACAGCTGAACAGTCTGGTTTTTACAGAATAGGTTACCGTTATGCATCAGAATCAGCAGCGGGAAGAATATTCCCGTCTGTTAGCGGTTCACTTGCTGGTAGCTTGGTTGACTTGCCTGCAACAGGTGGATGGCAAAACTGGAATACAGAATATTCAGATAGTTTTCATGTTAATGCTGGTACCCATCAGCTAATGGTTCAGGTTATGTTAGGCGATTTTAATCTCAACTATATGGAAGTTGAGTTACTTTCAGTTACTGATGTTGAGGATGAGATAATAGAACCTGAAGATTTTTCACTTTCTTCAAACTATCCAAATCCTTTTAATCCGTCAACTTCGTTTGATGTTTATTTACCAAATCCTGAAAAGGTAACACTAACTATTTATGATGCAATTGGAAATATAGTTGGTGTGCCGGTAAATAATCAGTTGATATCAGGTCATAAGCAAATTAAGGTTGATTTTTCAACATTTAACAGGGCAATTTCAAGCGGAATCTATTTTTACAACCTAAAATCAAAATCATTTGGAAAGACAGGGAAAATAGTGTATTTGAAATAATGCTTATCAAACTGATAATTGCCCGGGTATAGAATGTATAACCATCCGGGCAAATTCTATTTTTATATCCCTATAATAGTAAGTATTAACAAAAAATAAAATTGGCATCATTTCTGTTTGTTTAATGTATTAAATTTTGGATTGAATTTGATAGGTAATCTGGGAACATACGATAGTCTTATAATTATACTTTACTTTCTTGTAACATTAATAATATTCTTCGCTATTAATGTTGATAAGGTATATACAAGTAAAGATTATTTTCTTGCCGGCAGAAATGTTAGCTGGATAATTGTAGGTGTATCCCTTTTTGCTACAAATATATCAAGTGAACATCTTGTGGGTCTTGCTGGTTCGGGAGCTTCGAGGGGATTGGCAGTAGGGCATTTTGAGTGGATGGCAATATTAGGCATTCTACTACTGGGCTGGGTGTTTATTCCAATATTCTACAAATCGGGTGTTTATACAATTCCACAGTTAATAGGGAAACGTTTTGATGCCAGAAGCAAATATTATCTTGCTGTAGTATCCATCATCGCTTATCTCTTTACAAAAATATCGGTTAGTTTGTATGCTGGCGGATTATTACTTGATGAAATTATGGGTTGGGATCTGTTCACATCTTCTGTGTTTATGATCCTTATTACTGGTATATATACTATTGTTGGTGGAATGTATTCCGTGGTATATACCCAGCTATACCAAAGTATTGTTTTAATTGGTGGCTCAATTGCACTTACTGCTTTTGGTTTATACGAAGTTGGTGGTGTTAGTGGTTTGTTTGCTAAAATACCAGCTGACTATTTTCATATATTCAAAGCTGCCTCAGATAATGATTTTCCCTGGACAGGTATATTATTCGGAGCCCCAATATTAGCAGTTTGGTATTGGTGCACAGACCAATATATTGTCCAACGAATATTGAGTGCAAAAAATATAGAAAATGCCAGACGAGGCACGCTATTAGCTGCTGCACTAAAAATCCTTCCTGTATTTATATTTGTATTACCGGGACTTATTTCGTTTGCACTATTTCCACAAATTAATGGTGACGAAGCTTTTGCCTTTCTATTAAACAGTACTGTGTTACCTACAGGAATTAAGGGGTTGGTAGTTGCCGGTTTATTTGCTGCAATAATGTCATCTTTAAGTAGTGTGTTTAATTCAACAGCTACTCTTTTTACCATAGATTTTTACAAAGCACGTAATCCTCATGCTTCCGATTACAAGTTGGTACTTGTTGGAAGACTTGCAACTTTAGGAACTGTTATTGTTGCAATTTTGTGGGTACCGCTAATTAAAGTTTTAAGTTCAAACATGTATGTCTATTTACAGAGCGTACAATCATATATAAGTCCTCCAATCACCGCAATATTTCTTATTGGACTATTCTGGAAAAGAGCTAACTCAACAGGTGCGTTTGTTACATTGGTTGCAGGTGGAGTGATAGGGATTTCCAGACTATTGTTGGAAATGTTTGGAGGAGAGTTAGTAACCAATGTTCCAATTTTTAACTTTTTGGTAAGTGTTAATTACCTGCATTTTGCTATATATCTATTCTTATTCTGTTCGATGGTTTTATTGGTGGTTAGTGAATTAACTCATAAAGATGTATCCAGCATAAGCTGGACTGATTCATTGGGTATTTCGCAGACTTCAATATACGATTTGAACAAGGGATACCTTGTTGAGCATCCGGCAAAAAGAAGAAGTGAGGTGATAGTTTCGGTAGTTCTTATACTTACCGCAGTTTTGTTTTGGAGTATTTTATTTTAACTAATTTCAATCATTAAGGAGTAATCCTATGAGAGCACTTTTATTTACATTACTTTTCTCACTTTTAGGGGGAGCACTATTTGCTCAGATTCAGGTTATTGAAGATTTCAATACACCGCTTTCTCCCGATGACTCTACCTATTTTCAGTATATTACTTCAGATAATGCAGATCCTGAAGTATCTCATCTTGAATTATCATGGGTAACTGATCCTGTCCACGAAGGTTCACATGCAATGAAGATGGATTATGCTGTACAGAATTCTGAATCATATGGTGGTTTTTACAAAATTGAAAGATGGTACCCTGATACAACGAAATATTGGGATTTGACTAATTTCGATAGTCTTTATATTTGGTTCTACAATTCAATAGCACAGGATTCTATTGGGGCAGTTGAATTCAGACTTCAGATGTTTGATGCAAGTAACTCTGCTGATGGTCCTGCTACTAGGAATGCAAACAATACAGAACTTTATTATTCATTCCACACAATACTTGACATGGTACCAGGTTGGAACAGAATATCTATGGTTCTTGACAGAACTGATAGCTATGATGGTACTGGTTTTACTTATACAGGTTGGTCCGGTCAGCAAGGAAACGGTAAATTTGATAAAAACCGTATAGTTGGTTTTGGTATGGAATTCTCAATTGGTGGTGCTGGTGAAGGTGATGTTACTACTGGTCAGATCATTTTTGATGATTTTATGCTTCATAGCCTTGCTGAAAAACCAGTAGCATTCTTCAACGGTAAATCTGTTCCCGGTAATGTTACTTTAACAACAGGTGGATGGGGTTCAGCATCTTATGAAATTACTGATGAAGAAACATATGATCCTGAAACTACTTCAATTAAATTAAATACTGGTACCGATGCGTGGAACGGTCTTGTATTTGCTTTAGATGAAACAGTTGATCTTCAGTATCGCTGGAGTATTGATTCAGTTAAATTTAACATTAAAGCTCCTGCAGATATGGGTGCTTTAAGATTAGTTATGCTTGACGACAATATGGGTGATGGCGATTTGATGTATGAAGCATCTTATGACATTCTTCCTGAGAATATGGGTTATGATGGCTCATGGAAAGAAGTTGCTGTTCCTTTAAGTGCATTTAACAGATTTGCTGGTGGTTGGGATGGTTCTGCTACTCAGCCTGGCGAAATGGATTCATCAAGAGTTATAGAATTCAGAATTGTTAAAACTGATGATGGTAAATCTCATAACAAAGTTGTTTATTTTGACAATATTTGGACAGGTAATCCAACTTTCGATAATGTTCCTCCAGAAGCTCCACAGAGTGTAACAGCTGCAGCTGGTACATATGTTAATACTATTGTTTGGCTAGATGTTGTAGGTGAAGAAAACGAAACTTATGATGTTTACTATAGCACATCTCCAATAACTGAAATTACTGAAGAACTTGAAGTTCTTGCTCTTGGTATTGAAGAAGGTACTCAGACGGTTGACCATGTTTTAAGAGCTCCTGCAACTGATCAGACTGTTGATTATTACTATGCAATAGTTTGTGTTGATGCGGCTGGTAACTTAAGTACACCAGGTCAAACAGCTTCTTCAGTTTCCAATACTGCAAAAGGCGTTACAGTAATTAACTGGGGTGCACCTAGCGGTTTTGCTGCCGATGGTAGTATTAGCGAATGGTCAGGTGTTACACCTTTCAGAATGTACCCATCAGATGGATCTGGTTCAGTAGTAACTAATACTGAAGTTGATAATGATGCTGACCTTTCAGCTGATATCTATCTTGCTTTCGATAACGATTATATTTATTTCGCATTCGATATTGAAGATAACGTATTCCAGGTTGATAGTACTATGACTTCATACCTTGTTGACTCTCCAGACCTTTTCATTGGTCTTTATAACTGGCATGGTGTAACGCATACTGCATACCAGTCTGGTGACGAACCTGATTATCACTTCAGAATGAACTCAAATAAAGTTATTATTGATAACCTGAGTAGTGCAACTATCATGTATATTGGTGAAAATTACAGCTTTACAGAAAAATTTCCTTCAGGTTATGTAGCAGAAGGTAAAATTTCTTTTGATGCTCTTTCAGCTTTAAGTGGAGATGTAAGATTTATTCCTTCAGAAGGACAGAGAATACCTATCGACTTTAGTATTAACGATAATGATACTCCAAATACTGACGAGCGTGAAGGTATCATGTCTTACTCACCATTTAATGAAGACGAATCATACCAGGATGTTTCTCGTTGGTTATATACATGGGTTGGTCCAGAATGGGTAAGTGGTGTAGAAGAAGATAGAAATGTTCTTGAAGTAAACGAGTATTATTTATCTCAGAACTATCCAAATCCGTTTAACCCTTCAACAAACATTAAATATTCTATCAAAGAAGCTGGTATGGTTTCAATGAAGATATTTAACGTTCTTGGTCAGGAAGTTGCGACACTTATTAACCAGTATCAGAATAAAGGTAGCTATGTTGCTTCTTTTGATGCTTCTCAGTTAGCAAGTGGTGTTTACATTTATCAGATCAAATCTGGTAATTTTGTTGCCTCCAAAAAAATGATGCTAATCAAATAATATATATAAAGGTGTGCCTGGTGCACACCTTTTCTTTTCGTATTAAATCAATCGGAGGAAAAGAAATTGAATTCATTTAGGTTAGGACTAATGAAAATATTAATGTTTTTATTGCTCCCAACGATATTACTGTTTGCGGGTCAGACAGGTAAAATATCAGGTTATGTTACTGATTCGCAATCCGGTGAATCGGTTATTGGGGCCAATATAATTTTAGAAGGTACATATTTCGGTGCTGCTGCTGATATTGAAGGATATTATTCAATTAATAATATTCCTCCGGGTGAATATACACTTGTAATTAGTGCAGTTGGTTATAAAAAAACCAAAATCACAGATGTTTATGTGAAAATTGATAAAACCACAAAGATCGACATTAAATTACATTCTGATGTACTTGATCTTGGGGAAGAGGTTGTTGTTGCGGCTAAAAAACCTTTGATACAAAAAGACTTAACTTCTACATCAGTAACTGTGTCATCAAAAGAAATTGAGATGTTGCCAGTTGAAAACATGAGCCAGATTGTTAACTTGCAAGCTGGTGTTGTTGGTGGTCACTTTAGGGGTGGTCGTTTGGGTGAAGTAGCATACCTTGTAGATGGTATTCCTGTTACTGATGCTTACAGTGGCTCTGTAGCAGTAGAAGTTGAAAATAGTTCTATTCGTCAGCTCGAAGTTATTTCGGGTACTTTTAATGCTGAATACGGACAGGCTTTATCGGGTGTGGTAAATATTGTTACTAAAGAAGGGTCCAGACAGAATTATTCTGGTGGAGTTTCTGCATTTGTTGGTAGTCACCTTTCTTCTGATAGCAAATTGTTCCAGAATGCGGACAGATTTGCAGGACTACAGCAAAAAAACTTTCAGTTTAACTTATCGGGTCCAACTCAAATATTGGAACCGTTAACTTTCTTCCTTACTGGACGCTATTATGAAGATGAAGGTTACCTTTATGGTAAAAGAGTTTATAATATTGATGATTTTGGTGTAGCGTTTCCTACTGGTGATGGTGAATATGTTGCGATGAATCCGAGTGACAAAAAGTCATTCAATGCAAAACTTACTTACAGTCTTCCAAAATTTAAAATAAGTGCTTCATCATTTTTTGATGAAAACTGGAATAAAAATTATAGTCATGACTATAGATTAGCTCCAGATGGAATGGTTAACCATTACAGAACTAATAATATTTATACTTTACAGTTTGCTTATTATCCAACACAAAATACAATTTCAACTCTTAAATTTTCTTATAACCTGCATAGATATATTGGGTATTTATATGAAGACCCAATCGATCCTCGTTATGTTAGAGCTGAACAGGGTATCCCTGAACCTAACTATACTTTCCGCTATGGTGGTAATGAAAATTACAGATATGAAAGAACCACGAATACATTGTTAGGTATGTGGTCTATTGAATCACAGCTTTCAAAAGAACACAAAGTTAAATTAGGTGCCGAAGGTCGTATACATAGTTTGTTTACACATGACTGGAGTCTTGTTAACTTAACTGAATCTGATGATGGTGGACTTTTTACTCCAGGTTACAGACAGTTACATACTAATGGTAATACTCAGTATCAGAAATATCCTTTTGAAGTTGCCGCGTATATCCAGGATAAAATGGAATATGATATAATGATTATCAATGCTGGTGTTAGATTTGATTATTTTAACTCAAATACGCTACTACCGGCAGATCCAAAGAACCCTGATAATAATCCATTGTTTAGTGGTTATAATCAGCAGGTAGAATCTGAAGCTGAATATCAGTTTAGTCCTCGTCTTGGGGTTTCATTCCCAATTACTGATAAGGGTGCAATTTATTTCTCTTATGGTCATTTTTTACAGATACCGAGATTTGAATATTTATATACAAATGATGAGTATATTATTAATCAGTCTGGTAGTCTTTCCTCAATTACCGGTAATCCAAACCTTAAAGTTGAAAGAAGGGTACAGTATGAACTTGGTTTACAGCAGGTTGTATATCCTAATGTATCTCTTGATGTAACAGTGTATTACAGTGATATTCGTAACCTTTTAGGTATGGAAATTATTAACACTTATGGTGGTCTTAAATATGCTCGTTATACTAACCGTGACTATGGTAACGTAAAAGGTATAATTTTAGCGTTGGATAAACGTTTTGCAGATTACTTTAGTGCCAAGATCGATTATACTTTCCAGATTGCAGAAGGTAATGCTTCAGATCCAATGGCTGTTTATAACGATAACCAGTCAGACCCACCGGAAGAATCAGAAAAGAAAGTTGTTCCGCTTGATTGGGATCAGAGATCAACACTTAATATTACTGCTAATGTTGGTGTTCCCGGCGATTGGACATTTGGTTTAATATTCTCTTATGGCTCTGGCTCACCTTATACAGAAGATCAGACAATTTCCAATGGTGTAAGATTTGAAAACGGTGGTACAAAACCTGCCAGTATGAATCTTGACCTTAGAGCTGATAAACACTTCAAGGTATTTGGTTTGGATATAAATACTTTCCTTTGGGTTTATAATGTGCTAGACATTCATAACGAATGGGGTGTTTATGGTACAACAGGTCGTGCTAACAGAGATTTAAATACACAATATGCAAGTAGTGGTACAAGAAACAATACTATTGATGAGTATGTAATGAATCCATCAATGTATTCTTCACCGCGTCAGCTAAGATTAGGTTTTAGTTTCGGATTCTAATGAAAAATTTCAGGGAGATTGAAATGTCTCGTTTCATAAAATTTATTTTACTTTTATTTATTGTTTACACGAATGTGTGGGCACAGGTTTCCTCACAGACCCAGGCATACAGGGATGAACCGTATGGTGCATCAATGTATAACCTTGAAGGTTTGATGGATGGAAACCAGATTCGTACCTTGTTCTATAATGACGGACAGGTAGGGCAGTGGCCTTACTCTCCATCTGGAGAATGGCCAATAGGTACCGGACATCAGTATCTTGATGGTGTTGCTGTACTAATTTCTACTGAATTGGTGCTGCCTAATTTATCCAGCCCAATTCACCCTCTTGAGACTGCATATAGAGAATGGATGGATGAAGACCCTCTTGATGGTACTCAGTGGGGACTTGAACCGGTTCCGGGTTATGCAAATTATGATAACATTGATCCTGCTCCGGCAAATAATGTTGATTTTGATACCTGGCCAGCTCAATGGTCCAGAGCTTTACCAAATGTGGACGAAACATGGGATGGTCTGTGGTATGGTTATTTTGGTAAAGGTGTCTCCAATTCTGATTTCGAAACATTTTTTGTAATGGATGATTCAAAGGATGGTGAATTTGCCAGAGCTCCTTACAGCTTTTTTCCAATTGCATCAGATAGTAATCGTAAAGGATTGGGTTTAAGAGTTGAAGTTCGTGGTTTCCAGTGGTCGCACGTACTTGCTGAAGATATTGTTTTCTGGCATTATGATATAATAAACATTTCTGATATGGACTATACCAAATCACTTTTCGGTTTTTATACTGATACTGGTGTTGGTGGTTCTGATGATAGTGATGATGACTATGCATCTTATAATACCAGACTTGACCTTGCCTATGCTTATGATGATGATGGTAAAGGTTTGCCAGGCGGTTGGAAAACCGGTTATTATGGCTATGCATATCTTGAATCACCAGGTAATGGTACTAATGGTATTGATGATGATGAAGATGGAGTTGTTGATGAAAGACGTGATGATGGTATTGATAATGATGGTGACTGGTTACCTTTTGGTGACCTGAATGGTAACGGTGTTTGGGATAGTGATGAAAATGAACCACTATACAGTGATGTTGGTCAGGATGGTATTGGTCCTTTCGATGGTCAATATACTGGTCCGGATGAAGGTGAAGGTGATGGTCTCCCTACTGATGGTGAACCTAACTTTGACAGAACTGATATTGATGAATCAGACATGATTGGTTTGACTTCACTTTCAATTTACCGTTTGGGTGAAGGTGGTACCGGTGGTGGCTGGCCAAAAGATGACGAACAGATGTGGATAAGAATGAACTACGCAAACTTTGATACTGCTTTACAGAGAGCAAATATATCAATGACTTTTGCTTCAGGTCCATTTCCTCTTGAATCTGAATTAAGAGAACGTTTTTCAATGGCTCTTGTTTTTGGTGATAATCTTGATGATTTGATTTTCAATAAAGAAACTGTTCAGCAGATATATAATGCAAACTATAACTTCTCAAAACCTCCTGAAAAACCAACACTTACAGCGGTACCAGGTGATGGAAGAGTATTTCTATATTGGGATAGTATTGCTGAAGAATCAAGAGATGCGTTTCTTGGTTACGAAAATGATGACCCATCACAGGGTTATAAAAAAGACTTTGAAGGTTACATGATTTATAAAAGTAGAGAAGCATTCTTTACTGATATAAAAACTATTACGGACTCAAAAGGTAATGCAAAATATTGGAAACCAATAGCTCAGTTTGATCTTAAAAACGGAATAACCGGACCTGATCCTGTAGGTATTAATGGTGCTTCTTTCTACAGAGGTGATGATACTGGTTTGGCTCATTCATATATTGATACGAATGTAACCAATGGTGAAAGATATTTTTATGCAATTATTTCTTATGACCAGGGTGATCCTAAATTTGGTACAACTGGTTTGGTGCCTTCGGAATGTACAAAGAAGATATCCGAAGATTATGCTGGTAATGTTCTATTTGTTGATGTTAACTGTGCAGTTATTACTCCAAACGCACCAGCGGCTGGTTATTCACCTGCTGAACTTGATGGTGATTTGAGTAAAGTTGAAAGTGGTGTTGGTACTGGTAATCTTTCAGCAGTAATACTTAACAACGCTGAGGTATTGAATAATGCAACGTATCAGGTTGCTTTTGATACTGTTGGTACTTATCCCGATTATGAAACTTCAAAAGCATTTATTGTGAGAACTTATGATGGAAATACCGATACAATAACTACTGTTACTTCAAATGATTTTGGTGCCGATAAAATGGTATCACCATTTGATGGTATGGCTATATCAATAGTTAATGATACTAATAAAGCTGTTAAGGCATCAGAAACAGGTTGGGTTGTTGGTACTAGTAATCTTACAATGAATACGTATCCGGATGATGCTTACCCAACCAAAGATGTTTATTGGCCAAATGACTATGAAATTGAGTTCTATGAAACTCCAGCTGATACTAGTTACGGAAATAATATTGAAGTTAATTTTAAAATAAAAAATACATCAACCGGAGAATATAGCGATTTCTTTATAGTAGATGCTCTTAGTGATGGAACCTTCGGTTATGGTGATGATATTATCATTATCGAATATGCTGATGAAGCTCGTACTCAGTTGAAATTTACCTGGAGAATTGAATATCATGTTCTTGATATTCCGAATGTAGTACCTCGCAAACCTTTAGCCGGCGATATATTCCGTATTGTTTCATCAAAACAATACTCAAAAGGTGATATGTTTACTTTTACCACAAAATCTGCTGATATTGATGAAGGTGTTGCAAAATCAGAACTTGAAGATGTTGCAGTAGTCCCGAATCCGTATGTTGCAGCTGCTGAATGGGAATTAAGAAATATCTACCAGTCTGGTAGAGGTGAAAGAAGAATTGATTTTATAAACCTGCCTGCAGAATGTTCAATAAGAATCTACACTATTACAGGTGCTTTGGTTACTACTCTTCATAAAGAGTATTCACAAACTAATGGTACCTTGAGCTGGGATCTAGTATCAGATGATGGTATGGATGTAGCTTATGGCTTATACATTTACCATATCGATGCACCCGGTGTAGGTGAACATATTGGCAAATTTGCAATAATTAAATAATGTGGAATAAGACTATGAAAAAAGTAATTATATATCTAATATTTTTATTCCTGACAGCGGCAGGTCTGAATGCTCAGAACTTTGTTTCGAACGTATCAAAAAGAGCTACAACAGCCGCACCATTCCTAAATATTAGTCAGGGTGCAAGAGCAGCAGGTATGGGTAGTGCATTTGTTGCTGTTGCCGATGATCCGTCTGCCATTTTCTGGAACCCGGCAGGTGTATCAAGAATACCTACAAATGGTGTTATTTTTGAACATACAATGTGGATAGCAGACCTTAGCTATAACTATCTGGCGTCAACCTATAATTTGGGCTTCGGTTCACTTGGTGTAAGTTTCCTTGCTTCTGATTATGGTGAAATGGATGTTAGAACTGTTGAGGATCCTAATGGTACAGGTGAAGTGTTTTCGGTTAATGATTATGCTTTTACCTTAACATGGGCAATGAATTTAACTGATAACTTTTCAATTGGTTTTAATGCAAAGGCTATATACCAGGGTATCTGGAAAATGAATGATTATGGGTTTGCACTTGATATGGGTGTTCTTTATAACACTCCTTTCGATGGTGTTACTCTTGGTATGGCAATTACCAACTTTGGTACTTCCATGCAGCTTCAGGGTACTTCTGCTGTGGTTCTTTACGATCAGGACGATCAAACTACTGCTGATAATGAAAGAATTCCTGCCAGTCTTAATACCGATAAGTGGGAGCTTCCACTTAACTTCCGTGTTGGTATAGCTTACAGACCTTTCAAATTCGAAACTCATGACTTTATAATTGCGATTGATGCAATGCATCCAAACGACAACTACGAAAGTATGAATCTTGGTTTTGAATATACATTTAGCCGTAAATTTTCTCTAAGAGCTGGTTATAAAGATATGTTCCTTGAAGATTCGGAAGAATCGTTAACGCTTGGTGCTGGCTTTAAGCAGATGATTGTTGGAAATGTTGGCTTGCAAGTTGACTACCAATACGGCGATTTCGGAAGGCTGAAGGAAGTTCAGAAGTTTTCCTTGGGAATCACGTTTTAATTTGATACCGGGTTCTGCCCGGTATTCTTTTATTTACCAGTTTACCTAATTTTTTACTGAGAGTAGAATATGAGATTAAAAAATATTATGCTGTTTATTTTAATGGCGTTGGTATCATCACAGATATATGCAAAAGGGTATAAAGAAAATTCTGAGGTTGAAAGTAAAATAAAAGAGCTCCTCTCAAAAATGACTATTGAGGAAAAAGTAGGTCAGATGACCCAAATTACCTTAAGTGCAATAACACGGAGAGAAGGACTTGCTGGCCCTGTTCTTTTCGATATGGATTCTCTTCGTTTGGCGATTGTTAAGTACCATGTTGGCTCTATACTCAATACTGCTGGAGCTGCTAATAGTATTGAAAACTGGCATGAAATAATTACTGCTATGCAAGATATTGCTACTAAGGAGACCAGACTTGGAATCCCGATTCTTTATGGAATTGATGCTATACATGGGATGAACTATGCTCAGGGTTCTACACTTTTTCCACAATCAATCGCATTGGCGGCTACAAGAAATATTGAACTTGTTACAGAAGCAGCTGCGGCTTGTGCAGTTGAAACAAAATATTGCGGTATCCCATGGAACTTTAATCCGGTTCTTGGGTTGGCACGTCAACCTTTATGGTCCAGGCATTGGGAAACATTTGGAGAAGATGTTTACCTTACTACTAAAATGGGTGAAGCATACATTAAAGGGCAACAAGGTGATGACATTTCAGGCAAAGAAAATGTTGCAACCTGTATGAAGCATTATCTAGGTTATAGTGTTCCTGTTAATGGTTTGGATAGAACTGTTAGTTTGATTCCTGAAAGACATATTGAAGAAATGTTTTTAATGCCGTTCAAGGCTGCGGTTGATGCCGGAGCTATGACAGTTATGATTAATTCGGGTGAAATAAATGGTATTCCAACTCATTCAGATTATCATCTATTAACAGAAGTGTTAAAGGAGAAATTAGGTTATAAGGGATTTGCTGTTTCTGATTGGGAAGATATTAAAAGACTACACACCAGGGATATGGTTGCATCTACACCTAAGGAAGCGGTTAAAATTGCTGTTATGGCTGGTGTTGATATGAGTATGGTTCCAAATGATTTTAGCTTTTATGAGCTTTTGTTGCAGCTTGTTAAGGATGGTGATGTTCCTGAATCAAGAATCGATGATGCTGTTACTCGTATTTTAAGAGTAAAATTATTGTTGAACCTTTGGGATAAACAATACCCGGATAAATCTTTAGCTGAAAAATATGCCTCCACGGATTCAAAAAAATTAAACCTTGAAGCTGCCCGCGAAGCTGTTACATTACTTAAAAATAATGGTACACTTCCACTTAGCAAAGATGCTAAGGTACTTATAACGGGTCCAAATGCTAATTTAATGACTACTCTTAATGGTGGGTGGACGAGAACCTGGCAGGGTAACGTTGAAGAGTTAATGAAGAATGAAAAGTTTACAATTCTTGACGCAATTATGGAGAAAGTTGGTAAAGATAATGTTATTTACGAACCTGCTTATAAATATGGTGAAGAAACTAACTGTAAGTCAGCTTTTGAAAAAGCAGCAGAATGTGATGTTATTATTGCTTGTGTTGGGGAGCAGCCATATTGTGAAACTCCGGGAAATATAAAGGACTTGAATATTGATCCGGAACAAACTAAACTTGTAAAGGCAATGGCAAAAACTGGCAAACCTGTTGTACTTGTAGTCACTGAAGGAAGACCTCGTGTAATTACGGAAATGAACAATTTATCGCAAGCAGTGCTAACTGCATACTTACCCGGCAATGAAGGTGGTAAGGCTATTGCTGATGTTCTATTTGGTGATTATAATCCGAATGGTAAATTACCATTTACATATCCAAAGTTTGTTAACGGATTTACAACTTACGATCATAAACCTTTGGAAAACTTGAATGGAAATGTGTTTGAACCACTTTACAGTTTTGGTCACGGTTTAAGTTATACTGAATTTACTTATAGTAAAATTGAAGTTGATAAAAAGGAGTTAAAACCTGGTAGCGAAATGAATGTTACTGTTGAGGTCACTAATTCTGGTAAATATGCTGGTATGGAAACAGTTGAACTTTATATTCGCGATATGTTTGGTTCTGTAACAAGACCGGTTAAGCAGTTAAAAAGATTTACGAAGATTTTATTGCAACCTGGTGAAAAACAAAAAGTTGAATTTAGCATTGGCACTGATGATCTAATGTTTGTTGGCAGGGATAATAAATGGATTCTTGAAGAAGGTGATTTTGAATTGTATATTGCAGATAAAAGTGCTTCTTTCAAAGTAACAAAATAACAAGGATAAATGATGAAAAAGTTTTTTATTTTACTAATGATTCTGCTTATTGCAGTTGCTTGTGATGAAGAAGGTACAGCAGAAAATGAAGTTAAAGACCCTGAAATTGAAATACCTGAAGGATACACGCTTGCATGGAATGATGAATTTGAGCTAAATTCTATTGATACGAATAAATGGGAACATGAAGTTAACGCTACTGGTGGTGGTAATAATGAATTGCAGTATTATACTGCTCGTGAAGAGAACAGTTTTGTTAAAGATGGTAAGTTACACCTTGTTGCCCTTGAAGATTATTATGAAGGTGATGAAGGTTTAAGACAGTTTTCAAGTGCCAGAATAAGAACTCTTAACAAAGGCGACTGGAAATATGGTCGTTTTGAAATTAGAGCTAAATTGCCGAAAGGGCAAGGTTTGTGGCCAGCTATCTGGATGCTTCCAACTGATGGAATTTATGGTAATTGGGCAGCGAGTGGAGAAATTGATATTATGGAGTTATTGGGTCAGGACCCTACACGTGTTTATGGTACTTTACACCATGGGGGTACTTATCCTGATAATGTTCATATTGGTGAAAATTATGTGTTGCCATCTTCTGATTTTTCAAGTGATTTTCATGTTTTCCGATTTGAGTGGGAGCAGAATGAAATGCGTTGGTATGTTGATGATGTTCACTATGCAACACAAAATTCGTGGTACACTAAAGGTTATGATTACCCGGCACCATACGATCAAAGATTTCATATGATTCTTAATGTTGCTGTAGGAGGTAACTGGCCAGGCTCACCAGATGAAACAACTACTTTTCCTCAGGAAATGGTTGTTGATTATGTTCGAGTATTTAAAAAAGACTAGTATTATTTCTTGTGTTAATTAACAGAAAGATTTTATGAAAAGATTATTGCTCGTATTGGTTTTTGCTTTAGCTAACGTTCTGCTTTCGCAAGGGGTCTTGAAAACTGAAGGAACCAAAATTGTTGATTCCAGTGGTAAGGAAATTTTACTTAAAGGTGTAAACTTTGGAAATTGGCTTGTGCCGGAAGGTTATATGTTCGAATTCAAAGAAGTTAGTTCACCCTGGAAAATATTCGATATTATTGCGGAAATGACAGGACCGGACTATGCGAAAAACTTTTTTATGAAATTTCAGGATGTTTTTATTTCAGAGCTGGATGTTAAGTTTGTAAAAGAATGCGGATTCAATTCAATCAGGATTCCTTTCAATTACAAATTATTTAATGATGAAGATTATCTTGGCAATACCAAAAGCAGAGGATTTGAACTGATTGATCGTGTAGTTAATTGGGCAAAGAAATATGATTTATATGTTGTTCTGGATATGCATTGTGCTCCGGGCGGACAAACAGGTGCAAATATTGACGACAGTTATGGGTATCCCTGGTTAATGGTAAGCAAGGAGAGTCAGGATGAGTTCGTTAAGATATGGACTGAAATAGCGGAATATTACAAGAATGAAGAAATAATTGCAGCTTATGAACTAATAAATGAGCCTATTGCACATTATTTTGAAAAAGATAGTCTTAATCCAATTTTGGATGCTCTTTATAACAGAACTGTTAAAGCGATAAGAGAAGTAGATGACAACCACATTATAGTATTAGGTGGTTCAAGATGGAATGGTGATTTTACAGTATTTGCCAATCCGCTTAAAGAAAATATTGTTTATGCATTCCATAAGTATTGGATGCCGCCGGTACAGAAAGAAATTCAGGATTATGTAGATTTCAGGGATAAATATAATGTTCCGGTTTGGATGAGTGAATCAGGTGAAAATGAAGATGATTGGGTTTTCCAATTCAGAACTTTGCTGGATTCAAATAATATTGGTTGGTCATTTTGGCCTTTTAAAAAAATAGAATCAACTCGTGGTCCAATGCAGTACAAAAGACCTGAAAATTATGAAAAGCTAACCGAATATGCTGTTAGCGACAGAAGTACCTATGAAAAAATTCGTGATAACAGACCAGATTATGAATTGGTAAAAAAAGCACTTGAGCAATTACTCAATAATTGTAAATATGAAAACTGTAAACCAAATAAGGGTTTTCTGAAAGCACTTGGAGTTAAAGTTTATGAATAAATATATTGTAGTATTTTTAGTTAGTCTGAATGTAATGTTATATTCCCAGCAGTATCAACTAATTTGGTCTGATGAATTTGACGGTACTGAACTAAATGAAGAAAATTGGACTCGCCAAATTGGTGGCGGAGGCTGGGGGAATAATGAACTTCAGTATTATACAAACCGAACTGATAATGCATATGTTGAAGATGGTAAACTGATAATTAAGGCGATGAAAGAAAGTTATGGCGGAAGAAACTACACAAGTGCACGTTTAATTAGTCAGGCAAAAAAATATTGGCGATATGGTAAAATTGAAGCCAGGATAAAACTTCCATACGGGCAAGGAATATGGCCAGCTTTCTGGATGATGGGTGAAGATGTTAATACAGCTGGATGGCCCGGATGTGGTGAAATTGATATTATGGAAATGATTGGTGGTGGTAATGGACGAGATAATCGTAGCTATGGAACAGCTCATTGGGAGGAAAACGGTCATGCATCTTACGGTGGAAATTACACATTGCCAAGCGGTATCTTTGCTGATGATTTCCATACATTTGCTATTATTTGGGATGAAAAGGTTATAAGATGGCTTGTTGATGATATTCAGTTTCATGATATTGATATTACTCCTACAGGATTATCTGAATTGCATAACGAAAAGTTTGTTTTGCTGAATGTTGCGGTTGGGGGTGACTGGCCAGGTTCTCCTAACTCCAGCACAGTATTTCCCCAAACTATGGAAGTTGATTATGTAAGAGTTTACAAAAGTACTGAAGATCTGCCAAAGGTTTTTATAACATCACCTTTTAATAATTCTACTACTAATTATGGCGAAAATATTGAAATTACTTCACTAGTAACTTATTCTGGTACAATTGATAAAGTTCAATTTCTGCAGGGTGAAACTGTAATTGGTGAAACAGATTTACCGATTTATAAAATGAACTGGAATAATCTTTACAGTGGTAATTATAAATTACGTGCACGAACAATTTCAGAGGAAGGATATGAAGCCTACTCACCAGTAATATCAATAACTGTTGATGGTACTCCTGAAGATAGTTATCCATATACTGGTTATGGAAACAAGGTGCCAGGTTATATTGAAGCCGAAGATTATGATATTGGTGGGGAAGGTTATGCGTATCACGATAGTGATGGTTCAAACATCTATGGTGAATATAGAGATGATGAAGCTGTAGATATTAAAACTTGCACGGATAAGTATGGTGATTACACTGTTTCAGATTTTGGCTCTGATGAATATCTTGTTTATACTTTAGATGTTCTTGAAACTGGTTCATATCAGTTAGATTTAAGAGTGGCTGCATCAAATAATTCTTCTTTTGAAGTATATATAAATGATAATGAAACTCCTGTTGAAATAACTGTACCCGCAACTGGTGGTGATGAAGAGTGGAGTAATGTAACATCTGGTACATTTAACCTGGAAATGGGTGAAAATATACTTAAGTTAAAATCAACAGGTACATCCGTTAACCTTAATTATTTTGGTGTATTTACTGAAAATGCAACAAAAAGTATAAAACTTGTTAATCTGCAAAATGGTGAGGTATTAAAACCGAATCAGGTTTATGAGGTAATGTGGAGCTCCGAGTATGTTCGTGATGTTAAAATTGGATTAACTACAAATGGCGGTACTAACTGGTCGTTTATATCTGAAGGTAATAGTGCGAAATATGGAGTATGGAGATGGAAAACACCAAATATTGAATCGGAAGAATGCAAAATAATGATTATCGATAAAGATCAGTCTTCTGTATCAGATATTACTCCCGTATTCAGAATATCAAATGCGTCTGGAGTAGCAGAGGAAGTAAGTAAAATTGAATATTCGTTAAAGCAAAATTATCCAAATCCTTTTAATCCGGAAACAACTATTGGTTTTAGTGTTAAAGAATCACAAAATGTTAAGCTTACTATTTATAATATAAAAGGACAGGTAGTAAAAGTACTAACAAATAAAGAATATTCGGCAGGTCATCACAGTGTAAAATGGGATGGTACAAGCTATTCTAACGATAAAGTAGCTTCCGGTTTATATATTTACAAAATAGAAACACAGGAATACACCTCATCTAAGAAAATGTTACTTTTGAAATAAAAATGTGGGGAGCGTGCCTCCCCTAAAATTACTAATTATCAACCAGAGTTAGACCCGCCTAAAATTTGATTCACTCATTATTAATTATATAAATAAGTAAAATATTTCATAAATTTAGGACTTTTGGAAATTTTATTTGTTGTCAATCATATGCGGTATGCATTTTGGGAGGAATAATGAAAGAAAGAATACTACAAGCAATTTATGACGCAATGGATGAGATAAAGCAGCAATTACCATCTGGTACAAAACTTCCGCACGAGCCGGAAACTGTACTGTTTGGTAGAGAAGGTGTGTTAGATTCATTGGGTCTGGTAAATCTTATAGTAGCGATTGAACAAAATATTGAAGACGAATTTGATGAAAGTATTACTCTAGCCAGTGAACGAGCAATGTCCCAGAAAAAAAGTCCGTTTAAGACTGTTGAAAGACTGGGTAACTATATAGAGGAACTTCTTGAGGAACTTAATGGATAACCCCAATATGGTTATATTGATTACAGGTACACGGAAGGGTATTGGTAAATATCTAACTGAACATTTTACTGGTATGGGACATACTGTTATCGGTTGTAGCAGGAGTGCAATTGATTACGAAATTAAAAATTATACTCACTTCGAGCTTGATATAACAGATGAACGAGCTGTAAAAAAAATGTTTTCATATATCCGGAAGACTTATGGCAAGCTCGATGTATTGATAAATAATGCTGGTATAGCTTCTATGAATCATGCGGTACTTACCAGTATGGATACAGTTGAAAAGATTTATAAAACGAATGTATTTGGTACTTTTCTGTTTTGCAGGGAAGCATCCAAATTGATGAGTAAAAATAATTTCGGAAGAATTGTAAATTTCACTACTGTTGCTGTTCCGCTAAAACTAGAGGGAGAAGCTATTTATGCTTCATCAAAAGCCGCAGTTATTAACTTGACTGAAGTTCTATCAAGAGAGTTTGCCGATATGGGGATAACTGTAAATGCACTAGGTCCAACACCTGTTAAAACAGATTTGATTGGAGCTGTACCGGAAGATAAGCTTGATAATTTATTAAAAAGACAGGCAATTAAAAGATACGGTGAGTTTTCGGATGTATCTAATGTTATAGAATTTTATATAAAACCTGAAAGTAGTTTTGTTACCGGACAAACTATTTTTCTGGGAGGTGTTTAATGTATATTGATTTTCTTCTCGAACGTTTTAGGGAAAGTGCAGATAAGGACGCTATTGTTTGGCGTGATAAAGTTTACAAATATGAGTGGCTGCTCAACAAGTATCATTACTTTAAGGAGCAGATAGAAAAGGAACAGGTTGAGCAGGGTACAGTATGTATTGTTGAATCAGACTTTACACCTAATTCAGTTGCACTTATGTTAGCCCTGTTTAATCACAATTGTGTTTTTGTGCCTCTTACAAAATCTGTAGCTTCAAAAAGAGAAGAATTTATTGAAGTTTCCCAGGGTGAAAAGCTTTTTCATATAAACGAAAATGACGAAGTTGAGATAGCTGACCTACCATATAAAGCGGATCATGAAATTTATCAACAGGTTAAAGATGCTAACCATCCAGGGTTAGTATTGTTTTCTTCAGGGTCAACAGGCAAGAGTAAAGCTTCAGTTCATGACATGACCGGATTATTAGAAAAATTTCATGTTAGAAGAAATACATTACGCACTATAACATTTTTACTTTATGATCATATTGGTGGTATTAATACACTACTATATATTCTTTCCAATACCGGTTTTATTGTTACGCTAAATGATAGAAGTCCTGATAATGTGTTACGAGCAATAGAAAAGTACAAGGTTGAGCTACTACCAACTTCTCCAACTTTTATAAACCTTATCTTACTTAGTGAGGCTTATAAACGCTATGATATTACCAGTCTTAAAACCGTTAGTTACGGTACAGAGCCAATGCCTGAAAATACTCTAAAAAGATTTCATCAGTTGTTTCCTGAGATTAATATGCTTCAAACTTATGGATTATCTGAGGTTGGTATATTACGCTCAAAATCAAAAAGCTCTGACTCACTTTGGGTTAAAGTTGGTGGTGAAGGTTTTGATATTAGGATTGTTGAGGGTTTACTAGAAATTAAGGCAAAGTCTGCAATGCTTGGCTATTTAAATGCTCCATCACCATTTACTGAGGATGGCTACTTTAAAACGGGAGATGCTGTTTTACAGGATGGTGATTATATTAAAATACTTGGTCGCAAATCTGAAATTATTAATGTAGGTGGTGAAAAAGTTTACCCGCAGGAAGTAGAAAATACTGTTCTCGAAATGGATAATGTTGCTGAGGTTGAAGTTTTCGGTGAAGAGAATCCAATTACCGGTAAAATTGTTTGTGCAAAAGTAAGACTTATTAACGAAGAAGATAAAAAATCGTTTAAGCAAAGACTAAAGAAATTTGTTTCTGAAAGATTACCAGGTTATAAAGTACCTGTTAAAATAAAATTTTCAACTGAAGAGCAATTCAGTTCACGTTTCAAGAAAAGGAGGACAAATTGAAAAATGTCATAATTCTTGGTAGTGGTGGTTTTGGAAGGGAAGTTTATCAGTGGGCTATTGATTCACTAGATACGGATAAATATACAATCAAAGGTTTTGTTTCAAACGATGAAACTGATCTATCAATTTATGGAATAAATAAACCAATTCTGGGCAATGATGATAGCTACAAAATTCAGGAAAATGATTTGTTCCTGGCAGCTATTGGTAACGTTGAGTTGAAGAAAAAAATAGTTGAAGAGTATAAGGCAAAAGGTGCCAATTTTCTTACTTTGATTCATCCTACTGTAAAAGTGGCAGAAACAGCCAAATTGGGTGAAGGAGTTATACTTTGTCCTTATACACTGGTTAGTACGAACGTTAAATTAGGCGATTTTGTAATGTTGAATTTTTATTCGTCTGTTGGACATGATGTAAAGGTTGGAAACTATTCTGTTCTTTCGCCTTATGCAACTGTTAATGGAAATACCGAGATTGGTGAAGAAGTATTTATGGGAACGCATTCAACGGCTGTTGAAAAAATTAAAATTGGTGACAGATCGAAAATTAGTGCCAATTCGGTGGCAATGGATAATGTTACCCCGAAAACTTACGTAATTGGTGTACCTGGAAAAAAGATGATTATATTCTAATGAATAGATAAGAGTAGGGAACAGAATAAAATCTGTTCCCCAAATATCAAGGTACATCGCATTGATTGCAAGCTTTTAATATTCTAAACCATTGTTCAGTGCTTAGCTCAATATCAAGGCTCTCTCTGGCAGCTTTTAATCTTTCTTTTTTTCCTGTTCCTGATACAATAACCGGATTTGCCGGATGTTTGTTTATCCATGCAAAGGCTATCTGATCAATTTCTGCATTGCCTACTTCAACGGCAACTGATTCCAACTCTCTCTTTACTTTTTCCTCACGTTCATTTGTCGGATTAAATATTCTGCCACCAGCAAGTGGTGACCATATCATTGGTTTAATTCTATGTTCCATAGCATTATCGAAAGTGCCATCATATATTGGTTCCGAATGTAAAGGTGAGAATTCAATTTGATTTGTTACTAGTGGTAAATCTGTATATGACTGTAACATTGCAAATTGAGGGGGAGTAAAATTTGATACTCCAAAATTATTCACTTTCCCGGATTTATAAAGCTCATCAAAAGTTTCTGCAATTACTTCAGGGTTCATTATCGGATCAGGTCTGTGAATTAATAGTAAATCAATATTATCGGTTGCAAGCTGAGTTAAAGAGTTTTCAACCGAAGCTAATATCCACTTTTTACTTGTATCGTAGTAATTTACTTTTTGGTTTTTATCAATACATTTGTTCTTTATACTACATTTTGAGACCAGTTCAATTTTGTCTCGCAACGATGGTTCGAGTCGTAAAGCTCTGCCAAAGAACTCCTGTGCTGTGTAACAACCATATATATCGGCATGATCGAAAGATGTAAAACCTAAATCAATTGCATATTTTATGAAATCTAGTAGTTCAACATCATTATATCCCCATCCGTTAACTCGCCAAAAACCTATGACAATTTTTGACAATTCAAATCCATTGCTATGTACTTTAATTTTCATATATTTTTCTCAATGTGATTTATTAAAATATTTATTCTTACAAGAATATAGTTAAAAATACGGAGAAATAATGAAGAGAGTTTACATTCTGATTTTATTACTTACCGGGGTGTATTATGGGCAATACACTCTAAAATCAGCATATTTGATTGATCCCGATCTAAATATCGGTTATGTTGATAGCTGTGCAAAATTCTGGAATTCTTCATGGGATAATTCTCGAGGAGGTTTTTATACCAATGTTGGTAAAGATGGTACTCCAATCTATAATTGGGGAACAGATAAAGATATGATTACCCAGGGAAGGAATGCTTACGGATATGTAAGAGCCTTTATGATGACAGGTGATACCAACTATCTAAATACTGCAAGAATGGCTCTTGATTTTATGTGTGAGCATGCCTGGGATCAACAGTACGGAGGCTGGTATAATGATCTTGACATTAATGGTAATCCTGAAAATGTTAATGCTACCAAAACAGCTTTTTATCAGCATTATGCACTCCTGGGTTTAGTTGCATATTATGAAGCTACGGGAGATACTACTATATGGAATTGGATTGAAAGAAGTTATCAGCAAAATGATAATTTCCTTTGGGATAATTCAGATCAGTTTGCTGGATATTATGATCATACTAACCGTACGTTATCAAGCAGAAGTGACAAAAGTTTTAATGCTACTGTAGATGCCGTGACCACTCATTTAATGTCGCTTTATACTATGACTCATGATGAGAAATATCTGAACAGATGGCGTGCTGTAAATGAAAATATTCTCGATTATCTGGTAGCCAGTATGGATGATCAGGCAATTGGTTTTGCTGAAGAATATAATTCAGAGTGGCAAATTGATAATAGCGAAAATCTTACCCTGGTAGGTCATGTATTAAAAACAGGTTGGTGCCTTGCTCGTGCCTCTTACTATATGGATGATGAAAGATACCTGCCGACTGCTGAAAAGCTTTTTAATGATATTTTGGATAATGGTGGATATGATTTTGAATATGGTGCACCGTACAAAGATTTTGATCGAAACAATGGTGAAATGCAAATGTGGGGAAATCCTGATACTGCCAAAGCATGGTGGCAGGTAGAGCAGGCAATTACTGGTGGTTTACAGATGTATAGTGTGCTAGAGGATGATAAATATCTGAAAATTGCAGATGAGTCTCTAGACTTTTTTATGAAGTATTTTGTCGATCATGAGTATGGTGAAATATACGAGAACAGAACCAGACGAGGTGAAGAAACCTGGGGTGAACAAAAGGGAGGTAGCGGCAAAGCTGGATATCACTCTGCAGAAACTGGGTTTTATGCTTATTTGTATGGACACGTAATTGTTAATAAAACAAATCCAAGGTTATACTATAACTATAAACCTGTTGATTATGATAGACAAATATTACTTTCTCCGTTTGCCTATGATGAAGATAAATTAGTATTAAGTTCAGTGAAGAAGGATGGAGTAGAATATACTAATTTTGAAGATGCAAACAGAATTCTTAATTTACCAGCTGGAACAACTGGTATATTTAAAGTTGAGTTCAAACCTATTAATATATTAAGTGTGGTAAATGAAGTAGTAGAAAAAAATTACAATCTTGAACAAAATTATCCTAATCCATTTAACCCAGTCACAAGCATTAGCTTTACGCTGCCTGCATTAACAGAAGTAACTCTGGATGTATATAATATATTGGGTGAAAAGATAAGTACAATATTAAAAGGGGAGTTATCTGCAGGGTCTCATACTGTGAAATTTAATGGAACTGGTTTAAGCTCAGGAATATATATATACACACTTAAGACTAACGAATTTTACCAAACACGGAAAATGATGTTAATAAAATAAATATTTCAAGCTGCTCTTCTTTAAGGGGCAGCTTATTCCAAACAACTATCATTAAAATCGACCCTGAATGTTGAGCCTTCACCTTTAGTACTCATTACTGAGATAACGGCACCATTCATTTCACAATATTTTTTTACCAAAGCTAATCCAAGTCCGTTACCTTCAAACTTACGTGTATAACCTTGCTCTTCCTGTGTAAACTCTGAGAAAATATTAGGGAGGTACTCTTCGGAAATGCCAATTCCTGTATCTTTTACTTCAAGTAAAAGACAGTTAAGTTTGTTACGCGAAATTATAACTTCAACCGTTCCTTGCTCAGTATATTTTATAGCATTATCTACAAGATTCGCAACAATCTGACCTACTGTGTATTTGTCAATATTTATTCTTGTGTCGATAGTCTGGATATTCAGTTCAATAACAAGCCCTTTCTGTTCGGCAAGTATTTTGTATTCATTAAATATTAGTTTAACAATATCGTTTAATAAATCAGCTTCAACTTTTTTGTATTCATAAGTACCCGTTTGAATTTCAGACATATTTAGTATTAAGTCAATTGTACGAATTATTCTGTTTCCTGCACTATTCATGTGGTAAAAACAATCTATAAGGTCGTCTGATATATCATCAGATATTTCTTCTTTAATTAAAGTTGCAAAACTTAGAATGGTATTGATTGGGGTACGAATTTCATGTGAAATTTGAGCCAGAAATTCCGATTTTAATTGCTCCGAACGTTCAGCTCTTTCTTTCGATTTTAGTAATGAGTTTTCAAAATCTTTTCTCAATAATGCGTTAATTATAATATTGCCAACAATTGAAAGTAGTTCTATTTCTTCATCTTTCCAGGTGTGCATACTCTTGATGGATTCAAGTCCAATTTGTCCAACAGTTTTATCACCTATAACCAAAGGAACTATCAAAATAGATTTGATATTAAATCTATCTAGGATTTCCTTTTCGTCAGATGAAAATCTTAGTTCATTAGTAATATCATTAATAATAACAGAAAAACCGTTAATGGTATTATTAAGAATAAAGGAGTTCTTATTTATGGATTTATTGCGAAAATGTTTTTTAATTGAGGGGAGTCCTTCTCTTATCCACTCATTAGTATTATCGATATATGTAAATTCATCATTAAAATGGTTAATAAAGCATCTGTCAACTTTAATAAATTCTCCAAGTAATTTAAGAGCATGGTTAATACCATTCTGAATTTGATTAAACGGAATAGAAATAAATTCAGTAGAAAGTTCAGTTATAATTTTTTTAAAGTTTAAGAAACGAATCAACTCTTCTTCAGAAAGTTTTTTATTTGTAATATCTGAAATTATTGCAGAACTACCTGTAAATACATTGTTCTCGTTGTAGAAAGGCTGTGGCGAAATACTAGTGATAAGAATATCCGAGTTACTCTTTACCCAATAGAGTATATATCTTTCAATTATTCCTTTTTTTCTTTTCGCAAGGTTCTTCTTGTAAACCTCAGCACTTTCAGAGGTAAGAAAATTAACAATTGGTGCATTGGTTAATACTTCCGATTTGTATCCAATCATTTCGCAGAATTTTGGATTAACATAAGTAAATAATCCGTCAAAGTTAGCTATTGCTAAACCATCATTCATCCCTTCAACTAATAGACGATGTCTTTCTTCACTTTTCCTTAAAGCTTGCTGGGCAATTTTTTGTTGGGTGATGTCGCGAACAACTGCTAGAACTCTTGTTTTATTTAAGATAATTGCTTTTTTAAGTTTAACATCTAGCCAAAAAGAACTGCCATTATCTTTTATTCCCTTCCACTCAAAATTAATTTCTCCAATTCTAGTAGCTTCCAGTATCTTTTCTCTCACTCCGTCAGATGTATATCCTGCTTTTGTATCACTAAATCGACTAACTGTATCATCCAGCAGGTCATTTTTATTATATTTAGTTAACTTTATTGCTGTGTCATTTAAATCAAGAATTTCACCTGTTTTAATATCATGAACAAAAATAGCATCAGCAGTGCTGTTAAAAATTTGGCGATAGTTTTGCTCGCTCAATTTTAGTGCTTCCGAGCTTTCAACTATTTTGCGTGCTGCATTTCTGGTCTGAAGTAGAATAAAAACTGAGAGGAAAATAATGAATGCAAATATTACACCAAATGTAATATTTATTTTATTAGTTATTAAACTTATTTCATTTCTAAGGTCCTCTATATATACACCTGTTCCAATAATCCAATTCCATTTCTTAAATCCCCTAACGAAACTTAGTTTATCTCGAACTGTATTCTGATCGTCTTTCCACTGCCATGAATAATTAACAAATCCTTTTCCTTTAGCTTTTACAATATTAACCATTTCAAAAAGAAGTCTTTTACCATTTTTGTCTTTATAGTTGGTTAAATCTTTGCCAACCAAATCTTTGGTATATGGGTGCATTAATAGAACACATTCGTAGTCTTGAATCCAGAAGTAATCTTTGTTATCGGAGCCATATCTAAGCTTTTCAATTTCATTTTTTACTGTAATTTTTGCATCCTCTAAGTTAATTAAACCTGCTTCAAATTTTTTATTATAAGTATCTATTAGTGAAAAGACAGTCTTTGTCATTTCTTTAAGCATTAGTTTACGCTGGTTTAGCATACTTTCTTCCAATCCTGGAACAAAAATATAATACATCGTAACGAAACTAAGTATGAGAGTAAGAAGAATCGGCACGATAATGCTTATATAAAGCTTTCGGTTAAATTTTATTTTTGAAAAGAATTCCATCTTTAATCCAGCATAATGAAGCATCAAAACTCAGAAGGGAAATATTATCTTTTAATTATTGGAGTATAATAAATTTAATAAATAAAAGTATCATATGAAACATTGACTGTTATCATGATTATTATCGCATAATAAGATATGAAGTTTAATATTAATATTTCCTAATTAATGAAATAAAATAATGGACTTTATTGTTATAATTTTAGCAAAAAATATTGGATAGTTTTAGTTATGACTTTAACAGAAATGGATAAAGAAGTTATTTACAAAGTATTTCACAGATATTATAATCTGACGGATAGAACAATGGATTTGGTGTTCAAAATAGTATCTAAAAAGAAGTATAATAAAAATAGCTATATAATTCAAATTGGTGATATAGCAAATGAGTTATATATACTTTTAAAAGGTGCTGTTGTATCATATTATATCAATTATGAGGGAAATACTTATAATAAGAACATATTTCTTGAGGGTAATTTTGTGGGTTCTACTGTCTCGTATTTAACACAAAGCCCTTCCAAATTTGTTCTGGAAGCAATTGAAGAAACGGAATTGTTTTGCTTTGATTATCAAAAATTCAGAGCACTAATAAATTCAGATACAGATATGAAGGATTTTTACATTTCATATTTGGAAAATAATTGGATTATTGAGAAAGAAAAAAGAGAAGTATCAATTGTACTTGAAGATGCAGAAACAAGGTATCTCTCTCTAATAAATTCTTCACCGGGTATTGAAAATAGAATTCCCTTGCGTTACATAGCATCTAACCTCGGTATTACACCCACCCAATTAAGCAGGATTAGAAAAAAATTGAAAAAATAATTATAGAATCAACATATGTAAAGGCAGATCAGTTTGTGAAAGAGCTTATTGGTGGTATGAAAATTATATTATACTACATATTAGCATTTGCAGGAGGAGTATTTCTTGCAGTACAGGCAGGTTTTAATACGCAACTTGGTAGCTACCTTAAACATCCGGTATTGGTTGTAATTATTACATCACTCTTCAGTTCAATTTATGCAGCAATTTATTATATATCTTTTGGATCAAAGTTACCAGATTTGGTAATAATTAACAGAGTACCATGGTACTTATGGTTTTTGGGTGCCTTGTTTAGTGTTACCGGAATATCACTATACTTTTATACAATTCCAAAACTTGGTATATCAAGAATGATAACCCTGGGATTATTCGGTCAAATTCTGTTTTCAATAATCGCAGGAAAGTTAGGTTTAATGAGCCTACCTCAAGAACCAATAACACTACAAAAAATAATAGGTGTTATTACCATGATGATTGGAATTTCACTTATAAATATTAAATGAAAGGAAGAAAATGGTTTACAATATAAATAACCTTACAAAGCTTTGGCAGCTTATAGGTAACAAGTTCAACACACTTTCTCTGAGGAAATATTATAGCTCTTGTTATGTGGAAAACTCAGGTTGGCCAAATAGAGTATGGAGCGACTCGGTAAATAATGATGAGTCGTTTAAAGAAATATCGGATATTATGATCAGTAATAGCAATACTTCTGTGTTCTCTTTTTTTTCCAGTAAGGAAGAGCTGGAGATGAAAAACTTTATAATACAAAAATACTTTCATGAAAAATCGACTCAGTATGGAATGGAAAAGGTTTTGGATGAAGTATATGAAATTAATACTAAGATTGAATTAGTAAGAGTAACTAATATTAATGATGCTGAATTATGGTGTACAACTTTTTACCAATCGTTCAGGTATTTAATTAGTGAAGAGACAGTTGCAAAAAGCCTGGATGAAATAGAATATTTTATTATTAAAAAAGAGGGTATTGTTGCTGGTACTGTAATGCTATTTATAACTGATAAAACTGTGGGAATACATAGTTTGGGTATAATACCCGATATGCGTGGTAAGGGAGTTGCAATGGATGCAATGAAGGTAGTGCTTAATAATGCAACTAAAATGGGATATAAACTCGCAGTTCTGCAAGCCTCTGAAATGGCAAAAAATATGTATTTGAAGCTTGGATTTGAAGAGAAATATTTATTAAAGAATTACATAAACAGGAGATAAATAATAAACATTATAGATAACCTTAATTGGAGATATGCAACAAAAAAGTGGATAATAAATTACGCATAGACTACAGAATTATCTAACATAACTTTCATTTCATTCGATGAAATATAATTTAATGCTGAATGTAATCTGGTCGTGTTGTAAAATGTTTCAATATAATCAAAGATTTCCAGTTTTATCCTTTCCTTACTCTTCAAAGATTGTCTGTATAACCATTCGGTTTTCATAGTATGGAAAAATGATTCAACCGTTGCATTATCGTAGCAGTTACCTTTTCTGCTCATTGATTGTTTTATACCATAATAATTAAGCAATACTTTTACTTCATTACTGCTGAACTGTTTACCTCTGTCAGAATGAAAGATTTTTACTACCGGATTGAATTTTATTAAATGCCTTTAAAAATGCGGCTGTAATCAGCTCTGAACGGCATAACCTATCATCTCTCTTGTATATAAGTCCATTATAATTGATAAATACAGCCAATCTTCTGTTGTGCTAATGTATGCAATATCTGACGAGATAATCTCTCCGGGTCTTTGGGCTACTCTTCCTTTTAACAGATTAGGGAAAATATGTTTATTCCCTTTTGAGTCAGTTGTTGATACCCTGAAACGCTTCTTTGGCTTTGCAATAAGGCTTTTGCCTTCATTATCCTTTGGATACGCTTGTGGATGCAATGTATTCCTTCTCTATCTAACACTTGTTTTATTCTGCGGTAACCATAAACTTTTCTGTTCTTAAAAAAAAGTTTTTCTATCATTTTCTCCAATCGCTAATCCTTTGGGCTTTGAGATTTAAGTTGGCGTTTTAACCATTTATAGTAGCTTGAACGACTCACTTTCCCACCTCGGCGGGCAAGCATAGTACCTTACACTGCAAACCTATTGGGTATATTTTTCTATGTCGGTTTATAAACCTGCATCTCATAGAGTATCCCTGGAAAAGTAGCTCATCGCTCTTTTTAATCTCGTTCTCCAATTGAGCTTCACGCAGATCTTTCTTTAACTTTTTATTCTCTTCTTCCAAGGATAAGGATATTTGATTTTAGGGATATTGTTCAAGCAGGTAACTCTTCTTTCAGTTATGAATAGTATTGATATTTACGCCTATTTCTCTGGCTATCTGAGCCTGACTCTTTCCTCCTTAAATAGTAATTTTACTGTATGTTCCTTAAATTCTTTACTGAATTGTTTTCGTTTGGCTGATATAATAGTTTTTCCGTTTTATTCTAAATATACTATTTTTTTTATGTCCACTTTTTGGGGGTCACTTCAATTCATAAAAACAATTAAAGATGGATGACAATAATTTAATATCGTCTATTACTTTAAGAAAAATATGGCTATTTATAAAGCTACATAATTCATTATAAATAACTTCTCGCATAATTATCAGAACCAAAAGACTCCTTTAAGAAAATATTACATTATTGGCTCAATTACTTTATTTATTAATAAAACAAACCTGAAATAATTATAGGGTAATTATAAAAGGAATAATCAATAGTCGTATCATACTATATGGTTTATAGTCAAAAGAAACAATAGTGTATTATTGATATATTAATATATTAATAATAGATTAATAATATTTGTAATATTAAATAAAAATATTATTTTGGTATGCGAATTAGGGGATAATTTGAATATGTTAAAAATTGAGTACTGGGGAACTTTAATTCTCCTTTTAACAAGTATTGTTATTTTTGGACAAAATACAGAAACTAAAATATTTTTCAATTCAAACAGTCAAATATCTAAAATCTCAATTAAATGTATTGAAAAGATTGATTTAACATCTTTATATCTTGATGATCAGCAATATTGGACAAGAAATTCTGATAGCGTTCCAGATCAAATAGGATATGCTTCATGGTATTACAATACAGAATCAAATCTGTTAATAATACAATTAAAATCAGTGGATTGTGATAAAGTAGAGATTCGATCTCCATTTAGAAACGATAAAAAAATTATAGAATGGATAGGTATAAATAATGTTGAAAACAAAATATCATTTCAAATTACGGATTAAAAATGAATTTAGTAATGAAACTATTTCTGTTTTGTCTTTTAATATGGACTCCTGTTTCTATTATGTCTCAACAAGCAACCAATGCAGCAGCTTTACTTTCTCCCAACAGTGTAAAGGCTGGCGATAATAGTGAGGAGTTTAATTATCGAATAGTATTTTTTAACGGTCATGCGGATTCAGTTGCAATTGATTGTAGTGATTTGGGTGAAAATGTTTACGTAACAGATGTAAGAGTGGATAATACTCAATATTACTTAATGCATAGTAGTTTAAGACCTGCAAGTGATATGCAATGTACCTGGAATTTTAATAATGTTGATAATTCACTTGTATTGTTGGTTCAAGAAAGCGGCATTTCAACCAGAATAGAAGTTACGATAAAATTTGCTGTTCCAACTCAATCAGATGTAACTCTTCAATTCCCATCGAGTTATGACGATGCAAACTCAGCTCCTAATGGAATTATTTCAACAATGGATAATTGGGAGCTTGATATACTTCCAAATGATATAACAAATATATTTATAGAGAGTTTTGAAGGAGCAGACCTTACAAAGCTTGTTACAGATGAATTTACTTCGGGCTCAACTGAGCAGCTTTTTGCAGTGGGCAGGGATATGTATGGTAATTTTAATGGTTATGTTAATTCAAGTTGGAGTGTTGAAGGTGCAATTGGATCTTTTAGTACCAATAATGGGATATCAGTTCTTTTTAATCCAATAACAGTTGGTTCGGGTAAACTCTCAGTTTCCCATCAAACATTCTCATACACAACAGAAGATATATATGTTGTTGCAGGTGACCCGGTAAAGATAAAATTAGTTTCAGCAGAAGGTGGATCGGGTTCAGAAATTGGTAATATATCATTAACAGTAGATGAAACTATAAATATAACAGCAGCTCTTTTTGATGATAACGATAATTACTGTTATGATTACGATGCAGAGTTTCATAGTACTAGTATTGATAATCCGGTGGATTTTACCGGAAAGACTCTCACATTTTATCCTCAAAAATTATCGGATGGTTTCTTTATCTATGCTACTGCTGACCACTACAATAATGATCAGACGGGAATAATTACAATAACAGAAGGAAATATTAGAAATATTCTTATTTGCGATGTATCTGCTGAACCGATAGATACTTTAAGAAATATTTCAGCTGATCAAATGATTGAATTAAGAGCATGTGGATTTGATGTAAGAGGTAATTTTGTTGACTCAGTTGAAGCAGAATGGTCAATAAGTTCAAATTTTGGTAGTTTGCTGCCTACAAGCCAATCTATTAATTCCAGATCCAAAATATTTAATGCTATGAAAGATACATTGGGTACTATAAGCATTGAGTATAATGAGTTTGATTCATTCATAAGTGGAAACGTAGTTCCCGGAATGGATGATCATATAAAAATTATGACGGGTGAGGGTAATACCGGGAAAGAGTTTAATTACAATCTGGTAATGACAACAGATGATACCCTAAAATTATGGAGTGCTGTTTTTGATAGTGATGATAACTATAAACGCGATGCACAGGCGACTATTTGGAATACAAATGGTACACTGGATTTTCCTGAACACACTGGTTCAAGTTTTATTTTTATGCAACACACTGATGGAGTTTCAGGAAATATTATTGCTGACCTTTTGGGAGATGTTAAACAAAGTGGAAATATAAAATATAAGTATATATCATGGAGAATTACGACGGATAATAATAACAGAAATATCCACAAACGATACAACATTAGATATAACAGATAATTATTTAACAAACACAGATGAAACTCCAACATTTTATAGTCGTGCATTTGATAAGTATAATAATGATACCCTGGTAAATGTGGATTGGACATTATCCCACGATTTAGGAGAGCTAAGTACGAATAATGGCTCATCGACAACAATAGATTTGGACAAAGTTGGTATAACAGAATTAACAGCAAGTTATCAGGGAGTAGATAAATCATCAGTACTTGATGTAAGCACAGGTTCAGAAAACTACCTAAAGATAATGAGCGAAGCCAATGGTGAAGGAATAGAAATAGGTGATACAAGTATAACAATAGACTCAACAATAATCATGTATTCAAGTGTGTATGATAGTGATAGTAATCTTATTGGAGATAAAATTGTAACATGGCAATCTACAGACCCACTGAATTCAGTTGATACAATAAGTAGTAAGTATGAATTTAAACCAAATAATGTAACATCGGATATGCGAATAAGTATAGAATCGGATGGTTTATTAGGGGATGAAACAGGTGATATTACAGTTGGTATAGGTGAGATATATTCAATATCGATAACAGATGCATCACACGATACAATCGATGCACTACCGAACTTTTCATCAGATTTAACAACAACATTTTACGCATCAGGATATAATCAGTTAGGTCAGTTTGTATCATTAGTAGAGTGTGAATGGGAAATAGAAGGAGTTATAGGAGAATTTACACCCGATATATCGGGAAATGAATCTGTTGAACAGATAGAGTTTGATGCTATAACATCTGGTGAAGCAAGCTTACGGATAAGATATGGAAATTTAACTGATGAACTATTTATCCGTGTAGTTCCCGGAGGGGATGATCATATAAAAATTATGACGGGTGAGGGTAATACCGGTGAAGTGTTTGATTACAATTTTGTAATGACAACAGATGATACCCTAAAATTATGGAGTGCTGTTTTTGATAGTGATGATAACTTTAAAGGGAATTACGAAAATTCAACCTGGAGTGGTACCGGAGATTTTGGATGGGTATCTTCAACATCAGCCGATTATGTGTTTATTCCAAATACGTCACTGGAAAATGGGGCAATCAATGTGTCAAATAGTAGTATTGATACTGTAAGTGGTAACATATCAGTTTATAGTGGTAAAACAAAATCACTTGTGATAATACCAACCCCCACAGGATTGATAGGAGATGATATTACAAATCCGATTAATTTAACGGCAGATGATAATTTATCCCTATACGCATTAAGTTTTGATGAAGACTTAAATGATACAATAGTTGAAGTGACATGGATTGTAAATAATCTTCTTGGAGATACAAGTATTACATATCAGGAAAATATTGAATGCGGATTAAATTATGTATTCAATGATACTGGTAAAACAGAGGTAAAAGCGATATATGGCGGACTTGAAAAAAGTGTGTTCTTTAATATAAAGGCTGGCAAACTTGAACATATAAAATTATTTGATGCTTCTGGTGCCAAAGGTAAGTATTATTCACCTGATTCTATTGTAACTATTACAAGTGACAGTTTATTGCAATTTTATGTTGCTGGTTTCGACAGTGACGATAATTATTTAGGTGAAGAGTATTCTAATTTTTCAACAGTTGGTATAACAGAAAACGATTTAACAAATATTGTTGGAGATTCAACATCATTTCTTCCAGAAATGTCAGGGCAGACCGGATATATTATTGCTACCTCAGATTCAAATAATTCTATTTCTTGCCTTTCATCAGTACTTAGAGTAATTAAACCTCCAAGAATAGTTTATGTGGATGATACATTTTCTCCGCAAATAGGTGCTCTAAATGATGATATACAATTTTCTTGCACGGTTGAGAATACTGGGGATACGTCTTTAACGATTTGGCAAGAAACCTATTTGGAAATATCAGATATAAATGGTGTTAGTTTTACTGCTGATTTGACAGTTGAAAGAATATGTTTTGAGCAAGATACTGTTAATTTGGTATTTAATAGTACAACAGTTCCAGCTCAATTTGCATTTGGTTCATATACTCCAAGATTGAATATAAGAGGAGAACATTCGGATACTATTTATTACAGAAAAGATGATTTACCTCTTGAAGCAAATGGCTTTTCGCTTAGTTACCTTGAAGTAAATTCAGTTACCATTGCTAATGATACAATAACGAATGGGCAACCAAATATTTTGATTGAAGTTAATTGTAGCAATTTGACAAATCATCATTTAACCAATCTTGCAGGTGTACTTAAGTTTGAAGGTGAGAATTCAGAAAGTTTGGATAATTATTTTAGCTATAGCCCCTCTGTTATTGCTGAAGTAAATGGATTACAAGATTTTAATTATTCTTATTTAGTTGATTGTGATTCAATTCCGTATGAAGGAAAAGTTTACGTCGATTGTTCAGTTTCGGGTGAAGATAACAATGTATCAGTAAATGATCAGAATTCGGCATTTATGGATTCGATGTACGTTGTTGAGCCACCTTTTCTTGAGTATATTGGTGAGAGTTTGTCTCCAAAAATTGTAACTCTTGGGCAAAGTGTTCAATTTAGAGTTAAGCTTAAAAATACCGGAGGTACTTCTGTATTTATTGATAGTAGTTCAACTATATTCAATTTAACTGATGGTGATTCAAATGAAGTATTTACAGTACATCCTGCCACTGATCTGCTCTATATAGAAAAAGATTCTGTATTCGAGATACTTTTTCAGGAAAAAGTAATACCTGTTGGGTTAAATGATGTTTCCCTTCCAGTTAAATTTTTTGTAGAAGGGATTGATAATAATGGATTGGAATATATTTCTTCAATTCAAACACTGGAAGGAGTAGAAATTCAGGATTCTGTAGTTTTTGAAATTAACCAATCAAGCTTTTTCCCAAAATCGGTATCACAAGGTCAAGATACTTTATTCTGCATTGATGTAACAAATAATGGTGGAGCTGATGCAAGATTATTCCCTGCTGAATCATATTTAAGAATTGAAGGGAGCATTCCTTATGTAGCATATATAGATAGTGCATATATCATTCCGGCAGGAAGTACAAAAACTATAAAATTTGCAAAAGTGAAATTTGATGACGATTTTACAAATGGATCATATCAGATAGAGTTTCATTTATATGGTGAGGATTATAATAACCAGTTATTTAAATTTGACACATTAAGTACAAATTTTCTAGTCGATGTTAATATCCCACCATTGCTTGAGTACAATAATTACATTTCACCAACGTTAATTACAAGAACAAATGACTTTGAATTTGAAGCTGAAGTATCAAATCTGGGAGAAGTTGATTTGTTATTAGATAATAAACATACATTTATTCAAATAAATGATGAATCTGGTAAAACAGTTTTTAGGTCTTATCTTAAGAATACTCAGATATTAACTACTGAATCTCCAAATCAGATATTGTATTTTCGGAATAGAATTGTACCCGAAGAATTTACAACGGGAATTTATAGTGCATATCTGTATGCTACCGGTATTGATAGCAATTATATGGTTTTCCCGCGTGATTCTGTGCAAGCTATTGTTGAATTGGGTGAGTTAAGAGTTGGTGATCCTGTGAGGTTATCAGTAACACAGGATTCTTTTACACCTTCAACAGTTTTATATCGAGATTCGGTTTCATTTAAATGTATGGTGGAAAATGAGGGCGATTTTGGTTTCACTATAAGTGGTGATTCCCTTTATCTAAAGCTGTGGAATGGTGTTGATTCATTAATCATAAGTCCAGTAGTTCAGAATTGGAATATCCAACCGGGGTCCTCACTTGAAATATTTTTTGAGAAAAAGTGGATGTCTGTCAATTCAGGTGAGTATGAAGCTTATATTCATATTTCCGGGATTGATACAAATTTAAATTACTATTCAGATGATGATTTGTTTGTTGCTGATGTTTCAATTGAAAATGTTTCCAATTTGGAATATGTTCAAACATCTTTAATTCCAAATCGTGTTACAATCGGACAGGAGGTATCATTTGCTTTGGAAATTGAAAATCCAACAATAGGTAACAATACTGTTGTAACAGCAAATATAGATTCAGTCTCAAATATTACAATTCTGGATAACGATATAAATGTTCAGACTGCTGAATTGGATTATTCTTATTCAGGCAATATATCTGTCGAATCTGGTGAAGTCGATTCCTGTTATTTTGATTCTATTATAATTTCTGATGAATATGCTGGTAAACAACTATACTCAACTGAGTTAACTGTTATAGGTATAGATGAAATTGGTAACCAGATAAATCAGACTTTTACAACAGATGAAATAATTATTGATACTCCACCACAATTGTCCATACAAAAGACATATGGTGTTGAAGGAGTAAATCCAGATACCGTAACATTGGGGGATACTGGTCATCAGTTAGGTTTTGAGTTGTCCAATTCGGGATCTGCTACTTTTATTATTGATTCAGTTACCTTTAATTTTATGGATGGATCAACTGTTGATAATAGTTTTATAATTGCAAGCAACGATTCAAGTTTCATTCTTTCAGGTGAATCAAGTATATCAAGACGATTTTCAGTTAATATTCTTTCCAGTGCAACAACTGAACTCCCTTTAAATATTGTAGCACAAGTTATTGGTCATGACCAAAATTCTAATTTAAGTTATGAAGTTACTGACACAATCCATACATGGGAAGTAATAAGGAAAAGACTCTTATTGATTGATTCAGTGACTACATCTCAAGAAGCTGTAATAGAAAATCAGAATCATGACTGGTATGTGAATATTGATGTTAGTTGTCTGGCTTATAATGGTATTGAATATTTACCAGAAAATAGTAAAATAGAATTCTACTCAGGTAAAAAACTAATAAATAATAGCGAAGAAATATTAAAACCATCCACTTTTAATGATGGCTCTTCAATTATCAATATGGGCGATACAAAAACACTAACTTATAAAATTGATCGAACGTTTTCATATAATAATAACGAAAATATTTTAATAAGGTCTGTTATTTGTGGCAAAGATCTTACTTTTGGTGATGATTCAGTTATGGTAATTGGGGATAGCACAAGTATTCATGATAGTACTGTTTCTGAGATACACCTTCTTACTGAACCAATTTTAATAGTTGAAGATGTAAATTTTATGATTGATACTTCAATTATAGTTCCGCCAGAGGTAGATAAGGAACATTCTTATAATAATCTTTCTGTGAAGTTTGTTCTTCGAAATGAGGGGACAGCTAATTTACATTCATACTCGGATCCCGCTGTTTATAATAATGCTTTAAGATTTCTTAATGATAATATTGAGGATGAAGACTATGAGGTAAGTATCGCTTCATACCCTGATACAATTTATGGTAGAAGCAATGGAGCATTTATTTTTAGTATTCATTCAGTAGGAAGTTTTGTTGATACAATGGATCAAGTTCTGAATTTGCATTTTTACAATAATCTTGATAGTTCAGGTAATTATAATCAATTGTTAACTAATGAAACAGATACCTTGCTGAATAATACACTTATTGTGGAAGAACCAGCTATGCTTGAGTTATCAGATTTGGTATTATACATTCCGGACAATTCACAAATAGTTGCAAATTATCCATGTCCAATTAGCGTAAACTTAAGTAATAAAGGACAGGACAGAGCTGATAGTGTAGTAGTTAGATTTAGTAGAAATGAGGGGGAATATTATTTTGATGTTCTAATTGATTCATTACTTGGTGGTTGGACAACCGAAATAGACACGGTTATATATACTTCTTCTGCTATTGGAGTTGATACGTTGAAAATAGACATTGTTTCATCTATTGCAGAGAATATAGATCAGTTATCTGCAACATCGCAACCATCTCTAAAACATGAAATTAGTATTATCGAAGGAGCAGATATAGAAGTTAGCGATGTTCTACTGTCGCAATTTAATGTTAGTGCAGGTCAAACCAAAGATTGGCAAATTCAGGTTAAGTTAAGAAACAATGGAGAGGGAGTTGCTAATATTTCTCCACCTGATAATAATGACATTAATTTCTACATTAATAATGAACTACAGGAAGATTATATAGTAAAAAGGGTGTCAGAAGAGTTTGCAGAGGGAGGAGTAAATCTTTCTGCTAATGAAGAAAAGACTTTACGTTATCAAATAACTCAAACAGGAAGCAATACTGGCGAAAGTTTTATTGTCTTCAATATAGAATATACTGATATGTTATCTGAATACACTTACGAGGTTACTGACTCAAATAATGCTATTATAGTTGATAAGCCTGCTGCGGTTAAAATAATAGGGGTTGTAAACAAACTAAAAAATCCAAACAATGAATTTGATGTAAATACTTCGCAGGAATTTGAAATTCTAGTTACATATGAAAATACTGGTGGGGATGAAATTGACTCAATGATAATTACAACAAATGATTTCTCATTGCTCCAAAACAATACAAACCAAGGAAAAAATAAAAAGAAATTATTGATAGATTTGAATAGTAATGAACTTGGCAGTGAAAGCATTTATTCAGTTGATAAAACTGTTTACAATATTTTGCCAGGTGAGCAACGTACAGATACATTAAAAATGATTGCTCCATCAACCGGTAATCAGAATGTTGATTACCAGATTAAATTGACGGATATTATTGAGAATAATACCGGAGAAATTATTATCCCTGATCCACCGGATGATGACCAGACTCATATATATGTTGAGATGCCAGCAAGAATATCCTCCAGAATTGATAGTATTTCCAAAGGTATTGGACAGGGATATGTAACTGCTGGAAGTACCTTCTTTGTTCATGCATCGATCGGAAACGAAGGAACAGCCAACTTGATAAACCCAGTGCTTGTACTCGAAGTACCAGAAAGTTTTAGTTTGGTTGGTGAGAGTAAAACTGATGCAGATTCTATGATGAGTGCCAGATGGGAGATATTAGCTCCTGATTTTTATACTGATCCGGAAGAATTTGTAGTTAGATTCGATGATGATATTCCCTTTGATGAGAATACAAACAGCAGAGCAGAGGTTATAAAACCTTCGGATACAACATCGGTTAGAGTTGTTGAAGCTTTGCCACCATTGATAGATTTTATTCGGTACATTGATGGGGGCTTTCAATTCATCCCTAATGGTAAAATAGATGCCGGAGATATTATAAAGGTTAAATTGACTGAGTCTGTTATAGAAAATTCAGCTACTGAATTAAGTGCTGAAAGATATTTTTCATTACTAAATGAAGGTGATTCCTTTGGTGAAACAGATTCAGCATTGGTCTTTAATTCAGATGAAATAAATTATAATGGGCTTGATAGAGATTCTTGTCTATTTATTCAATTTAATTCTACTCCTGTATTAGCTATTAACTGTGCTAGTAATAGGGATGAATATCAAACTCAGGGTTCAGAAAGAGTAACTGTTATTGAAACACAAATAAATCCATCTGAAATAATTATTAATCCGGAAATAGCAGGTAAATTAGTATCTGGTGATAGTGAAAATGATCTTGGTTATAGTATCTATAAAACACATCTTGATAATCAAATAACAAGTATAAACGATTTCTCAGATAGAAATTTTGTTTATAATAAATACACTGTTTTAGTTGATGATTCAACAAAGCCATATATACTTAATTTTTATCCAAAAGAATATACCGAGTTTGACTATGTTAGTCGAAAATCAGATATAAAATGTCTTGTTACCGGACAAAACATTATTCCTCTTTCAACTTTGTTGGAAGTATTCAGTAATTTTAATTCAGATAATTTGGATGCATTTTATCAAAGTGTTTCTGGTGAACTTGATAATAATGCAGCTGAAGTTTGGGATCGTATTGAATCGTTAAAAAGATCCGCAACAAGTAATGAATTAACGGAGCTATTAGAAGAAAATAGTAACAATCAGGATACAACAGATATTCTGGTTGTTAATCCATTCCAGAGGTTTTATAGCTCAATAGTACCCGATTCAATATGGTTTGAGTTTACTCAGGGAAATATTGAACCATCATCTTTTTCAAAAAGTTACTCATATCTTACATATCACACTACTTTCGATGAAAGAGCAATTAGCAAGTTAACCTCACTACCGTTTACTCAAGGCTGTAATATTGAAATTGATAATACAAATCGGGACGAGGACGGTAACAATATCTGGTTTAAGATCCCAACAGTTATTAATGATACAACGGTTTATGGTTTTGAGCTTCCTTTTAATAGTGCTTCGGATAAATATGGTAGAGCTCAGGAAGGGTACATGATAAGAACTGCACCAAATCCATTTGATCCATTGATTGATAATGTAGTTATTGAGTATGAGGTTAAAGATAATTCAAATATTGATATTTATATTATTGACTCTGGGGGGATACTTGTGAATAGGTGGAGTGAAGATGCTGAAAAAGGTATCAATAGATTAAAAGGTGGTTGGGATTGCAGAAATTTTGGTGGAAGAAAAGTAAGCCGAGGTATTTATTATTGTATGTTGTCTAAAAATGGGGTAATGGTAGCGTCATGGATAATGGTAACAACAAACTAATAGTTTTATTGTTGATTGTTTTAACAGTTAATAATTATGGTCAATTTTATACAGGTGGAGGTGGACCGAATGCCTCTTTTCGACAATACTTTCATGCAAAAGATGCTTCGCTTTGCGGTGCAGCTGTTGCAAACATTGATGGTGCTATGGCTGCAGTTGTAAATCCAGCTGGTTCATTAATGAATTTTGATCAAAATAATAAGAGCTATTTCAATTTATCTATTACGAATATGCAGTTTATTGAGAGAAGCAATAACCCTGGTGATATTGCCTCCCAGCAAAATAATTTATGGGGAATAGGTTTGTCAACTTCGCAATATGGTAATTTTAATTTTGGTATAATTCTACTTGGTAAAGTACATAGCAATATTGCTCGTACTGAGATTTTAGGTACAACTAACGAAATAATAACTTTAGGCAAATTTGGATATGCTGAATATCTGGGAATATTAAATGTATCCTATTTTTGGGATAATTTTATTTTTGGCATAAATATTAAGGGGGCTCATAATTCTTTTGATGCTCACGATGGTTTCCTTCAATTAGAGAATACAGTTGCAAATCGTTTTGCCGGTTTTGATCTTGGAATGATGGCAAGAACCGGAGAAAATACTGTATCGGTACCAATTCCATTTTTAGGTAACAGCGAGTTGTTTTCTCTAGATAGTATTGATTATGGAATTGTATTCAAATTTGACAGAGATGATATTAATCAACAAATCACTTTAAAGTTTGGAGCATCATTACATTTTCTAAATAAATGGACATTACATTCAAGCATGTCAGTAAGTGATATGGTTCCATTTGAATTATCTATTGGTCCAGAATATAATCCAATCAAAAATATTAGTCTTCGAATGGGGTTAAAATCAAGTTATTATAAAGAATATAAAACTAATAAAGGTTCATCGCTAAGTATCAGTGATTGGGCTAGTGGTTTAACAATTGGATCATTTGAAGACTACCTTAATGCAAGATTAGACGTATCATATTCTTTTTTAACAATTGGTTCAATTGAAAAGATAGTTAGTAGTGTGGATTTAACAAGACTTGTAAATCCAGAATTAAAAATGACGTTAAGTATCAATCCATAATGGGGGAACTATGAATACATTATTTGAAAAAATCAAAGAATTCCGGTCGAAAAATTTAAAAAATCCATTAGTTCAAACTTTGCTGATTTTCGGGTTAATAATATTTTTTATTATTTGTGCTATTGGATACTACAAATCAGCATCAACTATTTTTATAACAGTGTGTCTATTTATTATTATTCTATCAATAATATTTGTTTTGGCTTATCTTTATATTAATGGGTATTCTTATAAACTGATTATACTATCTACCATTTCCATTGTTATTACCATAATTGTATTTCTGATTGCTCTTGAATTTTCAGTAAGTGGAAACTACTATTTTAGAAAACAAATCAATAATTATGAGGATGAAAAACTGGAATTAATTTTTCAGGACATTGATAAACTTAGTAATCAGGTGATCGTAACTTTAGATTCTGTAATGAATGAATATAAGGTTGTTGTTGAAGAAGATTCAGTGCGGAGAGACTCAATCTTTTTTTCACAGACACCATATTCACTAAAAAAGGAGAGTCTTGGTGAACAGTTTATACATATTCTAGACCCCTATAGTTTTACAGAAGAATATGATATTTTAAATAAAAATAAAAATGAGTATTTAAATCTTCAAAAATATATTATTGACTTAAAACTTAAAGAATATATTGAAGACTTTGATGATGATAAAGATAAAATCAAAAAAAAGATTACGTTAAATGTGGTAGAAATTGAGAAAAAAATAGAGAGTAAACAATTAAGATATATTGCTTCACTAATTATATATGGATTACAGTATATTCCAATACTACTATTTATTTTCTATCTTAGTAAAAAATTTAGATATATGGATATGCTAATTAGATGTAATGATTATTTGAATGATTATTTTAGATCAAATAACAGTAATGATATTAGTTCAAAAAATGAGAGCGATTCTTCAAAAAGAGTACCTTCAGGTAATTTGATCGAATTTTTTGAAAGAACATTTAAAATTAGTGAACGTAGTGAAGTCATAGCTCTAAAAGAAGAATATTTGGAAATTGATCGTATTGAATATGACAAGATAATGGATATACTGGAAAGGAATCTTGTCTGGATAATTAGGATTGGGATTATTGGTACATTAGCTGGTATTATGTTAGCCTTTTTTGATGTAGGAAATGGTATCGCAGATATTATAGAAAATCCCGATCTAACAGATTTTTCCGGAAAGGTTATATATTTAACTATCCAGCAAGCTGTTTATAGTAACGGAGTAGCAATAATAACAAGTTTGTGTGCACATCTTGTTGTTCTATTATTAGAATTTTATCAATTTAAGTCAAGCCGAGTAGTTTACGTTGAGGAACTGTATAGTGATATTTATATTGAAATTGATAAAAGAAAAACAACAGGAAATCATGGTTCATATGAGCTTAATAACTTAAAGATTAATAAAGAACTCAATACTAAACTATCAGAATGCCTGGCAAATGCAAAAGAACTTCAGCAAAATCTTAAAACTGGTACAGAAACTATTGAAGGAGTTCATGATTGCATCGAGTCAAGTAAAAACTATTGTTGTGAATTTAATACTTCTCTTGCTTCAGCAAGTGGAACGATGGGCTTTGTAAACAACACACTAAGTAGCTTCACCGAACCTATGACGAGTATTTATAATAATAGTAGCAGTTTATCAGACTCGCTTAATGATTCGAGTAAAAAAATAAATAAATTAAATGACGAAATCAAAGAAGAAGTATTAACAAATAACATAAAACAAATTAGTACAAAATCAACTGAGATAAGTGATGCTATAACATCGTTATCAACAGTAACTAATTCTATTACCCCACAAATTGATAAACTCAACAAAGATTTTAATGAATTAAAGGATAGTACATCTGGACTAAAAAATGTAATTAAAGATACTCTGAAAAAAGTATTAGGGATTATGGGAGGAAATTAATTTATGAGACAGAGGAAAAAAGAATCTCTGGATTCAAAAATTGCTCTTATTTCAATGGATGTATTTGCCATCATCTCGGCAATGGGACTAACATTAGGACTTATTTTTATGGTACTTAATTTACAATTTGAACCAGGTGGTAAAGATGGAGGAGCTCCTATTGAACCTCATCACCTCATGCTAATTGAGAAATACAATTATCTGAATTTCGATTTAGATCGTAAACCTGAACATGTTCAATTAATACCAAACAAGAATCCCAGAACAATTTTGATTCGAACTGATAGAGGTATTTTAAAGTACGAATTATTAGAAGAAGTAACTACTTATTCGAAACTTGCGAAATTTCGATATGATAATACTAAATTACAATTAACTAAAGATATCATAACAAATGAGTTAAGAAAATGTGCAGAATTTTTAAATTATATAGACCAATAATTATTTGTTTAATACTATTTTTAGCGTCTTCTGTTTTATCTCAAGTAATTGAAAAAGAACAATATAATAACTACTATTCAGAAGAATTTTATAGAAGTAGTAGTGAAATAAAAAGATTAAATGAAACCTTTTTTTCTGATGTTCTTGAGAAGGGATTTAAATTCACATTACTTAAAATATTTTTATATGTAGATTCATCACGAGTTCAATCTGCAGAAAAGAATAATGGATTTTCATGGAATCAAAAAGATATTATTATTGTTACTTTTGACGGACGTAGAGGGGTAACAAGTAGAGTAATAACTGGTAGAATAAATGATGATGCAAAATTAGGATTATTAAATAGGCTTTATCTAAAATTTAATTTCATCCCGTCACGTTTTAAGAAATTTTCAAAGATACCTTCCCGTGAACTTCTCGATATTGAGTTAATTTATTTTGATGATTTGAAGTATTTTGCATTCAAACCTAAAAACAGCAGAAGTATTAATAATCCATACAAAGTATTTAGAATGGGAAATAAATACCAGAAGAAATTGGCTGAAAAACTTTTCACAACAAGAAATAATGCTATATCATTTGAATCAAAACATTATAGAAATCTATTTAAAGTAAATTCAGAAGAAGTACAAGACAATAATGTATTCTACTCAACTAATTCAAATATTGATAGAGATATTTCATTATTGGAATATGATCAGCTTAGTGATCTTTTTACTGTATCACTGTTTGATAAAAATGAAATCATGAAAGGAGAAATTTATGCTTCCAAAGACTTAAAAAAACTTTATACTGAACAAAGACCTGATTTAAAAAAGATTGTTTTTTTACGTCCTGAAGAAGATTTTATGAGAGATAGGAGAATTGAATCGGATGTGATAAAAGTTAATATAAAAGGATTTGAATTCGAAAATATTAATAATATTATTGCTGAAGGACCTGAAAATGGTATATCTATTGAAGATTTTTCAATCGGTAAAGATAGAAGTGTTCCTGATACACTTAGATTTTATTCAAAGTCAGAATTAGGTTCATTTATTGCTGATGCAAATTTTGATGCAGGAGAGGCAATTAACAGGGCTGACGAACTTAAAAAAAACTCAATACCTAAACAACCAATACTTTGGAGTTCTATTTTAGTGATTGGGTTACTTTTTTTATAGATATACTTAATATAAAGAATAGTAAATTGGGACTTTATATGTAGTAAAAGATAATAACTTGGAATGATAAAAAACCGCTTATTAACTTGTTAAAATTAGTACAAGTATATGCGGTTTTTTTTATGTGGAATTAGTAAGTATTTAAAACAAAAATATATAAATATACATGATTTAAAATAAAAATGGCTCTCTTAAAAAGGAGAGCCATAAAAGCGGAGAGGGCGGGATTCGAACCCGCGAAGCCCGTTTCCAGACTTGACGATTTAGCAAACCGTTGGTTTCAGCCACTCACCCACCTCTCCGTTGGTGAAAAACCAAAAACTTAATACAACCTTTTTGAAATAGAACAGTCAAAATGTTAGAATGCAAATATATAAATATTATGCATATCATGAAAATAAATTTTTAAAATTTATGAAAATTACTTTAATAAACTCTATATTTCATACTTAAAAATTACCGGGAGGTAAAATGAAAAGGTTTACATCTATATTTGTATTGTTATATTTTATTGCGTTTTCAGCTAGTTTTGCTAATAATATAAATATTGGCAAGGGAGAGGAAGTTAGAAAAGTATCCAAATTCAATAAAATTGAAGTTAGTGGTGCTTTTGAAGTAAATATTCAGGTTGGTAAATCTCAGCATCTTGAAATTGAAGCATCTGATAAATACTTGAATGATTTGAGAACCGAAGTTAGAGGAAATACTCTGGTAATCGAAATGAAAACCATCGATAATATAAAAAGTAAAATAAAAATTGATATAGATGTTAATGAGCTTTATTCGATACAATCGAGTGGAGCAAATAAAATATACATAGATAATCTTGAAAATGAAAAATTTAATTTGAGCAGCAGTGGTGCTTGTAAATTAAAAGTAACTGGAAAATCTGATGATTTTATTGTCCAAATGTCAGGTGCATGTCATCTGGAAGCTTTTGATTTAAGTGCCCAAAATGTTAAAGTGGATGCATCCGGTGCTTGCCATCTTGAAGTTAATGCTGATAAACACCTGGAAGTTGAAGGTTCCGGTGCAGTGAAAGTTAACTTTACAGGTAACGCCAAAATTGAATCCGATTTATCTGGAGTTGCCTCAATCAGTAGGAGATAAGTTAGTCTTGGGTAAAAAAATTGGAATACTTGGTGGCGGACAGTTAGCCAGAATGTCTGCCTACCAGGCATATAAATTAGGTTTTGAAATAGCTATTCTGGAAAAAAAATATAATTCACCTGCGGGAATGTTAACAAAGAATGATTTTGAGGGCTGGGTTGAGGATGAAGAACAGTTACTTAAGTTTGCAGGTGATTGTGATGTAATTACACTTGAGAATGAATTTATAGATTCTGCATATCTTAAAAAACTGGAAGATATCGGGAAAGTTGTTATTCCATCATCAAAAACTATTTCTAAAATACAGGATAAATTTATACAGAAAAGTGTATTTAGCAAAGCAGGTTTACAAGTTCCAAAATTTATTGAGCTTGGGGAATCTCACTCCTATGAAGAGGTAGCAGAACAATTGGGAGAAAGGTTTGTTATTAAGTCAAGAAAGTTTGGGTATGATGGCTATGGAAATGCTCTTGTTTCTGATGAGGTAACTTATAAGAATGGTATTGAGAAATTAAGCGACAGGCATGCATTTTTAATGGCTGAAGAGTTTATTGATTTTACTGAAGAACTAGCAATAATGGTAGTAAAAACCCAAAATGAAATTAAAACATACCCTCTTGTTAAAACAATCCAGAAGAACCATATTTGTCACACTGTAATAGCATCAGCTAATATCGACATTAAATTACAAAAGGAAGCTGAAGAAATTGCCGGTAGGGCGTTAAGTGCAATAGATGGGTTTGGATTGTATGGCATAGAGTTTTTTAGAAAAAAAGATGACACATTGTTGATTAATGAAATTGCACCTCGTCCACATAATACAGGGCATTATACAATTGAAGGATGTAAAACATCTCAATTTGAAAATCATATAAGGGCTGTGCTTAATTTACCCTTGGGTTACACTTCATTAAATAAGCAGTTTGCTGTTATGGTTAATCTGCTTGGTAAACGTACTGGTTCTGGTGTACCGCAAAATTACAATGAAGTTCTAAAGTATGATGATGCTCATTTTCATATTTATGGTAAGGCTGAAGATAAAAAGGGAAGAAAGATGGGGCACGTAACACTTGTTGGTGATGATCTTGATGAACTAATTGAAAAAGCTAATAAAATTGAAAACGAAATAGATTTATAGGAGTTTATATGGTAAATGCCGAGGTTGGTGTAATTATGGGAAGTGATTCTGATCTTCCTACAATGCAGGCTGCAATTGATGTATTAAAAGAATTTGACATTCCATTTGAGGTTAAAGTTGTATCTGCACACAGAACACCAGATGTAATGAGAGAATATGGTGCAACTGCTCATACTAGAGGAATGAAAGTAATAATAGCAGGGGCTGGCGGTGCTGCACATTTACCTGGAATGACAGCAAGTTATACACCATTGCCAGTTATTGGAGTTCCTGTAAAAAGCAAGGCTCTTAGTGGTGTTGATTCATTATACTCCATTGTTCAGATGCCTGGAGGAGTACCAGTAGCAACCGTGGCAATTGGTCAGGCTAAAAATGCAGGATTACTTGCAGTGCAGATTATTGGGTCAAGTAATGAAGAAGTGTTAAATAAAATGATTGAATACAAGAAGGTTATGGCGGTTGAATCAATGGCAAAGAATGACAATCTTACTTTTTAGTTTTATGATTATCCATTACCACAGGTTTTCCTAAAAGCTTATCGGTATTCCAGTCAAATTGAACTGTTTTATACATCATTCTCACATGGCATTTCTGATATTCACATATCTTGCACAAACTTTTATTACAATAATGCAGATGGATGCTTACTTCTGCATTATGTAATTCTTCCTCAAGCAAGGATTTAATTCTGTTTTCTTCATCGTTCGATTCCTTGATAGTGTAGTAATAGGGGAATGTTAGATGGAAATCGATATAAATGTTTTCTCCGGAAGTCCAAAATTTCAGGTTAAATAGATCAATCCAAAATACTTTTCTGTTTTTTATCAATAATTGAGAAATTTGCTCCAATAAAACCGGGTCTGTTTCATTCATTAGTTCGGAGAAAGATTTCTGAATTAAAATATATCCGGTATACAAAATTTGAATACCAATAATTATAGCCACGATAGAATCAATAATATACCAATCTGTAAAACTAACCAATATTAAACCGGCAAAAACGCCAAGACTTGTAAATGAATCTGTTAGTACATGGTTACCATCAGCAATAAGTGCTAATGATTTTGTTTGTTTTCCGATTTTAATAATATATGAGCCAACAAATAGGTGAACCACACCAGCAACCAACAGAATAATTGCCCCTGAATTTATTTCCTTAATCTCAGGTTCGGTAAAAAGCCCAGAAATACCTGCATAAAGTATAGTGAATGCAGCAATTATAATTAAAAGTCCTTCAAAACCTGCAGAAAAGTATTCAATATTTCCTCTACCATAGAAATGTTTTTCATCAGGTGGTTTTGCAGCGTAAATAATGCTAAAAAGTACCAGCACAGTAGCAACAATATGAACAATGGACTCAATAGTATCCGAAAAGATTGCACTGGATGCTGTAATATAATAGGCAAAAGCTTTGGAACAGAACATTGTAACGCCTATTATAAGGGAGAACGTTGCTGCCTGTTTCTTTTTGCGGAAATTATCTTTCAAGAAAACACCAATAAAAATTCACTCTTAAATTAATAATAATCTAAACAAAAACGAATCGAGAAGAATTTCACGATAAGGAGATAAAAAACAAATATAACGAGAATTAATTCACGATATATGACCAATGGTGGGAATAATGAATTATGATTTCTTAGACTTAGGAATAAGCATATTACAATATGTTAAGAAGATATTAAATTATCCGAAATTTTATAATTATTAAATGTTTCTTTCTGGCATGCTACTTGTGAAAGTAATGGCAAACTTGCATGGCAATTAAAATAAGGTAAAAAAATGCACGAACACATATTTAACAATTATACCGCGAAGGAGAGAGGAAATCTTATCGCGTTATTGCAGGACATTCAGGGAGTTCATGGATACTTACCTGAAGATGCATTGAAAGAGGTGGCAGAATTCCTTGATATGCCTCTTAGCGGTGTTTACGGTGTAGCAACATTCTACAATCAGTTTCGTTTAAATCCACTTGGTAAGAACATTATTAGTGTTTGCAGAGGTACGGCTTGTCATGTTAAGGGCTCGGCAGACATTTTAACTGCTCTTGAAATTGAGTTGGGTGTTAAAGCTGGTGAAACTACAAGAGATAAACTGTTTACTCTTGAAACTGTGGCTTGTATTGGTGCTTGTTCTATTGCTCCCGTAATTAACATTAATGATGAATATTATGGTAGGTTAGCAGTTAAGGAAATTCCTAAAATTATTAACAAGTACAAAAAAGAAGCTAAAAATAACCCGCAAGCAGCGGAACAAACTGTAGAAAAAAGTGCGAGCGTGAAATGAAAACATTCTTGAATATTTTAAACAGTCAGGGTGAGGGACATACACCGGGAAATCCGATGTCAGAGTTTATTGCTGCTTGTACAGGTGGTCCATCAAGACAGCATAATCCTGAACTTGAAACTGAAATTGCTAATTACAATAAAGCTCTTAAATATGAAGAGCATGAAAAACCGATTATTTTCATTGGTACTGATACCAGTGGTTTAGCTTCTGGTGCTGGTAAAGTTAAAAATGCTATCCTTAAAGAATTAGAAGAACAGAAAATTGATGCTGTTGTTGTTGAAATTGGTGGTTATGGATATGGTGCTATTGAACCAACAGTTGATGTAAAATTACCAGGTAAACCAAGAATAATTTATTCTGAAGTTACTCCTAAAGATATACCTGAGTTACTGAAAACAACGATTACAGAAAAAGCTATATTTGAAAAAAGGGTATTCGCATCTCATGATGCTAATTCTACTGATATTCAATACATTAATAACGACCCGTTTTTCAGAAAACAGAAGAGAATAGTATTAGGCAATTGCGGTATTATAAATCCAGAATCAATTGATGAATATATTGCAGCTGGTGGGTTTAAAGGAATGGATAAGGCTCTTCGTCTTATGAAACCCGAAGAAGTTGTTAGTGAAATTAAGGAAGCAGGTTTAAGAGGTCGCGGCGGCGGTGGTTTCCCAACTGGTATTAAATGGGAAAGAGCCCTTGCTGAAAAAGCTGAACAAAAATACCTTGTTTGTAATGCTGATGAAGGTGATCCTGGTGCATTCATGGATAGATCTATCCTTGAAGGTGACCCTTTTAAACTTGTTGAAGGTATGATAATTGGTGCTTATGCAATAGGTGCAAGTTTTGGATATATTTATTGCCGTGCTGAATATCCTTTGGCTATAAAGAGACTTGAAAATACAATTAAGCTTTGTAAAGAATACGGACTTTTAGGAGAAAATATTCTTGGTACAGGCTTTAATTTCTCATTAAAAATTAAAAAAGGTGCCGGTGCTTTTGTTTGTGGTGAAGAAACTGCACTTCTTGCGTCAATTGAAGGCTTACGCGGTATGCCAAGACCACGCCCTCCATATCCATCGCAGGCTGGTTTATGGGGCAAACCAACCGTTGTAAATAATGTTGAAACATTAGCTAACGTTCCTAACCTGATAAGCAATGGTAGTGAATGGTATAGCTCAATTGGTACTGCATCGAGCAAGGGTACAAAAGTATTTGCTCTTTCCGGTAAAGTTAAAAAATCCGGTTTGGTTGAAGTTCCTATGGGTGTATCGCTTAGAGAAATTGTATTTGATATTGGTGGTGGTATTCCTAATGGCAAAAAATTCAAAGCTGTACAGATTGGTGGTCCTTCAGGTGGCTGTCTTCCGGATCAGGTTATGGATACAGAAGTTGACTATGAATCATTAAAGAAGATTGGTGCCATGATGGGTTCAGGTGGCTTTGTTGTAATGGATCAGGATACGTGTATGGTTGACGTTGCCAAATTTTTCCTTACATTTATTCAGAATGAATCGTGTGGTAAATGTGTGCCTTGTAGAGAAGGTACAAAACGTATGCTTGAAATAGTTGAAAGAATTTCCAAAAACTATAAAAGCTCTGATGATAAACTTGAACAACTTCAGCGTTTCAAAGGTATCATTCACCTTAAAAGACTTGCTGAAGTTATTAAAGATACATCTCTTTGCGGACTTGGTCAGACAGCTCCTAATCCAGTTCTTTCCGGACTTCGTTACTTTAAGGAAGAATATGATGAGCATATTTTTGAAAGAAGATGTGATGCCGGTGTTTGTAAGGAATTACTAACATTTTCTATTGATACTGATGCATGTTCAGGTTGTGGACTTTGTGCAAGAAAATGTTCAAGTGATGCTATTATTGGCGAAAAGAAACAACCACATTACATTGTTGAATCTAAATGTATTAAATGCGGTATGTGTGTTGAAACATGTCGTTTTGATGCTATTCTGGTTAAATAGGAATTAAAAATATGAATACAGGAGATAAAATGGTTGAACTAACCATAAATAATATAAAGGTTAAAGCAGAAGAAGGTATGACTATACTTGAAGCTGCCAAATCGGTTGGTATCCATATACCTACCTTATGCCACATGAAAGAGCTGTTTCCTGCCGGTGCTTGTAGAATATGTGTTGTGGAAGTTGATGGAATGAGAGGTTTAACTCCATCTTGTGCTTTCCCGGTATCTGAAGGAATGAAAGTTGACACTAACTCACCAAGAGTTAGAAATGCAAGAAAAACTATTGTTGAGCTTTTGGTTGAAAACCATCCTCAGGATTGTCTTATTTGTGTTAGAAATAAAAATTGTGAACTTCAGGATCTTACTGAACAATATGGTTTGAGAGAACACAGATTTGCTGGTGAAAAGAAAGATCATGCTATTGATATTTCAAGTGCTTCAATGGAACGTGATCCGGCTAAATGTATTCTTTGCGGACGTTGTGTACGTACTTGTAACGAAATACAGAAAGTTGGTGCTATCGATTTTACAAACCGCGGTTTTAAGTCGAACGTTACAACTCCTTATAATAAAGGACTTAACGTAAGTGACTGTATTCTTTGCGGACAGTGTATTTTGGTTTGTCCTACTGCTGCTCTTCGTGAAAAAAGTCATGCAAAAGATGTTGCAAATTCATTGGTTGACAAGAAGAAATATTGTATTGTACAGGTTGCTCCGGCAGTTAGAGCTTCTATTGGTGAAGAATATAATTTACCACTAGGACACAATGCTACTGGTCAGTTGGTGACAGGTTTAAGAAGACTAGGATTTAAAAAAGTATTTGATACAAACTTTGCAGCAGACTTAACAATTATGGAGGAAGGAACTGAATTTGTAAACAGAGTAACAAATAATAAAGTGTTACCAATGTTTACCAGTTGCTGTCCAGGTTGGGTAAAATATCTTGAACAGAATTATCCTGATCTAAGAGATCATCTTTCAAGTTGTAAATCACCACACGAAATGGAAGGTGCAGTACTTAAAACATATTATGCCAAGAAAATGGGTATCGATCCAAAAGATATGTATGTAGTTTCTATTATGCCATGTACTGTTAAGAAATTTGAATCAGACAGACCGGAACTTTCTGAAAATCATCTTCAGGATGTTGATGCAGTTCTTACTACAAGAGAGTTGGTTAGAATGTTCAAGATGGCTGGTATTGATTTTAATGACTTGCCTGAAGATAACTTTGATGATCCATTAGGTGAATCAACTGGTGCTGCTGTTATATTTGGTACATCAGGTGGTGTTATGGAGGCTGCTGTTCGTACAGCGTACTCACTTGTAACCAAACGCGAAATTGAGGATATGAATCTTACTGCGGTTCGTGGCATGGATGATGTTAAGGAAGCTACTCTTGACCTTGATGGTACTAAAGTAAATATAGCAGTTGTAAATGGTATTGGTAATGTTGATCCTATATTAGCTGATATTCGTGAAGGTAAATCAAAGTATCATTTTGTTGAAGTTATGTCTTGCCCAGGCGGTTGTATAAATGGTGGTGGACAGCCAATCCACAACAAACCTGAAAAAGTTAAAAAACGTGTTCAGGCACTTTATTCAATCGACGAAAAGATGAAATTAAGAAAATCTCATGAAAATGAATCTGTTAAAAGATTGTATGATGAGTTTTTGGGTGAACCAAACAGTCACAAAGCTCATGAAATTCTTCATACACATTATATTGACAGAAGAGAAATTCTTAAAAAGAATAAATAAAATTATGCCGGTGCAAACCGGCAGCTTAAAAAAGGTTAATAATGCACGGTATAGTTAGTACAATAGGTCAAAAATGCAAAAGGTGTTACTCCTGTATAAGAGAGTGTCCAGCTAAAGCAATACGTGTTGTTGATGGCAAGGCTGTTATTGTACCTGAAAGATGTATTAGCTGCGGACATTGTGTAAAAGTCTGCTCTCAGGGGGCAAAAAAGATTATTAGTGATGTTGAATTTACACTAAATAGTATTTTGCCTTCCGGAGATGCTGTTGCAATTGTGGCTCCATCGTTTGCAGCTTCATTTCCAGATACCTTTGAAAAATTACCAGCTGCTTTGCGTAAACTTGGTTTCGATAAAGTTTGTGAAACTGCTTTTGGTGCAGATCTTATAGCCGGAGAATATAAAAAGTGCCTTGAATCTAATAATTCCGGAAAAATTATTAGTTCTCCCTGTCCGGCTGTTAACAACTTTATTGAAAAATATTATTCAAATCTTGTACCTAATCTTGCAAAGATAGTCTCTCCAATGATAGCGATGGGAAGATATCTAAAAGAAAAATTAGGCAAGGATACAAGAGTAGTGTTTATTGGACCATGTGTTGCAAAAAAAAGCGAGTATAAGGACAAGGAAGTAGATGATGCTATTGATGCTGTTTTAACATTTACCGAATTGAAGAAAATATTGCATGAACAAAATGTAGTGCTTGCTGAAATGGAGGATACCAAATTTGACCCTCCTTATGCCAATAGCGGTAAATCGTTTCCGTTAGCCGGTGGTTTAATTAAAACATCCGAAATTCCTACTGATATTCTTGAAAAAGATATTATTGTTGTAGAGGGAATGAAAAATGTTGAGGAAATTATTAAGGATCTCTCCGAAGACAAAATCAATGCAAGATTTATTGATATTCTTTTTTGCGAGGGTTGTATAAATGGTCCTGCAATAAGTAGTAACCTTAATTATTACAGTCGCCGTGAAAAAGTAATTGAGTATATCGAAAAAAGCTTACATGATGTAGATAAAATTGTTTGGCGAGGAGAATTATATAATAGTCGCAATATAGATTATACTCGTGAGTTTACAGCTAATAGTGAAAGAATACCGGAACCGGATGAGGAAACAATTAAAGCTATACTTGCAAAAACTGATAAGTTTAGCCCTAAAGATGAATTAAATTGCGGAGCCTGTGGATACCGAACATGTCGTGAATATGCAATTGCTATCGCTAAGGATTTGGCTGAAGAAGATATGTGTCTTCCTTATCTTGTTGATAAACTTGAAAGAGCTTATCAGGAACTACAGGATGCTGAAGATCAGCTAAAACATGCCGAAAAACTAGCTTCAATAGGTCAGCTTGCGGCAGGAGTTGCACACGAAATTAATAATCCGTTAGGAACAATAATGCTCTACTCATCAATGTTGAAACGTGATATTGAAAATAAGAGAGTAAGCGAAACCAATAGTGAGGATTTAACAACTATTATTGATGAAGCAAACCGGTGTAAAAATATTGTTGCCAACCTGCTTAATTTTGCCCGACAAGGTAAAATTAAAATAACCAGGGTAGATATTGCCGGATTGTTGGAATCGATAATAAAAACAGTTAAAATACATCCACAATACAAGGATATTGTAATTGGTTTAACAAATCATCTTGATGGATACAGGATTGAGGGTGACCCCGAACAACTTAAACAAGTTTTGGTAAATTTAGTTAACAATGCATGCGAGGCAATGGATGAAACAAAAACAAAGAACCTTGAAATAGCTTTAACACAGGATACAAATAATGTTTTTGTTGATATAAGGGATACCGGTTGCGGTATTCATGAAGATAATATTAAAAAACTTTATACCCCGTTTTTTACTACTAAAAAAATGGGAAAGGGAACCGGTCTTGGGCTTGCGATAAGTTATGGTATTATAAAGATGCACCGAGGAGATATTCAGGTTGAAAGTAAAATTAATGAAGGTACAAAGTTTACGGTAAGGTTCCCAAAATCTTTATCAATTACGAATACAAATATGAACTAAAGGAGTAACCTAAAAATGTCAATTAACGAGAAAATTCAAAAAGTACTACTCGTAGACGACGATATTGATCTTCTTGAACAGAATAAAATGTTGTTGGAATCAAAAGGTTTTGAAGTTGTAACAGCAGAAAGTGCAGTAGAAGGATTTGAGACATTCAAAAAAATAGATCCGGATGCATGTATTGTTGACCTTATAATGGAAGAACATGATTCTGGTTTTGTTCTGGTTCACAGAATTAAGGGAACAGATCACGGTAAAAAAATACCAGTATTTATTTTAACTTCTGCAACTTACGACACCGGATTTAAATTCAGTGCTTCAACAGAAGAAGAAAGAGAATGGATAAAATGCGATGGTATTTTAAATAAACCCGTTGTTATTGAAGATTTAGTTTCAAAACTTGAGAATTTTTTTGATCTGAAATAAAAAATATTTTTACTTTTGTAAAGTTATTTATAACTTTCAGATGATAAAATCTTTTTTAATGTGTTGAAACCGAAGCCATACATACTGATAGTAGATGATGAGAAGGGCTTAAGGCTTGGATCTAAAAGACTTCTGGAAAGCGAAGGCTATAGGGTAGAAACGGCTGAAAATGGAACTGAAGGCATTAAATTAGGGACTTCTAAAGACTTCGATTTGGCAATTATTGATTTAAAAATGCCTGATATCGACGGATTGGAAGTCCTTAAGGAAATTAAAAAAGCAAAACCACTTACTGTATGTTTTATTGCAACAGCATTTGCAAGTTACGAAACTGCCGTTGATGCTACAAGAATAGGAGCATACAGTTACATTCCAAAACCATTTACTCCCGAAGAGTTACTCCATAACCTTGAAAAAGGTTATACCCAACGAATATTAACTTTAGAATCTGAAAAGCTCAAAGAGGAAAGGGAAGAGAGACTTTTAGCCCTTGCCAGTGAGCAATCCAGACTAAAAACTATAATTAATTCTATTACTGGCGGCGTTATTGTAGTAAACAGAAAGGGCGAAGTTGTCTATTTTAATAACGCAGCTATTACTAATCTCAATCTTCACGAATTACGAATTGGTGAATATATTTTAGACAGGATACCTGAAAAGGGTCAAGAGCTTATTAATAAACATATTAAAACTGAGAATGTTGAACACGTTACTTATACAGCCCAGGTTGAGTTAGTAAAAAATGATTTGTTTGTTGAATTACTAAGTAGTCCGGTTTTACATCCAGACGGATCGTTTGCCGGTGTAGTAATGATAGTTAGAAATATTACAGAAATGAAAAAAATTGAATTGGTAAAATCTCAATTTGTTTCAATGGTTGCACATGAGTTAAAAACACCAGTTGCAGCAGTACAAGGATTTCTGAAAATATTTCTGGATGAAAGTATTAAAATTACCGAGGAGCAAAAGAAAGATTATATACAAAGATCAGTAGTTAGATTACAAGGTTTACTCGATTTGGTGAATGATTTGCTTGACATTTCAAGAATGGAGCTTAAAACAAAGCACCGTGAAATAGTTAAGCTCGATATTAAAGAGGTATTCGATTCAACAATACAGTTTCTTGAGTTTGAATTGGATAAAAAAGGCATAGAGATTATAACCACTTATGATGAAAAATTATCGGCCTTTAAGGGTGATAATAATGAAATTACCAGAGTATTTACTAATATTCTGAGTAATGCTATTAAATACAACAAGGATAATGGCAAAATATATATAAATGTATCGGAGAATAATAATTACATAATATCTGCGATACGAGACACTGGTATTGGTTTGAAGGAAAAGGAGCTTGCAAAACTCTTTCAGGAGTTTTTCAGAGCCAAAAACGAAAAAACAAGGGGTATCAGTGGTACAGGTTTGGGCTTAACCATCGTAAAAAGAATAGTCGAATCCTATCATGGCAAGATAGAGGTAGATAGCATATACGGTGAAGGTACAACCTTTAAAATATATTTACCTAAAATCAAATAACTTGTAGTTCTTAATAGTGGGAGAGCTTTATGGCACTTATCGCAATTATCGATGATGATCCGGACATCATCGAAGCCAGTAGCCTTGTGTTGCAATCAAAAGGACACGAAGTAGTAACTGCTAACAATCCTGATGACGGTTATAAAATCGTTACAGAGCACAATCCAGGTCTAATTATATTAGACGTAATGATGGATGAACCAGATGATGGTTTTTTCCTCGCGCAAAAGTTCCGCAAAAACAATATCAAGATTCCTATTTTAATGTACACATCTGTTTCTAAAACAATCGGTTTTGAATATGGTCAGGGCGACATGGTGCCGGTTGATGATTTTGTTGAAAAACCAATTTCACCAGATCAATTAATTGAAAAAGTAGAACAGTTGCTAAAATAATAGGAGTGAAAACATGTTAGTTGTTGAAAAAAATTCCCTTTCTGCGGAAATTGAAGCGCTTGTTTTAAAACACGGAAACAAACGCTCGTCACTTCTTCCTGTTCTGCAGGATATTCAGAGAAATCACAAATATGTATCTGATTTTGCACAACAGGAAGTTGCACGCTGCCTTAACATTCATCCGGTTGAGGTATATAGCGTTATTTCATTCTATTCTTTCCTTTATTCAAAACCTCGTGGTCGTAATATTGTACGACTTTGTCAAACAATTACCTGTGATCTTGCCGGCAAGGAAAATGTTGCCAGAGCAATTGAACGGGAATTGGGAATTAAATTTGGAGAAACTACGCGAGACAACAAGGTTTCGCTTGAGTATGCCAATTGCCTGGGCATGTGTGATCAGGGTCCGGCAATGATTGTTAACGAAAAGGTATATTCACATCTTACTCCAGAAAAAGCTGTTGAAATTCTAAACGAGATTGAATAGAGGAAAAAATGGAAAATAAAACAAATAGAACTGGTGCTGTAATATTTTCTGAATATTCTCGTGGTGAAGCTCTTCAGAAAGCAGTTTATATGTCGCGAGAAGATTTGTTATTCGAATTAAAAGAATCAAAACTAAAAGGACGTGGTGGAGCAGGTTTTCCTACATCAACTAAGTGGATGCTTACTGCCGCTGCAAAAGCCGATGAAAAATACGTAGTATGTAATGCAGACGAAGGTGAACCAGGTACTTTCAAGGATCGAGTACTACTAACCGAGTATCCGGAACTGGTATTTGACGGTATGGTAATTGCCGGTTATACCGTTGGTGCAAAATATGGTATAGTATATTTAAGAGGCGAGTACGAATATATGCTTTCTGATCTTGAGGAATATCTTCAAAAAATGAGAGATGATAATTTACTAGGTGATAATATTGCTGGTAAAGAAGGTTTTTCGTTTGATATTTCAATAAGATTAGGTTCAGGGGCGTATGTGTGTGGTGAAGAAACCGCATTAATTGAATCTCTGGAAGGTCAGAGAGGTGAAGCAAGAAACAGACCCCCATATCCGGTAAATACCGGTTATATGGGAAAACCTACCACTGTAAATAATGTTGAAACTTTTGCTGCTGTTTCTCATATAGTTGCAAAAGGTGGTGATTGGTACAGGCAACATGGAACAGATAAATCTACAGGTTCAAAACTGTTTTCAGTATCTGGTGATTGTGCAAAACCTGGTGTTTATGAACTACCATGGGGTACAACAATATCAGAATTACTGGGAATTGTTGAAGCGAAAAATGTTAAAGCTGTTCAGGTTGGCGGTGCTTCCGGTATATGTATCCCGAAAAGTCAGTTCGATAGACAACTGGCTTATGAAGACGCTGCAACCGGTGGGTCTATAATGATTTTCAACGAAAAAAGAAATATGCTTCATGTTGCAAAAAACTTCATGGAATTTTTCGTTGAAGAAAGTTGTGGGCAATGTACACCTTGTCGTATTGGTAATGTTAAATTGCTTGAAGGCTTGGAAATGTTGGAGAAAGGTGAATATACTTTCTCTTATATCAACAAGTTGAAAGATTTGGCTGATACAATGCAAATCTCTTCAAAATGTGGATTAGGACAGTCTAGCCCGAATGCATTCCTTTCTATTCTTGAAAACTTTAAGGATGAACTGTTCAACAATTCAAACGGAGGAACAAATGGAAAATAAAGATAATGTAAGAACTCCGGTTAGCCAAAAACCTCATGTAATTGCAAAGGGTGGAGACGCTAACACAATTGGCGGAACTGTTACTGTTACCATAAACGATAAGGAAGTAGCTGTACCATTAGGTCAAACAATACTTCAGGCATGCCAGGAAAATGACTACCATATTCCTACATTGTGTTATCATGACGACCTTTGCATTGCCGGTGTTTGTCGTATGTGTCTTGTTGAAGTAGAAGGTATGAGAACATTGCAGGCTGCATGTGCATTCCCAATTACTTCACCTATTAAAATAAAAACTACTTCTCCAAAAGTAAGAAGAGCAAGAAGACATGTTCTTGATCTTCTTTTAAGTGAACATTATGGACAGTGTTATACCTGTGTTAGGAACAATAATTGTGAATTGCAGGCATTAGCAAAAGAATATGGTGTTGACAACTTTACTTTTGGACAAACAAAGGAATCAAAATTCCAGGTTGATGCTTCATCATTTTCTGTTGTTAGGGATATGGACAAGTGTGTATTGTGTAAACGTTGCGTGCGTACTTGTATTGACCTTCAGGAAGTTGGTGTACTGGAAGCTGTTAACAGAGGCGATCAAACGCATATCAGTACATTTTTCGAAAAGGATTTGGGTGATGTTATTTGTATTAATTGTGGTCAGTGTATTAATCGCTGTCCTACTGGTGCATTACATGAAAACGATCCTTCTGATGAAATATGGAATGCTATTGATGATCCAGAAAAACATGTTGTTATCCAAACTGCACCATCACCACGTGCGGCTATTGGTGAAGAATTTGGGCTTCCGGCAGGTCATTCCATGACAAGAGAAATGAATACTGCATTAAGGAAAATTGGGTTCGATGCTGTTTTCGATACTAACTTTACTGCCGACTTAACAATTATTGAAGAAGGTACCGAATTAATTATTCGTCTTTACAAGGCATTAGTTGAAAATGACGATAAATTTAAAGTTCCTCAATTTACCAGCTGTTCGCCAGGTTGGGTAAAATTCCTTGAGCATTTTTATCCTGAATATATTGATCATTTAAGTTCGGCAAAATCACCACAGCAGATGTTTGGTGCATTGCTTAAAACTTTCTATGCGGAAAAAGCTGGTGTTAAACCGGAAAATATAGTTTCGGTTGCGGTAATGCCATGTTCTGCCAAGAAGTTTGAGTGTAATCGTCCTGAAATGGTTGATTCCGGATTTAAGGATGTTGACTATGGTTTAACTACTCGTGAAGCTGCCAAAATGATTAAGGAAGCTGGAATTCATCTTCCTGAAATGGAAAAATCAGATTTTGATAATCCGTTTGGTGAAGCTTCAGGTGCAGGTTTAATATTCGGTGCAACCGGTGGTGTAATGGAAGCTGCTATTAGAACAGTTGTTGAATTTGTTCTTGGTGTTCAGGCAGAAGATGTATTTGAAAATGCCAACGTAACTCCTGTTAGAGGATTTGATGGCGTTAAATATGTTGAAATTCCATTAGGCGACAAATTTGGTCCTGTTCCGGATTTAATTAAACACTTGGTACCAAATTGGGACTGGTTAGCAGGAGTTACTCTAAAAGTTGCTGTAGCTCATGGTACAGCAAATGCCAAAAAAGTAATGGAAGATATAAAAGCTGGTGGCAAATTCAGCGAATGTCATTTCATTGAATTTATGGCATGTCCTGGTGGTTGCCTTGGCGGCGGCGGTCAACCAATACCAACAAATGAAGAAATAAGGAAAAAACGTGCGGAAGCAATTTATGCAGAAGATGAATCGCTTGAACTAAGAAAATCGCACAATAATCCTCATGTTGCTCAATTATATGAAGAATTCCTTAAGGAAGGACCATGCAGTCACTTATCGCATAAGTTACTTCATACACATTACACCGAGCGAGGAAAATTCATTGCTTAATAAAAGAAACCCCAACCTAAAGTTGGGGTTTCTTTTATTTATGGGTAAAGATTATCGTCAGGCAAAACAGGGCACCCGAATCAGTTTCAAATACAATTTTGTGATTGTTGCCGTTATCATTATCGGTAATAAAATCATCGTCACTTTTAATTAGTTTAATTCCATATTTTCCCAACTCAAACCTGATTGCTTCAATAAATTCGAATAGTAAAAAGTTTAACTTAATTGTAGCGGATTCATCATCCTTAATTCCAAAAATTGAAGAGGAAAGTTTTTCTTCACTTTGTAACTTAAGTGATATTGAAAGTTCACCAGATTTGGTTGATAAGGATTTATTAGCATTTAAACCAAGATTTACATCTTTGGTTTCTGAGGTAAATTTAACACCAGTTCCACAATATCCGTTAATAATTCTTTTAATGCTCGAAAGGAATTCATTGTTAAAATATTTATTTAAAAGTTCTGTGCGGGAAACGGATAACTTGTCATTTGTAAATAAAACACTTGATAACTCCTCGAACATTGTTTCTCGGAAGTATGATTTATTTATAATATGCGGGTAACCTTCAGGTTTGGATTCATCAGATTTGTAGGTTAATCCAAATATTTTAAGTGATTCTTCAATATCCAGATCAGTCAATTTTTCAACAAGAAATGAGTTGTTTTTAGGATCACAGTCGAGTGAATTTATAAAATATGTTGGTTCATGCTTAACATAAAGATCAAGACATTCGGCAGTTGATCTGCTGATAATAACATCAAACCGATGACCTATTAAACTTTTAAGGTATTGAGCAAAATACTTATCGCACTCATTTAGTAGTAAAGTATCCTTTACTAATTGTTCTTCAGTATCTTTGCCTCGCGAAGACCTAAAATCTTGAATAGTCTGTTTTTGTTCAGCCAGAATTTCTCTTAATCTCGAATAGGTTTGATTGTAGCTTAGAGGTTTTAAGATAAACTCCTGAATACCTATATCAACAAGTTGCTTAACGGTTGTTTTATCGCTGTGGGCTGTAATTGCAATTACGGGTAAATTTTTATACTTTATATTTCTTCTTATGGTAGAAAGAAACTCAATACCATTCATTACAGGCATTGATATATCAAGAAAGATGATGTCAGGATCATCATGCTCCAGAACTTTAAGAGCTTCAACACCATTTGAAGCTTGCACAACATCATAGCCAAACTTATTAATAATAAGTTTCATAAGAAATGTTCTAACAATGGTATCATCATCTACAACAAGAATTTTTATCATATTTGATTTTAAAGATAATTATTATAGTGTAAGGTAAATTAAATAACAAGTTTAAGTAAAAATCAATTTAAAAGTAAATGTTATTTACAAAATCTTGAATAAGGGAATAAACAGATTAAACTATTACCAAATTTATACGATAAAGAACTGGGTAGTAATATTTATTAAATAATCCGAGGCTGCAAATGCAGGATAACTCAAAGAAAAATGATTTAACTGACCTTTTACAATTGGTAAGTTTCAAGATTGCTGATGAGGAATTTGGTATTGATATTCTTCAGGTACAGGAAATAAACCGTATGTTGAATATTACAAAAGTTCCAAACTCACCGGAATTTATAGATGGTGTAGTTAACCTGAGGGGAAGAATTATCCCTGTAATGGATTTAAGAACCCGTTTGGGTATGCCAAGAATTGAGCATGATAACAAAACCAGAATTATTGTTGTTGAGCTTGAAGAAAATACCATCGGTTTTATAGTTGATGAGGTAAGTGAAGTATTAAGAATTCCCAAAAGTATTACTGAGCCTCCTCCACCGATGGTTGCTGGTATTAATTCTGATTATATTACCGCAGTTGGTAAACTTGAGGACAGACTACTTATTCTACTTGATCTGGTTAAAATCTTCAACACTGAAGAAATTAACCAAATGAATAAAATGAAATAAAGTAAGTATGCCTGATATAGTAAAACTAAGAGATACTGCTGATTATCTTCTAAATGAAGGTAAACCGGAGATGGCTTATGAAATTTATGATACCATTACAAGCGATATATGGCTTTCTATTGGAATAGCCGTTTCCGGTATATCTGAATTTTCTAGGAATTATCTTGGAAATAATTTTCGTAACTCGATTGAGTTTACTAATTTATATAGCGAGAAGGTTGTCAGCTCAACGTTTATTTCGTGGTTTTCACTTGACTTTGAACAAGTATTTATTGAAATGTTGTTCTCATTATACGGAAAATTACAGTGCTATAATAAAAATGAAACTCTTAGGAATGATAAGGGGTATTCAACTATTATTGCCGAGTATCTTGTAATGAGCACGATGATTAGTAATAACCAGGGGCCAAACTGGGTAAAAAAAATTACAAAAATTTGTATGCCAATTGTTCAGGAAAGTAAGTTATCAAGGTTACGCAATAATTATACTGACCACAAAATTGAAGCACAAATTATCGACAGTATTCCAAATGTACTTTCTACTGAATGGGGTTTTATCAGTAATTTACTGAAGGAATACTTAATAGTAAGTAGTAATACTACAGGAAGGCTATACAACTTTATTGCAAAAAACAGCTCGTACAGAACTCATAAAAAGAGTAATCAGAGAGCTGGTAGCGATAAACAACAGCAACAAAGTAATACTAATTACAAAAAGTATGAAAAATATGAGAAGTATGAAAAGTATGAGCGTTATGAAAGCTCATATTCTGAATCCAGCGGATTTGATTTATCTTCTCTAACCGAATTTGAAAAAGAAAAATATTTTGGCGAAATACTTAACCTTAAAGGTAAGGTAACAAAATCACAAATACGACATAAATACTTGGAACTAATTTCTTTATATCATCCTGATAAGGTTAATGGGCTGGGCGAAGAGATAAAATCTTTGGCAAATAAAAAAACTCAGGAATTGAATGCAGCTTATCAATGGATGAAAATTAAATACGAGATTTAATTAAATGGTGGCTCAGGAAACAAATTATCAAAATTTTCATTATCTCAAAATGATTGAGATTGGACAGGAATACTTTAACTATGTAAGTAGGGATGAAGCTAACCTTCTTTCACAGATTAAAAACAGTATAAAGTTTTATTCATTTAGAATAACAGGGAAACACGAGGAAAACTTTATTCGTATTAATGCAGCCCCTGTTGTGTGGATTAATGAATCAAAATTTATAAAAGATCTAGAGCTTTATTTAAACAAAAATCCTAAATCCAATATCGATCATTTTGTACTTGTTAAGGAGTATTATACCAAGTGGGTTATTAACAAGGATAAAGATGAAAAGAAACAAATTGCCTCTGCTACCGCAAGATTAATTGAAAAGAATCCCAAAGATCAAAATATTTTGTTAAAGCTGTATCTTGTATCACTTTTTACTTTTGAAGAATCATTATTTGACAGAGATAAAGCGATTACTTTATTTGATGAGATAATAGACTATATCGGTATTGAGTTTGGTAAAGCATCAATATTTAAACATCTGCTTTATTTTGTTAACATTATCTATTCTTTCCTTTATATGAAAACCGGTGAGTATGTTGAGGCTAAAGGAAAATTGCTCGATGCAACCTCTGAAGAACAGGAGGGGTTAAATTCAAAGATATACCTAATGATTATTGAAATGATCCTTGGTAATACAACGAGTGTTAGAGGAACATTGAATGATATTCTTGATTACGATATGGGGCGAATAAAAATTGCTCTGGACAACAATAATTTTAATATGTTTGAGTTTTTCCTGCGTAATAATATTATATCAATAATTTTCAACTTCCCTAGTATTTCTGCAATATATGATGATTTTGACCCATTTTTTGAGGAATGTATATCTTCAAACTCTAATTTACTTAGTGAAATTAATGATAATATTAAACTCTTTAAAACATATCCAGATTCAAACTATGTTACCAAGGGGAATCTGGAAAATATCCACTTTCTGGAAAGGGTTATAGATAAGTATATCACCTCAAACAATTTTGTTCTTCTTTCAGCAGCAGTTAAGTTAAAAGTAAAGTATTTTGATACTATAGAAGCTGTGAAAGATAATATTAGAAAGTCGTTTAATGATGTTGTTAATAATAAAATACGATCATATAAAATTGGTATTTCCGAGCAGCAGCAGGTACTGGATAATATTCATAAAGAACGAGAAAGATTGCTTGAAACTCTTAAAAGGGAAGAAGAGATTGCAATAACAAAATTTGAAGAAAGGGTTGAAGAGGAAGTTCAGAAGTTTGAAGGAAAAATTGATAATCTCACAAAGTCGGATGAGTTAAATCCAAAACTATCTTTTCAAAATACTCTTGTGTATGGTGTTATTATTGCTTTGCTTGTATCTATATTGGGGGGATTTGCAGGCTATTCAAATAGTTTTAGTGCTAATACAAATGATTTTAACCATATACTCTCTAATGTGTTCTTAAAAGGGTTACAGTGGGGTCTAATTACAATTATTATTGCTTTTATTGTAGCAATATTGGCATCTGGTGCTGTGCTGCTTGAAAAATCGAACCAGAAGATGAAATTTGTTAAAAAGATAAGTGATATAAAACGATATAAAGAAAAAGAAATTCAGAAGATTCAAAAGACTGCTTCAAGCAAGGAAGAAAATATTCTTAAAGCTTTTATTGAAAGAGTGCAGGAGCAGGAAGAGATAATTTCCAAAAACAAAAAAGAGAAAGAAGAAAAGGAAAGAAAGCTTAAGGAAGATGCGGCTGAAAACATTTCAATGGAAATTGAACGCTTTCAAAAGTATCTTATCAAAGAGCAGAAGGGCTAAAGACAAACAAGTGTACAATATTGTGCATTATTTACATAGATTAACTATTCTATTCTCGAAATACTTTTTTGGTATATTTATTGTTGTTAAATAGTTAGATTTTAATAATCATAGCTAATAATGAAAAATAAAAGTGGTACCATAAAAGTATCGGCATTGGTTTCGGTTTATAGATCCGAAAATTTTTTACGTGGCTGTATTGAAGACCTATTAGCTCAAACTCTTTATAAACGTGGTGAATTAGAGATTGTTTTAGTTAATTCAGGTTCAACAGAAGAAGATCACAAAGTCATTGAAGAATATAAAAATAAACATGATAACATAGTTTATATTAGAACCAAAGAGACTGAGAGTATTTATAAAGCATGGAATAGAGCAATTCTTGCTTCGAGTGGTGAATATCTCTCGAATGCAAATACTGATGATCGTCATAAAAATGACTTTTTTGAGATTACAACCTCATACCTTGATGAAAATTATAACATAGACCTTGTTTATGTTAATTCTTTTAAAACTACCATACCTAACGATTCGTTTGAATCAAAATCAGAAAAACCTTTAATGAAATGGTCAGATTACGATAAAGATTTATTATTGTTTGGTTGCTTCCTAGGCCCTCATCCAGTTTGGAGGAGGAGTGTGCATAACAAAATAGGTCTGTTTGATGATAATTTGAATATTGTTGGTGACTATGAAATGTGGCTACGTATGTCAGGAGATAGTCAAATTATTCATCTGGATCAAAATCTTGGTTTATATTATTATTCGAAAACAAGTGCTGAGCATAGGGATAATAGTGAAACCGGCAGAGAAAACAATTTGGTACAACAATATTATATAACACGCTATGTAGATTCGAATAGTGAAGTTGAAAGATTAATTACGAAACAAAAAGAGATACATGGAAAGCTAAAAAACGATAATTATTATAATAATGCATACAATCTGCTTGATTTTAGAAGGAATGAACTTGTTTTGGAAGGAAAGATGAAAGATAAAATTAACATGTTACCTTTTGAGGGAGTTGTTAATTACTTTCTAACAGCAGATTTTGATGATTTTTATTTTGCCCCGGGTTATTTCTATAACATTATGGAATATGTTACAAGAAAGTTTAACATAAATGGAAAAAATATCCTAAATTATATTAAAAGTTATAAGTTTGACAGGGATAACAAAAACAAGATATTAAAAGAAATACAAAAGTTTTTTAATGAGTTGAAGGACAATCAGGACATGGAAAGCAAAAAACAAAGCAGCAAATACGATCTACAAATTGATAAGGCTATTGAATTACTTGAGGCTCATGATTATGATGCTGCCAGAAAAGTCCTCAAAGAAGTATTAGCAGAAGATAATGGAAATATTGATGCAAAGAATAATTTATCGGTTGTTGAGGCTATGGATGGTAATTTAGCTGCTTCAGCCATGCTGATCAATGAAGTCCTTCAGATTGATCCTAAAAATAAGCTTGCAGTACACAACCTTAATCATCTTGATAATATGGTTGATCAGGAGCTGGGTGGTGAAAAATTACAGATAGCTGAACAGCTTATTGAGGCAAACGAACTTGATAAAGCTGAAGAAGTATTAAAATCAATTCTGGCAAAAGAACCTGAAAATATAAATGCTCTTAATGATCTTGCAGTAGTTGAGACTATGAATGGTAATTACAGAAGCGGTATTGAGCATATTAAAAAAATATTGGATATAGATCCGAAAAATAATGTTGCCATTGATAATCTTAATTCAATTGAAGAAATGGTTAACGATGAACTTAGTCAAATTAGGGAACAACTAAAGGAACTTAAAGATGAATAATGTCGAACAGATTTTATCCGAAGCTTATAAACTTTTTGAGGATAAAGAATTTGATGCATCTCTACAGAAGGTTGAAGAGGCCAATAATCTTCTGGATCAGGTACCTGAAGACAAGCAAGATGAAAAATATTATCAGACCAGAAGTGGAGCTGAAAACCTGAATGGGTTTAATTATCTTTCGAAACAGGAAATTGAGAAAGCCAGGGAATGTTACGAAAAATCATTAGAGTATAATCCAAATTCATCGCAAGGATGTGCTGGACTGGGTGAAGTATTCTATTTATGCAAGATGGATTATGAAGCGAAAGTAATGTTTGAATGGGCAATTGATTACAATCCAAATAATCAGTTTGCCATTGCCGAGCTTGCAAAGGTTAACAAAAGTTTAGCGTTGCCTGAAAATCATAATACCTTAAATGTTGGCACTACTCTTAAAAAGGGTACATTGCTATATAAGGGTATCGGTGAAGCTTACCAGTCCTTTTATATGGGCGACTATGAAAAGGCACTCGAAAAACTTGGTGATGTTGAAAAAGTGTTTGAGTTTGGTATTTTAAGTAACGACACAAAACATAAAATTGCCAGTTTGGAAAACTTCAGAGGTTTCAATTTATTAGCTTTACAAAGAATTGATGAAGCACAGGAAGCATTTGAAAAAGCTCTTAATATGAATCCAGATTCTTCACAGGCATGTGCCGGTTTAGGTGAAGTGTTTTATCTTAAAAAAGATGAAAACAAATCAAAAACCATGTTTGAGTGGGGTGTTAAAAACAACCCTCAAAATGTTTTTGCTATTGAAGGTTTGGCGAAAGTAAACAACTTATTAGGTCTTGATGAAACAAATAATTCAATAGTAAGTAATTAAAATGCCGAAATTAACCCTGAGTATGATCGTAAAAAACGAAGAGAAGTACCTTGAAGAGTGTCTTCTTTCCGTAAGCAATATAGCTGATGAAATAGTAATTGTTGATACAGGTAGTACAGATAGTACCAAAGATATTGCCCGAAAATTTAATGCCGCTATATACGATTTTGAGTGGATAGATGATTTCTCAGCAGCCAGAAACTTTGCTCTTGCCAAATCTAACGGTGACTGGATTCTTTACCTGGATGCAGATGAAAGACTCTCAAGCAGCTCACATAATGAAATAAGAAACATTATAAAGCACGACCAAAATATTGGAGTATTTTGTAATGTTGTTAGTCGGGATAAACACAACAAAAAGCCTAGTGTGATTAGATACTCCAGACTCTTCAAAAATTCAGAAAATATTAAATTTGAAGGTTCTATTCATGAACAGATTGTCTTTTCATTAAAAAAGAATAATTACAAGCTGATTGAAAGCAAAATAATTATCGATCACCTTGGATATGATGTACCTCAGGAACAGATGAAGGCAAAAGCAGAAAGAAACTTAAAACTTCTGCTTGCAGATTATAATAGAGAAAAAACTGATTATGTGATATTTCAAATTGCACAAACATATGGTGTACTTAACCAGTATGATAATGCAATAAAATATTTTGATGAAATTATTGAAAGGAAAGAAAGTCCGGCATTATTTAAGTCGCACGCATGGCGATTTAAAGCTGCTATTGAATTTCATTACAAAAGAAACAATAATGCCTATAATTATGCTATGAATGCGGAGCAGGAAGATGATACTGATCCGGTTCTTATGTCGTTGCTTTCAAAAATATTTTTGAGAAGAGGCGAGTATATTAAGGCTTGTAATTATACAATTACTGCAATTGAAAATAACAGATCATCAACTTCAAAAGAGTTTAAACTTAACATTGAAGAGAGTAAAATATTTCTTGTTGGACTTGAAGCAGCTATAGCTGCAAATGATAAACATCACATTGAAAAGTTCACGAAAGAACTTTTGGTGGTTGCAGCTAAAGGCAACGGAGACAACAACATAGAGGTGTTACTTAAATTTGTTGGTGATAAGAGAATCGGCAAACATCAACTGGATAAAATCGTGCTCCCTGAATACAAAAGTGTATTGCAAAGGTTGATTGATTCATTGCCTGACAATAACCACAAGTTAGACTATCTGTTAGTAATGCTCCAAAAATTTCCGGATGACAATGATGTGGCATTTAGTCTTGGGAGCACGTATATGAATATGGAAAATTATCCGGAGGCGGCAAATTACTTTGAAGTTTGTATAAAAGGAAACTATGATCAACCTTCCACATATTTTTATCTTATTTCAATTTATTATTCACTTAATGATGATAAAAAATTAAGACGAATTTTTGAAATTGCTGAGAAAAGATATGTTACCTCACCTGAAATAATGAATAAGCTAATGCTGATTAAACAAAAATTAAGTTTGTAAAATGAATCGTGTTGGTCTTAGCGTTAATTTAATAGTAAAGAATGAAGAGAAGTTTTTAGCTGCTGCATTAGAATCAATTAAAACAATTGCTGATGAAATAATTTTAGTTGATACTGGTTCAACAGATACTACTATAAGTATTGCTGAAAAATACAATTGCAATATTTATCATTTCAATTGGGTTAATGATTTTTCTGCTGCTCGAAATTATGCTTTATCAAAAAGTTCATATTCATATATACTGTACATTGATGCTGATGAAAGATTAAATATAGATTCGATTGGTGAACTGGAAAAAATTATAAACAACCCGTTTATTCAAGCTTGGTACTGCACCGTTAAAAACATTGATAATAAAAACGGTGTACCAAAGTTTAGTAAATACCCAAGGTTGTTCCCAAATAATCCTGGTGTTCGGTTTAATGGTAGAGTGCACGAACAAATAGAGGATTCACTTACCAAACTTGGATATACTTTTGGAAACAGTAAAATTGTAATTGATCATCTTGGTTATGATGTTGATGTTACCGTTCTGAAAGATAAAGCAACCAGAAACCTTAAACTGCTTATTGATGATTATCGTGATACAAATTCAGCCTATACAGCTTACCAGGTAGCAAATACGTTTGCTATAATGGAACAAACTATGGATGCTGAGAGGTATTACAGAAAGGCACTTGAATATTCTGATCTAAACAATGCTTACCGAGCCGTATGCTATGGTTATTTGGCAGGAACAGCTTTTAAAAGATCAGAGTTTGAAGATGCCATCAAACATATCAACAATGCAATTAAGTATAATTCAAAAGATCCATATTTGTTATTGCAAGCATGCGAATTTTATTTAGCTATAAAAAATAACCGAGAAGCTTTAATATTTATAACGGAAGCGTACAAAAGTAATAATGAGGTACTGAAATCGTCAGGTACAAACTTAATATCACAAGGTATTGAAAAAAACAAACTTCTTGCAAAACTCTATTATGTACTCATTATAAACAATAGCATTGATGAACTAAAGAAAATTGTACTTCAGGAATTATCATTTCCAGTTTCTCAACTATTAAAGAGTTTGTTTTCGGGAGCCAAATTGAAAGCAACTGAGGTAAATAGATTTATTACCGAAAGGAATATTGTCGAGATGCTTGAACTGTTGCCTCTTGTTCTGGATAAAATGTTATTTGTCGATGTATTAATTCTTCTGTCGGAGAAAACAAAAAATAGTGTAGTAGAATACAAATTAGCTGAAATATTAATTGAGCAGGGTAAGTATCCCGAAGCAAAATATCATTTAAATAAATCTCTTAAACTTGATGTTAATAATCCGGTAGTATGGTTTTTCCTTATTTCATCTGAAGTATCAACCGGTAACATAAATAAGGCAAAAAGTTTAATAAATGAGGCAAAACGGCAATTTATAAACCTTCCCAACATCCATTCAAAATTAACTTCCATAGAAAATAAACTATCTTAGAAAAACTTTTTTGATTTTTTTTAACTCTCCGCATTAAACAATACAAAGTAACTACCGATAATATCATTGAGATCAAAAAATTGTTCTTTGTAAAGTGAAATTAGAATTAAACAAAATAAAGTATCTACCGATAATAGGGTAGAAATAATATTTACTAAATAACAAATTGTTAACTCCATGAGCGGGACCTCGCAAGGACGCTCTACACCCAACTAACTGACTGAAGTTGAGTGAACAATTACAGGGAGGTTACTATGTCACAATCCTTTCGTATTAATACTAATATTGGTGCATTACAATCATACAATGCATTAGCCAAAGCAAACGATCTTACTTACAAATCACAGATTCGTTTGGCAACCCAAAAACGAATTAACTCGGTAGCTGATGATACTTCAGGTTTTGCAGTAGGTAAATCATTAGATCAGAAAGTATCGTTAATGGAAGCTGCTCAGAGAAACGTTGGTTCAGCAAAAGATATGCTTGCAACAGCTGAATCACAGTTAACAAACATCAAAGACCTTATTACTCAGATTAAAACCAAAATTGCTGATTCATCAAATCCGGCTGCTGAAACTCAGAGTATTGCAGATGATATTAAAGCAATGGGTGATGAAATTAAATCAATATTTACCAATACCAAATACAATGACACTAACTTGTTAGTATCAAGTGCAAATGGTGCGGGTACTGCTTTTGTTTTCCAGACAGGTGCTGATACTTCAGATACACTTTCTGTAGATTATGCTACTGGTCTTGTAGGTACATATTCATCAGGTTCAGTAACAGGTGTAAGTACAGAAGTTGCTACTGCATTAAGTAGTATTTCTGGTCTTCCAACAAGTGGTACAGCTACAACAGATATTTCTGCTCTTGAAACAGCCTTGGTATCATTTGAATCGGAAGTAGATGATTCACTATCAAAAATAGGTAACTCAGTACAGCGTTTGGATATCAAAGATAGTTTTCTAACATCAGCGATTTCAAATTCAACAGCATCGGTATCAAGACTATTTGACGCAGACATGGCAAAAGAACAGTTAAACGCAACAAAAGGTCAGATGGCCGGTCAGGTTGCAACTTCTATGTTCTCGCAGCTTAATATGGCTCCACAGAACGTTCTTCAGCTATTCGGCTAAAAGCAATAAAACATTTTATAAGCCGGCTCTAAAAGGAGTCGGTAATTAAAAATTAAAAGCAGGAAAATAAAATGTATAGTACAGCAAGATCATATCAGAACCAGGGTGGAGTAAACCAGTACATGATTAAGGAAATACTGGAAGCAACCCCTGAAAAACTGTTACTAAAAGTATATGACTTTGCGATTGTTCATAGCCAGAAGAAAGATATGGTAAGAACGAACAATGCTCTGCAGGAATTGATAAATGGTCTTAGATTTGATGGTGGTGAAGATGTAAAAGAATTTTCACTTGGTCTGCTTAAACTTTATCAGTTTTGCAGAGAGCAAACTCGTAAAGGTAATTTTGAAATTGTAACTGATATTCTTTCCGAGCTTAGAGAAAGCTGGAGAGGAATATTTGAGAAAAAATAAATTTTAACCTGATAAGGATATCGGGTAACTAAAAAACAAACACATGGAGGTACAAAATGTCACAGTCGTTTCGTGTTAATACTAATATGGGAGCTCTTAATGCATATAACGCATTAGGTAAAGCTAACAACACAACTTACAAGGCTCAGTTGAGACTTGCGACGCAAAAAAGAATCAACTCTGTTGCTGACGATACTTCAGGTTTCGCAGTAGGTAAAGCACTCGATCAGAAAGTAAAACTGATGGAATCTGCACAGGGTAACGTTGGTTCTGCAAAAGATATGCTTGCAACTTCTGAAGTTCAGCTTACTAACGTAAAAGATTTGCTTACTCAGATAAAAACTAAAATATCTGATGCATCAAATCCGGCTGCTGATCAGCAAAGAATTGCAGACGATATCAAATCAATGGGTAAGGAAATTGAATCTATCTTTGGAAATACCAAGTATAATGATACTAACCTTCTAGTTTCTTCTGCTACTGGTAACACTGGTATTTTCACATTCCAGACAGGTGCTTCTACTTCAGATACACTTGGTATTGATTTTGCATCAGGTATAGTTGGAACATATACTCAGGGTGGTGCCGCTGGTGTTGCTACTGAAGTTGCTACTGCACTTGCATCAATCAATGCTCTACCAACAAGTAGTACTACTACTCAGAATATTCTTGACATTGAAACTGCTCTTAACTCTTTCGAAAGCAGTATCGATGATTCTCTTTCTAAAGTTGGTAACCTTACTCAGAGACTTGACATCAAAGACGAATTTTTAACAGCTGCTATCTCTAACTCTCAGGCTTCTGTATCTCGTCTATTTGATGCTGATATGGCTAAAGAACAGTTGAACGCAACAAAAGGTCAGATGGCTGGTCAGGTTGCTACTTCAATGTTTGCACAGCTAAACATGGCTCCTCAGAGCGTTCTTTCTCTGATTGGCTAATTTTTTGTGACATTGTTTTTGTTCGAGCCCCGGAAAACGGGGCTCTTTCTGAATTAAATTTGGTTTTTTGAACTCAAATTTTTTGCAGTTTTAAAGATAGGTGCTTTATGAGTTATGACATGTTAACAACTTCTGGAATAAATTCGGTAATCGAAACTTACAAGTATTCGGAAACCGAAAAAAGGATTTCGCCCTTAAGAACAAGACTTGACAAGTATTCAAGGTTGTCTTCCGGTTACGATACATTAAAATCGTATTTAAATACTTTTAAGGATACGCTTTCTGATTTAAAGGAACTTGGATCCTCATCTATCTTTGCAGACAAAGTAACCGAATCCAGTAATGAAGATTTTATTACTGCAACTTCGTCAAGTAATGCAATTTCCAGTAACTACTCGCTAAGAACCAATCAGCTTGCCAAAAGTGATATTGTAATTTCAACTGATATTGATTCGGAAACAGCGAATGCCATAAACGGTTTACATGAATTTATGATTAAAACCGGTGATGGGGAAGGTGGTGAGTTTTCATCAAATATTGAAGTTGAGTTTGATACCGATGAAACTAATAAAACTACTCTTGAAGCTATTGCAAATGCCATAAACAAGGATAAAGCTATTGTTACATCATCTGCAATGGATGCAACTGCTAATTTTACCGGAACAGGTACATTTACAATTGATGTTGGTGAAACTGAAACTGAAATTGATTATGATTATACCAACATGACTTATGATGAAGTAATGACTGATTTGGTTGATAAGATTAATTCGGGCGTTAAAGGTGTTACCGCTGAAAAAGTAACGGAAAATGGTAATGTAAGCTTAAAGCTAACTGTTGATGATAATAAAAATTATATTACTATTGATCAGAGTTTAGATACTGGTACTTTGTTAAGTGGTGCGGAATTGAATATTGATGTTGAAAAAGAAAAAAGTGCAGCCGGTATGGTTGTTGCTTCAGCTTTTTCTCCAACTACAGATACTGCACAGCTTTCTATTACTGCAAAAAATACCGGTGTTGCTAACCGTATTACTCAGCTTTCTGATATTAACGGTGGCACTGCACTTGCACAGGCAAACTTGAATATTGGATCAAGTCGCCCAACATTCGATCAAACATCCGATCCCGATACACCCGGTTTCATGTATGCCGATATTACCGAAGAAAATAATGTAATGGATGCTAAATTTGAGCTTAATGGTATTATGATTCAAAGAAGCTCGAACATTGTTGATGACGTGGTAAGCGGAGTTACATTTACATTAAAATCGGAAATGGATGCTGAAGATCAGAATACTACTGTAAAAGTAGATAATGATGTTGAAGGAATTAAAGGCAAAATTCAATCTTTTGTTGATAATTTTAATGATATTTACACATATATAAAAAACAACAGCTCCAACGTATCCGGAACGAGGGGTATGTTTATGGGAGATTCAAACGCCAGTTCAATACTAAGTACATTAAAAAGTAGTGCTTACGGAAGTATAAGTGGTATTTCCGAGGGCAATATTGACGATCTTTATGAAATTGGAATTGAGTTTGATGCATATACCGGATTGAAAATTTCTGATGAAACACTTCTTGAAAAGAAACTTTCAGAAGAAGTAGAAGAAGTTGAATCGCTATTCAATTCGGAAAATGGTCTTGCAAATACTCTTTTTGATACATTTGAACCTTACCTTGGTGCAGGCGGCTATCTCGAAAGCATGAAATCATCATATACATCCAATATAACTTACCTTAAAGACAAAATAAGTACTGCTGAAGATAGCATTGATGAAAGTGCAGATGTAATGCGATCTCAATACGAGCAAATGCAGATGCAGCTAACACAGTTTATGTTGATGCAAAATACTTACAGTATGATGGGTAGTTATGGAGGTTATTACTAAAATGCTCACCAAAAAGTATATTGAATCCAAAATAGTTAGATTTGACAGAATTATTTCTATTCTTGAGGAAATTAAAGATTCATACGATTATGATAAATATTCAGAAGTTCTTAAATTGCATAGAGAACTTTCGGAAGAAAGGGAAAGTGATTTAAAAAAATATCCCGAGTCAGAACTTAAAAAATACAATTTTTACTTTGCTGGCAAGATTAAACAAATTGAATATCTATCCGATGATATTATTGAGAATCTGAACAAAAAGAAAAAAGATATCTCAAAAAGGCTAACACAAATCCAGAACAAGAAGAAAATAACAGTATATAAAAGGTGATACAGTGAATATCAACAAGGTTAATAGTAGCAGTTACCTAAATTATCAAACTAGCAACCGGGTTAATGATAAAACAACTCAATCTGCTCAGCAACCCACCATTGCAAAAGATCAATTAGAAATATCTGATAAGGCAAAAGTGATGAGTGAAAAAGTTAATTCAGAAAATAAAATAAATGAAATTAAAGAAAAAGTGAATAGTAAATTCTACTTTTCTGATGAAGTAACGAATTACGTGGCTAACGCTTTAATGAAGGATGTTAAATCGTAAACTGCCCAATAAAAAGAGGGGCTTGTAAATAATCTTAATTCTGATATATTTTTATTTGCTAAATATGGGCAATTGATTTATATTCTTTTACTTTATAACAATCTGATAAATATTGGAATGCATGAAGATAGTGTTCAGACCAATAAGCTGGAAATTCTTGGCAAACTAACTGCCTCGCTCGTCCATGAGATACGTAATTCCTTGTCTGTAATTAAGTTTAACCTGGAATACATGGAAATGTTGAAAGAAGAACTACCGGATTCAGTAAATGACTCCGTGATAGATTCTTCTACAGCTATTTCCAGAATACAATATCTGGTCGATAATATTTTAAGCTTTACTAAGAAAAACTCTGATAATTACGAACATACAAGTATTAACCGTGTTGCTGAAGATGCAATTAATGTAATAAATATAATTGCGAAGAAAAAAAATATTCAGTTAAACGCTGAACTTGATTTTTCTATTCCACGTTTGTTTATTGATCCAAACAAGGTTTTTCAGGTATTTATTAACCTTTTAACAAATGCAGTTGAATCTTGCCAAAATGGTGATGAAGTTAAAATTGTAAGTTCCATTGAAAGGTTACAGGACGATACTGTTTTTGTTTGGGAAGTTAAGGATTCCGGCTCAGGAATAAGTCGCGAAATACAGGAAAAAATATTTTCAGATTTTTATACCAGTAAGGAAAATGGTACTGGGTTGGGTTTGGGAGTATGTCTTAATATAATTAAGGAAATGCATGGCGAATTATCACTTGAAAGTATGCCTGGATTAGGAACTTCGTTTTTTCTAAAATTCAGAAAATCTAAAGTAAGAAAACCATATGAAACCTAGAATACTTATTATTGATGATGATAACCTGGTTTGTACTTCTCTTAAAAGGTTACTTGTTAAATTAAATTATGAAGTAGAAACTTGTCTTGAAGGCGAAAAGGGATTAAGTGTTATTGATAAATTTGGTCCGGATTTAATTTTACTGGACATATATCTTACTACTGTTAGCGGATTGGATGTTCTGAAAGATATACAGAAAGTTCATCAGCATATTCCAATTATTATGATAACGGGTTATGCAGATGTGAAAATTGCAGTACAGGCTATGAAATCCGGAGCGTACGATTTTTTGCTTAAACCGCTTGACCTTGATCAGCTTCAGATTGTAATTAACCGTGCGATGGATCATATTAACCTTAAATCGCAGGTTGAAAAATTAAGTTTGTTAAATGACCAGGATTTAATAACACGTGAGTATTTTGGTCCAAGTCCTAAAATTCAGAAAATTATCAAGTCAGTTGAAAAGCTTGCTTCCAGTTCCGATACTACAATGTTACTTGAAGGTGAAAGTGGTACTGGTAAAGAAGTTCTTGCAAAGTTTATACATCAAAGTAGTCCAAGAGCAAAAGAAACTTTTATTCAAATTAACTGTTCTGCAATTCCAAAAGAATTGGCTGAAAGCGAATTACTTGGTCATGAGAAGGGTGCTTTTACAGGAGCTTCACAAAAGACGAAGCTTGGTAAATTTGAACTTGCTAATGGTGGAACAATACTTCTGGATGAAATTGGCGAGCTGTCTCTTGAGCTTCAGGTTAAGCTTTTACGTGTATTACAGGAAAAGAAATTTTACCGGGTTGGTGGTGAAAAGGAAGTTGAAGTTGATGTAAGAGTTTTAGCTGCAACAAATAGAAACCTGGAAGAGGAAGTAAAAAAAGGAAATTTTAGGGAAGATTTATATTACAGACTAAATGTTGCAAAAATAAACATACCCCCATTACGTGAAAGAAAAAAAGATATACCATTTTTAAGTTACTCATTTGTTAAAGAGTTTTCATTAAAGTTTGATAAGGTTGTTAAAGGAATTACACCCGAAGCTTTAGAAAAACTAAATTCATATTCCTGGCGCGGCAATATAAGGGAATTGCGAAATGTTTTGGAAAGAGCAATTTTGTTACTGGAAGAGGAATTTTTACAAGAGTATCATTTCCATTTCCTCGGTGCGGATGATAAAAAATCGCTGAAAGTTGATAGTGATGAGTTTATTCTTAACATTCCGGAAGAGGGTGTAAAAATTGACCTTGTTCTAAAAACACTAATTTTAAAAACTCTTGAAATAACAAATGGTAATCAGGTTAAAGCTGCAAAAGTGCTTGGTCTTTCCAGATCAAAACTGCGTTACCGTATGGAACAATTAGGAATAGAAGTTACTAAAAAAATAATATAGCTTACCTTGCTTAATTTTAATTTATACTATGAATTATCTGTATAATTGAATATTGTACAGATAATTCGTAAAATTCTTCAAACCTTTGCTAAACTCACTATACAACACTCCGATAATACCATTGAGATAACTAAGGAAAAAACAATTATACAGAACATCTTATGAAAAAAATTTCAACTGATGAAGTTCTTAATCGTTTAAGCTCTGAGGATCCATCTGAAAGAATTGAAGTAATTGAACTATTTTATGACGTCAGACCGGATGAAGAGATTATAAAACATTTATGTAAATGTATTGAGGATGAGGATAAAGGGGTACGTAACGCAGCAGCATCCATCCTTACAATCCATGGCACGGAAAAAGTTTGTGAAGTTTTAGTTCCATACGTGTCATCAATGGATATCTCAATAAGAAACCTTGCCGGAGAGATACTTCTTAAAAACGGCTCAAAAGCAGTTAAATCACTCGTAGAATATATAGACAAGGATAGTAACGATGATAAAAAGTTCGTTATTGATATTCTTGGTCTGATAGGCGATAGATCAGCATCGGAACGCATTTATGAAGAATTGAAAGTAGCAACTCACGATAATGTAATATTAGCGTGTATGGAAGCTCTTGGAAAGTTAGATGCTCATATTGCTATTAGTGATATAATTAAAAAGTATCAGGCAAACGAATTATTCAAACCAACCGCTATTGAAGCATTTGGTCAGATGGATAATGACAAGGCTCGCAAGTTTATAATGGATTACTATCCGCTTGAGGATGTTCTTACACAGTATTCGATGATTGAAAGTATGGCAAAAATTGGTGATGTCAATACTCTTGAGTTTCTTATCCAAAGACTCGAGGATTGTGAGAAATCGCTTGTCGTATCAGTTGTTGGTGCAATATTTAAGATTAGCGAACGTTTGAGCATACAACCAAAAATTGAAGGTAGGCTGAAAAAATCAATTATATGTACTATACGTGATGGCGAACCGGAATATAAGGAATATGCAATTCGCTTGTTGGGTGATTATAACGAAAAAGAAATTGTGCTCGAATTATTAAAAATATTTGGTGATGCTGATGAAATTGAAGATTTGATCCGTACCAAACTATTTGAATATCCCGAGCTTATACTTAAAAATTTGCCTGAACTTCTTAATGAAAATGGTGAAAGATCTGCATTGTTATTACAGTTACTTAGAGAAATACTAATTACCAGTGCAGAGGCTTTTGAAACTGTTGATGATATGGAAGTTATGTATTTAACAAATGCTATATCAGAAAACTTGACTAACCCTGATGAGGAAGTTAGAAGAAACGCTATCGAACTATTATTTGTGATTGATATGGAAAAAGCATTACTATTTATTGAAACAATGCTTAATGACGAAAATATTTGGAATAAGATAAGATTAATGGAAATATTGGAGGCGGTTGAAGATGAAAGAGCCGATAAAGCTCTCGAAGTTCTTTCCCATGATTCAGAATCGATGATTAGTGAAAGAGCTAATAGTATTTTATCCAACCGTAATAACTCTTAAAATAAGCAGAGTATCTGATGATTAATAATAAATTTGCAAATTCTATTCTGTCAAAGAATATAATGAATAAGGTCGGCGGACTTGAATTACCCGAATTATCGGATAAGGCATTTGAAGTTTGGCGAAGTTTTATTTATGATAAATGCGGTATATATTTTCAAGATAATAAAAAATACTTATTGGAAAGCAGACTTCAGAAAAGAATGAAGTTTTTGAAGATGAGTAAATATGAAGACTATTTTGATTATGTTAAATTTAATGTAAATGGGGCAGGCGAATTAAAATATTTGTACGAAGCTATTACAATTAATGAAACATTTTTCTTCAGAAACCAACCGCAGATTGACGCATTAGTATCTAAAATTGTACCTGAGATTTATAAAAATCGTTCTGCCACCAGCAAATATAAACTAAGAATATGGAGTGCCGCGAGTTCTTCGGGTGAGGAAGCCTATACAATATCAATGGCGTATCACGAATTACTTAAACCAAAGTATCCGGGACTTGAAATTGAGATTATTGGTACCGATATAAATTTTGCAGTAATTGAAACTGCAAAGAAAGGAATCTTTAAAGAATACTCGGTTAGAAACACTCCTTCCTATTATTTGAAGAAATATTTTACTCAACAGAACGGAGTTTATATACTAAATCCGATAGTTAAGAGGAATGTTTCATTTAAAATTCTTAACTTATATGATAACGCACAAATGAGGATGATGAACAACTTTGATGTTATATTTTGTGCTAATGTTTTGATCTATTTTGATTTAAAATCAAAAATAAAAGTGGTCTCTCACTTGTATAATGGTTTAGTTAAAGGCGGATATTTATTTATTGGTTATTCTGAAACTTTGCATGGAATATCAAAAGCATTTAAAGTTATCAGTTTTCCAAAAACAATTGGTTATAAGAAGGAGTAAACAATATAATGAAGAAGGTAATTCTTTTTGCTGATGATTCTCCAACAATCAGAAAGTTTGCTACGTTTACGTTAAGTTCGAAAGGTTTCGAAATAATTTCCTGTGCAGATGGAATGGAAGCTCTTGAAAAACTTCCGGTTGGTAATGTTGACTTGGTTATAACAGACTTAAACATGCCAAATATAGATGGATATGAATTGATTCGCACTATTAGACAAAATAAAGAATATGCAGATTTGCCTATAATTATATTATCCTCGCTGGAAAGTGATGAAGAAATTGAACGAGGAATTAGTAGTGGTGCTAATTCATATCTTGTAAAACCATTCGATCCTAAAAGAATGTTATATGAAGTATCGAAATATTTGAACTAGAGGTAAATAAATGACACCAAAATTTCTAATTGTAGATGATTCGGTAACAATGCGAAGAATCGTAGCAAACTCATTGCAAAATCTTGGCTACAAAGGATTTGTTGAAGCTTCAGATGGTAAGGAAGCACTTGTTAAACTTGCAGAAGATGATTCTATAAATTTTGTTATTACAGACTGGAATATGCCAAATCTGTCTGGCTTGGAGCTTACTAAAGCTATCCGTAGTGATGACAATCTTAATAATATTCCTATTCTTATGGTTACTACAAGAGGGGTGAAGGAAGATATTATGGAAGCTTTGCAGGCACGTGTTAACAATTATATTGTTAAACCGTTTACTCCTCAAATCCTGAAAGATAAAATTGAACAAATAATTGACAGCTTGTAAGGTGAGCATATGAAAAAAGTATCAAATATGACCGAGTTATTCGATAAACTAAATGACCTTAAAGCTGTTTTTAGTTATGGTCAAAAAATTATTCCGGTATTACAAAGCCTTATCGATTTTATGCGTGATACCATTCCAATGTTGGAAACAGTGAATAACTCTATTGCAGAAAGCACAAAACAAATTCCTAAAGCATCACATCATATAAATGATGTTACTAGTGCTACTGAACTTGCAACAACTGAAATACTCGATATTGTTGATATAATATCTGGTGATGTTGATAATATTGAAAACATACTTTCCGAAGAAAAAGATAAACTTAATAGAAGAAATAATGTTCTTGAAAAGATTTTTGATAAACTTGAGAAAAACGAAGAAAATCAAAAATTAATTGAAGAATACAAAAGTGCAAATTCATCTGTTGAAAGTTTTGATTCGGTATTGGAACAGCTTAATATACTTAAGGGAAATGTATTTAACATTACATTATCTTTGCAGGTGCAGGATATTACCTCACAGCAGTTAGCCGCAGTTAATCATTTAATTGAATCTGTTCAGGAAAAACTGGCTTCATTGATTTTTGAACTTGAAAGCAATGAGCTTGATAAAGAAATCGATAATGACCTTGATGAAGCTACTGATCTGAAAATTTCTGCTCCGCAAAATGCAACATTTAATCCTGATGCTAAATATAGCAAAAATAATGATTCGCAAAGTGTTGCTGATAGTATAATTAAAAGTTCTAAAGCCAGTCAGGACGAAATTGATAAACTATTCTCATAGCATATGGAAGATAATAATATATATATGATGCTCGCCGATCCCGACATGAAGGAGATCGTTGACAGTTTTATTGTTGAATCAAAAGAAATTCTTGAACAACTTGATGTTGATCTTGTTCAACTTGAAGAGGATCCTAAAAATCAGGATTTGCTCAACAAAATATTCAGAGCCTTTCATACAATAAAAGGTACTTCCGGTTTTTTGGGTTTGATTAAGCTTCCAAAAGTTACACATAAATGTGAAGATATCTTAAACAAGCTTAAAAAGGGCGAAGCTTTTGCTGATTCCTTTATTATGGACGGAATTCTTGAATCATTTGATATAATTAAAGAGCTGATTTATTTAATCGAAAACGAGAAAAACGAAAATTATGATGTTGAGCAGACTCTCGTTAATCTTCAAAAAGTTATCGATTATATTGAAAATCCTGATAAAGTAAACACAGAACCAGTTAAAGAAGAACAAGCTCTTACACCGGAAGAAGCTGAGGCAGAATTAGCAGCTTTGGTTGAGGAAGCTAAACAAGAGCTAAATAACTCTGAAAATAATAAAAGTGTAGAACAACAACCTGTTGTTGAAACTGCCAAGAATGTTCCTCAACAACCCCAAAGAAGAATTGAAAAGAAAGAAACATCTAAACATGATGATAGTATTAGGGTTGATGTTGAAAGACTTGATGAGCTTCTTAATATTGTTTCGGAACTGGTATTGGGTAGAAACCAGTTGGCACAGCTACATTCAAGATTTTCTCTTGAGTTTGAAGGTACGGATTATGCCCGTGATTTAGCTGATACAACTAGACAAATAGATTTGATGACCAATGAGTTACAGCTTGTTGTAATGAAAACAAGAATGGTTAAAATTGGTAAGGTGTTTAACAGATTTCCTCGTTTGGTTAGGGATTTATGCCGCGAAACTGGTAAAAATATTAAGCTGGTTGTAAAAGGTGAAGAGACTGAACTTGATAAAACTCTTGTTGAAGAAATTTATGATCCACTGGTTCACCTTGTCCGAAATTCATCCGATCATGGTATTGAGAGTGAAGAAGATAGGGTTAAGCTAGGTAAACCGGCTCAAGGCACTATTTCTCTGAATGCCGACCATGAAAGTAATAATATAATAATTACTGTTGAAGATGATGGAAAGGGTATTAACCCTGAAAAAATAAAGAACAAGGCTGTTAGTAAAGGACTCATTTCTGAAGAGAAAGCTGCCGAATTAACCAAACAGGAAATGTACAATCTGATATTTATACCCGGATTTTCTACTGCAGAAACAGTTTCCAATGTATCCGGTCGTGGTGTTGGTATGGATGTAGTTAAAACTAACGTTCTTAAACTTCGCGGTATGATAAATATTGAATCGGAAATGAATCGGGGTACAAAAATTCAGATTGTTCTTCCGTTAACCCTGGCTATTATTCAGGGAATGATTGTTAAAGTTAACACTGAAATGGCAGTTATTCCTCTTAACTCAGTTATTGAAGTTGTTCGTGTTGATGAAGGTGAAATTTATACTATAAATCAGAAGGAAGTAATTCACCTTAGAGATATGACTATTCCATTAATTTCCATTGAAGAAATTTTACATACGCAATCAAATGGAAATAACAGGGAAAAACAGTATATTGTTATTGTTAAAATTGGTGAAAAAACTTTTGGAATTAAAGTTGATGAACTAATCGGTCAGGAAGAAGTTGTAATTAAATCTCTTGGTAGTTATCTTGGTAACGTAAGTGGTGTTGCCGGTTCAACTATTATGGGTGATGGTACAGTGGTAATGATTCTTGATTTGAGTGAAATTATAACTAATATGGAAAAAAATCTTGACAAATAAAATAAATGTACTTGTTGTTGATGACTCAGCTTTTATGCGTAAGTCTATTTCAATTATGCTTGAAGATGATCCTGACATTAAAGTTATTAAAACTGCACGAGACGGAGTTGAAGGATTTGAATTAGCAAAGACTTTAAAACCTGATGTTATCACGCTTGATATTGAAATGCCACGCATGGACGGATTAACTACCCTTAAAAAAATAATGGCTGAGTGTCCTACACCAGTTATTATGGTTAGTTCTCTTACTTCTGATGGTGCCGAGGCTACTATTAAAGCTCTTGAACTTGGAGCAGTAGATTTTATTCCAAAAGAACTATCGTTTGTAAATATAAATATTATAAAAATAAAAGAAGACCTGATTCGAAAAGTTAAGGAAATTGTAAAACAGCGTTCTATTAAAAAACGCTTCAGAAGACTTTCTTTTAGTCATCAGGTTGAGGATCTTTCACATACCAGTAAGTTAAAAGCCTTGCCAAAAATAGGGTATAAAGCTGTTAGTTTGGGTATTTCTACCGGAGGTCCGCTTTCACTTCAAAAAGTTGTACCATTCTTAAAAACCAAAACAATTCCGTTCTTTATAGTCCAACATATGCCACCAAAATTTACAAAATCGCTTTCTCAACGCCTTGATGATCTATCTGAATTAAAAGTTAAGGAAGCTGAAGATGGTGAACAGGTGCAACGCGGACATATTTATATTGCTCCAGGTGGTTATCATATGACTATACAAAAGGGTGGTATGAATACTATTAGAATTAGTGATTCTCCAAAAGATACATTACATAAACCTTCAGTAGATGTAATGATGAATTCAGTATTGGATGTTTATGGTAAGAGTACCCTTGCCGTTATTATGACCGGAATGGGGAAAGATGGCAGTGACTCTATTGCCAGATTAAAACGTATGGGTGGTTACTGTCTTGCACAGGATCAGGATTCTTGTGTTGTATATGGTATGCCTAGATCTGTTGTTGAGGCTGGTAATGCCGATGTTATTGCCCCTCTTGAAAAATTGCCTTATATAATTAATGATGCGGTATTATGAAAAAGAAATTTGAAGAGCCGATTTTCAAGAATATTGAAATTGACGGCGATACACATGATAAAAATATAATTAAAGCCGATAACGTTAGTTTTACTGGCAAAAAGAAAGTCTCTGTGTTTGAAGAGAACTTTGATGGTATTAAAGTTATACTTGAACGCGATAAGGAAGACAATATTAAAGAGATTAAATTCCAGTGTTCTTGCGGACAAACTAAATCAATTGTTTTAGATTATACTGACTAATAAATTACACCTGTCTAATTTTAGCCAACTATTTTTCCCCACCCCAAATAATACCTCCTATTTTTAAGAGATAAATATTGGCATCCATTTTGCATATGTGTAAGAAAAACACATTAGGAATAGAAGATGCCAAAATTTGATACAAAACTACTTGAAAATTACATCAGCTATTGCAATCAGAAAAACAAGACTCTTGCAAATAATATCTCCAATATTGGAACGTATAATTTCCAGAGAGAAGATGTAAGATTTAAGGATCTTGTAGAAGAAGAAATGAAAACTAAGATCCAGACAAGTAGTAAACGACATATCAAATTTGATTTGCTTACTTCTAAAGGAAACGATGCTTTTGAGGTTGTAACAGATAGAGAAACTGAATTCTTCTCGGGTGTTAACAATGTTGATATCGATAGGGAAATGTCTGAATTAGCTGAAAACAGTTTACGCTTTAAGTTTGCCTCAAAAAGAATGAAAGGTTATTTCGATAATATCCAAAATGTAATTAAGGTTGGAGGTCAGCATTGAAAATAGGAAATAATTTTACCGGTTTTAACATCAGTGCAAAAGGCTTGCGTGTTCAAAGAAAAAAAATGAACCTGATTGCTGAAAACATCTCAAATGCAGATTCTGTTCGTGATTCCGAAGGCAATCCATATAAAAGAAAATATTTGTTAGTAAATGAAGTTGAAGGTGGTAGTTCTTCTACTACTATTGATAAAGGTAAAACACTTAAATTAGCTGGTTCCAGCAATATACATATCCAAAAACCATTTAACGATAATAGAGTTAAAATGAGCAAGGAAAACATGAATTTTAATGTTAAGGAAGATGAAACTACTGGTGAAGTTGTTTATATGCCTGATCATCCTGATGCTGACGAAGAAGGTTATGTTGAAATGAGTAATGTTAATGTAATTAACGAAATGGTTGATATGATTTCTGCAACAAGAAATTATGAAGCTAATTTAACAGCACTTAATGCATCTAAACAAATGATAAAAGACGCACTGGAGATATAAATGGGAATTTCGACCAATTCAATCGGCAACTATGTATCTTTCAATTATAATAATGTAAATAACACTAATGCTGTTAAAAGTACCGAGAATGTTCGCTCGGAAGGTATAACAGCTGATGAAAAAAATTACTTTGCCTCAAAATATCCTCAAAACAGACAGGAAATAATGGACTACCATTTTTATGGTAACACGGGTAAAATGTCTGGTATTACAGTAGGTACAATTATTAATAGAAGAGGTTAAAATGGAAATAAATAATCTTAAAATTGGTGGAATGTTTCCTGATGAATTGCAAAAAGGCAAAAAATCATCGGGTGAGGATTTTACAACAATGATGAAAGATTTTATTAACGATGTAAATAATAAACAACATATTGCCCAAAATAAAACTGAAGAGTTTATACAGGGTGGTAATGTTGAAGTTCATGATGTTATGATAGCTGGTGAGAAGGCAAAAACCAGTATTGAATTGCTTCTCCAGATAAGAAATAAAACATTGGATATGTATAAAGAACTAACAAGAATGCAGATCTAAAATGGGAAAAAATGTAATAACAGAGTTAACGACACTTTTTAATAAATTAAGCGTTCCTCAGCGGCTTATTATTGGTGGTGCTATTTTTGGATCATTTGTTGTCCTTGGTATAATAATGATGTTTATGAATGAACCAGAATATGGAACACTTTTTACCAATTTGCAGCAAGAAGATGCTGCTAAAGTTGTTGAACATCTTAATAAACAGCAAATACCTTACAGCGTAGCTGATGATGGAAGAATTATTAAAATTCCTGATAATCAGGTTTATGAAACCAGGCTTGAATTAAGTAGTCAGGGTATTCCGGGTTCTGGTATTGTTGGTTATGAAATTTTTGACAAAAATACAATGGGTATGTCTGAATTCATGCAGAAACTCAATTATAAACGTGCCCTTGAAGGTGAACTATCACGTACAATAAGTCAACAGGAAGGTGTTGAAGGTGCAAGAGTACATATTGTAATTCCTGAAAAATCTGTTTTTCGTGAAGAGGAAAAATTACCAACTGCGTCAGTTCTGTTAAAATTAAAAAATAGCAAAAAAGTTAATAATCAATATATAAATGCAATTGTTAATTTGATTTCTAGTTCTGTTGAAGGACTTTTACCAACAAATGTAACTGTGCTTGATTCAAAAGGTCGTTTATTATCAAAAGAATCGTCTGAAAACAGACTTACTGCAAGTAGCACTACAAACTATGAACTTAAACAGGATGTAGAAAACTATCTTGCTAACAAAGCACAATCGATTCTTGATAATGTTCTTGGTTATGGTAATGCAATGATTAAGGTTAATGTTGAACTGAACTTTGATCAGGTTGAAAAAACCATGCAGACATTTGATCCTGAAAGTCAGGTTGCAATTAGTGAACAATTGGTTGCTCAGCAAAATAATGACAGGAGCATTGCTGATTCAACATCTCAACAAAGTCAGAATACAATTACCAACTACGAAGTAAATAAATCAGTTGAAAAGGTAATACACGGCATTGGTACAATTAAAAAGATGACTGTTTCGGCTGTTGTTAATGATATTATGGAACAGCAGGAACAGGATGGTGAATTTGTAACGGTTTATACAACACGTCCGGTAAATCAGTTAAGAAAACTAGAAAGCATAGTAAAAAATGCAGTTGGTTTTGATATGACAAGAACTGACCAGTTTTCGATTGTAAATATTCCGTTTGAAACAAAGCTTTATGAAGTAAATGAACTTACGAATCCAAGACAAGGTGTTCCGATATATGAAGATTATGAAAAAATGATGAATTTGATATTCGTAATAATTGCAATAATTGGAGCTATAATAGTTGTTAAAAAACTTCTTGGTAAAGTTAATGGTGAAAAATTACTAACCGGAGACGTAAGCAAAAACGATACACCAGAATTTGCATTACAAGGTGCAGGTGCCAATATAGATCAGACTATTGATAACATGTTACCTGAGTCAATGGCTCAGGAGAAAAAGGCACTTGAAGCACCTGCTGGTAACGAATTTAGTATGGAGCAACTTGTTGAGAAAAAGAGAGAATTCGACAAGGTAGAAAATAACGGCAATCTTAAAGATGAAATATCTATTGATGCTATAAAGAAAAAAGAAAGGCACGATAAGATAGCAAATTATGTTGCCGATAATCCACAAGAAGCCGCAAAATTAATACATGCATGGTTATTTGAAGATGAGCAATGATAAAGAAAAACTCCAGATAAGAGATAAAAAAGAACAGATGCTTTCTGGTGCGGAAAAATCTGCACTTATGATGATTGCATTGGATGTTGAAATTGCCGCTGAGGTTTTTAAACACCTTGACGCAAATGAAATTGAATTGATTTCTGCAGAGATTACCAGAGTTAAGAATACTTCTTCAGGTGTAATAAACTCCGTTATGGAAGAATTTCATAACATGATTATTGCAAGAGAATATATGCTTGAAGGTGGTCTTGATTATGCACAAAGTATTCTCGAAAAATCTTTTGGTATGCCTAAGGCGGTTGAAATTATTGAAAAAGTGAAGGATTTAACAACACTAAGAGGTTTTGATGTGTTGAAAAAAGCAGATTCGTCACAGCTTGTGAATTTTTTGAATAAAGAGCATCCGCAAACTATCGCACTTATCCTTTCGCATTTAAGTCCTGATCAAACTGCGAATTCACTTAAGGAATTACCGGATGATTTGCGTTCGGATGTAGCTTACAGAATTGCAACTCTTGGAAAGATATCCCCACAAACTCTTAAGCAGATTGAGAAGGTGGTTGATGAAATGGCTGGTATGTCAATGAGTAGTGCAATGCGCGAAATTGGTGGGACAAAAAGTTTGGCTACAATTCTTAATCGTACAAGCGTTTCATTAAGTAAAGATATTTTAGAGCAAATTGAAGGTAAAAATGCTGAAGTTGCTGCTGAAATTAAACGTCTAATGTTTATATTCGACGATGTTATTCATATTGAAGATAAAGATGTTCAAAAAATACTTCGTAATGTTGACAGAAAAGACCTTGCTCTTGCACTTAAAATTGCAGATCAGAAGCTTCAGGAAAAAATGTTTAAGAATATGTCTGAACGTGCTGCTGATCTTCTTAAAGAAGAATTGCAATATATGGGTATGGTTAAGCTTAAAGAAGTTGAACAAGCTCAGGCAAGAATTATTGATGTTGTTAAAACAATGGAAGACACCGGTGAGATTTCACTTAACGTAAGAGGTATGCTGGAAGAGGTTTATGTCTGATCGGATTACAATCAAGGGGAAACGGAAAATTAGTATCAGGATTAAAACCCCTTATGAAGAATATACTACAGGTAATAAAAAGGAAGAACCTGAAGAGGAGGTGAAACCGGAACCTGTTCCTGAAGTACTTGCCATTCCGGAAATTGATATTGAGGCTGAATTAAACGAGGCTTATCAAAAAGGTTATGAAGAAGGGAGACAGAGTGTTGGTAACGAGCTCGAAGAGCAATACCAACAATCTCTTTCATCCGAGATAAATAAATTTTTAAACATCCTTTCCGAGTTTGATAATAAAATTCATGAATATGATGATATATTTGAAAAACTTACAATTGAAATGGCATACGTAATAGCTGAAAAGGTTGTTGAAAAGGAAATAGAAAAAAATCCGGGTGTTGACGAAATATTAAGAAAATCGCTTAAGAAAATTGTTGGTGCAAATTCAATAATTATTAAGCTGCATCCCGAAGATTACGAATCGCTTTCTACCGAAACAAAGAAATATTTATCATCTGATGCTTTTACGAATGTAAAGTTTGAACAAGACCCAAATATGCAGCGTGGTGGTTGTTTTGTTGAAACTGAAATAGGTAATGTTGATGGTAGATTAAATACCAGAATATCAGAATTGAAAAGAATAATTCAGGATCAATATTCAATAATGGAAGAAAATGAACATCCTTGATGAAAAAATATTGAAATTCAGCAGGATTATTCAGAATGTTGATACAATAAAGGTTAACGGTAAAGTAAGTGATGTTACCGGTTTGGTTATAGTATCTACAGGTCCAAAAGTTTCTTTGGGCGAGGTATGTACTATTGTTGACCAGGAAGGTTATGAGGTTTGTAAAGCTGAGGTTGTAGGATTTAAGGATGGTAAAGTTTTATCAATTGCTCTTGGTGAAGTACATAATATATCTCCTGCATGCGAAATAATAGCCTCAGGTAAGAATTTTGGAATACCCGTTGGTCATGAATTACTCGGAAGAGTAATTGATGGTATGGGTAATCCGATTGATGGTAAAGGTGAGTTAGGATGTACAGGATTCCAGGATATTCATCAGGTGCCACCTAATCCACTGGAAAGAGCTAGAATTTCAGAACCACTACAAACCGGGATAAGAGCTATTGATTCACTTATTACAGTAGGCAAGGGTCAAAGAGTAGGTATTTTTGCTGGTAGTGGAGTTGGTAAAAGTGTAACTCTTGGTATGATTGCAAGAAATACAAATGCTGATGTGAATGTTATTACGCTAATTGGCGAAAGGGGTAGGGAAGTACGTGAATTTATTGAGAAGGATCTTGGTGAAGAAGGTTTAAAAAAATCAGTTGTAATTGCTGCAACAAGTGATAAATCTGCTTTATTAAGATTGAAGGGTGCATATATTGGTACAGCTATTGCTGAATATTTTCGTGATATGGGTCTTGATGTTGTGCTTATGATGGATTCTGTAACACGTTTTGCAATGGCACAAAGAGAAATTGGATTAACAATTGGTGAACCACCTACAACAAAGGGTTATACCCCTTCAGTATTTGCATTGCTACCAAAACTTCTGGAAAGAGCCGGCATAACCGACAAAGGTTCTATAACCGGTTTTTATACCACACTTGTTGATGGTGACGATATGAATGAACCAATAGCTGATGCCGTAAGATCAATTCTTGATGGTCATATCGTTCTTTCAAGAAAACTTGCAAATTCAGGACATTATCCTGCAATAGATCCTCTACAAAGTGTAAGCAGGGTAATGCACGATATTGTTTCAAATGATCATTTTAAACGTGCTGCAGCATTCAAGGAAGTTTTGGCTACATATAAAGAAGCTGAGGATTTAATCAATATTGGTGCGTATGTTAAGGGAAGTAATCCGCAAATTGATAACTCACTTACAAAAATTGGCAGTTTAAGGTCATTCCTTAAACAGGATATGCAGGATAAAACAATTTTTGAAGAAACAAATAACAGACTATTTGAATTGATTGAGCCTCAGTTATAATGAAAAAGTTTGATTATAAATATAAAACCATACAGAATATCAAGGAAATTCAGGAATCAAAAATCCAAAAGGAAATTTCCGATATTGATATTATTATTACACAATTAAAAGCTGAGCTTACAGAACTGGAAATTAAGAAAAAAAAGTTTCTTGGTGATAATAACAAAGCCAAATGTAAAGCAAGTGAGATGAAATTCCGGTTTGAGTATATCAGCTTTATGGAAGACAAAAAGAAAAAAGTTTTAGCTAAAATTAATGAAATGCATGTAAAGAAAAAGAATAAGCATAATGAACTCGTACAAAAATCCAAAGAGAAGAAAATCTTCAATAAAATGGAAGAAAAATGTTATGAAGAATTTTTGTATGAATCGAATAAAGAAGAAAATTTAACGCTTGATGAAATAGCGATACAAAGGTATAGCAGGAAAAAGTAGTCATGAAAAAAACAATATTGTATTCATTAATTTACACCGCAGTTTTTGTTAATATCACTGCGCTAATCATCTTTCTGAATTCAAAATATAACAACATGTTTGAATTTGATTTTAGACCTAAAAGTGCAGTTGTAGAAAGTGATTCAACTTTTGTTGATAAAACACTTCCTGAAATAAAAGAATTATTAAAGCAACAAATACTCGATTCGCTAGCAGTGGAAGAAGCCAAGGCTGATAGTCTTAAAAAAGCTAATCAGGAAAGACAAGCACATAATAAAAAAGAAAACAAGAAGCAGGAAAAATATGTTGATCTGGAAGCAAAGCGTGTAGAAGCAGAAGCAAGAAAAGCTAAGCAGAAAGAACAATATGAGGACTGGAAAAAGAAAACGGCTGCCATGTTTGAGCAAATGGATGCGGTAAGAGCAGCTAAAATAATTGAAAAATATTCCGATAATACTGCAAGAGATATAATATATACTATGAACAAAAAGAAAGCTGCAAAAATATTAGCAGCATTGGATCCTGAATTTGCAAATAAGGTAACAGCCGCGAAATGATAAATCTTAGTGGAAATAATTTACTAAACATGCTTGCCGGCATGACTGAAAATCTGAAGAGAACTTCAATGAAAGATGGAGGAGTTGCTTCGGATTTTGCTGCTCTTCTTGGTGAAAATATTTCTGTTGATGATACTGGTGCAATTGACGCAAAAGAACTTAATTCACTTGTTGCACAAATACTGAATAATGAAGAATCGGGTGCAGAAAAAATTTCAACTGGTATATTGCGTAATTATCTAAAGTCACTGCTAAGTGATGATACCCCTATTATTGAAAACGAAAACAAAAAAAATGTTTTCATTTGCAAGTTTAAATGTGATGATGTTGAGATTACTCAAAAGATAAGTAGCCTGGAAGATGTTAAGAAGTTTGTTGCCGGAATGATAAAAGAAGTTCCGGTTAATCAGGATATAGATTTATCATTAAAAAATAACCAGACAAACACGGACCTTCAGAAGTCGTTAATTAATGCTTCTAATGGAGATGATAATAAAATTCTTAAGAATTTAAATTCTCTTCTTGATATATGGAGTGAAGCAGAAAATCTTGATAATAATATTGCAATTAAACTTGCAAATAGTGAAGAAAAGATTGAAGTTGAAATTATTGACTTGTCCGTTAAAACTCCAAAAGAAAGTGTGCCTGCAAATGAAAATGTAAAAGCATCCACAGAAAGTACAGTGAAATATACAAATACAAAGCAAGCAGTATTGGAGCAGTCTCACAAAATATTTTCCACTACACCTAAAACTGAATCAAATCCGCTTTCTTCAGTTAAAAATAGCATCGCCTCTCAAAACGCTGTAAAAAATACTTATGGAGTACTAAAGGAAAGCAGATCAGAAATAATTGAAGCTGAACAGGGCTTAAAGGAAGTTTTTGTTAAAAAAACAAATACAAACGAAATCGGGATTGAGGAAAAACAACTCAGTAAACCCATAAGCGAGAAATCTGATAATACTGATATTACTGAAAAAATAGTTTCTGGTGTTAAAAGTAAAGAAGCTGAAAAAGTTGAGTTAACTGCTGAAAACAAAAATTTAGAAACTAATCCTATAGAGGTAAATAGTGTAATCGTTTCTCAGTCTGCCAATACAGAAATTGAAAGTGAAGATTTTGTAGTTGATGATAAATCTGGCTCAAAAACACATAGCAAGGCAAATAGGGTTATTGTAAAGCAGGATATCGCAAACGAAATTGCTACACCTAAAGTTAGTAAACAAGCAAATACTACTATAATCACCAATGAAAAAACTGTTACTTCGGAATACACACAAAACAATGAACAATCCGGTATCGAAAGTAAAACTAATTCGGACACCATTAAAGATAAAAGTGTAACAGACAAACCGGAAGCTAACGCTACTACTAATTCAGGTAATACAAAAGAGATTATTGCACAAACTGAGATAAAAACAGAAAAGCAAGACAGAAGTGTTGAGGCTAAAACTGAGATAAAAACAGCAACTCAAAACAGCACTACTGCTACTACAATTCCTGAAAATATCAAGGAACAGGTGAAAAACACTTCCAACGAAAATAAGGAAGGGGTTTTTGTTTTAAGGGAACAGACTGTAAAATCTTCTTCACCTGAAACCTTTGATCAGAAAACTGTAATAAAATCTGCTACTAATGAACAGAAACCTGTTACTAAGAGTGTAGATGTTCAGCAAAAAACTGAAATTGAAAAGCAGGATATTGTAGCTGAAAGTGTTAATACTAAAGAAAATATTACAGTCAAGGGAGAACCTGTTAAAGAAGTAGTTTCAAATAACAATGTTAAAACTACTCCTTTAGTTAGTAATCAAATTCCTTCTAAAAACGATGAAAATATAACTTCTGTTAAGGAATCTGATCAGACTCAACAAGAAGTTCAAAATAATACTAATGATATAAAGATTACTCAATCTGTTAAGCATACTGTAGCAGATGATGGAATAGTTGGTACAAAACAGAAAATTAATACTCCTAAAACAAATAGTGTTGAAATTGAAACTTCTAATAAGCAAAGTGTTAAAACTCCTGCTCAAAATGAAGTATCTGTGGTTAATAGTAACGAAGAAGTGAAATTAACAACTGGTAAAAGTAATAATGAACCTAACAGCAAAAAGACTCCTGAAATTGATAACTCAAATGCCAAAACTGAAATTGTAAATAAAGCGTCAGCTTCTAAACAAGAAAGTGTATCGATACAGCAGGAACCTAAATTTACCACTAATGAAAGCGTAAAAGTAGAGAATACCAGTTATGGTGCAACTATTAAAGAAACTGGTAAAAACGACAATATAGGCAGACCTGAACTAAATCAGACACAAATAAAAGTGAGTCCAAAAGAACAAGTTAAAGTTGATACTATTCCTCAGCAGAAAACTGTTCCCAAGGAAGTAGCAGAAGTTGTTAAAACAGATATTAGTAATGAAACCAAAAAAGTATTACCTAAAGAAGATAATGTTGCAGCTAGAAAATTATTTACTCCTAAAACCATTGATGACTTTAAGAGTAGTATTATAAAAAATACAGCTGCCGAAAATTATCCCATTAAAGATTTAGGTTTTACCAGGGGAAAAAATACATTTAGAACTAATGCGAAAATTAGCTTAGATTTTATAAAACCTGAAGTTCAGACAATTAAAGTAAATGGAAACAAATCCAAATTAAATACAAAAATTGCTTTGGCAACTACCAATGCAGAAAACAACAATACAAGGAAAGAATCCTTTGATATAAAGATTAGCTTCAATAAAGGTTCGGAAGATGTAAAAGTAGAAAGTGAAAATAAAATTACGATCAAAAACTCTGGTAAAAAAGTTAAAGTATCACCAGAAACTTTAAAGAGTATTGCTAAACAACAAACCTCTAAAATGGAAGCTGATATTCCGGAAGTTAGAAAATCGGCTAATACAATTAAAGACAGTATTTCAAAACTAAATGAAATTAGCAATAACTTTAATAGTGAACCTATTAAACGGAAGTTCAATGAAAAACTTGTACCCAAATTAGAGGATATGCTTAGAAATAAACCATTGGATAAAAAAGAAAATATTAGTATTGATAAAGAAACTGTTAAATCAGAATTAAATAAATCAGAAAATCCTGAATTAAGAAAAGTAGCAAAAACATTAGAAAAGACTGAAAAACCTGTTAAAATAATATTTGAGCCGAAAGAGACAACGGGAATCAGTGATTCTGTCAAAAACAAATTTGTTTCCGATAACAAATTGAACAGAGTAGAAAACAAGGTAAATGTTGGGAATGAAAATTCCTACTCGAAAGTTGAATTAAAAGAAACAGGTAAAGAAATTGAAGTAAGAATTCAGGATGATAAAATTGCAAAAGAAGTTGTAAACAAAATACCTGATTTAAAAACAAAAGTTAAAGCCCATGATCAACTTAAAAGTGGAAAAGAAGTTGTTGTTGAAGTGAAAATTGAAAGTGTTGAATCTTCAACAGTTGTTGATAAACAGCCAATTCATGAAGTTGTTAAACCTTCAAGTCAGCCACATAAAACAGTTCAAAGCTCAAATGAAGCAACTGTTCTGGAGAAGAGTAGTGGTGATGAAGAAAATAAAGTTCAGGGAAAAAATGAGAATAATAATGATCGCTCATTAAATTCGAATCAAAATAGTAGTGCAACAATTGAATCAAAGAATCATACACATTCGGTATCAGCTTTAGAAGAAGAGGTAAGAAAAGAAAGTAATAATACCTCAGATAAAACTGCGGAACAAACTGTTAGAGATGTAAGCGATATAAAAAATGATACCAAAATACCGGAAAAGGTAAATATTGAGTCAAATCCACAATTTAAAACTCACAGATTTACTGATAAAATTAAAATTATAAAAGAAATATCACAATATATAGAAAGCAAGAGCAAGGATGAGCTTGTAATTCAGATTACTCCAGAGAATCTAGGAAAGGTAAGGATCGCCTTAAAGACCGGACCAGATCAACTGCAAGCACGTATTGAAGTTGAATCGGATCAGGTTAAAAACATGATTGAAACTAATTTGGATAACCTTAAGCAGAATTTACAGAATCAGGGTCAAACGCCAACTAATATTCAGGTAGCACTTGCCGAGAGTCAGAATAAACAGAATAACAGATTGGCTCAGGAAAGGAAGAAGAATGAAGCAAAAGCTGGCACTGATATTGATAATATTAAAGATGAAGATTCTGAAAACAAGAAAACTTTAGGTTACAATACTTATGAATTCACAGTATAGGTAAAAAAATGGTTGATGCAGTTAATAGTAGTGGTTCTTACAATACAGGCACCGGAAACAGTGCTCTTGGTAAAGACGATTTTATGAAATTGCTGCTTACACAGATGAAATATCAAGATCCGTTAGAACCTCTTGATAGTTCGGAATATGCAGCACAGTTAGCAAATTTTTCTTCTCTTGAACAAATGCAAAATATGAATGACATGCTTAGTCAGAGTATAGATGCGAATTATTATCTTACTCAGTCTATAAATAATACTATGTCAGCAACACTAATCGGCAAGGACGTTAAGCTTTCTGGAAACGACATAATATATCAGGGGCAAGATGAAATTGGTTTTGGTTACACATTACCAGCAGATGCAGCATCTGTTGAGGTGAAAATTTATAATAAAAATGGTACATTGGTAAAAGAATTTGAAAATGTTGAAAAAAATGCTGGAGAGCATAAACTTTTATGGGACTTTACCGATAATAATGGTAGTAATTTACAAGAAGGTAATTACACCTTTGAAATAACGGCAAAATCTTATAAAGGAGATAAATTGAAAATAGAATCCTACAAATATGGTACTATCGATGGAATTAAATTTGGCGATAGTGGAACGATGATGGTTGTAGGAGACGTTAAATACTTATTATCTGACATTATGGAAATTGTAAACTCTGATAACTCATCAGATGGATAATCAATATGGCTGAAATCAATGGCATAAAAGTACCTTTCAAACCGATTGTAACTGACAATACAATGCCAGGCAGATCAATGCCGGGTATATCAAAAAGTTTTGAATCGGTTTTTCAACAGGAATTGGAAAAATTAAAATTTTCCAATCATGCCCAGAAACGCCTTGAATCAAGGAATATAAAGTTTTCTGAAGGCGAAATGAATAAGATATATGCTGCCGTTGAAAAAGCAAAAGCGAAAGGTTCCAAGGATTCACTGGTATTGATGAATGATACAGCATTAATAATAAATATTCCTAATAAAACTGTAGTAACTGCAATGCCTGTTGAGAATAATGACGAAAATGTATTTACTAATATCGACAGTGTAGTAATATCAAAATAGAATTAAAGTTTTACAAATAAATAGAAAATAATAAGAATGTTAAATATTGGAGCGGGACCTTTCAAGGACGCTCCGGATCCGGTGGACTGACTGAAACCGGGTCAAAAATTGAATAATCCTTTGGGAGGTTAACATGGCACTATTAAATAGCCTTTACTCCGGTATATCCGGAATACGTAGTCATCAGACAATGTTAGACGTTATTGGTAATAACGTAGCTAATGCCAACACAATCGGTTTTAAAAGCTCAAGAATAACTTTTGCCGATACCTTCAATCAGCTTGTTAAAGCTGGAACAAACCCAACAGATTCTGCAGGTGGTACTAATTCTTTCCAGGTTGGTCTTGGTGTGAAAACCAGTACTATTGATCGTAACTGGGCTCAGGGTACTTTTGATCAGACTGGTAGAATAACTGACCTTGCTCTTCAGGGTCCTGGTCTTTTCGTACTAAAAAGTAATGGACAAAATGTTTACTCAAGAGCTGGTGCCTTTGTCTTTGATCAGGATGGTAAGCTTGTTAATTCGCAGAATGGTGCCATTGTACAGGGTAAAGTAGCTAGTTCAGATGGTATAATACCTCCGGGAAATAACCTTGAAGATATACAAATCGATACAACGATGAAACTTCCTGCAGTTGCAACTTCATATATGAAATGGGGTGGTAACCTTGATTCTGATTCAACTGTTACAAGATCTGAAGATGTTGAAATGAAAGGTAACATACAGTTCTCTGATTCTGATGGTGATGGCTTGGCAGATGCAACTAAAACTGTTGATGTATATAACAAATATGGTGAAGCATACGAACTTACATTAACATTTACTGAAACGGCAGCTGGATCAGGTCAATATAACGTATCATGGTCGATGCCAGATGTTGATGGTGGAACTAATCAGCAGACTGGTACCATTGGTGTTCCAATTGAGTTTAATGATGGGTCTCATCCAACCGCTCCATTTGAACTAACTGATGCAAGTAAAACTGCTCTTCAGTTCAACATCACACAGAACCAGCCAGATTATCTTAACTTTGATATTGATGCAAGTGCATTAACTCATAATACAAATGAAGCTGATTCAGTTAGTTTCCTAGCTGATGAAGGCAGGGAAGCTACTAAAGTTAGTGGTACAATGACAGTTTATGATTCACTTGGAAACGAACATGAAATTACTGTTGAATTTACCAAATCAGAAGAAAACAACGAATGGTTCTGGAAAACAACAGTTCCAGGTGAAAGTACTGCTGATGGTGAAACAATAAATAAGTATGGTGCAATAACTTTTAATTCTGATGGTTCGCTTGATGAAACAAACTATGCAACCTTATTGGATATTGATTTTACTCCAAGAGGTGGTGGTGATCCTGTTACAATAAATGTTGACCTTGGTAAAGACTTTGACGGTTTAACCCAGCTTAACGGTAGTAGCGTAGTTTCAGGTATTACACAGGATGGAGCTCCTCCAGCATCTTTAACAAACCTTAATATTGATGAATATGGTAACATTGAAGGTGTATTTTCAAATGGTAAATCAAAAACATTAGCTCAGATAATGGTAGCAAGCTTCAAAAATAGAAGTGGTTTGGTTAGTATTGGTGATAGCATGTACACCCCAAGAGCCAACTCAGGTGAACCACTATTTGGTGCTCCGGGTGAAGAAACTTCAACTACTATTCAATCAGGTGCTTTGGAACAATCAAACGTAGATTTGTCTGACGAATTTACAAAAATGATTATTGCTCAGCGTGGATTCCAAGCAAACTCAAGAGTAGTAACAACCTCCGATAATATCCTTCAGGAAATAACCAATCTTGTTCGATAATATTGACAGCATAAATTAAGATGAGGCAACCTTCATGGTTGCCTTTTTTTATGCTATTGTGCAATATTAGCCATTCCATAACTTTAAATATTATTAAAAACTAAATAAACATTTCCGATTATATAATGGCACATCAATTGCTTTTAGTTATTAAAAAACAAAATGGAATTTGTTTATGGCGGATAATAAACAGGAAAAGAAATCAGGAGGTATCAGTATCAAATCTTTAATAGTTGGAATACCTCTTTTTATAATTCAAGTATTTGCAGTTTACTATATTACTGCAAATGTTCTAATTAATAATCATGATATCAGTCCTGGCACAGATAAAGCAGTGAAACAAACTGAACATTCCGAAGGACATGATCAGCAGGATGGTGGTCATGAAGTTGAAAGAGAAGAACATGGCGATTATGAAGGTGAAGAGTATAAACCTGAACAAAAGCTTGAAGATGAAAATGGTTATTACCAGCCACCTGTAAGTAATTTGGGCGAACATATATTTGCAATCGACGATATAATTGTTAATCCTGCTGGTACAAATGGCAAACGCCTATTGTTAACTTCAATAGGACTGGATGTACCGAATGAAGTACAATTAGGTGAGCTTGAAAAGAAAGAAATATTGGTTAAAGATCTTATAGTATCCATTCTTTCGAGTAAAACTTTGGGAGAATTAAAGGATACAGCAAAAAAAGATTCTCTTAAAAAAGAGATATCTACAAGTCTTGGTAAGTTGATTAGAAAAGTTAGAATTAATAGAGTTTACTTCAGTAAATATATAATACAATAATATGGCAGAAGTATTATCACAACAAGAGATTGATGCGTTACTGAATAATGTTCAGAGCGGTGTTAGCGAACCAAATTCGGAGGTTGAAAGGGATGTTGTTCCGTTCGACTTTAGGTTACCTAACCGTATATCTAAAAATCAGTTACGTACATTAAGAAACATTCATGAAACTTTCGCAGAAAGCTTAAGTTCATTCCTTGTTTCAAAATTACAGAACATTGTGAATATTAGCGTTGCATCTGTTGATCAAATCTATTATTCCGAATATGTTCTTTCGGTTGCTAATCCGGCATGTTTATATACCTTCGACATTAAGGATACAGACATAAAAGGAATTTTGGAATTTGGATCCGATTTTGCATTATCTCTGGTTGATCTTTTACTTGGTGGTAATGGTGGTGATGTTCAGAAAAACAAGGTAATTACACCAATTGAGCAGAAAGTTCTGAATGTGGTTATTGAAAAGATTATGCAAGATCTGACTAAAGCCTGGCAAATGGTTGATAATTTTGTTTTTATGACTGACAGATTTGAAAGTGATATTGATTTTGCCCAGATTACATCTCAAAGTGAATCAGTGTTGCTTATTACATTCGAAATTTCTATTGGTGATAAGTCTTATATTATGAACCTCTGTTTTGCAACGTTTGCTTTCGATACAGTGTTGCTAAAACTTTCAAGCCAAAGTTTTTCGAAGATACGTCCTGGAAAATATCAGGGTACAACCGCAAAAAATATAATTAAAACTAATCTTTACAAAGCCTACGTGCCAGTATCAGTTGAATTTGGTCGTTCCAGAATGAGTTTTAAGGAATTGCTAGACCTTCAAAAAGGTGATGTTATAAAGCTTGATAAAAAAGTAAGTGAAGAGTATCCAATTCAGATAAAAAACAAGGTCCTTTTCCTTGGAAGAATTGGTGTGGTTAATAAGAAAAAGGCTGTTAAAATAACTCGTAAAGCTCTCAATCAGGAATAACAAGAGTATTATCATGGAAGAAAATCAAAATAACGAAAACAATGAAATAAATGATTTGCCAGAAGAACCTATAGAAGAAGTTGCTGATTTTACAGGTGGTGGTGAAGATGATAAACCATTAGTTGGTAATGTAGCTGATTTTGACGAGTTTGAAGAAACTTTCAACCAGTCTGGTGGTGCGATTGAGAAATTGGAATATCTAAATGATCTTCAGCTAAACGTTTATATAGAGCTTGGAAGAACTCAAATGCAGATTAAAGATATTCTTGAGCTTGAAAGAGGTTATGTAATTGAACTTGATAAACTTGCCAGTGAACCTGTTGATATTTTTGTTAATAACAAAAAAATTGCAGAAGGAGAAGTGGTGGTTATCGATAAGCATTTTGGTATAAGGATTGTAAATCTTGTTGATGCTGACAAACGAGCTAAAGGTTTATTTTAGTTATGAAAGATATTTTCATACTCATAACACCATTACTGATTATAACAATTTTACTGGTGGGCACTTTGTTGATTGTAAAAAGGTTTTCACTAAATGGAAAATTAAAAAGAAAGAACCTTCTTGATTTTCAATTGGTTGCCTCCTTTTCACTCATGCCAAAAAAATATCTCGCAGTTGTTAAAGTTCAGAATGAGTATTTGCTTCTGGGAATTAGCGATAATTCCATTAGTTTAATTAAGGAGCTAAAAATTGAACAGGAACTGATAGAGAATGATTATCCGGAAAACCAGTCACAGGGATTTTCAGAAATATTCAAAAAAATGTTGAAGGGGCAATGAAGAAAGTTTTTGTAATAATCATACTATTCATATCTGTTTTAGGTTCAGATATTTCTGCTCAACAGGGTGGACAGAAGCTTCAATTACCAAAAATAGGTATTGATGTAGGTACAGCAACCAGCAATGAGGATGTTGCAACAACGCTTCAAATATTATTATTACTTACCGTTTTATCGCTTGCACCATCAATTTTGATTATGACTACTTCGTACCTTCGGATAATTATTGTTTTCCATTTTCTCAAAAATGCACTTGGTACTCAACAGATGCCCCCTAATCAGTTGTTATCCGGTATAGCCTTGTTTATTACTTTTTTTATTATGGCACCCACCTGGAATAAAGTTAATGAAGCTGCCATTACACCGTTAATGGATGGAAAAATGTCTATTGAACAAGCTTATGAAGCAGGAGTTGAACCAATTCGTGTTTTTATGTTCAAACACGTGCGTGATGAAGATTTAAGATTATTTATTAATATGGCTGATATTGAAAGACCAGATAACAAGCAAGATTTACCAACGTACATTTTGGTCCCGGCTTTTGCTTTAAGTGAATTGAGAGCGGGCTTTATTATTGGATTTTTTCTGTTTATTCCATTTGTGATGATGGATATGATTATTGCTAGTGTATTGCTCTCAATGGGTATGATGATGATTCCACCAATGTTAATTGCTTTGCCTTTCAAAATATTATTGTTTATACTGGTGGATGGGTGGAATTTGATAGTCGGTTCAATAATACGGGGATTTGCGTAATGACTGAAGATTTAGTTGTAGAAATATTGAGTGAAGTATTTTATACTTCTTTTACAATATTATTACCTGTATTAGGTGTATCTATGGTAATTGGTCTAATTATTTCCGTATTCCAGGCAACCACCTCAATTCAGGAAATGACTCTTACATTTGTTCCTAAAATATTGGCAACCGGTATAACCATAATATTATTGCTTCCATGGATGATGGATAAAATAATAACACTTACCAATAGAATATTTAACATAATGGTTGATGTTGTGAGATGACCGATTTTCTGGTTGTTGATTTCATAAAACTGGTTCTCATTTTTATGAGGATTATCTCTGCTTTTATGGCTTCACCTATTTGGGGCAACAGATCCATTCCAACTCTTGCAAAAGTATCTTTTGCGATTTTTGTTTCTTATGTGTTACTTTACACGGTTGACAGACCAGAGGGTTTATTACCGATTGATCTCTATTATATCTCATTATTAGCTATTCGTGAAATAGTAACCGGACTTGTAATTGGGTTTTCCATAAACCTGGTATTTTATGGAGTAAACTTTGCTGGTACATTTATTGGCTTTGATATGGGGCTGATGATGGCACAAACAATGAATCCGCTTGAAGAAACACAGAGTAATGCATTAGGACAATTTGTTTACTATGCTGCGGTACTGGTTTTCTTTATTATAAATGGTCATCATTTTCTTTTCAAAGGGCTAACACTTTCCTATCAATTAATACCTATTGGGGGCTACACTGTAAAGAATGAAGTTTATGAATTACTTGTAATTTATTCGGCAGGAATATTTGGCATTGCAGTTAAAATTGCAGCTCCGTTTTTGGTATCATATTTGTTAATACATATAGGTGAAGGAATTATTTCGAGAGTAATTCCGCAGATGCAAGTGTTTTTTGTGACCCAACCTTTAAAACTTGGAATTGGTTTTTTAATGTTGGCTATGTTAATTCCCATATATATTTATGTAATAAAAAACCTTTTAGTTGCATTTGAAGAAGACTTATATCAATTAATAAAAGCAATGGCGTAAGGAATGGCTGATTCAGGTCAGGAAAAAACGGAACAACCCACGCAAAAGAAGCTAACTGAAGCACGTGAAAAAGGTAATGTTGCCAAGAGTATGGAAATTAACTCATTTGCAATATTTACATTCGGTTTGCTTATACTGTTCTCCTTTCAGGGATACATGGGCGATAAAATTGCTTCAAACACCACATCCATGTTAGGTAATCTTGACCAAATTGAACTTACAAAAACAATTTTCCTCGATATGTTTATTGAAGAGATATTATTATTCTTCGGAATCCTTGCTCCTTTACTTGTAGGATTGGTTATTATTGCACTTGTGGCAGGATTTGGCCAAATAGGAATTCAAATATCACTTAAGGCAATTGCTCCTGATTTTGGTAAACTTGATCCTATAAAAGGTTTGAAAAACAAACTATTTTCATCAAAGAACCTTATGGAGATGGCTAAAACTATGGTGAAACTAACTATTATTGGTTTTATTATATATACTATTTTATCCAAAGTAGTAGTAGAATCAACAAACCTTGTTAGTTTAACTATAATTGAAATTGTTGAATTTATGATCGTTTCTTCAAAAAGTTTTCTTTGGAAAATGGCAATTGCTTTTGCAGTGCTTGCAATTGTTGATTATGCTTATCAGAAGTACAAATTTAATAAAGATATGATGATGACCAAAGAAGAAATAAAAGAAGAATCCAAACAGTCTGATGGTTCACCGGAAATAAAATCAAGGATTAAGAAAGAACAGTTTTCGGCAGCTCGAAAAAGAATGATGAAAGAATTACCTACTGCTGATGTGGTTGTAACTAACCCTACACACTTTGCAGTTGCACTTAGATATGATATGAAGAAAGACCATGCACCTACTGTTATTGCAAAAGGTGCTGATCTTATAGCAAAAAAGATTAGAGAAGTTGCTAAAGATAACAATATACCACTTTACGAAGAACCTCCTTTGGCACGTGCATTGTTTAAAGCTTGTGAAGTTGGCGATAGTATTCCTGAAGACCTGTTCCAGGCTGTTGCTCAGATTTTAGCACATATTTATAGACTTAAAAATGAAAAATCCAGGAAAAGTATAGTATGAATTTCAATGTCCTGACAAAAAATACTGACATAATTCTTGCGGTCGGACTGGTTTTTATGCTTGGGTTAATGCTTATACCATTGCCTTCGCTATTTCTTGATTTTTTCCTCGCACTAAATATTTCAATGTCCTTGCTGGTACTTATTGTATCACTGTATATAAAAAGTCCTCTTGATATTAGTGTTTTCCCGGGATTACTACTTGTGTTTACGCTATTTCGTTTAGCATTAAATATAAGTTCAACCCGTCTTATCCTAATTGAAGGTTACGCTGGTAAAGTAATTGAATCATTTGGTAACTTTGTTGTTGGTGGTAATTTTGTAGTAGGTTTTATAATCTTCATAATACTTGTTATAATTCAGTTTATAGTAATTATTAAAGGTTCCGGACGTATTTCAGAGGTTTCAGCTCGTTTTACTTTGGATGCAATGCCTGGTAAACAGATGGCAATTGATGCGGATTTGAATACCGGCTTAATTAACGAAGCTGAAGCAAGAAAAAGAAGGGAAAATATCTCGAGGGAAGCTGAATTTTATGGTTCAATGGATGGTGCCAACAAGTTTGTGAAAGGTGATGCAATTGCTGGTTTGCTAATAAATGGTATTAATATTATTGGCGGATTTATTATTGGTGTTGTTCAAATGAACATGAGTATAAGCGATGCACTAAAGAATTACACAATATTAACTATTGGTGATGGGCTTGTATCCCAGATACCGGCTCTTATTGTTGCCGTATCTGCAGGTCTGGTTGTAACCAGGTCGGCAGGTGGAACTGCATTGGATTTACAATTAAAAACACAGCTATTTTCTAATCCGAAAGTTTTGGCAACTGTTTCTGGTGTTGTATTTATATTTGGATTTGTACCGGGAATGCCAACAATACCATTTACATTACTTGCTGTTGGAATTGGTGGTGGTGCATATTATACCAGTAAAGCAATTAAAAAAGAACAAGTTGTACAAGAGGATGCTCCTGTTGAGCCAGAAAAACAGGAAGAGAAAGTAGAGCAATATTTACAGGTAGATCCTGTTGAAATAGAAATTGGTTATGGACTAATTAGTTTGGTTGATGAAGAACAGGGAGGCAATCTGTTTCAAAAAATATCATCAACAAGAAAATTTATAGCTCTGGAATTTGGTGTATTGATACCACCTGTTCGGGTTAGGGATAATTTGCAGTTAGATCCAAATGCCTATATCATCAAAATTAAAGGAAATGTTGTTGCTTCGTTCGAGATATATGCTGATCGCTTTCTTGCCATGAATGCTGGTGATGTTGAAGATCAGGTAAACGGAATTCCAACAACCGATCCCGCATTCAATTTACCAGCATTTTGGGTAGATAAAGATGAAAAGGATAGGGCAGAGTTAGCAGGATATACTGTTGTTGATAGTGTGTCTGTACTATCAACCCACTTACAGGAAACACTTAAGAAAAATTTTGATAAAATATTAACTCGTCAGGCTGTTAAACAACTGCTCGAAAATCTTAAGGCTGAATACTCTGCTGTAATTGAGGAAATTAGTCCTGATAGTTTATCATTGGGAACAATACAAAAAATACTGCAAGCTTTGCTAAAAGAACTTATTCCTATAAAAGATTTGGTGCAGATACTGGAAGCACTGGTGGATTATTCAAAAGTAACTAACAATGTTGATGTACTTACAGAATATGTAAGGCATTCAATTGGTGATACAATAGCTAATCTGTATAAAGATAATAATGGTGTTATCCACGCTGCAGCTGTAGGCGATATTCTGGAAAATTCGATTACACAATCATTACAAAATCAGAAAGAAGTAATCCAGTCGCTAGGGTTAAGTCCTCAGGAACTAATGGGATTAAATGAAGTATTGGCTTCAATAACTGAAAAATTCAAAATGTTTGGATATATGCCTGTAATAATTACATCAGCTACAATTCGTCCATACTTTTTCAGATTAATAAATAGCAGTTTCCCTGATTTTGCCGTATTATCATATTCTGAATTACCACCAAATGTAGAAATAGAATTTATAGATAAAATTGAGGTCGTAAGTGAAAGTTAAAAAATATGTAGCTGCGTCCCTGAAAGAAGCCTCAGAAAAAATAAAAAAAGAACTGGGACCTGAAGCCGTTATTATTGGAACAAGAGTGCTTGATGAAGAAAGTAACGGTGGGAAAAAGATGTTTGAAGTTACTGCAGGAATTGAAAAGGATACTGAAAGTGAAGCAGAAGTAAAACAGAAACTTCCTCAAAATGAAATGACACCTGGTAATACAATTAACGAATTGGCAAAGTTAACTGAAAAAATTTACCGTAAAAGGAATCCAGCTGAAAAGAAAAATATTAGTTTCGACAAAATTAAGCAGAAATTAAAAGAAGAGCATCAGAGTTATTCTGTTCAGGAAGAGATTAAAACTATTGAAGCTACATTGCTTCATCGTGAAATTCAGGAACCAATTGTAAGATCGGTTGTGGATTATCTTAAAGACAATATTAATATGCTATCGCAGGAAAACATTGATAAATACGTAATATCCAATCTTTCTTCTATGATCAGAACCAAAGAGTTTAAGGTAGTTGAGAAAAACAGACCTCATAAAATTGCATTTGTTGGACCAACCGGAGTAGGTAAAACTACTTGTTTGGCTAAGCTGGCAACAATATCAAAGATTCTTCATAATCTGGATGTTGGAATAATTTCAGCTGATACTTACCGTCTGGGTGCAATTGACCAGTTAAAAATATTTTCGGAAATTATTGATATTGATTTTTTGGTAGCATACGAACCTTATGAACTTGAAGAAATGGTTAACAAGTTTAGAAAGAAAGATATAATATTTATTGATACTGCCGGTAGAAGTCAACATAAAACCGAACAGCTCGAAAAAACCAGGGAATTTCTTGATACAGTAGATCTGGATGATGTATATCTTGTTTTGAGTGCAACAGCTACTACAAAAAATTTGTATAATGTTGCTGAAAGTTTTCAACTATATGATTATAGTGCGTTTGTGTTTTCGAAGATAGATGAATCAGCAGCATTTGGTAATATATTAAATGTACTTACAAAGTATGATAGTGTACCAGCTATTTATTTAACAAACGGACAAGTTATTCCTGATGACATTATTGCTGCGGATCCGCATTTTATTGCCAATATGATTTATACCGGAAAAATAATGACATGATAGGTCAGCTGGAAAGATTGGCTGAACTGAAGAAGCAGCATTCTGCAGGTAAGTCTTCAGGTGCGAAAGTGATTTCTGTAATCTCGGGAAAAGGGGGTACGGGTAAATCTTCTTTTTGTATAAACCTTGGGTACCATCTTTCAAAAACCAATCTTAAAATATTAGTTATTGATCTAGACCTAAATTTTGCAAATGTAGGGCTTATGTTAAATATATATGCTGAAAAAACTTTAGCAGATTTCTTTAACGGAAGAGCTCTATTTGATGAAATTATATATTCTTACAGCGATTCATTACATTTTATATTTGGTGATTCCGGTGAGAAAATTATGAAGATTGATGAAGCTGGTAATATTGATAGTATGTTTACAAAACTGGAAGCTTTCCGTGATAAATATGACTACATAATACTTGACCACTCTTCCGGAATAAATAACCGAATATTGGGAGCAAGTAAAAGATCTGACCTTTCTTTGATAGTAGCAACAACTGAACCTACTTCTGTTATGGATGCCTATGTTAGCATAAAATATCTAATTAGTGAAAAAGCAGTTAATGATTATGGAGTGGTTATTAATAAAAGTAAAACCACTCAGGATGGAATTAATGCTTTCAAAAATATTAAAGAGGCAACCAGAAAGTTTTTACATACTGGTACAAAGCTTTATGGAATACTTTCTTATGATACTCTATTCATTAATTATGTTGGACAACAAAAACTCTATCTTAAAGAAACCAAAAACGAAGCCTACAAAACACAAATGGCAGAAATAGCTAAAAATGTTATAGAAATTGGGCAAATGGCTAATAATGTTCAATTAAAATAGTAACCCACCTGTTAAAACCTGTTTTTAGACCCCAAAATTAAGCTTTAAAGTCCAAACAAATTGGTACAATCTTTGTGATACTAATAGAAACAAATTGGTAAAAGATGAACAAGATAATACTTTACATAGGACTGCTTTTCTCATTTCTTTCTGCAATATTTTTTATGCAGCGCGGTTTTTCCATTCTGGATGTTATCTTAAGGTCTTTTATCATATTCATCATCATGACCATAATGCTAAGTATAATTGCTCTTATAATGATTAGGTATATTAGGCAGGAAGAGGAAAAAGAAAAAGAAGAAATGCATGACAATTTAATGGGTAATAGCCATGAATAACACAGCAGCACTTTGGACCAAATTTAAGAAAAGCCCATCAGAGGCTCTTAAAAGACAGATCATTCTGAACTACTCCAATCTTGTTCATTATGTAATCTATAATTCAAAATTTGTTAACCAAAACATACTCGATGAGAAGGACTTCTACCAGTTTGGTATTGAAGGACTGAGCGAGGCAATTGATAGATTTGATCCTGATTATGGAACAAAATTCGAAACTTATGCTATCCAACGAATCAGGGGCAAGATATTGGATGAAATCAGAAAGGTGCAAATAAAACCCCGTCGTAACATGGATGACGCGAACAAGGTATTTTACAGCAATGTTTCTATAAACCAACCTGTAGATAACGATGAAGGTTATATGCTGTATGAAAAACTTCCTGATGATATAGATACACCCGAAGAGGAAGTAGAAAAAATGGAAGAAAAGGAATTTCTTCTAAAGTTTATTAAGGGAATGGAAGAAAGAGATAGATTGATTTTAAGTTTATACTACTATGAACATCTTAACTATAAGGAAATTGCTGATATACTTAATATTACGGTTTCCAGAGTATCTCAGATTCATTCAAAAATAATTAAAACGTTAAGAACTAAATTAATCAAAGTAAATGGCTGAAAGTACAATCATGGATGAAGAAAGAAAACAAAAAACGAGACTTTATATTGAGCAGATACAGAATCTGCCATCATTCCCAATGGTTATGATGCAAGTCTCAAGAATGCTTGACAATCCTAATACAAGTGCTGCGGAATTAGGTAAACTGATAAGTAAGGATCAGGGCCTGGTTACAAAAATATTGAGGATTGCAAACTCTCCACTTTTTGGACTACCAAGGAAGGTGTCAACAATTGAATTTGCCATTGTTATTCTTGGTTTTAGTCACATTAAAAATATTATTATAGCATTATCTGCACTTGAATCATTTGCGTCTCACGATGCTAAAAACTGGAACAAAAACAAGTTCTGGATGCATTCTGTTATGACAGCAAGCTTGTCAAAGAAAATTGCTGAAGACCTTGGTTTTAGAAAATCAGGCGAAGTATTTATTGCCGGATTACTACATGACCTGGGTATTTCAATTATTCAAAGATATTTAAATAAAGAATTTGAAAATATACTTTCTTTGGTTGATTCCGGAGTGTTTACTCATCTTGAAGCCGAAGAAGAAACTATGCAACTTACTCATCAGGATATTGGTGAGTTTTTAGCCGGTAAATGGAATTTACCTAAATCTTTGGGTGAAACAATTCTTAATCATCATAAACCTTCAAATGCTGAAAAATATGTGGAAATTTGTGCAATTGTACACATTGCCGATTATTTAACTCAGCATTATAATGTTGGTAATTTTGACTGGGATAACAATATTGAACTTGATTTGGGAGTAATTGATATCTTAAATCTTGGTGATGAAAACTATCTTCAAGAATTGATAAAATCCTATGAATCTTCAATCACTATTCAAAAAGATAATTTACTGGTTTAATGATGGAAAATAACAGCGTACAAACTCCGAGCAGAGTTGAGTTAGTTTTATCTAACATTTATAATTTACCTCCTATCCCTCAGGTAATGACTGATGTAATAAACCTGTTGGCGAATTCCAGCACAAGTGTTTCTGAACTAAGCTTGATAATTTCCAAAGATCAGGGTTTGGTTACCAAAATACTTACTATTGCAAACTCACCCTTATATGGGTTGTCAAGAAAGGTTTCATCGGTTGATTTCGCAATATTTCTTTTAGGATTTACAGAAATACAAAATATTGTTTCAACACTCTCTCTTATTGAGACCTTTAGAAATAAATCTGATAAATATCTCGATCAGAAAGAGTTTTGGAAACACTCATTTGTTACTGGAGCAGCTGCTAAAAAATTATCGGCTGATTTTAAGGTTCCTGGAGGATCTGAAGCTTTTATTGCAGGTTTTTTGCATGACCTCGGAGTTTCTATTACGCATCGTTATTTTCATTCAAAGTTTCCTGCTATTCAGGAATCAGTACAAAACGATAATATAACTCCATCAGAAGCTGAAAGAAATATTATTGGTGCCAGTCATGAAGAGATTGGACATTTTTTAGCTGAAAAATGGAATTTCCCTGTAAAATTATCCGATGCTGTTTTATACCATCACAGTCCAGGTCAATCAAAAGTTGATAAGAAGTTCTGCTCTATCATTCATCTGGCTGATTATATGACAAACAAATTACAGATTGGGGAATTTGCCTGGGACGAAGGACTAGAATTATCACCTGAGATATATGCACTGTTTGATTTTAATGATGAAATTGAAGTAGAAAACTTCATTGCAGATTATAAAAAATTCCTGACAGATCAATTAGAAATGATAAACTTTTTGAGTTAACGTGAGAGTAATTAAGCAAAATACAGCCAGCTACGAAACTCTATATGAAGCATTAAAAGGAGTTGAGGATAACCAGAACTCATATGGTAAGCTTCGAGGAATTAAAATTCGTGGTGTTGAAATAGAAGATAATTCCAAAAAGAAACGAAAAAAAGATTTCTTTGAATTAGTTACGGATTGTGAAGCAAAAATTCATTCTCTTGCAACTACTGATGAATTACTTGAGTTACTTCTTGATAGTTTGGCAACTGTAATTCCTTTTAAGGAAGGTGGAATATTTTTATTTGATGAAGTAAATGACAAGCTTAAGTCATTAACTAATACAGTTTCTGAAAAGTCGGCAGATTTTATAAATAGTATATATAATGACCAGATACTTGACTGGATTTTTGAAAATGGGAAACCGGCTCTTGTACCGGATATTGTTAAATACACCATGAGCGGTTCAAAGCATAATTATTATATATTGCCAATTTATGAAGGCAAGAAAAATAAGGGTGTATTCTTTCTATTAACTCCATTAACTCGAATTGATGATGATTCAAAGGAAACAAGACTTCTTAAAGTGTTATTAGGATTAGTATTTCCAAAGATTTTGATATTGCTTCAGAAAAATGCCCTTAATGATGTTTATAGTGAATTACAGACATATCAGTCAAAATTAAATAATGACTACAAGTTATCTGCTATTGGTGAGCTAACAAGTGGAGTAATTGAAAATATTCTTTCGCCTTTACAGATTATATTAAGTTACACGGATATGATTGGTGAAAATGTTACACCACAGGATATGAAAGCAGTTGACTCCATTAAGAACCAGGTTAAAAAGATTGAACAAATTATTGGAAGACTATCCAAATTTTCAAGTCTTAACAATAGTCCTGAAAAGATATATTCTTGTGATGTAAATGTTATGGTTAAGGAATATGTTGATGTAATAAAATCCTCATTATATTCAAGAAATTATGAATTATTAACAGATCTTGAAGAAAATGTTCCTTCACTACTTACACATCCTGACTATTTTAATCAGATACTTTCTAACATATTTAGGTTATTAAAACCGCCTAAAACAAAAGGTGGCGGAATTCTTTTGCAATCACGATACATCAATAATGCAATAAATATACGAATAGTTTCTACAGATTATATTGAAAAATTAACTCCTGACTCTCTGCGTGAGAACAAAAATCAGGAATTGAGAATACTTAATAACATTGTGAAAAAACATGAAGGCATAATTAAATTTGATTCAAATAAAAATGCCGGAACAAGTGTATTGGTTAAGCTACCTTTGAAAAGGAAATTAAGAAAATGAAAACCCTGATTTATTCCATATTGTTTTTAGGGCTTTTATGCACTGCAAATTATGCCCAATCCAACGAGGATATTGATATTAAAAAAATGGTTCAGGAACAGATTGATGAAGCTCAGAAAAAGATGACTCCTGTTCAGGAAAAAAGCACTGTTGAAACATCGATGGATAGTAGTATGTTTGTTTCGAGACTGATGTATCTGGGTGTTTTTTCGGGATTTTTAGGTTTGGTGTTTTTCGGTAAAAGAAAATACCAGGATTATAAGAAACGGAAAAAAGCTGAAATGAAAAAATCTGTTTATATAATTCGCAAGGAAAGGATTAAACCGCGCGAAGATGAAAAGCTTAGATTTATAAGAAAAAAATTGTCTAAAAGTCCTTATAGTACAAGAGCAAAGGGTAAAGACGTAACTAAATTAGCCAAGATGTTAAAAATTACTCAGGGTGAAATACAATTGGCTGCAAAAATTAATAAAAGAAATGGACATAGTGTTTTAACTAATACTAATGACGATATTCTTTATAGCAACAGAAATGCTATAAAATCAAATTTTAGCAGTTATTTATTTAATCAGTAGAGATGGTCAATAATTATAACAAATATAATTCAAAAGCGATTTCAAACGATTCAACTTTTAGAACAGATAGTATTAAAAAGATTTCCCTCATAGAAAAACATGAGGGATTTTTTGTAATTAAGGTTGAACGAAAAATATTTCGCACAAAACTGCCTAACAATTTTAAGGTGGGAGATGAAATTATAGCAAGGATTTCTTCATATAATCCTTTCACTATAGTTCTTAATAATTTTATAGGCTATAATTCATTAACCCGAATACGGGAAAGAGTATTATTTTTGCTGGATCGAAAAGATGATTATCTGGTTCGTGAAACTTTAAATACAATACTACTACAAAACATTGTTATAACAACAGAGTATTTTGATAAAATACTTTCGTTTGTAAAATCTAATTATAAATCCAAAAATATATTCATTCCAAATCTTGTGGCACTTTACAGGGTGTTTAAGGAAAACGATAAGATAAAACGTTACAAAGATGAATTATGTGTAAATCCGGGAGTAGCATTTCTTAATTCTGAAAAAGAAATTGACAGCGTGAATTTTGATGAGGAAATTGACGAACAAAAATTGGTACAGTTACGAAATATCTTATCAGGTGAATTAGATAAAACAGATAATACATATAAGTTGCAGCAGTCAGTTTTTAAGAGCGTTTACAATTATCCGGTATATTTTAATGTTTCATACCGCACCAATAGTTTTACTATCATAGCAATAAATTCACAATTTAACCCTCAGATCAAATTTGGATCTTTGCTGCTTGCAATAATATCAGATCACAAAATAGTGACTTTATTCGAGATTAATTTTCTGCATAACCCCGATATCTTTTTAATTGATACTGATTCAGAAGTAGAGAACAAAATTTATAAAAGTGGCGATATTTGTACACTTGTTGAAAATTATCATTCAAAAGTTGGTAAAATAAGTTTAACTACTCCAAACATAGAAGTGATGTACAAAAAGTACGGATATAATCCATTTGATGTTTTGTTTCCTCTTGTTGATGAAAATGTTTCAATAGAAGCTAAAAACGCAATTTATGATAATATTGAGTTACCTGAAAACGAGGGTTCGTCCTTGCTAAATACGGGTGAAATAAGTTTGGTTTACATTTTGATAAGAAATATTATAAAAAAACATTTATTGGTAGAAAATGGTTAAAGGTATATATCAGGCTTCACGCAGTTTAGATGTTCGAGATAAGAACATGAGTGTTATCGCTAACAATTTGGCGAACATTGATACCTCTGGTTATAAAAGGAAAGTTCCTTTTTCTGAAATCCTTCAGAATAAGAAAAATGCCGAGATGAAACAGGTTACTGATTTCAGACAAGGCGAAATAATGGAAACAGAAAAAGATTTTGATCTTGCCTTAAAGGGAGATGTGTTTTTTGCAATTGATACAGATGATGGACTTAGATATACCCGTAATGGAAGATTTACAATGTCCGATGAAGGAATACTGGTTGACGAAAATGGAAAATCAGTAATGGGAAGAAGTGGCGAGATAAATATTAAAGCTGCCATGCTGAATGAAGACCAGACTGTTACCATTAACAAAAAAGGTGAAATTCTGGTTGGTGATGAAATTATAGATACAGTAATGGTTGTGAAGTTTGAGGAACCTCAAAAGTTGTATGATGTTGGTGATTCACAGTTCATGATGAAAGAAGAAAATTACGAAATAGCCCAGGATGAAGATTTTGAATTGTTTCAGGGATACCTGGAAACTTCAAATGTTAATCCTATTATAGAAATGGAAAGTATGATTAGCTTGAATACAGATTTTACATCTTCACAAAAGATAATAACCTTTATGGATAAATCTTTGGAACAAGCTAATTCAATTGGAAGAGTTTAATAGCAGGAGAATAAAATGCCAGCAAGATCATTAAGAACTGCTGCTTCAGGTATGAGCGCTCAACAGCTCAATATTCAGATTATAGCAAACAACATAGCAAATATTAATACAACAGGTTTTAAGAAAAGTAAAGCTGAGTTTCAGGATCTAATGTACCAAACTGTAACTGTAAATCCTTCAGTAACGGTTGGTAGCAGAAGAAGAGATGATGATTCAGCGAAAATACAGGTTGGTAATGGTGTACAACCAGCAAGTACCCAAAAAATATTTAAGCAGGGTGATATCACCGCCACTAATAATCAGTATGATGTTGCAATAAACGGCGATGGCTTTTTCCAGTTAAGAAAAGGTGATGGAACTTACGCATATACACGCGATGGCTCCTTTAAAGTTAATGCTGAAGGACAGCTAACAACATCAACCGGATATGTTCTTGAACCGGATTTAACTATGAATGATGACGCAACCGGGATCATCGTAAGCCGTGATGGTACTGTTCAAGTAACGGAGTCGGATGGTACTACATACGTATTGGATAATATTCAGTTAGCAAGATTTATGAATCCCGGTGGTTTAGAACCAATTGGTGACAATCTTTTTAGGGAAACTGAAGTTTCCGGTACAGCAATTCTTGGTACTCCCGGTTCATCAGGTTTTGGCGAATTACATCAGGGATACCTCGAGGCATCCAACGTTGAAGTTGTAGAAGAAATGATTGCAATGATTGCCGCACAACGTGCTTATGAAATTAATTCAAAAACTGTAAAAACAGTTGAACAGATGATGGAATTAGCAAACAATCTTAAACGATAATTTATGACGATATTAGTTAACATATTGTTTCTTCTTTTTAGTAATGGTGATAACCTCGATACAATGGTTTACGATTATTTATCTAAAAACCTCACCGTTTATGATCGTTTTACATTTAGAATTACTAGTAAGCCTGGAAATTATGATAACATTGTTATTGATAAAGATCGTGATTTCAAGGTTAACAGGGAACGTGCTTATGTGCCTGTAATAGTTAATGATAATGGTAAAAGTAAAAGAGCATATGTTAGTCTGGAATTAAAACTTTTTAAGAAAGTTGTTATAGCAAGTAAAGAATACAATCGTGGTGATGTTTTCATGCCAAATTTCCTTAAAGTGAAACTTGAAGATGTTAGCAGGATTAATGGTGATTTTTTTTCGAATATTGCTCAAGCACTTAATTACCAAGCAAAAAACAGAATTAGACAGAATGAAATAATTCTTCTGAATGATACAGACCCTATTCCTCTTATTAATCCGGGTGATAAAATTAAAGCCTCTGTTATTGAAGGAAGTGTAGTAATATCACTTGAGGCTGTGGCAAAACAAGCTGGTGGAATGAATGACATCATAAAAATAAGAACTGTAACTGATAAATATTTTCGTGCAAAAGTATTAAGTACAAACGAAGTTTTAATAGTTGAGTAAAAAAATGAAGAAGATTGTATATATATCACTGTTTCTAACTGCTGCAATATTTGCACAGGATATGCGTAACAATGCATTTAGCTCACTCTTTTCAGATCATAAAGCTGTAAGAATTGGAGATGCTGTTACTATACTTGTAATGGAATCATCAAAAGCTTCTAACAGTGCAGATAAATCCACAGGCAGAGCAAGCGATTTGGCTTTTGGTTTTGATGGAGCAATGGATCAGACAAGCTTGCCTGGTGTAGATGTGGGTGTTAGTTCCTCAAATGATTTTAGAGGAAGTGGTTCCACCAAAACATCGGGAATGGTACAGACTAAAATTGCAGCTACTATCGATTCGGTTTTGGCAAATGGGAATTTGAGAATAAACGGTAGCAGAAAAATCACTATTAATGGTGAAGAACAAAGAATTTTTATTAAAGGTATTGTAAGGGTATCGGATATTAGTTCAGATAATCAGGTTTACTCTTACGATATCTCGGATGCTGAAATTGTTTTTGAAGGTGAGGGGATGATTGAAAGCAATCAGAATCCTGGCTGGTTAACAAGATTTTTCCATTGGATATTTTAGGTGATAGCATGTTTAACAAAATAGTTTACATACTGCTTATTTGTTCAACATTCGTCTTTTCACAAAGAATTAAGGACATTGCATTTCTTGAAGGTGAAAAGTCGCAACAGGTAATTGGTTATGGACTTGTTGTTGGTCTGGCTGGTTCGGGAGATAGTCATAGAAGCTCCATGACTATGCAATCAGTGAAAAGTATGCTCGAAAGATTTGGAATCACAGTTCCGGCTACAGCCTTAAAAACTAAAAACGTAGCTGCTGTAATGGTTACTGCAAGCATCGGATCATATCTTAAGCCTGGTTCAAAGTTTGACGTTAATGTATCTTCACTTGGTGATGCCCGTAGCCTTACAGGTGGTACTTTACTTATGACTCCTCTTTCAGGTATGGACGGTCAGGTTTACGGAATGGCTCAGGGTCCGCTTTCAATTGGTGGTTATGATATAGATACTCCAACGGGTAACAGAATATCAAAGAATCATTCACTTGCAGGACGTGTACCCCTTGGTGGACAGTTACAAATACCTGTATCCGGAAATGAGGTTGCCTCAAATCAAATTAAGTTGTATTTGAAAAGCCCGGATATGACAACAAGTTATAATGTTTCGCAGGCAATAAATACAAGCTTTGGTAATCAAATTGCCAAGTCTGTAGATGCTTCGGAAGTTGTAATTGAAATTCCTGGTAACATGCAGGATAATAGAGTTGCTTTCGTATCGCAATTGGAAGGTTTGAATGTTGAGATGGATTACATTGCAAAAGTTGTACTTAATGAAAGAACTGGTACAGTAGTTTCGGGTAGCAATGTAAGAATTATGCCTGTTACAATATCGCATGGTTCTCTAAATATTTCTATCCGTTCAAATCCAATGCTCTCTCAACCCGGAATGTTTTCTGGTGGACAAAGTATAGCTTTTAATAACCTTATACCAACAGCGGTTCAGGATTCATCAAAAACTATTGCTATAGATGGAGCAACAAATATACAAGAAGTTGCCGCAGCATTAAACTCATTAAAAGTTTCACCGAGAGATATAATATCAATTTTCCAGGCACTTAAAGAAGCAGGTGCATTAGTAGCAGAAATCGTGATAATCTGATTAGTATTATGGAAGATATAAAATTAAAAATATCGCAAAACAACAAGCACATAGATAAACCTTTACAGGTAGGCAGAAATTATACTGATACAGATAAAAGGAAACTGGCAAAGGCATCGCGTGATTTTGAAAGTATGCTTAGCAATTTTATGCTTAAAAGTATGACTAAAACCGTACCCGATATGTTTGGTGACAGTAATAGTTACGGAAGTAATTTTCTTGATGGCATTTTTGAAATGAAAATGGCTGACTATATGAGTAAGCATAAAAGTATTGGTATTGCCCAAAACATCTACAAAAAACTGACTGGTGAAGATCTTCCCTCGAAAATAAATTTGGAAAAATACGCTTCTCAGAGAAAGTTTAATGGTGTTGTTAAAAATACAGAAAGTGACAAAATAGCACCAAGCACAAATACAAAAAAACGTGTAGATCGTTTTGAAAAAATAATTGATAATATGGCTTCGGAGTTTAATGTAAACAAGAATCTTATAAAATCAGTTATTTATACCGAATCAGCAGGTAATGATAAGGCTGTTTCAAAGGCGAAAGCTAAAGGTTTAATGCAGTTAATGGATGCTACCGCAAAGGATTTGGGAGTTAATAACTCATTTGACCCAACTGAAAATATTTATGGTGGTACAAAATATTTATCGCAGTTACTAAAGAAATATGATGGCGATATTGAAAAAACACTCGCGGCTTACAATGCAGGTCCGGGTAACGTAGAAAAGTATGAAGGCGTTCCTCCGTTCGAGGAAACAAAAAATTATATAACACGAGTATTAGGATATTACAACTTTCTTGAAGGTTAGAAATGGATTATTCAGAATTATTGGAAGTATTGGTTGAACAGGAAATAAATCTTGACAGATATTTGCAGCTTACAAAAACTAAGCAGGATGCAATTGTACATAATGATCTCACAAGATTAATGAACACAAACAGTGCCGAAGAAAAAATATTATTGCAGATAAAAAACATAGAAACAAAATGGCTCAAGATTATTAAGAAAAATAATATGAGCAAGGATCATATTGAAGAAATTAATATTTCTACACTTGATGAGGATGACGCGTTGTTAGTTAAAAACCTTCGCGAACATCAGAATAACATAAAAAAACTTGCTGCTGAAATTACTGAAGCAAATGGACTTAATCGTTACCTTATTAGTAATGCAAGAGATTTTATTAAAGAGATATTAACTTCGATATTCAACAATAAAACGAAATCAATTATAGACAGAAAAATATAAAATGGCACTCTCAAGAATATTCGACTTATCGAACCGTAGTCTTGCTGCATATAAAAATGCACTGGATGTTACAGCAAATAATATTGCTAATGCCAGTAATGAAAATTATTCTCGGCAAAAAGTTACATTCGCTTCAGAAAAAGCTGATATAAGCGGTGTTTTAAGGCTTGGTTCTGGAGTTAAGCTATCAGAGGTTAGCCGCGTTAGAAACTCCTATATTGATAATCAGATTCAGGAGAAGAATACTTCTTATCAATACAATAGTAAAAAATCTGAAGTACTGGGTAGAATGGAAGATATTTTCCTTGAGACAACAGGTTCAGGTTTTAGCAATTCGCTCAATGAGTTTTTTAATAGTTGGCAGGAGTTATCTTCAAATCCCACTTCAGTTGGATTAAGAAATGATGTGTTGAATAGTGCGAAATCTTTATCATCTCGCACCTCAGATATTCTTGATGGATTGGATGACTTAAAGTATGATGTAGTTTCGGATTATAGAGAAAAGGTTGATTCATTAAACCTATCACTTAAAAACCTTAAGGCAATAAACGTTGAAATTAAAAGTCAGCAAGGTAATTTTAGACAAAGTCCTGATTTATTGGATGAAAGAGACAAGATACTTAAAGAATTGAGCTCATTGGCTAATATTAAAGTTGAAATTGGTGATGACGAAATTGCTCAGGTGTCGATAGGGGGTATATCTGCTGCTGATGCATCAATGGTTAAGGAATTTAGTGTTTCCATTACAGATGGTGAATTGGGTATTGTTACAAGTAAGGATGGGAAAAAAGCAACACTTAAGGGTGGTGAGCTCGGTGGTTTATCAGATGTTTATAATGAGTCAATACCGGCGGTTGAAGAAAATTTCCTTAATATAGTTGAAACTCTAAAAAATGCGGTTAATGATGCTCATTCAACAGGATATTCGATTACAGATCCACCACAAACCGGAACATTATTTTTTATAGAAGGTCCGGCAGGTGAATTGCAAATAAACTCAGCAATCCTTAATGATCTTGATATGTTGGCAACATCAGGAGACGGAACTAATGGAAACTCGGATAACGCACTAGCCATTGCCAGTTTACTTGATGCAAAATTATTAAATGGTGATGATCTTACTTCTAACTATACAGAAATAATTTCGAATTTGGGAAACCAGGTGCAATTAAGTGAAAATATGGCTACTGCAAATAATCTTTCTTTGGAGCAGCTTGATTCAGCTAAAAATGAAGTATCGGGTGTTTCAATTGATGAAGAAATGACCAATATTATACAATACCAAAGATCATATGATGCATCTGCAAAACTGATTAAAGTTGCGGATGAAATGCTTCAGACAATATTAAATATGGTGTAGAAAATGAGAGTAACTAATTTAGGCTCATTAAATAGTCAGTTGGGTAATATAAACGATATCAAGAACAAGATAAATTCTATTGGTACGGATATATCTACTACCAAAAAGATACATAAACCTTCTGATGATCCCAGTGGAGCTAGCAGAGTTATAAATTTTGAGAAACAGCTCTCCTCGAATAACACTTATCTTCAAAATATAAGTAAATCTTCTGTGTTTATGGATACTACAAACTCAACGCTTGATAACATGTATAGTAAGATTACTGAAGCACTTACAGAATTAAAATTTGCATCCAATCCGGAAAATGATGGACAGCGTGAAATTTTTGCTAATAAAATTGATGGTCTTTTCGATAATCTATTAGATTTGGCTAATACTGAATATGACGGGAAATATTTATTCGGAGGTACGGATTTTTCTGATAAACCTTATGTTTATGATGAAGCAACAAATCAGGTAACTCTGGGTGTTGCCGATGTAAGTGGTCAGCAAAATGTTAAAATATCAAAAAATATAACTCAAGCTGTAAATATACCTGGCAGCGAATTATTTGGCGATATTGATGGAACTGACATATTTAATACTTTGCTGACAATAAGGACTGAACTGGAAAACGATAACATACCATCTGAAGATTTAGTTAAAAGAGTTGAAGCCTTTGGAGATAATGTACTGGAAAAATCATCTAAATCGGGTAGTATCCTTAATCAGATTTATGCAACAGAGGAAATGATTAATAATCAGAACCTCACTCTTGAAAGTCTTATATCTGATGAATCGGATACCGATATTGCAAAATCAGTAATTGAACTCCAAAATTATGAATATTCACTTCAGCTTGCATATAGGGTTAGTTCAATGACGATGTCTAAATCGCTTATGGATTTCTTATGAAAAAACTTGGTGCATTGTTTGGATTTCTTCTTGGAATATTCTCCATTTTCGGGTCGTTTATTCTGGAAGGGGGACAAATTCTCACTTTATTTATTATAAGTCCGATGGTAATAGTATTTGGAGGTACATTTGCTGCTGTTATTATTGGTTTCGGGATGGAAAAGTTTTTAAAAATATTTACCCTTATAAAAATTGCGATTAACGACAAAGATTATGATCTTGAAAAAATGATTAATCTTTTTGTCGATTTTTCAATAACTGCAAAAAGTGAAACGCTACTTGCAATTGAGGGTAAATTGGATAGGGTTGAATACCTTTTTCCAAAAAAATTGATAAGGTTTACTGTAGATGGCACTGAAAGGGAAGCTCTCTATGATATTGCCCAGCTTGAAATGAAAATGATGCATGAACGTCATAATTCGAATGCATTTATTTTTTCTAAAATGGGTGGATATGCCCCTACGATGGGTATTTTAGGAACAGTAATGGGATTATTCTTAACGCTTACAAACGCAGCTGGTGATCCCGAAGTATTAATTTCCAATATTGCTACGGCTTTTATTGCAACCCTTTGGGGTGTTTTAACTGCAAACTTAATTTGGTTACCAATAGGTGATAAGCTAAAAGAATGCCATTTGAAAGAAAAACATATGATGGAGATAGCTCTCGAGGGAGCGTTATCCTTACAGAGCGGCGAGATTCCGTCGATAACGAAAGCAAAACTAACAAGCATGCTGCCTCAGCAGACACAAAGAAGAATTTTAGACGTGTAAATAATATATCCGTTGATTATTCTGAAGATGCTGATAAAGACCGTTATCTGATTACGTATGCCGATTTTATAACACTTCTGTTAGGACTATTTATAATCCTTTACTCTATTTCCAAAGTAGATAAACAGAAATATGATGATTTGATTTATGCAATGAGTGATGTTTTTGGACACAAAACTGATTCTACATTGACAGTAAGTCAGATAAGTAATAAATTCAGTACATTAAATCCTGTTAATACAACACGACAACAGATTAATGATTTGATTGAAGAGTTCCATTACGACCATTCAATACGATTGGAAGAAAATGAAAGGGGACTAACGATAAGGATTCTTGAGGATATATTATTCGCCTCAGGAAAAAGTAAGTTAAATCCTGATTCCAAAGAAGTTTTGGGAAAGTTGGCAGATATAATTAAGGCATTGCCAAATGATATACGAGTTGAAGGTCACACTGATAATGTACCAATTAGTACAAATGAGTATCCTTCCAACTGGCATTTATCGGTAAATCGTGCACTTAATACTGCATACTTTCTTATTGAAGAAAAAAACATTTCTGCTGATAAAGTATCGATAGTAGGTTATTCGGAATATAAACCTATTGCTCCTAATACCTCAGATGACGGTAGAGCGTTAAACAGAAGAGTTGATTTAGTTATTATTAAATAGAAAAACACTATGAAACTACAAACTAAACAATTTGGTGAAATTGAATTCACCAGAGAACACATCATTTTTTTTGAAAATGGTATTTACGGATTTGAGCATCTTAAAGAATTCTTGTTTATTAAAACTGAAAATGAATTGTTTTATTGGCTCAATTCAATTGATCAGCCGGAAATTGCTTTCCCGCTAGTTAGTATCAGGATGATTGATGATACTTACCCTATGGAAGAGGAACATGAACCATTTGCAGTGGTTACATTAAACTCGGATCCATTAAAAGTAAAGGCTAACCTTAAAGCCCCTGTTTACTTAAACCAGGAAACAAAAACCGGATTTCAGAAAATTATTGACAAAGAGGAATATCCGGTTGATTACAAACTCTTTGTTGAAAAATAAGAGATGACTAATGCTAATTCTTACTAGAAAAAATGATGAAGAAATTATTCTGAATTCCAATATAGTAATTAAGGTTCTTTCTGTTTCGGAAGGGCAGGTTAAGATTGGAATTGAAGCACCGAAAGAAGTTGAAATACTTCGCGGAGAACTTTACACAAAAGTTAAGGAAACTGCGAAAATTGCTTCTGATCAAAGCTCAGAAAAAGTTACAGATATTTCTAAATTTAAGCTAAACAAGCTTGGAAAATAGTACATGGCTTTCCAGGAAACTAATAAAAAGATTCTTGTTGTTGATGATTCGGATGTTACACAACATGCAATAAAAGAATTGCTAGCCGATTCTGATGTTGAGGTAGTTTCTTGCAGAGACGGACTTGAAGGTATTAAAAGGTCTGTTGAAATTAAGCCAGATATTATCCTGTTGGATATAATGATGCCTAACCTCGATGGGCTCAAGATGTTGCAGATCATTAGAATGATTGATGATCTGTCAAAGATTCCTGTGTTAATAATTAGTGCAAATACCAATAAATCAAATGTAATTTCTGCTATGGAAGCTGGTGCCGAAAATGTTATTTCAAAGCCAGTTTCAAAGCAATCGTTAATTACGGAAATAAAGAAAATACTTGGTGCTGATTATTTTAAATCTAACAAACCATCAACTGCTTTAACTGTAAGCGATCAAAAAGAAATACAGGGAAGATTAAGAAAAATATTTCTTAATAGCTTTCCTGCTAAAAAATACGGGTTAATTGAAAGCATAAATAATAGAAATAAAGCTATTCTAAAACAAATAGTACATGAGATTAAAGGCTCGGGAGGAGCAATTGGTTATCCAATTTTAACCTCACTTAGCTCAGAAATCGAAAAAGACATCTCAACTTTTCCTATTAATTGGTCGAAAATAAAATATAAATGTGAGAAAATTATTGAGATTGTCTCAGATATAGATAAACAGGATACATATATAGGATAACATATGTTTATAATTATAGGTTTTGTAGTTGTTACCGGTTCGGTTGTTGTAGGGTTCCTGATGGCTGGTGGAGACTTACATTTACTTATTCAGCCTTCCGAATTTGTTACAATTGGTGGTGCTGCTTTAGGTAGTTTGCTTATATCGTCTGATATAGGTTTGATTAAGAGAATGGTTGGTGCTATTCCTAAAGCCATGACAAATAAAGCTTATCATAAACACGACTACCTTGAATTATTAAAGTCGCTTAATGATCTATTTCTTTTGGCACAAAGAGATGGGGTTTTGGCTTTGGAAACACACGTTGAAAATCCGGAGCAGTCTGATATTCTATCGAAAAATAAAAAGTTTTTAGCAAATGAAATTGCAAAAACGTTTTTTTGTGATACTCTTAAAGTTATGCTCTCTGGTGGTGTACCTCCTCATGAGCTGGAAATATTGGCTGATAATGAAATAGATACTTTTAAGGAAGAAAATCATCCGGTATCAGCAAATATTGCAATGGTAGCAGATGCATTGCCTGGTCTTGGAATTGTGGCTGCCGTACTTGGTATTATCGTTACAATGGCATCAATTAGTGATGGACCCGAAGTAGTGGGTCACCACGTTGCTGCTGCACTAGTAGGTACATTCCTGGGTGTACTTTTATCATATGGTTATCTAAACCCTTTGGCAACAAATATTGGTCATATGTTTGAACATAAGGCACAATATCTGGTTACAATAAAAACCTGTTTGGTAGCATATGCAAAAGGCAACCCACCAATTGTTGCGGTTGAAATGGCAAGAAGAACTATAAACTCCGATCACAGACCATCATTTGGCGAACTTGAAGGGTTCATCAGGGGTAAATAGTTAATATGGAAACTAATGAAAATAATAATCAGGAAGGAACCCCTCCTATAATTATTAAAAAGGTTTCAGGTGGTCATGGTCATCATGGTGGTGCCTGGAAAGTTGCATATGCTGATTTCGTTACAGCAATGATGGCTCTTTTTATTGTTTTATGGGTTTTAGGACAAAGCGAGGAAGTAAAGGAAGCTGTTTCATCCTACTTTAAAGATCCAGTTGGTTTTATGGAAGGCGGGAATAAATCATTATTTCCTGGTCTGGGTGATGGGTTGTTGAATCCGGGTTCAGCCGAGGAAGAGTTCTTTTCTTCTGAAGGAGAAAAAGAATTCCTTGAAAAAATGGGTGAAAGGATTTTAGCAGACCTTTCTGAAAACGTTGATTTGTCAACTTTATCAGAGCAGGTATCTATTGAATTTACCAATGATGGTTTAAGAATTGAAATGACTGAATCAGAGCAGGAAGCTTTTTTTAATTCTGGAAGTTCCTCCTTGAACAGAAATGGTAAAAAGATTCTTAGAAAAATTGGTGCTGAATTAGCCAAGATTCCAAACTCAATCGTTATTGAAGGGCATACTGATGCACGTCCATATTCGAGTAGAGGTAGATTCTATACAAATTTTGAACTTAGTACTGATCGAGCCAATTCAGCTAGAAGAGAATTATTGGCTGGTGGATTAAAATATAGTAAAATTGCTGAAATAAGAGGTCATGCTGACAGGTTACTAAAGGATAGAGAAAACCCTTATAGCGAAGTTAACAGAAGAATTACCATTACAGTAAAATACAAGAAAAGTGAATAAGAGAATATTAGTAATAGAAGATGATCCGTTTGCACAGGAGTTTTATCGTATGCTCTTGGAAAAAGCAGGTTTTATTTTGGATATTTCCGAAGACGGTGACGAAATAATAAAAAGAATTACTAAAGATCATTTCGATATATTGATTATTGATATTAACTTAAAAAATACATTTTTGGAAAATAAAAAAATTGATGGTATGGATATTTTTAAAAGAATTAGAAGTATAAAGTACATTCCATCAATAATTATAACAGCATATACAAAATATAAGAATGAAAATATTGATGATATTGCTGATGAATTTATATTAAAACCTATTACAGATTTTAATATCTTGTTAAAGAAAATTGAGAAAATAATTGAACGATAAAAACGAAAATATACTGATTGTTGAAGATGAAGAGGATACGGCATATATCCTTGAAAGGCTTTTAACGAAAAATGGTTATGCTGTAAAAACAGCACATAACGGTCAGGAAGCGTTAAAAATTGTTGAAAACTATATGCCAAAAGTTATTGTTGCGGACTGGACGATGCCTGTAATGGATGGTATTGAGCTATGTAACAGACTTAAAAATATGGAAGAGTTTAAGCTTATTTATTACATTATGCTTACTGCAAGAGTATCTGTATCTGACAGGGTAAAAGGTTTGGATGTGGGTGCCGATGATTTTCTTGTTAAACCTGTAGAAAATGAAGAATTATTGGCACGAATTCGTTCTGGTGTTAGAATCTATAATTTGCAGCAAGAGCTTAAGAAAATTGAGCACAGCCGAGCAGTAATAGATATGGCTTGTACAATTGGGCATAAACTAAATAATCCAATGTCAAGTTTAATATTCTCTATAAAAAATATTCAGGATGATTTATTTGATGATAAAGACAAGTTTTCTGAAGACTTTGAGATTATCGAACAATCAATTGATAGAATAAAAACTTTGACAAGTGAACTAGTGAGCCTTAATAAACCAGAGTTTGAGGATTATACTGATCAGACAAGAATGATAAAATTGAGTTAAGACTCTAAACTTTTATATCCTTCCTCCGATAGTAATATCAGGAATAGTATGTGCGGGAAGAGATGTTAGGAAAAGTAGGTCAAATATCAACAAACAACAATTACAATCACTCAAGAGAATCCTCTACCAGAATAAGTGCGTATAAAAAACAGATTGTAAATCCTGTAAATTCACATCCTCAACACAAAGATTCCTTCCGTACAAACAAGTTTTTATCAGCCTTTCCATGGAAAATAAAAAACATCTCTATAAAACCTGAAAAAGAAATCAGTTTTAGTTTTACAATTAAAAACTATACTTTTGATTCTTATATTTCTTTAAATGAATTTACGTTACCAAATTCAATGATTCTTGATATATCTAACTCTGACGAAAAAAAGCCGGAAGCTACAATACTTAATTGTATATCTAAAATAACAAAACCTGTTGATGTAAAAAATCTCTCCATTCCTAAGCTTTCGTATTACAAAAAAGCTTTTGCTACTACAGATACTTTAGATATTAATCATGAGTATATTATTACCGACAAAACAGTAATGAATCATATTTTTGAAGGAATAAAAATCGAAATATTATCGGAAATTGATAATATTAGTTCTATGATCATAACTTTCCTAACAAAAATTATTCGTGAACAAGCGTTAAATATTGAGTTTAGTGAAAGTCCATCACCAGAAAGTAAAATATTAAGTGTTCAAATTACTCCCAACAAATCCTCATAATTCCATTATTATTTGTTAAATATTTATTGGAATTCCATCATCCTCTACCTTATAACAATTTAATTTAATATTATTGCAGTAATGTTATTAAATATTAGGAGTTAATAATGGTAAATAAGTATTATGAAATATTTCCTGCAGGATATGAAAATGAGCTAAATTTGGCTAAAGAAAAATTGGCTAAAGAAAATGTTGTTAACAGATTATGGAAGAAGGACCATACACTTTGGTCTGATAAACCAGATGAAATAACTAACAGATTAGACTGGTTAACTATAACAAAAGAAATTGCTGAAAAAACTAAAGAAGTTGAGACATTTGTTAGCGAAGTTAAGAATTTTGAATATGTCCTTCTTCTTGGTATGGGTGGTTCCAGCCTGGCACCGGAAGTATTCAGTATGGTATTTGGACAGAAAGAAGGATTTCCAAAAGTATATGTACTTGATAGCACTGATCCAGGACGTGTTGCAGACATTGAAAATAAAATTGAACATAGTAAAACCTTGTTTATCGTTTCAACAAAATCGGGTGGTACAGTTGAAACTATATCTTTTATGAAATATTTCTATAGAAAAACGGTTAACCTTTTGGGAGAAAAGGCTGGTAATTATTTTGCTGCAATAACAGATCCTGGTAGTGGTTTGCAGAAAATGGCAGAAGACCTTAAGTTTAGAAAAATATTTTTGAATAACCCAAATATTGGTGGTAGATTTTCTGCTCTTTCATTTTTTGGAATTGTTCCTGCTGCACTAACTGGTGTTAGCGTTAAGGAATTCATAGCAAAAACTGATGAAATGATTGCGTCTTGCAAAATTGAAGAAGGTAACCCTGCCGCCGAAATAGGTGCTTTTACAGGTCTTATCTCGAAAAAGGGTGTTGATAAGCTTACATTTATTCTTGATGATTCGGTTAAATCGCTGGGTGCATGGACAGAACAGCTAATTGCTGAAAGTACTGGTAAGGTAAATAATGGCATATTACCAGTTGATGGTGGTTATACAGAAGACTTGAATGTTTTTAAAAATGACAGATGTTTTGTTTTTGTTTTTAATGGTGAAAATAAAAGTCTTGAAGACAAAATGAATAAAGTTTTGGAAGCAGGTTTTCCAGTAATTAAAACTACTATGGAAAGCAGATACGATCTTGGTCAGCAATTTTTCTTATGGGAATTTGCTACAGCTGTAATGGGTTGGAGTCTTGCTATTCATCCATTTGATCAGCCTGATGTTGAATCAGCCAAAGTGCAGGCAAGAGCAATGTTAACTGAATATCAGGAAAAAGGCAAATTACCTGTAATTGAAAAAACGTTTGAAGAGGAAGATTATTCAGTTTCCACGAATGTCAATATTGAGAATAAAACTACTTTTATTGATGAATTTATAAATAAATCATTAAAAGAAGAGCCATTCAGAAGTTATATTTCAGTTCAGGCATATCTTAATCCTGATGAACAAACTACCAATAAGTTAATGAAAATATGTGATACTCTAAGAGATAAATATTCAGTAGCTGTTACTTTGGGATTTGGACCACGTTTTCTTCATTCAACTGGTCAGCTACACAAAGGCGATACAGGTAATGGAATATTTTTACAGTTTACATCAGATAAAAAGAATGATGTGAGCATTCCGGATTCTCCTGAAACAAATGATTCATCTGTTAGTTTTGGTGTTTTGGTTAATGCACAGGCTATGGGTGACAGGCAAGCATTGCTTAATAATAACAGAAATATTATGACTGTTAATATAAAAACTGATGTTGGCGATGTTCTAAATAAATTATCATAAATAGAAAGGGCGAGTATTCGCCCTTTTTTTTATGCTTCTATTTTACTTCCCAGAAGAGTTAAAAATTGTTTCATCCACTCAGGATGGGCTGGCCATGCTGGTGCTGTTACAAGATTACCGTCAGTTACTGCATTATCAGCACCTTCGGCAACTTCACCATAATTGGCACCAGCTGCAATGCATTCAGGACCGACAGCAGGATAGCTAATCATATGTTTTTTACCCAATACACCTGCCGCCGCAAGTATTTGAGGACCATGACAAATTGCCGCAATTGGTTTGTTGTCATTGTTAAAACTTTTAGTCATTTCAAGTATTTTTAAATTTAATCGTAGATATTCCGGTGCACGTCCTCCGGGAATAACCAAAGCATCATAACTATCTGGATCAATTGTATCAAAATCTGCATTTATGTGAAAACGATGCCCAGGTAGCTCAACATATGTCTGATCACCAACAAAATCATGAACAGCTGTTTTAACAGTATCGCCTGGCTTTTTACCAGGGCATACAGTATGAACATCATGACCCACCATTGTTAAGATTTGGTAAGGTACCATTGCTTCATAATCTTCAACGAAATCACCAACGAACATGAGAATCTTTTTTGTTGCCATTTTACCTCCGGATAAATTATTGAATAAGAGTTGTAGTATTTTAATTTAGCAGAATATTTTCTAAATTTCATTACATCCTAAATATAAAAAGGGAATAAGTATGTTAAAAAATAGTTTAATCTTAATATTATTTTCAATAATTATGATTTCATGTATGAAAACTGAAAATTACAAGTATCCGGAAGCAAAAAAAGTTGATCACATTGATGAATATTTTGGTAAGAAAATATCTGATCCGTATCGTTGGTTGGAAGACACAAACTCTGACGATACTAAAAAATGGGTGAGTGAAGAAGTTAATTTTACCGAAGAATATTTATCAAATATCAGCTTTAGGAAAGACATAAAAAAAAGACTTACAAAGTTGTGGAATTATGAAAAGTTTTACACTCTAAAAAAAGTTGGTAAATTTTATTACTATTATAAAAATGATGGTTTGCAGGAACATGATATTCTTTACAAGCAAAAAGGATTAGATGGAGAAGGTGAGATATTTCTTGATCCCAATACCTTTTCTGAAGATGGTTCTGTTTCTCTTTCCGGTGTTTATTTTTCAAATGATGGCAAGTATGCCGGTTATGCAATTTCAAGAGGTGGCTCAGACTGGAATGAATTTTTTGTAATGAGTACAGAAACAAACAGAAAACTTGATGATCACTTAAAATGGACGAAGTTTTCCGAAATGGCATGGTATAAGGATGGCTTTTACTATAGTAAATATGATGAACCAAATGCTGATGAGAAGCTAAAAGCTTCAAATGTTAATCAAAAACTGTATTATCATAAACTTGGTGATGATCAGAAAAAAGATAAATTGGTTTTACAGGACAAGGATAATCCACAATACGGCTTTAGTTCTGAAACTACTGATGATGAAAGGTTTATGTTCGTTTCAGTATGGAAAGGTTCTTCTGAAGAAGTTATGCTTTACTACAAGGATTTTAAAAACCGTACTGGTATTAAACCATTAATTGATGAATTTAAGCATGAATATATTGTTGTTGGTAATATTGGAAGTAAGGTGTATATACTTACTAATGATGATGCTGCCAGAAAAAGAATTGTAACTACTAATATAAATGGAAACCGATTTACAAAATTTAGAGAGATAGTTCCTGAAAATAAAAACACGCTACTCTCGGCAACTCTAGCTGGTGGAAAGCTTTTTTTAAGATATATGAAAGATGCTGCTACATTAATTTGTGTACATGATACTGATGGTAAAAAGCTGCACGATGTTAAACTACCGGGTGTTGGTTCAGCAAGTGGTTTTAATGGTAAAATGAGCGATAAGGAAGTATTTTATAGCTATACTTCATATACAACACCAACTACAATTTATAAGTATGATATTGCGAAGAATAAGTCTGAGTTATTTAAAGCACCTAAACTCGATTATAATGTTGATGATTATGAAACTGTTGTGAAATTCTATAAGAGTAAAGATGGTACCAGGGTGCCATTATTTATTACTCATAAAAAGGGTTTGGAATTAAATGGAAATAATCCAACATTACTTTATGGATATGGTGGATTTAACATACCGATGACTCCCGATTTCAGATTAGGAATATTCCCGCTACTTGAAAATGGGGGAGTATATGCAGTAGCTTGTTTAAGAGGTGGTAGTGAATACGGTGAAGAGTGGCATAAAGCTGGTATGCTTGATAATAAGCAAAATGTATTTGATGATTTTATTGCAGCCGGTGAATTTCTTGTAAAAGAGAAATACACTAACTCTGATAAAATGGCAATGTTTGGTGGTTCAAACGGTGGATTGCTGGTGGGTGCTGTAATGTTGCAACGTCCTGATTTATTCAAAGTTGCTATTCCTGCAGTTGGTGTGCTTGATATGCTTAGGTACCATAAATTTACAATTGGCTGGGCATGGGCAGGTGAATATGGCTCAAGTGATGATTCACTTCAGTTTAATAATTTAATCAAATACTCTCCACTGCATAATGTTAAAACCGGTGTAAATTATCCGGCAACTTTAATTACAACTGCTGATCATGATGACAGGGTATTCCCGGCACATTCATTCAAATTTGCTGCTGAATTACAAAATAAATATCACGGACCTAATCCGGCATTAATCAGAATTGAAACTAAAACAGGTCATGGTGCTGGTACGGCAACTTCAAAAACTATTGAATTCTACACTGATATACTTTCATTTATGTTTTACAATATAGATGAACAGCCAAAATATTAATTATTAAAAGGATGCTTCAATTGTGGCATCCTTTTTCTCCTAATTATCAAGTAATTATTTTCGATTATATATTGTTACGATTATACTGGTTAATTTATAATTGAATGTTTATGTTGTGCCTTTGAATTTTAACACTTATTTAATTTTCAAAGTATATAGTGAATTCATAGTTTTGTTTGAGTGAGTTAGAGATAGATTAGAGAGTTATGTTAGCAATTATTGAATATGATAAAGAGTCAGCAATCTCTTTATCCGAAATATTGAACCACTTTGGTATAGCGAATATTATTAGCTGCAGCGAAAAAGAGATATCATTAGCTTCAGGTATTATTCTTCCACATACAAATGATCTTAAATTGGCGTTAAGAAAACTCCAATTATCAAACCTCTATAACTTCCTGAAGATTATCCGAAAACCAATTCTTGGTGTTGGAAACGGCTCTCTTTTAATGTTGAAAAATATTAAAGACAAAAAATTTGCAGGATTCGGTTTTTTTCAGGCTGATGCTGCAGCTAATCATGAAAATTATTTCTCAGATAATTTTTGTGTAATAGATAAATCCCTGCTTGTTGAATACAAGTATATCTCAAATGAAATCGAAATAAAAGCTCCGGATATTACATTCCATTGTAATAAATCGGTTAAATACGAAATGCAGTGTAAAGGTAAATCCCTGCCTCTTGTTTTTGAATTTAATCACTACTACGGCGTACTAATACCAGTAGTAACCAAAAACCTTTTTGCAAAAGAGCTGTTTGGCAAATTTAACGAATTGGTTGTCGGATAAAGTTATTTACAGGCTTCCTTCAGAGATTTTACCAATTCAAAAGTTTTACTATAATCGTTATTGTTAACATCATTTTCGAGTGATTTAACAATTGCACTGCCAACGATAAAACCGTCTGAATAATCTTTAAATCGATTTATATCTTCAGGTTTAGATATACCAAACCCAATCATCATTTTATTCTCTTTAATTAGCGAATATGTTCTTTCCAGGTTCTTTTCTATTTCCTCAGTAAATTCATTTCTTACACCCGTAGTACCAGTTACTGATACACAATAAACAAATCCTTTGCTTAGTTTATCAATATCCTGTATTCTTTTGTCGCTGGACGTTGGGGTTGTGAGCATAATTTTATCAATATCAGAATTAGTTGTAAAGAAGCTACTATATTCTTCAACAGGTACATCTGGAATTATGACACCATCAACTTTATATTCCGCACATTTAGCAAGAAATTTATCTGTACCATAGCTCATAACCGGATTAGCATAGCCCATCAGTACTAATGGTTTATCGGTAACTTTTCGAATATCATATACATACTCAAATATTTTATCCATGGTAATGTTATTATCCAGAGACAATTTTGAGGATTTTTGAATTACAGGACCATCAGCTAACGGATCACTAAATGGAATTCCTATTTCAATAATATCAGCTCCGGCACTAAATATACCTGTTACTAATTTTGGGAAATCCGCATCTGTTGGATATCCGGCAGTAAGAAATACGGCAAGAGCCTTTTCGTTATTCAATTCAAGTTTTTCAAATGTGTTTTTTAGTGACATAACTATTTAACCTCAATTTTCTGTATTAGTGTAGAAAGGTCTTTGTCACCTCTACCGCTTAAATTTACAATTACAATCTGATCGGGTGTAGTATTATGTATTATTTTTTCTAGTCCGGCAATAGCATGGGCTGTTTCAAGTGCTGGAATAATACCTTCATATTGAGACATAAGTTCAACACCTTTAATAGCTTCATCATCGGTTGCAGATATATATTTTGCCTGATTGTTAAAATGCAGGAAAGAATGTTCAGGTCCAACACCGGGATAATCAAGACCGGCAGAGATGGAATGTACCTCGTTAACCTGACCTTCATCATTTTGCAGAAGCATGGTTTTCATTCCCTGAAAAATACCGGGTCGACCAAGAGTTAGGGTAGCACAATGTTTATCGGTATCTATACCGTAACCAGCTGCCTCAACACCTATAAGCTGGACATTTTCATTAAGAAAAGGATAGAAGATACCTGCTGCGTTAGATCCACCTCCAACACAAGCAATTATATAATCGGGTAATTTCCCTTCAGCTTCAAATATTTGCTCTTTTGCCTCAATACCAATAACTGATTGGAAATCTCTAACAATTTTTGGGTAAGGATGTGGACCAACAACGGAACCAATTATATAATGAGTATCCTCAACAGTAGCAACCCATTCCCTAATTGCTTCGTTCGTTGCATCTTTTAGAGTTGCGGTACCTGAGGTAACAGGTACTACTTCCGCACCGAGTATTTTCATTCTGAATACATTCGGTTCCTGCCGTGCAACATCAGTTTCACCCATAAATACTTTACATTCCAATCCAAATTTGGCACAAACAGTAGCAGTAGCAACCCCATGTTGACCAGCACCGGTTTCAGCAATTATTCGCTTTTTGCCAAGTGTTTTGGCAAGTAATATTTGCCCAAGTGTGTTATTTATTTTGTGTGCACCGGTATGGCACAGGTCTTCGCGTTTAAGATATATTTTAGCCTTGCCATATTTTTCAGTTAGTCTTTCAGCAAAGGTAAGGGGAGTAGGTCTTCCATTAAATTCTTTATTCAGTTTGTGCAAAGCTTCATTAAAATCTTTATCGAACTTTAATTTGTTATATACTTCTTCAAGTTCGTCAAGTGCAGCAATTAGTGTTTCAGGGACATATTTGCCACCAAACTCACCATATTTACCACTTTCATCTGGATAATTATATATTTCAGGCTTCATTTAGCACTACCTTTTTGTTTACAATTGGAGCAAGTTGTTTGAGTTTTTCAATAAGGTGCTTAAAAGTTTTTGGTGTGAGTGACTGGTAACCGTCGGATAAGGCTTTTTCCGGTTCGGAATGAACTTCAATAATTAATCCATCAGCACCCGCAGCTACACCGGCAAGAGCCATTGCAGGGACACCATCTCCTATACCAATTCCATGTGATGGATCAACTATAATAGGCAGATGAGAGTTCTTTTTAACAACTGGTACTGCATTAAGGTCAAGAGTATTACGAGTTGATGATTCAAAAGTTCTAATACCTCTTTCACAAAGTATAACATTATTGTTGCCACCGGAGAGAACATACTCGGCACTAAGTAGTAACTCTTCAATCTGCGCAGACATGCCGCGTTTAAGAAGTACTGGTATATTCTTTTTGGCAGCAGCTTCAAGCAATGTGAAATTTTGCATGTTTCTTGCACCAATCTGTAAAATATCAGCTACCTCGGACACAGCCTCAAGAGAAAATGGATCAATAGTTTCTGTCACAATCTTCATTCCGAATTCGTTTTTTACGTCATCAAGCAATTTAAGCCCTTTTTCCTTTAATCCCTGGAATGAATAAGGAGAAGTACGTGGTTTATAGGCTCCACCTCTAAAAAACTTAATTCCAATATTAGCCAATTCTTCAGCAACTCTAAAAATTTGGTCACGATTTTCTACTGCACACGGACCCGCGATAATCAAAAGTTCATCTGAACCAACTGTTGAATTACCAAAATTCACGACAGTGTTTTCCTCTTTCATTATTCTGCTAACAAGCTTGAATTTTTTTGTAACTCTTACAACATCCTGAACTGATGGTAATACAAGGAATTCATCCTTGTTAAGTGAACTGCAAGGACCGGTTATTCCAATTGCTAGTCTTGACGCACCTGGTATTTCATGTGCAGTACAACCGCATTGCGAAACTTTATTCATTACAATTTCGATGTGTTCTCTTGGGGATTCAAGTCCCATTAGTATTAACATAATTTATACCTGAGTTTATTTAATTTTTCAAAGAATGTTTTCATCTTTTGATGATCCTTTACACCAGGTGATATTTCAACAGATGATGATAGATCAACAGCAACGGGTTTATATTTAAGAAATATTTCTTCTATATTATTGGATGATACACCACCGGCTAAAATAATTTTGCCAAACTTATCTTTTGGAATAATATTCCAGTCAAACGTTAATCCGGTACCTCCCATTTCAGTATCATGGAATGCATCCAGTAGATAAGTTACATTATCAAAACTATTAATTACACTAAGTGAATCAATATCTTTAACCCGTATAGCAAATACAACTTTTGCATTAACTGACGCTATATCCTTTTGATTATAATTACCATGGAGTTGTATAGTTGTTAAATTACAGAAGTGTATTATTTCATTGATTTCATCTACTGGTGTATCAACAAATACCCCAACCGTTTCAACGAAGGGGGGGAGTTCGCCAGTTATATTTTTAACATCAGCAGGGGATATATATCTCTTGCTATTTTTGTAAAAGATAAAACCAAGAGCATCTGCACCAGAATTAACGGCAATATTTGCATCAATAATATTCGTAATACCGCAAATTTTAACACGCATTAGTTTAGCCACTCCCTTACATTTTCGAATGAATGAATAATGCTATCCGATTTCATGAAGTATTCACCAACGAGCAAACCATTAGTTCTGCTATCCTTGATTTTCAAAAAATCATCTTTGCTGTTAAATCCACTTTCAGAAACTATCAGAAAATCATCATCAATTATTTCAGATAATGAAAATGTGGTTTCAATTGAGGTTTTGAATGTTTTTAGGTTGCGGTTGTTTATACCGATAATTTTACTTTTGTTCGATGATATTTTTTCTAATTCATTTTCGCTATGAAGTTCAAGTAAACATTGCATACCAAGTTCATGGGCAGCAGAAGAGTATTCATTAATTTGCGATTTTGATAGTATTTCAGAAATTAGAAGGATGAAATCTGCACCATGAGCTTTTGCCTCAAATACCTGAAATTCGTCAATTATAAAGTCTTTACGTAAAAGGGGGACATTAGCAAAATCGGCAATTTCATTAAGATATTGTATATCTCCCTGGAAATAGTTTTTATCTGTTAGAACCGATATTGCATCTGTGCCAGCAGTTAAATACGATTCTGCAATTTTAAGATGATTAAAATCTGGTTGTATTACACCTTTTGACGGACTTGCTTTTTTAATTTCAGAAATAATCGAAATATTTATTTCTCTTAATCTATCTGATATTGACAAACATTCTTTTTCAAAATGTTTCAGATCATTAAAACTTGACAATGTATAATGTGATTTAAGTTTTTGTACTTCGTCTTTTTTTGTTTCTACTATTTGATCGAGAATATTCATATCAATTATTTCCCAAATTCAATTAGTTCATTCAATTTATCCTTTGCTTCACCACTTAATATAATTTCTTCAGCAAACTTTGCTCCGTCCTTAAAACTGGTAACTTTATCTGATACATAAAGTGCTAATGCAGCATTTGCACAAACCGTATAAAAATGCGGTGATTTAAATTTACCTGAAAAGATATTATTAAGTATTTCAGCATTTTCTAAAGGATTACCTCCTTTAATTTCTTCAAGTGTTACAACAGGATATCCAAACGTTTCGTTTGTAATCTTGTGTTCAAGTAATTCATTACCCTTATTGTATTCATAAACTTTAGAAGTTCCATTAAGAAAGAGTTCATCATACCTGCCGTCAGTACAAACAAAACAAACTTTTTCCTGAGGTAATTTATCAACAGCTTCAGCAAGTTTAAGAGCAGTAATATCATTAAAAACACCAATCAATTGTTTTGTAACTGTTGCAGGGTTTGTTAAAGGACCAAGCATATTGAACACAGTTCTGAAACCCAGATTTCTTCTAACATTGCCAATGTATTTCATTGCAGGATGATAATTGGGTGCAAAAAGGAACGATATACCTACTTGCTCAAGTGCTTTTGCTGATTGTTCCGGAGTTAGATTAATATTAACTCCAAGTTCTTTTAGTACATCTGCACTGCCGCTTTTACTTGTTATGGATCGATTACCATGCTTTGCAACTTTTACACCTGCTCCGGCAAGCACAAAAGATACTGCAGTGGAAATATTAAATGAACCAGACTTGTCACCACCCGTTCCGCATACATCAATTGCATCTGTATGTCCATCAATGGATTTACCAAATTCTTTCATTGAGAGGGCAAATCCGGCAATTTCTTCCGGAGTTTCATCTTTAATAGTAAGTGCGGTAAGAATTGAAGCTTTTTTTATTTCAGTTACTTCAGGTGATACCATATATGAAAATAGTTTTACAGATTCTTCCAGACTAAGGTTATTACCCGAAAGTAATTTATCGTGTAGTAATTCAATCATTGTTCTACCCAGTTTTTTATTAAAACATTCCCTTTTGGAGTTAATATTGATTCAGGATGGAACTGTATTCCCTCAAGGGGATAATTTTTATGTTTTATACCCATAATTATTCCATCACTTGTTGATGAGGTTATATTAAAAACATCAGGAAGCGACTCTTTTGCAACAATAAGTGAATGATAACGACCAGCCTGAAAGTTTTGTTCAAGTCCTGTGTAGATGCCAGTATTACAATGTTCAACAGGAGAAGATTTCCCATGCATTAATTCAGGTGCATTTCTAACCTCTGCACCAAATACTTCGCCAATGGTTTGATGACCAAGGCAAACTCCGAGAATTGGTTTAACAGTGTGAAACTTTTTTATCATCTCAGGACAAATGCCGGAATCGGAAGGTCTTCCAGGTCCGGGGGAAATGAGTATTTTTTCAGGGTTCAGATCATTAATATCATCCAGAGTAATTTTGTCATTCCTGTAAACATCAATATCAGGATTAAATTGTGCTACAAGCTGATACAAATTGTATGTAAATGAATCGTAATTATCTATCAGAAGAATTTTCATTATAATCTCCGGCAAGTTCAATAGCTCTTTTTAATACAGCAGATTTATTCAATACTTCATTCCATTCATTTTCAGGAACGCTATCAGCAACAATACCGGCTCCAGCCTGAAGGAATAGTTTGTTGTTTTTCGCAAACATTGTTCTAATGGCAATACAGGTGTCTATGTTTCCATTAAAATCAATATAGCCCACAGCACCAGCATAAACATCCCTGCGTTTATTTTCATATTTATTTATTAACTCCATTGCTCTTATTTTAGGTGCACCTGAAACTGTACCAGCAGGGAAGGCAGCTTTAAATGCATCAACAGAGTTGTAATTTTCGGAAAGTTTTCCTTCAACTCTGGAAACAATATGCATAACATGAGAATAACGATGAACTTGCATGTTTTCCGTAACTAACACAGACCCCTGAGTACAAACTCGTCCCAAATCATTGCGGGCAAGATCAACTAACATGGTATGTTCTGCCAATTCTTTTGGATCATTCATTAAATCATTTTCAAGCTCAATATCTTCCTGTTCCGTAGCACCACGTTTGCGAGTACCTGCTATCGGAAGAATAGAAGCAACCTTGTTTTTTGCCGAGATGAGTTCTTCAGGTGAAGTACCAATTATATTTACTTTGTCATCAAAATTAAGAAAATACATGTAGGGAGAGGGATTCAAAGTTCTTAAAGCACGATATACGTTTATTAAATCGCCACTAAATTTTGTAGAAAACCTGTTTGAAAGTACCATTTGAAAAACTTCACCATCATATATGTCTTTTTTAGCTTTAAGAACATTAGCTTTATAATTATCCTTAAGTTCTACACCTTCGAAAGCTCCATCATATTCAAATTTTGTGTTAACAGAAACACTGCTGAATAATTCATCCTTTAGGGTATCAATTTTTGAAATAGCTCTATTATACTGAATTTCAGCTGATTCATCATCCCTAAGATATACATTGGAAATTATTATAACTTCTTGCTTAAAATGATCATAAATCACAACATCATAATATAGTCCAAATATTGAATCAGGGATATCAAGTTCGTTTACCTCATCAAAAGCAAGTTTTTCTTCAATTAGCGATATACTCTCATATCCAAAATAACCAACTAATCCACCAGTAAAATAGGGTAGTTCTTTAATAACAGGAGCTTTGTAATCGTAAAATCCATTCTTTATAAAATTAAATATATTTTCTTTTGTTGTAATTGTATCTTTGTCAGATTTTACAGTTAGTTTATTGCCATAATTATAAATTATCTTATCAGGATTTTTCCCTAAAAAAGAATAACGTGCAACTTGCCCAATACCTTCAATTGATTCAAGGATAAACTGATACTTGCCAGTTCCTGAAAGGTTGAAGAAAATTTTCAGGGCTGTGTGCAAATCTGCATTAAACCTTCTGTAAACCGGAATCAAATTGTAGTGTTTTGATAATTCAGAGAATTGTTCAAAAATCATATAACTTACTCCCAAAAAAAAAGCCCTTCTCAGTGGGTTACCGGGAAGGGCTTTAAATATCTATTACCTAATTAACTCACTGACAGGGTATAATATTGCTAAACCACCACCAATGGTTAAAAGAATTTACGCTGTATGTGTTAACTGAATTTTTCATTGGCGAAAAGATAACTAAAAAATATTAACAGTGTCAAGTCTAATATTAATTATGTAGTAATATTAAGAAATTGAATTATTCCTATTATTGAAAAATAAACTTGACATACTTGTACTTTTTTATTAGATACTTTTTTGTCTTTTAAATTATTGTTAAGTATTAGTTAGTTGTAAGGCGATTTATGAGTCGGAAAGGGCTATTATTCATAAATAATCAAACAATAACTGGAGTACTCTATGCCTACTAATCTTTTCTGGTTAGTGCCAATTGGTTCGGCATTTGCTTTGTTATTTGCCTGGATATTCTTCAATCAGATGAAGAAGGAAAGCGAAGGAACAGAAAGAATGCAAACCATAGCTGCCCATGTTCGAAGTGGTGCTATGGCTTATCTTAGACAACAATACAAAGTTGTTGGAATATTTTTTATAGTTATGACCATCCTTTTTTCATTTCTTGCTTACGGACTAAAAGTACAGAATCCCTGGGTGCCTTTTGCATTTATTACAGGTGGATTTTTCTCAGGTTTAGCTGGTTTTTTTGGTATGAAGACCGCTACTCATGCTTCTGCAAGAACTGCTAACGCTGCGAGGAATTCTCTCAATGCCGGTTTAAAAATTGCTTTCCGAAGCGGTGCTGTAATGGGGCTTGTTGTAGTTGGACTTGGATTACTTGATATTGCTATTTGGTTTATAGTTTTAAACCAATTTTATCCATTTGCGATGAATGATGGACACAATATGATGATAATTACTACTACAATGTTAACTTTTGGTATGGGTGCTTCTGCACAGGCTTTATTCGCCAGAGTTGGTGGTGGTATTTTTACAAAAGCTGCTGATGTTGGTGGTGATCTTGTTGGTAAAGTTGAAGCTGGTATTCCTGAGGATGACCCACGAAACCCAGCAACTATTGCTGATAATGTGGGTGATAATGTGGGTGACGTAGCTGGTATGGGTGCGGATTTGTACGAATCTTATTGCGGCTCAATACTTTCAACAGCTGCATTGGGTGCTGCTGCGTTCATGGATAATCCAAGTATTCAGTTTAATTCAATAATTGCACCTATGCTTATAGCGGTTGTTGGTATTTTGCTTTCAATCCTGGGTATTTTTCTTGTTCGTACAAAAGAAGATGCTACTCAAAAAGATTTGCTTAATGCATTATCATTTGGTGTAAATGTAAGTTCTGTTTTTATTATAATATTTAGTTTAGTTATAGTATGGCTTCTTGACCTACCTAATTATTTAGGAATATGGGGTTCAATTGTAACTGGGTTAATAACAGGTATTGTTATTGGTAAAGCTACCGAATATTATACTTCGTCTTCATATAAACCAACTCAGCAAATTGCAGAAAGTTCTTCTACTGGTCCTGCAACTGTTATAATTTCTGGACTTGGTATTGGTATGCTTTCAACTGCAATTCCTGTAATGGCTGTGGTTATTGGTATTATCTTATCATTTTTGTTTGCATCCGGTTTCGAATTTGCAAATATCGGTATGGGTCTTTACGGTATTGGTATTGCAGCCGTTGGTATGCTTTCAACATTAGGAATAACACTGGCAACAGATGCTTACGGTCCTATTGCTGATAACGCAGGTGGTAATGCAGAAATGAGTGCTCTTGGCGAAGAAGTTAGGAAGCGTACAGATGCTCTTGATTCGCTTGGTAATACAACTGCTGCAACAGGAAAGGGATTTGCTATTGGGTCAGCTGCTCTTACAGCATTGGCATTATTGGCATCATATATTGAAGAGTTAAAAATTGGATTATTAAGAATTGGTGAAGAAGTAATTAAACTTGGCCAAAATGTTGAAATCAATACAGCTTCGGCTACAATTGTTGATTTCATGAATTATTATGAAGTGAATTTAATGAATCCAAAAGTACTAATTGGTATTTTTACCGGTTCAATGATGGCTTTTCTGTTTTGTGGTTTAACTATGGGAGCAGTTGGACGTGCAGCTGCCAAGATGGTTGATGAAGTTAGACGACAGTTCAGATCAATACCTGGTATTATGGAAGGTACTGCTGAACCTGAATATGCAAAATGCGTTGCTATCTCTACACAGGGTGCACAGGTTGAAATGATACTTCCTTCAACATTAGCTATTCTTGCTCCAATTGTTATGGGACTTGTTTTTGGTGTTCCCGGTACTATGGGGTTACTTGTTGGCGGTTTGGGTTCCGGATTTGTTCTTGCTATCTTTATGGCTAATTCAGGTGGTGCATGGGATAATGCCAAAAAGTATGTTGAAGAAGGTCATCTAGGTGGTAAAGGTTCTGAAGCTCACAAAGCCACAGTAATTGGCGATACGGTTGGTGATCCGTTTAAGGATACTTCCGGACCAAGTTTGAATATTCTTATAAAATTAATGAGTATGGTTGCTATTGTAATGTCAGGTTTAACTGTATCATTTTCACTATTTTAATTTTTTGGAGGGGCATTATGCCCCTCTTCTTATAGTTCATTTCATATAGCCCACTGATTATCCTCATTATCATAAATATTAAACATACATCATTTACCATATAAAAATCTGTTGTAATTTCCGGGTAAATTGCTTGTGAGTATTATACTAATTGGTTTCATTGTTTCTTTAAAATAATTTGAGAAGAATAATATCCAACAAAGAAGTCTGGTTTTAAGTTGAGCAATTATTATTTTTGTAAAAACTATTTATGAGATTATTATGAGACCTACAAAAGCAATAATTGATTTAGATGCATTGTCAAAGAACTATGTTAACTTACGTGAGAGAGTTAATAACAGACCTTTGATTGCGGTTGTAAAAGCTGATGCCTATGGACATGGTATGCTACAATGTGTAAAGAAATTAAGTTCATTGGAAACCCCTCCTGAATATTATGGTGTTGCACTACTGGAAGAAGCAGTTGAGTTAGCTGATTCTAATATTACAGACTCAAAAATACTTTGTTTTGCACCATTTGAAATAGGGGAGATTAACACCTACACTAAAAAAAGTATTATTCCCACTGTTTGCACAGTTGAGCAGATTGATGAAATAAAGAATCTTGAAGATGCCAGCAGTCTTGTTGTGCATGTTAATATTGATACGGGAATGGGCAGGTTAGGGATTCCTTATTCAATGGCTCAGGATTTTATATTGGAGTTATCAAAAACAAACATTACAGTTGATGGTGTTTATACACATTTTGCTACATCAGATGAAAAAGATAAAGAGTATGCAAATCTTCAACTTAAAAGATTTTTACAAGTAAAAAATAGTCTTCATTCAAATGGATTAAAAGACACCAAATTTCATTGTGCCAATAGTGGTGCTGTAATTGATATGCCGGAATCATGGTTGGATATGGTTCGTCCCGGTATATCTCTTTACGGATATTATCCCTCGGAAGAAACAAGCGAATCTGTTGAACTTAAACCTGTAATGTCAATTCAAACAAAAGTGTCAACAATAAGGGAAGTACAAAAGGGTGAATCAGTAAGTTATGGCAGAAAATATTTTGCGACTAAAAATATTCTTGCCGGAACAATACCTCTTGGCTATGCAGATGGTATTAGCAGAGCCCTAAGTAACAAAATTAGTGTAATAATTAACAATAAACTTTATGATCAAATTGGTCGTGTTACAATGGATCGGATACTTGTTAAGGTTGATGAAGCAGTAACACCTGGTGATGATGTACTTTTATTGGGGAGTACCGATAATCATATTATTGATGCATGCGATTGGGCTAGTATATTGGATACAATACCTTATGAAGTGACATGCAACATCAGTAAACGTGTGCCAAGATTTTATATAAATGAATAACTGAATTATTCTTTTTATAAAGATAAAGTTTAATTTATTGTTTATATTTACCTCGTTATTGAAAATATGATAGATTGCACATGGAAATATATGCTATAATTATGGCGGGTGGTGTAGGCACAAGATTTTGGCCTGTTAGTCGCGAAACAAAACCAAAACAAATATTAAATTTCCACGGAGATACGTCCTTACTTCAGAATACTGTTAGCAGAATAGAAAAGGTTTTTAAACAGGAAAACATTTTTGTAGTAACTAACAGGGTTCATAAATTGCCTGTAAAAGATCAATTATCCAAATACCCAAAAGTTAACATTCTTGAGGAACCTTTTGGTAAAAATACTTCAGCGTGTATTGGGTTGGCTACAGCTCATATATTGAGTATTAATCCCGAATCAATTTGTATCGTTTTTCCTTCAGATCATTTGATTGACGAAGAAGAGACTTTTGAGGAAGTTATTAGTAAAGCTATTGATGCAGCAAAGAATAACGAGAGCATAATAACTATTGGTATTGATCCGGATGAGCCGGAAACGGGGTATGGTTATATTCAATTTGAAGAGAACAAGAATAATGCTCTTAACAAGGTTTTAACTTTTGCTGAAAAACCTGGTTATGCAACTGCAAAACGATTTGTTGAGGCAGGTGATTTCCTTTGGAATTCAGGGATATTTGCATGGCAGACAAGTGTAATATTGGATGAATTGCAAATCCATATGCCAGATTTGTTCAGTGGAATAAATGAAATTACATCTGCTATAAAAGGTAGCGGTTATGATAGAACACTTGTTGAAGTTTATGGTCAACTAAAAAATATATCCATTGACTATGGTGTGATGGAAAAATCAAGAAATGTTTTAGTCTTAAAAGGTGATTTTGGCTGGCGTGATATTGGTAACTGGCAATCTCTGTACAAGTCGGAATCTGGCAATAGTGAAGAGAATATTGTAAAAGGGCAGGTATATACAGAAAAGACAAAAAATAGTTATATCAATGCCCCTAATAAATTTACTGCTGTAATTGGATTGGAAGACATAATTTTTGTTGACACTCATGATGCAACGCTTATTTGCAAAAAAAGCCATGCACAGGAGGTTAAAAACATTGTTGATCATCTTAGATTAAATGGAATGAAACATCTTATTTAATATGAGACCGCTAATAACCGAAAAGGACATAAAACATTTTTTGAAAACCGGACAGACTAAACTTGCTGTTCGTAAAAATACGTTAATTACTCCTCTTGCTCTTGATCTTATTAAATCAGAAAATATCATAGTCTCTGAATATGTTGATCATAAATGTTTGGTTAGAAACCTCTTTGTATTTGCTAAACCAAAATTTGTGAGTAATCCAAATGAATATTATAGTCTGATATCCAATACTATAATTCCGGAAAACACAACTGTAAACAAAGAACAGAATCAACTTAATGTAATTAAAAAAGTTTCTCTAAACAGAGAAGCATTTGGTATAATATTATCTGATAAAGCTGATAAATGGGTTATTATTGCAAATAAATTTCCAAATGTATATTGTGTTAAGTGTTCTGGCTTACTTGAAGCGGAGGAACTTTCACAAGATATATATTTTAACTTGCTGGTTATTCCCGCTAACCTTTTATCTGATTTGGAAATGAAAAAATCACTTTATAAAGTTCTTAAGAACTCTAATGGATTAAAAGACCTGATAATAGATCAGGAAATAAAGAGTATTGAAAAAAGTTTTGTTAAAAAAGTTAGGTGATAATTGAACACATTTGATGCAAAAGTTATTGAATTAAAATCGCTAACGGATAAGATTTATCTACTCACGATAGAACAGAAGGAATTAGCAGAAGATTCAAGACCGGGGAATTTTTGTAACATAAAAATTGGTCGTAATTTCCCGCTGTTAAGAAGACCATTTGGTGTTTGTGATGTAAAAGATGAAAAAGTTAGTTTTATGTTTGATGTCCATGGTGAAGGCACAAAAATGTTAAGCGAATTGAGAACAGGTGAATTTATTAATGTTTTGGGTCCGCTTGGTAACGGGTTTGATCTTGAAGGCGAATTTGAAACAGCTGTTATTTTGGCTGGGGGACTGGGTGTTGCTCCTTTCCCGTACATGGTAAAGTCACTTGAGGATAAAAAAGTTAAAGCATACATTGGTGGACGTAATTCAGATTTTGTAACAGATTATGGTTTTGATGAGGTATTGTTTTCAACAGATGATGGAAGTCTCGGATTTAAGGGCAATGTGTTAGAGCTATTCCAGAATGATATTAGTAATCTGAAGGGTAGTTTTAGAGTTTTTACATGTGGTCCGAAACCAATGCTTAAGGCTGTACAAAAAGCTGCTCTTGAAAATAAATGGGATTGTCAGATATCAACCGAATGTGCAATGGCGTGTGGCTTTGGAATTTGCATGGGCTGTTCTGTTGAATCGAAGCATAAAGATGAATATAAGCTTGTTTGTAAAGATGGTCCGGTTTTTAATGCTGAGGATGTAGTATTATGAGTGAAATAGATTTAAGTGTAAATATAGGTAAGTTGAAACTTAAAAATCCTGTAATCCTGGCATCCGGCACAGTAGGATACGGTCAAGAGTTATCTGAGTTTGTTGACCTTTCAAAAGTTGGTGCAATTGTAACCAAGTCAATTTCTCTTAAACCCCGAAAAGGTAATCCGCCACAAAGAATTGTAGAAACGCCTTCAGGTATGTTGAATGCAATTGGTCTTCAAAATGTGGGACTTGATAAGTTTGTAGAAGAAAAAATACCATTTCACAAAAAAGCAGGTTCAACGTTAATTTGTAATATTGCTGCCAGTTCAGTAGATGAGTATGTTGAATGTGCTAAAACGCTTAATACTGAAGAAACAATTAAAGCTTTTGAGATTAATATATCCTGTCCAAACGTTAAGGAAGGTGGTTTAATATTTGGTAACGATTTGAAATCAGTTTCCATGATTACTGAAAAAGTAAGAGCAGTAACTGACAAAACGCTAATCATGAAATTATCACCAAATGTTTCTGAAATACACAAGTTTGCACAAGCAGCTAAAGATGGTGGTGCTGATGCAGTTTCTGCAATCAATACTTTAATTGGAACTGCTATAAATATTTATACAAAAGAACCGGTTATTTGTAACGTAACTGGTGGTTTATCCGGACCAGCAATTAAACCTGTTGCATTAGCAAAAGTTCTGGAAATTCATAGAAATGTAGATATTCCAATAATTGGAATTGGTGGAATATCTAATTACAAGGATGCGGTTGAATTTATGATTGCCGGAGCCTCAGCATTCCAGATTGGCACTGTAAACTTTGTTAATCCTCATGCCTCAATAGATATTGCCAATGATCTTGAAAAATTTCTTAAAGATACTGAATCAACAAGTATTTCATCATTAACCGGTAGTATTAAGCTTAGATAATGAATAAAGAAACTGCCCTCAGCAAACTTTTTTCCATGAAACAAATGGGAGTAAAGTTAGGTCTTAATAACGTTATTAACTTGTTAGAATATCTTGGTAACCCGCAACAAGATTTAAAAGTTATTCATATAGCTGGCTCTAATGGAAAGGGAAGTACGGCATCTTATGTTTCCAGTATTTTAATGGAAGCAGGATATAAAACGGGTTTATATACTTCTCCTCATTTTGTAGAGTTTAATGAAAGAATAAGAATTAACGGTGAGATGATACCGGATGAATATATTGTACGGTTTGTTCAAAAGCTAGATAAATATATTGACGAAAATCAACCAACGTTTTTTGAAATAACAACCGCATTAGCGTTTATGTATTTCAAGGATAACCAAATTGATATTGCTGTATTGGAAACTGGCTTGGGAGGCAGACTTGACGCTACAAATGTAGTATTACCACTTGCATCTGTAATAACTTCTATTAGTTTGGAACACACCCGTATATTGGGGGATACACTAGAAAAAATAGCAGAAGAAAAAGCTGGAATTATTAAACCTGGTTCAAAAGTTTTTATTGGTAAAATGCCTTTGCCTGCTATAAGTAGAATTAAATCGATAGCCAAGTCATACGAAAACAATGAAATTTATTCGTATGATGATTGTGTTATACAGATTAGTAATTCAATTAAAATAAATGATATAAATATTTATGAGACTAACTTAAAAGGAATACATCAATTTTATAATTGCGGACTTGCAATACTTACAATACTAAATACTTTTAAGGAAGTAAGTTCAAATACTATTTTGATTGGAATTAGAAATGTAATTAAAAATTCGGGATTACAGGGTAGATTTGAGGTATATAATGAAAACCCATTAGTGATTTTTGATTCTGCTCACAATCCTGAAGGATTACAAGCGTTATTATTAGAAGTAAATAAATTAAAAAATAAATACAATTGCCCCGTAGAACTAATATACGGAGGTATGGCTGATAAAAATCTTGATGAAATATTAAAGCTTTTTGATAAAACATTCGATAATATATTATTTACAAGTATCGATTTTAGCAGAGCAGCATCAATTGATGAACTCATGAAAATTGCACATGCAAATAAAATTACCCCTACTGCAATAAGACTGGAAAATCCCGCTGAATATATTCGTGAATTCATCAAAAAAGCTGATAAACGTATTTTACTCGTAACAGGCAGTATTTATATTTTAGGCGATATTAAATCAGAATTATTAAAAAAGACTTGACATTTTTATTTGATAAAATTAAGTTTGAATTACTACATGTTCATTCCTGTTTCATTCAGAAGAATGAGCAGAGGATATAATTCCCCAAACTTACTTTAACTACTAATACTCTTAAAATTATTTCAATCTATTTATTCATTCACAATTTAGGAAAAAATCATGCCTTTGGATATTTCTTCGCTCCAATCAAAGAAAATCATTGATTTGTATAAACTGGCAAAAGACCTAAACATTAACGGTTATAGCGATTTACGCAAACAAGAGCTGATTTTCAAGATTCTGGAAGCACAAACAAAAAAAGATGGCTTAACATTTTCACGTGGAGTTCTTGAAGTTTTACAAGACGGATATGGATTCCTTAGATCTTCGGACTACAATTACCTACCTTCCCCAGACGACATTTATGTTTCTCCTTCACAAATTAAAAGATTTGGTTTAAGAACCGGTGATTTTGTTGAAGGACAGATTCGTCCCCCTAAAGAAGGCGAACGATTTTTTGCACTTTTAAGAGTAGAAGCAGTTAATGGTAAGAGTCCTGATACAATTAGAGGTAGGACGTTATTTGATAACCTTACACCTCTATACCCAACAAAAAGAATTAAACTGGAATCAGTTCCAGGTGAATATTCAATGAGAATTATGGACTTGCTATCTCCAATTGGTAAAGGGCAACGTGGTTTGGTAGTTTCTCCACCAAAAAGTGGTAAAACTATTTTGCTCCAAAAAATAGCAAACTCTATTACAAGAAATCACCCTGAAGTTAAACTGATTTTATTACTTATAGATGAAAGACCAGAAGAAGTAACTGATATGCAGCGTTCGGTTAATGCTGAAGTTATTAGTTCAACTTTTGATGAACCTGCCGAAAGACATGTTCAGGTTGCAAATATGGTGAATGAAAAAGCAAAACGTATGGTTGAAGCCGGTGAAGATGTTGTTATCCTGCTCGATAGTATTACACGTCTTGCTCGTGCACACAATACTGTAATACCTCATTCCGGTAGAATTCTTAGTGGTGGTGTTGATTCGAATGCACTTCATAAACCAAAAAGATTTTTCGGCTCTGCCCGTAATACTGAAGATGGTGGCTCACTTACAATTATTGCAACTGCACTAATTGAAACCGGTTCAAGAATGGACGAGGTTATTTTTGAAGAATTTAAAGGTACAGGTAACATGGAACTTGTGCTTGACAGACATCTTGCAGATAGAAGAATATTCCCTGCAATTGATGTTAATAAATCGGGAACAAGAAAAGAAGAATTGCTGTTGAACGAAGAAACTCTTAATAAAGTATGGATTCTTCGCAAAATACTTAATGATTATGATCAGGTTGAAGCTATGGACTTTCTTCTTGACAAAATGCGTGGAACTAAAACAAATAAAGAGTTCCTAACTAGTATGAACAGCTAAGATTGGTTTTCGAATGAAAAAAATATTGATGTTCTTTTTTATTACACTTGGATTTCTTTATTCGCAGAGGAATCCAAGTCCTTTATTAATCGAATCGAATATAGTTTATACTGATTCAGTTCATAATGTTTATATATCCTTTCGTCTGCCATATAAATATTTGTTTTTTGTTAAGGAAAACTACTCTTATACTGCGGGGCTTTCGTTTACAACCGAGGTGCTTGATAAAGAAAATGAGACACTGATTGTAAGGGAAACAAGTTATCAAAATATAACTGCAAATAGTTATAAGGATACCGAATCGAACAAGCTAACTATTGAGGGAATTATTGAAGTACAATTAAAATCAGGCAAATATTTAATTGATCCAATAGTTTCACTGGAAAACACAAATCGTTCATTTAAACTTGATCCTTTCGAATTGGTTATTGAAGAAGAACCCCCTTTAATGAACTATGTTGTTGTTGACAATTCTGATTCGAGCGTTATGCCTATTTCAAATTATGGTGGCTCCATCCCAATTGGTTTGGATAGGAAAGATTTGGTAATTATTGTAGCGAATCCAAATATTGAAACTTTTCCAATAAGTATTGATAACAATAATTTGCTTTCGGAATTATCAGCAGATTATTTGGGAAAAGGTGGGTATTCGATTATTAGGGATAAGAATAATACTATTTTTTCTATTGATGATAAGGGTAGTTATTCGTTTTTCAGAATTAAAGATGTTAATTTTAAGTTCAAGGAATATGAGATTATACTTGAAGTGAACTCTGGAAAACTTTCTGATACTTTATCTGTACCTGTTATATTGACTAACAAACCAGAATCTCTGATAAATCCTAAATATGCACTTGAACTTATTTCAATTGGTTATGGTGAAGAAACTTCAAGAAAGTTGTTAAGGGAAGATGAAGAGGATTATGAAAGGTTGTTGAGAGAATTTTGGGATTCAAAATCGAAAAACGAAGGTATTAACCTGCTGGAATATGAATATTACAGAAGGTGCGATTATGCATCATATAAATTTGGTAATTCTGTAAATAAAAATGGTGTTTACTCAGATAGAGGGAAAACCTTTGTAAAACTTGGAAAACCGGATGATGTAAAACGATATTATAATGACAGAAAAGAAGCTGTTGAAGTATGGTACTATAAGGCTTCAGGTAATAGTTTCGTTTTTATCGATAATTCGGGTTTAGGTGATTACAAACTAAAAAAATAATATGTACAGATTTGTATTTACATCAGGCGATATAAATGGTATAGGACCTGAAATTATTGTTAAAACACTTAAAGAGGCTTTAGTAAATAGTAAACATAAGTTTATTATACCAATAGCTAAAAATGTTATTAAAGTCCTTGATGAAGTTTACGAATTAAACTTTAAGTATGTGATTCTTGAATCTGATAGAGAGATTGCAGATTCAAATGAACGTGTTATCTTCTTGCCGTTAAATGAAGCTGAATTTAAACCAGGAGTTCCGACAATTTACTCTGGCGCATCTTCAATAGAAAGTATAAAAAGAGGTTATTCTCTGATTGAGAATAAAATTGCTGATGCTATAGTTACAGCTCCTATATCAAAGGAAGCAATAATAAATGCCGGATTTACTTATCCGGGTCATACTGAACTATTTCAGGAGTTAACTGGTGCAAATCAATCAACAATGATGTTTCTTTCTCGTGCAATGAAATGTGGACTTGCAACAATTCATACACCAATTAGAGAGGTTCCTGATAAACTTTCACAAATTCAGTTACGCAACACAATTAATGCTGTTTTTAATTCGCTTAAAGATGATTTAGGATATGATAATCCTAAAATTGCTATATTGGGGTTAAATCCTCATGCTGGTGAGAATGGTAAGCTTGGTAAAGAAGAAGATACAATTATTCGTCCGGTTATAAAAGCATTCAATAAATGTGAAATTGAAGGACCGTATCCGGCAGATGCGTTTTTTGGTAACAAGTTTTATCGTGATTATGATGCATTTATAGCAATGTACCATGATCAGGCTCTTATACCATTCAAGATGTTAAATTTTTCGAGTGGTGTTAACTTTACTGCAGGAATACCCATAGTTAGGACATCACCAGATCATGGGACCGCATTTGATATTGCATGGAAAAATCTTGCTGATCATCTAAGCTTTTTGCAGGCTTTTATTTGGGCAGAAACTATTATTACAAATCGTAAAGTATAATATGGAAGTTAAACCTTATTCACATATCACTAAAATTTACCAGCATCTTATGGAGCAGGTTAGTTATTCTGATTGGTCTGATTATTTAATTGATATTGTATATTCATTTAATTTACAACCAAAAAATGCTCTTGAGTTTGGTTGTGGTTTTGCAGAATTATCAACTCACCTGCTTAAAGAAATTCCCGATATTACAGTCTCGGATCTTGAGCCAGGATTCCTGAAAAATATTGATAACAGACTTACAAAAGTATGTTGTGATATGAGATATCCATCATTCAAAAAAAAGTATGAACTTATATATACTATTTTTGATAGTATAAATTATTTAATATCCGAAGAAGATATGATCAAATTCTTTTCGAATATTGCATTGCTACTTGAGAAAGACGGTATGTTTACATTTGATGCAAGTCTTGAGCAAAACAGTATTGAAAATGTTGGATATCTTAACAGAAGCGGAATTCATGATGGTATTGAATATGTTCAGGAGAGTATATATGACGAAAAGGAAAAACTCCATTATAACAACTTCACTATTCGCTATGATGGTAATGATTATATTGAAAAGCATGTACAAAGAGTATATCATTTTGTAGATTATTTTTATCTTTTGGAAGAGGCAGGGTTGATGGTTGTTGATTGTTATGATGCCTTTACTTTTGATACTGCTGATGAAAATTGCGAAAGAGTTCAGTTTGTTGTTAGAGGTACATAAAATGTTAAGTATATCAAATTTGTCATTTTCGTATAATAACCAAAAACTTTTTGATGATCTGAATATTTCGATAGAGGCAGGGGAGAAGGTTTACCTTATTGGTAAAAGCGGTTCAGGAAAGTCATCTTTATTCCAGCTGATTTATAGAAACTTGATACCAGATAGCGGCAAAATTATTGTTGACAATTATGATACGGATACGATTAAAACGAAAGATATTCCATATTTAAGAAGAAAAATTGGTATAGTGTTTCAAGATTTTAAATTGTTGAATGATAGAAATGTTTTCGATAATCTTGCATTTGTACTTAAGGCAACCGGAACACCTTTAACCCAGATTAAAAAGAAAGTAATAAACACACTTTCAGAAGTAGGACTATCCCACAAGCAAAAGTCATTTCCGTTGGAGTTATCAGGCGGAGAACGTCAGAGAATTGCAATTGCAAGAGCAATAATAAATGATCCTTTGATAATTTTGGCTGATGAACCTACAGGTAACCTTGATCCTGAGACTACCGAATCAATTATCGGCACCCTTAACAAAATAAACCAAAGGGGCACTACATTATTTTTAGCTACTCACAATTACAATCTCGTAAAAAATTCTGACGCAAGAATTCTTAAACTCGAAAATGGTAAAGTTCTAAAAGTAAAAATCAAGAAGAGATTACCAGATTTCTAATGCATCAATAATAGTTTCTGTTACTCTTTCAACAGGTAACAATCCATCAACAGTAATTACTTTAGTATGTTCAACAAAGTAATCAATTACAGGTTTTGTGTTTTCCCTGAAAATTTCCAAACGTTTGCGAATTACTGATTCATCGTCATCTTTACGTTTTACAAATCTATTCTTTGAACCACATAATGGACATGTAGAATGATCCTGAAGATAGTTAAGGTTAACGATATTTTCGCAAGCAGAACACATCCTTCTTTGTGTTAATCGCTTAACAATAATATCATCATTTGCAGTAAGCAAAACTACCTTGTATCGTTTAACATGTAGTTCCGACATAATTTTGTCGAGTATTTTAATCTGAGCTACAGTACGAGGAAAACCATCAAGAATAAAACCTTCCTTGCATCTTGGGTCGGCAAGTTCAAACTCAATAATTTTACCCATCATTTCGTCAGATACCAATTGTCCGTTTTCAATAAGTTCCTTTGCTTTTCTTCCAAGATCGGTATCCTTGGCAACAGCTCTTCTCAGCAAATCACCAGTAGAAATATGCGGAATATGTAATCGTGATGTTAATATTTTAGCCTGAGTGCCTTTCCCTACACCTGGGGCACCAAAAAGGATAATTCTCATTATAACACCCTGTATTTAGAATTATAAGAATAGTTAGTTAAAGGATCTATTCTTTTTATTTTCAAAAAATAATTTCATAAGACTGGCAGAGTCTTCTTCCAGAATTCCGCCGTAAATATTGGGTTTGTGGTTAATAGCTGAATGAGCTGGTATATTAAATAGAGAACCTGCTGCACCATATTTTGGTTCCATGCAACCATAAAATATGTTTTCAATACGGGATAAAATTAGAGCACCTGTACACATCACACATGGTTCAACCGTAATATAAATATTGCAATCATTCAGAAATTTATCTCCTAAATTATTGCATGCAGCAGTAATAGCAATAATTTCGGCATGAGCAGTAGGATCCTTTAGCATTTCAACCTGGTTGTAACCTCTGCCAATAATTCTGTTTTCTTTGGTTATGATTGCACCGATAGGTATTTCGTTTGAATCGAAGGCTTTTACGGCTTCCTTTAAAGCCAGTTGCATAAAGTGGATATGGTTATCACCAAACATTCTTTGTAAGTTTTGCCTTAATTTCGAAAAAAGAAAGTGTTAAATAATTAAAAAAGTAACGAATTAGCAAGCTATAATTTATACTTATAATAAAAAACAGACATAAATATTCGGAATATTAGATGCTCAAGAATATTATCTATCCAAAATGGCATTTAAGGGAATATAGTTACTTATTATTTACCAATCTTTTTTTATGTTATCAAGATGTTGCTTTAATGACTTTGAAAGTTTAATCCAATGTTGTCTCGCTTGATTTATCCCATTCTGTGTAACCAGAGGGGTATATTGTTGTGTTCCCATTCCATAGTTAGGGTCGTGTATATATAATCTTACTTTGTTTTCCTTAACATATGCATCAACAGTTTGCAAAACATAAACAGTTTTATAGCTTACAATTGTTGTACTAGTAAAAGTATATTTACCCACGATTCTTCCAGTTTCTTTATCAGAATATTCAATAACAGATTCAGATGATAGAAACTGATTAACAAACCAACTATTTACTTCACTAAATAATTCATTTTTAGATAAGTTTGCGACATCATAAGTTTGTTCATATTTTAACATTGCTTCGGGAGCTTTAGGACCATGTAATCCAACTGAACAATGAGATAATATTAAAAAGAGAAATATTAATATAATTGCCTTCTTCATGTTTGCCTCTTCATTATAAATTAAATCTAATAAAAATAAATATAATACATTAATGTTATATTATTTAGATTGTGTTGAGATATTGGACATAATTTGAGTGGAATAGATATGTTCTAAAGAAAAAAGCCTTATAATTATTAAAACTATAAGGCTTAAAAAAGTACACCCGGGAGGATTCGAACCCCCAACCTTCTGATCCGTAGTCAGACGCTCTATCCAATTGAGCTACGGGTGCATTCAGTATTTTTGAGCTTACAAATATAACTAATTGTACATATAATTACAAATGTTATATTGATTAAAAAATATTATTTTATAAATGACTTATTATTAGTATGTTCTTGAATGAAAAATAAATGGTGAATATATGTCTAATTTGGAAAATTATTTTAGTAAATTCAGAGAAAATGTAGTAGGAATTGATAAAGAATTCGAATCACCTTACGGTTTGCAAAAACTTGTGTATGCTGATTGGGTTGCGAGTGGTAGATTATATAAACCAATTGAAGATATAATTGTTAACCGTTTTGGTCCGCTTGTTGGAAATACTCATTCCGAATCGAGCATAACCGGAACTTCAATGACGCATGCCTATCATACTGCACATAAAATAATTAAAAAGCATGTTAATGCTGCCTCTGACGATGTTATTATTACATCTGGTACTGGAATGACCGGCGTAATAAATAAGTTTCAAAGAATATTAGGTTTGCGTGTTTGCGAGCAACTCTCCAAATATCTGGAATTTCCTACTGATGACAAACCTGTAGTTTTTATAACACATATGGAACATCACTCTAATCATACATCCTGGCTGGAAACTTTAGCTGATGTTGTAATTATTGAGCCTGACCAAAATGGTATGCCAAATATTGAGCATTTTTCAAAGCTTCTAAAATTATACAGTAACAGAAAGTTAAAAATAGGTTCATTTACAGCAGCTTCAAATGTTACTGGTGCAGTAACTGATTATTATAAACTTGCAAGTATGATACATGAATATGACGGATACTGTTTTGTAGATTTTGCGGCTTCGGCTCCTTATGTTGATATCAATATGCACCCCGAAAATGAATCGGAAAAACTTGATGCAGTTTTCTTTTCTCCTCATAAATTTTTAGGTGGTCCAGGTACTACCGGTGTATTGGTTTTTGATTCTCATCTTTACAAAAGAAAAATACCTGATCATCCAGGTGGTGGTACAGTTGACTGGACAAATCCCTGGGGTGGACACAAATTTGTTCAGGATATTGAAGCAAGAGAAGATGGTGGAACTCCTGGCTTTTTGCAAACCATTAAAACTGCTCTCTCCATAAAGCTTAAAGATGATATGGGAGTTGATAATATTCTAAAGAGGGAAGAAGAGTTACTTGAAATACTATTTGACGGACTCGATAAGATACCTCAAATTCATATACTTGCTGATAACATTAGAGAAAGACTGGGAATTATCTCTTTTTACGTTGAAGATATTCATTATAATCTAATGGTTAAACTGTTAAATGACAGATTTGGAATACAGGTAAGGGGAGGTTGCAGTTGTGCAGGAACTTACGGACACTTTTTACTTCATGTTGATCCTTCCCGCTCAAGAAGAATAACAAACAAAATTGACCATGGTGATCTCTCGGAAAAGCCCGGATGGTTAAGATTTTCCATTCATCCTGTTATGACAAATGATGAAATAGAATTTATTTTAAACGCTTTTGCAGAAATTGTTAAAAATTATAATGAATGGAAAGAGGACTATTATTACGAAGTATCAAAAAATGAATTTTATCATAAATCATTTAAGTACACTAAGTATTCTTTTGAGGAAGAATCATTTATGATTGAATAATTATTTATACTTATATATACATGTTGAAGTTATCTTTGCTGCAAATCACAATATATTTTTTAAAAGTAGTTACTTTGGAGTAGTAATTAAACACTATAAAAATAATTACGCAATTCCGGAGACTTTAATATGATAAATGTACATAAGCTTGTAATTCAGGCTTTCATTGAAGAACTTACCGAAAATTACAAAGAACAGTATAGTGCACTTGAAAGTCAGTACAGTGATATAGCTGCTTATATTGGTAAATTATCTCTGGAAAATATTGCAAATACTGATGCTTTGTACCACAATGTTGATCATACTATTATGGTGTCCTCAGTTGGTCTGCATATACTTAAAGGCAAACATATTCTTGAGGGTGGTGTTAGCCCAAAAGATTGGCTTCATTTTATGTTAGCATTGCTTTGTCATGATATTGGTTTTGTTAGAGGTATTTGCAAAAGTGACAAAGATAATATTATTGCTACCGGTATAAATAATGAAACAATTGAATTCCCACATTTAAAAAGCGATTCATCCTTAAATCCTTATCATGTTGATAGAAGTAAACTTTTTATACACGAAAGATTTGGTGGTAAGGTTTTTTCAGATATCAATGCTGATGAAGTTGCCAATTATATAGAAATGACAAGATTTCCAATTCCTGATAATGCTTTTTATAAACAAACCGACACACTTGGTGGACTTGTTAGAGCAGCCGATTTTATTGGGCAATTAGGTGATCCCAACTATCTTAAAAAAATACCAGCTTTATATTATGAGTTTACTGAAACAGGTTCACATAAAAAAATGGGTTATGATAATCCGGGTGCAATGAGGGCAAGTTATGCCAAATTTTACTGGAATGTTGTTAATCCTTTTATTCAGGATGCGTTAAAACTTCTATATGTTACTCAGGAAGGAAAGCAGTGGGTAGCTAACCTGCAATCAAATGTTTTTGATGTTGAGCATAGTCAGTACCGCACTGAACCAATTCCTGATTTATACAAACTTATGGAGCACTAATTAAGCCTTTGCTTTCTTTTCAGTTACATCATCAACAAAAAGCACTACCAAAGCACCAATTAGTAGTGAACCAGCACCTAATACAAGTCCGTATATTGGTACATTGTCAAATACATTGTTGATTATAAATCCTAAAGTAAGTGCTACTACAATTTGAGGTATCACAATAAAGAAGTTAAAAATACCCATGTAAACACCCATTTTCTCTTCCGGTATTGCACTTGATATAATTGAGTAAGGAATAGTTAAAATAGATGCCCAGGCAAGTCCAATACCTATCTCGGAAAATAGCAACAAATTAGGATCTTTTATAACGTAAAATGATAGATACCCAATTGCACCAGCAGAAAGGGCAATAGCGTGAGTTATTTTACGTGATGTTTTTTTAGCAATAACAGGTAGCAAGAAAGCGAATAATGCAGCTACACCGTTATAAACTGCCATCAAAATACCCACCCAGTCACCGGCTTCCTGATATAATGCAGATTTTGGATCGACAGCACCAAAAACATTTTGAGCAACACTAGGAGTTGTGTAAATCCACATGCAGAATAACGCATACCATGAAAAGAATTGAACAAGTGCAATTTGCCACATTGTTTTTGGCATCTTCCAAAGAGACATGAAAATATCAACAAAGCCGGTAATAAACGCATTAAAAGCACTTCCGGCTTCTGATTTCTTTTTAAGGAATTCGTCCATATTTTCAGGGGGGTATTCTTTTGTAGTGAATACGGTCCACAATACAGCAATAATATAAACAACTGCTCCAATGTAGAATGAATATTTAACAGTATTTGGTATTATACCTTCAGGAGCGGTACTTTCAACACCAATCTGTGAAAAGAACCATGGTAATGCTGAGGCAATTACTGCACCCATACCAATAAATAATGTTTGAGCTGCAAAACCGGTTGTACGTTGTTCTTCGGGGAGTACATCTGCAACAAGTGCCCGAAATGGTTCCATAGAAATATTAATTGATGCGTCCATAATCCATAGCATCATAACAGCAAACCATAAAACATCAGAATTTGGCATTACAAAAATGGCTATTGATGCAAGTATTGCACCTATTAAGAAGAATGGTTTTCTTCTACCCAGCTTACCCCAAGTATTATCACTCATGTGTCCTATTATAGGTTGTACTACCAAACCTGTAAAGGGTGCTGCTATCCAGAACAAAGCAAGTTCATCAACGTTTGCACCTAAAGTCTCAAATATTCGGCTAACATTGGCATTTTGTAAAGCAAATCCAAACTGGATTCCAAAAAAGCCAAAGCTCATATTCAATATTTGAGCAAAAGATAATTTTGGTTTATTCATTTAATCTCCAAATAGTAAATTACGTATCTATTAAATAAAGTTATTAAATTGTCACTTTATAAAAAAATGAATTTTGATGGAAATATTTTCCCTATGAAAAAAATCTCTGAATTATTCCATTTCATTATAAATAATCCTGATACTGCAATTTTCTTTACTCCACCAATTTATAAATCTGCAAAAACAATAATTTTTAGCAGAACTCAGGAAAAAATCACTCTAAAAACTAAACAGGATTTTGATTGCGTATTTGAAGTAAATAATCCATTTACGCAAGACATATCCGGTTTTTATTTCTTGAATTATGAGGCTGGTTACTTATTTGAAGAGAGGCAAAACCAATATTTTGATGATGATGATATTCTTGGGAAACTCTTTCTATGTGATAATAAGGATAGCCTGGTTTTAAATAGTGATAATATTGAATATGACTTTTCTACTGAATTTTATAATTCCATTGAGCAAATAGATTATGATTGTGATAAGCAGGAATATATTGACGCAATTAAGCAAATAAAAGAAGCAATTAAACAAGGATATACTTACCAGGTTAACTTTACTATTAGATTAAAATTTCAGATACCGAATTTATTTGAGTTTATTTCACAATTAGTTTTCAACCAATCTGCTGAATACATTACACTAATAAACGATAACGACAATTATATTTTGTCAATTTCACCTGAGTTATTTTTTAAAGCTGATGAAAACAGAATTATTGTTGAGCCGATGAAGGGAACAATAAATAGGGGAAAGAATTTGCCTGATGATGCAAAAAATATCTCCAGTTTATTAGCAAGCAAAAAGGATTCTGCGGAAAACCTTATGATTGTAGATTTACTTCGTAATGATATAGGGAAAATATGTAATACCGGGAGTGTGAAGGTGGTTAAGGAGAAATATGTAAAAACATATGAAACTTTACACCAAATGGTTACCCGGATTGAGGGTACTCTAAAAACTAATAACTTTGCAGATAATTTGTTAGCAATTTATCCATCAGGTTCAATTACGGGGGCACCAAAAATAAAAACAATGGAGATTATTAAAAAGCTTGAAAATACGAAAAGAGGTATATATACAGGAGCCATAGGATATTTTCATGGAAAAGAGATAGTTAGTAATATTCCGATTAGAACTTTTAAAATAGATTATCAATTAAATACAGTATATGGTACAGGTAGTGGTATTGTTTGGGATAGTGATCCTGATGAAGAGTATAAAGAGGTTATGCTAAAAGCTGATTTTTTCATGCGAACAAATACTTATTTTGAACTATTCGAAACTATGTTGGCAGAAAATAACACAATATTTTTAATTGAATATCATATTATAAGACTAAAAAATAGTGCAAGGTATTTTCTATTCTGCTTTAATGAAAATACTGTAAGGGAATTACTTCAGAAGACCATTTCCAATTTAGATTTTAGCAACAATAAAACATATAGATTAAAACTACAGCTAAATAAATGGGGTAAAATAAAAATCACATCAAATCCATTTATACTTGAGGCAAAACAATATAAAGTTTGTATTTCTGATAAAAATGTTAATTCACAAAACAGATTAGTTTACCACAAAACAACAAATCGCAAGTTTTATAATAAATCCCTAAGCGAAGCAAAACAGTCTGGTTTTGATGAAATATTATTTTTTAACGAACATGGTAATTTAACTGAAGGATCATATACAAATATCATAATAAAATTTAATGGCAAGTATATTACACCTCCTGTAGGTGATGGTTTACTAAATGGTTGTATGCGTGAATACATGATTGAGAAAAACATAATAACTGAAGATAGTGTAACATTAAATAAAATATTGAAAAGCGATGAATGTTATCTAATAAATTCAGTTCGAAAAATATTACCTGTTGATATTCTATATACAGATGAAAAAAATAAAACAGAATTTGACAACTCTGATATCAATCATTTGTTATAGAGACTACAAGTATTTTAAGATATTTTTTAATAGATTTACTTTCAGAAAAATTGCATCTTTTGGATTACAAATATTGAAGAGGTTTTAATTGACTACTGCACAGATGGATAAGTATAGCGAAATTTACAAAGAACAGGTAGATATACTTGAAGAAAGATTCAATAAACTGCTTGTTAACGAAGAGCCTGCATCGCTTTATGATCCATGCAAATACATAATTACAAGTGGTGGCAAAAGATTACGCCCGTATATGGTTCTGCTTTCATCAAAAGCGGCAGGTGGTAATTTTGAAGATGCGTATAATGCAGCAGTTGCTGTTGAGCTTCTTCATAATTTTACACTTGTTCATGATGATATCATGGATAAAGCTGATAAACGAAGAGGGCGAGAAACTGTTCATATAAAATTTGGTCTTAATCCTGCTATACTTGCTGGTGATAATCTTGTTGCTGTTGCTTATCGTAATCTTCTTAAAGATTGCAGAATAAATACGGCTGAAATAATGGATAGTTTTACAACCGGTTTAATAGAAGTTTGCGAAGGACAAAGTTACGATACCGATTTTGAAACTCAGGAAAATGTAACTATTGACCAATACAAACTGATGATTCAAAAGAAAACCGCCGCAATGGTTGAGATGTGTTGTGCCGTTGGCGGTTACCTTGCTAATGCTGATGAAAAAATAATTAAGGCATTAAAAACATTTGGTCTTAATTTAGGTATGGCTTTCCAGATTCAGGATGATTTACTTGATATATTAGCTGATGAAGCAAAATTTGGTAAAGTTGTTGGTGGTGATCTTGTAGAAGGTAAAAAGACTTATATTTTCCTTAAAGCCCTTGAGTTTGCCGAAGGTGATGATAAAAAACTTTTGCTTGAAGTAGTAAAAAACAAGGGGATTGATAAATCAATGGTGCCTATGTACAGAAATCTTTATATAAAGTTGGGTGTTATTGAAGATGCTCGTTCACTGATGAATGATTACAATGATATTGCCTTGAAAGCTCTGGATGTTTTACCTGATACAGAAGCTAAAGAAAATTTGATTTGGTTAGCTAACATGTTAATAAAAAGAAGCAAATAATGATTGAAACTAAAGTAAAGATTATAAACGATGCGGGTTTGCATACAAGACCTGCAGCAACTATTGTAAAATATGCTGCTAAGTACGAAGCTGAATTTCTTTTAACTAAAGATGGTATTACCATTAACGGTAAATCAATAATTGGTGTTATGACTCTTGCAGCAGAAAAAGGTTCGGAAATTCATCTCTCATTTGATGGACCGGATGAAGAGGAAGCCGCAAAAACTATATTGGATTATTTTAACAGAGGATTTGACGAACTTTGATAAAGAAAGGCAAAAATATTTATTGCGGAATAGCTGCAGCTCCCGGTATAGCTATTGCAAAAGCTTACATATATTCAAAGAAAGTTGAAAAAGTAAGCGAAGAAGATATTGATGACGTTAAAGAAGCAGTTGAAAGCTTTAATGCAGCTTTGGATAAATCGCGTAGCGAATTGCAGAAAATATTTAGTCTTGCTGTCGATAAACTCGGCACAAACAGAGCATCTATTTTTGAAGCTCAAATAATGATTCTTGATGATCCAATATTAACAAATACAATTATTGATAGAATAAAAACCGAAAAGAAAATTCCTGATTTTATAGTTGATGACGAGATATCAAAATATCAAAAACTTATGAACCTCTCAGATACGGAGTATTTGCAGGAAAGGTCTTATGATATTGAAGATATTAAAAACAGAATTATCCGGAATCTACGTAAGCAGAAATGGCAATCCAAAATAACTAGTGATGTAATTGTTATTTCCGATTATTTAACTCCTGCTGATACGGTTCTGTTTTCAAGAGTTAACATTAAAGGTTTTGTAACTAACTTTGGTGGATTAACATCGCACGCTGCAATTGTTGCTAGGTCACTTAACATACCTGCAACGGTTGGTTTTACTGATGCTACCAAAATAATTAAAAATGAAGACACACTAATTCTTGATGGTTTTCATGGGCAAGTTATAGTAAACCCTGATGATAATCAGTTAGAATATTATAAAGACAAAATAGAAAAATTAAAGCTTCATGATGAAGAATTAAGTGAATTGAGAGATAAACCTGCTGTAACAAAAGATGGCAAGGAAATACTACTACAGGCTAATCTTGATTTGAATGAAGAAATTGCACTTGTAATACAAAATGGTGCGAGCGGTATTGGACTTGTAAGAACAGAACAGATATTTCAGGCATATGATGTTTTTCCTCCTGAAGATGTGCAATTTAAGATTTATCATGATTTGGCAAAAAAAGTCTATCCTGATAAAATGATTGTAAGAACTCTTGATATTGGGGGCGATAAAGTATTACCAGTTGATGTTAAAGAACCAAATCCATTCCTTGGCTGGAGGGGAATAAGGTTTTCTTTAGATAACAAGGTAATGTTTAAAACTCAAATTAGAGCTATGTTAAGAGCATCAGTTCTTAAAAATATTAAAATCATGGTTCCAATGGTTTCGTCAATCGAGGAAGTACATGAGTTTAAATATCTCGTAAATGAGTGTATGGATGAATTGACAAATGAAGGTGTTAAGTACGATAAGGATATACCACTTGGTATTATGATTGAGGTGCCATCGGCTGCTGTTATGGCAAGAGATTTTGCAGAAATAGTGGATTTTGTGAGTATTGGAACTAATGATTTGATTCAATACCTGCTTGCTGTTGATCGCGGTAATGACATTGTGTCAGGATTATATCAGGAGTTTCATCCTGCTGTAGTAAGAACAATTGCTCATATAATTAACTCTGCAAAAGAGAGCAAAAATTGCTCTGTTTCTATGTGTGGAGAAATGGCGGCTGATTTACTTGCTGTTCCATTATTAGTTGGACTTGGACTTGACTCACTAAGCGTTTCTGCATCAGCTATTCCAAACATAAAAAGTATAATTAGAAATATAAATTATTCTGAAGTTGAAAAACTTTCTCGTGAATTATTATCGTTTAATACTTCTAATGAAATAAAAGAAAGATTAGAAACATATTTTTCTGAAAATCTTGAAAGGTATATTTACAAATTTGATTAACCATATTATGTAATATTTTTTACATTGTTTACAGTCTAAATTATTTACACTTTCACTAAAAAACCAAGAAAGCTAATTAATGATCAGACTGAAATATCTTACATTTTCAATACTTTTCTTCTTAACTGCAAGCACTCAGCTATTCTCCCAATTTTATTTTTTTGGAAGGAACAAGGTTCAGTATGAAGATTTTAACTGGAAGATAATAAAAACTGATCATTTCGATATATACTATTATGATGACTTTGAAGAGATTGCGGAAATTGGAGCAGCATACGCTGAAGCTTCATACAAGGATTTAAAGGAGAAGTTTAATCATATCGTAGTCCGAAGAATACCCCTCATTTTTTATAATACACATATCCATTTTCAACAAACAAACACACTACCCGGATTTATTCCCGAAGGTGTTGGAGGATTTTTTGAATTCATAAAGGGTAGGGTAGTTATTCCTTACCTTGGTTCGCTGGATAAATTCAGACACGTTATAAATCATGAACTTGTCCATGTATATATGACGAGCATGTTACTTGGGCAAATGAAAAACCACAGAATTCCTGCAGACAGGTTTCCTCCGCTTTGGTTTGTTGAAGGGCTTGCCGAGTTTTGGTCCACCGCATGGGATAGTCAAGCTGAAATGATTATGAGAGATGCAGTGTTAAATGATATCTTTCAACCATTAAGAACACTGGACAAGATTAACGGTACATTCCTAATGTACAAGGAAGGACAAGCATTCCTTGAATTTGTTGCAGAACGATACGGTGAAGATAAGATATTAAAAATACTTAATAATTTTTGGCGTTTTACAAAGTTTAAGGATAACCTTGAGTTTTCGATAAATAAAAAATTTGAAGACATTGATAATGAATGGGAATTTTATGTAAAACAAAAATACTTCCCATTATATGCAAACAGAGTTCCGCACTCGGCTACCTCAAATAAATTAACGAATAAAGGATTCAATTTTTCGCCTGAGTATTATAAAAACGGTGACGATGAATATTTGGTTTATATCGGTAATCATAATGGTTATACATCAGTTTTTAGAACAAAACTTAATTTATCTGATATTGATGAACAAAAAACAGAAGTATTGATTCGCGGAGAAAAGGAAGATGTATTTGAAACCTTTCATTTGCTTGTACCTTCACTTACACTTTCAAGAGATAGAAAGCTTGCATTTATTACAAAATCAAAAGAATCAGATGTAATTCATCTATATAGTCTGGATGAAAATGAGATTATTGAAACTATCAGATTTGATAATTTAATATCTATAACCTCACCTTCATATAGCTATAAATCCGAAAAACTTGTTTTTTCAGCAACTGATGCTCAAGGATTTAATGATATTTATGAATATGAACTATCAACAAAAACCATCAATAGAATTACAAATGATTATTATGAAGATGCAGACCCTGTATATAACAAAGATTCCGATAAAATATATTTTGTGAGTGACCGAACAGAAGGGAAATATGAAGGACGTAAAAATTTATTCATGCATGATTTAGCTACTCATAAAACAAAATACGTTACATACATGGATGCAGATATAAGCAATCCGGATTTCAATTTGGATTATACTCAATTATTCTTTACGTCCAACTATGATGGTATTGATAATATTTACAAGCTTAATAACTATAAAACACCGGAATCTGCAATAAGAGTAACTGATTTCGTCAATAGCGTTTTTGAATTTAATTTAATCGATTCAACACGATTAGTTTATTCCGGTTTCGAAAAATTTTCTTTCCAGTTTTATATTACAGAATTGGAAAACATTTTAGAGACTGATACTATTAAATTTGATTATAGTAATATCGGTTTACCTTGGAATCCTGCAAAGATAATGTTAAAGTCAGAGTCTGAACAGTTGAAGTATGAAAAGGAATATTCACTTGATTATGCTATAAGTCAGGTTATTACGGACCCTGTTTACGGTACACGTGGTGGTGCTATAATGACTATTAGCGATTTAATGGGAAATGATCGTTACTTATTTATGATGTATAACACCGCCGAAGTAACCAGCGATGTACTCAAGAGTTTTAATTTGGCATTAACCAGGGTAAATTATTCAAAACGAACAAACTTTGGTTATGGAATATTTAATTTTAGCGGTAGAAGATATGATCTTCGGGAATCTGATGAGTTCTTTTACGAAAGGAGTTTTGGCACAAGTTTTTCTTTTTTATATCCTTTCTCAAGCTTTAACAGGTTGGAAGCAAACTTAACTGTTGCTAATACCAATAAGGAAGTACCTGAAGATATGTTTATATCTAGTAAAGCTTTGCTTGTTTCCAATACCATATCTTTTGTGCATGATAACAGCTTATGGGGTCCAACTGGTCCTCTTGACGGATCGCGTTTCAGGTTGCTGGTTGGATATACCAGTGATCTAAAGTATAGTAACACAAATTATTATTCCCTAATTGCAGATTACAGAAAATATCTTCGTTTATCACTAAAATCGAGTTTGGCAATACGTACTTCTTTGTATTATAATGATGGTAAGGATGCAAGACGTTATTTGGCAGGTGGCAGTTGGGATTTAAGAGGGTGGAGGCGTTGGTCTGTTCGCGGCGAAAAGCTATGGGTTTCTTCTGTTGAATTTCGATTCCCTCTTATTGATCAGTTTTATATAAAATTCCCATTATTCGGACTTGGATTTACAAGTATTCGTGGTGCAGCGTTCTTTGATGCCGGTGGTGCCTGGGACAATGATTATAAGGAAACATTAGGTTCAATAGGTGGTGGTATCAGGTTTAATTTCCTAAATGCTATAGTATTTAGATACGATGTTGGTAAAAAAATTGAGAATAAATTTTCAACATTACAGAAGGGATTGTTTTATCAATTTTTCTTTGGGGTTGATTTTTGAGAAAGTCATTTTACATATTGTTGATTTTATTAAACTCATGCTATGCACCATTAAAATTTTATAATTATAATTATAACGATATGAAGGTGCCGTATTTTGGATATAACGAAAGTAGAAACCATTTTATTGATGAAATATTACCTGATTCTCTTTCAATTAAATGGGAGAGAGAAGGGTATGGGTCTTTGAATAATATTGGCTTTACCATAGTTGATGACAAAATGATTTACGGTGATCTCTCCGGTAGAGTATATAATATAAACATTGAAAATGGAAAAACTCTTAATGACTCAAAAAACAAAGGAGCCATTACTACAAATGTTTTATCACTAAAAAACAAACTTATATATATACTTAATGATCATAAGGAGCTTTATTCAACTATTATTGTTCATAATATAAATACCAATAAAGTATTGTATGAACATGAAATTACCGGCGGAATAAATAATCAGCCAATTATTTATAATGAAGAAGTTTTGATAGTTTCCGATAGAGGTGAGATAATAAATCTTGATGCACTTGGAAATATCAAGAATACAATTGAGACTAATTCTACGGTTAGTTCGGCACCAGCAATATGGAAAGATAATATTGTGTTTTGTAATGATGAAGGCAATATTCTAATTTATAATACTGATAAGTTAGAATATAAATCATTTCAAATAGCGGACACTGTACTAAATAGTGTAGTTGTTGATGAGGATAACATTATCACCTCATCATATGGGGGAGAAGTTATTAGCTGTAATATTGAAAAACAAGAACTTAACTGGAAAACTAATGTTGGGGATCGTTTTTTTTCTTCTCCAACTTTTGATGATAAATCAGTATATATTGGTAATTTAAACGGTATTTTATACGTGTTTGAAAAAGAATCCGGTAAAGTTAGCTGGAAGTATGATTCGAAAGGATTAATAAACACTCCTGTATTGGTATTCAACAATAAAATTGTATTGAACAATCTTGCGAAAGAGATACTTATCTTGGATAAACACACACATGCTATATCATCCAGTATCAAAGTTTCAGGAAGACCAAGAATAACACCTTTTTGCTATAATGAAACTTTATATGTTGGATATGACAAAGGTATTATTAGAGCTTATGAGTTTGTCTATGAGTAAAATATTTTTCATTTTATTTATAATAGCATCTGTAGGATTAGGACAAACCGTAAAATTAACGATTAGCAGTAATAGTCCTGATGCAGGTATATTTATAAATGGTAAACTAGTTGGTCAAACTTCTGTAATACTTCAAGTTGAGCAGCATAAAAAATATGCAATTTCAATCAAGGAAGACATTTTACAGTATAATTCTCAAATAATTAATGATACCATTCATGTAAGTGACACCAATATAAACAAACATTATACATTCAAAAAGTCAAAATATCTTACCACTTATCCATCAAATGTTACAGTACAAAGGAATAACCAGATTATTGGAAAAACTCCTTTATTCCTGAACGATATTTCCGGCAATATTCTACTTTTTAAAACTGGCTATTCTAGTCAATCAATTAGTTATGCTCAAATTAACAATATTCCGATAAGATTGGAACCTGTTAAAATACAGAAAGAAGTGAAGTTTACTGATACAATTTGGTTTAAAGTATTTTTGGGAAGTGCAGTTGTATTAGGAGGAACCGCAGCATATTATAAAATACGTGCTGACGATAATTATGATTCCTACCTTCAGACAGGTAATCAGGCATTTAAAGACAAAACTGATGATTACGATATGATAAGTGGTATTGCGTTTGGACTTTTGCAGATTAATTTTGGTTATTTAATTTATGGGTTTGTAACAGAATAGGGAGGACATTTAAAGCCCTCCCATAAAACTAATGGGCAACAAGCCAGTTATCACCTGTACCATATTCCACTTTAACTGGGACATTAAGTGGCATAGCTTCTTCCATCCCCTTAACCACAAGTTCAGTAACCTCATCAAGTTCTTCCTTAAGTACATCAAGAACAAGTTCATCATGAACCTGCAAAACTATTTTAGATTTTAGATTCTTTTCGTTTAGTCGGTTAAATACATTTATCATCGCAAGTTTTATCATATCAGCAGCTGAGCCCTGAATAGGCATATTTATAGCAATACGCTCCTCACCACTTCTAACAACATTGTTTTTGCTATTTATATTTTTAAGGTATCTTCTTCTTCCCAGAAGAGTCTCAGCATATCCTTTTTCTCTAGATTGTTCAATAGAGCTTTCAATATACCCCTTTACTTTTGAGAATGTTTCAAAATATGTGTCTATTATTTCTTTTGCGTGTTTTTGGGTTATTCCCAGTCTTGTTTTTAAACCGAACGGACCTATACCGTAAAGTATTCCAAAATTTACTTCCTTGGCTTTTCTACGCATATCAGAAGTAACCTCATCCGGTGAAACCTGAAATACCTTTGCCGCCGTACTCCGGTGAATATCCTCTCCATCAATAAATGCTTTCATTAAATTTTCATCACCGCAAATACTAGCCATAATTCTAAGTTCTATTTGGCTGTAATCGGCACTTAACAAAGTATGATTATCATCAGTTGGAATAAAAGCTTCTCTAATCTTTTTGCCATATTCTGTTCTAATTGGAATATTTTGCAAGTTAGGATCATTAGAAGAAAGTCTGCCAGTTGATGCGACTGTTTGGTTAAAGGTGGTATGTATTTTACCAGTTAAAGGATTAACAAGTTTTGGTAGCGAATCAGTATAAGTAGATTTCAACTTTGTATATTGACGATAATCGAGTAATATATCAACAATATCGTGTTTGCCTTTTAATGACTCAAGTGACCTTGCATCTGTTGAATAACCTGTTTTAGTTTTTTTTGTATTTGGCAAACCAAGTTTGTCAAATAATATTTTTTGTAATTGCTGGGTTGAATTAATATTAAACTCTTCTCCAGCAATATCGTAGATATTTTTAGTATAGTTTATAAGCAATAAGTCCAACTCATTACTTAACTCTTTCATTTTTGATATATTGAGCTTTATTCCTGTTCGTTCAATATCTTCAAGAACTGGTACGAGAGGGAATTCAATATCGTAAGCAATCTTTTCAAGCTTCTCTTCTTTTATGACCTCATTAAGCTTGTTATAAAGTCTAAGTGTAATATCAGCATCTTCACAAGCATAGTTAGTTAGAGTCTTAAGATCAGCCTCAAAAACTTTCTCGGGAGTTTTTTTGGATTCAATTACTGCAGTTAGAGGAATTGTTTCATAATTAAGATATGATTTAGCCAGTTCATCCATGCCATGTTTTACATCTGGGTCAATTACATAACTGGCAAGCATGGTATCAAAAGTAAAACCAGTAACATTGATGTTATATTTTCTTAAAACAGCAATATCATATTTACCATTTTGACAAATTTTACCAACATTTTCATTTTCAAAAAGGGGTTTGAATAACTCAACAAACTTCGTAATACTCAATCGGTCTGAAAGATCAGTTTGAAAGAATCCACCTTCTCTATCAGTTTCCGGATCAACAGGAACAAACCATGCTTCTTTTTCCTTTATTGAAAAAGAAGCACCTGCAAGATTAAGCACGAAAGTATCCAACCCGTCTGTTTCGGTATCAAATACAAACCATTTGTTCTTTTCAAGAATATTCACAAGTTTTTTTACGTCTGTTTCAGATACTACTAATTTGTAATCCGTATTGCTTTCATCAAATACGTTTGTTGTATCTTCCGGTTCCTCAATATCCATCTCCATTTCAGGATCAAAAAATTTAACCAGTCTTTCAGGGAAGTATTTCAATTCAAGTTCACTGAATATAGCCAGCAGTTTTTCAATATCAGGTTTATTGAAAACAAATCTTTTTAAGTCATATTCGTAATCATCTTCTTTAACTATTGTAGCCAGCTTTTTCGAAAGGAATGCATTCTCCTTATCGTTCAAAAGTTTAGTTTGAACACCTTTCTTTTCAATATTCTCAATATTATTGTAAATATCTTCCAACGAACCAAATTGTTGAATTAAAGGAGTAGCTGATTTTTCACCAATTCCCTTTACACCGGGTATATCATCAGATTTATCTCCAATAAGAGCCAGATAATCAACCATATATTCCGGACCAAATCCATAAATTTCTTTAGTCTTTTCAACATCAATAATTTCAAGATCATCATTTTTACCAGCTTTGGCAATTTTTATGTTCTCGGTAACAAGTTGAACATAATCCTTATCGGGAGTAACACAATAAACTTCATATTCATTTTGTTCGGCATCATTTGCTATTATTCCAATAAGATCATCTGCTTCCAAACCTGGTTTAATAACAATTGGTATGTTAAATGCCTCAATAATTTCTTTTATTCTTCCCAATTGGGGTACCATATCATCCGGCATTTCAGAACGGCTTGATTTGTAACCTTCATACATCTCATGACGAAAAGTTTTTTCTCTTGAATCAAAAGCCACAGCAACATATTGTGGTTTTAGCTTTTCTATAATTCTAAAAAACTGACTCATAAAGCCAAAAACAGCCGAAGTAGGTTCACCTTTTGAATTACTTAGCGGGCGGTTAATAAATGCAAAATATCCTTTGTAAGCTAACGCAAGGGCATCAACTAAAACAATTCTTTTTTTACTCATATATCCTCATAAATCTGGAATTTATATCCGTTTTTTGTTTAAGCAAGTTAAAAATATTTAGTATTTTTTAAACAATAAAATTTATAATAAACCATACGGGGTTAATTTTGAAAAGAATATTTTTACTTATGTCTGCTTTTCTTTTAATATCCACATCTATCAGTTGCCAGGAAAATAAACCAGATACTCTATTTATAGCTTCATGGAATGTAGAAAATCTATTTGATACCACTGATGATGCAAATAAAAAAGATGAAGAATTTTTGCCCGACGGTAAAAAGAATTGGACTAAAGAGAGATTCGAACAAAAAATAGATAATCTTGCAAAGGTTATTAGTGAAATGAATGGCGGAAATGGTCCTGATCTTATGGCTTTTCAGGAAGTTGAAAATGAAGTTTGTGCAAAAGCCCTTACAAATGAGTTGGATACAGATAAATATAACTATATATTCCATGAAGGGCCGGATAAAAGGGGAATAGATAATTTTATTATATATGACAAATCAAAGTTTAAATTTATTAGTAAAAAAGGTTTATCTGTTGTTTTGCCTGATGAATATCCAACAAGAGATATTTTGTATGCTAAATTTTGCACCACTGATGGTGATACACTAAATGTATTTGTGAATCACTGGCCATCACGCTGGGGCGGACAGGAAAAATCGGAGCCTAACAGATTAGCTGCTGCCCATAAATTAAGTAAGTTCCTAAAAGAGAATATTTTTTGCACTACTACTTCAGGTGCAATAATACTGGGTGATTTCAATGATGAAACCGATAATAAATCTATTTCGGAAATATTGGGAGCAAAACCTGTAAAGTGTGGTATAACAAACAGAACCATAGGATTAACAAACCTTGCAAGTGTTTATGATCAGAAAGAATTGGGTTCTTATTTATATAAACAAAAATGGAATATGCTTGATCAAATAATTATATCGGACAACTTGTTAATGAATAACAATTTTTCCTATATTTGTAGCTCTTTTGAAATAATAAAACCTGCATATATGGTTACTAAAAGCGGGTATTACAAAGGATCTGCCGCACCAACATATGGCGGCAAAAAATATCTTGGTGGTTACAGCGATCATTTCCCTGTAAGTGCAAAGTTCTTAAATAAAGAGAATTAGTAGGGATAACAATAAAAGATTAAAGACTATTGTTATCTTGTATGTAAAAATTACTTTTGTTTTTCAATCATATAAAAATATTTTTACAAATATATCTCTTTTTGCAATATTGTAGTTGAAGTTAGATATACATTATCATAAATTTAACAATTGTATTAAAAAAATAAGGTATTGACTTTATTTTTCTAAATACTTAATGTTGATTTTGATTTTATATTGAATAATTACAGAATAGACAACTAATTAAATTAATATCGGAGGATATCTCTCATGCATTTTACTGAAGTATTAGGATCTTTTTCCTACATATTAGCTCAGGCTGAAGAGACAGGATTTTTAACTTATTTGCAAGAAAAATTTGTTGCAGGTGGCGGTTTCATGTGGCCAATCCTTGCTTGTTTAGTATTAGGTCTTGCATTTTCATTTGAAAGACTATGGACTTTAACTCGTGCAAGCATGAACACAAAAAAATTCATTGTTCAGGTTAAAACTGCACTTGATGAAGGTGGTGTTAAACAGGCAATGGAACTTTGCGAAAACACAAGAGGTGCTATTGCATCTGTATTCCACGCTGGTCTTTTAAGAGCTGACGAAGGTGTTGAAGCAGCTGAAAAAGCTATCATGGCTTATGGTGCTATCGAAATGGGCTTCCTTGAAAGAGGTCTTATCTGGATTTCTACTTTCATTACTATTGCTCCGATGCTTGGTTTTACCGGTACTGTACAGGGTATGATTGAAGCTTTTGATGCGATTGCTGAAGCTGCACAGATTTCACCAGGAGTTGTTGCTAGTGGTATCTCTGTTGCACTACTAACAACATTATTTGGTCTTGTTGCTGCTATTATTCTTCAGGTATTCTATAACTATTTCGTTTCAAGAATTGATAAACTTGTTGCTGATATGGAAGAAAGTTCAATTGAACTTATAGATACACTATACCAGATGAAGAAATAATAATATCAATAAGCGAGAAGATTTAAAATGATTAAAATTAAAAAAAGCAATAATAAAGGTGCTGAAATACCTACAGGCTCAATGTCTGATATTGCTTTCTTGCTTTTGCTTTTCTTCCTTGTATCTACTGTAATTGATGTTGATACTGGTCTTGGTATAGCTTTACCGCCTTACCAGGAAGATGTTTCTAACGTTGCTCCTATTAGCAAGGAAAGAATGGCAGCAATTTTGGTAAATGAAAACGGTGATGTATTGTTAAACAAGAAGGTGATTGCTATTCCGCAGATCAGTGAAAACCTGGTTGAAAGAATTAGAGAAAAAATCAATCTTCCTGGTAACAAGAAATTAGTGGTTTCAATCAAAGTTGACAGGAAAACAAATTACAATCTGTACATTCAGACACTTGACCAGGTTAAAGCTGCTTACCATCAGGTACGTGAAGAATACGCTCACTCTGTACTTGGATTAAAAGACTTTAACCATCAGGAAATTGATAATCTTGATCCTGAAACAAAAAAGAAAATAAAAGATGCTGTTCCGCTAAATATCTCAATAGCTGAACCAGAAAAATTATAAGCAGAGGTAATAATGAAATTTGAAAAAAAACGAGCTAAAACGGGATCGGAGATACCAACATCTTCAATTACCGATATCGTATTTATGCTTCTTCTTTTCTTCATGGTTTCTACCACGTTGAGAGAAGTGGATGTGCTTGTTCAATATACATTACCTGAAGCCGATGCTATTGAAAAAATCGAAAATAAAAGGTTGATTTCTTATATCTGGGTTGGTAAAAAAGAAGATATTCAGTTGAATGACAACTTAATCGAACTTTCTGAAGTTCGTAAACTCATGTATGAAAAGCGTAAAGAACTACCTAACGTTATTGTTTCTTTGCGTGTTGATAAAAACTCAAGCATGGGTATTGTAACAGACATTCAACAGGAACTTCGTAAAGCCGATGCTCTACGAATCAACTATTCGGCCAGGTTAAAATAACAAGCCAAATATAGTTTTATTTCCGGCAGGTTGTATTTGTTTGCGACCTGCCTTTTTTTTGGAGGTAAACAAAATATGACATTAAAAGAAAAAATTAATAACGATCTTAAAGCTGCCATGAAATCTGGTGATAAAATCAGATTAAGCACTGTTAGATCTATAAGAGCACTTATTCTTGAGTTTGAAAAAAGTGGTTCCGGTAAGGAATTGAATTCTGACGAAGAAATTAAAATGTTAACTTCTGCTGCAAAAAAACGTCAAGAGGCTTTTGAACAGTATGATAATGCTGGCAGAAAAGAATTAGCTGATCAGGAAAAAACTGAATTGGAAATTATTAAAGAGTATTTGCCAAAACAGTTATCTGAGGAAGAAATATTAGCTGAAGTTACAAAAATAGCTGATGATGTTGCTGCAAAAACAAAAGCTGATTTTCCAAAACTTATGCCTCTGGCAATTAAAGCTTTGAAAGGAAAAGCAGACGGTAAAGCTGTTAAATTAGCTGTAGAAAAAGTATTGAGTTAAAATTGAATTATCTTGATTACTTCATTTTTGTTATAGTTGCAATTGGTTTTATATTAGGTGCCAAGGATGGTTTTGTAAGAAAGATCATTGGTGTGGTTGGTCTTATTCTTGCAATTTTCATTTCTTTCTATTTCGCTGGTACTCTTGGTGCTGTTGTAAACCAACATTTGATTGATGATATATATCTCTCTGAAATTGTTGCTGGCTTGGGGATATTTATCATTTCTATTATTATAGTATCTGTACTGAAACGTGTTATACATCCACTTGATAAGGTTAATAAATTTGTTAACCAGATATTAGGTGGTATTGCCGGCAGTGTACAAATGCTATTTTTTTTGGGAATATTGTTTTTTGTTACCAACATTTTTAGTTTTCCATCAAATAGTGACCGTACTGAGTCATTATTATACAGAGGCGTTTACAGGTTAATTCCTTCAACTATATCTTTTATCTTTGGTGAGGATTTTAAAGCCAAAGAGTATTTTGAAGAGAAAATTGAAAGACATAACCTTGAAGAAGATATACTGGATTCTGATAGTTTAGAGGAATAATGATTACTGAAAAGATACTTAATCAGCTTGAATATTTCAAAGTATTGGAATATATAAGGCGTTATGCTCAAACAGATAATGGTAAGGATAATATTGACAACCTTCGTCCTTTTAACTCAATACAGCAAATTTTAATAAATGGCGAGTTTGTTAACGAAGCTAAAGATATTCTTATTTCTAATGACTTACCTCCTATTGATTACATCCCTGATCTTAATACTGTATTATCGAGAAGTAATATTGAAGGTACAATTTTACAGCAGGATGCAATTCTTGAAATTCTAAGACTGGCAGTTATCTCAAGAAAAGTAAACAATTTCTTTAAATCACTGGAAAAAGCACATCCATTAATTGATGAAGTGATTGATAAACTTTATATTGACAGATATATTGAGTACAACATAAACTCAGTATTTACTGAATCAGGAGATATCAAGGATAATGCTAGTGCAAAACTAGGCGAAATTAGAAAAGAAATTAGAGAAAAAGAGCATCACTTACGCAAAACTGTTGGTAAAATATTAAAACAGTATAGCTCTGATGCGATTGTTCAGGATGAATATATAACTCAAAGAGATGGTAGAACTGTACTCCCTGTTAAAGCAAACTACAAACGCCAGGTTAAAGGATTAATTCATTCTGAATCAGCAACAGGACAGACAGTTTATATTGAACCGGAAGAAACTCTTGAACTTAACAATGAGATTATATCTCTCAATTTTGCCGAGAAAAGAGAAATTGAAAGAATTCTTAAAAAGTTAACTAAGAAAATTGGCGAAATTAGTTATGAGTTAAAAATATCACTTGGCATTATTGCCGAGGTTGATACTTATTTTGCAATTGCCAAGTATAGCATTGAAATCATGGGGGCTTTCCCACAGTTTGATGAAACCAGGAAATTTGAGATTATAGATGGAAGACATCCTATTCTGATAAAAAAACTTGGAAGAGAAAAAACTGTACCCCTAAATATTAAATTTAGCAAGAATAATCTTATCCTGATTACTGGTCCTAATGCAGGGGGTAAGACTGTTGTGCTAAAATCCGCCGGACTCCTTTCAGCTCTTGTATTATCCGGAATTCATGTGCCAGTTAATCCTGATTCCAACTTCAGGTTTTTTGATTCAATTTTAGTTGATATTGGCGATCAGCAATCAATTGAGGAAGATTTGAGTACGTTTAGCTCACACCTCTCAAATATGAAGAACATTGTTGATGGTGTTGATGAGAATTCACTGGTGCTGCTTGATGAAATAGGTACTGGTACTGATCCGGCAGAAGGTTCGGCATTAGCTACTTCAGTATTGATAACTCTCCAAAAATCTGGTGCTATTGTCTTGGCAACTACTCATCATGGTAGTCTTAAACTTGCAGCTAATAATCTTAATGGATTTGAAAATGCTTCAATGGAGTTTGATAACGAAAACCTAATGCCAACTTATAAATTCAGACAAGGAACACCAGGTTCCAGTTATGCTTTCGAGGTAGCTGAAAGAATTGGACTAGATAAAAAAATATTAGATTTGGCAAATCAATACCTTGACCCTAATAAATCTAAAATTGAGAATTTCCTGAGCGATCTCGAAAAAAAATCTGCTGACTTAAAAGTTAAACTTGATAAGCTCGAAATTGAAAACACCAGACTAAAGGGTTTAACAAATCTTTATGAGAAGAAAGTTGAAAAGCTAGAAAAACAAAAAAAAGAGATTCTGGAAAAGACAAAAAACGAGGCTGAAAATTACTTAAGCGATGTTAACAAAACAGTTGAAGCAGCTATAAAAAACATAAAAGAATCTAACGCTTCAAAGGAGGTAATTAAGGCTGAAAAACAAAACATTGAAAATCTTAAACAGAAAACAAAAAAGATAGTCCCAAAAAAAATAGAGTTGAAATCTACAAATGATAAACCTTTTGCCAATGGTGACTATGTTAAATTAAAAGATACTACCACTTATGGAACTATTGAGGGTGTAAACGAGGTTAAAAAGACGGCAACTCTTATTGCCGGTGTAATGAAGATGCAGGTAAAACTTGTTAATATTGAGCATGCTAAAAAACAAAAGCAGGATAACAAACCTGAAAACAATGTTTATTATGCAACTTCGCAATTAGACAGTTACCGTCTTGATATTCGTGGTAAGAGACCTGAAGAAATAGACTTCACTCTGATTAAATTTCTGGACAACGCTTACTCTTCAGGTGTATCAAAAGTAGAAGTGCTACATGGCAAAGGGACTGGGGTTCTAAAAAAAACAGTTCATGATATACTAAAAGCTCATGAACATGTAACTAACTACTATTTTGAAAAAATCGAATTTGGCGGTGACGGCGTAACTATTGTTGAATTAATGTAGCCGTTTATGATCAAAAAAATACTGATTGTTAATCGTGGTGAAATAGCAGTTAGAATTATAAAAGCTTGTCGCGAAATGAAAATTCTTTCTGCTGTTGTTTATTCTGACGCAGATATTAACTCTTTACATGTTAGAGCTGCTGACGAAGCCTATAATATCGGTTCTGCACCCGCTGCCGAATCTTACCTTAATACTAAAAAAATAATTGAACTTGCCAGAGAGATTGATGCAGATGCAATACATCCGGGTTACGGATTTTTATCTGAAAATGCATCTTTTATTCAAACTGTGGAAGAAGCAGGAATAATTTTTATTGGCCCTGATTCAGCATCTGTTTTGATGATGGGTAGTAAAACTCGTGCAAGGTCTTTAATGAAAGCCAACAATGTTCCCATTGTTCCCGGCACAACCGATCCTGTAAACAATGTAGAGGATGCTATAACAATAGCAAATGATATTGGTTATCCTGTTATGATAAAAGCATCTGCAGGGGGTGGTGGAAAGGGTATGCGCAAGGCATATAACGACAATGAACTTGTTGATGGTTTTAACAGAAGTACTAGTGAAGCATTGAAATCTTTTGGTGATGGGGCTGTGTACCTAGAAAAGTTTATTGAAAACCCCAAACATATTGAAGTACAAGTACTGGCGGATAGATACGGAAATTATGTGCATTTGTTTGAACGTGAGTGTTCAATTCAAAGACGACACCAAAAAGTGCTGGAAGAAGCTCCATCAGCTGTTGTTTCATTAGAGTTGAGAGAACAGATATGCACTGCCGGTGTAAATGCTGCAAAAGCATGTAATTATGTTAATGCCGGCACTATAGAATTTCTTCTGGACAGTAACAACGATTTCTATTTTCTTGAAATGAATACTCGTTTGCAAGTTGAGCATCCTGTTACTGAAATGATAACAGGAGTTGATTTGGTTAAGGAGCAAATCAAAATTGCAAATGGCGAAAAACTTTCATTTTCTCAAGATGATTTAACAATAAAAGGACATGCTATTGAGGCAAGAGTTTATGCTGAAGATGTAGATAATAATTTTGCTCCCTCTATTGGTAAAATAATTCATCACAGATTACCATCAGGTGCTGGTGTAAGAATTGACAGAGGTATTGATTTAATGAGTGATGTTACTGTTTACTACGATCCTATGCTGGCAAAGGTTATTGCATGGGGTAGTAACAGAAATGAAGCTATTGCAAGATTGAAAAGGAGTCTGAGCGAATATCAGATTGCCGGCGTATTAACTAACATTCATTTCCTAAGATGGATACTATCTCATAAGGTATTTATATCTGGGGAATTTAGTATCAATTTTATTGAAGAATATTTTTCTCCTTTAGTGCCTGATAAATGGAGACTTGAAGAATCTGACCTTCACGAAGAAATAGCAAGTATTCTTGGTGCTTTACTTAAACATGAAGAAAACAAACTACAATCACGACCCATTAAGTGCAGTTTGTCTAATAAATGGAATGAGAAATAGAATGAATGATTTTGTTGTTACACTTCTTGATAAAAAAAGAAATATTAAAGTAAATGATGATATCGTAACTGTTAATGATAAAAGTTACGATATAAAGCTTTCAAAGATTAATAATCATTGCTATTTATTAAAGGTAGGTAATCAGGTTTTTGACATAACAACCACAAAAATTAATAATGAACGTTATGGGTTTTTATTAAATGGGCATTATTATGAAGCTGATGTACGCACAAAACTCCGTGAAAAAGCTATTGAATACTTAAAGAATAAAAAATCTCTTTCACACCATGATGAGGTTAAGGCACCGATGCCAGGTTTGGTATTAAAACTTATGCGAAAGGCTGGTGATAAAATTAATCAGGGTGATTCAATTGCGGTTTTGGAAGCGATGAAAATGGAAAATGATTTGCGAGCTCCAACAACTGGAATAATTAAAGAAATACATGTATCTGAAGGTGCTTCGGTTGAGAAAGGGACGCTTCTTTTTACAATTGAATAAAAAACGACCTCGTAAACTATTTGATATTATATAATTATCTTCCCCATTCAATAATAATCGAATAATAAAATGAGATGTTTACCTCAAATGTTTGTTTTTTGAGTTATGAAATTATTATATTCGTGCATTCCTTTTTAAATAGTGGAGGTTATGTGTTGAATTATATTCGATCCTTTATTTTTATACTAATTTTTAGTGGATCAATATTAGCGAGTGGGTTCCAAATAAATGAAATGAGCGCTCGTGCAATGTCAATGGGTGGTGCTTTTACAGGTTTAGCAACCGATGCATCAGCCGTTTATTTTAACCCTGGTGCAATTACTCATCTTGAAGGCACTCAGGTTATGGCTGGTTTTACCTATATAAAACCAAATGCTTCATTCAGGGGGGTTACTCCAGATGTTACTGAATACAAACTGAATGAACAATTCTTTAATCCAATCAATTTTTATATCACAAAAAAATTAACTAAAAAACTTTCGGTTGGTTTTGGTGTTAACAATCCATTTGGTCTGGGCACAGTTTGGGATGACGACTGGGTTGGTAACAAATTAGCTGTTGATACCGAAATAACAACATTCTTCTTCAATCCAGTTGTTGCATATCAGTTAACTGATTGTGTTTCTGTTGGTCTTGGCTTTACGTTTGCTTACGGCGATGTTTTTATAAACCGTAAAGTTGCTATTGCACCTTTTGAAGGTGAGGGTGAAGTTACTCTTAAAGGTGATGGTTATGGATATGGTTATCTTGCTGCTATTTACCTAAAACCAAGCAAGTATTTTAGCCTTGGTGTTTCATTCCGTTCAGAAGTAGAATTTGATTTTAAAGGTGATGGCACTACTGAACAACCAAGTCAGCTCGCCGGTATTCTACCAAACGGCAAAATATCTGCTCCTTTAACAACTCCGATGAACCTTACCGTTGGTATAGCTCTACATCCAATGGAAAAACTAACTGTTACTGCTGATTTTCAGTATGTGGGCTGGTCAAGTTACGACAAACTCGAAGTAACTTATGAAGAATTTACTAATCCTTCAACTGGACAGAATTATGTTTCTTCGTCAAAAAGAAAATATGAAAACTCAAATATTATTCGTGGTGGTGCTGAGTATAATTTGACAGAAAAGTTTGACTTGAGATGTGGCATTTTATATGATAATAATCCTGTTAAAGATAAATATGTTGAACCAACTCTTCCGGATGCAAATCGTCTTGGTTTAAATGTGGGTTTGGGATATAAACTTACAGAAAGTCTGGCATTTGATGTTGCATATTTATATTTGAGATTTGATGAAAGAGAAATTAAGGAATCGCATAATCATTATGCTGCCGGAAACTCTCCATTCCTTGGTACTTATAATTCACATGCTCATTTGGTTGGTTTAAACTTTTCATACAAGTTTTAAGATTAGAGGAGAAAAATAATGAATAAACTTTATAAATTATTAAGCGTTGTACTGTTAGCTCTTCTAATATTTGGTTGTGAGGACAGAAATGATCTTGCAGATCCATCAGCACCTTCAACAGGTGAAGCTGATTTTACAACTTATGTTTCAATTGGTAACAGTCTTACCGCTGGATACCAAAACAATTCGCTATATCAGGAAGTACAGGAATTTTCGTATCCTAACCTAATAGCTGGTCAGGTTATGACCGACTTTGTACAGCCTTTAATTAGTGACCCGGGTATTGCTCCTGGTAAGCTTGAAGTTGAAAGTCTTGTTTTTACAAATGGTTCTATTACCGGTGCTAATTTTTCAGCAAGAACTGATAATGGTGAAACTTTAAATAGCTCTTATGAAAAACCATTTAATAATCTTGGTATTCCTGGTGCTGTTTTGGGTGATATGCTCGATAATACTGACTTTGCTGTAAAAGCTTCGGCAAGACAAAATCCTTATTTTGTTGCTGTTCTGAGAAATGCGGCATTTGGTTCTACAGTTGTTGAACAGGTTGCAAATCAGACTCCAACATTTATTACTTGCTGGATTGGTAATAACGATGTATTAGGTTATGCTACTTCTGGTGGAGTTCGTGGTTCGGATGCTACTGGTATGTTGCCAACTGAAGAAACCAGATTTTCAAGTTATTATGCTGCTTTAGGTATGGCATTAAATGCTACTGGTGCAAAAGTTGCGGTTGCTAATATTCCGAATGTTACAGTTCTACCTTATTTCATGACAGTTGGTCCGAGTACTGCACTTAATCTGGCTGCTTATCTTGGTGGTGAAGATAATGTTGCTCTATATTATCAGAAACAAGGTGAAACAACTGCTACAAGTTCAGCTTCTTATTCAGATTTGCTTGCTGGCAGGGTACTTCTTACCCTAAGCGGTAGTGAATATGCTGCGTATATTGGTGATAAGACTGGTGCATATTATACTGCCAAAGGTGTTGCACCACCTGCCGGTATTGTAACTACTGCTCCATTTGGATTAGACCCTCAGAATCCATGGCCACATGAATATACATTGGACCCTGATGAAATTCGAATTGCTAATGATGCAACTTCCAGTTTTAATGGAACCATAGCTAATGTTGCCTCTACTTATGACTTTGCTGTTGTTGATATAAATTCAGAATTTCAATCAATTGCTGCTGGTGGGAAAGAGTATAATGGTGTTACTTTTACAACTCGTTTCTTATCTGGTTACCTTTTTAGTCTTGATGGAGTTCATCCAACAAGCCAGGGTGCTGGTATTATTGCTAATCAATTTATTAAAGCAATCAATACAAAATGGAATGCAAATATTCCGGAAATTAATGTTGCCAGCTTGCCTTCAAGCATACCAATGAAATAAATTTTAAAAGATTCCCTTCGGGGAATCTTTTTATCCTCAAATTCATCTTTCCCTTCTTTATAAAAATCCGTACATTTACTTATAAATAAAGTTTAATAAACATTTGAAATAACTATGACAATAAGATCATTACTATCTCTTGTATTATTATTAACAATATTTTATGGTTGTTCTGCTTCAAAGGATGATTCCACAAAAGACGATGAAGTTTACGTTTTTGATGACATGGATCAATTTAACGATGAGAATAAAAATTCTCAGCTAAAAAAGCAGGAGCCAGAACCAGTTGATACTATTAAAACACCAAAAATAAAGTATAATTATATTATACAACTGGGTGCATTTACTACAAGTGCCAGAGCTGAACAGTTTGTAACGAAAAATGCAAAGAAAACGAACTACCCGATGATGACAATCTTTGATGACAATCTTAATTATTATCTGGTACAGCTACCTGTATTTCAAGAAAGAGAACAAGCCGATAGAGTTTTAAGGACTCTAATCGAGAACAATGAATTTAATGACAGTTTTATAAAATCTATACCGGTAAAAGAATGATTAACAAACCAATATTCCTGTTTTTTATACTATTTTTCCTAAGTTCTTTAATATTTTCACAAGTTGATACTCTTGTTTCAATTGAGTATAGTAACCTTAATTCGCAACCAAGAGTTGAAAATGATGGTATTTATTTCCTTTCTTCAATTGAATATCAAAAAAGCAATTTAACACTTAACACATTAAATAAGTACAAAATGAGCTTTGACTTATTAAGTGAAAGTAAAAGTTTTTATTCGGAATATTCTGAACAAATGAATACTCGTAGAAGAATTAAAACCGCTGAAGTTTATAATGGCAACAATTCTGAAACTATTTCTATAACAGGTACAAAAAGTGAGATTAATGTTTTGGTTAAAGATAACAACATTACTATCACCAGTTTAAGACCTCTATTAAATAATAGTTTTAGTTTACCTCAAGATATTGACTATGCTGATTTTGTTGGTGTATCTTCTGATAATAACTTTTATTTTATTACTGAGGTTATTACACGTACTTCGCCACTTGACTGTAAACGATTTATCGATATCTTTTCTTCAAATGGTAAATTATTGAATCAGTTTGAAATACCTAACAGAAAGTATTTTGAACTTCCGGATGATTTAGTACTTAATGACAATGGAAATATTGTACAGATAGTTAGTGACGAACAAGCAATTCATGTAATTGAATATAAAAATTCTATCCAGTATAAAAATAACAAAAATATTGAAAGCACTTTTGGTGGAACACTTCATTATAATTTGTTAACTGGAAAACAAACCGAACCTGTTACGTTTGCAATGCCAGAAAGTAAAGCATCAAGTCGCTTTACTGCATTAAAGCGTGGTGAAAGTTATGTGTATCATCAGTATTATTGTACTGCAAAAAACATATCAAAAAATAATGTTACTGCTCCTGATGGTGACGTTGTTAGAACTCCAGGATGGCTTGTTGAAGGCTGGAATGCTGGTGTTCCTTACAAATGGGGTGGTTTCCATACCTTGAATTTTTTTGATACTGCATTGCGTGCTGGTTATTATGCTGGCGACATAAATACTGCTGGTGTAACCAGTTATGCAACCGGTGTTGATTGCTCCGGTTTTGTAAGTAAATGCTGGCAGTTATCCAGTCATTATGCAACCAGTATGATGCCGAGTATATCAACTCAATATACTTACTGGTCTGATCTTAGACCTGGAGATGCAATACTTAGACAGGGACATGTTAGATTATTTACAGGTCATATGTCGAACGGTGAAATGAGAGTAGTTGAATCTACATCACGTCATTGGGATGTAACATACTGGAGTTTTGCTCCTAGTGAATTACTCGAATATGATCCGGTTTATTACAATAATATGTCTTATGATATAAACGTTGATGAGCCAAAAATAATTGAATGCAAGTTTGTAACTGAGGATAGTTTATATGTAAAATGGAAAAGTAATACTGAGGGTTTATCTCATTTCAATCTATATGCTTCTCATGACCTTACCTCCTGGAATACAATTGAATTTGATTCCGATACAAATTTTGTAACTTTACCATATAATCAAAAATATGGATTTTTCAGACTTACATCTTTTGATTATAACTATCAGGAATCAGAAAGTTTTCAATCAAATGTAGTTGCTTGCGGGAAAGGGGATGCTGGTTATACAGTAGCTCTTGTTGACGGATTTGACAGAAAAAATAATTCAGCAAGTTTTCAGGCGTCAAATCATAACTTTCTTCAAAGATATGGAAAATATTTCTCGGACAAAGGTGTTCAGTTCTATTCAATACATTCAAGTCAGTTAAATGAATCAAATAATGCTACTGACGCAATATTTTGGATTGTTGGAGATCAAAGTACAGGTATCGGTTCTCTCAATGATGCTAATCAAAGCTTTTTAAGAAATTATCTTGACTCAGGTAACTCATTATTTATTTGTGGTAGTGAAATAGGTTGGGACTTATACGAACGTGGTAGTGATACTGATAAGGATTTTTATAATAACTACCTGAAAGCAAACTTTGAAGGTGATAATGCAAGCTCAAATATTGCTAAAGGTGTTGGTTCCTTGTTTAGTGGTATCAAACTAAATTTCGGACAGTTTTATATTGAAGATTATCCTGATAAAATATCTCCATACGGAAATAGTGAATTATGTTTTAACTATTCAACCAATTATGGTGCTGGTGTAATTTTTGAAGGAACATTTGGAAACGGAACAGAAAATGGAAAACTACTTTATCTGGCATTCCCACTTGAAACTGCAGCAGATGATGAAATGTTTACTGAAACATTGAACAAAACCAGTCTCTTTTTCCAGGATAGTTTAACAAGTGTAAAAGAAGATTTAGGCGAACAGAATTTTACCCTATATCAGAATTATCCCAATCCTTTTAATCCGTCAACAACTTTAAGTTTCTATTTGGAGCAGGGAAGCAAGGTTAATATTTCAGTTTATAATCTTCTTGGCGAAAATGTTGCAACAATTTATAACAATTATCTAAATGCTGGTAATCATAAATTTAAATTTAATGCTACGGGAATATCATCGGGGATTTATCTTGCAAAATTCTCAATAAATGATAAATTGTTTACACAAAAAATTTGCTTAATTAAATAGGGGTTTACTCTTGGCTTTTAGTTTAAATAAAATAATGCTTATCGGAAATTTGGGACAAGATGCTGAGATTTCCTTTACACCCAATAATGTATCTGTTTGTAAATTTTCGGTTGCAACAACGCACCGCTACAAAGGGAAAGATGGAAATTGGGTTGATGAAACAACATGGCATAATGTAGTTAGTTTTAATCTATCAGAATTTATGCAGGAGCAGCTCAAGAAAGGCAAAAAGTTTTACGTTGAAGGAAGGCTTTCAAAAAGAGAATACACTGATCGTGAAAATGTGAAAAGATATTTCACTGAAGTTTTTGCAGAAAAACTTATTCCACTTGACGGTCGTGAAAGTTCTACATATTCACCTGGTGGTGCTCCTTCACAAGGCTCTCAAGGTATGACTCGTGAACCAATTGACAATCATACTGAAGATGACGATCTTCCATTTTAACTGACATGTTGAACAATAGAGGTTTGTAAACATTTTTGGAGACTGACTGGTATTATCGTTTTTTTCTGTTGATGCTTTTCTTATTGTTATCTGCTTTTTTTTCAGGATCAGAAGTAGCACTTTTTTCTATTGATAAAAAAACACTCAGAGAGCTTAAATTAAAAAGCTCTCTGCTAAGTAAATATATTGTTGACCTACTTGAAAACCAGAGAAAACTATTAGTTACAATTCTTCTTGGTAACACTGTATTTAATGTTGGCTCATCAATAATTGCTGTTTCTATTGCTGTCGATTTGGCAAACCAATTTTCTATATCTTTAGACCTGCTTTTACTGCTTCAGGTAGTAGTATTAACAATTCTTGTGTTAATATTTGGAGAGATCGTTCCAAAAGTATGGGCTAGCAAAAGTCCACTCAAGTTTTCTTATATAGTTTCATTCCCATTATATTGGGCTACTGTTTTGGTTTATCCGGTATCAAAAATACTTACTGACTCACTAAAAGTGTTAGTAAGTATCATAAAACTTGATAATAATAAAACAGCAATTCATACTTCCGAAATAAAGGATTTAGCTGAACTTGGAGTTGAAAGAGGTACTATTGAGGAAGAAGAGCAGGAACTTATTCACGGTCTGGTGTCATTTAAAAGCATTACAGTTCGTGAAATTATGACCCCTCGAGTTGATATTACATCTGTTAGCAAGGACACTTCCTTTAGTGAATTAATGGAAATAATAACTGAAAGTGGTCATAGCAGAATTCCTCTTTACGACGAACAGCTTGATAATATTATTGGTATTATTTATGCAAAAGATTTACTTCCTTTTATTGGTGATAATAAAGAATCACAAAAAATGGATTTGCATTCAATATCTAGAAAAGCCTATTTTGTTCCCGAGACAAAACTTATTAGTGATCTTATGCATGAGTTTCAGGAGAAAAACATTCATTTGGGTATTGTAGTTGATGAGTATGGAGGTACATCTGGTTTAGTTTCGCTTGAGGATATTCTAGAGGAAATTGTTGGTGAAATAAGAGACGAATACGATAAAGAAGAAAATGAAATTGTAAAACTTAATGATAGTTCTTATATGGTGCTTGGCAAAGTACCTATTGATGAAATAAATGAATTGCTGGAAGATGATTTCTCTTCCGATAATGATGATTACGATACTGTAGGCGGTTTATTGTTTAATCTTTCAGGCACAATTCCCGAAGTTGAATATTCAGTTGAATATTCGGGATATAGATTTACTGTTAAAGAAATTGACAATAAACGCATCAATAAAATTCTTATTGAAAAATCAGGGAAACCGTAACAATGTTCAGAACTATTGGTTGTATCATTAAGCTTGTTATACTTCTTATTGTTTTACTTGCCGCCGCTGTATTTGTTGTTAGCGAATACTGGGATGAAATTGTTCAGGAAGTGAAAGACAAGGTAGAACTAACCATTGAGGAACAAATACATAAAGAAGTTGCTCAGGTTAAAGATAGTTTTACCAAGGAAAAATTCTTCAATATTCTTGAAACTAAGATCTATGAATTGAAGAATACTGACAATTTTAATTTTGAAGAGTCTCTTTCAAAAATCAAAAACGAAGTAAGTAAGATTACCAAAGATAAGCTCATCAGTAAAGATGAGCTTAATAATTTTACGGAGAAACTGAAGAGTTATGGGAAATAGCAGAAGCACAGAAGCTAAAGTTGGCTTTACTGTATTTGTTGGACTAATGCTTATTGTATTTGTTTTGGCTTGGGCAAAGAATGTAGATTTGACTTCTAAACGTGTTGAATTCAATATAAACTTTGATAATATTGCTGGTCTTGAGCTTGGTGATGCTGTAACAATTAACGGACTAAGAAAAGGATATGTTGAGAATATTCGTTCTGAACACGATAGAGTTATTGTTACAGTTACTATGGAAGACGATATTGATCTTCGTGAAGATGCTACTTTTTCCATAATGATGCTTGACCTTATGGGTGGCAAAAAAATTGAGGTGACGCCCGGTTCTTCATCTGTTCCACTTGATTATGCTACTCTTCAGCAAGGAAAGTTTTCTGGTGATATTTCTTCTGCAATGGTAATGCTAAGTAGTGTCCAGAATGATCTTGTTGATGTAATTAAAGATGTTAAATATGCACTTTCTGAAATTAACACAAAGTTACTTAATTCATCACTTCCTGAAGATATTAAAGCTACGGCAGGCAATTTCCGAAATATTTCGGCAAAGCTTGATGTTATGCTTGACGAGAATAGAAAAGGAATTTCAGAACTTATTAAAAGTGGTAATTCATTAGTTAATACAGCTGAAACTGTATTAAATGAGAATAAGGATAAGATACCACAAATTACTAATAAAATTGAATCTCTTCTTAATGAAACAAAATCGTTGATTACTGAAATTAATTCAGTGGTTAAGGAAACAAAAAGTGGCGATAATAATCTCGGCAAATTGTTATATGATAAAGAAATGGTAGTTAACCTTAAACAAACAGTTGATAAACTTAATGTAATCACAGAGATACTTCTAAAACAATTACAAGAAGACGGGTTAAAAGTAGATGCGTACATTTTTTAGTATTTTATTATCATTAGTATTTTTTTCTGGTCTGTTAGCACAAACAAACGGTTTGGTAGAAGCGAAGCATGGCATGGTTGTATCTGCAAGTGATATAGCTTCTGATGTAGGAGTTGAAATACTTAAAGAAGGTGGTAATGCTGTTGATGCTGCCGTAGCAACCGGATTTGCCCTTGCGGTTACATTTCCCTCCGCTGGTAATTTGGGTGGTGGTGGTTTTATGGTTATTCGTTTTCCTGATGGTACAACCACAACTATCGATTATAGAGAAAAAGCTCCGTTATCTGCTGATAGGGATATGTTCCTTGATGATAATGGCAAGTTTAATCTTGAAAAAAGCACGACCGGTACTTTGTCTTCAGGGGTTCCAGGTTCAGTAGCAGGATTATTATATGTTCTTGATAAATATGGCACGCTTCCACTTGATAAAATTATTGCACCTGCAATAAAACTTGCTGAGGATGGTTTTATCCTCAAAAAAGAATTAGTAAACTCTATCAATAATCATTTTGATGAGTTTGTTAATATCCCATCCTCAAAAAAGATTTTTACAGATAACGGAAACAAACTTCCCAATAATTTTAAGCTAATCCAGACTGATCTTTCAGAAACTCTTAAACTCATATTACAATTTGGTTATGATGGCTTTTATAAAGGGAAAACAGCCGAATTGATAGTTAAGCAAAACAAAAACGATGGCGGCATAATAACTCTTGAGGATTTACAAAGTTACCAACCTGTTGAAAGAGAACCTGTTGCAGGAATTTATAAAGATTACAAAATAATAAGTATGGGACCTCCATCTTCGGGAGGTATAGCATTGATTCAAACTCTCAATCTTCTTGAAGAAATAGCAGACCCCGATATTAAAAAAGAATACTACAACAAGCTTATTTATTCGTTGAAATATGCATATACCGATAGATCGAAACATCTTGGTGATAAAGATTATTACGATGTTCCAGTTAACTGGTTGATCTCAAAGAAATATGCAAAATATGTGGTTGATAATATTTTATTTACAAAATCACCTTCCGAAAACTATGTACCTGGTAACCCAAAAGATTTAATGGAAAGTGAAGAAACTACACATTATTCTGTTGTTGATAAAAATGGAATGTGTGTTAGTACAACAACTACAATTAATTCATCTTATGGTAATAAGGTGGTGGTTGATGGAGCAGGATTTCTGTTAAATAATGAAATGGATGATTTTTCAGCCAAACCGGGTGAAGCAAATCAATTTGGATTGATTGGTGGCGAAGCTAATTCAATTCAGCCTGGTAAAAGAATGCTTAGTTCCATGACACCAACTATTGTAGAGAAAGATGGTAAACCGTTTATTATTATTGGTTCACCAGGTGGTTCTACAATTATTACAACCGTTCTACAGGTTATACTAAATGTAGTTGATTTTGATATGAACATCTATGATGCTATTGCATATAGAAGATTGCATCATCAGGCATTTCCAAATAGAATTGATTTTGAAAAAGATTATAAAGACTCAGATTTATTACAATATCTTGGCACAAAAGGTCATGAACTTGGCAGGCAAAGAGTACTTGGAAGAGCACAAGGTATTGTAATTAAGGATTCGGTATATACTGGTGCAACTGATCCTAGAAGTTACGGTAAAGCCTCGGGGTATTAATTATGGTTTATGGTATTGGAACAGATATAGTCGAGATTGACCGAATAGCCAACAGTATCAATAAATTTGGTGACAAGTTTCTGAATAAGATATTTACTGAATTGGAAAGGGAATATTGCCTTTCTAAAAAGAATAGTGCTCAACATTTTGCTGCCAGATTTGCTGCAAAAGAAGCAGTATTTAAAGCTTTAGCCTCACAATATAGTGAAATTTATAGCTGGCAGGATATTGAAGTTTATAACGAGCCTTCTGGTCTACCAAAAGTAAAATTATATGGCGAGTTGGCAAATGTTGTTAGCATAGATAAATCACTCCAAATTTCAATGAGTCATTCAAAAAATTACGCCACATGCTTTGCAATTCTGTTTAAGAATTGCTAGCACCTAATTTATAACTGGATTTAACAAAACTAATTTAATACCTTTTGTGTTTAATTTACAAAAGGTACTTGAAAGGATATATTTTGAACGAAAATAGAGTAATAGTTGCAATGTCTGGTGGTGTTGATTCATCAGTTGCTGCTGCTATTTTACATAAAAAAGGATACGAAGTAATAGGCATTACCATGAAAACATGGGGATTCATGGAAGTTGGTGGTGCACCAAAACATGAATCGGGTTGTTGCTCGCTGGATGCTATTTTTGACGCTAAAAATGTAGCAGGAAAATTTGGCATTCCTCATTATACTGTTGATTTTACCAAGTCATTTGAAAAGGAAGTTATAAATAACTTCGTTGATGAATATCTTGCCGGAAGAACACCTAATCCGTGTGTGGTTTGTAATCGTAAAATAAAATGGGAAGAGCTTCTAATGAAAGCAGACCATCTTGATGCCAAATACATTGCTACGGGTCACTATGGTTATGTTGAGTATGATGAAGAAAATAATAGGTATATGCTGAAAAAAGGGGTTGATGCAAAGAAAGATCAATCTTATGCATTATGGGGTTTAACTCAGGAATCATTATCGCGCACAATACTACCACTTGGTGAGTTTACCAAAGAAGAAATAAGAATAATGGCTGAAGAATTTGATCTTAAAACAGCGAATAAACCTGATAGTCAGGAAATATGTTTTGTTGCCGATAATAATTATGAACGATTTTTGCGTGAACGAATTCCTGATGTTATTGATAATATTGAGCAAGGTGATTTGGTTTACAAAGATAAAAATATTGGTCAGCACAGGGGAATACCATTTTATACAATTGGTCAGAGAAAAGGACTTGGTGTTGCTCTCGGTAAGCCTGTTTATGTTAAGAAAATTGACAAAGAGAATAATATTATCGAAATAGGTGACAAGGAAGATATTCAGGAATATATTACAAATGTTACTGATCTGAATTATCTGAGTGTTGATAACCTTGAGAAAGGCTCATTGGTTTATGCTAAAATTCGGTATAACGATAAGGCTACTGAAGCTATAGTAACTGAAAGTTCAGCTGATAGGATACAAATAAAGTTTACTTCTCCTAAAAATGCTGTTACGCCGGGTCAGTCATGTGTTATATATAATGAAAACGGTTATGTTTTAGCAGGTGGAATTATTACCTGATTATTAGCATATTGTTAACAATATAATTATTGCGTTATTTGTATATTAATAGGATATAAATTCCGGAGAAAGTCTTCGAATCCAATTCTGCTCAAATATATGGAAAGCTTAATTCCAGAGTTTTATTGCTTAATCAAAGCTATGAACCTCTTACATTAACTAATGTTAAAAAAGCATTAATCCTGTTGTTTAGGGATAAGGTTGAATTAGTAGCTGATGATGCCCGCAAAAGAATACGTTCTACCCGAAATGATTATCCATGTCCTAGCGTAATTCGTCTTAAAAGTTATAAAAACGTACCTTTCAAAAAGATAATTCTTTCAAGGAAAAACATTTTAAGAAGAGATGGAAACAAGTGTGGTTATTGTGGGAAATCAGGAAATGATTTAACTATCGATCACATCCTTCCAAAATCTCGGGGTGGTGCAGATACTTGGGAAAACCTTGTTACGTGTTGTATAAGATGCAATAATAAAAAAGGGAATAAAACTCCTCCTGAGGCAGAGATGCCTTTACTACTAAAACCTTATCGTCCTGATTACATAATGATACTAAAATCGGAACTTGGTAAAATTGATGATAAATGGAAGCCCTTCCTCTTTGTTTAACCTATTTAGTAATCTGATTTTTTATTATCTTTAAAGATTGTATTTAGCTGATTTCGGAATAAACCAAACTTATTGAAAATGAAAAAACGTATATTAAGCGGAATGCGTCCAACAGGCAAACTTCATATTGGTCATTATGTTGGTGCACTTGAAAACTGGATTAAATTACAGGATGAGTATCAAAGTTATCATCTTATTGCTGATTATCATGTACTTACTACATCTCTTGATACATCGGAAATTTACAATAACTCAATAGATATGCTAATTGATTGGCTTGCTACCGGACTCGATCCGAATAAGGCACCTTTTTTCAGACAATCACAAATAAAAGAGCATACTGAATTATTCCTTTTATTCTCAATGCTTATTTCAAAAGCACGTCTGGAAAGAAATCCGACAATAAAAGAACAGATTCGTGATCTGAATATTGAGAATGTTATTTATGGACATCTTGGATATCCGGTATTACAATCTGCTGATATACTTTTATATAAAGGCGATGCAGTACCAGTAGGTGAAGATCAGGTGCCACATGTTGAAATTACGCGTGAAGTAGCTCGTAAATTTAATCAGCAGTATGGTGAAGTATTTCCTGAACCTGATCCTTTACTAACAAAGTTTTCAAGACTTCCTGGTTTGGATGGTAATGCTAAGATGAGTAAGTCATTAAACAACACAATTCTGCTTTCTGACGGTCCGGATGAAGTTCTAAAAAAAATGAAGAAGGCTGCTATTGATCCTGAGAAAAAAGGTAAAAATGATCCTGGCAGACCTGAGCATTGTGTAGTTTATACCTACCACCAGAAATTTAACGAAACGAATAAAGACCAAATTGCCGAAGATTGCAGAAATGGTGTAAGAGGATGTTTTGATTGCAAAAAACTTTGCGTTGCAAGTTTGAATAATTTCCTTGAACCAATACTTGAAAAAAGAAATTATTACGAAAATAACCTGGATGAAGTTAAAGATATTTTATCTGATGGTGAAAAAAAGGCTGGTGAAGTAGCCGCAACTACTATGGATCAGGTTAGAACTGTAATGAAGTTTGGTTGATTTGAATGTATAAGATAAAACTCCAACATTTTGAAGGTCCGCTTGATTTGCTATTATTCTTTATAAAGCGTGATGAAATAGATATTTATGATATACCTATTTCTAATATTACACAAAGCTTTATGGAATATCTGCATATTATAAAGCAGCTCGACCTTGAAACAGCTGGTGATTTTATTTTAATGGCTTCTACTTTAATGCAAATTAAGGTTAAAATGCTTTTACCAAGAGAGATTGATGAAGAAGGAGAGGAGATTGATCCCAGATCCGATTTGGTAAATGCACTGCTTGAATACAAAAGATACAAGGAAACCACTGAAGAATTTGCTTTCCTTGAGCAAAGACAACAGAATATTTATTACAGGGGTTATTTTGATGCTGATGAAAAGGAATCGCCCCCTGAATTGGATACATTATTAAAGAATATTACTATCTATGATTTGATGAAAGCATTTAAAAGAGCTATTGACAATAGACCAAAAGAAACATTTCATCAGGTTAAAAGACTAAACTTTACTATTGATCAGCAATCAATCTACATTGAAGAAAAACTTAAAGTATCAGATAAAATACCCTTTTTTGAATTGGTTAATGGTATGGTTGAAAAACTTAAGGTTGTAGTTACATTTATTGCAGTTCTTGAAATGATAAAGATTGGTAAAATAGGATTACGTGAAAGTGCTAATTTCAATGATTTTGAGATTTATCGGGTAACGAATGAATAATAATTATATTCCTGTTATTGAATCGCTTATATTTTCATCTGACGAACCATTACCGGCTATTGAAATAATTGAAGCTATACAGGAAGTTGATGGTAAAGATATAAGTCTTAATGGTAATGACGTTGATTATGCCGTAAAAATACTAAATGAAAAGTATCAGGATAACGATCTTGCATTTAGTATCGTTATGTTAGCAGGTGGTTATACATTTGCAACCCGAATAGATTTTTCCAAATATGTTGGTTTTCTTAATTTGGAGAAGAGTAAAAGGAGATTAACACAGGCGGCACTTGAAACATTGGCTATTATTGCTTACAAGCAGCCAATTACAAAACCTGAAATTGATGCTATTCGTGGTGTTAATAGCGATTATATGATAAATACGTTACTTGAGAAAAATTTGATAAATATTACTGGTAGAGCTGATACAATTGGCAGACCGTTATTATATGCTACAACAACAGAATTCTTGAAGTATTTTGGCTTGAACTTAATTAATGATCTGCCAAAACCGCGTGAAATTGATGAGATTATGAAAGACGAGGAATTCCTCGAGCAGAAAAGAAAAATAATGATGAATGCATTGGAAGAAAGTATAACAGACGAAGGGGATTTGTTTGATGGAAATGATAAGACTGAATAAGTATTTGTCTGAATGTGGTATAGCATCCAGAAGAAAATCGGATGAACTTATTCTTGAAGGCAGGGTACAAGTTAATAAAAAAGTTGTTATTGAACTTGGTATCAAAATTGATCCTTCAAAGGATGTAGTAACCGTTGATGGTGAAAAAATTAAAGCTAAGGGAAAGGTTTATTTTATCCTGAATAAACCGCGAGGTGTTGTTTCTACAACTGATGATGAAAAAAACAGAACTAATGTTGTTGATCTGGTTAAAACCAGAGAAGCAATATTTCCGGTTGGCAGACTTGATTATCACACTACCGGATTGTTGATATTAACCAACGATGGTGAGTTCGCCTACAAGTTAACACACCCCAAACATCATATTGAAAGAGAATATGTTGTTACTCTTAACAGAGAATTGGAACCGGCAATTGCTGATAAACTACTAAAAGGTATTACTTTGGAAGGTAGAAAGGCAAAGTTTACCGAGCTTGAATTTATTTCAAAGAAGAATACAAAAAAGGTAAAAGTAATTACTGTGGAAGGCAGAAACCATTTTGTTAAAAGAATGTTTGGTGCCTTTGGTTATTTTGTTAATGATCTTGACAGAACCAGATTTGGTGCCTTTACTTATGAAAAGCTTGAAAGAGGTGCTTATATGCAGGTTGATGAAGATTATATAAAGTTTAAATTAAAAGAAAGTAAGTTTGATAATTAATATATCGGAGGAAGTGTGGATAATAATGTTCAGCAGGATGCGAATGAACTTATTCAAAGAAGACACGAGGAAGTAAAAGAAATTAGAGAACTGGGTATTGATCCATACCCGTATAGTTATGATGTGGATTCTACTTCAAAAAAAATTAAAGAAAACTTTGATGAGCTTGAAGGTAAGGATGTAAAAGTAGCCGGCAGGATTATGGCTATCAGAAGAATGGGTAAAGCTTCTTTTACAACTATTCAGGATCATGAAGGTAAAATACAGATATATCTAAAACGTGATGAAGTTGGTGTTGATGTTTATAAAGCATTTAAGTTAATGGATATTGGTGATATTATTGGTATAGATGGTCATGTATTTAAAACAAGAACAGGTGAAATATCTGTGCATGCTCATTCGTTAACATTACTTAACAAATCGCTTCGTCCCATACCAATTGCTAAAGAAGCTGTTGATGAAAATGGTAATAAAGTTGTTTATGATCAGTTTGTTGATAAAGAATTACGCTACCGCCAAAGATATGTTGACCTCATCGTTAATCCCGAGGTTAAAGATGTATTTATGAAACGTAGTAAAATTATTACTATGATAAGAACTTTTCTTGATACACATGGTTTGGTTGAGGTAGAAACACCTGTGCTTCAGCCTCTATATGGTGGTGCATCTGCTCGTCCGTTTACTACACATCATAATGCACTTGATATGCAGTTATATCTTCGTATTGCTGATGAGCTATACCTAAAAAGATTAATTGTAGGTGGATTTGATGGTGTTTATGAAATATCAAAGGATTTCAGAAATGAAGGTATTGACAAAACTCATAACCCTGAGTTTACAATGCTTGAAATGTACATAGCTTATAAAGATTACAACTGGATGATGAACTTCTTTGAAAATATGATTGAAGAAGTTGTTACTAAAGTTCATGGTACAACCGAAATTGAAATTGAAGGTCATCAGATTTCATTCAAGGCTCCATGGAACAGAATATCAATGGTTGAAGAGATTGAAAAGGAATCAGGAATAAACGTTAATAACATCTCTAAAGAAGCCCTTGCAAAAGAAGTTGAAAAACGTGGTGCTGATCTTCATGGTGGTGAAAGCAAAGGTAAACTTATTGATGAATTGTTTGAACTAACAGTTGAGCCAAAGATAATTCAGCCAACCTTTGTTACTGATTATCCTCTTGAACTATCACCTTTAGCTAAAAAGCATCGTGAAAAAGAAGGTGTAGTTGAACGCTTTGAAGGGTTTGTACTTGGAAGAGAAATATGTAATTCATTTAGTGAATTAAATGATCCTGTTGATCAAAAAGAACGTTTTGAAGAACAGGCAAAAGCTCTTGCCGAAGGTGATGATGAAGCTCATCAAATTGATGAAGACTTTGTTAAGGCTCTTGAATATGGTATGCCTCCAACCGCTGGTTTGGGTATGGGTATTGATAGATTGGTTATGCTCCTTACTAATCAGCCAACTATTCGTGACGTTCTTCTTTTCCCTCACATGAGACCAAGAACATAATAATTGATCCCGGATAATGCATCCGGGATATTTTTTATAATAAACAATTATTTTGTAACAAAATTAGCTTTTTGTTGTTTATATATATTGTTGGATAATTTTAAGGTTTACATAAATGAAGTTCCCTGATATTAAATTTCCTGTTACAGCCATAATATTTTTAATCGGTATGTTTGTCGGTCAGATATTTCAAAGCTACAATAGCATTCCTGACTCTGATGAATTGCAAAAGTTTGAAGATACTTATGCTATAACAAAGGAATATTACAAGGATTCAACGAATTCAAATGACCTGATTGAACATGCTATAAAAGGTATGCTTGATGCACTTGATCCTCATAGTGTTTACATCCCACCTAAAGACCAGGAGAGCATTGAAGAGGAATTTGATGGAAAGTTCCAGGGTATTGGTGTTGAGTTCCAAGTTATCAATGATTCAATTACTGTTGTATCGCCAATTGTAGGTGGACCCAGTGAAAAACTTGGTATTATATCCGGTGATAAGATTGTAAAAATTGAAGGGAATAGCTGCGTTGGTTTTGAAAATGATGAGATAATTAAAGATTTAAGAGGTGAAAAGGGTACAGTTGTAAATATAACAATTTACAGACCTTCTATTCATAAAGAAATTGAGTTTTCTATTGAACGGGATGATATCCCTTTATATTCTGTGCTCGGGTCATTTATGCTGGATGAGAATACTGGTTATATTAACCTTAGTAAATTTATTGAAACCTCAACTGCTGAAATGTTTAACGCTCTTGATAGTTTGAAAAAGCATGGAATGGAGAATATTATTCTTGACCTACGAAATAATCCGGGTGGTTTATTATCGCAAGCAACAAATATTGCTGATATTTTCCTCGATCAGAAAAAAATGATTGTTTTCACAAAAAGCAGAATCGATGCATTTAATGAAGAGTTTTATACCGAAGTTAAATCAGAATATGAAGATTATCCGTTAATTGTTCTTGTAAACAGCGGTAGTGCTTCTGCTAGTGAAATTGTAACCGGTGCTATACAGGATTGGGACAGAGGTTTGGTTATCGGACAAAAATCTTTTGGTAAAGGATTGGTACAGAGACCATTTATTTTGGATGATGGTTCCGCAGTAAGATTGTCAATATCAGAATATTTCACTCCTTCCGGAAGAATTATTCAGAGAAAGTATGATGAGAGTAAAGCAGATTATTATCTTGAAGTTTACACTCGGGATGATTCATCAGCTATCAATAAAGATTCGTTACCAACTGTTGTAACAAAAGGTGGAAGGACTCTTATTGCTGATGGAGGTATAACTCCTGACATAACTGTTAGTTCTGCAAAATACTCTGATGTTGTTTATGAATTAACAAACTCTACGGTTATGTATGAGTTTGCCCGTAAATTAATTGATTCAGGCACATTAAATAATTACTCTTCATTAAAACAATTTAAGTCAGAATACACAGTAACAAATTCTGATTTTAATAAATTTATTAGTTTTGCAAAGTCAAAAGACGTTAAGTTCATTAACAAGTTTACCAGATCAGACAAAGATTATATTAAAACCAGAATAAAAGCATATTTGGCAAGGGATAAATGGAATTCAGACGGTTGGTATTCCGTTTTACTTGAAATTGATCCTATTGTGAAAAAAGCTCTGGATAGTAAATTGATAATTGATGATTTATTGAAAAAGACAGAGAATAATTAAATGGAAAAACATTTATATAAATACAAGGATATGTATCCCGAGTTACCTGATGATATGTTTTTGGCACCGGGTAGTAAAATAATTGGTGACGTGAAGATTGGTAAAGGTTCGAGCATTTGGTATAATAGTGTTGTTCGTGGTGATGTTCATCATATCAGAATTGGCAAAAAAACAAACATTCAGGATTTGAGTATGCTACATGTAACAACCGATACTCATCCGCTAATTATTGGTAACAACGTTACAGTTGGTCACTCTGTTACTTTACACGGTTGTACTATTGAAGACAATTGTTTGATAGGCATGGGTGCAACTGTGATGGATGCAGCTGTTATTGGAAAAAATTCACTTGTTGCAGCTGGAGCTGTAGTAACGCCGGGAACCATTATTGAATCTGGCAAATTGGCAAGAGGTATTCCTGCAAAACCTGTTAGAGATTTAACCAGTGATGAGATTGAAGAATTACAAAACTCGGCAGATAGATACGAAAAATATGCTGCAATATCAAAAAAATCATTAGAAGCTGATAAATGAAATTAGTTTTCTGGGGAACACGAGGTTCAATTCCTGTGTCAGGTAAAACCTATGTTAAATATGGAGGGAATACTCCATCAATTTTACTTGAAGAAGGAGATAATAGTATAATCCTCGATGCTGGTTCAGGAATTCGTCCCCTTGGTAATTACCTAATCGAAAAACAGCGTAAAAACATTTCACTAATAATTACACATGCACATTGGGATCACATCCAGGGCTTGCCTTTCTTTTTGCCATTTTATATCCCGGAATATAAAATAGATTTATATTTTACATCATATAATGATTTCGAGGCTAAAGATATAATTTACACGCAAATGCAAAATTGCTTTTTCCCGGTATCTCCTGATGAATTTCAATCTAACATTAACTATCATACGCTATCAAAAAATGATGATCTTTTATTTTCTAACTGGAAGGTTAGTTCTCACAAAGTACATCATTCAGTAAATACAACAGCATATAAATTTAAAAACGATAAATTTACATTAGTATATATGACAGATAATGAGTTATATTATGATACCGATATTAAAGACTTAAAAAAGATAGATTTAGTAAAAAGCAATAAAGAACTAATTGCTTTTTGTGAAAAAGCTGATTATCTTATTCACGACACCATGTATCTTCATAATAATTACGCTTCTAAAATTGGATGGGGACATTCGGATAACATTGCTGCGGCTTATTTTGCTCATCAGGCAAACGTAAAGAATTTTGTGCTTTTCCATTATTCACCTGAATATGACGATAACAATATTGATTTAATGTTTAAAAAGACAAATGATTTCCTAAAGGAAATAAATTCCGGTGTTAAATGTATAGCGTCATATGACGGGCTTACAATTGATCTACAGGAGAATATAAATGCTTAGAAATGTTTCTGTAAATTGTACCAATGGTATTAGTTGTAATAAGGCAGAAATACACAGTTTTTTACTGGCACTCAAAAAAGAAATGGGTTTTTCCATTGAATACTTACCAATAAATCTTGTCGATTCAGAAACAATACATAAAGTAAACGTAGAATACCTTGATCATGATTATTCTACAGATATTATTACCTTTAATTATTCTGGAAATAATAGTAATCTTGATGGTGAAATATTTATCTCGGTTAATGATGCATACGAAAATAGTCAAAAATTTGGTGTATCCTTACATGAAGAAATTTTGAGATTGATAATTCACGGAATTTTACATTTATTAGGGCATGACGATAAGACAGATATTGAAAGAAAAAAACAAAAAAAAATAGAAGATTCATTAGTTACCAGATATTCTAACCTGGCAAATAATATAAATACCCGTTATGACTGAAAAAATAATAGAAGCACTCGCAAAAATACTTGATGAGCTAAATCAGGACATTAGCATTGAGGATGTAAATAAAAATCTTTCAACCAGTAAGGATTTTGACAAACAAACCCTCAGTGCCGCCTTCAGTCTTGTTTACGACAAAGTATTAAGCCATAAAGTATCAACAAACAGAAAACCAAAACAATCCAATACATTCAGAATGCTCACTAATGAAGAAAAAGATTTACTTGGAACAGATAATACAGGCTACTTAATGTATTTGCATAATGTTGGTTTACTTGATTCGGTTGAAATGGAAATGGTACTGGAACAGTTAATGATGTTCCCTGATGATAGCGTTAATAAGAATGATATTAACTGGATTGTCTATATTTCACTTGTTGATTTTAGTACAGAGATACTACCTGGCAGCAGGTTGCTACTCGATTCTACTGATCAAATTAATTAGGGAAAATAAATAATTCGGCTAATAATATGTCTTCGCCTATTCAGGAAACTATCAATAACTTTCTAAAAGAACTAAGAGCTGTTAAAAGGGTTAGTAATAACACTTATAAATCTTATAAAACCGACCTGCATTACTTTCTGGAGTTTTGTGCTGCAAACAAACTGGATAGTTTTACATTACTAACCGAAAAGCGAATAAAACTCTATATGATGCAACTTTCCGAAGAAGGCATTTCAGCACGATCAATCTCAAGAAAACTTTCTGTGTTAAGAGGCTTTTTTAATTTTTGTTTAACAAACAGCATTATTGATAAATCTCCTGTACAAAATATTAGAAATCCAAAATCAAAAAAAAATCTTCCTGAAATTATTAATATTGACACTTTCGAAAAAATTTATACATTGATAGATGAGACCGTTGATAACGGGAACAAAACAGTTTATAAAATGGTATTTGAGTTATTGTACGGTTGTTCCTTAAGGGTATCTGAAGTTTGCAATCTCAACATAAATGATGTTGATTTGAAAAGTAAAACAATAAAAGTTTTTGGTAAAGGAAGTAAACACAGAATAATACCAATTGGTGATAAGAGTATAAATATTATTAGTGAATACATAAATTCGGAAAGGGCTGCAATTAAAGACGCTTTAATATTGACAAATACTGGTAAGAGAATTTATCCAAGATATTTATACAGGATAGTTAACAACATTCTTGGCAAAGTTTCTACAATCGATAAAAAAAGTCCGCATGTATTGAGGCATAGTTCAGCTACACATATGCTGGATAACGGTGCTGATCTACTTGCAGTCAAAGAAATTCTTGGGCATAAAAATTTATCGACCACACAAATCTATACTCATACAAGTATAGAGAAATTAAAAAACTCATACAAAAAAGCCCACCCAAAATCATAGTAAGGAGTTGTTATGAATATCAGAATAACATCCCGTAAGTTTAGGGCTAAAGATTCCCTAAAATCATTAATTCACAAATCTGTGAACTCTTTGGAGAAATTTAGCGACGATATAATTGAAGCTGAAGTTGTTCTACATTTTACCCATATGAAGGATAGCATTAAAACAGTGGAAATACTTTTAAAAGTACCAGGCAAAACTCTTGCAGTTTCTGAAAGCTCGGAAGAGTTTGAGAAATCAGTAGGTTCTGCCGTAAGTAAACTTGAACGTCAGTTAAAGAAAGTTAAAACGAAACGGATGGCTAAAGTAAGATGATCAATTTTGATAATCGCAATGCTTTAATTAAAGATCATATAACAGTTGGTGATTTTTTTAAAAATATTAAAGATCGATTTAATATAAAATTATTAACTAATGAAATTGGTTTTAGCAGACATATAAAAGATCAGAATTTGCACAGACCCGGCTTGGCATTAGCCGGGTTTGTCGAATTATTTTCAAGTGAAAGGGTACAGGTTTTAGGAAATACTGAAATGGGCTATTTAAGACAGCTTTCACCCGAAGACCGATATAAATCAATAGAACGAATATTTCAGTTCAGCGTACCTTGTTTAATAGTTACTGATGAAAATACTCCGTTCGACGAGATGATTAATCTTGCAAATAAATATAATATTCCTATATTTGGTTCCGAATTTGAGACTACAAAGCTATCTTATCTGGTTACAGATTTTCTTGAAGATCAGTTTGCTCCAAAAATCTCGGTTCATGGTTCTTTTGTTGATGTTTATGGTTGCGGGCTTTTATTTGTTGGTAAATCCGGAATTGGTAAAAGTGAGGTTGCACTTGATCTTGTTGAGAGAGGTCATAGACTGGTTGCTGATGATGTTGTTATTTTAACAAAAAAAGGTGAAGGCATTATTCTTGGTGCCGGTACTGAGCTGGCTCAGCATTTTATGGAAGTTCGCGGTATTGGCTTTATTGATGTTAGAAGTATGTTCGGTGTAAGAGCCATACGATACCAAAAAAGGCTTGAAGTTGTTATTGAACTTGAAGTTTGGGATGATAAGTCAGAATATACCCGCACAGGTTTGGATGAATCATCTATTAAAATTATGGGTATTGAATTACCTTACATTAAATTACCTATACTTCCGGGTAAAAATATTACAGTAATTGCGGAGGTTATATCACTTAATTATTTACTTAAACATTATGGATATGATGCTGCAAAAGTTTTACAAACAAGATTGGCTAACAAGCTAAAACAAAAAAGTAACGATGTTGGCAGGGTAATAGACTATTTCGAACATGATTTTGAATAAGTTACTTTATTTCCTTGCTATGTGGTTTTTTAATTAGTATTTTCGCAACCGAATTTGATATGAGAAAATTTTATTATTTTTCAAAAAATAAGCTAAAATTCATAGAAATTGAAAATTTCAATCGGAAGTTTATATTTCTGGTATTGTTCTTTTCCATTGTGTCTTCATTTTTTGTTTTCGGTGGATATTTTATACTTGATGAGTTTCTAAATCCAAATACCAAAATAAGTGCTCTTAAAAATCAGAATAGGGAACTAAACAGGCTCTATTCCAAATTATTGGAGGAGTATAAAAATATTGGTAAGGAAATTAGTGAACTCGAGAACAAGAACAAGAACTTGAAAAAGCAAGCTACTCCTGCTATTTATGAGTTCAGTGCTGAAGTTATGAAAATGGATGATATTAATTTTGCTGATATTACTCCCAGTGATATCAAAGATTTTTCGATGCTTATCGATAACTTTGATTCCTTTTTAGCCAGACTTAATATCAAACTTGATTTAGTTAGAATAAATTATCAGGAAACAGAAAGATCATTTAAGTCGAATGATATTTTATACAAATCATTACCCTCAGTAAAACCTTGTTCTGGCAATATAACCGAATATTTCGGAATGCATAAACATCCGGTTCTGGATGTTATTATTATGCACACCGGAATAAAGATAGCCACTATGCCTGGTACACCAGTATATGCAACCGGTTCGGGTATTGTTGAGTATTTAGGTTTAAAAGCTGGATACGGAAAAACCATTATTATTGATCATGGGAATGGTTTTAAAACATCTTATTCTCATTTATCAAAATATGAAACCCGTAGGAGAAGAAAAGTTGAACGCGGTGACTTAATTGGCTACAGCGGTGACTCCGGCAAACTATCAACCGGACCACATTTATACTATGAAGTAAGACATAACGATATACCATTAAATCCTGTTAATTTTATTTTTGAAGACCTCAAGTTATTTGAGGTAGATTTTAGGACACAAAATTCAAGGAGTGATTCCTAATGATATGGACAGTTGAATTGGCTTCGTATTTAGACGATGCACCATGGCCTGCAACAAGAGAAGAACTTATTGATTATGCTGAGCGTATTGGAGCTCCACTTGAGGTTGTTGAAAACCTTACGGAACTTGAAGAGTCGGATGAATATTATGAAACTATAGAAGATATTTGGCCTGACTATCCAAGTGATGAGGACTTCTTTTACGGTGATGATGAAGATTACAACTAATTTATAACCTGATGGCTGATTTTATTGAAAGTGTTTTTGGTCAATCCAGAGCACTAAAAACACTTCAACGTATCAATTCAACAAACAGACTACCACAAGCTTTGCTTTTTCATGGTGATGAAGGGGTTGGTAAGTTTAGATCTGCTATTGAATTTTCCAAAGCTATCAATGAAAATTCCCCAAACTTTAATTACATTTCTAAAAGCATTAATAATTTTAATGTACCTTTCATAAAATTTGTTTTTCCTTTACCACGTGGTAAAAATGAAACTGGCGAGGATGATCCAATCGCTAAACTAAGTGCTAAAGAAAACCAGCATATTCAGGAGGAATTAAATAAAAAATCACAAAACAATTATTATTCTCTTCGAATAGAAAAAGCCAATAATATTAAAATCAGCAGTATTCGTGATATTAAAAAATTCATATCACTGGATTATTCTGATATTGATTATAGAGTTATTATTATTCAGGATGCTCATCTTATGAATGATGAGGCTCAAAATGCACTTCTCAAAAGTTTGGAGGAGCCTCCGGAAGGTATTATATTCATATTAATTACACATAAACCGGAGTTACTTTTAACCACAATTCATTCAAGATGTTGGTCAATAAAGTTTGATCCGCTCACCAATGATGACATAAAGGTTATTTTAACTGAAAACTTTGGTATTGATTCAGAGCTTGCTTCTGCTGTTTCTCCATTTTCTGATGGATCGGTGAACAAGGCACTCAGACTTATCGAAGATAATTTTAATGAGATTATTGAAAAAACAATAATAATACTTCGTTATTCAATGGGTGGGTATTATCATACTGCACTTGCCGCCTTTAACGAAATATTAGCTGGTAAAAACAATAACTTCGAACATATTATTGCTTTTATTTTAAAATGGCTAACTGATATAGAGAAACACAAATCGATTAAAAAGGATTATTTCTTTTCGAATCATCTGGATACTATTGATAAATTCACCAATAATTTCCCGGATATAAAAGTCAACGAGGTATTTAGTTCAATTAATGCATTATATAACAAATATCAACAGAAAGTTAATTTGAATATTTTAATACTGAATGTTATATTTAAACTTCATACTTTAGTTGATAGGAACAAACACTAATGAATAATATAGAATTACCAGTTCTGAACGAAACCAAGGGTTGCACATGTGAAACAGACAAGCATGTCTCTAATTCGACAGAACAATATAAATCCATTGTTACTGACTCACTAAAAAACATTATAAATACATTTCACGAAGAACAGGATGAAGCCGCTTTAAGTGCATATTCTGATGAAAGGAGTATTATTGAAGTACATTGTAAAGGCATTTGGGGCTATTGTTTTGTTGAAGTTGAAAGAGATTATGAAAAACAAATTACACCTGGTCAAAGTGTAATAATCAGTAACGATGAATGTATTGATATTGCTACTGTTTACGAAGTTAGTGAGATAGTAAAAATAAAACGTAGCAAAATGGGATTAAGTGGTGAGAAACTGCCTAAGGTTTTAAGAATCCCAAATGAACAAGACCTCTCAAGGTATCGTAAAAATCTTGAAATTGAAGCTGCTGCAAGTCCAACTTTTAAAAAGAAAGTGGATAAATGCGGATTACTTATGAAACTTGTTGATGTTCATTATCAATTTGATAAAAAAAAGATATTCTTTTTCTATACCTCGGATGGAAGAGTTGATTTTCGTGAGCTTGCAAGAGAATTAGCGGCAGAATTTAAAACCAGAATTGAATTACGACAAATTGGTGTTCGTGATGAGGCTAAACGTATCGGAGGTTTAGGTACCTGTGGTAGGGAATATTGCTGCTCGTCTTTTCTAAATAATTTCAAACGAATAACCACACAATTGGCTTGTGATCAAAATCTTTCAGCGAACATGTCGAAACTTAGTGGTCCATGCGGTAAATTAAAATGCTGTCTTTCTTTTGAAATTGAAGAAGAACAATAATTATTTTGAGATTTATCTTACGAAGCATTTAAATGGAATATTTTATATTCAATAGTATTTAATTGGTAGTTATTCCTCATTTTTACTACTATTAATTAAATGTTAAATGCGTATTTATATACAATTATTAACCAATAAACATTTGTTTTTAACGGATCTTTTACGGTAGTTTCGTTTTGTATTATTCTATTCATTATAATTATATGATATTCATGGTTAATCTTTTAGTCCTTATTTTCGAATATGTAACAAAAACGCGCAATTTGTTGTTACTAAGTAGTGGCATTTATAATTCACAATAATATTTGGTATAAATTGCGGAAGGAACTATGAATATAGAAAAAATTACTGTAGTTGGTGGCGGTACAATGGGCAATGGTATTGCTCATTTATTTGCAATGAACAACTTTAAGGTTGATTTAATTGATATTTCGAAGGAAAATGTCGATAGAGCATATAGCACTATTGTTAAAAATCTTGATAGACAGTTAAAAAAAGAGATTATTACGATTGAGGGCAAAGAAAACACTCTTAATAATCTAAATATGATAGTTGGTCAGGATAATGTGGATGCAAATACCGATTTGGTATTAGAAGCGGTTTTTGAAAATAAAGCTGTAAAGCAGGATATATTTAAAACGATAAATCCTATAGTAAAGGATTCAGCCATATTTGCTTCTAATACATCATCTATATCTATTACAGAATTATCTGCTGATATTCGCCCTGACAGGTTTATTGGAATGCACTTCATGAATCCTGTGCCGATAATGAAGCTTGTGGAGATTATTAAAGGATACTCAACCAGTGACGATACATATATTAGCATAAAAGAATTAACTGAGAAATTAGACAAAACACCTGTTGAAGTTTTTGATTATCCAGGTTTTATATCTAACAGGGTTCTAATGCCAATGATAAATGAAGCTATATTTTCTCTATATGAAGGTGTTGCATCAGCAGAGGCAATTGATACTGTTATGAAGCTTGGAATGAATCATCCAATGGGACCATTAACATTAGCCGATTTTATTGGACTTGATGTGTGCCTTAATATAATGGAAGTATTATATCAGGGATTTAATGACCCAAAATATCGACCTTGCCCATTATTGAAAAAGATGGTTGCGGCAAAAAAACTTGGAAGAAAAACAGGTGAAGGATTTTATAAATATTAGAAACCGGAGTTATACTAAAAATTGAAAGGTTTTAATTCAACAAGCAGAAGAATAAAGAGTTACAATTACCAGATAAGTAAATTTTTCTCGTCATTAAATTTTAGTCAGGATAATTACTTGCTCATTATCGGCGGTATCATTGGGATACTTGCCGGTCTTGGTGCAATAGTTTTTCATGAAGCGATAGATTTTATTGAACATCTGTTTTTTCATATGCCAGGTAAATATTTTTCAATGGAAAATCTACTAGGCGAAAAAACGATAACAACATCTGTTATATTAGTCCTCATTCCAGCAGTTGGTGGTTTATTAGTTGGATTGCTAAGTTACTTTTTTGAAAAAGGTGAAAAAGGGGAGGGCATACCAAATGTAATTACTGCCGTAGCAAGTAAAGGTGGTATTATAAAGGGTAGTATTGCCATTAAAAAAATTGTTGGTTCAGCATTAAGTATTGGTACTGGTGGTGCAGGTGGTAAAGAAGGACCTATAGTTCAGATTGGTGCTTCAATTGCTTCATGGTTCGGACAAATATTAAAAATGTCTCCCGACAGAATGAAGATTATAGTTGGCTGTGGTGCCGCTGCAGGACTATCAGCAGCGTTTAATGCACCTTTGGGTGGAGCTATTTTTGCAATGGAAATTATCCTAAGAACTTTCCGTGCAAAAACTTTTAGTCCAATTATTATTGCTTCAGTTTTTGCAACTGCCTTATCAAGAGGTTTTCTAGGAAACGAACCAGCTTTTAAAATTGCGAAATATGAACTACTAACAAATTACGAATTTATTTTCTATGTAATTCTAGGTCTTTTAAGTGGATTTGTAGCTATCTATTTCATTAAGGTGTTTTACTTTATTGAAGATATTTTTCAGAAATTTAAGATTAAACCTGTCTATTTAACACCGGCTATTGGTGGTTTAATGGTTGGTTTAATTGGACTATATCTACCGGGTGTTTATGGGTTTTCATATTCCGCAATTGAGCAGGTATTAAGTAATGAAACTACCTTATGGGTATTGTTGGCATTAATGCTTCTTAAACCTGTTGCAACTGCCTTTACAATTGGATCTGGAGGTAATGGTGGTACCTTTGCACCAAGTTTATTTGTTGGTGCCATGCTCGGTGGTGCTTTTGGTCAAATAATTCACTTACTATTTCCTGAAATTCCGGCACAACCTGGAGCGTATGCATTAGTCGGTATGGCAGGAGTTGTTGCAGGCACAACTCATGCTTCATTAACAGCGTTAATTATGACCTTTGAGATGACAAATAACTACAAGATCATATTACCACTGATGTTAACAATTATAATAGCTACAACTGTCTCTAAATCAATCCTGCACGGTTCTTTATATACAATTAAGTTTCATCGTGAAGGCAAAGATATTGATATTTATGGTCGTCATACTGCGATATTACAACATATTAGTGTAAAAAACCTTTTAGATAAGACTTATGACTTTGTATATGATTATGTAAACTACAATCAAATACTAGAAAAAATTAAATCGGCAAGGTTTAATACAATTTTAGTTAAAGATAAAAATGATAATTTAATAGGTCAAATATCATTTCAGGATTTAAGAAATGTTGTTATGGATGATGATATAAGACATATAAAAGACTTTATTGTTGCCAGAGATGTTATGACAAGAGATATAATTAAAATTGAAGACACTCATAATGGTGAAGCTGCATTAAAGATTTTGGAAGATGGAGATTTTGAATATTTACCAGTAATGGAATCGAACAACAATAAAGTTGTTGGTATAATATCAAAACGAGACCTATTGAACAGGTACCAGAAAGAATTATTTATACAGCAAAATCAACAGGAAATGGAAATAGGTTAATTCCCTATTTCTTTTCCAAGAGTCCGATAATGTATATTATGTAAACTATGTGCTATTAAAAAAAGTGGGATAACCCCACTTCTATTTAATTTAATTATTCTTGTATTTCCAAACGTATCCGCCAGCACGCTTTTGTCTGCCAGTTAATACCAGAGACACAGCAGTTCTGTGTACACCAGCCCATTTAGCAGCCTGAGTAATAGAAATAAATTCTTTTATCTCATTTTGATCCATGTCAAAAGCAACAACAGTTTTACCTTTAACAGGACCATCAATTACTCTTGGCAACTTCTTGTTATCGCTTACAAATATTTTGTGTGTTTTAACATGGCGCCAATAAAATCCGGCAGCTAAAGCACGTTTTTCTTTAACCGCTCTTCTAATGCAATTTTTAGAAATATCAATTTTCCTGGAAGCTTCTGCAATACTTGCATATTCATCAACCAGTAAACCATCTTTGCTGTATTGGAATACCGGTTTTTTTTGGTTGCCAAAATTCCTGCGGTGTGGTTTTCTCGCCCTGTCTTCAGGATCGGAATACTCTGCGGTGTAGCCTTTATGATCTATCTTCTCGTAGAGCATTCTGCGAAATTTGTCTTTATTAATATCTAAATATTCTGCTGCTTCATATTGAGCTCTGAATTCTTTATAGAATTCGCCATCCTTGTACACTTTGACCATTTTCGGTTTATACATCCCAAAACTCCATTTACTATATTAACCGGGAACAATTAATTCCCTCCAAATTTATAGTAAAAAAAGGCAACAATTATCAGTAATACAATCCAAAAATAAGGAACTTTACGCTTATGTGATGTGGATCGTACATATCTGAATTTTAGTTTCTTTTTTCGCTTTTCTCTTTCATCTTCTTCAGGTTTATAAAACCTCGGCTGATAATCAAAGGATTTGTGTTTTGGTCTTTTTACATATAGCATAATATTTAATATTTAATTTCCAATTTATTCTTTAACAACTCAAATTTAAGTTCTGTTGCATCTTTTGTAACAATTTCTCCATCAGCATGAACAAAAAACGGCTTAAATAGTGATATACTTACCCGATTAGTCTGTTCGTAAAAAATTTGCGGGATTTCAACAGAAAGCTTATTAAACAACGCAAGTGGCAATTTTTTAAGTAAAAGACCTAAGGATACCTGGTCAATAATACTCAAATCAAGTAATGAATCATAAACTTTTGCTTTTGGTGTTAAATAAAATCCTCCACCTGAGGAAACACCATTAGCAACTGTAATGAGTGTTTTTTTGCCTGTAATGGTTTTGTTATTGGTTGAAACGTTAACCTCAATGGCATTATAATTTTTTAGTGCCTTGAATAAAGCAATCAAATAAGAAAGAACACCGGAAATATTGCTATGATTCTGATGGTAATGTGCTACCATAGAATCAAGACCAACTCCTACCGAGTTAATAAACCTAATAGAACTTGTATCCTTTTGACGATTCAAAACTGATAAGTTTCCCACATCAACAGATTTTTTTAAAGTTTTACTGTTAAATAAACTCTTAAGAAAGCTGGATAAGTTAAAATCTTTGTCAATATTCTTCCAAAAATCATTTCCGGAACCAACGGGTATAATAGATAGAGAGTATTTTGTTAAATCATCGGTTGCATTTACTATTTCATTAATGGTACCATCACCACCAACTGCAACTATATTTTTATAATTTAAATAAAAATTTTCTAGCTCCGATTTAATATTACCAGAATGAGAAGAGATAAAAATATCTGCCTTGAATGAATTATCTTTCAGGAATGATTTTATTTTTCTTAGATATGATAATCCCCTGCCTTTACCAGCAACAGGATTAACCACGAATAAAGTTTTCTCGCCCAACCTAAAGCTTCTTAAATTTGCAGGGTTAACTATTTACCGAAAAGAGCTTTAACAAAACTTTCCGAATCAAAGTTTTGCAAATCATCTATCCCTTCGCCCACACCAATATATCTTACTGGAACCTTTAGTTCAGACGAAACCTGAAATACAACACCACCTTTGGCTGTGCCGTCAAGTTTAGTTATTATTAGTCCGGTAAGTTCAGTAAACTTTTGAAATTCACGTGCCTGATGCAAAACATTCTGTCCGGCATTACCATCCACCACCAGAAAGGTTTCATTAGGTGCATACGGTAATACTTTTGCCATAACACGCTTAATCTTTTTTAGTTCTTCCATAAGATTACTCTTTGTATGTAATCTTCCGGCAGTATCAATAAGAACTATATCAGCTTTATCATCTTTAGCTTTCTGTATTGTTTCAAAAGCAACTGCAGAGGGATCTGCACCAGATTCACTTTGAAATATTTCCACTCCTGCCCTTTTAGCCCATATATCGAGCTGTTCATTAGCAGCAGCTCGAAAAGTATCAGCTGAGCCAATTACAACCTTTAGACCTGATTGCTTGAAGTTGTGAGCTAACTTACCAACAGTTGTAGTTTTGCCTGCACCATTAACACCAACAATAAGCAATACCCAAGGGGAATGTTTTTTTATTTCGTCTTCTAACGATGTATCTTTTTTATATTTATCAAGTCTTTTGGAAAGTTCTGTCTTTATAATTTCAAATACATTATCCTTTTCACGTTCATCCTGATTAGAAACAGCTTTGCGAGTTTCTTCTATTATATCGAGTGCGGTATCATAACCAACATCGGATGTAAGTAAAATCTCTTCAATTTCTTCTAAAACTTCTTCATCAATTTTAGCTTTACCACTTAGGGATTCACTAATTCTATCAACAATCTTCGATCTTGTTTTTTTTAGACCATCTTTTAACTTGTCAAAGTTAAGATTTTTAAACAGAGCCATTTTTCTTATACCACCTTACTGATTCTATTCCACGAATACCATAGCCAATTAACGATAAAAAACTAAATAATACAACTGTATAATGCCCTATATTGTAAAAGGTACTTCCCCTTGAAATTCCGGCAATTATAAGGACAAGATATGCTCCAATAATTACCATAGTAATTTTACCAAGAAAGTTTGAGGGCAATACCCTTCCTATTATTTTACTTACAACAATACTACCTGAAAAAATACTTAAATCACGCAAGATAATTAGCCAAAACATGAATACTGAAAGTTCATCTATTAAATAAAGGTTAATTACAATAACACCCAAATTCAGTTTATCTGCAAACGGGTCAATCACTTTACCCCACTCGGTAATCTGATTGAACTTTCTTGCCACGTAACCATCAAGCATATCTGTAATAAAAGCTACACTCATTAATAACAGTGTATATAACCTATATTGATAACCTTCGGGAATTTTAGACATCATTAAAAATATTGGCACCAGCAATGCTATTCTTGAAAGACTAAGATAGTTTGCTAATGTATGAAATTTCCCGAGTTCTTTTATCATCTTATAATAGCAAATTTTTCAATTTTGGTTTCTGTTTCATTTCCTGCTTTATCATAAGCCTGAATATAGCATATATAAATTCCCGAGGATAGTTTATTGCCGGCTGTATCTCTTAAATCCCATTCAATACCACCATTTCCATCAATTTCCTCGAGTTCTGCCATTTTAATTCCGCTTAAATTGAAGATCGTAATTTTAGCTTTTTTTGTGATATTAGCAAATGTAATTTTGTTAACAGAGAAACTTTCCTTAAACGGATTGGGGTAAATCATAAAATCATCAAGATTATCCCCATAACCCGATAGGACAATATAAGAGCCAGAACCTTCACTTATTTTTATACTTCCACTTTGACTTGATGAATATATATCTGAAAGCTGAATGACTACTTCCCTGCCAATTGAACTAATTGGGTTGTTGGTTTCCAATAAAACCTGGTTATTGTTCTCACCAAATAAACTTACCCGTTTCACGCTATTGGACGGTTTTATATTGTAGTTAGTTCTGTTTAATGCCGAGGCTTCATCAAGCTCATCGCTAAATTCAATAACTATAGAGTACTTGCTGGTTACTTTGTACGAGTTTACAATAAATAATTTGTCTTCATAAATTGATTCAACAGTAAAATCTATTTTCGTTTCATCAATCGGTGATCCGTAATAATCCAATATATCTTTAATAACTAACGAATACTCACCTGGTTCAAGATCAGGTCTGAATGTAAGTAAATATGAGTTTTCGGTTGAAGGAGAAATTGAGTTTGCTCTTCCAATTCCCTCAATACTAAAACTTTCCAAATTTAGTATTGTTTTGTTAATCTTTTCTGAAAATTTCACTACAATATTTGCAGATGACTTTACTTTAACTTCCGTTGGTATTGCCGGTGTATGTGCATAAACCTTAATAGAATTGGAAATATTGGATAATGTAATATCATAATTTGAGCTGTAAGCTTGAACAGAATAATAGTAATTTTGATCCAGAGTAATATCAGTATCAATATATTCCGGATTGTTTGATGAATCAATCAGTGTTAATTGATCTTTATTAGATCCCTTGAAAATATAATATTTATCTGCTTCTGATACCCAACTTAATTTTATGCTATTTGCTAAACTATAACCTTTGAATGCGGCTGGAACCGGTGTGCTATTAGTTTTACTAAATTCAATAAAACTTACTCCGTAATCATTTGGAAGTGCAAGTTCAGCAACTCCGTTATTATCAAGATCACCAGTAAAGATATAATCAGAGTTTACATTGTCCGTAAAGTAAGTGATGCTTGGAACTCCATTTTCATACTCTGATATATATACATAAGGAAATGTAAACAGAATCATTTCCGAGCGACCATCATTATCAATATCTGCAAGTTTTATGTCGTCTCCAGCCGTATGGAAAATCGAAGATGAAAACTCGGTAGATGGATCAAATAAAGTTTTTGTATCAAGAATATTCAATGAGTTATTTGCTGTATTAAAAATGTAGTAGGTGTAAAATGGTGCAATATGCAATTCCTGGTATGATTTAAACAAAACAGCTACATCCTCAACACCATCTCCATCATAATCTCCTGCCCCAATCCTAAAATCGTAACCTGCCAAACCACTCGAAATAGATGCTTTATTTTGGTAACTGTCAACTCCATCACACTCAAACCCTATTACATCACCATCATCATCACCAATCCAGAATTCCTTTAATCCGTTATTATCAGAATCACAAATCACCCCTCTGTTGGTATTAAAAGTATTACCAATTATTCCTAACTCACTAAAGTTTTCAAGAGTATATTCCGGTGTTACGGAAAAATCTGAACCAACTTCAAAAATATTTATAGTTTCACTATCATATATAAATATAATTTCTGTTAGATTATCACCATCTATATCATCCGCAAGTACTGGCCATAGGTCACCAGATTCTTCTTTAAATACATTACTAAAACCGGGTTGATTTGGATTGTTTTGCGTTTCTATGTAAGCATTTCTCAAAAATGTAGAAAGTATATCCTTTTTACCATCATTATTAAAATCACCCACCGTTAGTGGAATTCTCTCAGAGATAGAATCGACTAGCACAAATTCGTTATTTGTCAAACTGTATATATGCAAATTTTCTGAAGAAGGAGCTTCATTTATCAGAAAATTGTTTACTCCTGTGAAGTTAGATGTTTCCTTGAACAATCTCCCATTGGTATGCTCAAACTCTTTTACTGTATAAGCTCTTGAACCAATTGCCGAACCTGTTAAATATAAGAAATATTCGCCATCGTTAAGAACTTCTGTTTCCAAACCAGCAAGATTTTTTATTTTGAAATAAACTTCGTATTCAGTATTGTAATCTATCAGTCCTGAAGGAACAAACCCATAATGTAACTGCTTTACAAATTGATTATTAACAGTTAGCCCATCAAGAGTTATATATTGAAATTCCGGTGCACCTTTCTTTCTGAAATACATCTGTGCAACAGCAACTTCATCTGTCTGGAATGAAGCAATAATTGTAGGGGTTTCACCATAATAAGCTGCACCTGAATTTATTAATACTGGCTCCGGAGCAGTTCTGTCAACATGGAAGTTTACTCGTTCCTCACTACTTCCACCATCAGTATAACTAACCTCCAATGCCAAAGTGTAAACGGTATCTGCAAGTTCATTAACATTGAATATATGGATTGTATCATTGCTAAGCTGATATCTGCCATCGCTAATAATATCTTCGAAGGTATCCGGTAAATATCCTTTACCCAATTTAAGTTTGTACGATTCAAAATATGGTGAAATTAAATTTGCGGCAACAACTATTTCACCGCTTGAAGAGCTATAATCCATCTCGGGTGAAATGAATGCAACATTACCGGGTGCAGAAACTTGTAGAGCTTTGTAAACATTAAGTCTGCCAGCACCAGCCAAACTATCCCAACCATCTTCGGCAATATCATCCGCAGTTGACTTTAGAATTTGTTTTATCCCCTGATTGGTAAAATCATCAATCGACAACAATAAAGCAGCAGTAGCAGAAACAAAAGGCGTAGCAGCTGATGTACCACTAACTTCATCGTAGCCACCTTGGTAATCAGTTGAAAGGATACTAACACCAGGGGCAACAAGATCAATAGTTGAGCCAAAATTTGAAAGTCCTGAAACATAATCGCTTTCGGAAGACATACCAACAGAAATAACTTCAGGGTAACCACTTGGATAATGAGGTTTACTTGAGCCGCTATTTCCGGAACTACCAACCATGGTTAATCCCTGACTATAGGCATACTCAACAACATCCTTTAGTACGTAAGAAAATGATCCGTCACCAAAGCTCATGTTTAGTACATCAACACCATTATCAACTGCGTATAATATTGCAGACGACACATCATCTTCATCGCCATACCCGGAAGGATCAAATGCTCTTAAATTTACAATTTTACAATTTGGTGCAACACCGCTAATACCGGAAATATTATTTTGTGTGGCTCCTATAATACCGGAAATTGCAGTACCATGTCCCTGCTCATCCAATGGATCATTATCCCAGTCCAGGTAATCTCCACCACCACCAGTTGTATCAAACGGGAATCCATATCGATCCGTAAAATCCCATCCCATTATATCATCGATAAATCCGTTGCCATCATCATCAATGCCATTTTCATCACTGATGTCATATTTCCCATTACCGTTAAGGTCTTCGCCGGGATTAATATAAATTGTGTTTTCAATATCGGGATGCAAGTAATCAATACCAGTATCAATTACACCAATTTTAATATCGGGACTACCCTTGGTAATATTCCATGCATCAAAGGCATTAATGTTTTTTAGTGCCCACTGTTCGCTTAACAAACTATCGTTTGGGGTAAAATTAATTTTATAAACTATATTATCTTGCAGGTATTCAACATTTGATCTATCAAGTCCCGCTATAAACTGCTCTTTTTGTTCTTCTGTTGAGAATGTGTATTTCACAATTCTTACAATACGTTCAGAATACACATTACTATTACTAACCTTGTAACTTTCTGCCAATAATGGTTTTACAGGTTTATTTGTATTAACCGTAGATTTAATCTGAGTTTGTTTTAACCTCTCAATATTTTCAAGTGAAATATCATCTGAATATTTAACAAATATTGAGGATTGTGAAAGTACATAGGTGGAAATAAAAAAAAACAGAAAGAATACTTTACGCATAATAATCTTCTTTATTATAGTTTTTGTTGATCTTTACAGGATAGTTTCCGGAGAAACAAGCAGTACAAAAATCATTTCTGTCATGGTCAACCATTGCATCAAGCATTTCATCAATCGTCATATACGCCAAACTGTCAACACCAAGCTCTTTTTTAATCTTATCAACATCATTATCCATCTTGTTTGCAATGAGCTCTTCCTTCGAAGGGAAATCCATTCCATAATAGCAAGGATAACTAATAAGCGGAGAAGATATTCGAAGATGAATTGATTTTGGATTTGCTTCTCTGATAAGTTTAACCAACTTTTTAGAAGTAGTTCCCCTAACGATTGAATCATCAACCACAACTATCGTTCTGCCTTCCAAAACGCCTTTTACAGTATTAAATTTAATACGTACACCAACTTCTCTATCCTTTTGACCAGGTAATATAAACGTTCTGCCAATATAGTGGCTTCGGATTAAACCTATTTCATGCTTAGAGGTAATATCCATTTTTTCAAGCTGGTTTTGAAAACCTATTGCAGTTGTATTTGAACTATCCGGAACAGAAATTACAATTACTTTCTCACCATCAGGATCAGTTACTGGATGATTAAGTGCTAATACTTTACCCAGCTTACGTCTCATTTTATCAACGTTACTACCAAATATTTGGCTATCAGGACGTGAAAAATATATATACTCAAAAATGCAATGTGCTTTTTTTGTTATATCCGAAAATCTTACTGACTTAATCTCATCAACAGATTTTGTATCTTTATCAATTATAACCATTTCACCAGGTTCAACATCACGGATATACTCAGCAGAGTTAATGTCCAACGCACATGTTTCAGAAGTAACAATAAATGAGCCATTCAATCTGCCAATACAAAGAGGTTTAAATCCATGAGGATCACGTGCTCCAATCAATTTATCATCAGTTAAAAGCACAATACTATAAGCTCCGGTAACCGTTTGCAAGGCTTCCTTAATTTGATCTTCCTGGTTATTTAATCTGCTTCTGGCAATAAGATGAAGAAAAACTTCCGTATCGGAACTTGTTTGAAAAATGGCTCCCTCGTTTACAAGTTCAGTTCTTAATTCGGCGGCATTTGTTAAATTACCATTATGTGCGATAGCTAAGTGCCCCATACGATAATTAACATAAAAAGGCTGAATATTTTTATTTGATTTGGATGAGCCCGCAGTAGAATATCTATTATGTCCAATTGCTGCTTTACCATTTAGTTTCTCGAATGCGTTTTTTGCTGAAAATATTTCGGAAACCAAACCCATTTCGCGCTTGTGATTTATACTAACTTTTCCGTTTTTTTCTTCAAAAGTAACGATACCTGCTGCTTCCTGACCTCTGTGCTGTAAAGAATGCAATCCGTAATAAACCGGAATAGCAGCTTTATCGAGGTTACAAACACCAAAAACACCACAATTACACTGTGGTTTATCATCACGAACTATAATATTCTTCATCATTTTTTGCCTTATAAAATAAAAAAGGTACATTTAATGCACCTTAAGATATGTAGTCGGAACGGCGGGATTTGAACCCGCGACCACATGACCCCCAGTCATGTACGCTAACCGGACTGCGCCACGTTCCGTTTATTATAATTCAGAGTTCAAATCTAATAAAAAATCTTTAATCTCTTCAAGTACTTTTTTAATGGGCTCACTTTCTTTTGACCCATTTTCAAGTTGTGTTTTTTTGACGGGTTTTCCCTGAGGTTTTATAACTTCTTCATAATCACCATCAGTTATAATTTTCTTTGCTCCTTCTATTGTATATTTCTCTTCTCGGAGCAACTTTTTTATCTGGTTAATAAGGTCTATATCTTTGTTTGTATATATCCTGTTCCCAGCTCTGTTCTTTTGTGGTTTTAACTCTTCGAATTCAGTTTCCCAGTATCTTAAAATGTACTGTTCCAATCCGGTAAGTTTACTTACTTCACTAATAGAATAATATAATTTTTTTAATCCGAAATCTTTCATTGAACTCTAAAGCATTAAAACCACAATAACTAAACAACAAAACCTGGCTATAAAATAGTTTAATTGGAAAGACTAAGATATTGAAAAATAAATTATTATGAAATTCATTTAAATACTTTTAGCTATAATTTTTCAAGCAAATACACAGCTGCAAGATAACCTTTTTCCTTGAATCCTGAAATATACCCATTACATGCAGATGCTGTTATCATCTGCTGTCTAAAATGCTCCCTACCGGAAAGATTTGAAAGATGGACTTCAATAACCGGCAACTTGCATTCAGTAATTGCATCCCTAATAGCAACTGAAGTATGCGAATAACCACCCGGATTTATTATAATACCAACAAAGCTACTTTCCTCTGCTCCCTGAATTTTATCAATCAATACACCTTCATGATTACTTTGTATAAATTGAAATTCATAATCAGCAAACTCTTCAACTAATTTATCTTCTATCATTTGAAGGGTTAATGTACCGTAATGGTTTTTGTCCCGTGCTCCCAGCAAATTAAGATTGGGTCCATTTAACACAAGTATCTTCATTTATTCCTCCTCAAGTGTCTCAAAAATCATCCTTGTTTTACCTGATAGAGTTTCAGCCTGCAATCCAAGTTCTTGCAATGCACCAGCCAGTATTGATACCTTTCGCTGGGCAGTTGATAATTTATTAATTACAACAACACGACTTTCTTCAAGTATGCAATAACCACCTTTAAAATCACCCCTTTCAAATCTTACAGTAACACTCATACCTAATGCAACCGATTTAAGATCCTGAAGAATATTCTCATAATCCTTTTCACGGAGTTTCATAGCCATTCCATAATTTAATAAATTAGTAGTACCATTATATAAAATTTCGCATTTAAATCGAGAGTTAAATGAACATAGCTTCTATTGATATAGGAACAAATACTGTTTTATTGCTAATTGCACAAATTGATACCAGCACAAATACAATTTCACAGGTTCTCAATAACGAATATCGTATGCCTCGTATAGGAAAGGCTCTAAAACCCGGTGAACATATTTCAGAAATGAAAGTACAGGAATTACTGACTATCCTTGACGAGTATTTTATGTTAATCAAAGAGGCTAATTGCAATAAAGTGTTAATTAATGCAACAAATGCTTTTAGAATTGCCAGTAATGGTGAATCGCTGGCTAAAAGCATTACTGAGAAATATGGCTTTAAAGTGAATATCGTTTCGGGTAATGATGAAGCTCACCTATCGTTTTTAGGCGGTTATAGTGCAACACCCGATTCCGGTAACAAAATAATAATTGATATTGGTGGCGGAAGCACTGAAATTATTTGCGGGAATATGAATAACATTTTATTTAGCGAAAGTTTTCCGTTTGGTGTTGTTAGCCTCACTGAGAAATATGCTACCGGGAATCCAATGTTGCCAGAAAATATCATCAGCATTGCGGGACATGTTAAAAAAACAATTGCCAAAATCTCCAATCTACCATATAACCAAATTATATCTGTTGCCGGAACTCCTACCACATTTGCTACAATTGTTCAAAACAGCACAGTATATAAAGAAGATTTGGTTGAAGGATATTTTCTTGCCAAGTCTGGAATTATGAAACTTAATAATGAATTTAAGAAGTATAATTCAAAAGAATTATTGAATGAATATGGCACCATTTTAACCGGTCGTGAAGATGTTATACTTACAGGAGGAGTTATTCTAAAATCCATTCTTGAAACACTTAATTCCGAAGGAACATACGTTTCAGCAAAAGGAGTTCGGTTTGGTGCAATTGTAAAGTATATTCAACAATTAAACTAATACTGGTACAAAATAAACAAGTGCAATAATAAAAAGGATTGTTACAATCATATAAATTGTTGAAATTATTCTGCTTTTTGTATGCACTTTCATAGATACGTAAAAAAGCGACATACTCCATACCAGGGTTAAAAACTCAATACCTGCAAGTATATATGCTGGTACCGGTTTTATAAAGAATGGTGACGGATTAAATACAAACCAGTATTTACCAAACAAGGCATACTGTATTGTTGAAATAAAAATAAGGGAAAAACTGAAAGGAATAAGACTATAGATATTCGTTGCAAAAACATCCCAAAACCGTGTATTGTACTTAAAACTCTTGAGCACAATTCTTGTCCCAATTGTTAAAAGCAATAAAAACGCAATGAAGAATCCCGCGAATATTGATAGTTCTACCAAAAAGGTAGTTTCTTCAGTAGCTCTTTCACTAATGATAATTGCAGAAAACCTGAAAAGAAATATCTTTAATAACGCCAACAATAATACTATTACAAAATAGTTCTTGTGTTCGGAATGCACGATGGTTTTAAAAGCTTTAGCTGGGTCTTCAATAATCTGCCAAAGCATATGCCCCAAATCAATATTGGCTACTTTAGTTCTTAAAAAACTACCGCAATTTTTACATTTGTATCTGAAATATTCATTTTTTGATGAACAATTTTCGCAAATCACGGTATTTTTCATGGTTTACCTTAAGTTTAATCTCATATTTAATTGCATGGTACCGGTATAAGGGTTTTCAGATACATCAAAATCAAAAAGATGTGCATCAACATATGCATCAGCCAGATTAAGCAGGTATGCGAGTCCAAAATACACAACAAACTGATCACGTTGATCCTGATAAAAATCCCGCAATTTTTTTAATCTTGCACCATCTGTTGATTCCTTGTCTGATAAATCATAAAGATTTTTATACTTTACGTATAAGTCATCTCTATCGTACCAGTAATAAGTATAAAAGCCCAGAAAACCCCATACTACAGGTATTTTCCAATAGGATTCATTATAGTACTGTCCCCAACCCGGAATAATTGCACTTCTTAAAACAGCACCCATTGGACTCTTGGACATAACAAATCCACTATCAGCTTTGACGCTTTTAACAGTATCGGGTTCCGTCTGGGAAAATAGAACCACTGAAATAAATAAAAATAAACTAAGCGTTAAGGTCTTTGATGGCATCAAATAATTCAAGTAATCTGTCAAGTTCATCATCCGAGTAGAATTCAATTACAACTTCTCCTGAGCCGTCTTTTCTTTGTTTACAAAGCACTTTGGTTCCAAAAACTGTACGCAAGTTATTTTCAAGATCTGATTGAGAAAGATTTTCTATAACCTGTTTTTTCTTTTTCTCATCATTAATAGCTTTTGTACCGGAATCGTTTTTGGAAATAATCTCCCTTACCAGTTTTTCTACTTTTCTTACCGATAATTGTTCCCGTAATATTTTATCAAGTACACTAATCTGTATTTTTTTTGAAGGAAGATTTATAAGAGACCTTGCATGACCAGCTGATATTTCATCTTTAACCAATGCTTTCTGAACAGGTTCAGGGAGTTTTAATAACCTAAGTGAGTTTGTTACGGTAGTTCTGTCCTTACCAACTCTATCAGCTATTTCTTCCTGAGAAAGATCGCACTCCGTCATTAATCGGTTATAAGCTTCGGCAACTTCAATAGCATTAAGCTTTTCACGCTGAATATTTTCAATTAGCGATAAAGCGACCATTGCTTCTTTTGACTCAACCTTGATAATGTATGCCGGTATAGTTGAGTAACCTATTTCCTGACACGAACGAAGCCTGCGTTCACCTGATATAAGTTCGTATCCTTTTGGTCCACCACGTCTAACAGTAATTGGTTGAATCAGTCCATTTTCAAGAATAGATTTTTTTAGTTCCTCTAATGCAACAGGATCAAATTCTGTCCTAGGCTGGTAAGGATTGGGAGTAATTTTTTTAATAGGAATCTTGGCGATAATATCATTTGAAGTTCCATCATCCTTTTCAATTTTATCTGATGGAAGAGTAAAAGGTTTATTTACATCTTCATTAGCTTTGGGATTTATTAAAGCATCCAATCCTCTGCCAAGTCCGGGTTTTATTTTTGCCATATTAAATAACTTCTATAATCAGTTTTTGGATATCAATTCTTTTGCTAACGCTATATAGTTTTCCGCACCTATTGAAACTGCATCATAAAGAATAACCGGTTTTTGATGCGAAGGAGCCTCGGATATTCTGACATTTCTCTGAATAATGGTTTCAAAAACTTTTTCACCAAAATAATTTTTAACTTCTTCAACAACCTGGTTAGAAAGTCTTAATCTTCTATCGAACATTGTTAATAACACACCTTCAATAAACAGATTACCATTATAATGTTTTTTAACAATATTTATAGTATTTAATAATTGACCCAAGCCCTCAAGTGCAAAATATTCACACTGAACTGGAATGAGTACCGAGTTAGCGGCTGTTAATGCATTCAGAGTAAGTAACCCCAACGAAGGAGGACAATCAATAAAGATAAAATCATATTTCGAGTCAATATCTTCCAGTGCTTCTTTTAATTTCTGCTCTCTTTCTTCAAGAGCAACCATTTCAACTTCAGCACCAACAAGATTAATATTTGCCGGAATAACATCCAGGAACGGCATATATGTGTTAACTATACATTCAGCCGTTTCTTCAGTACCAACCAGTATATCGTAAACAGAGTTTTCAATTTCACTAACACCCAAGCCGGATGTTGAATTAGACTGTGGATCAATATCAATCAATAGTGTCCTTTTCTCTGCAGCAGCCACTGAAGCGGAAAGATTAATGGCAGTAGTTGTTTTTCCAACCCCACCTTTCTGGTTTGCAATTGCAATTATTTTTGCCATAGCCTCTTAATCTATAAGATATTTTTAGAATTCAAAATGAATATTATAAATCTATTACTTCACCAATTTCCATCACTTTACCTTTAAACCCGTTACCTTCTATTTTGGAAACAAATTCATCAGGATTGGCTTCAATTAAAGGAAATGTATTAAAGTGCATCGGAATAGCAATGTCTGGATTTACAAATTCAACTGCCTTAACAGCATCATCAATACCCATGGTAAAGTTATCTCCAATAGGTAAAAGCATATAATCTATTTTGTTCATTTCGCCAATAAGTTTCATATCGTAAAACAATCCGGTATCACCAGTATGATATATTGTTTTACCATCAATCGTTAGTAATACCCCAGCAGCCAAGCCTCCATAAACACCATCAGGTGTAACAGAACCATGCTGTGCAATTGTTAGTTTAACACGCCCAAATTCAAAATTAAAACTACCACCAATATGCATCGGATGTGCATCAAATCCTTTTTTATTACAATAATTAGCCAGTTCATAAACACAAATAAATTTTGAATTACATCTTTTTGCTATTTTAAAACTGTCACCAATATGATCTTCATGGGCATGAGTAAGAATTATATAGTCTGCATCAATTTTATTTTCTTTTATTATTGCAGTAGGATTACCATCGAAAAACGGATCAATTAGAATTTTTTTGTTATTCTTAGTTGTAATCAAAAACGAAGAATGCGAAAGAAATTGTAACTTCATAATGATATCCTTTTATTTTTTATTCAGATAAATAATTTACTAATTTTTTGATAAAGTATTATTATTAAAAAATCTCGGTATTTTAATGCTATTTAAATATTATTGCGTTAATAAAACTTATTATTGCTCTTATTGGCTGCATTTTGCTACTATCATTTGCGTAAATAGTAGGTATTTTAACAAAATCATATTTATATCTCTTTCTTCCAGCCAAAATTAGCATTTCAGATTCTGCAGCCCATCCATCAGAAATATTTAACAAATTTGGGATAATTGATGTTTTATAAGCCCTAAACCCATTTTGACTATCAGGTATTTTAATACCTGATTTTTTACTTAACAAGAATGATGTAATTGAATTACTTAAAATACGCTGAAAGGGCATATTACTTTTATTCAGCATCCTGTTTCCTGCAACAAAATCATTTGTCTTTAATTTCTCAATAAAATCAGGAATATTTTCAGGCGGGTGTTGCAAGTCTGCATCAAAACATACGGTGTATTCATAGTTTTGAATTATAGCATGTCTTAAGCCTGTTTTAAGTGCGGCACCCTTTCCCCTGTTATAATCGTGTTTAAGTAGTATTGATTTTTCTTTATTATAACTGATTGAATAATCATCATTGCTGCCATCATCAACCAGAATTAAATAATCAACATACTCAAGAGTTTTATCAATAACTTTCTGAATAGTATTTTTTTCATTGTAAAATGGTATAACCGCACATGTTTTATTTTTCTTTGTCATAATTTTCAAAGATGTTTTTCCATGATTTTGGTTTTGACGTATGATATAATTTTTCAGTTAACAATCGCTTAAATGAATCTTTTGATAATCCTCGTTTAAGTACACCATTTTCAGCAATCGAAATACCACCTGTTTCCTCTGAAACAATTATACTAACTACCTCAGCTTGTTCAGATATACCCAAGCCGGCTTTATGTCTCATACCAAGCGATATACCGTCCAGAACATTTGTTTGTGAAAGAGGCAATGTACATCTTGCAGCTTCTATTTTTTCCCCATTAATAATTACAGCACCATCATGCAATGGTGATCTTGGAAAAAATATTGATCTAAGCAATGCTTTACTTATTCTGGAATTTAGTACCTCACCTGTTTCAATTACAGAGTTAATACCACCACTTTTTACAATTACAATTAGTGCTCCATGCTGAAATCTTGCAAGTTCAAAACTGGTATCAACAAGTATATCAACAACTCCTTCTTCCTTGTCCTTGTTCTCTCCTCCAAAAATACTATAACGCCCAAGCATTAGAAGTAATCTTCTGATTTCAGGTTGAAATATTATAATAAAGGCAATAACCCATATACCGGATACAAGCTCAAGCAACCAGCCAAGTGCTTTAAGGTCAGCAGCCTGTGCAAGAAAGGAAAGCAAAAGTACAATTATCAAACCAAAAAATATTTGTGATGCAATTGTACCACGAATTACCAAAAACAATCGATAAATAATATACGATACCAAAACAATATCGATAAAATCGAGTAAAGTAAATGAAAGAAAGCCTATTCTGAATAATTCAAACATTAATGGTTAGTTCCGGATTATCTATAAAGCCTAGTATTTTTCTTGCTTCGGAAATGTTCTTAACATTATGAGTACGAATTATATTGCAATTCCGTTTAACAACTTCGTACTCGGCAATTACAGTTGCGTTATCTCGTTCATGAACCTCAATATTCAAACTCTTGCCAAGAAAAGATTTACGCGACAAACCTATTAGTAATGGATACCCTAACTTAATAAATTCCCCGGTATTTGCAAGTATTTCATAATTATCAACTACCCTTTTACCAAACCCAATACCGGGATCAATAATAATTTTATCAACTTCTCTGGTTTTACAATATTTAATCTTATCGTTAAAGTATTCAATAATTTCATTTGTGGTGTTTTTGTATTGAGGATTAACCTGCATGTTTTCAGGATTACCTTTTATATGCATTAAAACATACCATGCATCATATTTCGCTACCACATCAACTATTTCAGGATCAAATGAGAAACCGCTAATATCATTTATTATTCTGGCACCAGCATTAATAGCTGCATCTGCAACTAATGATTTTGTAGTATCAACAGAAATAACAATATCCTTATTCTCTTTTAGAATACCATTAATTACAGGCACTACCCTGCCAAGTTCATCCTCAACATTAACCTGTTTTGCCCCCGGTCTTGTTGATTCTCCACCAATATCAATAATATCTGCACCTTGACTGATGAGTTCGAGACCTTTATCTACCGCCTTGTTTACATCCATATAATTACCACCATCTGAAAATGAGTCAGGGGTAACATTTAGAATACCCATAATATAAAATGGACAGGTTTTTAGATTAAGGTCTTTTTCGAACTTATCAATCATTAAACTATTCTGCTTTATATCTTACTTTACCACTCTTAATGGTATATTTAACATTATAATCTTTATCAAGAATAACAATGTCGGCATGTTTACCGGAAGCTAATACACCTCTGTTAGCACCAATAACTTTTGAACCATTCAGTGTAGCCATTCGAACAGCATCGGTTAATGAAGCCTGTGTATGCTCAAGTATGTTTTTTATAGCCTTGTTTAAAGTTAAGGTACTTCCTGCAATGGTTCCATCTTCCATCATTGCTTTATTACCCTTAACCCAAACTTTCTGATCAGAGAATTGTGATTCTTCTCCTTCATGCATTCCGCCAACTCTAATTGAATCCGTAATAAGAATTATGTTTTTAGCAGATTTCATTTTTACCAGCATATCCATAACAGCCGGATGAACATGATATGTATCAGCAATCAACTCAAGTTTTAACTCATCACGTAACAAAGCACCAACAACTACGCCCGGGTCCCTATGATGCATACTGTTCATAGCATTGAACATATGAGTAATGTGAGTTGCACCATGATCAATTGCTTTATCAATTTGCTCATAAGTAGCAGTTGAGTGCCCAATTGAGCAAACAACTCCATGAAAAGAAGCTTCCCTGATTACATCAAAAGCACCCGGCAATTCAGGAGCAATAGTCATTATTTTTAGTGTTCCCTGAGAAGCCTTCCACATATCCAGGAATGATTCTACAGAAGGTTTCCATAAATATTCTTCATTCATAGCACCCTTAAGTTCGGGATTAAGGTATGGACCTTCCATATGGATACCACGAATATTAGAATCAGGATTTTCAATAATGTAACTTGAAACCCTGTGTAAGTCTGCCAAAACCTCTTTATACGGTTTTGCATGCAAACTCGCCATAACAGTAGTTGAACCATGTTCAAAAAAGTATTTACTTATTTTCTCAATACTTTCAGTTGATTCGTCAGAAAATCCGTAACCACCTGCACCACCATGTACAAGAAGGTCAACGAATCCGGGCATAATCAAACAATCAGAACATTCAATAATCTCTGAAGTTTCAGGAATTGATATTTCATCAACAACACCTACATCATAAATTTTGTCATTCTGAATTGTGACTGCACCATTTTTGATTTTTCTGAAAGGAGTAACAATTGTACCTCCTTTTAGAGCTAAACCCATATTATCTCTACCCTTGTATATTTATTTTAACAACATGTTTTTTAATTTCGTAGTAGCCTCGGTAATATTCCCCTTACCAAATACCGCCGAGCCGGCAACAAACACATCACACCCTGCATCAGATACTTCGTTAATTGTTTCCTGATTAACTCCACCATCAACTTCAATAAGATAATTGAAATCGAGTCTTTCTCTTAATTCAACTAACTCTCGTACCTTGGTTAAACTATTTTTAATAAACTTTTGTCCGCCAAATCCTGGATTTACGGACATAACTAACACCAAATCAACATCCTCAAGTATATCATACAATAATGATACCGGTGTTGCCGGATTTATTGAAACTCCGGCTTTTACTCCAAAACTTCTAATAAATTGAATAGTTCGATGAAGATGCGGACAGGTTTCCTGATGAACAGTTATATAATCAGAACCTGCCTTGGCAAACTCTTCAATATAATTATCGGGATTCTCAATCATCAAATGAGAATCGATTGGTAAGTCGGTTGCACCGTTAACTGCTTTTACAACCATTGGACCGAATGTTATATTCGGAACAAAATGACCATCCATAATATCACAATGTATCCAGTCGGCACCACCAATTGCAGTACTTCTTATGTTGCCACCCAAATTGGTGAAATCTGCCGAAAGTATTGAAGGAGCTAATAATTTCATAATGTACTCCTGCTATTTATCAATATTCCTTGCAACAAATACATCCACACTATCCCCATAGTTTGCTAACTCATCCTTATTAGGATACTGATCCCTGATTGTATTCGGCAATAAAGTTTTTGAAGGAACAAATGTAATTTTTCCAAGCTTTAATGAATAATTCTTAAGAATCTTCTCTGCACTGTAAAGTGATTCGCCAAGAAGTGAAGGAACCCTTATTTTACCAACCTGAGGTCCAACACTTACTTTTAAATTTACAGTATCACCTTTGGTAATATTTACACCAGGCTCAATATTCTGACCAATAATCAAATCAGCCGGATATTCAGATCTAACCTTTTCTACTTCACCAATAATCAAGCTTAAACGTTCCGCTGTTATTTTACCATTTCGTAAAGTTTTACCTTCCAAATTAGGCATTTTCACCAAAGGTTCGCCACCCGATATAAATATATATACTCTTCTGTTTTCCTTAACAATAGTTCCCTGTCTTGGGTTCTGGAAAATAACATGATCCTTTTCAAATCTCGAATCAAATCTCGGACCTTCCAATACCGGATTAAGGTTCAATTGCTCCAGCATCACCATTGCACTATCTTTATGAACACCAACCAAATCAGGAACAACGTATTCATTCGAATTAACAATGGCTGGAAGTATCACTTTATCAGCTGTAATGAGTAAACCTGTAACAACTAATACTATAATAATTGAATATAATAAAAACTTCTTAATGAATTTTTTCATATAAATCACATTTAATTTGATTTCAAATATACAAAAATAAATGTATCCTATAAATCTTCTTATGCATACATAATAAATAATTATATCAGCCTGATAATAAATACATTTCCTTTTTACAGACAAAACAGTAAAAGAAAAGCAGTTAATATTAAGCAATTGCCTTAATTCTTTATAATTTTTATACTATTTTTTTTATTTTTGGTTTCATGAAATTTTGGCTAATCTTTTATACAATGCTTTGATAGCTTTAGTCTCTTTAAATTATAGGAGTAAAATATGTTCAAGAATCACCCGAAAGGACTTCCTGTTCTTTTCTTTACTGAAATGTGGGAGCGTTTTGGTTTCTATTTAATGCTAGGTATCTTTACACTGTACATGATTGATGCCGATGGAATGAATTTTTCTAAATCTGGTGCTGCTGATATTTATGGTACTTACCTTGCACTTGTTTATCTTACTCCGTTTATCGGCGGTTTGCTTGCAGACAGAATTTTAGGTTACAGACTAAGTATCACTATAGGTGGTGCATTGATGGGAATAGGTTACATTGGGCTTTCGCTTCCAGGTGAAATGATGTTCTATTTATCTCTGTTACTTATTATCATTGGTAACGGGTTCTTCAAACCAAATATTTCAACACTTGTTGGTAATCTTTACAATAATGAAAAATATAAAGATCACAAAGACTCAGGTTTCAATATCTTTTATATGGGTATTAACATTGGTGCCTTTGTTTGTAACTTTATCGCTGCGTATTTACGACTCGAATATGGTTGGGGTTATGCTTTTGCTGCTGCTGGTATTGGTATGTTTGTTGGACTTATCTGGTTCTGGTTTGGTCAGAAACATGTTAAGGAAGCTGATGTTATTAAACCAACTCAAAAAGAAGATGTACCTCTTGGCAGATTACTTGCCATGATCTTTTTACCTGCCGGTTTAGCTGGTGTTGCTGGTTGGTTTTTACCTACTGCCCTTTTCGGAGGAACTCTTCTTGGTAGCAATTCAACAGATGCATTCCTTTTTGCTGCTATTCCAATTTTAGTATTTTATCTTTCATTATATCTTAGAGCTAATAAAGAAGATAAAGCTCCTATTGGTGCTCTTCTTTCAGTATTTGGTGTTGTAATTATTTTTTGGGCTATCTTTCACCAGAATGGTTCTGCACTTACTCTTTGGGCAAAAGATTACACAAACCGTGAAATGCCTGCCGCTGTTGAAACTGTTGCCGAAACTCTAAAATTTGCTGAAATAGTTGATACTACTAAAACTGAACGTGCACTCCTTGATTCACATGGAGTTGAAAAACTTGATGCTAATGGTAATAAAATAGTTGTAATGGGTCCTCATTACTATCTTGATAATCTGCCAAAAGATAAATGGCCTAAAGGTGATGGTGAATTAAAACTAATTTCTACCGAAATTTTCCAGTCAGTTAACCCTGGATTTGTTGTTTTCCTTACACCGGTAGTTGTTGGTTTATTCGGATTCCTTAGAAGAAAAGGACTTGAACCTTCCACTCCTGCTAAAATTGGTTGGGGTATGGTTATTACTGCACTCTCAACAACAGTTATGATGGCTGCTGTTCTTGTTTCCAACAACGGGATGGAGAAAAGCTCGGCTCTCTTCCTCGTCTCATCTTACGGTATTATTACTTTTGGTGAGCTATTCCTTAGTCCTATGGGACTTTCACTCGTATCTAAATTAAGTCCTCCACGAATTACTGCCCTTATGATGGGTGGCTGGTTCCTTGCTACTGCACTTGGCAACAAGTTATCTGGTGTAATTTCAGGACTTTGGGATACTTTTGATAACAAAGTTTATTTCTTTGGTGTTAACTTTGTTGGTGCTCTTTTCGGTGCTGTTTTAATCTTTCTTATGGTTAAATGGCTTACCAAAGTGGTGGTGGAACACACAGGTAAACGTTAAGATCATTTAAATATTGACATTATAATTTTATTTAATAGATTTAAACCCGGTTTCCGCCGGGTTTAATTTTGTGTTTATAAGTTTTAATACAAAATTAAGGAGATAGAGATATGCTAGTAATAGTTAAAGAAGATTATGAATCACTTAGCAAGGAAGCTGCAAAGGTAGTAGCTGACAGACTTAGAAGAAAACCAAACCTTGTTTTAGGATTGGCAACTGGTAGTACACCACTTGGTTTGTACACAGAGTTAATTAAACTACACAAAGAAGAAGGTCTTGATTTTTCAAAAGTTACTACATTTAATCTTGACGAATATATTGGGCTGCATCCTGAACATGACCAGAGTTATCATTACTTTATGCAGAAAAACTTTTTTGATCATGTTAATGTTGCTCCAAGATTTGTACATGTTCCCGACGGCATGACAAAAGATGTTGATGCTTTTTGCAAGTGGTATGAAAAAAGAATTAAAGAGTTTGGTGGAATTGATCTTCAGATTCTTGGTATTGGCAAAAACGGTCATATTGCATTTAATGAACCGGGTAGCTCTCTAGGATCAAGAACAAGAATTAAAACACTTGAAGATGATACAATTCAGGCTAACGCCAGATTTTTTGAATCAATTGATGAAGTTCCAAAATACGCTATTACAATGGGTGTTGGTACTATCATGGATGCGAAAGAATTATTGCTTGTTGCTAACAGTTCAAACAAAGCTCAGGCAGTTAAGGATTCATGTGAAGGACCTTTAACAGCTATGTGCCCGGCATCTATTATTCAAATGCATCAAAAGGCTATTGTTTGCGTTGATAAAGATGCTGCCTCAAAACTTGAAGGTAAATATGTAGATAGCTGGGAAAAAATGTTTTTTGATTAAACTAAAAACTTCCGGGGTATTTTTATGGCTAACAGTATTTGTATATTTGAAGGAATATACTACAAAAATTTACTACCGCTCGTTTACTTAAGACCGGTTTATGATCTTCGTTGCGGGATTCTTTCACTTCGTTCTAAAATTGAACGAGCATATCCTGATGTTCCCGTCTCATTGCATTGTCGTAATTATCTTGCCGACTATATGCATTTAAGACATCCTGGTTACAAAATAAATGAAATAACAACCGATAGTTGTTTGTTTATAAACGGCAGAGCTTTGGTAAATAGCGAGTTTAGCAAAAAAATACCTCTGGAAGGTAACGATACATTATATATGCATGGCGATACTGTTATCGCTGCAAGGGTTAGTGGTAACAAGCTTAAAGAAGTTTCAAAATCACTTAATGATACATTTTCCTACTCTGATTTTGCTGGTTTATTTAAGGAAGAAGTTGAGGTTAAAACTATAAACTATCCATGGGATTTAATTCAGTTTAATGAACAGGAATTAATGAGTGATTTTGGTTTGTTAACAACCGAGTTTGATGATACCGGTAATTACACTGTAATGGAAGGTTCATACCTGCTTAATAAAAAAGATATATTTATTGGTGAAGGCTCAAAAATATACCCCGGTAGCATTCTTGATGCCTCGGATGGACCTATATTTATAAGCAAAGATGTAGAAGTTTTACCAAAAGCAGCTATTCAGGGTCCTGTATTTATTGGCGATAAGACTGTTATCAAGATGGGTGCGAACCTTTACCATAATTCAAATATCGGAAGGGTTTGTAAAGTTGGCGGAGAAATTGAAAATTCAATACTCCATTCATTTTCAAACAAACAGCATGATGGATTTCTTGGAAACTCCTATCTTGGATCATGGGTAAATCTTGGAGCCGGTACAAGCAATAGTGACCTAAAAAATAATTATAGCAGTATAAAGGTTTACATCAATGGTGAACAAGTTGATTCAGGTTCTCAGTTTGTTGGTTTAACCATGGGAGATCATAGTAAGTCGGCAATTAACTCTACCTTTAATACTGGTACTGTAATTGGAGTATCATGCAATGTTTACGGAGCTGGTTTCCCTCCCCGCTATATGCCTTCTTTTGCATGGGGTGGTGCTGATTCACTAACTACATACGACCTTGAAAGAAGTATTGAAGTAGCACAGCGAGTTATGGCTAGAAGAAAAATTGATATGTCCGCTGCTGATATTAAGATGTTTAGAAAAGTATTTGATTTAACGAGAGATGAGAGAAGAAAACGGGGTATGCCGAATTAATTTCTCCTTATATGTATGATAAAGAATTATTTTTTCCTTGCACGAAATTGTCGTGAACTTAACGAACTGCTAAAAGGTGCCGTTATTGGTGAAATCTACACTCAGGAAAAGAATCGGTTGTTTTTTAATATAGCAAACGAATCTTTACCCAACAGGCACCTCGTGCTTTCTGCCGATCAGAATATGCCTTTTATGCTTATTCGCGATAGCCATCATAAAGCACGTAAAAACGTTATATGTTTTTTTGAAGACCTTTATGGTGCAGAAATTACTGACGTTGAGATTGCTTTTGGAGAACGAGTTTGCAGAATTATAACTTCCAAAGGCATTTTGTATTTTATGATTAGAGGTAATCTTACCAACATAATTTTGCAACAGAATGATAAACTCTTTTCATTTAAGGAAAGTAATGTTGACGAAGATATTGATTATAAAACTGAATTACTATCATTAACATTTTCACACGAATTTGATTTCGCGTTTACCGCCAATAATATAGGTCAAGTATCGCAGGATGAAGTTAGGAAAAAATATCCCTTTATTGCTAAATTGCTATTACGTGAACTTGAACTTCAGAAATCTTCCTCAAATGCTGTAACACTTGGCAATATTATAACTCGCATTCTTGAAGCCCCTATAAGAGTTGAGTATAACGATCATCTGGGGAAAACTGTACTCTACCCTGCTGATTTTTTAACCTATCCAAATAAAGATTATACTCAATATAACAGTTTCCAGGAAGCCCTCAAAAAATATATTTCAACTTACATTAAATACAAGAACCTTTCAAGCTCCAGAAATGTAGTTGAACGGTATCTCTCAAAAGAAAAAGCGAGAGTTGCAAATCGCCTTAATAGTCTTAAGGAAAGAATTGATAGTGGCTCGAGGGAACAAGATTATTATAAATATGGTAATTTACTACTAATGAATAAGGCTTCTTTGTACAAGGGTCAAGATAATGTTGTTTTAACAGACTATGAGACCGGAATTGAGCAACAAATTAAACTTGATGAGAAACTATCAGTTCAGCAAAATATAGACAGATACTTTGACAAAGCTCGAAATGAAAGGATAAACTTTGAGAGATCAATTGAATTGTTTGAAGCTACCAGAATCACCTATGATAAATTAAATGCTCATCTTGAAAAGCTTCAATTATACAGGAATGATCCTGATAAACTTGAAGAGATGAAAAAAGAATTAAAACTTAACAAAAATAGTAATTCAATGGAACGCGAACAGGAAAAACTTAAATTACGCCATTTCATGCTAGATGGCAAATACCATGTATATGTGGGGAAAGATAGTCAAAGTAATGACCGTCTATCAATAAAATTTGCAAAACAGAATGATTTTTGGTTTCATGCCCGTGGTTTACCTGGTTCGCATACAGTTTTAAGGGTAGAAAACACTAAAGAAGCAGTACCTAAAAGTATTTTGAAAAATGCTGCTTCAATAGCTGCATTTTATAGTAAAGCAAAAACTGCAAGTCTTGCACCTGTTTCCTATACATTTGCTAAATTTGTATATAAGAAAAAAGGATTTAATCCTGGTCAGGTTTCTCTTTCAAAAGAACAAGTATTACATGTTAAGCCTGAAATACCTAAAAACGCTGAAATTATTGAAGAGTAATTATCCATGCAAAAACAGCATTACATAAATATATTATTCATAATTTTACTTTCTATTGTTACTGCCCTTGCTTATAACTATTTACGAAAAGACAGTTTGGAATTAATTAGAAAAGCATCCGAATTAAAAGAAACCGGTTTGCAGGAAATACTGGATGCTGCATCAATTTCAAGCGACACTATAAATACAATATCTCTGGCAACCACAATACAATTGCATGGTAAGGAAAATGTTGTATTTGTTGATGCCCGTGATAATTGGGATTTTGGTGTAATGCATATAAAAGGTGCAATTAATGTACCTGAGTTTAGCTTTGAGGAATATATTGATAAATATTCCAAAATGGATAAATCAAAAATCTACGTTATTTACTGTGATGCCGATGATTGCGATCAGAGTAAAAGAGTTGCTAAATACCTGATGGAGCTATCATTTAAACAGATTTATGTATTTGTTGATGGATGGCAAGCCTGGTTACAAAACAATTTACCGGTGGAAAGCGATGAGTAATTTTTATAAAAATAAATATTTTCTTCTTTTATCGAGAATTATTATTGCACTTGTTTTTATATTTGCAGGCATAGAAAAAATTTCGAATCCGGAAAGTTTTGCTGTTAGCATTGAAAACTACAGACTTTTCCCTATCTTTTCTATCAATATTTTTGCATTAATTGTACCCTGGATTGAAGTTTTTGCCGGTGTACTTCTTTTATTTAATTCTTATGTGAAGGAAAGCTCTTTTCTTATAAACAGCTTGCTGGTTTTTTTTATTGCAATAATTATTGTTGCAATTATTCGTGGTCTGGATATTGAGTGTGGTTGTTTCGGTACCATGGATGCACAAAAAGCCGGTTTCAGTAAAATTGCCGAAAACATTACATTACTTATTCTTGGTATTAATGTTTACATTCAGCAGAAAGGAGAACCTGTTAAAATTTTATGACGAATAATAAAATAATCGATACCCAAACAGTTAAGCGTATCCTGATTATTAAACTTCGCGGTATCGGTGATGTTATTCTTTCATCAATTGTATTTGATGCTCTTAAGAGTAATTTCCCCGATGCCACGATAGATTTTCTTACTCAGAAACCTAGCGATCAGGTACTTAAACCGCTCCCTTTCATTAATGATATAATTCTTTTTGAGAGAGGTAATATTCGGAAAAAAATAAGTTTATTCCGTAAAATCAGAAATAATAATTATGATCTTGTACTTGATTTTTATACAAATCCGAGTACAGCTCAATTAACTTTTTTTAGTGCTGCTAAATATAGAGCAGGTTTTCCTTATCGTAACAGGAAATTTGCTTATAATATTTACGGTCCTGAAGAACGAGATATTCATCATGCAGCTGAATTGCATCTTAAGTTCCTTGATAAAATTGGACTAAAAACTGATGCTGAGAATAAACGACTTTACTTTGGCTATTATGATGAAGAACTTCAGAAAGCAATAAAGTTTAGGGAAAACAATCTTTCCTCTGATAAGTTGTTGTTCGGTATTAGTCCCAGTGGTGGATGGTCATCCAAGAAATGTCCACCCGAACATTTTGCAAAAATTTCAGATGCCTTAATTGACAGATTTGATTGCGAAATCATTATTCTTTGGGGACCGGGTGATGAAGATGACGCTAACGAGATAGCACAAAAAATGAAACATAAATCGGTTATGGCACCCCCCACTTCTATTAGGGAGATGGGTACTTTTATAAAATCTTGCGATTTTATTGTTGCTAATGATAGCGGTCCAATGCACATCTCTTCTGCAGTTGAAACACCTGTAGTTGGACTGTTCGGACCTACATCACCTAAGCTACAAGGACCATGGGGTGAGAAAAGCAAATATGTTAGAGTAAAGAGTTTACATTGTATTGAGTGTAATTTATTGGAATGCAAGTACAATAAAGAATGTTTTTATCAACTTGATCCGGGTGTAGTTGCTGAATCTTTTGATGAGCTCGTATCACAAAATAAAGAAAACTAATGAAGAAGCTTGAAATATTTCTTAAAGGTATAGTATTTAGGTTGATGATATTGTTATCCCGTAGGAGGGTAGCTAAAGTAAAACCGGTACCAGCAAATTTTGAGAAAGTATTATTTGTCCGCCTTAACAGAATTGGTGATGCTCTTGTTACAACACCATTAATAAAATATCTTAGTGAAAATTTTAACTTTGAAATTCACATTTTGGCTGATAGAAAAAACTTTTTTGCCTTTAAGAATAATCCTGCTGTTGACAAAATAATCGTATTTCAAAAAGGTATTAAGGGAATAATGGAAACCCTCAAACAAATTAACAAACGACAATATGATTGTATTGTTGACATGCATGATGACGTTTCAACTACAGTTAGCTACTTTATTGCTTCCTCTAATGCAAAATATAAATTTGCCCTCGAAAAAGAGAATCACAAATTATTTACGCATACTATAAAAAAACTGGACCCTTCTGAACATCATGTTGTTGAAAGAAATCTAGAGCTAATTAAATTATTTAATCCAAAAGCGGAAGTATCGGAAAAAAATATTGCCATTTATCCTACCGAAGAAGAACTTGATAAGGTAGAAAGAATTATTGAAAAGAATTTCAATAAACCTCGATTTTTTGCAGGAATCAATATTTCCGCGGGCAATGTAGCACGTTTTTGGAGTGTTGAACGTTACGAACAACTTATTCAGTTTTTCCTTCAATATGATATCAATTTAATTCTTCTCTCCTCCCCGGCTGATGTTGAAACTCTTGATTACCTTTCTGACAAATATGAAGTTCATTCATTCTTTACTAAAAGTTTTACCGAGTTTTCTGCAATGATATCAAAGCTCGACTTTCTATTTACTCCTGATACTTCAACCGTACATCTCGCCTCTGCTTTTAAAATACCTATGTTCGGACTCTATGTTAAATATAATACTGATAATGTAATATGGTATCCATACCAGACTGAATATGAAGCCATTGTAACAGAAGAGCCAAACTTTAATAATTTATCATTTGAAGAAGTAATAACCAAACTAAAACCTTTCCTTGAGAGAAAACATGAAGAATATTCAAATTCCTGATTGCAAAAATTTTACCGGATATAAACCTTGTAAGCCATTTACAAATTGCTTTGAGGATGGATGCCAATCTGATAACCCACATGGCAAGAGAATACTTATTATAAATCTTGATGCTATGGGTGATGTGCTTATGACAACTGCACAACTACATGGATTAAAACGTAAATATCCTGTATCAACAATTCATTGGATTACTCTTAAAGTAGCAGCAAAACTACTGCATAATAATCATCTCGTGGATAAGGTTTTTGAATATAATTTTGAAAGTATTTCTATTCTTAACCAAATAGAATACGACCTTGTACTTAGTGTTGATAAATCTCAACGTTCTTGTGCTCTTGCTAATTCGGTTAAGGCAAAGGAAAAGAAAGGTTTTGGTTTAAATGAACACGGACAAATTATTCCACTTAATGATGGTGCTTTGTTTAATTACAAATTAGGATTAAATGACCATCTTAAATTTAAGAAAAACCAGCGTACTGGTCAGGATTATTTATCTGAGACTTTTGATAATGACTGGAATAATGATGAGTACGTTTTTAATTTCACAAATGATGAATTAGAGTTCATTGAACAATACAAAAAAGATAATTCAATCTCCACTGATGATAAAGTAATTGGGTTCAACACCGGTTGTTCGAATACATTTCCAAATAAAAAAATGACAATTGAGCAACACGTCGTTTTAATTGAAAAGTTTTTGAAAGCCGGAAAATATAAAATCTTTTTGCTTGGAGGACCAGAAGATACCGAAAGGAATAAGGAAATCTACTCACACTTCGAAGGCAAGATAATCAATACACCAACAACTGATGGAGTACGTAAAGGTGCCTGTTATGAAAACATTCCACAGCTTGTAATTACCGGTGATACTTTTGGTATGCACCTTGCCATTGCCCTTCAAAAATATGTTATTGCGTGGTTTGGACTTAGCTGCTGGACAGAAATACATTTGTACAACAGAGGTATTAAACTATTTCCTGAAGGTTTGGAATGTGCACCGTGTTGGAACAAGGTGTGTCCTAAAAATTTGGAATGTATCCAAATGATTGATTTGGAAAAGATATACAATGAAACTGTAAAATATTTTGATGGAAAATAAATTTGTGAATAGTTTCTTCAAAACCATGGCACCGCTTCTACTTGATGGTGCCATGGGAAGTTATTTACAATCAAAATACAATGTAAACGATCCTGACCTTTGGACCACAGAGTTATTACTTAACTCCTCTGATATTGTTGTAGAGGCTCATTCTCAGTATATAAGTTCCGGTGCTGATATAATTACAACTAATACCTTCCGTACAAATCCCGCGGCATTAAAAAAAGCGAATTTAGATGAATCATCTGATAAGCTGGTAAATATTGCTGTTAAATCTGCCAAAGAAGCAATTGAGTACAAAAAAGTTTTTATTGCTGGTTCTAATGCCCCTGCTGAAGATTGTTATCAGTCGAAGAGAACATTATCACTAATTGAATTGAAGCAAAACCATATACAGCATATAGATAATTTAATTACATCGGGATGTGATTTTATACTTAATGAAACACAAAGTCATTTTGATGAAATTGAATTAATTTGTGATTATTGCTCCAGCAATTCAATTCCTTATGTAGTCAGCCTCTATTTTGATAATCCTGATACAATTTTAAGTGGTGAGCTAATTACTGATGTTATTCAATACATAAATGGTAAATCGCCAATTTTAATTAGTTTTAATTGTATTTCAACTAATATATTTTCCCGCTTTATTGCAAAGCATACACCTGATTACCCTTGGGGATTTTACCTCAACTGCGGATCCGGGAATATCAACGATACTGAAATATCTTGTGGTATTAGTCCTGAGCAATATGCCTCTACGATTAAACCACTTCTAAATAAAAAATCCAGAATGATCGGTACTTGTTGCGGTTCCGATTTTAGTCATACTCAATATTTAAGAAGGTTTATTGATGAAAAAGATTTACATGAAAGCACCGGCAAAAATTAATTTTGGACTTTGGGTACTCAATAAAAGAAACGATAACTATCATAACATTTACACTCTTTTTTACCCGTTAAACGAATTATTTGATGAAATAATATTCGAATTAGCTACTCAAAACGAATATATAACGAATGATAATAATTTGCCACTAGATGATAACAATCTTATTATAAAAGCTAAAAAGCTTCTTGAAGAATATTCTGGCAAACAGTTACCACTAAAAATAAATTGCAACAAAAAAATACCTTATGGAGCCGGATTAGGCGGAGGAAGCTCTGATGCTGCCAGCACCTTGGTGTGCATAAACGAACTTTATAAATTAAATATCAAGTATGATAATATGCTTGAACTTGCCTTACAACTGGGTTCAGATGTTCCCTTCTTTATTAAAGCTAAACCTGCTATTGGTGAGTTACGCGGTGAAAAACTTACTCAGGTCGATTTTTATATAAAAGAGTATATATTACTGGTAAATCCTGGAATTAATATTTCCACTGGTATGGCATATTCAAATCTTGTACCTGCCGAAACAAATTTCAGTTATAATCATTTCATTAAATCGGAATCATGGTTAAATGATGCCAAAACATTTGTTAAGAATGATTTTGAGAATTATGTATTTGAACAATATCCTGAAATAAAAAACATTAAAGACACAATGTATCATAACGACGCCATTTTTTCTTTAATGTCCGGTAGTGGCAGTTCAGTTTACGGATTCTTCAAAACCGAAGCGGAAGCCAAACTATGTGCAACTCAATTACCTGGTAGTTATTTAAAGATGATTATTACCCCAAACGAGTACTAATTTATTGGCAAAGTAACCCTGAACAGTGAACCGGGTCTGTCTGTACTTCCTATGTTCGACGGACTCTCAGCTGTTATTTTACCACCGTGGTTTTCAATTATTCTTTTAACAACTGCAAGTCCTGTACCTGTGCCCTCAATTGTACTATTCATTGCAGAAGATGTACGATAATTTTCCACAAATATTTTATTTAAGTCCTTTTTATCTATTCCCTGCCCGTTATCTTCAATATCAATATTAACTTTTGTTCTGTATAGCTTGTAAGAAATTTTAATCATCCCGTTATCTGGAGTATATTTTATTGCATTATGAATAACATTTGAAAAAGCTAACTGCAATAATTTAGCATCACCTACAATTTGTATCTTTCCAATATTATCAAGATTCCTTTCAAGTTTTAATTTCTTTTTATCTGCTATTGATTCTGCATTTTCAAAAATATTATTGATCACCTTATCCAAATTCACTTCTTCCTTCAATATCTCTTTTGAGAGCTTAAATCTTGATATATTTAGAATATCATTTATATTTGTTATCGATTCGCTAATTCTCTCTTTAGCTTTTAATAATTTCACTTTTGCAGGTTCATCAATATTTCCGGAATATCCATCAATTACCAAATCCATAAATGAAGCCGCTGCTGCTATTGGTGATTTAAGTTCGTGAACTATTGCAACAATATACTTTTGCTTATTTTGTTCAGCTTTCTGTAATTCAATCTCCTTGTCAAATATTTCATTCGCAAGCCTTTTTGTAATTATGATAGTGAATAGTATAACTATCAAAAAGAAAACACTAATCCCTATTACAATTTCAAAAGAGTTATAAAATGAAAAACCTTCAAGATAGATCATTTTATGGTGAGGAATTAGTCCATAATTTTCCAATAAGCTTAACAAGGTTAACAGTAAACCCAGCCCTAACCCCAATGGATATATTATTAGCTCAGGCAAAAGTATGCTGCCCAAAACAATATGAAATATATAGAACAGAAATAAAGGTGACTCAATACCACCACTAAAATATATTACCACAGAAAGAGCAAACAAATCAAACAATATTTGCAAAGAAGCTAACTTTACTGGTCCGGTTCCGGTAACAAAATATGATTTTGTTTTTATTGATTCGAAACCAATATTATATAACAAAATCAGAACTGAAACAGAAAATATTATGTTAAATTGTTGGTTGGATACTTCAATGATATCAACAATATCAATGAAAAATATAAATAAGGCTAAAACAGCAAATGCAAAATATCTTAACTTAATTAGCCACTTTGAGTATTTGTAAATAAGTTTTTCAATTTCAGCTGTACTAAAATATTCATGATAAGTATGCATATCAGCCTAAAATAATTATGTAATTATATATACAATTATAATTATTTTAATAATCATATATTTGCAATATTTGTGAAACTTTTTGTTCCCGGCAACATCAAATCATGAAAAAAGGAACAAATATGGAAACTCAGCAACAACCTAAAGTAATTATGTTTTCAACACCTACTTGCAGTTATTGTAATATAGCCAAGAGATATTTTCGTGAAAACAAAATAAGATTTAAAGATATTGACGTTACAAGAGATATGAGTGCTGCAAAAGATATGCAAAGAAGAACCGGGCAAACTGGTGTTCCGGTTATTTTAATAAACAACAGACCTATTGTAGGATTCGATAAATCAAAAATTAACAGACTATTAAATATAAAAAACTAAATGGAGAAATTATGAAAGTTAAACCAATGGACGACAGAGTATTAGTTGAATTTCATGAAGAAGAAACAACAACTACCTCAAGTGGTTTAATAATACCAGATACAGCAAAAGAAAAACCAAGAATGGGTAAAGTTATTGCTGTTGGTACAGACGAAGATTTAAAGGAATACGTTAAGGAAGGTGACTTGATATTATTCGCTAAATATGGTGGTGAAGATATTACAGTTGATGGTAATGAGTACAAAATTGTTCAACGTGCTGATATACTTGCAATTTTAGAAAACTAATAAAATTTAATCCCGCCCAGGCGGGATTTTTTATATTGAATCAGCAACAAAAAACGATCTTGAAATAGTGCCACTTTCTACTCTTCCTATTATTGCCCGCAATGAAAATGTATAATATCCATTTTCCAGACCACTAAAAGTTACACTTCTTGAATAATCATAAACTGTCCAGTCCAATAATTCTACATTATTGCTTGAATCATCAATAAAATCCATACGGTACTGATATTGCACTTCAGCCTCGCTACCAGTCCATACAATTCTTACTTCATCGGTAAATAATGTGTCATTATGTTCAGGTGCCTCATTAAACTGCACAATTCTTGGAGGAGGATCAACCAAATCACTACCTGCTTTACAATTATATAAAATAAAAGAGGCAGTTATCACAAATAGAATATTTAATAAAACTCTTTTCTTCATTAGTAATTGATTCTTATTATTGGAGAAACAACAACATAGCTATCTAATCTATGGAATGGTAATTGGTCATCACTAAACATAAAAGATTTAATATACCTGAAATCAATACCTAAAATATCGCTAAGCATCAACTTTGTACGAAAACCAAAATAACCATATCCTTCACTAACCTGGAGATTAAGATTTAAACCAAAATCATGCTGAATTACACCAGCATAATTAGCAATATTTGCGTCAGCATAAATCCAGTGCTCAAATCCATTTTCAACATTGGTATTTAGTTCCTGCATCTTTACAAAAGCTGGATCCAAAAAATAATGGTTTATATCATGTGTAGCATATCCACCGCCAACACTTAGATTACCAAAATCCGAAAGGTTAGCCAAATCCATCCATTTTCCGAAAAGTATAAAATAATTGCGCATAGAATAAAATGTTGAGAAATAATCAATATTATATTCTGTTGCATTAAACTCGGTAACGCTCAAATTAAGTGTCATGGAAAGGTAAAGTTTTTTTAGATCCTTTCGCCACATCTTCAGTGGATTACCGGATACCTTTAAATAAAAATTGTAACCTGTCCTATATAATCTTTTACCAAACTCATCTTTTGAAGACTCGATCGTTGGCTGCATTACAGAATTACCAATTCCAATATCAACCTGATACGCATCATACTGGTCTTTTGAAAACAGGCTGTCAATATAACGTAACCGTACGCCCATAATATAATCCTGACCATACCAACCTGGTAACGATAAATGATCCTCTCCCCAATTGCCGAAAAAAGACACAAGAAATTTGTTTCTCTGATTTGTGGTGAATTTATAGAACATTAGATATGGATTAAATAGACTCATATAAATATCATAATTATAGCCTTCCTGAGTATCAAATTCCAATTTCGAAAGGTCGGTAAAATGATATTGTTTTCTTTTTAGAACTTCATAAATTTTTTCACCAACAATATTCTTAATATGTATTGGGTCCTTTATGGGGTCAAAGAAATATTTTTTAACAAGTATTTCTTTATCCTCACCATTTTCATCCTTAACAACCACAAGAGAATTTCTGGATGTATTTTCAGTAAAAAAGCGTAACTGTTCTATTTCATCATCAAAATATCTTCGCTTTAACTCAATATAAACTCTACCATCATAAAGGTCTTGTATGGTACTCTCAATCTGTTTTCTGTCAATTGATTTCCCATTAAGTTTTATAGCATTACTTAAAAGTAATTTACTAAATACCTGCCTTATAAAAGTTGGGTCTGTTATAGTCCAAATTTGTTTTAAATCATTATAGGCAGTAGTATTATACTCAAGATTACTATAAATAATTTTTGCTCTATCAACCTTCTTATTCTCATCTATTTGAGCCTTTAGATTAATAGACAGGAATAAAGAAATAAACAGGACTATATAAAAATATTTTCTAATTAAAGCCATATCTGTATCTCAATCCAATTTTTGTACTTCCGATTGTTTCCCACTCATAAGCTGGTCGGTAAAGAGGATTTGAAATAAATCCTACCTCGAATCTAAAAGTATGCAACCCACCTTTAAGCTCAACAAGTTTTAACCAAAAATCGGATTTTACTATATTATCAAAAAATCTAATATTGGCTGCAAATAATTCGTTGTTTTTATTACCAGATTTACCGGTTTGAACGTAGTTCATCGATAAGTTTATCAAAGGCAAAACACTATTAAAAATAGTTTTAGAAGAAGTTCTTCCCCTTTGATAAATTGCCTTCACGATATCGTAACCACCAAAACCAACATCCATTCTAAATCGTAAGTTTTTTGCACGACTTGTATTCCAGAAGAATGACATGGTAGCTTTATATTCACCAAAAGAAAAATAGGCATAAGAACTATCAGACTCTCCAAATGATATGCTTGGGTTCTCCACATTTTCAGCACCCATAGCAAAATACAAGTTTAGAAACGGGATATCGAATATACGTGTAGTCCTTACATCCATTATAAAACCGGAACCTATATTCAATTTTGAATCCTCAACAAAAACAAAAGGTAAATACTCAACAATTGAAGAGGTATTCATACCAATACGTCCCATTAATCGAAGATCAACTACAAAATCATTTATTATCTGCTTTTTGTCCTGCGATAAAAATATTAAACTTCTAAATCCGATTTTCATAGCATTGGTTTGATATGGATGAATATTCATTAAATCCGAATCAAAGCTTAGTTCTGCACTTAGCATACTAAAATCAAAATCCATTTCCTTATGAAAAAATGAAACGGAATATGGAGTTGCATCAATCCTTATTTCAGAACCTGAACTAAGTTGTGCTCTTTCTCTTCTTGATAGTCTTTTTTTGCTGGAAGCATTTGGATTTTTTGGGTATGTGTGCCTTCCATTAATCCATTCATAATCAAGGTAATCCTGATTATTGTGGGAGGTGTATCCTTTTGTAGATTCTTCATCTTCAAAATCAATATCTAGCTCTGAATTCGGATTGTTTTCTCTTATCAGATTTTCAACAAGAGCTTTAATTCCATCGTACTTTTGTTTGTCACTAAAATACAATTCATTAAAATCACCAAAACCATAAATTTCTTCTATTTTAGGTTCAAGGTTTTTAGTAGGTAAAAAACCACCGGAAGTTTGAGGAGCTGTTATTCTCTCAACCTTCAGAAGAGTTAATTCCTTGACTTCAATAGTTTCCTTGATAAAATAAAATTTATACTCAATTCGATCATTTACAGCAAAAGGTATTTTCTCACCATACCTGTTAACTAATCCTTTAAAGTTACTGAGCTCCTCAATATTTTGAGGGGCCCAATTAATTGTATAGATATCAAGATAATCATTGTCTAAAGTAATTTTGCTATCGATCTTATTATAGTATTCTTCCAAATCCTGAGCAACTATAGAAACAGAAATCAATAAAAATAATATCAGTATGTTTCTCATATTCCCAATATGTTTAATTTATAAATTTAGGGAAATTCCCTGCCCTCGTTGCACCTTTAAATTAAGTTATTAGTAATTTATTCTCAGCACAGGAGAAAACACTACATAAGATGAATTACGCCATGTACGATAATCAGGAACACCAAAAGCAGATAAAGCTTTCACATGAAATCCAAAAGTATTACTAATCATGAATTTCGCATCCAGTCCTGAATATAGGTATGTATCAAGAGAGTTCATACCAACCAGTACATTTATATCATGTTGAATTAAACCACCATTATTTTCAACACCAAATTTTATATATCCATAATGTTGGAACAGGTCTAATTCATCACGTCCTTCTTCAAGATCAATTACGGATCTGGTAGCCTGACTAATTTCATAGCGATATAGATCATGTGTAGCTAAACCAGCACCAACCTTAAACTGACCAAAATCATAAAGGTTGAATAATTTTCTCTTATCAACAGAAAGACACATAAAGTTTTTTACACCATTAAACTTGGCATCAACATCAGTAATACCATAATCTTTATACTGATAATCGGTATATTGAGTTAACATTTCAAAATTAAGGTAATACCCTTCAAGTTCATCCCATAGAAATTTTAATACGTCACCACTTATGTTTCCGTAAATAGTTTCGCCGTTTCTATAAATAGGCAGGTCAGGTAATTCCTTAACGAAAGGTTTACTAACATCCATACCGGTACCAAGGAATATTCTGTATGTATAATCTAACGGATCTTCGCCAACTGCTTTATAATAAGTTAACTGCATACCTGCAATATATTCAGCAGAATACCAACCGGGTAACATAATCTGATCGTAACCCCATTTACCTTTGAAAGATAAAAGGTATTTATCTCGTATGCTTGAAGTAGTTGACCAGAACATAATTTCCGGTTCCAAAAGATCAAGATTTACATCAAAATAGTAACCATATTCCGATTCAAAGGCATCTTTTGTAACATCACTAAAGAAATATGACTTTTCCTTTATCTTATCATAAAGTCTGGTTCCAATAATCTCTTTAAGATAGAAACCATCAACAATTGGATCAAACAACGGTTTTGGTTTAACCTTGTTTGCTTCTTTAATTGATACAAATGCAAAATAATCGAATTCCTCATCATAGTAACGTCTTCTTAAATCAACGATAACATCACCATCAAAAACCTCATTTGCCTTCTGCATAACAGTTTGAAGATCGACAGACTGCCCATCAACACGGAATGCATTTTTAACGGCAAACTTGTTAAATAACTCACGGACAAAACCAGGATCGTTAATAAACCATTTGTTTTTAAGGTCGTTAAAAGCTATGGTATTGTACTCCAGGTTTTCATAAACATTCTGCAAGCTATCCAACTCTGCCTGGACGTTGTCCTGTGCGTTAACCAGGAATGTAAAAAGTAATAAAAATAATGTTATTTTTTTCATCTGAAAACCTAATTAGTTAAACCATATCTATATCTTAATTGAATCATTGCACCACCTTCCTTAACCTCCCAAGCATGTCTGTGGCGGAACATAGGTGATGATACATAATCTGCTTCAACTCTGAAAACATGATTATAGTCATATTTAAAGATTGTGAGCCAAGCATTAAATTTGGCTACACCATCAAAGAATTTAATTGTAGAACCAAGTACCGGTTTATTTTTTGGTGCCCATGTATAATTCATCGAAATTACTGGTTGGAAAGTAGCCATTTCATGTTTGCTGGATATAACAGAAAGATTTCTGTTGTAAGTTGCAGACTCTATATCATAGAAGCCCATACCAACATCCATTCTGAATCTGCTTGTTAATTTATCAGATGTATTCCAATAAAATGAGAAGCTAACTTCTGCCTGATTAAATGAGAAATAAGCTTTACTAAAACCATTTTCAGATGTTACAACAGAAGCACTTTTGAAATCTCTTTGCCCGGTTGAAAAATAAATATTAAAGAATGGTAAACTACCTATTTTGGAGAAATTAAAATCTCCATAAATACCATTACCAATATTTAACATAGGAGGATCTGAGAAAATAAATGGTAAATCGTTATACAAACCTACAGAACCGGCTCTAACTCTTGCACCAATTTCAGCACTTAAAAATGTTGATTCACTTTGCTTTTTCTGCGAAGCTAACATGAATAACATTTTAAGACCACCGGAAATACTCAAATTCTGATGTGGAAGTAGTCCTAGAACCTTTTCTTTTGTATCAAGCTCTATACTGGCACCACCATCCTCAAGTATTGCATTCATGGCTTCATGAGTAAAGCTAAGGCTTGTAAAACTCACATCAAGTTTGAAACTGGTATTACCAGCACTTGCTGCTCTTCTACCAAGCGTTTTAAGCTTATCTTCATCCTTAAACCAATGCAGGTCATAAGTTTTGGAGTAGTTAATAAGGTCGGTATTATCTCTTGAAGTGATACCAAGACTTGTAGTTATATTTGCTTCGGTATTAATCTTAAGTAAAGCTTCAGCCTTGTTATCATTTTCCTTAAGGTAATAGTCAACCATCGCTTCGAACTTTTTATAGTATTCCGAATGGTTTTTCTTAAGGTTGTACATATCCTTGTATTTGAGCACGATAGTAGTATCTACAGTAATCTTGCTAACGAGAATGCTCTTACCTCCTCCAGAGGTTGAAATCTCGTCCAGATACAATAAAGTCACATCATCGATTCCAAGGCCTTCCATCAAGAATACTAGTCTGTACTGAATATTTGAATTATACTTAAATTCAAATGGCTCGTTTTTACTAACCCGTGGTATAGTTTTTAACATCGGGTCGAGATCATCATCTTCCGGATATATCGGCATATAATGAATGTTAAGGTATCTTTTGTCATTTTCCAGTTTCACATCTATTTTATCAAGCATCTCATCGATAACTGTCTGTGCAGCCAGAGTCTGACATAATACCAAGAAAATTATTATTTTAATTCTAGTTAGCATATTTTTGAACCGTCATAATTGTTTGCAATTCAGAATACATCAACGCAACTATTATTTAATAATAGTTGCATCGAAAGTATAAGTAATATTTCTGTCATACTGTGTGTTGAACGTCATTGTTAGCTTAACATATCTGTCATCACAAAATTCCATATTATCAAGGAATTCCTGATTTAATGTTAAAACGACCTGTCCAAAATTTCCTGCTACAATTGCAGTACCACCATTTCCAGATAAAAACTCAGCAGGTTCGGCAGTTATTGTAAGACCTCTAACTTTAACCGGAACAACCACAAGGTTACCATCACCAGCATCACCCGAATACACAAAATAAAACTTAAGTAATTCAGGGTTTAAAGGACTTATATAATACTGTTGTCCTTCCTGGCTATTAGAACCTTTTTCGATTTGATGCCAAGATGAGAAGAAACCAAGTGATGGACTATTAAGAGCAAAACCCCATCTCGTAGTTTTTAATTCACCAGTACCAAAATCCTTGTATTCAAATTCTTTGTCATTATATTTTCCAACGATCGTAAAACTCTGACCAACATTGTTATCGTCTTTAAGAAGGTCTTCAAGTACAACAATTGCACCCCTACCCGAGTCAACAACATCTCCGGCACCATCTTCAATATGATAAGAATATTTAGTAGGATCAGTATATTCAGATGTTGCAAAGCTAAAGTTCACCTTTTCAGTTGGGTAATAAGTATCACGTACTTTTACTTCCTGAGCCATAGTTGGATTGTGAGCTTTAACCATATAATAACCGGTCATGTTTTTAGTTCTTTTTCTTTCGTCTTTAAGACTCAAGCTAACTTTTACATAATAGTTTTTGGCTTCTTTAACAATTCCAAAAACTTCATAACGAAACATAACACCACGGCCTTTTTTAGCTGAAATAGTCCTTGGGAAATACTGTTCGTCAGTTAGATCAGATATTTTGTTAAAATTTGCATCAAGCAATTCTGCCTTAGTTGAATTAAGACCAGTAACGTTGGTAAAAACTACCTGCCTGTCACCCGGCACCTTAAATCGTTGATTAACTACAACATCTATTGTATCAGCAATATTAACTTTACCTGCCTGCCCGAAAACAGCAACGGCCATGAATACCAGGAACAATAGTATTTTTTTTAACATTTTATTCCTCTTGATTAACTCTTATTTAGAAGCCACCGCTAATTTCTTCTTCGCCAAGACCTTTGGCTCTGGTAACTCTTACCTGAAATTTAACCTGATCACTAACAGCATGGGTGTATTCACCAACTTCAGCAATTAACATTTCCATCAGGTGATGAGGCAAATATTCCGGAAGAACTCTTTCAACTTCACAATAAGCAACAAACTTATAATTACCAGTAGATTTGGTATCCATTCTGAAAACAGCATTACCGCTCGATAGATCGACTGCGTAAGTATCTGTTCCATTGATTGAAGAAATACCACCTGCAGGCCATTTAGGAGGTTTTCTGGTTCCATCTACATCAATGTAATAAGTTACATTTTTCTTTTCTTCATCATTTACAAGACCAACTGGTATCAATGCTACGTTGTGTGGCTCTTTTTTCTTAATATCAAAAGTAGTCTCTTTATTTGGAATTGCCAGAATAAGTGGCTGTTTATACGACTTAGCCAAACTGGTAATCATTTTGTCGCGAATCTCGTGTTCTATTGCTTCAAGGTCATCCCTTTCGGTAATAACAATAAGAAGCTCAACAAGAATCACAATATAAAGAACGAAATATACCATGTTCTTTTTCATAGTAAAAACCTCCTTTAAGTTTAGTTTTTAAGCATTTCTTTCATGTCACTTAAAGCTTCAAGATTTTTACGATTAATATTGTTTACCTTATCGGCGATTGAATCAAATTTTTCGAGATAACCTTCTATTAATCTCATTTCATCTTCGGCAACTGTTTTAAGTTTTTTAAGATTTTCTTCTACTTGAGAAACGTCAACATTTACACCAGCCACGTGAGTTACCTGAGAGCCAGCATCCTTCTTTTTATCAAAATTTGAATCTTCCGGTGTAAAAAATGTAACAGTTGCAAGAATAAGAAGCATTACAAATTCAAGATACAATGCAATCATAACATACTGAATGCCTATTCTGCCATCCTCAATAAGGAATTGCGGAACTAATGGATTATCAGCAACACTTGAACCAAGTCCCCTTAGACCTACAATAATAATCAGAATAGCAGCACCAATGTAAACAAGACCCATTACATTATTAGCATACTGTGGAATGAAATAGTGAACCATAAATCTACCGAAACCGGTTTTCGGTTCATGACTTACTCTTGATTTGGAATCAGCCACGGTCTTACCTCCGTATTTTTTTGATGTAATTTAATAAGCTTTAGTTCCCCAAAATCATTATACTACAGATTTTAAGTTTATTTTGTATAATTTATTTAAGGGTTTTGATTATTTGCACCCAAATATTCCAAAGAAATAAATTTCACTAAGTCAATAATGTTATTTTTTATTTGAATTTCAATATTGCATATAACAATTAAAACAAAATAATTATTTCTTTATACTAATATCGCACTCTGAATCATATAATCATTTGACGTGGCACACGGAATGTCATTTTTTTTACTGTTGTTTAGAATAGCAAAATTCTTTTTAAGAATCAAGCTATAATATTCACGTTGCCTCTAGTCAAAATCAGTTTTCTTTAAACCATTCAAAAAATGATTTTAATACTTCTCTTCTACTCTCCGAAAGATAATAAAAATTTACACCTCTCGGATTGATCTCGTAAAATTCTTCGTCTTTTGTGCCCAGTATCACATCCCTTATTTTTTCAATTCTCGATAATGGCTCAACCCGCAAATCTTCATATATAACCTTCGCCAATTCCATTTCGTCTTTTAAAAGATAATAACCAGCAAGTTTAACCTGGGCAATCCTCACTCCAATAAGTGATTTTTCTTTCTGATTATCTTTCTTTTTCTCTTCTATTGGCTCATCAAGCATTAAAAACTGATCCAAAAGTTGCCTTATATTTGGTACCTTTTTCTCATAGGCAATCTCATTCAAATAACATAGATCATGAGCGGCAGTTTCAAGGATAAACAATACACCATTCTTGTTTGCTTCCTGACCGTAGTATCTTAAATGGTCACTAATCTTTTCAACTTCATAAGGGTTTGTATCAAGTAGTAGCTCTGCAACTATCCTGTAGTGCTCAAGTGTGTTAAATGCTGTTCTTGGTGATTTATCGGTTATGGCAATGCGAAGATATGTATTAAAGTATTGTTTAACAGTAGTTAGCATTCCCTCATCATTCATTTTTATTGCTTCGAATGATATTAGTTCAGTATTCAGAAGAACACCACCTGCAACATCTCTTAAAGAAAGATGCGACTTGTGGAATATTAACTCATATAGTCTAAATACTTTCCTTTCAAGTAATACCCTTCTCTCTTCAATTTTCGACATAACAAATTCGGAGTAACTTGAAAAATCCGGATCAAGATATTCCAGCCCCGTTCTCTTGAACCACCTTTCCGGAAGCTTGTTTTTAATCTCCAGATATTTCACAGTAAATTCTCTAAGTGTATTCAAGCATAATAAAATAACAGCTCTATCCCCCATATAAATAGAGTTAAGTGCAATATCACCAATAAAATTTATCTCACTATCTATTTTTTCTTTTACCGCAATACTATAGTTTATTTTGCCTTTAGCAAGTTTCTGAAGTGTTGTTACTATGCCAACCTTTGTATAATTAAGGAAATTTATAGGACGAAGGAAGTTAAATACATATATAAAGTGTGGAAGGAAAATGAGGAGTGTAAGTAATATTAAGACTAATACAACAAATAAACTGAAATAAGGTATAAAGGTTTCTGTAACAGTTACTGATACAAAAACAGTATTCGTTGCAGTCATTATAAAAATAGAAAATACAATTTGGTTTATTTTGTTAAAAAGGAATAAGTCCATTATTTTTGGGGAATATTTGTTGGCAGCCAATTGAACAACAATTGCAACTGCTGTTATTTCTATTCCCAGCACAGCAGCAATAACTTCACTCATTCCACCAATCGAATTGGTTAGATTACCAATATCATTAGCAAATATATGTTCGAAAAAAACAATATTATACTCTACCAAAAGCAAATCAATTATTCTCATCGTTACAAATAGTGCAACACTAAGTAACAAAAGAGATATTAATGATTTTAACCAGTTAGAATAATTTTGATTTTCCATCTTATCGAATGCTAATATTATTTAAGCAAGTTACAAAAATAACCTTCAAACTCAAAATACAAACCCCTGTATTTACAGGGGTTGTGATATAGATTAACTATTTGCTGTTTTGAAACCTTTGGTCATCCAGCCTTTGGCTAAAATTAACCCAATTGGAGATACTAAAGCAATGAACGAATACATAAGCCACATAAACTCAGAATTCATTGAAGATGGGTCTGCACCTTGTGGAATGTACATACTTACAAAATAACCAGCATACACTCCTGTCAATATTTTGGTAACGAACCATGGGAGCTGTCCGATACCCATATATAAGCCTGTTTTGCCTTCAGGAGCTATTTCAGCAATCCATTGCAAAAATCTTGGTTGCCACATAGCCTCACCAATCGTCATTAGTAATACATAAGTAAGGAATAACCATATACTTGGTCCAATTGCAAGTAAAAATGTTGGTAATGCCATAACAAGTGTACCATATATCATCATCTTGTAAACATTTGCTTTAGCTGTTAAACCGGCAACAATTGGTGCAAGGAAAAATATAAGTACAGGATTTAAGTTTGAGAAAAACTCAAAATATTCACTTACAACTGAACCGGCAAAAGCCCTGTCGAGATAATATGGTAAAGTTAACCAGTTATGAGCAAACAATGTCTGTACCGGTATAAGTATAAAAATGAAAAAGAAAAATCTTGGGTCCAGTAAAGGATGATCAGGACGCTTGCGGAAAAATTCAAAGCCACTGCCCAGTATAGTAATAACCACACCAACCAATCCGCCTATGGTACCCATAGTCCAACCATAAGTTATATAAGAATATAGCGTTAATCCAATAAATAAAACTGCCAGACCAGCAACAATTGAAAGTGCCTTATTATTTATTTTTTCTTTTTCTACTTTTTTCTCAGTTTTCTCTTCAGCCTCGTCATCAACCTTACCAGCTGATTTTCTTATTGACTCAATTGCTTTTTTATCTGCTCTTTTTGAAAGCAGCAATACTGATGCAACCACAGCCAGGAATGTAAGAATAACATAAGCCCAGAATACACCTGTCAAACCATTTGGCTTAAATACATCTTCGAATTCTGGTCTGATTCCGGATGATAAAAACCCAGAGAAAAATGCACCCAAGTTCATAAAACCATAAATAACAGCATAACCCATTGATGCAGTTTCTGGAGTTGTGTACCTTTTAACACCGGCGTAGGCAGCTGGTTGATATAAACCGTAACCAACTGTAACTAATAATAAACCGGCTAACAGCATAAAGAACATTGGCGACCATGCACCCTGTCCCAAATCAAATGTTCCGGAAACCGCAACAAGTACACGCCCGGCTAACATCACAATTAGCGATAATGCAAGAGAGATTCTAACCCCTAAAACATCAGATAAACCACCAAGTAGCAACATTGAGAGAGTTATACCACCAGTAAGAAAACTATAAACCCAACCAGCATGAAGGTCAGATAGCCCAAGGTTTTCCGAACAAAACTTTCCAAGTATTGTTAGAATACCAAAATAAACAAGTCCTTCCAGAATATATGGAACATATATTCCCCATAAAGCCCTTGGAGCTTTTACAAAAGCGGTAAAAGTTTCACCTAATTCTTTAAATGATTCTTTAATTACCTGTCCAAACGACTTATTTTCAACTTTAGCATTTTCTTCCATTAACACCTCAAAAATTATTTAATAATATTTACCTCGGGTTCAATGCTTATCCCGAACTGCTTTTTAACTTCTTCTTGTATTCTATTTGCAAACTTAATAATTTCTTCTCCGGTTGCACCACCATAATTTACAAGTACCAAAGGTTGACTTGCATGGGTTCCAACGTTTCCATCACGAACCCCCTTCAACCCCGTATGTTCAATTAACCATGCCGCTGGTATTTTAACCTGGCACTGATTATTTCTATAATATTTAACATTGCTATTACTACCTTGTAATTTTTTCAATAATTCATTATCGATAAATGGATTCTTGAAAAAGCTGCCTGCATTACCAAGAACATCGGGAGAAGGTAATTTTGAGTCTCTAATTCCTATTATAATTTCACGTAATATTTTAGCGTTAAGATCGGATATTCCCCTCTTGGCTATTTCGCTTTTAAGTGAAGGATATTCAATATTCGGGTTAAAAACTTTTGATAACTTAAAACTAACAGATGTTATTATGAAGCTCCCTTTTAATTCCTTTTTGAAAATACTATCCCTGTATCCAAAATTACAGTCAGTACTTTTCAAAACAACTAAATTACCAGAGTTTAAATCATAGTATTCAACTTCATCAATTACGTCTTTAACCTCTACCCCATAAGCACCAATATTCTGAATTGGTGAAGCTCCAACGCTCCCCGGAATTCCAGATAGATTTTCAATTCCATAATATCCATTTTCACAAGCATATTTCACAAAATCATCCCAAACAACCCCGGAGCCAACTTTTAGAATAGTATGTTTACCCTCTTCGTTCTCTACCAAGATTCCATCAATCATGTTGCGAATAACAAAAGCATCCAATGAATCAGAAAAAAGAACATTACTGCCGCCACCTAATATAATACAACGATTAGATTTATATTCAGGGGTACTAAATAGTTCTTTTAACTGGTTTACACTTTTTAATTCGCAATAATGCTTTGCTATTGATTTGATACCAAAGGTATTTAGAGAAGTTAAATCTTTGTTGTCTATAATTTCAAGAGGTTCAGAATACATGTTAATCCAAATAGTCGATACTTTGCCAGCTAAATTTATGAAATTTTTCACCATTTGAAACAAAAATTATACAACTATCAGTGGCAGTGTTAAAAAATTTAGCACCAATCTCTTCTATTTGAACTAATACTGATGAATCAGGGTGACCAAACCGGTTATATTTTCCCGAACTAATTATTGCGTACTTCGGCTTACAGGCTCCAAGGAATCTTTCAGAGGAACTATTTTTACTACCGTGATGACCAACCTTTAATATATCTGAATTCAAAAAATCACCATACTCATCAACATAATAATTTTCGATAGCCACATCAGCATCACCCGTAAATAATACAGAAGTATTTCCATATACCAGTTTTAATATACCACTACGTGCATTCTCATCCGTGTAATACTCAAACTTGTGGTTTAGAACATATATTCTGGCATTACCAATTTCAATTATGCCTTTGTTGAAATAATTTATCGGAATATTTTCACTTCGCATAAATGTTTCAAACTGAATATCCTGAATGTTATATCGTGATAATTCCGGTTTATAAAGTGTATCTATTGCAATATTATTTACAATTGAATAAAATCCACCTGAATGATCTGAATCCAAATGAGACACAAACGCATAATCAAGTTTATTTATCCCCCAATATTTTAGCATTGGTAAAATTGTATATTTACCATAATCCAATAATTTGTTTCTGTTTCCTGCATCAATTAGTGCAGTCTTGCCATTCGGGAACTGAATATAAAAAGCATCCCCCTGCCCAACATCAATTGAGACTACATATAGTTTGTTTTCTTCAAAATATTTATTGGCTGGTTGTAAAACGAAAATGATTAGTACAATAATTACCAAAATTGACAAAGTTGATTTTGCCACAATAGTTTTAAAATATTTCACTAATACAAAATATGACGCCAATAATAGATAATAAGCAACTAAATAAACTAATGTAAATTTTGGAAATGCTATTATACTGGCACCAGACAATAAATACTTTAGTATGGTTTCTTGTATATTAAGAATATAATCTGCACTCGCAAAAAATAGAGATGCAAATAAGTTAATACTTGCACTGGCAGCTATGCCGACAAATGAAGCAAGCAGTACAAATGGCAATATTGCTAATACTATAAGATTATTGATCAGAAGAAATGGATTTAAGTTTCCGAAATAGAAAAGCTGTAAGGGCAATACACAAATCTGAATAACTAAGGTTATTGTTAGTACATTTATTATCCATCTAATAAAACTGTAACTTGTAAACTTATCGGTTCGTGATTTAATTTCAGGATAAACAAGCAATAGACCCAATACGGCAGTAAAGGATAACTGATAACCCGATGAAAACAAATCATTTGGATTAATAAGCAGAATAATAATTCCTGACAATGATAGAGCATTTATTCCATAATATTCACGCTCAAGAAGCTTAGCTAAAATAAAAACAACCCCCATTATTACAGCACGTGTAACTGGTATTCTAAAATCTGCAATTATCAGGAATATTATTAGAAATATGATTCCAGCAATATTTTTGGTATAATAACCAAATCGAGCAAATATCAAATAAGCCAGCAATAATACAAAACCAACATGCAACCCGGAAACTGATAGTACATGATAAACGCCACTATCAAGGAAAACTGACTTTGTTTCATTATCCAGTTCATCTCTTTCCCCTAGCAACAAAGCAGTGATAATCGAATAGTTCATTGAGTGTTTTCTAATAATTCGATAAATGGATTTTCTGAAAGAATATATATTTTGGGATATACTAAATCCTAAATTGGGCAATACTTCTAATTTTGTTCCCTCTTTTTGAAAAGCTTGTAAAACAATGTTCTTACTTGATAAATACTTCTTATAATCATACTCACCAGGATTCCTAATTCCTTTTGGTTCTCTTATATTAGCTACAAACGTTAAAGTATCACCATAACCAAAAACTTTGTTAATACTATTCGAATCCGGATAAAACATAATTTTGTGTCTTGGAGGTAACTTTACACTCGCATTTTTGAACTCAACATTTGTTAGAAGTATCTTATTGTTAGAAGAAAGATTTAGATCATCAACCACACCCGATACTAAAACAGACTTAATTTTTTTTTCTGTGAATGGGTAATGATAATTTGAATGAGATGAGCCACCATAATATAATACAAGTGTGGCAATGGAAGCATAAAGTAATACCTCGGCAAGCACTTTGTTTGAACTGGCAAATGCAAACGCCATTATTAAAAATGAAAAAGTAATTATTATTGAAGGAAAGAAATGTAAAGTGAAATATTTGGCAATAAGTAGAAAGATGATTAAAATCAGAAATATTCTGACCAAAGGATATTCTAAAACTCCAATATTTTTTTGATTACCCACTTAATATCGCTCAGCTCTTTTACCTGTTCGTAAAAATACTCAAAATATTTGCCTGAGTAAATAGTTAATGACGGATTTTTAGTATGTGTTTTTAACGCAATATCCTCTAAATTACCATGGTCTGAAGTAATTACAACCTCCAGGTCATTATTTTTATTTTTTAGTATGCAAGTTAAAAACCTATCCAGGTCGCTTAGTAACTGCACCTTCTCATCTAAATTTCTGCCATGCCCAATATGATCTGTAAGAAAATATTCATAAACAGTTAAATCAGCTTTACGGGCAAGTTTAAGTAACCGAGTAGCAGCTTTTTCAGGAGATATTTCCTTTACCTTATAGCCTATTTTAGTTCGCCATCTTCGGTTGGTAATATCGTTACTCAAGCCTTTCCCTTGCCATAAATCTTTTGACTTTTTAAGCTTTATACCCGAAAGAATTGCTGATAATGCAAAAGCTCCTACTCTTTTTCTTCCTGATTTAAGATATTCAAAAAACATTTTTGGATACGCATTTACAAAATTTACAGTTTTGCCCATTGACTGTACTTCTGTAAAAATGCTTTCATTCTCCAAGAATGGCACTAACTCGGAATATGGAAAGGGTCCAAAATGTTTGCCAATTTTCTGCTGTGCATTTATACCACATAAAATAGAAGTCTGCCCTGTACCACTCTGTGGTATTCCCTCAACACCCATCACAGCATCAACAGGAAAGTAAACTATTTTATTATTGACCTCATATTGATTATCAAGTGAAGGAATTGAATTAAAATTATCCTTTATGAATTTGAATTGTTCACTCCAAAAAGGATTCTTATGTGGGTCTGGCTCACCAATACCTACTCCATCCAAAAATATAAATAATACCTTACTCACTAATCTTTGGATTCCACTAATATTGTAACAGGACCATCATTCATTATCTTTACATTCATCATGGCTCCAAATATTCCGGTTTTCACCTTATCAGCACCAACATTATTTTCCACTCGTTTTATAAACTTTTCATACAAATCATTAGCTTTATCCGGTTTTGCAGCAGTAGTAAAATTGGGTCTGTTTCCTTTTCTTGCATCACCATAAAGAGTAAACTGGGAAATTATTAAAACATCTCCGCCAATATCTTTAAGCGAGATGTTCATCTTTCCATCTTCATCTTCAAATATTCTTAAATTCGAACATTTATCAGCAACAAAATTAACCTCTTCCTCGGTATCTTCCTCTTTAACACCAAACAAAATAACCATTCCCTTACCAATAGTTTTACTATATTCATGTTCAGGAATATCAACACCACCTTCTGTAACTCGCTGAACTAAAGCCCTCATTCTTTTACTCCTTTTACAATTCTTTTTATATCTGCATAATCTTTAATCATTCCAATCTTTTGATATCCGTATTCTTCAAGTATAGCTACAAGATTTTCTGCCATACCATAACCAGTTTCAAAATATACTTTTCCACCAGGTCTTAAAAACTCCAAACCCTTTTCAGCAATAATTCTGTAGAACTTAAAGCCATCACCAAAATCAGTAACAGCTATGGCAGGTTCATAATCACTAATCTCCTTCTGAACTTCCTTATATTCATCTTCTGAAACATAAGGCGGATTTGAGACCAATATATCATATTGCCCCATCTTGCTTGTATCCAGATCAGCAATACCTCTTTCCTTGAGTTTTACATTATTGAGTTCATTCAACTTAATATTCTCTCTGGCAGTTTTAATTGCATCACCGGAAACATCTATTCCATGAATTTCCGCATTGAGCATTTCTTTACCAAGTGCTATTGAAATACATCCTGAACCAGTGCCAACTTCAAATACCATTAAATTTTCTTCAGAATTCTCTCTTAAAATCGTTTCAACAAGTAATTCTGTTTCAGGTCTTGGAATAAGTACGGAAGGATTAACTTTTATTGGATAACCATAAAATTCAACTTCACCAGTAATATACTGTAACGGTTCAAATTTAGCTCTTCTGGCGATATAATCCCTGTAAGTATCAGTTTCACTATGATTAAGTGGTTGGTCAAATTTAAGATACAGGTCTAGTCTTTTACAATTTAGGATATGACAAAGGAGTAACTCAGCGTTTGTTCTTGAATTATCTATACCATGTTTATTCAGGTATTCTGTCGATTTCTCCAGTGCCTCTAATACTTTAAGCATATTTTTTTATTACAAAGATAATAAAAAAGGGGCTTACATAAAATGCAGCCCCTTATAGCATAATTTATGTTTAATCTATTTTTTATACTTTTCATTATAAGTTTTTATTAGAAACTCAGCAACAGCTTTTGCTTCATTTGGTTTAAGTCCCTGATTAGGCATTGCTGTAAAATTGGGATCTACTTTAACAGGGTTAAGAATAAACCCTGAAAGTTTCATTACATCGTCACCATATTTTGGTAATACTGATTTATATGCAGGACCTGTCATATTCTGATCGAACTGGTGACAAGCCGAACAAATATTGTTATAAATATCCTCACCATTAATTTCAACAACTACAGAGCCAAATTTAGCTTCAAGCTCCTTATGATATTCTTCATACTGTTTAGCCAATTCATAATAGTGTGGTTTTGTTGCTACACTAAAAGCAAATTGTTCTTTGGTAATCAATAAAGGCATCATTATAAACAACAATACAGCTACCGAAGTAACATACTTGGTATTATTATCTTTCAGCATTTGATATGCCAAATTGATTAGAATCAGTATAATAAAAAATACTCCTATAAGCAGTATAAAGTACCAACTCGATAATGCAATATCTGATTTGGTTAGCATATTCAGAAATACAAATGCAGGAGACGCAAGCATAAAAATAAGCCCTGCTCTTAATGTAAAACTCCTAACAAAGTTTTTATAATCTTCTGGTAATTTAGCATATTTGCTATCAGACTTGAAGAACAAAAAGTAAACGAACAATGCAGAACCACCCAGTGCAACTGCAACAAACTGCAAGAAAAATGTTATTGTATCCATAGAAAAAAATAACAACATGTCCGTACTATTATTACCAAGCTTATCCATTTGTGCAGCAGTTTGAATAGACCCGCTTAACATATAAACGCTTAATAATAAGAATAGAATACCAAACAATCCTGAGGAACTGAATATCTCATAAACTTTCTCACGATAGCTCGATACTTCTTCATCCTCCTCAGTAACTTTAGTATTAAGTATATCCTTAAAGTGAAATGCAAGTTTGTTAACATATAAAAGTGTAATTGCAATTATAAACGCCACAAGGGAAAGAAGTACGTAACTTGCTACACTGTTACCTGAACCATGTAGTAACTGGGCATAACCAAATGCCGTAGAAAGCAATGGTACTATTCCAAGAGCCAATGGCAAACTTTTGCTATAAGTTGCCATATCAATTATATCGCGCGATAATTTTACCATATTGTTATTTTTTACGCAAGTGCCTCTCTTGTTTAACAGATATGAATAAACCGTGGCACCAAATACAAAACTTAAGTAAGGAACTAATATTACAAGAGTTAAATCCAGAATATACCTTAAAAGAGTTATGTTATATTCCGACTGTGGTAAAATTAGTTTATCAAAAAAATCCATATACTAAACCGCTTTTAATTTATAATCAACTTATCTAATGAGATTATAACAGTTACTATTAATACGAACAGATTTATGTTTAAGAATGCTTTTCTTAAAATCATCTTTTCAAAATAATTATTTAAAATTGGATACGATTTCCAGATTAGCCATAAAGAAACAAACAAAATAAGAAATGCTGATATTAAACTATTGGAAACACTAAACAAGGGAATCATCATACTGCTAACAGCTAATCCGGCAATCCATGCATAAGTAATTCGTCCTATTTGAACAGCATTAAAATTATCGAACAAGGTAGGAAACCCAGCCCCCTTGTAATCTTCATTATAAAGTAAAACAAGTATCCAGAAATGCGGTATTTGCCAAATAAAAAAGAATAGTGCGATACTAATTATTGCCGGATGTGTTAATTCTCCACCGGCTGCAACCCAGCCTATAACAGGTGGAATTGCTCCAATAATTGCTCCCGGTACAACTGCCATTGCGTTTTTACGTTTCATTGGTGTATAAATTACGTTGTACCATATAAATGCAGTAATTCCAAGAATCATGCTTAACAAATTTATAAAATACAGTAAAATTGCAGCACCCAATAAAATCAAAGTAATACCAGTTAAAAATGCTTCTACTGGTGAAATATAGCCACCGGGTATTGGACGGTTTTTTGTACGCTTCATTAAAGCATCGGTTTCTTTTTCCTGGAAATGATTTAATGCCGAAGCACCGCAAGCAAGCAGGAATACACCAAAATTTGAAATTAGTAAATCAGCATCAAAAACCGGACGGTACATTATATATCCAATTGTAGCCGAGAATGCCACGAAAATAGTTATTCTCATTTTAAGAAGTTCCGGGAAATATTTGAGCTTACTTAAACTCATGTTAACCTTCATTTCCTTCTTTTTTATCGGCTACATTATTCGTATCGGGTTCCTCAATTTTATTGTACCAATCGTTAAACTTTTCTTTAGGCATAATTACCACAGCAGTGTACATCATTGAATGTTTAAGTCCACAATACTCTGCACAGGCAATTTCATAAGTACCAGTTTTACTTGCATCAAAAACGAGATAGTTGGTATAACCGGGAACCGCATCTTCCTTTACCCTGAAAGCAGGTATAAATAGTGAATGATTTACATCACGTGATCTAATATTGAGTTTTACAGATTCTCCCAGAGGCACAAACAATGTATCATCCGATTTACCATTAGCATAGTCAAAAGTCCAATCCCACATTCTGGCAGTTACATCAACTTCAAAAGCATCTTCGGGAATGTCGCGTAATTCCTTAAAACCAATGTAGCTATAATAAAACATCGACATAACTAAAATAGTTGGGATACCAATCCAAATTATTTCCAACCAGATATTACCATGAATATCAACTGGTTTATGACCTTTTTTTCTATTGTATTTGAAAACAAAATATATCATAGCGGCTGTAATACCTAACAGCAAAACAACACCAATACCCGTAATATAGAGCATTACATTATCAACTGTTTCTGCTGTTCTGGTAACTGCCTGCCCTGAATATAAAAATTGCATGTATTACCTCAACGACTAAAGATGTCAAAAAAGGTTAGAATAAATATTACAACAAGTGTAATTAAACTAACAAAAATGAAAACCTTGAAGATCGCTTCTTCAAATTTAATATGCATAAAAATGTTAATTACAAGAGACGATTTAATAGCTGCAATTAACAGTGCAATCGCTAAAGATATTGTACCCAAATCTATCCCAGCAATTGTAACGGTTATGGATGTTAATGCTATCAGTGCAATCCAAACCAGAAAATAAACTCCGTAACCGGTGATATGATTCGATTTTTCTTTTTCCATCTGCATAACCTTATCGTATTAAATAGAATAATGGGAATAAAAATATCCATATCAAGTCAACTAAATGCCAATACAGACCACCGTTCTCAAGGAATACATACTTATCCTTGTTAATATTGTCCTTCATTATATGAAAGAACATGAAAGCCAAAATTACGATTCCTATAATTATGTGTAAACCATGCAATCCAGTCATCACATAGTACAATCCGAAAAACATACGTTCACCATTCCCCTTCGAGTTCATCAAATCTGTTCCGGGATATAAATCATGGTGGAATTTGTATGACCACTCAAAAAATTTGTTCACCAGGAATACAAGAGCAAACGCAATTGTTAATCCCAGATTTAATAACGAAATGAATTTTTGTCCTCGCTGAATTGCAGCAATCGATAGTACCATTGTTAAACTACTTGTTAAAAGTATAACAGTATTTACAGCTCCCAACATTGTATCAAGTTCAAGTCCGGCTAACTTAAATTGATCCGGATGATAAATCCTGAAAACTGCATAAGCAAGAAACAATCCACCGAATAATAACAATTCAGTAAACAGGAATAGCCACATCCCCATTCTGGTTCCAACGTCATCACGATGCTCATCATGATGAGCATCAGCAACTGCATTACTATGCGTCATGCTCAATCTCCTCTAACTGACTAAAATCATATGGTTCGTGTTCAACATGAGGAATTTCATGGAAATTTTCCAATGGAGGCGGTGAAGCTACTTGCCATTCCAGTGTTACACCACCCCAAGGATTTTTACTCGCCTTTTTACCCCTGAATGCTGAATATATCAGATTACCAAACACCAAAGTTAAAGTAAGTAACATAAGCCAGCTACCCACTGTTGATATTTGCTGTAAGGTAGTAAATTGATCAAGATAGTCATAATATCTTCTCGGCATACCCATATAGCCTAAAATAAACTTTGGAAAGTACAAGGTATTAAATGCGATGAAGTAAAATAAAACACTCCAGTTCGCGAGTTTAATATTATACATTCTACCGTACATTTTTGGAAACCAGTAAAACAAACCGGCAAAGAATATTGTACCCGTACCACCGAACATCACATAGTGAAAGTGTGCAACCACAAAATAAGTATCATGCACATGAATATCAGTTGCGAGTGAGCCTAAAACCAAACCGGTTAAACCACCAATCGAGAAAAGCACGATAAATGCCATAACCCATAAAAATGGTGGTTTTGGATCAATAGACCCCTTGTACATTGTTGCTACCCAATTAAAAACCTTAACACCACTAGGCAAAGCTACAATAAATGTGAGGAATGAAAATATTATTCTGGCAGTATCACTAATACCACTAGTAAACATATGGTGAGCCCATACAAGGTACCCAACAAACGCAATTGCCAAACTTGAATATGCAATTGCTTTATAACCAAAAATTGTTCTACGAGCAAAGGTTGGAATTATTTCCGATACTACACCCATAGCTGGCAATATCATAATATAAACGGCTGGATGAGAATATATCCAGAATAAGTGCTGAAATAGTAAAGGATCACCTCCAAGAGCAGGGTCAAATATACCAACACCAAATGCTCTTTCAAGGGTAACAAGAATAATGGTAACACCTACAATAGGAGTTGCAATTATCTGAATCCAGGCTGTAGAATACAAACTCCAAATAAACAAAGGCATTTTAAAATAACCCATGCCGGGTGCACGCATTCTATGAACTGTGGTAATAAAATTTATACCTGTAAGTATTGAACTAAAACCAAGTACAAACGCAGCTATTAATGCCAGAGAAACATTTGTGCCACTTCTGATACTGTACGGTATATAGAATGTCCAACCTGTATCAATTGGTCCGCCGGGAATAAACAATGAAACAAGTACCATAACAGCACCAATTACATAAACCCACCATGAAAGCAAATTAAGAATGGGGAACGCAACATCTTTTGCCCCGAGTTGTATTGGGAGGAAGAAATTACCAAAAATAGCCGGCAACCCCGGTACTATAAACAAAAATATCATAACAACACCATGTAGTGTAAATACGGTATTGTAAGTTTGAGCATCCATAATTGTTTCACCTGGAGCAATTAGCTCAAGGCGAAGTAATATCCCCAAAAACACACCAACTATAAAAAATCCGGCTATCGAGTATAAATACAACAAACCAATTCTTTTATGGTCTGTAGTAAACAACCAGGATAATAGTCCCTTATATCTATTAGTACTTTCCTGAAAAAATGATTTTTCTTCTGAAGCAATTGTACCATTTGCCATTAAACAAGACTCCTGTTACTATTTATTTTTCCTCTTTCCCAAAACCAGAACTACAAGAAATATTCCAATACCAAGTAACATGATTGTACCTGCTATTCTTGTAATATTTAGTGTATATCCTCTGCCTTCAGGATCGTAACTAAAACAAAACTGTAAAACCTTTGCTATTGTAGGATTTGTTTTACCAGCTTCGGCATCTAATAATGCCATCTTCAAATCGAATTGATTAAACGTGCTGCCAAATATATATCTTGATATTTTTCCATCCGGTGCAATAGCTACAACTGTACCCGCATGCAAAAATTCATTACCCTGCTTCTTGAAATAAAAACCCAGAGCATCAGTAACTTTTTTAATGTTTATACTGTCACCAGTTAAAAAAGTCCATCCCTCTTCAGGAAATTTTTTCATAGCATTAAAATAATTCTTTTTCCATTTTTGGGCTGTCGCCGGTGTTTCATCATGATCAAAACTGATTGTAACAACCTGATAATCATCTATTGGCACAAGGTCTATTTTATCTACCGTCCAAGCTAATTCGGTTAATAACGGATTACAAATTCCAGGACATTCATAATATACAAGTGATAATAATATCGGTTTGTTTATCACATCACCAAGTTTTAAAGTATCACCATCTGAATTCTGAAATATTGCATCCATTGGTAAATAATCACCAAGCTTTTCGTCAACACCAACATCAATTTGTTTTTGACCAAACATCAGGGTTGAGAGAAATAATAAAGACAATATTTTAGCAAATAATTTCATTAAACTTTTTCTTCTACAAATTCTTTTAATTTGTTATATAATTCATTCCAGTTATCATCATTAAATGTTACAACTTTTGAATTAAAACCCATTTCATTCGGGGAGTAACTCACTGCCTCTCTCAGCTTGTTAACATCATCAAGCAAATTAGTTTTAAGTAACGAAGAAAACACAACATGTTCATCCACGATACAATTCACTAACAATTGAGATTTTGTTGTTTTTTCCCTATACAATTTTACCAATTTGGAAGTTTTTGTAATTAACCCTGAATTTTCATCAAGCAGTTTATTTACTGCAACGTCAACAGGTATTCTATTTGGTCTTTGTTCACCAGCAGAAAGCTTGTATTCCATATCCATTAACTGAACTTGTTCATCTGTAATTTCGGGGTAATCAGCATAAGAACGTATAAAATGAATTACAGCAATTTTTTCTTCAACAGGTAGGTACTCATAGGCAGCCATACCATTTTTAGCAATACCTTTTTGCAATGTGCCATACATTTCTGGCATACCGGCACCATTAGTCCACCCATCAAGTGAATGAAAATTTCTTGGTTTCGGATCGAGATTAGCTCCGGCTTCACCATCACCCATACCTTCTTCGCCATGGCATGAAGCACAGTTTTGCGAAAATACTTCCTTACCTTTGGCAAGAAGATCGTTATCAGCTGATTTTACAAGCTCCAAATTTATTGGAGGAATAATTGCACCCGCTTGTTTCTTAACAGTTCTTGCAACTTCCGCACGATCTAAAATAGTTTCAGGTGCTTCGTTACGCGAAATATCATCGAGATTCCTCAAATAAAATATTCCAACAAGAAGTATAACCCCAACAAAATAAGGATATATCCACCCAAAAAGTCGCATTGGTGATTTCAGCACATCAAGGAACTGAATTTCCGCTTCATATTTCTTTTTATTGTCCATATTCTCGCTTAAGATTAAAGTCTGAAATTTATTCCGCGTTTCAATTTAGGATCGCCAATTGGCATAAAGTTTTCACCTCTGCTCCTAAGATAAAACACTGTAATTATAGCTCCAACAGCAGCTAATGGATAACCAATTTCTATCCAGCCAAAGTTGAAACCACCTTTGTCGTAAGTTGGCATAACCAGCCAGTAAAGGTCAACTACCTGTGCAAAAAGCATCCACAAACCAGCAAACTTTAATGTGCCCGGACGCATTTTAGCAGGTTGTGAAAGTAAAGCTATATACGGTACAAGGAACCTGATTACCATCATAACAAGTGTATATGTCATCCAGCCGTTTTGCCATCTGTCAATAAACCAGAAAGTTTCTTCAGGCATATTTGCATACCAGTATAGCATATACTGACTAAATGCGATGTAAGCCCAGAAGTTAACAAAAGCAAACATTAAAGCACCCAAACTGTAATAATGATCTGGTTTTATACCGGTTAAATATCCTTTTTCAGTTAGCTTTACAATTGCATAGGTAGCACCACCAAGTGCAGTTAACATAGTTCCGGCAAAGTAATATACACCGTAAATTGTTGAAAACCAGTGTGGTTCAAGACTCATCATCCAGTCAATAGATGCAAATGTTACGGTAATGGCAAAAAAGGGCAAAAATATGGCAGACATTTTAATATTGCTCTTTGTATATTTCTGGTCTCCCGTCTTATCCTGCTTTTTGGATATTCTTGTCATCACAAAATAAAATAGCATCCAAATGGCAAAGAAGAAAATTATTCGGATTGTGAAGAACTCCATATTAAGATAAGCAGACTTACCCTTCAATATTTTATCACTCATTACTTCTTCAAGATGAGTCCAGTGGTATAAATCATGTGCATGAAAATATACAGGCAATGCAACAAGTGGCAATATTAAAACAACCGCAGCAAGGAACTCATTTATACGGCGAAATGGAACACTCCAAACTGAACCAATAATATACTCGGCTGCTATTAAAAACAGCGCACCCACACCAACACTTGTTAAAAACATTAAATACACAAGGTTATTAAATGCACTTCTGGTATGATCAACAAAGTACCCGGCTACTACTATTACCAGTCCCAAAGCAAGTAAACCAAGTCCCAGACGTAGCAAATATGCAGGCAGATCTTTTTGTGTATAATCTAGTTTGAATTCAGAATTTTTCATTGTAAATCAGACTCCCTGGCATTTAATGATCTTTGTAAGGCACGAATATACAGAACCGTTGCCCACCTCTCCTGTCTTGTTATTAAGGAAGAGTATGAAGGCATAGTATTTTGACCTTTCATAATTACATGATTAATTCTGCCATCAGTCCATCCCCTAACCTTTTCGGAATGCAAACTTGGTGGTTTGGGAAATTGCCCTCTCAGACGACTCTCACCTTCACCAAGGTAACCGTGGCATGGGCTACAAAACGTATTGTATTTTTTTTTACCAAGTTCAATATTTTCTTTACTTGGTAATAAGGGATTAACAATATCATTAGCTAAATCAACATTTTCATCGGTTACCAAATAAGGAACTGCACCCCTGGCAACTGTACCCTTTACAGGATTACGCATACCGTAATTATCCGCAAATACGTTATTCTTTTCCTGCGGAATAACTTTATCCTGCCACTGCATCCACGTAAAAGGAGGCATTTCAAGAGCTTTGTTCATTGTAAAATACAATGCACCCGATACAAGAAAAAACACAACAACAAGAAAGCCAATAAACTTCGGTTCCAGTATTACATTTTTATGTCCGTACTCTTTCTCATCAAAATAAACCGGTTCAACCTTGTATGCACCCAATTCTTTAAGAAATGATTTAACTTCTTCTTCGCTAAATTTATCATCTTCAGCTTCAATGTATATGCCGTATTTATCAACCGAAACACTCTGCATATATTCTGTATCGTGAAGCGGATGCATATTATTCGGGAATTTGAAAAATGCAAACAGCATCGAGAGAACCGTTCCAACCGATGCGACCAAAACTGTTGTTTCGAACATGATAGGAACGTATGCAGGTAGTGGGAAAAAAGGTTTTCCGCCAATAACATGGGGATAATCTATTACGGACATAAAATACATCATAGTTAATCCGGCTAAAGCACCAATAACACCAAGCACAAGTGCAATGTACCCCATTGGTGAACGCTTCAGCTTCATAGCACCATCCATTCCATGAACAGGATAAGGTGTATTTACATCGAATTTTTTATAACCTTTCCCGGCAACAGCCTTGGCTGCCTTAATAATTTCATCTGGAGTATTAAAAAGTCCGGTATATGAATACAGTACTTTATCACTCATATCAATGATCCTCATGAGAAGGTTGTGCACCATCAACTACAGCTTTAACCTCAGCTATGGAAACAACCGGTAATGTTTTTGTGAATAATAATAACAATGTAAAGAACATACCAAAACTACCAACCAGAATACCCATATCGGTAAGTGTTGGAGTATAATATGCCCAACTTGATGGTAAAAAGTCTCTTGAAAGTGAAGTAATTGTAATCACAAATCTTTCGAACCACATACCAACATTAACAAATACACCTATTATGAACATTCCAACAATATTTCTTCTTATTTTCTTTATCCAGAATAATTGCGGGAATATTACATTACAACTTACCATGATCCAATAAGCCCAATAATAAGGACCAAATGCTCTGTTAACGAAAGTAAACTGTTCAGGTTGAACTCCACTATACCATGCAATGAAAAATTCCATTGCGTAAGCATAACCAACAAGTGAACCTGTTACCAGAATAATTCGGTTCATATTCTCAAGTGTATTCAGAGTAATTATATGCTCATAATTAAATATCTTTCTAATGAATATCAGTACATTCTGTACCATTGCAAAACCGGAAAATACCGCACCGGCAACAAAGTATGGCGGGAATATGGTAGTATGCCATCCCGGTAATATTGAAACTGCAAAGTCGTAACTAACAATAGTATGAACAGAAAGTACAAGCGGAGTTGCAAAACCTGCAAGTATAAGATATATCAGCTCATAATGTTGCCAATGACGATTTGAATGTCTCCATCCCAAACTAAGTACGGAATAGACAACTTTTTTAATTGCATTTTTAGTTTTATCGCGGAGAGTTGCAAAGTCAGGTATTAAACCAACATACCAAAATACTAGCGATACTGTAAAATAGGTACTAACGGCAAAAACGTCCCAAAGTAAAGGCGAAATAAAGTTTGGCCAAAGCGAATGCTGGTTTGGATAAGGCATAAGATAACCTGCTAACCATGGACGACCAACGTGTATTAGCGGAAATATCCCAGCAGTCATTACTGCAAATATCGTCATACCCTCTGCAAATCTCGCAATACCGGTTCTCCATTTCTGTCGGAATAAAAACAGGATTGCAGAAATAAGTGTTCCGGCATGACCAATACCAACCCAAAACACAAAGTTTACAATGGGTAAACCCCAACCAACAGGATTGTTATTACCCCACATACCTGTACCATACCAAAACGAAAGTCCGAGGAAAAAAGCACCTATCAATAACATTGTACCTGTAACTGATAAGGCTATATAAAATTTCTTGTCTGGTTTGGTTTCCAGTGGCTTTACTATAACATCATCAATATCCCGTAAAGCTGGTTTTCCTTCTACAACCGGTGCATCAACACTGTAATCAATATTACTCACTTATACATCCTCCCGGTGCAAATTTCTAAGTTTTGCTATATAAGTTACATTAGGTTTAACATTAATAACTTCAAGAACCGAATAACCCAATTCATGTTTTCTATATTTTGCTATTTCCGATTCAGTATCATTTGCATCACCAAAAACAATTGCATCGGCAGGACAAGCAGTCTGACAGGCAGTTTTAACATCACTACCTTTTAATTCCCTGTTCTCTCTAATTGCCTCACTTCTGGCATCCATTATTCGTTGTACACAAAACGTACATTTTTCCATAACACCACGTGAACGCACTGTCACTTCAGGATTATTCACCAGATCAGTTAATTCATTCTTGTAATATGCGTCTTCAAAGTGATCTCTGAAATCGAAAAAGTTAAATCTTCTTACTTTATACGGACAGTTATTTGCACAATATCTTGTACCAACACACCTGTTATATGCCATTTGGTTTAATCCGTCAGGACTATGGTTTGTTGCATTAACAGGACAAACATTTTCACATGGTGCATTATCACAATGCTGGCACAACATTGGCTGATGACTTACTTCAGGTTCATCCGGAGTACCGGAATAATATCTGTCAAGCCTCATCCAATGCATTTCCCTGCCCACAAGAACCTGATCCTTGCCAACTACAGGCACATTGTTTTCAACATTACATGAACTAACACAAACACCGCAACTTGTACACTTATTAAGATCTATTGACATTGCCCATTTATTTCCATTGTATTCATGAGTATCATGAATGGAAAATAATTCATGTTTGTGATGTTGAAGAAAATGATGATCCTTTTTATATTCAGCTACTGTACCTTCCTGAATTATATGTCTTATTTTATGAAAATCTTTGGTAAAGTCATCATCAAGAGCGTGATGTTCCTGAGTTGTAGCAAGCTTATAAGTTTTGCCGGTTGCAGTAACTGTAACTTTACCATTAGAGTGTTTTAACGGATATACATTAACACCAACTTCATTGGCTACATCGCCGGAATTTGATCTGCCATAACCAGCTTCAGTAACAACCAGATTATCAGCCAAACCAGGTTGTACAATTACCGGTAGCTCAACACTTGCTTTGCCTGCAGCAACTTTAATTACATCATCTTTTTGTACACCAAGTTGTTTGGCAAATGCAGGTGAAATAGCAGCATAGTTATCCCAGGTAACTTTTGTAACCGGATGGGGTATTTCCTGAAGCCAACCATTATTGGCAAACTTGCCTGTACCAAGGTAATAACTTTCTTTTACCTGTACAGCTAATTGAGGTTTACCACTTTTCTTGAAATTACCAATTGCACCGTTTTTAAATGATCTATTATCTTTGTTAGTATTTTTATATTTAACAACTCCATCATGAAGTGCACCAAGCCATACACGCTTTTTATCAAGAGATGTACCAAGTCTATTATATACCTTATTATTAAATGTATCCATAACAAACTTGTGGTAGCTATCTTTAGAAACTTTACCATCATTAAGCCATGATAACAGGCTTAATTCTTTCTGGCGGCTATTATAAATTTCATCAATAACCGGCTGGGTATATGATACTATATCATCAAAAGTATTATTATCGTTCCAAGCTTCCATATAATGACTTGAAGGAAGAACATAGTCACAAACTGCCGATGTTTCATCAGGTCTGTAAGTATGAGTTACCTTTGTTTCAACTTTAGTAACTGCATTTAAATACTTGTGATTACAATATGCTGGATTAACATCAAAATGAACGACAGCACCAACTTTACCAGCATTTATATTTTCTATTAATTCCGATACTTTTGATGAATCATTTAGCTCAATATTAAAGTACATATTGTTCGAATATACTTTCTCTGCACCCAGCATTTCATTTAGGTAATTAACCAGAATATGTGTCTCAACATCAAGGTCTCTACCAGCATAAACAAATGATTGATCACTATATTTTGTGAGATCACCTATAAGTAATTTTGCTTTTTTATGAGCACTCTTGTCAACTACAGCATTAAGTTTAATGGCTTCAATACCCATTGGTAAAGATTTACCCAGTTTTGCTGAAACTTCTGTAATTAACGCCAAAACAAAATTCTTGAATTGGGAAGGATGTACACGGAATCTGTAGTCAACATTAGTACCGGTTAATGAAAGATTACCTTCCGTTGCATAAGTACGACTAAAATTATCTACATCAAATATATCACGTCTGGAAGTAAGTTCTTTGGTGAATTTGGTGCTTAAACCTTCGTTACCAAGAATATCAGCATCAAGAGTTAAAAGTATTTTGGCTTTTGACAAATCAGGTACTGGAACAAGTCTGTTACCGTATGATTTCTCCCACGCCTCAATCCTTTGGTTTTCATTAAATGGAGCGGCTTTATATAATTTTAATGTTGGGTATTTATCTTTAAGTTTTTCCAATATCGCTGATAATGATAATGACTGCGTGTTTCCCAAAACAAAAGCCAATTCCTTATTACTTTCATTTAGTTTTGAGAAACTGGCTATCAATTTTTTATCCGCTTCATTCCATGATATTTTCTTTCCTTTGAAAGTTGGCTCTTTTAATCTTGCAGGATCATAAAGCTCAGTAACTGAAGCATGCCCTTTTGCACAAAGCTTTCCAGCATTAACAGGATGATCGGGATTCCCTTCCACAGCAATTGGTCTTCCTTCACGGGTTTTTACCAGCACACCGCATTTTTGTTCACAACCATCGCAAGTAGAAGCGTAATAGTTTGCTTTACCGGGAATCAAATCATCCGGTCTTTCATTGTAAGGTACAATTTCACCCCTATCGGTATAATCAGAACAGGCAGTAGCTGTTAATGCAGTTGAAGCAGCCAGTAACGCTAAAAACTTTCTCCTCGACATTCCGGTAAGTTGTTCAGGATTAAAATCATCCGTAACCCCTTCCAAAAACTCAGAATCTTTTGATGCCAATTTCCTGCCGTTTAATTCCTCTACACTTTTCCAATATTTTTTGTCATTATTAGAAGACATAATATTACCTTATTTAACTCTTTTAACAGCTTCAGGATTTTCTTTTATTGTAATTCTTTTTTTTGTATCAAATTTATGCAGCCCAAAAGGAAGCATTTTTGAAGCAAAAAACGACAGACCAAGGATGCTAAAACCTGTAAAAAATTTTCTCCGGTTTATATTAGTAGTTTTTTCCAATTTTGATTCCCCTATCTATGACACGCATTACAATTTTCAGGACCCTTGTTAACCTGTTTTAAATCAGGCAGAAATTCGTGTGGCTCCCTATGACATTCAAGACAGGCTGTCATAGTAAAACCTTTTACCTGTTCAACTTTTTCCATCTTTTCAACTTCACCATGGCATGCCTGGCATTCAATACCTTTGTTAACATGTACACTATGGTTAAAGTATGCGTATTCAGCTACCTTATGAACCCTTTTCCATGGCAGCGGAATGTTGTTTTCGTAATGTTCTCTTAACTTCACTATTTCGGGTTTATCTTTTCTTGCTAATGTATGACAATTCATACAAGTATTAACCGAAGGAACCAACGCATGTCTTCCCTTATCCGCACCTATATGGCAATATTGGCAATCGATTTCCATATCACCTGCGTGTAGTTTATGGGAAAAAGCTATTGGTTGGTCTGGAGCATAACCAATATGGTCTCGCTCAGCTCGTGAGGCAAAAAAAGTAATAATAAATGAAACAATAACCACGAAAATTGTTAAAGGAAGTCGAATCTTAAGAGTATAATCCAGAACAGATTTTTTCATAGTTTTTCTAATACCAAATTAATTAGAAACAAACGTTATTCTTGATTGTATAATATATCAAGACAACCTGTATTATTTTATTATATCAATAAATTCAATTTACTAAAAAGGAAAGGAAAATCAAAAACATCACAGAATATTAATAAGACATTTTGTAATATTTTTATGTGCAATCTTAAATTATTAGCTAATAAACTATTTTTCTCTTTGAATTACAAATTGAACAAGGTTACATAAAGATTCTTTAGCTTCGGAATCGGGAAAAGCCGATAAGTTTTGTTTAGCTTTATCAGCATAAACTTGCGACATTTCCTCGGCATAATCAATTCCTTTCCCAGATATTACAAACTCAATAATTTCGTTAACAGTTCCATTATCAGGACCTTTTTTTATAGATTTTATTATTTGTTTTGCTTTTTTTTCTTCAGCCTCTCTTAAAGCATAAATCAAAGGAAGAGTAATTTTTTTGTCTTTTATGTCACCGCCCCTAACTTTTCCAAAAAGTTTTGTTTTCCCTACATAATCAAGGATATCGTCTCTAATTTGAAAAGCAATCCCAAGGTTTTCACCAAACTCTTTCAAGTTTCTTCTCAATTCCGGATCTTCCGTAGAACTGTTAGCACCAATCTCGCAACACGTGGAAAGAAGTGACGCTGTTTTATCGGAAATAATTCTGTAATAAGTTTCTTCATCAATATTTAGTTTACGGGATTTTCCTGCCTGTAAAAGTTCACCCTCTGCCATTCTTTTTACAGTTTTGGAAACAATCCCCAAAAAGTCATAATCACCATCTTCAACAGAAAGCATTAACCCCTTTGCAAGTAAATAGTCACCAATTAACACCGCAACCTTATTTTTCCAAATTGCATTTATTGAAGGAAATCCTCTTCTCTTGCTGGAATCATCAACAACATCATCGTGAACCAATGTTGCTGAATGCAATAATTCTACCAATATTGCACCCCTGTAACTCCTTTCATTTATCCCGCCTGCAAGCTTACTGGAAAGCAAAACCAATAAAGGTCTTATTTTTTTACCCTTTTGCTTAAGTATGTAGTTTGTTACAAGATCAACTACTCCTACGCTGGATTTCATTGAAGACTTATAAAGTTTGTTAAACTCAGCTAACTCACTTTTCAGCAATGAGGATATTGAGGAAAGGTCTATTTTAAGTGCGTTTTTTTGCTGCATATCGGGAAACCCATATACTAATTTCATAAAGAATAAATAGCGGTACAGCAAGTAACAATTGAGCAACTGGATCGGTTCCCGGAGTAAGTATCGCTGCAAGAACCAGTAAACCAACAATTGCATGCTTTCTGTATTTTCGCATAAATCCAGGTGTTAATATACCAATTTTCGATAAAAATAATGACAACATTGGTAATTCAAATACAACTCCGGCAGCCAACATAACGCTAATAATAATAGAATAGTATTCTGTTATAGCGAAATTGTTTTCAATCATTTCTGTGCCAAACGCAGCAGCAAACTTTAATGTTAGTGGTAACATTATATAATATGCAAAAACAATACCGGAAAGAAAACAAATTGTAGAGAATGCTACTATTGATTTAATATACCTTCTTTCGCTTTTTCTTAATCCGGGGGAAATAAACTGCCAGAACTGGTAAAATACATTGGGAATGCTAATAACAAAACCACCAATCAATGCTATCTGGAAATATAACATCAACTGCCCAAATGGTTTAAGATTCTGCAGTTTCATGTTTGCAGAACTGGCTGGAACAAGAAGAATGTCTTCAATAAGATAATCTATAAATATCCAAGCAGCAATTGTACCCACTAAAATACCGATGACGGCATAAATAAGCCGCCATCTTAATTCTTCAAGATGTTGGAGGAAAGTCATCTCATCTTCGCCTGAATCCCCTTCTCCAATCTCTTTTATATTTTCATCAAAAATGTCACTCAACTACTTGAACTCTGGGTATAATGGAAAATGGGAACATAGCTCAACTATTCGGTTTCTAACATCATTAATTACTGTTTCATTTTCCGGATCACTGATCACTTCATTAATAAATCCACCAATAATTTCCATTTCGGCTTCTTTCATTTTTCTTGAAGTTAAAGCAGGTGTACCTATTCGGATACCACTAGTAACAAACGGACTTTTCTTATCGAAAGGCACCATATTTTTGTTTACTGTTATACCAGCTCGCTCAAGAGCTTTTTCTGCTTTTTTACCACTAATGCCCTTGTTAGTTAAATCAACCAGCATTAAATGGTTATCAGTTCCACCAGAAATAATATCAAAATCATTATTCATCAGGGTATTTGCCAAGGTTGAAGCATTTTTTATTACCTGACCAATATATTCGCCAAATTCGTCTGATAGTGCTTCTCCAAATGCAACTGCCTTTGCCATGATTATATGCATTAAAGGACCGCCCTGTATGCCTGGCATAACCATACCATCAATAATTTCCGACATCATTTTAAGGCGATCACCCTTCATGGTTTTAACACCCATTCTGTTTTCGGAATCCTTGCCAATAAGTATTATACCACCTCTTGGACCGCGTAATGTTTTATGTGTTGTTGACATTACTACATCGGCATACTTAAGCGGGTTATCAAGGTAACCTTTAGCAATTAAACCTGCCGGATGAGCCATATCAACAATAAAGAAAGCACCAACTTTATCAGCAATTTCCCTGAACTTTGCGTAGTCCCACTCTCTCGAATAAGCACTGCCGCCGGCTACAATTACCTTAGGTTTTTCTTTTACTGCAAGGTCTTCAATAATATTATAATCAAGAAGCTTTGTTTCCGGATTCAGTGTATATCCAACAGACTGGTATATCTGACCAGTAAAGTTTACAGGGGAACCGTGAGTTAGGTGTCCACCATGATCTAGACTCAAGCCCAATATTTTATCACCCGGTTTAATAAGGGACATATAAACAGCCATGTTTGCCTGTGAACCCGAGTGAGGCTGAACATTTACATATTCTGCTCCAAAAAGCTCTTTCAATCTGTTTCTGGCTAAATCTTCAGCCATATCAACAACTTCGCAACCACCATAGTACCTTTTACCAGGGTAACCTTCTGCGTACTTGTTAGTTAAAACAGAACCGGCTGCAGCAAGCACAGCCGGTGAAACAAAATTTTCGGAAGCAATTAGTTCAAGATAATTTTCTTCGCGAGATATTTCTTTATTTAATACCTCATAAATTTCCTGATCTTTTTTTAATGCTTCGTACATACTATTTACCTTTTTTTATTAAGGTGCAGTTATGCTCCTGCCTATCCAGCCGTAGCATTTTCCTTCAACTTTAATTACTGCACCAGAGTTTATTTTTCTAAAGAAATAATCTTCTTTCTGTGGAACAGAGTTTTTAAGTGAAACTACCCTTTCCTTACAAGGACCGGCAAAACTTCCGCCAAGAGCAGCAGCTTTTTTATATGTATCAACAGCTAACTGATATACACATTTGTCCATAAATTCAAATTTATCGCCCATACATTCTCTGGCAGCCTGTTCGTAGAGCTGGGCTTCAATGTAATGTGGGTAATCCCACTGCGGGTCAACTTTACTTGCTTTCTGCAAAAATGATCTAGAAACTGAAAGCTGATTTTTCTTTTTGTAAATCAACGCAAGATTCACATAATTTTCTCTACCGTCAGGCTGTAATTTTATCAATGTTTTATAAGCATCAATAGCTTTGTCAGTCATTTCAAGCTTGTCGTAAGCACGAGAAAGTTCTTTCCAGTAGTTTATAACATCAGCTGATTTAGTTGTAAGATGTTCCAATGGTTCAAGAGCAACATCATATTTCTGGAGTCTAATTGCCTGATTAGCATATGCCCATGCCTTTGCATCATTATCTCTATCCTGAGACCACACTGTTTTTCTTATATCTAATAACTCTTCAGGGTTATCAGCAAGCGTAGTAAGGTTTTGTGGCCATAATGGATTATCAGGGTCCCTATCAGCAAGGAAACTGTAAATTTCCAATGCATCAAGTTTGTTATCCTGGGCTATATAAAACTTGCCAAGTCTGTCATAATAGTAATCATCAAGATCTTTATCCATTTCGAAAGCTTTTTTATAAGTAGCAATCACTTCAGCAGGATCTGCTTCATGCCATGTTTCTAAAACAAACGCTTTTCTAACTGTATAATATGCTTTATCTTTTACGTCTTCAAGTCGTTCAATAAAAGTATCGTACAATACAATCATTGTATCTTTTATTGCTTCCTTTTCTTCCGGAGTTGTCTTTTCATCTTCAAAAAGGCTCCAATACATATCTTCAAATTTTTTGTAAAATTTATATTTTGTGAATGAAGGGTCTGCCTCAAGAATTTTCCAGGCATGATTTAGAGAAGATTTATAATCTTTATTTTTATAATCTTCATACCACAAGCTTATTGTAGCCTGCAAATTAATAGTTACACTATCAGCGTAAAATTGTGTATCGCTATGTTTTATGGTTTCGGCACTAACTTTAGCCGAACTCATAAACGCAACTGCGACCAAAACCAATAATACTCTTGTAAATTTCATTTCTACCATCCTTATTGTTTTTTTATCTGTCTTGTCTTACAAACCATAGTTCACCGAAACTTAAAGTAACGGCTAAATTAAAAACATTTTCTTTTAATAGATCGGAATCAGTAGTTCCTCTGAATCCGTACGATAAACCTATGTCAATTTTATTTTGAACACCCATAGGAATTGAGAGTCCGGCATGAACACCAAGCTCTGTTAAATCGTTACCGTTTAGCGTATATTTAAGGTTCTCATAACTCAAACCTCCTCTGAAAATAATTTGCTCCCAGAAGGAACTGTAAATAGTTGATTCATTTTTATATTCAACCCCAACATTAAAACGCGACTGGTTTTTAAGAACACCAACTGCCTGATTGTTGTATTTGTAATCAGACCAGGGTGAATATATGTAATCAATATTTACGAGATATTGATTTGAGAATTCAAAAGCAATTCCTGTGCCAACTCTGTAAGGTATTTCAGAATCAGTAACTCCATGAGTTAATTCATCCTCACCGTTAACAGTTTCGGTAATAAGTGTAGTATCCGTACCAAGAGTGTTCACATAATTGAACATTAAACCAAACCTTAGGTCTGTTACAGATTCATAGTCTAATAATGATGATAAATCTTCAGTTAACAACCCAACTGTAATCCCCGAACCATGATAATTATGTCTGTTAGTAAATTTGGCACCATTCAAATCAGCACCGCTGTTAAACTCCAGTTCTGAAGTATAATCAATTTTACCTGTATAATACTCATAACTAAAACCAAGAGTAAACCCGATATTCGTATTATAACTTGTACCAAAATAAATTTTCGAAAGTCCACCCTCACCGGTATATGTTGAAGTAGCATTCTCACCAGAAATGTTACTTGTTTCAACAGTTTCATAATTTACCCTGGTAAAGGTACCAAACCACCGCTAATTGTAATTCCGTATTTTTCACTTACAGGAACACCAAATAAAAAACCGGCAAAATTGTAATTGGAATAGTAAGCACTATTGCTATAATCTTCTATCAAAATACCATTATAATTCAAACCGGTTTCAATTCTTGTACGGTTAACAGAAGCCCATCCAGCAGGATTCATGTTATCAAGATTTCTTCTACCTGTAGTTGCAATGCCAGGACCACCCAATGCAAGTTTACCAGCACTCATATAGTAGTAGGTATTCCCTGCACCGTAACGAGAATATACTGAGCCACCGGAAGCAGAAACTATTGAAACAGCAAAAAGAACCAAAACAAAAAATATCTTTTTCATATAATTTCTACCTCTGAATAGTATATGTTATTAATACACGTGGTTTAAGATATGATACATCTATATTTTCTCTGTAAATAACTATCTTGTTAATCGTAGATGTTTCATCATAAAGACTTAAACGAAAGCCGTGGTTATCTAATCCAGACACCCATCGCTGAACATATGAAGTAATATCACCAGAAACACGATTGGACTCACGACTAAATAACACAAGACCATAATCTGTATCAGCACTGTCAGGAGCGACATAAAACGTTCCGATATAATTATCAGACTCAACAGATCCCTCTACCGAGTTTACGGAATCAATTGAGAACTCCATAACTGCCTTATTTACAACAGCACCAACGGGAAGACTATTTATATCAAACTTTACAGCACTTCTTGTTGGAAATGCTCCCTGAATAACCACTCTATTTTCAGATTGTTCGTATGGGGTACCTTCAATAATATGAACATCATTGGCAACTGTTGCAGTGATAGTATCGACAAACTCACCAGGATACTCAACAACCATTTTCAATTTTGAAATATTTACTACATCAGAACTGGAAATGGCATAAAACCCGTACATGAGTTCATTTCCGGTCTTAGATCTTAAATATATACCATTATTTACAGCAGCATCTTCATCTACACTATTCTTCATCCATTCATAAACAATATCGGTATCTAGATTAACCGAAATTGTATCGGAATTTATAAATCCTGTATTTGATGCCAAATCCGAAGAATAATCAATAGCCTCAGTATTAACCAAAACTTCAAGCTCACTTCTGGTAATATCAGCATCTGTCCAGTCTTCTGTTACAGCAAAACCTTCAAATTGAAAATCCTGTAACGTATCTCCCCAAGAAGAATATTTTGTAAATTCAATCCACGCATCCAATACGTTAATATTATTAAAATCACTTTCCATAGGATTGTAGATTGAATCTGGTAAATAAATATAATATTTAATCAAAGCTGTACTTACAACATTATTATATTTTCCTATTAACAAGGCTGAGGAGGAACCGTTAGTTACATCTTCATCCCTATAAACATCGAATTCTATATCCATATTATTCGAATAGCTGTCGAGCGTATCAACAACAAAATGGTCACTATCAGGAATAATGTTAGCTCCAATAGAGGTGGGATCATCAGCACATGATACAAGTAATATCAAAGCCAAAAAAGGACTAATAAAAATGAATCGTTTAAACAATCAATTTCCTCCGGCGATTACAGATTTAATATATTTTTCAATTTCCAAAAAATTACAAGCTACAAAATTTGGATTTTTTCCTGCTTTTTTCAAGGATTTTATTTCCATACCGGTATTATTATGGTCTATTAATACAGATTTAACACCTGAATTGATGGCACAAATAACATCAGAGGACTTATCACCAATAAAAAAAGACTTTGAAAGGTTAATATGGTGTTCTTCAGAAGCCTTATCAACCATGTACGGTGAAGGCTTTCTGCAAACACATTCTTCTTTCGTGTTAAACTCTGGATGGAAGGGGCAATAATAGAAAGCATCGATTTTGGCGTTATATTCAGAGAGCAACGCATTAATACGTTCATTAACCTGATTAACCTGATCTAATGTAATTAATCCTCTGGCAACACCAGATTGATTTGAAATTACAATTAGCTTAAAGCTATATTCCTTTTTTAGCCGTGCAAAAACTTCAGCAACATTTGGATATAGCTCTACTTTTTCAGGATCACCAAGATAACCCGGGTCTTTGTTTATTGTATCATCCCTGTCCAGAAATAAGGCTCGGTGTTTCATTCTCCCCGATTAACAACATTTTTGTAAAGTTCAATATATTTTTTAGCAGAATTTAACCATGAAAAATCGCTTTTCATACCATTCTTCACAATTTCCATCCAGTCGTTTTTACTGTTCATATATACATCCACGGCACGTTTAAGTTCCCGTAACATTGCCTCGGATGAATAATTACTAAAAACAAAGCCATTGGCATCCTTGTTTTCACCGTCATAGTTAATTACAGTATCAGCTAAACCACCTGTTTCTCTAACAACAGGAACAGTTCCATAAACCAAACTATACATTTGATTTAGTCCACATGGTTCATACTTGGAAGGAAGTAATAATATATCGGAACCTGCCTCAATCAAATGAGCTAATTGCTCATCAAAGCCCAAATAGCAGGAAAAATCATCAGGGTATTTACCAAACATTTCCTCAAAAAATCTATGGTACATTTTATCCCCTGCACCCAGTATAAGCAATTTGGCACCAGATTTCATTATTTCGTCAAAACCTTCTTTAATGAGATCAAGTCCCTTGCTTTCTACTAGTCGGGTAATAACACTTATAACAGGAACATCAGGATTATAATCAAATCCAAATTTTTCCATAAGTGCTTTTTTATTTTCAAGCTTTTGCTCAAAAGTATTCGCACTATAGTTTTTGGCTATCTTCTGATCAAGTTCCGGATTCCACAACTGATCATCAATGCCATTTATAACACCAAATAAATCGTTTTTTCTTTCATTAAAAACATCGTGCAAGCCCATACTGAACTCTTCAGTACATATCTCTTTCGCATAACTTTCACTAACTGTACTTATAACATCAGCTGTTTTTAAACCGGCTTTAAGGAAATTAAGCTTTCCATCTTTAAGATATTCGTCCTTAATACTTTCATCAAGTCCAGTTTTTGAAAATGCACTTTCATCAAACTCACCCTGTTGGGCTAAAGTATGGACAGTAAATAAAGTTTTAACATTCTCTAGTTGTTCATCATCTGCAAAATCATGTTTTAGAAACACTGGTACCAGCCCACATTGCCAATCATTACAATGAATAATATCAGGTACCCATCCAAGTTTTTTTATTAACTCAAAAATGGATTTAGCCAAAAGAATAAACCTTTCATCGTTATCCTCAAATTCTTCTCCTGACATAGGATCTTTATACAAACTATGCCTGTTACCAAAATATTCCTCATTATCGAGAAAATATATTTGAACACGAGCTTTCTTTCCTACAAGGAAAGAAGAGCGAAGAGAAAACAACACTTCTTTTTCGCCAATGTTTGTTGATAGGTCTTTTAACCTTACAACTTCATGAATTTTAAATTTACGTTCATCAATAGCCCCATACTTTGGAACTACAATTCTTACCTGATGTCCAAGTTCCTGAAGTTTCTGTGGTAGTGCTGAGGAAACGTCTGCCAAACCACCAACTTTAACAAATGGTACAACTTCTGAAGTTACAAACAGGATTTTTAGCTTCTTGACTGGAGGCATGTACACAATCTTTTTATTTTTGGGTACTCAAATTTACTAAATTATTGGCATATTGGCAAAAGTTTTTGCATTTTCACTATATTGTGGGCTTATATTTATTCGTATCCGGAGCATACTTGTATGAAGATTCTTTTTTCTAATCCTTCTCAAATAGTAACTATTAACACCAGTGGTAAAAATTGTAAGCCTGGTAGCGAGTTAAATGATATTGATTTACTTGAAGGGTATTCAATTTTAACCGAAAACGGAATAATTACTGATTTCGTGAAAGAGTATTCAAATTACGACAAAATTGTTGATCTTTCCGGTGCAGTAGTTACTCCAGGTATTGTTGATTGCCACACGCATACTGCCTTTGCTGGCTCTCGTGCCGATGAGTTTAGAATGAAAATTGCAGGTATTGATTATGAAACAATCGCCAAGCAAGGTGGTGGAATAATTTCAACAGTTAATGCAGTAAGATATAGCACCGTTAACGATATTTTTAATTTGATAAAACCAAGACTTGACTATTTTGTTTCTCAGGGTGTTACATCAATTGAAATTAAAAGTGGTTACGGGCTATCGGTTAATGATGAACTTAAACTCCTAAAAGCTATAAAAACTGCAAAAGAAACTTACGATATAAATATTGTTAGCACATTTCTGGGTGCCCATACCCTTCCTCTGGAATACAAAAATAATCGGGAAGAGTATGTTGATCTTGTTATTAACAAAATGATTCCTGTAGTGGCTAAACAAAATCTTGCAGAATATTGCGATGTGTTTTGTGAAGAAACTGCCTTTACCGCAGAAGAAACTGACATGATCTTTAAAGCTGCAACACAGTATGGATTAAAAATAAAACTTCATACCGATCAGTTCCATAATATTGGAGGTATTGATATTGCGGCAAAACATAAGGCAGACAGTGTAGATCACCTCGAGGTTTTTAATGATAACGATATTGATTTTCTAAAAAAGAATCAAATTGTTTCGGTATTATTACCCGGTGTGTCATTCTTTCTTAACTATGATTATGCCCCTGCAAGAAATCTTATTGACAATGACTTGCTGGTAGCTTTATCAACCGACTACAATCCGGGCTCTTCTCATATTGCAAATATTTCAATGATCATGTCGCTTGCAGCTATAAAAATGAAGATGTCGATGGAGGAAATTTTATCTGCATTTACAATTAACGCTGCAAAAGCAATTGGTCTGGAAAAGATAACCGGAAGTATTGAAATTGGTAAACAAGCGGATTTTGCTATTTTCAATACCGATAATTACTCCGATATTATTTATAACGTTGGCAAAAACATGAATAAAATGACTGTAAAAAAAGGAAAGATTATTTATTCTTTATAAATCTATAATTAGGGTGGATTAATGAAAAAAACTGTAATTCTATTATTACTAATTTCTGTTATTAGCTGGGCACAAGTTGTTAAAACAGGTATCGATGTGCTCAAGAAAAATAATTTTGATATTCTGAAAGGGAAAAAAGTAGGTCTTGTTACTAACCCCACTGGTGTTGATCAGAATCTTAAATCAACTGTTGACATACTTGGCGAAGCTGATAATGTTGAACTTGTTGCTCTTTTTGGTCCAGAACATGGAGTAAGAGGTGATATCGCTGCAGGTGAAAAAGTATCTGACTATAATGATGACAAAACTGGAGTTCCTGTTTACTCATTATATGGCAAATACAGAAAACCACCAGCAGAATTCCTTAAGGGTCTTGACGTACTCGTTTATGATATTCAGGATAATGGTGCTCGTTCTTATACTTTTATTAGCACCATGGGACTAATAATGGAAGCTGCTGCCGAAGCTGGTATTGAGGTTGTTGTTCTTGACAGACCGAATCCACTTGGTGGTAAACGTATTGAAGGAAACCTTGTTGAAGAAGGTTTTATCTCATTTGTAAGCCAGTTTAATATTCCATATATATACGGACTTACATGTGGTGAATTGGCTAACCTGCTTAATGAAGAGGGTTACCTTAAAGACAAGCAAAAATGTAAATTAACAGTTGTACCAATGGAAGGATGGAACCGCGATATGCTTTACCCTGAAACAGGTTTGCAATGGGTGCCATCATCACCACACATACCACATTCATGGTCAACTTTTTACTATTCGACAACAGGTATAATTGGTGAGCTTTACAATCTTTCAATTGGTGTTGGTTATACAATTCCTTTTGAAACAATAGCAACCGAATGGGCTGAACCAGGCGAATTGGCTGACGAAATGAACAAGCTTAATTTACCGGGAGTTATATTCCGTCCACTAACTTATAAACCATTCTATGCTTTTGCAAAAGGTGAGTTTCTTAAAGGAATTCAGATACACATTACTGATTTCCGAAAAGTGGAATTATTACCAATACAGTTCCATTTTCTTGAAGTAAATCATAAACTATATCCTGATCATGATATATTTAAAGATTCACAGTCAAGACACAGAATGTTTGATTTGGTAAATGGTACTGACCAGATAAGAAAAATGTTAAGTAATAATTACAAATATGAAGATATTGAAGAGTATTTGCACAAAGATATTGAAAGCTTTAGAAAACTTTCGGAAAAATATTACCTTTATAAATAAAATCAAGCCCCTCATCATTAAAGAGGGGCTTTTATATATCAGATTATAATTGTTCAAGTATATCTTTTACCATATCCTTATGTACCATAAAGTCCATTATTTTTAACTTTATATAGTCTTCATGATAGAAAAAATATCCCGGATTATTGCCATCAAATGAACCAGCACCCGAATCCTTAATCAGATACCAATATTTTCCATTATCCCCTTTCTTATAACCAACTAAATGAATACCATGATCATCGGTAGTAGTTTTGTTAGAGAACCTTAGTTCTCTCGCATCTTCATTTATGTATGCCGATGGAATATCAAAATCAGGAATCATTAAACAATCAACCTTGTTAACCTTACCAGGTTCAGAAACATCTCCACCGATTGACATTGTATAACCGCTTTCAATAGCATTGTTAATTATGTCCATAAATTTATTCAATGGTACATTAACGTATGATGAATCGTGCCACCAGTTATCAGGAACAGTGTATTCAACTTCCTGCATGTATGGCTGTTCTTTAATTGAAAGTATATCAACATAATCTTCAGGATTAAGTTTACAATACTCAGTCATAAACGATTCAGGGGTATATTCTTTGCCCTTATAAGTAAACTTTTCAGGGGGAGTTCCCATATATTTATCCATGATAGACTTAATTTCATTTAAAACGGTATCAAGCTCCCAGCTATCATTTTCTTTTGCTTTGGCAAATACTGCCTCCATTTCCTTAAACATTTCGGAATGATCATGATACTTCTGGTTCTCTGGTTTACCGGTATAAACTTCACGAGGAACACAACCATACTTACTCAATAATCTCTGTAAAGCATTTGCTTCAGAACCTTCTGCAAAAAGTGATTCCCCTTTTGTCCATACATGTTTGTCAGTTTTTGCAACGTACTCCCAATAAACAAAAAACAATTGTGAGAGCTTAACTTCCTTTTTGGTTAATCTGTAAATTTCCGATTCAAAAAAGGAAGTTGTTGAGAATGCCCAACATGTACCAGTATATCCCTGGCTAACTGGTTCGTTATGCCAATAAGTTTTAAATTCATTTTTTGTTTTTGGAAGTTCCATTCCCTCAACATCAACTTTAAAGGCTTTATCCTCGGGGTGATATTTATCAATTTTCCCAATTGACTCAAGAATATCTTTATACTTATCACTCTTTTTGTTTTCGAATACTCCTTTATCTTTTGCCTGAGCAAACATTATTATAGGAAGTATTGCTAAAAATAAAATTACTCTTCGCATATTTACTCCGTTACTAAATTTAATGATTCTGCTTATAAGCATTATATTTATGCTGCAAAGCTTCTGGAATTTTTACTGGTCTTTTTTTCTCAAGGTCTATAACATAACCGGTTTGTTTACCTCCGCAATATGTTTTGTCAGCTATTTTAATTTCAAGCTACATTTTCCATTTTGCTCTACCAAGTTCAGATAGCCAGGCATATCCGGTTGGTGAATCGTAAATTGTAAGAGGGCATTTATATTCAATTTCAGTTTTTGCAAGTACAGGGGCTACTTTATTCTTAATCATTGACTGCAATGACCAATGTTCATCCAGTAAAAGTGTTCTAAGTTCTTCAAACCATCTTATATAAACTATATTACTCACTATACCCATTACATCAATATCGAAAGCGTGGATCTTAAAATCCTTTTGCACCTGGAATATTCGTTGGTAGTTTTCACTTATCATGATAATTAGACCAAAAGAACTAAGTAATGAAAATTAGATATAAAACAGAACAGATAGAAAGCCCGAATGTAGAATAATATAAATAAACCCGTATATTTTTGTTTAATTCTACTACAATTCTGTACCAAAGATAAAGCACCAGAGACATTTTTAAACTGGAGCTAACTATCTCGAGAAATTTATTATTGATAAAATACTGAAGTACCAAACTTAGAGGAATAAGAATAATTATTATAAGGTCCATACCGGAAAGAAATATTCTTTCCTTTGGCAATATTTTTGGTCTCACAATAAGCAATAATATTACAATTGTAGCTAAGATAATAAAACTTATCCGAGTAAATAATGCTACATCAATTGAATAAAATCTGGTTTCAAGATTACTTTTAAGATGCTGCAAATTATATAACAAAAAGAATATTGCCATATTAAAATAGACATATATATGATTTTTAATGTCAGCTTCCCTGCTTTGAAACAATGAAATAAAAAACAGAAATATACCCACACCTGCCAAAAAGAATAATGCTTCCCTGTTTAGTGGCAACTGTTTGGGAAAGCTGAAAAATATAATACTAATAGCTAATATTGAGGATAAATAAAGTAAATACTTTTTGTTAAGTCGAACAGCAAGCGAATAAACTTTTAGAACTTCATAATATAGAGAGTTAAAATATTCACTATTCTTTAAGTACTTAATTATTTGTTTTAGATTAAAAAGAAGAATAACTAATACTAAAAACAGAATCGTGACTGCCAAGCCCTCCTTGTTTTCCAGATACATTAAGGCAAGACTAATAAAAAGTAAATTAAAGCCGTGTATTATAAATACAGTTGATTTATGCGTAACATTATGACCAAATAATACATGGTGCAGATGAGACTTGTCCGGTAAAAAAGGGTGTTTACCATAAAATAAACGAATAAGAATAACCTTGATAGTATCTACAATAGGAACAGCTAACAATAAAGTTGGAAAGGTAAGGTCCAAACGAACATGAGAATAATGTATAGAGGTATAAATTGAACCCACAACAAGAAAATACCCTAACAATAGTGCTCCTGTGTCACCTAAAAATATTCTTGCAGGAAACGCATTAAACTTCAAAAATCCTAACAAACTACCTATTAAAGCTGCTGAAAGCAACAAAATAAAAAAATCTTGTTGAATAACATTCAGGGTAATTATAATAAGGAATATAGCCAGCGAATAACCACTTACCAAACCATCCAGCCCATCCATAAGGTTAATGGAATTTATAACCCCTATAATAAAAAAGAAAAGTAGCAAATAATCAAGACCACTTGGTATGTAAAGCCCAAAAAACTCAATACCCTTAAAACTATCTTTAATACTGTAAATAATAACAGCAGCAGTTACAAACTGTGCAGCAAACTTAACATACCACCTTAAGGATGCAATGTCATCAAGCATTCCGCAGATAGCAATAATAACACTACCAAGTAGTAAAAACCGTACAGCATTTAGATCCTGATAAAATAAGATTACCTGCACGAGTACAATCATAAAAATAACTACTCCTCCCATTCGTGGAGTAATTTTTTTATTGACTCTGCGTTTATCAGGTTTGTCAACTACACCATTCCTCTCTAAAAAATTTATAAGGTATGGTGTTACTAATAATGTTAGCATTAAACTACTGAAAAATATTATCATGTAGTCAAGTTCTTCAGAGAATATCAAAATTTCCTGCTGTTGTTTTTACAAAGTTTGTTAGAATACTTTAAAACATTGGTGTTAGTAATCACAAAAAAGAAAAATAGACAAAGCCAAATATAAAAAAACTCTAACTCTGATGTGTTTTTACAAAGGAGTGCATTGATTTTGCCATATTTGCCATAATTGTTTTTCTTCTAAATTTCTTTCTGAAATCAGTTCGGTCAACTAATCCTGTATTATAAGAAATAATTTTTTCAACCATTTCATCTGCATTGCAGGGCTTAAATAATATTGCATCTGGAATATTCTGTTTAAGAAAATTAGCTGTAAAACCTCGTAAACCTGCAATAACTTTTTTACCGGTTGCACCATATTCAAATATTTTTGATGGAATTGGTGCCTCAAGTGATTTTGTGTTATTTAGATGGACAAGCAAGTATTCACTTTTATTATAAACCTCAAGAAGTTCATCCTGCTTTATAGGTTCAAACACTAAAACGTTATTTAGACTATTCTCTTTGATATTCTCAAGCAATGCTTCTTTTCTATTTCCATCACCATATAACTTGAATGTATATTCTGGTAATTTTTTAGCAGCATCAGGAATAATACATTCTAGTCCCTGTGCAATTCCAAAGTTACCGGCATAAGTGATAACTTTATTTCCGGCAGAATCTTTATCACTAAAATTATAGTTAATAAACTGTTCACCTATACCGTTTGTAAACCAACTTACTTCACCCTTGTAATAGGAGAAGTTTTCACGAAAACCCTCTGAAACCAAATTTAAATGACCTGCACTATTAAGAGTGTATTTCTCGATTACTTTTAGTGCTGTTCCCAAAGTGTAACGAATTAGAGGATTTTTCATCTTGCCAAGTAATCCATCAATCAATGCATCTCTCAAATCAAGATAAAATGGAATCCTCTTAACCTTGCTTATTCTTGCCCCCAATAATCCTGAAAATAATTTTGAAGACGAAACAAAAACAGCATCATACTTTCTTTTTCTAACAATTTTCCAAACGGCTCTGTAATAATGCACAAATGTTATTACTTGTCCCTTTAATCCACTATGATTAGGAACATTAACTCGAGTAATTTTAATTTTACCATCCGTTTCATATTCGGGGGCATCGACTGAATATGATTTATATCGATTTGGTTTTGTAGTTATTAGTTCTATTGTATCCCCTTCATCAAGAAGATTTGAAAGCTCTACAATCAGATCCGTATTACGAAATGAACCGGCTGAAAGATCAGGTCTGAAAAAGTAGGTTATATACAGGATATTCATAGTCTTTGTTGCATTCCTGGAACTTTAATAATATTCAAGCTACAAATATTAAAAAAAAATTACACTTAAAATAATGTTAATAACTTTTAGTCCGGCTAAAAGCTCTGAAATTACTATATTTGTCTGATAAATAAATATAATAATGGTAGATGATGAAAGTTCTAAAATTTATAATAAAACTATTATATAGAATACCACTTGGTATAATACTAATTTTTCTATTAATTCTTGCGGCTCAATTATTCTTTACTGATGTATATAACTTCCCTGAAAGATCTAAGTTTTCAGGAGATGTTTTATTTAACCCTTATGCCAATCTTGATACCAATTGGTACCAATGTAATTTCCAAACTCATGCTGCAACGCATTGGGGTTTAACAGATGGTAAACAGACAGGTAAGGAAGTTCTGGATATATATTATGATATGGGCTACGACTTTCCCTTTATTTCTGATTATTTCTCAATCAATAAATACCAAAATTTGGAAGATAGTTGTTTTGTACCTGTTTATGAACATGGATTTAGTATTATAAAATCGCACAGATTGGTTTTTGGGCAAACTGATATAGACTATTTTGACGTAGTTCTTCCCCTTACAACAAGCGATAAACAACACATGATAAACAGGCTTCATGAAGATGCTGATATGATTGCAATCTCACACCCAAAATTTCAGAATGGGCATAGAGAAGATGAATTCCCCTACCTTACCGGTTATGAGCTTGTTGAAGTATTAAATCACTATCGTATTTCTGATGCACACTGGGATTCTGCACTTACTGCCGGTAGAGCCGCCTGGATTATTGGTGATGATGACTCGCACAATGCTGATGATTATAATCAAACCGGAGTTATGTGGACAATGGTTAACTCGAACTCTTGCCATAAAGATAGTATTATTACTGCTCTGAAAAGAGGTAGTGCCTACAGTGTTCATGGTTATAAAGGGAAAAATTACTTTTATCTGAAGAGGGTTAATGTTGATAGTATGACAGTTACATGGACTTTAACCGATACAGTCTCAAAAATTGAGCTGATTGGTGATAAAGGTATAACTCTTAAAGAAGTTTCCGATACTAATAGCGTCTCTTACACTTTTACTGATAGCGATACATATGTAAGATTAAAAGCATCTATTGATTACGCCAAACAGGATTTGTATATAAATCCTGTTATCAGATATGATGGTAAAGGATTTCCATCTAATCCAAATCTTGCAACGGTAAACTATCCGCTAACTATTCTTAAAAAATTTACAATTATCCTCTTTTTCGTTTTGGTAATTACATTCTTTAATCGGAAAAAAATAAGGGCAAAATTAGCAAACAAGTAAACTATGCAACTTAATAATAATAACAAAATACTTGAAGATTCATTTGCAATTTGGATTATTTTAGCTGGGCTTTTTACCAGAGTAATAGCATCAGCATTTATTGGGCCCGGATTTGATGAAGCATATTACGGTGTTTATTCCTACAACCTTGCTGGTGGGTATTTTGATCATCCTCCACTAGTGGCACTTATTGCCGGTTTTGGCAGATGGCTTACCACAATGAATACAGCTCTAACTTTAAGATTAGGGGCAATTCTGATTTTTATACCTACCAATATTGTAATGTATAAAATAACCGCAAAAATATATGGTAGAGATGCTGCACGTATTTCTGTTATCTTAATGCATATTGTCCCCTTCTTTTTAATAGGAATTGGAGCATTTGTTATTCCTGATAACTCACTTATCTTTTTTTGGCTGCTCACCATTTATACATTGTTGCTAATTAAAGAGACCAAATCAACCAAATACTATATTTTGTTGGGTGTTTCACTTGGGTTTAGCATGCTTTCAAAATACCATTCCGGTTTTCTTTTCATGGCGATTGGTATTCTTGTTATCTTTTATAAAGATTGGAATTTTCTTCTAAAATCTGTATGGTTTTATATATCGATAGTAATTGCATTTATTATTTTTTCTCCAAACATAATCTGGAACTACAATAATGAATGGATATCGTATCTTTTCCAGTTTGGCAAGGGTGGTTCAGGTGGAATGCATTTTTCGCTTAATTCATTCTTGCAGGGTGTATTTGTGCAAGCTGGTTATCTTTTACCATGGAACATGATACTTTTTATTGCTGTGATTGTAAAAACGATAAGGCATAAGAAAAAAGAAGTAATGTGGTTATTGCCATTTGCAATACTTCCAATTTTAATTTTTACCCTTATTGGAGCAACAAGACAAATTCTTCCGCACTGGCCAATGCCCGGATATTTTGCTGCGGTTATACCAGCATCCGGAATATTATTAAAATGGTCTTCCAAATGGAAGAAGATATTTTACATCCCTTCAATCACCCTTATTGTAGTTACTCTTGTTATTCTAATTGTACAAGCTTTAACAGGTATTTTACCTTTAGAGAAAAAAGCCGATCTAACACTTGACGGTCAGGGATGGAAAGAAGTTTTAACATATCTTGACCAAAACAGAATTACAAACGACTCAACATTTCTTGTTACTAATAAATGGTTTACATCAGGTGAATTGTATTATGCTGATGATGAAAACAATATTGTAACTATTCTTAATAAAGAAAATCCTCATGGCTTTTCTTTCTGGACACATTATGATGAACTTGAAGGTAAAACCGGAATTATAATTGTTTCCGACAGGTATAACTATTCACCGAAGGAAGAAATGAGTAAATATTTTGAATCAATTTTCCTAATTGATTCAGTTGTAACAAAGCGTTTATCTAACGATGGACAGAAATTTTTAATCTGGAAGGGTAAACATTTTAAGAATAACTTTCACCCGGATTATGGAGCACGCAAATAAATGTTAAAAAATATTCTGAAAAAGTTCTTAGACAAAAAAGTTTTGCTTAGCAAATTTGCATTGGTTGGTGTATCAGGTATATTTGTTAACGAAGGTACACTTGCCTTATTTACTGAAGTTTTTGCTATAACCGTTGGTACTGCAGGAATTGTGGCAATTGAAATTTCAATAATTACTAATTTTTTACTTAATAATTTCTGGACATGGGAGCATGGTGGTATTGCCGGCTTTTGGAAAAGAATGTTAAAGTATCACTTGATAGCAGCGGTTGCAGGTGTAATAAACTGGCTCTTTTTAGTAGGTCTATCTGAAGCAGGACTTCATCATTTAATCGCTAACCTAATTGGTATTGGTGCCGGATTTGTTATTAACTTTTTGTTTAATCACCTTTGGACTTTTAATAAAAAAGAGGAAAGTCCTGAACAATAGATCAGGACTCCCCTTTTAATCTTACCTAACTTCTTTAGCTGGTCTGGCAGGAATCATATTACTGTCTTTCTTTAATTCCTTTTTAACCTCTTTTATTGCAGCTTCAAGCTGTGCATCTACACCCTTTGCCAATGAAGCAGGATCATCATCAACTTCAACATCAGGATCCACTCCATGACCTTCCTTGAACCAGTCACCATCAGGATCATACATACGGAATGTAGGAGAAGTAAAATAACCACCATCAATTAATGTAGGAGCACCTGTAATTCCAATTAGTCCGCCCCAGGTTCTTGTACCAACAAGTTTACCAAGCTTTGCTTTTCTAAAGTAATCGGGAAATGCATCACCACCTGATCCACTCCAACCATTTATCATCATTACTTTTGGTCCAAAGTGACCATAACGAGGATGTTTCCAGGTTCTGCCGTCACGAACAGCCCAGAATGCTAATGGTTTTCTGTTAAGCATTTCAATAAATCTATCCGGAATTTGACCGCCGCTATTAAATCTTTCATCAACAATTAAACCTTTCTTGTGGAATTGTGCTCTAAACTGTCTTTGCAATTCATTTTGTCCATCCCAGCCGGTACTTCTAACATAAATATATCCGGCTTCGCCATTAGTTGCTTCTTCCACACGTTTTCTATTACCTTCAATCCACGCAAGATGGCGTAATCTTCTTTCGCCTGTTAGTGTTTTAATAATTACTTTTTCGGCACCATCCATCTGTGGTTTTGAGTTTATAGTTAACTCAACAGTTTTTCCGCTTAAACCTTGAAAATAACTGTAAGGTGAAACTTCTGTATTCATTTCTATACCATTAACAGCAAGAATATAATCCCCTTCTTTAACCTTTACACCAGGTTCATCAAAAGGTGATCGAACTTCCGATTCGTATTCTCCGGGACGAATAATTTTATCAATAAAATATTTACTGTTTTTAACACCCCAGTTAATTCCAAGATAACCTGTTCTAACTCGTTTTGTTGATTCCATATCACCACCACCTTTATAAGTGTGGGATGCACTAAGTTCACCTATAAGTTCACCTATTAGGTAATCAACATCATATCTTGATACAGCATCATCAACAAGTTTACCATATCTGTCTCGCATTTCATCCCAGTCAACACCGTGCATATTTTCATCATAAAACATATCACGTTGTAATCTCCAAACATCATTAAATATCTGTTTCCATTCCTGTTTAAGATCAACATAAGCTGTCAATCCGTCTGTACTAACTTTATCAGACATTTCTTGAGAAGGTTTCGGATCAATAACAGCAAATGATCTTCTCTTTTGTACCAGCAATTTTTTACCATCTGCAGATAGGCTGTAACCGTTTATTCCAGAAATAATTGTTTTTTCTTCACGCTCAGTTAAATCAAAATACTTTAGTTCTCTTTCTCCGTTATGCGTACCTGAATTTGGTGAGCGCAAAAACAATACTTTACCAGAAATAGCAGATAAGTTGCCCATGTTGCCAGCATATGGAGGCAAGTTTACCATTCTGCTTTCCATTCCTTCAAAATCAATAACCAGTCCGTCATCAGCTTTTTCTTTATCGTCAGAGTCTTTTTCCTCTGATTTATCTTCTTTCTGTTCATCCGCTTTAACTTCTACTTCATCATTCTTGGCAAATAATGGAGTTTTCACATCTTTTCTTAATGTAAATAAAGCTAGAGAAGTAGCGTTTGGATAGATGAAAGTGCCATCATAATCACTATATACAGGCTGGTAAGTACGGTTGGTAGTAAAGTACAGGTATTTACCTTCAGGATCAAAAACAGGGTTACTGTTTTCGTAAAATTCATCAGTCACCTGATGCAATTTTGAATCTTGCGTATCATAAATAAATATCGCCCTGTTCCTGTTTTCAAGTCCCCTTGAATAGGTGAAATATCTTGAATCATGCGACCAGTTTACACTGAATCCTTGTAACATACCATGGAACATCCACAAACCCTGGTCAACCTTTTTAAGGTCCCTGGACTTTACATCCAGCATAAATATTTTCATTGCAATATCAACAAAAACCAACTTTTTACTATCTGGTGACCAATATAGCGAATATTTGTATTTTTCACCTGTGTTTGTAAGTTTACTAACTTTTCCATTTGTAAGATCATTTAGATACAATTCATACTCACCATCAGAGTCACTCCAATATGCAATATACTTTCCATTAGGAGACCATGCGGGATATCTTTCAGCACTACCGGAAGAATTTGTCAGGTTTTTGGTTACACCATCTTTTGCCGGTACAGAAAATATTTCACCTCTTGCTTCAAAAACAACCCTGTTACCATCCGGAGAAATATCCACATTTTGTATGTAATTATTCAGTTTTGTGAATTTAGGTTTTAGCAAGTTAAAATCGGAGATAACTTCAACATTTACTTTCTTGTATTTTTCTGTCTCAAGATTCAATAAGTAAAGATCACCTCCTGCCGAAAATACTATTTCCTCATTGCCAATTGAAGGAAATTGCACATCATAATCAGCAAAATTTGTTAACTGTTTACTATCACCCGATTTTGTATCCAACATCCACAGGTTATATCTTTTTTGCGTGTTATTATCCGATAAGAAATAAACTTTATCACCATGAAACATTGGTAATTCGTTGTTTGCATCATTATCAGTCAGTTTTTTAGAAGAACCATCTTTTACATTAAACCAGATAATATCGGGTGCAGTACCACCACGGTATCTTTTCCATGTTCTGAACAATCTTGTTCTTTTTGTATAAACTACCTCATTACCATTTCCCGAAACCGAACCAAATTCACCATAAGGCATTGGTAAAGGTTTAGCTAATCCGCCCTTTACATCAATACTAAATAATTTGTTATATCTTGATCTTTCGGAATAACGTGAGGAAGCAAATAAAATTTTCTCTCCATCAGGATACCAGTCAAGCATCCTGTCAGTACCACCATAGTAAGTTATTCTTTCCGGAATGCCTCCCTCAACGGGAATAACATATATATCGGTATTACCATCATAGTTACCGCTAAAAGCAATTTTTTTACCATCAGGAGAAAATTTGGGAAGATATTCCTCGCCAGCAGGAGAACTTAGTTTATTAGCTACACCACCAGTTTTTGCCACAACCCAGATGTCTCCACCATAAACAAATGTAATTTGCTTATCCGACACATCGGGATATCTGAATAATTTTGCGTTTGTTTGTGAAAATGAAATTGAATAGAGTAAAACTATGTTTATAAAAAACAGCAATAGTTTTTTCATGAAAACCTCTTGTTTTGTTAATATTATTTAAAGAGCAAATTTATTACAATATGCTACTGCATTTTTTTAAAATAAAACTTTCTGCTACAACAACATTGAAATTTCTATTATATATTATTACTTAACCATTTAATTTGAATATCAAAAAATAATAAAAGAAGAAGAATTTATGTTCGGAATTGATATCCTTGTAAAACTCTTTAAAATCTTGCGTTCTAACGCAACTCCCGGTCAAATTGCCGGTGGATTTATCCTGGGAATGGTTATTGGATTAACACCTTTTCTCAGCCTTCACAATTTAGTCGTATTACTACTCATAATAGTTCTGAATGTTAATATCGGATCTGCATTATTCGGTTTTGCAATTTTTAGTCTCTTTGCTTACTTGCTTGATCCCCTTTTCCATTCCTTCGGCTATTTTCTGCTTGTAGATCTCACATTTATGAAGTCTGTATATACTACACTTTATAACATGCCTTTAGTTTCATTATCACGATTTTACAACACTGTTGTAATGGGTAGTCTGGTATTTTCAATTCTTGCAATGCTACCTGCCTATTTTGCTACTGCACGCTTTGTGGTAGTTTATCGCGAAAAACTTGACCCGAAATTTCAAAAACTTAAAATAGTACAGGCAGTAAAAGCCTCCAAATTGGGTGTCACTATTTCAAAAATTTATAGCTGGAGGCAATAATGTTAAGAAAAGGCGGAATAATTGGAATTCTTGTTGTTGTTGTTTTATGTTATTTTATTGCTTTGTTCTTCACAAATTCCTGGCTTGAAAGCAATATAGAAGACGCAGGAACATCTTTGAATGGTGCTTTGGTTGAAATAGACGGACTAAACCTTTCTTTTATTAATGCTAAGCTTGGTTGGGAAAGATTACAAGTTACAAACCCTGATGATACATGGTATAACTCTTTTGAAACAGGTAAAACAGAATTTGATCTGGAAATATTGCCACTTCTTTCGGGCAAGTTTATTGTTGAAAATGCACAACTTACCGAAATTAAAACTAACACCAAAAGAGAAACTGACGGTAAAGTTGAAAAACAGGAAGAAACTAAAGTTGATACTTCCAACTTTATTTCAGAAACAAAAGGTTTTCTGGAAAATAATGTTAAAGAAACTACAGGGGTTGATTTAAGCCAACTTGATCAGAAAATTAATGTAGATAGTCTTCTCAAATTTTTAGACCTAAAAACTCCACACAAAATTGATTCGCTAAAAACTCTTTATACTGAAAGATATGAGTACTGGAATACTAAAATTGCCAATACTAATCCTGAAAAGGATATAAAACAAATTGAAAGCGAAATAAAAAAAATCAAAGTAAATGATATAAAATCGCCGGAACAGGTTGCCACTTCTATAAGAGCATTAAAAAACACAAAAGACCTGATTGATTCGCTAAAAGGATTTATTGAAACCACACAAAACGATTTCAACAAAGACCTAAAAACAACGCAAACTGGTATAAAGGAAATTCCGCAATGGATTCAATCGGATTACAATAAAGCTTTGAGTAAAGCAAAACTTCCGCAAATGGATGCTGAAAATATTGCCAAAATTTTGTTTGGTGGTCAGATGGTAGCTCAGGTTAACAAGTACCTCTCATATCTTGAAACTGCCAGGGAATATTCCGAATACATTCCCGAAAGTGAAGAAAAAGAACCTGAACCGCCTAGATTTGAAGGTCAGGATATTCACTTTTCCGGTAAATACGCACGACCCGATTTTTGGGTGCAAAAACTAAATTTATCTGGAGAAACAGAATCCGGATTACGATTAGAGGGACTCGCAAATGATATTACTTCACAGCAGTCACTTATAAATAAAATTACCACTGTTAATATAAAAGCCTTAGCTGCAACTCGCTCATTTAACCTCGACGGTAAACTGGATTACCTTACTGATATACCCAAGGAAATGGTGAAGCTGGATTATAAAGGTATTTCATTAAATAACACCAAAATTGCTGATACAGATATATTCCCGGATATGATACTTGAAGGAATTGGAGATATCTCAGCCTCTCTTTCATTTGAAGGTGAAGAATTAAACTCAGGAATAAATTTTAATTCCAAAGCACTTAAATTTGGAAAAGTTACTGGTAACAAGTCAGAAAAAATAAATCAGCTTGTAAATGATGTTGTTAGTAACATCAATAATCTTAAAATCGATGCTAAAATTTATGGTAACAAAAATGATTTGAAATTTGCAGTAAGCTCAAATATCGATAAACTGTTCATGAATAGTTTTAATAACGTGCTTAGTAAAGAACTTAGCTCAGCAAAAGCAAAAATAAAATCGTATGTTAATAACGAGATAAACGAATATAAAAGTAAGCTTGATAACTTAATTGCTGAAAATGAAAAGAAAATAACAAATAAACTAAACGATATTGAAGCAAAATTAGGGGTAAAAACTGATTTGCTTGAAAACAAAAATAAAGAACTTGAAAAGAAAAAGGCTGAATTACTAAAAGGTGCCGGTGGTGGCATCCTTAATATATTTGGTAACTAAATTTAATGCCCTTCTTAGGAAGGGCTTTTCTGATATGAACAAATTTATCGACATACATACACACAAAATAAAAAAAGCCAACTATCTTATCTCAGTTTATAATCATTTTCTCCAGGATGAATTACCGAAAGTTGATAGTTTGTTTTCTGTTGGTTTGCATCCATGGCACATATCAAAATTAGACTTAACAATTCTTGATAAATCTCTCGAAAACCTCATTCATAAAAAGGCACCAGCATTTATTGGTGAGATTGGAATAGACAGAAATATTGATATTCCCCTCGAAGTTCAAACAGAGTATTTCCTGAAACAAGCAATAATTGCAGAACAGTTTAATTTACCAGTAATAATTCACTCTGTGCGAACTGTATATGATATTATCAAAATAAAAAAGGAACACAAGTTTCAACAACCATGGATATTGCATAGCTTCAATGGTAACATCCAAATGATAGATGAAGCATTAAAATACAATTTCTATTTTTCATTTGGGAGCAATTTGTTTAGAAATAATTTCAATGACAAACAACTCAAATCCATTCCGCTTGAATATACCTTTCTTGAAACTGATGACGCTGATTATTCAATTATTGATGTTTTTGCTCGCTTTTGTGCTTTAAGAAACATAGATTTAGAATCCTTAAAAAAGACTGTTTATAATAATTTTACAAGAATTAATAATTTCTAATATGCACTGGCTTGAAAGAACAGAACTGTTACTAGGTGATAATAAAATTGAACAACTAAAAAAAAGCAATGTACTTGTTTTTGGTTTAGGCGGAGTAGGAGCAATTGCAGCAGAAATGGTTTGTCGTGCCGGGATTGGCAATATGACCATTATTGATGGTGATAAATTCGAAATCACTAATCTAAATCGACAGATACATGCTGTTAACAGTACAATTGGTAAATCGAAAGCAGAAGTTGTTGGGAGCAAGCTAAAAGATATTAATCCTGAATTGAATTTAATTGTATTGGATAAATATTTTGATGAAGATACAATGAAACAGTTTAATATTGAAGAATTCGATTATGTTATTGATGCAATCGATACTCTTTCACCAAAAGTTGAATTATTGGCTCTTGCCTACAATAAGGATATTCCTATCATAAGTTCCTTCGGATCCGGTGGCAAGTTTGATCCCACTAAAATAAAAATAACCGATATTAAAAAATCGCAGAACTGTAAATTTGGCAGATTCGTACGAAAACGCTTACACCAAAAGGGGATATATAAAGGCATCAAGGTTGTATGGTCACCTGAAGATGTCGATAAATCGGCAGTCCGCGAAGAGTATGGAAGAAACAAGCGGAGCACAGTTGGTACAATTTCATTTATGCCTTCAATATTTGGATGTTATTGTGCATCTGTAGTGATTAATGACCTTCTAAACGAACAATCGGAAGAGCAAGCATACATCTAACCTCGTATTTAAATGGCACAATATAACCATTTGTATTTACTTATCTTAGCAAATCCAGCTTTATTCTTTTTCTACAACCCCACACTACAAATCAAACATCCGATAATAAAACATTCATCTTAACACCAGAAATTATTATCTGGCATCTGTCTTGTCTATCCTATTGTTTTATAATAGGTTAATTGATTATACCTGATATTATCTTTAAATGCTCCCCTATTTAAACATTTCATGCCGAATTCACATGAATAAGACAGTATCCACTTTATATTGTTAAGCATTCTTAACTTAGTAAATTAGTCCATATTTACGCATCGGAGCAAGGCTAAATTAGCAACAACTAAACGTAGTTATAAGTCTGTTTCACATAGCTTTATTCTGTTCAATAAAAGCTTTTTCTATTCCTTTCGGCATCCTCAACCCGCAATATTCATCTAAACGAACAAATGCTCCCTGTTCTAGTACTTATGAACCGTCTTATTATTGAATCCTGCTTGCTCCCCCATTGTATTCCGATGATTTAAGTAATTGTTGTTTATTGCAATAATTATAGTATAAATCTTGTATAGAAGAAGTATGAACAAAAGACTTTCTTATAAATTTTTGATTCCAACTAATGCCTTCATTTTCTTTTTACGAAATTTTGAAAACGGACGAATACTTAAGCAGGTAGCTCAGCAAAAGGACAATAAACTTTAGACGTTAAATCAGGATTTGACCTTAATTATTGATCTTGTACTTAAACAGGTAAAGAGTGGTTTTAGACTACTACGTTCCTATTCTCTTGAGAAAGGTGATCCATCATTGGGAGCATTAACAAATGTTAATGTAAAACAAGCATGTAATCTTTTTTTGGAAATCATACAGTTGCCAATAACTTTGAAATAGTAGAAAAAGTAAAAGAGGCATTGGATGGCACAGCATCAATATTTTCCTATTCCGACGGCGAGTATGTAAGAATTTCAACCAATGTGTAAAAATCAGATGGAAACAGAGCAATTGGTACAATATTGAATCCTGAAGGAAAAGCTATTAAACTAATAAATGGTGGCAAGCCTTATTACGGACTCGTTAATATTCTTGACTCCCCTTACCTAACCTGCTATAAACCAATTAAGGAAAACTCCGGAAATATTGCAGGTATATGGTACGCCGGGTATAAACTATCTAAACTTGATAATATTGGTAAGATAATTGGCGAATCCAAAATACTTGTTAATGGATTTGTAGCCTTATTGGATAATAATGATAATATTGTATATAAGTCTGACAATACAGAAACCTCCGTTATCACAAATATCATAAAAACCGGCTCCAGCGAATGGATAACATCCAGTAAATCATTTACTCCCTGGAACTATACAATTCTGGTTGCATACCCCAAGACTGATATTGATGACTTGCTGGCTGAATCAACACAAACATTAATTTTAGCAGGTGCAATTGTTTCACTATTTTTACTTCTGATAGTTTATCTAATTGTTAATCGTTCAGTTATAAAACCTTTGTGCAGCTTAACAGACACCTCAGAGATAATTGTAAATGGTAATTTGAATGTTGAATTTAAAATTTCTTCTCAAGATGAATTTTCACTCCTGGCAAATGATTTTAATCTCATGGTTGCAAATCTTCGGGAAACAATAAAAGAAAGCGAAACAAAATCGCTTTAAGCAAAGCAAGCTGCTGAGGCAGCAAATAAAGCGGAACAAAAATCTTTCGAACAACAAAATTGTCTTGCTCTTCATACTAAAAACCTTTTGGAAATGACAGATCAGTTTATTGTAACCTCTGATAGCACAAAATTTTTGAAAAAGAAAAAAGCTTTAGTAAGCTTTTCTTTTTCATTATTTCACTACATTCCAAATATTTAATATCTTTGGGTATAAATTCATTAATAAAAGGATATCTGCATGGAAAAGTTTGTAGTGATTATGGCAGGTGGTGTAGGCTCCCGCTTTTGGCCTCGAAGTAGAAAAACTTCACCTAAACAGTTATTAAATATTTTCGGTGAACAAACCATGATTCAGGAAACTGTTAGCAGACTGGATGGTTTGGTAAAACCGGAAAATATATTCATCATTACCAACAAAGTTCAAAAAGCACTCATTGAGGAGCAACTTCCTGAATTACCTGCTGATAACGTTATTGCTGAGCCTGTTGGAAGAAATACTGCTCCATGTGTAGGATTAGCATCTGTTGTTATTGGCAAGCGTGCAAACGATGGTGTAATTATTACCTTACCTGCTGATCATGTAATAAAAGATAAAGTAAAATTCCACAACGCTATCAATCTTGCCTGTGAATATGCTTATAATGATAAAGGTCTTGTTACTTTTGGTATTACCCCTACCCGTCCGGAAACCGGCTATGGATATATCAATATTAACAAGGAAGAAGTTACCAAAGGTGTTTGGTCCGTTAATAAATTTGTTGAAAAACCAAACCTTGAAAAAGCAAAAGAATATTTGAAGGAAGGTAACTACCTATGGAATTCCGGAATGTTTATTTGGCGTGCAGATGTTATTGCAGAAGAAATTAAAGAATACTTGCCATCTCTTCATCAGGGTCTGAAAGATATTGACGAAGCGATTGACAATAATAATTTCCTTCCGGCACTAGCTCAAATATTTCCTGCATTTGAAAGTATATCTGTTGATTATGGAATAATGGAACACTCTAAAAGAGTTTTTCTTGTTGAAGGTAATTTTGACTGGAGTGACGTTGGTAGCTGGGAAACAGTTTATGAGCTTGGCAGCAAAGATGAGAATAATAACTGTAATAATGCTGATGTGCTTAATTTCAAATCATCAGGCAATTATACTTTTTCCAAGGAAAAGTTTGTTGCACTTGTTGGAGTTGAAAACATGATTGTAATTGATACAAAAGATGCTATTCTTGTTTGCAACAGGGATAACACGCAGGATGTAAAAAAAGTTGTGGATTATCTGAACGATAAAAACAAAACCGATTTGGTTTAAAATAAAGATGCCGGCATGGGTATTAAGGGATCCAACCAACCTTTACCATGCCGGCCCGGGATTTAATACAGGTATTTCGGGGCACCTGTAAAAAAAACTTATCTATAAACGTAATTTACTTCTTTCTCGAAGAATGTATCTATTTCACGATGTAAGGCATAAACTAGTCCTTTCGTACTCTGAATAACCTGTGTATCCATTTCGCATATTTTACTTGCTTCTTCAATGCATCTGTGTTCAAATTCTTCTGTTTGATATATTTGGTTAATTAGACCCAATTCAAGAGCAGAAGTTGCATCAATTTCGCCACCTCTTAATAAAAACCTCACGGCATTACCCTGCCCAACAAATTTAGGCAAGAAATATGGTAACGCACCACTTGGATGTAAGCCATACCTTGCATGAGAAAGTAGGAATCTTAAATCAGGAGTGGCAAACCTGAAATCGAATGCAAGAGTTAACCCAAAAAACGGAGTTACAACTTCACCCTGCAATCCACCAATAACAATTTTACTAAATCTGGTAAGTTTACGGATATAGTTAACAAGCATATTTATTTCAATTGCTCTAATCTCACCTCGCTTAAACTTCGATATTTTATTCGGATTATTTTTATCCGGACCAACGTCAGCAACACTTTCAAGAAACGAATGGTAAACATCACTTCCAAGACAGTTTCCTGAATTGAAAATCAGTATTCCCTTAATATCTTTGTTTTTCTCAACCTCATCAAACCATGGTATTACATCCTGATTCTTCTCAAGATCTGTTAAAGTTTGAAAAGCAGAACACTTCATGTTTATAATTACAATATTATCATGAACCCTTGCTTGAAGTTCATCTCTGTCGATATTAAATAAGCTTTCCATAGTTCCTCCGCTATATATATTACCACCGGGTTTTTACGCCCGGTGTGAAAGTTCTATTTATTTTTTTCTTCCGTAAGCTACGTAATAGAAAGCAGGAATAACAAATAATGCCAATACTGTTGAAGCTACCAAACCACCAATACTAACAATACCCATCGGCACACGCATCTCAGCACCTGCATCACCAATACCCATTGCCATTGGTAACATACCAAGTATAATAGCAGTGGATGACATCAAAATTGGTTTTAGCTTTGTAGGGCAAGCGGCAATTATTGCATCTTTTGCACCCATGCCATCTTCTCTCATTAACTGGTTAGTATAATCGAGCATAAGGATAGCATTATTCACTACAATACCAAGTAGCATCAACACAGCCATCAATGCAGTTAAACCAAGCGATACATTCATGTAGTATAATGAAACAAATACACCGATAAACGCCAATGGTAGTGTAATAAGAATAAACACTGGCTGAATAAAGCTTTCAAGTATTGCTGCAAGAAGCATATAAGTTAGCATAATTGCCAGTAATAGAGCAAAACCAAAATCAAGAACCATTTCAGTCATCATTTTTGACTGACCACCCCACTCATATTTATAGCCGGTTGGGAAGTCAATATTTTGTAATCTCCTTTCCATTTCAGCAGTTACATTACCCATCGGTACTTCAGGACTAAATGATGCAGTAAACTGAATTGATGTATATTTGTTATAGTGAAGTATTTTTGTATAACCTTCTGTTTTTGTAACATCTGCTAACTGAGATACACGGAATAATTCACCTTTTTGTGATACAATTGGAATATTTCCAATTTTTTCAGGTGAATCAACTGAACCATCGTTAAGAGTAACAATAATATCGTATTCTTCACCATCTTCCCTGTACACAGATGCTTCCAAACCTTCAACCGCAGCACGAACTGTTAAGGCTATTTCCTGGGCAGTTACACCAGTTTCAGCCAATATTTCACGTTTTGGAATAATAGTAATTTCAGGTTTACCTTCTCTTGAAGTATTATCAAAGTTAATTAAACCTGGAACATCTTTAAGAGAATCAACTATCATTTGTTTATATTCTTCCAATACATCCAAATCCTGTCCCTGAAGGTCGAATTGAATTGGCCAACCGCCACCACCACCATTATTATCTGATGCTACGAGAATTTTTGCGTTTGGTATATCAGCCAAATCACGAACCATATCCTGAATCAATTCAGTTGTTTTTTTGTATCTACCGAGTTCTTCTATAACAGGTCGTTTGCTAAATTCAAATAACCTAACTGTTACAACAGCTGTATTTGTACCTGTATTCAAATCAGATATCTTACCAAGGTTGGTAATTATATGTTCAACTTCAGGGTACTGTTTAACCTGATCTTCAATTTTCTGAAGTGTATTTGCAGTTTCAGTTAAATTATAACCGGTTGGTAATTCAACTTCCAGTTTAATTTTACCTTCATCTCGTTCAGGCATAAATTCAAATGCCAGACTTCCGCCATAAAAGTATGAAGTTGCGATAAACAAAAGGAATGAAAATACAATAACAAGTATTGCCGTTAGTTTGTTCTGCAATATAAATCTTAGTGAAGATTCGTATGCATTATCCCATTTTTTGAAAAATCCATCAAGCATTCTGTTTAACCCACTCTGTTTCTGCTTTTTAGGCAAAATTAGAGACGCTAACATCGGTGTAAGCGTAAATGAGAATACAAGTGAAAATATGGTAGCAAAAGAAGCAGATAGCGCAAACTCTGTTAGAAATCTACCTACCATTGACGTCATACTAGCAATTGGAAGGAAAACAACCAGGTTAGTTAACGTTGATGCAATTACCGCAACTGTAACCTCAGTAGTACCTACTAATGCAGCCGACTTATTATCTTTACCAAGGGACTTATGCCTGAATATATTTTCGAGTACAACCACCGAGTTTGCTACCAGAACCCCTACCGACACAGAAAGTCCCATCAAAGTCATAATATTTAGCGACAGATTTGCGGCATCCAGAAGCATAAACGTAGCAATAATGGATGTAGGCATTGAAAGTGCAACAATAAATGTTGACCTGATATTACCAAGAAATATGAATAGAACTATTGATGTAAATACAATACCAAGAATAATATTACTTAATGTATCATTAACTGAACTTTCAGTAAATTTAGAGTCATCAGTAATCATTATTAGCTGAGCACCTTCCGGTAACTGTTTGTTAATTTCAGGCAATGCTTCATTTACAGCCTGAGCAACTTTAACAACATTACCATCGGTACTCTTAATAATATCAAGTTTTACTACATTAGGATCTTGAACTTTCTCAACATTATTAAAATAGATAGCTCTTTCCCTAACATCTTTTCCGGCATCCTTTACGTCAGCAATTTGACCAAGTAGTTTATTACCGTACATAGTAGGAATTTGCAGCCTGTTCATTTTTGAAACAGCATCAAACTCACCATCAACCCTAACAGTATATTCCTGATCGCCTATCTGAAAATACCCACCAGGCAATTTCATATTTTGAGCTTGAAGGATACTAACCAAATTCAACAAACTAATTTTATTTTCAAAAACTATTTTGTCATCAAGTTCAACTCTTACAGCACGTTCCTGCCCACCAGAAATATCAACCTGAGCAACACCCTGAATCTGTGACAGCTTATCTTTCAAAGTTTTGTCAGCAAATTCATAAAGTTCTCTTGGGTCAAGATCACCCGCAAGCACAAGACTCATAATAGGAAATGCACGAATATCAATTTTTTGAATAATCGGGTCTTCAGCATCATCAGGAAGGTCGTTCAATATCTGATCAACTTTATCCTTTACTTCCGTATTCGCAACATCAACATCTTTCGATAATTTAAATTCAACAATAACAATTGAAGCACCATCAAGTGAAAAAGACTGAATAGTTTCGATTTCACTAACTGTAGCAATCTGATCTTCAATTTTCTTTGTAATCAAAGTTTCTATTTCTTTTGGACCGGCACCTGGATATATTGTCTGAACAGAAACATAAGGTATTTCCACATCGGGCATGTTGTTCAGATTTATACCAAAATAAGCAAGGGCACCAAAAATTATGAACACAAGTATTCCCATTGTGGTCATAATAGGTCTTTCTATCGCAAGTTTAGCTAAAAACATTAATTTCTCCTTACTTAACTACGTTCAGTTTTACTCCGGCTGAAAGACTACTTCCGCCTTTTGTTACCAGGTTCATACCTTGTTTTAGTCCATCAAGAACTTCTACATCAGCACCACTCTGTTCACCAGTTTTAACATAAACTTTATTAGCCTTGTTACCTTCTTCAACAAAAACATACTTACCATTTACATCATTTTTTAGAAGATGAGAAGGAACAACAACTGTTTCGTTATCATAAATTTTTATGCTTATTTCAACAGTTGTACCAGCTCTAAGTTTTCCATCGGCATTATTGAATACTATTTCAACATAAAAAGCCTGCTTAGCAGGATCAATAGCCATTGCTTTTTCAACAACAGTACCTGTAAACTGATAGCCATTATATTTTGCATATGCTTTATCACCAACTTTAATTAAGTCAATTTCTTCAGATGTAGCCCATATTCTTGCCTTCATTTTACTCAAATTGGCAATAGTAAATAATGGGTCGCCTGCTTTTTTAGCATCACCAACATTAACTTTAACTTCTGTTATAACACCATCATAAGGAGCATCAACCAAAAGTGTTTGTTTTACAGATTCATAATTCCTTTTTGCAACAACAAACTGAGTTTCAGCATTATCAAAATTCTGACGTGAAGTTTCGCCAGCATCGAAAAGTGCTTTCATTCTTTTATAAGTTTTTTCAGCATTTTCAAATGAAGCTTTTGCCTGCTGAATCTGTGAACCCGGTAAATCATCAGGAAACTCAACAATTACAGCATCTTTTTTAACAAACTGACCAGGTTTTGCGTTAACAGCTTTTACCCTGCCACCAACCATAGCACCTTCAGTTGTTTGTCTTTTACCCGAAACACTACTAAAGTATGTAAGGAATTTTTCAAATTTTTCTTTTTTAACCTTGGCTACTTCAACAGGAATACCCTGCTCTCTCTGAAGCTCTTCCATACTTTTTGATACTTCAACCTCTTCACTTCCGCAAGCTGTAAGAATTACAGTAAAGATAAAGATCATAGAGTATAATCCGTATTTCATAAACTTGTTGTTAGTCATGTTCTTTATTTCTCCAGTTTTCATTATTTCAATTCTATTTTTGCTGAGTACCAAGTAAGTCATCTAATTCGGCAAGTGCAACCATATAGTCATGAATTGCTTGCATTCTATTCGATCTTGCCACTCTAAGTTCCATATCAGCATTTTTAATTTCAAGCTGTGTGCCGGTACCTTCTTTATATCTTATTTGAGCCAAATCATAAGTTTTTTCAGCAAGTTTAACGTTTCTGTTAAGAGCTTCAATTTGAGATTCAACTTTAATTAGATCATCCAATTGTGATTTCATATTTGAGGCAAGATAATCTTCAGTTTCGCTTATCTGTAAATCAGTTTGTTTCAATGCAATAAGGCTCTGTTGAACTTTGCTGGTATTACTTCCACCCTTAAACAAATTAAGTGATAAACTAACACCAATTGTTGATGATGAGTATGTTGCAAAATCATAATCATCAGCAGAACCATTATATGCATATTCACCAAATGCAGCAATTGTTGGCCAATAATCTGAACGATCAATAGTTACAAGAGCTTCATCAACTTTCTTTTTAATTTTTAAGGTGTTTAAATCAAGATTTGATTTTAAACATCTAGCAATAAGTTCGCTTTTACCTGGATTATTGAACTTGTTGAATTCCAGATCACCTTTAATTGTCACTTCCTGATCCTGCGAAATACCAATTAAAACCTTTAACATATTCTTGGCTGTTTCAAAAGAGTTTTCCAGCTCCTTAACTCGTGGCTTAAGATTTTCAACTTGAACTTCAACCTGAAGATATTCATATTCCGATGCAAGACCTTGTTCATACAAAGCTTTTACATTACTCAAATTTTCCTGAGCGTTTTCCAAACTTTCGTGCATTATTTCAGAAAGTTCTCTTGTTAATATTGCACCGTAAAATGCTTTTTTAACGTCCAACACTGTTTTACTTTGCGATGATTTATAAGATTCTTTAGCAAGGTCAAGGTAAATCTCTGAAGCACCAATACCAGTAAATACAGCACTATTAAATAATATTTGTGTTACTTTTACTGAAGATTCAAAATTATTTTTCTGTGCAAATGATTGCAACGCCGTTTCCATTGGTAGTAGTTTTGATTCATCATAAGGAAGTATTCCTTCCTGAAACAATACACCATAAGTTGAGTTATTAAGCATAGAAGCAAAGTCAGGGAAAGGAGTTTTTGGTTTTTCCAGTAGGGTAGCAAAATTGGCTGCAACATCTACACTAGGCAATGCATTACCAAAAGCTTCATCAACAGCAGCCTCAGCTATGTTAATATCCATTGATGAAATCTTTAAGGAACGGTTGTTCTTTAAAGCCATACTAAGAGCATCATCTAAAGTAAGTGTAATTTGCTGAGCAAATAAACTACCACTTAAACCGGTTGCCACAGAAGCAAACAGGAGTATGGCAATTATACTCTTGCGAACTGTTATTTGCATAATTATTCCGTAATTTATTTATTATTCTTTAAACTTTTAATCACAAATTTTAATAAAATATTAAAATTTTCTCTTGGTCTCGAAAAATCAACCTCCGACACAAATTCTATTTCACTTGAACTTGATTGAAATATTGAACTGTATTCAAGCGATTCGTATGTTTCAACCAATGCAGTTGCCAGCTTCTCAGTATCTGTTCCAATAAACTCGCCACTGGCAATACCATCATTCATAATATCTATCATCATCTGCTTAATACAATACCTAAAACTTTTAACCTGTTTTTTTACTACAGTAACCGTTTCTAAATAAGCCTTTATGGTTAAATCATGAAATGTAGTCTTATCTTTTGATGCTAATTCTATAACCTTGTATAAATTTCCCAGTTTTTCTTCAGCAGTAGAAAATTTGCTCATAGATTTTTTAACACTAGCTTCAGTTTTCTCAAATAACATTGAGATTAGCTCATCAAATAAACTTTCCTTACTGTTAAAGTAATAATACAACGAGTTCTTTTTAATACCTACTTTATCGGCAATATCATCCAGCGTTGTTTTATTATAACCATAACGAGCAAATACTTTCGCCGCAGCATCTAATATTATATCGCGTTTTTCGTTAAATTGTTCTTTACTACTTTCACTCATTCTAACTTTCGAACTTTTTAATTGTTTGTTCGATAACTTAAATATTCCCGGATATTTTGTCAAGTAAATTTTTCGTGATTTTTGGGCATAATATTATGGGGCAACTTTTGGGATTTCTATACGTCTGTTACTTTTTGTGCAACATTTTTGTCTTGCAAAACCTTCCCAAATGTACTAAAAATATCAAGTAGAACTCACAAATTAGATATTCATACAGCAAAACATCAAGTGTATAACAGAATACTTACTTTGAATGCACACCCCTTTTACAAATATAGTTTATTACAGAATTTCCTTTTGGTAATATATAATAATAACCAAAAACACTCTCAATAGTTTCCTCGGAGGTATAAACTGCATTGATTTATGTCAATTTTTATTTAATTTTGCAGTCTATAAAATTCAATGGAGAACAATGAAAAAGTTATCAATATTACTTCTTTTCTTTACCACATCATTATTTGCACAAAAATATACAGATTATGAACTTTTCCAATTAAAACAATTTAGCGGATTGAAAAAAATGGGTCTTTATGTTTGGGAAATTGATCCGGTATTAGTTAAAGAAGGAGTTTCTGAAGATTCATTAAATAATTATGCAAAAAAGATTCTCGACGCTGCTAATATAAATACTGTAAATTTTCAGGATGCCAGAAGATTGGAAGGTAGCCCATCAATTGAAATTGAGCTAAAAATAGTTAAATCGGACTATTCCGTTAATATCTGCGTTTATACTGCTGTACGTTTTATACAGGATGTAGTTTTGGATAGAGACCGCTCCATCCGTAATTATTCGGCAATTACCTGGGAACGTAACACACTTTTCTTTGCAAAAGATTTTGAATTAGCCGATAAGTCAATTAACGCTACAAAAAAAATGGTTAACGAATTTGTAAAAGATTTTCGTCAGGTTAACAAAAACTAGATATAGGAAAAATACCTAAGAATAAACAGTCCAACGGTGATTGTTATTACAGAACCTACCGTACTAAGAACAACTATATTTCCTGTAAGTTTAAGATCACTACCCATCGCACCAGCCATTATAAAACTGGCAATAGCGGTGGGTGTTCCAAATAGTATAAACAATGTAAGTAATTCAATCCCCCTAAATCCATACCAAACAGCCAGCGGTGTAAATATTGCAGGGATAAAAACGATTTTTATTAAACTAGCTATTATTGATTCTTTCAGAGAATCTTTCAGGTAGGAAAAATTAAGTGAGCCACCTATTCCAATTAGTGCCAGCGGTAATGCTATTCGTGCAAGATAGTCACCCGATTTTACAACAACTTCGGGTATATGAACTTTAAGAAGGGAAAAAGGGACTGAAAATACAACAGCCAGGAACAATGGGTTTTTAAGTATTTCAATTATAGAGTTTTTAATCCGATCATTTCCCTTATGTTGCAACGGAAAAGTAAGTGCAACAATGGAGAGCACATTAAATAGAGGTAATGCGAACACAAGTAATAAAGCAGGTTTGGTTATTGCTTCCGGTCCATACACGTTTGTAATTAGCGCAAATCCTATAATAGCAAAGTTACTTCTGAATGCACCCTGAATTATTGCACTTACTTTTTTACCATCATTACTTAATGCCTTTCCTACAACCCAGCATAATCCAAAGTATATAATTGTTGAAATAACAGCAAACAATACAAATGATGTATTAAACTCCTGCGAAACATCTTTTAATGTAAGTTTTAAGAATATAAAAGCAGGCAGGCTATAATTAAATACCAACTTTGATGATATCTTTACAAAATTATCATCAATTTGCCCCAAAAACCTTAAAACAATACCAAGAATTATAATAAGAAATACCGGTGCTGTGCTGGAAAGTAATAAAAGAAAATCGCTCATATAATATTATTATTGGTAATAAATTATTAATTTTTCAATATACTAAAATATATTTTGCTGTCCTCTTGCCGAAAGCTGTTTAACCAACCATTTTCTTCTATTTCTCAACTCATCAATAGATTCCGAATCAATAGGTTTTCCACCCATCTGAATCCATTCCCTGTGTGGTGCGTCCCAGTCAACATTTGCCCTGCCCTTTTGTTTTTTAATTGCTACATGACGGGCAATTTCCTTAATATCTTCTTTTAGTCTGCTAGCCAATTCAAATAATGGTATATCTTCTTCCTCATCATCTTCCACAATCCATTCTGCAGCTTCTTCTTTCGGTGGTTCAGTTTTTGAGGGTTGACCAAACATTTCAACTTGTTGCCCCGGATTGTAATCATCACCAAAATCCATTTCATACTGGAAAACACCGAGTGCCAATGCCGAAATAGCTTCAAACTTTTCATCTCTAGGTTTTTCATCGTCTTCATCGGTACTATCAAACAAATCGGGCATTTCCTCTTCTTCTATTTCAGTTACTTCAAGGGAGTGTTGTCTTTCAGCCTCAATTTGACGTGCATAATAAACCAATACGGCATCCTTGGGAATAAAGAAATATGCACGTTGTTCACCTATTTCCTTCATTGTACGTACAAAACGCCCAACTGCTTGCCTGAAGAACAATTCGCTTTTTACATTAGTCGCAAATATACCAACTCGTAATCTTGGTATATCAACTCCTTCTGAAATCATCTTAACGGCAATAATCCACTTTTCCTTAGCATCCGAAAATTCCTTAATCTTTTTCGAGGCTTTTGGGTCTTCAGAAACAACTACCACCGGTTTGCAACGAGTTAGTTGGTAAACCTTTTCAGCCACCTTTTTTGCATGTGTCTGGTCAATAGTTATAATCAAACCACCTGCATCATCATGACCGGTTCTTCTAATTTTATCAAGACGGTTATTAGCATCCACTATAACTGTTTCAAGCCATTCACCAGCAGGATCAAGTGCAGTTCTTAATCTTTCCGATTCCTGATCCTTCGGTATTTCATCAGCGAATGTAGCAGTAGTAACCTTGTCATGTACTCTCCAAGTCATTTTTCCATCGTATGCAGGGAAATAGACAGGACGACACACTTTATCAACCAAGGCATCCTTGTAACCATAAGTATAATCAGCTTTACTTTCACTGCTTATATAATTAATAAATGGAATGGGATTACTATCTCTTCTAAAAGGAGTACCCGAGATAGCAAGCCTGTAAGCGGAATCTTCAAATGCTTCCCTTACCGAATCGCCCCAGGTTAAGTCATCACCAAGATGATGTATTTCATCAAATACGGCAAGTGTTTTTCTTGCCTTCGTATTTCTTGCATGAACTTCAGGAGAACGTCCAACTTGTGCATAAGTAACAGCCACACCAAAATAATCCGAGGTTTCTCGTATCATCCCGTTTTCAAAATTCGGGTCAATATCTATACCAAAGCGTGCGGCACTCAATGCCCACTGCTTTTTCAAATGTTCAGTTGGGCAAAGTATTACAACTCTTTCCACCATTTTATGGCGAAGTAAAAAATGAACCATACGGAGAGCAAATATAGTTTTGCCAGCTCCCGGTGTCGCAACACAAAGAAAATCCTTGTCGTTATTTTCGTATCTTTCCTTGGCAAGTTTGCATGCTTTTTGCTGCCATAACCTTAATTCAAATCGCCATGCTTTAAGTTTCTTCATCTTTACCTGTTAAAAAAGACACATTACTAAATATTTTTTTGCGGTACAAATATATAAAATTCATAGAAATCTATTATCACATTCCGTTAAAATTAATATTAAAAATAAATCTATTGCTTTAATTATTTTTATTTTGTAATTGGCATTTTTTAATTTGAAGTGTTATTTTGAAATTATTGTTGTTATAAATACCGGATAATTGAGAACATGACGGTATAACCTTTTATTTCGGATTTGGTAACATTATAACCTTTTAATACGATAATACTAATCGGGAAAACATAATATAACAGGAGATACAAATGATAAAAAGATTACTGTACTTTTTTATTCTCACTCTCTCGGGAACACTATTTGCCCAACACTATGGAATGCCAGGCGGGTATAGCCGTATTCTGGCGATGGGTGAATCACCATATATTGAGGATTACGACAATATTAAATTTAACGCTGCCTATATAGCCGAATTTTCCGACTTTGCATATGGTGACCTTGGGAACTCGCTTAATCAGGGACAGTTTGCCGGTTTCAATTTGGAGGTAATGGAACATTTCCATCTTGGTGCCGTAATATCAAATAAATCCTTTCAACATGTTGATTATGTCGCTTCTATTTCAATGATCGATAATACTCCAGCACAGGAGATTGCACATGTAACCCATGATGCTACTTACTCCCCCGTTGAGTTAAATAATACCCTTGCTTTTATGGCTGCTTACAACTGGCACCATACAATCCTTGGATTGGGTATCTCCTATAATGCCAGCTCAAACACTTATACCGCTCCTGATACAGTAGCCTATTCAAGGGAATCCAGTGCATCACAAATTGGTATTAACCTGGGTGCAATTGTACCGATTACCGATTATCTTAAAGTAGATATCTCAACAAGTATAATCTTACCTTCCGCTTCATACTCAGTTACTTCTGATACCGCTACTGATGAATACACCTTCAGTAAATCAATAATCGCAGTTGATTCAAGAATATACTATAAAATGGGACATTTTGAATTAGTACCACTTTTAGCCTTCGAAATGATTGGCGAAAAACTTGAAGAACCTGATCATGGACAGGAAAAAGAGAACTTGCCTTCTGAAATGAAGTTTAGTGCCGGAATTGGTTTCAATTATTATACACAACGTTTAACTTTTACTTGCGGTGTTAAAATGACTCAGGAAAGTATTGTGTATGATGCTACCGAAACCTCTCCTGAAGAAACACTTGATAACTTTGCATTCCCTATTGTAAATATGGGTGTTGAATACAGATTAACGAAATGGTTAACTGCCCGTTACGGATATATTGCCGAATCTAACTCATATACTACAGTTACAGCACTTAACGAAACAGATACCCAGGAACGTTCTTACACCTTATACCACAAGGAAGGTGGCTCTACCCTGGGATTAGGATTCAAGTTTGACAGATTTAACATTGATGCCGCAATGGATGCTGATATTATCAGAAAAGGACTTGGCAACCTTAGTGGTGATCATGATACATTCTCATATATATCAGTAGGATGTAAATTATAATAAAAAAAATCCCTGCCAGTAAAACCAGCAGGGATTTTATATAAACCATATTTCAATCAATTAGATAAGAGTTTTGTAACTCTGAAGCATTTTCATATAGTTAGCTCTTTCAAAAGCAGCTGGTTCTTCAACTGATTTCTGGCTCATGCTACCTTTCATCTGTTCAATTGATTCGTATTCGTTTTCTTTCATCCAGTTAGTTACACCATCAACAAGCTCAGTAACTCTGTGAATACCACTTGTTAGTAATTCAGAACAAATTTGTGCAACATCGCCACCAGCCATCATAACCTTAATTATATCTTCAGGTGTATGAATACCGCTTGTAGCAGCAAGAGATGCCTTAACATTGCTGTAAAGAATTGCTGTCCAGCGAAGTGGTAATCTTAGCTCTAAACTGTTGCTTAGAACAAGATTAGGTTCAACTTCAAGTTTATCAAGATTAAAATCAGGCTGATAAAATCTGTTAAACAAAACTAATGCATCTGCACCAGCTTCATCAAGCTGTTTAGCCATATTAGCAAGTGATGTAAAATAAGGGCTCAATTTAACAGCAACCGGAATGTTAACATTAGCTTTAACTGCCTGTAAAGTTTCAACATACATTTTTTCAACTTCGGCACCTGATAAACCAGGATTGGTTGGGATATAATAAACATTTAGCTCAAGAGCATCTGCACCGGCTTCCTGAATATTTTTTGCATAATTAACCCAACCACCTTTACTAACACCATTTAAAGAAGCTATAACTGGCATATCAACAGCTTTTTTAAGGTTAGCAATATGGTCAAGATACTCAACTGGACCTAATTTAAATTCGTCTGGCTCAGGGAAATATGTAGTTGCTTCAGCATAACTTTCAGAACCGTAGGTAAGGTAATGATCTAACTCACCAGATTCATGAGATATTTGCTCTTCAAATAATGAATAACAAACAATTGCTGCCGCACCAGCATCTTCAAGAGCTTTAACGGTGTCAACATTTTCTGATAGCGGGCTTGCAGATGGAACAATTGGATTTTTTAGTTCCAGACCCATGTATTTAGTTTTTAAATCCATTTTTACTCCAATTTTTAAACTTTTGAAATAGAAAGCCTCAATAAATGAGGCTCATTTATTTTTATTCGTCATCACCATCTTTTGAGTAATCAAAACCAGCCATCTGTTCGTACAGTTTCCAGTTTTTAAGTACTTCAGCCTGAGCAAAATCAAGTAAATGTTTTGCAGTTTCAGGTTTTGCCTTGGTTAACATTTTATATCTGTTTTCTTTATAGATATAATCTTCAAGTCTTATTTTTGGAGCTTTTGAATCAAGTTTAAGTGGATTTTTACCAACTTTAACATTGTCAGGATTATAACGGAATAATGGCCAATGACCAGATTCAACAGCTGCTTTCTGGCTTTCAAGACCCTTACTCATGTTTATACCATGCGCAATACAATGACTGTAAGCCATGATTAGTGAAGGACCATCGTAAGCTTCAGCTTCCTGTATAGCTTTAATTGTCTGAAGATCACTAGCACCCATAGCAATTTTAGCAACATAAACATTACCATAGCTCATTGCCATCATACCAAGATCTTTTTTAGGAGTTGGTTTACCACTTGCAGCAAATTTTGCAATTGCACCAAGACCAGTAGCTTTTGAACACTGACCACCAGTATTTGAGTAAACTTCAGTATCCATAACAAGAATATTTACATTTTTACCGGAAGCAATAACATGATCCAAACCACCGTAACCAATATCATATGCCCAACCGTCACCACCAAGTATCCAAACTGATTTTTTAACCAGGTAGTCAGCTAATGAAACAAGTTGTTTAGCTTCAGCAGAATCATCACCTGCAAGTTTAGCTTTTAATTCAACTACTTTTTCTCTCTGTAACTGAAGAGTAGCTTCATCTTTCTGTTCGTTATTAAGTAGGTTTTCTACCAGTTCTGCACCAACTTTGTCTTTAAGTTTCATTAACAACTCAACAGCAAATTCAGTGTTTTTATCTATAGAAAGACGCATACCAAAACCAAATTCAGCATTATCTTCAAATAATGAGTTTGACCATGCAGGACCACGACCATCTTTATTAGTTGTATATGGAGTTGTAGGAAGGTTACCACCATAAATTGAAGAACAACCAGTAGCGTTTGCAATAACCATTCTATCGCCAAATAGCTGAGTAATCAATTTTACATAAGGTGTTTCACCACAACCAGAACAAGCACCGGAGAATTCGAACAATGGTTCAAGCATCTGAGAACCTTTTACACTACCCATGTTAACTTTTGTTCTGTCAACTTCAGGTATTGAAAGGAAGAAGTCCCAGTTTTTGCTTTCCTGTTCGCGTAATGGAATCTGTGGTTCCATATTAATTGCTTTAAGTCTTGTTTCTTTTTTATTTTTAGCCGGACATACTTCAACGCAAAGTTCACAACCGGTACAATCTTCAACAGCAACCTGAATTGTGTACATATCGTTTTCAGTATATTCCTTGCCTTTAGCTTTAACAGATTTAAATGTTTCAGGAGCTTCGGCAAGTACAGCTTTATCATAAGTTTTAATACGAATTGAAGCATGAGGACAAACCATTGCACATTTACCACACTGGATACAAGTTTCAGGATCCCAAGTTGGTACTTCAAGAGCAATATTACGTTTTTCCCATTTAGTTGTTCCAGCAGGGAAAGTACCATCAATTGGCATTTCACTAACTTTAACGTCATCGCCCTGTCCAGCCATCATTTTGCCAAGAATATCCTTAACAAATTCAGGTGCTTTGTCAGAAACGATAGGTGGAAGTTCAATTTCACTTGTTGCAGTAGCAGGAATTTCAATCTGATACATATGATCAAGTGTCTGATCCACAGCGTTAAAGTTTTTCTTAACTATTTCTTCACCTTTTGAGCTATAAGTTTTTTTAATAGCTTTTTTAATCTGTTCAATAGCTTCATCTTTTGGAAGAACACCAGATATTGCGAAGAAGCATGTTTGCATAATAGTATTTATTCTTGCACCCATACCAGTTTTCTTTGCAACTTCGTAACCATCAATTGCATAGAAATTAAGTTTTTTCTCAATAATCTGTTCCTGAACTTTTTTAGGTAACTGTTTCCAGGTTTCTTCCTTGCCATAAGGTGAATTAAGAAGGAATGTACCACCTACAACCATTTTAGCTAATACATCAAATTTTTCAATAAGATTAAACTGATGCACACCAATAAAGTTTGCTGTCTGAACAAGATAAGGTGAACGAATCTGGTCTTTACCAAATCTTAGGTGAGATACAGTAGTTGAACCCGATTTTTTAGAGTCATACACAAAATAACCCTGTGCATAGTTTTCGGTTTCTTCACCAATAATTTTGATTGAGTTTTTATTTGCACCTACCGTACCATCTGCACCAAGTCCGTAGAATAGTGCACGTACAACATCATCACCTTCAATATTAAATGACGGATCATAATCAAGTGAAGTATGAGTAACATCGTCATTAATACCAACAGTAAAACTGTTTTTAGGTTTAGCTTTACCAGCTTCATCAAATACAGCTTTAACCATTGCAGGAGTAAATTCTTTTGAAGACAGACCATAACGACCACCAAATACTTTTGGCAGTTTTTCGAATTTAGGACTATCTGAAAGTGTATTTTCCATTAATGCATTTACTACATCAAGATATAGAGGTTCGCCAGCACCAACTTCTTTTGTTCTGTCAAGAACTGCAATTGATTTTGCTGTTGCAGGTATAGCATTCATAAGGTCTTTATTTGAGAATGGACGATACAATCTTACTTTAACAAGACCAACTTTTTCACCGTTCTTATTTAAATATTCAACTGTTTCATGAGCAGTTTCTGCACCGGAACCCATCATAACAATTACTTTTTCAGCATCAGGAGCACCAATGTAATCAAATAAATGATACTGACGTCCGGTAATAGAAGCGAATTTATCCATTGCTTTCTGTACAGCTTCAGGACATGCATTATAGAACTGATTAACAGTTTCTCTACCCTGGAAATATACATCAGGGTTCTGTGCAGTACCACGGATAAATGGTTTATCCGGAGTAAGTCCGTTTTCCTTGAATTTTTTCACGGCATCCTGTTCAACCATAGCTTTAAGGTCTTCAGAAGTTAGCTGTTCAATTTTAGCAACTTCGTGTGAAACGCGGAAACCGTCAAAAAAGTGAAGGAAAGGAACTCTTGAATCCAGAGTAGCTTTATGGGCAACTGCTGCCATATCCATAACTTCCTGAACTGAACCAGATGCCAACATAGCGAAACCTGTTTGTCGAGTAGCCATTACATCACTATGGTCGCCAAATATTGATAACGCCTGAGCAGCAAGCGAACGTGCTGATACGTGAAATACTGTTGGAGTTAATTCACCAGCTATTTTATACATGTTAGGTATCATTAGCAACAAACCCTGTGAAGCAGTAAATGTTGTTGTTAGCGAACCAGACTGCAATGAACCGTGAACGGCACCGGCAGCTCCACCTTCACTCTGCATTTCTGCAACATGAGGTACTGTATCCCAGATATTCTTTTTACCCTGAGCAGCCCACTGATCAGATAATTCGCCCATACCTGATGAAGGGGTGATAGGATATATAGCAATTACTTCACTATTATGATATCCTACATATGCCGCAGCTTCATTACCATCGATAGTTATTTTCTTTCTTGCCATATAGGACTTCCTCAAATTTATTTTGTGTTTTTGAAATTCTGTGTTCTCTTATTTCCAAACAATAATCAGGCCACTACGTGATATTGCAACCTATTTATTTTTAAGAGTTTATAAGACCCACAATCCTTATAAAATATTATATATTAGAATTATGGTTCTCTTAATCCTGATTTCAGGAATTTTTATTATTAAAGCCTGTTTTAATCTAATTAGTAAAAATAGCAATATTCCAAGATAAAATAAAGATATCCGCATCGTATTGTAAAAATAAAAACACTTTTTATTACTATTTTAACCCAACACATATTGATAACATTTTCGCCATATATATTATCAGAATTACTTATTTTTGCAGTAATTAAAAATTGAGTGTGAATTATGGAAATTTTATCAAATCCTTATGTTGCCCTATTTGCAATTATTGCAATTGGTCTTGCTTTCGGGAATTTGAGAGTTAAGGGGCTATCGTTTGATAGTTCGGCTGTTATTTTTGCAGCCTTTTTGTTTGGATATTTTGGAGTATCGATACCACCAATTATTCAAAAAATTGGGCTTATCTTTTTTATTTATTCTGTTGGTATTCAAGCTGGTCCAGGTTTTTTTGAGTCTTTTAGAAAACAAGGTATTTTACTGATACTTATAACGGTAATAGTTATAGTTAGTGGTGCCCTTACAACTCTAATTTCAGGATACTTATTCAAAATACCAATGGAAATATCTGTTGGTTTATTTACCGGTGCTTTAACCAGTACACCCGGACTTGCAGCCGCTATCGAAAGTACGCAATCCCCACTTGCTTCAATAGGTTATGGTATCGCTTATCCTTTTGGTGTGCTTGGTGTTATTCTTTTTGTAAAACTTATTAACCGAATTGTGAAGGTTGATATACCTAGTGCCGAGCAGGATTACCTGGATGCGTTGGAATCCGATTTCCCAAAATTACTTAACCAAAACTACACTGTTGAAAATCCGAATATCTTCAATAAAAGTTTGTCGGAATTACATTTTAGAAGTATGACGAACACAAACATTTCAAGAATTCTTCAACAAGGAAAAGCATCTACTCCAACTCCCGGAACAATTCTGGGCGAAGGCGATATTATTAAAGCTGTTGGAACCGAGGAGGATTTGGCTAACGTTGAACTGCTTATCGGTCAAAAAACTGATAAACAAATTCCATTGGGTAAAAAATTTGTTGTTCGTCCTTTACTTGTTTCAAATAAAGCTATTGTTAATAAATCATTTGCAGATCTTGCCCTGTTCTCTAATTTTAATGCAACTGCCACTTCAATACGCCGAAGCGGTATTGATATTTCCCCGCAACCACAGACTAAAATAAAATATGGCGATAAAATTAAAATTGCTTGTGCTGAAGAAGACATTGAAGGAGTAGCAAAACTCTTTGGTAATGACCAAAAAGCAATGGTTGAACTCGATTTTATGGCTATCAGTATTGGTATTATTTTTGGTATTTTGGTTGGTATGATTAGTATTCCATTTGCAGGATATGATTTCAGACTCGGATTAACCGGTGGAGTATTAATTGCATCGCTTGTTTTAAGTAAACTTGGTAGAACAGGTCCTATACTTTGGAATGTTTCGGGTGAATCAAATCAACTACTCCGCCAAATTGGATTGTTGTTCTTCCTGGCTTCAGTTGGTACCAATGCCGGAGCCAATATTGTTGAAACAGTCGCCGAACACGGGTATAGCCTCCTTTTCGTTGGAGCAGCCATTACATTAATCCCAATGGTTATAACCATAATTGTTGGACATTATTTACTCAAAATAAACTTCCTAACGTTGCTTGGTGCGTTAACTGGTAGTATGACTTCAACTCCTGCACTAAGCTCTCTTGATTCAACAACTAATTCAAACGCTCCTAAAGTAGCCTATGCAACTGTATATCCTTTTGCATTGGTTATACTAATCGTAATTACCCAATTGCTCGTAAGTTTTCTTTAAAATAAAAAATCCCGATTAACATATATAATCGGGATTTAATTTCTTTACTATTATAAGTTTGTAATTACAAGGGTTTTACAGGAACACATATATTTACAACATGCTTTCCCTCAGGATGTTTTTCCGGGTCCTCAACCATTTCCTCAAATACTAATCCCTCACCTGGCTGATAACCACTTTCCGCCATCCATCTGCCACACATAAAATCCCAGGCTTCCTTATACTGATCAACATCAAGCTCAAAATGTCCAACGGCATATCTGTTTGGTTCAACTGTCATTTTACCAATCTCACCATCCACCTGCATATCTTCCGGTATTGTTACACAAATGCTCATTCTCAATTTATCATCATCTGTTATTTCAGGATTATCATGATAGATGTTAATAAATTTGAATTCCTTCTGTGCAAATACCCCTCTTGGTGCGGCCCATTTTGTTAACTTGCCGTACAACCTGCCAAATAAATCCTGATCGCCCGCATAGGGACCAATATGACGTACGTATGCCAGAGTCATTAGTGGTAACTCTTTTACTTCTACATTAATTTCAGATGTGTTTAACATTGTGCTTCTCCATTTAATTGTTGAATCTACATCATCAAAATAGGAGAATATTTTGTTGAACTCTTTACTGTTATTGCCACACATTTGTTGATAATTGCTTTTATCTTTGCAATTATTGCTATCAACATTTTGCATGTTTTTACGCCATTCACTTGCACTTACATTAAAGAATTTTTTAAATGATCTTGCAAATGTATCTGAACCTGAAAATCCCGTATCAAATGCAATATCAGTTACACTTCTTCCCGGATATGTAACCAATAAAGTTGCTGCCTTTTCAAGGCGTAAACGTTGTATATACTGGTTTAATGTTTCACCTATCATTGCACTAAATATTCTGTGAAAGTGAAATCTTGAAAAATTGGCTGCTTCAGCAACATCATTTAAAGTAATACTATTACTTAAATTACTGTCAATATAATCCAGTGCCCTGTTTATTCTGTTAACATATTCAATCTCGTTTTGGTTAACACCAGCCGGCTGAAGTCTGCCCCTTAATAACTGCCTCATATAACCCCTTAACTAATAGTTGACATTATTTTCTCTACCTGAAAAGTTATAAATTCAGATGGTTGTTTTTTTTGCCCAAAATCCCATTCCTTCCATGCTCTATAAACTGATTCAGAAATATATCTTCCACTATAAGACTTGTTTTTAATTATTTCTCCAATTTCAAGAAATTCCGGGAAAGTAAGCACTTGTGGAAATTGATGTAAAATATTTATAAGATGCAGAATATCATAGAATATAAAAGGAGCCTTCAACTTACTAAAACCAGTACCCATACCAAATATGTAAGGCTTTACCTCTTTCCTGCGTCTCCATAAATCAAACACTGTATTTAATGCAATTCCTGCTTCTTTACTTTCAACAAGTTCCGGTACTGCCGCCATTAATTTCAACATTAGCATATTGGCGTATGGACATGGATCACCCTTTCGTCCCGGTCCCCTGAAGTTTTTATATTTCGGTTCAGCGGCACAAGGGAATCCGTTATCTCGCACCAGTGAAAGCAAATAATCCACTCCCGTTTGTACAACCTTCTCTTTTTGTAAACCCAATTTGCACAAGCAATACAAAACAACAGGGGCATCACACATAAACCATGACCATTCGTCTTTACCGCTTCCTCCAAATCGCACAGGTATATTAACAATTACCCTCAGCGGACCATCCTCCGAAGAATTCTCCATTATTCGGTCTATTACATTTCCAAGTTGATCTTGTTTTATTCCAAGTTCTACAAGAAAAGAAAGTTTATGAATTAGTAGCGTAGCATCATTATGCCTCTTGAGAGGTTTACCCGGCCAGTCCTCCAATTCTTTTTTCAATGCTTTAACACCCGAATGCATAAGCATTTTATTGTAAGAATTGTTCAGAACTGCCTCATCCTCATCAGCTAAATATTTTAGAACCGAATAATGTAAATACTCCGGTCCATTCAACAACCATTCTTTGGTTTGTGTGTTCATTGCCCTAAACTATTTCCTTTGTATAAATTTCTTTTATCAGATCAGAAACATGTACAGTAATTTGTGTTTCTTTATTACCACTTTTGTAATTCTCCTTAATTACACCTGCTACTGCTACTGCAATAGCCTTTTTCTCTGCATTGCTTTTACCATCTAGCACCTCAACAGTTGTATTTATACAAAACTGACTATCATCACCTCCAACATACCAGTGGTTGTGAGTATATATTCTGCTCTTGCAATTTGCGACAGGTATATTGCCCGATTCTGAAACGGCATAGTTAACTTTTTTCAGAAGATCACTTTTATCGGTATTAAACTCCAATCCATTTGGCACTTCAATTACAATTTGTGGCATAAATACTCCATTTAGTTTTGTTCTTAACTTATTCAATTTTCATTTATTGAGAAAACATTATTATTAAATTTTGGTTTTTCCTTCTCTTTATATAGCTTGCCCATTGTGTCCCTTAAAACTCCAAGCGATCTCTGACTTAACAAGTCAATTTTTATTAACCCCAAATCCTCAACAGGATACATATCAGGTTGGGTAACGATAAGTCCAAGTCCTTTGTTTTTGGCATACTCCAAAGCCACATAATTTGTTATGGGTTTCTCGGTTATTACAAGTCCACCCGGATGAATACTTAAATGTCTCGGGAAAGAGGAAAGTTTTGAAGCTATACGTATAATTGATCTCCACGGCTCGGTATCAAACTTCAGCGATTTTGCTTCCGGAAACTTTTCGGCAAGTGCGGGAAGGTTCTCCGCACTCGTCCACGGAATGAATTTGCTAAATTTAGTTATTTCAGGATCAGGAATTCCATATACCTTTGCTGTTTCCCTGAAAGCAGAACGTGCCCTGAAAGTTACAGTTGTTGAAATCATAGCTACCTTGTCATAACCATACTTGTTAAATATATACCGAACAATCTCATCACGTTCTTTCCATGAAAAATCAAGATCAACATCAGGAGGTGAAGTTCTTCCTCTGTTCAGGAATCGTTCAAAATACAGGTTATGTTCAAGGGGGTCAACCTGGGTAAAATCGAGACAATAGGAAACCAGACTATTAGCCGCCGATCCCCTGCCGATTGTCATCATACTACGCGAACGGGCTTCACGAATAATATCCCACACCACAAGAAAATAATCACAAAACCCCAACTCATCAATAACCTGCAACTCATACTGCAAGCGTTTAACCGCTGCTTCTGTTATAGGATGGCATTTTTCCTCAAGTCCCCTGAAACTAATCTTCCACAGGTAGGAAAACGGAGTTTCATTAGCAGGCAATGGAAATGATGGAAATTTGTATTTGCCAATTTCAAGATCAACATTACAATTGCGGGCAATTTTTTCCATATTCCATAATGCCTCTGGTAACGATTTCCACATCTCCTTAAGCTCATCCGAACTTTTAAGATAATACTCTTCATCAACCAGCTCATTACTATCAAGATTTGCAAGAGTAGAATTTAAACTTATAGCTCTAACAACCTTATAAAGCTCATAATCTTCCGGCTCACTAAAATATGCCGGATGAACTGCAACTATAGGCAGATTACTGGTACGTGCATATTCATATAATTTGCGTGTTTCTGCCTTGTGACTTTTGGTAATTATTAAACCAACGTAAAGTACGTCCGCAAGTGATTCATCCGGCTTTATCATATCCAAAATTGCCATTGAAGATACAATTACATATAAATTGGATAAATCAGTTTTAAATAACTCCTTTATGCTAAAATTATCATCCAGTTTCCGCGAAGTAATAATTTTACATAACTGTGAATACCCCTCATTATTCCTTGCCAGTAATACCAAATTAAAGTCTTTATTTTCCGGCTCATCAATATATGCACCAAGTACAGGCTTTAACCCTGCGGCTAATGCCTTTTGTGCAAATTGTATAAGTCCGTACATACCATTTGTATCGGTAAGAACAACATAACTGCTGTTAAATTGTTTGGCTTTTTCAACCAGCATATCTATTCGTATTGTACCTTCAAGGAACGAATAGTTTGAATGTGCATGTAACGTAATCATTATTGTAACTCACTATATAACACCAACTCATAAATAAATTATTTAAGTCCCATCTTTATAGCCTCATAGCCAAACTTGTCCCGAATACTGTTAACAGCCCTTAACATTTTTTTGCGGGTAACAGCATTCTCCTCAAAAAGTAATTCCTGTTCATTATACTCGCTAAACTTGGTAAGATGAATTCCGATAAGCCTTATAGCAACACGGCGTGTATGTGCCTGCCTGAACAAATTGCGTGCGGTACGGTAAATTACCTTGTCATCATCAGTTGGTTGAACTGTTTTTGCACGTGTAAGTGTTTTGAAATCGGAATACCGCAGCTTAATACTAATTGTAGATGCCTGCCAGTTTTTATCCCTAAGCAACTGACAAACCTGCCCCGTTAACCTGAACAACGTTTTCTCAATCTCGGCAATATCCACCTGGTCGCTGTTATATGTACGCTCCTTCGAAATACTTTTTCGGGCAGCTTCAACCGAAAGATATTCGGTACCTTCGCCGTTAGCCTTTTTCCAGAGATCGAGCCCCACCTTACCAAAAGCTGCTGCAAGGTAATCCTCCGGTAATTTGGCAAGATCCCCAACCTTGTAAATACCCTTGTCGTTTAGCAGTTTAAGTGTTGCATTGCCTACACCCGGTATTGCCTGAATTGGCATAGGGGCAAGAAAATACTTTTCCATGCCTGGTTCAACATAGGTTATACCTTTGGGCTTGTTAAAATCGGAACATATTTTTGCAATTGTTTTGTTGCTGCCTATACCTATTGAAGCAGGTAAACCCAGCTTGTCCCATATTTCCTTTTGCAGTTTGGCAGCAAACTCAACATAGTTACCGTACATACGTTTGCATCCGGTAAAATCCATATAAAACTCATCCACGGAAGCCTGTACAATCATGGGAGCGTAATTTTCAAGAATACTCTTTACCGCCTTCGAAAACTTTGAATACTCACCATGTGTACCCTTTACATATAATCCGTGCGGACAAAGTTTGTATGCCTGCTTAATTGGCATTGCCGAATGCAGTCCGTACTCCCGTGCTTCATAGGAACAAGCTGTAACAACTCCCCTTCCCAACTTAGGATCGGCTCCCACTATAACAGGCTTGCCTTCCAGTGAAGGATCGAGTATCCTCTCAACGGATACAAAAAAAGCATCCAAATCCAGATGAAATATTGTTCTGTGCTGCATGTTTGGTTGTTTGTGACCTCATCCTAAATCCTTCTCCTAAAAAGAGAAGGACTTTTCGTTAGTCCGGGATTGAGAAGTTGTGGAAGTATTTTATTTATGATAATCTATTTTTTCGTATCTGTCTTATATATTCATTAACATCAGCTATATCATCTCTGTCTGCCCATAAGCCAAATAATTCATTAGGCTCTTTCTGACTATTTTCTTGCTCAGAAAAAGGCACTAATTTGGCAGCAGGTTTCCCCCTATATGTAATAATAACTTCCTCGCCTCGCTTAACCGAATCAAGAAGTTCTTTTGTATTGTATTTTAATTTAGTAACTGTTGAATACATTTGATACTAACCTTAGAGCATGTACTCTTCACTCAATCCTTTCATATGGGTAAACATTTTTGTAATTACGATGTAAATATGACCCCACAGAAGGTGCATTTAATAAGCCTTCATACTCGAATTGTGGAACTCCTTTATAAATATAAAGGGACCCATTTAAGAATCTTACATAAACTTCTTGGTTTTCTTCAACATAACCTACCTGGGCTACATTAGATGAACTTACTGATTGCATTTCAGGTAACATTTTAGACCTCCTTGAACTTTTGGTTTCTCCATAAAGCAAGTAATTTTTTGTAATTATCTTCATTAATAGAATTTTTATCAAGCATCCACTTTTCAGAAACAATCGGGTCAGAACTTTTAGGTGCATTTGATAGTTTGTAAAATTGAACTCTGGATGGTATTTTTACACCCTCACCTGATATTATCCCTTCACCAGTTCTTAAACTTGGTAACAAGTCTATCATTGTTTGTAACTCATCTTGAATTGTAGCTCGTATATGTCCTCTATCTTTTGAATTATTCATTCTTAAAGCAATAATGGTTCCACATTGGCTTAACACAGTTTCATCCAATTCTGATGGACGTTGAGTAACCAAAGCAAGCCCTACACCGTATTTTCGACCTTCTTTTGCTATTGCCTGCACTGCTCTTGATGATATTGAATTCTCCCCAGATTTAAGATAATTATGAGCTTCTTCTAATACAATGAATAATGGTTGTTCCTTTCCTCCTATTTGCAAATTTTGTCCCCAAAAAAGTGCATCATAAATAACTTTTAATAAGGTTCCAGAAATTGAAGTCATTATTTCACTTGGAATACCTGATAAATCTAATATTGTTATTGGTTTGTTATTCCCTAACCATTCAAATAGTAAACAATCCAAATCTTTTTTGACCTTACTTTCTAAGCTTGGTGTATAGTCCCCAGGCTCAAATAGAAACTTATATGTTGAATCTTTTAGTTTTATTCTCATACTATCCAGAAAACTTAAAATCCCTTTTGCTTGATTATTTAAAAAAGGAGTTCCTCCTCCAGCACTTGCTGGCTCATACTCATTGGAAACTAAATGCTGAGCTGAACCTTTAATTCTCAAACTAGTCACAGAATCTGGGTTTGCTCTTTCACGAAATGTCTGTCTCTCAAAATCATCAAGGTCAAACCATAATTGCTTTAGACTAAAAGGAATAGGTGAGTCGGCTGTTACCAATTCTTTTTCAATTTCTATTTTATTTTTATCAATTGATTTAATTTTAGCTTCTACAATTTTAGTTCTAACATAATCCCTATTTTGGTCACTCAAAGTACCAGAAAAGATGCTCATTAGCTCATTAAATGGCAATGCCCAAAATGGTACAAAAAGCTTAGTTTCATCTTTTTCAGCATTAATCTTAAATAAATTGCTTCTATCTTTTAATACTTCGTTATACTCCCCATGTGGATCAATTACTAATATTCTTGAGCTCTTAAATTTCTTTGTTGCAATTGCATTTAAAATAACACCTACGGAATTAGATTTACCACTTCCCGTTGAACCTAATATTGCACAATGCCTACTAACAAGTTTATTTAAATCAATTTTTGCATTTAGACTTTCTGAGATACTGATATTACCAATAGTAATTGAATTTTGATTATCATATCCACCATAAATTATATCCAAATCTTTTATTGATACTAGATTTACTTTATCACCAGTTGTAGGAGCTTGTGAAACACCACGTGCAAATTTTTTCCCAATTTGCTCCCCAACTAATACCATATTTAACCATTGTTTATTATCAAGTAAAGCATAATTTTGTTCTGCTAATTCCTTAATATTATCAGGTATTGCTGATGCACCAATTTGTGTAACAATTCCATATAAATTGGCATACCCTAAAGGAATTTTTAGAAATGATCCTATTTGTCCAACTCGATAGACAACACCATCAATAATAGGCATATTAGATTTCATGGTATCCGAAAGTTGAACTGTTATAGTATTTCCATTTACGCTAATTATTTCGCCGATCTCTGTTTGAATATCAATCATTTAATTTTCACGAATGTCTTCTTTCATGTAAATCATTTCTTTTAATAATTTTACAAAATTTGAAAAATCTGGTAAAATTAGTTCACCTTTTCCAGTCCATTTTTCTGCACCTATTTTTTCCACTTTAATTTCCTGTTCATCATCAAAAGCATCTTCATCAAAATAAGTAGTAATATTCGGAGTATCATCTTTGCTAGGTTCACGCTTTAACTGCCATGCACCAAATTGGCAACCAATTACTGCACTTCTGCAACCCAAAATAGAAATCTTTCTATTAGAGCTTGCCAATTTAGTTAATGCTGAATCTTCAGTTAAACTATACTCTTTCATAAATTTATTCTTCTCTACTTCTTTCCAAACAATATCATATATTAAAGCATAAACATGAGCAAATGGGTTTGAACATAATGCTGTTAATATTCTTTCATTAATATGCTCATCACTAAAAGAATATCCACAAGTAATCAAAACAGTATCTGGCTGTTTAAGAAAATTTGTTAGTCTATCCATTAGCGAAATATAAGGTTGCTTCTTTGAATTATTATATTTCGCTGTTGAAGGATAAATTAAAATATCATTGTCGTCTGAGTCTTTTCTCCATACATTATTGCTTTTCTCATCCAAATGCCAGCCCAGTGAACCATGAATTTTCCAAAGCTTGGTTTGCTTCGATAGGAAAGAAAGGTCTTCAATAGATTCTGCATTAAAAAAAGGTTGATAACTCCCGGTAAAACCATCATAATAAGGTATATTCTGAGATTCAAGCCCCAATTCAAATAGATAATCATAATTTGTAGTAAAAATTTCAACTCCATGTTTTCTATTTGCCCGTATAATCCATGATGCAAAATCAACATGAACAATATTACCTTCTTCCTTTTTTATCTTCTTATGAACACTTACAATATTCTGTATTTCTTTTTTTATTTGAGCGATTAGTTCTGCAATTTCTTTTTTAGTTAAACCATTCAATTCCCCATTTCCAATAATTTCCTTTTTTTGTTCAAGGTTTGAAAGCAGGGTCTCAACAGTATAAACATTTCCAATACTTTCAATTTCTAATTTAATTTCATTAATTGCTTTTTTGGTTTTGTCAACTTCGTTTAATTTTTCTGAAATGGTTTTGGTCATTTCTCTAATTGCTGGAACAGTTGGTGAGTTTATACTTTTCTTTGATAAAGATGTTCCTGCTCCAAAAAGAAATGCAATTTTCTTTTTATCCGAAATAAGGAGCTGCTGTAACCCTCTTATATATTCAGAAGGGTCATGTACAATCTTTTTTTCGCTCATTGCAAAATTAATTTAAATGATTAATATCTTTTAATTTTATTAGATAAAACCTACCCACATTCTAAAGCAATAAAAAGATACTATAATCAAAGATTAAACGCAATAAATAACTTACAAGAACAACTTCCCCCTACCCCATACTTTATACCAGCATCAACAAAAAGTTGAGGCATTTTCTATAATCCAGTTCGTAATAGTTTACGCCCAAGTTTAAGGCATCGTAATAACGTTGCTGGTTAACTTTGTAATTTTCCTCAGCAGGAAGCATCCAAAATTTTTTACCAAGCTTTTCAGCTATGAACCATTTTTCGAGTAATCTTGCTGCACGCCCGTTACCATCAAGAAACGGATGTATATGTGCAAATTTTAGATGAATAAAAGCAGCATAATAGAATACCTCTTCTGTTGTTATTTTTGCTTGCAGCAATTGTGCAATATCATAAAAAAGCTTATTCATTTCTTTGGGTACAAACTCCGGTTTAACCGCTAAATATGCTAAACCTGATTTCCCAAAAACACCAATCGGTTCAATACGGTACTTACCTCTTTTGCTTTTTATAAGTAACGTTTCGGCTAATATTTTATGGCAATGTAAAAGGTTATCCTCTGTAAGCTTGTTATTCTGTGCAAAAGAATAGGCTGTAATTAAATTCTCAATCTCTTTGGTTTCTTTAGTTTGCTTAAATTTGGACTTATTAAGCTCATAATTCATAAAAGAGTTAAGATCAATACTATTTCCCTCGATATTGGAAGAATAGACCGCAGATGCCTTTGTTAAGTATGTAAAATTACCATTTGCCTCAGAAAAGTTATACTGTTCTATCTTGGGGTTTAAGTCAAACTGTAATTTGCTTTTATACTCTTCAAAATACGCTAAATCGAGGATTTTTAATATCATCTTGCTGTATTTTCCAATTATGGATTTAATTTAAATTTACCACTACATAAACCAAAACACAAGGTATAATTCAGCTCGCCATTCTTTCAAGTCTTGGGTAGGCTGTTACAGTGGTTAGGGGTATGGTTAGTTTTGCTTCTCCCCTAAGATAATGAAGCAATTCGAATGCGTTTGCAACTGCATCCCCGGTGGGATGATTATTCATTATTACATACACCTTGCTTATGCGGTCGTAAGCTTCCTTAATTTTGCGGTCAATATCAAGTAGCTCACCAGGTGAGTAAAGATATTTGTAGCGGGCATTCTGCTGTTCGTAAGTCTGCTTGCTACCGTAATTACTAATGGATTGCCGCCATGCCTCCTCATTGCGTCCGTGAAAACGTACATAAAGAGTATCGCTCGTAATAACAGTATCGAACTCAATAGCTTTACCAAGTTGGGGCTGGTCAATAGTAGCAAGAGATACATTATAATCCCGCAAAAAACTATATGCCTTCTCGTTATTCCACGAAGCATGCCGTACCTCAAGAAAGCACTTGTACTGATCAAACACCTCGAACAGGTTACGCACATAGGCAACATTGGCATCATCAAAAGCAAACGAATACGGGAACTGTATCAGCAACCCGCCAAGTCTTTCGGCACCACGCAACAAATCGAGGTTATACTGAAACGCCCGTGCTTTCTGAGTATTATACTCGCGTGTATGGGTAAAATCCTTATGCAACTTTACAGTAAATAAAAAATCGCTTGTATCGCCAACCTTGTTAATCCAGCCGTTAACCACATTAGGACGCAAATATGTATAATATGTTGAGTTAACTTCAACCACATTAAAATATTGTGCATAAAACTCCAGCCAGTCAAAACTTTTAGACTGTGCTTTCGGGTAAAAGTTAGGAACCCAATCCTTATACGACCACCCGGCAGTACCGACATAAATTTTCTTTTCCACTCCCCTTTTACTCCCAATAGCTAAAACATAACCATTTGTTCTTCAACCGGTTTCAAAGCTTTTTCGTGCTTGAGGAGCCATTCCTTTCGCCACAAACCGCCGGCATATCCGGTTAGCTTGCCGTTACTGCCAATAATGCGGTGACACGGAATAATAATCGGTATTTTATTTTTACCATTTGCATTGCCCACAGCCCTTATTGCACCGGTATTATCAAGTATTTCGGCAATATCCATATAGGAAGCAGTTTCACCGTACTCTACTTGCAGAACCTCTGCCCAAACTTTTTTACGGAAGCTTGTACCATCGGGATTTATATTTACAGTAAACTTACGTCTTTCACCCTGGAAATACTCGACAAGCTGCTCACAACAAGTTTCCGTTGCCCTGTTAGTATGTTGTACTTCAGGTGTTGGAACATCGGTAAAGTTTATTTCCTTAACCGAAAGCTCATCAGCAATTACCTCGAGTGCACCAATTGGCGAATTATAATATTGTATATATTTATTTTCACTCATAACAATGATCTCCATAAATAGAAAACCGTAACTATTATATACCCCATACAGTAATAACCAGTTTTCTCGCACCACCGTAATTACGGTGTTCGCAAAGGTATATACCCTGCCATGTACCAAGATTAAATCTTCCATTGGTAACAGGAATGTTAAGCGATGCACCAAGTATTGAGCTTTTTATATGAGCCGGCATATCATCCGAGCCCTCGGCAGTGTGGGTAAAGAAGGGTGCGTTTTCCGGTACCGACCTGTTAAAATAAGCTTCCATGTCCACACGTACATCCGGATCGGCATTTTCGTTAATTGTTAACGAAGCCGAGGTATGTTTTACAAATATGTTAGCCATTCCGGTATTAATTTCGGAAAGCTCGGGTAGCTGGTCTTCAATATCATAAGTTACCAAATTGAATCCGCGTTTTTTGCTTTGTAATGTAATTTCCTTTTGTATAAACTTCATAACTACCTCAATTTCTGTATGTTTCCATACTTCTGTAAATGCCTATAACAACACCAACCACCTTAAAACTAATATAGTTACGCTTAACAATTATTGGCTCATATTCCGGATTTTCGGAATGCAGTTCAATAACATCTTCCTTTTTGAAGAAACGTTTCACCACAGCCGAGTCATCCAGCACAGCAACAACAATCTGCCCATCTTTGGGTAATATATCAGGGTGAACAATAACTATATCACCGCTAAATATGTAGGCATCCTTAAGACTATCGCCCTTAACACGCAACAAGAATGAGTTTCGGGGCATTTTAACAACATTAGGTAGTTCAACCGTATCGATTGCATCCTGATAAATTGCAAGCGGATTACCAGCCGCTACTTCACCAAAAAGTGGTTTAACCTGCATAATATCCTCTTCGGCAACAAGCTCAATACCCCTTGCCAGTTTAGGATTACGCTTTATATAGCCTTTCTTTTCAAGAGCCTTTAAATGCTGCTGAACCGTAGCACGATTTTTATAACCAAAATGGTCAGCAATTTCAGCAAGCGTTGGCGGCATTCCTGCATTATTCCAGTGCTCAACTATATATTCCAAAATATTATTTTGTATTGCAGTAAGTTCGGTAGCCACGGGTACACCTCCGGCACATAAGTCACACTTTTACCATACAAATGTAATACACATACATCCGTATGGTAAATGTAGCAAACGGATTTCACTTTGTCAAGTTACTTTAAAATATTTAACGGGGTAGTTACTTGGTGTTAGTCTGAAGGGAATTTAACTTAATAAGAGCGGCTTTTGCGGCAAGTTGTTCGGCAGATTTTTTATTTTTACCTTCACCCGATCCCATAGCCTGACCATGAATAAGGACTTCAACAGTAAATATTTTATTATGCTGCGGACCTTCTTCTTTTAACAGTCTATATACAGGATTTTCAATTTTATGCGAATGTGTATATTCAAGGAGCTGCCCCTTAAAGTTTTTATCCTGATAAATGTTACCACTCTTTAAGCCTGGTACAATTATCCACTTATGAACAAAACTTTTTGAAGCTTCAAGACCCTGGTCAAAATATATTGCACCAATTAAAGCTTCGCAGGCATCTGCCTTTATAGTATTAATGCCACCCTCGCTCCCTTTAAGGAACTTTTTATTATAAAAAATAAACTGCTTCAGATCCATTCTGTCAGCAGCCTCGGCAAGAGCAGCTTTATCCACAAGATGCGATCTTGTTTTAGTAAGATAACCTTCATCCTTGTCGGGGTATTTTTTAAACAGGAATTCCGATACCGCTAAATCGAGTACAGCATCGCCCAAAAACTCGAGTCTTTCATTAGTTTTGTTAAACTCAGGGTAAAGGTCGATGTAGGAACGATGGGTAAGAGCCTTAATAAAAAGCTCTTGTGAAAATATGGCTAATTCCAGTTTATCCGAAAGGGCATTAATATTATGTGTAATAAAATCTTGACCGGAAAAATCCTCATCCCTTTGCTTCTTAAATAAAGATTTTAACCGGTCAAATAAACTTTTCAATTTAATCTTCAAATTTCTTGAACAATAGTGTAGCGTTATGACCTCCAAACCCGAAAGTGTTGCTTATAGCATATTTTATTTCTTTTTCAACAGCAACTTTTGGAGTATAGTTAAGATCACATTCAGGATCCGGTATTTCAAGATTTATAGTTGGCGGAACAAGACTATTGCGAATTGCAAGAATTGACGCAATTGATTCAATAGCTCCAGCCGCACCAAGTAAATGACCAGTCATAGATTTTGTAGAGCTAATTGCAACCTTATATGCATAATCGCCAAAAACTGTTTTAAATGCAGTAGTTTCGGTAACATCATTAAGCGGTGTAGAAGTACCATGAGCATTGATATAATCAACATCTTCAGGATTAATACCACCATCTCGTAATGCTTCCCTCATGGATCTTACAGCACCTTCGCCACCCGGAGGCGGAGCAGTAACGTGATAAGCATCACCAGTAAGACCACAACCAACAATTTCAGCATAAATCCTAGCACCACGCTTTTTAGCGTGTTCCAGTTCTTCAAGGACGAGTGTACCAGCACCTTCGCCCATCACAAAACCATTTCTTTCTTTATCGAAAGGTCTTGAAGCTTCTGAATATCTGTCATTCCATGTGGAAATTGCTCTTGCAGCACCAAAACCACCAAGAGACATTTTAGTAACGGGAGCTTCGGAACCACCTGTTACCATGGCATCTGCCCTGCCGCTTTGAATTAGCATAAATGAATCTGCAATAGCATTTGAGGAAGTTGCACAAGCTGAAGTAGTAGCAAAGTTAGGCCCCTTAAATCCAAATTGTATGGATATTTGTCCTGCTGCAATATCAGAAATCATCATAGGAACAAAGAACGGACTAACTCGTCTGGGTCCTTTTTCCATATATGCTTTATGCTGTTCTTCAAAAGTAGTCATACCACCAATACCACTTCCATAAACAACACCAATTCTGTCTTTAACTACAGATTCATCATCCAGACCACTATCTTTAACGGCAGGAATAGCACTACCCAAAGCAAGATGAGTAAAATAGTCCATCCTCTTTGAGGCTTTTAGCTCAATATACTCTGTAATATCAAAATTTTTAACTTCACAGGCAAATCTGGTATTAAACTCCGATGCATCGATTTTTTTAATTAAACCGGCGCCATTTTTACCAGATTTTAATCCTTCCCAGTATTCCTCGAGATTGTTTCCTATAGGTGTAACAGCACCCATACCTGTGATAACAACTCTTCTGCGCATGGATTATCTCCAGTTATTAAGAGGTAAATTTACCACGGCATAAAGCCGTGGGAAAATATATTAGTTTTCTACTTTTTCTTTCAAATAATTAGTAGCATCACCTACTGTACCTATTTTTTCAGCATCTTCGTCTGGAATTGAGATGTCAAATTCTGATTCAAAACCCATTACTAGTTCAACGATGTCAAGTGAATCAGCACCTAAATCATTCTGAAATGAAGCTTCTGGTGCAATCTGAGATTCTTCAACGCCTAATTTGTCCATAATAATCTCTTTAACTTTTGCTTCGATATCCATTATTATTCTCCTTCTATATAATATTGATTATAGATATTTTTTTATACGTTTTAAAAATATTACATTACCATTCCACCGTCAACTTTTATTACCTGTCCGGTAATATAATTGGCAGCATTACTAGCTAAAAATGATACAACTTTTGCAACATCCTCTGGTTTACCAGCTCTTTTAAGCGGTATCATACCCAGCATTGCATCAATTGCCTTTTCATTCATTTTTGAAGTCATATCCGATTCAATAAAACCTGGTGCCACAGCATTAACAGTTATGTTTTTAGTTCCAAATTCCTTTGCCATCGATTTTGTAAACCCAATAACACCTGCTTTTGATGCAACATAATTAACCTGTCCCGGATTACCGGTAATACCAACCACAGATGATATATTTATTACTTTTCCATATTTGTTTTTCATCATGTGTTTTGATATTAGCTTACTATAATTAAATACACCCTTAAGGTTTGTTGCAATAACCTTGTCAAAATCTTCTTCGGTCATTCTAAGCAACAATGCATCTTTGGTAATACCAGCGTTATTTACAAGTACACCTACATTACCAAGTTTTTCAATAGCATAATTTACAACTTTTTCAGTATCTTCAAAAGAAGCAGCATCAGCTTTAATGGAAAAAACAGAAGGACCATTTCCTGAAAGTTCATCTACAATAGCTTTTGCTTTTTCTTCACTACTGCTAAATGTAAATACAACATCATAACCTTCGTTGGCAAGCTGCCTAACAATGGCTAATCCTATTCCTCTTGTACCACCTGTAACTAAAGCTGTTTTCTTGTTCTCTTCCAAGGTATTACCCGTAAACTCTTATTTTATATACTCTATTTTGTCTTCGTTCAGAAATACTTCTGCAAAGTTATGAATATTTCCGCAATAAAAATAATAAAATTTATGAGAAAGTTTATAAATATACTTTATAAATACTTTTCAACATCTTCATAAGTGCTTATGTTAATACACTTTACTTCTTTATTAATTCGTCTCATTAGTCCTTTTAAAACCTTACCAGGACCAATTTCATAAAATTCATCTGCACCATCGGCAATCATATTTACAATTATTTCATCCCATCTTACTGGTGCAGTAACCTGTTCGAATAAAAGATTTTTTAACTCATCAGTATTCTGAACCGGTTTTGCTGTAACATTTGTATATACAGGAATTTTTGCTTCGTAAAATGGTGCTTCATCAAGTTTTGCTTTAAGCTTGTCTTTTGCAGTTTGCATCAAAGGCGAATGAAATGCACCGCTAACCACTAATGGCGATACCATTTTTGCACCAGATGCCTTGCAAAGTTCCATCGCTTTCTCAACACCAGTAACTGAACCGGAAATTACTATTTGTCCGGGACAGTTAAAATTGGCACATTGCACAATACCGGCTTCTTTAGTAGCCTTGCTACAAGCTTCTTCTGTAAGTTCATGGGATAAACCAACAATAGCAGCCATAGTACCAGGATTATCTATTCCAGCCTGAAGCATCTGCTCACCTCTAAATCTTACAAGCTTAACGGCATCATAAAACTGGATTGATTTTGCAGCTACATTTGCCGAATACTCACCGAGGGAATGTCCAGCAGTCATATCAGGGTCGAGCGTTCTAATTAAACTTGCAAGTACAACACTGTGAAGAAAAATGGCTGGTTGAGTAATATCTGTCTGCTTTAACGATTCCATAGGACCATTAAACATTATATTCGACAAATTTACACCAGTTGCTTCTTCGGCAGTTTTTATCATTTCTCTGGCTTCTACAGATTTTTCGAATAAATCCTTAGCCATACCTACATACTGAGCTCCCTGTCCGGGGAAAACAAATGCTTTTTTACCCATAGATTAAATACCCCAGGTTAAATACATTGATCCCCAAGTAAAACCTGCACCAAAAGCAGCAAGCACGAGATTATCACCTTTTTTAAGTTTACCTTCCCGGTAATACTCGGTTAAACATAGAGGAATTGTTGCAGCAGTAGTATTTCCATATTTATCAATATTTATCATTACCTTTTCAGGTACAAGTCCCATTCTTTGTCTGGTTGCATCAATAATTCTAAGATTAGCCTGATGAGGCACAAGGAATGCAATATCTTCCGATTTAAGATTATTCTTTTCCATTATTTCAACAGAAACATCAGCCATACCTTTAACTGCTACCTTGAAAACAGCCTTACCATCCTGGTAAATATAGTGAAGTCTATCTTTAACAGTTTGTTCTGAAGATGGCAGAGCACTACCACCTGCTTTCATATTAAGAGCATCTTTACCACTACCATCAACTCTTAAAATAGAATCATGAATACCATATTGCGGATCATCACCAGGCTCAAGCATTACTGCAGCACCTGCATCTCCAAAAAGGATACAAGTATTTCTATCAGTATAATCAACTATCGAACTCATTTTGTCAGCACCCACAACAACTACTTTTTTGTACTGACCACCTTCAATAAGAGAGGCACCAGTTCTAAGAGCAAAAAGGAAACCTGAACAAGCAGCTGAAAGATCAAAACCCCATGCATTTGTTGCACCAACCATGTTTTGAACAAGGCAAGCAGTTGCAGGGAAAAACATATCGGGGGTAACAGTAGCTACTATCAGGGCATCAATTTCTTTAGGATCTGTATTAGTTGTTTTAAGAAGGTCTTCAACAGCTTTTGCAGCAAGCACGCTTGTACCGCCTTCTTCAAGTATTCTTCTTTCTTTTATTCCAGTACGAGTTTTAATCCACTCATCATTAGTATCAACAATACTTTCAAAATATTTATTATCAAGAACTTTTTCCGGTAAAAATTCACCTACACCGGTAATCATCGCTTTACGCAGGGGAGTATTATTTTGATTGTTCATAAGCTTCCAATTTTTGCTTAAATATTTGAATAAGATTATTGAAGTGCATGTTTCTGCCCTGAAGAATCATATTTGCGACAGCATCAACCGAGCTGGAACCATGTCCAATAATTGAAATACCATCAATACCAAGCAATGGTACTCCACCGGTTTTCTGGTAATCCATATCGCTTAATGCATTTTTCAAAGTGCCCTTTGCTGCCAATACACCAAGTTTATTAAGAATGCCTTGATCAGCATATCTTCTCAATTTACTCTTTAGCAAGTTCAAAACGCTTTCAGCAAACTTCAATAAAATATTTCCCGTAAACCCATCACAAACCACAATGTCAACAGAACCCTTGAGAACATCACGTCCTTCAACGTTTCCAACAAAATTGAGATTTGTGTCCTTAAGAAGTTTAAACGCGGCAAATGTTAATTCATTCCCCTTTGTTTCTTCCTCTCCAACGCTCAACAACCCGATCTTCGGATTTTTAATTTTATACATTTCTTCAAGATAAGTATTTGCAAGGAAAGCATATTCAAGCAAGTGTGCCGGTTTACAATCAACCGAAGCACCAGCATCAAATACATGGCAGGGTACCCCTGTTTCGGTTGGTAACGGTGTACCAATTGTTGGTCTGCTAACACCTTTAATTCTACCAATAACAAAAGTACTGATTGCCATCATAGCACCCGTATTGCCAGCACTAATTAGGGCATCTGCTTTACCATCCTTCACCATTTTTGCACCTACCATTAACGATGAGTCTTTTTTCGTTTTCATAGCTTGTACTGGTGAGTCATGCATATCAATAACCTGAGGGGCGTCTATTATCTTATCTTCGGGAAAAGATTTACCATGTTTCTTAAGTACATTAGTAATTTCTTCCTGCCTGCCAACAAGATATACCTCAAGGTTTTTCGCAGAGGACAGAGCTTCAATTGCTCCCAGCACATTATTCTCAGGAGCAAAATCTCCGCCCATAGCATCAACGGCAACTCTGCAAATATTATTGTCAGAAATATTGTTCATTATCAGTTTTTATTAAGATTCAGGAACGAACATAGATCTACCTGCATAATAACCGCAGTTAGGGCAAGCTCTGTGGCTCATTTTCATTTCACCGCAGTTGCTGCAAGTTGCTAATGAGGGAGCTGTTCTCTTGTAATGTGTTCTTCTCTTGTCTCTTCTTGATTTCGATATTTTTCGTTTAGGATGTGCCATAGTCTCTAATCCTGATTATTCCCTATTTATTTAATTTATCTTTTAATTTCAATAATGGTTCCCATACGGGATTTATCTCATCATCTTTACAATTACATTCACTTTCATTTAGATTAGCTCCGCATTTCAAACATAAACCTTTACAGTCATCATCACAAAGCTTTTTCATTGGCAAAGATAACTCAGCATAATCTTTAAGATCATTTGCCAAATTTATTTTATCGGTTTCCGGCGTAATATAATAAACATCATTATCACGGTCTTCATCATCATCGTGACTTTCTTCACCATGTTCAATAATATAAACAAGCTGAAATTCAATTGCCTGGATTTCCTCATATTCAGCAGTACATCTGTCACAAGCAAATTTTGTATTAACAATAAGCTCACAACTTAATACAATCTGTCCCGGAGATTTATCCATTTTAGCATTTAGAACAACCTCACCAAAGAACGTTTCCGAGAGTTTCAGACTCTCTGCAGACGATTTTAATTGTATATCGTGAATTCCATCTGCATAGTTTGTATATTTAAGAATCATTTTTCTCTTTAAAATATAGTTTGGAAATATATAAATTGAATTTCTAAAAAACAATAAAAAACAGGATTTCAAATACTCAAATTGCTTTCATTAAAAGATATATCGAAATCATTCAATAATAAAATAGCTTTAAAAAACGTTTCCGTTTCCTTGAAGTTCGGTAAAGTCTCTGGACTTTTAGGACCAAACGGAGCTGGTAAAACTACTTTTATGCGTATTATTGCCGGCTTACTTAAACCCGACTCAGGGTATATACAGTTCAAAAGCAATTCAGTTTCAAAACTGGAAAAGCTTAATATTGGTTACTTACCCGAAGAACGAGGTCTTTACAAAAACGCTACCGGTTATGAGAATATTAAATATATTTGCAGCCTTAAAGGACTATCTTCAAACAGTATAAAAAAAGCAATAAACCAATATTCCGAATATTTTGATTCAAAACAAATTTTAAATGAACTCGTTGGAAAACTTTCAAAAGGTAATCAGCAAAAAATTCAGCTAATTTCACTTTTTGCACAAAATCCTGATATAATATTGCTCGATGAACCTTATACCGGGCTTGATCCTTTTGCCCAGGAACAACTAAACAATATTATTTTTGACTGTGCAAAATTAGATAAAATTGTTATAATTTCCACGCATTTGCTCGAAAAAGCTGAAAAATTTTGTAATGATGTGCATCTTCTTAATAAAGGGAACATATTATATTCAGGTGATATTGGCAAATTGCAGAAAGAATATCAATTATCATCTTATGAAATACCTAATGATAAACATGTAGTTGAATTGCTTGCACAGTACAATATAAATCACTCCGTTGCAACAAATAAAATTATTATAACAGAGACAAATACAGACTTAATAAATGAGCTTCTTAAAAGCATGTTGAAGAGCAATACCCTGACTGAATTCAAAAGATCGGGAAACGATTTACAATCAATTTTTATGGCACTTACAAAAAGGAACACTGTTGAATAAAGTTTTGCATATTATCCGTTGGGAACTACTTAACAAGGTAAGAAACAAATACTTTATATTTGTTACTTTATTTACCCCACTGCTTCTGTATATCCTTTTAGCAACTAACAACACGCAGAACAATTACAACAAGCGTCCGGAAGTTATTGCCATAGTTACGAACAATACTCAATATGTTAGGGATATGTCTGCTCTTGTAAATAAGGATTCAAAAAATAGTATTAATGAGAAATTACTTTTAATTAATGGTGGTAAACCAACCAATACAGCAAAAATGGCTGATTTAGATAATGACCTTCATAAAAATTTAGTTTCAGCCATTATTTATATAATTGAAAGTAATGATAGTACATCGTATAAAATAGTAGCTAATAACCACTGCCCTCCTTCAGTTATCAACCGGATTGAAACATTTATTGAAAAGTTAAATATCTCGGCAAAGAACAAGATTCCTATCAAAGAAATTGAATCGCCCATTATAACAAAACAAAGTTTGGATACTGATAAATCCAAATCCGGAAGTGTGTTGCAGAACAAGTTACTCAATAATTTTATATTGGCAATATTATATATAGTTATTGTAATTTACTCAGCAAATCAGCTAATACGAGGATTTAATGAAGAAAAAAGTAGCAGGTTAATTGAGGTATTGCTTACTCTGGCTACTCCGCAACAACTTATTCTCGGTAAGGTACTTGGACTTATTTTAACTGGTGTAATTCAAGCAATATTGTTTAAAGGTATTCTTTCGCTTATGACAGAATATAGTAATACAAACTTTAGTATTTCAATAAGTAATGAAATTCTTCTTTTACTGGTTCTTGGATATCTGTTTAATATAATATTCTTTACTTGGCTTGGAATTAAATCCAAATCTGATTTTCACTCGAACTCAATATTATCCTTTTTTACAATAGTTTTAACATTACCAATAATTTTGTATTCTTGGCTTATTAGCAACACTCATTCAATATTTTTCAGTTTGCTAAAATTTTTTCCAGTTACTTCTGTACAGGTTACACTTTTTGAAGCAACTGGAAACAACAGTCCTGAAATTTATTATTCGGTAATACCAATGATTACATTTATTTTATTGGTATGGTTACTTACTACCCGAAGCCTTAAGAATATTATTGATGGAGGAAAGTAATGAGAGTTGGATTGTTTGGTGGCACATTCGACCCTGTTCATATCGGTCATTTAATCACCTCGATGTTCGTAAAGGAAAGAAGAGCTCTTGATAAAATAATCCTGATTCCAAACCACCAGTCCCCACTTAAACCTGATTATAATGCAGCTTCGTCTTCTGACAGAAATAAGATGCTTGAACTGGCAACAGATGGTCAAGCAGGGATAGAGATTTCTGATTATGAAATAACAAACCAAAAAACTTCCTACACAGTTAATACACTGGAATTCTTCCTTCAAAAATACCGCAATATTGAACTAATCATTGGATATGATAATTTTCTTTGTTTTGATCAGTGGTACGAATACAAAAATATTTTGCAAATGTGTAAAGTAGTTGTAATGAGAAGGAGTGATTCAAGTAATTTACATCCTGATGAATTTATCAGTAGTAAGGTTTGTTTTGTTGATACGCCCTTAATCGAAATCTCAGCTACAAATATACGTGAAAGAATAAAAAATAAACTTCCAATAAAATATCTCGTCCCGGAACAGGTTGAAAATTATATTATCACTAATAAGCTTTATTTATGAATAAACTAATTGATGAAATTATTAAGGGCAACAAACGTGCTGTTTCAAGGGCAATAACTATAATTGAAAATAGCGTGGATGATGCAAGAGAAATCATCAATAAAATATACCCCAACACCGGTAATGCCCTTCGTATTGGAATTACTGGTCCACCAGGTGCGGGTAAATCAACCTTAACAAATCACCTGGCATCTCTACTTTCCAATGATGGCAGCAAAACAGGTATTTTGGCTGTTGATCCTACCAGTCCATTTTCCGGTGGTGCATTACTCGGTGATCGTGTACGCATGAATGATATCGGAATGAATCAAAATATTCTTATAAGAAGCATGGCAACTCGCGGAAGTTTGGGTGGACTTTCAACCAAGGCTATAGATGCAGCCGATATTGTGGATGCAGCCGGATATAAAAACATTATTTTTGAAACGGTTGGTGTTGGACAATCCGAGCTGGACATACTAAATGCGTCTGATATAGTGATAGTTATTCTCGTCCCCGAATCAGGAGATTCAATTCAGGCTATGAAAGCAGGTTTAATGGAAATTGCCGATTTATTTGTTCTGAATAAATGTGACCGACCCGGTGCCGATTCCGCATATAATGCTCTTAAAACTATCCTCTCTCTTCGTTACCATGATGAAAAAACCTGGATGATACCTGTATTGAAAACTATTGCATCTTCAAAGCAGGGTCTTGATGAATTGTCAGTCGCAATAAATCAATTCATCGAACATCAGAACAAATTTGGTTTATTTTCCAAACGCAGGAAGAATAATTTTATTACCCGAATAAAAAATATAGTAGAGAAAGATATTTCGCATAACCTTTGGGAAAATATTAACCTTAATACAATGGTTAGTAATTCAGAAAACAACTCACCATTTGTAATTGCCAGAAGCATTACATCAAACCTCAATAAAAAAGATTTACATATTTAAAACTTTACGCCCATTTTTCTGGTTATTGTAATAGTGTCTCCCCGGCACAGTAACCATAAATTTTTAAGGGTCATAAATGCAAAATACAGATGAAATATATCCTCATGGTATTAGTCTTACAGAAGACCAATCAATGATAGTTGATACAATACGCGAGTTTGCCAATTCAAAAATTAAACCTCATATAATGCATTATGATGAAAAGCAGTTATTCCCCATGGATATAATGCAAGAGCTTGGTCAATTGGGTTTTATGGGTATCCTTGTGCCTGAGGAATATGGAGGTTCACAACTTGGCTATACTGAGTATGCTTTAATAATTGAGGAGCTTGCCAAAGTTGATCCTTCAATTGCACTGTCCGTTGCTGCTCACAATGGTTTGTGTACTAATCATATAAATCTTTTTGGAAACGAAACTCAAAAGAATAAATATCTTACCGATTTGGCTGGTGGCAAAGTAATTGGTGCCTGGGGTTTAACAGAACCTGGCTCAGGTAGTGATGCTATTGCAATGTCAACAACCGCAAAAAAAGATGGTAACGATTACGTACTAAATGGTACAAAAACATTTATTACTCATGGTGGAGTTGGCGAAACAGCAGTTATTATGGCAGTAACTAACAGAGAAGATAGAAAAAACGGAATATCCGCATTTATTGTTGAAAAAGGCACACCCGGATTTATAACCGCTAAAAAAGAGAATAAACTGGGTATGCGTGCCAGCGAAACAACTCAACTAATCTTTGATAATTGCAGAATACCTGCTGAAAATATGCTCGGTGCTGAGGGTGAAGGTTTTAAACAGGCAATGAAAATTCTTGAGGGTGGCAGGATTTCAATTGCGGCATTAAGTGTCGGACTCGCACAAGGGTGTCTGGATAGCTCCCTGCAATATTCTTCGGAACGTAAACAATTCAATAAAGCAATTAACCAGTTTCAGGGAATACAATTTAAGTTATCTGATATGGCAACAGAAGTTGAAGCCGCACGTTTAATGACTTACAAAGCCGCCTACCTAAAAGATTCAGGTAAAGATTGCAGACATGAAGCTGCAATGGCTAAACTCTTCTCAAGTGAAATTGCGACCAAAGCTGCAAATGAGGCTGTCCAAATATTCGGCGGATATGGTTTCGTTAAGGATTATCCGGTTGAAAAGTTTTACCGCGATGTTAAATTGTTAACCATAGGTGAAGGTACATCCGAAGTTCAAAAAATTGTAATTGCCAAAAATCTTGCTAATAACCTGAATAACTAATATGACTAAAATTGGATCTGACATAACTACACATACTACCTTTGCTGAAAATGAGGATAAATATAAAAACCTGGTAAGAATACTTAACTCCAAACGAGATAAAATTAAACTTGGAGGTGGTGAAAATAATATTGAACGCCAGCATAAAAAAGGAAAACTTACCGCTCGCGAAAGAATATCTCTTCTTGTTGACTCCGATAATTCCTTCACTGAGTTAAATACATTTTGCGGTTATGAAATGTATCCTGAACATGGTGGTGCACCGGGTGGCGGTACGGTGTTTGGCATTGGTAAAATTCATGGAATGGATCATGTAATAATTGCAAATGATGCAACTGTAAAAGCTGGTGCATGGTTTCCCATTACGGCAAAGAAAAATTTGCGTGCACAGGAAATAGCAATTGAGAACAACCTGCCAATTGTTTATCTGGTGGATAGTGCTGGTGTATATTTACCACTTCAGGAAGACATTTTCCCTGACAAGGAACATTTTGGCAGAATATTCCGTAATAACGCTAAAATATCGGCGATGGGTATTCATCAAATAGCTGCTATAATGGGTCCGTGTGTTGCAGGTGGTGCGTACCTACCTATAATGAGCGACGAAACAATAATTGTAAAAGGTGAAGGTTCTGTTTTTCTCGCCGGTTCACACCTAGTTAAAGCTGCTATTGGTGAAGTAATTGATAACGATTCTCTCGGTGGTGCCGAAGTACAAAGTAATCTTTCCGGAGTGACTGACTATCTTGTTGAAAGCGACAAAGAAGCTATCGAAAAGATTCGTAATCTGGTTGAGATGAAAATGGCTGGTAATAAAGCCAACTTTAACAGAATTAAACCATCACCATCTAACTTTCCCGAAAATGAAATATACGGACTCCTCCCCTCCGATACTCTCAAACCGTATAATATGCATGAACTGATAGCACGAATTGTTGATAATTCCGATTTTGATGAATATAAGGCAGGCTATGGTAAAACAATCATTACCGGTTATGCCAGAATAGATGGTTGGTCGGTTGGTGTAGTTGCAAACCAGAGAAGTATTACAAAATCAGCTAAGGGTGAAATGCAAATAGGCGGTGTAATTTATTCTGATAGTGCCGATAAAGCTGCACGTTTTATCATGAATTGCAACCAGAAAAAAATCCCGCTCCTCTTTCTTCAGGATGTTACCGGTTTTATGGTTGGCAGCAAAGCAGAACATGGTGGTATTATCAAGGATGGTGCAAAAATGGTTAATGCCGTTGCAAACAGCACTGTTCCAAAAATCACTATTATTATCGGCAATAGCTACGGTGCCGGTAACTATGCAATGTGCGGTAAAGCTTACGATCCGAGGTTTATTTATGCCTACCCTAATGCAAAAATTGCTGTTATGGGGGGTGACCAAGCAAGCAGTGTTTTACTCGATATAAAAGTTAAACAATTAGCCAAACAGGGTGAGGAATTTGGAGAAGAACAGAAACAAATGCTTCTGGATGATATTAAAGCCAAATATAATAAACACAGCGCCCCCCTTTATGCAGCTGCCCGCTTGTGGATAGATGAAATAATAGACCCGGCTAAAACCCGTGAATATATTTCGCGTTCAATAGAATATGCAAACAATAATCCTGTAATAGAAAAATTCAATGTTGGTGTTATCCAGACTTAGGAGAATTTTTTAGACATTTATTTTTCAATCTCTTAAATTTGTGTATAACAAATTTTTAGAGCGATATGATTAAAAGATTTTCCCTGTACGGATTCCTCAAGAATCAAAGATATTTTGAGCCTTTTCTACTGCTTTATTTTCTGGAACTTGGATTAAGCTATTCACAAATTGGTATTCTGGTTGCCATCAGGGAAATTTTCCTTAATATTGCCGAAATACCAAGCGGTGCATTAGCTGATGTTTACGGCAGAAGGAAAAGTCTGATCTTTTCGTTTTCATCCTATATAATATCCTTCGTCATTTTCGGATTTAGTAATTCATTTTTAACACTTGTACCGGCAATGCTCTTTTTTGCAATTGGAGATGCTTTCCGCACTGGAACACACAAAGCAATGATATTTACATGGTTAAGAAGTGAAGGTAGAATTGATGACAAAAACAAGGTTTACGGATATACTCGCTCATGGTCAAAATTAGGTTCAGCCTTATCAATTGTTATTGCAACTGCAATACTACTAATTAAACCTGAATACAAACTCGTATTCTTCTTCTCAATTATTCCTTACATACTTGGCATAATTAACTTTTTGGGTTACCCAAAAGTTGTTGACGGAAACGGAGACCGTAATACTGATCTGAAAGGTTTAATTCAGCATCTTTATACTAGTTTTAAATTTTCATACAAAACAACATCTGTAAGGCGACTAATTATTGAAAGTATGGGATTCGAGGGTTTATTCAAGGCAGTAAAGGAATACATACAACCGGTTATTCAGAATATGGCTCTCGCAACTTCGGCTTTTCTTACTCTCTCAGCACAAGATAAGGAAACAGTGGGTATCGGTATCATTTACTTTATTCTTTCACTATTATCAGCAGTTGCCAGCAGAAATTCGCATAAGATAAAGGAGAAAGCCGGAGATGAAGAAAAAGCTTCAAAATTGATTCTGATTGCAGCTTTTGTAATCTACGCGGCACTTGTGCCACTGTTCTATTACAAAATGTATATTCCTGCTGTAGGATTATTTGTTTTACTTAATATTATACAGAATTTTTGGCGTCCTATTCTTATTTCAAGATTTGACAATTATTCAGATGAATCAAAAGGAGCAACCATTCTTTCAATAGAAAGCCAGTCAAAAACGCTTGCAACTACCATTTTTGCTCCACTTATTGGGTATTCAATAGATTTCGTTAAGCACAACAATTATGGTGGTGAGTTCTGGACAATAGGTCTTTTTGGGGCGTTAATAAGTTTTGCTTTAATTGCTACTGCTAAAGGTAATAAATCCAGAACAACTTAAATATTATGGAGAATTTTAATACTAATGAAAAGAATAACTTTAGCATTACTTTTAGTTTTAGTTCTGATAGGATTGACAAACTGTAACTCGAACCAGGAAATAACCAAATGGTCCAAGCTATTTGAGAAAAATAATGTAACCGGTACTTTTGTATTAAAAAATTTAGGCACCGGTAAAACATTAGTTTACAACAGGGAAAGAAGCAAAAAAGGTTTTGTACCCGCTTCAACATTCAAAATCCTGAATTCAATGATAGCGTTACAAACTTCTTCAATTGCAAGCGTTGACGATACAATTAAATGGGACGGAGTAGTTAGAGATTATGATAAGTGGAATAAAGACCATACCATGCGTACTGCTTTTCCGGTTTCATGTGTTTGGTTTTATCAGGAATTAGCCAGACGAATTGGCAAAGAAAAAATGCAAAAATGGGTTACAAATTCAAATTACGGGAATAAAAATATCGAAGATAAAATCGATTCATTTTGGCTGGATGGCAAACTCGCAATTTCTGCAACTGAACAAATTGAATTTCTTGAAAAGCTTGTAAATAATGATTTACCCTTCGATAAAAGTATAATAGCTACGGTAAAAGAGATTATGATAACTGATTCGACAGACCATTATGTAATTCACTCAAAAACTGGTTGGAGTATGAATATTGGATGGAATGTTGGTTACATCAATACTAAAAACAATGTTTGGGTATTTGCGTTAAATATTGATCTGAATGATATAAAAATGGCTAATAAAAGAAAAATGTTAACTTATGATATTCTAAAAGAACAGAATATAATTGATTAAACGATTCCAACAATATTAGTTTTCATATCTTTACTGTTTTTTGAAATCGGATTTTATTGAATTGTACTACTATGCTTTTGGGTTTAGTTTAGTAATAATTTATTTTTATTTTAATCTCATCGTATCTTCCCCTGTCATCAATACACCTTATGAGATATTCATCTTCTGTTGGTTCAAAAAAGAGTTTTTCACTAAGTGTTGAATTAGCAAAATGTTTACCATTCAGATACCAATAAATCTTTGTTACTCCACCTTCTGCAATTGCTTCAAGAAGTATTTTTTGCTTTTTTGTTTTATCAATGTAGTATTCGTATCCTTCCTGCGGGGAATTGATTACAAGTTTTCCATCACCCATAACCGAAGGACACGTTGGTTCATGTGGTATGGATTTAACTGATTCCCCGTTTCTGGTTTTCCATTGTATTATTTCCGGTGGATACTCTTTTATCACTATCTTCTTATAACCACTTTCCGGTAAGCACTCAGTACAATACTGAACTGATTCTGTACTATCAACATATATTTCTTTTTCCAATTTGCACACATTATTAAGAGTAACATTTTTTATAAAATAATCCGATTCTGTACTGCTACAAAATTCGCCCGGTTTTTCACCGGAGTATGAGCAAACTATTCTTGTATCCAATCCATCAGGTATTTCCGGAATTCCGGATTTATTTCCATAGTCAGCAAAATTGAATATTTCGAATAGTAAAGGCACTGCAATTTCGGCTCCATTAAGATATGGTGATCCTTCACCGCTAAAATTACCCAGCCATACACCAATGGTATAATTGCTATTAAAACCAATAGCCCATGCGTCGCGTTTACCATAAGAGGTACCTGTTTTCCAAGCAAATAGTGGTAGTCCGGAGTTTTCATTAAACTGTGTATTAACTCCCGCCCTCTCATACGAGCTTAAAATATCGAAAACAAGGTATGATGATTCGGCTGAAAATATTTCTGACACACGGGAGTTTTCGCCTATTTTGTAAAACGGTTCAATCATTTTGCCTTTATTGCCAAATGCCGAATATGCCCTCACCAGTTCAAATAAAGATGTTCCGCATCCTCCAAGTATAAGTGAAAGCCCTAACTCGTTTCGCTTTTCAGTTATGGTACTAAATCCCATTCTCTCAAGGCTATTAATAAAGTTCTGATCCCCCATACGGTTCAACAATCTAACAGCAGGAATATTTAGCGAATTTAATAATGCAAATCTTACAGTAATCCAACCATTAAATTTGTTTTCATAATTAACAGGTGAATAACCTGCGAAATCAGTTGGTACATCCAGCAGTTTCCGTTTCGGGGTGATTATTCCCTTATCAAATGCTCTTGCATACAAAAATGGTTTTAATGCTGAACCAGGTGATCTAATTGCATAGACACCATCAACTTGCCCACTGCTCAAATTATCATTAAAATCCTGAGAACCACAATATACTTCAATTGCTCCTGTTTTGTTATTAAGAACAATTAAAGATCCGTTTGAAATATCTTTTGACTTCTGCCTCAATACATATTTTTTTAGTAATGTTTCAGCTATTTTTTGCTTTCTGAAATCAATACCAGTCTTAACAATTTTACCATTATACCTGTTCTTAAGTATTCTTGCCAAATGAGGTATTTCTTTTGGGAATTCATATCGTGCAGAAGTTATTTTTTCTCCTTTTGCATCGGAAATACTTTTATCCTTGAACAGGTTTCTCTCTAAAAAATTATCTAACCAGAAATTTCTTTTATTAACAAGTACATCCGGATGCCGGTCTATCCTCAAACTGTTTGGATCATTTGGAATAATAGCCAGACATACACATTGCGAGAGACTCAATTTTTCCGGTGGGCGGTTAAAAAACAAATAGGAAGCAGCTTTTACCCCCTCTACATTTCCCCCATAGGGTAATCTTGAAAGATATGCTGCAAGTATATCATCTTTGGAATATCCTAACTCAAGCTGAACAGCTCTTATCATTTCAAGAAACTTGTTAAAATAACTCCGGGTTGCCGGTTGTTGCATTCTTACCAACTGCATTGTAATTGTTGATGCACCCGAAACTCTCTCACCGGTTGTTACATTTTGCCACAAAGCCCTGAACACGGCTAAAGGATTAACACCCAAATGATAGTAAAACCATTTATCCTCTTTTGCCAATATTGATTTAATCATTTCCGGAGTTACTTCTTCAATATTGGTTTTAAGTCTCCATTTATCATCACCCGATAAATAGGCATTAAGTAATTTACCCTGTGATGAATAAATTTCTGTTGAATAGTTCTCCTCTATTTTGTATGGGAATATCCAGTTGAGAGATAATAAAAAAAGCAGTATCAGAAAAACTGATACTGCAAGTTGTTTTACAAATTTATATTTTCTGAAAATATTACTTCTCAACTTTTATCTTACCATAACCATTGATGGAGGAAATTTCAGGGTTATACATCGATTCAACAGATATAGCTGGTAATACAAAACTACCGGAATTAACTACTCGTACCAGATATTCATATTCCTTTTCAGTCTTGTTACTCATACTGGTAAACAGTATTAACCTGTCATCCCTAATATCCTCATGTTCAACATAAAGACTTGATTTGTTTGATCTGTTTTCCTTAGCCAGTCTTGGATTTTCAATTTCAAATGCAGAAGGAATCATATCAGTAATTACAAGATTATCCAGCTCGCCCAGGGAGTTTTTAACTTTAATGCGTACTTTAACCAACTGCCCTTGAGTAAATGTATCCCTAATTTTTCGACCGGTTCTGTAATCAACAAATTCTCGTCTAATAGAAATTAGATTATCGCTTTCCTCAACATCAGCAGTTTTGGATATACCTTCCGAGTTTAGGAAATAATAAACACGTCCTTTACCTTCTACTTTTATAGTAACTTTGTCGCTATTTACAACACTACCAAAATTATTGGCAGACTTGCTATCAAATTTTCCAAGTAAATTATTTTCGGCATCATAAACAGAGACCATTATATTGTTGCCAGCGTTCTTTCTTGCTAGTTTGCCCAATGCCAAAAATACCCAGGCACGATCCTGAGTTGAGCGAATATTCTCTTTGTTTCCTCCAAGATATTTTAGTATTACTGGTATCTGTAAGTTTTCAGGATCATTTTCTGCAAGTACATTAAGTGCAATTGCTGTGCCTCTCACAGGAGAGTTGAAGAATAGCCCCGATTCCCTTACGCTGTTTTCAACATTAAATTCATAAGGTAATATTTCCGAGTATGATTTCATATCTCCGGCAAGTGCATAAGATCCGGCAAGAAGATAGAGTACATCATTGGTTAACAGCTGAATTCGATTTTTATAATAATTCATTGAAGCAATATCAGCTTCACCATTTAATGCCTTAACATAAAGGGCATATAGCACTGCCTTATTAGCTATATTTTTTATTTTGATACTACCATTTTCATAATACCTGTATTCACTTAAACTACGTTCCTTTGATATATCATCAACATATTTCATTAAGCTATTCATAAATACGTCATCAATTATAAACCCGGCTTTTTTAGCTTCAAGAGCAAAATGAGCTGCATATACTGATGCCCATTCATTTGCTTTTGTTGATGAAGTCCAGAAACCAAGACCACCACCCGGAAGCTGTAAATTACGTATTTTATGCAATGCTTCTTTTACATAGTAAACCGATGGGTTGTTGACGAACATATCCGGATTAAGTGATTTGGCAATATCATCAAAGTAAAGAAGTGGGAATACTTTTGATACTGTTTGCTCAAGACATCCGTATGGGTATTGGAGTAATTTGTTTAACTGATCACTGTATTCTGTTACAGGTAATGTACTTACAGTTATTTTTGAATTTCGGGTAGATTCAATAAAATCACCCGGAATAACTATTTCCCTACTTTCACCAGCTTTCAGTACACCTGTTTTGCTCATTGTTACAAGTGGAGATGCGGGTCTAACTGCTATACTTTCTTCCCTGTAGGATTTTGCGTCACCGGATAATTTATAGATTACATCTCCAACACCTGGTTCACCATTATCCGTATATTTTCCAAATATACTTAACGTACTGTTTGGTTCAATTTTTACAGAGTTTTCAGATTGTTTAATCAATCTTATGTTACCGGTTGCTTCAAGTTTCAGATTGACTGATTTGGTTTTACTTGTTGTGTTAACCAAAGTTACTACACTTGTTAGTGTGTCGCCTATTGTCATTACTCTTGGCAGTTCCGGCTCTATTATAACATCTTCCCTAACTTTTAACGGACTCGCAACACCACCAAACTTCTTACCTTTGTATGCAACTGCCATTAGTCTTATTTCGCCATTAAATTGCGGAACGTTTACTGTAAATTCAGCTTTACCAGATGCATCCGTTTTGTTTATACCAGACCAATAGCTAACGAGTTTAAATCGTTTGTTTTTAACCGGGTTGGTTCTTTTCTTAAGTTGTGCTGCCAGGGCATCACCACCGGTTGATGACTGATAATCAAATATTTCGGGTAAAAGCAGATGATAAAGGTCATAACTTTCTACTGAAAGTTTTTTCTTGGCATAAAACAGAGAATGAGGGTCCGGAGTAGCAAAGTCATTTATCGACAAAATCCCTTCGTCAACTGCTGCAAGGGTAACATATACATCGCTACCCAATCCAGTATTAACACTTACCTTAACATTCCTGTTAGGTTTAATTATTTCAGGGGCATCTATTGCAAGTTTAATTCTGTTTTGTGGTTTTTCGACAGTCAGGTTTTTAACCCCATGTGCAACAACAAGTGGGAAATTATCTTCCCTGTGTTTCTTGAATAATGTGGCAGATATATATACGTTTGGTAAATGTTCATCATTTATTAAAAATTCTACTTCAGCCGAATTATTCTCCAACTTTTGGTACTGGTAATCATATACACCATTTCTTTCGAGTGTTAACAATACCATTCCATCAAAAGGAGCTTTAATAAGCAACTTGGCAGTTTCACCAGGCTGATAAGATGCCTTGTCAGGAACAATATCAACGCGTCCTTCCCTGTCAACATCAAACGAAGCTACACTGCCAGAAGACCAGCCATAAACGTAAAATGACTTTGATACATAATCACTGGAGTTACCATAATAAAGGCGTACTTCATATTTACCACTCTCTGATGTTCTGTAACTAATAGTCTCTGGTGTACTACCGATAGTAATATTTTTCTCATCAATCTTTTCACTAGTTCTTTCGGAAGCATAATAATAGTTTTTTCTGTAATCCTGTTTAAGAACATTAGCCCATTTAATTCTATAAAGTTCAGCTCTTACTTCCGAACCTTTCGCTATTGTACCTTCCTTATTAAGAGCTACAACATCAAATTTAACATCCTGATTTTCATCATAGTAGTACGAATCACCCTTAATGCCAACATAAACATCACGTGGGTAGATATTAACCGATTTCACCCTATTTAATGGTCTGCCGGTTATATCAAAAATAGTTAAGAATAAAACTGCCTTTACAACTTTTTGTCTGCCATAATAAGAAGGAATATCAAAACTAATGTTTGCAGCTCCATCTTCATTCAAATTACCATCGGAAAACAGATTATCAGTGCCTTCAGAATTACCGGTAGCACTAAAATCATATTCCCTGTATTTGCTACTGTAATAATTTGTATGAATTAAATTTAATTCAGCTTTATATTTTAATTCTCCGGCAGGAGCACCGAACAAAAACTCAGCATTTACATCAAATTTTATGGTAGTATTATCACTATATATTTCTTTATCCGATTTTATAACTGCTCTTATTTTATCCGGTACAAATTCTTCAATACCAAATTTGTAGGAGCCAATAATATTATCTGCACCATCAGATAATTCTGCCCGGTAGTTTCCGGTTGAGTAATAGTCAGGAATGTCGAATGAAATATCAAATGAACCTTCCTCATTTAGCTCCTGCTTCATATTAACTACTTTGTTTCCGGAGGGATTATATACCGAAAGAATTACCGGTACATTTGATATGTTATTTATCTTGTCATCTCGTACAATTCCGGATATGCTAATTTTTTCACCCGGACGATAAAGGTTTCTGGCAGAATAAATGAATGTATTTATACCGGGTGAATAAGCTTCATATCCACTTACATCATACCTTGATAGCTCAACTTTAGTTTCTCTAAGATCGATATAATTAAGGTCATCTCCTTTTTTAACCATAACCAAAACAGGATTAAACTCATCAAGCACATCTTTAATATTTTCAAACTCTACCACACCATTTTGATCTGTTCGTGCAGTTAACATAACCTGATTGGTTTTTGAAATAACTTGTACTTCAGCATCTATAACCGGTTCGGTTGATTTTAATGAATTAACGAATACATAGAATTGGTTACCCGATTGTTTGGCAATTATTCCCAAATCTGTAATCACTATTATTTTGTCATCATTGATCCAACGTTTTGAAGTAGAGTTTGCACTAATAACAAAAATACCCTTGTGTTTGTTATAACCGGCAAGTGTATCCAAATTAAGGTTTACGGTTTCAATACTATTTCTGTTCTTTTTAAGATTAACCTTATAACTAAATACATCCTTTCCGAAAGAACCTACGTAATAGTTTTTGTTATCATTTATCCATTTATATGTATAAGTATGATTGTTAAGAAAATGCACAAGGTTATTCAAAAATACCTTTTGAACATTAACCTCAATTCCTTTATTGTTTATACTACTTAACTCAACATTGCCGAAACCGTCTTTTAGTAAATATTTTGAATTTTTATCCGTAAATGATAAAGTAGGACGTAACTCACCAAATGAAACTTGCTGAACAAAATCATATTCCAGTTCACCACCGAATTCACTCTTCAATCCTTTTTTAATTTTTACAGTAACCGGGTCAAGTTTTGAGGTAGAAAGGGTTAAAATAAAACGGTTTTCAAGAACAGTTACTTTATATTCGTAAGCTGGTTCAATTTCTATAAAATTCTTTATAGATTTTAATTCAGCTTTTTGCGAAGTATTAACATTTATTATTGTTGAACTTCCGTTAGCACTGGCATTTACACCCGTAATCGAAAGCCTCTTTAACGGTGGAAGCTGGTAATCGAACTCTCTGGTATCGGCAAGACCTTTTTTACCAACAACCGACATTAATCCTGACTTTACCGAAACTTCAATATTCTGTCTTTTTTCTGCAACACCTACATCCAGTATTTCAAAAGCAATAGTTTCGGAAACAGATGAAGTAACAACATTAATTTCTCTGGCTTCAACATTATCAAGTGTAACGTGTAAATAATCTTTAACTAACGCTGGATTAACTTTGTAATTAAACTTTAGATTGGATTTAACTATTACACTGTTGGTCTGCTTGTTAAAATCCCAAAAGAAATCTGCACCAAGTACCTCAAAGTCAGGGGTAATAAAGCTATATTCTTCAAACTCGGATTGTAATCCGGTATTGAATAATACTTTTGAAGTAACATTTGCCGTATATAATTCGATTGGTTTTAGCGGATTCGAGGGCGAAAATATAAGAGTTCTCTTGTCAAGCCATTTAAATTTTCCATTTATGGCAGGAGTAAATTCAACAAATTGCTCATCCGACCATTTATCAAGTGTATCTGATGGAGCCAAATCCTTGTTAAACTCAATTTTAATATTTGTAAGCAAGTCAGCTTTACCTTCCGGATAAAACTTTTCAACTTCAACAAAATCTCCTGAAGCACAGGAAAATAGTACAATTGCTAATAATAATAAGGTAAGTTTTTTATACATTTATACCCCTTGTCGGTACTGGTTAATTTCATAATACGATATATCTAAATTAACTATTTCAAATTAATTTAGTTCCGATATAGTAATAAAATTTAATTATTTTTATTTATGGTTTGTCGCAATTAAAGTGCTATTTTGTTTTCATTGTAAAAACGCCATCCCATTCAGCATCAGGAGGATTCTCCTTATATATTTGGGTGCGTTTCAAATATATTTTTGAAGGCAAATCACCGGGTAATTTTTCAAGAGATTTAAGAAAACACTTCTCAGCATCTGCAAATTTACGATTTCTAAAACAGGCTAACGCATCAGAATAATGATTCAGCTTTTCAAAATACTCTCCAGCTGCTTCATCATCAATAAATCCCAGTAATTCGTAAACTGTTGTAGGAATAGTTCTTCCCTTAACCCTTATGGTATCCAGTTCCCTCACAAAAAATTTATCACGAACCTGCTTGTAAGTTGAGTCTGATATCATAAGATAAGTGCCATATTGCTTATTGGCCCCCTCAAGTCTGGAAGCTAAATTTACGTCATCTCCCATCGCAGTATAATCAAAACGTTTTTCACTACCAATATTACCGACAATTACTTCGCCAGTATTTACTCCAATTCTAACATTTATATCAGGTAGGTTCTGTTCTCTCCAGGCTGCCTTCATTTCTATTAGTTTATCGCGCATCTCAATAGCTGTTTTACATGCTCTGAATGCATGATCCTTTAGACTAACAGGTGCACCCCAAAAAGCCATAACTGCATCCCCAATATACTTATCGAGAGTACCGTTATTCCTCATTACAATATTAGTCATTGCATTCAGGTATTCATTCATAAAACTTACAAGCTCTTCCGGTGTCATGTCCTGCGAAAATGATGAAAATCCTGCAATATCGCTAAAAAGTATTGATAATTCCCTGTTTTCTCCACCAAGTGTAAGTTTATCAGGATTATCAACAAGCTCCTCCACTACCTCACCACTAACATAATGACTGAACATCTTTTTAATTTGTCGGCTTTCTTTTCTTTCCCTGATAAAATGATATGCTGTACTTCCAAAATAGCCTATAAGCAAACCAAAACCAGGAGGTATCATGGCAAGTAAATATTTGTGCTCAACAAATAAATAGATGGAAAATTCATTTAGCAGATATAGTACCAAAATTACAGAAAGGAAACTGAGTATTTCCGTTACAAAATTGTTACTGATTTTGTGATTCCTTAGCAATGAAGTACCAAAGAATGAGAAGAACACAACAATAACCACACTGATAAACTCAACTATTTCTGAAGATGCGAGAATATAATCATCATCAATAATGTTTTGCAGTGCAGTTGCATGGAACTCAACGCCATACATCATATTATCCCCTTTTCTCACACCCCTTGCAAAAGAAACAGGTAAAACATCCTTATCTTCCGGCATTGTAGAACCGATTAGTACAATTTTATCCTTAAAAAAGCCCTTATTTTTTAATCCATATTCAGGATCATCCCAGGTATTTATATCAGTTTCGAACTCAATTTCATCAATAGTTTTGAAATCCTTATCATCAATGATGTCAATGAATTTAAAATGTTTGAATGATTTATAGGTATCAACTCCATAAAAATTTACTAACATTGAAGTGTTGTCATACTTTGGAATTTCCTTTTTGCCAAGTATAAATTTATCGGGAGTATTTTCAGCCAATGTATAATGTTCAAGACCGTAATAAATATTGAGTAGTGAAAACCCAAACGTAGGTATTAACTCATTATTTACGCCGGAATAAACATAAGGGCTGTACCTTCTATATACACCATCATAATCACTGCCAACAAGCACAATACCTATTTGATTTTTGGGAGAGTAAAACAAGTTGCCATACATTTGATTTCTCTTCTTCATAATGGAATTTATTTTTCCATCACTCTCACCCCTCTCAACTATTTCAAACTCACTCTCCAATCTGGGATCAAGTTTTCCTGCAAGAACTATATTATCATACTTATTAAGCACATCTTTTAATGCCAGGTCATTTTCTTCCGAATATTTATCCTTTGTTGATAGAACAATATCGATTCCAATAGCTTTGGCACCAGCCTCATTAAGGTTCTCAATAAGTTTTGCATAATATACTCTGGGCCAGGGCCAGCTGTTATAGGGAGGTGGTATCTGATCGTAGGTATCTTGAGTAATTTCAATAACTACAATTTCGCTCTCTTTCTCAATTTTCCTCTCACCTCTTCTTCTGAACCTCTCATCAAGTAGTTTTAACTCGAGCTGGGCAAACGGACGCAGGGTGAATAAATAACCCTGCGTAATTATTATTGTTACAAATACAATACCGGCAGCTATTAATAACTCGGTTAATATTTTATACTTACTTCTGTTCATTACAGAGTGTACTGTACTTTCATTCCGGCAATCATGTTACCAAATTCTGAAAAGTCGGAAAAATACCTAAGTTGATATTGTAGTGATAAGTTTGGAAAAAACTTGTAACCACCAAAAAACTCAACTGACATGCGGCTAAAATATCCAAAAGTTGGACTAACTCTTAAGTTCATATCGAGCTTTCTATCAAACATAAATAGTGTTCCTGAAACAAACAGACGAGTATAATTAATATTGCTGTTAATAAGTTCCGAAATACTATTCGCAAATCCGGTAGCAGTCCTGAACCTCTTGCTCCAGTCTGAAGAAAAGTTCATTGCAAAATTGTAGCCACGTGAATCATTATTCCTGTACGATGCATCTGCACGGTCAGTAAAAGAAAACTGAACATCCAGTTTATGTTTTATTGGCAAATAAAAATCATAGGACGAATTTATATAGAAACGCGATGTTGTCTGTTCAACCATTAAATCTCTTTTGGTTGTATCAGCTAAACTAATTCCATTCCAGTTTTCACTTCTGTAAAACCCTACAACTATATCAGGTAATTCGTTACGAGGAAAATAACTACCTGAAACGCTAATATTTTTAGTTTTGGTAGTTGCCAGTTTAGTTCCCTGCAAGTTATCATGTAACCTTTCAAAACCAAGATTAAAAAACACCTTATTGTTTAATAAACTTATTCTATCTGCAATTTTGAATCCTTCAATATCCTTTCTGAGGTATGGTTGTCCAAATGAGTTATAATCGTTACCACGATATACATACTTAACACTTGCCCTGTTATTGTAGTACTTAGCCCGTAGTTCGGCATCCGAAGCAAGCGATGCAAGTTCAGTAATATTGAACGGTCCAATATGTGGGTTAACAGTTATAAAATTGCTTAAAATATTTTTTGCGTCAATTATGTCATATGGGTCAACATCAGCAAAATCATTATCCTCAAGAAAGTTAATTATGGAGGTATCTTCAACTGTTCCTTTTGAAATGTCGCTATTTTGCAAACTAACAAATGCACTACTTCTAAAGTTAATTCTGTTTCTGTCAAACTTTAATTCCAATTCAGGACCAATTACAAGGTTCTCTTTTGGTTGTACACCAAAATCAATTGAATTTGGTTCATCAGATGAATGTAAATAGTTTAATGCAAATTTATAGTTACTAAAAATCACAAACTCCGGTCGAACTATAAAAATATTTCTACTATATGTACCAAAACTAACACGTCCGTAATTGCTACCGTATTTAGTCGAATCAATCCTTATTAGCCCGGGTTCAAGAGGAGTTTCATCATCAACAGCATATATTTCAAGTAACTCACCTTCAATAGCCCTTGTAATAGAACCGTAACTTGCTGAAAGATTAAATACACCAAGATCCAAATGGGCTGATATACCTCTAATTCTCTTACCACCATAAATAGTATTTGGGTAAACTGGATAATGGTCACCCAACTCAATTGCACCATATTCATGCGAAACTTTTAAAGAGTATCTGTTATATGGTTGCAAATATCCTTTCTCCTCGGAGGTTACATAAACCCTGCCGTCAAAACCAAATTTTTGATAGCTACCACTAAAATCAACTGAAGCATTATTATACCAGGTATTTTCCTGATTATAATATTCGTTTCTTCCTTCAACAACAATGAATGTTCTCTGGTTAAATTTATCTTCACTAATCTTTCTCAGATCGCTTGCTATTATTCTGAATTCTTTTTTACGGGAGTAAAGAAAGTTACCATCATTGTCATATATCTTTACTTCCATGGAAATTGGACCCGCCTGATTCAGGTTAAGGTCTAAAATTTCATTGTAATTAATCAGGTCTTCAAGTTTCAAACAATGTTTGGTTACATCACTACCATTTATATATAGTTTTGTAGCACTCTTATCTACATTGTCGGGTAGCCTTAATAGTGATATTGAAAAGAACAGCTTATTATCTGCAACTATTTCGTTTTCGGTAGGAGAAAGTAAAATAATCTTGTCATGATATTCCGATTTGGCTTTAACGGTAATTAGAGCCGGATCTCCTGTTATAGTAAAATTTTCAGGATAATATTCCGGTTTGTCGCCACCATAACAAACAACATAATACTCAAGAAGCGGATATTTAACATCTGCCTCAGGAATAATAGCCTTAAAGCTTTCTCTGAAAAAGGTAGTTGTTGCAACCTTATATTCCGAATCATTTGAGGATTTGTAAAACAACTTCATATCTGTTAGCTGATAATTAGCAATGTAGCTTCCCCCAAGCACCAATGTATTTCCTTCAGTAGCTTCTACCTTATCCAAATCAATTGATACATTCTGACCAAATGATTTATTCGCGATAATTACTACAAAGAGTAAAACTATCATTAACAAGTTAGTCTTGCTTAAATATCTCATTATTCTACACCATCCACTATTCTTCATCTGACAGGTATTCAATCTCAACAATACCATTTTCTGTTCTTACACGAATAACTTTTGTTTTAACCTGTCTGGCACTTTTAATTTTTTGTTGTGTTTGCAGGTCAGTCTCTGTTATTCTTAAGTTGCCATTTTTATCAACCTGAGCAGTATTACCAGGTCTTAAAGTACCGGAAGATTTGGCACCCAATAATGCCTGAAGTTCAACCAGACCAGTTTCCAGAGCAAAGAGTGTATTCCCTTCTCCGGATACTTCAATGTATCCTGATGTTCCCCTTATAGATGCCACCAGTGTAGGGGTTGTAAACTTGAACTCTTCATTCTGCTGTTTTTTAACGTCAAACCCAATTACACCATTGTTTATTATTACATTTTTATCAAGTTTCTGTTTTTCTTTATCTCCGTATATAGTTACTTCGGATGATTCTCTTACTCTTAATATTGAGCCATCAAGAAAACTAACAATTGCAAGAGATTTTTTACCTGTACGTAACAGGTTTTTATTAAATAGTGTTAAGCCGGGAGTAGCCTTCTCCCAATCCTTTTTGCCCTCATTAAACTCTACTTTTCGGATTGCTTTGTTAAGCACAGCTACAGGATTTTTTTTCACCTTGTCCTGTCCAATCAAAACAGAACATACGATTAAAATTATTATCAATACTTTATTCATCATTCTGCTTCTTCTTTAAATTCTACTCTAACTATTCTATCAGGATTCAACTTCAAACTGTTAAGTATCTCCAGCAGCTCTTCCGAAGTTATATACTTTCCATCAACCGATACATTCAGAATGTCACCATACTCACCGGATAGGAAATTAAAAAGTACATTTCGTTCATCAGGTGAGGTAATAGTTTCTGCCAAAGCTTCTAATGGTTGTGTAGATTCATCCAAACCAAAATTCAAATCATCTCTCAGATAAAAATTAACAATCTGACTGTAAAGTTTTAAACTCTGCCCCGGACCCGATAAACTACCATATACCTGAAAAACTATTTCTTCTCCCGGCAACCACTCCTTATCAAGATAATCCCTGAGATTAACGGTTGTCTGACTACCGACTGATTTTTCCCTTATTAGCGGATTACCTGAATTGAGAGCTTCATCAAGACTTTGAAAATTATTTTTCCTTACGTTGGCTTTAATAAAATACTCTTCAACACCAACTACATCATCCCAGGAAGCTAATACATTAACCGCATCATAATTTTCTTCGGCAACGGGTGATTGAATTGTTAGAGTTTGAGCCGGATTCAGAAATTCAAGCTCTTTAAAATCCGTAGCTATTACAGTACCATTTTTATTATGGAGTTGTACATAAATTTCATAATTACCAGCGGGTTTACCCAAGAGAATATTATCCTCAATAAGCCCCTCATTTTTGGTATATTCAATCTCTATGTATGTATCCATTTCATCGTTGTAAATTGTTTTCGCAATAAAAGGCTTGGTGTTAAACTTGAAAAGTTGCTCAAAATTATTTTTCCCGGGTTTTTTCCAGTTAACAACAACATCAACCCAAACTGTCTTTCCTTCAGGTTCTATTTCCAACGAAAACAAGCGAGGAATATTACTTAATTCCTGTGCTACAATAATACTACCAAACTCGGTTGCAGTAAATGGCTCAAAAATATTGAATTTTATATACGGTTCCTGAGCATTTACACCTAACGTAAACAATACAAAAAATAGAAGAATTTTTGCCTTCATAATTCCTGTTCTTATTTTATTAATAAAATTTATAATACCTCAAAAGTAGTTTTGCCTAACCATTTGGATGTTGCTATCAGTTTAAACTTTTTACCAGATTTTATTTTGTACTCACTAAAAGCTCTAAACTCATTAGTAACTGAATAAAATTCATCAAAGACTAAAATTGTTCCAGGCAAGATTATGTTGTTAAGTGCACCAATTACAAAACTTGCAGAGCTATAAAGATCACAATCAATATGTATAATAATTCTGTTAGATAATTCTGTTTTTTCTAGAAATCTTTCAACCGTATCCTGAAACAAACCTCTTACAAACTTAATCCTTTTATCACCCATCTCCGGAATTTTACCGTTAGTATCAAAATGTCCTGAACTTCTTTTAAATCCTAAAGTATTCCAGGTTTCAGGCAACCCATCAAAAGAATCAAATCCTGTAAAAGTTGAGTATTTATTCTTACTTAATTCCGACCAATAATTAATCGTTTCACCTTTAAATACTCCAAACTCAAGATAATCAATAGGATTATCCTTTCCTATAACCTCCATCACATAATTATACATTTCAAATCTGTTTTTGCATCGCTTAAATTGGCGTCCGTTAATTATCCACCAAAAAACATATAATATAGAATACCTGATTGTTTGCAATTATTAATCCGCAGTTTAGTATCAATTGTTATAAATATAGCTCAAATAAACCATAAAAGATATTTGGCTCTTCTTTGTAAACTAACAAAATAGTTGATATTATATATATAAAGTTCCATATTTGCTGTTTATTAAAATAATATAATCAAAAATAACTTATCGGAAAACTATGGCACAAAACAGAGAAAACTGGGGTTCAAAACTAGGATTCATTCTGGCAGCAGCTGGTTCGGCAATTGGATTGGGAAACATTTGGAAGTTTCCTTACATTGTTGGCGAAAATGGTGGTGCAGCGTTTATCTTTATCTATTTAATTTGTATTGCTGTTATTGGTTTACCGGTTATTATTGCTGAAATACTTGTTGGTCGAACTACTCAACTTAATCCCGTTGGTGCCTATAAAAAACTTGGCAACTCCAAATTTTGGACTATGGTTGGCGGTATGGGTGTTCTTGCCGGCTTTCTTATTCTTTCCTTTTATGGCGTTATATCAGGCTTTTCGTTAGGTTATATTTTTGAAGCTCTCCTAAATAATTTTAAAGACTTTGCCAATGCAGACCTTGCTACCGAACATTATAACTTAATGATCTCAAGTGTGTGGTGGACTGTTGGATTGCTTGCAGTATTTATGTTTCTATGTATTGCAATTGTTTTTGCCGGTGTACAAAAAGGTATAGAAAAATCTAGTAAAATCCTTATGCCACTTCTTCTGATTATTCTTGTAATTATGATGTTGCGTGGTATTACATTAAATGGTGCCGAAGAAGGAATAGATTTTCTGTTTAACCCTGATTGGGCGAAAGTTAACGCTGAAACTGTACTTTTGGCACTTGGTCATGCATTTTTCACTCTTTCACTTGGCATGGGTGCAATGCTTACATATGGTAGTTATATGTCTAAAAAAGATAGCATAATTACTTCTTCTGTTCAAATTATTGTGCTGGATACCGTAATTGCAATCATTGCAGGGGTTGCAATATTTACTGTTGTTTTTGCAACAGGTCAGGACCCAAATGCAGGTCCAGGTTTAATATTTCAAACCCTTCCGGTTGTATTTATGAAAATGCCGGGTGGTTATTTCTTCTCTATTATATTCTTCCTGTTGTTAACAATAGCAGCTTTAACTTCTTCAATTTCGTTACTTGAGGTTATTGTTGCCTATTTTATAGATCAACGAAAATGGTCCAGAAAAAAGGCTGCGGTAGTATTTGGCGGAATTACATTATTACTGGGTGTACCAAGTGCACTTTCATTTAATGTTATGCAAAACAATACAATATTTGGACTAAACTTTTTTGATTTACTTGATTTTATTACAGCAAATATTCTGCTTCCTTTAGGTGGTCTTTTAACAGCTGTTTTTGTTGGATGGATTTGGGGCTTCGACAAAGTGCTTGCTAATCTTAAGGAAGGTTCCGAGGTTATATTTGAAAAAAGTTTCTGGACAATTACTTTCTGGAAATTTTTCCTAAAATATTTATCGCCGGTGTTAATATTTATTGTATTTTTACACTCTTTGGGAATTGTTTAGCGTTGTTAACAGCATCGGTTTCCGGTGCTTTCTTTTCTAACCCTCAAATATTTTTACAAAGGAGTTACTATGAGAAAATCTTTGGGTGGTATAATTACTTATGTTATTTTGCTTATTATACTTCTCGTATTCGGGCTTTCTTTTTTCGAATCTATTTGGTCGTTCCCCGGAAATTTTGAGTTCTTTAAAACTTTTCCGTCTAAAGAACTACCACTTGGTTCAATCCCGCTAATGATTATTGTACTCGTTGGTACTGGTATATTTGTTACTTTTCTGCTTGGTTTTCCACAATTACGCTACTTCTGGCATGGTATTAAAGTAACCAGAGGTATTTATGACGATCCTAATGATGAAGGTGACCTTAACCATTTCCGTGCTTTAACAACTGCCCTTTCCGCTACAGTTGGTATTGGCAATATTGCCGGAGTGGCTACTGCAATTTATTATGGTGGACCCGGTGCTTTGTTTTGGATGTGGGTTACTGCGTTTTTCGGTACGTCGCTTAAATATGCCGAAGCTACGCTCTCGCTTAAATATCGTGAAATTGCTCCAGATGGCTCCACTGCTGGTGGTCCTATGTACACAATTGAACATGGTCTTGGCAAGAACTGGAAATGGCTGGCAATTGCTTTTGCGAGTTTTGCTATAATCTGTTCATTTGCCACCGGTAATGCAATTCAATCATTTACCGTTTCCGACCAAATTTACTCCGAAGTAGTAAGTGTTGTTGGCACTAATCACTTCCTGACCGCAAAATATGCATTATTTGATGGATTTGAACTAAGTGTTCAGCAAGTACTTAACGGTGTTGTGCTTGCCGGTTTGGTTGCTATGGTTATTATTGGTGGAATTAAACGAATTGGTAAGGTTACTGGTTACCTGGCTCCTTTTATGGCACTAATTTACGTTTTTGCAACTGTACTAATTCTATTTGGTAATATATCTGTACTACCCGAAAGTTTTGGGCTAATCTTCGATATGGCTTTTAATCCGCCTGCCGAAATAGCCGGTGTTGGTGGTGGTACTTTCCTTGTATTTCTTAATACCTTGCTCTGGGGTATAAAACGAGGTCTTTATTCTAACGAAGCCGGACAAGGTTCTGCAGCTATTGCACACTCTACTGCAAAAACAAAACATCCTGTACGTGAAGGTACTGTTGCTATGCTTGGTCCTTTTATAGATACAATTATTGTTTGTACCTTAACCGGACTTGTAATTCTTACCACTGGGGCATGGCATCATACCGAGTTTTATGTTACACGCATTGACCCTTCTTTTACCGGTGAACTTATGAACTCAAGTATCCTTACTTCGTATGCATTCAAACTGGGACTTTCATGGTTAACTGCCTATGGTGACAAAATTGTTACTATTGGCGTTTTACTATTTGCAATTTCTACTGCAATAAGTTGGTCATTCTATGGTGATAGAGCCAGTAATTACCTCTTTGGACAAAAATCAATACTTCCTTACAAATGGGTATTTGTGTTTTTTGTATTCCTCGGAGCAATTGCCGAACTTGAAGCTGTTTGGGGTTTCGGAGATGCTATGTTAGGGTTTATGACGTTCCCTAACCTTATCTCAATTGTACTGCTTGCTGGTGCACTCAAAAAAATGACAGGTAGCTACTTCGCTATCGATCATAAGAGATTTAAATAAATTTATTGGTGTCAGGTGTAATGACCTGGCACCAGATTTTTTTTCTTTTCAAGTATCCACCAATACATAATTATTTCAGTGTCCGTGTTAAAAGGAGTAACTGCTACGCAGTATTATATTCTCTTTGTCGCACTTATCCTACACAAGAGTAATCGCTAACGCGATATGTATGAGAATTTGCCAAACTAACTTACTACGTATATTCTTAATACAGCCCCGAGGGATGATATACCTTTAGAAAACTGGTGAGTAATTGAAGAATAGCCCCATCGTGGCGATATATTGCATTCCCACATGTTGTGCAATAGATAGATATTAATAACTTTGGCATTATCATAGTTATTCCGTCAATGAATGGTCCTTAACGGCAGTTTAAAGAATATACCTGTATTAATCTAACATTTATTTTTATTGTGAAAATTATTAACTTTGAGTAATAGTTCAATGAGGGGAAATGCGTTTAATTACCATATTTTTAATACTCTTTTCTGTATCACAATACGCCCAAACAACTCGTTACGTAAGTAAAACCGGTACTAACGAATATCCTTATACAGAATGGGAAATAGCCTGTGATTCAATACAACCGGTTATCGATATCTGTGAACCATGGGATACCATACTAATTGGGAAAGGAGAGTTCTACGGCAATATTGTTAATAACCACAACCCTGTTGTTATTATGGGAGTTTCAAGGGATAGCAGCATTATATTACCAGATTTACCCGGTACTACCGGAACTATTATTTTGGATACTTATCAACCATTATATGTTACTAACGTTTGCTTTGATGGTATCACTAAAAACAACTACAGTTCCGGTGTTTATGCAAAAGGAACTACATTAGATGTTAACAATGTCAACTTTAAGAGGCTTCAGTCAGGTGTTTGTGGTAATAATGCAGAAGTTATTAATATTGATAATTGTTTTTTTGAACTGTATTATTCTCCGAAGGGAATTGTAACATCAGGATATAAACCAGTTGCTAATAAATACAATGTTTCCAACAACCTTTTTATATTTCCGCGTGGTGGTGAAGCCTGTCACTTAAGTGACCGTTCGGATATTATTTTCAATAATAATATCGTTCGCAGTCTGATTAATCCGGCAAATGGAATAAACCATATGGGGTATAATGATACTATTATTGCCTATAATAATCTAATTATTTCAGAAGTAACTGCCTTTGGGTTTGAAACCGATGAAGGTAAACATTATGCGGAATGTGTTAACAATACATTTATACTTGATTTGGTAAGCATGAGAGGAAGAACTGGAGGATGGGCTGATAGCGGTAAATGTATAAATAATATTGTTATTAATTCACATACAGGTTTTCACGGACCAATGCTTGTTGACTATAACCTATTCTATAATGTTGATGAAGAACTTGCTTACACCTGTATTGACGGTGGACATAATATTTTTGATACAGACCCTATGATTAGTACCGAAATATCTTACCCAACTTCAGATATTGATGCACATTTGCAAAAACACTCACCAGCTATTGATGCAGGTGACCCTGCCATACTTGATAAGGATGGTACAAGAAGCGATATTGGTTACCTTGGCGGTCCTGGCGGTGAAAGTTATATTTATGAGGATTTACCACCCAAAATTCCAAAGGATATTACTGGCAGTATAACTCAGGATAGCATACTTACAATTAAATGGAGACCTAATGGTGAGGCTGATCTTGCTTACTACAAGTTATATCATGGAGATAATGAAAACTTTGTTGTAAATGACTCTTCATATTTATTCAAGCTGGAAGATAATTTTGTTAGTATAAACCTGAACGAATATAATACCCCGGGTTATTTTGCAGTTACTGCTGTAGATACAGGTAATCGGGAAGGTGATGCTTCCGAAAGACTGCATGTAGTTATCTCAAACGTAGAAAAAGATATTGAGTACATTGAAAGTTATGACCTGATGCAGAACTACCCTAATCCGTTTAATCCTTCAACTACCATTCGTTACAGATTAAAGGCTAAAGGTAACGTAACAATGAGGCTATACAACATAAACGGCGAAAAGGTTACTGACTTATTTAACGGAGTAAAAGATAGAGGTGTACACGAACTAAAGTTCGATTCCGATGAATATGCACTTGCAAGCGGTATATATTTACTGAGTATGCAGGTTAGTGACAACAACAAAAAACCGGTTTACAATAACACACGTAAGCTTGTATTGCTTAAATAATAGTATCGTATTCACTGGATATACCTGTATTAATCTAACATTTATTTTTATTGTGAAAATTGTTAACTTTGAGTAATAGTTCAATGAGGGGAAATGCGTTTAATTACCATATTTTTAATACTCTTTTCTGTATCACAATACGCCCAAACAACTCGTTACGTAAGTAAAACCGGTACTAACGAATATCCATACACAGACTGGAAAATTGCCTGTGATTCAATACAACCGGTTATCGATATCTGTGAACCATGGGATACCATACTAATTGGGAAAGGAGAGTTCTACGGTAATATTGTTAATAACCACAACCCTGTTGTTATTATGGGAGTTTCAAGGGATAGCAGCATTATTTTACCAGATTTACCCGGTACTACTTCTACAGTATTACTGGAAACTTATAAAGAATTAACAGTTCAAAATATTTGTTTTAATGGTTTTGCTTATAATAATAAAAATTGCGGTGTTTACGCCTGGGATACGAAATTAGAGATTAATAATGTTAGTTTTGTAATGATAAACTCTGGTGTTGGAGGAAATAAATCAGATATTATTATTGAATATTGTTTTTTTGAACTGTATAATTCTCCAAAAGGATTGAGAACTTCCGGTTATAAAACCCCTCCAAGTAAATACAATGTTTCCAACAACCTTTTTATCTTTCCGGATGGTGGTGAAGCCTGTCATTTAAGTGACCGTTCGGATATTATTTTCAATAATAATATCGTTCGCAGTCTTTTGGACCCTGCAAATGGAATAAACCACATGGGGTATAATGATACTATTATTGCCTATAATAATCTAATTATTTCAGAAATTACTGCTTATGGGTTTAAAACCGATGAAGGGAGACATTATGCGGAATGTGTTAACAATACTTTTATACTTGATTTGGTAAGCATGAGAGGAAGAACTGGAGGATGGGCTGATAGCGGTAAATGTATAAATAATATTGTTATTAATTCACATACAGGTTTTCACGGACCAATGCTTGTTGACTATAACCTATTCTATAATGTTGATGAAGAACTTGCTTATACCTGTATTGACGGTGGACATAATATTTTTGATACAGACCCTATGATAAAAACCGAAATATCTTACCCAACTTCAGATATTGATGCACATTTGCAAAAACACTCACCCGCTATTGATGCCGGTGACCCTGCCATACTTGATAAGGATGGTACAAGAAGCGATATTGGTTACCTTGGCGGTCCTGCCGGTGAAAGTTATATTTATGAGGATTTACCACCCAAAATTCCAAAGGATATTACTGGCAGTATAACTCAGGATAGCATACTTACAATTAAATGGAGACCTAATGGTGAGGCTGATCTTGCTTACTACAAGTTATATCATGGAGATAATGAAAACTTTGTTGTAAATGACTCTTCATATTTGTTCAAGCTGGAAGATAATTTTGTTAGTATAAACCTGAACGAATATAATACCCCGGGTTATTTTGCAGTTACTGCTGTAGATACAGGTAATCGGGAAGGTGATGCTTCCGAAAGACTGCATGTAGTTATCTCAAACGTAGAAAAAGATATTGAGTACATTGAAAGTTATGACCTGATGCAGAACTACCCTAATCCGTTTAATCCTTCAACTACCATTCGTTACAGATTAAAGGCAAAAGGTAACGTAACAATGAGGCTATACAACATAAACGGCGAAAAGGTTACTGACTTATTTAACGGAGTAAAAGATAGAGGTGTACACGAACTAAAGTTCGATTCCGGTGAATATGCACTTGCAAGCGGTATATATTTACTGAGTATGCAGGTTAGTGACAACAACAAAAAACCGGTTTACAATAACACACGTAAGCTTGTATTGCTTAAATAATAGTATCGTATATTTCTCAATACATCCCCGGAGGGATGATATACTTTTAGAAAAATGGTAAGGAAATACACTCCATAGGAATGCTACGAATCGATCAGGAATTATACCAAAACCTGTTTTCATAACACCAGCAACTACTTACACTTAATTTTTTACATTTTTTTATAACTTTACAAATAAAAATTAATACTTGTATCTTGCAACATATACTATAATATCATATTATTATCTTAATATTTTAACCATGGGCTGGTATATGAAAAGAAGAGAATTTATTAAAAAAAGCGTTTTGGCAGGTCTTGCTACTGGTGCGGCAGTTTCTTTTCTGCCTACTGTTAACCTAAAAGGTATGACTAAAAAATGGACTGATAACGAACAATATGATCTGGTTGCTATTCGTGGTGGTAGTGCCGCCGATATGTTCGATGAAGCAATGAAATCGTTTGGCGGAATGAAGTCAATTATCAAACCAAACTCAAGAGTACTGGTTAAACCAAACATCGGCTGGGATGCTGTTCCCGAACGTGCTGCAAATACCAATCCCCTTTTGGTAAATCGTGTAGTTCAAAGATGTTACGAAGCTGGTGCCAAGGAAGTACTTGTATTTGACCATACTTGTGATGCATGGCAAAACTGTTACACAAGTAGCGGTATAGAAAAAGCTGTTAGTGATGCGAAGGGTAAAATTGTTCCTGGCAATCACGAACGTTATTACGGTGAAGTAACTGTTAGTAAAGGTAAGCGACTTAAATCAACAAAAGTGCATGAACTTGTAATGGAAACTGACCACTTTATTGATATTCCTATTCTAAAAAACCATAGCGGTGCAAAAGTATCCCTCGGAATGAAAAACCACATGGGTATAGTTTGGGACAGAGGCTACTGGCACAGAAATGACTTGCAACAGTGTATTGCCGATTTTGCTACTTTTCGTGTTCCTGATCTTACGATAATTGATGGCTACAATATGCTTAAACGAAACGGTCCCAGAGGTGTTTCAGTAGCCGATGTTGTGAACCTGAAAGCTCAAATAGTATCCCGTGATATTGTTGCCGCTGATGCAGCTGCAACCCGATTCCTTAATTTTGATCCAAAGGAAATAGGACATATCCAGTTGGCAGCCGAAATGGGTGTTGGCAGAATGGATATTGAAAACTTAAAGATTAACCGTATTAAATTATAATAAATATGAATCAGATGTTTCTTAAGAAGATCAGGGTAACTTTTGCTGTTATCTATTTTATCCTGATCTCCCTTTTATTCCTCGATCTTAGTGGCTATTTTGCCAAATACTTTTCGGATTACCTTCTATATTTCCAGTTTGTTCCATCGCTACTGGGTTTTGTACACTCAATAACAATTGCTTCAACCGGGTTTATTTTAATACTCCTGCTAACAGCATTATTTGGGAGAGTTTACTGCTCATTTATTTGTCCGCTCGGTATCCTGATTGATATTGTAAATCGTATTAGTTTAAAAATCCAAAAATGGAAAACCGGTAGAAAGAAACGATTCAAATACCTTAAAGATTTTGAATTCAGTAGATACCTCACCCTTAAAGGTGCAATACTCCTTTACATTATTTTTGGTGTACCCACTTTAATTGTACTTTTCGATCCTTATAGTGTGTTTGGCAGATTTATAACAAATTTTGCAAAGCCTGTTGTAACAATTGTAAACAATACACTGGTTTATATATTTGAACTATTTGGCAATTACTCAATTGCACCGCATAAAATTGCCGAACCATTATTCAGCGTACTCCTGTTCCCTGTTTTGTTTTTAATATTGATATTATTCCTTACCTACAAGTATGGCAGGCTTTACTGCAACCTTATTTGTCCGGTTGGAGCACTACTTGGTGCTGTATCAAAGATTAGTCTGTTCAAGATTAAAGTTGATGAAAGCAATTGTACTTCTTGCGGATTGTGTGGAATGGCGTGTAAGGCATCATGTATTGATACCAAAAACCACAAAGTTGATTTTTCGCGATGTGTAGCCTGTTATGACTGTATTGATGTTTGTAATACAAACGGTATAAAGTATTCTTTAGGAATATCTAAGCCTATAAATGAAAAACCGTTTGAAATAACTGATGAAACCAAACGTAATTTCCTTAAAACTTCGGCATTAATGTTAACCGGTTCAATGCTGGTTCAGGATAACCCCAAAGATATCAAAACTTATAAAGCCAGCACTGTTCCCGAAAATAAAACTGCCCCAATATCTCCTCCGGGTTCGCAGAGTATTGAGCATTTCCTGAAACATTGTACTGCCTGCACTCTTTGTGTAAGTGCCTGCCCAACGGATGTATTAAAACCATCAACATTTGAATACGGTCTGGAAGGTTTTCTTATGCCACGTATGAACAACTGGACAGGTTTTTGTAATTACGAATGTACAATTTGCGGTGATGTTTGTCCTAATGAAGCAATCTTGCCACTAAAACTTGAAGATAAAAAACTAACACAAATTGGTAAGGTAAAATTTAACGAGGACAATTGCATAGTACATGCAGAAAATACTTCGTGTGGTGCATGTTCCGAACACTGTCCAACACAAGCCGTACATATGGTACCTTATGGTAAAATAACCAAACCTGAAATTAACGATAAGATTTGTATAGGTTGTGGTGCATGTGAATATGCTTGTCCTACCCGTCCATACAGAGCAATATATGTTGATGGAAATCCGGTACACAAAGCTGCCGAAGCTCCAAAGCAGGAAAAACTTAAGGATACCAACATAGAGGACTTCCCGTTTTAATAACCATAAGTTAAATATGTAGTTAAACCACCTCAAACTTTTTTTTGTCTAACCAGTAGACGATATACTACTGGAGAATTAAATGAAAAAAAGTTTGATGGGTATCCTTTTCGTTGCTCTAATTACTGCCACAGGATATTTTTATTTTGCTGATGAGAATACTGAAACATCTTCCTTCAAATTAGCTGAACTTAAAAGAGGTGAACTGAGCGAAACCATTACAAGCACAGGTACTCTTGAAGCTGTTAAAACGGTTGAGGTTGGAACACAGGTTTCGGCAAAAATTGTTAATATTTACGTTGATTATAATGATGTTGTTACCAAAGGACAAATTCTTGCAGTACTCGACACCACTTTCCTTTCTGCAAACGTTAAAGATGCAAAAGCCTCCCTTGCCAAAGCTGAGGCACAATTCGAAGAAGCAAAGAGCAAATACGAACTTAGCGACCGCCTCCACAAAAAAAGTATGATCTCCGAACTCGACTACATTAGCTCAAAAACAGAATTTGTGACCGCAAATGCATCTGTACAATCTGCTCGTTCAAATCTCGAAAGGGCTGAGACTAATTTGGAATACGCTGTAATTAAATCACCTATCAATGGTACAATAATTAACAGGGATGTAGAAGAAGGACAAACAGTAGCCGCATCCTTGCAAGCACCAACTTTGTTTACAATTGCAGCAAATCTTTCCGAGATGGAAATCCTTGCGATGGTTGATGAAAGCGATATTGGCGAAATTAAAAAGGGACAAAAAGCCACTTTCACTGTACCAGCCTACTGGGATAAAGAATTTTCCGGTACAGTTAAGCAAATAAGGCTTCAACCAACTGTTGAATCGAATGTGGTTAACTACACTGTGGTGGTTTATGCAAATAACCAGGAGGGATTATTACTACCTGGTATGACTGCAACCCTGGATTTTTATATAAACCATACCGATAACGCACTACTTGTTCCGGCATCTGCTATAAACTATACTCCTTCCGAAGAGCTACTTACCGAGTATAGAGAAAGAATGCAACAAAAATTCGCAAATCGTCCTGATTCATCTAACGGTGGCAGTAGAGGATTTGGTAGAAGAAATCCCCCCGATATGGGTAGTAGTAATGTAGGTAAAACTGATTTTAAAGCTCTACGTAACAAGATAAAAACAGTTTGGTACCTTGATGATGAAGGAAAGTTAATGAATGCCAGATTTATTGCCGGTTTTGATAATGGCAAATTTTATCAGGTAGAACGCTCCAGAATGCTTAAGGAAGGTATGCAGGTTATAATTGGAACATCTACTACCTCGGATAATGCGAAATCATCCAGAAAACAAAACCAGATGATGCCTCCTCGTGGTCCGGGTATGGGACGACCATTTTAAGGGAAGGGAAAATGAAAAGTATAATTGAAGTTATAAATCTGAAAAAATATTATAAAGTTGGAGAAGTAGAAGTAAAAGCTGTAAAGGATATTTCTCTTACAATTGAACAAGGTGATTTTGCCGCAATTATGGGTTTTTCCGGCTCTGGTAAATCAACATTTATGAATCTGCTTGGCTGCCTTGATAAGCCAACAGATGGCAAGTATTTTCTTGATGGTGTTGATACTGTTAATCTTAATAAAAATGAATTTGCAAATATCCGAAATGAAAAGATTGGTTTTGTTTTTCAGGGATTCAATTTGCTACCCCGTGCAACCGCTTTTGAAAACGTTGAACTACCACTACTTTATAATAGAACCGACAAAACAATTGATTATAAAAAAAAGGTTGAAGCTGCATTGGAACGAGTTAGTCTTGCTGACAGGGCACATCACTCCCCTAACCAATTATCAGGTGGACAGCAACAGCGTGTAGCAATAGCTCGTGCACTTATAAACAATCCTTCTATTATCCTTGCTGATGAGCCAACCGGTAATCTGGATAGTAAAACATCTATTGAAATATTTAAGCTTTTCCAGGAACTAAATGATTCGGGCATTACAATTATTATGGTAACTCATGAACGAGATTTTGCCAGATATGCAAAAAGAATTATTGAGTTAAGAGATGGTTTGATTACGCAAAATTTTGCTGTTGGAACTAGAAGAAATGCGAACAGTGATTTAATTGAATTTAATAGCATTGAACAATCGGAAAACTATTTACACTCAACAATTAACCAGGAAGTAACAAATGAAGTTGAATAAATTATTTAAAGCTGCCTTTCTGAGTATAATAAGAACCAAAATGCGTAGTTTGCTTACAACTCTGGGGATAATTATAGGTGTTGCATCAGTAATTATTATGGTTGGTGTTGGTGAAGGTGCACAGGCAGAAATTGAAGAAAGTATTGGAGCACTTGGTTCCAATATGCTAATTATTGCCCCAAGCTTTAGTAACAGGGGTGGAGTAAATAAAGGTGCCGGTAGCTTTAACAGGATAACAATTGACGATGTTGAACTAATTAGAGATCAGGCTATTCATATATCAGCTGTTACTCCTGTAAAACAAAGGTTCGGTCAAATTATTGGTGCCGGCAATAACTGGTACTCACCTATTTATGGCGTAAATGAAATGTATCCAGCGGTAAGAAGCTGGGACCTTATGTATGGAGATTTTTTTACAGCCAGGGATGTTAAAAGTCGTGCTAAAGTTGCCGTTCTTGGAGCTGAAACTGCTGAAAACCTTTTCGGTAAAGGTATAAATCCTGTTGGTGAAAGAATAAGAGTTAATAATGTACCATTTACAGTTATTGGAGTTTTCGCGGAAAAAGGACAATCATTATTCGGAAGGAGTAACGATGATCTTGTTGTTGCACCAATAACAACAGTACAATACCGGCTATCGAGAAGACGCGATATTCAATCTATTTACGCAAGTGCAACCAGTATTGAAGAAATTGATGCGGCACAAGAAGAATTAACTGCTATTATGAGAAGAGCACATAAAATCTTTCCGGGTGCCGATGATGATTTTCAGGTACAAAACCAAACTCAAATAACTGAAGCAGCAACTGAATCAACTCAGGTAATGACATACCTCCTTGCTTCAGTTGCAGGAGTATCGTTATTAGTTGGTGGTATTGGTATAATGAATATTATGTTCGTTACTGTTACCGAAAGAACTCGTGAAATTGGTATAAGATTATCTATTGGTGCACGAGAATCCGATATACTAATTCAATTTCTTCTGGAAGCTATGACTCTTTCTCTTATCGGTGGTACAATTGGAATTTTAATATCTGTAATTGTTGTATTTATACTTAATAATTACACTTCACTTACTGCTCAAATAAATGCTTCCGTTATGATTTTCGCTTTTGTATTTTCAGGAATTGTTGGTATCTTCTTTGGCTTCTACCCTGCTTTAAAGGCTGCTAAACTGAACCCTATTGATGCACTTAGGTACGAATAAAGAGAGGTCCCCTGCAAGGGTTAGGGGACCTATAACAAGTGTAACCAGAATAAAAGAGGTACATTATATATAGTCAATTGGTACTAAAGTTCTGTATCAAAACCTACATAAAATCTTCTTGGTAACTGCGGACCGTACAAATAAGCTGGGTCTCTATCAGCACCAGACTGTAAATCTTCCTGGTAAGAATCAAATAAATTTTTCACACCAATTGAAAGGCTGGCTTTAAATGATGTGATAAAAGGTAATTTAATTGCTGCACCTAAATCAGCATCAAAGAAATGTTTGTCTGTTTCAACAATTTTACCAGTAGCTTCGTTTGGTACTTCCATTGTACCTGTGTATTTTACTGCACCAATTAGCGAAAGTGTTTCAAGTGGATCATACATTACTCTAACAATCCCGGATAAGTCAGGTGTTCTCTGGAATTTGTCGCTAAATTCACCGTCAAAAATTTCCTGTTCGGAATCATAACTGTTTTCCTTAATAGTTACACCAGCTCTTACTTCAAGCTGCTGAGAAGGACGCACACCAAAATCAAGTTCTACACCGTATAATTTTGCACCATCCGAGTTAACTCTGTGCCATAACACAAGGTTATCAGAAGTTGTACCAGCCTCAACTTCCGAGTAAGCATCTTCAAGTCTTGTATAAAAACCTGTTGCACCAAATAATACTGGTACTTCACCAATGTTCTGCTGGAATTCAAATCCACCACTGAACGAATAACTTTTTTCTTCCTTCAAACCATCAATATTTCTTACAACTCTCTGATCACCACCAAGTGATTCGATGTGCAAGTCCTCATCAAAAGTTTGAGGAGCCTTAAATCCTGTTGAAAAACCGGCACGGAAATCAAGCCCTTCAATTATCTCATATTTGATATTTAATCTTGGACTCAATACCATATCTTCCAGTTCTGAATGTTTATCCATTCTCAAGCCTGCTATCAGATTCAAATGATACCCAAACATCAAGTCATCCTGAAGATACACGCCAAAATTGGTATAAGTCTGGTTTATATGATATTTCTCATCCTTAACAGAATCATCTTTAAGGTGATCCGAGGAATATTCAACTCCAGCTGTAAACTTGTTAAGACCATAAGTATAATTTACTCTTGCACCGGAAATGTATGTTTCGTTTTCAGAGTTTCCATAAAAATTCAACGCTTCAACTCGGTCAAAATCTGTAATAACGCCATCTTCATCCGCATCACCAAGACCACCATAGTATGAGTCTCTATGCAGTAAACTTACAGATGAATAGATGTTATAATTCAATTTAGTAGAAAGGAAATGTTCCCATTTAACTTTACCACCCCATCGCTGGTGTTCAACAGCTTCCGCAACATCAGCTTCATGAACTTCAAGATCAAAATCGTTGCCGCCTCTTCTTTCTTCATGAATTCTTTGAACAGATACTTTTAGTTTGTTGTTACCTGAAGGTTTGTAAAACCAGTTTAATCCAACTGATTCGTTACTTAGTTTACCTAATTCACTGTATCCGTCACCATTCTTATCGTAAGGATTTCTATTTCTAACCGAACCAAATAAAAAGATACCACTGGTACCTTCATCATTCACCATTTCGGCAACAACACCAAGTTTGTTATCAGCAATTCCTTCTGTGATGGTATTCTGGTAATCAGCACGATATCTATTCATGCTTGGCTGTGCAGTAATGAGGTTTACAGAGCCGGCAATTGCACCACTTCCGTATAGTGCAGAACCACCACCCTTTACAATTTCAATTTGTCCAATCATTTCTTCAGGGAACTGTTCAAGAGCATAAACACCAGCCAAAGAGCTAACTACAGGGTCACCATCAACCAATATCTGTGAATATTTACCCTCAAATCCCAGCAATCTAATCTGGGTAAAATTACAGTTCTGACAATTGTTTTCTACTCTAACTCCAGGTTGGAACTGCAAAGCTTCTGCAAGATTAATTGCTCTTGATTGCTGCATAACTTTCTTTGATACAAGTTCTGTTTTTACCGGACTCTCTTCGTATAAATATGGATTAACAGTACCAGTTACTACTACAGTACCAGTTTCATAAAATCCGAGATCAAGAGAAACATCCAGATCAACTGTTGTATTTGCTTTTACCTCAATTTCATCAGTAAAAGCCTTAAAACCAATCATTGAAACAACTATTCTATATTTTCCTTCAGGAATGTTTTTTAACGCAAATTCACCATTTTCATTGGTAGCGGCACCAATATTTTGCCCTTCAAGTATAATATTTGCACCGTAAAGTGCAGAGTTACTTGGATCCAAAACTAAACCAGTTATTGTACCAAGCTTTGTTCCCGGTTTATTGTTAGCGGATAAAGATATGGTAATAGCCAATATTACCAAAAGAAAGTATCTCATGTTATTTTGTCTCCGAATAATAAAAATCAATAATTCTAATTAGTTGAGCAGTATTCTAGATAATTACAGGTGGAGCCCTTAAAGGTATTGATAGTATTATGTTTGAGACGAAACTGGTTTTAAGTTTTTCCAGAATTTGAACCGTATAACCAAATATTCTGGATATTGAAGCGAGTATAACTATGAATGCAAGCAAACTGGATGCAAGATTCAGTATCTTATATTCAAGGTTTGTATGTTGGTGTGTGGGTAAGGGAGTATTACCAGACTGTTGAGTATTATTATTGTGTGCAAAAATATGGCTATGTGCAATTACCCTTCCGTCTGGAGTTATATGTGCATGATAAAACATCCCGCTTGAAATCAGGAAATTAAGATATATCAGTATTTTTACTGCTGATAAAACCTGTACGATATGTGGATGCTTCTCTTTGCTAAACATTTTTATATTTTCTTTTATCTAAACTTAGTCTAAATAAAGATAAATGTCAAGATTATCTTATTTGCATATTAAAATTAAAAGAGATTACTAAAATAGTTTGTTTTGAGGTAAGTTAAAAGTTTTTTCGATAGGTTATTAAAACACATGGAAAAACCGGGTGTGTCCCCGGCTAAAATTTCGTTTCCGCTTTAATGTGTTCAAAAAGCTGGGTTTGGTATTTCTCCTGCATAAACCTGCCGCTATATTTGGCTGTAACAGTAGTACTGCTTTTATCCTCAATACCTCTGGCATGTACACACATATGTTTTGCATCAATTATTACGGCAACATCCTCTGTATTAAGTGATTTTTTAAGATCATCCAGAATCTGCATATTCATTCTTTCCTGCACCTGGGGTCTCTTACCATAATAGTTTACAATTCTGTTTAATTTGGATAGACCAACAACATTGCCGTTTGGTATATATGCAACATGAGCTACTCCAAATATTGGTAAAAAGTGGTGCTCACAAGTTGAGGTAAACGAGATGTTTTTCTCAACAACCATTCCATTATACTTATACTTGTTTTCAAACGTACGCAAATCGGGTCTGTTTTCAGGGTTAAGTCCCTTAAATATTTCCTTAACGTACATTTTGGCAACTCTGTGCGGTGTTCCGCTCAAGCTATCATCATTAAGGTCAAGACCAAGCGTTATCATTATTTCCCTGAATAAACCTTCTATAACATCAACTTTTGTATCATCATCCAAATCAAATGCATCATCTCTTATTGGTGTCTCAACCGAAGAAGCAATATGATCATTTCCAATTTCATCTATAAACGTCTGAGGAACTCCATCTTTCATCATAATTCCCTTCAATTAGTGTTATTACGAATCGTAACACCAACTGTCCTATTTTAATTCCAAAACCATAATTTATTTTAAATAGAGTGGAAGCATTGTTTTAATAATTGTCTCAAGACTAGAATATTTTGCAGTCCAACCAAGTAAATTATTAGCCAGAGAAGACGATGCGATTACATTTTCGGCATCTCCTTCTCTTCTCTCAGCAAACTTGTATTTAACATCCAAACCCGATATTTCCATTGCAGCATTAATAACTTCCAGAACTGAGTATCCTCTACCTGTTCCTAGGTTAACTACAAGGTTCTTCTTCTCACTCAGCAAATACTCCATAGCCCTTAGGTGAGCGGTAGCGAGATCATTCACATGGATATAATCCCTTATGCAGGTTCCATCCTGAGTATTATAATCATTTCCGAATACTGATATTGATTCTCTTTTCCCAGCTAAATTTTCCATAACAACGGGGAACAAATTTTGAGGATTTACTTCCCTGCCTTTAATTCTTCCATTTATATCATAACCTGTTGCATTGAAGTATCTTAAAGCTGCGTAATTTATGCCTTTAAGTTTGGAGTACCAATTAAGATTTTGTTCAATTACAAGTTTGGTATATCCATAGTAATTTATTGGATTAGTTGGATGTTTTTCGTCAATTGGAAGATATTCCGGAATTCCATATAAAGCCGCAGTTGATGAAAAGACAATACTCCTTACTTCATATTCAAGCATCTTGCCAAGTAGATTAAGCGTTCCCGATATATTGTTTTTTGAGTATAATGCCGGATTCAACATTGATTCACCTGGTGCTTTTGAAGCAGCAAAATGAAATACTATATCTATACTATTTTTAAACGCCCTATTCAGATCGGAGTTGTTATTGATATTACCGTAAATAATTTCACATCGCGAATCTATGTTTTCTTCACAACCCGAACTCATATTATCAATAATAACTACGTCATGTCCTTTGTCACACAACTCAAAAACAACATGACTTCCAATATACCCTGCACCACCAGTAACAAGAATCTTCATTCAAATCCATCATCTGCTATAAATCAGATTCAAACCTAACAATAAAACAACTATTTTCCAAAATGTTGCCAATAGATTAGGTGGGCAAAAAATCCCACCTTATTCAGATAGTTTAATTATTTTAGTAAACTATTATTTAAGCAGAATTAGTTTTTTAATATAGACTTGCTCACCGGTACATAACTGGTAAAAATATATACCTGATGCCATGCCACTCATATCCAGATTAAATAAATAGCTTCCCTGTTGTTTATAAGCGTTAAAAAGAGTTCTTATTTTTTCTCCTGTTATTGAATACAAGCTTATCTCAACGTAAGAATTCTTTGCCAAATTATAGTTAATTTTTGTTGAAGGGTTAAACGGGTTTGGGTAGTTTTGGAAAAGATGTGTCTCCTTTATTTCTGGATCATTACCTTTAACACTAACAGCATTATCAAGATGCTCACTCTGTTCCCAATCGAAGTTTCCAGAAATCTCAAACGAATTAGTACAGCTATTTACCAGATTACTCCCATTACCCTCATTTAGTTTTAAATAAACTTTTAGGCTATCTTCGTTACCATGCAGATATTTGTCATAAGTAGAAATAATATGCTCTCTACTTCGTGCAAGTTTCCAAATCCGTATTTCATCCAGAAGATATTCCGGATTGGCTTTACTCATTATCTCATTACCAATGATTATGTCCTTGTCTGTATTGTCTAAAAAATAACCACCAGGGTTATCACCCTCAAATTTAAGCTCCTGCTCTTCACCATTTATAAATATCCTAACTATTCCTGCTTTATGGTACACAAACGATATATGGCACCAATCCCCTTCAATAATACTATTTTTAGGTGTTGTTATTTTGCTGCTACCATTTTCAGTCTTAAATTCTGCCATTATACAATAATCATAGAATATGCTATTACCAATTATTGTTAATTCAATATCCCCCTTTTTAAATAATGGAATTGTTGTATTCATATCTAACGGGTTAACTCTACACTCAAATGTTAATTGATCTGTAAAATTAAGTTGCGGATTTGCTTTTACTATTATACTTTGCTTATTTGTGGTTATACTGGCACAACTTTCACCATCAAAAACTTTGATAATTTTCTCGTAAGTTTTGTTCTTTACAACTCCGGATGCTTCTGCATTCAAGGCAACTGAATAAATTCCGGAAGTATTATACGTAAAAGCGGGGTTAACCTCATTCGATTCAAAATTACCATCATTGTTAAAATCCCAACTAAACGTTTCGGTCTGTCCAACACTTTTATTCGAAAATTTTACATCCAGGGGTGCATGCCCTGTTCTTATATTTACATCAAAATCGGGCACAAAGGTTACAATTTTGAATAAAAGCGGATGGCTAATCTTATCTTCAGTTATACTCTGTCCCACACAAACAAGATTGCCGTCATCATCAAATTGTGAGTCATAAACCCATTGGTAACCAACTGCTTCTATACATTTCTCTTCAATCACTTTACCTGAAGTATCTACTGTTACAAAGTAAAAGTCGTTGTATGTTGCTGCATTTTTCTCTACCCCTGTTAAAACCAATGTAGTATCATTAAGAAATGATACATCAAAACTGAACTCATAATTCTTATCTTTCCCATACTTTTGATAATAAACCAAACTTCCATTTTCATCTGTTTTAATAAGTGACGCACAGTAAAAATCCTTTCCATGCTTATCAGCCTTACCTGTGATGTATATAGTTCCATCGTTTCCGGTTATTACCTTAAAACCCCAGTCATTATCATCGGCAGCACCATAACTATTTGACCAGATAATCTCACCGGCTGAATTTGTTTTAACTAACCACACATCTCTTTTATCCGAAAAATTGCCACTTGCAGCGGTAAACAATATTTCACCATTCTCCATTTCAATTACATCATAGGGTAATTCGGAAGATTCAAAACCATAAACTTTTTCCCAAAGAACATTACCCTCAGTATTTATTTTGAGCAATTTTACATCTTCCTCGCCTTCACCTTCAGACATTGTTTCAGCAAGCAAAAGATAATTACCATCGGAAAGAGAAATAACCTTTTTCGCTCTGTCATTATCTCCTCCACCATAGTTTTTTTCCCATACAAGATTTCCATCCATGTCAACTTTCATTAAATAAATACTTGCCGGATTTCTTACAGCCTTGCTTTGAGTACCACAGACAAGTAAATGCTCATCCCCAGTTTCTATAATCGAATAGGCATAATCCCTGAACATAGCTCCATAACTTTTTTCCCATAATATATTACCGTTATCATCATATTTAATAAGGGATATATCTGACCAACCATTTGTATTGTTATATGTATAACCCGCAGTGTAGATATAATTATTTGAAGCAATTACCATAGACCTGTTTACTGCTGATTCCAAAGTTTCAAGCTCATTATACCATAGTATTTCCGGGTGTTCAACAGATTTATAGTATAACTGTTTCGATTTTCTCGTAGCTTTGCTTTGATAATCATATCTTCTTTCAATTGCTTCATCAACTGCATCCGAGTTTTCTATGTAGTAATAGTCACCCCTTACTGAAGTTACTATATTTCCATCTATTACCGGCTGACTTAAACTGCCCATATAAGTAGCTCCAGCATCCGTAAATTCTGACACATACGAAGCATGCCCTGTAACCCTCTTGTTATTTATCAAATCCGCAGCAGCAAGAACCCTAACAGCCGTACAGTATGCCGCAATTACAACTCCATTGCTATTAGCATCCTTTAGTCTGTTTAAGAAGGCAGTATCATTCATCAAATTAAGCATTGGATCCCCTGCACTGTTAGCTCCGGAAGTGATGACAATTGCATCATAATTATTAAATGATGTTATCTCATTTATAGTTGAATCAACCGTAATTTCAAGTAGCCCATTCAATGCAGCCCACGGACAGGGTTGAACAACTTTTGTTAAAGCAGTAGTAATTACCCTGTATCCAAGATTTTCATAATTATCTTTATTAAGACTAAAATTAGCTCCGAAATTATCAGGCATTACAAGTAAAATTGTAGGTGTACCACTTAAGGTTTTTCTGTTCTGAAAATCGTTGGCAAACAATGACGAGATACATAATAAGACTAATAGAACTACATATACTTTTTTCATGGCTAGCTCTTTTATTTGTTAAAAACTTTGCTAACAAATTATTTTACAAATCGTCCTTATCCAATTGCTTTTCGGTAAAGCGTAATTGAACTCAATAAAGTGTATATTCATAACCTTGAATCTGCTTTTTGGAGAATAATAATACCCTTTACAGGTTTATTTTAAACTTCTGCGGAATAGAGTTTAACTATTTTAAATTAACAGGCTATATTTGTAATAAAAGAATAGAGTATAATTTAGTTGCGGATTTAGTTTGATCAGATTTGTTGAAAAATATCTTATAAACTTTTGGGTATTAAATTTATTTGGATGGAGTGTTTACGGTTTTAATCATCTATATGTATTCTATCACTCAGATAAATTTACCACTAATTATATACTTGCCGGTTCATTTCATGTAATCTCCGGATTTGTATTTACAATACTCCTAAGATATATCTACTCCAAAATGAAACTGACCTCAAAGAGCTGGATTTATACTTTTGTTACTGTTTTGGTATTGTCAGTTTTTCTTGCAATAATACTTTATATTACAGATAGTTATTCCTCCTACCTTATTCACAATCGCGAAATAATTTTCAAAGAAAAAACTTTTCTGCTAAAAGTATATTATGTGTTCTATGGTGCAATAATGTTCATAGGGTGGAGTGCAGTATATCTAACTTTTAAAATATGGCTATTGTTAACTGAACAAAAATCCAAACTGGCTGAAATTAATAGCTTGGCAACCAATGCACAACTTGCTGCATTGCGTTACCAACTGAATCCTCACTTCCTTTTCAACGCACTTAGTTCATTAAGAGCTTTGATTCCCATCGATCCCGAAAAAGCCAAGTCGATGATTACCAAAATATCCGAATTTTTAAGATATTCATTGATGAGTGAAGATATAAGGGAAATACCTCTTGAGAAAGAATTGGAAACAGTAAAAGATTATTTGGATATAGAGAAAATTAGGTTCGGGAATGAATTTAACGCTGAATTTAAAATCGATTATCTAGCCGAAGAATACCCGATACCCCCCTTCCTAATTACACCTTTAGTTGAAAACGCAATTAAGCATGGTTTTAAAAATCAACAAAAGACATTGCTAATTGAAGTGATAGCTGAAGTAACAAAAGAACAAAACCTGGAATTACGAATAAAAAATTCAGGTAAGTGGATTGAAAACAGTTCAAATGATAGCACTTACACAGGATTAAAAAACGTTAGTAAACGACTTAAGATGTTATATGCAGGTAATCATAAATTTGATATAATAAAGAATGATAACAGTGTTGTAGTTGTAATAAATATAATGCGAAATAGAAATGAGTAAAAAGTGCAAAGTGGTAATAGTTGATGATGAGAAACTTGCCAGAAGCGATTTTTCAGATATCTTAACTAAATTTCCAAATGTTATTGTTGCAGGCGAAGCATCTAATATTGCAGAAGCTGTTACTGTAATAAAAACTACTAAACCCGATATTGTTTTTCTTGATATACATTTAAAATCTGAAAATGGATTTGATTTAATTGACAAGATTGATTCATCAATTAATGTAGTTTTTGTTACTGCTTACGATCAGTACGCAATTCGTGCATTTGAAGTTAATGCACAGGATTATTTATTAAAACCAGTGAATCCTGAAAGATTGGGAAAGGCATTTGAAAAATTTGAGATACCTGTTAAATCAGAAGAGCCTGCAAAGCTTGAATATGATGATTCAATATTTCTGCTGTTAAATCATAATTATAGATTTCTTAAAATTAACGAATTGGTGGCAATTTCTTCAGCTGGAGATTATACTACTCTATTCACAATAGATGCGAAAAAACATATTAGCTCAAAATCAGTGAAGGAATGGGAGGAACGACTCCCGGAAAGAAATTTCTGCCGGATACACAGATCAACAATAATAAACCTTAATTATGTAGAAAAGGTAGATGAGTGGTTTAACCATTCATACAGCGTAAAAATTAAGGGAATCGAAAAACCATTTATAATGAGCAGAAATTATGCGGCGAGAATAAAAAAAGAATTGGGATAAAGACAGGGGCAACAAAAGCTGCCCCTTATATTTTATTTTAGTAACAACATTTTTTTTGTAGAAATAAAATCATTAGCCTGTAATTTGTAGAAATAAATACCACTAGCAAAACCAGTTGCATCAAACTTAACTTCATGCATTCCAGCTTTAAGACTTTTATTTACCAAATCAGCTACTTTTCTACCTAACACATCATATATCTGAAGCGATACATTAGCTGTTTCAGGAATTGAGAAAGCTAATTTGGTTGAGGGATTAAAAGGGTTCGGATAATTCTGTAACAGTTTATAATCAGTTGGAAGTACACCTTCGTACTCAACAGCACTTGTACTACCCGGGTAACTAATTTTTAAATTATCTATCCAGAAATCAGCTGAATAAACTTCACCATTAACTCGCGGTCCGCCAAGTTTAATGTAGATTTCCTTTAATCTGATTGGGAAGTTAAATACAGAGCCATCAACTAACGGTGTAGCATTTGCAAATGCACCCGGTTGAGTAACTAATTCAGAATCGTTATTTGCCCATTGTTTTACACTAACCTTAAACAACTCATCATTATCATCGCTAACAATAAACTGAACCTGATTTTTAGTTCCGTCTGTCATAGCATCAACAAAAATTGAATCTGGCAAACCTGCAATAGCCATATCGGTTGTTAGTTTAAGGAAATTCTGAACAGATGTATTACCGGTATATTCATAGTGCATTTTAGCAGAACCACTACCTTCGGAATAAAGATCAGTTACGTACTCAAGAGATGAATTTGACATATTAAGGTTTTCTCCACTGAAACCCCATTCAGTTTCATTTTCAAAACCACTAAGCAAATACTCACCACTAAGAACAACAACTTCAACATCTACGGTATCGCTAATATCACGGTACTGTGCTATTACTTTGGTTGAACCAGTTGCAACACCTTTAACTGAACCTGGAGCTGTTACAACCGCAATATTATTATCTAACGTGTACCAGTTAATAGCATTAGCAGCAATATCTTTTTCTATATTATCCGAATCAAATGCATAATATGAGAAATTCACAACTGCTGATGTATCAGTAATTACGCTTCTTGGTGATACAACCAAACGCTCAATAGTTTTTACATCTATATTAACAGTATCAGTTAAACCATTGTAACTAACCACAACCTTACCTGAGTTAATATTATCAGACGCTGTAAACATTTTATTATTGTCAACACTACCAACACCATCCAATACAGTAAACTGTACATTATTCTGTGTAATTTCTACCGGGTTGTAATTTTCATCCCATCCTGAAACTTTTAGCTGTACAGATTCACCTTCAAATATTCTATAATAATCCGGTTCAACCTGAATTGCACTCAAAGACCCATGAGGTAGTGCAGTAAATGCCACCAAACTGTTTTTTACAACCCTTTCTGTTCCCAAACCATCAGATGGTACGTTTTCAATTTCACCACGTACATACATTGCTGTTGAACCACCACCATCAAGGTTTACAGCCTGTGCAACACCTATATGAATCATAAAATCAGCCAATTCAGATAAACTCATACCTCTACTGGCATTTTGTCTGCCATCGACAGTAACAAAATAAACTTTTGTGCTATCAGCATTAAAACCTACTGCTGTTCTTGGATGTAAATCTGTGTGGAAAGTAGCTCCACCACCTTCATTATAATAGCCGGCTACAGCGTAATTCGATCCGTTTCTTACAATCCTCGGAAATCCGCCAATAAGCTGTGTAACTCTTGGTAAAGCATGAGTTAAGCCAATATAAACTGCAACGGTATCACCAACATTTATATGTGGCGAAATTGTTGTGGCTGCGGTACCATTAGCAGATAAAACAGCCTTTCCATCAGGAATAGTCATATTACCAACATTGGCTACTTTCTGCTCAACAATTACTTTAACCGTATCATTTACAAGCCATCTGTTAACTGGGGATACCAGAAATTCAGTAGTATTACTTCCCGTTCCAGTTGAACTACCTCTAAACTTGTTATATAATACCAGTCTGTTAGCCTGTAAATCATAATTAACAGTATTTATACTAAATGATGTACCATTATAGTACAATCTACTATTAAACTGATTTTGGGTTATTGCCGGTTTTCTATCTTCGTTAATTTGAAAAGTTGACCAGTAACTTGGATTTGAGCCACTAACATCTTCATGTTTAACAAACTCACCATTAGCTACCTGCGAGTTAAGTGGATATCCATAAGTACCCCCAAAAAAGTCACCATTAATAGCACCAATTACTTCATGTTGTGCGTAGCTATGGTTTTCAGCCTGTACTGAGGTAATATTACCTACACCCAGTTTGTCACCGGCTTTTACTGATTCAAGCATTACATCAGGATTTGTTAAGTCAATTTCCAGTACATTCAATGTCCATGGTTCAATTGGTTCCCAATACTTGTAATGAACCGCACCTGGTCCCACCTTAACAGTTGATATTTTCATGTAATTTGGTGAATTCTGTGCAAACACAATAATGCCGAAAATACACAATAAGACTAACACCTTTTTCATTTGTTACTTCCTGTTTTTTAATAATATTTCTCTAACCATTTTGCCTACCCAATATACCATGCTCCAACCGGCAAATTTGGAGCATTTAAACATACTGAATAATTTTACCTCTTTACAATCATACAACACATTTAACATAGAATTATTATGTAATTAGCGTTAAATAAATTGCATTCTCTTTAATAATAATGCTTTACAGCTTTTGAACTTGTTTTTTAAAACTGATTTTTAATAAAAAAAAGAGCTCATGTGAGCTCTTTCTAATCTAACTTAAATTTTTGTTTAATTTTAGGGTCATCAACCAGATGTTTATTTTTTGATTTTTCCAGCAAATAATTACCCATAACCAGATAATCCATTTCAGTATTCATAAAGCAACGAAAGGCATCTTCAGGTGTACAAACAATAGGTTCACCTCTAACATTAAAACTGGTATTAACAATTACGCCATAACCTGTTTTATTCTTGAACTCATTAATCAACTCCCAGTATTTGGGATTAGTTTCCTTGGCAACACTTTGAATGCGTGCCGAAAAATCAATATGAGTTACAGCCGGAATATCCGAACGCTCATTATAGAGTCTTTTATATAAAGGTAATTCATTATAATTATCAGGCATTTTATTTCGATTAGCTTCATTCACCGGCACAACGAGCAACATATATGGCGAAGGTTTATCAACATCAAAATAGTCTTGTATAGACTCTTCAAGAACAGTTGGGGCAAATGGTCTGAAACCTTCCCTGTATTTAATTTTTAAATTCATTCTTTTCTGCATTTCAGGATTTCGGGCATCTCCTAAAATACTTCTGTTACCCAATGCACGCGGACCGTATTCCATTCTACCCTGGTACCAGCCAACCACATTACCCTCATCAAGATATGAAGCGGTTACCTTGGCAAGCTCATTAAAATCTTCAATATAAATAGCATTTGCATCATACTTTTTAATTGTTGCCTTAATAACATTTTCACTAAACTCGGGTCCCAAATAAGCACCCTTCATTTTATCACTGTTACCATCAACGATTCTCGGTTTATTTAGTCCAATATAGTATGAAGCCAATGCGGCACCCAGTGCACCACCAGCGTCTCCGGCAGCAGGTTGAATCCAGATATCCTTAAACATACCCGATTTTAACAGTTTTCCATTTGCAACACTATTAAGTGCAACACCTCCAGCAAGTACAAGATATTCTGCATTAGTTAATTCTTTAGCAGATTTAGCCAACTTAAAAACTATTTCCTCGGTAACTTGCTGAATTGCAAGAGCCATATCCATATAATCCTGATCAATCTCACTTTCCGATGATCTTGGTGGTATGCCAAAAAGCTTTTCCCACTTTGTATCATTAGTCATTTTAAGACCAGTTGCAAAATCAAAATACTCCATGTTAAGTAATAATGATCCATCAGGTCTAACATCAATCAAAAATTCGTATGTTAGCTCCTTAACTTTTCTAACAAATTCAGAATCCGGATTACCATAAGGAGCCAATCCCATTAACTTGTATTCACCACTATTAACTTTAAATCCGATATAGTAGGTAAATGCTGAATAAAGTAACCCCAGGGAATGAGGGAAATGTAGTTCCTTTACAATTTTAATGTTACTATTATTTCCAACCGAAATTGTTGTGGTTGCCCATTCTCCCACTCCATCAATGGTAAGGATTGCAGCTTCATTATAAGGAGATGGATAAAACGCACTTGCAGCATGAGAAAGGTGATGCTCGGGAAAATGAAGTTTCCCCCTGAACTCGCCTATTCTATTCAATTCATCCCTGAGCATTTTCTTCATAAAGACCTTTTCCTTTATCCAGACAGGTATTGCAGAAAGAAAACTTTTTAATCCCATGGGTACGAACGCATGGTAAGTTTCAAGCAAGCGTTCAAATTTAAGGAATGGTTTATCGTAAAAAGCAATAATATCAATTTGGTTGAGTTTTACACCAGCTTCATCCAGAACATATTTTACCGCATTTTCAGGAAAATTGGAATCGTGCTTCTTACGGGTAAACCTTTCTTCCTGAGCAGCCGCAATTATTTCCCCATCAACCAACAAGGCGGCAGCACTATCATGATAATACGCAGAAATACCAAGAATAATATCAGACAAGACTTTCTCCTAAAATATGGTATATATAAACGGAGCTATTGCAGAGCCGCTGGTAAGAACTATAAGTGCTCCAAATAATACCAAAATAACAATTAAAGGTAGCAACCAAAACTTTTTCCTAACTTTCAGGAAGCTCCATAAATCTTTTAGAAATTCCATTTTTTCCTCAATTAATAAGGTTGTTCCAAATCTTTATTTGAGTATTGATAATCACGGGCAACAAAAGCGGAATCATTGCTCTTTTTAAACTCCGCAAGCTTCAAACTATCCTTTCCCATAATTTTTCTTATTAGCCCAATAGGCATAACAACAAAATAAAATACAACCGTTAATAAGATCTTCGAAACAACTGTACCCAATAACCCTGAGAATGAAAACCAGAAAACTGTAAAAGGATAGAACAAGGCAGGTAAAGTCATATTAACAAAAGTTGTAACCAGAGCAATTTTAAAGTATAGAGTATTATCAAGAAAAAATCCCAGTATCAGCAATATTAGTGTTAATGCCAACCCCGCATCATTATTCTGCTTTTTTGACGGTTTTGTAACGATAATATCTTTCATATTACTCTAAATGTTAATGTTGAAAATAAGGGATAAAAATAGGGAAAAAGAATTTAAAATGGGAAGGAAATTATTAGAATGGATAATAAAGGTATTAGATAATTTTAATAACTGGTATCATATTATAACAATCCAATAGTATTAAAATACCTGAATTAGAAAGTGTTTGAGAGTAGGTTTGTTCCTGGAATGGGTAAAAAAAGCGGATAAATAATTATCCGCCTAAAATTTATGCAGTTTGAAGTAACTCATTATTCGGATTGTATTCAGGAACAATTTCCTTGGCATTATAAATAATATCCTGTCGGTTCATATCTTCAACCTTTCCGATAAGTTCGTCTAATTGTTCTTCAAGATTATCGCTTAACATACTGGAAGCATTATCAGCAATAAATATTTTACTATGAATAGTTCTGGAATAATTCTCACCTTCAATAAAAAGTTCTTCATAAAGCTTTTCACCAGGACGCAAACCGGTAAATGCTATTTCTATATCCTCACCTTCTATTAGTCCGGCAAGCTTAATCATATCGTGAGCAAGATCAAGAATCTTAACAGGTTCTCCCATATCAAGAACGAAAATATTACCACCCCTGCCAAGAACAGAAGCTTGCATAACCAACTGTACCGCTTCAGGAATTGTCATAAAAAATCGGTTAATTTCAGGATGTGTAATTGTTATTGGTCCACCGGCATGAATCTGTTTTTTAAATGTACGAACAACACTACCCCTGCTTCCAAGAACATTACCAAAACGTACAGCAGAAAAATATTTACCTGTTTTACGGGCAGCATTCAGTATTATCATTTCAGACATACGTTTACTTGCACCCATAATATTAGTTGGGTTTACAGCTTTATCTGTGGAGATACCCACAAATTTTTCAACACCGTATTTCACAGACATATCTACAAGGTTTTTTGTACCAAGTACGTTATTGGTTATTGCTTCAACCGGATTATCTTCCATTAAAGGTACATGTTTATGTGCTGCAGCATGGAATACCAAATCTGGTCTGTATTGCTCAAAAATGCTTTCAACTCGTCTTCTGAATCTAAGATCAGCTATTATAGGTATAATTTCCATACGGTTTTTACCATTACGGAAAAGAGCGTTTGCTTTCCTTTTTAGCTGACCATCAATATCAAATATTGAATTCTCACCATGTCCAACAAGAATCATTTTTTTGGGAGCCAAATTAAATACCTGCCTGCAAAGTTCAGAACCTATTGATCCACCAGCACCTGTTACCAATACAGTTTTGCCCTTTATATTTTCCGAAACAACATTTGTATCAGTTTCAACAGGAGCTCTTCTTAGCAAATCCTCAATTCTAATTTCCCTTATTGTATTAAGACTAACATTGCCATTAAGTATTTCGTAAATACCAGGTACTGTAAGTGTATTAATACCAATCTTGTCACATTCGGATACAATTTTTTTATAAACTTTTCCGGAAGCAGTTGGCATTGCAATCACAACCGAATCAATATTATGTTTGCTCACAATAGCAGTAATGTCATCTATAGTACCCAGTACAGGTATCCCGCGTATTTTCATACTTTTTTTCTGAGGATCATCGTCTACAAAAGCAACTGGTATCATATCCAGGTCATAATTTGATTGCATCTCATCGGATATTGTTATACCCGATTTACCTGCACCGGCAATTAAAACAAGATTACCTTTGCTTAATTTCATATTATTTCTGTCACGCACCCTGGCAACAAGTCTTACACTGAAACGGGTAAAACTGACAAATATAATTGAAATAATAGCATCAAAATATGGGAAATAGAAAAACTGTGCTTTTAAAACAGTAACATATCTAGCAAGCAGGTAATGAGAAAACAAGCCCTGTACAACCATTGTAACAAAACCAATGATCATCAATCGAGCAAGGTCATCAATACTGGCATATCGCCATAACTGCCTGTATAACCCCAAAACAGAATAAATAAGTATTTTAACACCTAAAAAAGTAAACGCAACAATCAGTAATGATTGCGATGAAATATTTTCGTAAATATTGCCCCGTGCCATGATAAATGCTGTGAACAGGGTAGTAAATAATAACAGAATCACATCCAGAATAAAGAAATGCCTGTTACGTATATTGGACAATATTTTGTATAAAAAGTTAATTCTTTTAGTCATTATAATCCTCACAATTAAGAATGACTTGCATTTCACTCAATTATGATTTTATTTTATCGAAGGCTACTAACACAGATAATATAATTATTCAAAATTTCTTATAATCGCAAGTATTTTATTATTTAATATTAGAGAAGAGCCACATATCGGAAAATGACTCTGCTCTTTGTTGTTAATTTAGTACAATTGATCCACAGAGATTATGACCTGCCTAACACTTTCAATAATGATGTGCTAATTCTCTCATAGTTTTCATCTGTCATGTTTGAACCTGATGGGAAACATAATCCGTTTTCAAATAATCTGGCAGATACACCATTCTCGTACATTGGGTAACCCTCAAATATTGGTTGAAGATGCATCGGCTTCCATAACGGACGAGTTTCAATTTCTTCTTCCACGAGTGCCAAACGTATGTCTTCTCTGGTTATTCCAGTCTTTTCAGGAACAATTTCAGCGGAAGTTAACCATCTGTTCGAGTAACAGTTAGAAGGTTCTGACTGGAATTTTATTCCCTCATATTCCTTTAGCAATTCCACATACCACGAATAAACAGCTCTTCTTGCTTCCACCCTGTCATTTAGAACTTTCATCTGACCACGACCAATACCGGCAAGAATGTTACTCATTCTATAATTATATCCAATAGTTGAGTGCTGATAATGTGGGGCATCATCTCTTGCTTGAGTAGATAAAAATCTTGCTTTTTTAATATATTCTTCATTTTCTGATAATAGTGCACCACCACCAGAAGTAGTAATTATTTTGTTTCCATTAAATGATAAAACGCCCATATCTCCAAATGATCCGAGTGCTTTATCGTTATATCTGGCACCTAATCCTTCTGCAGCATCCTCTATAACTGGTATTTCGTATTTTGCTGCTATTGAGAGTATTTCATCCATCTTGGCAGGCATTCCATACAAGTGTACAACTATTATAGCTTTAGGCTTTTTACCTTTCGATATTCTATCCTTTATTGCTTCTTCCAGAAGACTTGGGTCCATGTTCCATGTATCTTCTTCGCTATCAACAAATACCGGTACTGCATGCTGATACAAAATTGGATTAGCTGATGCAGAAAATGTAAACGATGAACAAATAACTTCATCGTCTTGCTTAATACCAAGTATTATGAGTGCCAAATGAATTGCAGCAGTACCACTGCTTAGAGCAGCAGCGTGTTTTACAGAACAATATTTTGACAGGTCTTCTTCAAAACCATTAACATTTGGTCCTAAAGGAGCAATCCAGTTAGTTACAAATGCTTCATTAACAAAATTTAATTCTTCATCACCCATATGTGGTGAAGACAACCATATTCTTGATTTCATTTATTTTCCATAAAAATTGTTTACTTACAAAAAAAACCAATATAATAATCGGCAGTTTACTCTTCAATACATTGTTATCATATAACAACACACCTTATATATTTTCAAAATAGTATTTCAAGGAAACCCATTACAATATCAATTGAAACTTCTGGATATTTTTCCCAGAATTAGCCCAACAATCTCATCCATAAAAAAGTCAACCATCTGGTATTTTGATTGACTTGGTCCCCACTCATCAATAAAACTTTTATATTCGCTTCGGTACAGATAGTTAGCAGGTGCAGGAATTACATTCTGCTTATACTCTTTAAACCAGAATACAGCTCTTCTTATATGAGATGCACTAGTTGATAATATTACAAGATTATTTTCTCCAAATCTTCTTGTAAATTCAAATGCTTCACACTCTGTATTTAATGTTTCATCCAACATTAAAGTATCCGAGACTCTAACTCCAAGTTTAATTGCTGCTCTAGCAACAATTTGCGCCTGTGATATTTCACTGGTAAATTTATTCCCGGAAGTTACAAATTTGGAATGATTAACCTGATTATAAATAGCTACCGCATTAGCTAATCTCGACCTTGTATTATCACCAAGCTTTGAAAGATCGTCTATTTCCTTATCATTAACAAAACCTGATCCCAGTACTACTATATAAGCTGTGTCTGCATTAGGAGAGTATTTTAATAATTCAGGAGTAAATGGTTTGTAAGGTCTTTCCCAATACTCTGCAAACCTGTTAGGAAGTGGGGTTATAAATATTACAAAGAGCCACAGAATTGCTAACAGGAATAATATTTTCTTGCATACTTTGGATTTTCTGCAAATTATGGAGAATATAAGTAAAATGTAAATTGGTAGCGATGGACTAAGTAACCATTTAACAATATATGAAAAAGAATAAATAGTTATTATCTCCTGAATTGGAAAACTTCAATAATAAACGAGTCCGGGTCTGAATAATAATTTTGATTTGGAAGCTATTACAAGTTATAGGATTCATAAATTTCAGGTAAGCGACCAAATCTCTACCTGGCTAAATATCCGCCATCCACTACCAAATTTGTACCTGTTACCCATTTCCCCGCATCAGAAAGCAGATATATGCATGAATTTGCAATATCATGAACACTTCCAATTCCTAGTGGGTGCAGGTTCTTAATTTGTTCTCTTGACTCCTCACTTCTAGAATAAATTGAACTTTGCGACATTGGCGTTTCAACAACTCCCGGGGATATACAATTAACACGAATATTTCTCGATCCCAACTCAATAGCCATTGATTTTGTACCTGAAATCAACGCACCTTTGGAAACACCATAAATAGTTTTACCTATATCTCCTACAACGCCCATTACAGAAGAGAGAAAGATAATACTTCCACCAGCTTCTGAAAATATAGTCTTTCGTGTTAACAAACTGGTTAAATTAATGCCAGCCGTAACATTAGTATTAAAAAAAGTATTTAGTTTTTCAGGTTTAACCATTTTAACCGGAATGGTAGTACTTATTCCGGCTGAATTAATAATACCATTAATTTCGCAATAATTATCCTTAATATCGGAAACAACTTCTTCAACTCTCTCATAATCAGTTATATCAACAGAATAAACTTTATGGTTACCAGTTTGATCTAACTCTTTTATAGTTGCCTCAAGTTTTTCAATATTTCTAGCTATTAAAATAACATTGGCTCCCGCTCTACTACAAGAATTTGCACATTGTCTTCCTATACCTGAAGAGGCACCAGTAACAACAATGTTTTTTCCCGTTAAACCAAAAGCTTCATTGAGATATTGTGTATTCATGGCTTTCCGAAATTAAACTTCAACTATATCACTGATTGAACAATTGGTAAGGTTTAATACCGAAGAAGCCCATGCCAAACCAACTCCAAAACCACTCAATAGGACTTTATTCTTTTCATTAAGCTTCTCTTTTAGCTCACTAACAATAGTAAGTGGTATTGAAACCGATGAAGTATTTCCATATTTATGGATTGACATTGGTGTTTTTTCAGGACTCATTTTCAGCTTTTTACCAAGGTAACTATTGATGTATTTATTTGCCTGATGAAAGACGTAATAGTCAAAATCCTCAATTGTTGTTTTAGAAAACTTTAAGATATTTTTTATATCGCGAGGTATTTCCCTTATCAAAAAGTTAAAAACATCCGCACCATTCATATATCCTTGCTCATCGCTCCTAATATTTCCAAACTCGTCAACCACCTTTTCTTTTATTGTATCGACTGAGCTTGGATTGCGATATCCTCCGGCATCAATTTTAATTAATGACTCCCTTGAACCATCGGAATTGAGTGAAAAATAGCTCATTCCATACTCTTCATTTTTCTCAAGCAGTGCTGCCACCCCTGCATCACCAAAGAGGAAAGCAACTTTTCTGTCTTTAGGAGAATAAACTTTACTTCTGGTTTCACCATTGAGAAGTAAAACCTTTTTAACATGAGGTTGTTGCAGGAACGAGAATCCTATACTTAAACCATATATAAAGCCCGCACATCCCATATTAACATCAAAAGCCATTGTGCTTTTTGGAAAGCCAAGCTTATCTTGTAAGATAACACTTGTTGCAGGCATCCGATAATCAGGCGTCTGAGAAAGGAAAATAATTAGATCTACTTCTTCCTTATTTATCTCATTGTCCTCAAGTAATTTCTCAGCTGCAGCAAAACATAGATCGGAAGATGTAGTATTTTCTTCAGCAAACCTTCGTTCATAAATTCCAACCTTCTCAACAATCTCAGCAACATCTTCTTTCGGAAAATGCTCTGTGTATTCAAGGTTGTTTATTACTCGTTTTGGTATTGCTGCTGATAATGCCTTTATACCAATATTTTCAAATTGCAAATACGCCATACTATACCTATGATCTATACTCTAATAACAAATTCGTTTAATTCATCGTAATAATTTCAATGAATAATGGACAAACAGATTAAATCTTATTTTAGTCTTTCCTGAACTAAATTAAAAAGTTCACCAATAGTTTTTACACTTTCAAGTTCTTCACCCGATATTTCTACTTCATACTCTGTATCTAACATAGCAATAAGATTAAGTGCACCAAGTGAATCCCAATTTTCAATATCTTCTTTTAGGTTAGTATTTGCATTAAGATTTCCCAGTTCATCAATATCAAGTGCATCTGCAAAATTTTCAATAAAACTTTCAATATTCATTTGTTCTCCAATAAGTAATATTCAATTTACGGTATAAAATAGATTATTATCTCACATCCAAATTTATTAAACTAAATGACCAATTGTCAGGTAAAAGAAATTCATCTTTGAAATTATTATCTATAACATCTATAACAAGTGGAAGAGTTTTCGGAATAAATTTCTGAGGAACTTTCAGAAGTGCACCAAATCTAAAATTCATTTTCCCAACAAAAAGTATAAAATCAGTATCTTCGGTTTTAATAATATGGCGGACAAGAGCATACAATGCTTTAGAAGTTCTTTTCTCACTCAATATATCTTTAAATTCAAATATATAGGTTGTTTTTTTTCTCTCTTCAATAAATGTTTTATAGTACCCAAAACATTTTGAATTTTCGAAACCTTTATATCCCGGAAACCTCTTCTTATAAAACTCTGTAGTATCCTTATGAGAAATTAATGGTATTTTCTCAATATGATTAATTATTCCAAATAATCTCAAATATATTAAGGAAATTTTCTTTAGTATAATTCTTAATAATCCAAGCTTAGCTATATTGCCTGATAAAACCGGTAAAATAAAATAATCTAGTTGGAAAAGATCCTTTGTCCCGAACATTTTCTTACTGTACTGATATGAGTTTTTGTTCGGAACACCAAGAATTGCCTTATAACCTTCTTCTTTTATAAAATCCCTAACCTTAAAATACAATTTCTTGAATAGCAAAATATTACTTCTTGCTTCAGGCAACACAAACGAACTTCCGCTTAAAGCAGTTAAAACCTCTTGCCCCTTATATTCATAAATATATGGCATCATTGCCGTTGCAGCTACTATCTTATTTTTAGTTACATCAAGACAATAAGAAACAGTTGCATGCTCGTAAATATTTTTCTCATGAAGTAGTCTTATTTCTTCAACAGTCTTTTCTTTTGAAAAGGCTTCATTAAAGGAATTGCTAAACTCTACCCATTCGCTTTCGGAAAAATCAGTTGTTTTTTTTACTATATACTTAAAATCTGGCATTAATCTAAATCAATAAATAGAACATCAAGTTATGAATTTTTCTAATGGTAATTTAATCTGAATAATTCAGGATAAAAATCTGGTTACTATTATGGTTTCGAAAACAATTTCCTAAGAATTACTCTAGTATCAAGAATGGTAAAATCAGCTTGGCATACAGACAGATTTAACTCGTCCCTGTTATTTGCCGAAGTTACCAAATTAACAAAGTTAATACCCTTGTTTAGCAAATACCTGTAAAATTTAGCCTGTATTTTCTTCTTAACTTCATGCGAAAGTTCTGGGTCCATCATAAGAAAAAATTGAGATACGCTATTCCCTGATGTTTGTTTACCTGCAAAGAAACCAAGAATTTTTTCACCTTGCTTTGAAGAAACTGAAAGTAAAAATTCATCCTGGTTTATAAGAGACCACCTAACAAACTCTACATTTCTCCGTACCGCTTTCTCTGAATCAAATAAGGGGTCCATTGAATATCTGTCATCAAACGTTAATCCCTTGGCAAATCTTGAAAGTTGCTCAAACTCATCCTCATTTGATATTTCATTTATCGAAAACTCATCTTCATGATTTGGTAAATTATCATCAATTTTGATTACCTTCACCAATCTAAAATCAATAAAACGAAATCCATGCATTTCAAAATACTGTACAAGTGATATTTCGCTGGATTGTATATTCAACTGAATATAGTCGGGATTATATTTCTTTATAATTTCTTCTTCGGTTGTTGTGTAGTTAGGACTTTCACCAGTTTTAAATATTACTTCAACAACAGTTTTACCTAATATTTTTGAATCAGCTTCAAGTTTTCTATATTCAAGCATTTTTAACCAATAATCAATTATAATACTATTTTTCTAATTCTTGAAAGTAACTATCATTAAATTGATACTACCTAGGTGATAATTCAATTATAGCATAACCTTTCGAGCTTATTGCTACTTTCAAATCCATCAAATGATAAATCGATCAAATCAAGATTATAACCAAACTAATCATGTTCTTCAATGTTACCAGCAAATTCAATTTATATTTCAAACCGGTTGCTGGTAAAAATCATCAGTTTTATCCGTTTTTAATATCTCCAAAATCCCTTCACAATATTCTGCGGCATATCTCACTACACCCTGTCCCGCATGAAAATTGCCATAGCTTTTTTAAGAACACTTAGTTCATTTTCCAAATAAGCTACCTTTTTCTTTAACTGCAAATTTTCTTCCTCAAGCGTTAATGAGTCTTCGCTATCCTCAAAATACACATCCTGAGAATTAATAAATCTGCTTTTCCATTGTCTAAGTAAATTAGCATCAACACCCAAACTTTTTGAAAGCTCAACCGCCGATTTATCAGATTCAATTAATTCTCTAATAGCATTTAATTTAAATTCCTTGTCGAAGTTTTTTCTGCTTTTCCCCATTTCCCCATTTAACTTTGTTATACTTACAGCTTCGCCACATCAGTTACACAACCATTAACAGCAATGAATTATAATAGTTGGCAACGGTTAAGGTTGTAAAATATATTTTATAGTAATTTCATCAGAATTACAACTCTAATTAATTACTATATGTTTATGCTAACTTAGTAATACATAAAATATAAACTCAACTATAAAAATAGGCAAAATAATATTATGGTAACATTACAAAATACCCTTTTGCCTAATTGTTCAAATTGAAACCTAGTAAAGAAATTAGTTTTTACGTAGAAGTGCGAGTAAATGAATCTTGAGTTTTTTATACAAGTATTCCAATATATTTTGAAACTTGGCATTATAAACTTCCTGATCAATTTCGGGTGCAACATGATTAAGATACTTATAAAGCCCAATTATCTTTTTACCATCCCGAATATCATTTAAAATGTTAATTATTGTTTTTTCAAGAATGTTGGCACAATAAATATTGATTTTGTTTTTATCGAGGTAACCGGAGTATATTTCAGAAACAATTTTCACTCTTGTGTTCTCAATAACTTCATCAATAAACAATTCCTCAATATAATTTACATTTTTTTGGACAGGTGGTTCAAAAGTATTTTTATGGAAATCTGTAATTTTTGTAACTACAGCATTAAGGGGTAATGCAACTTCACATTCCTGTAATCTCTCAAAGTAATCAAATATATAATTTAACAATTCCTTCTGTTTAAGAATTGAGTTAAAATATAAATGTTCAACCTCTTCAATTTCAACATATTGTATATCATTAAGGTTATCATTGCTTTTAGCAACATAAGTTCTTCCCAAATGCTTTATTTTCACATATTCATTCTTCTTTATCTGATGTGAAATGCTATCAAGTATTTTGGAAAATAGGGGGTCACCTTCTTTTAGTAATTTGTTGATATGCTGATTCACCGTAGTTTCAACAATCTTATTGAGGAAGTAATACGCATCGCTTTCACTATCAATATTATCCGACCACCTGTTAAAGGATACAAATATATTTAATGCTCCCCTTTTTTCATTTATAATAAAAAGGTTTGATATCGCATCTACCGCAACATCCTCATTCTTCAAATCCCATTTTGATGCGAGATTGAATATTTTGTTAAAATTTTGACTAATATGCGTTCGGGCAAGCTTGTAACACTTTTCAACAAGAAGATTTACACTTGAACGCGAAGCATCATTGGTTCGTAAAACAAAAAGGATAGAGTTACTTTTATTAACAGGTGTTGATTTAGTTTCATAACCAGAAATATCAACCAGACTAGTGTAACCTAAATTCCATGCCTCTGGCAAACCTCCTTTAAAATTAATATAAAAGCGGTTTTGTTTATCTTTTAGAATTTCTTCAATTACCTTTGAAAGTTGCTCACAATTTGAGTTTTTTATAAAGAGACCTTTTGCGTTTACTTGTAATGATTCGGATACTTCAACATCAACCTTTTTTTCTGTCATCAGAAGTAAAGGTATGTTTAACTCCGAAATAGCTACATCATCTCTTTCTCTTTTACATTCAACATCCAGTAGTAGTATGTCCGGATCAAACGTCTTATTTGATTGCAACTTTTTACTACAACTAAATATTTTCAAATTTCTGTAACCCTGTTCTTTTAGCTGAATCTTTGTTTTTTCAGCAAAAGATAACTCTTCATCCAGAATAGCAATTTTGATGTTTTTCATTTATATATGCTTTTTTTAATTTTTTCCCTATACAAAAATAACACTAAATAGTTTTCATAATGTGACACAGCTCTATTTAGTGTTCTGTAAAATTTTCTATCTCACCTTAAATAAATATTAAGGACTTTTATCCCGATTGAAAAAAGTGTTAATGACTAACTTCGATAGCCCCCAAACATGAATATAACTTGTTTGTAAATTTAATAAAATAAGTGAATAAATCCAATTTAAGAAAATGTTAAGGAATTAAGATATAGCACTTAGGTACTATGTAACGTTACATTATTTTGTTACACAAACTAATCCTATTCCCTAAATTTGCTTGCAAGGTTATTCGATAATACGTATAAACAAGTTTGTTTAGCCCCTTCAAGGGTGTAGTTAAACTTGTCCATCATATTTTTAATCAGATGATTTATCTGCTCTTTAGTCCTCGCATCGTAAACTTCAAATTGCTTTGAACCAAAATCAGCAATCGATTTTTCATAAGACGGATACTCAATGAACGGTTGCAAAATATTATTACGTAAATTCTTCATGTAATTATTATAAAGCTCCTTGTAAAGAACACTATTTTCAACCTTTAGTTCACTTACCTGTATATCCTGCAAAGTTTCTGCAAACCTCTGTGCAGTAACTTTCCTGAATTCATCCTTCTCAATTACATCGGATGGTAATATAAAGTGTTCCAGTGTATCGAAATATTTTGCATCAACCACAATTTCTTCATTTGAGTAAGGACTTGTTACCTTGCTACCTTCTTCATAATTAAGTACAAACAAATAATTTAATATATCTTTTTGTATTCTTTCTTCATTCTTCTGGAATAGTGACTCTTTCATCTGCTGAACAACATTATAATCGTACAACCTGATAACAGAATCCATAAAACCTTTTGGCACTCTTTCTGAGTGTTCGGGATGTTTTTCAAAAAACTCTTTTATATGTGCCATGGTAATAAGAATATTTTTCTTCCCGCCATTCTCAGCCATTTTCTTGCGGGCTTCAGTATAAAACTCATTAAACAAATGAATCGATTCTCTTCCCGAGTAACCTGCTAATCCCTCAAATTCAGATTCATTTATTAGCTCCTGACGTAGCTTTTTATCAAACTTTTTATAATCATCATCAGTTAAGTATGAAGGGATTTTATTATTGTAAATACTAAGTTTTAACAATAATAAATTATTATCACAATACTTAAGGTATTTTGCAGGATTCTTTATCCATGATTTCATGGTTGGTGAATCTGTATTCAACCTTGTACTTATAATTATCTTGGCAAAATTATTTAATACACCCGGTAAAAACCTCATCCTTATTTGTTTGCCAAACGAACTGTAATAAATTTTCACCTCTTCCATATAGTTCAGTGTATAGTTTACACTAATCTCTTTTATCCTGTCCTTGAACGATTCAAGACCTTCAATCTTGGTTTTATCTTCCGGATTCATTACCGCAATAAATAATGAATTTATATTCTCCTCAATATCCGATATTTTATTTGTTCCTTCCGAAATAATACCATGAAGGTCCAAAAATCTTTTCTCATTATTATTTTTTACATCCATAATAACGTAGGCACCATTATTAGTGCGGGCATATTTGGAAAAAACATACTTCACCAGATTGCTATCCCGGAATCGCATTCCAAGCTCTCTCTGCAATACATCGTTAGTTAATATCTGGTTTGGATTTTCCTTATCACCTGGATTATAAACCGAAATACCTTTACCTAACCTGCGATCAAAGGTATAGCGTTTTGCATATAACATTTTAAATACTTCTGCCGGTGATTTTAATTTTTGAAGCAAAGCATTGTATATCGAAGTACAAACAGTACAGGCGTTATTTTTAAATACCCAGCTATATTCCTTTTTGTTAAATATCTTAACTTTTGCCTCACCTTTCAAAAGGTTTTCCAATACTTCGCGTCTGTGCTCCCTGGGAATTACCAATATTGGATGATCATGGTTGGGACAAGGGACTTCCAAAACATCATCACTTGATAGTTTGGGAAGAGGTGCCTGTTTCCTGGAATAATAATCATCAAGTGCAGCTTTAATTTCATTAGTGAATATTGGATCCATAAGCTGATTATCAAGTCTCCATACAACTTCATACATTGCACCTTCGGGCAAATAGGTATATTCCTGAAGTTTCTGTAACAAGTTGGTTAGAAAAGTTGATTTACCTGAGCCTGGAGGTCCCATAAATATGTAAATTTTATTTTGCTGTGCACCTTCCTTAAAGGAATCAGCTAACCTCAAAATTCTGTTCGCCAATGGTAAATCTGCAAAAAACGGAGTATCGGCACCATCCACAAGCAAATCATCACAAATAATTGTTTTATAACTTATGCTTTCAGGATCATCCTTATACTCGTCCTCTTCTCTTATATAATGATGAACCATATTGTTAAACAACTGGAAAATATTCCTCAAAACCAATATTGGGTCATCCGATAGCTTTGCCAGGAATTCATTAAAGGTTACCTGGTTACCTCGTTCCTCTTGCCTTAGCTTTCGGTCGAGAAGAGTTATTATTTCTCTGATATTTTTTCTTGTTCTGGGAGACATAATAATCAGAAGTTTATTTTTTCAACTTTTTTATTTTTTGTAATGTATTTAACCTTTCTGAAAACTGCATCGTATGGTGCATCTCCAGCTCTGTTTTTACGCATCGTTGCTTCCATATCAACTTCGCGGGTTTCAAGTGTTACCCTGTTACCCCACAAATATTCAAGTCCTATCATTGTATTGGCAATATAATCCGAAAATAACTCCTTGCCTTCAAAAACATGGGTTAAATCAAGGTCGCCGTTAAAATTTGCCTTAAATTTAATTACAGGCGGATGATATAAACTATCGAGTAACATCTGCTTATAATCCTTCGCCTTTTTACTTTTAACGTAATATTCTTTAACTCTCTTATCTTTATTTATTCTCTGTCCAATTACCATCAGGTTATGTTTATCAACAAACTCCTGGTTTGTAAACTGGTTAAGAAAAGTGAAGTCGTTATAATTTTCTCGAATATGGAAAATAAAATCTCTTCCCTTATCTGTTTTCTTATCAAAATCCTTTCTTTCCTCTTCATTAAAAAGTCTGAAATACTCGGTAGAATATTTACCTTTATCCATGGCTTCTTCAATAAACATAAATAACCGCCAGCCAATTGCATAGGGATTAAGTCCAACCTTGGGTAAGGAGGTAACCTTGGCATTAACTCTAGCAAATGCAACTTCATTACCCTTTATACGATCATCATTCATGAAAAGTTTTTCATGCCAGTAACTAGCCCAGCCTTCGTTCATAGTCTTTGTACGAATCTGAGGTGAAAAGTAGAGAGATGTATCTCTTACAATGGAAAGAATTGTCTTCATCCACTTGTTTTCTTCCTTGTTGATATATGGACTTTCTTCCATTATAAACTGCATTAAATCTAATTCATCGCTTTTACTTTTTGTTTTTCTGTATTCATCAAATAGTGACTGGAATTCAGGATTTTTAATACTAACCGATTTAAAGAACTGATTCTCACCGTCCGACTTTTCAAGTGCATTATTGTACTTGTTAATTTCTTCAAGAAACTCGGAATTACCCGGTTTAATACTATCCTGTAAAAAATGATTAAAGTAATAATCAGCACGAGGAGAAAGTTGAGTTTCAGGTAAGTTAACCTCATCATTCAAATCACGATAATACCCAACAAGGTTATCCAGACTGCGTGCAAACTCAATTACATAGTCAACCTGCCTTCCCTTGGTAGCTCTAAGCCGGGCAATCATTCTTTTTTCAGTAAGGGCTTTCTCCTTAAAATCATATTCCCAAGTTTTCTGGAAAAACTTGTTGTTCTGGAAAAAGTCAATATGTGCTATAACATGATAAAAGATCATTACATTTAGCCAATCCGGGTTATTGTCATTATAAAATGAAATTGCCGGACGCGTATTGATAACAGTTTCATAGGGATTGTGTGGATAAGCATCGTACTCACCCTTACCACGCAAAACCTGAACATCCTGCAGCCAGAAATCGTACAGGGTAGGAATCATATTCTTGGGGCTAAGTTCAAGCATGTCGGCATTAGTAACAATATACTCAAGCGTTTCCTTGTCGAAATTTAATCCGGCATCCCAGGCACGCTCCTTGCACCCTTCCATGATCTTCTTGGTATGTTGATCAATTAACTGCATATTACGGACTTATAATGTTTTTAATTCCCTGAACTAATCTTTCTTCCGTTGCTTCATCTGCCTTAAAGGAATCCATATGAAACAAATCTCTTTTCTCTTCAAGTATGCCTGACTTTTTAATATATCTTTCCATGGTGCTTTCGTTACGGCGTGTATATGTATTTTCGGCAATGGTTAAACCAACACGACTTGCATACCCAAATATTTTATTGAGCTCTTTAAGTGTCTTTTCACCATTGCTTTCCCAATCATCACCATCCGTACCATGAAAAACATAAATATTATATGCACTGGCAAGATTTTCTTCTTCCACTATTTTATTAACAAGCTTAAATGCAGAAGAAACATCCGTACCTCCAGCAACATTTTTGTTATAGTAGGTATAAAAATCAGGTACTTCCTCAGCTTCGGTATCATGAACAATAAACCGGCTTATTACCTGACGGTTGTATTGATATACTAACCAACTGTTAATGTAAACATGTAACGTAACAACCGCTTCTGTTGGTTTTCCATGCATTGAGCCGGAATAATCCCTAACAAAAAAGACTACTGCCTGACTTTCATAATCTTTTTCCTTTGAGAGTATTTTATATATATTATCTGCCGGATTAATCAGCATTTTGGTTGTATCAACCTTGCCATCAGTACCTAATCTGCCAAGAGCCATATTGGTACCAATAATTCTTTTAAGGGTAGATTTTTTATCGAGTATTTGTCCATGACCACGATTTTTGTCTGTTAAATCATACGTATATTTTGTTAGCGAGGTTTTTTTACCCTTATCCTGAATATTAGGCAATTCAAACTGTTCGGTTAACACACGTCCAACTTCATAAGCATCAGCACCAGTGCCATGCTCACCAGCTTCACCCTGCCCAGCACCTACACCTTCACCTCCGCCAGGTCTAAGGGGTTGTTCACCAATAACCTCACCTTCACCCTCTTCACCAGTTCCTCCGGTAGAAGGTCCTTCATCCTGCTTCGGTTCATTAGTCCAGTGGTAAAATTTTTCCTCGGTAGTTGTTGGTATTACAACCGTTTGATCCTTTCCACCTTCGGAAGGCTTCATAATTTTACCGAGTTTAATCTTGCGCGGAAATCCATCCTTTTCGCGTAACTTGTCTTTCGCCAAAAGCTTATCAAGATCATATATTCTTGAAGTCATAGAGCCCGCACTTGATAGCTGGCTAAAAACCTTACTATCCGAAAAATCATAAAACTCAGGATACGTTTTCAACCCCATATCATAAAACTCCTTAAGAGTAAAAATCTTTAACTCCTTGAAGCTATCAACAAGCTTGTCGCTATCCGTTATTTTCTTTTCATCGTTTTTCATTTTTAAGTCTGATGGTCTTGTGTACAGAAAAACTCAATAGTTTTTTCGGAACAGGTTTTACAATAACCAAGTTTGTTGGTCATAGTATCAACAATCCTGTTATACAGCTTTTCGTTATCTTCGTTTGTACGGTTAGCCAAAGCACCAACCAAACCACCGGCAGAAGCAATATCGGAATTTAACCTCGTATCAGTAACTGCTTTTACAAGATCAACATTATCCATAAAGTCATAATTCTTTTCAGTCTGCAACTTCTGTGCATAAATTTTTCTAATCTGACTTCTAAATGATTCCTTTTGTTCGCTGGTTTTCATTTCAAGTTCATTTTCAACCGCATTTACAAAACGCTCATCAATTTTAATTGGTTGTGTTTTTCCAGTCTGCGGATCTCTATATGTAATAATTTTATCAGCACCAATATCACTACGTCCCATTCCTACAATCATATTAACATACATCATTACATCTTTCTTGATTGCAGCGGGTTCATCCATAAAGGCATTAAACATTTCTGTTCTAATCCGCTTACGGTATAACGATTTGGCAATTTTCAAATCTTCAAAATATTTTGCTCTTTCCGAGTTATCCTGAACATAGTCAAGTATAATATCCTGAGCCGCTTTAAAAGCATCAAGAGTAAACATACACTTGCCTTCATTCACTTCCGGGAAACTTCTTAAGGTGTTTATCATTCTTGCCAAGTCTCGCTGACCCAATCCCTTCTGACCAAATCGTTTTGTTATATCGGATTCATGTTCAAGAGCATCAACTATTTCAGCAAGAGCCTTCATACTCTTTTCACCAGCAACCTCACCTGCTGCAAGTTTCATCATCTCAACAGGAGTAAGTTTGTCTTCAACTCTTGGTAAACGACTTAGAGTAACTATAACAGATAAAGTATAAATCAGATTTGGATCAATATGCAGCGTTTCACCACTAAAAGTAGTTTTTACACCACTACCAAGTGCATACTTTGTTAAATTTTCCTGAAGCTTGTAATTTGTATTATGAGATACATAACAAAACTTACAACGGTCAAGTATAGGTTTTTCCTCACCATTGGTACGATAATTCTGAACATCCACATTATTACTGGTTGCAATAATAAATGTATCTATTGGCCACTTGAACGCATCTATTTCGATAACCCTGTTTTGTACAACCCCAAGGTAAATTTTCATAAGGTCAGTTTTATTCTTGAATATCTCATCGGCAAAATGAATACCCCCACCGCCTACACGGGCAAGTGCACCACGCCTAAGATCGAATCTGTAAGGGTTATTTGAGTTCGTTATATGCAATAACCTCTGAATACTCTCTTCACCAACAAGGTCAACCCCGGAACTTGTAAGCTTATCCTTGGCTGGATACTTACCAGTTATTGTACCAAGCGTTGATGATACAGGTATCTTTACCACACTAATATGCTCAAGAACTTTCTCGTAATCACCACCGTAAAAGGCTAACAAGTCATGAAGTATAAATTCCGTATCAGCACCAAGCGGACGGTAATTTTCATACATTGTTTCAATCTTGTCTTCCTTGAAACCAAGGTCTTCAAATAGCTTAAGGGATTTTGCCTCTTCACCAAATAAATTCATTGCAAGAATTACCGGATCTTCATAAGTCTGTGACTCAATAACCCTTATGTTACCGTATCCTTCAAGCTCGGCAGGTAATTCAAAGCGGTAAGTATATTTATTGTTTTCGGGGATATTTACAAAATCACGATACATTGATGACAAATAATCAACAAAGAATGTTTTACCATTACCAGGTTCACCAGCAAGTACAAATGCCATTTCTTTGCTTTCACCACCCTCTGCAGCATCCTTTACAAATGCCACAAAGTTATTGATTACATCATATAAACCAATAATATGCTTCTTACCTGTACGAAATTTCATAAAATCGTAGGTAGTTCTTCCGTTAACTATTATCTTGTCAATCTGACCAATATCATCAAATATCATTCGGGCAAGAGCCTGAAAAACATTTTCAAACTGGTGTTCGCCCTTATTTAATTCTTCAAGATATGTTCTTAGATGTCTGGTGCTCATTTGAACCCCCGAATATTCTGGTTTTTGTCGTCTTTGTTAATAGTATCGGCAATAACATCAATTTTTTAAGTTAGAACCATCCATTTTTAGGATAACAATTATTTGCCTTCTCAACAATAAATTAAATTGTCAATAACTATTCAATGCAAAAACCAGTGGGTTGGTTCAAATTTACACCATATATTTTATTTGGTAAAAATTATTTTTCCGAAATATTCAGGTTGATATGGTGGGTGTGTTCGCATCTTCGACCAATCACTCTGAACATATTCAGCCTGTTGCCTGTGCCTGCGTGCATTAAAAGCCCATGCTACTCCCTCTTCAGGCATAACAGTATCAATTTCCTTTAATGGAATAATAAATTCTGCAACCCAATTATTATCATTTATTTTGGTAGCTGCTTCATATTTAAAGCTGTACCTCCCCTTGGGACCACTATCCAAACGGGTACCTTTTGCATTTATCATAATCCGGTAATAAGTCTTCTGATCATTTTTAGGATCAAAAAATAACTCTATATCATCATCACCAAAAACCAATGGCAAATCCCCGTATGCGGATAATGACATACCAGCAGGATTGGGTTCATCCATTTTTGCAGCTACATACAAATTTGTATTATCATACAAAATGCTGATATAGGTCTGATCTTCAGCTGGAGTTTCACTCATATCCTTTTCAAAATTAGTTATTACGGTTGCCTTATTCCATTCATCCTCATCCAAAATGCCATCAGCAGTTATTGAACCGCTAATTTTAACTACCTTACCAATCGGAGGAACGAACAAACCGTAGTTATAATCAGTAACAATTGTATAGCCATTATCCAGTTTCAGTGGTGATGAAATATTGCAGTACGGCATTTTATCACGTTTTGGTAATTTATCCGGAATCGTGAGCGAATACTGCACCTTCACAGTATCATTTGCTTTTGTGTTCACAACCTTTACAGGTTCGGCAAAAGTCCAATCGCTATTATCAACCATCCATTTTAGAGTATAGGTTCTTTGTACCGGAGCATTATTAATAACTTCCAGCCAACCGCTCTTTTTCTTTTCAGTTATATCAGTTTTACTTAAATGAATTGTTTTTTCAGGATTATAGTATTTACCATATTTCTCACGGGCATTTTCTTCTACAATATCGTACCTGTAAAATTCACCATCAGAGAAAACTGTATATTTTACATCATCACCAAAACAATTTACAATCATAAACTGATGCCCCTTACCAGTAAGGAAATGGTCATTAGCACCAATATTACCTGAAGTATTCAAACAAAAATACTCAATACCATCTATTTTCTTGTTAAGATACATGTGATAGTGTCCGGTAAATACAGCCTTAACATTATATTTTGTTAGCTCTTTATGTATTTCATCCCATCCTGAATTTTCCTTAAGAAACTCGGGTGAGTGCATTGAGATAAAAATATTAAGATTATTAGAAGTATTTTTGAGCTCATCAACAAGCCATTTTTTTTGAACAGCAGAAAGTTTATAAAAATTTGAAGCATCAGCAAACTGGTTCAATACAATAATTTTGGCGTTACCATTTATATAACTATAATTAAATCTGTTAGCACCCCAAACTTCCCTGTAAGCATCATGAATCTCTTTTGTTGTAAGATCGTGGTTACCCGGAGTAGGTAAAAAATCACATTTAAGTGGAGAAATTTGTTTTTTGAATCTCTTCCATTGTTTTTGTGCAGCTTTAATATCATACGTGTAACCATGTATCATATCACCAACATGTAAAACAAAATCCGGGTAAAGCTTTGCCGTTTGTTTAACAGCTTCTTCAAATACTTCAGGATTCTGAAATTGCGAATCACCCCAAACCACAAACATCGTACGGTTGCCAGCAAACAACGAAATATTTAATACAACAAATAACAACAGTAATCTCATTACGCTCTCCAAATATGATATTTCAACTATTGAAATAACGTAATTATTTCATACTCCGTTCAAGTAATTAGTGTTAAATATTCCGGGAAATACTTAACAATCATTGCAGAAAATCAGGAATTGTTGTTTTTACGGAAGAATGATTTATCAATATCCAGAATTTTATTGTGAGAAGAAAATTTTTCAAGTTTGGCAAGAAAACCTTTATCGTGGTTACCGTAAGTAAATTCATTTAGCTTTATACGATTATATGAATTATCTTGCACAGAATTAACAAACTTATCAACCTCAAAAATTATACTATCCGAATTTTTGTTTTCGCACTCTATAACCTTCAAATTCATTACTCTGGTAGTAAGTTGCCTAAAATCAAAACTATATTCACCATCTTCATTAATCTCTATTCTATAAAACCCTTTGGGCTCGTTTCTTTCGGCTAAAGCGGTTCGCTCAATTGAGCCGCAATAAATAACAGGCACAGCAACCTTATTACCCTCCAAATCATATTTCAGTACCTGTGCCCTGTGAATATGTCCGGCAAATACATAATTAAAATGATCAGGTATATCATTTATTCGTATAACGTCTTCGCTATTTCTGAATGTATAATTTTGGACTCCAACCTTTGCACCTTCAACTGCATGGTGCAGACAAAGAATCTGATGATTAGCATCTTCGAATTTACTCAATTCCTTTTTTATCTGATTAAACTCATTACGTACATCACCCCTGTAAAATGGAAATCCGCTAAACACTATACGCCTGCCATACAAGTTAAAGCGATATGATACAGGTCTGTCAAAAAATAAAATATTAGGATGCATGTCAAATAATGACATTTCAATAAAAGAGCGTTCATGATTACCCGGTACTATCAGCACTATAATATTCTGCCTGGCAGCTCTTTTTAATAGCTCAAATGCTTTTTCAATAACATTAGAACTAACTTTTGAGCGAAAAAACAGATCCCCTCCATGAACAAGAAAATCAGCTTTCCATTCAATAGCTTCATTTATTACATTCTCAAAATTATCAAAAAAATCATCACCTCTGGTTGGTTTTCTATTCCTCTTCGTGATAGGATAATCCAAGCCAAGATGAGAATCTGAAAAAAAAACTATTTTTATTTTTCCCATTTTAAAAATGATATTTCAGTTATTATAAAAATATTCGATATTATAGAGTTAAAATTACAATTTTTGACAGACATCCATCTTAAATTCAGTAAATTCTAATCGATTATCTATTAGTAAAATTATTTTGTTGGAATACCACATGAAAAAGTTAACACATATTCTTTTGTTTGTTCTCATTTTACCAATGTTATCGTTCGCACAAGACTCAGTTAAAACTTTACCATTCCTGGAAGATCCTACAATATCACTCATCATTATGAACTTGCTGGTTGCTGCTATAGTAGTAATTATTTTACTATCTTTAAAAGTAAGAAAAAGACCTGTAAAAAAAGTATTTGTTGGTGATCAGGAATTCACAAAATTACTTAAAGACTACAAATCCTTAAAAAATGAATATGATGAACTAAAGGCGACATATGCTCAGGATAAGTCTGATATTGAAAAATTAAGCTACAAGATAAAAAGTCTTGAAAAAGCAAACGTTGAACTTGCCGAGCAAAAAGAAAAAATGCTCGAAAACCAAAACAGTTTGCTTGATCTCCAAAAACAAAAAGAAGACTTGTTCGCCATTGCAATCCACGATATTAAAAACCCGATAAGTGCCATAAAGGGTTATGTTCAACTTCTGGAAGATTACGACCTGAATGCAACAGAACAGCAGGAAATTGTAAAACACCTCGTATCCTCCACTGACAGGATACTTGACCTTGCATACGAAATGAACAAGGTTGTGGTAGAACGCGAAAAGAAAGAAGAAAGCGAAGCTGAGTTTGTTGAAGAAGAAAAAAGCACCAACATTTATGATGTGATAAAATCCGTTGTAAGCCAAAACCAGGCTTATGCAGATACCAAGAAAATTATGTTGAACAATAACTCTTCTCCTAAAACACCAAAAGCCTTTATTAGCTTTACAAAACTTGAGGAAGTTTTATTCAACCTTATAAACAATGCGATCAAATACTCACCTGAAAATACGGTAGTACAGGTAAAATCATATTTTAACCGCGAGAACATTACAATTGAAGTTGTTGATAATGGTGTAGGTTTACCAAAAGAAGACCTTAAAAGTGCCTTTACAAAAGGTGGAATACTTTCTGCAAAACCAACCGGTGGTGAAAAATCAACGGGACTTGGTTTATGGATTGTGAAGAAAATTGTAGAAGAGCATAACGGAAAGGTTTGGGTAGATAGTAAACTTCATATTGGTTCAACATTTGGCTTTCAGATACCACATGACGGCAACGTAGATGATTTAATACATAAATCGGATGAAGATTAAAAAAAGCCTCGCAAAATGCGAGGCTCAATTTTATAATAAATCAGTATTTTTTAACCAAAGAATACTGAAGCAACATCGTATAGATCAAGATCAACAGTTCTTAATTCAGCAACAGCTTCCTGCAATTCAACTGCAACAACCTGATTACCTCTAAGAGCAGCCATTTTACCAAAATCACCATTGTGTACAAGGTCAGCAGCAAAAACGCCATATCTTGTACCAAGAACTCTATCATAAGCAGATGGAGAACCACCACGCTGAATGTGACCAAGAATTGTAGCTCTTGTTTCAAAGCCAGTTCTTTTTTCTATTTCTTCAGCAATAAGGTTACCAATACCACCTAATCTAACATGACCAAATGAGTCAACTTTATCAGAGCTAAGAACCATATCAGCTTCGTCTTTGCCTGACTGGTCAAGAGTAGCACCTTCAGAAACAACAACTATTGAAAAGTTTTTACCTCTTGCATGTCTTTTCTTGATTACATCCGCAACGTCATCAAATTTAAATGGTTTTTCAGGTATAAGAATTACATCCGCACCACCAGCCATACCAGCATAAACTGCAATCCAGCCTGCATGACGACCCATAACTTCAACAACAATCACACGGTTATGAGATTCGGCAGTAGTATGAACACGATCTATAGCTTCGGTAGCAATATTTACAGCTGTATCAAAACCAAAAGTAAAATCAGTAGCACCAAGATCATTATCAATTGTTTTTGGTACACCAACTACATTAAAACCATCTTTATGAAGTTTATTTGCAACACCAAGAGTATCTTCACCACCAATAGCTACAAGAGCGTCAAGACCAGCAGTTTTAAAGGTTCTTTCAACTCTTTCAACACCATTTTCAGTTTTATAAACATTTGTTCTTGAAGAACCTAAAATGGTACCACCTCTTGGTAAAATACCAGAAACCGTATCAAGTGTAAGTTCATCGTAAGTGTTTTCAATTAAACCTTTCCAGCCATTTCTGAAACCTAACACTTTATGACCATATCCTAGTGATTTTCTGGTTACTGCACGGATTACTGCATTTAATCCTGGACAATCACCACCACCGGTTAGAACACCAATTTTCATTATAACTCCTTATCTATTAAATATAAATGAATATTTCTATACGCATTCGTAAATATAATAATTTGCTATTGAAGTCTTATTTATCAACCAAAAAATTATGAAATATTCCGATACGGAATGATTAAATAATTTTTAAATTTGCGAATTTCATAAGAAGTACCTTGGTTCCTATCTCTTCAAAATTAACAGTAACTTTCTGCATATCACCATTACCTGTAATTTGAAGCACTTTTCCATTACCAAAGTTTTCATGCGTTACACGACTTCCAACACGCAAAGATTTCTTCTCCTGATCAAAATCATCGTAACTTTCCTGATAAAATTCATCATGCTCAACAGCTTTTTTACGTCTGCTCGATTTCCTGCTCACTCCACCATTTACTTCCTGGATGGTATTTGTATCAAGCTCGTCAATAAATCTTGAGCGACTTTGGTAAGCTACTTCACCAAATCTGTATCTTGATCTTGCGTAAGTAATATAAACTTTTTGTTCTGCACGTGTAACAGCAACATAGAAAAGTCTGCGTTCCTCTTCATCACTCGCATCAGAATCAAACTTTCTATTCAACGGGAATATATCTTCTTCACATCCGGTAACAAATACTACTGGGAACTCAAGACCTTTGGCACTATGCATAGTCATCATTGTAACTGTATTAGCTTGGTCATCAAGCTGATCAATTCCACTAATAAGCGAAACTTCCGCCAAAAACTTGTCAAGAGTTGCATTCGGTTCGTTTTTCGAAAACTCACTAATTGCCGAAAGTAATTCCTGAATATTGTCATACCTTCCCTTGTCTTCCGGAGTACCACTATCCTTATACATCCTTAATACGCCCAGTTCGTCAACCAGTGCTGATGTAAGTTCGTATATAGACAGCTCGTTTTTCTTTGTAATATCGATATATTTATCAAGAAGTAATTTAAATTGTTTTACATTTTTCTGAATTCTTTCCTTAACCTCAATTACCTCAAAAACCCTGTGCATGGTTGTAAACAAGGTAATATTAAGTTTTCTTGCAAACGCAAGCATTTTTGTAATTGAAGTATTACCAATACCGCGTTGAGGATAGTTCATTATTCTCAACAAACTTTCTTCATCATTCTGATTTGCAAGTACACGTAAATAAGCAACTATATCCTTCACTTCCTTACGTCTGTAAAACTCAACCGAACCTATAATTTTATAGGGCACCTTGTTTTTTCTGAAACCGTCTTCCAGCGTTCTGGATTGAGAATTTATTCTGTATAATACAGCAACATCATTATATGAAAGCTTTTTGGCAGCAATTTCTTTTTTGATAAGTTTTGTTATCTGGAGTGCTTCATCCTTTTCATCGGCACATTTAATAACTGTTACCTTTTCACCTTCACCATTTTCAGTCCAAAGATTTTTTTCAATCTGACTCGCATTATTCTTAATCACCGAACCAGATGCATCAAGTATCATTTGGGTTGAACGATAATTCTGCTCAAGTCTGAAAATTTTAGCTTCCTTAAAGTCTTTTTCAAAATCGAGCATATTGTTAATATCAGCACCACGCCATCCATAAATACTCTGGGCATCATCCCCAACAACACACAATACCGATTTATCGGCAGCAAGTAGTTTTAGTAATTCATTCTGTGGTTTATTTGTATCCTGATATTCATCAACTAATATATACTGGAACTGTTTGCGGTATTTCTGGAGTATTCTTGGCTGGTTGTTAAATAACTCTAGAGGTTTAAGTAGCAAATCATCAAAATCCATTGAATTATTTGCTTTTAATCTTTCATTGTACAACCTGTAAACTTCACCAAACTTTTTATCGGTAGCGGTGCTACCAGCAAAATCTTTAAGGTATTCGGCAGGAGTAATCATCCTGTTTTTATAGTTACTAATTTTATGATGAATTGCATTATTATTCATACTATCGAACGAATAATTCAATTCCGTCATAATTGTACTAACCAAACTAACCGAATCTTCCTTGTCATAAATTGCAAAGTTAACTTCGTAGTCAAGTTTTGTTGATTCAACTCGTAAAATACGAGCAAAAACAGAATGGAATGTACCAATCCACAATTTTTTCGCCTTATCGCCTATAAGCTTTTCAACACGCTCCTTCATCTCATTGGCAGCTTTATTTGTAAAAGTAAGCGCTAGCAGATTCTCAGGTTTGTATTCGCCTTTTTCAAGCAGGTATGCAATTTTGTGGGTTAGTACTCTTGTTTTTCCTGAACCGGCTCCAGCTACTATCATATGGTGACCGGAGTTATACTCAACTGATTCTTTTTGTGCTTTGTTAAGAGCGTCTAATAGATCCATAAGCCTTCAAATTTTTAGTTTGCAAATTTAACCAAAAATCCGCTATCTTTCAACTTTTTAACAATATTAAATTATACACACCAACTAAATTTCTTTGTAACCCCTTTTACCAAAATGATTTATTGAAAATACCACTAATTTTATACCATAAATGTAATTTTCGTATTTTCGTTGATATAATAACTAATGGTTATAAAAAGTTGGGCTTTATTATATTTTTGAATTATTAAACCATTTAATAGGAAAAGATTAAATTTACTCACTTATAGAAATAAACTATGAATTATTATTTATAACTTTTTTAATAGTATTAACACTGATTTTGAAAAAGAGAGTAAGGAGTTAAGGTGACCCTTATTTCGATAATATTCATTTTTGTTTTCGATTTAATAAATAGTCAATATTATTTAGTGACCTAAATAATTTATATGGATGTGGCTACCTGGAAGACAAAAGTTATCATAATACTATTATTATCACAGATAGAATTGAGATCAATAACGACAACTTCACTGATGCAGAAATAGATGTACAAACTAATCTGTGGATATTTAATGAGGGGATGATAGAAATTGGATACAATTTCCTTAACAAAGTTTTTACCAGATATTATTTTGTTATGAACCCAATTAACAAAATGTAATGTACATAATGCAGGCAAATATTTTGGAATGATTACAGACACAAAAAAAGTCTCTAAAATCATGTTATTAAACTAACGTTAAAAAGTCCTTCTCCTTTTCAGGAGAAGGATTTAGGATGAGGTCTGTTATATATCAAATTTAATACCCTGAGCAAGCGGTAATTCAGTACCATAGTTAATTGTATTGGTTTGTCTTCTCATATAAGCTTTCCATGCATCGGAACCAGATTCTCTGCCACCGCCAGTTTCTTTTTCGCCACCGAAAGCACCACCAATTTCAGCACCTGAAGTACCAATATTAACATTTGCAATACCGCAATCTGATCCCCAATGAGACAGGAACTGTTCCGCTTCGCGAAGATTGTTGGTAAATATTGCAGATGAAAGTCCCTGTACAACATCATTATGTATAGCTATTGCGTTTTCAACATCACCTGAGTATTTAATTAAATACAATATTGGAGCAAATGTTTCTTCCTGTACAATCTCGTAATGGTTTTCAGCTTCAACTATTGCAGGCATTACATAGCAACCTGATTCGTATCCTTCACCTTCCATAACCTGACCGCCATAAATTACTTTGCCGCCTTCTTTTTCAGCTTGTACAAGTGCATCCTTGAACATTTCAACAGCAGCTTTATCAATCAACGGACCAACATGGTTTGCCTGATCTAACGGACTACCAATTTTTAATCCGCCGTAGGCTTTTACAATTACATCTTTTACTTTATCGTAAATGCTTTCGTGTATAATAAGTCTTCTAGTAGAAGTACATCTCTGTCCCGCAGTACCAACAGCACCAAATACCATAGCAGGCACAGCCATTTTAAGATCAGCATCAGGAGTAAGAATAATTGCGTTATTACCACCAAGCTCAAGAATAGTTTTACCAAAACGTTTGGCAACAACTTCACCGGCATGACGACCAACTTTTGTTGAACCTGTTACAGATACCAATGGTACACGTTTGTCGTTTAGTATTCTTTCACCAACAGTGCTGCCGCGTCCAACTATTAAAGAGAATAATCCTTCAGGAAGATCATTTTCTTTAATTACATCAGCAAGAATATTTTGTACGGCAATAGCAGTTAAAGGTACTTTTGAAGAAGGTTTCCAAAGGTTTGAATCACCACAAGCTGTAGCAATCATAGCATTCCATGACCATACAGCAACCGGGAAATTAAACGCAGAAATTGTAGCAACAACACCCAACGGATGATATTGGTCATACATTCTGTGATTAGGTCTTTCGGAGTGCATTGTAAAGCCGTAAAGCTGTCTTGAAAGTCCAACTGCAAAGTCGCAAATGTCAATCATTTCCTGAACTTCGCCAAAACCTTCCTGCAATGATTTACCCATTTCATAAGAAACAAGCTTACCAAGAGGTTCTTTATATTCGCGTAATTTTTCGCCAACCTGTCTAACAACTTCGCCACGTTTAGGAGCAGGTATTTTTCTCCACTCTTTATAAGCTTCATGCGAAGTAGCAACTATTTTAGCATAATCTTCTTCTGATGCCTGGTAAACTTTAGCAATTAGTTTGCCGTCAACAGGTGAGTATATTTCAAGTTCACCCTGATCTTTTGTTTCGAACCAGTTTAAGCCGGTTGAAGCACCGTAATTTTGTTCTTTAATTCCAAGTTTGGATAAGAATTCCATAATTACCCCTTATGATTTAAGTATGGTTATTTATAGAAAATGATGATTTAATGTTTAATTTACTATTTATTGATTCTAACGTTATATTTTTCATCTTGCTCTCAATATCTACCTGTATTTCAGAAAAGAGACCAAGGAAATAGTCATTGAAACGTGTTTCCGCATTATTGGCATTTTCTGTGGTAGTAACATCCAGGTGGAAAGCCTTTCTATCCTCTATTGCACAATAAACTTCCTGTAAATCAACTTGCTCCGGATCTTTGGCAAGTATAAATCCGCCGGATGTACCTTTACTACTTTCTACAATTTTATTCTTTACAAGGTAGGAAAGTATTTTCCTTAGTTTGGATGCATTTATTCCGGTATAATCTGCAATCTCCGTACTATTTTTTGGCTCCGGATAGCTCTCTGCCAAATAGCATAACGCTCTTACAGCAGTCGATAATTTTTTTGATGCAGACATATTCCCCTTAATTGTTAAACATAGTGTAACAATTAACTTTTACAAAGTCAAATTAAAATAGGATAATGAATAAGAAAATTTCAAATCAAACATTATTTGTTACATTTGTGATAGTAAAATAAATTTTATTCGGTGATAAATGATTAGCTCCGGTTCACTATATATTGTTGCTACACCAATCGGCAATCTTGAAGATATTACATATCGTGCTGTTAGAATACTTGGTGAAGTTGATGCGGTAGCTTGCGAAGATACCCGCGTAACTTCTTTCCTGCTAACTCATTACGATATCAAAAAGCCCTTAATAATTTTTAATGCACAAAACGAAAGCAAAAAGATTAACGATGTAATTGAACGAGTTAAGTTTGGTGAAAGTATTGCCCTTGTCTCCGATGCCGGTACTCCGGGTATTTCCGATCCTGGTATCAGGCTTGTTCATAAAGCCATTGAAGAAGATATTGATGTTGTGGGTGTACCTGGTCCAAATGCAGCAATAATGGCTCTATCAATTAGCGGGTTACCGACAGACGCATTTGTTTATGAGGGATTTATTCCACAGAAAAAAGGAAGGCAAAAACTACTTAAAGAGTTAGCCGAAGAAAAGCGTACAATTGTAATTTACGAATCGATGTACCGTATAGAAAAACTCCTTACCGAATTAAACGAATATATGCCTCAACGCCAAGTTGCAGTTGGAAGAGAATTAACAAAAAAGTTTGAGGAATTTTGGCGAGGCACTCCTTCCCAAATTCTTGAAGATATTAAAGAATATACCGTTAAAGGTGAGTTTGTAGTAATAATTGCACCCCTAAACTGGAGAGTGGAAGGGTAATATGTTTTCCTGTAAAATGATAATTTTTAAAGTCCATTTTTTGACCTCATCCTAAATCCTTCTCCTAAAAGGAGAAGGACTTGCCACAGTAATAATCATTTATGGAAAAATCTTAGAAATAATTTAGTAAAGGTTCCCGTCGAGATTTTTTAACCTCGGAGAGGTGAAATATTTATAGAAAAACATAAATAATATTTAAAGAAACCGCGTGAGCGGTGACATGTATATAAAACTTTCACTAACTAATCTTCATACTTAACGAGTGAATAAACATTATAATCTTTTAGTTTTTCAAGACCGTTAAGAAACAATAACTCAATAATAAATGATATCTGAACAACTTCACCACCAGCTTTTTCAACAAGCTTAATTGCAGCCTCGGCAGTTCCACCTGTTGCAAGTAAGTCGTCATGAATTAGTACCTTGTCCCCTTTTGAAATTGCATCAACATGCATTTCAATAGTATCTGTACCATACTCAAGTTCATAGCTTTCACTAATAGTATCGGCAGGTAACTTACCAGGTTTTCTTATTGGTACAAAACCAACATTCAATTTTTCAGCGAGAGCCGCACCAAGTATAAATCCTCTTGATTCAATACCTGCAACCTTTGTAACACCCAAGTCTTTAACAGCATTGTACAGTTCATTTAATGAATATTTCAAAGCATTCGGATTTAGCAACAATGTAGTTACATCATAAAATAGTATTCCCTCTTTGGGAAAATCTGGTACTGAACGTATCACTTCCTTTAAATTCATATTCTCTCCGTTATAAATTTCTGCTTACTTTTCTATTTAGGTATTTTACAAAATCTCCCGGACTTAAACAATTTATTACTTCCTCTGCCTTTACACCAGCTTTGCGGGCAATTTCCACACCAATTCGAATATCAGCAATACCTTTAACAGCGTGTGAATCAGGGTTAATTGCAATCTTGCATCCCCTTTCTCTTGCGTAATAAAGGTAACGCCAGTCAACATCAAGTCTCTGATTACTTGCATTAAGTTCAATTGCCACATCATTAGCTACACAGGCATCAATAATTTTTAGTTGGTTAAGCTTATACCCGTCTCTTGAAAGTAATAACCTGCCAGTTGGATGCCCCAGTACATCAGTATATGGATTTTCAATTGCCTTTATAATACGAGCATTCATAGCATCCTCTGCCAAATTAAAACCGTTATGTATAGATGCTACTATAAAATCAATTTCCTGTAAAAAGTCATCAGGATAATCAAGACTTCCATCCGTTAATATATCACTTTCAATACCGGAAAATATCCTGATATCCAGCTCGGTATTAAGTGCATCAATTTCATCCTTTTGCTTTAAAATTCGCTGTTCGGTTAAACCATTAGCATACATGGCGGTCTTACTGTGATCGGTTACTGCCGCAAAGGTAAGTCCGTAATCCATAGCTGCCTGGCACATATCCTTAAGCGTATCCATTCCATCCGACCAAACTGTATGAAAATGAAGCAATCCCTTTATATCAGCTTCAACAATATCTTCGTTATGATTGGATATTTTCTGATTCTCAAAAAACTCTTCTTCCCTTTTGTTGGGAATAATAAAGTTTAATCCTTTTTCCTCAAATACTTTTTCTTCGCTAATAAATTTATCGATATTATAATCAAGCTCATTCAAAAACTCTTTTGAACCGGTGGTAAGAAACAACTGCTTCTCAAAACCTTCTTCAATGAGCCGGAGTATAAATTTTATTCGGTTATCATACACAAACTCTGCCGTATTCTCGTTGAACTCAACATCTTTAACAAGCTTACCCAACTCAGATTGAAACATTTTATAGTCAGAAACCTCAACAAGTATTTCTGCACCGGAAACAACTTCACGTATTCTTCTTAGTTCTCCGGTTAACTCAGCTTGTTTAACTGATTCAAACCCTCTTATTTTGGCAAGATATTCCTCAGCAGGCTCCAAAGTTTTTCTTAATAACGAATAACCTTCCGAACGTCTGAAAACTTTTATAGACTGAACAATTTTTTCCTGAGTTTTTTCACCAAACCCCTTTGTATTTGCAACAGAATTATCCTTGCAGGCTTTTTCCAGTTTATCAATACTATCTATTCCGTGAGTCTCAAATAAAACTTTAACTTTCTTAACACCAAGCCCTCTAAGTTGCATCATCTGTTTAATACCATCAGGAATCTTGGCACTAATTTCATCACGTTCCTGCACATACTGTCGTTCGGCATATTCGTTTATAAATGCAAGAAGCCCCTTGCCAATTCCCTTAACATTTTTAATTTCGCCAGAATTTACAGCCTCTTCAAAATTACCTTCATATCTTCTGATAGCATTTGCTCCGTTGCGGAAAGCACTTATTTTAAATCTATTTTCCCCAAGAAACTCCATAAAATCCGAAAACTCTTCAAGAATGTTTATCAATTCTGATTTTAATGACATACTACCCCAGTATTTTAGTTAAAAAACTTAACTGTAATAACGATGAAAATAATCCAAATAATGCCCCAATAACTACTTGTAGCGGTGTATGCTTTTTTAGAACAATCCTTGCCCAGCCAATCATTATTAGTAATACAAATACAACTGCCGCATGAGGATAACTGAACCATAAAACAAATGCAAGCAAAGTAGCTATACCCTGTGCATGGGCACTAATTTTCCAGTAGGAATTAACAATTACACTGATAACAGAATTAAACACGAAAATTATCCACATTGCTTTAATAATTACGGGCAGGTTAAAATAGTTGGCGGTATAAAAAGCTACCAGCGAAAGCGTTACACCCATAAGGTAAGGAACGGTACGCTCATCCTTGTTACTTACATCAAGATCTGCAACAATACCAATGCTCTTAAATATAAAAAAGAAAACAATAGGAATAATAAAACCGCAGAATAAAGCAGTTAACACAACTGGTAATTTAAGTGACTCGGGAGTCTCGTTGTTTAACGCAATATAAATACTAATAAGCAAAGATATAGATGGGGGAACGAAAATTATTGAAATAACTTTCGCAAATTTTACAGAGTTCAAAGCTTATACCAAAAGATTATTTTTCAATAACCTCAAAACTATCAAAATTTTTGAGCTCTTCAAGATAATTTAACAATAATTCTTCAATAGGATCGTATTCTTCAAGCGTCATGAGCTTTTGTCTTATTTTTGAAGCGTGATGCAGCCCTTTAAGGTATCCGGTATAAAACTTTCTGAACGGGTATATTGGGTTACCGGTATCTCTTTCATCGAGTTCATAACGAAGATGTTTTAAGGCAGTATGAATTCTCTCATCAACTGTTATTTCAGTTTTTATTTCGCCAAACTCCATTAACTCACGAGCTTCCCTGAATATCCACGGATGGTTTATTGCACCTCTTGCTACCATAACACCGTCAGCATCTGTTTCGTCAAATGCACGTTTTATATCAGCAGCATTCATAACTCCACCATTTAATATAACAGGAATATCTACCGCTTCTCTTATTTTCGGAATCCATGACCAATCAGGTGTTCCTTCATGGGCATCCTGCCTGGTACGACAATGAACTGTTAATGCACGTATGCCAACATCTTCCAGTCTTTTGGCAACATCAACAATCATAATTGAATCCTTATCCCAGCCAAGTCGAGTTTTTACAGTAACCGGAACATCAACCGAATCAACAATTTCCTTAACCATTTTTTGCAGGTAAGGAGGGTCTTTCAAGAGACCAGCACCAGCACCGCGAGTTGCTACTTTTTTTACCCAGCAACCAGCGTTAATATCAAGTATATCAGGCTTCTCGGCAACGGTCATTTTTGCGGCTTCACGCATTGATTCAATAAACGAACCATATATCTGAATACCAACCGGACGCTCCTCTTCGGTAATCCGCATCTTTTTTGCGGTTTTTTTGTTGTTTCTTATCAATCCGTCTGAATTAACAAACTCTGTATAAACAACATCAGCACCAAGTTCCTTGCATAACCTGCGGAATGCAATTCCAGTAACATCCTCCATTGGAGCCAATAGCAAAGCTTTATCTATCTTTATATCATCTATCTCAAACATACAATCTATTCTTCATCAAACTTAAAATAAAACTGGACTACAAATATAGTAATTAAAGTAAAAAATGCACCTGTTAAAAACGGAAAAGCATAACTGATATACTCAAATGCAAATCCGCCCCACAAGGGTCCCAAAACTCTTGCACCGGCTGAAAATGCCTGGCTAATACCCAAAATACTTCCCTGAGATTTTTGACTTGTCCGTTTTGAAATAATCGACTGAACAGTTGGCTGTAATAAACTTGTTCCAATTCCCAAAACTATTGATACTATTGCCACACCTGTAAAATTGAAACCATAAGGTATAAACAATAATCCAAGAAACATAAGTATAAGTCCGGAAAGAACAATTGTTCTCTCCTTAAAATATTTACCGATATATCTTATCAGTCCGCCCTGAATTGCAGCACTGCAAATTCCAACAATGCCAAACAGGTAACCTATTTCCCTATCGGTAAAATTGTACTCCTGACTACCAAGTAGTGCAAATGTTCCATAAATGTTTGCCATTGAGAAAACAATGATAAAAAAGAGAAACACAGGCAATCCCAGTTTCGGACTCCTTAATACCTGATAAGCCGCTTTAAGATCAAGAACCTTTATCTTCAGATTTAAACTTCTATTTTCGCTTTTATGGGATTCCTTTAGCATGAAAAGTCCAAACAAAAATGCTGTAATTGAAAGCCCTGCACTTAAATACCCTGCCGAAGCATATCCATAACTATGTGAAATTACACCGCCAATAGCCGGACCGAAAGTAAAACCCAATCCAAAAGCTGCACCAATCATACCCATGCCTTTTGCACGCTCTTCCTTCGAAGTTATATCGGCAATATAAGCTTGTGCAGCACCAATATTACTTCCACCAAGTCCGGCAAGTATCCTGGAAAAAAGTAATATCACAAATGAAGTGGCGAAACTAAAAAGTATATATGACGAGGCTGTAACAAGTAATGTAACCAATATTACAGGTCTTCTGCCAAAACGATCTGAAATTTGCCCCATAATGGGATTAAAAACGAACTGAATAAAGGAGTAACTCGCAATAATAATTCCAATCTGAAACTCGGATATCGAGAGAACTTCCTTTGCAAAATTTGGGAGTAACGGAATAAGTATTCCAAACCCCAGTAAATCTATAAATACAGTAGCGAATATTATCGCCAGAGATGCTTTTCTGTTCAAGAAATTACCTGCACATATTTATTTTAAAACACTCCTCAACTTTATTCTGTCGGAGTACTTGTTTATAACTTCCCTGGTATCGTTAAAAGCTTCTTTCATCAGCTTTTTATCTTCAGTAGTAAAGAATTCGGGCAATGTTGAATCCCTAAGAGCCAACTCGGAAGGATAAATTATATACTCCCTTTTTTTGCCTGTACTCCCCTTAAATACCCAGGTTGGTATATAATTAACATCAACAAGTTTAACCTTGCCAGTTAAAAAATTCTTCCTGATTGTATAACCCAAAATCACACCGGCATCCGAATATCTCCAACGCTGGTTCGAAACAAAGTTGCCCAGGGAATAAGCAACAAAACCACTATCTATTCTACCACTTTCCGCCTTGTAAAAATCAACAGGCTGAATAGAATGTGTATGACTTGCCAAAATTAAATCTGCTCCATAACTAATAGTTTTTTTCACTATTTGTTTTTGATACCAGTTTGGTTCACGTTCGTATTCATTACCAAAATGTAAATACACAATTGTTAAATCAACAAGAGGAGCTTTCGCAATTTCAATATCCTTTCTTATTTGTGCCGTATCAATCATCGAAAGCATCCATGGTTTGGTTTTTGAATTACCCATACCATTATTGCTGTAAGTATAAGCAAGAACAGCAACTCTTAAACCATCAAAATCAAAAACACGAATCTGATTACCATCCGCCTCGCTGGTATCAGTACCCACTTGGTATAAACACCTTTTTGCCAACTGCTCATGTGTACGTTTAATACCATAAAAACCCCTATCAAGCAAATGATTATTAGCTGTAAACACAACTTCGAAGCTTGAATTTTTAATTGCATCCAGAAAATCGTCCGGAGTATTAAAAACCGGGTAACCGATGTATTCGTACTTGTCACCGGCAAAAACTGTTTCAAGGTTACCAAAGGTTATAGTAGTATCAAAAAACTCCTTAACGGGCTTGTAAACGCCGTTAAAATCAAAACTATCCTTACTAACGCGTGCATAATTAAACTGGGTTGAATGACACATAAGATCACCAACTACAGTAAAAGAAAAATCTCTTTCATAGGATACACTTGTTGTATCGCCTTCATTATTCTGATTAACTGAATCAACCTTTTCTTGCTGTCCGCTAAAAGCAATACCAAAAAGCAAAAGGGCTATTGAGGAAATGTATTTATAAAACATAGTCTGCATTATTGTCGTAATAAAAAAATAGGTTGAATTATATATTCAACCTAAATTATCTGTAATAGTTCAAAATTTGAAATATCAAAAAGTTGGGCAACTAAGCTTCATCTTTTCTCTGAGCTTTAAGTTCCTGAACTTCAACACGAATATCCTGAGCAAGATTTTTCAATTCGCTCATCGCTTTTCTTAGTCTTGTTCCGGCTGCTGCCTGTTCTTTAGCATAGAATTTTTCTACATCAGTTTCCATACTTTTAACAAATTCAACTAGTTTCTGATATTTTTCACTCATCTGTGGTTCCTCCAGTAAAGATTCTCTATTTAAGGTTTTCATAAATAATTTCTGCTATATCTTTTACTTCAACATTATCCTGTTTATCGAATGTTTTAACACCATCAGTTAACATCGTCATACAGAACGGACATGCAGAAGCAATAGTATCCGGATTAAGTGCCAAAGCTTCTTCTGTGCGGTTATCGTTTATTCGGGTACCAAGTGTTTCCTCCATAAACATTCTGCCACCACCGGCACCACAACAAAATCCTTTGTCTTTATTTCTTGGCATTTCCTTCAGGGTAATACCATCAATTTTATTTAATGTTTCTCTTGGAGCATCATAAACATCGTTATATCTACCCAAATAACATGAGTCGTGATATGTTACATCAAGTTTATTTTCAGCCGAATTCTTCAGCTCAATTTTTTTAGAGTTTAACAATTCAGCAATAAATTCGGAATGATGAACTACTTCAAAATTGCCACCAAAATCGGGATAGTCCTGCTTAAATGTATTAAAGCAATGAGGACAAGCAGTTACAATTTTCTTAACATTGTAATTGTTCAGTGTTTCAACATTTTCGGCAATCATCATCTGGGCAAGATATTCATTACCAAGACGCCTTGCAGTATCACCATTACATTTTTCTTCGGTACCCAGTATCCTGAAATCAACACCGGCTTTCTGCATAATTCCGGCAAAAGCTTTGCTTACCTTCTGGTAACGAGCATCAAACGAGCCGGCACAGCCAACCCAGAATAATATTTCACCATCAGAATCCTCTGCCATGGTTTTAATGTTCAACCCTTCAGCCCAGTTGGCTCTGTCCTGCCAGTTAAAAGCCCATGGAGAAAAATTTGTTTCAAGATTCTGGAATACAGCATTTAACTCACGCGGAAAATCAGATTCCATTAAAGTAAGGTTTCTTCGCATATCAATTATTGCATCAACGTGCTCTATCATCACAGGACACTCCTGAACACATGCCATGCATGTAGTACACGACCACAACTCATCTGAAGTAATATAATTACCAACAAGTTGCTTTTCAAATACTTCACCTTCCTCAATACCACTCAATACCAGCGGAGCTTTTTCTTCCAAGCGTTTTCTTATATCAACAACAATTTTTCTTGGTGACAGCGGTTTGCCGGTATTGGCAGCCGGACAAGAATCCGTACATCTGCCGCACATGGTACAAGCATATCCATCAAGTAATTGTTTCCAGGTAAGGTGTTCTACATCAGCTGCACCAAATTGTTCAGCATCCTCATCATCCAAATCCATACCCTTTAATGCATATTTTCTATCCCCGGTTTTACCTAGGAACACATTAGGTATAGATGTAATAACATGAAAATGTTTTGAGTATGGTAGTAAATTCATAAATCCAAATATTACAACAATATGAATCCACCAAAACACTTCAAACATCAAGTTTGCATTATCGCCATTACTATAAATAATACCAGCAATAAACTCCGAAACAGGTCTGAACTCATGCTCGCTGGCAACAAATCCATCAGCAGCAAACAAAGAGGCATTTTGTCCCAACATTGAGGCAACAACTATAAAGATCAGCATCAAAATAAAAGCTGCATCAAGGTTACCGGAACTACCAACCTGTAAACGTTCAACTTTAAGAACAAACCTTCTGAACAAAGCCAGAATTACTGAAACAAGAACAAAAACGGCAAAAATATCCTGAACAAATGTAATAACTGTAAACACTGGTCCGAGAAATTCGAACGTAAATGGGGAATAAAATCCCTGTATTATTGCTTCAAGCACAGCAAAAAGAAAAACAAGAAATCCCCAAAATATAAGAGAGTGAATTAAACCGGCAACAGGTTCGCGTAATATCTTGCTCTGCCCGATAGCAATACCAAGAACATTTTTAATTCGCTCATGGATATTATTAAACCGGTCTTCTGCAAGACCGGTTTTAAGAAATTTAACAGCTTTTCTTAAACTATATGCAAGAAACGCAAATGAAAATATAAATACAAAAATGAAAATAATGTTTTTCAAATCCATTTGAATTTCCGTTTAATCAATTCTGAGGAAGTCTTGGATATTTTTTCATAAGTGATTTGTAAATTGAGAAACCTGCTACAGATTTAAGAATTGCCCATGGAGTAAAAATTACCGCACCGGCAAATAGAGCTTCACCAAGGTTTCCACCGAAAAATACAGAAAGGTAAAGAGCACCTGTAAGCATAATCATAGCAGAACCACTAAACATTGCTATTAAAGTTGAAGCAGTTGATTTGTAGTTTTCAATGATTAAACCTGTTAGAAAAGCAGCAAATGGGAATGCAATCAGGTAACCACCTGTTGGTCCTAATAGTACAGCTGTACCAACATGTAATTCAGCAAATACAGGAACACCTGCAGCACCCATACCAAGATAAAGTATCTGACTGTAGAAGCCATTTTTAGAGCCTAAAAATGCACCTGACAAAAGCACCAATAAAGTTTGTAAAGTAAATGGTACTGGTTGAACAGGTACAACAACCTGAGCAGCAAATCCGGTAAGCAGGGCAAATGAAACTACCCAGAAAATGCTGCCGCTAAAAGCTTTACTCATTGTTTCCCTGATACTGTTTTTAAGAACAATTTCGTTTACTGACATTTATTTTTCTCCAATATTATTTAAATTGTTTTCAAAATGATTAAGTGTTAATTCAAGTACCTTGTTAAACTTTTCGGTACTTGTTTCAAATGGATGTACTATATCAAAAGTATGACCCGTTGCAGATAAATAATGTGCAGTTACTTTTTTATTACTATTAGCTGCAACTATTTCCTTTCCTTCTCCAACCGAAACCGCAAGATCCTGTTCACCGTGAATAACCAGCAAGGGATTTGTTATTTTTTCAACTGCCTTAAGAACATTTAACTTGTCAGAACCATTTACAAGAATATCCTCAACATAAGAATAATTCATTTTCATAATCTGACCTGTACGGGCATTTTTTACTTCCAGTAAACCTTTTTCTTTCCACTCATTAATTTGCCTTTCCGAATACCTCATGAACGATGATACCGAAGCCCATGTAGTAATTGCGTCAACTTTGGCACTTTCCTGTCCGGCATATAATAACGAAACTCCACCACCACGGCTATGTCCAATTATACCTGTTTTACCTGTTCTTTTTCCAAATGTACCTTTTTTCAGGTTATCAATTACAAGCTCAAGCTCTTTAACTTCTCTTGAAATTGTATTCTTGGCAAAATCTTCAATTTCCGTAAACTCAAGCGGATTATCGCCAATTCCATTAAGTGAAAAATTAAAAGTAACAACAAAGAAACCTTTATCAGCAAAATATTGTGCTGCGTAGGGGAAAAATCCCCAGTCCTTAAATCCCTTAAATCCATGAACAAATACAATGTTAGGTGCATCTTCCCTATTGTTTTCACCATACAGGGAAACCTGTATTTCTCTGCCGTCATAACTTTGTATTTTAATATTTTTGCTCATAAACTTAAATATGATTATAATAGTCCGAAAAATCAAGATGTTCAATTTTAATAAAAACAAAAAAGATTAAATTATTCTTTTGTGTTGTTTAATCAGTAAAGAACATCTGTTTATCTAAATTCAGAATAGAAATATAAATAATTATAGTGATATAGCATTGGTTAAATTGTATTTTTCTGATAAATTTCGTGTTGTTTATAATTATTTATTTTTTTGAGGCAATTAACAAACTAATTTTTTATAATACATTTTAAGAAGTGGTAATTATATGGATTTTGGCTTTACAGAAGAACAAAACATGCTGAGAGAAATGGTTAAGGATTTCACTGATACTGAAATAAGACCTGTTGCCAGCAAAATTGATGAAAACGAAAAAATACCAACTGAGCTTATAAACAAACTGGGTGAAGTAGGTTTGCTTGGCACTGCATACCCCGAGGAGTATGGTGGCGGTGGTTTTGGTGAAGTTGGCTATTGTATTGCTCAGGAAGAAATTACTCGTGCATGCGGTTCAACTGCTACTATGATTGGTGCCCATATCTCGATTGGTACAAATGCTATCTTTCTTGGCGGATCAGAACAGCTAAAACAAAAGTATTTACCTGACCTTACAGCCGGTAAAAAAATTGCTGCTTTTGCTCTTACCGAAGCTGGTGCCGGTTCAGATTCATTTAATCTGAAAACATCTGCCGAAAAAAAAGATGATAAATGGGTTATCAATGGAGAAAAACTTTGGATTACAAATGGTGCAATTGCTGATGTTTTTTCGGTTTTTGCCAGAACTCCTAAAGGTATTACAGGATTTGTGGTTGAAAAAGATTTCCCCGGATTAGGTATTGGTCCAAATGAAAAGAAACTTGGTATTAAAGGGAGTGTAACTAATACAATTACTTTCGATAATGTTGAAGTACCTGAAGAAAATATTATTGGTACTGATGGTCGTGGTTTCCTTGTTGCCATGAAATCGCTGGATGCTGGCAGACTTGGTGTTGGTGCCTGTTGCATTGGTGCGGCAAAAGAACTGCTTGAAGTATCGGTTGAATATGCTAATCAGCGTAAACAATTCGATCAGCAAATTTCAAAATTTCAGGCTATTCAGTTTATGATTGCCGATATGACTACTAAAATTTATGCAATGGAAAGTATGCTTTATCGTGCAGCAACAAAGTATGAACAAAAGAAAGATATTTCGCAGGAAGCCGCTATGGTTAAACTTTATTGCTCCGAAGCTCTTTCGGAAGTTGCTGATACTGCCCTCCAGATTCATGGCGGTATGGGTTTTTCACGCGAGCTGCCTATTGAACGATTTTACAGGGATGCTCGTATTCTAAGAATATTTGAAGGTACAAGCGAAATACAGAAACTTATAATTAGCAGAAAATCATTAAAAAATAACGGACAGTGGAAATTATAAATGTCACGTTTACTAGTAATGCCATCAATTGATATTAAAGATGGAAAGACTGTAAGAATTGTTAAGGGTATCCCCGAACTTGGTTGTGATGACTATGGGGATGACCCTGTGGAAATGGCAATGATTTGGCGTGCTGAAAATGCCAAATGTATCCATGTAGTTGATTTTGACGATGCCCTTAACTATTCGCATAAAAACTTTGACCTTATTGAGGATATGTGCAATTCGGTTGTTATTCCGGTTGAGGTTGGAGGAGGAATTAATTCCTACGAAGATGCTAAAATTTTACTTGGACTTGGGGTTTTCAGAGTGGTTATTGGTACTATGACTCACAATAATCCAAAAGAGTTTGCTAAAATTGTTGAAGATGTAGGTCCCAAGAAAGTTGCAGCAGCCCTTGATGTAGTTGATGGATATCTCGCAATTAAGGGTCGCAGGTCAGTAACTAATATTCCTGCAATTGAACATGCCCTTAAGCTAAAAGAGTATGGTGTTGAAAGGATAATTGTTACAGATGTTAATAAAAATGGTACTCTCTCAGGTCCTAATCTGGAACTATCCAAATCTGTTGCCGATGCTACCGGTGTAAAAGTTACTCACTCAGGTGGAGTTGGTGGTTTTAAGGATTTAATGAAGGTAACCGAATACCAGAAAGATAATATCGACTCGGTTATCGTGGGAAGAGCCTTATACGAAAATAGATTTTCCTGCCAAAAAATTTGGCGAGTTGCTGAATCCGGAATTTTTAATTGAGGAGTAAATGGAAATAAAGGAAAAAATAATCAACAAGAGTAATTTTTGGGCTAATCTATTTAAAACTCCAAATAACAAAACAGACCTTGAGGATGTGTTACTCTCCATGCCTCCTTTTGAGCATTTTGATAATAAACATATTAAACTATTCATGAAGCTTGTACATAACAGGGTTTATGAACAAAACGAATATATTTTTTATCAGGGTGATCCCGGTATTTGTTTATACATTATAAGAGAAGGTGAAGTAATTATTCAGCAAGAGGGTGAAAAGGAAAATGACCTTGAACTTGTTCGTTTTGGACGAGGCGATTTTTTCGGTGAACTCGCTCTTATTGATAGTGAAAAACGTTCTGCTTCAGCAATCGCGGCAATGGAATCGAACCTTGCAGTTATATTCAAACCCGATCTTGATGAATTTATTGAAAAATACCCCAAACAGGGAATACATATTTTGCGCGGTATTTCCAAAATTATATCAATACGATTAAAAAGCGTTAACTACGATTACATGAAAGCTGTTAAACTGTTAAACAGTAATGGAGAAGATGGTGAATAATATAAAATCAATTATGATACCTATTGATTTTTCCGATTATTCCAGATCAGCACTTAAATATGCTGTTGATTTTGCGAGAACTTTCAAGGCAAAGATGCATCTTGTATATGTTCTTGAACCTTCGGTCTATCCAGCTGATTTTAGTATGGGACAGATATCCCTTCCTGCAGTTGAGGTTGAAACAACCCGTAAAGCGATGGATGAACTTGAAAATTTAGCCAAGACAGAAATAACGTCCGACATAAAATACGATACAAAAATAAGAACCGGTTCGGCATTTGTTGAGATAATTGAACATGCCAGAGAAACCGATACTGATTTAATTATAATTTCAACCCATGGGCATACCGGGGTTGAACACCTTCTATTTGGCAGTACGGCTGAAAAAATTGTACGAAAAGCCCCCTGCCCTGTTTTAACTCTTCGCAAACCTGCAAAAGGTTTTAAATACAAAAGCTAATATGAATACTAAACTAAACCCCAATCTTGAAAAAATACTTTCGAATAACACTTCGGGAAGTATTGAAATTCTTCTTGAATTGAGAGAATATTTTCTTTCTTATAAACTTAACTTCAAGGAAGTTGAAAACGATCTTAATCTTATTGGAGAAACTTTCTCCGATTTTGCTATAATTAGCGACTTTACCAAAAATGTAACCAAAGCAAGCAAGAACAACTTCGAGGAGTTTCAACTTGCTGTATCAATCTATTTTCAGAATCATGACATCGATAGAAAACATCTTCTGGAAAATGCTATAAAACTACTTGGTAAGTACAATTCATTTATTACTATTTCCAATAGTATAACCATCAAAAAATTTCTTGAATTATTTGCACGCAAAAAACCCGATACCAAACTGGTTGTTTGCGAATCGAGACCACAATTTGAAGGTAGGATAACTGCTGAAACACTCATCGATAAAATTCCCGACACTCATCTTATTACCGAGGCACAAATTCCCGAATATATGGAAAATGTTGATTGTGTAATTACCAGTGCCGATAAAATATTCCGTGATGGTAGCATAATAAACAAGGTTGGCTCTAAAATGCTCGCTATTGCAGCCAAACATTATTCCAAACCTTATTACATAATTTCAGGGAAAAAGAAGTTCTCAAACAATAATGAATTTCAGGTGCAGGAAAAAGACCCGGATGAAGTTTATTCAACCCTGGATGATATTAAAATAAGAAATGTATATTTTGAAAAGATTGAAAAAGATTTGATAACCGGTGTTATTACTGAAAAAGGGGTACTCTTGTAGAGTACCCTCTTAATATTTAATAACTGTGCTCGTCTAAAATAACTTTCCCCTTAAATACTCTGTAAACAAATATAGTATAACCAATTACAAGAGGCATACCAACAAGTGCAATAATGAACATGTTCATTAATGTTTGTTGTGATGACGAGGCATTGTATATTGTTAAACTAAAATCATGGTTTGTTAGTGATGGTACAAGTTTAGGGAACAAACTTACAGCAGCAAGCGAGAACATTAAAGCTATCATTAGTGATGATGCTAAAAATGTTAATCCGGTTTTTCCTGCTTTTAATCCTACCGGCACATAAATTATACTAACCATTAACAAGATAAAGAATAACCAGAAAAGTGGATTACCAAGTATTCCGTCAAATAAATATCTTGCTTCAAAATAAGTATAAAATGTTACAAGGAAATAAATAACTACAACTGCCATCCACCATTTGGAAGCAACTTCCTGAAGTTTTAATTTTCTTGCACCTTCGGTTTTCAAAGTAAGATAAATTGCACCGTGCATAGTAAAAATAGCTACACTAAGTACACCTACAAGAACAGAATAAGGATTTAACAGATTAAAAAATCCACCTGTGTATGTCATGGTTGAATCAAGCGGAATACCCCTTAGGATATTTCCGAAAGCAACCCCAAGCAACAAGGCTGGTAGTAAACTGCCAATACCAAAAACATTATCCCAAACAGTTTTCCACTTTTTCGATTCAACTTTTCCCCTAAACTCAAGAGAAACAGCCCTTCCTATAAGTCCAAGTAATAAAAGCATTAGTGCAAGGTAAAAAGCACTGAAAACAGTTGCATATACTATAGGGAAAGCTGCGAATAAAGCACCACCACCTGTTAGCAACCATACTTCGTTACCATCCCATACCGGACCAATAGCATTAAGGTTAACTCGTCTATCACGATCTTCTTTTGTAAAGAGATGTAAAATGCCAACTCCAAAGTCAAATCCATCAAGGATTGAATAACCAATAAGTAAAACGGCAACTAATATAAACCAAACCAAATTCAGATCCATTACGCTTCTCCTCCTGTCGTTAATGGTTCAGGACCGTGTTTAACTTCTTTTGAAAGAAGAAATATATAAAGTGAACCAAGAATTGCATAAACAACTATAAATAAAATAAGGGAAATAAGTATCTGCTCAGCCGGAACAGTAACTGAAATAGCATCCCGAGTTTTCAACATTTTATATACAATCCAGGGTTGACGTCCTACTTCGGCAGCAATCCAACCTAATTGACATGCAATAAGTGGAAGTGGTATTGACCACAGGAATATCTTCAATGTTCTGGTTGCATTCCATAATTTCTTTTTATACAACAACCATGAACCCCATGCCATAATAGCAATAAAATACATCCCAAGAACTACCATATTATGAAATGAAACGAATGTTAAGAACAGTGGAGGAACTTCATCTTCGGGGAATTCATTAATACCTTGAATTTTTGCATTAAGATCACCAAATGCCATCCAGGAAAGCAAATTAGGAACTTCAATTACACCCTTCAATTCAGGTGGTGTTTCGGTTGGGAAACCGAATAATACCATTGGAGCACCTTCGTAAGTAGTATAAAGACCTTCAATAGCAGCAAATTTTTCAGGCTGTGTGTGTGCAACCTGCTTAGCATGCTCATGACCAAATGGGAATACTTCCAGAATAGAAACAATTAAACCAAAAACAACAGCCAGTTTTAAACCAACTTTTGCCACTTCAACATTTTTCTTTTTAAGTATAAGATAAGCACTTATACCCGCCATAAAAAAAGCACCTGTGATAAGAGCAGCATCAAATGTGTGCCAAAATCTAACCATAGTTGAAGGGTTAAACACAGCACCCCAAAAATCAGTTAATTCCGCGCGACCGTTTCTTAATACAAATCCGGCAGGAGTTTGCTGCCAGGAATTTGCTACCAAAATCCAGAAAGCTGATATAGTTGAGCCAACCGCAACCATCAAGCCAGAAAACCAGTGTACGCCTTTGGAAACCCTGTTTCTACCAAAAAGATATAAGCCAAGAAATCCTGATTCAAGGAAAAAGGCAAACACACCTTCGGCAGCAAGAGGTGCACCAAAAATATCACCAACAAATTTTGAATATTCGCTCCAGTTAGTACCAAACTGGAATTCCATAACTATACCTGTTGCAACCCCAACAGCAAAAGTTATAGCTAATAATTTGGCAAAAAACTTACCAAGATTTTTGTACCTTTCGTCATTTTTCCTCCAACCGATAGTTTCAACTATCACCAATAGCCAAGCCAAACCTATTGTTATCGGTGGGAAGAGAAAATGGAAGCCAACCGTTAAAGCAAATTGAATTCGGGCTAGTAAAACAGCGTCCATGAATTCTCCCTTATTATTGAGAAATAAACTCGTTAATTGTTTTATTTTTTAAAGTGTCGAAGAAAATCTTTTCCTGTTCCCTGAAAAATCTGTGATACTTACATTCCTTTACTCTGTCACAACTTTCAGGATCGCATATACAATCATTAAATCTCATCTTAAAACCAATTTTACTCAGAACCTCAAATAAAGAAATATCCGAAGCTTCTTTTGCTAACATCACTCCGCCAAACTTCCCCTGAATGGTATTAACAATTGACATGTTTTTAAGCGTGTGTACTATCCTTGCAGCAAAATTCCTTGAGATACTCAACTCTTCCGATAAATCGGTTACAGATATATGCTTTCCATCCTCAAGCTCGGCAAGCCGTGTAGTTATTCGTAAAGCATAATCCTGTTCTCTTGAAATAAAGCTTTGCATTTAAACATTACCTAATGAGTTATATATTACTTGACAAAAAATATCACAATTAGATGTTTTTGTCAAGTTTAAGACAGCCTGTCTCTTTTCTTTTTTATAATTAATCAAAATAAGTTTCTCTGTTTGTATCGTCCAGGTGTTTTTTTACCTCGTCAAGATGCCTTTCATTTGTTCGCTGAGAAGAAAGGACAGGGAGATTATCGAATTCAAAAAAGTCAACATCCGAAGTTTCATAACTTGCTGAAGCCTTACCACCGATAATTTCACACAGAAATACAATTTTATATGCATGAAAAAATTCTTCTGGTTCTCCTCCCCTGTTAGCATCATAAACCCCAATAACTTTAATTGGCTTAACAACAAATCCACTTTCCTCAACAACTTCGCGTGCAACCATTTCCGATGGAATATCTCCTACATCAGCCCAGCCACCTGGCATACACCATCTACCGTCTGCCTTCTCCTTAACAAGTAATATTTTCCCATCACTAATCACAGCTCCTCTAACATCAACTTTTGGAGTTGCATAACCTGGTTGTAATGTAAAATATCTTGATATTGTTTCCTGATCATAACTTGTGTGCTTCTCAACAATTTCAGATGCCAATTCCTTTATGCGTTCATATCTTGCTTTTTCGTACTCGTTAGTAGCGAAAGTTAGTCCGGTTTGACTCATACTTTGAAGTTCACGGGCAATATTTAACCAGTCAGGACTACCGGGTTTGTACTTTTTCAATATTTTCTCCTTAACTTTCAATATTATTCTTTTGTTTAAAGGTAACAAATCCCGAAATAAAAATGTTATAATTTAAAATGGAGAATTAATTTTGAATATTCCACAAATATCTAAAAAATTTGATACACTCCCTGAATGCCCTCCAATACTACTTAGAACTGAATTTTTTAATTCTGCCGTTTTAATACCATTGGTCGATATAAATAACGAAGTACATTTGATGCTACAAAAAAGAGCAAACGGAATACGCCAGCCAGGTGAAATATGTTTCCCGGGAGGTAAATTTGATGTTGGTGCGGATAAGACCTATCTCGAAACCGCTATTCGCGAAACAGTTGAAGAAACGGGAATTAGCAGAAATTATATAAAGATATTCCGTCAGCTCGGTATACTACTTAATCCTGCCGGACTTGCAGTTGAAGCCTTTATTGGTGAAATAGCAAATTTTAACAGTGATGATCTTACTCCTGCACCAGATGAAGTTGAAAGAATTTTTTTGGTACCGTTAAAGTTTTTTATTGATAATCCTCCTGAAGAATACTCAGTAAGAATACAGATATTAAGTAAGTTTAATGACAAAGATGGTAATGAAATTGAACTACTTCCGGTTACAAGGCTGGGATTACCGGAATCCTACAATAATCCCTGGAGAGGTACCACGCAAAGGGTTCTTTATTACAAAACGTCTAACGGACCTGTGTGGGGTATTACAGCGGAAATCATTTATCAGTTTATTACCAGATTGAAGCTTGCGAAAAATTACAAAACGGTAAAGAAATAAAAATTATCTTGCTGGTTCTTTTACAAAGTTAAGTACCACTAAACCTGCTATAAAGAAAAATGCAACAGATAAAATTGCCACTCTCTGGCTAACCAATGAGCTTATTGCACCAAAAGCCAGAGGACCAACAATAGCTGAACTTTTTCCGAAAAACGAATAAAACCCGAAAAATTCAGTCTTTTGTTCGTAAGGAGTAAGTCTCGACATCAAACTTCGGCTTGTCGCCTGGGTTGCCCCCATTACGCTACCGGCGAGCAAACCTATAAAATAAAAGGCATCTTTCTGGAACTCAAGTGATTCCAATCCTAATGGTTTGGCTAACAAGGTAACGATTATTGCATCATCAGCGCTGGAAAAGTATGCAACAACTACAGTAAATATCCAAATGTATAACGAATAAACAATTGCCTTTTTCTGCCCCCGCTTGTCTGATATAAACCCGAAAAGCAATGCTCCAATTATTGCGGTTGATTGTACTATAATAAAAAATATTATTAATTCGGTCATACTGAACTGAAGCGTTTGACTTGCATAAATACCAGAAAAGAAAATAACAGTATTAACACCTTCAATATATATAAAGAAGGCTGCAAGAAATGTTGCAAGGTTCTTGTAATTTTTAAGATGGGTTAAAGTGTTTTTTACTCTGCCAAAACCAATTTTAAAGTAACTTTCCTTTACTTCTCTTCTTTTCTTTTTTTCTTTTAACAGTAAAAAAAGTGGAAGTGCAAAAACCATAAAAAATATTGCGGAGATAGGAAAGGTTTCTCTAATCATATCATTGTTTATAAATGGAAACGCAATTCCAAGTGAAGCCAGAGATCCAAAATAACCGAATGCATATCCGTACCCGCTTACCTTACCATAGTTTTTTGGCTCGGCAATCTCCGGAAGAAAAGCATCATAAAAAACCAGTCCGGCTTCAAAGCCAATATTAGCTAAAACAAAAAGTACAATTGCAAGAAAGATATCTCCCTCACCAACAAAAAAGAGGGATGCAGTACCTATAATACAGAGAGTGGTAAAAAAAAGAAGAAAGCCCTTTTTCCCGGTTGAGTAGTCTGATATTGCACCAAGTACAGGAGAGATAATTGCAGTTATAATCATGGAAATACTAATAGCGAGTCCCCAGTAAAAGTCACCCGCAGAGTTTCCTTTTGTAACAACTTCCTTAAAATAGACTGCAAAAATAAAGGTAACAACAATAATGGAAAAAGATGTATTCGCAAAATCGAAAAGAGACCAGATCAAAATTTTAAATTTACTGTTCTCTCTTAATCCCGAATTACTTTCTTGGTAACTTTTCTTCAACTAATCCTCTGCCGGTTTTTTGAAGTTCACCTGATTCTTTCAGGCTATTTAAAATTGCATCAAGGATTCCGTTAATAAATTTTCCGCTATTGGAGGTACTATAATCTTTGGCTATTTCAATAACTTCATTTATTGAAACTTTTGGTGGTATGTCAGGAAAGAAAAGTAGCTCGGCAATGCCAATTCTTAACAATAGTTTATCTATAAGAGCTATTCTATTCATTTCCCAGTTATTAACTCGTTCCTGAATTTTGCTATCAAGCACACGAGTATTTGAAATAACTTTATTTATCAACTCCCTACTAAAGTCCTTATCACTCCCCATAGGTAATTCACTAAGAATACCATTAGTAATTGTTGATAAACCTTCCCTATTCATCTCAAATGCATAAAGAACTTGTAAACTTTTTTCACGCAGTACCCTGCGGTTGTATTTTTTAACGAACATCTTGGCGTATCACTTATATTTATTATACTAATATAATTCCTGCTGCAACAGAAATAAACACTTTACAATTTATTAATAAAACGAACATGGAAAATACTACTTGCCTAACTAATTTCAAAAGGAAATATCAGGAAATTTTTCCTTTTACTAAATTGCGAATATCCAGAATAACAATAAAGCCAAACTTTCTCTGGCTGAATAATAAAATTCTCTCCGCCAATTTAATACATAATCCGAAGGAGCAACCTTCGCATCAACATTAAAAAAATCGCACATTGTAATTATTCTAGGTAAATGAAATCTGTCCGATATTATAATTATATTTCCAGTACCAACTCGTTTCTGTATATGCTCCCTTGCGTACAATATTTGCTCGGAAGTTGTACTGGTTCTGCTTTCAATCCAAATATCTTTCGATTTTACACCAGCCTCGGTTAAAAACTTGTTAGCTGCCTGCGATTCAGTTAATTCACCTGGTGCTTTTCCACCTGTAACCTGAATAATATCTATAACATTACTATCGAGTAAAGCCTTGGCTTTTAAAATCCTGCCCTTAAATATAGGACTCGGTTCTTCCTTCTTCCAAACTGCTGCACCAAGTACCACACCAACTCTGTAAGTATATTGTTTCTTTTTGGTAAACTCGTCCCCAGTAAAAAATGTAGTGTATATAAAGGCTGATAACACAATAAAAACGAAAGAAAACATTGAATATAATAAACTTTTTAATGCCGGATATTTTTTATTATCCTTTGTTTTAATGAATACATAGTAAAATATTAAAAACAAGCACAACTGATTAAATATGTATATAGATCCGATAATAATTTTATTAAGCGGATAGAAAAATAAATAGAGCGATGTTATATTTACCTCAAATACCCGCATAAACAAAGCCACATAATCAAAAACAAGAGCAAAAAGCAAAATTAAAAATGCTCTGCGAGCTATTACAAATTTACTACTCGAGTTTGAATACATCAACCTTAACAACGCAACAGAAACAGCTAGCACACTAAACAGATTTATTAAATTTCCTATATTTAATATGCTAAAATCAAGAACCGAAAGTCTATTAAGACTATACTTCATAAAATATTTTGTACCCAGTTCAATAAAAGCCAGTAATATTGAACCAAATATCCAAAACTCGGAAGAAGATAATATTTTTCTTTTTTTCGCCACTTTATATCAATAATTGAACATTAATTCTTTTTTCATTTTCAGTTATACTGGTTTCCACATTAAAAACCGATTTTATATTTTCATCGGTAATAATCTCTCTAATGTTTCCACTTGCCATCAGTTTTCCTTCCTTAAGCATTATGCAACTCTTACCATAATTAACTGATAAATTTAGATCATGAGAAATGATAACAATTGTAATACCCTTATCTTCGTTTAACTCCCTGAATAAGTTAAATACGGAAATCTGATGTTCTATATCAAGATTTGCATTTGGTTCGTCCATGAGCAATATTTCAGGCTCCTGAGCCAAAGCACGAGCAATGAGCGTCCTCTGAAGTTCACCTCCCGATATCTCATCAACTCTTTTGTTACGCAGTTTATTCAATCCGGTAGTTTTTATTGCCTCCTCAACAACTTTTTTATCATTGTCGGATTCAATACCCCAAAAGCCAAGATAAGGAAATCTGCCCATCATAATAGTATCATAAACCGAGTAAGGTTGCAAACTAAAATTTAACTGTGGTACATAAGCTAATTTTTTAGCTCGTTCATTCTCACTTAACGAATGGATATCTTTTCCTGCAAGAGTAATACTGCCATTATCCGGAAGCAAAATACCCGAAACCAATTTAAGCAATGTTGACTTGCCTGATCCGTTTGGACCTAGAACAAGCATAAAGTCACCCTCCGGTATATTGATATTCTTAATATTTAATCCAAATAAATTTGAACCACCGTTAGTAGGATACTTAAATAACAAGTTTTTGATATCAATCATTTTTTGACAAAATAAAAATGGTAAGTGAAAAAATCAGCAGGCATAAAATATAAAATAAACGAAGGTTAATCCAATGGAAGGCAAAAAAAAGCGTCCCGCGGGACGCTTAAAATTTTACTGAAGTTTGAAAAGTACCGGAATAGAAACCTGAACTCTAACAGGTTTACCACGCTGCTTACCAGGTTTGAACTTAGCTTTCTTAACCGCTGCCATTGCTTCTTCGTCACAACCGGCACCAATACCTTTAATCAATTCTACTTTCTGAACGTTGCCAGATTCATCAACATAAGCTTTTACGAAAACTCTACCCTGAACACCCGCACGTTTAGCAATTTCAGGATAAGTAATATTTTTCTGAATTGCACCAATACCGCCAATAGGAGTAGGCATTTCTTCCACAGCCACGAAGAATGCAGGTTCTTCTTCTTCTTCTTCCTCTTCTTCAGATGGAGGTGGTGGAGGTGGTGCTGTTACTTCTTCAGTTACATCAAGTTCTGCATCCATAATTTCAATATCTTCAAGAACGTCATCAGACGGTGCTTCAATTGGAATTGGAGGTTTTGGTGGTGGAGGTGGTGCACTTTCCTGTTTTGTTACTTCAACATCTTCAGCTATTACAAGCTCCTGAGGACCTTCAAGTTTAATGTCTGTTTTTTTCACTTCCGGGAAATACTTGAACGCAATAATCATCAGTCCCAATGATAGTATCATGCATATTTCCAGGTATCTACGATACTTAGTCTTTAAATCAACTTTTGGATTTTTAGGTAAAGCCAATTTTTCCTCCGAAATACAATTTTATATTTTTCAAACTTAGTAAACTATAATATCTATGTCAAATCAAAACAGCTATATTTTTTTAGGTATCTTCCTGTTCTCTCTTCTTTTTATAAAACGCAGTGAAAGATAAGTTCCAAGAATTCCACCACTTATATCACATAACAGGTCAAAAATGTCTGCTGAACGTCCCGGAATAAATATTTGGTGCACCTCATCAAATATTCCATAAACGCTTACAATCAAAACTGAGTATAAAAACACCTTCTCAGAAAGAAACTTGTATCGCTTTTGAAAATGTAAAATCAAACTAACCATAACTGCCAAAACAGTGTAAGCCAAAAAATGCTTAAGCTTGTCATCATAATTATCGAGCAGTTTAGGCACATTTGGATTAGGTAAAGTGGTAAGAACAAAAATTATTATCCAGTAAATTGTTAATGGTATGTATAGTGCATAAAACCTGTTTCTTTCAAGGAAGCGGTACAAATTCATTATTAATTTCACTAATAGCCCTGGTATAGTTATAAATTACATCTTCCGGCAGCAAAGTATAAATATTCTTCTCATCAATTATTGCCATATCCGCAGCGAGGCTGTGGATGTAAACTGCCGCTAATGTTGAGGCAATCATATTTTTACTCTGAGCATTAAATCCGGCTATTATACCTGCTAAAACATCCCCGGTTCCAAACTTTGCCATACCGGTATTACCAACCGAATTTATCACGGTTTTTCCATTTGGCAGAAAGATTATTGTTGGTGCACCCTTCAATACAAGAATAGCACCCGATTCCTTAACAAAATCCTTACCATATCGCATAATATCATCATTAAGCTCCGGAAGAGAAATACCTATAAGATCACAAAATTCTTTATGGTGTGGAGTAAGTATTTTGTTTTTAATGCAAAAATTTCTCCACTTATTTTCGTTTATTGCAAATAACGCCTCAGCATCAATTACCATAGGTTTTTCAGGATACTTTGAAATAATTTCCTGAACGCCTCGTATCGTTTCCTCTTCCTTTCCTAAACCTGGTCCAATTGCTAAACAATTTGCCCAATCTATATATTGCTTTATTTCATCAAAATTTTTATATGAGTAGTACTCCTTTGCATGATCAACATACGGCTCCATAACAACCGGAATAATAGATGGGTGTACCATAGATTTAATTGAACGAGGGAAAGCTAACTTTACAGCACCCGTACCGGAAGAGGTAGCTGAATTTGAGGCTAATATTGCTGCTCCCGGATATCTTCCAGATCCCGCCAGAATAAACAACTTACCGGCAGAATACTTGTAATCCTGGATTGATTTGGTGGGTAATCCTGCAAATGCATCTCTGGATTCAAGAAGGAAGGTATCATTTTCCAGATTACTAAAGTATTCATTATGAATACCAATACTACCCAACTCAACTTCACCACAATTATTGTAGCCATTTCCAAAAAATAAACCTTTTTTATAATTGGCAAGAGTGATTGTTAAATCAGCATCAAAAACAGGTTTACCTGTTCCATTATCACAATCTAAGCCCGAGGGTAAGTCAATAGCAACTTTATAGGAATTATATTTATTCAGTTGATTAACAATATCTGCATAGAATGGTTTTAGTTCACCTTTAATACCAGTACCAAAAATAGCATCTACAATCACAGTGCAGCTTTCCAAATAATTCATTGTGTATAATTCAGAATATTCTGAGAACTCAAGCAATCCCTGGTTAGCGTAATTCAAAGCAATTCGGTAATTGATAAGAGCATCCCCCTTAAGGGATTTTTGATCGGAGAGTGCCAATATTTTTACATTATAATTTTTATTGGCTAATAAGCGGGCTATGGCATAACCATCACCACCATTATTTCCTTTCCCACAAATTATTCCAATGGAATGGATATTTGCATCAGGCAACTGATTAAATTTTTCCTCGAGAATTGATACAATGGAATTGGCGGCGTTTTCCATCAATACAACACCGGGAATTCCCAGTTCGTTTATTGCGTACGAATCAGCTTCCCGGATCTGTTCTGTTGTATATAACGGAATCATATGTAAGCTTTCATTTAATTAGAAAGTGGCAGTAATCAGGTTCATAAGCTTCTCTGGCATTAAACCAAAGAAAAGAACTAACAAACCTGAAATAAATATAGCTGTATATCCTGTAAGACTTGGTTTAACAACAAAATCATCTTCTACATCTTTGAAATACATGTAAATAACAACCCTGATGTAAAAGTAAACACTTATTACACTAGATAATACACCAACAAGTGCCAACCATGTAAGGTCGCTTTTTATTGCTGAAAGGAATACATAGTACTTACCAAAAAATCCAGCCATTGGCGGAATACCGGCAAGTGCGAACATGAACAATGCCATAAATGCCGCTAGCATAGGATTCTTTTTACCCAAGCCTGCATATGAATCCAAACTTACAAACTTGTCGTTTTCACCTTCAACAACTGCTATAACACCAAATGCACCAAGATTCATAAACACATAAGCCGCAAGATAAAATATTATTCCCGCAACACTTTCAGGATTACCTGCTGCAAGACCAATTGACATATAACCAGCATGTGCTATTGATGAATAAGCTAACATTCGTTTCAAGTTTTTCTGGGCAATTGCAACTATACTTCCCAGTAGCATTGAAGCAACTGCAACAGTTGCAAAATATGGTGCAAATTTATTAGCAACATTTCCAGCAAACACTGCACTCAATATTATAAGAATAACACTGAAAGCAGCACTTTTACCAGTAGTTGACATCAAGCCTGTAACAGTTGTAGCCGATCCCTGATAAACATCAGGCACCCACATGTGGAATGGAAATACGGCAATCTTAAAGGAAAACCCTACTAAGAATAGAGCTATACCAGCAAGAAATACAAGATTATCGCTCAAATTGTAAAAATTATAAATTATGGCTTCAATTGATGTAGAACCCACCATACCATAAATTAAAGCTATGCCATAAACTATAAAACCTGTTGCAAATGCACCGAGAAGAAAATACTTTAGTGCAGCTTCATTGCTTTCCTTTCTTTTCCTGTTAAGACCGGCAAGTACATAAAAGCATATAGACATCAACTCAAGACCAATAAATACAGTGAATAGATCTTTTGCCGAAGCCATTACCATCATTCCAAGAATAGATGATTGCATGAGAATATAAAACTCACCAAGTTCCGCACCGTATTTTTTAAGGTAGTTAACCGAATTTAGGGTAACAATTATTGCAGCAATGTTAAATATAAAACTGAATATTGCCGCTTGTCCCCCAACTTGCATTGTACCACCAAATATCACTACTGATTCATTAAATGTCTGTAATGAAAGTAAACCGGTAGCAAGGAAAGCTATAATTGAAAGAGCTGGTAAATATACCATACTCTTTTTACTAAACATTTCAATTACAAGCGAAACCACAATTGAACCGCCAAGAATCATAAAAGGCAGTAAACGCATTATTTCAATATTGTTTTCTGGCATAGCTCTTTAAACTTATATAATTATTATTAACCTTTTCCGTAATAGAATACCAACCATACCAATGTAAATATTGGAATTAGAATTGGTAATGAATATTTAACTATGTATGTAAAGAACGAAGGCATCTTTATTCCGCTTCTTTCACAAATAGACTTAACCATAAAGTTAGGACCATTACCAATATAAGTCATGGCACCAAAGAATACGGCAGCTACTGAAATAGCTTGCAAATATAAAGGATGCATTAGTTCAAAATTGTGTACATCTACAGGATTATTAACATCCATACCAAATTTACCAAGCTCGGCACTTAAAAAGTTCAGGTAAGTTGGAGCGTTATCAAGGAAACCTGAAAGAAGACCTGTAGCCCAGTAAAATGTACCTGCATTTAACTGATCACCCATTTCCTTAGCGGTGTGAGCAATTATTTGAAGTGCAGGAATCATAGTTGCAAAAATACCAATAAACAGGTAAGCAACTTCTTTTATTGGCTCAAAATCAAATTCGTTTTCTTTAAGTATCTGCTTGTCAGCCATTTTATATGAAAAATAAACAACTGCAAACATAATTATTTCCCTAATACCAAAAGGCAAAGGAGATAAACTTGGAACCCAACTCATTACACCTGGATCAATAAATACTGAAACAAGAACGATAACAAGGAAAAATACGTTCAACATACCCTTAAACTCAATTTTTCCGGTATGTTCGGTTAATTCACCTTTATCAGAATTACGCATATCAAAAATGTAGAACACAAGAAGTAATAATATTACTGTTGGTAGCCAAATATACCAAATATGCTCAACGAACCAAAAGAAATCAATACCTCTTAAAAAGCCAAGAAATAGAGGAGGATCTCCAATAGGAGTTAATGCACCACCAATATTACTAACTGCAAAAATAAAGAATATAACATGATATGGTTTGATTCTTCCTTTATTAAGCTTAATAAACGGTCTGATAAGCAACATGGAAGCACCTGTTGTACCAATAATATTTGCAATAACTGCACCAATAAATAGTAATATAACATTTGTAAAAGGTGTAGCTTTCTTGTCAATTTTAATATGAATACCGCCTGAAGCAACAAACAATGATGCCAGTAAAGCTATAAAGGATAAATATTCAGCTAAAGTATGCATTAAATGATGAGTATCATGTAATACAGCTATATAGTAGGTAACAGTAATTGCACCTAAAAATATAGCAACTTTGGGATAATGATGTTCCCAAAAATGATGATAAAATAATGGTCCTGTTGCAATCATTAACAATAGAACAACAAATGGAATTACCATGAAGGTAGCTGGTAGTTCTGAATGATGTTCAGCAGTTTCAGCGTGCTGATTAGCACCAGCCTCAACTACAGTAGTATTAGCAGAAACTTTTTCACCAGCTATCACACCGGATGTAACTGACCCGGCAAATAATAAAAGGAGGAGTATAACAAAGAGTTTTTTCATAGCTATTTAATCAGATTTATTGTAAAAGTACTTACTTCCTTAAGTATATGCTCAGAAGATGCAGCAGTAAGATCGAGGAATGTTGAAGGATAAATACCTATCCACACTATAAAAACAAATAGTGGTACAAGCACAAATATTTCACGAGCGTTTAAGTCTGTTAAACTTTCCAATTTATGATTTTCCAATTTACCAAAAACAACCCTCTGGTACATCCACAGCAAATAAACAGCCGCAAATATAACACCGGATGTGGCAAAGATGGTAAACCACCAACTTGAAAGCACAACAGATTTAAATGAGCCAAGCAAAATCAGGAATTCCCCGATAAATCCATTTAATCCCGGAAGACCAATAGAAGAAAGTGAAGTAAACAATAAAGCTACGGCAAATATTGGAACTACTTTTGCAATACCGCCATAGTAGCTAATTTCCCTGTTATGGGTTCTTTCATAAATCATACCCACCAAAAGGAAAAGTGCACCTGTGGAAAGCCCATGGTTAACCATCTGTATAATAGCACCCTGAAGGGATTCAACAGTCATTGCAAAAATACCAAGCACAACAAAGCCAAGATGCGAAACGGACGAATACGCAACCAACTTTTTCATGTCTGTTTGAACCATTGCAACCAATGCACCATATATAATACCTATAACCGCCAATACCGAAATTACCGGGGCATAGTAAACTGCTGCATCAGGAAATAGTGGTAAACAGAATCTGACTAAACCATAAGTACCCATCTTAAGTAACACACCTGCAAGAATTACAGAACCCGGGGTTGGAGCCTCAACGTGAGCATCGGGCAACCAGGTATGAAACGGGAATAATGGTACTTTTATTGCAAAACTTACAAAAAACGCCAAGAACATCCACTTCTGTACATCCATACCAATGGTTGGAGCTAGCTTGTACAAAGTAATTAGATTAGTTGTAAATGTTCCTATATGATCACTTGCGTAAACAGCAAGCCAAATGATGGCAACAAGCATCAATAAACTTCCTGCCATGGTGTATATAAAAAACTTAACTGAAGCATAAATTCTTCTTTTACCACCCCAAACACCTATAATAAAGTACATCGGAATAAGCATTGCTTCCCAGAAAATGTAGAAAAGGAACAGATCAAGTGAAATGAAAACACCTATCATTCCGGCTTCCAGCATAAGCATAAAAAATGTAAACATCTTTACATTTTTAGTTATCGATGACCAACTTCCAATTAAGGTAAGCGGAGTTAAAAATGTAGTTAATAACACAAGAAGTAATGATATACCGTCAACCCCAACATTATAACTAATCTTGAGGCTGCTAACCCACTGCATTTGAAAAGTGTACTGGAATTCAGGATTTGAAGCATCGAACCCTGCATAAATAACCAGCGATAAAACAAATGCAACAAGTGCAAAAACAAGTCCTGTAATTTTAACTACCGACTGGTGCTGCTCTTTAAGAAATAATATTACCAATGCACCGATTATTGGTAAAGCAGCCAAGTATGTTAATAATAAACTATTTTCCATATTTTATAAACTTAGTATTATCCAGAATAATATTATTGCAATTCCTGTTACCATGAACAAGGCATAAAACTGTGCAACACCGGTCTGTATTTTTTTAAGATTTTCAGAAAATACATTAACCAGTTTGGCAGCACCGTTCACAATTCCGTCAATTATTTTAACATCAGCAATATTCCAAAGAACCTTGCGTGATACTGAAACAATAGGATTTACTACAGTAGCATCATATACTTCATCAACATAATATTTATTAAGAAGCAAAGTATAAACACCCTTAACACTGTTTTTAACTTTTTCAGCAAACTTAAGTTTTTTGGTGTAAACTTTAACTGCAAAATAAATTGCCGCTAATGCCATTACAACAGAGGCAGCCATTAAAACAAGTTCGGTCGTATGAGAATGGTGGGCTGCATGCAGTTCCAAACGTTTTTCAGCCGCGGCAAAAACAGGCTGTAACCAGTGATGGAAGAAATTACCATGTTCACCGGAGAATATTTCCGGTACACCTACAAATCCTCCCACAACAGACAAGAATGCCAATACCATCAATGGTAAAGTCATTACAGATGGAGATTCATGTGGATGTACATTACTGCCAAAACGTTCCTTACCAAAAAATGTAAGCGAAACAAGTCGGAACATGTAAAATGCAGTCATCATTGCCGTTACGGCACCAATTATCCAAAAGAAAATATTACCGTTAGCGAATGAATACCAAAGTATCTCGTCCTTACTGAAGAATCCTGAAAGTCCCGGGAACCCTGATATTGCAAATGCAGCGATAATAAAAGTAATATATGTTTTAGGCATATGTTTTTTAAGTCCACCATAATGGCGAATATCCTGTTCTTCATGCATACCATGAATTATAGAACCAGCACCAAGGAACAACAAAGCCTTAAAGAATGCATGAGTCATTAAATGGAAGATACCAGCCGAAAACGCACCTACACCCAAGGCAAGGAACATATATCCCAACTGCGAAACAGTTGAATAAGCAAGTACTTTTTTAATATCGTTCTGAACCAAACCAACGGTAGCAGCAAAGAAAGCTGTTAACAGACCAACAACCGCAACAATTGTTAGCAATGTAGGTGCAGAAACAAAGAATATGGCAGAACGGGCAACCATATAAACACCAGCTGTTACCATTGTAGCAGCATGTATTAATGCTGAGACAGGTGTAGGACCAGCCATCGCATCAGGAAGCCAAACAAATAGAGGTATTTGTGCCGATTTACCGGTAGCACCAATAAACAGGAACAGACCTATGAAAAAGTAGGTTGATTCCGGAATGCTTGTATGCTGTGCCATGGCAAAAACTTCACCAAAATTAAGCGAATCAAATGTAAAGAAGATAAGGAACATACCCAGTAAAAATCCAAAGTCACCAATACGGTTAACAATAAAAGCTTTTTTGGATGCTTGAGGCACAGTACCCTTTTCAAAATCCCTGTCGTACCAGAAACCAATCAACAAGTATGAGCATAACCCTACACCTTCCCAACCAAGGAAAAGAACAAGGAAGTTATCACCAAGTATAAGGTTCATCATGGCAAAGATAAACAGGTTGAGGTAAGCAAAGAACCTCCAGAACCCTTCATCACCATGCATATATCCAATTGAGTAAACATGAATAAGGAAACCAACTCCGGTAACAACCAACGCCATTACAAGTGAAAGCTGATCAACAAGATAGCCAAACTGAATATTTAACCCGGCAACATTTAGCCAGGTAAACAGTTCAACGGTATTGCTTCGCTCTGAAACCGGTAAACCAAGAGTTTCGATAAACGCAAGAAGAACTACGACAAATGAAAGTCCTACAGCACCACTACCGATAATACCGATTAGTTTTTCGTTTTTAATTTTTTTACCGAATATACCGTTAATTAAAAAGCCGGCTAAAGGTAAAAGTATAGTAAGGTAAATATAATCTATCATGAATAATTACCACTTAAAGATATTAATCTCATCAATATTAACAGTTAATTTATTGCGAAAAATCGCAATAATAATTGCCAACCCTACAGCTGCTTCCGCCGCTGCAACAGTCATAACAAAAAACACAAAAATTTGACCCATTGCATTGCCAAGATATGAAGAAAAAGCAACAAGTGAGAGGTTAGCGGAATTGAGCATCAGCTCAACACACATAAAAACTACAATCGCATTTCTTCGGATAAGTACTCCTGCAACCCCAACGGTAAACATAAAAGCACTTAGCACCAGATAATATTCTATTGGTATTGAATTCATTTTCTATTCTGATTTCTTTTTAGCTAATATCATTGCACCCATTGTTGCAGCCAAAAGCAAAAATCCTGCTGCTTCAAAAGGAATTAAATAGTTTGTATAAAGCTCCCGACCAATATTCTGTACTTCGCCGGATTCAATACTTTTTACAGCATCCTGTACAGGCAACGCATTGCCAGATTTGAAGAAAATAATATATGCCAACTGTGCAAACACAACTCCTGCAAGCAAAATGGCAAAATATTTAAGTCCCTTCTTAATTGAAAGTATTTGCTCTTCCTTACCTGTATTAAGTAACATTATAACAAATAGGAAGAGTACCATTATAGCTCCGGCATATACAATAACCTGTGCTACTGCAATAAACTGTGCATTTAGCAGAAGGTACAAGCCCGAAAGTGCAAAGAAATTAACAATCAAACTAAGTGCACTTAGAATCGGATTTTGTCTGGTTATCATAACAACAGCCGAAATAGCGGCAACTGCAGCCAGCACAACGAATAATATCAGTTCAATATTCATATTTATGGTGTATTCCTGTAAATCATTCTTGGAAACGGTATTGCTTCTCTAAGATGGTCAAGTCCGCATATCCATGAAACAGTTCTTTCAAGACCCAATCCAAAACCTGAATGTGGAACAGAACCGTATCTTCTAAGATCAAGATACCATTCAAAAAATTCCTGAGGTAGCTCATGCTGTTTAATTCTTTCAAGTAAAAGATCAAGATCATCTTCCCTCTGGCTACCACCAATAATTTCGCCATAACCTTCAGGAGCAAGCACATCAACTGCAAGAGCAAGTTTTGGATCTTCAGGATCACGTTTCATGTAAAACGCTTTTACTTCAGCCGGATAACGATGAACCATTACCGGTCTGTCGTATTGCGAGGAAATAATTGTTTCATCAGCCGCACCGAGGTCATCACCCCAGGTAAACTCATGACCATGTTTATGTAGAATTTCAACAGCTTCATTGTAAGAAACACGCGGGAAAGGACGCTTAATTGATTCAAGCTTTGTTATATCCCTTTCAAGAACTTCAAGATCTTCCCTTCTGTCTTTAAGTACACTCTGAACAACATACTCAAGAAATTCCTCTGCAAGATCCATATCATCATCAAGATCAAAGAAAGCCATTTCAGGCTCAACCATCCAGAACTCGGTAAGGTGTCTTCTTGTTTTTGATTTTTCTGCACGGAATGTTGGACCAAAAGTATAAACTTTTCCAAGTGCCATGGCACCCGCTTCAGCATATAACTGACCCGACTGTGTTAAGTAAGCTTCACCAAGATCAAAATAAGGAGTAGCGAACAATGTTGAGGTACCTTCACAGGCATTTGGCGTAATGATTGGAGGATCGAACAGAGTAAAGCCCCTATCATCGAAGAAGTCACGAATCGCTTTAACAATTCTGTGTCTTATTCGCATTATTGAAGCCTGTTTCTTGCTTCTAAGCCAAATATGACGATGATCCATCAAAAACTCGATGCCATGTTCTTTTGGTGTTATAGGATAGTTCTCAGATTTTGAAAGAAGCTTTAAGCCTTCAACAGCAATTTCAACACCGCCAAGTGCTCTTTCATTTTCTTTAACTGTACCAACAACTTCAAAAGAAGCTTCCTGGGTAAGTTCGTTTGTAAGTGCAAACAATTCCTCGGAAACATCGCCTTTAAATACAACACACTGCACAATGCCAGTTCCGTCACGGAACATCAGGAATCTTAGTTTTCCGCTTTTTCTCTTATTGTAAAGCCAACCTTTTAATGTTACTTTTTCATCGATGTGACCTTTAAGATCACGTACATAAACTTCTGGTTTCATAATTTCTGGAATTAATTTTCAATTAACTTAAAACAATTTTTAAATATATGTACCAGTCTATTGAAAAGCAAAAAAATATTGCCATTACAATTGGTTAAAAGGTAAATCGTTTTATCAATTATTATTCTTTTAGATTAGCAAAAATATAAATTTAGGAAATCAGATAAAAGCATTATTACTGCCAAGAGCAATAATAATTAATTATTTTTCGGTATAAAGCTTTGTTGTAACTCGCAGCTATTGTTAAACTTTTAATTTTTCAAGTAATGTTGAAAAATCTTCTGGCAGTTCCGAATCATAATAAACCTTCTCATTTGTAACAGGATGTATAAAACCAAGTGTTTTTGCATGGAGTGCCTGCCTTTCCATTATTTTCAGCAAATTATTAACTCTTTGCTTCATTTTTGGTAACGTTGCTCCATATGCAATTTTACGTCCGTTATAGGTTGGGTCCCCAAATATTGGATGGTTAATACTATTTAAATGAACCCTTATCTGGTGTGTTCTGCCAGTTTTAAGGTTTAGTTTTACGAGTGATGCAAATTCAAACTCGTCAATTACCTCATAAAGAGTATGGGCATATTTACCCCGCTCATCATCAACAGTCGTAAATATTTTGCGATCCTTGTTACTCCTGTCAATATTTTTTATAATCTCACCCTTTCTTTCCTTGAACAAGCCCCAGCACACCGCCCAGTAAGTTCTTTCAATAGTATGCTTTTCAAACTGTTTTGCAAGTTTGGCATGAGTATCTTCATCTTTAGCTACAACCAGTATTCCACTTGTTTCTTTATCAATACGATGCACAATACCAGGACGATCTGCCTCATTAAACTCGCTAAGGTTTTGCGTATGATGCAATAGTGCGTTAACCATAGTTCCAGTATAGTTACCATAAGCCGGATGCACTACCATACCGGGAGCTTTGTTAACAATTAGCAGATATTCATCTTCGTAAACTATATCAAGCGGAATATCTTCGGGATCTGCGTTTTCTGGTCTTGGACTAACAGGAATTGTTACATCCACAACATCATCCGGATTAACTACATAATTTGGTTTAATAGTTTTACCGTTAACCAGCACATACTCGGCTTTAATTAACTTTTGTATCTTGTTACGTGATGCGTTTTCGATGTGTGAGCAAAGGAACGTATCGATACGCTCCTTCTTTTTGCCGGGAGGTATATCAAACTTTAACTTCTTCTCGGTTATTATTTTCGCCATTTACAGTTTCTTTTAACTCTTCATTATTTCCGGTTGTATCGTTGCCACTTTCAGTATCGTTAGCCTCTGCTTCAGAGATCTCTGGTTCTGAAGTGTCCTTAACTTCTTCGGTTAATTCATCTTCAACTTTTTCTTTTTTCTTATCTTCGCCCTGCACAAACAACAACAGAAATACACCAACAGTTACAGCTGAATCTGCTATATTAAAAATAGGCCAGCGTTCGTAAGTATGCCCCATAATGGTAAAATCGAAGAAATCAACATTCATAAAATCAACAACTTTACCATAGAACAATGGTGCATAGTCAAAAAACACACCATAAAACATTCTGTCAACCAAATTACCTACTGCACCAGCAAATATAAGAGCCAATGCAAATCTTAAGATGAATTTCTGCTTTCGTACCTTGTAAAGGTAAACTACCAGTCCAATGCTAGCAAAAAGCGAAAAAAGCGAAAGGAACAGCTTTGAATACTCACCAACATTAATACCAAAAGCCATCCCTGGATTTTCAACAAAAGTTAACTTAAAAAAATCACCAATTAAATTGATGCTCGATCCGTACCTCATTCCTTCAACATCAATTCCTAACCAGGATATCGAAAAACCTTTTACCATAAGTTTCGAAACCTGGTCAGCAATTATAAGAAAGAGTGAAACAAATAATACTCTCAAATTTATTCCCGTCCTTATTTAGATTGCATTTGCTGCTTTATTTGCAAACAGTGTTGGGTATGCGGTACTGCCTTAAGTCTTTCAAGTGGAATCAAAGGACAAGTTGGACATAGATTCTGTGGTTCTTCAATGCACTCAGCACACAATCCATAAGTACCGTTCTCAATACGCTGTAAAGCATCCTCAAGATAACCAAGGAATTTATTTTCTCTCTGTGCCCAAAGGTACAGTTTTTCTCTTTCCTGTGCATCAGTACCCTGCTCAGCCATATGCAACGAGTAAGGAGAACTCTCATTTACATACTGACCTGTGGTTGGGTCCATCATTTGATCCTTCAATGCCTGAAGCTGCTCAATAATTTCGTCACGCTTATCCATAATTATCTGTTTTACTTCAGATAATTCTTCCTGAGTGTAACTTGTTTTTTTTGAAGGAGATGTAGTTTTCGTACCTTTACCTGAACTCACCTTTTTCGCTTCATCTTTTATACTTTTCTTCGCAGCCATAATTCCTCCAAAAGGTTTCTATTTTTTTACTATAGTTATAGAACAATCATGTTCACCAATTTTCCAATCTTGCTCAAAGCCACCATCTGCTTTACCAGTACTTACTTCATCTGCAAGAGTTTCGGATTTTATGTACTCGGCATGTCTGCCTATATAAGAATTAACCTTTTCATTAGCAACATAAAAAATCCCGATTCTGTCAACAACGTCAAAGCCAGCATCCTTGCGCATATTCTGTACCCTATTAACAAATTCGCGGGCATGACCTTCGGCAACAAGTTCCTCTGTAAGCTCAGTATCTATTGCTACTGTTACACCTTCTTCAGTTTCAACAAGCCAGCCTTCAATCTCTGTGCTGATTATCTCAACATCTTCTTTAACCAGTTCAACTTCCTGATCGTTTACAGTAACATTTACACTTCCTGCCTTTTCAAAATCCCTGATCTGTTCCTTGGTAAAATCCTTTATTACAGCTGCAAGAGCTTTCATTATTTTACCATACTTTGGACCCAGTACTTTAAAGTTAGCTTTTGCTGATTTGTTAACTATACCGGAATCATCGTCAAGAATTTCGAGGTTTTTAATATTTACTTCTTCAAGTATAACATCCTGCATATCAAGAACATCATTTTTCTGGTCTTCACCAACAGCAACCATTATTTTATTTAACGGTTGACGAACCTTTAAGTTCGATTTGGCTCGCATTGCTCTTGAAAGATAAACCACTTTTTGTGCAGTCTGCATTTTAACTTCAAGTGCCTTGTCAACAAAAGTAACTTGCGGAAATTCTGCGAGATGCACTGATTCTGCTTTTTCCTTGCCAGTAGCATTATTAAGGTTCTGATAAAGCTCTTCGGCAAAGAACGGTGCAAAAGGTGCCGTAAGCTTGGCAACCGTCATTAAACATTCAAACAGTGTTTGATACGCAGAAAGCTTTGACTCATTCATTTCCGATTTCCAGAAACGCCTTCTGCTTCTTCTTACATACCAGTTCGATAAATGATCTATAGTGAACGATGATAAAGCTCTCGCTGCTTTAGTTGGATCATAATTATCCATTAAAGATTTATACTCCTCAACAAGCGAATTTAGCTCAGAAATTATCCATCTATCTATTTCCGGTCTTTCTTCGTAAGGTATCTCATCTTCCTTGTATTCAAATCCGTCAAGATTAGCATACATTGAGAAGAATGAATATGTATTAAGCAATGTACCAAAATATTTTCTTTGTACTTCCTGGATACCTTCTTCATCAAACAGGGTTGGTCTCCATGGTGGACTTGTAGTAATAAGGTACCATCTTGTAGCGTCTGCACCATATTTGTCAAAAAGCATAAACGGATCAACCGCATTACCTTTTGATTTCGACATTTTCATGCCGTTTTTATCAAGTATAAGTTCATTTACAATCAGGTTCTTGTATGCTACTTTATCAAATAGCATTGTGCCAATTGCATGTAATGTATAAAACCATCCACGAGTTTGATCAATACCTTCACAAATAAAATCGGAAGGATAACTCTGTTCAAATAATTCCTTATTTTCAAACGGATAATGATGCTGGGCAAATGGCATTGCTCCCGAATCAAACCAAACATCAATTAATTCAGGTGTACGTTTGTAAAGTTTTCCATCCTTTTCAAACATAACATCATCAACAAATGGTTTGTGTAAATCAATTTCATCTTCAAGATCGGCAACGCTAATACGCTTTCCGTCTCTCTCAACAAAACCGCCTTTAAGCTCTTCAACACTACCAACAGCAAACATATCCTTACCATCTTCAGTAACCCAAATTGGTAAAGGAGTTGCCCAAAATCTATCTCGTGATAAAGCCCAGTCCTTGTTATCTTCAAGCCAGTTACCAAAACGACCTGTTCCAACTTCCTTGGGATTCCAGTTAATCGTTTTGTTCAGCTCAACCATACGGTCGGCAATGCTTGTTGTTCTAATAAACCATGATTCACGTGCATAGTAAATAACCGGTACATCATCAAATCTCCAGCTAAAAGGATAGGAGTGAACAATTGTTTCTTTTCTGTACAACTGTTTCATCTCTTTAAGCTTTTTAATTATTTCAACATCAGCATCTTTAACAAACATGCCTGCCCAATCAGTAACTTCTTCGGTAAATTTACCACCACGGTCAACCGGCTGGAAAAACGGCATATCATATTTTTTACAAATTTCATAGTCATCAGCACCAAACGCCGGAGCAGTATGAACAATACCTGAGCCATCTTCGGTACTAACAAAATCAGCTTCAATTACATAGAAACCTGGCTTATCCGCCTTGCAATATTTGAATAACTGCTCGTATTTCTGACCGGCAAGTTCACTACCTTTATATTCTGCAACTACTTCATATTCCTGGGTAACAACTTCAAGGCGATCTTTCGCCAATATCATGTATTCATCTTCAATTTTGATCTTAACGTAGGTTACGTCCGGACCAACGGCAAGTGCAACGTTTGAAATAAGCGTCCATGGTGTAGTTGTCCATACAAGGAAGTAGGTTGTACCATCTTTCGATATTTCCGAATCTTCAAGCTTGAACAACACATAAACCGATGGGTCTTTTGTGTCTTTATAACCCAAGGCAAGTTCGTGTGAAGAAAGTACGGTTTGTGAACGAGGGCACTGAGGCACAATTTTATAATCTTTATAAACAAGTCCCTTGTCGAACATAGTTTTTAAAGCCCACCAAACCGACTCAATATATTCGTTCGTACAAGTTACATAAGCTTCGTCAAGGTTAATCCAGTAGCCCATGCGGGTTGTCATCTGTTCCCACAGGTCTTTGTATGTAAAAACCGAATTACGACAGGCTTTATTATATTTGTCAACACCAAATTCAGGTATTTCTTTTTTATCCTTAATACCCAAAGCTTTTTCAACTTCAATTTCAACAGGCAGTCCGTGAGTATCCCAACCAGCTTTGCGGTATACTCTGTAACCCTGCATAGTTTTGTAGCGGCATACAAGGTCTTTTAACGAACGAGCCATTACATGGTGAATACCCGGTTTACCATTTGCGGTAGGCGGACCTTCATAAAAGGAAAATGGTTTAGAGGAATCTCTTTCCTCAATACTTTTTTCAAAAACCTTATTCTCTTCCCAAAATCCCTGAACACTCGATTCAATTTCGGGATAACTTACCTTATCTTTGTATTGTTTAAACATATGCCGCTAAAAAATTATTTATTAAACATCATTATTTTCGTATTTCTTAAGAAGCTCAATTTCAGTTTTTATTAGTTCCTTGAGCTTTTCTTCCAGGTTTTCCTGAGTTCGTTTTAACTCTTCATTTCTAATTTTTGTTTCCATTAGCAAAGATTCTGATTTATTCTTCGCTTCACGTAGCAATAAATCTGCTTCTTTTTTAACCAATTCGGTTTGTTTTTCGTAATATTTAACCTTATCGCTAAACTCAACTTTTTCCTGCTGAAGTATCATAACCTGCGAAACAGCCATACCAAAAAAGCCAATAGCACCAAGCGTTACATTACGCAATGTATAAAGAATAATATCCTCATACATAAGGTCACTCATACCGAAATAATTATCAAAAAATGTTGTAAATATAACACTAATTGCAGTTGTTGCTACAATTGCAGAAAACAACACCTTGCCACCGTGAACCCAATCGAGGGTACGATCAATTAACCATCCGCATGAAAAGGCAAATATTGAAAGAACAAACCAAACCGCAAACGTCTGAAAACCACTTTTAAAAAGATTAGTATTCAGAAAGTTCGAAAAAAACATTAACCCCGAAAGTAAAATTGGAGTAAGATAATATACTGGTCGTTTTATCACAGCTTCTTAATCACTTCTTTCATTATTAAAGTCATTTTTGGTTCTGCCGTCATTGCAGTTTCAATAATTTCCTTAACATCAACCGGAACCAGAGAATCAGGAAAACATTCATCAGTAATTATACTAAAACCAAGAACTTTTATTCCCATATGGTTGGCTACAATGTTTTCGGGAACAGTTGACATTCCTACAACATCAGCACCTATATTTCTTAAAAACCTGTATTCGGCTTTTGTTTCAAGGTTTGGTCCGGCAACTGCAACATAAACACCTTTCTGAACCTTAATTTTGTTTTCAAGAGCTGAATCTTCAGCAATACTAACAAGAGCTTTTGAATATGGTTCACTCATATCAGGGAATCTTGGTCCTAATTCATCTTCATTTTTACCAATAAGCGGGTTATCACCAAGAAGATTAATATGATCATCCATTATCATAATGTCACCTTTGCGGTACTGCGGATTTAATCCACCGCATGCATTGGAAATAAGAAGATTTTCAACACCCAGCTTTTTCATTACCCTGACCGGATAAGTAATTTGCTGCATTGTATAACCTTCGTAATAATGGAATCTTCCCTGCATGGCAACAACATTTTTGCCTTCAATAGTACCAAAAATCAGTTTGCCCTTGTGCGATTCAACAGTTGATAAAGGAAAATGAGGAATATCCTGATAATCAATTTCATGTTCAACTTTTATTTCTTTTACCAAACCACCCAAACCGGTGCCTAAAATAATACCAACCGGATAGTTCTTTTCTGTTTTACTTCTGATCAACGCCAGAGATTCTTTGAGCATTTTCATCAAGTCGCTCATAGTAATTTCTCCACAATTTCATCAATATTTATATCATCACCAGAACCGGTTTTATTATTACCGGACTGACCAAAATTCTTTACACCTATACCCAAAACTTTAGCCTGGGTTTCAACAATCGCTTTTAATCTTGCAATTAAAAGGTTCTTTTCTTCTCTTAACTCAGTTACCTGCCGGGTTAAATATGCCGATTCTTTTCTGGCATCACTAACAAGCTGATCAGCTTTAATATGTGCATCATTTAGCATTTCACTCGTTTTTCGCTGTGCTTCCTCAAGTGCTTTACTTGAGTTTTCCTGAGCACTTAATAAAGTAGTTTGAAGAGATTTTTCAATCTTCTGGAACTCTTCATTTTTTCGTTGTGCTCTGGCAAGTTCCTGTTTAAGCTTCGTGTTTTCATCTATCAATACTCCCAGTTCCGAAGCAACATTTTCCAGATAGGTTTTTACTTCCTGAACATCATATCCACGAAGTGCCTTGTTAAATTCCTGCTGTTCGATATTTATGGGAGAAAATTTCATGTGCTCAGGTCTTGTTATAATTTCGTTGTCCGAATATAGAAGAACCAACTCGTATCATTGTAGCTCCTTCTTCAATGGCAATTTCAAAATCGGATGACATCCCCATTGATAGCTCCCTTGCTGTAAATCCTCTACTTTCCAGAAACTCCCTGCTCTCCCTTAATTTCCTGAATGAGCTTCGGATGACATCTGAATCATCGGTAAAAGTTGCCATAGTCATTAAACCAGCTAATTCCAAATTGCTACTTGCTTCACAATATTCGGCAAGTTTAACAAGGTTATCATTTGAGGTAATACCATACTTGCTTTCTTCATCCGATGTTTTAACTTCAAGAAACAGTTTTTGAACCTTGTTCAAATTAGCTGAACGTTTGCTAATTTCCGCTGCAAGTTTTTCCGAATCAACTGAATGAATATAATCGGCACTCTTAACAACATATTTAACTTTATTGGTCTGCAAATGACCTATAAAATGCCAAACAATTTCTTGTTCAACTATCTGCGATTTTTTATCAAGCTCCTGTGCCTTATTTTCACCGAAATGAATTTGACCTGTTTCTAAAGCTTCAAATATACAATCAACAGGAAACATTTTTGAAACAGCAACAAGAGTAATTTCACCACGATCTCTGCCGCATTCGGTACATTTCTGCCCGATCCTGTCTTCCAATATTTTAAGATTTTCTTTTATCATCTCAATTTAAGAAACGGAATGTATATGATTTAAGTTATAAAGTCAATTAAAAAAAGGGGCAAAAAGCCCCTTGTTTATTCGTTTTTAGTCATTCTTGTTTTTTTCTTCAATTAACTGCAACCCGTTGTTGAACCACAAGTTGTACATTTTAGACAAGTACCATTCCTTACCATGGTCATACTTTGGCATTCAGGACAAATATCGCCTGTATATCCCCTATCCTTGGCTTCCTGTATTTTTTTCATATAGGAATTAAGTACGGAACTTCTCTTGTTTGTAGTTTCTTTTTTTACATGACCATTACCATTCGATGGTGTTGTTGTAATAGTAACTGGCTGCATAACTTCCTGTGGCTTTGTTTTATCGAGTTCAATCATTCTCTCGCTAACAATCTCCTCACTCTCGTAGTCTTCAGGGTGCTTTTTTTCAATATCGTCCATATCCTGCTCAGCAACATGAGCCAAATCATTACGTCCCAGGTAGGACACAGCAAGTTCACGGAAAATATAGTCAATTACAGAAGTTGACATTTTTATACGCTGGTTGCCGGTTACAACACCACTGGGTTCAAACCTTGTAAATACAAATGCATCTACAAATTCTTCAAGAGGTACGCCGTGCTGCAAACCAAGAGAAATGGCTATGGCAAAACTGTTAAGCAAACTTCTGAATGCCGCACCTTCCTTGTGCATATCAATAAATATTTCACCAAGCTGACCGTTAGTATATTCACCAGTACGAATATATACAGTTTGACCGTTAATTTTGGCTTTCTGGGTATAACCTTCCCTTCTGTCCGGCAGTCTTCTTCGTTTGGCAATATAACGGTGTATAATTTTTTCAGCAATTTTAAGAATATTATTGTCTTCCATTTCCTGAGTAAATGCTTCAATTTCATCTTCACTAATTGAGTTAAGCGGCTGTGAAAGTTTTGAGCCATCTCTGTAAAGAGCATTAGCTTTAAGTCCCAGTTTCCATGATTTCATGTAAGCTATTTTAATATCCTCAACAGATGCTGTATTTGGAAGATTTATAGTTTTTGATATGGCACCCGATACAAATGGCTGAGCTGCTGCCATCATATAAATATGGGCATCGGCTCTAATAAAGCGTTTACCGTTTTTACCACATTTGTTTGCACAATCAAAAACAGGATAATGTTCGTGTTTAAGGAACGGAGCTCCTTCAATAGTCATGGTACCACAAACATAATTATTAGCCTGTGTAATTTCTTCTTTTGTATAACCCAGGTATTTTAACAAATCAAAATCATCCGAGTTAACAAGAGCTTCGTTAATTCCAAGTTTGTTTACAAGTAAATCCATACCAAGATTATACTTGCTAAAAGCAAATCCCAAATCGAATGCAGCTGGTAATGAAGCCTCAATTTTATTTATTGCTTCGTTGGTAAATCCTTTTTCACGCAACGATTCGCCATTTATATAAGGGCAACCTTCAAGACTTCCGGCACCCTTGGCATACTTTACAATTTCAGTAATTTGTTCCTGATTGTAACCAAGTTTTTTTAGTGCAGGAGGCATAGCATTATTAATAATTTTAAAGTAACCGCCACCAGCAAGCTTTTTAAATTTAACCAATGCAAAATCAGGTTCAATACCAGTTGTATCACAATCCATTACCAAACCAATAGTACCGGTTGGTGCAATTACCGTAACCTGTGCATTACGGAAACCATACTTTTCGCCAAGTTTCAATGCTCTGTCTGCATCTTCTCTGGCTGCAGTAAGTAGGTCAGAAGGACAATGTTTTGGACTAATGCCCAATGGATAAATTGATAGTCCTTCATACTCTTCCCTTGGTACATTATAAGCTGCTCTGCGGTGATTCCTTAATACACGCTGCATATGCTTTTCGTTACGTTTGTAGCCTGAAAAAGTACCAAGTTCCTTAGCCATTTCAGCTGAGGTAGCATAGGATGACATGTGCATAATACATGTAACTGCACCAGCAATTGCCGTAGCAGCTTTACTATCGTAAGGTATTCCCTGTCTCATTAGCAATGAGCCGATATTAGCGTAACCAAGTCCCAAAGTACGAAAATCATAGCTAAGCTGAGCTATTTCCTTACTAGGGAACTGCGCCATGGTCACACTAATTTCAAGAACTACTGTCCAAATTCTTGAAGCATGTCTTAAAGCGACATAATCAAATTTGGATTTATCTTCTTCATAAAATTTAACCAGGTTAAGCGAGGCAAGGTTACAAGCTGTATCATCAAGAAACATATATTCGCTACACGGGTTAGATGCTTTAATTTCTCCATCTTCAGGACAAGTATGCCATTCATTTATTGTTGAATGGTACTGTAAACCCGGATCAGCACATGACCAAGCTGCATAAGCTATATCGTCCCAAAGTTCGGTTGCTTTAATCGACTTGTTCGGTTTGGGGTCTCTGTTTTCTTTTTTGGCTTTTGCAAGCTCTGTTCTAAAATACAAATTCCATTCATCATCATATAGCACAGCTTCCATGTACTCGTTAGTTACCCTAACCGAGTTATTTGAATTCTGTCCAGATACAGTTGCATAAGCTTCCGAATTCCAATCCGTATCGTAAGTAGGAAATTCAATTGAGTGGAAGCCCTGTTTAGCTAACTGAATAACTCTTTCAACAAATTTTTCGGAAACTCTGTATTTTTTTGCTTCTTTAATTGCTTCGTTAAGCTTTTCATTTGACTTGCGGTTAAACCTGTCATTTTCAGGATGTTCGGCAAAACAAGCCTTCATTATGTTATTAAGATGCTGCTCAAGTATTTTTGAACCAGCTTCCAAAGCACCCACTTTCTGCTCTTCAATTGTCTTCCAGTTTACATACTCCTGAATATCTGGATGATCAATATCCAAAGTAACCATTTTTGCAGCACGACGAGTAGTACCACCCGATTTTATAGCACCTGCTGAACGATCACCAATTTTAAGAAAAGACATTAAACCGGATGATTTTCCACCACCACTTAATGGCTCATTGGCACCCCTGATACCAGAGAAGTTTGAACCTGTACCGGAACCGTATTTGAATAACCTTGCTTCTCTTACCCACAGGTCCATTATACCACCTTCGTTAACAAGGTCGTCACTTACACTTTGAATAAAGCAAGCATGTGGCTGCGGATGAGTATAAGCATCATCAGATTTTACAAGTTTACCTGATTTGTAATCAACATAATAATGACCCTGTGCAGGACCATTAATTCCATAAGCCCAATGTAAACCAGTGTTAAACCACTGAGGACTATTAGGTGCCGAATACTGGCGGGCAAGCATATACATCAATTCATCATAAAAAACTCTTGCGTCTTCTTCCGTTGAAAAATAATCACCTTTCCAACCCCAGTATGTCCATGTACCAGCCAGTCGGTTAAAAACCTGTCTTGAATCACTTTCAGCAACAAATCTGTTTTCCTCAGGCAAGGCAGCAAGTTTTTCCTCGTCTGGCTCCGAACGCTGTAACCATCCAGGAACACCTTCTTCTTCAACTTTTTTAAGATAACGTGGAATACCTGCTTTTCTAAAATATTTTTGTGCAATTACGTCTGTAGCAACCTGAGACCAATCCTCAGGAACTTTTACATCTTCCATCCTGAATACGCTAGTACCATCAGGATTTTTTATTTCCGAAACTCTCGATACGAACTTAACATCATTTAGCGGTTCGTTACCGGATTTTGTAAACAGTCTGTTAAACTTCATGAACACCTCTCCAACCTAAAAATAGTGTGGAAGTTATCTATGTAACTTGTTAAAAACTCAATTTTGGGGTAAGTACCCCTAACAAGCAGAAAAATTATTAAATTCAACTCGCAATCTGTAAGTATTATTTTATCAGGATTTACAGGATTGAAAATGTGGGAACCAAGATATATAATTAATTCTTTTAAAGCAATTGGATTAAAAAAGATTTTTCTCGCTTCCCTTTTTATGAGGTTTTTATCACAAATAATTTAGTTAATTATATTATTTTTTATATGGTAGTTTTTTTTATATATTTTTAAGACGAACAAATTATTATAGGGGTAACTATGAAACCAGAAAGATCAGCGGGAATTTTACTTCATCCCTCCTCTTTACCGGGACCATACGGAATTGGTGATTTGGGTCCGGAAGCATTTAATTTTATTAACTTTATGCAGGCTGCAGGTCAAACAAGATGGCAGGTTTTTCCACTTGGACCAACCGGATATGGCGATTCACCTTATCAATGCTTTTCGGCTTTCGCAGGCAATCCAAATCTGGTTAGTTTTGATCTGCTAATTGATGAAGGATTATTAACCAAAAACGACATTGGTGAGGTACCATCAAACGACCCTCATAACGTTGACTTTGGTCCTGTTATTGAATTTAAACAAAAAGTTTTAAAAACTGCATTTACAAACTTCACTAATGTTGGTGGTGACGCATCTAAAGACTTTAAAGAATTTTGCAAGAATAATACAAATTGGCTTGATGATTTCGCCCTGTTTATGGCAGCTAAATCTGCCCATGGTGGTGTTTGCTGGAACGAATGGGATAACGAGATTAAATTAAGAAAGCCCGGGGCAGTTGAAAAGTGGACTAAAAAACTAGCTGATGATATTGCCTATCATAAATTTGTACAGTTCAAGTTCAGCCAGCAATGGACAGATCTCAAAAAATATGCTAATGACAAAGGTATTCTTGTAATTTCTGATTTACCAATATTTATTGCTTATGATAGTGCTGACCTTTGGGCAAATAAAGAGCTTTTTACTGTTGATAACAAAGGTAACCTTGAACATGTTGCCGGTGTACCACCTGACTACTTTAGCAAAACAGGACAGCTATGGGGAAATCCTCTATATCGCTGGAAAGTTATGGAGAAAGATGGTTATGCCTGGTGGTTGAAACGTTTCGAAAAATTGTTCGAAATTGGTGATATTATAAGAATTGACCATTTTCGCGGTTTTGATGCTTACTGGGAAATTCCTGGTGATGCCGAAACAGCAATTGATGGTAGATGGGTTGCTGGTCCGCGTCACAAGTTTTTTAATGCAGTAAAGAATAAATTTGGCAAATTACCAATAATTGCTGAAGATTTGGGTGTAATTACTGAATCTGTTGTAAAATTACGTGATGATTTTGAATTTCCGGGAATTAAAATACTCCAGTTTGCGTTTGGTGAGGGTATGGATAAAAAATTTCTCCCGCATCGCCATATCGAAAATTGTGTTGTTCATACGGGTTCACATGATAACGATACAACAAAAGGATATTTCGACGCAGAAAGAGAAAATAACTCGGGTATTTACGAGTGGACTCAAAATTACCTTGGGTATTACGGGGATAATCTTACTTTTGAATTAATAAGAACTGCGTATGCTTCTGTTGCCGATACTTGTGTTATTCCTATGCAAGATATGCTTAACCTTGGTACCGAAGCAAGAATGAACTTCCCCGGCAAATTAGGTGGTAACTGGACGTGGAGATTTACCTGGGATCAGGTTTATGAAAACATGGCTGCTACTTATAAGGAACTTTGTACCAAATATGAACGTGGTACCAAAATTGATGTTTCGTTTGATAAAATAGAAGTATTTGAAGAATAATTTCGGGTAATTCCAAATGATTGAATTATTGAAAGATATAATTCTTGAGAAGAATAAAAACAAAAACAACATCTCGGACCAGAGTCTTAGTGAGCTAAAGAAAATTCAGGTAGCTACTTGTGCTCTTTTTCTCGAGGTAGCCAATTCTGATGAGAATTTTAGCGATGATGAAAAAGACAAAATTCTTGAGATTATGCAGAATACATTCGGTCTTGACCAGGCAGAAGTAAAACAACTGGTCAGCCTTTCGGAAGAACATGTTCAACGTAGTATCAGTTTATATGAATTTACTGATATTGTTAACAAAAACTTTTCGCAGGAAGAAAAGTTAAATGTTCTTAAAAATTTATGGCGGCTTGTTTTTGTTGATAATCATCTCCATCAATATGAGGATTATTATTTACGAAAAATTAGTGGTAACCTTATGATGCCACATTCTGATTTTATCAACACCAAAATTGAAATTAAAAATGAGCTTGGTATAAATTAAAAAGAGGGAGAATTAATTCTCCCTCTTTTCCTATTTTATATACTTCTGCCTACCTGATAATTACTCAATTTGTTTTTTTTTTCTTATGTTTAGCCAGTCCATTCTATGTTAAACTCGGGATAAATAATGTTTGGTTATGGAAAACTGATAAACATTTTTGCTGCCATAATTATTGGTATTATCGGATTTTTGTTCACACTAAAATATTCGGTAGTCTATAACTTGGGGTATTTACCCCCATTTATTTGGCTAGCGGGATATCTGGCTGTGCTGACACTGCTAAACACTCCAAACAAAATAACGCAAATTTTATCTAAAAAATACATTATTATTTCAACCATACTGGTTATTGGTTCCCTGGCTTACATCCTCTTCTTTCCAAGAATTGGTAATGTTAACCGCATCCCGGCAATTGTTGACTGGATACAGCTTTATTTTAAAGGCGAGTTTCCATACAATTCCGGATTGACACCTTCGTCATTCCCGTTTCTCTTTTTCCTCTCCATGCCATTTTATTTTACAGGTACACTTGGATTATTCGAAGTTTTTGGGTTGGTTATCGTTTTAGTGATGATTTATAAAACCTCTACAAACCAGCATGATTTAGCTGCAAAGTTTATTCTGTTTCTTATTACACCTGTTTTGTTATATAGCTTTACTGTTAGATGCGAACTTATATTTAACGTGTCATTTCTTATACTGGCAATATACTTTGCCGAAAAATACGTTAATGAACACAAGTTTAACCTGAACTTTATCCTCGTGGCTCTTTTCTTCGGACTCGGACTCTCTATTCGTTCAACCGCGGGAATAATTTACGCAATTTACCTGCTTTATAAATTCAGGAATAACTTGCCTAAACTGATTATCTTTTCAGCAATTACAATTTCTGTACTTATTGCATTCCTTATTCCATTTATTTTATGGGATGTACAAGCGTTTATTAACAACGGACCATTTGCAATACAATCCCAGCTTTCAAATATCCCGACTTATGTTAGTGTAATATTCTTGTTAATTGCTGTTGTTGCCGGCTGGATGGTTGCTGATCTTCAGGAAGTATTCTTTATGTCAGGATTACTCCTCTTTTTAATGGTGATATTATCCTATGTTTTCAAGGTTTATGAGTTTGGCTTCTATACTGCATTTTTTGAAGATAAAATTGACCTTAGCTACCTTGAGTTTGTTTTACCTCTAATGATTGTATCAATAAAGGATTATTGTGTTGATCGGTTTCTCGGCAAAGTGTATAAATAGTTTTTCGCTTATACAAAATCTCCGATGTTTCGAAAACATCGGAGATTTAATGTCCAATTCATTTTTAATTTTATAATAATGTAATCTCAAAATTATCTGGTTGCAATAACAATAGCACGTACCGGAGCAGGATACCCTTCAATAGTTTTATTTTCATCATTCGAGTCTAAAAAATCGGTAAGCGATCTAAACTGTATCCAGTCAGTAACACGCTGTTCATAAGCAGTAGTTTTTGTAACGTCCACACATCTTATATTCTTGAATCCACACCGTTTCATCCATTGTTCCAAAGTTGGTACAGATGGAATAAACCACACATTCGCCATTCGTGCATAGCGATCTTCCGGTACAAGCGAATAACCCTCCTCACCTTCCACAACAAGAGTTTCGAGGATTAACTCACCTCCCTGTTGCAGCAAAGTTTTAAGTTGCATTAAATGGTCAATTGGTGAACGGCGATGATAAAGCACACCCATTGAAAATACAGTATCAAAAGCCTGCATGTTTTCCGGTAATTCTTCAATTCCAAACGGAAGAAGGTTTACGTTTTCCAGCGGTAGGTAATTTCTTATTAACATGAACTGTATAACGCTTCGCAAATATGGATCTATGCCAATTACATTTTTTGCACCCAAACCTGCCATACGCCACAAATGGTAACCATTGCCGGTACCAACATCAAGAATTGTTTTATTTTTAAGAAGGGAGATATGTTTTACCAACCTGTCCCACTTCAAATCTGAACGCCACTCACTATCAATATGTAAACCGGCTAAATTATACGGACCTTTTCTCCATGGAACCATTTTCATAAAAAGATTGCGTAACAATTCTCTTTCCTCTTCCGAGGCATCACTTTCCTTCCCTATTCTAATGGCAGTTCTATCCAAATCATAATCGGAAATATTTAATTTGGGTAATTGATCAAACATTTCACTCCATTCGGCAAAATCGCCATTCCGAGACGGATCAAATTTCTCTTGCACTATTTCAGGAAGTGTTTCTGCCCATTTTTTAAGATTAGCATTAGTTGAAAGCTCTATAAGAGGTGTTAGGTCATAAGGTTTTAGCATTCTTTAGTAATCCTATTTAATAGCAAGTAACGAGCTAAAATTAAAACATTGGAACCACTTGTAAACTTCCTTATATCCGGCTTCCATCAGTCGGTATTTGTGTACATCAAAAGTTTCCGGTATAAGTACATTTTCAAGTGCAGTACGCTTCTGACTAATTTCAAGATTAGAATATCCATGGTAACGTTTAAAGTCATGATGCCAGTTAAATAGATGTTCATCTTCCGGCTCATTTTCAAACTTCAGCTTTTCCGATAGGATAATTATACCACCATCAACTGTGTTTTGTGCTATCTTTTTCAATAGATCAAGTCGCTTATCAGGACGAATAAACTGCAAGGTAAAATTCATAACAACCACAGATGCAGGTTTAAATTCAATTTCCTTAATATCACCACAAACCGGAATAATATTATTCCCCGTTCTAAACTCGGAAAGTTTGCTTTCAAGGTTGGTAATCATAGCTTCTGAATTATCAACAGCATAAATATCTGCATTACGGCACTTCAAACCTTCATTAATAGCAAAAGTGGATGCACCAAGCGAACAACCCAAATCATAACAGGCAGTACCCTCAATGTAATGCTTTTCGGTAAGCATACTTATCATGGAAATAATCATTTCGTATCCGGGGACCGAACGCTTAATCATATCAGGGAAAACGTTACTAACCTTTTCATCAAACTCAAAAGCCTTTACCTGCTTTTGACGTTTACCATATATTTCATCAGGATTATCAGTCATAATATCTTCAATTATTGTAATGTGCAAAAATAAGAAGAATGGTTGGGAAAGGAAAGAATCTCAAGCATAATTATTAGGATGCTGCTTTTGAAGTAGAATTTTAGGTAAAAAAATTTATGGGCACAAAACCTCGCAAGTTTTTGAAACTTGCGAGGTTTATTTTTTATAACAAACTAAATTTATTTTGCCATTAAAGCAGATATTGCCGAAGTATTTACAATATCATCTACCGAACAACCACGGCTAAGATCGAATAATGGTTTTTTAAGTCCCTGTACAACCGGACCAACTGCTTCGGCACCACCAAGACGCTGTGCAATTTTATAACCAATATTTCCAGCTTGAAGATCAGGGAAAACAAGAACATTAGCTTTACCGGCAACTTCACTGCCCGGAGCTTTTTTCTGACCAATTTTTTCAACGATAGCTGCATCAAACTGCATTTCACCATCAATAGCAAGATCAGGGCGTTTTTCCTGAGCCAGCTTGGTAGCTTCAATTACCTTGTCAGCAAGTTCATGTTTAGCACTACCTTTAGTTGAAAATGATAACATTGCAACTCTTGGAGTTTCACCAGTAAGAGTCTGGAAGTTATCAGCAGTAATTGTAGCAATATCAGATAACTGGTTAGCATCAGGATTAGGAACTACCGCACAATCACCAAATGCATAAATATCATCAGGAAAAATCATAATAAAGAATGAAGAAACAATTGAGTTACCTTCAGCCATTCCCACGCACTGGAAAGCAGCTTTAAGCACATCACCTGTTGAAGCAACCGAACCAGCAACGAAACCGTCAGCCATTCCTTCGCGGCACATCATTGCACCAAAGAAAAGGTCGTGTTTCATAGTTTCATGAGCTTTTTCAATAGTAACACCTTTATGTTTTCTTAGGTTAAAAAAGATATTTGCGTAATCGCTAAGTAATTCTGATTTTTCATGATCAATAATCCTTACACCTGTTAAGTCAACACCATAGCCTTCTGCATCTTTCCTTACTTTCTCTTCGTTACCAAGTGTAATTACTTTTGCAATACCTTCTTTTGTTAAAATTTCAGCAGCTCTTAAAACTCTTTCGTCATGCGATTCGGGAAGTACAATGGTTTTCTTTTTTGCACCTGCTTTTTCCCTGATTTGTTTCAATAGTTCTATATCAGCCATTTTAATAACCTGTAATTTTAATTAAACAAAAAATACAATCTGTAAATATACAAAAATCTCCAGACTTCATTATCGTTTTTTATACGCATAATGTTTATTTATTGTTAAGAGTTATTCAGATAACATCCTTCCGAATCTGTATTATCGTTATATGGAATAACTGTTAACGTATCATCAAATGTATCTGTAGATTCATCTTCATGTTTTACCACTGGGGCAACTCCCGCACCAATTAGGGATAGAATAGCCTGGTCAGCACTCCAGAATATTGAATCTTCTCCAATTAATTCAGTAAAACCACTGCGACGAAGAACTTTTTCGGCACGCCTCTGTAATCCGGAAATCAGTATTTCACCACCACCTTCTCTTTGTCTGTGCAAAAGCTCCTGTAACACCTCTATTCCTGTTGCATCAATCAAAGGAACACCACGAACGGAAAGCACCAATATGTTCCCTGCTTTATCATTGGCTTCAACCTCTTCAACAAGTCTTCTTGCCGCAGCAAAAAAAAGCGGTCCTGTAAGATAATAGACCGATATTTGCTGTTCTGGTGAAACTACCTTATGTCCCATTGATTTGAGGTGATCAACTGCTACCGGTTTTCTTGATATTTCAAGAGTACTTATCTGGGACATAAATATTATTGTGCTTATTCCAAACCCTATTAAAATAGCCTGAGTTAAATCCAGCAAGACTGTTGCAGCAAATGTTATAAGAAATGCCACAATTGCGTGTTTTAGCCTTGAACTAAAGAAAAACCTTATCGATTTCCATTCATTCATACGCCACGAGGTAACAATTAAAACTCCAGCCAATGCAGCCATCGGAACCCTACCAATAAACGGTGCGAGGAGCAACGCAATTAGCATTAAAAATATACCGTGTAGAATTGAAACTACTCTTGTAACACCCCCGCTCTTTATATTAACACCAGTTCGGGCAATTGCAGCAGTCGCAGGCACTCCACCAAAAAACGGAATTATTATATTACCTATCCCCTGTGCAACAAGCTCAACGCTATTGAATAATCTTACGCCTGTCATATTTCCAGCCACAGCACCACATAAAAGACTCTCAATAGCTCCAAGGGCTGCAATCGACATAGCAGGTACAATTAAATGAGTTATATCCTTCCACGGGATGTTAAACAACTCAAGCCTGTCATCCAGCAAGATACTTCTCGGAATATTTCCGATTGTTGGAATATTCAGATCAGCTAAAACTACTATAAGGGTTGTAATGAGAATAGCTATTAATGAACCCGGAATTTTTTTGAATTTTTTAAATGTGGGCCATATAAACATAATTACTATTACAGCAATTGTTAGAATAATTGAATAAATATTATAGTTAATATCGTGTGTAAAATAATACTCAAGTTTATCCACAATTGTTTCACTTGCAGGTGATTTAATTCCAAGAGCATTATCAATTTGCCCGAAAGCTATAATTACAGCAATACCACTTGTAAACCCCGAAATAACCGGAGATGGAATTAGAGCAACTATTTTGCCGAGTTTGAATATACCTGCAATAACAAGCATAATACCAGCCATTACACCAGCCACCCATACGCCTGGTAAACCATACTTTGCAGCTAGTACTATAAGCACTGCCGACATTGCACCGGTTGGTCCTGATACCTGATATGGTGCTCCACTTAATACTCCAATTAGTACACCTGCCAGCACAGCAGTAACAAGTCCAGCCGCAGCACTCGCTCCCGAAGCCACACCAAAAGCCAATGCCAACGGTAAAGCAACGGCAGTAACGGTTAACGAAGCAAGTAAATCTTTTTGAAATATGGAAAGGTTATACTTTCCAAAATCTCTTTTTAATAACAAGAGCCAATCTTTTAAGATATTCATACCTCTATATCCATTTTTATAATAACAATAATCTTATTGTTACTCACATTACTCTCCCCTATTACACGAGGAAAAATATTACTCATTTCTTTCATAATTAAGAACCCGCAAAGTTATCATTGCAGAAGCATGACAACAAATATATTTTATACTTTTTACCAATGTAAAATTTTTGAAAGCTGTAATAAACACAGTTCGGCGTAATAGTCAAGGGGCAGAAAGGAAATTTATTATATTATAATTTGTAAACGTTACTATTTATTCCAGATATGAGATAGCAAATTTATATAATGCCTGTGAAATATCTCGAAGGGATTTGCCTTGTGTAGTAATCATGACAAGGTGATTATTGTACCCCGTTATGGGTCAATCCTAAAAATTATACTGTTTATATATATATTCAGGCGGCATAAAGTGCCGCCCTACAATCAAAAATCAAAAATCGTTAAATTTGTTCTAATGCTGTTTCCAGGTCTTTTAGTATATCGTCAACATTTTCAAGACCAACTGCTATACGTACACCGCCAGCATCAATCTTGCGTTCTTCCAGTTTGTCCGGAGGAACTACCGAATGTGTCATGGAGGCTGGATGTTCAATAAGTGTTCTGGTATTACCAAGTGATACAGCCAATGTAAGGGTATAAGCATTTTCAGCTACATAGTTCATCATCCTTGCACCCTTGTTACGAGTATCATCAATGTTATCACCTTTAAGGGTAAAGTATATCATACCACCCGGTGCAAATTCATTATTAAAATCGTACATCTGTTTGCGAGCTAATTCATAATATTTGAATGAAGCCAAACCGGGATAATTAACAAACTCAACCTTTGGAGACTCTTCAAGATAACGAGCTATTCTCATAGCCGAGTTGATGATATGCTTCTGGCGTATATGCAATGATGGCAATCCGTAAGTAAGAATACTCCATGCTGAACGAGTATTAAGAACAGCACCAAAATCTTTTCTGTAAAGAAGTATTTTGTCACGAAATTCTTTTCTGCCAATAACTGCTCCACCCATTTCGGTACCAAAACCACTCATACCTTTGGTAAGTGAGTGAACTGTAAAATCAGCACCAAGCTCAATTGGTCTCTGGCAAAATGATGTAGAGAAGGTATTATCGACAACAACCTGAATCTGATATTCTTTCGATCTTGTTTTATTAAGATCCTTTACAATATTGGCAATTGTCTCAATATCGATAATATCCATATTAGGATTAGCAGGAGTTTCAAAATATACAGCTTTGGTTTTGTCGGTTACAACATCAAAAATTTTGTTTGGATCTGTAAGGTCAACAGGACTAACACCAATATTATACTTTGGGTACCAGTTGTTAAATAACGAAATAGTACAACCATACATGGTAGTATGTGTAATAATATCATCACCTGCACCGGCTAAAACACCAAGTACCGCCGAAATAGCACCCATACCGCTGGAAAAAGTTACTGCCATTTCCCCGCGTTCAATATGAGCCAGATTTTCTTCCAGCATATCTTTATTTGGTTCACCAAGACGGTCGTAAATAAAGATGGGAGTACCATCATCTTTTTCAAGATTCGCAAACTGCTGAAAACCCATTGCTCCCCTTTCCACACTATCAAGCCTGAAAGTAGTTGAAGAAGAAATAGGTGCAGTAACATGATGAGAGTAGTCCCATCTCTGAGAAACGTTTTTACCGTATATAAGGTGTGTTTCCATTGAATACTTGGTATCATCCACCTTGTTAAACTTATCGTTTTTTTTATCAGACATTATGTTCCCCAAAAATGATTAAAGAATTTTATATTAAGATATTATTATCGACTGCATTAAGAATAGAATTACAGGTTACTGATTCCACCAATTTAGCATTTACTAACATATAATAAGTCAAAATTAATATTATCAGGAACCTGTTCAATTAATATTTAAAATACCACTATTTTAGCGAATTCTCAATATCTTCTATTAAATCTTCAATATCTTCCACACCAACCGAAAGTCTGATAAGACTATCTGTTAATCCCATCGCCAATCTGTCTGCCTTTGGAACAGCAGCATGGGTCATAGAAGCAGGATGACATACAAGGCTTTCAACTCCCCCCAAACTTTCAGCAAGCGTAAATACTTTTACCTTTTTGGCAAACTCCCTGGCTTTTTCTTCAGTACCAAAATCGACAGATACCATGCCACCAAAACCTCTCATCTGTGTTTTTGCAAGCTCATGGTGAGGATGATCTTTAAGTCCCGGATATATAACCTTCTCTACTTTATCCGATTTACTTAAATATTCTGCAATCGCCATAGCATTTGAAGCATGACGCTCCATTCTTAAATGAAGAGTTTTTGTTGCACGCAACGTTAACCAGCAATCAAAAGGTGAAGGCACTGCACCAGCAGCATTTTGCAAATATCTTAGTCGGTCATGAATTTTATCATCATTAGTCAGTACTATTCCGCCAATTACATCGCTATGACCATTGATATATTTTGTAGTGCTGTGTACAACAACATCGGCACCAAGTGTTAGCGGATTTTGAAAGTACGGACTCATAAAAGTATTATCAACAATTGAGATAAAACCTCTCGCTTTGCAGAAATCAGAAACCGCTTTAATATCCGTAAGTGCTAACATGGGATTGGTGGGAGTTTCGATATATACCATCTTTGTATTTGATTTTACAGCAGCTTCAATATTTTCCAGGTTACTAGCATCTACCCAGCTAAAATCAATACCATGATCTCTCACAATCATTTCAAATAGCCTGTAAGTACCACCATACACGTTATCAGAAACAATAACATGATCACCCTGTTTTACCAGTCCTGTAAGTGCCTGAATAGCAGCGAGTCCTGAAGCAAAGGCAATACCATATTTACCCTTCTCAAGAGCAGCGATATTCTGCTCCAGTGCACTTCTTGTAAGGTTATGCGTTCTACCATACTCAAATCCTTTATGCACTCCAATCTCCTCCTGCTGATAGGTAGAGGTCATATATATTGGTGTCATTACGGCACCGGTAGTAAGATCAGGTTTCTGACCTGCATGTACTGCATCAGTTGCGAATCCCATAAAATCTCCAAAATTATTTTTTATCGCTCAAAAATTCAATCATATCGTAGCGGTTAACAAGGTCAATTACTTTTTCATTTTCCCTGATAAGAACTGCCGTGGATTTTTTAAGTATTTCCTTAACTTCGTTAATTGACGTATTAATATCAAGCACAGGAAAGGTCTTTTCCATCACTTCACCGGCAGTTAAATTCAAGGTTTCGGCATTATCCAGTATTTTATATGTTAGATGTGTACTTTTAATACAACCTAATATTTTACCTTCCTCAATTACAGGCAAAGTTGAATAGTCATACTCCTGAATAATATCCATTACCTGCTTTACGCCGGTAGAAGGATTAACCGAAACAAGTTCCGAAATACCTGAAGCACGTTTTCGTTCAACCAGTTCCTTAACCATTATTTCATCAGTGCCAAGCAAACCATGCTCCTTTAACCAGTCATGATTATAGATTTTTGAGAGATAACGTTCGCCGGTATCGCAAACAATAAATATAATTACATCTTCCTCAGTCAGATCTTTTGCAAGCTCAAGTACGGTATGCAATATTGTACCAGTACTACCACCAGCAAAAATGCCTTCGTACTTGGTAAGCTTTTGAGCTGCATCAACCGATTGCCTGTCATTAACATGCCTTATTTCGTCAATATACTCAAACTTGATATTATCATGAATACAATCACCACCAATCCCCTCAATAAGGTAAGGTGTTCCCTTGCCAATTTGTTTGGTTAATCTGTAATGGTCATAAATTGAGCCAACAGGGTCGCTACCAATAATCTTTATATCAGGATTCTTTTCCTTAAGAAACTTGCCAACCCCACTAATAGTACCCCCAGTACCAACGCCGGAGACAAAATGTGTTATTTTACCATCGGTCTGCTCCCATATTTCCGGACCGGTAGTTTTATAATGCGAAAGGTAGTTATTCTCATTAAAGTATTGATATATGAATAATGAGTTGGGGATTTCTTTCTCGAGTCGCTTTGCAATATTAACATAATAATCGGGATGATCTGGCTCAAGTGCCACTGAGGTTAAAACCACTTCTGCCCCCAGTGCACGCAGGTAATTTATTTTTTCCTGACTAACCTTATCAGTGCAAACAAAAAGTGATTTATATCCCTTAAATGATGCTGTTAATGCTAATCCTATTCCGGTATTACCACTTGTAGCTTCAATAATAGTTCCGCCCGGTTTAATATCACCATTTTTTTCAGCTTCAATTATCATGTTGTAACCAATACGGTCTTTTACACTACCGCCAGGATTGGCAGATTCGAGCTTTGCAAATATTTGGGGCTTAAGTCCCTTGGCAAGTTTGTTGATTTTAACGAGTGGTGTGTTACCAATTAACTCGAGTATATTTTCTTTATAGTCCACTATGTTCCTCGTAATTTGTAACCTTTATGTAATCAACAAATCATTCAGGAATAAGTTTCTATAAATTGTTGCTAAAATTGATAACCGCGTAAAAAATCTTCAGCAGTAATTCTTTTTCTGCCTTCCGGTTGAATTTCCAAAATGGATATTTCTTCTTCACCCGTACCAAAATAAATTTCTTTTTTCGTGGTTCTATACTCACCCGGTTTAAGTCCGTACATACCGGTTAACTCGCTTTTATAAACCTTGTACTGTTTTTCGTTTAATACAAAAAAAGCTCCGGGATATGGTGAGAGACCGCGTATCTGGTTATGAATTGTATCAGCAGAATCATTCCAGTTTATCTGGCACGTTTCCTTTGTAATTTTTGGAGCCGGAGTAGCTAAGCTATCATCCTGTGGGAGTAACTTATAGTCACCACTTTCAACCATATTAACAGTATCAAGAACCAGTTCTGCACCAAGCATGCTCATTTTGTCATGTAATGTACCCAGGTTATCTGCTGGTTCAATTGGCAAACTAACTTTTTTTATAACCTGACCAGTATCAACTTTTTTCTGGAGGGAAAATGTAGTTAAACCGGTTTCAGTATCTCCATTCATTACAGCCCACTGAATTGGTGCAGCACCTCTGTATTTGGGTAATAGTGATCCATGCAAATTAAACGAACCCTTTTTAGGCATTGCATAAATAACTTCCGGTAATATCCTGAATGCAACTACAACAAAAAGGTCTGCATTTAGGGCTTTTAAGCTTTCTATAAAATCAGGACCTTTCATTTTTTCGGGTTGTAGCACCATAATATCGTTTTGTACTGCAAACTCCTTAACAGGTGTATAGCTTAGCTTTCTGCCGCGTCCACGTTTCTTGTCGGGAGCAGTTACAACTCCAACAACATTATGGTTACTTTTGGTTAACTTTTCAAGAGATGGTACTGCAAAATCAGGTGTACCGAAAAAAACTACTCTCATTTTCGGTCCCTTTCTGTAATTTCATAGTCAGGTTCAATCTGACGTTTCATGATACGCATCAAATCATGCTGCATTTTTTTCTTTAAATCAGACTCTACCCTATCCGGAATCATCTTGCCTATTAGGTGGTCATATTCATGCTGTATAACTCTTGCAAGGAATGTATCATCTTCTATAATCTGTTCATTTTCATCAGTATCGAGGTATTTAATCTTTACTGCTTTTGGACGCATAACTTCTGCTTTAATAAAAGGCAGACTAAGGCAACCTTCTTCATAAGGTTCAAGCTCGGTACCAAATTCTATAATTTCAGGATTTATCATCACCAATGGTTTTACATTCTCATAATCTTCTACCACTGAAACATCTATTACAAAAATTTGTTTATCCCAACCAACCTGATTAGCAGCCAAACCTACACCATTAGCATTACGCATTGTTAAAAACATACGCTGGATATTTTCGATTATTATATCGTCAATTTTCGTGATTTTTTTTGCTTTTTCTCTTAGTATTGCGTCACCATAAACCGAAACAGGAAACGTATTCATCATTAAACCTCTTGTTATTGCATTACTTTTGCTTTTACAATTTCTGCATTTAAATCTTTATATAAAACTACCTCTGTAGAATAGATATACATTCTAATATAAAGCCGGAATATAATCAACAATTGTTGAAGAATAAAAACCAAAATCAAATAATAAAACGGACTTTTAGGAATCAACCTACCAATAATATTGTAAATAACTGCTCCGAGGGCACCAATTGCTGCAACGGTAAGAAAAACAACAAAAACTCGAGTAAAATTTTTCCTAAGGAATAAAAATCCGAACGATTCTGCTATTCCCCTGTAAATACTTAAGTTATCATTTACCGCAATATTTACTTTTGTGTAATCGGAATACATCGAAATTAATCCAATTAGAAACACCAGTATTATGTACCTTAACGAACGAAGAACTGCATCTGCTACAACATATTCGGTATTGATAAAAAGCCATCTTATAAACTCACCGAGATAATCATTAAACAGGAATGCCAATGCATAAAATAACATTGATATCATGGTAATTCTTAAAAACCTGTAGAAATACTTTACTCCACCATAAAAGTAATCAACAATATGATTTTTATGTCCGTTACTAAATACTGAAATTATACCACCGCTGTAAAAGGTCATGATAATTACATAAATACACGACACGGAAACAATTGTTAAAGGGAACTCGGATAGATTGGTTTCATACAAATATCGGAATTGTAAATACCATAAATATTCAAATCCTGTACCCAGCTCCTTGCTTACAGTAGAACGGGAAAGATTATCAACCAGCAAAGTATATATTGGTGCAGATAAAACGAATGCAAATGCAGCATTAGTTATCCAGAGAAATACTATAAAAATATAGTTTTTCTTAAGTAAATTAAATCCTAACGAAAATGTTTCCCTGAAAGAAATTTTCATCCTACACTTCCAAATATCATTAATGCATTTTGTACCCAGAAAAACCATCGCATTGATATAGCCCAGGGACCAAGAAATTTTTTACTAACTGTATAAGAATTATTTGCAATATTACTATCAAACTTGTTCTTCCTGAACGGATCGAGTTCAGCAGCAAGTAATTCATTTGCACCATCGTAAGTAATTATTTTGTGTCTCGATTTTCCATCCCAAAATTTATATAGAGTATCCTTGTCGGTATATAACGCTACATCCATCGGGAAAACACCTTCACCAAGACGCTCAAGATAAACCTTGTTATCCTCTATGTATTTCACCTTGTATTCCAAAGTACCCGAGTTAAAGAAAACTCGTTCAACAAATTCCTTTAATTCAGGATTTATTTTAACAAAACTGTTGAGGAGCAACTTTGTGGTAAGATATTCATTAATATCTTTATTTAACACACCGGATAACGCCTGTAAGAGCGTATCTCTTCCAACTAAACTTTCATAAGAGAGTAAGAATAAGTAAGGTTTATTAAGAGAATTTATATCTCTCGTTTGTTCATCCGGCAGTTCAGATTGAGCCATGGAAAGAGGTGGAGTAAGATTGTTAAAGTAATATTGGTAAGCCAGATCAGAGCCCATATCCTTCTTGTAAACACCAAGTGTATAAATAATTGGTATTTCATTATACTGAAAGAAGTTTACACCATATATTGGATAAAATGTAGCTAATCTGAAAATAGCATCACTCTTTCCAAAATGCTCATCCATAAAAACATCAGCCAGGTATTCAGGTATTGCCTCCTGAATCCACAAATCTTTGTCTTCATCAATCACAAAACCATTTTTTATATATTGGTTAACCAATCCTTTTACAATATACTTTTCCGGATTATGAGTTTCCGGTGGTGAAAGAAATTCAGCAGCTACCGTAACCAGTGAAGGATAACTTTGCCTTGAAGTAGTATAAGTAGCTGGTAACTCCAAGATATTAATTACTTCCCTGTTAAAAGGTTGCAGACTTGTATCCAGAAACGATATGGCATTAGGTGTAAATTCCTTAAATCTATCCAGGTAACCCAAATTTTCATCTTGCAGAAAGTAGTTAATTTTTACTTTTCGGTTAGCAGAGATAATTAAAGTATCAGTAAACTTGTCAATATTTTCGCCTGCAAACCAGCAAAATTCCTTTACCTGGCAGTTACGTGAGGAGAAGGAATAAAGCGAATCAGCAGCTTTGTGCATTGAAAAATTTGAGCAAGTACCACCAAAAGTAAACTCCTTATCACAATTAATTTTTAATGTATAATCTCCAAAGGTTTTGCACAAGTTATAGTTTTTCCATAACTCATTTTCAGTATTCCGGTAAACTGGACGGTAATACCAATCTGCAAAGAAGTAAAAAAGCTTACCCAAGGCTACACCAAAATCGTTCCTTATTGAATTTGATGGCAGATGTAAAGAGTATTCAAAGGAAATAAATACAGAATCAGGTTTTACATTACTATTAGGTATTTTCACCAAATATCCGTCAAGCTCAAGTTTATCCGAAATCTTCAAGCTTTCGTCCCTTATTTCAACATCTGTTTTGTAACTCTCCTGATAATAAACAATTATGTCAAGATTCTTTAGTTCTGCACTCCACCTGCTCGAAAGATTTTCGAAAAATATTTCATTTTCATAAAGTGATTTATCTGTATGCAACATTACATTCTGTAATACATGTACCGAGTCATTATCAGTAACAAAATCAATATTAAAATCGTAATCTATATCAGATGATTTTGAAAGTTTGCTAATGTTTGCTTTTAGGGATGAGTATTCTTCGAGATTAACTAAAGTATTACTCTTGTTTGTTTCAGATTCCAATATTTTATGGGAAACAAAATTTAGCGAGGCAATTACAACCAGTAAAAGAATAATTTTTTTCATATTAGTTTGCAGGCTTTACCATTTATTAAAATGAACCCGATTCTCCAAATAACGGTTGTTAGGCTGCTTAACTTCGTCAGGGTAACCAACTGCTACAAGGTTTACTGGCAATATATATTCCGGTATGTTAAATATTTTTCTTATACCAAGCACCCTTTCCTCTCTTGGGTATAAACCTATCCAGCAAGTTCCCAATCCCATATCGTGGGCAGCTAACAAGATATTTTGTGTTACTGCGGAAGTATTTATAGCATTATAGCCTTCAGCATCTTCTTCCTTCAGGTTACCGCATACAAGTATTGCGTTACTGGCTCCATTTAGCATGGAAGAATATGGATGCACCTTCTGAATTTCATTAAATAACTTTTTATCATCAACTACCAGAAATTCCCAGGCTAAAGTGTTACGAGCTGTAGGTGCAGCCATCCCGGCTCTTAGTAACAGTTTAATATCCTCTTCGGGAATTGACTTGCCAGTAAATTTTCTTATACTTCTACGTCCGAATATAGCCTGAAATGTATCCATTAAAAATTACAACCGTTAATTAATCGATTTTAAAAATATAAATAAATTATGAAAGCTTCCAGAAAAAGCATAATTCAGTAAACTTTATAATAGTAAAGCAACAACTATTTTCTTTTACGTTTCACCCTGAAAGGTTTAAATTCCCATCTATCTATATCACACTCACGTTCAAGTGAATCTTCAATAGTGTCAGTTAATCCATCGAAAAAGTTCAAACCTGTTACAACTTCAACACTATCAATAGAAACAGCAAAAAGAGATAAATCCTTTCCTTCAGCAATTTGAGGAAGCAAAAATGCTATTCCTTTAATCTCATCACCATGTAAATCAAGTATAACCTTATAATAGTATTCCGGAACACTAACCTTATTAGCCCCGATAGTTTTTAACCCCTCATGCAATACCGGACCAGTTACAACAAAAATTGCCTCATTATTAACTGCAAAAGTTCTTATTATTGCTTCCAGTCGCTTCCATATTCCACGATTAAATGTTTTTATCTGTGGACTCATATTACTGAAAAGGAAAGACTCATTCATTGCATCCTTATCCCATTTCATATCCGCAGCTGGAGCTAAATGTCCCCTGTCATAGCCAGACCTGGAATAATCTTTTAGTGATGCCGAACCAGATAACACTTGCTTATCCGAGCGAAAGTGATCTTTTCTTTTAAGTTCACCCAATACTTCATCCCTTGTAAGCTGATAAGCTACCCAGTCAGCTTGTTCATGTAATTCATTATACTGCAATGTAAATCCTGTATAAACAATTACCTGCTTACTTGTATCAGAAACTGGTAATAGACCCTCAAGTCTGTATTCCTGAGCAGATATTACCTGAACAAAAAAAGTATGACTGAAAATACATATTTCATAAATATCCCTGTTTTGCAATGCAAAATACATAGACAGTATTAGAATGAAAAGATAGGAGTGACACCATCACTATTAATAATGGATACACTTCTCCTGCTAATAATACTTAAGATATTAAAATATAGATTCTTCGGGAAGAAAAGTTAGAGGGTAAATTGGGTAAGAGAATTAGTTGCCAGCCAAAAAAAGGCTGACAACATTATAACTCAATTCTTATTTTTTCTTCTTATGTCTGTTTTTTCTAAGTCTTTTTTTACGTTTATGCGTAGCCATTTTATGACGCTTACGTTTTCTACCACAAGGCATAGAATCGACCTCCAAGTTAATGTTGTGTTAATAATTCCTTCGCTTTAATACCTATATTCGAGTTCGGATCAATTTTAATCGCTTTATTCCACCAGTCAACAGCTTTGTCACGATTACCAATAGATAAGTTAACAATTCCAAGATTAAAGTGAGCAATTTGATGATCCGGTACAAGTTCAATTGCTTTGGTCATTGATTCGATAGCGTTTTTGCTATCCTTTAGTTCATAATAACAAACACCCATATCAACCCAAACATCTGCGTCACCGGGGTGTTTCTCAAGATAAACATTGTATTTTTCAATAGCCTTTGAGTTTAAATTTGAGTCATTAAGTAGATGAGCCAAATCAAGAATAGATTTGTGATCTTCAGGATTTGCAGCTACTTTCTGTTCAAGAGCATTAATCTGATTAATCAGATTCATATCACTTCCGGCATGAGGATTATCAGAATTAGTCATACCTGAAAAATTACCTAATTTAACCTCCGGCAATCCGTCAAAAGCTCCTGAAAATCCTAATATTGCAAAACCACCGGCAAGAAGTACAACCGCAATAATCATTACATTAGCAGTTTTATAAAGTTTACCAACCTTCTTGTCAGTTTTTTTGGATGAGTTATCTTCCGAAGAAACTTCTTTTTCTATAACTTCCAAATTATCAGAATCAAGCCTTGCACCACAAGAAGAACAATATGATAAAGAAAGTAAATTCTCTTCACCACAATTTTTACAAACTTTATATTTTTCTATTTTACTCAAATAAATTCGCTTTCCGGTTTATGAATTTTCTATTTCTTTCATTCCTCTGTCAACAGTGGATTTAAAATCTTTTGAAAACTTGAAAGTTGGAACATAATGCTCATCAACATATACTTTTTCACCGGTTTTAGGATTTCTTGCGTAACGACCAGCTTTTTTCTTAACTTTATAGCTTCCAAAACCTCTTATTTCAATTCCGTTACCTTCACGTAGTGATTGTATAACTGTATTCAAAAAGCCTTCGATTATTGCTTCGGTTTCAAGTTTTGTTAATCCCGTACCTTCGGCAACTTTCTCCACTATATCAGCTTTAGTCATCTTGTATCCTCAACAATCTATTAAATTAATTCACAAACAGGTAATATATCAAATCTTCAATTAAAATCAAATTAAGTAAGATATGTACACTACTATATATTTCGAATTGTTATTTTACAAAAAATATTAGTTATATTCATCTAAAATATTGTTTTACAACAACTTTTATTCAACAGCCAGTTTCTTTTGGTTATATTTTTTCCTGTCATAAGGATCAAGATGAAGTTTTCTCATCCTTATTGATTTAGGAGTAATTTCAACAAGCTCATCATCTTTTATATATTCAAGACACTCTTCAAGTGTAAATTTAATTGCCGGAGAAATTTTAATTGCCTTATCAGCACCAGATGCACGCATGTTGGTAAGTTTTTTACCCCTCTGTGTATTTACTTCAATATCAAACTCTTTGGTATGTTCGCCCAAAATCTGACCTTTGTAAACTACATCACCCGGTTCAATAAAAAACTTGCCTCTATCCTGCAAAGAGTTAATTGCATAAGCAGTAGAAGGACCAGTATCCATTGAAATAAGCACACCTGCATTTCTTGAAGGAACAGAACCTTTAAAAAATTCATACTGATAAAAACGGTGGTGCATTATTGCTTCACCTGCCGAGGAGGTTAATATTCGGTTTCTTAAGCCCATAATACCCCTTGAAGGTATATGGAACTCAAGATTATCGCGTGTTCCTTTTTGCTCCATGGTTATCAACTCACCTTTTCGCATTCCAACAAGTTCAATAACTTTACCGCTATATTCGGAAGGACAGTCAACTATTAACTCTTCAATCGGTTCAGCTTTTCTACCATCAATCTCTTTATAAATTACTTTTGGTGCACCAACAGCAAGTTCATAACCTTCCCTTCTCATACTTTCAATAAATACCGAAAGGTGAAGTACACCACGACCTGAAACTTTGAAAGTATCAGGTGAGTTTGTTTGTTCAACCCTTAAGGCAACATTGTGCTGCAATTCTTTTTTAAGTCTGTCAGATAAATGTCTTGAGGTAACGTACTTGCCTTCCTTACCAAAAAACGGACTTGTGTTAATAGTAAAGTTCATACTTATTGTTGGTTCATCAATTGCGATAATTGGTAATGGCTCAGGATTTTCAGTTTCGGCAATAGTATCTCCAATATGAATATCTTCAATACCTACCAATGCACAAATGTCACCAATACCTACTTCTTCGGTTTCAACTCTACCAAGTCCTTCAAATGTAAACAACTGTTTAAGCTTAACCGGAGAAATACTTCCATCTCGCTTAATAATTGAGAGCTGATCATTCTTTCTTAACGTACCTCTAAACACCCTGCCAATACCTATTCTGCCAACATAGTCATTATAATCCAGTGTTGTAACCTGCATCTGCAAGGAACCTTTCTTAAAATCAGGTGCTTCAATTTTATCGAGGATTGTATTTAATAATGGCGAAAGATCTGATCTCTCATCACCAATTTCTTCAACAGCCCAACCTTCCCTGCCACTGGCATATACAATAGGAAAATCAAGCTGTTCTTCATCTGCACCAAGATCAATAAAAAGATCATATACTTCATCAATAACTTCATCAGGTCTGTTATCAGGACGATCAATTTTATTTATAAGAACAATTGGTTTAAGATGCAAGGAAAGTGCCTTACTCAAAACAAAACGCGTTTGTGGCATTGGACCTTCAAACGAGTCAACCAGCAACAATACGCCATCTGCCATTTTAAGTACTCGCTCAACTTCTCCACCAAAATCGGCATGACCGGGAGTATCGATTAAATTGATCTTTACGTCTTTATAGTTTATACTGATATTCTTTGAAAGGATTGTAATTCCTCTTTCGCGTTCCTGATCATTGGAATCAAGCACTCTTTCCTGAACTACCTGATTATCACGAAACACTTTGTTTTGTTTAAGCAACTGATCTACTAATGTAGTCTTTCCGTGGTCAACGTGTGCAATAATTGCAATATTTCTGATATTATTCAAATTCTTCTCCATAAAATAAACCGGGTCAAGTAAAGCATATTTTCATTACAAGTCAAATTATCTTTTGATAACATTCAGCAAACCGGATCTGGTATAAAAAAAATGCGTAACTGATAATTCATTTTCGAACATATATTATAAGTTATTAACAAAAATTGGGCATAAAAAAATCCCTGCAAAATTGCAGGGATTGTAAAAACTTAATTTACTGGAATATTTAATTCAAATGATTACTTCATTAACATCATTTTTTTAACTGAATTAAACATTTCGCCATTAGCACCTTTAGCTTCAAGTCTGTAAATGTAAAGACCACTTGCTAATTCTGAAGCGTTAAAGCTAACTTTGTGAACACCAGCCTGGAAAGCAGCATCAGTAATAGTTGCCATTTCCTGACCAATTACGTTATAAACTCTAAGAGCAACATTTGCTTCAACCGGAAGTGAGAAACTGATTTCAGTTGAAGGGTTAAATGGGTTTGGATAGTTCTGAGACATATTGAATTCAGTTGGTACGAAACCTTCAACAGAAACTACGTTACTGTATTCGAAAGTACCATCATAATCAACCTGACGAAGTCTGTAAGCAATTTCATCAGCCGAAATACCAGCTACATTATCAGTAAAGCTATATGCCTGAACTTCAGTAGTAGTACCGTTACCAGCAACATGACCGATTTTTGCAAAATCAGCACCATCAACACTTCTTTCAATATCAAAGCCCTGGTTGTTACTTTCTGTAGCAGTACTCCAGTCAAGATTAACAACATTGTTGTTAAGAGTAGCAGCAAATGAAGTTAATTCAACAGGAACTGGACCTGTAGCACCTGATATCTGGAAAGCCAAATCAAGATCGTTTGGAGCACTTGAATAATCGGCATTCTCCCATCCAAATGCTGTACCAGTTAAACCAGTTGGATCTTCATTTACAAATGAAGCACCATTCTGTCCGGTTCTAGCTAACCACCAGATACGACCATAGTTAGTATAGTTAACAGCACCATCAACGCATAACCAATAAGTACCTGGCATTAGTACAACTGCTTCAGGTAATGTAACATTTAAATCTTCGGCTGTTAAATCAGATGGTACATAGCCTTCTAGCGTATAAACTTCTTCGCCAGGAAGACCATCTGCATCAGCAAAAATATGAACATCAATTTCTTCAAGCTGGCCACCTGCTGTACCAAAAAAGCAATAAGTGGTTATGCCTGTTATCGTCCAGGAAACTGTTGAAGGAACTGTAAAGTCGTCAGCACTGTGAAATACTCTGTCGTTATAATCAGTGAATCTCTGCATTGCATAACCATAACCGGCTTCATTACCTGTAAGCGACTGGTCAAATAATACCGCTTCGGTAAAAGCTGCCTGGTGGTTACCTTCTTTTTCTAATGCACTTCTTTTTAGGTCCTGTGCATAAAGGGACGCAAACGACAACACAACAACGAGGATAGTAACTAGTTTTTTCATAAGTGATCCTTATGTTTAGTAGATTGGTAATAAGTGTATTTTTTGACACGCAAACTTGTTAAAATTTTGAGACACATTATACAGAATTATTGATTAGATAACAACAGGTTTTTTCCTAACTTTACCTTTTAACCAGCCAAACTTCAGGGTTTTTCATATCCCTTTCTTTCCAAAGTTCAAAATGGACTGTATAACCTTCAATTCCCTTGCCTGTTAAGCCTAACTTTGCTCCTGCTTTTACCCTCTCTCCAACCGATACATTTATACCTGTTATATTACCGTAAACAGTACGATAGGTGCTTGTATGGTTAACTATTATGGTACTTCCATACCCCGGTATCCATTCTACCGCAGATACTATTCCATCTGCAACGCAATATATATCGGACTTTTTACCTGTTTTTATATCTATTCCGTAATTCAGGGTTATTGTATTGGTTTTGCTATTCCTGTTTTTGCCAAACTTTCTGATTATTCTACCCGAGTTTACTGGCCAGGCAAGCTTGCCTTTAAGACTCTTTATCTCTTTTAGTCCGTTGTAATCAAACTTGTTTACTGAGGTTTTTGCTTTAGCAGTTTTCCTTGTGGTCTCTTTTCTTATTAATTCAGCAATCAATTCTTTTATTTTTAACTGTGCTTTTTCTTTATCTCTTATCTCATTATCGAGTGCATTTTTGTCATTGGATAGTTTTGAAATAAGCTTTTCTTTTTCTTCCCTGCTATCATCCAGCTCTTCCTGTTCCGCCTTTTTGGATATGATAACTTTTCTTTTTAATTCAAGACTTATTTCACGTTGCTTTTTGCTTTTTGCCAGTTTATCTGTTTTGGTTTTTAGCTCCGAAATAGTATTCTCGTATGCTTTGGTAACAAACGAAAAGCTTTTATAACTATCATAAGCACCTTTAAGCGAATTTGATTTTAAAAAGTTAAGTAATTCCGATTTTTCACCTTTTTTGTAAGACCAAACAACAAAGGTGGAGTATTTTTTCTTCAGTGAGACAATTTCAGAAGTGAGGCTGGTTATTTGTTTTTCATATCCGGAAATATCAGCATTAAGCTTTTTTTGTTCTGCAGCAAGCTCAATGAGCAATTTATTAAGAACTAGCTCCTTTTGCCTTATCTTCTCAAGCATTTGATATGAGTTTTTTTGTTCTTTTTCAATTTGGGTATATTCAGTTTTTAGTTTGGAAAGTTCATTTCGGAGATTTTCAAGACGCAGGTTTTCATTGGAGAGGTTTTGCTTTTTTAGGGTTTGTGCAAAACCAACTCCGGTAATAAATATTATAACTATAACTATTTTTCTTAGTTCGTCCATTCAATAACTTCGGCATCTTTAGGCACTTTAAGTTCAAAACTTTCAATAGGTTCATTAATTTCAACAGTTCTGTATTCAATCGAAAGCGTTTGTTCTTTTGCATTATTACTTATAGTTGATCTCTGCGGCACATATACCCCGGAGTATTCTCTGAACCCGTAATAATTTCCCTTGAATACTTCTTCCTTATCAAGTGTATTAAGTTTAAACTCGGTAATGGTATAATTTTCAGGATCAACATAATAGCTGCTTATTTTGTTTGCCAAACTATCAACATAAATTAAAGTATAACTTTCCTCTCTTATCAAATACTTATCAGGTACTCGTCTAAGCTTTTCGGTTAAATTAACCGCACCGGCAAACGCATCCATTAAATCATTAAAATCGAGATCAACTTTAAGAATCTTTTTAATTATCTTTCCACCGCTTCTGCCTTTGTAAAGTCTGTTATTCATTGAATCATAAAATCTAAATTCATTAGTAGTAACCAAAGCTTCAGCCAAATCAATTCCAAACGGACCAACAACATTAATTTTTATTGAATCAGGTTTTCTAAGTGATACCTCAAAACTTGCAGTTGCACCAAATTGAGGGCTCTCAACTTTAATTACGCCTGTACCTCTAAACGTCTTTACACGTCTCCGGTTGGCTTCAAGTTTTTTTATCAATCTTTCAGCAGGTAAATTTTGTTCTTCCCTGGTTGGCTTGGAAGGCACACACCCAATTATCAGAATTGCAAGTAACAAAAACGATAGAATTATTTTTCCAGATTTCACAATCCACCTTTTTCAATTTTTTCTTTAACTTTATCCAGACTATTATCAAGCTCAAGAGCTTTTTTCCATGTCTCGATAGCACCTTTTGTATCACCAAGCTTGAACATAGCATCACCGAGGTGATCCATCACAAGGGCATTATCCTCTTCCACATTAAGTGATTCCTCTATATATTGTTTTGCTTTGGCATAATCACCCAATTTAAAGTATATCCAGCCAATTGTATCAAGATAGGATGAGTTACCCGGATCAACTTCAATAGACTTCTGTACCATTTCCAATGCTCTTTCAAGCTGAATACCTCTTTCACTAAGCGAATAGGCATAGTTATTAAGAACAAGCGCATTTGTCGAATCTATCTCAAGTGCCTTTTCATAAACCTCGTCACACTTCTCCCAATTTTCCAATTCGTCATAAATCATACCCATAGTTCCAAGTATGTCAGGGTTATCTGGCTGTAGCCTCAATGCCCTTTGCAACACTGAAATTGCCGCCTCCGATTTACCAAGTCTGTTTAAAGTAAATCCCATTGCATAGAGTGCGGAAAAATCGTTTGGTTGTAAATTCAGAGCCTTCTGTAAATAAGGTTGGGCATCCTCATGCAAGTTTTCCTGTCCGTACGCAAGTCCCAGTAACAAATTGATTACGAAATTATTAGGGAATTTATCTTTAACATCATCAAAGTGTTTAATAATCTCGGTATATTCACCACGGTCGAACATCATGCCACCAAGACGAACCCAAATATCAACATTCCATTCGGCAAGTTTAGCGGATTCCTTAAACCATTCAATAGCTAATGAATCATTACCTTTAATTCCGTTTAATTCGCCTAAAAACGCTTTTATCTGCCAATCTGCCGAATCAGCATCAAGAGTAACAAGTATTTTTTCGGCGAGCTCAATGTACGATGAATCGTTAATTGCCTGACGCCATAGTTGTGCAGCAGACATAACTTTTGTTTCAAAAGGAATTTTATCATTTTCAGTTAATTTTAAAAACTCAACCGAGGCATTATCAAAATCACCAAGCTGTAAATAATTTCGTGCTCGCATCTCAACAAGGAACAAATCCTCCGGATATGATTCCAGCAGCTCGGTTAACAAGGTATCGGCTTTATCATATTGTTTATTTTTGAAATATGCCTCAACCATTATTTTTTGAAGCTCAAGATTTGATGGACTGATTTCAATCAGTTTTTCAACTGTACTAATTGTATTCTCAACATTACCCAAACGTTCGTTAATTTCTGCTATTTTCACCAGAACATTCCATTCGGGTCCTACAATATCCAATAATTTATTATAAATCTGTAAAGCCTGCATAGGTTTATTGGCTTCATATAACCTGGCAAGGCTGTAATGTGCATTAGCGTTTGTGGAGTCATATTTTACAATATTTTCAAATACTGCTTCAGCCGAATCCTTTTGGTTGCTTGCTGTGTATAAACTGGCTAAAAGCATATTATATTCAACGTTGGAACTATCCATATTAACAGCATTCTTGGAATGAAACATAGCTGATTTCAATTTACCAAGTCGGTAATAATTTTTGGCAAGAGCATAGTTTATACCAGCAGTAGGATCAAGCTTCAATGCATCCTGATATTCAAGAATGGCTTCAGCATACTGCCCTTTCATTTCGAGCATAGAACCATCAATAAAATGATCCATGGCTTCATCTTTATTTTTGTCTGTAACAACAACTTCAGTTTTTTCTTTTTCTTCAACACTATCCTTACTTGAAGAACAGGCTACAAATACAATTAGTATTGAAAGTAATAACAATAAATTTTTCATCAATAATCCGTTTAATCTTTTCATGAATTACGTTTTAAAGACGTACAAAGTTTCAAATAAAATTTCAGAAAATCATATCATCTTCAATTGAATCCAGCATATTAAGGTAACTTTCGTACCGTTCTACAGTTATATCACCGTTTTCAACAGCCTCTCTTACAGCACAACCTGGTTCATGGTTGTGTGTACAAGTATTAAATCTGCAATGTTCCAGGTAATCTGTAAATTCTATAAAATAGAATCCCAGATTTTCTTCCTGAATTCCAAAAGGTTCTATCTCTTTAATACCAGGAGTATCAATAATATATGTATCATTATCAATTTTTTTTATTATTGCGGTAACAGTAGTGTGTTTTCCTTTACTGCTCCATTGGCTTACTTCTCCGGTCTTGAAATTTAATTCAGGGGCAATTTTATTTAGGATAGTTGATTTACCAACACCCGACTGTCCCCAAAATAAGCTTTTAGTACCTGCCATAGTATCTTTCAACTCTTCAATACCATCACCGCTATGAGCATCAACAGCAAAAACTGTATAACCAATTTCCTCGTAAAACTCTTTCCACTCGGGTATCAGTTCAAACTCATCGAGATCACTTTTATTGATAATAATATATACGTTAAGATGTTCGCTTTCGCCGGTTACAATTATCCGATCAAGCACCCTGTTATTAAACTCGGGTTGATGAATACTGGTTACAATAAACAAATTATCAATATTGGCAGCAATAATTTGCTCCAGTCTTTCACCCCTGTTTCCCGCACCCTTAAGTTTTGGTGCCTTTCTAGAGATATAGTTTTCTCTATCAACAACACCTTCAATAACGCCTGTACCATCATCATTAAGTGAATATTCTACAATATCCCCAACAACAACTATATCAAGAGTTTTAAGTTTTCTTTTTTTAAGGGAATGCTCTTTTTTCAGTCTTCCTCTTAAACTGCATCGTACTTCGGTATCATCATCATTAAGTACGTAAAAGTCCTTGCTTTCAACCTTGTAGATAAGACCTTTAATATTGTGCTCCAATAATTATATAAAAAAAGCATCTTACAAAGATAAGATGCTTTAAGGTAGTATTCAAACTATAAACTTTACATGTTATTAATATCGATAGGAAACAGACAGCACAAATTTATTTGTAGTTATTGTTTCTTCACCTCTTGATGTACCCGGATCACCGTAATTATCAGTAATGCTATCCCACCAACCATAAGCATAACCGGCATCAACTGATATAAAATCATTTGGAAGAAATCCAACACCGGCAGTTATATATTTCTTGTCGTACTCGGAAGGATCACCATCAAAAGCAGAAGGTTTATATATAAATCCACCTCTTAGTCGTGTATCCAAACTTGCTATATTAAATTCAATCCCGGTTTTCATGTTAAATACACTTTTCATGAGGTCTTTAATTTCCTGATTTCTCCAGACAAGTTCACCAGCATCACCAAATCCATCAGTAAACTCCATTTCAGAATAATCAATATATGTAACTTCTCCTGAAAGCATTACAGGGAAAAGGTTTACTGCACCAGCCGCTGTAAACTCGTAAGGAGTTTCAATATCATATTCAATCTCTTCGGTATATGTTGGATATGTGTATGTTCTTGCGGCAAACTCTGAATAGCTATCAATAGTATAAGTTTCAGTAATAGTGTATTGCGATGGAGTTTTAACTGCCAGCCCAACCCTGAATCTATTAAAATGGTTATATAACAGTCCAACCTTAAAATCAAATCCGGTTATGTCCCATTTAATAATATCATTCAGATGGAAAGTTCTAAAATCTGAAGTAGAACTATTTCCATCAACAAGTTGAACTGAGGAGCCGTAAAAATTTCGGGTATCATCCTCGTAATATCGTTTATCACTTTCAAATTCACCGGTAAGCATATTTAACGAGAAACCGGCGTATAAATTTCTTGCAACTTCGGCAGCACCGGAAAAAGCCCACTTACCAGTATATCCTTCCTGCAAGGTTTTTCCGCTCTGGTTCAAATTACCATTAATCTTTGTTGTATGTCCGTCCTCATTGCTATAATCATTTAAATATAGCTCGTAAGCAATGGGATTGTTTAACATGGTAAGATTTTCAATCTGTGTTGTACCATTGGAATTAAATCCGTCAAATTCATAAATGCGGGTAAAGTTTCTGTCGCGAGTATAAGCAAGCCCCAGAACAATGCTACCACGCATAGTTGGTAGTGGTACAACCATACCAAACTCACCAATAGATAAAGCGTTTTCATCGGAATCAACACTGTTACCCAAAAGATTAACTGAATTACTATAGCTGTTATAATCAAAACTACCAGCCATTTCCATTCGTCTTATCTGTGCCAAACCGGCAGGGTTAAAATACATTGCAGAATAATCATCACTGACAGCATGAAAAGCATCACCCATACCAAGTGCACGTGCATTTGCTCCAAGTCCCTCCCCCGAAAGTCTTAGTGCATCATTAAAATTTTGTGCTACTGTAAATACAGTAAGCAAGAGAGAAATCAATATTGCCAGTCTTTTCATCTTTTGCTCCCCTTATTTCTTCCATTGTTGTTGTTTCTTGTACCACTTTTTGGATCAGGTTTTTTCTCGGTGTTTACTCTTGTTTTTGTCTTTGTTGATTTATTTGACGATTGTGTATTAGGTTTTGATGTTCCCGCTGGCGGAGGAGGTGTGCCGTAAATAACCGGACTGTCATATCTTTCATGAATAATTATTGGTCTTTCATCATAAATATCCTCATCCGATTCAATCATGTTATATCTTTGCCACCATGGTGACATTTTGTAAAATGCCAGCAGATTGGAATCATCTTTTCCGTAAAAATCCTTATTCAACTCACCTGAATTATCATTAACTATATCTGCCAAACTTACCATACCATACTCATCCAACTCATTTACCGAGTGGCAAGCGGCACAGTCATCAGTATAATATATTCTATCGTAAAATAATTCTCCATCTTCATCTATATTCTGAACTACAGGGTGTTCCATTGTTGAATAACACCCAGTGATTACCAGTATTGAAATAGCGATTACAATAATTGGACGATACACTATTACCTCCTGCTGTTGCCTCTGCTTGATGATTTACTTCTACTACTGTTACTACTACTTCTGCTTGAGCTTCTGTTTGCAGAAGACGGTCGCGATGAGCTTTTTGGGCTACTATATGATTTGGATCTGCTGCTACTCTTAGGTGCAGAATAAGATTTGGATCTTGACGACGATTTTGGTCTTGTATAACTTTTTGACTTTGACCTTGTAGAGGACTTTGGTCTTGTATATGATTTAGACTTACTACTACTTTTTGGTCTTGTATAACTTTTCGCCTTTGATTGTGTTGATGATTTTGGTCTGTAGTAAGACTTACTCCTGCTAGAGCTTTTTGGACGAGTATAAGATTTGCTTCGTGTTGAGCTTTTAGGTCTTGTATAAGACTTACTTTTACTCTTTGAGCTGGGACGAGGAGTATAATATTTCTTATTACTGCTTTTACCTCTGTAATCGTTGTAAGCTTTCGATTTACTTACAGCTGATTTTTTCCTTGTATAACCTGATTTACTACCTGAATCACCATCAATTTTAGAAGTAGCTTTGGTTTTATTTTTAACAGTAGGTCTTCCAAGTTCACTTGTTGAAGCATCCTTCGTTCTATTAGCAGTTGAACGAGGTAATCCTTTCGATCTACCTTCTATATCAGCAGCATTAACTCTGGATTTGTCTTTAGTTCTGTTTACAGTTACCGGTCTGCCTTCAGGTTTTATTCGCGAAGTATTGTTAACTCCGGTTCTTCCAGTAATAACAGGGTTTCTTGAACCAGTCCTGCCACTTCTTCCTGTAATATCTCTATTTCTTTCACGTTCTTTGTAAGTAACTGGTTGTCTGCTTCCACCATCACGATTACCTCTACCGGCATAAGAAACAGTACGTCCACCATGCCCATTTCTTGTTCCCAGGGCATAATTAGAACGATATTTATATTTTGAATTATTGGTTTTATTGTAACTATACCAGTTATTTCCGTAATAGTATGATGGGTGATGATACCAATTCCAGTTATAACCATATCCATAGTGTGGATAATAATAATGTGGGTACCAAGTATAATACCACGATGGTGAATAACTATAGTAATCATAGTAATAATCATAATAGTATGAATCATAGTAACCGGTGTAAACAGTTACTGGTCTATAGTTCCATAAATATCTTCTGTAAGAAGGTCTGTTATAATCATTATAGTAATAATTATTTATTTCAACTTCCTCATCATAATACTGATCATCATTATAGCCGAGGTATCTATCATCGGTTTCGTAATACTCCCCATCCTCAGTATATTCACCATCTTCTGAATATTCGCCTTCTTCGTAATACTCACCGTCACCCCCATAATACTCATCCTGAGGGGGATAGTATGTATTATCGCGGGTAGCAAGCTGAGAATAACATCCTGAGAGTAAAACGGGAATTATTAACAATGTTAAAAACTTTATGTATTTCATATTAACCTCTCCAAGATTATTTAGAAGTAATACCGCAATATTCATGCCTCAATAAAAGTAAAGGATACATCAATTTCAATGAAGATTTTCGGTAGGGTGTACAATTTAATATACAGTAGTGTTTACTATTTATTACATATCTGTAATTAAACTTCAGATTAAATTAAACGTATAGTTCTGTAAGAATACAGAAACGAGAGCGTTAAAATAAATTATGCTCCCGTTTCATGATAAAACTAAAATCTGCAAATATTAACCGGTACTAAAATATTGGCTGAATATATTCAACAAACAAGGCACGATCAGCTTGTGTACCATTCAACTTTTTATTTTCAAGCAAATCTCTTAAATCGAAGCCAATGGTAAAGCCATTACCAACAGCCCATCTAACGCCTGCGTTAAGATATCCATCACCGTCACCAAGTGCTTTATCGGAGTTATCATTCATGGCAAAATCATACTCAAGGTAAACTGAAACAAATTTACCAACTGTTTTTTCAACACCAATACCGAAGTTTAGATCCTTATCATCATCGTTTTCAAATGAATAATTCATTGTACCGGAAAGCACAACATATCCCAGAAAATCAAATGTTTTTGATGTACTGGCAAAAAAGCCAGGTGATTTAATTTCGTATCTGTCAGAGCTATCAACCCATGCTCCTTTACCCTGAGAATCGAATCCAATACTTACAGACGGTGCATTTGTAGTTTCATCCAAAACTCTGTAACGAACATTAAATGCAGGAGTTTCATACCAGTCTATTTTACCAGAACCTATAATATTAGCACCACCATAGGAAAGCCCAAAACTGAAGTTTTCAAAAACACCTGCTTCAATACCACCAATAACATTTCCATCAGGTAAATTTTTAACAGCCACACCCACATAACCCTTATTGAGCACTCCGGTAGTAGGCATATCAATAAAATGTCTGTATTCATATTTGGAAGAAGTACCGGCTGTACCCTGAGCAAATAAACCAGTTGCCAGCAAAAGAGCTATCAAGGCAAACATAAATTTGTTATTCATTACGAATTTCTCCAATTTCTATTTTCAATATTTCACTTATATCATACTTATTCGAGCGTGTTTTAACAATAATAGTACCATTTTTTATCGGGGTAAATATAACTGCCCTGTTTTGTTCATGGTTAATTATTTCTGCTTCAGCCGAGTCCGGTAAATCAAACAATACTTCAACGCTCCTGAGTGGAACCCTGAATCCATATCCGTTAACCGGATATGCGGTTATCGTTATTAGTTTACCATTATTACTATCGGTTATCTTTTGTTCATAGCCAATTTCATAAATTGAAAAGATATAACTCCAAACAAAATAAAGGACAAAACTTATGACGATAAAAAATATAATAAGTTTTAGATACCACATTAGTTTTCTAAAGTAAAAGTTGTGCCATCTTTACCATCCTGCAAAATAACCCCGTGTTCCTTAAGAAAATCGCGTATTTTATCAGCCATTCCGAAATCCTTGTTGGCTTTTGCCTCAGCACGTTCATCAATAAAGAAGTTAACAAGAGTTTCATCAGTTAATTTCCCGAAAGAGTCATCACTTATTTCAAACGTACTACCTTCTTTTGAATCAAGCAAGGTAACTCCAAGATCGGCAAGAAAATCACGGATTTTATCAGCAATTGCGAAATTTTTGTTTTGTTTTTCAGCAAAGCGGAAATCAACCAATAGTTTCACGAATTTTTCACCCGAAACTTTTTTTGGTAAACCATTTTCAGGATTATAGATACCAAGTACACCATTTGCAATTTTATCAAGAAACTCGAGAATTGCTTCTGCTCCCTCTTTCGATAGGTTAGCTGTGTTTGCCAACTTATCATAGGTATTAACAACTTCAAAAATAGTAGCAATCGCTTTGGCAGAATTAAAATCATCATCCATAGCACTATTAAATTTTTCGTAATAAGGTGCCATATCAATACTTTCACCGCTTTTATCAATGTTAAGCAGTTTGTTACGAAATACATATATTTTCTTTACACCACTATGTGCCGCTTCAATTAATTCCTGACTAAAATTAAGCGGTCCACGATAATGTGTTTGCATATATAACATACGCAGTGCTTCATAAGGATACTTTTTAAGCAGCTCGCGTGCAGTAAAAAAGTTGCCTAGTGATTTCGACATTTTCTGATTATCGATATTAAGGAATCCAAAATGCATCCAGTATTTTACAAACTCTTTTGAATTTGCTGCTTCGCTCTGTGCAATTTCATTTTCATGATGCGGAAATATTAAATCGTTACCACCGGCATGAATATCAATACTTTCACCAAGATGTTTTGTACTCATGGCTGAACACTCAATATGCCATCCCGGTCTTCCATTACCCCACGGACTTTCCCAATATGGTTCACCATCCTTGGCTTTTTTCCATAATGCAAAATCAAGCGGGTTTTTCTTTTCTGTATTTATCTCAACACGAGCACCCGATTCAAGATCATCCAGATTCTTTCCACTTAGTTTACCATACCCCTTAAAGGAACGGACATCAAAGAATACGTTCCCATTTACATTGTATGCGTGTCCTTTTTCCTCAATTTTCTTTATCATGTCAATTATCTCAGACATATGTTCGGTAGCCTTTGGATAAAAATTATCCTCAGAGGGAGTTACTCCAAGTTTCACCAAATCTTCAAAAAAAGCAGTAGAGTAAACTTCTGCAACTTCTTTCGACTCAACATTTTGCTCATTTGCTTTTTTAATAATTTTATCATCAACATCAGTAAGATTCATTACAAACTTAACTTTCATACCCCTGTATCTAAAGTATTTGCTAATGGTATCCGCAATAATAAACGATCTGGCATTTCCAATATGAAAATAGTCATATACAGTTGGACCACATACATACATCTTTACTTCGTTCGGGGTAGATGGTATAAATTCCTCTTTCTTCCGGTTCAAAGTGTTGTAAATCTGCATCAATTCCTCAAATTTGTATTGCTAAACTTTAATTTATTTTACTACATTAAAAATAATATTTATCACTATGCAAAATATAACAATTTCAACAATTATATTTTTATCGGGAAAAAAACCACTCTTATCGAAAATAAACATTATTTAATTGGCAATAAGTTAAACTTGCAACAAACAAATAATTATGATTAGCTTGATAAGGTGATCCAATGTTAAATAAAAATAGTTTGAAGTTTGCATTAAGTCTGCTTGACGACCCTGATAGTCGTAGTGCTGTGCTTTACCAGCTTAAGCAGTATGGACCCAGCCTTGAAAAAGATATTATAGAATTAAATATTGAGCTATCCAACGATTCATATCAATATATTATTCCATTAATATTTTCTCAGAGAGAAAATTACCTTGTTAGTAACTGGAAAACATGGAAATTACTTACAGACGATAAAGAAAGACTTGAAAAAGGTGTAGAGTTTTTGGAAGAGTTTCAACATGGACTTGGCAAAGCGAAACGCCTAAAAAGTTTACTTAGAAAACTTGAGATGGAGTTTAGAAAAACTTACCCTCTTGGTAACGAGCTTGACCTCGCACAGTTTTTGTTCCGCGAAAAGAAAATTGTTGGTGCCAAAGAAGATTATTATAATCCGCTAAACAGCAGTTTAATTTATGCCATTGAAAATAAAAAAGGATTACCTATAACCCTGGCTATTATATATATATTACTGGGTAAAAGATTAAACTTTCAGGTTGAAGGTGTTAACTTCCCCGGACATTTCCTCGCAAAAACATTTGTACAAAATGAACCTGTACTTGTTGATGGATTTAACGGCGGAAGAATATTCCTGAAATCTGATATACAGAATATGGCTGACAAAGAATCTGTTGATTCTATTTTACAATTGGTTGATTCAACTGCATATTCGGAAAATATACTTAAGCGAGTTTTAGGAAACCTCATTAATGCCTTTAGAAATAAGGGTGAAGATACTAAAGCAGAATTTTTCTCGGTCTTGCTTGAGACCACTTAGAGATAGATTGGTTGTGATGATGAAGGGCTGAATAATTTCAGCCCTGTTTTATTTTAAAGCTCTTTTATTTCGTTTGTTAATTTAGTTACTGCTTCTTTTGCATCTCCAAAGTACATCATTGTATTCTGGTAAAAGAATAATTCATTTGCAATACCAGCATAACCAACATTCATGCTACGCTTGTTCATTATTACTGTTTTTGCATAATCAACATTCAGTATTGGCATACCGTATATTGGGCTGGACTGATCGTGCCTTGCAGCTGGATTAACCACATCATTTGCACCAATAATAAACGCAACATCAACATTACTGAAATCATCATTTATATCTTCAAGAGCAAATAATTTGTCGTAGGAAATATTCGCCTCGGCAAGCAAAACATTCATATGCCCCGGCATACGTCCAGCAACCGGATGAATTGCAAACCTTACATTTATCCCCTTTTTCTCCAACGCATTTGTTAAGTCCCGTATTGCATGTTGTGCCTGTGCAACAGCCATACCATAACCCGGTACAATAACTACATTCTGTGCTGAATCGAAAATCATGGCGGCTTCTTCTGCATCTACGGATTTAACCGGTTTTTGTTCACCTTTTTGTTCGCCACCTGCTGCAGGAGCATTACCGGCAGATTCCCAACCACCAAGTAAAACATTCATCAGGGATCTGTTCATTCCACGACACATTATCATTGTAAGAATAAAACCGGAAGCACCAACCAATGCACCACTAATTATCAATACATTGTTATTTAGAACAAAACCAGTTGCCGAAGCAGCCAAACCTGAATATGAGTTAAGTAAAGATACCGCAACAGGCATATCAGCACCACCGATAGGCAATACAAGCAGAATGCCCAGCACAAGTGATACACCCACAATTCCGAGTAGAATATTTACCTCGGATGGATTCATAACGACATAAACACCACCGGCTATTACACTTAATACAAATAGCACATTAATGAAGTTTTGCCCCGGAAACTTTACAACCTTACCAGTTACAAAACCCTGCAATTTACCAAATGCAATAAACGAACCTGTGAATGTAACCGAACCAATAAGAATACTAAGAACAATAGTAATTGTTGTGGAAAGCTCAAAAGATAATACCGGTGAGTTTGTAATTTTATAAAATTCGGACACGGCTACAAGTGCTGAAGCACCCCCACCAAATCCGTTTAACAAACCAACCATTTGTGGCATTCCGGTCATTTCAACCTTTAGTGCCATAACAGCACCTATTATTCCGCCAACTACCAGTCCGATAATTATATATTCAAACGATACAATTTCCTTGTTAAATAATGTAAAAATGATTGCAAGAAGCATACCTGTAGCTGCAAACTGATTACCCTGTCGCGCAGTTTTAGGTGAGCCCAGCTTCTTTATACCGAAGATAAATAATATTGAAGCAACGAGATATACAATTTGTGATAATATTTCCATAACTCAACTCACTTCTTCTTAAACATTTTTAACATTCGGTCAGTAACCAGAAATCCACCAACTACGTTAATGGTTGCAAACACAATGGCTACTACACCCAAAATTGTACTTAAAGTTGGTTCACTGTTGCCCGCTGCAATTAAAGCACCAACTATTGTTATACCGGAAATTGCATTTGAGCCTGACATTAACGGAGTATGTAAAGTTGGTGGAACTTTAGTAATAAGCTCGAAACCAACAAATACTGCCAGTACAAATACATATATTAACATTAAAAGTTCAAACATTAGAATCTTCCCTGTTTATTTTAATAATTCTTTTGTTCTTTCATTAACCACTTCACCATTATTAACAATCAATGAAGCTTTTACTATTTCATCTTCAGGATCAAGTTTTAATTCGTTATCCTTTATAATGTAATCAAGCAATGCAAGAATATTTTTGGAATAAACCTCGCTTGAGTTTGTTGGAACAAGAGATGGCAAATTAGCTTCACCAATAATTTTAACATCATGTTTGGTTACTGTTTTCCCTTTTTCCGAAACTTCGCAGTTACCACCAAATTCAACTGCCATATCCAGCACCACAGAACCGGGACGCATATTTTTAACCATATCTTCGGTTACAAGTATCGGGGCTTTTCTGCCTGGAACCAGGGCTGTTGTTATCACAATATCAGCGTCAGTAATATGTTTAAAAATTAGCTCTTTCTGTTTCTTCAGAAATTCTTCCGAAGCTTCTTTCGCATAACCACCTTCATCCTGCATTGATTCGTCAGTTTCAACTTCAATAAATCTTCCACCAAGTGACTGTACTTCTTCTTTTACCTGCGGACGAATATCAGATACCTCTACAACTGCACCCAAACGTTTGGCAGTACCAAGTGCCTGCAATCCGGCAACACCTGCACCCATAATAACAACTTTAGCCGGTTTTATAGTACCTGCAGCAGTCATCATCAACGGGAATATTTTACCAAGTTCGTTTGCTGCCATAAGTACACTTTTATAACCGGCTATATTAGCCTGCGAACTAAGTGCATCCATTTTCTGAGCAAGAGTTGTTCTTGGAATTGCTTCCATTGCTATAACATTTACACCTTTATCGGCACAAGTTTCTGCTACTTCAGGATAATGAAGCGAATACATAAAGGAAACAAGCAACGATCCTTTTTTTAGTAATTCAGATTCATTCCTTTTCAAATCGGGGTGCTCCATGGGTCTTTGCACTTTAAGCACCAAATCGGCTGAAGAATATAACTGTTCAACACCAGAAATAATTTCAGCACCAGCGGTTTTATATTCCTCATCGGCAAACCAGGCTTTATTGCCAGCACCTGATTCAACCAAAACTCTATAACCTTTTTTAACAAGTTTTCCGGCAGTATCCGGAGTTAAGGCAACTCTGGCTTCTCCTGGCATAACTTCTTTGGGAACTGCTATTACCACAATATTTCTCCTAAAATATTAAGTAAACATTTACATATATATATGATTGCGTATCCTGTTTAATCGATTCGTATATTTTCAACATACTCCCTGAAAGCAACACCAAAAATTCTGTTCCAGCCATCCTCAATAAACCCTGGAGTTTCACGATTAAATGCACCAAACTGAATATCAGTAACCTTAAGAATTGTTTTTTTGCCATCAGCCTGAAAATCAAGAGTGAGGTAAGAATTGGAGGGACCACCAAAACTTGGGAATAAATATCCTGCGAAATTAATTGATTTAAAGTCATCCACACTTACTATATGATACCAGAGTATGCCTGTATTAGCATCACCTTTTTCGAATAACCTGCCACCGGGGTACAACTCAAGCACCATTTCCCTGGAAGCCGAATTACCAAAAAAATCTTTTCTCCACCACTTTTTAATATCATCAGTAAAAGCCTGCCACACCCTTGTTAGGGGGGCATCAATGGCATAACCCAACTTTATAGTTGATACTTTAAACTCTTCCACACTAACATTTTTTTTCATAACCTTCTCCAATATATGCGGATAATTGAAATCGTTTTCACAATATGAATCAGTTTTGCTACAATGTTATTCCTTAATTAACATGTAAAAATGTTGCCGTAATAAATAGTAAACCCAATTATCACGATATGAGTTTATTTCAAACCTGAATTTTTAATTTATTTGAAAACCGACAAATACCATAAAAACTCAATTTTTTTTAGTTTTTACTATTTATATTGCCATTTTAACACTTTTATCGTTTAAAACAACACAAAGAAAGGGTAAATTATTTTTAGTTAAAAAGTATTTTCATCGGGATTTTTGCCCTATTTATCGAAAAAATATTTCCAAATTATTTCATTTAACTATTTTGCAACAAATTTGTGGAGATGTATATGCTTTTTGAGAAATTCAATATTTCTCTGATAAAAGAGTACATTGATAATTTGAATTGTAATAAAAATACAACCTTAATTATCTATGTTGCCGAGAACTCAAAAGAGAATCTCGAGGAATTAAGAGAATATCTTAATCTTGAAGAAATCAATTTTTTTGGTGGTATTTTTCCAGGTATAATTTATAATAATCGAGTTATCAGGGAAGGTATTGTTATTGACACCATTCCTGTTATCGACACTCCCCTTTTAATTCCAGATTTGGATAGTTACGAAGAATATCTTAATCTCGGAAGTAAACTATCAAACATTTTAGAAAAAGATAATTGTTCAGCAGTTATTTTCCTCGACGGTTTATCAGGTGATGTTGAGCCATTCCTAAACAAGCTTCAGAATGTTACATTCGGTAAAGTAAACTTCATTGGTGGCGGTACAGGAAATGATAAATTCGAAAAATTTCCCTCCGTATTCTCCAATGAGGGTATTTTCAGTAATGCAGCTGTAATTGCCTTTACCGAGTTGCAAAGCAAAATGAACGTTAGACACGGCTGGGAAAAACTAATGGGTCCCTACGTTGCTACCAGAACAAATAAGAATGTAATTAAGGAGCTTAACTGGGAAACAGCTTTTGAGATTTATAAATCAGTGATTGAAGAAGATAGCAAATCAAATGTAAATACAGATAATTTCAGTAACGTATCAAAATCATACCCGTTTGGTATGTATAAATCATATAACGAGGATATAGTTAGAGACCCCGTTATGGTAAATGAAAAAGGTGAACTTGTTTGCATTGGTGTGGTACCTGAAAACTCTGTATTAAATGTACTGAAAGGAGTACCAGACAATTTAATTAATGCTGCAAAATCAGCTGCTGAAAGTTTTTTAATTGAATCGAGAAAAGTTACCAATTCCATGGTTTTCGATTGCATTTCAAGATATATGTACCTTGGTAGAAATTTTGCTACTGAATTGAATACTATTAGAAATACATTTCCGTATAATAATAAAATTTATGGTGCACTAACCATTGGCGAAATTGCTTCAAATGGTTCAGGTATTATTGAGTTCTACAATAAAACAGTAGTAATAGGTATTCTCCATGAATAGAAATGGGAAAACTACAGATATAATTGCCGATATAGCAGTTATGTATGAACTTTCTCTATCAATTGGCAATTCAATAGATATAAATGAAAACTGCCAAATATTCATCTCGAAATTATTAAGCAAAAAAAATTATAAATCAGCCTCTGTCTGGCTAAAAAACAATAAAAACATTTCAAATTATGAGCTTGTCTATAACCTGCCAAACAGGTTTCAGGAAGGTAAAACTATAACACTTAATCAGGAAATTAATAATAAACTTGTTAACAACGGAGTTATTTACCTATCAGCAGATACTTCTCTTTATACCAAGTTAAGTGAAAACAAAAGTGAAAGCTCGGAACAAATCTATATCTTTAATCTTGATTCAATAGGTATCCTTATTCTGCAACCCAATTCAAATAACGATTTAAGTTATGCTGAAATTTCTCAGCTTGAATCACTACTATCAAAATTCGCTATTTCACTTAAAGGCTGCTTATCCAATTCAATGCTCCTGGATGAACTATCACAAAAAGAAGAACACATAAAAAAACTGCATAAAGCTCAAAAGGAATCTGAAAAATCACTAAAATTAAAGCAAAAATTCATTGACCATTTTAGCCATGAAATAAAAACTCCGATGAATGCGATAATGGGTTTTTGTCACCTCCTCTTTGATACAAATCTGAATAAAGATCAGAAAAAGCAACTCGAGATTATTTATAATTCATCTGAAAATCTTCTCGGAATTGTAAATGATATTGTTGATTATTCCCGCATTACAGAAGGCAATATTGAACTAAATGCTCAGGAGTTCTCAATTAAAAAACTAATTTCGCAAATATATGATACACTAAATATTGCCACTCAGGAAAAGAACATAAAAATCAATATTAGTATTAAAGACGACACACCTCCAGTAATTATATGCGATAAAAACAGGTTAAATCAGATACTAATGAATCTTATCTCCAATGCAGTGCAATATACAAATAATGGTTTTGTTAATATCACAACTTATGTTGAATTAAAGAAACATAATAAAGCTGTTCTGAATATTACAGTATCTGACACAGGATTGGGAATTAGCGAGGAAAAGCTGAAAAACATTTTTCTTGGTTATGAAAATTCTTCCGAAGATTCACAATACTCAAAAACAAAAACCGGCTTGGGGTTACCAATTGTAAAAGGTTTGGTTGAGGCAATGGATGGAACAGTTACTGTAAAAAGCAAGGTGAACGAAGGAAGCACATTTCATATAAAACTTCCAGTCGATTTACCAATAGATTTATCAATTGATTCGGCATGTTTAATAAATAACGAACCTGAAAAAGATGAGTTTGAAAAGCCGGTTGAAAAATTCCTGAAAATATTAATAGTTGAAGATAACACAATGAATCAGCTATTCACTAAAAAACTATTGCAGAAACAAAATCTTATTTCTGATATTGCAGTTAACGGAAAAGACGCTGTTGACAAGTCATCCAGCAAAAAGTATGACATTATTTTAATGGATATTTCAATGCCTGTGATGGATGGCTTTGAGGCAACAAAGTTGATTAGGAGCGATAATAACCTAAATAGCAAAACACCTATTATTGCCATTACAGCAGATGCTTACACCTCTATCAGAGAACAGTTGAATACAGTTGGTATTGACGACTACCTTGCAAAACCATTGCACCCCCGTAAACTACTCTCAAAAATTTCAAAATGGCGATCAGGAAAAGCTGTATAATTTTTTAATTAGCATTGCCCTAATGACAAAACATTCCGCTTTATTTTAAACTAATTTAATTTGAACTTTTGCTTACCAGATTTGTTTTACATTTATAAAACATTTGGCATGGGCAGTTATACTTACAAAATTAATTACCCCGGAACTTACTTAATTCCTAACAAAGAAAGTCTGTTTTGCATTTGAGCAAACAATTTTTTTGCATGTAAATGGTTGTTGCTCATATTGTTAAATTAATTGAAGTATTTTTTTGTAATCTATTTTCATCAGTATAAGGTTCTTAATTTTGTTGTAAGTATTTCAATTCAAATTTAAGAGTAGAGAGATTGAATTGGAAGAACAAATTAAAGTTAGAAGGGTTACCGAATTTTGGAAACAAATTTACGGTATAATTTTAATCGGACTAGTAATTGAATTATTAGCACCAGAACAATTAAAATGCTTTGATACAAAAAAAATAATTAGAAATGAAAAAATAATTATAAGTTTGTTAGCCGATTCGGGGTATAATAATGTTGCTTGTTATATTACTGATACGAAGGTTATCATTACTTACGAAAACATTATATTCAGAGATGAAACTACTGCTTTGTACAAGGTTTTAGACTTAATTACACCTGAAATATCTTCTAATCGGCAACTAATTATCATCATTCAGAAGCAAAAAACACCTCTTGTTTTAGTAACTGCTAAAATTAAGAAATCAGAAAATAAGCTAATCAACCAAACTGATCGGCAAAATACATTTCAACTTCTTTCGGTTTCATTTGATACTGAAAAATATTGGAAACTGCTTAAAAATGAAATATTTCACAACTCATCTAATTTTATAAACAATATAATAATACACCCCCAATTTAGTGCAGTATTCGGTAATTTTGACGATCCTGTTAAATCACAAACCAACATCTCTCCTGCACTAAATACCACTATTACACAGGGACTTTCTATCTTTACGCAAATTATCTTACCTATTCAAAATGAGCTGGAAAAAGAGGGAAATTATATTCGTCCTGGTATAATCAACTTAAACTACTTTTACAGGCTTCCCTTTAATGTATTTACTTCTACTAATTTAGGATATTTTACAAACCATAGATACGGACTTGATTTTGAAATACTTAAACTTTTTGATAATGGAAAATATTTTGCAGGTGCACAATTTGGCTATACAGGATATTCATCAATTTATGATGGTGATTTATATTACACGAGTGTAAATACGTTTACTCCTTCCGTTAATGTGGGTTACAGATGCTGCAATCCTGAAGTTATCATAAAATTTACTTATGGAACCAACTTGGAATCCAATACCGGTTGGAGAGCTGATATTAACAGGTTTTTTGATGAATTTGAGCTTGGTTTTTATTACACAAAAATAGATAGCCATGTTAATGCTGGTTTCAACTTCGCTATTCCCCTTTTTCCTTCCGGATATTTTACTAATGGGATAATACGAATTAGACCCACAAAAAAATTCAGATGGGAATACCAATTCCGTATATATTCAAAATCGCCCATAGAATATCGAACAAATGAAAGTTTACTCAATAAGATACTTCCTGTTTACCCCAGTCATATTACAAATGCACTTAAAAATTAGTTTTGGAGCGAAGTATGAAAACAACACTCAAATTAATTGCCAAAATATCTTTCATTTTGCTTGTACCACTACTGGTTTGGTTAAGCTGTGAAACGCACAAAATCGATTTGTTAGAACCTGAAACAATTTTTGAAGAACCCGGTGTTGCCTCAAATGTTGTTAATGCTGAAACCGGAGAACCTATACCAGAATGCACTATTACATTTAATAACCAAGTTGTTAATACTGATGAAAATGGTGAGTTTGCTTTTGAAATAGACTATTCACCTGGCGAATATATCTTGACTGCAGAAGCAGAAGGATACTTGGAATGTCCAATTGCAGTTAAAGTCACCTCTACTCTAACTGCTTTAAATAGTATCTTTCTAAAAAAACTTGGGACAGAGCAAACTATAACACATTCAGGAGGTGAAATTTCAGAACAATTTGATGATGGAAGGACTTTCACAATTATTATTCCAGAAAATAGTTTTACCGAACCAACTAAATTGAGGCTAACTCCATTTGAGGGACCTGAGGCAGGCTCAATAATAAATGACATTTTTCCATTTGCTCAATTTGATATTACAATAGAAAATAATAATACGCCTTTATTGCCGCTAACAATTAGGTTACCCGCTGTATTTCCATTAACTGAGGCAGATATAATTTACCTTGTAAAAGTAAATTCAGATTTTAGAAGTACAACTGTGGTTAATACTGCTCCTTTAATTCTATCCGAAGGAAATATTGTTGAAGTAACCATAACTGAACCGGGAAGATATATACTTACAGGAGACGATATATATAACGAAACTTTAATCTCTTCTTCTAGCGAATTAATAAATGAAGAAACTAAAATAACCAATAAAATTCAAAAAATCGAGATTCCTGCAAATAGCACAAAAATATTCTTTGAAACTGATAACATAACTCAATCAGCAATCAAATTTATAAACTCATTGCAAAAACAAATTTATGGGTACAATTTTGAAAAAAGAAATATCGTTACTATATATCTCTCATTTAAGCCTGAAATAATACTTTCAAAACAGGAATTTAATTGGGTTGAAATACCAGATCCAGATTTGGTCGTTCATTATATTGGACCAGAGGATAGATGTAATCAACTTGGCTATCACATGGTTATAATTGATTCCTATTTGAGTAAATTTTCTGATAAAGGTGCAAAAGTCATCTATCCTCCTAATTTCTCAAATCCTATTGCAATAGTTCTTGATAGCAAAACCGACCATCTTTTTATTGAATATTACTGTAAGCATTACTCAGGAAAATCCAGTTATTTTTAACTATTATTAATAAAAGGTCAAAATGAAAAAATGCATTTATACAATTTGTTTATTAATAACAAATATAACTGTTATATCTGCACAGCCAATTGTTAAATCGGTTGGTTTTAGTGCAGGTTATTATAATCCTTCCATGGAATATTGGAATGAGAGTTCATTATTCGCAAGCGGCAACGAACAATTTAATGGCTCCTTTATAATTGGAATAAATGCTCGTGTTGATGTTTACAAAGGAATAATATTTTCGTTAAATGCCGACTACTGCAAAGAAACAATAAAAAAAGATAATTTTACTGCTGGTTCAATACTCAACTTCAAGGAGCTTTCCATACAATTATATAGCATTACTGGAAGTATTGCATATTATATTCCTCATCCCTACACCAAATATTTTAAAATGTATGGAGGTGCAGGCGGAGGGATACTATTTATTAACACAACCCAAAAAACTTCTTACAAAACAGAAACAAATGATGAAATTACTAAAGATGGTAACGATTACATTTGGCATCTTTTAATTGGTATAGATAAAGAAATTTTGCCATACATATCGGCAGGGGTTGAATTCAAATATGCATTAGGTAATTATACACAACAAGTTGAAACCTCTCCCGGTCAGTTAGTGGATGAAGAAATATCTCTGGCAGGTCCACAAATACTAATCACAATCAATTATCTATTTTAATATTATGAACAGATATAAAATAAAGAGTCAATATTATCGAATTCATAATTTAATTGGATTTATTCTACTTGCTCTGCTGCTTAATATTTTAAGCAGCAGAGAGGTTAGTTCCCAAACCCTATTTGGATATACAGGTCTTGTTACAATACCAACTGCCGAGATTGCTCAAGACCGGGAAATAATATTGGGCTTACATTACATAAATAAAGAATATTTCATTTATCACTATAAATGTATTGATGCTTTTTTACCATATATCACTATTGGATACCTTCCTTTTATTGAAATTAATCTTAGAATGAATTGTCTAAATCAACTACCCGATATCAAAAAAACCATTATTGGTGACAGAACAGTAAACATCAGACTAAAATTTTTGTCAGAAGGAAAATATTATCCGTCTGTAGCTATTGGTGGAAATGATATACTCACAACAAACTCATCACGCCCAACCAATTTTCAAAACTGTATTTATATTGTTGCCTCTAAATCGTTTACCAAAATAATCGGAAAAAGTATCCTGGGTATGCATTTGGGATATGGTAGTGATATGATGAAAGCAGCACAACACCAATTTATTGGGGTATTTGGTGGCTGTTCTGTAAACACAATTCACTATGGTAAGTATTTTATCGAATATGATACAAATAAGACGAATTTTGGATTTTCTCAAAAAATTATTCGTCATATAAACATTGTGGTATCAATATTAGAATTAAAAAGTATAAATGGGGGTTTGGGATTTAGCTTTCATCTTTAGAATAAAATAAAACTTTAATCGCCTCCTAATTTTTAAATATAGGAAATTATTGATTTCTTCAATTACCCTTCTGATAGCTTTTAAAGTTTATACATTTTTTCTCCTTTCCTGAATCTCTTAAGCAATTAGTACATCATACTAATAATAATTTTATTGCCAAAATAGTAGTTATTAGCTATTGCATTTTTTTTTCTCTATTTTTAAATTAGCACTCACAATTATAAAGTGCTAATAACAAAAACATTTTTGGAGGAAAAAAATGTCTGATTTCAAAATTAAACCACTTGGCGATCGTGTTATTGTAATGCCTAAAGCAGCTGAAGAAACTACAAAAAGCGGTATTTTTTTACCAGATACTGCAAAAGAAAAACCTAGCGAAGGTACAGTAGTTGCAGTTGGTCCGGGTAAAGTAACCGAAGAAGGTAAAGTTTTGAACATGGAACTAAAAGTTGGTGATAATGTTCTTTATGGTAAATACTCAGGTCAGGAAATATCTATTGACGGTGAAGAATACCTGATGATGCGTGAAAATGATGTTTATGGTATAATCAAGTAAATTAAATTATTAAATAATATAAAGCTATTGGAGGAAAAATGGCTTCTAAACTTATCGAATTTGGAACTGATGCCAGAAGTGGCTTAAAAAACGGTGTTGATAAACTAGCTAACGCTGTTAAAGTTACATTGGGACCAAAAGGTCGTAACGTTGTTATCGAAAAAAAATTCGGTGCTCCTACAGTAACTAAAGACGGTGTTTCTGTTGCTAAAGAAATTGAACTTAGTGATCCTATTGAAAATATGGGTGCACAGATGGTTCGCGAAGTTGCTTCAAAAACTTCGGATGTTGCCGGTGATGGTACTACTACTGCTACTGTGCTTGCACAGGCTGTTTACCGTGAAGGTCTTAAAAACGTTACTGCCGGTGCAAATCCAATGGACCTTAAACGTGGTGTTGATCTTGCTGTTTCCAAAGTTATTGAATCTCTAAAATCTCTTAGCCGTGAAGTTCAGGGTCGTGAAGAAATTGCTCAGGTTGGTTCAATCTCTGCTAACAACGATTCTACTATTGGTAACCTTATTGCCGATGCTATGGAAAAAGTTGGTAAAGACGGTGTAATTACTGTTGAAGAAGCTAAAGGTACTGAAACCGGTTTGGAAGTTGTTGAAGGTATGCAGTTCGATCGCGGTTACCTTTCTCCATATTTCGTTACTAACTCCGAAACTATGGAAACTGTTCTTGAAAGCCCAATGATCCTTATTCACGATAAAAAAATCTCTGCAATGAAAGATTTGCTACCTGTACTTGAAAAAGTTCATCAGACTGGCAAACCTTTACTTATCATCGCTGAAGACCTTGAAGGCGAAGCTCTTGCTACACTTGTTGTTAACAAAATTCGTGGTACTTTGAAAGTTGCTGCTATCAAAGCTCCTGGTTTTGGCGACAGAAGAAAAGCTATGCTTGAAGATATCGCTGTTCTTACAGGCGGTACTGTTATCTCTGAAGAAAGAGGTTATAAACTTGAAAATACCAATATTGATGATCTTGGTACTGCTGTTAAAGTTAACATCGACAAAGATAACACTGTTATAGTTGAAGGTGCTGGCAGCTCTGAAAACATCAAAAAACGTATTAACGAAATCAAGGTTCAGATTGAAAATACTACTTCTGACTATGATAAAGAAAAACTTCAAGAAAGATTAGCAAAACTTTCAGGTGGTGTTGCTGTGCTTAAAATTGGTGCTGCTACCGAAGTTGAAATGAAAGAGAAAAAAGCTCGTGTTGAAGATGCTCTTCATGCTACTCGTGCTGCTGTTGAAGAAGGTATTGTACCTGGTGGTGGTGTTGCTCTTGTTCGCTCTTCTAAAGTTCTTGAAGAACTTGAAGGTGATAATGCTGACCAGACTACCGGTGTTAAACTTATCCAGAAAGCTCTTTACGAACCACTACGCCAGATAGTTAATAATGCTGGTCTTGAAGGTGCTGTTGTTCTTAACAAAGTACTTGAAGGCGAAGGTGATTTTGGTTTTAATGCTGCTACTGAAGTTTACGAAGATCTTGTTAAAGCTGGTGTTATTGACCCAACTAAAGTAACAAGAACTGCTCTTGAAAACGCTGCTTCAGTTTCTGCATTGTTAATGACTACAGAAGCTATCGTATTCGAAGAAAAAGAAGATTCTCCAGCTATGCCTGCTATGCCTGGTGGTATGGACGGTATGGGTGGTATGGGCGGAATGATGTAATATCATCCCCTATCGAACTTTATACAGAAAAGCGTGCCATTTGGTACGCTTTTTTTTTTGCACTTTTAATACTCTTCTTTTATTAACCAAAATACCATTCCTGATGCCTGAACCCGGTAATGTAACTATTAACCTTTTTAATGTTGCAGGCGAAAAACTATCTGTAATGGTTAATGAAAATATGCCAGCCAGATATCACACGAAAAACTTAGACCTTACAAACTACTCTTCAGGTGTTTATTTTTATCAATTTAACGTAAATGGCTTTAGCGAAAACAGAAAAATGGTGTTAATAAAATAGTTTATTTGGAATTCTTTCCTTAAGGGAAGGATTCTGCTATATTACTTTTTCAGCTTGAATGAAAACTCACTCCCCTTTCCAAGCTCGCTTTCAAGCTGAATTTTAGAATTGTGAGCATCAATAATATGTTTAACAATTGCAAGTCCCAACCCGGTACCACCAACCAACTTCGAACGCCCTTTCTCTACTCTGTAAAAACGTTCAAAAATCCTTTCCTTATCAATCTCCGGAATTCCATGCCCCTGATCCTTAACAGTAATTTTTCCAAACTTTGGTTCTTCATCAACTGTAACGCTAATAACGCCACTTTCCGAATACTTGATAGCATTAGAAACCAGATTAACCATAACCTGCCGTAACCACTTTTTATCACCGTAAAGCTGAAGATTACCCCTTACATTACCAAGCTCAATTGAAAGTCCTTTCTCCTGGGCAATTGGCTGGTAGGAATTTATAATTTCGGTAAGGTACTCTTTTATATGGAAATAACGGAAACTCATTTTCATTTGCCCCGATTCAATCATCGATAGATCAATCAGATCATTAAGCAAACTATTAAGACTTGTTGTATGCTGAATTGCTTTTTCAAGAAATCCTTTATTAACTTTAGGATCCTCAATTGCCCCATTCAGCAAAGTTTCGAGATAACCCTGAATTGCAAATATTGGAGTACGGAGTTCATGCGAAACATTTCCAAGAAATTCGGTACGCATAAGCTCAAGCTTTTTAAGATTAGCTATATCGTTCTGAGTCCGGAAAAACATTGCCTTAATTTCACCCTCAATTTCAACAAGGTATTTACCGATGTGTATTTCGTCAGGGGATTTAATTTCATTTTGGCGTATGGAGTTAATAGTTCTTTTAATCTGGTTCAATTCATAGGATTTACTTGCACCTAACCGGTTGAGCAAATACAGACCAAACACCAGAAACAGAATGGATGTGATTACAAACTGCTGAAATGAAAGGTGTAAAATAAGACCGATAACTACAATAAAAGCCAGACTCCAGTAAAAAAGGTCGTGATAATAAATTCTGGAGGCAATAATGTTGTTACGAAACCTATTCAATACTTCTGAAACGATACCCTACACCCTTTATAGTTTCAATTAAATCGGAATAGTCGCCTAATTTTTCTCTTATCTTCCTTACATGAACATCAATTGTACGTTCAACAACATAAACATCTGTACCCCAAACATCATGAAGTATTTTTTCTCTCGGGAAAACTTTTCCCGGATTAGCGGCAAGGTAAGATAAAATTTCGAATTCTTTTTTAGGAAAAACAACATTTTCTTCATTAATAAGGATACGGTACTTCTCGCGATCTATTTCAAGAGGACCAATTTTAATAGATTGATTCTGGTTTGCACCACCCTGAGCTGAATCACTTTTTCTTAAATTGGCTTTAACTCGTGCAATAATTTTCATTGGAGAAACTGGCTTCTGAATAAAATCATCCGCACCAATATTCAAGCCATGAATTTCATCCATTTCACTGGCTTTTGCAGTTAAAAACATAACCGGAATATTTTCGTAACCGTTAATTTCTCTCAAACGCTTACAAACTTCATAACCATCCAGTTTAGGCATCATAACATCCAGAATTACAAGATCAGGTTTTTCGGATACTTTCTCAAGGGCTTCTTCTCCATCATAAGCCGTTATTACGTCGTATCCTTCCTGAACAAGATTGTACTCTAAAAACTCCACAATGTCTTTTTCATCATCAACGAGAAGTATTTTTGATTTCATGTTTACCTGAATATTTAATGATTATAATTTCTGTTAAAGTTTGTAATAAATTTACACTCGGGTAAGCCGGGTAAATAAAAAAAATAGCTTGCAGCAATGCTATAAAAGCATTTAGAGGATAGAAATAGCTATATTAAACTTAATAAATTAAGCAATTATAAATGTTAATTTATTGTTAACATAGTTCAAATATAAAACAAATTCATCATAAACAGTTAATTATCAATAAAGTTTAAATCTATATTGCTATGTCTGCACTGGTTTTAATTGAGCCTACAAAACTTTTAACCTTCTTAACAATACCTTCTGCATCAATTTCAAGAAGTCTGTGTAGCTCAGCCTGGGTTCCGTGCTCTACATAACCATCAGGTAAGCCAAGTCTTAACAGTTTTGTATCGTAACCATTATCAGTTATAAATTCCGAAACAGCTGAGCCGAATGCACCCGGTAAATTGTTTTCTTCAATAGTAATAACTTTCTTGTAATCTTTCATTATTTTGGTTAACATTTCGGTATCAAGTGGCTTAACAAACCGTGCATTAACAACTCCCACTTCAATACCATCACCATGCAATATTGATGCTGCCTGGTAAGCATAATTAACCATTGAACCAACTGCCAGTATTACAGTATCATTTCCATCTTTCAACCATTCCCACTTACCAATTTCAAGCGGTACAAGTTTATCGCTTAATTCAACACCAAGGGCACTACCTCGTGGGTATCTTATAGCAATTGGACCTTTTTTATATTCAACCGCAGTTTTTAACATGTGCTTTAATTCATTTTCATCCTTTGGTGCCATAATAACCATATCAGGAATTAGCCTTAAATATGACAGATCAAAAGTACCGTGATGTGTTGGACCGTCAGCACCAACCAATCCGGCTCTATCCAATACAAAAACAACATGAAGTTTCTGCAAACTTACATCATGAATAATCTGGTCAATAGCTCTCTGCATAAAAGTAGAATATATTGCAACTACTGGTATAACACCCTTTGTTGCAAGACCGGCAGCAAAAGTAACAGCATGTTCTTCGGCAATACCAACATCATAATAATTTTCAGGGAACTCCTTCTGTAACAGGTTTAATCCGGTACCATCAGGCATAGCAGCTGTAATACCAACAATATCCTTGTTTTCCTTAACAAGCTCAACCAAAGTTTCACCAAATATTTTGGTATAAGCTTTTGGTGCATCTTTCTTTTTAATGGCAATACCGGTCATTTTATCGAACGGAGTAGAAGCATGTAGCTTCTGTACATGTCCCTCAGCTGGCTTGTAACCTTTACCTTTTTCAGTAATTGCGTGTACCAGTATTGGACCATTAAGCAATTTAACCTGTTCAAACAAACCCACAAGTTTATTTATATTATGACCGTTAACCGGACCAAAATACCTGAATCCAAGAGCTTCGAATAACATTCCCGGTGTAATAATAGATTTTATACCTGACTCAAGTCTGGAAGCCACTTTTCGAATTCTGTCACCAAAATTATCAAGCTTACCTGTTAAATCCCAAATAGCACCCTTAAATTTATTGTACTCGGGATGAGTAATCATTTCAGTAAAATAATTCGAAAAGCCCCAAACATTTTTTGCAATCGACATATTATTATCATTAAGAACAACAATAATATTTTTCTTTTGAACACCAGAGTTATTAAGAGCCTCGTAAGCCATACCACCGGTCATTGCACCATCGCCAATAATAGCAATAGAGCGAGTATCTTCACTAAAATGATCAGCGGCAGCAGCCATACCAAGAGCAGCAGATATTGAAGTTGAAGCATGTCCGGCACCAAAAGCATCATACTCACTTTCAGCCCGTTTAAGAAAACCGCTTATGCCATGCAGTTTGCGTATAGTATGAAGTTTATCTCTTCTACCAGTAAGTATTTTATGCGGATAAGCCTGATGACCGGTATCCCAAACTATGTTATCTTCAGGAGTATTAAATACCTTGTGAAGGGCAACAGTAAGCTCAACGGTACCTAAACCACCTCCAAAATGCCCACCTACCTGAGAAACAACATCTACAAGATATTCTCTAATCTCGCCACACAAAAGTATTAAATCGTGGTTGGAAAAATCCTTAATATCCTTTGGTGAATCTATTTTAAAAAGTAATTCATATTTCGATTTATCAATCATACAAACTTTCTCCGGGAACTTATTTGTTCTCTTTTAGTTCTTCTTCTAATTCGTTTTTAAGTTCGGTAACCTTTAATTCAGCATTTTTTAGTTTACCATAACACGATTTTGAAAGTTTAATACCTTCTTCATAAAGTTTAATAGATTCTTCCAGACCGGTATTCTCATCTTCCAGCACTTCTGAAATTTCCTGTAATCTCGCTAACATGGCTTCAAAACTTTTTTCTTTTTCACCCATTTATATCAACCTTTACTTCATTATCATCAAATTTAATTGTAAACGGGCTTTGCAAATCCAATTCTGTACTTTTTGTAACATAACCGCCGTTTTGTTGAATTAGTGCAAAACCTCTTCCTAAAATTTTATTTAAATCATATTTTTTTATTTTGTTTTCAGCAATTTCAAGTTTACTACTTCTATCCTTAACTAACTTGTCCGCACTACCATTTATTCTGTAAAGTAAATTATCCAACGTTTGATAGTAGTATTTATTCTTTTCAACAGGCTGCCTGAAACCATAGGACTTAAGTAACCTGCCAAGATCATTTTGACGGCTTAAAATCTTTTCTTTTAATTTGCTTGAGGAATAATAGAAAAATTCTCTTATAAAGGCAATTAATTCGTCAATTGAAGGGGTTGCCAATTCCATAGCTGCAGATGGAGTTGGAGCTCGCATATCAGCAACAAAGTCCGATATGGTAAAATCAATTTCATGCCCAACAGCACTAATAACAGGTATTTTGGAAGCAAAAATAGTGCGGGCAACAATCTCTTCATTAAATGCCCACAAGTCCTCCAGGGAACCTCCACCCCTGCCAACAATAATTGTATCAATATCTGATCTTTTATTCAATGCATCAATACTTTTAACAATCTCGGGTGCGGCTTCCGCTCCCTGCACAGCCGCCGGAGCAATAACCAATTCAGCCAAAGGGAAACGTCTTTCAGCTACCGAAATCATATCTCTGAAAGCGGCACCACCAATTGCTGTAACAATACCAATTTTGGAAGGCATTTTTTTTACAGGCTTTTTATATTCGTTTTCAAACAAGCCCTCATCATTAAGCTTTTCTTTAAGCTTTTCATACGCTGCCTGCAATTCACCAATTCCGGCAGGTTTCATGCTCTTTACATCAATCTGGTAATTGCCTCTTGGAGGATAAACGCTTATTTTACCCTTAACCAGCACCTTCATTCCGTTATCGGGTGAAAAGAATACATAACTGTTTAATCCCTTCCACATCGTTGCACTAATTTGTGCACCGGAATCCTTTAGGGTAAAGTACCAGTGACCCGAAACATGCTTTTTGAAATTAGAGATTTCACCCTCAAGAGTTACCTCCGCAAATCCTTCTTCCAGAGTTTGTTTTATCAAACCAGTTAGTTCTGAAACGCTAAAAATTTTATTCATTATAAGGTAACTTTAAAACTATATTATTAATACCATTTAAACATCTAAAATAAGAATAATATCCCATTTTTATTAATTTTTCTTTTCAATTCCACCATCTTTTTTTGTATGTTAAGCTCTTTGAATTTAACTTGTTTAGGTAGCAAAAAATTATGGATTTTGGCTGGTTAAAAAGCATTATTGAGAAAAATAACACCTTTGTTATCACTACTCACCTAAATCCTGACGCTGATGCAATCGGTTCTCAACTAGCACTCTATTTTAGTTTGAAAAAACTCGGTAAAACAGTTTACTGTATAAATTATAGTCCTACACCGTTTAACCTTAAATTTCTTGATTCAGACAATGTTATTTCCGAGTATAACGAATCGGAACATGATGATATTATATTATCGTCTGACATACTGTTTATTCTTGATCTGAATCAGGCAACCAGAGTAAAAAAAATGGCTGATGTAATTTATAAATTCGAGCGTGAAAGAATTTGCATCGATCATCATCAGGATCCGGACAATCTTGCAACGCATTTTTATACAGATCTTACGGCTAGTGCAACTTCCGAAATACTGTACAATTTTATCAGTGAAACCAAACTGGTAGAAATTGATTTTAATATTGCCAATTGCCTCTATGCAGGTATTATGACCGATACAGGTTCATTCCGTTATGAACGCACTACATTCCATACCCATGATATTGCATCCGAATTACTCAAGGCAGGTGTTGTACCGAATGATGTTTTTGAGGAAATTTTCGACAAGGGAAGAATGGAAAGGCTAAAACTCCTTGGTAAAGCTTTGCAATCTATTACCCGTATTTATGAAGACCAGCTTTGTTATATGACGATTCACCAAAAAGACCTTGAAGAAACAGGTTCCCTTGAAATGGATGTTGACGGATTCGTTAACTTTACTCTTACTGTTGCCGGTATTAAAATTGGACTTCTATTTTTCGAAATGGAAGATGGTGCAAAAGTTAGCTTTAGAAGTAAAGGTGATATTCCAATTAACAAGTTAGCTGGAGAATATGGTGGTGGTGGTCATTTGAATGCCGCTGGTGCACGTATTTACAAAAAAGATGTAAATATGGAATTTGATGCAGTTGTTGAGAAAGTATTAGCAGCAGCTAAAAAATTCCTCTACTAAGATACCGATATTATTTTTCCGTCTTTCATTTCAATAATTCTATCTGCTATTGATTTCATTTCCGGATTGTGAGTAACTATTACAAATGATTTGTTCATTTCGTTCTTTAGCTTAAGGAACAGTTCATTTATGTGATTTGAATTTACTGAATCAAGATTACCTGTAGGCTCATCAGCAAATATAATATCAGGATTATTGATCAAGGCTCTCGCAACTGCTACTCTTTGTTGTTCACCACCGGAAAGCTCAGCCGGTTTGTGTTCTGCCCTGTCTGCCAACCCAACTCTGTCCAGCACTTCAAAAGCTCGCTTGTAAAGAACTTTCTTGTTTTCACCACTTATTAAACCCGGAATAACTACATTTTCCTGTGCTGAAAACTCAGCAAGCAAATGATGAAACTGGAATACAAAACCCATTTTATTATTTCTAAACTTTGAAAGCTCTCTATCCTTCATTCCAAATATGTCCTTATTATCCACAACTACACTACCACTATCGGGATAATCAAGACCACTCAATATATGCAACAATGTACTTTTACCAGCTCCTGAAGCACCAACAATTAGCGTAATTTCACCTCTGGGAATTTCAATATTAAGCCCGTCAAGAATTGTAAGAGTAGTTTCCTTTCCTCTCCTGAACGATTTTTTAATATTAGTTGCAGTTAAAATATTATCCATTTTTATTCCCATTTTATTGCTTCTGTAATATTAAGTTTAACAGCTTTAAGAGACGGGTAATACGATGCGAGAAAAGATAACAACAACGAAATAACTGTTACACTTATAATATCCCATAATTCGATTTTTACCGGCATTGCATCAATTAAATATTTACTGGTATCGAGTGCATATATCTTAAAATATATCTGGGCAAAACAAACACCAAGACCTATAACCAGTCCTAGAACGGTTCCTGTTACGCCTATAAGCAAACCTTCAAAAGTAAATATTCTCATTATAGATTTTTTATTTGCACCGGCAGCACGCATAATTCCAATATCTTTTTTCTTTTCAATTACCGTCATCGAAAGAGAACCAAGTATATTAAAGGTACCCACCGCTACAATAAGAAATAAAATTATATAGGCAGCATACCGCTCAATTCTCATCATATTAAACAACTCTTCATGTTGTTCATACCATGTATAAATTTTTAGATGCTTTCCTTCAGGAAGCGAGAGCATTTCTTTTTTAAGTCTATCAGCTTTTTCAACATCATCCAAACGTACATCATAACCGTCAATGTTACTCCCCTTGCCAAAAATTTTACCCGCAGTTTTTAGCGAAGAGAATACATAACCATAATCAAAATCCTTGTTATGCGACCTGAATATACCCGAAATTACTGCACTCCTTACAGGTGGAGGAGCGAGATTAAAGATACTCCTTTCAATATTGTTAAAAGATAGTATTCTTATTGTATCGGTAACGGTTCTGCCAAGACGCAACCTCATAGGAACTCCAATTACCAGTTCCATATTTTCTTTATCGTACAGCTCACCAGAAACTATCCATTTATTTACACCCCAGCTTTTACTGGTATCGGGATAGTTTACACCCTTAAGCTTAATAATTTCATTTTTGTTTTTGCTAAATAGTATAACTTTTCCCTCAATAAACTCGTAGTATTCGGTTACTTCACTATTGTTATTCAGGAACTCTTCAACCGGCTTAAGTTGATTATGCGATATTTCACTATCCACTTCAATTCTTAAATGGGGATCAACACTCATAAACATTGATTCAACAAGAGAACCAAATCCGTTAAATACCGAAAGCACAACCACTAAAGCTGCAACACCCAAAGTTATACCTATAACCGATATTAGTGATATTAAAGAAATAAAACTTATTCTGTGCTTTGCCCTAAGGTATCTTTTAGCAATAAAAAACTCAAACATTATTTAAACCTCATTGCATTAACAGGAGCAATTGAAGCGGCAAACCTTCCTGGTATATAAGAAGCTATGTAACAAAATATAAGAGCCACTAATGATACCAACCCATAATTTACTGGATCAATAACCAGCTTTACCGATGAAATATAATAAACTGATGCAGGCACCTTAATAATTTCATAATGGTTTTGAAGCAGACTTAATAAAAGAGCTAACAAATTACCAATCAAAACTCCAATACCGCTTAAATACATTCCCTGAGTTAGTACCAGTCTCCCAATTTGATATTTAGCCGCACCAAGCGTTCTCAAAATTCCTATATCGGAAGTCTTTTCTATAACTATCATCAACAGCGTTCCTATCATATTAAATGCGGCAACAATAGTAATCAAACTTAATATAAGAGGAATTGGGGCTTTCTGTAACTCGAGCCAAGTAAAAATATTTTGGTGCTCCTTAAATACAGTTCGCACATAATAAGGGTAGCCAAGTTCATCCTGAAGCTCTTCTGTTTTTGCTTCCAGATTATTTATATCCTTTAGTTTTATATTATAACCACTTACGGAATTAGGCATATTGTATATATCCGCACCCTCACTAAGGTTTATATATGCATATAGATCATCATATTTTGCCATTGAGCTTCTATATATTCCGGTAACATAAAACTGTACTACAATTGGAGGATTTTGGATTGTAGGTGGTTCCTTGTCAGTTAATGAAAAGATTATCAGCTTGTCGCCAATAGATGCTCCAAGAGTATTGGCAAGTTTTTCACCAATAACAATTCCCTTTGTTGAATCGCCCTTATGAACAAATGAACATTCTCCGGCGATCATATACCTGTCAAGTTTAAGATTTAAAGATGAGTTATTGATAGCCTGCAATTCAACCCCCTCATACTCTCTGCTTTTTTTGATGACAGCATAACGCGAAATAAAGGGAGAATTCATTACAATATTATTTGTATCAAGAATCTTTTTGATCGAACTTTTGGCAAGCGGTACACCTCCGAGGTCTCTTTTACCAAATCCCGATATATATATATGCGAATCGAAATCAATAATTTTTTGGGTTAGTGCACCCTCAAAACCATCCATCACCGACAGAGCAATTATCAGCACCATTGTTCCAAGAGTTATTCCGGTTATGGAAATTAGCGATACAAGAGATATTACCCCCGATTCCTTTCGCGATTTTAGATATTTAGAGGCAATAAATCTGTAAATTCCCATTAACTTTCCTTATGTGCACACAAATATTTGTGAGTTTCTAACTGTTTATTATTTACTAAACTCTGGCATGTAAATATACGCACCTTATTAAAAACTTACCCGAATAATTTAATATACCAAGACTATTTGGTTTAATTTCTAATCACTGAAAATAATCTATTTATTGACAATCGTATGCACATAATTGTTTCGTCAAAAAAAAAGGGACGCACAATTGCGTCCCCTTAAATTTATAACAAGCAGCTTAAAATTATTTAAGTAGAGTCATTTTTTTAGCCACTCTGAAATCACCAGCTTCGATAAGATAAACATACATACCGGAAGCAAGGTTTGAAGCGTCAAATCTAACATTGTGTGTACCAGCGTTTACGGCACCATTAAGAAGTACTGCAACTTCCTGACCAAGAACGTTGTAAACAGCAAGTTTTACATCGCTAGCCTGTGGAAGAGTAAAGCTGATAGTAGTTGACGGGTTGAATGGGTTAGGATAGTTCTGGCTAAGAGCATAAGAAGTAGGAGCAACTTCTTCCCCTTCAACATCAACTGTTAAATCTTCAGTGTAACCCATGCTGTAAAGAGCAGTCCAACCATCAGTCCACATTGGAGCGTTAGGAGCAAAAGCACCATAATAATCAACCGCATCATAGAATTCGCCAACTGGCATTGAAGCACCAGAAGCAGCAGGACCATCCATTCTTGGACGAGGATTTAACATACCGTTAGCTTCACGAGAAACCGAAACAAGTGCAGGATCAGCAATCATGTTACCATTGTCAGATAGATGTGCCATAACAAAATCAACACCATCAGCAATAGCAGAAAGAGAGTTACCAGCACCGAAGTTAAACCAGAAGTTATCAGAAAGCATTAGGTCACCAGCTTCCATTCTTGATTTTGAATCTTCACCACTTTCAAGATCTTCAACTTTAACACCATAACCAACGAAGTCAGTGAAAATTGAGCTATAATATTTACCACCGGCATTGTCACGGAAATAAAGTGCTCTATCGTTACCGTCACCACCAACGTTAGAAGCAGTAGCACCAGAACCAATATAAGTAGCATTTGAGAATACAGGCATAGCATAAGGCATACCAGTTTCGTCATCATCGCCACCATCATGTTCACCAGCACGACCAGCTTCATCAGAACCCTGGATTGAGAATACAAACTGAGCCTGTCCTCTCCAACCCTGGTCATAATCGAAACAATCATCACCACAGAAAGCAGCAACGATGTTTTTCATATTAACTGTACCACCAAACCATTCGTAACCATCATCGAAGTTAGCGAAAACTTCAACATTTTCAATAGTAGTACCAGAACCAACAGCTCCTAAAGTAAGACCGTTAATTTCATCACCCTGTACACCAGAGATTGAAAAACCACCATGACGAATAGATACATATTTAAGTACACCGGAGTTATCTGAATCATCAGAACCACCGTAACGAGCTAAAGTAGCAGTTTCGTTAGGAATACCTTCAATCTGGTTTTCAGTAGTAGGCTGGTTAGTAGTAGCATTACCCAGAAGAATAACACCACCCCAAAGACCACGATCACTTGAAAGAAGATCAGTAGTATTATTTACATCATCAAGTTCGGAAGTAAAGATAATTGGGTTAGTTGCAGTACCTTCAGCCATAATTTTACCACCACGACGAACTATAAGAGCAGAAGCAGCATCACCAGTAGTAATGTTTGAAGCTTCAATACCTTTAACTACTGTACCCGCTTCAATTGTAAGAGTAGCAAGTGAATCAACGAAAATTAATCCGTCAAGAGTATAAACGTTATCAGCAGTCCATTTTGTATCAGAAGTAATATTTGAAGTAACATTTACAGTACCGGCAGTACCAGTGTTACCACCATTAGCCATATAACCCATCTGATCAAGAGCTGTCCAGCCATCAGTCCAAAGTGCAGCATTAGGACTAAATGCTCCACAGTAACCGGTAGTTGTAAAGAAGTCACCTTCTGGCTGAGTTGCACCAGTAACAGCAGGACTGTTTAACAATGGACGAGGATCAAGACCTTTGTTTGGAACTCTTGAAATACCTTTAAGCATTGGGTCTTCAAATTTGTTACCGTTGTTTGTAAGATGAGTCTGTACAAAATCAACACCATCAGCAATTTCTGAAGCAGAGTTACCAGCACCGAAATTGAACCAGTAGTTGTTAGTTAAAACAAGGTCACCAGCTTCCATTCTTGATTTTGAATCTTCACCACTTTCAAGATCTTCAACTTTAACACCATAACCAACGAAGTCAGTGAAAATTGAGCTATAATATTTACCACCGGCATTGTCACGGAAATAAAGAGCTCTATCATTACCGTCACCACCAACATTTGAAGAAGAAGAACCAGCACCAATATATGTAGCATTAGCAAAAACTGGTATTGCATAAGGTGTACCAGTTTCATCATCATCACCACCATCATGTTCACCGGCACGACCAGCTTCATCAGAACCTTGGATTGAGAATACGAACTGAGCCTGTCCTCTCCAACCCTGGTCATAATCGAAACAGTCATCACCGCAGAAAGCAGCAATTATATTTTTCATGTTAACAGTTCCACCGAACCATTCGTAACCATCATCGAAGTTAGCGAATACTTCAACATATTCAATAGTAGTACCAGAACCAACTGCACCCATTGTAAGACCGTTAATTTCATCACCCTGTACACCAGAGATTGAAAAACCACCATGACGGATAGATACATATCTTAAAATACCAGAGTTATCTTCGTCATTGTTACCACCGTAACGAGCTAAAGTAGCTGTTTCGTTTGGAATCCCTTCAATTTGGTTTTCAGTAGTAGGCTGGTTAGTAGTAGCATTACCCAGAAGAATAACACCACCCCAAAGACCACGATCACTTGAAAGAAGATCAGTAGCATCATTTACATCATCAAGTTCAGAAGTAAAGATAATTGGATGAGCAGCAGTACCTTCAGCCATAATCTTACCACCACGACGGACAATAAGAGCAGAAGCAGCATCGCCAGTAGTAATGTTTGAAGCTTCGATACCTTTAACTACAGTACCAGCTTCAATAGTGAGAGTAGCAAGTGAATCAACAAAAATCAAACCATCAAGAGTATAAACATTGCTTGCAGACCAAACAACATCTTCAGTAATATTTTCAGTTACATTAACAACACCCTGAGCACCACCGTCAATATCACCGGTAAAACCCATAGCGTCAAGAGCAGTCCAACCATTTGTCCATAGTTCAGACATTGGGTTAAAAGCACCATTATAAGAAGTTTTTTTATACCATGCATCTTCCATTTCAACTGCACCGTGAGTAGCAGGAGAAGCATACATTGGACGAGGGTCAAGACCAGCATCTGCAGTTCTTGAGATACCTCTTAACATTGGATCTTCAACTTTATTACCATTATCAGTAAGGTGAGTCTCAACAAATTCTACATCATCAGCAATAGCTGCTAAAGTATTACCAGCACCAAAATTATACCAGAAGTTATTTGCAAGAACAAGATCACCAGATTCCATTCTTGATTTTGAATCTTCACCAGATTCAAGATCTTCAACTTTAACACCATAACCTACGAAGTCAGTAAAAATTGAGTTGTAGTATTTACCACCGGCATTATCACGGAAATAGAGAGCTCTATCATTACCGTCACCACCAACGTTTGCTGAAGAAGAACCAGAACCAATATAAGTAGCGTTAGCAAAAACAGGTAACGCATAAGGAGTACCGGTTTCATCATCATCACCACCATCATGTTCGCCACCACGACCAGCTTCATCAGTACCCTGGATTGAGAAAACAAACTGAGCTTTACCTCTCCAACCCTGATCATAATCAAAACAGTCATCACCACAAAAAGCAGCAACAATGTATTTCATGTTAACTGTACCACCGAACCATTCGTAACCATCGTCGAAGTTGGCAAGTACTTCAACATGTTCGATAACAGTTTTTGAACCAACAGCACCTAAAGTAAGACCGTTAATTTCGTCACCCTGTACACCAGAAATAGAAAAACCACCATGGCGTATAGATACATACTGTAAAACACCAGAGTTATCTTCGTCATTGTTACCACCGTAACGAGCTAAAGTAGCTGTTTCGTTAGGAATACCTTCAATCTGATTTTCTGTAGTGGGCTGGTTAGTAGTTGCATTACCAAGTACGATAACACCACCCCAAAGACCACGATCAGATACTGAAAGATCAGATGTACTACTTAGATCATCAAGTTCTGAAGTAAAAATAACCGGTGCATCTTTTGTACCAAGAGCGTAAATTTTTGCACCCCTACGAACGATAAGAGCAGATGCAGCATCGCCAGTTGTAATGTTTGAAGCTTCGATACCTTTAACTACAGTACCTGCTTCAATTGTTAAAGTAGCAAGTGAATCAACGAAAATTAATCCGTCTAGTGTGTAAACATTGTCGGCTGTCCATTTAGTGTCTTCAGTAATATTATCAGTAACGTTTACTACCTGTGCACTCAAGACAGAAGCGATCAAAATTAGAGAAATAGCCAATAGTTTTCTCATGATATAAAGACTCCTGTTAATTAGGTTAATTAGTAATTGTAAAATTATAGTTTATAGCTTATGCCAAATTTGTACGATACACCTTTTCTGTATGAGCTATATATATACTCTTCACCATCAAAATCATATGTGTACTTAATATCCGGATCAAGTATGTTTTTGATTCCAAAGCTAAGTGTGATATTCTGTATTACATCCTGTGAAGCTGTTAAGTCCAACCTTGGAGCAGGTTGTTCGTAGATATCTGGTGTTACACCAGTAGAAACCCTGGCTAACCTTTCACTAAAATAATTAAGGTGAAGGTTTACCGAGGTACCTGATTCATAACTAACATAGGCAAGATCAAGATTAGCTATGATTGGTGACTGTCCCTGAAGATCACGTATTTTGCTGGCACTACTGTCAATATTTAGTCGTCTTACATATTCATCTTGTGGAATATCAATTCGCGAATCAACTAACGATAAGTTTGCACCGAACTGGAAATTTGATAAAAAGTCGAAGAAATAATCAAGTTTGGTTCTTAATTCAAATTCTGCACCTTTCAAAATTGCCTTGTCAGTATTCATATACTGATAAATAAGATTTGCTGCTGTTGCACCTTCTGGCATACTTATTTCAATTGGGTTATCCATCTCTTTATAGAATAACGACACAGCAACAATTTCACCAGGACGCATAAACCACTCATAACGAAGATCGTAGTTAAAAATAAGTGTTCTTTGAAGATCCGGATTACCAGAAAGCTCATAATCACCGATAAACTGTTTTGATGAGAAAGGAGCAAGTTCTCTGGGATTAGGTCTGGCAAGAGTTTTTGTTGCAGCAGCCCTAAGATTCATGTTTTCATTAAGATTGTAGATAAAATTTAATGATGGTAGCAGGTCATCCGTTTCTATTCTACCAACTCCTTTTGTTTCATCTTCACTAACAACTTCCATATTGGTTTTTTCCATTCTCGCACCACCAATAAACTTGAAGGTTTTAAAGATTGGGAGCTCAACCATCATATAAAAAGCAGAAATTTCCGATTCACTTGTATAACTGTTTTTTTCTTTTGATTTATCTTCGATGAGAATACCTAGATCATACTGTCCATTTTGCTTAATGCCGGTAACACCTGAGTATTGTCCGTTGAATAAAGCATTCAAATCACCCTGAACAGAGTTAATATAACTATTAGACGGGATATCGTATTGAAACAGATTTTCAGTAAAATTTCTGTCAGCATATTGGTAATAACCACCGTATTTAAATTTTGACTTTAATCCACTCCACTGTTCAAACGGAGTAGTTAAATCTGCCTTAAAAGTATTACTATTATCTTCCAGCTCTCTAAAGTATCTTGAAGGTGCATCAAAGTTGGAGCCAACTATATTATATGAATCATCTTCTCCATCCTCACCAGGAACTACTGAATAATAGATAAATCTTAAATCGGGTTCACTCTGACTTGTTTGTGCAAATGAAGCACTCCATTCAAGTTTGGTTTCACCTGCTGATTTAAGAAAGTGATCACCTCGAACCTGATAAGATACCAAATCACGTTCCTTATATCCAAGTACACGGTTATAATGTGTTAAATTGTCGGAAAGATCAAATTGATGAGGCCATAAGAATATTTGATAAAGTGTATTTGATTCACCACTTCTCGAATAAAAAATGTTACCACCTAACTGATGTGCGGATGACAAATTATATGCAAATGCAAAAAGACCACCCATATTTGTTTCGGCAGTTCCCTTACTTTCATTTGCAAGTAATTCAGGATGAAGACTTGTTGCACCATTGTTAAGTGAATATCTGTTATTTACACCATCATCATAATAAGAAAAAGATTGACCGTAAGTAAAACTACCCTGGTAGCCAAAAGAAGAAGTTTCGCCCGTAGGTATATTATCTCCAACAGAAATTGAGAAACTTTTACCGTAAGGAGCTTTTTCTCTTCTAAAATCCATTATATCAGAGAAGGAATTAGCGTAGGAATCCAACTCATAGGCTTTTGCAGAATCTCTTCTGGCAATAACCCTGTTATAAATATTAACTTCGCCCTTAAGCTCATCAGGTAACTCTCGAGCACCATCATCATAACCCAACCAGTCAGTTTTACTACCGGTATAAGTAATATAATTACGGTTACTTGTAGTATTGCTGTTAAATGTGGTACCCATTGAAATTTTAAACTGGAATTTTTCAGGGAAGTTTTTAGTACCAATATCTACAATACCACCTGAAAAATTACCCGGTTTATCGGGTGTAAAAGTTTTTATAGTGGTGATATTCTCGAGTAAGTTGGAAGGTAGCAGGTCAAGCTGGAAAGCTTTTTTATCCGGATCAGAACTTGGCAACTCAGCACCATTAAGCTGTGTGGAACTGTATCTTTCACCAAGACCCCTAACGTAAACATATTTACCATCAACAATGGATGCACCTACAACCTGTTTAACAGCTTCAGCAGCATTGCCACTACCTGAGCGGCTAATTTGTTCGGCTGAAATAGCATCACTAACCGAAATTGATTTCTGACGTTTAATTAACAATGAAGCTTCAGAATCCTCAACCAGTTTGGCAGTAATCACCACTTCATCAGTTTCATAAGTTTCAGTGGAAAGAGAAACATTGATTTGTTTGATTTCACCAGCTTTAATTACAACACCGGTTACGGTTTTTTTAGCAAAACCAATCATGGAATAAACCACAGTATAAGTACCGGGCTCTATTCCTGAAATACTATAGTTACCTTCAACATCCGTTGCAGAACCTAAAGTAGTACCATCAATAAAAACGTTGGCACCAATCATCGGATCACCAAAATCAGCATCTACTACCTTACCAGTCAACTTGGTTGTCTGAGCATTTATTGATGTAAGGGTAAGTAGTAAAAACAGAAATGTTAAAATTCGAATTGCGTCTTGTTTTAGCACATTAACCATACTAAAAGTGTAGTTCATACTTTATCTCCTATCTCCTTCCTTAAAAAAGAATATCAAAGGGAAAAAGTTAACATTGTAGTATTAACACAAGATTATGGGAACGTTAACTAATTATTACGATAACATTAACAAATTGTTATTGAAATATTACCACAATGTTAACTCTGTTTTTTTGCGTCATTTTAGAAAGTTTTGATTTTTTCAGGAGTGAATTTAGGGAATGAAAGTTAAGCGAATATTAGCTTACTTTTAAGAAAAGATTAAGTTTAAGGTTTTATTATTAATTCCGGACGGTTCCACTCAATAAGCCTTGATTCTATAAAATCAAGTACCCGCTCATGCTCCTCGTTACCTTTGCCGGTTACTTCAAATGGCTCACCAAATTCCAGCTTCATTTCTTTTTTAGGGTCTAACTTGCCAACTTCCTTAACGTACTTTCCATTGCCCCAGGCATCTGTTAAGAGTGCGAGCGGAAGCACATAAGCATTACTCATTTTTGCAAGCTTAACACCAAGCGAGTTAAATTTGCTTCGGTCAAAATACTCTGATCTGGTACGTTGTGGGAATATCACTACAGACCTGCCATCTCTAATTCTCGATTTACCATCTTCAAGAACAATTTTAAGGTCTTCTCGAGGGTTTGCCCTACCAACCACAATTGGATGTCTTGCTTTTCCAACCGGTCCGAATACAGGATAATCAACAAGTTCCTTTTTCATAACATATACAACATTTGTTATAGGTTGAATAATAGAAGGGAGAATTGTTGTTTCGGTAGTGCTCATATGGTTACCGATTATCACAGCAGGTTTATCAAGCTTTTTGACGTTATCAATACCCTTAATATGAAATCTTATTCCGGCACCTTCCAGAGCTTTTATTACTCCGAAAGAGGCATCTGCCCACTTATAGCGGTTAAACTCGTTTTTTTTGGTTGATCTCCAACTTGAAATTAAAACTTTAGCCAATCTGTAATAAAACCCTGCCGCCGGAAAAAATGCTTTCTTCCCTTCAGGAGTTCTATATTCATTTTTGTCGCCAAAATAACAGGTATAGCAATTAAGTTTCATTTGTCATTGGAATATTTTGAAAGGTAGAATTTGTGACCCCTACGGGATTTGAACCCGTGCTCTTCGCCTTGAAAGGGCGACGTGTTAACCAATTACACCAAGGGGCCATTGTTGAAAACTTCTTCTTCAATTCTTGTAAGTATTAAGGGATAAAATTATAATAAGGAATTAAAAATTTGTGACCCCTACGGGATTTGAACCCGTGCTCTTCGCCTTGAAAGGGCGACGTGTTAACCAATTACACCAAGGGGCCTTAAATGGGGTGAACGATGGGATTTGAACCCACGACCTTCTGGGCCACAACCAGACGCTCTAACCAACTGAGCTACGATCACCATCTAAACAAAAAGTACGCCAGAGAGGACTCGAACCTCTAACCTACAGCTTAGAAGGCTGTTGCTCTATCCTGTTGAGCTACTGGCGCATTTCATATATTTTTAATATATAAACTTTTATCTCTTTTTACAATACTTTCAGAACATTAAAAAAATCGGGTTAGCCCCGATTCAAGAACTTTTTCAAAAACAGACGTGAAATTTAACAGTTTTGTAATTATAAGTCAAGAAATATTTGATAATTTCTACCAATCGCAATCAAGCCTAAGTAATTATTTTTGCGATTAGCATCAATGATAGAAAGTCAGTAAACTCATAGTTTTCCCTGAAAGTTTACTGACTTAAATATTTTTAATAATTATACGCAAATATTTATATGGACAATACTATGATTAGTAATAAAGCTGTTAAAAGCATTATTATAGCCCAGACAATCAATTTCAAAAGCCGAATTATTGGAATGATGATTAGATCTATCTCAACATAATCTTGATTTGCTTTTGATTTAAAAAGCCTACCAACCATATTGAAAGGATTATAATCAGACATTATAGTTGTTATTCTAAGTAAATAGCCAAGAAATCGCATACCTGCTCCTATTATTTAAGAATACTTTTTAATATGTCTTCCTGTTCAAACTTTTAGAACATTTTTGAAAGACTAGAGGAGCAAGCCAGCAGAGGGTAATGTTTGTGTGCCACCACTCAAAAACCATACTGACTTACCAAACTTTTCTTTCAAACTCTATATCAAAACTCCTTTTTCATAATTTGCTTATTATTATATTCAGTGTATCTTTATTTATACTTTCTGTTTTATAAATTCATAACTTCATAAGTAATTTTATTTAGGATTTAAAGTTAGCAACCACGTATTAACTAAAGATTACGATAATATTACGTAATTATTATCGGAGTGTTAATTAAATGTTAACTCACAATAGAATAGGTAATTATAATCTTTTTATAAATTACATTTACTGCATATTATGAATTTATTAATTCTGTATTTGCAGGATATATGGAATTGTTTAATACGACATTTTTTATATTTTTATCTGCTGTATTTTATAAATTTTGCCACCACTCAAAAATCTTACTGACTTAACTCGATTTTTGGGTTTCGAAAAGCTAAACCTTTGGTTTAGCTTTTCTTTTAGTACTTCGTTTAATATTTTAACAAGAACAGCATTAATATCATTAGTTAAAATGCTATGTACTAGTTAAATATATTATCAAAATCATTTTCTAACTATAACAACTTCAAATCTCTTATCTGTATAATCATCATCTTTTGTTTAGATTCAGCGAGCACATTAAGTCATTTTGATTTAGCAAATAATCAGTAATTTCAAAACCTGAAATTTCCTTCTTTTATTTGACTTCAAAAATATATAACTTAAGTAAAACAAAGTCTGCTATTCACAATTTTTGGGCAAAATTATGAAACAATGTAAAAACAGATTTTTATTGTTAACCAGCTACACTTATATATTAATGGCGTTATTATTCAGTAGATTAGATATTTCTGCACAGACTTACGAATACCAATCACTAATCGACTCACTTTCACTTGATAATATTTCAATGCATATCGATAGCCTTTGTATTGCTGGTGGCTACCAAAGTCGTGTTAGCTTTAGCGAAGGAAATAGTTTTGCCGGTAATTATATTTACCGCTACCTTAAATCAATACCCGGACTGGAAGTGTATAAAGACACTTTTTATATTCCCGAAGCCACCCCACCTTATAACGAAATACCCCAGTTTAATGTTGTTGCATATTTACCCGGAAGTGCTACAGTTGAAAATTTCGTAGTATTTGGTGCCCATTACGATGCCAGTGGAAGCCGAGACAGCGATTATGATAACTCGTGGCAAACAGTTCACGCACAGGGTGCTGATGATAACGCTACCGGTTGTGCGGCAGTTATGGAAATAGCAAAAGTTCTTGCTGATACATCATTACGATACGGAAGAATTGCTTCATACAGGTTTGTATTGTACGCCGCAGAAGAATATCACCCCGTTCACCCTGACGTTCATCATGCAGGTAGCCTTTACGATGCCAAACAGTTGTTTGACCAAAACCAAAGTGTTAGAGCTGCAATTATTCTCGATATGATTGGCTATAATAGTAACTACTATACTGAGGTTATTTCAGATTCATACTCCTCGGCTGTTGCCGATACTATTTATTCCATGCGTAATAATTATGTTTCCGACCTCCAGCTAAACGAAACTCCTGTAAATGTGCCATACAGTGATCATGATTCATACTGGTTCTACGGTTTTAGAGCTATACTACTTATGGAAAATGATTCCCCCTGGAATAACGATTCACCTTACTACATAGCAAATCCATATTATCATAAATCTTCCGATACCAGAGATAAACTGAACTACGAACTTGTAAACAAGGTAACCCAAATAGCTCTTGCTTCTGGTGCCAGAATCGGATTTGTGCATAATTTATCTGGTGTAGATGCCGAATTAGTTTCTTCTCCTGTAAAATTTGAACTTGCTGCATATCCAAATCCGTTTAATCCCGTAACCAACATAGTATTCAACTCGGAAACTCAACAATACTTTACTTTGGAAATATTTAATTCAATTGGCGAAAGGGTTGCAACACTATTCAGGAACAGACCTGTACATGGTAATCTGAAAATTGGCTGGAAAGCAAACAATTTACCTTCCGGTATTTATTTTGCTCGCCTAACAGCGGGTTCCAGCTTTAAGAATATTAAGCTTGTACTAATGAAATAATTCTTCAAGGGGATTTATTCTATTTATGAAAAAAACAGTAATCTGGATACTTAGAATTGTAATGCCCATTGTGGCGATTTCATGCACCGCAGTTTTTACACCGTGGACACTTTTTACTGCATGGATATCCCCCCTTCCTGATACAATTCAGGAACAGGTAGATAGTGCAATTGATTATGGAATTGATGGCATTATTGTTTATGTTGATCAGGGAGGCAAACAACCTGAGTTTTATACGGCTGGTTGGAATAACCGGGAAAATAAAATTCCAGCTAACCCGAAAGCCTTGTTTAAAATTGCCAGCATAAGTAAATTGTATATTGCATCTGCAACAGCTAAATTAGCCGCTACCGGTAATATTTCACTTGATAAAACACTTGATGAATACTTACCCTATCTTAAAGGCAAGATACCCAATACAGATAAAATAACGTTAAGAATGCTGGTAAGACACAGAAGCGGCATCTATAATTACTCCGATAACCCCGCTTATCCATGGGATAAGCCATACAAAAATAACAAACAGCCTCTTGAACTTGTCTATGGACAACCATCTCAATTTGAGCCTGATACTGATTACAACTACTCCAATACAAATTATTTGCTGATTGGTGCAATACTCGACTCAACTTTAGGGTATAGCCACCACCAGTATATTAAGGAAGAAATATCAACTCCGCTTGGGTTGCATAATACTTACAGTCTGCTTGCCGATGTAAATATTGATGATGTAATGAGCGGTTATTTTGTTGGCTACGGTCCCGATATTAAATATAATGATTACATACACCCCGGTGGCTCAATGGTTGCAACTATTCAGGATGTGGGTATTTTTCTTAGGGCTTTGAATGATGGAACACTCCTTAACAAGGATGAGCAGGCTATCTATTCCTCAATATATAATTACGAACATACCGGACTCATACCCGGCTACCAGAGTATAGCACGATACCATAAGGATATTGATGCAGTAGTAATACAGTTTGTAAATACCAGCGGTGGTGATATGTGGACACTCTCCGAAATTATTTACGATGGGGTGGTTGATATACTTAGGGAGAAAACAACATCAAACAAAGAAGGTAATTCCCGCTAAATAACTAACTTTCGTAATATCATTAAAACATATTACTTGTATTCTAAAAAATAATTTTGTAATTATAAATAGTTTAATAAGCAATCAATGGAAATTAAAATGATTAGAAAAATTGAAGACTTTGAAGCTGAATGGAAAAAAGAATCAGCATTAACGATTAAAATTTTTAGTGCAATAAGCAATGATAAGTTGCACCAAAAACCTAACGATAACATAAGATCCCTGGGTAAACTTGCGTGGCATATAACCCAAACCTTAACTGAAATGCCATTTAAGGCAGAACTTATTGATGAGGATAACCTTGAATCAAAAGAGGTACCTGCTACAATTGCTGAAATAGTTGAAACATATACCGAATACAGTGATATGATATTAAACAAAGTTAAAGAAAACTGGACTGACGAAAACCTGTTGGATAAACTAGAAATATACGGTCAGGAATGGAGAAAAACGATTTTACTATCTGTTCTTATAAATCATCAAATTCATCACCGGGCACAGATGACAGTAATAATGAGATTACTTAATATAACGGTTCCGGGTATATATGGACCAGCTAAAGAGGAATGGGCAAATTTTGGTATGCCGGCACAAGATTAAATACTAAAGTTTGCAAATAACACTGCAACTCTTTTTTAGTCTCTGCATCTAAGAATCATACACGTAATCTGGGCTTCATAATTATAGGATAAAATATGGCGCGTTTGTTAATACTTGGTTCTGGAATCGCAGGTCAAACTGCGGCACTTCACGCAAAAAGGAAAGTAGGAAAACGACACGAAATAGTCGTAATCTCTCCTAATAGTAAATGGAACTGGATACCTTCCAATATATGGGTGGGTGTTGGGTTAATGACCAAAAAAGATGTAACTTTTCCATTAGCTCCGGTTTTTAAGAAAAAAGGTATTACTTTTCACCAGGCAAAAGCTCTTTCCATTCATCCTGAGGGTGATGCCGATGATTCAACCCCGTTTGTTCTGGCAGAATATACTTCACCCGAGAAAAAGGGTGAACAGTTAAAGATTACTTACGATTATTTACTAAATGCTACTGGTCCGAAACTAAATTTTGCTGCAACCGAAGGATTGGGTCCGGAGCATTATTCACATTCGGTTTGTACAGCCGACCACGCCGAAGAAACTTCTGGTAAACTTGCCGAGCTAATTAAAGAGATGAAAGCAGGTGCCAACAAAACTATACTTATTGGAATGGGGCATGGATTGGCTACCTGCCAGGGTGCTGCATTTGAGTATATATTTAATGTTGAATTTGAACTTAGAAGAAATAAGGTGCGCGACAAGGCTAAAATTATCTGGATTACCAATGAAGCTGAACTTGGTGACTTTGGTATGGGCGGAATGCTTATTAAAAAAGGTGGTTATATTACTCATAGCCGTGTTTTCACCGAATCACTTTTTACCGAAAGAAACATGGAATGGATAACAAAAGCTCATGTTAAAAAAGTTGAAAAAGATCACGCTATTTACGAAAACCTCTATGGTGAAGAGGCTCGTGTAGATTTTGATTTTGCCATGCTTATTCCTCCATTCGCTGGTGTGGGACTAAAAAGTTTTGACAAAACGGGTAAAGATATCACAGATAAATTATTTGCCAAAAATGGTTTCATGAAAGTTGATGCCGATTATTCAGGTAAACCTTATGAAGACTGGTCTGTTGATGATTGGCCTAAAACTTACCAAAACTCTTCTTTCGGTAATATATTTGCCGTAGGTATTGCATTTGCACCACCACATTCAATTTCAAAACCAATGAAATCACCAAACGGAACACCAATATTCCCTACCCCACCTCGTACAGGTATGCCTTCAGGAGTAATGGCTCGTGAAGTTACATTCAGTATTCTTGATATGATGGATAAGAAAAGCAGCATTCCAACACGAAAGGCATCACTTGCTAATATGGGTGCTGCATGTATTGCATCTGCAGGTGCAAACGTGTTTAACGGTACTGCTGTTTCAATGAATGTTTACCCAATAATTCCTGATTTTGAAAAGTACCCTAATGTTGGCAGGGACTTAAATTTTACTACCGGAGAAATTGGTTTGGCTGGTCACTGGATAAAACGCCTGTTACACTTTGCATTTATCTACAAGGCGAAAGCTAATCCGTTTTGGCAAATGATACCTGAATAGGAGAGAATAAAATGTCTGAAAGAAAACCATTTGAACAAAGTTACTATCCGCCGGTACCAACCGGATTCATAAAATTTTTGCGTACTAATATATTGTGGCAGTTTGTAAGATTTCTTATACTTAATGTAAAAATGCTCAGGATGGTTAGGAAGCACTAGAACTTTTCATGCTCTCCTGTTGTAGTATTTATAGTTTATTTCAATAATTGGGAGATATGCATGCCTAAATACAGAAAATTTGGTAATACTGATATGGAAATCTCTGCCACAGGTGTTGGTGCTTGGGCTATGGGTGGCGGCGATTGGGCTTTTGCCTGGGGTTCGCAGGAAGACAAGGAATCTATTGATGCTATACACACAGCTCTTGATGCAGGAGTTAACTGGATTGATACTGCCGCTGTTTACGGTTTGGGTCACTCCGAAAAAGTCGTTGGCAAAGCAGTGAAGGAATCCCCTCATAATCCTTATATTTTCACCAAATGTTCGCTCACTTGGGACAAAGATGGTAACATTATAAATAACCTTAACAAGGATTCAATACGTAAAGAAGTTGAAGCAAGTCTTAAAAGACTTGATGTGGAGACGATTGATTTATACCAGATACATTGGCCAAATCCCGATGATGATATTGAGGAAGGCTGGGAAACCTTGCTTAAATTAAAGGAAGAAGGCAAAATACGCTGGGCAGGTGTTTCAAACTTCAGCGTAGAGCAGATAGAAAGAATTTCCGGATTAGGAAAAATTTCCACTCTTCAACCACCATATTCTGCAATAAACCGTAAAAACGAACCTGAAGTTTTACCCTACTGTCTTGAAAACAATATAGGTGTAATTGTTTACTCCCCTATGCAGGCAGGTTTGCTTACTGGTAAAATGACGAAAGACCGTATTGCCAGCTTCCCTGATGATGACTGGCGTAAAAGAACCCCACAGTTTCAGGAACCCAATATTGACCGTAATTTGGCACTACAGGATTTCTTTGTAGAAATTGCCAGGGAAAATAATGTTATGACTCCCCAGATTGCAATTGCATGGGTACTGCACAATAAAGCTGTAACGGGTGCTATCGTTGGGATGCGTAACAAAAAGCAAGCTGAAGAAATTACGAAGAATATGGATTTCAGGCTTAATAAAGAAACTTACGAAAGAATTGCAAATTTTATTACTGAAAATTATAAAGACTAAGGGTTTTTAAATTGAGATATAAAAAACTATGTAAAGGTGGACCAGAAGTATCAATTGTTAGTTTTGGTGCGTGGGGTATTAGCGGAAGAGACTGGGGTGTTACTGATGATAGCACATCTCTTAAAGCTTTACACACTGCATTAGATAACGGTATTAACCTGATTGATACTGCAGATGTTTACGGTTTTGGTCATTCGGATGAACTGATTAGAAAAGTGCTTGAAGAACGCAAAAGTGATAATATTTTTGTTGCCACTAAAGCAGGTAGCGATTTTTACAATTTCACTAACGAAAAAAGAGAAATTCAGATTACGCCTAACTATAAAAAAGAGTACCTGATTGAGGCAGTTGAAAAGAGCTTAAAAAGATTGAATGTTGAAACTTTGGATTTGCTCCAGCTTCATAGTCCGGCTTCTCCCCTTCTTAAAAAGGATGATGCCTGGGAAGCTCTTCACCAGTTAAAAAAATCAGGAAAAATTCGTTTTGCAGGTTTAAGTGTAAAATCGTTCGCAGAAAATGAACAAACACCATTTGTTGAACAATACAATGAAGTTATAGATGTTTTACAGGTAAGGTATAATTTACTCGAAAGAGAAGCCGAGGAGAACCTCTTTCCTGCTTCAATGAAATATGAGATTGGTGTACTCGCCCGAATTCCATTATTGTTTGGTTTTCTTTCTGGCAAATTTAATCAGCAATCTAAATTTGGTGAAAACGACCACAGGAAGTTTAACCTTTCACCCGAAAAGCTAAGATCGTACCTTGTTAAACTTGAACATTACGAGGAATTTTTCAAGAAACACTCCATCTATACAAAAGCCCAGTTAAGCTTGGCGTTTATATTATCCAATCCGGCAGTAACTTGTGTTATACCCGGTGCCAAAACACCCAAACAGGTAATGGATAATATAAAAGCAGCGGAAATACCCTCCGAAATTTTTGAAGAATTGAAATAAAAAAAGCCTTGCAAGAGTTTTCTTGCAAGGCTTTAATAATTGTCGGGGCGGCAGGATTTGAACCTGCGACCTCCTGGTCCCAAACCAGGCGCGCTAACCGGACTACGCTACGCCCCGAGGCGTCAAACATGTTATTCAAAAACAGATTTCAAAGATAATACTACTGGATATAATTGTCAATAGTTTTTTTTATAATTTATTAATTTTTCCTTCACTAATATTTACGATACTATTACATTCTCCCTCAAGGTAGTTTGTATCGTGAGAAATAACTATTATGGTTCTACCATCACTATATAGTTGATTTATTATTTCCTTTATTCGTGTATTACTTTCAGTATCCTGTGCAGAAAATGGCTCGTCAAGTATTATAACTTCAGGTTCAGAAAGTAATATTCTTGCCAAAGCCGAACGTTGTCTCTCCCCTCCGCTAAGCGTTCCTGCCTTTTGCTTTAAATTTGATTGTATTCCAACCTTGCGGGCAACCTCATCAATTTTTTGTACGGTTGATTCATTATCAAACTCAAGTAAACTATCTTTCAGTTGCGACTCAACAGTTCTGTACGGATTAAGCAAATTAAAGTTATTCTGGAACAACAACTGAATTTTCTTAAAATCCCCCTTGGTAATACTGCGGTTATTATATAAATAAACACCAATATAGGATAAGTTTATTCCTGCCAACAGTTTAGCAAGCGTGGTTTTACCACCACCAGACTTTCCGGTAATGCCTGTTATACTATTTTTAGATATTGAAAGTGATACTTCATATAATAGCTGTTTACCCTGTTTGCTAAACAAACTGCCCGAAGAAGCAAAATAGTTAATATTCTCTAATTCAATAATATTCATTTTACTTGCAGCTTTTTATCAGTTATTTCGAAACAGCATTCCGCATTTCTGCTTTTTATATCATCATCCTGGGTAACAATAACCAATGCCTTCCCCATATCTGTTTGCTCCTCGCAAAGTGAATAAAAAACATTCTTTGATTCGCTATCCAGAAACGAGGTTGGTTCGTCCATAAATATGTACTGACCGGGTAAAAGAAAGGCGTGGATAATATTAAGTCTTTGTGCCATTCCTCCACTTAGCTCATGAGGATATTTTTCAAGTACATTTTGCTCCAGATTAAATCTTTCCAGGAATTGGTTAACTTCATTTTTATTTAAATTTGCAAAATATCTTCTAACTTTTTTTACCGGATCAAATGAATTTATTGGATCCTGAAAAATATATCGAATTACATTACTTCTTAATTCTCTTATTTTTTGGTAATTTTGTGATATTATATCTACATTGTTTATTGTAATCGTTCCTTCAATTGAACATTTGGAATCATCGTGTAACCGCGTAACAGATTTCAGAAATGTTGTTTTACCTGAACCATTTTTACCCAAAATAACTGTAATTTTTCCTTTTTCAATAACAAAGTTATCGATCTTTAACAATAATGTCTTTACACCATTATTAACAAGTGATATATTAAAGTCTGCTACAATCATAACTAAAAAGTTTATTAACAAGCCTAAGAAAGTGTAATGAAAAAAATAGCTTTAATCGTACTGGTTTTATTAACCTTTGCATGCTCAAACAACAAAGTTAACAAAAATAATATAATTATCGGTATAACCGATGAAATTACAACCCTAAATCCCATGTTTGCATTTAATACAAACGAAGGTGAAATAAGTGAATTACTTTATCTTCAACCTGTAAAACATAGTTGGGATGATAAACTAAAACTTGTGCCTAAAGCACTACTTGCCAGGGAATGGAAATGGCTTGATAAAAAATCACTTTTGCTAGTATTAAAGAATGACTTAAAATGGAGTGACGGAAAACCAATTACCGTGAATGATATAGTATTCAGCTTTGAGCTTTATTCCCACCCCGAAGCCAAAGGAAAGTTTTATGGTATGTTCACCAATTACCCTTCGAACGAGAATGGTTCTATAAATTCTGATAAAGCATTTACAATAATATCCCCTGATTCACTTAAAATTTCTTTTGCAAAGGAAAGCTCCCCTACACTTTTTGATGTTGATTTTCCTGTTTTACCAAAACATTACTTTAGTGGAATAGAGTTAGCAGAACTTGTTAACTCACCAAAAAATCTTAAACCTGTATCAAGCGGTCCGTACCTGTTAAAGGAAAATTCAAATCCGTTAACACTTACACTACTACCGGATACTACGTCAACATTTTGTAAACCAGGTACAAGACCATTGGAGTTTAAGGTAATTTCAAATTATAACTCGGGAGTAATGCAACTTGAATTTGGTGAAATTGACCTGTTTAGTAACTTGCGAAAAGCAGATGCAGACAGACTGGCAGAACTTCCAAATATTGCCACTGAAGTAGTTACAGGAAGAATTTACGATTATATTGGTTTGCAGCTAATAGACTGGCAACAATTTAATGAAACAAACGAATACAAGAGCCATAAGTTATTCGGTAACAAAAAATTGCGTACTGCAATTTCCAGTGCAATCAACAGAAATGAAATTATCAGCGAAGTGCTTAATGGTGCCGGTACGCTGTGTAACTCTCCGGTTTCTCCCCTATTTCTTGAAAGCACTATTCCTGCAAAGGATAATTTTGATCCCACAAGTTCAAAAGCCCTGCTTGATGAGCTTGGCTGGAAAGATACGGATAATGATGGCATAAGGGATAAAGATGGCAATAAATTATCAGTCAGGTTTGGACTTTCAGCGAGTAATCCTGTTATGCAGAGTGTGGCAACATTTGTACAAAAATACCTTAAGGATGTTGGTATAGAAGCAGTTATTGAACCGCTTGAGTACAGCATTTATTTCGAAAAGCTTTCGAAGAGAGAGATGGATGCCTGGGTTGGTGGCTGGTTTGTGCCAATACCAATGGACCTGTTACCTAGCTGGCGTGCTAATCTGGAAACGAAAAATTTCAACTTTTCAGGTTACAGAAATAATGATCTTGAAAAATTATTAAAAGAATACAACGAAACAGAAACACTTGAAAAACAAGAAAAATTACTCGGCAATATTCACTCAATATTTGTTGAAGAAAAGCCCGCTATTTTTCTTTATTGGTTAAATGATATTACTGCTTATAATAAAAGTGTAAAGAATATTGACATAAATCCCCTTGGTGTAATACAATATTGCTGGGAATGGGAAAAGAACTAGATGGATTTTTTTTTATTCATAATAAAAAAGTTTCTCCTATCAATATTATTACTATTTTTGGTAATCAGTGCAGTATTTGCTGCACTGGTTTTAATACCGGGTAATGAAGCTGCTACACTTGTTAATTCAGGTATAACGCCGGAATTATTCAGCAAGCTTCAACAACCTGAAACAAGCATCTCTTTTTTTTATAAATATGTAAATTACCTTTCAGGAATTGTTCAACTTGACTTCGGAACATCAACTCTTTTTAAACAAAGTGTAAAAAATATTATCACTTTTTACCTGCCTCTAACGATTAAACTTGCTTTGGTTGCATTTTTTTTCCAAGTTCTAATTGCAGTTTCTTTAGCATGGTTACAATTTGTAAAAATTTTTAACAAATCGTTTCTTGCAAATTTTATGCTTACTGTATATTCGATACCCTCTTTTGTGACCGGTATCATTCTTATTTTGGTTTTTTCTGTGTTTATTCCCTTGTTTCCAATTTCGGCTAAGTTTTGGGAAGGAGATATTACTTTTGTCAGCTTAATTCTACCGGTATTAGTTCTTATTATTACCGGTGTACCGGTTTACTACAGATATTTATCAGAAAATATTGACACGGTAGCCCGGAAAAACTTTGTACTATATGCACGTAGTACAGGTTTAAGCGAATCAGCTATTTTTATTAAGTACATTCTGCCTAATTCTCTCTTCTCTCTAATATCAATTGCCGGTATTGAATTGGGAATATTGCTCGGTGGTACTCTAATTACAGAAATACTGTTCGGTTTACCCGGATTCGGGAGACTTACTGTTAATGCTGTATTGCATCGTGACTATTCACTTATTCTTGGATGTACCATTTTCTCTTCGAGCTTCATTGTTTTAACCAATTTTACTGCGGAAATTATTAAATACTATATGAACAGGAAGTATTTTCTGTCGATCAAATGAAGTCAAAATCAAAAATAGTTTTATTTCTAATCTGGTTCTCAATTTTTATTCTTAATTGGGAAATCATTTTTTCAGCGATTGAGTTGGCAGGGCTCTATATTGTCGATTTCAGTAAGGTTTCCACTGTTTCATTGCATATAGTAATTCAAATATTTACCTCTCTCCTCTTTGCCTTGCTTCCGCTTTTATTTATTTCGACAAGATTAAAAGTTAGTAGTAAAATTTCGTATGGTGTTAATAATCTTGTTATAACAGTTTTATTAGTATTTGTATTTGCCAATTTTATCACCCCAGCTTCACCTCACTATTTTGCTACACCATCAGTTACAAAAAACTTGTCACCAATTACAACTGTAAACTATCTGGAAATTGCTCCATCTAAAAAGGTTGACAGAATAACAAACTTAAGTAAAAAGTTAAACGGTTTTGAAAGAGAGTATTTTGATAGCCTCAAAATAAATAAGTCAACTGTAACGCTATATCAAAACAAAAACAGTCAAACTTTTAGTAAAGAGCATTTTGTAACTATCACACCTAACTACCATTTATTTGTAATTGGTAGTGACGAGTTTGGAAGAGATATATTTACCAGAATTGTGTACGGAACTCGTGAAAGTGTTATAATTGGTTTTGGTGCTACTTTTATTTCAATGCTAATTGGAATATCATTAGGTTTTATTTCCGGCAATTCAGGAAAAATTACAGATAGTGCAATTTTTAAATTGGCTGAAATTTTTCTATCAATTCCAGCCATATTTTTAATATTATTTGCTACCAGTTTACTTAAGATTTCAATGTTTTCAATAATTATAATACTCGCATTAACAGGCTGGATGCATATATATATTGTAACGAGAAATGAAATAATTCAGCTTAAAAGCATGGATTTCTTTATCACTACAAAAAAACTTGGGGTAAACTGGTTTAATATAATTATTCGCGAGGTAATACCTTATATACTTCCAGTACTGGGTATAAGTTTTATATTTCAGTTTGCCAACATTATACTAGCTGAATCAGCACTGGGCTTTTTGGGATTTAGTCATTCGCCCGATTCAATTGCATGGGGTTCACTTATAAATTATGGTATTCCTTATTTAAGAACTCAATGGTGGATTGCATTTTTCCCTGCATTTGTTTTAGCAACTTTTCTTATTGCACTATTTAAATACTCTGAAAAAATTAAACGTATAAATACATTTTGAATATTATGATAAATCAAAAATATGCCGGACTAAAAAAACTTGGTGCCGGAAGAAACCAAATTTTTACGTGTCATGAAAAGAACAATCCGCAGCGAATGTTAGCTATTAAGATTAGTCCTGACGTAGCTGCCAACTCTTCAAATGACTCATTGCTAAACGAATATCGTGTGCTTAAAAGCCTCGATCATCCCGGCATATTGAAAGTTTATGAATATGGAAAAATACTTGATATTTCAGAAGATTTACCTGGTGTAATTCCGGGAGCTTCATTTATTGTTACCGATTTTATTCCCGGTAGCCCTCTCGATTCGGTTCTGGATAAGCTAGATAGTACATCTCTTAAAAAGCTACTGCTGCAACTTTCCGATGTATTGTACTATATTCATCAAAACAATTATATATATACTGATCTTAAACTTGAAAATGTACTGGTTGATGAGGATTTTAATATAACGCTAATAGATTTTGAGCTTGCAAAGGATAACCTGACGCTTATTCTAAAAGATATTGGTGGTACCAGTGAATATACAGCTCCGGAAATAATTCAACGTGAAATTGTTGACCAACGTTGTGATCTTTATTCACTTGGGATGCTTCTGTACAGAATTATCTTTAACAAATTTCCTTTTGCATCAAAAGATAAGCTTGATATTTACAAGGCACATGTTGATGGTGAATTTGAATACCCGGCAACAAATTACCAGATTATTTTTGTTGATATCACTAAAAAACTGCTCTCTAAAAAAAGCTTTGATAGGTATTATACCTCTCTCGAAATTATTAGCGAATTAGAACCGGAGTATATACAAAAGGTTAGAAAGCATTGGAAACCTTGCAGAAAGTTTGCCGGACGAGAAAATTATCTTACAAAACTAGAGGGTCTTCTCAGTACAAAGAAATTTAGAAACATAATACTTCGCGGACCAGGTGGAACAGGTAAATCATCCCTGCTGGAACACTTATTCTTCAAGAACAGAAATGTAATGCTCATCTCAAAAAATGCAATTGACCCACAATACCCAATTCATGCGTTATTGCAATCTGTACTTTACAGTTCAGTTTTGCAAAATAAAATTGCACCCACTGATTTTGAACATTACAAGAAAAAACTAAATGCTGCCACCAGTACACTTACCGAAGCTGTATCTTTTATAAGAGAGCTAATTGATGAAAAACAGATCACGCTTCTAGTTGATGATTTCGAAACTTTCAAGGGTATTTCGCAATCGTTAGTAAAAGAACTAATATTTATCGTTAAAATTAATAACGGAAAGGTTATTCTTTCAGAAAACAGCGACTCCGATTACAGAAATAATGAACTAACAGGTTTTGGTGTACTAAATCTTCCGTTACTTAACAAAGACGACATAAAAAGTATTATTTCTACGAAACTGGCAAGTTTTTTTCCGCGTGAAGAACTTACTGATATAATTTGTGAGTTTGGCAACCTAAATTATTTTGATATTGATAACATATACAACGAGTTACTTGAGCACAAAATAATTCAGTTTACATCTAATACGCCAACACTGGTAACTCATCAGCAAACAATAAATGAACTTCATACAAAATTTGAACAAAAGTTTGAGGAAAGATATTTCTCACTACCGAAAGATACCAAGCTTGTACTTGATAAACTTTCACTGTTTGATACCTTCTTAAGATGGAACCAGGTACAACCACTTCTGGATTTTTCATCCGAGCATTTGGCAATGCAGCTCGATAAGTTGCAAAAAGCTGGTATGCTGGTATTCATTTCTCTGGAAGATACATTCCGTTTTCCTTCAAACAAATTAAAAGATTTTGTTAGACAGGAAGTGATAAGTTTGCCCAATCAAATAATTAGCCAAACACTGCAAATTGTTAAAAGTAATGAAAACAAATATGATATTTATGATGTTGCAACACTTCATATACTTGCAGGCAATAGTTATAAAGCCGCTGAAATTTATTTTGATGAAGCAGAAAAACAAAAAAAACAGCAAGCATATAATAATGCAATTATTACATTACAAAAAATACTGGGTTTAAATCTTACCACATCAGTCTATTGTAAAACCAACCACTATATAGCACTTAATTATTTTGCACAAAGCGACTTCAAGAACAGTCTGGATTACATTAATAAGAGTATCCAAAAAGATTCATCCATCCCTGATTATAACTTGCACAGGATAAGGTGCCTTGTAAAACTTCAACAACCCAATGAAAGTATAGAGGCAATAGAGGAATTCGAGAGTAGTTTTCCTGATAAGTTTATAGATGATAAAAGTTTATTACTAGCAAACATATGGTTCGATTTAAATGAAATTGATAAGGTTGAATCAGAAATTCAGAAAATTATTAGTTCTAATTCTAACAAATTAATTAAGGCACAGGCATACAACCTTTGTGGTATAATCAGTTATTATATTAAAAGCAATTTCGACAAATCCATTACCAGTTTTAATGAAGCACAAAAAATATATTTACATTTGGGTGAAAAAAACCTTTTAGCTGGAGTTAAAATAAATAAGGGTAATATTTATCATTCGCAATCAAAAAAGGAATCAGCCCTTAATGAATGGAACGAAGCCAAAAAGATTGTTCAAAAAACCGGGAATTACGATCAGGAAGCAAAACTGCTGAACTCACTTGGTATTTATCATTACGAGCGTAATAATTACGAAGAAGCAGAAAACAATTACAGAAAATCGCTACTAATATTTAAGAATACAGCTAACATGTTTGGTGAAGGTTTATGTTATACAAATCTGGGTGAACTATTCCTGAGAAAAAACGACTTTGAAGAATCGGAAGCAAACCTTATTCATGCTGAAAGAATCTTAAAGAAACTAAACAGCTTCGAGGATCTTGCAGAAGTTAAGTTTTATCTTGCTCTTATAAATTTGTATAAAGCAAATCCCGAAGTGTATTTATCACATCTAGCAGATTTACAGAAACTTTCAGGTGAAAATGACGGTGAACTGATAGAAGCATTGTCAGGTTATCTCCAGGTGCTCTTTGCATATGGCTATCTGGAAAGTATTCCGGAACTCGAAGAGATAGAAAAACATATTACCCTGCTGTTTGATTATAACCAGAAACAAAAAGCTTACAAACTTCGTTTGCTTAAATGCAGGTTACTGCTCAAGGATAATAAACCAGAAGCAGCACTTGAAGTACTGAAAAATGAAGAATTTTGCAATTATGCCCAAAGTTCACCTTATTTTGAAGCAGAAAGATTATTCCTTATTTCGAAAGCAACTGCAAACTTGAATAAGAAAAAATCATTTTCATCACTGGAAAATGCTTACTCACTGATAGAAAAACTTGATATTACCTTTCTTACCATTGAAATAGTTACCCTATTAGCATTCAAATACAGAGAAAGAGGTATTCTGGAAGAAACCAAAAGATTCTACGAATATTCTATTATGCTGTTCTCCTATTACACAAAAAAAATTAAAAGTGATGATAACCTTGATTCATTCCTGTCTCAATATCCGGTAGCACAGTGTACAAGAATACTACAGGATCTGGAGAACGTTATTGATGAATCATAGCATCAATATAAATATTGTTTCCGATAGTAAGGATACTGCGATAATTGACAGTATCCTTGCTGATCTTGAGTATTCCGTAGAAAGTATTGATAACTTTGATCCTTCCCAAATGAGTGTTAAAGGTGTAAATGTATTATTATTGTACCTAACAAGTAACGATACCTCAAAATGGAATACTATTTTTAAACAGCGTGATAACCTTCCTGAAGTTGTATTATTTATATTCAATGGTAGTAATGCTTCAACAATAAGTTCAATAGCCCGATTAGGCTTTAATGATATCTATGTTTTCCCGTTTGACATATATAAATTCGATAATCATTTTCACGAACTTCTAAACAATATAAAAGTAACCGGAGATACCAACATGGTAGATTCCGGTGAAGAGGACTTGTTCCCGGGCAACATCTTCTTTTCCGAAACCGAGGAATCACAAAAGTTAAAAAAGATGATTCATAAAATTGCCACCGAAACTGATTCCAATCTTCTACTCCTTGGTGAAACCGGAACCGGAAAAGGTAACTATGCTAAGTATATACATCATCTTAGTACTCGCCGAGGATCACCATTTGTTGATATTATTTGCAATTCCATCCCTTCAAACCTTCTTGAATCAGAATTATTCGGGTACGAAAAAGGAGCATTCACCGATGCAAAGTCGTCAAAAATAGGTTTGTTTGAAGTTGCCGAAGATGGCACAATATTTTTGGATGAAATAGGTGATTTGTCAGTTGACATTCAATCGAAATTACTCCGTGTTATAGAAAAAAAATATTTCAGACGAATAGGTGGAACAAAGGAAATTCCAATAAATGCACGCATTATTTCCTCAAGTAACAAAAACCTTGCTGAGCTTATCAGGGAGAATATATTCAGAAGAGACCTGTATTACAGACTAAATACATTTACCATCGAATTACCACCATTACGCAAAAAGCCGGAAGAAATTTCTTTTTACCTAAATAAATTTCTGGTGGAGTATTCTGATCGTTTTGCTAAACAGGTACCAGTTATTAGCGATGAAGTATCACATTATCTGTCAACATATAACTGGCCCGGAAATATTCGCGAATTAAGACATACAATTGAAAGAGCAGTATTACTTGGTGATGACCGTGCTTTAAGTCTTGATATAATTAGAAGCTCACTTGATAGCAAATTTGAGAATCCGGATAGAAAAAGAACACCTCCGCCAAGTAACCGAATTGAACTTTCAGTTGACTACAAGAAAGAAAGTCTGGAAACTATTGAACAGATTTATGCAAAAATGGTGTTAAAAAAAGAGAATGGAAATAAATCTAAAACTGCTAAAATTCTTGGTATTTCGCGCCCTAAATTAGATAAACTTCTAAAATAGAAGTTAAAATTACACATAATGCACAAAGTGTAAATATATTTTACAATTTTTTATTTTTTTACTTTTTCACAGGTAACATTTACCTACTACTTCTATTATAGTCATTATTACCTATGATATATAGGCTATTTAGTTGTGGTACGATACTTGCCTATATAATGTATATCTCTAATTATATTATTTATAAAGGGTGCTTAAAATGAAAAAATTATTAACTGCTGTTTTTATCGTAATGTTGTTCCTTTTTAACGCTTGTTCCGATATGGGAACTAACAACCCTGTTGATCAGGATGTTGTTACTGCGGAAAAGGCAACAAACTATGAATTTATTGAGCTTGGTGATTTAGTTGCTGATACTGAAGATGCTACTGAATATTTACATTGGACTGGTATGCTAATTTATGGTCCTTGGGGTGGTGATGTTCCTATGCTCAGATTCTACTTCTCCCCGAACGGCATTGCAACTGTAAAAGCTAACCTTGATGTACCAAGAAATGCATTTTCAGGTATTAAATTAATTCGTTACACTGTTGATGATGAACTTGCTGTAGTAGATTTTGATCCGGGTATGGCATTTAACAAAGACCTTACTTTTGATCTTAAATTTACTAATATAGATTTAGGCTACCTTGAAGCTAATGCAGAATATGATTTTGCATACCTTGATAACAACGGAAGCATTGTTTTAGCTGACTATAAAAAAATTACTGTAGATGTGGAAAACGGTAATCTTGAAGTTAAAGGTGCAAAGATAGGACACTTTTCCAGATACGGTTTTGTAAGAGCAATAGAATAAAGTTTAGTTTTTATGACACTATCTCACTCCCAAATTAGCCCCTACCCCTCTAACCTCTTAGAGGGGTTCAATTATCTAATAAAGGTTTTCTTTGATGAAAAACAAAGAGAAAACTTTATAGATATATTAGGGCAGGACTTTATTAAACAGTGTGAAGAAAAGTACAACATAAAGATTGATGACTCTACTTATCTTCCAAAAGGTAACTTTTCAACGGAGATACTAAAAGTTTATATTGATAGACTTATAAGTTATTCAAAACTATCTCTCCCGTTCGAAAAGCATTACACCTTTTTAAATAAACTGGGTGAGTTAGCTATTTCAATTGGCGAACTTGAAACCGCCAGTGATATCTATTCCTCCATTATTAAAAATTTGAATGGGAGTAGCGAATTCGACAGCTTGGCTGCATACGCTTCCCTCTCACTCGGGAATATTTATGCCCGCCAGGCATATTTTGATTCTGCACTTTCAATCAGCAAAAAATGCACAAACATGTTCCAAAAACAAAATGATGAAATTGGGCTAACCAAAACCGAAAACCTGATCGGTACCATTTATGCCGAACAAGGAAGGTTACGTCCAGCAAAATCTCATTTTGAAAAGGGACTCGCACTTCTTTATAATACCAACAATTCTTCTCTTATCGCAATGCTTGAAGTTAACCTTGGTATTATTGATAATATGCAAGGTAAATCCGACCAAAGTTTAACACATTTTCAGAGAGCTTTATTCAAGTATGAAAAAATGAATGACTTGAGAAGGATTGCAGAAGTTCATCATAACCTTGGTATGCTTTATCTTAAAAAAGATGATCTTATTCTTGCCAGTCAGGAGTTTGATATAAGTCTGGAACTTTCTCTAAAACATCGCTATTTGCCTACCATTGCTATTTCTTTTCTTGGAAAATCTGAAGTTAACATCTACTCAAACGACTTTAAACTTGCTAATGCATACTTGAATAAAGGTATGGAAGTAAGCTATCAAATAAACGATAAACTTTCCATTGCCGATGGATATAAATTGAAAGGTATAATTCTACGTCTTGAAAAAGATTATATTAACTCTGAAAACTACCTGTTCTCCTCACTCCGATTGAATGAACAATTCAACAACAAACTTAACTATTCGGAAACAGCAATTGAATTAGGAATTTGCTATTTTGAAATAGACAGATTTGAAGATGCATTAGGTTTATATCAGGAAGCTTTAGATTATTACAAAAAAATCAGAAATAAATCCGAAATCTCAAAAATTAAGCAGCTAATTAGTAAGTTATAATCTCAAATATTTTTATTTTATTACGATTATAACCTTGGGTAAGGGAAAGTTTAAATATTTTTTGGGTACATTTCTATGAAATTTAATGAGTTTAAAAAACAACTTGATAAAATAAATTCTCGTACTGTTTCAAGTGCACAAATCGAGAACAAGGAAAACCTGGATCTTATTCTGGATATTGTTAAAACTATCAATAAGTCATTGATTCTTGATGATGTTTTAACTCATGTACTGGAAAAAGCAATTGAGCTAACCTCTACTGATAGAGGTTTTATAGTTCTTCAGAACCCTCAAGGTAAACTTGAATACAAGCTTGGCTTAAACAATTCTGGTACAATACTGCCCGAAGAACTTTTTGAAATTAGTACAACTGTTATTGAAGATGTTTTTGAACTTGGCAAATCAAGCTTTATTGAATCAGCATTAACCGATACTGGTAACGATCCCAGCAAAAGTATAATAAGACTTGAATTGCAAACAATTTTATGCTCTCCCCTTGTTTGTGGTGATTCAAAAATTGGCGTTATATATGTTGATTGCAAGTCGCTACGTAAAGTTAAGGTAAAAGAAATTACCAGCACTTTTGAAATACTTGCCGGACAAGCAGCTATTGCCATCCAGAATGCCCAGCTTTATAACGAACAATTAAAGGCATATTCCGCATTAAAGGAAGCAAACGAAAAACTTAGATTGGCAAAAGATGAAGCTGAAAAATCGAACCGCCTTAAATCACAGTTTCTGGCTCAAATGTCACACGAAATAAGAACTCCGATAAATATAATTTTTGGTTTCACTTCGCTTCTCAGGGAAGATTTTGAACCTGAACAGGTTGTGAAACATCAGGATACGTTTGAATCTATTATGAGTGCTGGCAAACGTATAATGAATACAATCGATACAATTCTTGAAATGTCACAAATACAAACAGGAACAATGGAATACACTCCGGTTCTGCTTAATTTGTCGAAAGATGTACTCTTTTACTTGTATAAGGAGTTTAAGCTTCTTAGCGATACAAAAGGACTTAAACTAAACTTTATTTACGCTGCTGAAAACAAGTGTATTAGAGCCGATAAATATATGGTCAAACAGATATTCTCCAAGATTCTTGATAATGCTATTAAATACACGGATAAAGGGAGCGTTATTTTACACGTTTACAACGAAGAAAATAAAGTTTGCGTTGATATTGAGGATACTGGAATTGGTATTTCAGAAAACTATCTCAAATTGCTTTATGCTCCCTTTTCACAGGAAGAAATGGGATATACCAGGAAATTTGACGGCAATGGTTTGAGTTTGGCAATTGCAAAAAAATATATCGAAGTTAATAATGCTGAAATTTATGTTACCAGCACAAAACAGAAAGGAACCAAATTTACAGTTAAATTTGAAAACTGCTAAATTATTTTACCTCAACCTTTCTCATATTTCCTTCAAAGGAGTGCACATTACCGCTATCATCCTTCACAACACGAGATGTATCCAGAACTTCTATGAGATTTCCATCCTTGCGCTTAAGCGAAACATGATAATTGTATATTACTTCATTATCTATTAAATTCTTAATAAACTTTTCCCTTTCGCTCTCAACATTATATAGGTGCGTTACAGACTCGCTAACAAGTTCTTCCTTACTGCTATAACCTAAAAGCCTAACAATAGCTTTATTGGCATCCAGTATTTTACCTTCAGGAGTGGTTCTGTACAACCCAACCGGTACTTCATCAAAAAGCTTGCGGTATCTGTCTTCAGTTTCCTTAATGGTATCACTATCCATTTTTCGCTTAAGTACATTAACTATCATCTGGGAAACAAGACCAAGTATATTTATTGAAGATTCGGACCAGTAACGTGGTTTCTTGTACGTTTCAAATCCTATATACCCTAAAATGTCATCACCAAGACGCAATGGTACAATTATAACAGATTTTAACTCACTGTCACCAAACAGTTTACGTTCGGCTACGTGGGTTTCACTAATCTCTTCAATATTTTCAACCTGAAAATAGCCTTTATTTGCAAGCGAATCAGTAATCAGCTTAAGTTCTCTAAAATCAAATAATCTTTCATTTTCTACAATATCACCATCTGCCCAGCTATGTTTAATTCTGAACAAATAATCTTCTTCAAAAATTGTATAAGCTCGTTCAACTTTTTCAAATACGGCTATTTTTTCCAGTAACTCATTAATTGCATTATCAATTTCATTTAATTGAATATTTATCAGTCTTGTAGAAAACCTTGTAATAATATCGATAAATTCGATTCGGTATCGTAGTGCCTTTTCAATGCGACTCTTCTCAACAGCTTCAACCTGAAACTTGTTATTAGCCTTAATAAGCTTCTCGGTTCTTCTCATTACTCTTGCTTCCAGGTCTTCATTCATCTGTTTTAGAGAAGTCTCAGCATTTTTATACCCCGTAAGCACTTTTGACGAAATAAAACCAAATAGCGTAAAAGTTATAAAGAGTAAAGCACGATTATAAACTTCATTAGCAGGAATATCTGTAAAAAATATTTCAGAAAAGGATAAATCATAAAAGAAATAGTAATCAATAAATCCGTCAAATATTGTAGCTAAAAAGCCCAATACAATACTTGCCAAAATCACTTTGGTTTCAAAACCAAGATTCTGAAAATATGAATTCAGGTATTCCTGAAAAGGTAATTTGAAGGAATTATCTAATGTATAGTCGTAATTGGTATTATCAGGTACTGATGTAGCCACATCATCAAATACTCTGACGTTTGCCTTGGTCTCACCGGACATTTGGTACCTCAACTAAGTGTACTGGAATACACCTTAAGATTAAAGAAGTGTGCAGATTTTCAATTCTATATTCGAAAATAAGACATGAATTTCTTTTTTGCAACCAGGCAAAAGTTAACTTTATATAAACTTTAAAGTAAAGTTACTTTTTTTACAGATGTATTTAAAAATTATCATTTTTAGCTGTTAAAACAGTATCTTTTTCAACTTCATTACTTAAAACAGCAAGCCTTTGTAAAAGCGAATCCTTTATCGCTACAAATTTGTTTCTGTGTTCCTTACTTACAGGAATTGATGGTGGAAATTTCATGTTAAGATAGTTTATTGGTGTACCATTTTTATAAAATCTAAAATCAAGATGTGGTCCGGTAGAAAGTCCGGTTGAGCCAACATACCCAATTACATCACCCTGTTTAACCTTGCTGCCTACATGCAAACCTTTGGCATATTTGGAAAGATGCATATAACCACTTTGATAAGTGCTGTTATGCTTAATTTTAACAAAATTGCCTGCTCCCCCACTATACTTTCTTTTTATTACTATTCCATCACCCACACTTACAACTGGTGTACCTGTTGGAGCAGCGTAATCAATTCCGTGGTGTGGTCTTCTTATTCTTAAAATTGGATGCAGACGACTGTTTGAAAAATGTGAACTAATCCTGGAAAATTTTAATGGAGCTTTAAGGAATGCTTTTCTCAGGCTATGTCCTGCTTCATCATAAAATCCGTTATCTTTATCAGTATCAAATTTAATTGCGTTATACTCTTCATTTCTGTGAACAAATTTGGCTACCTTAATTTCGCCTATACTGTAAAACTCTTCACCAATGTACTCCTCATCATATAACACGCTAAATCTATCACCCTCCTGTATTGCCCAGAAATCGATTTGCCATGCAAATATTTCCGATAATTTAAGAGCAAGTACAGGCGATTTATTCGCATCATCCAGTGTTTTATATAAGGAGTGGTCAATTATTCCGGTAAATTCTTTTTCCTTAACTGTAATTTCCTTACTGTTACTACGCACACTTATTGTATCTACAAGTTCAAAAACCACGAAATCGCGCTTATCAAATTCATACACAAAGTATTTTAATGTTTTCAGGGAATCATTCAGTAAATATAATTTGTAATCGTTACCCCTTTTTACCTTACTGATGTCAAATACATCCTTGTAGTTATCCTGTATCTTCTGAATTGTGGAATACCCAACCCCATATTTGTAAGCAATCTTGCCAAATGAATCGCCATTGCCTATAGTACCGCTAATCTCCTCGAGAGAATCGGTTAGTAACCCATATTCATTAAGCACCGGTTTAATTACCTCCGGAACTTTTTCCTCTTTTTCAACTGTATCGGTACATGAAATAACAACCAGGCAAACCACCAAAAATGCAATAAAATTTTTCTTTATATTTATTTCCAAAGATTTAATAAAAATTGACATCAATTATCCGTTTATAAACAAAATTATTTATTTTTGCATGAAAAGATAAACATTCTGATTTAAAGATTAAAGATGATGAACGATATTCTAAAGAATAAACTTGATAATCTGCCAACTACACCGGGCGTTTATCAGTTTAAAGACGAAAAAAATGTAGTTATATATGTTGGAAAAGCTAAAAACCTGAAGAACAGGGTTAAAAGCTATTTCAATCATCAAAAATATGACTCGCCCAAAACCAGGGTTTTGGTTGAAAAAGTTTGCGACCTCGAGATGATTATTACCGATACCGAAGTTGAGGCTTTGGTTCTGGAAAATAACCTTATAAAAGAGTTAAAACCCAGGTATAACATTAACCTTAAAGACGATAAATCCTTTCCATATATTCGGGTAACTAACGAACCATTCCCTCAAATCTACTCAACCAGAAATGTTATTAGAGACGGCTCAAGGTATTTTGGACCCTTTACCGATGTTAAAAATATGCGTGCTTCCCTGCGTATGATTAACAAATTATTCAAGATTAGAAGCTGCAAATATTATCTTGACGATGATGTAATACGTAATAAAAAAATAAAACTTTGCCTGGATTACCATATTAAAAAATGTGACGGACCCTGTGAGGGTTTAATTTCACAAGCTGATTATAATAGTGTGGTTGATAGTGTTGTTAAGCTTCTAAAAGGTAAATCAGCAGAACTTATTCATGATTACCAGCAAAAAATGAAAGCTGCCGCTGCTGAAATGAAATTTGAGGCGGCTGCACAATTTCGGGATAAAATTGAACAGCTAAGACTCTATTCCGAAAAACAAAAAGTTGTAACAACCGATTTTGGTGACAAGGATATTATTAGTCTTGCTGTTGAAGGCAAAGATACAGCCTGTTCAATACTGAATATAAGAGGGGGTAAGCTTCTTTCAAAGAAAGAGTTTAGACTAAGTGCAGAGAGTGACGAAAATATTCGTAACATCTACTCCTCAGTATTAAGGTTTTACTACAATGAGTTTGTTGATATTCCTTCCGATATTATACTGGAACAAAAACCGGAAGATGCTGATACATTACTGGAATGGCTCCATAGCAAAACAGATAGAAGAGTGAGATTTATAGTGCCTCAGCGTACCAGTGAAGCACTAAAACTCTTGAGTATGTGCAGAAGAAATGCTAATCTCCTTCTGAAAGAAATACAATTACAAAAAATGAAGAAAGATGGTGGAGTGCCTCATGTACTTCAATCGTTGAAACGCGACCTGCATTTACGTAAAATACCACTACGAATTGAATGCTTCGACATCTCGAACTTGCAAGGCACTGATACCGTTGCCAGTCTCGTAGTATTTGTTGATGGCAAACCAAAGAAAAGCCTGTACCGCAAGTTTATAATAAACAGTGTTGATGGACCAGATGATTTTGCAAGTATGAGAGAGGTAATTGAACGCAGGTATTCCCGACTTGTAAAAGAGAACGAACCATTCCCGGATCTTATTATGGTTGATGGTGGTAAAGGGCAACTTTCAAGTGCCGTAGAAATACTTAAACGTCTGCAAGTTACCAATCAGGATATAATAGGACTGGCAAAACGCCTTGAAGAAGTATTCCTGCCAGGTTTACCGGAGGCACAGACAATTCCCAAAACATCTTCTAGTCTTAAACTGTTGCAGCATTTAAGAGATGAAGCACACCGGTTTGCAATAACATTTCACCGACATAGAAGGAGTAAACGTACATTTACAACAGAACTAACCGAAATAAAAGGTATAGGTGAAAAAGCTGCCGAAAAATTGTTAATAAAATTTGAAAGTGTTGAGGCAATTAAAAATGCCGATGTTGATAAATTAGCCGAGGTAGTTGGTAAAAGCAAAGCTGAGGCTATAAAAACATTCTATTTAAAATAAGAAACTCGGCAGAGGGGGGCTGCCGAGTCCGTAACCATGTTCTTCAATCATAAGGGGGGGGGTTAGTAAAATTTATTTATCTTACTGTAAGTAAGTTATTTTTCAATTTATCGGATATTTCCGCAAAATATTTACCTGGGTTAGCTTTATCTTCAAAAGATACTTCAGCAAATAGTTTTGGAAATGCAAGGTACATTCCGCATAGCTGTGCTTTTAATCTTATTTCAGGTGTAGTACCTTCAACAGAAACTCTATTAACCTCTTCGAACAGTGAATTATAGTTCGATTCAGGGTAGTGTTTCTTCATCATCATAATTACAAACAATGTTGATTCAACTACTCCATTTACTTCACTATCAAGGTTTCTAACTGAGTTTTCTTTAGCTTTTTCGAGTATTTCATTTGAAACTGAATACTTCTGAGCAAAAGCTGTGTTAGCTAGCAGTACCACGATTACAAATAGTTTTAACATTATTCCTTTCATTTTTTCCTCCATCATTATGGATTATTTATTCAACTGCCCTATTAGTTACAATCCGCGTGCCAAAAATCAACAATCACTCTAAGTTTATGTTTATCAATCAGTTAGCAACTTTAGTCAATTTTTACGTTTTTGCCATATAGATGCCACACATTGAATGCCGGATCAATTAAGTTACCGGTAAAGTTACTGTAAAACATACAGTTACAGAGATTTTACACTTTGTGGCTCAGTGCACTTTTGTGGCACCCCTTTGCTTTAAGTTTAATCTTTTTTACGCTGGAGGCGGTTATTCAAGGCTCTTCTGCTTAGTCCCAGAAAGCCCGCTGCAATAGATTGGTTTCCCTTTGCACGATTAAGTGCTTCGTTAATCAGAATTTCTTCCATTTCCTTAAGTGAAGGTAATTCTTCGGTAAAGAAAACTACATCACTTTCTGATTTACCAGTCGGTTCAGGAACATACTTATCCATTTTACTTTTGTCCTTGAACACTTTTTCCTTAATGCTTTCAATCGACATAACACCAGACTGGTGCATACTAACAGCATTAAATATAAGTCCCTCAAGTTCACGGATATTTCCCGGGAAGTTATGGTTTTCCATAATGGTGTATAATTCTTTGGGTGGAGTAGGTGCCTTCTTGCTTAATTCTTCGGCAGCCTTTTCTATGAAATGATTTATAAGTAGCGGTATATCAACTTTTCTTTCCCTAAGTGCAGGAATATGCACATGATGTGCCTGAAGTCGGTAATAAAGGTCTTTTCGAAACTTGTCATCGTTCTGCATATTTTCAATATCGCGGTGAGTAGCACATATAACTCTTGTGTTAGCCATTTTTGCAATATCGCTACCAAGCGGAAAGTATGTACCTTCCTGCAGCAATCGTAATAACTTAACCTGCGATTCCATGCTAAGATCACCAATTTCATCGAGGAACAGCGTACCACCTTCAGCCTGCTCAATTAAACCCTTTCTTTCGTTTTCAGCACCGGTAAATGCACCCTTTTTATGCCCGAACAAAGTATCAGAGAAAAGTGTATCATCAACCCCGGCAACATTCAGGGCAATAAGTTCTCCCTGCCGCTCGCTTAAGGTATGAATTGATTTGGCTATTAGCTCTTTTCCTACACCTGTTTCACCCGTTATAAGTATCGGCAGGGGTGTTTTTGACACTGCTTCCAGATATTTGAAGATCGATTGCATATCGGAGCTTTTTGTAATTATATGACTAAAGGCATCAGGATTTTGAAGTTTGTTTTTTAACAGGTATTCTTTAAGCTTTATATTCTCAGCTCTAACATCCCTAAGATTTAATCCACCTTTTATAGTTGTAACTAATCTCGTATCATCAACAGGTTTTAGGATATAATTAAATGCTCCCTGTTTCATACAACTAACTGCATTCTCAACATCATTTATTGCGGTTATTATTACAACAGGTATATGATGATGTTTCTCAACAATTTCGGGAAGTAGTTCTGAACCGGTAATGTAAGGCATATTTATATCGAGAACTACAAGGGAATATTCCTCTTGTTCAAGAAGAGGCAATACCTCCCTGCTATCATTAACAACTTTTATATTATTAATACCATTAGCACGCATTGTTAGTTCGGCACTAAGTAAAAAATGCTCCTCATCATCAACAAGCATTACGGGATTATTTGGATATTGTATTCCGCTCATTCTTCACCTGCTTTTCAATTACGGGAATAGATATTATACAAGTTGTTCCTTTGCCCGGTTCGCTATCAAGTATAATATCCCCGCCATGATTTTGAATAATTTTATTGGAAATAGCCAGTCCTAAACCAGTACCACCAGTATCTCTTTTGGTCGTATAAAACGGATCAAATATATGCTTAATATGCTTTGGTTCTATTCCTTTACCTTCGTCTTTTACAGTAATTACAATTTTATTTGTCTGTTTATCGTACGTAACTAACAGCTCAACAGATTTATCTCTTGAGTCGAGTGCCTGGCACGCATTATTTAATACATTTATTAGCACCTGCTCCAACTGCTGCTTGTTACCAAGAGTAACAGGAATATTTACACCATAATCAACACGAAAATTATCAGTAGATTTTTTAATGAAGCTTTCAGCTATAAAAATTGCATTTTCAATAATTGTGCTAATTCTTACTTCCTGATTAAGATTTCCCGAATCTTTGCGGGCAAAATCAGTAAGACTATTAACTATCTTCTGGATTCTGGTACCTCCCTTCATAATTCCTTTGAGAGAGGTACTTATCTTCTCAATTGATCTACTATATGGAATTCCACCAAGAACATACTCTCCATGATGATCATAATAATCACGAAGAATTGGTTTTATATCACTCCATAAATTTGAAAATAATTGAGCATTAAGTAGAATAAAATTGTTTGGATTATTTATTTCATGAGCAATACCAGAAACAAGTGTACCAAGGGTTGCCATTTTATCTGCATGGATTAGCTGCTTCTGTTTTAATTCGGTAAGCTCTTCCGCTCTCTTAAGTCCGGTAATATCATTAATCAACCCATCATACGATACAACCCTGTTGCCATCCATCAGCAGCACAATACTATTCTTAACCCAGCGGGTAGTTCCGTCTTTATGAATAATACGGTGCTCCAGCGGACGAACTTCAAGTCCTTTCAATGCATTGGAACTTTGTTCAAGCACCGCATCCTTGTCATCTTCATGCACCATTCGGTACCAAAGTTCCGGATCCTTTCTGTATTCCTCCGATGTATAACCTGTAACCGAAACACAACCCGGACCGTGGTAGGTATCCACCACCTTGCCATTAACAATTTCAACAGTATATATATAATCTGTAAGGTATTGAAGTAACCTGTTATATCTTGATTCGTTATCTGTCATCATCGCTTTTAAATATAGATTTGCCGAAATATATGGTATTTTTATAAAATTCAACTATTTCGGCAAATATTAAAAATTAGATAAAGTATTAGTCGTTAAATGCTTCGAAAATATTGCAAAACACCTTTTTAAGGTTATCCTTGCCTTCAACAGTTTCAATTGGAAAACCAAATACAAAAAGTTTACCGTTGTTTTCAACAGCTCCGTCAACCATAACGCCTGCACCCCTGCCATTAGCATATTCAAGAACCAAACTGCCTTTTCCTGCTGCAGCTATTGCATCGGGGTAACCAACTTCGTACAAACTTTCAGAAGAAGCATAATTGCATGCTACTCCTTCAAACGGTGTATCTTTTACACCTTTCAGCTCCATACTACCCGATTTATCTGCAATATACTCAACATGCAATACATTTCTCAAGTAATCCAAACCTTCGGTAAAACTATGGTTTTTGCCAAGTGTCCAAACAAGCTCCGAACCACTAAGTACAAGGTTACCACCTGATTTTAGATACTCCTTAACCAATTCTCTTTCTTGTTCGTTAAGCGTTTCCTGTAAACTATTATCTTCGGAAACCATCCAGACAACATACTTGTACTTTTTAAGAAGATCAGTCTTTTCGGCAAGCAAGTCATTACTAATAGTTCTTACACCATACTGATTATCAATTGCATCGGCAACCACACGTAAAGCATCATTATACGGTTTGGTACTACTTGAGTTATTATCAATACCATCAACCAGCAGAACTTCATTATCATCACCTCTTAAAACAAACTTGTTTGCGGCAACACTTGTATTCTTAACAGCCTGGTTTTCAATTTTAATCAGCTTATAATCATTTCTGTTTTTGAAAATATTTACAGATTTTTGTAAAGGAGAAATATCAATTCTCTGAACAACTCCATTTTCATCCGAAACAGTTAATACTGCTCGTTCAACCATACCAAGATATGTACGTGGGTTCCAAACTACCTCAAGCGAATCATCTGTTTCCTTAACTTCAATAATTTCGGGCTGCGGAGGTATATTTTCCATTGCCATAATAACTGCATCATGTACAACTCTTCTAACACCACCAATAGATGCATTATCATCAGGATAAACCCTGTTGGTCAAAAAGACCACATACAAGTCTCTTACCGGGTCACACCAAATACTTGTTCCAGTATATCCGTTATGCCCAAATGATGTACGCGAGAATAATGGTCCACAGGTTTTATCACCATGCTGGTTTATATCCCATCCCAAACCTCTTGAAACTTTGGGATCATGTATCCTTGTAAACTCATTAACGGTTGATTCCTTGAATATTCTTTTTCCATTAATTTTACCTTTGTTAAGCATTAAGGTTAAAATTCTTGATAGATCATGAGTTGTTGAGAACAAACCTGCGTTACCAGAAAGACCTTCAAGACTCCTTGCAAGCGGATCATGAACAACACCTTGTAAACCACCTTCGGTTGGCATACACTCTTCTTTTAACTCTTCAGGTGGATTGAACATAGTGCGTGTTAACCCCAACGGTTTTGTAATTACCTTTTTATAATAATCAGCCATCAACATGCCTGTAATTTCTTCAACTACACGCATTGATGTTATAAGGTTAAGGCAGCTATAAACCATTTTGCTGCCGGTCTTGTATGATAAAGGTAAATTGTAAATAGCCTCCAAAACATCTTCACGGGTTTGTCCTTCTTGAGGGGAATAATAACTTCTTAATCCACTGGTATGCATAAGTAAATTCTTTACTTTTACCGAATCTTTTCCATTTGCAGCAAATTCAGGTAAATAGTATGCAACAGGTTTTTCTATATCAAGTTTACCCTTGTCATATAAATGCATTACGCACTGGGTTGTTGCCATCACCTTGGTTACAGAAGCAAGATCGAAAATGGAATTAGTATCAACTTTGGGTGAGTTTTCATCATAAGTAAAATTACCGTAAGCCTTGTGATAAACAACCTTGCCATCCTTACCAACTATAAGTGTAGCACCCGGATAAATTTTATCTTTGATAGCTTTATTTATCTGATAGTCAACACCTGTAAATGTTTGAGCCAAAAATGCACAGGAAGCAATAAGAAACAATAATAGAGTACGCATTTAATTCTCCTCGTTAAATTCCCAATGCCAGTGCCAAGGTTCAAACGTAATACCTAAAGCATTGTTTTTGGGGTATGAAAGATGAAAGTTGTATTTTGTAGCATTCTTAGAAAGCCATTCATATTCTTCTGTTTTTTCGAAATCTTCAGCAACCTGATCATCGCTAAAACCATTAATACCGGTTTCAGTAGAAAAGTCAATAGCAACATTTTCAGCAGCACCATGTTCGCTATAACCTGGAAATGCAATTGAGTTGGCTGTTTTTACTACTGAGTAATTACTATAATTTGCCAAAGTTCGCATAAAAACAAACGCCTGTCTTCCTGCAGAACGATATCCTGAATCGATTATAACTCCCTTACCAATCTCTTCAACCATCGCCTTGTTCATATCAAGATAGTCATAATATGCATTATCAGGACAATGTTGTACACCACTTTCCCTACCTGATTTGAATGTATAGGACTCTACCTTTATTAGTTTGAATGGTGTTTCGGTACCATAAAAAGGACCTTTGAACCCAAATATTGAAGGGTCTATTGAATAAAGGTCTTCAACAAATTTCCTTTCATCAGTATCAAGTAGATCCAGGAGTTCATCATACCCAACAATAGTCCATTCATCTTTTTCAATAGTATTAAAATGGTTAACCCATTTTTTATCAATTGCCTTAACTACTTTCTTGTGTTCATCACTTAAATGGTCAATGTTTATTCCATTATGTTTTAAAAGAGAGGTCATTTAACCTCCATGTTCAAATATTCTACATCCATATGGTAATCCCATTTATCAAAATAAAGGTTACCACCTTTCCACTCAACTTCACCTCGCTGGAAATCAACTGTTTCACTTCTCGGATAAATTTTTGACGGGTACAATGGTTGTGAAAAATCCTCATTGGCAATTAACCTGAAAGCATCCATTCCACCAAGGAAATAGTATTTTACATCTTCATTATCCGACTCAGTAATTCCGAATGACTGATCAACAGGTAACCAACCATAACCTTCAAGATAAAACTCTGCCCAGTCATGCAAGTTAACATGTCCCGGATGCAACATCCAGCCACTTTGCCATTTCGCAGGAATTCCATTATAACGACACAGTGTAATGAAGGTTAAAGCTTTTATACCACAATCACCATGACCCCTTCTAATGCAATAATCTGAAATATTGTCAATAGTTGAGTATTCTCTCGCACCTGCCCACGGAATTGTATTGGAAATCCATGTAAATATTTTTTTTGCAACCAAATACGGATTTTTTTCATCACCAACAATTTTTTCGCTAAGCTCCTTAACCCTGTCAGTAAACATAATATGCGGGTAACGTTCAGCAGTGCAATGTTTGTAAAGATCACTCGCTTTATCGTATGGTTTAACTTTTCCGGGATTTACCTTGGTAAAGTCGTTATACGCAGTATATTCAACACTAAAACTAAACTCGGTAGCTTCACCCTTAACCGCAGGTTTTTCCATGTAAATTGTTCTCTGGGCATGCTTATCAGATGCAAGTACATATTCATCCAAAGAAGTCTTAACAAGTCTTACACTCTCCTGCCTCTTTGAAGTTTCCTTCGGAAACGGCATCCAGACTCTAAGCATTTCATTTTCCGGAACAACATCAGCATCAACAGTAAGCGTATAGTTCAATCTGTATTTTACAGGTTTAACATACCGCGCATCATTTTCCATGCTTTCTTTTACCACACCTGGTAAATATTCTTCAAGGAAAGCATCCAGACCGTCTTTCTTAAAACCGTCTTTTTCAACCTTAACTGCCTTGGCATCCTTGTTAATTCTGAAAAGATTATGCCCACTTCTGTTAAAATATTTCTTTTCACCATCAATAATCTTGAATTCAAGGGAGCCATCTTCTTCCCATTTGGCAAGCATTTTAGTATCCGCTTCGGGATAATATTTTTTAATATACTTTAATACGTCCTCTTCCGATTTGTGAAAATCCTTTCTGATTCTCTCCATTCTTTCCAACTGAAATTCAAGAGCAAATTTTTCATCACTCGTTAAAGCTGAATCAGAAAGTTTCTCGCCAATCATTTTTTCTGCCTTTAAAAAGTTGCCGTCATTAATTTCTTTCATAACATCCGTAAATTTTTCCTGAGAAAATAATTGTGTAACTGCTAATAAAAAGTATAATAAACAGAATTTCATTTTCACCTCTGTAATATCTATTTAAGAAAAAGCATCTTACCTGTTTTAAATTTTGCATTGTTACTATTGTTGAACCCAATTGTATATAAATAAACTCCTGAACTTACATTTACACCAGGATTCCATTTAAGAGTGTTGATACCTTCCGATAAAATTCCTGCATTATGTGTATATATTTTTTCACCTGTTACCGAATAAATATTAAGTGTAACTTCTCCTTTAACCGGTAACCCAAAACTAATTTTCGTTTCCGGGTTAAAAGGATTTGGATAATTACCCATCAATACAAACTCATCCGGTACAGCCGATACACCAAAATCAATATTACTTACATTATCAAAAAAGTTATACACTGCATTGGAAACAGCATTAAAACTGGCTGTATCTTCAATTGCCTCAACAGGAAATGTTAAAAATACAACATCAGCAGCATATGTGGCTCCATCATAAATGCCCGAATACTGCATACCGGCAGTAAAATTTGTACCAGAAAAATAAAGTGCCGGATTAGCAGTGCTGATAACATCAGGTTTATCCACATTCAACGAACCATTAGTACCATCCGTATAAAATATCTCGCCAACTGTATTAAAAATACTTTCATCCCCGGAGCTATTTACAGAATAGTAAACACCAGATGTATTATTTGGCGAGTTACTAACAAACGAACTCTTCAATATATCCTGCAAAAACTGTTTATCCGCTCCACTTGAATTTGGACCACCCAGGGAATAAGCGATATTACTTCCTGATATCAACAAGTTTCTGCCTGATTTAAGGAATAGTATAATGCTCTCCTGTTCTTCCGCCGAAATTACATTTTCTTCTTGTTGACCAGCAACCCAAACAACATAAGTAAACTCATTAAGAAGTGTACTATTTTCTTCAACAGCAGTATTAACACATGTTGAAAATCCTGCTAATTTACTAAACAGTGCTGCTTCCCATTTGTCAATTAATTTATTGCCTTCATTATAATCACCTTTTACTCCATTAACTATAAGGGTCTTTCTGCTATTTACTGATGTTACAGCCGATACTGTGCCAACACTCTCCGATAACCCGGCAGCATTAAATGCGTATAAATCAAAATCATATATTTTATTACCTTCGAGATCATTAACGTACCTTGTATCGCCATACATATATAACGAATCAAACTGTTCAGATTCACGGGTTTTGTAGTAAACAAGTAAACCATCAGCTTCGCTACCGTAATTTGCTCCTAATTTTATGGTGCTCGAGTTATATCCCTTTGCATAAACACCGGTTGGTTTTGCAGGAGGTACAGCTTGTCCGCTTCCAAATTTCACATCCAGTAAATCCCATAATTCTGGACGGGCACCATCGTAACCCAACGCCCACATACCAACACCACCAATATTTTTTGACTTTGCAAAGTCATATTTAATTTCCAGACTTTCGAAATTATCGTACCATATCTGGTGCCAATCCCCACCTGATTGATACTTGTACCAGGGATTTTGAAAATAGTCTGACCAAAGCACACCATAATTAGGACCGTTAATCTGATCATTTCTGAATCGTGTTGAGCTTACCCATTCAACAACATTCGAGCGTTCATATTGCGATTCAGTAGTCCAGTGTAAACCATAATAAGGTACTCCAAGAATAAGCTTCTCTGGATGTGAACTAACCAAACTTGCATAATCATCATTTAGAATAGACAATATGTTGTTGGAACCGCCATCATAAGGAGCACAAGGTCCGGTGGAGCCACTCCAGCTTCCGTAATATGAATAGCCCATAATAAACAGGTGATCGCAGCTTTCTGCCAAATCATCAAACTTCCACCTGTCTCCCCAGTTAACTGCAGGTGTTGCATAAGAAAGCTCTTTTCCGGGAATTTCAGTATCCATAAAAGCTCTTAGCTTCGCCATAAAGCCATTTATTCTATCACCTTTATCAGCATTATTCAAACTTTCAAAATCAATATTTACACCATCAAGTTGATATGTAATAACTTTACTCTTTATACCGTTAAAAAAAGTATTTCTAACAGATTCATTATCAATTAAACTACTTATTAGGTCGGCATCAAAACTTACAGCAGTAAGAATAACCTTAACACCATTAGAATGAGCAGTGTTAATAAGATTTGTCCAGGGCCAGCCCGAAGGATTATTCATACTACCGTTATCATTTACGGTAAAATCAAAACAGGCAAGATGCGTAAGAAGATCATAACGAAGATAGTTATGGTAGTTATTTTGATATTCCCAATCCGGCAAAAAGCCATAAACCAAATGAGTTAAATCTTTACTCTTGATATTTTGCAATGGAATAATACCTTTACCGGAAATATCGAATTCCGATTGATCAGTTAAAACTGAACCATATTTATCGTTTTCATATTTATGAATACTGAAATTTTCCTGTGGAAAAACATTAACAATCGAAAATAAATATGCGATAATAAAGAGGAGTAGTAATTTATTCATATAACAACTATTTCTCATCAGTTAAAAAAAAACGTTTGAATTAAATAATAACTTTACTATATAATACTTCAATTACTTAAACTTTTTCCAAGAGTAAAATATGAGTAAAAAAGCTTTCGTAAATGGCAAAATTTATACTGCGAACAAAAATAAAAAGTTTACACAATCAGTAGTTATTTCAGATAATAAAATAATCATTACCGGAAACAATTTCGAGATAAAAGATTATATTGATTCAGATACTGAAATTATTGATCTCGATAATAGGGTAATGTTGCCTGGATTGATCGATAGTCACATGCATTTGGTGTATGGTGCACTACAAATGGATTCGGTTAAACTGGAAAATGCAGATTCACGAGAACAATTTCGTTCGGTACTTTCCGACTATATTATGTTTGGAAGAGGCTTGAAACAGATACGTGGCGGAAACTGGAAAAACCAGAACTGGGGCGGAAAAATGCCGGACAAATCATGGATTGATGATATCACAGGCGAACTACCGGTTATATTGTACAGAATGGATCATCATATTTGTCTTGTAAACTCGCACACTCTTAAACTTGCCGGTATTTCCAAAGATACTCCGAACCCCGAAGCAGGAATTATTGACAAGGATCCTGAAACCGGCGAACCTACTGGTATCCTCCGCGAAGAAGCACTTAAACTCGTTGAAAATGTATTCCCAAAACCAGATACAAACGAAAAACTGTTTAGTACACAGAAAGTAGTACCTTATCTTAATAGCTTGGGGATTACTTCAATTCACGATATTAGTGGCTCGGCAGAAATTGGTATTTACCAAACGTTGCTGGAACGTGGGTTATTTAATCTCAGGGTTTATTCAATTACACCGCTTGAAGATTTCGACAACTTAAAAAACCTTGCTATACATAAAGGTTTTGGTAACGAATTTGTAAAAATTGGTGCAATTAAAATGTTTGCCGATGGAGCACTTGGTTCAGAAACAGCATGGTTCCACGATTCTTATCTCGATAAACCGGGTAGCTATGGTATGCCGTCTCTTTCATTTGGTAAAAAGGATATAAAGGAAATTGCCGAAGAGGTTGACAAATCCAATCTGCAACTTGCTATTCATGCTATTGGCGACCGCGCAAATAGTATGGTAACCAATACCCTTGCCTACTTAAGATCTGTTGAAAACCGCCATCGTATTGAACATGGTCAGCATATAAAAACAGAAGATATTGCTAAATGTGCTAATAATGAAATTATAATTTCAGCACAACCAACTCACCTATACGAAGACGGTGACTGGATTCAGGAAAAACTCGGTGAGCACAGACTTCCGGAAGCTTATCCATTTAAAACAATGATCGAAAAGAATGTTAAACTTTGTTTCGGTAGCGACTTCCCTATCGTTGATGCAAATCCAATGCTTGGTATCCATGCTGCGGTAACTCGCTGCACAAGAGAAAAAAGATACGATGGAGGATTTATTCCTTTCGAAAAAATTAGTGTTGAAGATGCAGTAAACTGTTATACAATAAACGCTGCATACGCATCATTTGAGGAAGATATTAAGGGTAGTATTGAGCCTGGAAAACTGGCAGATTTTGTAATTCTTGACCGAGATATTTTCTCAATACCTCAAGACGAAATTAAGGACACAAAAGTTGTTGCTACAATTATAGATGGAAATGTAGTTTACGACGCATAGAAAATTCAAAATAGTAGATATAAATTTAAGCTGCCACATTTATGGCAGCTTTTTTTTATTCGTTTATTTCTTCTTTTTCTTCTCTTTAATCTGCTTTACCGGTTTTACCAGTTTCTCTTTCAATACTTCAAAATTATACCCGGATTGAACAGATAATTCTTTAAGATAAAATACAATATAAAATATCTTGAGTATTTTAACACTTAGCTTTGTATTACCATTTGGTTTTGCATTATTATCTTCTGGTTTTTCACTTTCCTTTTCAATCATACCAAGTACAGTAAGGGTAAATATCCAGTCAATAAGCTCTTCAAGTTTTTCCTTGCTGTAATACCAAACACCTTCGTAATAATTTACTCCTATATAGGCTTTAATGTATTCATCGTCAAGTAACTTGCTAACCAATTTACCTCTGCGTTCAACCAAAAACTTGGAAATATCTTCATCAAGATCATTAAGCTTAAGGAGTGAATCCTCTTCATAATCACAAATTTCCGATTCATAACTGGAAAGTATATTTAAGAGTGTAACATCATGGAATACTTGTCCCTCGCCTTTACCCAACTTAAGTAATATTTCTTTCACTATTTCATCAAGATGTAGTAAAGTTATGTAATCCTTCTTTTCCCAGGTTTCTTCACCAAATACATATTTAAGTGACGAGAGTGATATCCAGATTAGATATACCAGGCTGTTATCATGATAGTTGGCTTCCCTTGAAAGGGTTATATACTTATTAAGTTTACCAAACCTTACACCTTCATTTGGCTTGTAATAATCAAACAAAATTTTGTTCAGTTTTTTGACCGTACTACTTTTAAATTCAAAATGTTCAGCAGCTTTATTAAGCTCAACATCAAGATTAAAATGGTGTTTCACCGTATTAAGAAACTGTACATACTTATTGTTTAAAAACTTGATGTTATTTTTACTTTCCTTTTCATAGGCAAAATCAGGTACATATTCCGCAACAAATTGTTCAAGGGCATTATCATCAAATACATTTCTGAATGAAGTATATACATCTTCAAGTAGCATCCTTTCAAGCGAACGCTGTACACTATCAACACCCTCACCATTCAATCTGGTATAAAGCTCATTAATTTTACCATCGGAATCATACATCTCCCTGAAATCAAGATAAATTTTATACTTGAATGCTTCCATGTATTCCTGCATACCATGCTCACCAATATCGGATGCCCTAAACAAAAATTCTTTGCCAGACACATGCTCACGGCAAGCATAAAAATGCCCATAACTTGTGTTAAGCTGTAAAGCTTCGGCAATACTTCTGGTTTCAAGCTGTTTGTGTCCTCTGTTATTTACCAGTTTTCCGGTTGAGCGGGTAATCCAGCCATGTGCGGTTGAATATTTGTTATTATATATTACAAGTGATCTTTCACCATTAAATACATTTGCATAGGCAAATACATTTTCATTTACGTTTCCGTAACTATCAACAAAATCAAAAAACCAGAAATTAACAACATTACTAAATAATGCTCTCTTTCTTGTAAGCGGAAAAATTTCACGTTCATGTCTTTCTACAAGCCATTCTTTTGGTGTTTCGTTGTAATAAGCACGCTTATATTCCATTCCATATTTTTCAGTATAGCCTTCAATTTGTCCGTGTGCAAACATTGGTAAACCCGGAAGAGTGACCATAAGCATACAAACACCAAAATATTTGTCATCAGTACCAAACTGTTTAATTGCTGTTTCCTCATCAGGATTACTCATGAAGTTTACATATCTTTTAAGTATTTCCGGTTCAAACTCAAGCGTATTGGAAATAAGATCCCTATATTTGTCGTTTTCTTCTTTCATCATCATATTCATGAACGCACTGTTATAAACCCTGTGCATTCCTAATGAACGAACAAAATAACCTTCCATTAACCAAAATGCTTCTGCTAGCAGAAGAGTTTCCGGCATTTCGGCATTAATTCTGTCAACAACTTCACGCCAAAACTCAACCGGATATCTTGAGTCAAATTCCTTTTCTGACATACTGTAATCAGCACGTGAAGGTATATCCCCCCCTTTACCGGGACGAGGATACCATAACCTTGAAAAATGCCTCTTTGTTAAAGTCATGGCAGCATCAAACCTGATAACACTAAACTTGCGTGCTACCTCAAAAATTTTCTGAATTAGAGCTTCACGTACCTCGGGTTTAAGTAAATCGAGCTGAGCAGTATCATTCCATGGCATATTAGTACCATCATTACCATGATACATATATGTTATTTTACCCGAACGGTTGTCAATTCTCTGGAAAACCACGGCAGCATCCGAATTGTTTAGGTAACCGTCCTCTATTCTAATCTGGTAATTTGGATCGGGAGAAAGGTTCTCTCCTGTAAATGTATAACCAGGAAACGGCGGATGATCACTCTGAATAAAATAATCCGGAAACTCAGTAACCCATTTTGAAAATATACCTGTATGGTTAGGAACCATATCACTCGCCAAACGAATACCACGTTTTTTACAACGCTCATTAAGATTGTTATATGCCTCTTCACCACCAAGATCGTAGGCAATTACATAATCAAACAAGGAATAAGCCGATGCAACTGCATCAATATTTCCTCTAATGTGTTTTATTCTTTTTGAGGCGTAACTTCTTTCCCATACGCCAATTAACCAAAGCGAATTGTAATTCCATCTCGCAAGCAAATCAAGCTCTTCATCCGGTATATGATCGAGACGGTTAATTTCGCGACCATACTTTTTGGTTAGCTGATCCAACCAAACATAAATATTCTTTGCCATCAGTACAACATTTGGCATCCATTCAATATCTTCGGTAAACTGTTCCGGTTCCTCATAATCCTTTTCTGCGTCTTCAGCATATTTATATAATGATTTGCCAAGCACAAGATTATCTGCATTATCAACTTTACCCTTGTAAACTGGTGCAACAGTAGGAGGAGCTCCAACACCACCCTCAAAATTAAAGAATACAGCATCTTCACGCATTAAATCCTTGCTACTTAGTATTCTTCTTTCATACAAGTCGAGTATTACCAGTTTCCAGTTTTTCATTATATAATCAAGCTGGTCTTCCAGATTATCAGGACTAAATAACAATGGAGTTTTTAGAAATGTAAATATATCCTGGCTATCAGGACCAAACGGTAACTCTTCCTGAAAGAAGCTATCAAGCTCTTTCATCATTTTTGCAAACAATTCCCTGTTTTTAAGGTATTGTTCATCAAAAAGTTCACGTAATCTTTTATTTGCGGGATTAATGTTCGAGAAATGTAAAAGCAGCATTTCCTCAAGAGTCAATTCATTATTTACTCTTGTACCGGTAACACCTTTAAGATACTGGTAATTTGTCATTCTACCTTTGTAAACACTTGTTGGCGGAAAAACAGTTAGGAAATCGTTCATAAGCATATTAACTTTTTTCTCACCAAATATTCCATTAAGATGCTCAATAGCCCTACCCATAACTCCCGGATTTTCCGACTGCTGATATTCGTTCAGAATAAAATGAAAAATTTCATCAAGCAACCCAATTGCATTAACCTCACCGTAAAAAACATGCTCATTTATATTTCGCTTACTGTTAATTTTTGTAACAAATTTCCTAACATGTTCATAATTTATTAGAACAACATTTCCGTTACTGGCAAATAAGGTTTCATCAAGTTCATACTTTCTTCTTTGTTCTTTGGCTATATGAAACTCATATAAATAATCAGAATCTTCCCTAAATTTTTGGATTAACATATCCGGTAATTCGAATCGATTCATTACGTCCCCTGTTACTATTAAATTTACTGCGTTAAAGTTAATGAGATTTTATATAAAAAATAAATAAATTTTAAATATTCTCTTAATTGTTATACACACTAAAAATGTATTATTGTAGAGTGTAATAAATTTTGGATTTTTTCAATCGATAATATCACCTGGGGTATCATAGAAATGCTAATAAGTTAGTAGAGATCAGCATAATTAACCTAACAGGAGTTTTATAATGTATTTTCGTAAAGGAATTTCAACATTGGTTCGACTGAAAGTATTCATCGTTTTCTTGTTACTTTTTATTATACTTTTTGGTGTTGCCAAAATTAGCAAAACCGAAAGCGTTACTGGCAATTTCGAAGAACAAAACACAGAAATTACAGGCAACGATAATGAAACTTCATCAAAGCTTCCTGAATAAAAGCTTACCAAATATCCCCTTTGTTCCCTATATAGTTTTGTTTTTCAGAACTGCATGAAGTATATTTCTATTTAGAATTATTTTTACAATTAGGCGAAATATATTTCTTATGGCAGCAACACCTCTAATGGATCAGTATCATAAAGTTAAGGAAGAAAACCCCGATACAATTCTACTTTTTAGAGTTGGAGATTTTTTTGAAACGTTTGAGGATGATGCCAAGCTCGCCTCAAAAACTTTGGGAATTACCCTTACTAAACGCTCAAATGGCAAAACTGGTGAAACACCCCTTGCAGGTTTCCCACACCATGCACTCGATAGTTACCTACCAAAACTGGTACGGGCAGGTTTGCGTGTTGCTATTTGTGAACAGGTAGAAAACCCCAAATTTGCAAAAGGTATTGTAAAAAGAGAAGTTACCGAAGTTGTTACTCCCGGTGTTGCATTCTCGGACAAACTACTGGATCATCGTAAAAATAATTACCTTATGTCTGCTGTTATCTTAAAAGATATAGCAGGTATCTCATTTTGTGATATTTCAACCGGGGAATTTTTTCTCTATGAAGTTCATAAAAATGATTTTCATGATCAGCTATCCCTTATAAATCCTTCTGAAATTCTGATTCCAAAATCACAGAAGGAAATATTTGAACCGCTTGTTATGAGTTATAACTCGGCTTGCCGTATCACCAGGCTTGACGACTGGCTGTTTGGTTTGGATCATTGTAAAGAACTGCTGCTTGGTCATTTTAAAACCAAAACTTTAAAAGGTTTTGGTGTTGAGCTAATGACCAACGGTATAATTTCGGCAGGTGTTATAATAAATTATTTGCGTGAAACCCAAAAAGCCAATTTGCCGCATATAGCCAATCTTGCAATATATAATCCTTCAGATTATATGATACTGGATTACGCTACAAAAAGAAATCTTGAAATAACCTTCTCAATTTCACCGGGTGAAAAGGAAGGTACACTTATAAATATACTTGATAAAACTTGCACTCCTATGGGTGCACGACTCCTGAAAAAATGGATTTCGGCTCCTTTGCGTAAGCTTCTGCCAATTAAACAACGTCTTGAATGTGTTGAGGAATTTGTGGGAAATGGCAATCTTCGCAAGAACATATATGAAGAACTTAAAGAAATTGGTGATCTTGAAAGACTAATTTCGAAAGTTTGTACAGGTAGAATAAATCCCCGCGAACTTGTTAATCTTAAAACTTCGCTCAAAAAAATTCCTCTGCTAAAACAGCTGCTTGATGTCTCTTCTTCTCCAAACTTGCAGTCTATAAACCAGAATTTGCATCAGTTAACACATATCACTGAAAAAATTGAACTTGCCATTAAAGACGATCCGCCAACATCAATTACAGATGGTGGAGTAATTCGCGAGGGCTTTAATGAAGAGCTTGACGAATTAAGGAGTCTTTCGGGGAATGCAAAGGAATGGATTTCAAATCTGGTTACTTCCGAACGCGAACGTACAGGAATACCCTCACTAAAAGTTAGTTATAACAAAGTTTTCGGGTACTATATCGAAATAAGCAATACACATAAAAATAAGGTTCCGGAAAACTACATACGAAAACAAACACTCGTTAATAGCGAAAGATATATTACCCCTGAACTTAAGGAGTACGAAGACAAGGTTATAAATGCCGAGGAAAATATCGGTAATCTTGAATATAACATTTACACAAAACTTCGTAATGAAATTGCGAAAGACTCAATTGCAATTCAGCAAAACGCAAAACTTATTGCCATGCTCGATTGCTATGTTTCCAATGCCAGTTGTGCTGTTGAATATAATTACTCAAAACCACAGCTTAATGAATCGGATGCATTGAATATAAAGAACGGAAGGCATCCTGTTGTTGAAAGGATTTTACCACCAGGCGAAAAGTTCACAGGAAATGATTGTAATCTCGCTAATAATACTAACCAGATAATTGTTCTTACCGGTCCGAATATGGCAGGTAAATCAGTTTATTTGCGTCAGACAGGTTTACTTGTACTAATGGCACAAGCTGGATGCTATGTACCCGCTGATAGTCTTGAGATGGGGCTAATAGACCGAATTTATACACGTGTTGGTGCCAGTGATAATATATCCGCAGGAGAAAGTACATTCCTTGTTGAAATGCAGGAAGCTGCAAATATTCTTAATAATACAACTGCAAAAAGTCTTATACTTTTAGATGAAATTGGCAGGGGTACAAGTACATTTGATGGTATTTCCATTGCCTGGGCAATTACCGAATACTTACATGAAAATCCTAATGTTGCCGCCAAAACACTTTTCGCAACACATTACCACGAACTAAACGAAATGGCTGATCTTTTTCCACGTATTAAAAACTTTAAGGTAGAAGTAAGAGAGATTGATGATAAGGTAATTTTCCTCCATAAAGTATCGGAAGGTGGTGCAGACCATAGTTATGGAATACAGGTGGCTCAAATGGCGGGTTTACCAAAATTTGTTACAAGTCGTGCAAAGGAAATTCTTGAAAACCTTGAAGGCAAGGAACTTACTCCTTACGAAGTAAAGAAACAGCGTATTGCCAAAAACAAGGGTGAAAATGATATACAGTTTAACCTGTTTGAAGTAAAGGATGACAAGTTCAGGGAAGAAGTTTCGAGTATTGATGTTGATGGACTAACACCATTACAGGCTCTGAACAAGCTAAGCGAACTAAAAAGCAAAATCGATAATGAAAAGAAAGGTAAAACATGAGAGCTTTAGTTTTATTTGCAATTTCTGCTATCCTGTTAATTTCCTGCTCAAAAAAGCCAAACTCAGCTTACGAAGTAAAACTGATTAAGCATCGCACTGAAACAGACATCTACATGAAAAATGATCCAAACTCCCCATTTAATAAAAAAAGTAAAGTTGAATTTCATCCTCTAAACTATTTTGATGCAGATACAAACTTTATCTACAAATCCAAACTGACCGAATTTGCCGAAAAAGACACTATTGAAATATACGGTACAAAAGGCGAACCTCGTAAAACTGTTCGATATGGTTATTTTACTCTTAACCATAATGGCAAGCAACACAAGCTAAAAGTTTATGAAAGTAACTATAACGGTACACTTTATTACAGTTTATGGTTTACAGATAATACAACAAACAAGGAAACCTACGGTGTGGGTCGCTATCTTGAGCTTGAACTAAACAATGATCCTGAACATGTTTATACAATAGATTTTAATTATGCATTTAACCCGTATTGTGCATATAGCCACGATTATTCCTGTGCAGTACCAACCAAAGACGATCACCTTGATATTGAAATTCGTGCTGGTGAAATGAAATTTCATGATTAGTCCGGAGAAACTATATTGCTTGTAGCTCTAAAGAAAAATCTGGCAGAAACAGAGAAACAGGATGTAATAGCCAAAATTGAAAATATGGGCTTTTTAGTACATCTAATTGAGGGAACAAACAAACTTGTACTTGGTGGTAATAAAAATACAGGTAGCTTTGATCCCAGAAAAATAAAAGTTATTGATGGTGTACTTGATGTTCACAAAATAACAACCCCATATACCCTAGCCGGTAAAGAATACCGAGAAGATAATACAGTTATCAAAATTGACGATGTAACAATTGGTGGTAAACAGCTAAGCATTATGGCTGGTCCATGTTCAGTTGAAAGCGAAGAACAGATATTCCGTATAGCCAAAATTGTTGCCGAAAACGGTGTTAAAATATTACGTGGAGGTGCATTTAAACCACGTTCATCACCCTATTCTTTTCAGGGACTTGGTGAGCAGGGTTTAAAGTATCTGCGGGCAGCTGCTGATGAGTATGGTCTTAAAGTGATTACTGAAATACTGCAAAACCAGCATATTGAAATGGTGTATAAATATACCGACATATTTCAGGTTGGGGCACGTAACATGCAAAACTTTGCATTGTTAAAAGACCTCTCAACCACAAATAAACCAGTAATGATTAAGCGTGGAATTTCGGCAACTGTTGAAGAGTTACTTATGTCCGCCGAATATATACTTGCCGGGGGTAATCCAAATGTAATACTATGCGAAAGAGGAATTCGTACTTTCGAAAAATATACTAAACATACTTTCGATTTATCATCAATTCCAGTAATAAAAGACAAAACACATTTACCAGTTATAGCAGACCCTTCTCATGCTGCTGCAATACGCAGGTACGTACCACCAATGGCACTAGCTGCTGTTGCCTCCGGTAGTGACGGACTAATGCTTGAAATTCATGATGAGCCTGAAAAAGCTTTATCTGACGGACCCCAGGCACTATTGCCTAACCAATTTGGTGAATTATTGAACTCAGCAAAAGAGATCGCCATGGTTGTAGGTAGAAGTCTATAAAAAAAGGCAGTGCTATGGGGGCACTGCCTTAATCAGGAAGAATTTTATATTGATTGGCAAATGTTATTTACTAACCATCACCAATTTTATTCACAATTTTTATTAGCTTTTGCTTACTTTTTAACCCCTTTTCCAGTCTTTAAAATAATTTATAAAACTGGTCTCTTCGGTTTCTTTTTCAACTTTTACCGGTTCAGCTTCCTCTTCTGAGAATAATTCCGGTTCTTCTTCTGTTACCACATTATTCTGAGTGCTATAACTAAATCCGCCTGAATTTAGTACATTACTATTAAACTGACCATTATTGGCATTAACTCTGAAGATAGTAGGGATACTCATATCATCCTGTTTAATTTCACCATCATACTGCATCATAACAGGTTCATCAGAACCGCCAACAGCAACCTTTTTAACTTCCTGTGCTTCCTGAGTAGCTTCCTGTTTAACAGTTTCAGCTTCAATAAAAGCATCTTTTTCATTTTCTTCATTATTAAAACCGGTTGCAATAACGGTGTAAGAAACGTTTTCGCCCATTTCTTCCTTGTTAACCCAACCAAAAATAACGTTAGTTTCTTCTCCGGCTGCTTCGTAAATAACCTGGTTACCATCATCAATTTCCTGCATGGTAAGTGTATTTGAGCCAGTTACGTTTAACAATATGTTTTTTGCACCATGAATATCAACACCTTCAAGTAAAGGTGACTTTATGGCACGTTTAGCAGCTTCAACTGCACGGTCATCGCCACTGGCAACACCACAACCCATAATTGCATCGCCGCTTTCCTTCATTACACTGCGAACGTCTGCAAAGTCAACGTTAATTATACCTGTAATAGTAATAATATCAGCTATACCACGAGTTGCTTCCCATAATACTTCGTTAGGTTTATCGAAAGCTTCGGCAGCAGGAATATTTTTATCAAGAATGTTAAGTAATCTTTGGTTAGGAATAACAATAAGGCTATCAACAAACTGTTTAAACTCTTCAATACCCTTGTTGGCATTTTTACTGCGTTTTTTACCTTCCCAGTTAAATGGGGTAGTTACAATACCTACTACAAGAGCACCAAGCGATTTTGCTATGGATGCTACTATTGGAGCTCCACCAGTACCAGTACCACCACCCATACCGGCAGTAACAAATACCATATCGCTTCCTTTAAGAACCTTTTCAATATTTTTTCTGTCTTCTTCAACAGCTGTTTTACCAACTCTTGGATCTGCACCCGCACCAAGACCTCTGGTAATGCTATTACCAACCTGAATTTTATGATCGGCACTACTGGTTTTAAGAACCTGTGCATCAGTATTAATAGCTACATACTCAACACCATTTAAACCGCGTTTCATCATACTTTCAATGGCATTACATCCACCACCGCCAACACCCACAACGCGCAATTTTGCAGGAGCAGTAACGTCTTTCTGTTCGTTGTGCATTTCGGTATCTAAAGTTATAAAACCCATAATATCCTCCTGATTGTTAAATTTTATAATTCATCAAAAAATTGATGTATAGATTTCAAAAAATTCTTCATAAATGAGTTACTTTTCTTTTTATTATCTTTTCTGAATGATTCCTGTGTTTCATTTATTTCATCAGAATTCCCAGGCATTCCGCGTATTAGTCCGGCTACAGTAGCATATTCAGGTTTTTCAATTTCATCAGAAAGACCAGTTCCAAGATCAAGTGGAACACCAAGTCGGGCAGGAATTCCGAATACTTCCTCGGCAAGCTCCAAACTTCCGCGTAACAATGAACCACCACCAGTTAAAACTATACCCGATTTCAGTTTGTCCTTATACCCGGTATTACGTAATTCATTATCAATAAGACTAAACAGCTCACGCATTCTCATGCTAATAATCTGTGTTAGCAAGGATACCGGAATTTTCACATTTCCTCTGGCACCAACACGTTTTATAAAAATATCTTCTTCTTTTATAATTGCACTCTCATGAGCATAACCATATTCTTTTTTAAGAGCTTCAGCTTCGGCAGTAACTATACCAAGTGCCTCACGAATATCATGTGTTACCTGGTTACCGGCAACACCTATTACACGTGTATGCTTAATTTTATTATCCCTGAAAATTGCCAGATCAGTTGTACCACCACCAATATCAATAAGTGCAACACCAAGGTCTGTTTCGCTTTCATCCAGCACAGCCATACTTGAGGCAATCGGCTGAAGAATATAGTTTTTAACTTTGTACCCTACTCGCTCAACCGATTTTTTGATATTCTGTATTGCCGGGATAGAAGCAAGTACAACATGGTTTACAGCTTCAAGTCTGGTACCAGCCATCCCAATAGGATTATCAATACCACCCTGATGGTCAACAGAAAATTCTTCAGGAATAATATGCAAAATCTGCTTATCGGAAGGTATTCTGATCGTTTTTACATCATTACGTAATCTTTCAAGATCTTCCTGCATAATTTCGTTATCATCATTATTTATCGTTACATAATTCCTGTGACGCAAACTTGTAATATGTTCACCGGCAACACCAACATTAAGCTCTTCAACATCAATACCAGCTCTGTTAACAGCTACACCAAGAGCCTCCTGGATTGCTTCGGCAGTTTTGGCAATATTTGCAACAAGTCCCCTGTTCAATCCTTCATTAGGAGATACTCCGAATCCAAGAATGCTATAACCATCTTCCTTTTTCTCGGCAATAACTGCACAAACCTTTGTAGTACCTAAATCAAGTCCGGCAATAATGTTTTGTTTCATGAGTTTAATCCTCTGTTATATTCGGTATTTACACCGAGATAAACTTTTTTATTGTAACGTAAATCAATGTATTCCAGCAAACTACTGTTTTTATACTTCGCAACTATGTCGTATAGCGAATCAAAATAAACTATTTTCCTTACAAGATTTTTTTGACCCAACAGAACCGGATAATCAAAATTTGTAAATGTTAGTATTATATTTTTACCCTTTCCCATATCAAGATCAGAAAGTTGATCGTATAAACCAGGGTTAACAAGTTTTATTGCAAAAAGTATTTTATAAGCATTTATAAGGCTTTTTACATCAGCTAGTGAAGTAAATTCCTTAATTTCAAAATTGTCTTCCAGATTACTTATTAGCGGAAAATCAACTTTTTTTGTCTGCTGCAAATATGGCAATACCTCAAACGATTCCGTTAATATATAGCTACTATTATTATGCAAAAGTACAGTTGAAAAATCCTTCTCCGTTAAATTTATTGTAACCTTGTTTTTGTTTTCAAGCTTAACATCAACACTTTCAAGGTACGGATGTTTTTCAAGTCTGTCTTTAATTACTGATAAAGTCAGGAATTTATAATCATCAGTATTATCAAGATGAGCAAAAGTAAAATATTCTTCCTTATCCAAATGGTAATTTCCATTTAGCTCGATAAGCTCAATTTCTGGCTTATTTTTATCTTCAAGAGATAACGACAGCCAAAATATCAGCAATACAACTGATATTGAGATTATCACACCTAATATTTTACCGTAACCCGTTTTCAACTATTTATCCTTTTTAATTAGCTCAACGAACTTTTCGCCATACTTCCAAATATCGCCGGCACCAAGAGTAACAACAATATCATCCTTTTCAATAATCTCTTTTAACAGAGCCGGAACTTCGTTTTTATCTTCAACATAAATAACATTCTTATGACCATAACTCTTTGCAATATCAGCAATCATTCTGCCAGAAATACCTTCTATTGGTTTTTCTCTTGCAGGATATACATCCGTACAAATAAAAACATCCGAATTAAGAAAAGAGCGTCCAAACTCAGCATAAAAGTCTCTAGTTCTACTATACAAATGTGGCTGGAATACAGCAACAAGTCTTCTGTTCCATCCTCCCCTTATACCGGAAAGAGTAGCATTAATTTCTGTTGGGTGATGAGCATAATCATCAACAACAAGAATATCATCACCATCATATTTTGTTTCAAATCTTCTGTAAACACCACTAAATGATTCAAGCGATTTTTTAATCGTCTCGAATTTAAGACCAAGCTGTAAACCAACTGTAACTGCAACAAGCGAATTTTTAACATAATGAATACCCGGCATATTAAGTTTAATTCTGCCAAGTTCCTCACCCAAATAAACAACTGTATATTCAGACGCGAATTCACTCTGTTCAATATCTATGGCACGAATATCAGCCTGCTGTGTTAACCCGTAAGTAAATATCTTTTTATTGATTAGAGGAATAATATCCTGTAATGCTGGTTCATCAAGACAAAGAACAACAAACCCAAAAAATGGCACCTTGTTGGCAAATTCAACAAACGCCTGTTTTATATCATCAAGGTCCTTGTATGTATCAAGATGTTCTTTTTCCAAAGTAGTAATAGCTGCAATTGTTGGAGTAAGCTTAAGGAAAGTTCTGTCGAACTCATCCGCTTCAACAACTATGTAATCACTTTTACCAAGTCGGGCATTAGTACCACCCAGACTCGATAACTTACCACCAACAATAATTGTAGGGTCAACGCCACCTTCGGTAAGTACAAGACCAACCATTGATGTTGTAGTAGTTTTGCCATGAGTACCTGCAATACCAACACCATATTTCATACGCATACATTCAGCAAGCATTTCGGCACGTTTAATAACAGGTATTTTCCTTTCAATAGCAGCTGCAACTTCAGGATTAGACTCGCTAACAGCTGATGAATATACAAGCACATCCACATCTTCAAGATTTTCAGCAGCATGCCCCTTATATATCTTAACACCAAGCCCTTCAAGTCTTTTTGTAATATCGGTATCATTCAAATCAGAACCGGATACGGCAAAACCCTGATTAAGCAATATTTCAGCAATACCACTCATACCAATTCCACCAATACCAACAAAATGTACTCTTTTAATTGTATTCATCATCATCATAGTCATAATCTCCTAAATCGATTCTCTTAATATTTTTGTGATACTATCACAAATATTACCGAGAGCATCAGGTCTTGCGAAATACTTAATATTTACTCTCAACTCCTCAAGAAGTTCATCATCAAAAATTGCATTAGTAACAACATCATAAAGCTTATCACCAGCTTCATTATCTTTAAGCACTATTGCTGCTTTTTTCTCTTCAAGTGCCTTTGCATTTTTGTATTGATGATCGGCAGCAACATTAGGTGAAGGAATAAATACCACTGCTTTTCCAACATTAGTAAGCTCAGCAAGCGTAGTAGCTCCGGCTCTTGCAACTATAAGATCAGCAGCCGAATATGCAGTTGACATATCATCAATAAATGCCGAAATTTTTACTCCATCTTTTTCAAGATGTTTATAGCGATCGTAGTATATTTTACCCGACTGCCAAATCACTTCAATATTTCGTTCAACCAATTTATCAAGGTTTTGGGCAACTGCCTTGTTTATGCTACTTGCACCTAGGGAACCACCTACGAAAAGCAACAATTTCTCTTCAGGATTAATTCCCAATTTCTTCTTTGCTTCAACTTTATCAATCAGTTTTATTTCGGAGCGTACAGGATTTCCATTATTTTTCAATTTATCCTGTTCCCTGAAATACTTTTTGGTTTCATCAAAACTTATATGTATTTCTTCAGCGTATCTTTCCAGTAATCTGTTAGTAATTCCCGGATACACATTTTGTTCAAGAAGAACAACTTTTGCTCCCATTACCCTGGCAGCCCACATTACCGGACCCGATACATAAGCACCTGAACCAATAGCTACATGTGGTTTGAACCTGAAACAAATAACCAGCGATTTTATTAGCGAATAGATCAATCTGAATGGAAACATCAAATTCTTCAATGTAAGCTTTCGGGCAAAACCAATAACAGGTATTGACTTAAAATCATATCCGTTTGCAGGAACAACTCTGGCTTCAATTTTTTCACCCGAACCAACAAAAAGAAAACGATAATCATCACTTTTGTTTTTTAGTTCATTAACAACAGCAAGCAACGGATAAATATGACCTCCGGTACCGCCACCAGCACAAACAACACGATATTTTATACTGCTGTTACCCAAAAGTTTCAACTCTAATTTCTTCTACTGTTCTGTTTTTGTAAGCAATGTTTGTAAGAATACCCAAACACATTGAAAAAACAATTAGCGATGTACCGCCATAACTAACAAAAGGTAGCGTAACACCAGTATTTGGCATTAGTCCCGTAACAACACTAATATGTATGAATGCACTAAGCAAAATCAGAAACGATATACCAAATGCAAAGAGTTGAGCAAACTTATCCTTGGCTTTTTTAGCTATTAAAAATCCAAATCCAAAAATTGCCACATAAGCCGAAAGTAAAAACGATACTCCCACCAAACCATTTTCTTCACCAATTATTGAGAAGATAAAATCACTATAATGGAATGGTATATACTTTTCACTCTGACGACTATTACCTAATCCCAAACCTGTTGTACCACCACTTCCAAGTGCTATTTTAGCCTGGTGAACCTGATAATGATCTTTAGCTCCAAAATCAGCAATTCGTTTTTTTGCATGTGGATAAATCGTGTAAACTGCAGTTGTTACCAAAACAAGAACTATTAAAACAGTTGCCATAATATGCTTAAACTTTGCACCGCCAACATACAGCACAGTAAAAGATAACATTACTATAATCATACTGGTACTAACATTTGGCTGAATTATTACTAAACCGGCAACAAGAAATATCCAGATTAATGCGAACTTAAATCCCTTGCTAAAACTCTTTAGTAGTTCACCCTTCTTCTCAATCAACACCGCCAAATGCATTAACAAAACAACCTTGGCTAATTCAGAAGGCTGAAATGTAATAAACCAAAAGTTTAACCAACGGGTACCACCATTACGTGTAACCCCAAATACCGGAGTAATTAAAAGCAGTGCAACTACTGCAAATAAGGCATACTTGCTGTATTTCCTGTAATACTCATAAGGGATTAAAGAAAACACACCAAACGCAGCAACCGAAAGTATTATTTTACCCATGTGACTTTTAAACAAATTCATACTTTGGGTAGAACCATATATTGTAATAGCACCCGCTGCCATTAATGCAATAGCAAGAATAATTATATATTTTGACAAATTTTTTGAATTCATAACTTATTCACCAACCCTTTAAATACTTGTCCGCGATGTTCGTAACTTTTGAATTGGTCGAAACTGGCACAAGCCGGAGAAAGTAAAACAACATCCCCTTCAACAGCTTCTTTAGCCGATAGCTTCACACATTCTTCAATATTTCCCAAAACTACAGTTTCGGTAATATCCTTAAAGAATTCATAAACCTTTGCAGATGAAGAACCAACTGCATATATTTTTTTTACACGTTTTTTAACCAGGTCAGCTATTCTTGTGTAATCATTACCTTTATCTTTGCCACCCAAAATAAGGATGATATTTTTATCGAAACTTCTTAACGCATACCAAACCGAATCAACATTTGTAGCTTTTGAATCGTTAATATATTTGGCACCATTAAACTCTCTAACAAATTCCATCCTGTGTTCAACACCAGGAAAAGTTTTCAAACCTTGTTTAATACAGTCGAAACTTAAACCCAGTTTACATGCAATTGCACATACTGCCATTGCGTTTGCCAGGTTATGTTCACCTCTTATCGATAAACTTCTTCCGCTGCAAACTTCAAATTCTTCGCCGTTTTTAACGTAAACAATTTTTTTACCGTTGTAGTAAACACCATTTTCAACTTTATTCTTCAGCGAAAAGGCAAGTTTATTAACCTTGCTGTTCATAAATTTCACAGGTGTATTTTTATCATCAGCATTATAAAGGAAATAGTCTGTTTCATCCTGTTTGCGTGCTACACGTGTTTTAGCAGCAATATAGTTTTCGAATATGTTATCGTATCTATCCAAATGATCCGGAGTGATATTCAGAATAGTTGAAAACTTGGGCTTAAACTCACTAACATAATCAAGCTGAAAACTCGATATTTCGAGCACTACATATTCCTCTTCCGATACAGAATCGGTTAATTCGCTAAAAGCCAGACCTATATTTCCTGCTACATAAGTTTTGAGTCCGCAACCTTCCAGCACATGACCACAAAGAGAAGTTGTTGTAGTTTTACCATTTGTACCTGTAATGCCAATAATAGTACCACGACAAAACATTGCAGCAAACTCAAGCTCACTTACAATTTTTATTCCTCTGTTAGCTGCCTCCCTTAATACATCTGAATCTGAAGGTACGCCCGGACTGGTTACAATTAACTCTGCATCAAATACTCTGTCTGTATGTCCGCCAGCTTCATACTCAATACCAAATTCGGTAAGTGAATCAAAGTTTTCGCTATTAGCTTCATAAACTGAGTAATCACTTACAAATGGAATACCACCTTTTCTTTTGCAAAGTTTTGCTGCAGCAATTCCGCTTCTAACAGCTCCAATAATCGATATTTTTTTTCCTGTAATATCCATATTATCTTATCTTGAATGATGCCAGACTTACTAAAGCCAGAATAATTGTAATGATATAAAATCGTATTACAATCCTTGGTTCTGGCCAACCTTTTAACTCATAATGATGATGAATCGGGGCCATAAGGAATACTCTTTTTCCTTCACCATATTTCTTCTTTGTATATTTAAAATATAATCGTTGAATAATCACCGATACTGTTTCAAGAAAGAACACACCACCAAGTATTGGAATAAGTAACTCTTTCTTTATTAGTATTGACATGATACCAAAAGCACCACCCAAAGCCAGTGATCCGGTATCGCCCATAAAAACCTGAGCCGGATAAAAATTAAACCACAAAAATCCCAAACCGGCACCAATAATTGCGGCAATAAATACTGTTAACTCACCTGAACCTTTAAGGTAAATTATATTAAGATAATCAGCATATATACTATTACCTGTTACATACGCCATAATAGCCAGTGCCATCATTACAATAATAATTGTACCCATTGCCAACCCATCCAAACCATCTGTAAGGTTAACTGCGTTGGAAGTTGCCGTGATAATAAATATTACAGCAGGTATAAAGAGGAACGAAAAGTCAAAATTCATATTTTTTACAAATGGCAGTGTTGTTTGTGTTGCATATGTTTGAAACTCCGGTAAATAGTAAACAGCCAAACCAACACCAAGACCAACAATAAACTGACCGTAAATTTTGTATTTTGCAATCAATCCGTTCGGAAACTTCTTAACAACCTTAAGGTAATCATCAACAAATCCAACTATTGAAAGAAGTAATGTACCAGCCAATACAAGAATAATATAACTACTGGTTATGTCGCTCCACAGTAAAACGGGTACAAACACAGAAAGCATTATTATTATACCACCCATTGTAGGGGTTCCAGCCTTTGAGAAATGGCTTTTCGGACCTTCTTTCTTTATAGTTTCGCCAATCTGCTTTTTCTGTAAATATTTTATAATTTTCGGACCAAAGTAAAATGCAATGAACAATGCAGTAATAGCAGAAAGAATTGAACGAAATGACAGAAATCTGAACACATCAAATCCCGGTGGATTAAAAGCTTTGTTGATATAATCTAATAAATGATAAAACATTAGTTGTTCCTGTTTACTAGTTTGTCAATAACTCTTTCCATCTTCATCCCGCGTGAACCTTTAACCAGAATTGTCTTTCCTTCAGGATCAAATTCATCAATAAAATTTTTCATGGCTTCGTAGTTTTCAAAAATATTAGCCATTATCTGTCTATTTTGTAAAACTTCATAAGCTTTTTTCATATTGGCACCAATGAGTACAACCTCATTAACATTGTGTTTTATAACCATATCAGCAATACTCTTGTGATGTGCTTCCGATGAACCACCAAGCTCAAACATATCGCCCAAAAAAGCACAACTGTTTCTGTTTTTGCTTAACTGTTCAAGAACTTCCAGAGACGATAATACTGATACCGGATTAGCATTATATGTATCATCAATCATGGTAAAGTTTTCATAATGGGTAACATCAAGTCTTCCCTTTACAGGTTTAAGGTTTGCAATACCTTTTTCAACTTCTTCTGATGTTAACCCGATATATAACGCAATTGCTGAAGCCGCAAGAACATTTTGCATGTTAGTACGACCATAAAGCGGAATACCGGTAATTAGCTTTTCGCCTTTGTAAGTAATTCCAATTCTTGGTCTGCCATCAAGACGAATACCTAAATCTTCACCCGAAACATCGCAATTTTCGCTAAATCCAAATGTTATTTTATCGTCAATATTTTTAGTTGCTTCTGCTATCAGGAAATCATCATTATTTACGAAGATTGTTCCACCAGCATTTATTGTAGCCTCAAAAAGTGAATATTTTTCTTTCAGCACACCTTCCCTGTTCTCCAAATACTCGGTATGCGAATCACCAATATTTGTTATAAGGGAGTATTCAGGATTTGCAACTTTAGCTGTAAATTCAATTTCACCAAAGTGATTTGTACCATGCTCAAGTACACAAAAATCATTTTCTTCCGTACACTCATATATCGTTTTGGGAACTCCTATATGGTTGTTATTATTGGCTTCAGTTTTGTGAACCCTATATTTTACTCCAAGTATGTCGGCTAATATTTCCTTTGTTGAAGTTTTTCCATTACTTCCTGTAATCGAAATAACTTTTGTACCTAATTTTTTAAGATATATTCCTGCCAGAAAAGCATAGGCATCAATAGTGTTTTCAACTGCAATTAAAGTAATATCAAGGTCATCAAACCTGTCAATTTTACTTTTATTTACGATAACTGCTTTTACACCTTTTTCTACTACGTCATGAATAAAATCATGAGCATCAAACCTCTCGCCTTCAATTGCACAAAAAATGTGTTCGCCAGTAGCAATTCTGGAATCAGTTACAACTGTTTTAGCAGGTACATAATTATCCGGCTCGTATATTGTAGCCGAAGGTATTTCGAATATATCTTCTATTGTGATTGTTACATTACCTTTGTTTAAGTATTTCAGAGCTACATCCTTATCCGAAAAATGATGACGTACACCATTTATTTCCTGGTAAGTTTCATGTCCTTTACCTGCTACAAGTATTACACTGTTTTCCGGTGATTCCTCAATAGCCGACTTAATAGCCAGTTCCCTGTTTTCAATCACTTTATAATTTGCAGTTTCAATTCCTTTTTCGATATCGCTAATAATTGCGAATGGATCCTCAGTTCTAGGGTTATCAGATGTTACGTAAGTAAAGCTACTTAAACTTGTAGCTGTTTTACCCATAACCGGACGCTTTGATTTATCCCTGTCGCCACCGCATCCCATAACGGAAATTATCATATTATCATCAGTAACAATCTCATGAATTGCTTCAAGAGCTTTTTTAAGACTATCAGTTGTATGCGAATAATCAATAATCACTTTTTTGGTTGCTCCATGCAGCACTTCAAATCTGCCCGGCACCTGAGGAATAGTTTCAATACCTTCGGTAACAACTTCACTGTTAACACCAGCTTCTATACAGATTGCAGCAGCAATTCCGCTATTATAAGCATTAAACTCACCAATTAGATCAGTAGAAACACTACTGGTCAGCTTATCACTCTCAATCTTGTAACTGGTACCATTCAGGTCATACTCAACATCTTTAATTCTATAATCTGCTTCACCAGATTTTCCAAACTTTACTAACGAACCATTGAAATCCTTTGCAATAATGCTCCAGCTTTCATCATCAATATTTACAATACCAGTTGTACTGGTTGAAGCTTCATCGAATAAAATTTTTTTAGCTTCACGATAAGCTTCAAAATCTTTATGAAAATCAAGATGATCTGATGTAATATTGGTAAATGCAATAACATCAAACTCCAAACCGCTTACACGGTGCAAAGAAAGAGCATGCGATGAAACCTCCATTACACAATATGAACAGCCATCCTTAATCATGGCATCAAGCAATTCGTTAATCTTGTATGATTCCGGCGTAGTAAGCTTTGTGCCAATCTCTGTATCGCCTATATAATTGGCTATTGTACCCAAAACACCAACTTTTTCACCAGCATGCTCCAGAATATTTTTCACATAAAATGTTGTTGTTGTTTTACCTTTAGTGCCGGTAATTCCAATCAATTTTATTCTGGATGAAGGGTTGTTATAAAGTAGTGAAGAAAATTCAGCCAGGGCAATACCACTATCAGCAACAAGTATTTTAACTACATTATTACTTGAAAAGATATCATCGGATACCGCATTTTTATCGTCAAGTATTACAGCAACTGCACCATTGTTTATAGCTGCCTGCACAAAATTATGCCCGTCAGTTTTATAACCTTTTCTGGCAACAAACACCCATGAAGGCTTTACTTCACGACTATCAATGGAAACACCGGCTACCTCAAATTGCTCGGCGTTGCCTGCAACCTGAATAACCTGCATTTGTGATATTATGTCAGCTAAATTTTTGTACATCAGTTATACCTGATATTATCTGATAGTTTACATCTTATAATGCACTTTTCACCAGGAATTATTCTTCTTCCCGGAGCAATACTTTGTTCAGTTACCTTACCTGTTCCTCTAATTGTATATTGCAAACCGTATTCGCTTAATCTTCTAATAGCTTCACGTTTCGAAAGCCCTTTTAAGTCCGGCATAACTCCTTTGTTAAGAACCATATCATCTTCAATAGGCTCTTCATTACGAGGTTTCTCTATATTCAGTAACAATCTTTTATGAACAGTCTGCTTTGTATTGGAAATCTCTGTAAACAGATTATGCAAAACGTTTTTATCTCTAATTATCTTTTCTTTATAAGGAGCTATATTCAAGTCAGTATCAATAATTCTTGAAGCAACTTCCCTGAAAATTGGACCAGCTACCCTACCGCCATACTTACCTTTAAGTGGTGAATGCACCAAAATGAAGATAATGAGATTAGGATCAGAAGCTGGTAGATAACCAACGAAAGATGAATTGTATTCATCCTGCGAATAATGATCACCCATCCATTTTTGGGATGTACCGGTTTTGCCACCAACCCAAACATCAGGTAGCTGAGCAGTTGTACCTGTACCATGCTCAACAACATCAAGTAATAAACTGCGTAATGTATCTGATGTTTCCCTGGTCAATACACTTCTTATTTTTATCGGGTCATATGATTTAAGCACATCACCATTTTCAGCTACTATTCTTTTTACCGTATATGGCTGATACAAAGTACCACCATTTATTAATGCAGAAAAAGCCGCAGTTAGCTGCAACGGTGTAACTGAAATTTCGTACCCGTGCGACATATAAGCTTTACTGATCTTGGAAAAATATTTTGGCTTTTTAAGGAAGCCGGCAGCCTCGCCCGGTAAATCAACCGAGGTAGGATTTCCAAACCCAAAATTCCGCAAATATTTATAGAACGATTCCGGTTCAATACGCTCCGAAAGCTTAACCATTCCAATGTTACTCGATTCTCTCAGTACTCCGCGTACTGTTAATCTCTTATTAGGGTGAGTATCCTTTATTTTAACACTATGGTATTTGTAAGCACCATTTTCAGTGTCTATGGTTTCATCAAGTTTTACCAAACCCATATCCATCATCATGGCAATTATCATTGGTTTGATGGTTGAACCCGGTTCATATACTTCCATAACCGCACGATTTTTTCGTTCAAATGTTTCGAACTTGCCATAATCACCAGGTTCATAATCAGGCATATTTGCAAGAGCCAATACTTCACCTGTTTTAGGATTCATAATAATACCGGTTGCCGCAGCACCCTGGTAAGTATTCAAACCTTCAAGTAGCTCTTCTTCCAGTATTTTCTGGTAATCACTGTTAATTGTTAGCTCAATTGTATTTCCCTTAACCGGTGAAAACGAAAAATCTTCTTCAATTGCAACAGTTGTACCTAATACATCAGTACGCTTATATAAAACTCCATCCTTGCCACGAAGCTCTTTTTCATATTTTTTTTCTATACCCGAGCGTCCCAAACTTTTATAATCAACAAAACCAAGGATATGACTTGCCAATCTACCTTCAGGATAAACTCTTGAATAATCAGGTTCTGCAGTAAATCCGTCAAAAACAATATCACGAAGTAATACGGCTTTTGAAAATTCAGCTTTTTTCTCAAGGCATACTCGTCCCTTGCTACCCTGCATTTTCAATAAGTAGTAAGCTTCGTTATTACCAAATGTTTTGGCAAATCTCCTGGCAATGGAATCTCTTCTGGACTGACTTTTTAATGTGCCAAGGTTAACGTAAAAGGAATAGTCGTTTTTGGTATATGAAAGCACCTTTCCGTTAGCATCCATAATAACACCACGTTCAGCAGGAATAACAGCCTGATTTTCCTGCTGGGTTTGTGCAAGGTTAGCATATTTTTTATGCTGAACTACCTGAATGTTAATAAGGTTTGCAACTATTGCACCCAATACTAACACCATAAAAAACGAAACCAGATATGCTCTTGAATTATTCATATCGTCTATTAACTATTCTTTCAATTTGTTTAATTTTATTTTCTTCTATATATAAAACCTCAAAAGGTCTTTCGGCTATTTCCAGACCAAGAGAATCAACCGCAAACTTTACAACTCTTTCTTTTGCAGTAAATTTCTGGTAGTCATTAAATTTAAGATCGTTGAACTTTCCCTGCTCAACATGAATGGAATCCTGGAGCAGATTTTTTTCCTTGCTCAAATATTTTACTTGCGATGCAATATGTACCTTAAAGAAAAAAAGGACAGCCACGAACATGGTGCCAAGCAACAGTTTAAGGAACATCTTCGAAGACATCAGACTTTCTCCGCTACTCTCAGCTTTGCACTCCTTGAACGTTTATTTTCAGCAACTTCCTTTTCGCTTGCAATAATTGGTTTACGATTAACCAATTTAAGACGCTGCTCTTTTTCGCAAACGCATATTGGTGTTCCCGGAGGACAAACACAATCGGTAGATTCGTACCGGAAAAACTCTTTTACTATTCTGTCTTCAAGAGAGTGAAAAGTTATTACAGCTATTCTTCCACCACTGTTAAGTAAATCAACCGAGGTAGAAAGGAACATCTTTAGTTCTTCAAGCTCATTGTTTACATGAATCCTGAGTGCCTGAAATACTCTGGAAAGAGCTTTGTTTAACATATGTTCAGGTGTAACCTTTGCAACAATCTCTTTCAGGTCGGATGTCATTCTTATTTTTTTAACTTTTCTTCTCTCACAAATAAATCTTGCGATCTGACGCGATTTTTTTTCTTCGCCGTATTCATAAATTATACGAGCTATATCTTCTTCTGAAAGACGGTTAAGTTGGTCATAAGCCGGGTAACCATCTTTTTTGTTCATTCTTAAATCAAGAATTGCATCTTCCCTATATGTAAAACCTGCATTGGGATCATCAAACTGATAAGATGAAACCCCCAAATCCACCATAATTCCGTCATAACCATCAACAAATTCCAAATTGGCAAGAATATCAAGATTGGTAAATGAAGTATTATAAACCACTACCCTCTTGTCATCTTCAAAGCGGGTTGTAGTATGCGTAAATGCCTTTATATCCTTATCTGAACAAATTAGTTTTCCATTTTCGTCCAGTTTTGAAAGCAACTTGGCTGAGTGACCACCGAACCCGGCAGTACCGTCAAAATAAACGCCCGACTTGTTAACAACCAGGTTGTTAATTGTTTCTTCGAGCAATACCGATTTGTGTAATGTTTTAATCATCAGCCTAATACTTTTTGTGCAACTTCATCAAATGGCATCTCCTGATTCATTACGTAGTTATCGTAAGTTTCAGGATTCCATATTTCAAATTTTTCAAGTGATCCCAAGATAAACGCTTCACCATCAAGTCCTGCGTATTCGGCAAGTTCTTTTGGGACAAGCAATCTGTTCTGGGCATCAAGTGTGTCATCAGAAGCAAACTGAAGAAAACGTCTTCTGATAAATCCTTCTTCCTTGTTATGTGGATTTAATGCAGCAAGCTTTTCTTCAAATTTCTTCCATTCATCGAGTGGATATACATATATGCACTTTTCGGTACCCTTTGTGAAGACAAAAGTATTTTCAGCTTCCGGACGAACATCCTTCCGAAGCTTGGCAGGAATACTGAGTCTGCCTTTTTTGTCAACTGAAAATTTAAAGCTACCTTTTAGCATATCACCACAATTAATTAGTTAAAAAGTGGGCGTGTCCTCCACTTTGACCCACATCGTAAATGTGCAGTAATATTTCCACAAATGCAAGTTAATTTTTGGAGATTATGATTTTTTTTAGGCAGGAACTATGATTATCGTTATTTTCGGTTAAATATTAAGCTTTTTACCACTTTTTGTAAATTTCATATTCAAATATACGATAAAAAATATCACAAAAACAAATCCGACTTTATTAAAATAATATTGCATAATTAACCGGCATACTTCAATTTAAGTAATTGTTTAATATAGCTTTACCGTTATTTCAGCCAAATGATGGTTTAAAGTGGGGCTATTTACACACTCCTGACCATAATTTTGTCCTATAACAGGTTATTTACCCCCACATTGCCCCACTGTAACATACATCACAAAATTGCAAACAACTTAAACTTTTAGTTTGCATTTATTTTAATTTTTATTATGTTAAAAAGAGATTAATGTATTTAATTCAATTCTTTTTTAGCAAATAATTTACAGGGTAAAAAAACACATCGTAATTCTTAAAAGTCAACGGAGGTAACATGATAGTAGATTTATCATTTATACCTGATGAGTTGATTACTGAAGAACTGAGACAAGTTACTACTCAGAAGATTGAATACCCCTACTCATCATCTCAAATGTTCAGCAATAATGCTGTGGCAGTTAATCCCGTAAGTAGAAAAAACAACCGGTTTATTACCAACCGAATGCGGTTTCGTGAAAACTACAAAAAGTTCGAACTGGAAATGTTCAATCTTGCTCGAGAACTTTATCGCAAAAAAGATTATCATTTGGCAGGAAAATGCTTCAGGTATCTTGTGGAGGTTGGAAGCAAACAAGTTTCCAGTAAGGAATACCTCTTAAAAACTTATATAAAACTGAGGGACGGGCAAGGTATTAAATGGATAAAAAAACGTTTGGAAAACCAGTTACGAGAACCTGGTACAATTCCAAACGATACAAGAAAACTTAGGAGGATTTTGGGAAAATACTTTCCCTTAAATTAAGTTAATCCATTTTTGCCTCAAAATATACTTTTAGCACAAATAATACAAATGCTACTATTACTGCGGTAACCGAAATTATCTTTTTCAATCTTCTATTTTTACCAGACTGATTTTCCGGAATATCTTTCTCGTATAAATATAAGGCAACACCCAAAGTAAAAAGTACACCGCTATTAAGATAGTTTTTGTTAACGAAAGTATCATAAAGGGCAAAAAAGACAAGAACTATTCCGGCAAATTGTATTTTTTTCATTTACTCATTTCTTCAAATTGTTTTACCACATTCATAAAATAATTTATGGCTGTATTTAGCAGATCATCTGGAAAATCGTAATCATTATTATGCAAGTCGGGAACATCCTCTCCGGCACCAATACCAATGAAGGATGTTTTGGCATTTAGTGAAAAATAGCCAAAATCTTCTGACCACCTGAATGGTGTATCCTTTTTATAAATGTTTAGCCCGGTTTCTTTAATTGCATTTGTACTAATTTCCAAAGCAACCGGGTCATTAACATTAGCAGCAAACTCTTCAACAAATTCAACTTCACACCTCAGCTGATTTGCCGATGCCGTTTGTTTAGCCTGTAAAGCAATTTCGGTTTTAAGTAAATTAAAATCGGCATTATCAAATGAACGCAATGTGCACATAATCTCCGCATAACCAGGAGAGGTACCAAAAGCTGGTTCACCTGCATTTATATGAATAATTGTATTCAGGAAAAAATTATTTACAGACACGTAATCATCAAGGTTATTTAGATATTCAACCAGACTAACAACTGCTGGTATTGGCGATATACCATTTTCAGGTTCTGCCGCATGCGATGTTTTACCCGTGAGTTTAATTATTATACCGGTAGAGGCAGCTGAAAAAGTACCGTGCGTTATAATTGCATCTTCTTTTTTGAAGCCTGGTAAATTATGTAATCCAAAAGCAAAATCGGGTTTAATTTTTTCATATCCTTCCGATTCAATTACACTTTTGGCTCCTTCCCCTATTTCTTCAGCCGGTTGAAATAACAATACAACACGCGTACGTTCAGGTCTTTTTGCCGAGAGTAATTCACTAACACCGGCTAATGCAGCCATGTGCCCGTCATGTCCACACTTATGCCCAACACCTTCATTAACCGAGCAATGTTCAAAATTGTTAATCTCCTGAATAGGAAGTGCATCCATATCAGCCCTGAACATTATAGTTCTTTCAGCTTTTTCTTTAGGTTCATATACCAGAGCAAAACCATGTTCGCCTAAATTTTCAACAATACTATCCGGCATATGAGCTGAAATAAATTGTAATAATATACTTTTGGTTTCTTTTTCTTTACCTGAAAGCTCAGGATGCTTGTGTAATTCTTTTCGTAATAGCTTAATCTTTTCTATATTCATAACTTGTTTTATTTTTATTTGTTACCCAAACATAACTAATATTGAACCTAAAAACATTAATTTTAGTTAGACTTGTACCGGATACATTAGCCTGTTAATTCGATATTTCGTCTTTCAAAGAAAACTCAAATGACAAAAGTAATAGCCGTTGCACTCCCAAAAGGCGGAGTTGGCAAAACTACAACTGCCATAAATTTAGCAGCAAGTTTGGCTGCCATGGATATAAAAACACTTCTGATTGATTCTGATGTATCGAATAACTGTGCAACCTCACTCGGGTTTGATCCGCTTAAATTAAGTGGCGGACTAATAAACCTTGTTATGGGCACTCAAACTGCTGAGGAAATATTAACTAAAACCGATCTTGAATATCTCGATTTCATTCCAACTAACAACACTACCGATAATGAAGATAAAATTCAGCAGATTGTACATAATCGTTACAGGTTAAGGGATATTATCCGCACCGAATTTCATGAGTATGAATATGTAATTATAGATACACCTCCAACAATGGATGGTATTATCAACCTTGTTCTCAGCTCAATCGATTCTGTACTTGTACCAATTAAAACATCATACTATTCGCTAATTGCACTTTCACGTATGTTGAATAAAGTTGAGGATATTAAGAAAACTACAAACAAACATATCCAGATTGAAGGTATTGTTTTTACCATGAGCGAGGTTAACACTATTGCTACCCGCATGTCGGAAGAAAAGGTTTATCCCTTATATGGTAAACATATGTTCCGAAGCAGCATACCCAAATCAACCATATTAGCCGAATCTACATACCACGGTAAACCTGTTGTGCTATTGAAAGCCCGCTCTCTTGGTGCTGAGGCTTACCTTAAACTTGCCCAGGAACTGGTTGTAAGAAATAAAATATGTCCTGTTAAAGAACTTGTAAAATTATCCGGATTTGAAAAGATTGGCACCGAAATACCAAGGGATTACAAGTTGTATAGCAATACTCCAAATCCGTTAAAATCTTCAACAATTATTAAGTTTGATGTTCCGAGGGAATCAGCAATAAAAATTAATATATATAATATTTACATGGAACAGGTTGAAGTGCTATTGGACAAAGTGCTTGAAGCCGGTGAATACAAGATTGTATGGCAACCGGGTCAGTTACCAAACGGAGTATATTATTACAAGTTCGACGCAGGTAGTATATTCAAGATGAACAAGATGATACTTTCGCGTTAGCTTTCAAGCAGCTTTAACTTCCAGAGGTTTTTACTATTAAGGTGTACTATTGGTGCAAGAGCTAGCAATGCAGTAGGACCAATGGAGTTTTTCAGAAACTCAAACTCCTCAAGCTTTGCATCAGTCTCCTTATCCCGTTGAACCGGGAATCCACTTTCCTGCAACAATAATAACCCTTTAGCTTTTATTGACAATTCAAGATATACCTGAATAAAACAAATCAAATCAAATACAACTTTCTTCGAAAAGCGGTCTCTTATAGATAGGATATATTTCCCTGCCTTAGTTTTCGAAAATTCACCTTCCTTAATTGCTCCCAGTAACTGTGCTTCCGAATCAAGCTCAAGTTCCAGCCACTCCTGCATTTGCTTTTCGCTAATCATGAAAATAGCAATCAATACGCCAGGTACTACAATAATAATAGCAGCAGTTGAAATAAGCGGATTAAATATCATAAAGTTATAACCGGCATGTATAACTATTGCAATAAATAGCCCTAACAAAATTGAAACCAGTGCATTACCATGCAATTCTCTTCTATGAACCAGAATAACAGCAGCAATTGCGGTACATCCTCCATGCATAATTGCAGTACCTAAACCACGAAGAGCAAGATTAATCATCTCGGGATTGTAATTCATTATATAAAAAATGTTTTCGGTTACCGCAAAACCGGCACCAGCAGCAAACCCAAGTATTGCACCATCTACCATCATTCCAATTTTGTTTATCTGTAATAAAAATATTATCAAAATAACTTTTAGTATTTCTTCAATTGCAGGCGAAAAATAAATTGCAAATAGTTCAAGATCGAGATCTGCAAAAACAAAAACTTCATTATTTATTGAATACGCAAGCATCGCAATCAAAACTCCGTAACCTATACTTCCTGCAAGAATATCAAGCTTTACCAGCTTGTAACTATCCAGCACTACAAGAAATAATAAAAAGAGCAACACGGGCGAAAGTGAAATCAAATAATCCATAATAAACCAATCTTAACTTTCTTTAAAGTTAATAAAATTTTGCTTTAATAGTGTTTAATATTATTTTGACAAAGTAAAAAAATAACCTTTGGAGTAGCTTTTAATGAAACTAAACTTCTTCTTAATTTCTATTTTGATCGCTATTGTAAGCTTTGAGGCAAATGCTCAGGTTCTAAGGGAAAAATGGGAAAAAGTAGATGGTGTACAGGGTGATGAGCTTTTCGTAAATGTTAACGGCATTAGAAAAGTAAAAGACAGTGACATTGTAGCTTGGACTTTACAAAATCATACGGTACCCCTTGTAATTGAATCGGTAACAAGTAAAATATACAAAACCAAAACCAGTTACCTTTTTAACTACAAGTTAAAAAAATACAGCTTAATGGAAGTAATTTACTACGACAGTAATAATAGGGTTATACAAAGTTTTAATTACAGAAATAATAGTGCTCGACAGCAACTTAAATACAATTTTCCTGTAATACCCGGGTCGGAAATGGAGTTAATTCTTAATAAATGTATGGATACAATTAACCAATAAGATTAACTATTATACTTACTCCAAGGGTTGGGACAAACCGTTTTTATAGCTCAAATATTTGTCCCTCTCTCGACATATGGATTTCCGTTGGTGATTCTGCATCGTAAAGTTGCTTGTACCTTCTGCTTTCGAAAAGGAACTCCTCCAGTCCAAAATCATCAAATTTGCAATCATGATGAAACAGGAACAGGTTTTTAACCCTGGCATCTACAGCAATTTCAACACCCGTCATGTTACTCGAATGCCCCCAATGTGCCTTACCATCAACAGCATCAACATGTGGATACATTGAATCAAAAATTAAAGCATCGGCATCTGCAAAAAATTTGATAAACTCGTAATCGTCTTTATTGTAAGCAAAAGTATGTTCGGAATCAGTGGCATAAACAAATACCTTTCCATTCTTTGTAAACTTGTAGCCATATGAATCACCCGGGTGGTTTTGTTTTTTTGCAACTACTTTCAATCCGGCTATCTCATATTCCTTTTCAGGCTCAAGGTATGTAAATGTTTTGTCACTTTTCATTTCAGCAAGCTTTACCGGAAAGTGCATAGTCTCCTGCTGGCTTTCAAAAGCTCTCTGCAAATCCTTATGGCATCCGTAAAAATGAATTTTTACACCCGGTATATAAGCCGGTATAAAAAAAGGAAATCCTTGTGTATGGTCCCAATGCAAATGTGACATTAAAATATGAAAAGTTTTAACAGCACCCTCTTTGAAAAGTTCACCTGTTTTCATAAGTTCTGCAGCCAAATCTCTTATACCGCTGCCAGCATCACAAATAACATACTCGTTTCCACCAATAACCTCAATACAGGGTGTATTGCCTCCGTAAGTACTCCTTACCGATAGAGGTAACGTATCGATAAAAGCATCAACTTTTCTCTTGCCAACTTTATTCTTTATTGCCGAATTAAGAGCAAAACGCAATTTTTTACGAACCGTTTCTTCTTTCTGAATACAGGGAAGTGAACCCCACACTCCCCAAAACTTGATTTTCATTTTTAATCCGTATTACTTCCCGTTAACATTAAAAGTTGTGCTAACTTTCTGCTTGCTGTTAGATAATCCCTTACCATCACTTACAGTAAGTTCAACAGTATATTTACCCGGAGCCTCGTAAGTAAATACAACATTTTTACCTTCCAGCATCATTTCATTATTTATTTTCCATGAATACGTTAGAGCATCCCTGTCCTTATCCGAACTACCTTCAGCACTAAGTTTTATATAATTATTGGCAATTCCAAAATCAACATCATTTACTGGTTGAATCACTGCAACAGGTGCACTATTAACATGAACCGCCACTTCCTTGCTTACAACAGAACAACCTGATGATTTATTATCATCAATTGATAGTAATATATTATAGTTACCTGCTTCCATAAAGGAATGTGTTGTTTTTGCACCCTGTAAAACTATATCATCACTAACAACCCAGCTAACACTTAAATTATCACCATCGGCATCAGATGAGCCTGTTGCATCAAGCACAAATTTTTCACCGGGAGCAGTAACAATTGAATTGTTTGTTTTTAGTACCGGAGCAGAATTAACAATTAGCTCTTTTGAAACAAGAACAGCATTATTTTCCAAACCGGAATCATCCCTAACAGTAAGCATTACACTGTATTTACCAGATTTGCTATAAGTATGAGTAATATCCTTACCCTGTTTTACCGCACCATCACCCAGGCTCCAGGAATAGTCTGTAATAGTACCGTCACTATCATTTGTATTTAAGGCACTGAATTTAACATCATCTCCCAAACACACAATATCAGCAACCATTATTTCAGGTTCTGGTAATGAATTAACTACAACATTTACGGTATCATATACGGTATTGTTTGCAAGAGTTGTATTATCCTGAACAGTTAATATAACCACATACTCTCCGGCATTTTCATAGCTGTGGTATGCCATTATTCCATTTTGAGTATTACCATCACCAAAATCCCATAGGTAACTTTTAATAGCACCATCAGCATCATTAGAAGCAGAAGCATTAAATACAACAGCACTATTTACCTGAGTTTTAACATCATTACCGGCTGATGCAACAGGAGCCGCATTTATTGTAATCATTTGCTGAACCGAAGCCGAATTACATTCTGTTTCGGAATCGGTTGAAATAATCAACCCAACAATATATTTACCATATTTACTAAACGAATGCGAAACATTAACTCCCTCGGCAGTAGTACCATCACCAAAATCCCATTTGTAACCGGTAATATTACTACCGTTTCCATTCGATTCAGAGGCATCAAAGCTGATGGAAACATTTTCAGGTACTTCGGTAAGTGATATAAATTCAGCAACAGGAGCTTCAATTACTGTTACAACCAGTTCATCAGTATCCGAATTAGAGCAGCCTTCATTCTCATCACCAGTTACAGTTAAAGTAACATTATAAATACCAGCTTTCTTAAAAATATAGGTTGGTTTTGCACCACCACCAATTCCACCATCTCCGAAGAACCAATCATACTGATTTACTACACCGTCAAAATCAGTAGAAGCCGTTCCATCAAACTTAACTTCGGTATTGGCACAAACTATCATATCTTCACCGGCATTTGCCACAGGCGATTCAACAACCTTAACAACCATTTGGTCTGTATCAGTATTGCACTCAAGATCAGAATCATCGGTAACAGTTAAAGTAACCTGATAAACACCACCTTTAGGGAAAACTTTCGCAGGATTTAATTCGTCAGCAGTAGAACCATCACCAAAATCCCAATGATATTTCATAACACCATTTTCAGGATCAACAGATTTACCCGCATCGAACAAAATGGTTTCACCGGCACAAGTAAGCAAATCTGCACCAGCATTAGCTATTGGCGGTAAATTAATTTTAACCGTCATATAATCAGTTGCAACCGAGTTAGCTAATCCCCTGCCATCATTAACAGTAAGCTTAACAGGATATGTACCACCCTTTGTATATGTATGTTTAACATAATTACCATTTTCATAAATAGTTCCGTCACCAAAATCCCATGTATATTTTATGGCATCACCATCAGCATCCGCCGATTTTGTTGCATCCAGATATAAAATTCTGCTACACGTAAATATATCTTCAGGTAGCTGCGGAATTGGTTTGCTGTTAACAAATACCTTAACAGTATCAAAAGCTCTTGAATTGGTAGTATTTGCATCATCTGCAATTGACAAGTACCCATAGTAAATTCCCGGAGTATCAAAAGTACGGGTAAAAGATTTTTCACCGAATGATTTGCCGTCACTAAAATCCCAACGGTAGCTATCAACTTTACCGTCAAAATCAAAAGAAGAACCGGCATCAAAGATTACCTCATCACCGGGAGCCAATATTTTATTATCACCGGCAAGAGCAACAGGCTTATGATTAACAACTACAACAAGGTTATCATAATCAATAGCAATATCATCACCGGAATTATCCTTTATCATAAGATTTACATTATATACACCCGGTTTATCGAACGCTTTGGTTATTTGCTCACCTTTCATGCTTTCACCTGTTTCAAAACTCCAAACGTATTCGGTAATCTTTCCATCAGGATCGAATGAGTTAGCCCCATTAAACGTAATTGTTTCACCCGGAGCAGTAAGAATATCTGGTCCAGCATCAGCAACCGGACGGTTATTTATATAAACTGTAAGGAAATCCTGATTTGAATTATTATTGGTATTTGTATTATCCTGTACTTTAAGATTTACCCTGTAAGTACCTGCCTCCCTGTAAATATGAACAGGGTCAACACCATTTCCAGTGGAACCATCTCCAAAATCCCAGGTATATTGAACAATATCGCCATCACTATCTGCTGATTGAGATGCATTAAACTGTACACGTCCAAAAGTTGAACGTATATCTTCCCCGGCTTCTGCAACCGGTCTTGCATTAACTACAACTACAAGTGAGTCGTTATTATCATTTAATTTGGTACCCGAATCATCTTTTACTCTTAACTTTACTTTATACTGACCAGGCGTTGAATATGAGTGAGCAACAGAATAACCGCTCTTAACCGAGCCATCTCCCAAATCCCAGGTATAATCAATAATACGCCCATCCTTATCGGATGACCCCTTACCTTCAAGGATTACAATTTCATCAACAGCAATTAGCTTGTCATTCCCTGCTTCGGCTGTAGGCGGAAAGTTTACAAGTACAGGAATAGTTGTTTCATCAGTACTATTCGAAACACCGGAGTTATCAGTAACAGAAAGTGTAACATTATATTTACCGGCAGCAGTGTAAGCGTAATTAACTTTTTTACCTTCCAGTACCGTACCGTTTCCAAAATCCCAAACATACTTAACAACCTCGCCATCAGGATCGTAACTACGGGCTGCATCAAAAATAAGTTCTTCACCAATAGCCGAGCTTGGCGTTTGAAGTATTACCGCCACAGGAGCGGCATTTACTGTAACAAGCAAATCATCTGAACTGCTATTACAAGGACTATCGCTATCATCGTTAACAATTAATCGTGCATTATATTTACCAGGTGAATTAAAGGAGTGTTTAACAACTTTACCTTCGGAAACCGCACCATCTCCAAACTCCCAGTAATATCTGCTAATTTTTCCATCAGCGTCAGTTGAAGCTGAAGCATCGAACGTAACAACTTCACCGGGAGCAGTTGTAAAATCATTACCGGCAGAAGCCACCGGAGGCACATTAATTACAACATTAAAAGCCTTGTAGGATGAGTTACCTACTGTACCACTATTATCGCTAACTTTAAGAACAACCTGATATGTCATCTGTTCCTTGTACTGATGTCTAACTCGACTACCCTTGGCGGTTTCACCATCACCAAACAACCATTCAAAAGTAAGGTGATCACCATCCTGATCAAAGCTCTTCTCTGCATCAAAAACAGCCGAATAACAATCAGCAAGCTTAACAACAGAATAGTTTATTACTGGTCTGCGATTAGTTTTACCAACTTCAATCGGTAATTTAACAGGTAAGAAATTTCCTTCACCCGTAGTAAAATAAAACGTTACATCGTTAGGTTGTTCAGGACCCTGACCAAATACAAGTTCACAAGTGCTTTCATACTCAATACTTTCAAGATTTACCGAATGCTCAACCCACTGTCCCTGATTGGAAACCGTATTAAGTTTAACTGAACGGAAAGGTGTATTAAAGGTTTCCTTGGCTTTACCGGCATCAAATTCATGAACAACTATTTTATCTGTTCTTGGAACATCAATTTTTATACTTGCAAACTCCTGATTTTCTTCAAGTCTAAGAGTTGGGACATAAGTATATAACTCCACATTATCAGAAGGATATTCATCGAAACTGCTTACACTTTGAACAATATTAAATACGTTTGCATCATCACCGCTAATTCCGGCAACCTTAAGAATAAAATAAACCGGTTCACTATTCCCTGTTAATTTCTGATCGCTTAAATCAAACAATGTTTTCCAGCGGTTGTCATACTCCGAATCATCCGAGATACTTTTCTTTTCAATGAGGAATTCATTTGCCAAATTCAGCCCGGAACTTACCTCTGCCTTATTATCAAAACTCTGCATTAAACCATTACCACCATATAGACTATATTCGGTAACAGTATTAAATTTACCGTAGGCAAGGTCGTTGGCGGACGAACAATCCAAATCAAATCCCCTTACATATAACAATGAATCCTTGTTTTGCGGATTTACCTTAATAAAAATATATTGCACATTGTCGTTGTCTCCTTCAACAATACTAGCACCGGAACCATAGGTAACAAGATTTATTTTTTGCTGTGCATTTAATTGAAAAGCAACAATAAGTATAAGAATTATAGCTTTGTAAATTTTCATTCAGTGTTTCTCCATAAAACTATGTTATTTTTTGTAAGGTACTGTAATTACAAATTCGGTAAACTTATCTTTCTCCGTATTTACAGTTAGTGACCCGCCATGCATTTTGGATACAATATCATAGCTAAGTGATAGCCCAAGTCCGGTACCTTTACCAGTAGGCTTGGTTGTATAAAATGGTTCAAATATTTTCTTCAATGCCGATTCGGGAATACCCGGTCCGTTATCTCGTAATAAAATTGAATAATTTTCTTTATCTGCTTTGGTAACAATTGAAAATGCCGGTTTATAGTCCTTATTTTCCTGCATCTTTTCGTTCATTGCATACAATGCATTATTGATGATATTTAGTACAACCCTGCCAAAAGCCTGTGGATTTATATTTACCTTATCAAGCTCGGATGAATATTCCTTCTTAATTTCAACGTTAAAATCAGGATTATCATTTCTGGTAGCGTGGTAAGCCAAACCAAAATTTTCGTCCAGTAATTTAGCAAGGTCAGTCTGCTGAAAATCACCTGCATCACCACGCGAATGTTGCAACATATTTTTAACGATACTTTCAGCACGTTTACCATGCTCATTTATTTTCTGGACGTTCATTTTTATATCGTCCATAATTTCATCAACGTATTTTTTATCCTCTTCACTCATATCAGTGGCAAGATCTTCAATTTCCTCATTAAGTTCATCAACCAAGCCAATTGAAAGATGACTAAAATTGTTAACAAAATTAAGAGGGTTCTGAATTTCATGAGCAATACCGGCAGTTAAAGCACCAAGCGAAGCAAGTTTTTCCTGGGTAATTAACTGATCCTGTGTACGTTTTAATTTTTCAAGAAGTTCATGTAACTCTTCGTTTTTATTCTTTAGCTCAATTGTACGCTCTTCAACCTTATCTTCAAGTGTATGACTATAATCTTCAAGCTCTTTATTCTGTTTCTCTATTTTGCTGAAACTTGCCTTTAGGGATTTACTCATATCCTCAAGAGTTCTGCCCAGAAATCCAATTTCATCCTTTGCCGAATAATCAACCTTAATATCAAAATTACCCTTACTAACCTCACTTGCTACACCAGTTAGTTTTTTAATTGGGGCACCAATCTGTTTTGAGAACAAAAACACACCAATAAGAGCAAGTACAACAAATACACCAGCATACTCATACATGCGGTTTTCCATGCTTGCAACAGTCTGATATGCACGTTTCTGCTCAATTTCAAGAGCTACTACCCACATAAGGTCTTTTGGGAAGTCATAACATGCAACTATTTCGCTTCCGTCTTCCAGTGTAACATTATTTATTTTTTGTGCCCGGTTATCGCTGTTAAGCAATTCAACAGCTTCCCTCACAACAGGATTTGTTTCCTGAACAACATTTTGAGTATCGTAAACTTCCCGATATTTGTTATCCAGCAAATATATTTTTCCTACCGAGTTAAACGGATGTCCCGCAATAGTTTCATTAAGTACGCTGTTATTTATAAAGGCTATAATATACGAAGGAGGTACTCCCTGAATGTTAACCGGAATTATAATCTGACTAATCCACAGGTTTATTTCAGGTTTATATACAGGTTCGGCAAGAAACAATTCCTTACCTTCAACTTTACTGTAGAGGGTTTCGTCAACTCCAAGGATTTTATCCTGTGTAAAACCCGTTTCTTCAATTTTTTTAAGAATGTTTGTATTTGGAACAGAGAAAACCAGACTATAATTACCAGCTGACATTTCTGTATAAATTGCCACCTTGAGAATTTCATCAGCCTCCTTAACTACCGGAGGTAGTAGTGCCAATTTTTCCTGTGGGGCAAGGTCTTCCAGTTCAAGAGAGCTTTTTAGTAGCTTAAGCGGAGTAAGCCATCTTTGTATATAGAATGTATTAATTTCCCTAACAATCTGGTTAGTAGTAACAACCAGCTCTTCGTTCAAACTCGATATTAGTTCGCCTTCGGTTATTTTTATGAGATTAAAACTCGAAAACCCCAACGGAAGCACTGCTAAAATTGTCGCAAAAAGGTATAGTTTTATTCGCCAGCCAAATTTCATATACAAATTCTTCTGAAGTTTATAGGATATGACTTAATTACTACCTTGTTAACATAGTAAAATGAATATATTTAACATTAAATGCAAGTAAAATGCCGTTAATCACAGTAATCAACTAAGCCAATTTTTTAAGAGCAAGGATAGTTATATCATCAGACTGTTCAATACCTTCAGCAAACTTTGTTAATTCATCAACCAAACTCTGAATAATTGTATCCAGTTCTCCACGCTCATTCTTTAGCAATTCTTCCAGTCTTTCTTCGTTATATAGTTCGCCGGTTTTACTAGTAGCTTCGGTAACACCATCCGTATAACAAAACAGAATATCATTGGTATCAAAGTTTATTGAAACCGGTTCGGGATTTAAGTCCGGGAAAATACCAAGAGCAGGACCCTGCGGCTTCAACCATTCCTGTGTACCATCAGCCTTAACCAATACCGGTGGATTGTGACCAACATTGGCATAGGTAATTACAGAGCTTTCGGTATCCAGAATACCAATAAACATTGTAGCAAACATACCTGAGCTTTCATGGTTGGCAATTATGTAATCATGAGTACTTGATACCAATTTTTTTACAATATCAGAATCAGAACCTGTAAAGTTTAGTGAAAATGCTCTTATAAGACTGCGTATAAGTGCCATAAAAAGAGCTGCTCCTACTCCCTTACCGCATACATCAGTAATAACAAAACAAACCTTGGTTTCCTGTTTCATTTTAAAAACATCATAAAAATCACCACCAACATCCTTGGCAGCACTGGAATAAGCTTTAATATCAAATCCGCTTACTTCTTCTATCTTTTCAGGAAGGAAGTTTTGTTGTATTCGTTTTCCAATTTCAAGCTCTTTCTGTAACCCCTGCAATTTTTTTCTATCCTCGGTTGCCTTTTTAAGATTAGCAACTTCAACCAGGGTTTTATTCATTGTGATCTCGAGATCGGTAAAATCAATTGGTTTTGTAACGAAATCGAACGCACCATTATTCATGGCAATTCTAACGTTATTCATATCACCATAAGCCGAAACAACAACCGTTCTTAGATGTGGATATTTACTGGTGATATTATCAATTAAAGTTAACCCGTCCATATTGGGCATATTTATATCGGTTAGAACCGCATCAACATCAGGTACTTCCTGAAGCGTATCTAAAGCCTGATACCCGTCATGAGCAAAATGAAATTCCAACTCGCCTTTTCGTATCTTTCTGCGAAAATTTTGTCTGACCAAATGTTGCAGATCAGTCTCATCATCAACTACAAGTACTGTATATCCCATGTTATCGCCGTAATAAATTTTTCAGATAGTTGCTAATTATAAAAAATTCTATACTATTTACAACTTAAATATAATATTCCAAAGTATTTATCTTCATCAGTCCAAACTTTTTCAATGTTAAAAATGTCCCTTATCATGTTACCGAAGCTCTCAATTTTATACTTATGAGAATATTCGGTTAATATCCCCTCACCACGGTTAAGCTTAAAATCGAAATAATTACTCTCTATAACCTGGTTATATTTACTTATTAAATACATCTCAATACGGTTTTTATCCGAGTTGAAAATTGCCTTATGCTCAAAACAATTCAAATCAAAATTAAAACCGTACTCATTATTAAGATGCCGAAGAATATTGAGATTAAATTCTGCTGTAATTCCCTTTTTATCATTATATGCCGCGTGTAATACTTCTTTATCCTTTACCAGGTCTATGCCAATTAATAGATTACCACCATCGCACAGAAGGTTTTTAATTCTATACAGGAACGATAATGCTTCATGTTTCGAAAAATTTCCAATGGTTGAGCCGGGAAAAAAGCCTACTCGCCTTTTGCCATCATTTAGTATTTCAGGAAGAGTTATATCTTCAGTATAATCAGCCGCTACCGGAATTTTCCTAATCTCAGGATACCTGGCATCGAGATCCTCAACTGACTTATACAAGTGCTCCTCACTAATATCAATCGGCACATATTTGCTAATACCTTTAAGGTTTTTAAGTAATAATCGAGTTTTTACACTACTGCCGGAGCCAAACTCAATAAAGTTGAAATTACTACCAATTGTTGCCGTAATATCTTCAATATTATTTTTAATTATCATTAGTTCGGTTCTGGTTGGGTAGTACTCCTCAAGTTTTGTAATTTTATTGAACAACTTTGAACCGGTTTCATCATAAAAATATTTACTTGGAATACTTTTTTGTGTATCAGTTAAAGATTCTTCCAGCTCCTTTATACCACTTAACTGTTCGGTTTGTGTCTCCATTTTATATTACTCCATATCCCTGGCAAGTCTGATACCGGAATACTGCCATCTGGCATCCGGTGGAAAAAAGTTACGGTAAGTATTTCGGATGTGACTTATAGAAGTTGCACACGAGCCTCCTCTTAAAACATACTGATCAGACATAAATTTGCCATTATATTCTCCGATTGCACCCTCCGGAATTTTGTAACCCGGGTATGGTGCATAATCGCTCATAGTCCACTCCCACAAATCGCCATACATTTGTGTAAGTCCTTTATCCGGATTAATAGATGGATGGAACTTACCGGTTTCAACAAAATTACCTGTAAGCTCAATATTTTTGGAAACCTCTTCCCATTCAAATTCTGTTAATAGCCTGGCACCAGCCCAACGTGCAAATGCATCTGCTTCGTAATAGCTAACATGTGAAACCGGTTCGTTTATATCTACTTTTCTGTAACCACCAAGAGTATAATTATACCATCCCCGTTCTTCCTTATACCAGTATAGAGGTGAATTCCACTTATTTTTTTCAACAGCAGCAAAACCATTGGAAAGCCATAATTCAGCACGTTTGTAACCATCATCCTCCATAAATTCAAGGTATTCCCCATTAGTTATCAGTCTGCTGGCAACCTTAAAGTTCTCAATGTATCTTTTATGAAGTGGTTTTTCATTATCATAGAAAAAGCCATCCCTGTTATGACCAAACTCTGTCAATCCCCCATTAATTGTTAGCCACTCAAGTTTGCCAGCCTTAAGCTTGTTTGCTTGATATTTTACCAACGAGGGATAAAGAGGATTTTGCGAAAATACATGCTTAATATCTGTTAACATCAACTCCTGATGTTGTTGCTCATGGTTAAGTCCTATTTCAATAACCGCACTATATTTTTCAAGAACTTCATCATATGCTTCGGTAAAAAAGCGGAACATATTATCATCAACATGTTTTCTGTAAGCGTAAACTTCTTTTACGGTTGGTCGTGAAAGCAAACCCCTTTCGGGTCTGTTAAATCGATCACCAACTTTAACGTAATAGGAATTAAACAAAAAGTTGTACAACACATTTGGAGTTTTGTACTCATCATCCCAATTGGCAAGTAAAAAGGTTTCAAAAAACCAGCTTGTATGTGCCAAATGCCATTTTGCTGGACTAACATCAGGCATCGACTGGATAACATAATCTTCGGTTTCCAGTTTTTCGCAAAGTTTTTCAGTAATGCCTCTTACAATTTTATATCGTTTCAGCAATTTTTCGCGCAGGGAGAGTAATGGATTTTCCAAAATTTGGACTAACTGATTATCTTCGGAACTTACAGAGAACATAATACTCCGTTTTTTAATTCTAAACGCAACGCCAAAAACCATAGTTCATTCAAAAAAATTAAATTATTGGCACTTAACTGTTTGAATGTTTGGCGTTATTATTTGAAATAGGTTGTAAATTGTTTTATTTTATTGTGGCTTTAACCCTTACTCCAACTATTCAGGATTTTTATGGAACACTACGGATTTTGGTCTCTATTCCCCCCAATAATAGCTATTATACTTGCAATTAAAACCCGACAGGTTTTCGTATCGCTACTGTTTGGTATCTGGCTTGGCTGGATTATACTTAGCAACGGTGCTATTTTAGGAGGTACTACTGCCACCATTCAGGCACTTGTTGATGTATTTAAGGACAGTGGTAATACCAGAACCATCATGTTCAGTTGTCTTGTTGGTGCACTTATAGCCTTTATTCAAAGCTCGGGAGGTGTTAACGGTTTTATTAACTACATCAACAAGTTGCTTGATTACCTTGAAAAAAAAAATGTTGGTAAAAGCCGTGTTATAGTTCAGCTGCTTGCATGGCTTACAGGTACACTTATTTTTGTTGAATCAAGTATTAATGTACTAACAGTTGGGGCTATTTTCCGCCCAATATTCGACAGGATGAAAATACCCCGCGAAAAGCTCGCCTACATTGCCGATTCCATTTCTGCTCCAACTTGTATCCTTATTCCCCTTAATGCTTGGGGAGCCTATATTATGGGACTAATTGCCGCTCAGGGATTCGAAAACCCGTTTGCCGTTATGGTAAGTGCATTCCCGCTAAATTTTTATCCAATGCTGGCAATGATATTTGTAGTTACAATAATACTTACCCAAAAAGATTTCGGTCCGATGAAAAAGGCTGAAGAGCGTGCCTGCAAAGAAGGTAAAGTTATACGTGACGGTGCTGTTCCTCTAATTTCATCTGATGTAGTTGCTCTCGAGAAAAAGGAAGGTGTTGAAGCAAAAGCATATAACATGATTGTACCAGTTGGAGTTATGGTACTAATGATGCCATTTATGCTTGTATTTACTGGCTGGAGTAACGTTGAAAATATTGAACAATACTCTTTCGGCATGCAAATATTTTATGCAATAGGTAAAGGAAGCGGTTCAACATCTGTGCTATATTCTGTTCTTTCGGCAATACTTATTGGCGGCTCAATGTATGTTGCACAGAAAATATTTACTTTCAAGGAAGTTATTGACCTTACATTTAAAGGTATAAGCGGACTTATACCTTTAGCTCTTTTAATGATGCTTGCATTTGCAATAGGTACAGTTTGTCGCGAACTTGGAACCGGATACTACATTGCCGAAATATCAAAATCGTGGTTATCACCATCATTTGTACCATTCATAATATTTCTGGTTGCCTGCTTCATCGCATTTTCAACCGGAACATCATGGGGAACTTTTGCAATAATGATAGCTATTGGTATTCCTATGGCTCAAAACCTTGATGCAAATATTTACCTTACTGTGGCTGCTGCTTTAGGTGGTGGGGTTTTTGGTGATCACTGCTCTCCAATTTCAGATACTACAATTATCTCTTCAATGGCTTCGGCGAGTGATCATATTGATCATGTTAAAACGCAGTTACCTTATGCTTTAACAGCTGGTGCTATTACTGCGGTAATTTACCTTGTTCTGGGAATAATTTTCCACTAGATATAAAAAAGGCGTCGCCCTGGCGACGCCAATTTATCAGAATTATTCAGCTTTCAACTTTAATGATTGCTTCAACAGCTCGTTATCATTTATATAAAATGCAACATCTATACTGCCTTCAAGATCAGCCTTTTCCCTAAGTAGTATAAGGTACTTGTTCTGACCAACATTTCCCATATTTACTTCATTTTTTGCAGAAAGAATATAGCTATTAAAATTTTCATTTAAGTGAGCAGTACCAAACAGGTTAAATTTTGCCGAATCAAAAACAATCTTGCCGTTAACTTCCTCATCCGATTCAAGTTCAAGTTCGGCAGCATAAACATCGTTCATGTTTCTTAAAACTATTCTACCTTTTAGTGTACCGTTATCAATTTTTAACTCATCGAGAACGTTGGCATTATCAGCAAAATCTGCATTAAGCATAGTACCATAAAGATTCTTAAATGCGAAAGTGCGTTTTCCTGGTCTTTTTTCCAGTTTAATAAACGTATAAGCTAACCAGCCTACAATTACCACAACAAACATCATAAAAATCAGTAGTGGTGTTTTAGAGCTTCTACCAGCCATATTTCCTCCAGTTATTAAAAATGTTAATCAATAATACACCTTATATATTATTTTAGCAATAGCAAATAATGCTACAAAATTTCAATTTTGTAACGTAAAATACTACATTAAACCAATTATAGTTTAATTAAGGAAATTTTTCAGCTATTATCTATACAATAATTTCATTTTTTTTACCTATAAATCGCACAATTATCATCACTGTAAATGCGATCATAATTATCGATAGCAAAGGGTGCACACCAAAAGCAGCTGGAATTTCACCAAACAGAATACCAATTATACCAGCTGTTAATGCATAAGGCAATTGAGTACGCACATGTGCTATATGGTTACTACCTGCCGACATTGAACTTAATATCGTAGTATCAGCAATTGGTGAGCAATGATCTCCCCAAACAGCACCTGCCAAAACCGAACTTACCACACCTGTTAATAATCCGCCATAAACTTCGGGAGTTAAACCACCAGCCATTTCATGCACTAAAGGAATAACAATTGGCATAACGATAGCCATTGTACCCCAGCTTGTGCCAGTGGCAAAACTTATAATGCTGCAAACAATAAATACAACTGCCGGCAAAAAACGTACATTAAATAAATCACCAACCGCAGAAATTACGTAATCGGCAGTTTTTAGTTCAGTTGTTATCATACTAATAGCCCAGGCAAACACAAGTATTATACTCGCATATAGCATCGACTGTACACCTTTTTGCCATGCTTCCATAGTCTCATCTAGTGTAAGAAGCTTTTGTATTCTTGTCATCACTATTGCAACAATAACACCAAATGTACTAGCCCAAAGCAATGAACGGAACGAATCACCATTGGAAATAATCTCCTTTAAACCATACGTTTTTACTCCGGCTTCATTAAGGGAGGTTATACCTGTATAAAAAAGTGCAGCAATAACACCAAAAATAAGTATTAAAATGGGCACCAGTCCGTTCCACCATTTGGTTGAATTTTCGGAAATTTCTGCCTTCTCTTTAACTATTTCTTTTTTTCTTGCGAGAGTTTCAGCTTTCTGCATTGGTCCAAAATCACGATCCATAAAGGCTATAAAAAATACCATAAACAATGATGCAAAAGGATAAAACCTGTAAAGAATAGACTCCATAAAAAGGTAGTATGCACTCTTATCCGATCCAATAGCAGTTAATCCGTCCTGTATCAATCCAAGTTCAAAACCAATCCAGGTACTAATTATCACCAAACTTGCAATTGGTGCAGAAGTTGAGTCAACTATATACGCCAGTTTCTCGCGCGATATTTTTAGCTTATCGGTAATCGGTCGCATCATATTGCCAATAATCAGCGTATTGGAATAGTCATCAAAAAATATTAATAATCCAAGTCCCCATGAAGAAAGCATACCTGATTTGGGAGTTTTAGCAAATTTGGTAATTATACGTGCAAGGGCTTCCGTACCGCCATTCTTCGAAATTATTCCAACCAGTCCACCAATCATTAGAGTAAAGAGTGTAATATATAAATGGCTTTCATCTATTGTTGATTTAACGATAAAAGTATCACTAAACCTGAGGAATGCAGTGAAAGGGTCGTAATTGTAAATAAAAAGTGCCCCAACATAAATACCCGCAGCAAGAGAAATTAACACCTGTCGGAAAACAAATGCCAGCAATATGGCTAACAATGGCGGTATAATGCTCAATATACCCGGAATAACCCTAATACTTCCAACTACATCGCCACTAGGTTTTACAATAGAGTAAATCCCGGATTCATTTATCGTTAAAGGAGTTTTACCATCAACCAATACCGTGGTAACAGTATCACCTGACTCGGTTAGCACAACTAAATCCGACTGCTTCCCATTCTGTAATTCAAGGTCAAATGATATGCCTGACAAAACGAGTTCCGGAATTTTAACTTCCTGTGCACATACTTGAATTGTTACAAAAATTATCAGAAATAATATTTTTTTTATCACCAAAAAACCCGAAGTGTTAAAATATTAAACACAAAATAGTATTTATTCCTTATTTTTAAAAATCATTGAGCACTTATTAACCAGATGTAATAATTTTTTTCGGAAAGGATTTAATAACAAATGAAAATGTTATTCATTCGCCACAGTGAAGCACAGCACAGTAGCCCTGATGAACAACGTGAGTTAACAAATTATGGCAGGGAATATTTTGGAAGAAACTGTAAGGTGCTTGGTCTATATACAAATATTGATTACATCATTACCTCACCCCTGATAAGGGCAAAACAAACAGCTGAAATACTGAATAGTAGTTTTCCAAATGCTAAAACATTTACTGATGAATCTCTGGTACCCGGTAGCAGAATTGATGATATTCTAATTTACTGCAATTCTCTTGAAGCTGAAACGGTTGCTCTGGTTGGACATCAGCCCGATATGTCCGAACACGTATCGCAAGTATGTTCCGGTTCATACGTAAATATTGCCGTATCACCCGGCACTATTATGGGGGTTGAGTATATTGGTAAAGCTGAATTGGGAAAAGGATTTATTAGATATGTAATACCTGGGGTATAAAAAACACCAGGTAACTACTGCACGTTCAAACACTTACCGCTGCTTCCTTCCGGACCTGACGGAGTTGGGCGCCGAAACGTCAGCAGCACCTGGAAACTTTTTTAAAAACGTAGCTTCGAATATATAAAAATTTCTTTTGCCAAAAAAGTTAATTCCGAAGTTTTTGTTCTACTTCTGTTGCAACTCTTTCAAAAGTTATTCCCCCTTCGCCTTCAAGGTTACATTTTTTAGGATCACCCGGACATTTTACCGAACAATAGTTTTCTTCAGGCAAAAGATTAAGTGCATCGTTTCCTGCTGCTCCCCACAGTTTTGGTGAACATGCAATAAGCGGACAAAATAATGCAACTGTCTTCCGTTTTAATGCACCACAAATATGCATTGGACCCGTACTTGCTGATACCAGTAAATCAAGTGCAGCAAAATTTTGAATAGCTTCCCGCAACCCAATTCCCTTGTTTGGAAACTTTAACCAGTCAAATTTACTAAATTGTTCTACAATTTCATTATCAGTAGCCACTACTTCTATTTCAGGGTTCTCGTGTAATTTGTCTATAAGCTCGGCGTATCTTTCTGGTGACCAGTTTGGTGCAGACTTACCACTTCCCGAATGAATTCCTACAAGATATCTTCTACCATTCAGCAAACTTTTACGAATTTTGGAAACATTCTGTTTTTCTATTTCAGAAAGATATATTTCAGATGAATAGTCGTTTGAGCTAATGCCAATCTTTCTGATAGTATCCATGCAAAAATCTGCTTCGTGCCTCAACGGTTTATATTTACGCCGATAAACACTTTTTGCGTTTGTTATAAACTGGTAAAACTTATGACCAACACCAATACGTAATTTAATTCCTGCAAAAAAAAGTAACCAGCTAAGTTTACTTGTAGGCAAAAGTGTAAGAGCAATATTAAAATCAAGTTTTCTTAATTTCAGCAAAGTTTTTATATAGCCGGAAAATGTTTCAAGATTAAAATCATCTTTTGAGAGAATTGTATCAACGTACGGATTATTTACAAATAACTCTTTAGTGTAATCCCTAACCAATACTGCCACATGTGAGTCAGGATACTGTTTCTTAATCTCGCGAGGTAATGAGGTTGAAAGCACAACATCACCAATCCTGTCAGGACGCACAATAAGTATTCGTTTCAATTTAGGCAGTCTCAACATTTGGCAATAATCTCCGCAAACTTTTTATACTCATTTTGCCAGTTTAACTCTTTCGAAGCAATCTTGCAATTTTGTTTAATTTCGGATAGCAATTCCTTGTTTTCAACAATCTGCCTTAATGTAGTTTTTAAAATCGCTTCGTCCTCAGGATCAGCAACAAAGCCAACCATATAATTATTTACGATGTTTTCCATTTGCGGCAGATTGGATGAAAGAACCGGTAATTCCGCCATAATATATTCAAACAATTTGTTTGGCAAGGCATAATAATAACTTTTACTAATATTCTCAATAAGCGTTAAACCAATATCTGCTCCAGCAGTATAAGCCAACAATTCCGAATGTGGTATCATTCCCATAAAATGCACTCTGTCGGCAATACCAAGCTTATTGGCAGTTTCTTCATAATGCTTCCTAAAAACACCTTCACCAAGTAATACAAAATGGAAATTCTCTAATTCAGGAAGCACTTCCAAAACTATTGCAATTCCTCTCCCCTCAAGTATAACCCCCTGATACAACAATACAATTGCATCCTTTGGTAAATTTAACTCCTTGCGGTAATTATACTTTTGTTCCGGTTTATGGTAAGGCGGAATATTCCTGAGCACAAGGGTATCCTTAAGATTATAATACTCCTCAATGAACTCTTTGTCCATCTCTCCTGTACTCATCACAAGGTCAGTCTTGCCAATGAAATACTTCTCTATTTTTGCTATTATACCCTGGTTTTTCTTTTTATTCCTTAAACCGGCTAAAAAAGGATAAAGCTCACGCGAATTATAGTACACTTTTGCCCGTTTAATTTTAGCAACAATCCACACAAAAGGCAAAGTAAAAACATCCTCTGCAATATAAATATGCGATTTCGTTTTAAATAGCTGGAATAACAAAATAAGAATAAAGCAAATATAATAAGTAAGAGAGTACCCTTTCTTTTTAAGCTTGAATACCTTTATAGTATCAGTATATTCTATTTTTCCTTCTGTAAACCAGTCGAACGAAATAACTTTAACATTATAACCATCCGCAACAAGCGAATTAGACAAGTTAACTACTCTTGAATCGAAAAATCCGTTACCAAGAAAAGCAATAGTAATATTTTTTATATTACTCATAATTCAAGTGAAAGTGTATTACGCATAATAGTTTTAGCGTCAAACTTTTCCTTAAAGTCAATAAGTCCGATGCTTGGGGTCATTGGATTATCAGCCTTCGTATCTTGCGAAACACCAATATCCACATACCAGAAGCCCTGCTCGGTATAATACTTAACCACTTCGTACATTACTCTCTGTATTGGTTTGTAATCCTGATAATCATAATACAACATATTATAAAAGCAAATAGCAACCCTGTTATTACCAACAAACATTAACGAACCGCCAATTGGTTTATCATCAAGGTAAACCATAAATAACTTAAGGTTATCTGGTAATAGCTCTTTTAATTTCATCAGGTCATCATAGGAGTGGGTTGGTTTTGCATTATGTTTCTGCTTGTTATCAAGTAAAATGGGATAAAACTGATCGTAGCGTTCGTTTATTTCAACACGCACACCAAGCTTAAAGGATTTCCTTATGTTTCGTCTGATAGTTGGAGCAAATCGTTGCAATATATCCTCATCAGGGAACAGTTTTACCGCACTTGAAATATAGTGTAGCTCATAATAAAAATTACGCCATCTGAGTGCAAACTCCAGGTTCTGGTTCATCTTTTCTTCATAAATCATTGGTGCGGAAGTTAGCATAAGCTTTTTGTAGCCCTCCGATTTACCATAATTAATAAGTGTATCCACTATATCAAGAGTTTTGGAAAACGTATAATCTCCAAGAACCAACGAGCCATAACTAGCACCTATTGGTGATTCATACACCATATCATCAACAACAGAACCGGGAAGAAGTGCAACGATATTACCCTTTTCAATAAACATAAGATGATCAAATGTAAATTTTCCCGGAGTATGGTAATCAAAAAATTTCTGCAAATGGAACATAGTACCGTTGTTCGATTTCATTACAAACTCGTCCCATTTCTCTTTCCATTCTTCGGTATATTTAACTATTTCCATTTAGACATTCCAGAATCAAAAATACAATTACTAAACTTAAAAAAAATTTATTACTTCACATAATCCGCTTATTTTACGGTATATATCCTGAATTCACCAATCTCCTTAACAAAACTGAATTTTTCGTAATATTCCGCATCCGGATACTCAAAACCTTGCTTGTTAAGTTCATCAGTTTTTTTCTTGCTGAATATAATATAATCATCCGACTTATACTCAGTCTCAGCTGTAATAACCTTTACATTCTCAATATTTTGCACGAACAGTTTTGTACCGTATGCACAATGATGATCAGTATAAATATTGCCATCCAAACCGGAAATATACTCCTTGTACAGATATTTGTTTGCAACATCAAAATATTCCTGATAAGATGTGCATACATATATTGAACCAGCTAAATACAAACTTAACACAGCCAATTTTACGTTACTTGAAAACTTTGCTATAACCTGTGCAATAATCAAAAATGCAGGCAAAAATATTGCCACCGGATACCAACTAAATTTAAGAGAAACCGGTTGGTAATTAATTGCAGATGTACTAAAGAAAATTAAAGCTATAACAATTATGATAAAATAGTTATACAACAGCCTGTTATTTTCCTTTTTATAACGCACCATTGTTATTACCAAGGCTAATAATGGGAAAAACAGATATAATCTGCGTACAAATAGAAACCGAAAATTATTTCCCCATTGCTCAAGAACTTGCATTAAGAATGTTTTACTTTGGTAATCAACAATATTTGCCGGGAAAAAATCGTAGCTAACCATTGCATAATTTGCATTGGTTAAAAATTGTCGGTAAAACAGGTTGTCTTTAAGCAGATAATAAACCCAGCTTTCAATAAATAGAGAAACACCCAAAACTAATATAGCTGCTATTATAAACTTACCTTCCTTCTTTCTACTAACAAGCAGGTACCATCCAATTAACCCAATAGCCGATATTGGAATAATTGCCATCGACTTGATATTAAATGCAACGTATAGCAATAATCCAGCGAAAATAATTTTGTATTTACTCCCTGCCCTATTATAGTCCAGCAACAAGAACACCGAAGCATAAACAACCGTTGAATACAAAGGGTCAAGAAAATAAATTGTTGCAAAAATTACATCAACAGGAAAAAGTGAATGGATTATTGCGGCTGTTAAAGCGGTTGTTTCATCAAACAAAATTCCGGCAATTTTCCAGGTAATAAATATTGAAATGAGTGATAAAACAAAAGGCAGCAAGACAGACACAAATTCTGACTCACCAAACAAGTAGAATAGTGAACCAGTAAAAAGGTTAGGTATATACCTTAAAATATTAATTGGATAACCAACATAGTTTGAATATTGGTCGGTGAAGATCAGCCGGGCAAGTTCAACATAGTAGGAGTCATCGGAAAACACATGCCCGGAGAAAAACAGAAGTCGGTAAACGGCTGCAAAAACAAGAACCAGATAGAAATATTTATTCTTCAAATCTTTGCAGCCAACTAATTATTCAAAACTATAGTGCATGGATAATATATGGGAACTACCCAAATCATAATCAAACGGCATGAAGGCATAGTCGAAACTAATACCGAAATAATTAACACCAAATCCACCGGAAAAACTTTTGGATTCATAACCGGTAAAATAACCACCACGCAAAAATATCATATCTTTAAATCCGTATTCCAAACCAAGATGGAAGTGATTATCATCGGTATCGGTATATTTTTGGTAACCAGCTGTAAACATTAAATCAGCCATACCTTCACCATATTCTAAATTGTATGCCGCACCCACCCTAACATCAGTAGGAAGAGTTGATTCTTCTTCATCAAATTCGCTCATTGAGCCAATATTTCTCATTGAAGCACCAAGTTCAAGTCCTTCAAAAAGATTAGTGTAAAGTACACCAAAATCAAAACCAAATCCATCAGCTTTGTAAGTAAGCATACTTTCATGAATAAACTTGGCAGTTACACCAATGTAAACATTATCATAAACACTAAAGGCAGTAGATAAACTTGATGAGAAATAGTTCGCATTAAATGTTGCCTCAGCCTCACCCGGTTTTGTCCTTACTTCAATATCATCAATACTGGTAGTATTAACGCCAACTGCAAACGGTAAACCGTAAATGAATAAGCTACCACCAGCCGATTCGCTTCTGGTATCCTGAATATATTCATTATGAGCAAACATTAATTGAGGGGTTTTCATTTTAGAAAGCAATGCCGGATTATAATGAAGTGCTGTAACATCACTAATTCCTGTAACGCCAAGATCACCCATAGCAATATTTCTTGCACCAAAACCAAGTTTAAGAAATGACAAACCAGTATTACCGGCACTTTGTGCCGCAACTATAAAAGACAAGGTTAGTAATAAGACAAAAGTTTTTTTCATGGTATTCCTATAATTCAGTAACTATACTTGTTCCACTGTTTAACCAAAGTACCAGTGATTTTGAGCTTGTATAAAAATGTGCAATCCAGTCTGCCGAGTTTTCAAGTCCGTTAGCATTTATTGATTTGCTAGGAAATAAAAACAAGTCAACACTGGCATCAGCTTCTACATTTACAAAAGTTTGTCCACCGTGAGCAAGAAACAATTCCATAGCGTCATCACTATCAAGGTACTGTGCTTCTGAACTAATATTAACAGTAGCTAACAAACCAAGAGCAGCTGCAATAGTATTCTTTGCATCCTCATCATTGATATGAACCAAAAGATCATTTAATGTAAGTGGTAATTCTCTTGGTCCGGCAAGATATACGGGCAAGTAGAATCTGTTGTCTTCCTGTTCAGCCGACTGCATGGCATATATAAAACCATTAAGCTTAGAGAATTTCAGAAGATCAATTTCACCATCCAAACCAATGTTTCTTGCAAAAATTGCTGCAAGTTTTGCATCCGATGAAAACTCTGTTTGTGCCTTTACTTCAACTTTTGCAAGTTCTTCCTTGGCAGTAATTTTGGACTGAAGTACATCATCAACCAAATTGTTTAACGGATTATCTTCATCAGAACAAGCTGATACAAATACAACTAATAATACAACTAATAATTTTTTCATATTAAAAATTCACGTTTAGTCCAATAATATGTTGATCAAATTCACTATACGGTTCAATAACAAAAGCATAGTCAACGCCAACATTAAAGCCTGACAAGTCTTTTATTACCGAAAAACCAGCTGATGGACGAACAGGTTCTTCCGTATTCAACAAGTTAAATTTGTCAACTCCCAAACGCAAATATAATAAAGATTCAATAACATATTCAGCACCTACACGCAAATAGCTTGTTCCGGCATTACTGCCTTCCCATTCTGCTGCTGCAAGCAAGCCTAATTCCCTGTTGTTATAAGATAGTGCAAACTTCTTCAAAATAGGGAATTCTTCGGTGGTATTTAGTCCTTCCTCTTCATAAATAGGAGTAGTATCCCATTTATACTTTGCATTAATATCTGTAATAACAAATGCCGCCTGAAATTGGTCATTTATCTTGTATAAAGCACCAATATCCAAACCAAGAGCAGATGCTGTAACATCTTCATAGAAATCATAATAGTAAAACTTAACACCAATACCGATTGAAAGTTTTTCGCTAAATCGGTTGGAGACAGCAATAAAGAACTGGTTTTCAGAAGTTGAAAGTTCTTTCGTTTTCAATCCCTGATTATCCCTGCCATCAATATTGCTAACACCCGAATTTATTATACCGGCACTTAGACCGGCAACAGGTCTGTATGTATCAGAACCTTCCCTGCCTAAAACAAACTTTTTTGTAAAACTTACAAAGTTGAGACTTCTATCCAGTGAAAGCACTGAATAAGCAGACTGTACCGCATTACCTTCCTGAAATGGTGAAAGTGCCGGATTATAATAAGATACAAGATTACCTTCGGTAATTGCAGTCATGGCATTACCCATACCCATACCACGGGCACCAAAACCAAGTCGGCTAAAGGCAGCCGGTTTACCAGCCATTTCGTTAGTTTTAGTCTGACCAAAAATAAGGGTCGCAGTAAAAAACACAATAAATAAAGCTTTAATTTTCAATTTATTTTCCCCCTATCTTAAAACCATAATTTTACCAAACACAGGATCATTATCACCAACATCAATCCTGTAAAAATAAACTCCGTTTGAAACGTTGCTTCCATATTCATCAAGTCCGTCCCACAACTCAAAATTTTCGCTGTTGGCAGATTTAGATACATTCTGGATTAGAGTTTTAACCAAATTCATTCCAAAATCAAAAATTCTAATGGTTACGTCTCCAGCACTATCGAGTTTATATTTAATCCTTACTTTTTCCTGATTGGGAGAAAAAGGATTTGGAAATGCGTAAGTATCACTTAAACCAGCAAGCCCTTCGGAAGCAGTATAAACATTATAAATACCATCCCAGTAGGTGCCGGTTTCTTCAAATTTTATTAGTCCGTCTGCCGCCGAACCCAAATAAATATAATCTGTTCCGTTATAATTATAATGAGCCATTGAATAGAATTTTTCTATATCATAAAATGATTGGGATTTTTCATCAATAATATTACTTGGGGTTAGCCATGTCTGACCAAAATCATTTGTTCTGAATATACCACCATCGGCACAAACAAAAACATCAGTTCTAACTGCACCACCTGTTGTATAATTTTTAAACCCAATATTATGAGCCCTTTCACCCGAAAGGTAAACCTGCCATGTTTTAGCAGTATCGTAACTAACACTAACGGCAAAAAATTCCGATGCACCCTCGGCTTTTCTTGTTACAGCCCATAAACCATGAGAAGCTTCATCCCAGCTGATGCCAGTAATAAAGTTACCACTTAACGGTTTTGTTTGATTAGTATGATTGGCTTTTTTCCAGTGTATATCGCCATTTTCAAGAATATAACCAACATTAACACCACCAGCAGTACCAACAGCAACCATTGAGTCGGAAATAACCGTTACCGAGAATACACGATGATTCAAATTATTATCACTTCCAAATTTTCCTGACTGTGGCTGCAGCACAAAACTATAATTGCTATCAGGATGAATCTCGTCAAGGTAATCAGGAGGTAATACAACCCTTTCCCATGATTCGCCGTAGTTACTACTTCTTCTTAAACCACCTGCAAAGTTGGCAGTCCAAACATAACCGGCACCAACCGCAATATCATAACTAATATTTTGTATGGTTGTAGTAACAGGAAGTGCCCGCAATGTGCTTACACCGTAAACAATTGATGAGTCACCATTATCATTAATCGACTGAGGAGTAGATAGCCAGGTATTCCCCATATCTGTAGAAACTCTGAGACCGGAACCTTCAGGGAACGATTCGCCCGTCTGTTCGGTTGAATGACCGGTTGCCGCATAAACAACACCGTCTTTATAAGCTAATGCAATAATAGATTCTTCGCCAAACGGTTCTTTACCAAAAAAGTTAGTCCAGTTTTCTCCATTATCGGTTGTATAGCTAACACCTCTGCTTGTACCAAGCCAGATATCATTACCTTCAACGCAAATATCCAATATTGAGTTACTTTTTGGTAAAGCATCACTTACTTTACCTATTTTCTCGTTACCAAGTTTGTAACTTAAAGGTGCCACTTGTGCAAAAGTAACACTACCTATTATAATCAATAAAACTAATAATTTTTTCATTCTCTAACATGCATTATGTGAACAACTTCATTACTTAATACTCCGCTTTTATCTTCCGCCTGGAATGTTAAAGTGTAATCCCCTTTAAGGTTTTCAGGAGTCATCTGAACCAATTGTGAAAAGATACCATCATTTGCAGAATTATCTCCAATACTGCTTGAGCCGTTATCGTATAGCGGGAATTGATAAGTTCCAATTTCACCGTTTGGTTTAACTATAGTAACATAAGCTCTATAAATATCCCTTACACCATTTGGATCAATTACTTCGGCTGCAATAATAAACACAGATTTTGGGGATTCAACTGTTAGTGTATCCGGGCAATAGACGGTAACAATTGTTGGGGGTTCGTTTGCTACTCCGTTATCAAACTGTAGTTTTTTTGATCCTAGTTTTCTTGTTTCATTATCATAGTTGTAGGCATTAAACTGCAGCTCATACTCTCCATTTGGATAAAACTGCGACATTAATACAGAGCCTGAATATGTGTTATCACCTTCGTTAGTAAGTTTATTTTTACGGGAATAAACCTCTCCGGTGAAAAGTTCAACCAGATTAACCCATACATCACCGGGCACATCGGATTCTGCATCAAATTTTACAGACACCGAAATAATAGAATCCTGATCAGTTCTTTCGAATACTGAAGGAGAAGTTAGTCTTTGGACGGAGAGTCCACTACCTTCAGGCGTAACAACACCATCCGGTATTTCCTCACATCCAAGAGCCAATACAAGAATGAGTAACAAATAAAGTAGTTTTTTCATGAAATTTCCTGTGGATTTTTCAGGTTTAACACAACTGAATATTTTCCGGTTTTCCGGCATAAATTGAAAAAATATTTAATTAAGTAAACTGTAGAAAATATTCAGATAAGCCTCTTAGTTAAATTATCGACCTGAAAAATAAGTAGCATACATAATTATATCAAGATGCTACCGTAATATTACACCTTTATATTTAAATTGCACCATAAAATGGTGTAGGGGAAAAAGAAATGACCAATATAAACAGAGAAAAATAACCTGCAATTTTCCTTTTCCTGTCCAGTTCGCTAAAAAAGTAAACCGGAGGATGCTTTAATTTAATTACAAATATTACCAGTATTGCCCAGAATAGCCATCCCATCCAACCAAAACCAAGTCCAAAACTGGTAAAAGCATCAACAGCACCAAAAGACCCCATAATTAGCATCAGTACAACAGCAATGCGACCAATATAATTATGTATTTTATTACCAAACATACTATATACAACATGTCCGCCATCAAGCTGCCCAACTGGAATCATATTAAGGGCAGTAACAAAAAGCCCAAACCAGCCAACACATAAATAAGGATAATGATAAATTTCACTCATAGGAGGAACAAAATCCCCAGTTGAAGGCAAAACATTTCTTAACAAAAGAAACAAAAGTGAATCACCAAATTCAAGGTAATCTTCACTGACCAAACTTGCAGTTTTCTCAAAGTAATCCGGATGAATTGCCAGTATATATTCTGTACCGGGCAAATTAGTAAATCCATATACCAATACTATTAAACACGCAACAAAACCGGCAATTGGTCCGGCAACACCTATATCGAACATAGCTTTGTTACTTGGTATTGCAGATCTTGTACGTATAACTGCACCCATAGTACCAAAAGGAACAGGTATTGAGGGAATAAAATAGGGTAGTGATGCTTCTACTCCATGATAACGAGCAGCGAAATAATGCCCGAACTCATGCACCGAGAGTATAAAAAGAATGGCAATAGAAAATGGTATTCCCTTAATTATGAAATCCCATGAATATAGCTGATCCTCAATACCCATAGACCAAAAACTACCTGCAAGAGTTGTAGTAACAACTGTAATCAGAAACAAACCAATATGTAAACCTAACCGGTTTTTATACACAATAAAATCCTATAAGTCGAACATTATACCAATTGCGGAATACTCGCGGTCAACATCAAAGTATTCACCATGAATACTCTTGCCACTGTAATAATTATAGTAAATACTGAATCCCCTGCCATTAGCGTTACCATATTTAATACCAAGCGATACGGAATGATTATAATATCCTTCCGAAATATCAATAGCTCTTAAATCATAACCGGCAAATGGTGTAAAATGTTCAGTTAACAAGCCCTTAGCGTAATAATCAAAGCCTAACTGGTAAATATCCTTATTAATATCAGCCGGATCAACATGGAACAGGTAGGTAAAACCTGCATAACCACGCAAACCTTTATACTTATAATACTGAATAAGCTCAACAAACTCACGGCTATAAACTATTGGGCCCCTGTTATCATACCATCTGCCTGTAGGGTTATCGTAATGACCATCAACAAAATGAGCACTAATATGACTAATTCTTAAACGCCCGCCAATTTCAGCATTTTTCAATGGTTTTTGGTAAGCGAAATTAAGCCCAAAAAGATAATCCACAGCATCAACAGGAAAATGGAAATCAGATTCGCCCCTTAACATAGTATAGGTAAAAAAATCAGCTCCGGCTGAAAATGAAGTACCACATTTAAGTGAATACTGGATAATATCCATTGAGTTACCAACATCAAGTCTCAAATCATTTTGAGAAACAGTAAACTGAAAGCCCATTCGAGGCTCAAGAAAATTAGCCGTTAGCGGTTGAAAAAGTAAATTACCCGGAAATACTTCATAATCAGAATTGGCTTTGCAGTCATTATCATCTTGTCCAAATGCAAAACCTGTCGCTATAATCAACAATAACAATAGTTTTTTCATTTTAAATTCTCCATAATTAAAACTTTCTATCTTTCCATTTAATCTTTCTGTTAAACATTACAGCAAAAGGAAGCAAAACAACATAAATATTATAATAAAATTCAAACGCTAAAAAATTCTTCAATTTCAGCTTTAATTTCAATCGTTTATACGTTCCCCCAATCAAAATAAAATCGATTAACCATTTTACCGGTAAGAGTAACAACCATAATATTCCCATAAATACAGGCATAAATATGGTTGCCACATGAAGCAGGAACGAAACTGCCATCACAGCAAATCCAGCAATATCGCTATCGAGTCCGCCAACCCCCCAGCGTTTTTTCTGCCAGTAAAGCGAAGTTAAATTGGGACAAGCTTTTGATGTAACGAGCATATTACTTTCACCCGGGTAAATTATTTTATACTTGCCAAGTTTATGAAAAGCAGCCAAAAGCTGAAAATCTTCCGTAATTGAAAACGGCATACTTTCGTACCCTCCAACCTCATGATACACTGATTTTCTGTAACTCATATTATTACCGATACAGCTAAGTGGTTTTCCAGCATTCATAGTACCGGCAGCCACTGAGAGCAGAAAGAGAAAATCAACCGACTGCATACCCCTGAACGTAGTATCTTCTTCCTGATTGGTATAGCCGCAAACCATTGCCACATTTTCCTTGTAGTAGGAAACTGTTGTTTTTGCCCATAAAGGATTAACTGTACAATCAGCATCCGTACTGAGGATAATTTCACCGGTAGCAAACTCAATTCCATTTGCAATAGCATTTGCCTTTCCTTTAAGACTACCCTTTGCTTTTTGGGGTACAATAGTTAAAAACTTTGGTTTATCCTTAATATAACTCTTTATAATCTGCGGGGTTCTATCTGTTGAATGGTCGTCAATAATGATTATTTGCAGTTTTTCTTCATCATACTCAATGGCATCAAGAGAAACCAGACACGTTTCAATATTTTTTTCTTCATTACGAGCTGCAACTACAATACTTATTGCTGGTAAGTCTGCCTCACTAATCTTTTCAAACTTTTTTGAGGTAAGACTTCTGAAGAATAATATTTGAAGGAGATATAAAAAAAGAATTACTGAGGTAATTATGGTAAACATTCTTCAGGGGTTCCTATCGATAGTTTTTTACTTTTGGCAATTTCCACAAAATACTCAATTGACTCAGCAGATATATTTTTTGCCTTATCATTATCATGAAACACAGCTATTGTATTTTGTTTCATTTTTTTTGAAACCACAAATTTAACAATATTTATGTCCTTATCGTAATCATAAGTGGTCAGATTCCACATAATTGACCTTAATTTGTTATCTCTGGCAGCATTAAAGGTAGAAAAATTGAATCTGCCGTACGGAGGTCTGAAATAATCCGGCATAACTCCAATATTATCATAAATAATTTTATTACTTCGGTTTATTTCCTCATAGGCTCTGTTATATCCCATTATTATCATATTGGGATGAGTGTAGCTATGATTAGCAATTGTATGACCTTCATCAATGAATTTTTGTGCAAGCTTAGGATATTTTTCTACGTTTTCTGCAAGAAAAAACATTACAGCTTTAAGATTGTATTTTGCCAGTTTCTCAAGTATTATTATAGATGATTCAGGATTTGGTCCGTCATCAAAAGTAAGTAATACTTTATTGTTAATTGTTTCCCAAACTACATCCTTAAAAAAGGGACCAACTATAAACGAAGGATCACTAAGGTATTTTTTAATCATCGTTTAAGTTCCCTGCCCTTCCAGTTAAAATTACCAAACAAACCAAGAAACGAAGCTATAAGCAAGTAAGGAATATGTAGCAATTCAGCGAGCAAAAAGTATTTTATTATACTACTGTTATAAACAATATTTTTCCCTCTGTTCATAACAAAAAAATCGGGAATAACCTTCAGAGCTATTGCTGCAATGGTAAAAGGAATAATTTCGGGGTGAATTATATTAAGCGTTATCATTAAAGGTAGTGCAACAAAAAAAAGTGCCAGTAAAAACAATCTTAGTATCAAAACATTATTTTTGTAGAATAAACTTTTACTTGCCCATCTTCTTCTCTGCTGCATAAAAGCATCCACATTACTTTTACCATTTGTTGAAACAAGTACCGCTCTATCGAAAATGTATTTTATTTCCCCCAAACCTTCCCTCGCAATAGTTTGAAGAAATAGATCGTCATCCCCGGAAGAAAGCTCAAGATGATCCCTGAAGCCATCAACTTTAAGAAACACCTCTTTTCTATACGCCATATTTGCTGCACTACAAATTACCGGGTTTTTGGCACCAATAAGTCCGGCTCCGGCAAGTATAAGTCCTGCAAACTCAAGAGACTGTAATTTTTGGAATAGAGTACTTCTATTTATAAGCTCAACTGGTCCGGCAACCAAAACAGTATCATCATTAAAGTATGAATTAAAAATAGTAAGCCAGCCAGGTTTAATTACGCAATCTGCATCTGTTGCAATAAGTATTTCACCTTTTGCTGCATGGATACCTGTAACAACCGCCATTTTTTTATGTCCGGCAATATTGGAATTTTCAGAACTCAATATTCTAAAGTTGTCATGTTTATATACTTTTTTTATTTCCTCAACACTATTATCATCGGAATTATCATCAACAAAAATAATTTCAAAATGCTCAGCAGGGTACTTGAGATGATTAAATGATTCGGCTAACCTTCCAATATTCTCCTGCTCATTACGGAAAGGAACAATTACAGAAAACTTATGCAGCTTTTTATTATCATTTTTCTGTAACCTCAATTTGTTGAGTCCAAACAACATTGTTAATACAAAATGGGAATAATGAAGTGCCAGAAAAATAGTGATGTAAAGGAAGAGATTAATCATTTTTAGTTCTCAAAATAAAATATACTCCTGCAATAGAAGGCAATAAAATATTTATAGCAAAAATTATAAAAGCCGAATTTAGTGATGCCGCCTGCGATACTCCTATAAATCCGAGGAAATAAACAGCTCCCGCCTCCCTAATTCCAAGATCAGCAATTGAAGCAAACGAAAGGAACAGCTTTATAAAGTACAACGAATTAACTGCAAGAAATATATTCCAGTAATCTGTATTTCCTGAAAACCCAACAACAAGAATGCTGAATTGAATAACAAACAAAAATGTTTTAAGCACCGTATAAAATATTAACCGCCATCTTGTTTTATCAGCAAGTTCAACAGCTCGCTCAATTCGTTCAACATGTTTCTGGAATATCCTTATTTTCTCAGCATACCTAACCAGCTTTAATATAATCTTTTTATTAAGTGAAATAAGAATAGCACCAATTGCTGCAATACTCATTGCAATATACTGAAGAGGTAATTGCTGATAAAGCTCTGTATCTTTTAATTTAGCCACATATAATGTAAAAGCAACTCCACCTATAACCAACATAACAAAAAGAGTAAGCAATTTTTCATAAAAAACCGCAAGCGATGTTTTAAGCACTTTACTCTTTTCCATATTTATTGCTCTTCCGGGTGCTTCACCAATACGGGATGGAGTAACAATTCCAAAAGTATAACCGCTGAAAATTGAAGAAAACACATTCCGGTTGCTCAGGTTTATATTTAGCGAATTTAACAAATAACGCCAGCTTAAAAACTGGATATAGAAAATAATTATTGTAAAGCTAATTGCTGTTAAAATGTAAACCGGTTCAATATTACCAAGCGATTCAATTATTTCACCAAAGCTAACGTAATCAATTAGATAAACCAGTACGGCTGATGAGAATAATAGCTTAAGTGCTAAAATTATGTTTTTCCAGGTTAGTTTAATTCCTGCCTCAAATGAGTTTAAAATAAGAATGCTAAATATAACTATTGTTTAAGATAAAAAGGAACAACCTGTGTAATAAAAATTATTACAAACATTTCATAATTATTTACACAACAAATGCATAACTATTATCAATTGTTAAGAAAATATTAACACCTATATTAGAAGCGTAATTAACCGGATATTGAGTTAGAGATAATGATTAAACTTTTAGTTGTTGATGATGAAAAACTTATACGCTCCTCTTTAAGGCAGTTGATATCCGGTTTGCCAGACATCGATGTTGCTGGTGAAGCAACCAGCTTTGATGAAATTGAAGAGATTTTACAGAAAAAAAGTTTTGACATTGTGCTTTTGGATATTAACCTGCCCGGTATTGGCGGATTAAGCATCCTTAAAGAATTGAAAACAGCGTATCCTAATTTGCCAGTGTTGCTAATGTGTACATACGACGAAATCAGAATGGTGGAAGAAGCGATGAATAACGGAGCTTCAGGTTTTATTAAAAAACCCGATCTGGTTTCCGAACTTGAACCTGCGATACGAATGATAAGAAGGGGTAACACTTATCTTAGTCCTGTTTTCAGAGAACAGCTAAAGTTGCGAAAATGAATTTATACCAACAAATAACAGTAACATTCTTAAATCATAGGGAGTAGACACTATGTCTCAATACGTAAAAGACCTTATGGCACATGTAGTAGCCAAAAACCCATCGGAACCAGAATTCCATCAGGCAGTTGAAGAAGTTGCAGAATCATTGGATTTAGTATTAGAAAGACATCCTGAATATCGTGCAGCAAAAATTCTTGAAAGAATTATTGAACCGGAAAGAATCATTACTTTCAGAGTTCCTTGGGTTGACGAACAGGGTGAAGTTCATGTGAACCGTGGTTACAGAATTGAAATGAACAGTGCTCTTGGACCATACAAAGGTGGTCTTCGTTTCCATCCTTCAGTAAATCAGGGTATTCTTAAATTCTTGGCTTTCGAGCAGGTATTTAAAAATTCTCTTACTACTCTACCTATGGGTGGTGGTAAAGGTGGTTCTGACTTCGATCCTAAAGGTAAATCAGACCTTAAAGTAATGCGTTTTTGCCAGGCTTTCATGAGCGAACTTTATCGTCATATTGGTCCTAACACAGACGTTCCTGCTGGTGATATCGGTGTTGGTGGTCGTGAAATCGGTTATATGTTCGGTCAGTACAAAAAACTTAAAAACGAATTTGCTGGCGTTCTTACAGGTAAAGGACTTAATTGGGGTGGCTCTCTAATTCGTCCGGAAGCTACTGGTTATGGCGCTGTTTATTTTGCAGCTGAAATGCTTAACTACAAAGGCGAATCTCTAGAAGGCAAAACTTGTCTTGTATCTGGTTCTGGTAACGTTGCACAATATACTATCGAAAAAGTTCTTGACCTTGGTGGTAAATGTATTACTTTCTCTGACTCTTCAGGTTATATTTATGATGAAGAAGGTATAGACAGAGAAAAATTGGCTTACATTATGGAACTTAAAAACGTTCGTCGTGGACGTGTTAAAGAATATGCTGAAAAATATCCTAACGCTGTTTACACTGCAGTTGATGCTAACATAGATTATAACCCACTATGGGATCACAAAGCAGAAGTTGCTTTCCCATCAGCTACTCAGAATGAAATTAACGCTAAAGATGCTCAGAACCTAAGAAACAACGGCGTTTATGTTGTATCTGAAGGTGCTAACATGCCTACTACTCCTGAAGGCGTTAACTTGTTCATCGACGACAAAATTCTTTATGGTCCTGGTAAAGCTGCCAACGCTGGTGGTGTTGCTACTTCAGGTCTTGAAATGAGCCAGAACAGTATGAGACTATCTTGGACTCGTGAAGAAGTTGATGGTAAATTACACCAGATCATGAAATCAATTCACACTAACTGTGTTGAAAATGCTGAAAGATTTGGTACTCCTGGTAACTATGTTAACGGTGCTAACATTGCTGGTTTCCTTAAAGTTGCTGACGCAATGATTGACCAGGGTGTTGTATAAGTAGATATTAGTATGGAATAGATTGGTTAAGAAAATCCCCTCGGGCAAAACCTGAGGGGATTTTTTTGTGGGGGGAGACCTAATTCATTGAATCCGGGATCTATTTTAGTAGTATCATCTTCTTAATAGCTGAATGATGTTCGGTTTTAATTGAATATAGATATATGCCCGAACATAGATTATCAGCATTAAAATTGTAACTGTAATAACCTGCGGGTAATCTGTTATTCACAATTTCAGCAACCACCATTCCTGTTATATCGTAAACAATTAAAGATACTTGTGATGTTTCAGGCAATTTGAAAGATATCTCTGTTGAAGGATTAAATGGATTTGGATAATTGTTAAATAACTCAAAATTGTTTACCTCAATATTATCGTCTTCTTCATTAACATCCGAAATAGGCGTTACTTCAACGTTTAGATATGGGCGAAATTCGCTGTTAGAAGCCTCTTTGGAATAACATTTTGCAAATTTACAATTTGCATCGGCAACCATTACCAAACCGTTATTTTCAATTGTTCCATCAGCCCAAGCTTTTACCAAGTCTGTTATATCTATTGTATGCATTCCATTTACACTAAAAGCATAAATTCCATATTGCGTTGTTTCATTATAACCAATATGTTTGGTTTCGGACCACGTATTCTCATCCCATTCTTCACTTATGGGATATATTCTTACAGTTGTTGCTCCACCTGATGGACAACCAAAAAAGCGGTAAATATTTAGTTCGGCTTTATCGATAGTATTGCCCTGAAGTTCTGAAAGATCAAACTTCATCATAATTCTTTGATAATTACTAACAGGGGCGTAATTAGCTACCCAAATCTGATCAAAGGCATGTGCTCCCGTATTGATTTCATCAGTGTACATATCATCACTTGGAACAATTTTCACTTCAGCCGAATAAATGCTGTTGAGCATTATACTTAGATAAAGTAGAAAGCTAAGTAATTTTATATTTTTCATAGTTTATTCTCCTTTTATCAAAACCCTTTTTGAAGTCTTACAATCAACAATGAAGCATCTTTCTCCACTCCATCGGGAGCGACTAACTGACTCTCATAATCTATGCGAAATAATGTTTGAGAATTTTTGTCCATCCAAAAGTTTATGCCCATGGTTACAAAAGAAACCTTGTGATCGCCATAAGCATTAGTTGCTTTATCCCAAAACTGGTAACGCAGATATGGCTGAATGGCAACAAGCTCTTCAAGCCCGGTTTTAACAGAGTAGCCACTTTCAAGATAAAAAGCATTCATTTCCAAATCTTCCGAATTTATATATATGGTTTCTGCTTCATCTTCGTATAAAGTACCGCTAAACGGATTATTATAAAATCCTTCAAGCAAATAGTACTCTCCTCTTAATGTAAAGTTATTTGCTTCATAACCGGCACCAAAACCCATCCGCATACCATTGCCGTTTTGCATTGTATAATCAGGTCCTTCACCAGTACCGTAATTAGCTTTTATTCTGTTATAATAACCGCCAAATGCAAGTCCCTTTATTGGTGTAGTTAAAATAAGCCCGATATTCTGATCATACTCCTCATCAATATTGCCAGTTTCTTTACCATTTAGATAAGCAATCTGCAATAGAACACCATAATTGTTTTCAAAAGTATAATCCAATTCAACTATTGCACCTGTTGGATGGCAAGGAGCCAAGGTTTTTGCAAATCGCAATTTTTCTGCAGTAAGCAATTCACCACAATCTCTCGATAGGTGAAAACCTCGTAGTATCTCTCCTTTAATAAAACCAACCTTCAAGTATTCAAGAGGTTTGTATAAAACAGATGCATCCATCAGTGTAAATTGTCCACCAGCTAAGCAAGTAGCTGTACCTGCTTCTATACCATATTCGAATTTTTCACCAATTTTGCCAAGAGCCTCAATTGATGCATGTCGAATACTAAATCTGGAAGTTGGAGTTTCATACCCTGCAAAAGGCTCCATTTCGTCACCATCAAAGCTTTCAAGTTGTAGTTCCAGATTTGCATTAAATTCCGGCAGCTTAAATTCTTGTCCGATGATACTGTTAGTTGATACCACTATTAGTAGGGCAATTAGAATTATATAATTTTTTTTCATAGCATTACTTTTAATTTTTAAGAATTAGTTGTTTTCATTAGCTGTCTTCCAGATATTAGAATCTTAATATATTATTTAGACGTTCAAGCATACCAAAGCACAATCTATATTAAGATTCTAATATTCTTTTTTTGTAATATTGATTTTGTCTGCTTCAAAAAGAAACAGTTAATAATTTTTATCTGGACTTAATCTAAATTAATATAACGTATATTTCAAGCGAAAAAAACAATTTAATTAGTATTCTCATCAAAAACTTTGAGATATCTTATAAATGTGTAAAATCTCTCTATTCAATCCATTATTTTAACTCTAATTATCCTTCCACCATAAAATGAAGCAAAACGGCTTTTAAGTTTTAACAGAAACTATTTTACATCTCATTTTATTAAATTTGGACCTTACAAATCACCGAATGCTGCTCAAATAAATTCATAATCGAATAGCCAAAGTTTCTTATTTTTCTAATACTATTGCTGATTAACTTAATTCTTATTTGACAAACGGTTAATACGTACTAACCAACTTTTCTACATTTCTCCTTTCCTTTTAACTGATAAAATATTAGTTTTATTCCTTAGTCACTAACCGTGCGGATTTGCTGATATGGATTTTTTTGCTGACAAACCTAAAAAAAGATTTGACCCCAATAACGTTGAACATGGATATGGTAACCGGTTTCTTGGTTTTCAAAACCTCATGCGGTTCAGGATACGTAACATACTACTAGTTTCCAGTCTGTACGATCTCTACCTGTTTGAAGAAGACGGCAGGCTTTACGAGCTGATACGAGCCGAGTACCAACTGCTTAACCTTAGTCACTCCCCCGACCTTGTGCGTGTATCCAATGGTAAGGACGCTATAGAAATGGTGAAGGAGGAAAAGCGTTTTGACCTTATTATCACTACCCTTCACATCGATGATATGACCACAATAAACTTTGCCAACCTGGTAAAGGAATCGGGGATAGATGTACCGGTTGTTCTTCTTGCTCACGATAATCGCGAGCTTAAATACCTAATGTTGAAAGAAGAGAGCCAGATTTTTGATCGAATCTTTATTTGGCAAGGTGATTTCCGTATTATCGTTGCAATCATCAAGTATATTGAAGATGCCAGAAATATTGAACATGATACCAAAATTGTTGGGGTACAGAGCATAATTGTTATTGAAGATAGTATTAGGTACTATTCATCCTTTCTACCCCTTATTTACAACGAGATATTAAACCAGTCAACACGACTTATTTCCGAAGGGATTAACCTCACTCACAGATTCCTGAGAATGCGAGCAAGACCCAAAATATTGCTTTGCTCAACTTACGAAGAAGCATGGGATTATTTTGAACGTAACCAGGAATTTATACTTGGTATTGTATCCGATGTTGATTTTCCAAAAGATGGTGTACAGGACAAACACGCAGGAATAAAGTTTGCAAAAGCTGTTAAGGAAGTTCACTCCGATATCCCTGTACTCCTTATGTCGCAAGATGGTGATAACGAAGAATTAGCTCATAAAATTGAAACAGCATTTATCAGGAAACACTCTTCTACCCTCCTGGATGAACTTCGTCATTTTATGATCGAGTTTTTCAGTTTTGGCGATTTTGTTTTCCGTCTCCCTGATGGGGATGAGGTTGGAAGAGCTACAAATCTTAAAGGTCTAAAAAAAATGCTCAAGAAGGCACCAATTGAAAGCATAAAGTATCATGCTGAACGCAACCACTTCTCAAACTGGCTAAAAGCCCGTACAGAGTTCTGGCTGGCACATCAGCTACGTCCGCGACGAGTAACCGATTATGCTGTGCTTGAGGATTTGCGTTACGATCTTATCGATTCGCTTTGCGAGTATCAGGAAATGCGGCAAAGAGGTATTATAACCGATTTCAAAAAAGAAGCTTTTGACCCCGTTAGTGGCTTTGCACGTATAGGTGGGGGTTCGCTTGGGGGCAAGGCTAGAGGTCTGGGATTTGTGAATACATTGATTAACGACTATCAGGTAAGAACAAAATTTGATGACGTGCTAATACATGTTCCTGCGGCTATAGTTCTTGCAACAGATGTATTTGATCAGTTTATGGAAGAAAATAACCTGCTTAAATTTGCGTTGCAGTGTGAAAATGATGATGAAATTACTGAAAGATTTATATCTGCCCCAAAATTTCCTGAACAGGTTATTATGGAGCTTGCCGAATTTCTGGATGTAATAAGATCACCACTGGCAATAAGAAGTTCAAGTTTACTCGAGGATTCGCAATACCATCCGTTTGCCGGAGTTTACGATACATTTATGTTGCCTAATAACGAAACCGATTCTCTTTCAAGATTGGAAAATTTGATCGTTACAATAAAAAAAGTTTACGCCTCAACCTACCATAAACGGGCAAAAGAATATATCAATGTTACGTCTTACCGTCTGGAAGAAGAAAAAATGGCGATTGTTATTCAAAAAATTATTGGCAAGCAGCATGACAGCCGCTTTTATCCTGATTTTAGCGGTGTAGGCAAATCATACAACTTTTATCCTCATCCACCTCAAACATCATCGGATGGTATTGTTGATGTTGCTCTGGGACTTGGTAAACAGGTAGTTGATGGTGGTAACACTGTTAGATTTTGCCCCAAATACCCTACTGACCTTATCCAGTTCTATTCAGTGCAGGAATCACTCGATAACAATCAAACCGAGTTTTATTACCTCGATCTTGAAGGGAACATGACGTACGACAATGATCCTGAAGATCACTTTGTAAAAACAGAAAAGCTTGAGGTTGCAGAGGATGATGGTTCCCTGCTTTATATGGGATCAACCTATGTACCTGAAAATGATGCTATATATGACGGACTTTCGAGAGATGGTTTCAGGGTGGTTACTTTTGGTCCAATACTTAGATACAAAATGTTTCCTCTCCCAGATATTACCGATCTCCTTCTGGAAATGGGTGCATGGGGAATGGGAACACCGGTAGAAATTGAATTTGCTGTAAACATGTCAACCAAGCGTGGTCAGCCAAAAGAATTCGGATTCCTCCAAATGAGACCCCTCGTAATCAGTCACGAACTTGACGAACTTGATTTTGAAGAGTTTTCTACTAATAACGCATTTGCTCATAGCGATTTTGTTCTTGGGCATGGATTAATTGAGGATATAAAAGATGTAATTTATGTTGATTTCGACAAATTCGATAGAGCGAAAACACAGAAAATTGCAGAGGAGGTTGCCCACTTTAATGCAAAACTTGTAGAACAGGAAAAACCTTATCTCCTTATTGGATACGGCAGATGGGGTACTTTGGATCCGTGGCTTGGTATTCCGGTTAAATGGGAACAGATTTCGGGAGCGCGTGCAATAATTGAAGCAAACTTCAAGGAGTTTTCAGTAACTCCATCCCAGGGGTCACATTTCTTCCAGAACATTACAGCCTTTATGGTTGGATACCTTACTGTGAACGAACATATTGATCAGGGTTTTGTTGATTGGGACTGGTTAAAAGATATTAAACCGGAGAAAAGCCTGGAATATACGCATCATATAAGCTTCGATGAACCATTTACAATAAAACTAAATGGTCATCAGCATAAAGGAATTATTTATAAACCGGGTACGTAACTATTCGTACCTGTGTTTTATTAATTGAGCTTTCACAATAAAATAAACTTCCTCGCAAATATTTGTAGCGTGGTCGCCAAGTCTTTCCAACTCCTGGAACAGATTGTAGATTATTAAACCGGATCGCACGTTTTCTGTGCTTTCCTGCATAATCTCTGTAACCAGTTCCGAGTTCTCTTTTACTATATCATCAAGTCTTTCTTCATCCACCAATACAGATTTGGCAAGCTCCGAATCATTATTGATAAAGGCATCAATTGATTTGCGAATCATTTCACGAGTAAGCAAAGCAGTGGTACTGAAATTTAACCGTTCATGGAAATCCGGCTTTTTACCAAGATCAACCGCATTCCATGAAATATTTACAGCCAAATCTCCAATTCGCTCAAGATTAGAGTTTATTTTTAATGCTGACATAATTAAACGAAGGTCCATTGCAACCGGTTGGTTAAGTGCAAATAACTTCTGACAAATTTTTTCTATCTTAACATCAAATTTGTTAACCTTGTTATCCCTGTCGATAACATACTCTGCCAGCTCTCTGTTTTCTTCCTCAACTGCCTTTATGGCATATTCCACCTGTTCATCAACCAGACTGCACATTTTTATCAGCTTGGTTTTCAATTTTTCGAGCTGTATGTCAAACGGTCTTTCTATAATCATAATATCTCATTACCCGGCAATAATATTTGCAGAGTTTATTTCACAATGCTCAAATAAATAAAGCCAAACATAATAAAAAAGGCATGAATAAAGTATATAGGGAAATAGATTTAACAAAAAGAAAACATTATAATCGCATTTCAGCTTAGCCGTATCTTCCTGTAATATAGTCTTCGGTCTGTTGATTTGTAGGGTTTGTAAAGAGTTTTGTTGTTTTTTCGAATTCAACCAACTGCCCCATATAGAAAAATGCTGTATAATCGCTAATACGTGCCGCCTGTTGCATATTATGGGTAATAATTATTACAGTATAGTCGTTTCTCAGCTCCATCATAAGCTCTTCAATTTTGGCAGTAGAAGCAGGATCAAGTGCACTGGCAGGTTCATCAAGTAAAATAACATCAGGTTCAATACTTAACACCCTGGCAATACACAACCTCTGTTGCTGACCAGCAGAAAGGTTAAGGGCACTGTCATTTAGTCTATCTTTTACCTCATCCCAAATTGCAGCTTTTTTACAAACTTTTTCTACAATTTCATCCAGGTCATTTTTTTTCTTAACACCATGCAATTTGGGGGCAAAAGTAATATTATCATAAACCGACTTTGGAAATAAATTAGAAGTCTGAAACACCATACCAACATGTTTACGTAAATTAACTACATCAATATCACGTTTGTATATATCTATACCATCAATATAAACTTCACCGGTTTTTCTAAACCCGGGTATATATTCATTCATTCGGTTAAGAGTTTTAAGAAAAGTTGACTTACCGCAACCGGAAGGACCAATAATAGATGTAATTTTATGTGAGTATATTTCAAGCGAAATATTATTAAGTGCCTGCTGATAATCAAAATACACACTTAAGTTCTGAGTTTTAATTTTAAGTTCTTTCATGCAGTTATTATTTTAAGTCTTCCAAAATTTTCCTGAATCTGTACCTAAAAATAACAGATACAAAATTTAATACTGTAACCAAAATCATTAAAACCAGAGCAGTTCCAAACTGAAATGGTCTTGTAAGTTCAAAGTTTGCCGATTGCGTTGAAAGTGCAAAAAGATGATAAGTTAAGCTCATAAACTGATCTGCCGGATTAACAACAGGAATCGTAAAAAGTCCTGTATCAATATTTGCTATTGGTAAATCGGGAAGAAAAAATGCAGCACCAAGAAACAAAATAGGAGCAGTTTCACCCACACCGCGACTCATAGCTAGAATAACACCAGTCATAATACCCGATCTTGATTGAGGTATAACAACGCGCGAAATAGTTTGCCACTTGGTAGCACCCAGAGCATAGGACGAAACTCTCTGTTCCAGTGGCACAGCCTGGAGCGATTCAATAGTAGTTATAATAATTGTAGGTAATATAAGAACTGCCAAAGTAGCAGATGCCCATAACAAGGCAGGTTTACCAAAAAGTAATCCGGTTTGAAGCACGATATCCATTTCACGTCCTACAAACAGCACAAAAAAGCCAAGTCCAAACAATCCAAAAACAATAGAAGGTACACCGGCAAGATTATTCACACTAATCAAAATAATTCTTCGCCAGAACGAATCCTCCGAAAACTCATTTATATAAATAGCTGCACTAACCCCAATTGGTGCAGCAAAAAGTATCATTAGCAAGGAAACCATAAAAGTGCCAAAAATTGCAGGCATTATACCGCCTTTGGTCATATTTTCTCTTGGTATATCTGTAATAAATTGCCAGCTTAATACCCCGCTTGCTTCAAAAAGAATTATAGCCAGTATAAGTATAAACACGAAAAGAATGGAATAAGTAACCGATTTAACAGTCCAAATACCCGCAGTATCAGAAAATTTTTGCCATCTGTAATTTTTAATTTTTTCTGTTAAATCTTTAATCTTCACTTTAATGTCTTAGTTTTTTGGTAATTTTACCCAGTATAAGCGAGGCAATAAGATTAAGTATAAAAGTTGAAATAAAAAGTATTAGTCCTATTAGAAACAGTATATGATAATGCGTAACATCACTAACCACCATTTCTCCCATTTCGGCAGCAATTGTAGCAGTTAAAGTTCTAACGCTTCCAAAAAAATCCACATCAAAAACAGCTGCATTACCCGTAGCCATAAGAACAATCATTGTTTCACCAAAGGCTCTGCCAAAAGCAATGAGTATTCCTGCACTAATACCTTTTATGGAAGTTGGAATAATAACCCTTGTAATTGTTTGCCATTTGGAAGCACCCAACGCAAAGGAAGCCATTCTTAATTCACGCGGAACAGCACGCATAACATCTTCGGTAATTGAGGCAATTATTGGTATAATAATTACAGAAAGCCCAAGTGCAGCAATAAAAGCATTTAACCTGCTTATAAAACCAAACATATCCTTAAAGAAGGTAGCAGCAACAAAAACAATAAAAAAGCCCATAACAACTGTAGGTATTCCTGCAAACAGCTCAACAACTGGTTTAATAACTTCGCGAAGTTTATCACCCGCAATCTCGGAAAGATAAATACCAACCATAACACCAATAACGGTAGCTATTAAAGTTGCAGGTAAAGCGGTAAGAAGTGAACCAAGAATTAATGGTACAAGCGAGTATCTCGGGTTATCGGAAGTAGGATACCACTCAAACACTCTAATCTGTTCACCATTAGGTAATATTTTTTGAGTAAAAAATAAATCATTCAGGTTAATAGAAAACAGAGCTTGTAAAGCTTCCTGGAATATAAAAATAAATATTAGGAGCAGGAACAACAAGGCAATATATCCATTGAACATAAAGAACAACTTAACAAAAAACTCCCTCGCTTTTTGTTTTCCTGATTTCTTTAATGCATAAACGGTATTTTCCAAAAATTTCCTACTAAATATTCATAATTATTAATTGAGAGAAATATATCTCATTTCCTTCACAATTTTCTGACCGGCATCAGAAAGAGTATAATCGATAAAACTTTTAACCAAACCTTTTGGTTCGCCATTAGTAAAGCAATAAAGTTTTCGAGCCAGCAGATACTCACCGCTTCTTATTGCTTCTTCATTAAGTTTGTTATTCAACACAGGAGAAATCGCTGGAGAATTTTCTCCATTTTTAAGCTTAAGAATCTTGAGATCATCATGATTATAAAAGTAGCCAACCCCACCGTAACCAATTCCATTTACATTGTACGAAACAGCCTCACCAAGGGCAGCAGTACCTTGCAATACTCTTGTGGATGCATGAAACTCGTAACTGCTACCGGAAAGACTATCATACAAAACAGACTTGCGGAAAAACTCGTAAGTACCACTACTATTTTCTCTTCCATATAGCAATATTTTAAGATCATTTCCCCCAACATCTTTCCAGTTGCTAATTTCACCTGTATAAATTTCTCTAAGCTGTTCATATGTTAAAGAATCAACAGGGTTATCCTTATTTACAATTATTGCAATACCATCCAGTGCAACGGCAGTTTTAACAGGAAAAACTCCCCTGCTTTGTGCGGCTTTAAGCTCGCGGCTTTTTAGTTCGCGACTAATGGTAGCAATATTAACCGTACCATTAATAAGTGCGGCAACACCCGTACCAGAACCGCCACCGGTAACCTGAATTGAATGGTTCTTTGCTGTCTGATCATATCTTTCAGCCCATTTCAACACAAGATTAACCATAGTATCCGAGCCTTTAATATATATAGCCTTACGGTTACCTTTCTTGTATTCACAACCAGAAAAAGCAATCATAAAAATAAAAAGCACCAAAAGCTTTTTCATAAAAAACTCATAATTGAAATAATAACAACTTAGTTTTAAGTTTCGAGAAATGCTATAAAATATAAATAATTAAAGTAATTTTAACACTACGTTTTCTGCATTTTGGCTTTTATAGCCTTAACAACAACCGGAGGTACAAAATCACTTATATCACCATCAAACTGTGCAAGGTTACGTATAATGGTTGAGTTAAGATAAGTATATTTTTCATGCGGCATTAAAAAAATAGTGCTCAATTCGCCATTAAGTTTACGGTTCATAAGTGCCATTTGGAACTCATACTCAAAATCACTTACAGCCCTTAAACCTCTAATAATACCAACAGCACCCATAGCCTTACCATGGTCAACAACAAGCCCGTCAAATGAGTCAACTCTTACATTTTTGTATTGCTTAAGGCTTTCGCTCAACATTGAAACTCTTTCTTCCACAGAAAAGAGGCAGGTTTTTGAAGGATTTTTGGCTACAGTTACTACAACTTCATCAAACAATTCCCTTGCTCTGTCAATAATATCAAGGTGTCCGTTAGTAACCGGATCAAACGTTCCAGGGTAAATAACTTTTTTCATAATATCAGCTAAAATTTTATTCTTCAAATTTATAGATCAGACTATCACCAATTCTTTTAAATGGCTCACATTCAAAAGCTTCAATATCCTTATCCTTTGTTTGAACGGAGCGTTCTATAATAAAAACTCCATCATCAGCTAAAAAACCGTTTTTCAATATATTTTTAAAAGCTTCATGAATATCATAATGAAAAAACGGCGGATCTGCAATTATCAAATCATACTTATTATGTTCGGAAATACGCGAAAACCTTACAGCAGGCATATTAAATACCCTTGTAATATTTTCACATCCCAATGTTTTGATATTATTTTTAAGGTTTTTGGCTACCGGAAAATTCTTTTCAACAAAGTCAGCACGAACTGCTCCCCTACTTAAGGCTTCAAGTCCCAATGAACCGCTACCGGCGTAAATATCACAAACAGTAATACCATCAAAATCAATATAGTTTGTAAGGAAATTAAAAAGAGATTCCTTAACTTTATCTGTTGTTGGTCTTACAAGTTTGGAGTTTGGAAATTTAACCGTTCTGCCTCTAAATTCTCCGGCAATAATACGCATTATTAAATCCTCATTGCTGCTGCAATAGCAGGTGCAATCATTGATCTGTCTATTGGTTCCTCAGGAATTTCCAAACTAAGTTTGGGCACAATAAACGAAATTGGGTCAAGAAAACTGAACTGGATATCGAGCATGGTTTCTAATTCTTCCAGATTATCAAGATCACTAAAATGCCCGATAAGGTTAATTTTTGTATTCTTAATACTATCACCAAATTCTTCAGAGAACTTAACCAGTTCATCATTCAATCTGGTAGCAAGCTCCATATCGGAATCAATATTATAAAGCTTTAGATACTCAATAGTATTATTTTCCAATCGTATTACAGAAAAAGTTTTGTTATCATAATAAAGATTGATAGCTATTTTCTCATCAGAATCAGAAAAACTGTTAACAGCTACATTAGCTAAATCAATAAGATTAAGCTTAATGCCATTCCTAACACAAAACTTGTGAATTTTCTTGGCGTAATTCTTTTTAAGTCCAAGTATAATAGCTCGTGGAAGTTTATCACTAAAGAATTGATAAAAAAGGAAATCGTTATAGTCCTCGGTAGGAAACAGAACAGAAAACTCCCAATTAATCTGTTTTTTCAATTCATCACCAACCAGTTTTTTATCAACCGGAATAGAATAAACATCAAACAGTTCGGGTGGAAGCGTTACTGAAATTCCGCTTGTAACAATATCAGTATTTTCTTTGAGTTTGTCAAAATTTTCCTGAAGAGAAGCTATAAATCGAGATTCTTTTGAATTAAAATCGAGGGGTTCTTCAAATTCAATTTTGTAAAAATGTTCGAGGAATGTCTGTTCATTCTCAAAAGAAAGTTCAACAAATGTAAAATCAGTGCCGGTTATTGATAAACCGGCATTGTTCTTCTGGAATGACATAAACTTTTATTCCCATGACGCAGTATTTTTCAAAGCATCGTTATGAACATCACCTATTCTGTCATCACTATCAGGTGAGCTAAGTAGATAACGTGTACCAATTGTAACTGTTGAGTCAATACCTCTAACTCTGCCTCGTCTGTCAATAATAGTATCGGCAATGATAGTAGTATCTACTTCAAGAGTAAATCTGCCACCTGATCTCGGAGAAGTATAAAGTGAGTCAGGATCAAATTGACCATGTGCAAGTTTAGCAAAAGGATCAGAAGGTTTACCAGTAATAGTATCAATACCTTCTCTAACTTTCATAACAGTAGAATCATATTTTACAAATTCAACAAGGCTATCAAGATTATCAGTAAATTTACCATATTTTTCGAACCATAAAATCTGAGCTTCTCTCAAATTTTCCATTCTTGCACGAGATTCTTCCTTATAGTACTTTTTCAATTTAACGATTCTCCCTGGTTCAACAATCGATACATCTATAAGCACGTAAACAAGTAAAGCAATTACCACGTACAATATAAGATGAACATACCAAGGTTCAGTTTTAGTACTCATTTTTCCTCCGGGTGTTAAAATATTTTCTTATTCAATAAATATAAAACTTTTTATTTTATTTAATTTCTTCTGTCCGATACCTTTAACTCTCAGCAAGTCGGTTAGCTTGTTAAACCTGCCGTTAATTTTCCGGTAATTAATAATTTTGGCGGCAGTTTTTTCGCCAATACCGGGAAGCAAAACCAGAGTTTGCAAGTCCGCAGTATTAATATCTATACCAGAACTTGCTAATATAGGTTTTTCAATAAATTTATTGCCACTAAAATCTAAAAGTTCTTGTTTAGAATCAACTTTTTTTTCCAGTAATTTGGCATAAGAGACAACAGAATCGCTATTTATACCCCTATAAATAAAGAGGCTGTCCTGTTTTGTATAATAATAAATCTCTACTTTTTCATCAGCCTGAACAAAATATTTAATTGTTACTCCTGCTACAAACAGAATAACCAGTGCCAGTAGTACCCTGAACTCCGCAGGAGTTAAACCAATTTTAATCGCTATATTTCGTAAATCACTAATTTTTACCCAATTATTATTTACAAAAACAGACTTAAAAGTTGCCAGTAAAAGTAAGAAACTACTCAGGTACTTTTATACTTGGCATTTTTTGCAATTCTTTCAACATATCTCGTTCTTTGTTTGAAATATTCTTAGGAACATATATGTTAATTTTAACCAACTGGTCGCCTGCACCCGGACTGTTAAGATGTTGAATACCTTTTTCACGCATCTTGAGGTATTTACCCGGTTGCGAACCAGCTTCAATTTTAAGTTTTGCCCTGCCGTTAAGAGTAGGTACTTCAACCTCCGCACCCATAACAGCTTCGGGATAACTTAAAAACAACTCATAAACCACATTGTCACCATCACGCAAAAAGTACTCATGTGGCAATTCCTTGAATATTACAATAATATCACCGGCAGGTCCACCGTTTTTACCCGAATTACCTTCACCACGTAACGTCATGTAACTATTATCAGTAACACCGGCAGGAACATTTATTCTAACCGTAGTTTCACCGCTAACTCTTCCGTCACCCTTACAAGTTTTACATGGATCCGAAACAATTTTGCCGGTACCGCTACAATTATTACATGTGGAAATATTAACAAACTGTCCAAAAAGCGATCTGGATACCTGTCTTATTTCACCAGAGCCATTACAAACCGGACAAGTTTTAAACGATCCGCCACTTTTTGCACCCGTACCGTCACAATCTCCACATTTTTTCTGTTTTTTAATCTTGATTTTTTTGGTTGTACCCTTCGATATTTCTTCCAAAGTTAGCTTCAAGGTAATACGAAGATCAGACCCTGGCTGACCGCCTGTTCTTTGTCCGCCTCTTTTACCCTGACCGGCATTAAAGAACTCATCAAAAATTCCTCCACCGCCACCTCGGCTGCCTCCACCAAAGGCACTACCAAAAATATCGGAGAAGCTACTGAATATATCATTAACATCATTAAAGCCGTGGAAATCCTGACCACCTCTCAAACCCGAATGACCAAATCTGTCATACTTGCTTCTTTTCTCTTCGTTACTTAAAACTTCATAAGCTTCGGCAGCTTCCTTAAACTTGGTTTCTGCTTCCTTATCATCAGGATTCCTGTCCGGATGATATTTCATCGCTAATTTTCTATAGGATTTTTTTATTTCATCAGTCGTGGCATTTTTCTCAACACCAAGAACTTCATAATAATCTCTTTTATCCATCTCTCAAATTCGCCTTACTTTTCTGTATTTTCCTTTTTATCTGCTTCATCGCTGTTATCAACAGATTGTTGGCTTACAATTACTTTAGCATGTTTAATAACTTTATCCTTGTACATATAGCCTGCTTCAATTTCTTCCAAAACCGTATGAGGAGGATGATCATTTGATTCCTGCTGCATTAGTGCTTCATGGAAATTGAAATCAAACGGTTCACCTTTGGTTTTAATTTTGGTAACCTTCTGTTCTTCAAGCAATTTGCTGAATTTGTTAAATACAAGTGTAACGCCTTCTTTTAATGATTCAAGTTTCTGATCATCATCAGTATGTGCAAGTGCACGCTCAATATCGTTATAAACTTCAATAACCTTAAGGATAATTGGTTCTGATGCATACTCCATAAAACGAGCCTGTTCAGCTTCTTTTCTGCGTTTGAAGTTTTCAAACTCAGCTGCTTTTCTAAGAACCTGATCTTTTAGCTCCTTATTTTCTGCTTCAAGCTTTTCTTTTTCTTCTTTATATGCATTAAGGTCTTTGTTAAGCTCCAATATTTCATCGGCAAGTGCGTTATCAGCACCTTTCTTTTTGTCAACTTTTTCAACCTTAATTTCAGTATTCTCATTCTCTTTTTTGTTTTCTTTTTTAGCCATCGTAATTCCTGTATCTTCTTTATATTTTTTTCTTATTTTATTTTCCTAATAATGTCTGGAAATCTTTTCTGCAACATATATTAACGCCGCCGAAATACCTGAATAATCCATTCGCTTCGGACCAACAATGCCCAGTACGCCGTCCGAATCTCCAACCTTGTAGTTTTTGGAAATCATACTGTAATCTTCCAGTCTTTTTTCCTGATGTTCGCTACCAATAAGAATAGAAATATCGGTTGTATCAATATTTCCCTTATCCATAAGGTGAATAATAATATCCTTATCCTCAATAAGTTCAATTATTCCCTGATAATGCTCAAGATCCTCAAACTCGGGTTGCTTTAATATATTTTTTGCACCCGTAATTATCGTCTTGTCATCCTCCTTAATATTTTCAAATATCTTGTCGGATGAATCAAGGAACAATCTGACAATAGGTCTAAGCGATTCATCAATTCTATCCTTAAGGCGTTCCTTAAAGGAAGTACGTATTTCGCTAAAATTTAGTCCGGAAAGTCTTTCATTCAGAATGGTCTCCAAACCTTTAAGCTGATTCTGTTTAACCGCATGTTCAAATTCAAGGGTAATGGTCTTAACCATTCCGCTTTTAACAGTAAGAACAACAAGCAGCCTTGTTGAAGAAAGCTGAACGAGTTGCATACGGTGCAGAACAGCTTTTTCAATACTTGGATATGTTACACATACAAGCTGATTTGTAATTTTGCTGAGAAGCATGGAAGAAGTTTTAAGCAACTCATCCTGTTCATTTACTAATTCACTATTAAGTCCTGTCTCAATAAAAAGTTTTTCATCTTCGGTTAATCCCGATATCTCCATAAGCGAATCAACATAAAACCGGTAACCTTTATCAGTAGGCACACGACCAGCAGAAGTGTGTGGATGGTTTAAATATCCAAACTCCTCCAGATCAGCCATAATGTTCCTTACAGTAGCCGGAGAAAGCCCAATTTCATATTTTTTCGTTATGTTTCTTGAGCCAACCGGGTTTGCTGTAAGGATAAACTGATGAATAACATATCTTAAGATTGTTTTTTCCCTTGAATTTAACATTGGGGAACTCATCTTCTTGCAAACTCCAAAAATTACATCTATATAATATACAAAAAATTATAAACTTTTATTAGTTAGATGAGCAATCCAATGTTACGTTGCTCAAGGTAGTTAAACCAAATAATTGGTTGTTTTGTTTCTTCCGGATTTACGTAATTTCTCTTTCTTTGTACTTTATTATTTTATGTTTGTTTAATAGCAGTTGACATTAAAAAATCTATGTAGTAAATTCTGTGCAAATATTTATGGACTTGCATGCTAACTGAATTCGGTAAAATTTTTGTTTTTCTCCTTCTCGGAATCTTTTTTGTTGTAATTACTTTTATTGCAGCAAAACTTGTAAGACCAGATAGACCTACCAATGAGAAGCAAAAAACTTATGAGTGTGGTGAAGAACCTGTGGGTTCTCCATGGATTAAGTTTAATATACGCTTTTATGTAGTCGCCCTTATCTTCCTTATTTTTGATGTTGAGGTTGTACTACTCTTTCCATGGGCACTTGCCTATAAGGACGAAGGAATAACAGGCTTCCTTGCAGGATTGTTTTTCCTTGTTGTTCTGGGTATAGGTATGGTTTACGAATGGGTTAAGGGAGACCTCGAATGGGAAAAGCCCAAACTGAATTCTGATAAATTACTCAAGAAAGATTAGCAATGGGATTATTAGATAAAGAATTTAATGATGGTAATATTGTTATAGCCAAGGCTGATGACCTTCTGAACTGGGCGAGGCTTTCCTCCCTGTGGCAGCTTGGGTTTGGATTGGCTTGTTGTGCTATTGAAATGATGGCTACTTCAGCTTCACATTACGATTTTGACCGCTTCGGTGTTATTCCAAGACCATCTCCTCGTCAGGCTGATGTTATTATTATTTCGGGTACTGTTACTCTTAAAATGGCTACCCGAATTAAAAGACTTTATGAACAAATGCCCGAACCAAAATATGTTATCTCTATGGGTAGCTGTTCAAATTGTGGTGGTCCTTACTGGGAGCATGGTTACCACGTGCTAAAAGGTGTTGACCGTATTATACCTGTTGATGTGTATGTACCGGGTTGCCCGCCTCGCCCCGAAGCTTTGCTGGAAGGGTTATTAAAATTGCAGGACAAAATTAAAAACGAATCAATGGTGAGGAAAGATGAAGTCACCGTCTGAAATATTTGAGATCCTGAAAACAAAATTTGAAGAAGATGTTATTGAGTTTACTGATGATAACCCCGGTGAAAAAATTATTACTGTTTCTCCGGATAAAATAAAAATTATTGCCGAGTTTTTGGCTGGTGACGATTCTCTTAAATTCGATTCCCTTATGTCACTATCTGGAGTTGATGAAGGTGATCAAAACCTGAGCATTTATTACCACCTCTACTCAACCATGCTAAAGCACAAGCTTACGTTGCGTATTGTTGTAACAAGGGAAAATCCGGTAACCGAATCGGTTGAATCGGTTTGGAAAACGGCAAACTGGCATGAACGTGAAGCATTCGATATGCTTGGTATAAAGTTTAACGAACATCCCGATTTAAGACGAATACTTATGCCGGAAGACTGGGACGAAGATAGTTTTCCATTAAGAAAGGATTATGAGAATCCTGAATTTTATAACGGAATGAAGGTACCTTACTAATTATGGCTGTTAAAACACAGGAAATGGTTTTAAATATGGGTCCGCAGCACCCGTCAACTCATGGTGTGTTACGCCTTGAACTTGTTCTTGAAGGTGAGCTGATAAGAGAGGTTAAACCTCATATTGGCTACCTGCACCGTTGTTTTGAAAAACATGCCGAAGCCATGAGCTATCCTCAGGTTATACCTTACACTGACCGTATGGATTACCTTTCCAGTATGTATAACAATTTTGGCTATGTAACTGCTGTTGAAAAACTTGCTGGTATTGAAGTACCCGAACGTGTTGAGTACATTAGAGTTATTATGGGTGAATTACAACGTATTGCCTCCCATCTGGTTGCTATTGGAACTTACGGACTTGATATTGGTGCTTTTACTCCTTTCCTTCATACATTCCGGGATCGTGAACGAATTCTTACAATTTTTGAAGAAACTTGCGGTGCACGCCTCCTCTATAATTATATGTGGGTTGGTGGTCTTTCGCATGATATTCATCCCGACTTTAAACACCGCACAAAAGATTTTATTAAATATTTCCGTCCCAGGGTTAGGGAATACAATGAATTACTTACTTTTAACAAAATTTTTGTTGAGCGTACTCGCGATGTTGGTATTCTTTCCGCCGAGGATGCAATCAATTATGGAATGACAGGTCCTAACCTTCGTGCAAGCGGTGTTAAATTTGATTTACGCAAAGATGACACTTATTCTATATACGACCGTTTTGATTTTGACATTCCTGTTGGCAAAGGCGAAATGGGTACCGTTGGCGATTGTTGGGACAGGTACTATGTTCGCATCCTTGAAATGGAAGAAAGTTTAAGAATTATTGAACAGGCTATAGATAATATACCCGAAGGTGATGTTAAATCGGCAATACCTAAAAGAGTAAAGGTACCTAAAGGTTCACTATACCATAGAGTTGAAAACCCACGTGGCGAACTCGGCTACTTCCTTATTAGTGATGGCAAGGCTAATCCGTTCAGATTAAAAGTTCGAGGTCCTTCGTTTGTTAGTTTAGGTGCAATGAATAAACTTTGCCAGGGACACATGGTTGCAGATGTAATTGCTATTTTGGGAAGCATTGATATTGTTCTCGGGGAGGTTGACAGGTAATGTATGAATTTCTCCTGAATATTACCGGCAGTGATGTTGCTGCCATGATTATTAGTGCGGCTCTTCCCCTCTTTCTGCTTATTCTGCCATTTGCACTTGTTGCGGTTCTTGCCGAAAGAAAAGTTTCTGCTTTTATGCAGGATAGACTTGGACCAATGCGTGTTGGTTACAAAGGTTCACTACAAACCGTTGCCGATATATTAAAGCTTATCCAGAAAGAAGATATCATTTCGGATGCAAGCGATAAAAAAATATTTAACCTGGCTCCTATTCTTGTATTTGCTGGTAGTTTCGCGGCATTTGCGGCTATTCCAATTTCGGGGGCATATATTGGTTCAATGGCTGATGTTGGTATATTTTATATTGTTGCGGTATCCGGACTTGTTGTTGCCGGGATATTAATGGCGGGCTGGGCATCGAATAACAAATATTCACTACTTGGATCTGTTAGGTCTGTGGCTCAAATTATAAGTTATGAAATACCTACTGCCCTTGTTATCCTTTCTCTTGTTATGGTTGCCGGTACACTTAACCTTCATGAGATTAGTTCGCAACAAACCGAATACTTTTGGAACTGGTATATTTTTGGCGGACCTGACTGGGGTATCTCAAAGTTTCTGCTCATTCCCTTTATGATAGTTGGTTTCCTTATATTTTATATAAGCTCGCTTGCTGAGGTTAACCGTACACCATTTGATATACCTGAAGCGGAATCCGAACTTGTTGCGGGTTACCACACCGAATACTCCGGTATGAAATTCGCGATATTTTTCCTTTCCGAATATGCGAATATGTTTGCTGTAAGTGCTGTTGTAGCTACCCTGTTTTTTGGTGGATTCCAGTCACCGTTCGGCTACCTTGGTGATTTATTCGGTGTTGAAATTCTGGTATATATAGAACAGGTTTTCTGGTTTATGGCTAAGGGACTGTTTTTTGTTTTTGTGCAAATGTGGTTACGCTGGACTTTGCCTCGTTTAAGGGTTGATCAGCTAATGACAGTGTGCTGGAAATATTTAATACCTTACGCTTTTGTTAATTTAATTATTATTGGTTTTATAACCTTACTTAACTGATGAAAAAATATTTACTAAATACATGGCAAGCTTTGGCAACCGTTTTTATCGGGATGAAAGTAACTTTCAAACATCTGTTTGAATCGAATGTTACTATTCAATACCCTGATGTAAAGGTTCCAATGCCCGAACGTGCCCGTAACAGGCTGTATGTAAACATGGACGATTGTATTGGTTGCCTACAATGTGAACGTGCTTGTCCCGTTAGCTGTATAGAAATTGAAACTGTTAAAACCGTGCCGGGTGAAGACCTTGGTAAAACTTCCAATGGCAAGAAAAAAGCTCTGCATGTTACAAAGTTCGATATCGATATTGCAAAATGTTGCTATTGCCAGTTGTGTGTATTCCCTTGCCCAACGGATTGTATTTATATGACTGATATTTACGAATTTTCGGAATACAAACGAGATAACCTTGTTTACAAATTTGCTACCTATACAGAAGAGGAAGCAAAAGAGAAAAAAGAAAATTACGATCAGTTTATGCTGGAAAAGAAAAAAGAAAAGGAACAGTCGAAAAATGACTGAGTTTACCCTGTATGATATAATATTTTACCTGTTTGCTGCTATTACTCTAATATCAGGACTTGTGGTAATTACATCACGGAATATCATCTATTCTGCATTTAGCTTACTCTTTACATTCTTTGGAGTTGCCGGAATATATGTTCTGCTCGGTGCTGATTTTGTTGCAATAGTTCAGCTTGTTGTATATGTAGGTGGCATACTTATTCTAATGTTGTTTGGGGTAATGATTACGCAAAAAGCCTTTTCGGTTGATATGAAAACCAGTGGAACGCAGATTGTACCGGCAATTATTGGTAGTGCCCTGCTTGCTGCAGCTCTGGTATCACTGGCAATTCACTCCCAGTGGAGTAAACTGGATAATATTACCGAACCGGTTTCCAGCATACCACAAATTGGTAAACTGCTTATTAATGAATACTTGATAATTTTTGAACTGCTTGCTGTTCTGCTTTTAATTGCACTTGTTGGTGCTGCTACTATTGCAAGAAGAAGCAGGGAGAATTGAGGTTAATATGTTAACTGTTGGACTTCATCATTTTTTGGTACTTTCCGCATTGCTTTTTTCAATGGGCATTTATGCTATTATTGCCAGAAAGAATGCTATACTTGTACTAATGGGTGTTGAACTGGTTCTAAATGCAGCAAACATAAACTTTGTTGCTTTCAGCAGATTTAACGGCTCTGTTGTTAACGGTCAAATAATAGCACTTTTTATAATTGTGCTGGCTGCTGCCGAAGCTGCTGTTGCCTTGGCTATAGTGCTTAATATTTACCGCAGTTTTGACAATGTAAGTGTAAACGAAATCAATAATCTTAAAGAATGATATGATAGAATCTTATAAACTGCTACTTTCACTCATAATATTGTTCCTGCCCCTTGCAGGCTTTGGAATAATTATATTCTTTGGACGGATTATACCTAAAGTACACCGGGTTGGTGTATTTTCTCTTTTTATTAATCTGGTATTATCCATTGCCCTTTTAGTTGAAGTAGTATTTATAGGTCATGGAAATGTTTCAGTATTCGAGTTCAACTGGATTAGTCTTAACACATTAAGCATAGACTTTGGTATTATGCTTGATAACTATACGGTCGTAATGCTGTTTGTAGTTAACCTTATAAGCTTCCTGGTACACCTGTACTCAATCGAGTACATGAAGGGTGATTCACGCTTTAACAGATATTTCGCTTATCTTGGATTGTTCACATTCTCGATGCTCGGTATAGTTTTCACTCACAACATTTTAATGATGTATATTTTCTGGGAGCTTGTTGGACTTTCATCCTACTTGCTGATTGGCTTCTGGTTCGAAAAGGATTCTGCTGCCAATGCCGCAAAAAAAGCATTCCTTGTTAACCGTATTGGCGATATTGGTATGTTTCTTGGCATCCTAATATTATTTGTAACTTATAATACATTTACGTTTAGCAGCATATTTGAACAAATTGGTATGGGCACTCTTCCGTTTGGTTCCGAGTTTTGGCTTTCGGTTGGTGGTGTTTTAATATTTATGGGTGCAGTTGGTAAATCTGCTCAGTTTCCACTACATGTTTGGCTCCCTGATGCAATGGAAGGTCCTACACCTGTTAGTGCCTTAATACATGCCGCTACCATGGTTGCAGCCGGTGTATATATGCTGGTTCGGGTGTTCCCTTTACTCACTGCCGATGCACTTCTTGTAATTGCTGTGATAGGAGCTTTCACTGCTTTTCTTGCAGCAACTATGGCTCTTACTGCCAACGATATTAAAAAGATTTTGGCTTACTCTACCATTAGTCAGCTTGGTTACATGGTAATGGCTATTGGGACAGGGTTTTATTATATAGCATTTTTCCATCTTGTTACACACGCATTCTTTAAGGCAGGATTATTCCTTGGTAGTGGTTCGGTTATTACTGCAATGCATCACGAACAAAACATCTGGAAGATGGGTGGTTTGCGTAAAAAAATGCCTATTACATTCGCAACGTTTTTAATAAGCACTTTGGCACTTAGCGGTGTTCCGTTTACTTCAGGCTTTCTAAGCAAAGATGGTATTCTTGCCGGTACATTTGCTTTTGGTCAACTTACAGGTCACTGGATTATTCCGCTCCTTGGGTTTGCATCGGCGTTCCTTACAGCTTTTTATATGTTCAGACTGGTATTTGTTGCGTTTATAAATAAACCAGCTGATGAGTATTCCTACGAGCATGCAAAGGAATCTCCATTTCTTATGACTTTACCACTTATGGTTCTGGCTGCTCTATCAATTTTCTTCTGGTATTCATTCAATCCGTTTGATGCAAATCATGGAGTTTTCCTTCACGACATTGCTACCAGATTTACACAAGTTTTACCTGAAAGTTTAAGATATGGTTTTTCTACCACCGGATTTGAACTTTCGCATCACGAAATTACAGCTGAAGCTTTTGAGCATGCCATGCACGGAGCTCACATTCCAGCAATGGTTACATCAATAATTCTTGCGTTCTCGGCAATTATACTTGCCTGGTTTTTCTACCATAAAAAACCTGAAATTCCAGAATTATTAAGACACAAAATGACTATGCTTCACAAAACGCTTTCGGCAAAATGGTATATTGATGAAATTTATGAGTCGGTTTTTGTTAATAACCTTTTACGAGTAAGCAAATTTTTCTCCGCTTTCGACCGCATAGTGGTTGATGGCATTGTAAATGGTACGGCATTTATAACCCGAATAATTGCTTCAATTTCGGGCATCTTTGATGTATATATTGTTGATGGTCTGGTTAATTTTGCCGCTTTTATAAGTGGTTTTGTTGGCATGACTTTCAAACGAATACAGACAGGCAGAGTGCAAACTTATTTAATATATGCACTCTTTTCAATTTTGATTTTGATAATAATATTTAAGTAGCAGATAGAATTATGGAAAATTTTCCTTTGTTAAGTCTGGTTACCTTTCTCCCCGTACTGGGGATGATAATTGTACTTTTAATTCCTTCTTCTAACAGGAACGGAATAAAGTACACGGCACTGGGTACCACATTTTTGCAGATCATTATTTCAATAATATTGATGAATGGATTCGATAAATCCCTTGGAGGCATTTTCGAAGTTTCCACTTTTCAGTTTGTTGAACGTTTTACATGGATTGAGTTAAATAATGTTGCATGGCTCGGTACCGTAAAAATTGATTATTTTCTTGGAGTAGATGGCATAAGTTTACCAATGGTACTACTAACATCAGTGGTATCATTTATTGCTATAATCTCTTCGTGGAATATTCCCAAAGCGGCAAAAGGTTTCTTTGCCCTGTTTCTGCTCCTTGATACAGGAATGATGGGTGTATTTGTTTCGCTCGATTTCTTCCTCTTCTATGTATTCTGGGAACTAATGCTTCTGCCAATGTACTTCCTTATTGGTATTTGGGGTGGTCCTCGCAAGGAATATGCTGCTATCAAGTTTTTTATATATACGTTGCTGGGTTCGGTATTTATTCTTCTTGTTATGATAGGACTGTTCTTCTCTGCTACTGAATTACTACCTAACGGTGAAACTGTTCATACATTTAATTTAATTGCTCTAACCAATCCGGCAAACTACACTCAAACTGGTATATTATCGCCACTTAATGCAGATAATCTTCGCTTTATTGCTTATGTAGCATTATTTGCAGGTTTCGCAATAAAAATTCCAATGTTTCCGTTCCATACTTGGCTACCTGATGCACACGTTGAAGCTCCTACGCCTATAAGTGTTATTCTTGCCGGTGTGCTTCTTAAAATGGGTACTTATGGTATATTAAGAATTTGCTATCCAATATTCCCGGAAATTACACAACACCTCGCCTGGTATATTGGTCTTTTCGGTATGATAAATATTGTTTACGGTGCTTTGGTTGCTCTGGCTCAAAAAGATTTCAAGAAACTTATAGCTTACTCATCAATTTCTCACATGGGTTACGTACTTCTTGGTATGGCATCACTTAACGCTACCGGTATTAACGGTGCAGTTTTGCAGATGTTTAACCATGGTACTATTACGGCAATGTTATTCCTTATTGTTGGGGTTATTTATGACCGTGCACATACAAGAGGAATTAATGACTTTGGCGGACTTGGTTTAAAACTGCCAGTCTATACCGGATTTGTTACCGTAGCTTTCTTTGCGGCTATTGGTCTTCCGGGTCTAAGCGGTTTTGTTTCGGAAGCTTTTGTTTTTATGGGCTCATTTAGCAGCGAAACCGTAAGGCTATTTGCTATTGTTTCTACTCTTGGTATTTTGCTTGGTGCTGCTTACATGCTTTGGACTCTACAACGTATATTCTTTGGTCAGCTTAACGAAAAATGGAGCGAGCTAACCGATCTTGATACTCGAGAATATATTATGTTTATACCACTTACAATAATTATAATCCTGCTTGGTGTTTATCCGTCGTTACTGCTTGATTTCATGAATACATCGGTTGATACACTGGTAGAATTTATTAAACATACGAATATAACATTTGGCACATAAAAGATGATGATTGATCTGTTACCCGGAAACTGGAATTATATATTACCTGAACTTGCAGTAGTTGCCCTTATACTTGTGCTGGTATTTTTTGACTTGTTCAAGTTTACCAACACAAAATTTACCGGACTGTTTACAGCTTCTGTAACCTCGCTAATACTGGTATATATAGTATCTTCAACCGCAAATGCTGCGGATGTTTTTGCTAATGGCAATTATCATTTGCTACGTTTTGATATGCTGGGTAAACTATTCAAAATTTTAATTTATATCTCAACTATAATTGTGCTTTTCTTCTCAATCTTTTCGAATGAAATACTCGCCGAAGATAAAAAGAATACTGAATATTATATACTTGTATGTGGAATGCTCCTTGGTATGTCGGTAATGACATCTTCCTACGATCTGATAGTTATTTACGTCGGGTTTGAATTACTTTCACTTTCTTCATACGTATTAGCAGGATTCCTTAAGAATTCCAATAGAAGTAGTGAATCGGCTCTTAAATATCTTGTTTACGGTGCAGCTTCCTCCGGGATTATGCTATTTGGTATTTCATTGTTTTATGGTGTTGCGGGAACAACAAACCTGCATTCACTTGGCGAATTATTAGCAGCCGGACAAGTAAGTACATATACCCTTGTTATAATAATCACTTTTATATTGGCAGGAATAGGCTTTAAAATTTCTGTTGCACCATTTCATTTCTGGACACCGGATGTTTACGAAGGTGCTCCAATGATGATTACTGCATATCTATCAGTTGCCAGCAAGGCTGCCGGGTTTATGCTGCTAATACGTTTTCTTTCAGGAGCATTCCTTAAAGAGCTTGTAAATAATTTCTGGGTTATGTATAACGTTCTTGATTGGCAAACTATTATTTTTGGGTTGGCTATAATTACCATGACAATTGGTAACTTTGCTGCTTTATGGCAGAAAAATATAAAACGACTTTTAGCCTACTCCAGCGTTGCACACGCAGGGTATATATTACTTGGTATTGGTGCATTAAACAACGATGGTATTACCGCAGTTATATTTTACTTTATCGTTTATATGTTTATGAATCTGGGTGCATTTGTGGTGCTTATGCTTCTTACCAATAACAAGGGTAATGAAAATATATCATCACTTGACGGTATGGGCTATACATCCCCATTCCTTGCTGTGTTATTTGTTATATTCCTTGTTTCACTTGCAGGCTTACCCCCAACTGGTGGATTCACTGGAAAACTCTATATTTTTGTAGCACTTTTTAGCTCCAAACTTTATACTTATGCTCTTATAGCACTGCTAAACACAGTTGTATCGCTATACTATTATGCTCGTATTATCAAACATCTTTTCCTAAAAGATTCGAATAAATCTACCGAGACAATCCAAACTCCCCTTTCGGCAAAAGTTATGCTTTTGGTATTAACAATCCCGATATTTTTGCTTGGTTTATACTTTTCGCCATTACTAAACTATATATCGCATACTGTTAAGCAGCTAACTTTCTAATATTGAACTATTTTTTTCTTTCCTATTTTATATATTTAGAAACTTGATTAATAAGAGTTGGAACTATGGATTACTCAATTTTAAACGAGAAAGAACTTTTCTTTGGCTATTTCAGGGAAAAGTATCAGCTGATATATAACTCAAATGTATTTTATCGTGATTTGCAGTTTGCAGTGATTAGCTACTTTAAACGCAAAGATGTAAAAATTGGTCTTAATGATGCTGCTGAAATATTGAAAGAGTTTATTGTCCAGCTAGAAAACGATGAACAATTTATTAAGGTTGCTCATCATACATGGAAAGTGAATTTTCAACCTGATGATGTTGTTAATCACTAAAACAGACACATTGTAATATTTAGGAGAAATAATGGAAACCACTACTCAAAGTGAAATTATGGTTACCGATAAGGCAGCCAAAGAAATAAAACGAATTATTGCGGAAAATAATATTGGTGAAGATTACGGCTTAAGAGTTGGCGTTACTGGAGGCGGTTGCTCCGGTATGTCTTATAAATTGGGCTTTGATGCAGAGCAAAAAGATTCGGATACTGTAATTGCTGAAAATGATGTGAAACTTTTTGTTGATGCTAAAAGCTTATTCTACCTTACAGGTACTGTTCTTGATTTTAGCGATGGTTTGAATGGCAAGGGTTTTGTATTTAATAATCCTAACGCAAAAAAAACCTGCGGTTGCGGTGAATCATTTGGAGTTTAATTACTTCGATCTATTAAAAAAAAATTCTGAACAATTTGGAATTATTTTAGCTTTACTTTGGTTTTAATATTAGTGAACAAAATAATTTGTAAATAATAAATTGAATGGAGATTTATAATGGGTAAATTTGAATTAGTTTCACTTCCCTATGCTTACGATGCACTTGAACCTTACATTGATGCTAAAACTATGGAAATACACCATACTAAACATCACCAGGCTTATGTTAATAAATTAAACGCTGCTATTGAAGGTACTGACATGGAAAATATGTCTATGGACGAACTAATGGCAAACGTTTCAAAACTACCAGCTGGAGTTAGAAATAACGGTGGTGGTGTTATTAACCATAATTTATTCTGGACAGTTATGGGTCCTGAAAAAGGTGGCGAACCTACTGGTGCTCTTGCAGATGAAATCAATAAAACTTTCGATTCTTTCGAAACTTTCAAAGATAAATTTGCTGCTGCAGCTGCCGGCAGATTCGGTTCTGGCTGGGCATGGTTAGTTGTTAACGATGGCAACCTTGTAGTTACAAGTACACCTAATCAGGATAGTCCTGTAATGGATGTTGCTGAAGTTAAAGGTACCCCTATTTTAGCTCTTGATGTTTGGGAACATGCTTATTATCTTAAATATCAGAACAGAAGACCGGAATACATTGATGCTTTCTTTAATGTAATTAATTGGGATGCTGTTGCCGAAAGATTTAAAGAAGCTAAATAGTTTATTGTTTTTCTTTATAAAAGTTATTACAATTGAGGGAGACAATAGTCTCCCTTATTTTTTATGATGCCATGAGAGAATTAATACCAATATTTCCGCTTAGCCTTGTTATGTTTCCGGGTGCAGTTTATCCAATACACATATTTGAGGAACGTTACAAGAAGCTTATAAATTACTGTACAAAGACTTCAGAAGGGTTTGGTGTGATTGCCAAAATTGATGAAGATCATTCCAATATAGGCTGTTACGTAAAAGTTATTGAGATTATCAATACTTACGATAACGGTAGTATGGATATTATTGTTAAGGGAATTAAGCGATTCAAAATTAAATCCATGGATAATCATCCGGATGGTTACGTTACAGCAAAAGTTGAAGATTTTTTCGATAATCTTTCCGAATATATCGACCCTGATGAAGAGCAAATAGTAGTTGAAAAATTTAAAGAAATACTTATTAAAACAAATATTGAGCTTTCATCAAAGTTTTGGGAAAAGCTGGATTCTGCTTCCAATAAGTCATTTAAGATTGCTGAAAAATCAGGCTTAAATTTACGCCAACAGCAAGATTTACTCGATCTGCAAAGCGAGCGTGAAAGGATTAATATGTTGAAGGAGCATTTTATCTTCCTGGAAAATTTTCTTAACCAGAACGAAATGCACCGCGAAATTATCATGAATGACGGATATTTGAATTAAGATTAGCTCTACTTGAATAGTAGGGGCAATTCATGAATTGCCCTTACACGATAATTATTTTATTTCGCCCCTCTGGGTTCCTGGTTCACTTCTCAAGTTGTTTTTCTACAGATATATCGTCCCGCCGAGACTTATCAATACATACTGAAATGTTTTGTAAATCTAAATCAAAGAAACATGTTTGCCCTGCCTCATCTAAATTTTACTATTTAAACATAATCACGATATAGGTACCTGAGCCTTTCGAAGGCAAAATACTGACTTATCATATTATACATTTCACCCTTTGAAGTTTTTGCCTTCACAATTCTACAGCTATGTCTTTTCGCTGGGGGACTTAGCTATAAAAAGATAGCTCCATAGGAGTTGACATTAAAATCTCTGTATATTTAAAATAAAAAAGGCTCCTTAAAGGAGCCTTGTAATCAATATCTTTGTGAAACATTTATTCGGTTAATTGCTCGCTTTAGAGCAAGTTCCGCCCGCGATTCATCCACATCGGGATTATTACGGTTTTTTAATCTTTCCAAAGCTCTATCTCTGGCTTGTTCCGCTCTCTTCTCATCAATATCTTCCGGCTTTTCAAAGCTTTCCGCAAGAATAAGCACCTTGTTATTCAATACTTCAACAGTGCCTCCACCGGTAGCAAATACAACCGTACTACTATCAGATTCGGAAAGTTTAACAGTTCCAACTTCAAAGGTACTCATTAGCGGAGCATGATTATAAAGTATCTGAAATCCGCCTGCAGTTCCCGGAATAGTTACCGAAGAAACTTCACCTTTGTAAACAGCTTTAGAAGGAGTTATTACTTCAACCTGAACATTTTTCATTTTTTAAGCCTGCATTTTTTTGGCTTTTTCAATTGCTTCTTCAATAGTACCTACATAAAGGAAAGCACCTTCAGGTAAGTCATCATGTTTACCATCAATAATTTCACGGAATGAACGGATGGTATCTTCAAGTTTTACATATTTACCAGGCATACCAGTAAACTGTTCAGCAACATGGAAAGGCTGGCTAAGGAATCTCTGTATCCTTCTTGCACGGCGTACAACAACCTTATCATCTTCTGAAAGTTCATCCATACCAAGAATATTGATAATATCCTGTAAATCTTTATAATGCTGAAGAATTTCTTTGACCTGTTTTGCAGTGTTATAGTGTTCTTCACCAAGCACACCAGGTTCAAGAATTCTTGAAGTAGAATCAAGAGGATCAACCGCAGGATAAATACCAAGTTCAGAAATTTGACGACTAAGTACTGTAGTTGCATCAAGATGCGAGAATGCTGTAGCTGGTGCCGGATCAGTCAAGTCATCCGCAGGTACATAAATAGCCTGAACCGAAGTAATAGAACCATCTTCGGTAGAAGTAATACGTTCCTGAAGCTCACCCATTTCGGATGCAAGGTTAGGTTGGTAACCCACAGCAGAAGGCATACGACCAAGAAGTGCAGATACTTCAGAACCCGCCTGAGTAAAACGGAATATATTATCAATAAATAAAAGTACATCACGATGTTCTTCATCACGGAAATATTCAGCCATTGTTAGTCCGGTAAGACCCACACGAAGTCTAGCACCTGGAGGTTCGTTCATCTGACCAAATACAAGTGCTGTTTTTTCAAGTACACCGGATTCCCGCATTTCAAGCCAAAGGTCATTACCTTCACGAGTTCTTTCACCCACACCTGAGAATACAGAGTATCCACCATGCTGTTTTGCAATATTATGAATAAGCTCCATAATAATTACAGTTTTACCAACACCTGCACCACCGAAAAGACCGGTTTTGCCACCTTTTGAATATGGTTCAAGAAGGTCGATAACCTTAATACCGGTTTCAAACATTTCCTGAGAGGTTGATAAACTCTTAAATTCAGGTGCATGGCGGTGAATATTATATTTCTTTTCAGATTTTATTTCACCAAGTCCATCAATACCTTCACCAACAACATTTATCAATCGCCCAAGAGTATTAGGTCCAACCGGTACAGAAATAGGTGCACCAGTATCAAATGCTTTCATTCCTCTAACCAAACCATCGGTTGAGTCCATCGCAACTGATCTTACTCTATTTTCACCTAAATGCAGCTGTACTTCGCAGATTAGGGTTTCTTCCTGACCTTCCAAACCAGTACGAGGAATATGAATTGAGTTATATATTTCGGGAAGTGTTCCACCTTGAAAATCCAGGTCAACTACAGGGCCAATAACCTGAACAATTACACCTTCGTTGCTAGCCATTTCGCTCCTTGTTAAATTTTGACTAAGTTACAAAAGTAATTAAATGTAGCTTATTTTTCAATATTTCAATTAATATTTAATTATGTTTTTGATACTAAAATTGCAGATATTGGATTATATCTTTTAGTTTCAATTCTATTAACACCTTATATCATAAATTATGCTATTTTAAAATTAGATTTATAGATTTCTCTAATCAATTTTAGGAGCTTTATGAAAAGATTTACTTGTTTTATCATGATTCTGATTATATCCTCTTCTTTCAGTTTTGCAAAAACCAAACTTAATGTTGAAAAAATTGGCAAGGATGAATTATTCTATGTTAAATATGAAGGTGAGTATCTTTATGGTGTAAAATGGGACGATAAGAACGGATTTAATTTTGCCGTTTTTACCCGCGACATGGAATTTACACACATGAACACTAACGATGATGAACTCTTTATTGGTTCATGGCAAGGCTTTATAAAAGCTTATCATTTTGCTGGTAAGAATATTAAAAATCTTAAACTGGTAAGAATTGTTCAGGACTGGAATCAGGAGCCTTGTGGCGATCCCCCTTTCGGCTTAAATATTTGTTTTAATAAAGAGTCAATTTCAGTTACTGATGTTGATAATAACGGATATGGTGAGCTTACATTTATGTACTATATTTTATGTGCCTCCGAACTTACTCCGGTTACAACAAAACTAATGGTGCTGGAAGATGGTAAAAAATACGCCATACGTGGAAAAACTGGTATAAAAGAGTATAATATGCCGGAAGTAAAAAATATCGATGCTTCATTTAACAAAGCTGCAAAAAAACTAAAAGAGTATGCAAGTAAACATTGGGATAAATACATAAACCATACCGAATATAAAAATGACCTGGTTAAAGATTATCCTGAAAAAACTTTACTTAATGCCGAATATATTTCCAAACATCCGTGGAAAGCAACAATTAATCCGGAAGACTATAAATATCCTGTTCCAACTGAATTAGTATTTAATGAAGACGGGACTGGCAAATATACATTTTCGGGTAAAAAGTGGCTTGATTTTCAATGGGATTGTGAATGGTACCCCGACTTGGTTACTAATTTTCCTGGCAAGTTTAAGTTTATTGAGGGGTATATGGAGTACCACGTAATTGATAAAGACGACAAGGAAACTGTAATTTTATACGAGAAATAAAAAAATAACCGGAATTGTAAAAAAGATTTTATAGTTCCGGTCTCCACTATACTAACACCAATCAAATAATTTTTATCAATATGTTATTTCTTTATCAATTTAATAGATATCACATCATAACTTTTAATTTCCTATTGATAACCATAAGGGTGTTGTTCAATTATTGTTGGGTCGTTTGCATCACAACTAATTAATATTACCAATAATATCAGTATTAGGAAAAGTCGCATTAATGCACCTCATTATTTTGCCCAAAACAAAACAAAAAGAATCCCTTACAATTGCAAGGAATTTTCATAAAAACTTTAATATTTAACACTATGCTAACGAGAAAGGTTTATCGCAGTGTAGTTCCGAATTATTGGAACGAAGCCGAAACTATTTCAATAACATCATCTTTTTGCTAATGCTTTGTTTGTTAGTGGTAAGTGTGTAGATATACAAACCACTTGGCAGTTCCGATGCATTAAAATCTGCAACATATTTACCCGAGTTTTGTTCTCGATTAATTAATGTCGTAATCTTCTCGCCAAGTATATTATATATAGTTAAGTTAACAAAACCAGCTTCGGGTATTGAATACTCAATTTTAGTTGCAGGATTAAATGGGTTGGGATAATTATCTATTGAATACTCTTTTACAGTTTCATCTGAAATCTCGCTCCTTTTTGTAGGGTCAAGTCCAGATACATTTATTCCCTCTATATTACTCTCTATACAGTTCAAATTATTTGTTATTACAATTACAACTTTATAAAGAATACCTGTACCACCAACGCTAGTAGTATTTATTGTATAGTCAATGTCAGTATATTCATATAAACCTCCTTGATCTACCCTATATATTTCCTGCCAGGGTACACCACTTCCATATTTTCTAAACAAAACATACTTTGCAATTTCCCCAGGTAATTCAAAATCAGACGCATATTCTCCCCATATTAGAATAGGATGGTTGTTTTCGTCACGCTCAATTTTTAGACCATGTTCTGTCCATTTGGGGTATGTGGTAAAAGCATTTGTTGTTTGAGTAGAGTTATCGGTTAATCTAACTACTACAACATATTGTCCACCATCATCATAGTCAATTTCGCTGTATGGTAATTCCGTATCAGTTACTTCGTAGTAATCTTTACTCGCATCCGGTTGGAAGTGGTAAGCAACAGATTCCCATGAATCAGTTATCCTGAAAACATTATAGTACGAAACAGAAGCCTCATTATTTTCCTTATCATAAGGGAACCACCTTATTACTGGATATCCTGCCGGTGAACGATAAACCGCAAGCGAGTTTACCCAAAAATCAGAGAAATTTGTTTGCGATGGATTTTCATACCCTTTAATTTCCCAAATTGAAATAATTTGATTATTACACTGGATATATCCGCTAAAAGGACTAGACACATTAGGTGCATGAAGTCCATAATAAAAATTATTATTCGCATCATCATAAAGTACCCAAATATCCGCACCACCTAGATAAAGTGAACTAGTATAATCCCAACCATAATTCTGATCTCTAAAATCAAAATATACGTGTACATCACTATCACTACATATAAGTTTATATAAACCCCAACCATAATCTGGAGAACCGTCACTTCCTTCACTACTATAGCATATATCAAAACCTCTCATCATTCCTAGGTCTGTTTCATTTTCCTCAACCATCACGCAACTATCATAATTATCTGATAAACTAATATTAGTATTATGTGCATACTCTGATGCATAAATAGAGCTTACAGCAATTAACTTATATGTAATCTCTTTTGTTTCATTATCTGCGGATATTCTCCCCAAAAACAATTCATCAAAATATGGAGTAATTTTTTGCCCAAATTGAATTGTTGAAAGAGACATTAAAACTATTATTACATATTTCATTTTACCTTCTATTTTATTTTTGCAATTACACCACCATATTGCCAAAATGATGTATATAGTGTCCCTTCTGTCATAGCTCCACAGATACCCCAATCCGAACTAATCGTTCGTTCTAATTCCCATAATAAATTTCCATCTTTATCATAACAAACAGGTAATATCGCCTGATTATTAATTGAAAGAACGATATATATATTTCCTTCAATATCTACTTGGGGTATAATATATAATCTGTGAGAGAGAGGTGTTTTCCAGTTTAATTCTCCAGTATAGTTTATTGAATACAACGTATCGTAACCAAAAATAGTATTACCCATCTTATCCATACAGATTGCTGGTTCTGTTTTATTTCTCGTAATTATTTCATAATAATACTTCCATCTTATGGTGCCATCCGGATATAAAGAATAAAGGTAGTAACCACTATTATTTTCATCATCTTGCAAAATAGTATAAATATTTCCTTGTGCATCAACCATCGGATGGCATTGCGAATATGCATTTTCAAAAGTCCATTTTATTGATTTTGATTTTATATCGAATGCTACAACAGCTACACCACTACCTTGTGCGTAAATAATTTTTCCATCAGGTGACATTGTTAATGCCTGATTACCGCCATGGAAAAATCTTTCATCATGTACTTTCCATAAAAGCTCTCCAGTTTGGTTTACAGCATGGAGTGTATCATTTTGATCGAATAAATATATATTTCCAATTTTATCGACTGTTATTCCAGTATTAAACAATGAACAAAAAGCCCTATAGACCCACTGAAGTTTCCCTTGATAAGAAATTTTAAATAAACGTTGTCCTCCGCCATTTGTACATATTATCGAACTATCGGCAAGAATTATCGGCACAGTATGCAAATCATAGGCATATTCACCCAAATCTTCAAATTTCCAGTCAAACTGCCCATTCTCATTTATTGCTACAACACCTTTAATGCCTGCTTCGGAAATTGTGTATAATGTATTGGAATACCCTACTGAAAGTCCGGATGTTAAACTTAAACTATCTCTTTCCCACTCAACTATACCCTGCTGTGGGCCAACACATTTACTGCGGCACGTACCTTGCGGATTACCGCGATACATAGGCCAAGGGCTATCTGCAAGACTTGGCCATTCTATATCAGGTTGATAACCATAAGGATGCTGTTCAATTAATATTGGGTCGTTTGTTTCACAACTAACTAAAATTACCAATAATATCAGAATTTGGAAAAGTCGCATAAATACACCTCATTATTTTGCCCAAACTAAAATAAAAAAAAATTCCCTTACAATTGCAAGGGATTTTTATAAAAACTTTAATATTTAACACTATGCTAACGAGTAAGGTTTATCGCAGTGTAGTTCCGAATTATTGGAACGAAACCGGAACTATTTCAATAGCATCATTTTTTTGCTAATGCTTTGTTTGTTAGTGGTAAGTGTGTAGATATACAAACCACTTGGCAGTTCCGATGCATTAAAATCTGCAACGTATTTACCTGAAGTTAAATTGCGATTTACAATTGTTGCTACCTTTTCGCCAAGTATATTATAAACTGCAAGGTTAACCATACCAGCATCACTTAGCTCAAATGAAATTGATGTAACCGGGTTGAACGGATTTGGATAGTTTTGGTGTAGTACAGCAGTTTCAGGAACAAGTTCGGTTTCACTATTTTTAACACCAGATACAGTATCTGCAGGTATCTTGAAGAAACCAGTACCACCTTCCTGATTATATAACGCCTTAAATTCCTGAGCGTATAGGTTTGCAATTTTAATATCCTTAATAATTAGGGTATTTTCATCATTGCGGGTATTTGCAGCATTAGACCAGTTATGTGAACCTGTAATTACGTATGGATCGCTGTACATTTCGCCTGCATCAACCAAACCGTATTTATTATGAAGTGTACCACCACCACTGTAATCAAAACAACCTTCGGCAATTGCGAGCATATTATTGAATTCAGAACCTGAATCACCAGTATTGCTAATTATACCGCGTATTTTATTTACACCGGCATTATGGCGTGCCTGAATTGCATTTGAAATAGGATCACTGGTAAATGTTAGCAGTGAAAAATAAATTGACGAATCAGCAGTACCAATTGTACTGGCAATTTTGCTTTCTGTTCCATCAGACGGACTAAAATACAACTGTATATCTCTACCAGCTACATTAAAGAAATGAGGTGTATTATCATTTTTGAAAGGACCAAAACGTGCAGCAGATGAGTTAGGAGAATCACCTGAACTACCCCACATTTCTTCAAATTCATCTTCGTAAGCTTCGGCAATACCAGGATCGTTAATTTCGATAACATTATTATGCCAACTCAATTCGGTTGAAGTCCAGTTAAATGAACCTGTCCAAATCCAGTCGTTTGACGGATCATCATCACGAGCATCAACAATCATAAATTTGTTATGCATAATACCACTAATTGATGGTCTTTGGCTAATTTCTATACCAGCATTTACAAGCTGCTGCATTGAGTTCTGTATATCTCTGTCATCATAAACAACACGAACTTTAACTCCTCTATCCTTTGCACTAACTATTGCATTTGCAATTGTATTCATATTGTAGAAACTGTAAAGACAAAGATCAAGAGATGAAGTTGCCGAGTTAATTCTGCTAATTACCAGCGACTGGAAGTTCATATTACCGGTTGCCTCATTACCTTCCATTGCAATTGAGTTATCAACATCGCCATTAAAATAAACATTTATTGTACCGGTAGTGGTATCGCCTGAAGAAGTTGTAACACTATAAAGGCTACTTTCACTTGTTCCGGAAGCATCTGTTGAAGCAACTTTGTAATAGTATTTTGTAGATGCTGAAAGTCCGTCAACTGTAATTTCGTGTTCGGTAGCAACATTTTCATCAACATGCGAACCCAATTCCAATGCATCTGTTAAGCCCCAGCTAATTTCTGTAGTACCATCAGTAGAAGTTGAAAAATATGCTGTAAAAGAACTATCAGTAATATTGCTTGCAACTACAGGAGGAATAATTTGCGGACCTTCCTGCTGAATAAAATCAGTAATAGTACGTGGCAGTATCTGGTAGCCTTCGCTATATGGCGAATTTCTATCATACTGTCCAACACATCCAACTATATCAATAGTACCTTCAGGAATTGGAAGTCCCATAAAATCAACTGCCGAATCAACATAAAGAGCAAGTGCACCGGTTGAGTCCGATATATCAACAGTACCGGAAGCGAATGTACCACTTGAACCTAACTCAACATTTTTAATTTTTACAAGTAAACCTTCATAAAGCTCAATACCATTCCATGCCTGATTTTTAATCTGATCAAGCGTAAGAACCATAGGTTCCGGAACACCAACATTACCATGAACGGTAATGGAAGCATCATCATTTCCTTCAAGCTCTGCAAGTCCGTTATAGTTTACAAGTTTTGCAGTAATTGTAACTGAGTCGCCCCAACTTACCTGTCCTGCAAAAGCACTACCATACACAGCAATACCCGCAGTTGCATCCTGAATATATGCCGGTCCGGCATTACCAAATTCGGCAGCACAAGTTACTACACCTGAAACTGTAACAGTTTGGTTATCGTATGTTGAAACACCACTTGCATCATTTTGTTTTAAATCTATTATCTGGGTCTGACCCAAAATCATTGTCGATAAAATTGTAACCAGCAATAAAAACTTTTTCATTTTAATCCTTAATCAAGTTCAGTTGATAAAATAAATCTTAAAATTCTGTCGTTATTCGTATCTACCACATAAAGAGTTTTGTCAAAAAAGGCTACGTCATGCGGCTCATCAAGAGGTAAATCAGGGAAACCTGTATTACCACCAAATGCCTGCATAAGGTCACCAAATGAATTAAACTTGTAAATACTATCTTTTTCTGCATCTGCAACGTAAATATTCTCCGATTCGTCCAATGCAGTACCTTCTGGTTTGCCAAACAAATTTACATCCATAATATCGGCTTCACCAGGATACAGACTTGAAATATATTTTGATTCAGTCATAGTTTCCAGGTATGTAAGCCATTGGGTTTTAAAGTTGTTTTCTCCACCAAGAGTAATCAAAAAATCGGTATTTTTTCTGTTAAATGTTGTGAGCGAGGTAATACCATTTGCCGAAACAAGACCAGTACCATCATAAGCAATGTTAGGAACTCTTCCCACCAGGGTATCCTTTTCAACACCGTTCCTTGTAACCTGTTCAAATTTAAGTATGGAATTATCGGGGTCAACAGGACTAGTATTAGTTGGTCCTGAACGTCCAATAATAAAGCTGTTATCAAAAAAAACAGCCGCTCCGGTAAACATTCGTTCGGGATTGGAAAAATCCTTTGATGAAGTTGGTAAAAGCCTTTTCATCTCAGCTTGCTCAATCTGGTTACCGGCACCAAACATATCGAGTTTGTAAACAGCACTGTAAGTAACCTGTTCCTCGGAACCAGAAAGGTTAATAGTAGTATCGAAGCTGGCACAAACAATAAGGTTAAGTCTATAATCCTGAGCAATAGCAACGGGGTGCTTAACAGCTCTTTCACCAACAACCTTACCTGAAATATCCAACATTACAATGCGGTCATTCTCGGTATCGCAAACATAAAGAAACGGTTCGCGACCAACAATCATAGCTTCCGGTTTGTTAAAGCCCTGCCAAACAGGAAATTGCTGAATGAACAGAGTATCACCAAGGTTAACATTCAAATTGCCCGCGTCAACATCATTTATATCAAATTTGTCGGTACACGACCAAATAAGTGCAAATAAAAATAAAACTGCTATTATTTTTTTCATTATTAATAAATTCCTAAAATAATAGAAAATCTGTGTGATTGTCCTAATCTTTCAAAATTGGTATATGAGTAGTCTGCAATAACATCGGCAATAGCAGCAGGCACTTTCAAACCAACACCAAACGAAAAGTTTTGTTCTTCAACATTAAATTTGTACCCGCCACGCAAAAACATTAGTTCCTTGTAAGCGTATTCAACACCTGTCGCAACGTTTTCGCTGTTATCGTTAGGGTGATTTAACTGAATTGAAGTAGTAAACCTGTGCTGTTCAGTTTGGTAAGGTTCAACTGCAAACCCAATGCGGAACATTGTTGGCGGCGAAAATGATTGCCAATCCGACTTGGTACTACCATCTTGAAGTTTAACTTCACCTTCAGGTGAAAGTTCATCACCAAAGTTCGAGATAGTAACTGCAAAGCGGGATGTTCCCAAACCGGTATAATACATTGTACCAAGATCAATCATTACACCACGCATTTTAAGCTTGTCCAGAGTTTCTTCAATATAACGAATTGTACCACCAAAGCTAAACTGCGAAGTCATTCTTCTTGAATAGGTTAATGCAACTGCAAAAGACCCAACGGTAAAATACTCGCCAGTACCAAATGGCTGAAACTCGGTAGTTACAGGCATATCCTCCATATGAAGCGATGTTAGTGAAACACCAATAGCATCATTTTCGGAGAGCTTGTAAATACCACCGGCAAACTCATGCTGAATATCTATAAGCCATTCGTTATGCGAAAAGAATACCTGGTGCTGATTAACCTGAACTGCACCTGCGGGGTTCCAGTATAAAGCAGAAGCATCATCCGCCATTGCTACAAAAGCTTCACCGAGAGCAGCTGCCCTGGCACCCACACCAATTTTAAGGAACTGTGCTGTTGAAATACCGGCACGCTGTCCCCCGAGATTAGGGAATAACTGTGCAAACGTGTTGCCAGCTACCAATAATATTAAAAGTATTGTAATTTTCTTCATAATCAGAATCTTAAACTAATACCAAACTTTATATTTCTTTTTGTTAAATATCTTGCCGGATTTGTTGGATAAGGTGAAATTGGAGCCTGAAGATCCGGGTAACTTGGGTCATTCCATGAACTTGGAAGAGCGTCACCAACTTCGTATGCCTCACCTGTAACAGGGTTAATAATAGCACTGTTTTCAATATCCAGAAGATTATTGATTTCGGCAAATACCGAAAATTTAATGTCACCAATACTGAAATACTTTTCAATATTCAAATCAATCCAAAACCAGTTATCACCAATTTCGCCGTAGCGGTTAGTCCTGTCGTACTCGTATTCTGGTCTGCCGTCAATATCATAATTGCCAGTAAATACTGCTGGTGTATAACGTTTACCCGACTGGAAGAATACTCTCGAATAAATATTTATATCATCAAGAATACCTTTTCCAAAGCCAAATAATGGTTTGTCTTTTTCGATATAAAAGCTAAGGTTAAGGGAAAATGTAATTGGTTTATCCCATGACATAAACTCTTCCTTGATCGATTCATCAAGGTCACCTCTCATAATAAGTACACCTTCATCTGCTGAGGAACTTTTACCTGTTACAATAGCATAGGAAAAGTTTGTACTTCCGGTAAACCATCTGCCAATCCTTTTCTTAAACTCAACCTCAATACCTCTTGAACGAGCATAATCCAGGTTAGCATAAGTAATAAACGATTGGGTTGCAAAGCGTGCTGAAGTAATTTTAGCTGTTCTTGTTCTTACATAATCAAAAATATCTTTGTAATAAGCAGTTACAGTAAGTACATCATTATCGCTAAACTGAGTTTTAAGACCCAACTCGTAAGCCACCGTAGTTTCAGGATCAAGATTCGGGTTACCAAATCTCTGGAATGATGACTGGGCACTTGCCGGACTTAATTTTGCATACACATATTGTGGTCTTGGCCACTTGTTAAAGTGTCCGTATGAGAAAAACAATATCTGGTTATCAGTAACCGGATGCGATATACCAAGACGCGGACTTAAACGCCCCTTGAACCTCTGACCGTTAAAGAATTTATATGTATCATTTCTGTAATCTTCCCTAATTTCATCAGGGATAGTAATAACTTCGTCATTTTCAATAGCATTATCAACATATTTGCCAGGGAACCAGTAGTCGAACCTTAACCCAAAGTTAAGTATCATACCACTAAAGTTTATATTATCCTGTACATAGAACGAACCCCTGGCAGGATGTACTTTATAAATATCGTTATTAAGCCCTAACTGACCAATCCATGGTTTGTAGATATCAATAACCTGCATTTCCTGGAAAGTCATGTTAAAACCGGCTTTGAATTTATTCTTTTCATCAAAGAAGCTAGTAACATCGCCTTTAAATGATAACTCTTCAATATGGTGATCACGCCATGTAAACGGATTACCAACATCCCAGAAACCATCACCCGGTATTACACCAATTGTATCTGTATCCGTATTGTAATACTCAATCGGGAAAGTTACGATATCTTTTGGTTCACTATACTCATACCACATTTTACCGTTTGCATCGGCACGCAAATGTGAAAAGAAGTGATTTATTTTTACTTCGTAAAAAGTTGCTGAGCTAAGTGTATGTGTCCAACTAATTGAGTTATAATTGTTAACATGAGTAAAAGTGTTGGCACTATCCAATATGTTCTGGTATTCGTACTGGTAACCAGGCGAAGGTTGAACATATTCAAGATTTGACTGCAAAGACTGCGAGTTCTGGTTTATACTGATTGACTGGTTATAAGAATATACAAGTTTCATTGTAGGCGAAATACTGTAAGTTGCCTTGCCTAACCAGAACCAGCTATTTTCGGCACGAGGAGCAAATTCATCACCGTGATAAATACTTGAATATAACTGATTTGCTGTTTTCTTTTGGTAACCCTGGGTAATTCCATCACTTAATCCCATATAAAAACTGCCAAACAATGATAATTTGCCAGGTATTTTAAGTCCAAGTGCAGGAAGCAAATAATGTGTAAGTGGTTCAGGACCACTAAGGTTACCTTCCAGTACATCCAAATTAAAAACGTGTGCAGATTCGGTATCACCAAAGTTATCGCGTTTGTATTGTAAATACCCTTTATAGATTTCGCCACCTTCGCGGGTTTTAACGTTAACAATACCCGAAGTTGCCTGACCATACTCAGCATTAAAACCACCAGTAATTACTTCAACTTCTTCAATAGCATTGGCACTTAACTGCAAACCAAAACCTGTACCGGCAAGAGGGTCCTGTACTGAAACACCATCAAGTAAAAACGCACTTTCATAAGCACGTCCACCCCTAATATGTATGGCATTATCATCCTTAACCACACCAGCCTGCTGCGAAACCACATCACCAATATCTTCAACAACAGCAACTTCAAGGTCTTCCTTGGAAATTGCTATTTTACTCTGTGTTTCTTCAACATCAAGTAGTGGTTTTTCACCTACAATAACAACATCCTGTTCCATTGTAAGGACTGTTTCTTCCAGCACAACATCCAGATTGGTAGTTTTATTTTGCAAAACCTTAATACCGGTAAACTGCATGGTTTTGTATCCAATAAGGGATACTTCAACTGTATAGGTTCCGGCAGTAATATTATCTATCTGAAATTTACCGTCAGGACCTGAAGCAGCACCGTAATAAGTACCTTTTAACATTACGTTTACACCGGGTAAAACATCCTTGAACTCGGCATCGGTAATAGTACCTTCAATCTTGCCTTTACCTTGTGCAAACAAATTAAAAACAAACAAACCGAATATTAAAAGTGTTAATATTCTTTTCATTATTGTAATCCAAATTCAGTTAAAAATACATGTTGTAACAGTGCAGTAACACTGCCCGGAATTCCGCTGCACCTATCCATTGAAAGACCAAAATAGTAAATATTATTATCATTATTCCTGAAGGAAACAATATTGTGTTCACCAACTCTATCCTCAGGTAACGTATATAAAATTTGCGTACCGGCAGGTGTAGGGTAAAATGATCTTACATTATTTATACCCCTGTTAATATTAAGCACAGGGAAATTTTCCTGATGGCTCTCAATATCGTATCTGCTTCCCGAAGAACCAATATAGTAAATTGAATCAACAAGAATAAAACTCTTGAATATTTCCTGATCGAAAGGAGCTGCAAAAGTTACAGAAAAGAATACGTTACCACCTTCGTTTGTGTAGGTCTGAATTGTTTCAGCGGCAAGGTCTATATTCGGATTATTTGAATACCAGAATAGACCGTCAAATAATCTGATTGTTTCAAGAAAAGTTATATTTTCGTAAGGTAAATTTGCATTACGAATGTCAAACCTGTCAAACTGGTCAGGTAGAAATTCATTAAAGCGAGCTGTATAAAATGTATCCGGATTTGCCAAAAGAGTTTCAGCATAATCATCAACCAACAAAACATTTCCCTTTGGTTTGTGTACCATCCAGCTAACACCCGAATCAGGTAGTGAAACTATTTCACTTTTCGCCCCTGAAATATCCTCTGCCCACACATAAACTTTATTATTATCGTCAAACTTTAATCCGCTTAGTTTTTCCGAATGTGTATTAGAAGCCAATGCATTTATATATACATCCATTTCAGGAGTATCGGTATCAAAATTATCTGTACGAATTACAACTGTACGAACTTCACCATCAAGTTTAACAGGATTTAATGTATCGTTAAGTGCAAGGTAAATATTCCTGATTGATTCGTCACCATCAATATCGGTAGCTTCCCATCTAAGTGTCATAGCAGGGAATGATTCGGCAGGAAGAACGGTATTTTCGTTCCATGCAACAACCGGTTCAGTATTTTTAATCGGGAATTCGCGAGCAGCAGGAGTTGGATCTACATCACCAATATCAAAATACTTTTCACCATTATTATAAATGCCGTCATTATTTACATCAACAAATGGTTCAGCTCCCAAATCTATTCCGTTTCTTACAATCTGGTTATCATATCGCTCATTACCATTGTTATCAACAGCTGCAATACTGAAAACATAATTGGTATCGCTTGCACCAATCTGTAAGGCAAACAAACTATCGTTTTTATCAGTAAAACTCCAGTTAGTACCATCCCAGGAAAAGTAATAGCCTATTACCAAACCATCAGGATCGTCGCCCCACCAGTGAACATTAAGCTGACTTTGTTGCTGGCTAATGTTATCCTCGGTAAAAATATAAAGATTTGTTTCAGGTGGCTGGTTTTCAAGAGTATTATCAGTTAACTCCTCATCACACGAAACAAACCATAATAATGATAACAGTACAATTAGTATTGTTTTTTTCATATTATAACTACTTATGAGTTAATTAAAATTCTGTAACCTTAAGTTCTTTTGAATCAATAATTGGAGAAACCCCAATTATAATTTGTATTTAGGCGGCATATAACAACCACCTTAAAACTTTATATTACGCAGGGGCAATTCGTTAATTGCCCCTACATAAAAACACAAACTGATTTATCACGGCATAATTCCCATTTTAATTGGGAATAAAGCCATAAATTATTTCAATAACATCATTTTTTTAACTGAAACAAAGTTACCAGCTTCAATTCTGTATAGATATAAGCCTGAAGCTAATTTTGCAGCGTTAAATTTGGCACGGTAAGCACCGGCAGATTTGAACTCATTAACAAGAGTAGTAACTTCGCGACCAAGAATATCGAATACTGAAAGCTTAACATTTGAAGCTTCAGGAATGCTGAATTCAATAGTTGTTTCAGGGTTAAACGGGTTAGGATAGTTCTGTGCAAGTGAATAAGTTTCAACTGTCTGATCAAGTTCTTCAACGTCAGAAGGACCACCTACGAAATCTGCATTAGTTCTTGGGTTCAATTTGTAATTGCTGTATGAGAAGAAAAGAACACCGGTAAGGCTATCGAAAGTATCACCATTAGAAATTTCAACAAGATTTGTACTATCAGCTAAACCAGACTCCCAAAGGTTATGATACATATGAACGCCATCCTGTAGCTCAACTCTTGTATCACCAGAGCCATCGCTAAATAAGCTTTCACCATAATTACCACCTGAACCATCAGCATTCTGTGCAGTACATGTAGCATTAGTATATTTTACAAGTACACTTTCATACTGTTCAGCAGCAACCGTACCATTACCAACTGTACCAATATCGCCAGTAGAAAGTTCAACTGCTGCAGGAAGTTCGTTACCACTTGAAAGTACATTTACTGAAACAGGATTATCAATGTTGCCAAGTCTTGTTACACTGTAAGATTCGTTAACAATACCAGTAACTTCAACAAGATCACCCATTACAAGGCTTTCGGTAGCAGCACCAAATAACATAACACCGCTCCATGCACCTGTACCGTTCTGAATATAAATATATGCTTCATCATAATCGGCAGGACCAGCAGTAACAATACCCTGAACAGTTACTTCAAAACCATTAAGTGAACTGTAACCAGTTCCGTAAGGACTATACTGTACATCCTGAATAGCAAGATCACCATCTCTTACAAGATAAAAATATCTTGCATAAGAAGTATCATAAGGATTAGTGCTTGAAATACCTTCAGCATCTTTCGCTTTAACAAAATATTTAACATCCACATCAGATGAGCCAATTGCAGGAATTGAACCAGTCCAAAGTGTATCGTTACCAGTATCCTGTGCCATAAGAACAGAATCATAAGCTGCACCGTTAACACTATAGAATACCCAACAAGTATCTATTGTTGCAGCACCTTCAAGAATTCTTGAAGAAATTTCAACTGCATCAGTTGGACCTGCGTAAGCCATATTTCTTTCAAGACTCTGTACATTTGGAGCTTCAAAAGAAACTTCAAGATCACCAGGATACATAGGTGCAATTCTGTAACCAGAATCCCACGTTTCAACAAAACCACGAATATAAACAATCTGAGAACCATCAAGTGGTGCTTCGTAATCAGTAAGACCAGTTAATCTGTGATCATCCTGTGTAAAGTAACCTGAACGGTTGTACATAAATACCTGGTTACCTTCACCATCATTTATTGTAAAAGTACCTTCAGAACTATTTCTGTCTGAAGTAAAACCTTCACGAATTTCAACATACATACCTTCGTATTTTTCAGCATCATGCTTCATGATACCACCTTCCATGAAGTCAGAAATGCTAAGCTGAATTGGAGCAGGTCTCTGAGCTAAAGTTTGAATAACTTCAACTTCAGAAATAGGGTCAAGAAGAACAGCCATCTGAGTTGTAGTATAATACTCATCAACAACTGCAACAACCTGGAATACATCTGCTGTATCAAGGTTTTGGAAACCTGTTAACTGATTGTCACCGGTAGTATCATTCTGAATAAAAGATACACCAGCCCATTCGTTTTCTCCAGACATCTGTGCATAAGTAAACCAGCGACTGCCAGCCCAACCATTTGGACGTCTGTCGTTAATAGGATCAACAACCGGAGCAACCATACAAACAGCAGTTATAATAACTGTATCGCCAAGCATTGGTGATGGAGCATCACCGTTAGCAATAATGCTATCAGGAAGAAACTGCACATCTTTTATTGTAACTTGCTGATACTGTGCCATCATCATGGAACTGAGAATCAATACGAACAATAGTATTGCTTTTTTCATTTATAACCTCGTCTATTTAATAATTAAAAATTTTCCTCTACGAATATCATCCGAATCAAGGTCTTTAACGGTAAACAAGTAAAGCCCGGTTGCAATTGCCTGATCACTATCAGTAACCAAATCCCATGCATGCTCACCACCACTCATTTGTTGTGCTCCATCGCTCGAATAAGTTTCGAACCAGCGAATATCAGCACCGTTACTTTCCTGATCGTGGTATATTTTCTTAACTACATCACCTGCAAGTGTATAAATCATAATTTCACATCTTGCTGGTAAATTGTTAAAATAAATTTTTCTTAATCTCTCTGAAGAGCCATCCCAATAAGCTTCACCATAATACGGATTAGGATAAACTCCTACTTTAGCCTGGGTATTTACTTTATTAACCTCTGTACCAGGTAATATTTTTTTACTGTTTGCAAGTAAGCTAGATTCCAGAGTTTCAACTTTATTTTCTTCATCTCCCTCATCAAATGCAGTAACTGTAAATACATACTGCCACCCATTAAGAAGATTATCAACATCAAATCTGTATTTATACTCGGTATCATCACCATCAAACTTTGCAGGTTCCTCCAGTTTTACATAATCAAAACCGGTATTTAAACCAATATCGTTACCAACACTATCGAATTCGGCAATTTTAACAAGAGAACCTGTTAGGTCCTGAGCTTCAGTAAGGTCAAATCCGGTATTTGTACGATAAAGTCTGTAACCTTCAAAATCCTTTTTCCCTGAAATAGGATCGACTGAGTTTTCGGCAGCACCATCCCAGTAAATTTCAGCTGAGTTTGATTTAATTACAACCCTGGTTTTTGGTGAAGTTGGAGGAGTTGGAAGTATATATCTGGTAATTTCTCCATCGGAATCAAGATCCTCGCCAGGATCAAGTACACCGTTGGCATTTTTGTCTTCACCGTTATAAGCCCTTAATGCCCAACTGGCATTGGAGTAAAGATTAGATTTCTGAACCTCGGTATCAAGCGAAGGATCATCATAACCAAACTTCTTAGCCAGGACAATGGCAAATACAACGTTAACGGAATCACCGGGAGATATATTTTTGAAAGGACCAGCACTAACCATAAAAGAACGGTTACTTGCAGCTTTAAGCTCGCTTGGAATTGTACCGTTATTATAAGTATAGCCTTCAGTAAAAAAGCCTCTCAATTTATTATATCTTTGCTGATCGTTTTGAGGAGCAAAATATTTCGGATCGTCAGTGTTTTTATACTGCCAGCTAACATAATGTGCAGAATCAACTTGCTGTGAAGAGCCAAGATACTGAACGCCAACGTAACTATCAGTAAAGCCAACATCACCGGCGGCATCAAATTCATAACCAATATTAAGCGAATCCTTAAATCCGTTACCACCCTTGTTAAAGAATGATGAACCTGTACGCGGTGAAGTTATATTTGTATTTCGAACTACGGTATCGGTCCACAGCCCAACATAAACACTATCCAGATACTGGTCAGAAACATTTTTAATCCAGTAGTTCATAATTACAAAAAAGTTAGCAAACGGATAGTTCCATGTGTAGGCTTCGTGCCTAACCACAACACCGATAGGATTATGATCTGTTATCTGCTCACCATTTTCGTAAACAGTACTTGTATCAGTAAAAACCGAATACAAATCCTGATGTGACACAGAATTAGGGTTATAAAAACGGGAATCAATAAGAGATGATCTTTCCCTTACAACTGATTCAGCATCATTGGTAAACTCAAATCCACCACCACGTGTAGTTATACTTGATGCATCAACAGCACCGGTAGTAACATAAGGACCTAAAGATGGAGGGACGGTTTCGCTATTTTTTTTGTAGGCACCAATCCATAAGCCGCCATCAAAAATATGTTCAATACCGCTACCAAGCGGAAACTCGCAAGAAGGCTGATCGGGCCATAAACTAAATCCATGCCCATAAGTACCAAAGTTGGTAATTGTTAAGCCAACGTTTCCTTCGTTTGTGTATTTGGAATTATCATCTGTGTGAGTTTTGTAAACTTTTTCCTGCCCATAAGCCGAAAAAGTTATTGCTAAAGCAACAAAAATGTTAAAAAGATTATTTTTCACGCGTTTTAATTTTTATTATTAAACAAATTACAAACTTAATGATAGATATTGGTAGTATCAATTTTTTTTATGCATAAAAAATTTGTTAACAAAATTATAACTTAAAATTAAGATAAAATAAACACTAAAAACTTATTTTTGAAAGGCAAAAAGATAGCCCCCCCCGGAGTGCGGCCAGGGAAGGCTATGGCAGAGTAAGTAAAGGAACTTTATACGGCTGCGGTTTTCTCTTCAACCAAAGCCATACCTCTTTTTAGTGCATCTTCGTTAAGAGGTAACAAATGGTGATATCTTTCAGGAAGAACCTGTTTTAAACCCTCGATAATATTTTCGAAGGCAATTACGGGTTTTTTCTTCAAAAATGCACCAAGCATAATCATATTCAATACTTTTGGGTTATCCATTTTGGCAGCTTCGTTTGTACCTGCTATACCAACAACATCAATATCAGTTCTGGTTGGATGATTCAAAATATTAGTTGTATCATACAAAAGCAATCCACCAGGTTTTACACCTTTTTCAAATTTGTCCAGCGATGGCTGATTTAATGCAATCACTGTATCAAATTTGGAAATTATTGGTGAACTGATTTTTGTATCACTAACAATCGCTATACAGTTTGCTGTACCACCACGCATCTCCGGTCCGTAGGATGGCATCCAGCTAACTTCCTTATCTTCTTTTATTCCTGAATAGCAGAGGATCATACCCATTGAAAGGACACCCTGACCGCCAAAACCAGCAATAATTATTTCTTCAGTCATTTTATTTCTCCTTACCATTTGGGGTTTTAAGGTCGCCAAGCGGATAGTACGGCAGCATATTTTCTTCAAGCCATTTGTTTGATTCTACAGGAGTCATTTTCCAGTTGGAAGGACAATTGGATACAACTTCAATAAAACTTGTGCCCATTTTCTCTTTCTGGTATTTGAATCCGTTTATTATGGCTTTCTTGGTTTTTCTAACATTTACTGCTTTGTGTACAGACTGGCGTGTAACATAGCAAGTACCTGGCAACTGTGCCACAAGATCAGTGATTTTTAATGGTGATCCCATGGAAGAGACATCCCTTCCAAATGGTGACGTAGTTGACTTCATATTTGGAAGTGTTGTTGGTGCCATCTGTCCACCAGTCATACCATAAATACCATTATTTATAAAGATGATGAGTATATTTTCGCCACGATTACAGGTATGGATTGTTTCACCTGTACCTATTGCAGCAAGGTCACCATCACCCTGGTAAGAGAATACATACTTTTCTGGAAGCACTCTTTTTATACCGGTAGCAACAGCACTAGCACGTCCATGAGCAGCTTCAGACATATCAATATCAAGATAATTATATGCAAATACAGAACAACCAACCGGTGCAACACCAACAGTTTCTTCCTGTATTCCAAGTTCTTCAATAACTTCGGCAAGTATTCGGTGAACTACCCCGTGTCCGCAACCCGGACAGTAATGCATAGGAGTATCGGTAAGAACCTTTGTACGTCCAAATACTTCATTATCTGCGGTACAAATACTTTCTTCCCGAATTACATTTTCATAATGCTCGTCGTCCAACATTGTTTTTTCGTTCATTATTCACCTCTTACTAATTTGGCTTCAAAAGCTTCATATATTTCATCGGGAGTTGGTACAATACCACCCATTCTGCCGTAAAATTCAACCGGAACTTTACCATTAACTGCAAGACGCACATCTTCAACCATCTGACCGGCATTCATTTCAACATCAAGAATACCTTTTACTTTATTCGCGTAGCTGGCAATTTCTTTAGTCGGAAACGGGAACAATGTAATTGGACGAATTACGCCTACCTTGTAACCATTTTCTTTTGCAATTTGGGCTGCTTTTGTACAGATACGTGCAACCAAACCATAAGCAGTAATAATATAGTCGGCATCTTCACAATCAATTGCTTCGTAACGTACCTCATTTTCCTCGATAGTTTTATATTTACTCTGAAGATGGATATTTATCTGTTCCATCTTATCGGGCTGAATATGAAGAGACGTAATTACATTTCTTTCCCTGTCATTTTTTTTACCAACTGTTGCCCATTCGTCAAATCCGTTTGATGAACCACGCTGTTTCTGTTCGCCAAGTTCAACTTTTTCCATCATCTGACCAAGAGCACCATCGGAAAGTATCATTACCGGATTACGATATTTAAATGCAAGTTCATAACCGCCATCCACAAAATCATACATTTCCTGTACAGTTGAAGGAGCTAAGACAATTAGTTTGTAATCTCCATGACCGCCACCTTTAACAGTCTGGAAATAGTCACTTTGTGCCGGCTGAATAGTACCAAGCCCCGGACCACCCCTGTTAACATTAACAAGCAGGCACGGAAGTTCTGCACAAGCAATATAGGAAATAGCTTCCTGCATAAGAGAAACACCCGGACTGGAAGAAGATGTTAAAACTTTTTTGCCAGTTCCGGCTGCACCATAAACCATATTTATAGATGCAATTTCGCTTTCAGCCTGAAGAATAACCATACCGGTTCTTTTTTCAGCTTCTCTGCTCAAATACTCAAGAACTTCTGACTGCGGAGTAATGGGGTAACCAAAATAGGCATCGCTACCTGCTCTGATTGCCGCCTCTGCAAGGGCTTCGTTCCCTTTCATTAGTTTTAATTCTTTCATTCTTTCACCGTTACTGTTATATCTTTAGTTACGTTACTTATTTTAGCGATCTGCTCCTTTTTACCTTCTACCTTTCGGTAAACTGTTACGCCCCCTTCAGGGCATACAAGAGCACAACTCTGGCAACCGGTACAATTATCATCAACCTTAACGATGTAAAGATAGCCTTTACTGTTAACCTGACGTGATGTTTCAAGTGCATTCTGCGGACAAGCTTCCACACACAGTTCGCAACCTTTACATCGCTCGATATCAATAATTATATCGCCTTTTACTTTTGCCATGATATCACCTCGTATTATATTTTAAAACAAAAAAGGTTACTATTTACTAAGTAACCTTTCCATTTACGCTACGGAAATATATAAATACTAAAATAATTTCAGATAGAAATATGTTAGTTGAATTATTACTCACTTTTACTCTTTCTCTGCCATTAGTACACAAAATATAAACCAACTTTATTACCAGCTATATTTTGCATTTCCGATTTTATAAGTCTTTTGACAATAAGGACTTAAAGCACATGGTTATCAAAACCTACACCCAAAATTCAAACTTTAGCCATTTTTGAGTATAAGCTATGTTAATATTTTATTAAGAATATCAACATCTTATTATGTAACGAAATTAATAAATTCCTGATGAGAATCCAATAAAAATCACTCTTTTTACTATTAAGAGTTAAAATAAGGGTACAGGTTTTTTCTTTTTACTAAAGAACTTTCCAAAATCACTGGTAAGATCAATATATTTGTTGTAGAAATCATCAATATCACCCAGCGTTTCAGTTGAAAGTAAAGCAACCATCTGATCAGCAGCCTCATCGGAAATCATCCATGGAATATAAGTGTATGCCATAAGGCTACCAAAAAACTGACCCGATATCTGGAATGTTTCACACTCATCCATTGGCTTTCCGGTTACGGCACAAGTACCTACCCAGTCATTAATCTCAAAAACTTCTTTTTCGATTAGTCTCTCCCTTCTGGATGATAGATTTGTATTATTTAACAGGAATTCCTCAAGACGTTTTCTTGATTGCTCCGAATATGTTTCATACAATTTCTGCATACATTCATGGCACATGGCAAACTCGTAAACAACATCCCTTACATTCGAACCTCTATAATTCCTAAATGCTTTCTCTATAATATAATCTATTGCACCCTCATACAATGGCGTTGAGCATATCATACACTCCTTAAAAGGTTCCTTGGAATCGGTTGAATAAAATATATCAGGAATTCCGGCAACAGGTATGTTCTCCAATTCTGGTAAATCCATTTAAATAATCTCGCTTTGGTTTATTGGGTATAATATAAGGAAAAAGTTGGAAAGAAATACCGGAGTGCTGAAATGTTAATAATGAAATTCCCGGTAACAGTTATTGCCACCGGGATAATTTTTATTTAATTAGCATCATTTTACGAGTTTGTATAAACTCACCAGCTTTTATTTGGTAAAAATAAATACCTGATGAAAGCAGACTTGCATTAAACCTGACCTGATGTGTTCCGGCACTTAGTTCACCGTTAACCAGTCTTGCTACCTGCTCACCCAATACATTATAAACATTAAGCTCTACATACTCGCTTGCAGGTAAGCTAAACTGTATAGTTGTTACTGGGTTAAAAGGATTTGGATAGTTTTGGGATAAAATATAATCTTGTGGGGTCAAATCAACTTGCTGTTCTTCTACTGATGTTATCATAGCTTTTTGAGCAGCAAGGTTTGCGTTGTTAACCAAATCATCCAAACTTTCACCGGCTACCATTGCAAAAGTAAAATTAAACGAGTTCTCTGGTGTTATGTTAGCTGGTCCGCTTGTTATATAAGACCTATAATCCCCCTGAACTGTATTATTGCTTCCGGTTGTCATAAAATTTGAATAGAGACTTGCTTCAAGGTCCTGAGAATTAAGAGTTGTAGTAACATTTGCTCCGGTAACATCCTGAAATGCAACAATACCATAATAATAATTAGATGATGGAGCATATTGGTAAACAAGTCTGTTTGTTAAATCAACACCACCCATATTATCAACTGAGTTCCCAATATCCAGATCAGCAAATAGTCCGAAATATACATCTTCAATAGTTTCTGAAGTTTCATTAATTACATTATATCTCAAAATAACAAAATCATCTCCACGATTAGAATATGTTCTTTGCTTTACTGAAAGACCAAGCTCAGGGCTTTTTTCGGTAAACTCGCATGAAGAAATTTGATTATAATTTTCTCTCTTAAAAAATGGGAACAGACTTCGTGAGTTCTCAAAATCATTTAAATCAAATTCGGACAAACTTCCTTTAATCACTCCATCAGGTTTCATAATCGCAAAACCACCACCAAACAATACATTATTATTATCAATAAACTCAAAGACAGGGTCACTAAAGCTACCATCATTACTAATTTCAAATTTAATGTTGTTCGTATTATGCTTAAGGTTATCGTATGTGTTTATATCCGGATTTTTTAAATAAACTACTTCCTCTATATCTGAATTATCCGCATCAACAATCTTTACAAAATACTCACCGGCATTGTGTATCGGAAACCGGAAATTTTCTGTACCAGAAATATTTAGATTTTCCACTAATGTATCGAGGTCGGAATCTGAATTCACACTATAATAAATATTAACATTATCAGTATTATATCCGTATAGATTAAATGCAATTGTTTCACCCGATTCAATTTCCTGATAATCTTTTGGAGTAATTGCTGATATAAATCCTCTATTTTCATAAGTATATGACAACTCAATGATAGTTGAACCAATTTTTGTAGTAGAATAGATGCATTCGCCATTGGAATTATATTCTAATTCTTTCGTTTGATTTAATTCATATATACCATTTTGATATGTATAATACTCTTCTCTAATAACTTTATTATTTGAATTACGTATGTATTCTGTTTTGGAAGAAGGTTGAAAAGCTGAATTACTGATATTAAATAATTCCTCAAAGCTGGTTTTTAATAAATCGTTTTGATAAACATTTGTTTGACGAGCCATATATCTTTCATCCTGATTCTCGTATTTAGTCCATGAAGTAATAACAACCTGATTTTCTGAATATTCATACTTACTGGTGAATTTTTGACCAAAGGACAAAAAATTTGATACTATTTTTATCAGACGTCCCTCTTCATATGTATAGTCTGAGAATGTAATTAGATTTTTTCCTATGTACTGATTATCCTGATCATAATAAGAATAGCTTTCAATTTTTGTTAATTGCCTGTCTTCATTATATAAGTATTCTGAAATACATCCAGATTGAGTGATAAGGTTATCATTAGTTAGAATATAACTATTCTCTGAATCTGAAATACGGTGTATCATTTTTCGAATTAAATTATCCTGGAACACTTCAATATCACAGAACCAGTTATAATTGGCATTTACTTTATTTTCAATATTAGTGAAAACATAATAATCAGACATTCTACCGTGTGAACTATTTCTTTCTTTAGTACCATTCCATGCTATGGAAAGTGCTTCAGCTTGCTGATTATCAAGCTTATAACGCTCACCAATCTGCTTAATAAATGCTTTATTAATAGTTTGTTGTGCACTGATTGTAATTGAAAATATAAGAAGGCATATAACTATCCTCATCCTAACTCCTTTAATAATAACAAATTAGCACAAACAAGAGTTAATTATTACCAACTAATCAGCACGCAAATATCCACAAGCCAAACCTGTCAGGATTTAAGTTTTTCTGCTGATTAAATAGATAGCACCACAAAAATATACCGTGATTCCTCATTACCTTCGTTTGTTACTTAAAACTTAACAAATGAGAAATCAATATTCAATTATTTAATTAGTATCATTTTACGAGTTTGTGTAAACTCACCTGCCTTTATTTGGTAAAAATAAATACCTGATGAAAGCAGACTTGCATTAAACCTTACCTGATGCGTTCCCACGTTTAGTTCGCTATTAACCAGTCTTGCTACCTGCTCACCCAATACATTATAAACATTAAGCTCTACATACTCGCTTGCAGGTAAGCTAAACTGTATAGTTGTAACTGGGTTAAAAGGATTTGGATAGTTTTGGGATAAAATGAATTCACGAAGAGTAAATTCCTTCTGATCATTAACACCAACTGTAAAATCATAATATCTTGTGCGAACATTAGTAGCCAATTGTTTTAATACTGTAATACTGTTTAGAAAACTTGAACCTTGCTGAGCCATAATAGCAATTACAGCTTCATTGGTATCTCCCGGTTCCATAGTAAAGGAACCCGAAGAGATATAATACCTCCTATTATTAGCCTCTGGTCCATCAGGCCAACCAAACCCCTCAAACCAGCCGGAAAAAGTTGTAGGTTCTCCAGCTAATGTATATTTAACAACCTCATTAGTAATTGGATCATAAATTTCATTACCATCATAATCCAACCCCCTCATATAATTGTAATGAACAACCGTACCCTGATACCTGCCTACCGGAGCATCTGAAAAATTATTATTATTATAATTTTTGAGTCCTACTACACTACTTGTCATTCCAATATTTTTTTTACCATCAATAACTCGTCCCATGAAAACAGCCGTATCGTTAGCTGCTCCCTCAACTACTGGACCCTGGAGTAACATGTGTGCAATTGCTGGTGGTGTGCTTCCATAATATTCATCACTATTAACGGCGTTATAAAGGTACGCTATACCCAACGATGTATCACACCCCATATAATCATCTAAAGCATAACCAACTTGTGAATCAGCAAAGTAGGAAAAGTACATATCGTTATATATATCTTCCGATTTGTTGATAAACAAATACTTTTTGAATATTACATCAGGATAGTTTACAAGATTATAGACTGAAGTTCGAATCTCCAGCTTATCGATACTTGAACCTGCCAATGCAGCCGAGCGGTCATAATCAGCAGCAGTTGAAACCCACCACAATAGCTGATCTTCCGGTATGTCGGGTTCATCCACTGCGGGGTCATAAATGCCGTCAAAATTATTGTCAATCCATGGAGCACCATCTTGTATGGGCCATTTATTATGTGCATCTTCATATGCATCCCTCTCACTACCTTCAGGTAAATTCTGCCAACCTTTTTTAACCTTATATATCCTGAATGTGGGATCAACCTCGTTAAGTACAGTCCCGTCATCCAGAATTTTACCACCCATCAAACCACCCCAAAAGGTTGCTCCATGTACTTTAACCGAATCCCCATTCATAAAACCCAGCAACGGACCATCAGCATATATCAGGGTATGATCTGCTCCTCTATCGGGGTAGTAAAACCCAGCAAAACCGGTTAACGGATTATATGCCCCTATACCACTCTGCCATACGTGCATTAGTATTTTATCGGTTTCAATAAAATCATGTTGTTCTCTCAAATCAATTGAAAAAGTAAAATCATCCTTCTTAAGTGGTTCTTCGGCAACTTCAATAACAAATTGTGCATTATCTGTTTTTACGTTAGGAACCACCCAGTTAAATTCAGCTGGTTCGGCAGGTATGTTTTCAGCAATTAGCTGGCTTCCGGTCTCATCCTCATAGTAAATATTAAGTGGAGTGTTACCAAGGTTTGTATGCCAGGCAATAGTTATCAAATCATTTGCATACAACACTTCTCCAATTTGCCCGTCAAGCTCAAGATATTTATAATTCAAATTGGCGTCGGTTTTAAGCATTGACCCGCCACCGCTTCCCCATAACCCATTAACGTAATGTAATTTGGAATAAATTTGTCCTGTATTGATTTCATTAACAACATTACCCGAAATATCAAATTCCATTACCCCTGTATAATATCTTCTGAATGAAGCAAGAATATTATTTCCTTTGTTGGCATAAGTAAATACCTGTGAAGTACATAACTCGTTATCAATCACAGCAAGAGTATCAAAATTTTGATCAGCAACAACCAGATAAAAATTACCTTGTATTAAAAACTTATCATCCTGAAGAGGTAATATATAATTTGATTTTTTTTCTACCTGTGCATTTTGAACAGTAAAAGAACCGTTAAAAATCATTGCAAGCTTATTTTGATAGAAATAAAAAAACTTGTTATCATCGAGCTTGTAAAGCTTTTTTTCTCCCCAGCCATTAGCGTAATCAGAATATGTTGAATTTGTAGTGGAGGAAATTTCCGTCAAGTTCATATCATATTTTGAGAAAGTTAAATAATCATTTCCTGATGAAGAACTATGGCTCAAAAAATAGATGTAGTTTTCATCTGAAATTAAAGCCAATGGAATTTTATCACCAAAATTTTTAGCTGAAACATAATTAAAATCTTTATCAACCAAGCGGATGTACTTATTATCAGTATAGACCAAATTATCCTCACCCGCTTTCGCAATTAAATCAGCACTATGTTTTGCTAAACATTGGACTGTTTTTGATTTAATCACAGAACCGAATTTATCATAATGTGTTAAACTTTTGCTATATCCAATTGAATTGCCACCAAAGGTAAATGAGGTTCCATCCTCATAACTAATCAACCCTAGTTCAGCACCTGTGCTACGGCTATCAAACTCATAGGTATCCAGTTGTGCCAAAAGCAAATTACTAAATACAATTATTAAAAGTATTACTCTCACCAATTACCTCTATTTTATAAGTACCATTTTTTTAATATCCTTAAAACTACCGGCATCCAGTCTGTAAAAATATACACCGGAAGCAAGACCGGAACCATTAAAGTATATTTTATGTGTTCCGTAATTAAGTCCCCGTCTTTCTATCCTGCTTATTCTTCTACCCAAAACATCAAATATTTCGAGAACAGCATCTCCACCTTCCGGCAAATCGAACTGTATAGTGGTGGTTGGGTTAAACGGATTTGGATAGTTTTGGTACAAGGTAAATCCTTCTGGCGGAGGGACAATACTATTTTGCTCAATTCCGGAAAATATTGTGTTGCTCTTATAATATTCGCTTACATCTGAAGCCAGTTCCTTTAATTCAGTTAAACTATTTATATTGGATGTGCCACGTGCCATCAAAATGGCAATTGTTACATCCTGGGTATCACCAGGCTCCATTGTAAACGGACCGCTTGCAAACTGAATACGTCTGTCACCGGGTGCAGATGGATGCGCATAACCACTTCCTTCTATCCATCCGGTCCCAGCAACCGGATCACCATTAAAAGGGTATTTTGTTACAGTACCGGATCCCTCATTAATAATTTGTGAGCCATCTTCACCCAAACCTTGCATAAAGTTATACATATGGATGGTACCGGAATAGGCAAAAATGTCAGCATCAGAAAAAGGATATCTACTTTTTAATATATTTATAAATGAAGTCATTGGTAAAGCTTCATATCCAGCATTAACTTTAGCAACCGGCCCTTTAATTAACTGGTAACCCACAGCCGGAGGGTTTTCACCGTAATTATCTTCATCATCGTTATCACCATTGTAGCAAAACATCATACCCAGAGAAGAATCGCATCCGCAATAATCATCACCGGCATTGCCAAGGTCAGGATCTGACCAATACCCAAAATAGGCATCTTCAAGTATAGTTTCTGTTTTGTTAATTATTTTATATCGTTTGAATACTACATCTTCAAAACCTGGCTCATCAATATCGAATACATAATTATGAATTTCAATTTTATCCGGCGGACTGCCGTAAGCATTATTACTTGCAATACTATCATCCGAATTATTAACCCAAAATAACAGTTGATTTCCCGGTATATCAGGTTCATCGGTCTCAGGTTCATAAACACCATTATCATTCAAATCCTTCCACGGAGCACCTTGCTCAACCGGCCAGAATTTCTGAGCATATTCGGCATCTTTGCTTTCTTCTTCGGTAAGTGATTGTTGGCTTTTTACAGCTTTATAAATGCCAAATAGTTTATCATCTTTATCTGCTGCTATTCCGTTTGAATCGATATTGCCGGGAACAAAACCATGTGTATAAGTGCTTGCCTGAATTTTAATAAAATCATTTTGCTTATAACCAAACAAAAGTCCATCTTCAAAGATTGCCGAAACAGGATAATATTCACCGTTATAATATTTTATCAATGTATTTTTAGGCCAATAAAATCCACTATCATCTGTGGTAGGATTATGGCTGCCCATTCCATCCGAACCCACCCACATAGTTATTTCATTTGCATTTATGTAGTTAGTACTTTTGTAGTATGATAAATCAAATTCAGTGTAATCATACTTAAGGGGATTTTCTTCAAGCTCAATAAATAATATATTACCTACTGTAATCTCATCCGGTAATTTCCATTTTATACTATCTCTATCAACTGGTATATCTTCTGCAATTATATATTCATTTCCATCCTCATCCGAATAAAACACCCTGACATTCCGGTTTTCAATGTTTGTATTCCATTTAATATAAATACTGTCACCGGGGAATAAATCACTTTCGAAAGCCTCAAGCTGCAAATATTCGGAAAAGCCTGTTGAATCTGCTTTCAGCAAATATTCATTTTCATCATCATAACTATATCCATAAATATACTCATTAAAATAAAGGTCATTATAAATGGCTCTTTTTTTGTAATAATTGCCGGTTCCGTTAATATCAATTACACCAATATAGCTAACCGAATCAATTATCCCGCACAAGGCAATTTTATCGTGGTAACAATCGAAGGAAACAATTTCATCAAATGTTTTATCTGGTTCAATTTCAGATAAATATTCACCATTACTATTCAAAAATGAAAACTTGTTATTTTCCAAAAGAACAAATTGTTCACCCTGATAAACAGATATATCATTAAGATTCGCTGCTGCCTCATTCTTATTGATTAGATGTAGATCTGAATCAAACAGGAACCATGCTTTTGCTGATATACCAAGTAAAACGTTTCCGTAAGAATCGGAAACAACTCTATGCTTATTTGTTTCTAATATTGCATGAGAAATTGATAAAGTATCTTTAATAAATTGATTTCCCCAAAATCCATACTTACATTTCACAAGGTTTTTAACACTAAATATAAAATAATAAATTCCATCTTTATTAATGCCAATTGCCCTTCGAGAACTAAAGCCTCCAAATACTGGAAATGTTCTTTCGAGCTCTAAACTTTTATTATATAAATAAAAATCACCAGTACCAGCAACATATATCCCTCCATCTTGAGCAGGTAAAATTTCTCCCTTATAATCTCCACCAAAAGGAATGGTAGAAACTTTAATACCATATTTATTGAATATTGTTATGTCTTCATTCGAGATTGCCAAGTTATCATCTCCAACTCTAACCATCCCAAAATAACAATTAAAATCAATAGGATATACAAACTCATAAGTCTCATCCTGAGCGAATAATAAAAACGTTACAACAAGATATAATAGTAGTGTACACCTTTTCATACGCTTCCCCTATTTTAGCAGTACCATCTTTTTAATATCAGTAAAACTACCGGCTTCCAGTCTGTAAAAATATATTCCCGAGGCAAGCCCGGATGCATTAAAGGTAAAATAATGTGTACCATAATTTAGTCCGCGTTTTTCTATCCTGCTTATTCTTCTACCCAAAATATCAAAAATTTCGAGAACAGCATCTCCACCTTCCGGCAAATCGAACTGTATTGTGGTGGTTGGGTTAAAAGGATTTGGATAGTTTTGATACAAGGTATAGTTTGCAGGTGGAAGAACAGTCTTCCCCCTGTCATCAAATAATTTTGTGGAATTGTAATATTGCGGAATAGTTGAAGCTAATTCTTTTAGTTTTTTAACACTATCCAACCGATCATTACCCTGTGCTGCCAATACTGCAATAACAACCTCATTTGTATCCCCGGGGGCCATAGTGAATGGACCTGTTGAGATAATTATTTCCCTGAAATAAGGAGTGAATCCATAGTGTTCCAATTCGCCATCATACCAACCAGTTCCCGCAACAGGATCACCCCCAAGTGGAAACTTTGTTATTTTTCCGGTTACCGGATCAACAATTGGAGTACCATACATTAAAAGCCCTTTCATAAGGTTATACAACATTTCATATTGGTCCTGAAAGTGAGGAAATTGAAATTCTTCACTGTTCTTAATGAAAAACGAAAATGCATTCAAGGGTAAGTTTTTATAATCTAATAAAATATCATTTTCATAAATTGCTGTATCACCAATACTTTCAATTACCGGGCCTCTTACTAACTGATACCCAATTGCTGGTGGTTTATCTAAATAATAATACTCATCAAAGTTATCACCATTGTAACCAAATGCCAAATTTAATGATGAATCACAACCAGCAATGTCATCATAATCTCCAATTTCTGGCCAAGAGTAATACGAAAAATACACACTATCCAATACAGAGTCTGTTTTATTCATGATCAGATATTTTTTAAAGATAACATTTTCAAATTCCGGTTTATCAATATCAAATACGGTACATGCAAATTCAATTTTTTCTGTTGGAATGGAATAATTGTAATAATTTGAATCATTAGCATGGGACGTCCAGAATAATATTTGTTTTCCGGGTAAATCAGGTTCATCAATCTCTGGCTCATATATCCCATTATAATTATTATCTTTCCATGGTGCCCCGCGATATACAGGCCAGTGATTTTTAGCATACCTTGATTTATGTTTTTGCTTACTATCCTTTAGCTCTACCCAGTCTTTTCTATATTTATAAATGCCAAACTTTTTTGAGCCCTTATCACTGGTTGAATCGTCACTATATATTGTTCCGGGAGACATTCCGTCGAAATAGAATGATCCCTGAATTCCAATTTCTCCGTTTTTCTTATACCCTATAAAGGGGGCATCCAAATAAACTAAAGGCAATCCTCTATCCCCTTTCCAGAATAAACCATTGCTACTACTAATATTACCAATTCTCCTCGCATCCTGACAAGTATTGCTGACCCACATGGTTAAATTATTCGCATCGATATAATCATTTGCTGAATATACAATCAATTCGAGTGGTACGATACTCTTCCACACCCCTTCATCATTTACTTCGGCATAAATAGTTGAACCAGGAAAATCAGATAACGGTGTTTCCCATTCCAGGCTATCAATATCAACTTTTACATCACTGGCTATAGAATATTTTACACCGAGTGAATCAATTAAATATAAATCAACATTCTTATCTTTTAAATTGGTATCCCATTTTAACCATGTAGTTGCCCCAGGTGGTATATAATCATCGGTTTCATGCAATTGAAAGTAATTATAATTTCCCTGTTTATCAGTTTTACAGATTGCATAATAATTCCATTCACTAATAAACAGATAAATATAATTTTTAAAAGCCATTGTGTTATAAGGCATTTTACATCCATCTGAGTAAGTAATATTTCCATTGAGGTCGGATATCCCAATACTGAAATCATCATCTAAAACGGTATAAAATGCTATCTTTCCGTCATCATAATCCGAACATGTAATATTACTACCATTTAATTGTGGTTGAATTATACCTGTTTGGTCACCAAATTTATCCAGTAATTCAAAATAATTATTTACCCTGATATAAAAATTATTTTGTGTTGTAAATGATAGGTCCCAAACGTCAACATTATATTCAGATTTGATTTCATTCAAATCTGAATCGAGATAAATCCAATACTTGCCGTAGCAGGCAATAAGTAAATTTCCCTCGCTACTTTGGTTGATTATAAACTTTCTGGTATTTATCAAATAAGAAGCTTGTTCGGTAAGCAATGTTTTACTTTTCTTAAATGCTCCCGTTGAATCATAAATATCTATCACGATATTAAATTTGTCATAACCAGAAGATTTTCCACGAATCAGATACAGACCCCCGTTTGGATCGGTTAACATTGTAATTGTAACGCCTGCCGGTAATTCATATTTTTTCAATCTTTCCAGGTTGTTATTAAACTTTACAATCGTCGAGTCATTTGCCAATAAATAAAAAGTGCTATTATTTCCAGACCAAATATGTTCTCTATCTTTATAATCTTCTCCTAATTCAACTTCAGTCGGTATTGATTTAATTAAAACTCCATATTCATCGAACAGAGTTAAATTTAAGTTCTGTAAAACAATACTACCATCACTTAAAACAGCATGAGAGTAGTAATGCTCATCTTCCTGAATTCGTTCATAAGTACCTGTTTGTGCAAAACAACCTGATGAGAAAAGAAATAACAATACTACTATTAACGCTTTCATCCTACCCCTATTTTATAAGTACCATCTTTTTAATATCAGTAAAACTACCGGCTTCCAGTCTGTAAAAATATACACCGGAAGCAAGACAGGAACCATTAAAGTATATTTTATGTGTTCCGTAATTAAGTCCCCGTCTTTCTATCCGGCTTATTCTTCTACCCAAAATATCAAATATTTCGAGAACAGCATCTCCACCTTCCGGCAGATCGAACTGTATGGTAGTGGTTGGGTTAAAAGGATTTGGATAGTTTTGATACAAGGTAAATCCTTCTGGCGGAGGAACAATACTATTTTGCTCAATTCCGGTAAATATTGTGTTGCTCTTATAATATTCGTTTACATCTGAAGCCAGTTCCTTTAATTCAGTTAAACTATTTATATTGGACGTGCCACGTGCCATCAAAATGGCAATTGTTACATCCTGGGTATCACCCGGCTCCATATCAAACTGACCACTACTCATTAGCATTCTTCTATCACTTGCACTTGGACCGTCAGGCCAACCATCACCCTCATACCATCCTGTGCCAGGAACAGGGTCCCCGCTTAGTGCAAACTTTACTGGTTCATTTGTATTCGGATCGATAAATGGAAAACCATCCCAAAGTAAACCATTCATATTATTGTACATCTGAATTGCACCCTGAGGAAAAGCCAAATCCGGGTCTGCATACACATCACTGCTCCCAATATAAAATACAAAAGAAGTCATTGATAAATCTTTATGTTCACTACCTACTATTTTATCAGGACCGTCAACAAGTAAATACCCAACAGCTGGTGGGTTTTCATTGTAATAATCATCATCATAATTGTCACAATTATAGCAAAATGCCAAACTAAGACTTGTATCACATCCAACGTAATCATCACTAGCATTACCAAGATCAGGATCAGACCAGTAACTAAAAATCATACTCTCGTAAACATCTTCGCTTTTATTGATAATTTTGTACCTCTTAAAAACTACATCCTTAAATTCAGGTATATCAATATCATACACGTATGTATGTACCTCAAGATTATCTGGAGAAGAGGCATACAAATTTCTGGTTCTATCAGGGTCAGTAGCAGTTGAAGTCCACCATAATAATTGTTTACCCGGAATATCAGGTTCATCAATTGCAGAATCATAATAACCATCACCATCATTATCAATCCATGGAGCACCATCATTTACCGGATAGTTTTCTAAGAAATATTGATATTCTGCCAATTTATTCGCATCAGTAATATTCTCATTATCCCGAAACATTTTGTATATTCCATAACGCCTGTTTCCATTAGCAGTAACTGTACCATCATCATTAATCTTACCCGGAGTTAATCCATAATTATAAGTAGCACCATGAACGTTAACTTCACCATTATTCAAGAAACCAAACAAAGCACCGTCAGCATAAATGGATGTATTCATATACCCATTATTAATACCAGTATCTTCATTCCTGGGCCAGTAAAACCCGCTTCCATCAGTTTCTGGATCATGCGAGCCCATACCATTAGCACCAACCCACATTATCACTTCATTAGCATCAATAAATTGTGTAGCATAATATGGAACTGAGCTTATACTTGTTTCAGCATATCTGTTATTATCATTCTCATCAATCACCTTAATTCTGTAATTTGATAAATATTCATCACCAAAAAGCCAGGAAAAGGATCTATCTTCCGCTACTGCTTTTCCAATAGTTTTCTGTTTTACTCCATTCTCATCAATCAATTCAATTCGAAATATATTCCCTGTTAAATTTGTATTCCATTTAACCGTAACACTATCTCCCGGGGAAACATCAGACAAATCATTTATTATCTGCAAAAAACCGTATAAACCATCTTCCTTTGTTTTAATAATCCAGTATGGATATTTTTCATTCTGGTAAGCATAAACATCCCCATTAAAGACTAAATGAGAATAGATTGCAGAACCTCCGGGTTTGAATGTTGAATTCATATTTTCATCAATTAGTCCAAATCCTCTTTTACCTTCAGATTTGCAATAAAATGCAATTTTTCCATCATAATAACCCGAGCAATAAATTGAGTCAACAGCAAAACCAGGTATAATAACTCTATTTACATCTCCGTTCGAACCAATCACTCTAAAATGATCATTATATTGAAGTAAATATTCTAATCCAGCATAATTGGAGACTGATATAATATCTTCATCTTCTTTAAAATATAATCTCGAAAAATCTGAAGAATAGAGACTAATTCCACGGCTTTTCGAAAATGTTAAAATTGCCCCTAACTCTGAAATAAATACTTCCGGTGGATTACTATAATCATATAATGGTCTATACTTTAAACAATCCTGCAGAATTTTATTACCATTTTTATCATAAACCATAACTGAATCGGCATAAGCTCCGTAAAACAAATAAAAATTACCAGTACTATCAACAGCAATACTCCGAATAGCATTTTCCCTATGAAAATAGAAAGTGTCAACCGGGGTTAAATCAATATCCATTTTTATAACATTATCGTTAGCTGTAGTGGTATAAATTGTACTATCCTTATAGGAAACGAGCTTTTTCCCGTATCTGGTACTATTGCTCCAAAACTCGTTTACATTTATATCTAATGATTTAATCTCAATACCGTAGGTATTTAGTAATTTTAATTTATTACCGTACGTTATAACCTTACCATCCTGGAGTGGAATAAGATCAAAACTTCGTTCTCTTAACCAATCATTTAACTGCAATTCAAATGTGTTTTTCTGCCCATTAACAAGGATTGAACAGAAGAATAAAAAAAATATCAGCCTTCTCATTTTATACCTAAACTATTTTAGCAGTACCATCTTTTTAATGTCGGTAAAACTACCGGCTTCCAGTCTGTAAAAATATATTCCCGAGGCAAGACCGGATGCATTAAAGTTAAAATAATGTTTACCGTAATTCAATCCCCTTTTCACTACATTTTGTACTTCCCTACCAAGTATATCGTAAATAGCTATCCTTACATCTCCTGCTTCCGGTAAGTCAAACTCTATCGTGGTTTTAGGATTAAAAGGATTTGGATAGTTTTGGTACAATGCAAAACTCCCCGGTGGCTCAGGTTGCGGAGTAGCTTTGGTTTCATTTACAAAAGTTGAATTATTATCGTAATACGATTTTACCGTTGCAGCCAATTCTTTTAATTTGGTAACACTATTCAGGTTGTTTTCACCACGTGCCATCATTATTGCAATTACAATATCCTGGGTATCACCCGGCTCTATGGTGAAAGGCCCGCAACTTAACATAAACCTTCTATCGCCAGAATGCGCACCACCTGACCAGCCATCACCTTCATACCAACCTGTGCCGGTTTCAGGATCACCAGATAAATTAAATTTAGTACTTTTTTGAGCAACAGGATCATAAAATTCACTACCATCCCAAATATACCCTTGCATGTTATTATATATTTGAAGAGTGCCTTGATAATCAGCCCTAAGTGGATCAGCATAAACACCACCTTCCCCTAGATATAACACGAAACTGGTCATTGGTAAATTATCTTTATTGTATAAGGTGTTTCCATTAATCTGAGCTGAATCACCTTCACTTACCACTACTGGTGCCTGTACAAACTGATAACCAAAGGCAGGTGGATTTTCACCATAATAATCATCATCATAGTTATCACTATTAAAACAAAACCCCAAATTTAATGGCGGGTCACACCCGCAATAATCATCATTAGGATTACCAAGATCAGGATCAGACCAATACCCAAAGTATGCATCCTCTAACAAACTGCCGGTTTTATTTATAAGTTTGTATCTTTTGAAAATTACATCTTTGAATTGAGGCTCGTCTATATCAAAAACATAAGTCTGTATTTCAATATTATCAGGTGTGCTACCATACATATTAAAGCTACTTGAACTATCAGATGTATTGTTAACCCAATACAAGAGCTGTTTTCCCGGTATATCAGGTTCATCGGTCTCAGGTTCATAAATACCGTTATCATTCAAATCCTTCCATGGAGCACCATATTGAACAGGCCAAAATTTTTGAGCATATTCAGCATCCATAATATCAAATTTTTCTGTTAAACTTTCTCTGTCACGAAATGCTTTATATATACCAAATCTTTTATCAATTTTATCAGCAGGAACACCATCTGAATCAATAATACCTGGTACAAAACCATAATAATAAGCACAACCCTGGACTTTGATGGAATCATTGATTTTATAACCTATTATTGGTCCATCAGTGAAAACAGCGGGTATCCCCGGGTAAGAGTTACTCCAGGGCTGAAATAAAGTATCTGGCCAATACAATCCCGAAGCATCATAATAAGGATCGTGACTTCCCATACCATTATTCCCCACCCACATTGTTATTTCGTTTGCATTAATATAATTTACAGTTCGGTATAGTGAAATTTCAAATTCCAGATAATCATACTTAAGGGGATTTTCTTCAAGCTCAATAAATAATATATTACCTACTGTAATCTCATCCGGTAATTTCCATTTTATACTATCTCTATCAACTGGTATATCTTCTGCAATTATATATTCATTTCCATCCTCATCCGAATAAAACACCCTGACATTCCGGTTTTCAATGTTTGTATTCCATTTAATATAAATACTGTCACCGGGGAATAAATCACTTCCGAAAGCCTCAAGCTGCAAATATTCGGAAAAGCCTGTTGAATCTGCCTTCAGCAAATATTCATTTTCATCATCATAACTATATCCATAAATATACTCATTAAAATAAAGGTCATTATAAATGGCTCTTTTTTTGTAATAATTGCCGGTTCCGTTAATATCAATTACACCAATATAGCTAACCGAATCAATTATCCCGCACAAGGCAATTTTATCGTGGTAACAATCGAAGGAAACAATTTCATCAAATGTTTTATCTGGTTCAATTTCAGATAAATATTCACCATTACTATTCAAAAATGAAAACTTGTTATTATCCAAAAGAACAAATTGTTCACCCTGATAAACAGATATATCATTAAGATTCGCTGCTGCCTCATTCTTATTGATTAGATGTAAATCTGAATCAAACAGGAACCATGCCTTTTTTGAAATACCAAGTAAAACGTTTCCGTAAGAATCGGAAACAACCCTATGCTTATTTGTTTCTAATATTGCATGAGAAATTGATAAAGTATCTTTAATAAATTGATTTCCCCAAAATCCATACTTACATTTCACAAGGTTTTTACCACTAAATAAAAAATAATAAATTCCATCTTTATTAATGCCAATTGCCCTTCGAGAACTAAAGCCTCCAAATACTGGAAATGTTCTTTCGAGCTCTAAACTTTTATTATATAAATAAAAATCACCAGTACCAGCAACATATATCCCTCCATCTTGAGCAGGTAAAATTTCTCCCTTATAATCTCCACCAAAAGGAATGGTAGAAACTTTAATACCATATTTATTGAATATTGTTATGTCTTCATTCGAGATTGCCAAGTTATCATCTCCAACTCTAACCATCCCAAAATAACAATTAAAATCAATAGGATATACAAACTCATAAGTCTCATCCTGTGCGATGGAGAAAAATGTAATTACCAGAAAAAATATTAAAGTCCACTTTTTCATTTTACCCTACTTAACTAAAACCATCTTTTTAATTTTGGTAAAACTACCGGCTTCCAGCCTGTAAAAATATACACCGGAGGCAAGACCGGATGCATTAAAGTTAAAATAATGTTTACCGTAATTCAATCCCCTTTTCACTACATTTTGTACTTCCCTGCCAAGTATATCGTAAATAGCTATCCTTACATTTCCTGCTTCCGGTAAGTCAAACTCTATTGTGGTTTTAGGATTAAAAGGATTTGGATAGTTTTGGTATAATGAAAAGCCCATAGGAGGTTCAGGTTGTGGTACGGCTTTCTGCTCCTCAACAAAAGTTGAATTATTTTCGTAATACGATTTTACCGTTGCAGCCAATTCTTTTAATTTGGTAACACTATTCAGGTTGTTTTCACCACGTGCCATCATTATTGCAATTACAACATCCTGCGTATCTCCAGGCTCCATTGTAAATGGACCACTGGCAAACTGCATTCTTGAATCAGCTGGTCTCTTATAAATAGAATATGTTGGATGACCATTATACCATCCGGTTTTTGTTTCAGGGTCTCCATTAAATGGAAAGGTTGTTACTGCTCCAGTAAGCGGATTAATAATTTCAGCACCATCGGATTGTAATCCCTGCATAAAATTATACATATGAAGAGTACTACTATAAGGTCCTCCCATATCAGCATCCATAAAAGGGGGGTAGCTCTTAAAAATCATTATTGCAGAGGTAAGCGGCAAGTTTTCGTACCCCGGTTTTTCTACTCCGTTAACAATTGCATTACCACCATTACTTGTTAAAATTGGTCCCTGTACCAATTGATAACCAACTGCAGGAGGATTTTCACCGTAGGAATAATCATCATTATCCCCATTAAAACTATACATCATACCCAGCGAGGAATCGCATCCACAATAATCATCATCTGAATTACCGATACCAGGGTCAGACCAATAACCAAAGTAGGCATCCTCAAGCATGCTCTCAGTTTTGTTAATTATTTTATATCGTTTGAATACAACATCTTTTAACTCTGGTTCATCAATATCAAAAACATAATTGTGAATTTCCAGGTTATCCGGTGGACTACCATAAAAGGAATTACTTGTAAGGCTATCAGCCGTATTGTTAACCCAGAACAACAGTTGTTTTCCCGGTATATCCGGTTCATCTATTTCAGGTTCATAAATACCATTATCATTCAAATCTTTCCACGGAGCACCTTGGTCAATAGGCCAAAACTTTTGGGCGTATTCGGCATCTGTTTTATCTTTCTCTTCAGTAAGTATATTATGGTTACCAAAAGCTTTATAGATTCCAAATTTTTTATAATCCTTATTGGTAGGTACCCCATTTGAATCAATATTACCTGGAACAAAACCACAATTGTATGTACTTCCCTGAAGTTTAATAAAATCGTTTGTCTTATAACCAATCAGGGGTCCATCAGCAAAAATAACAGAATGACTCCCATTATCTTGAACCTCACTCTCGGGCCAGAAAAATCCGTCCGCATTATTCAATGGATTACGGGAGCCCATACCATTATTACCAACCCACATTTTTATTTCATTGGCATTTATATAGTTAACGTTCTTATAATAAGAAATATCAAAAAAGTGGTAGTCGAACTTCAGAGGATTATCTTCCAGTTCAATATACAATGTATTGTTTACCTCAATATCATCCGGCAATACCCATTTTACACTTTTATCAGCAATGTTAATATTTTTCGCTATTGGATGTTCGTTCCCATCTTCATCTATAAAAAATACTTTTACCATGCGGTTTTCAATATTTGTATCCCACTTGATATATAAACTATCCCCGGGATATAATTCTTCACTTATTGGCTCAAGCTGTATAAACTTGGAGTAGCCTTTCTGATCAGTTTTAAGTATATACTCATTACTATTATTGAAAGCATAACCGTAAATAAACTCATCAAAATAAAGATCAGTATAGATAGCTCGTTTTTTATAAAATTCACCATCACCATTAACATCAATAACGCCAACATAACTAACCGAGTCAATTATCCCGCACAAGGCGATTTTATCGTTGTAACAATCGAAGGAAACAATCTGGTTAAATGTTTTTTGGGGTACAATATCAGAAACCTGGTCTCCGTTGCTATTAAGTACAGATAGATTGTGCTTTTTTAATAGTATAAACGACTCATCGTCTAAAACAGAAATATCAATTAGGTCTGTTGCTGATTCATCCTTGGCAATCAATTGAAAATCCGGATTAAAAAGGTACCATGCCTTTTTTGAAATACCAAGCAAAACATTTCCATGCTTGTCTGAAACAACTCTTCTCTTATCTCCTCTGGATATTTTTTGAGAGATTACCAAACTATCATATTTTAGAATATTACCATTAAAATCATATTGGTACTTTACCATTTCCAAATTTCTAAATACAAAATAGTTAATAATCCCATTCTTAATTCCAATTGCTCTTTGAAAAGGAAAAGTAAGATTTATCGGACATAAGCTATCCAGTTCCAAATTCATGTTGTACCAGTAAATCTCTTGCGTGCCGGCAACTACCAATCCACCGTTATCGCTTGGAAAAATTTCAAGAGGAAGAGATGTATCACAGTATAATTTGGAAATCTCAAATCCATATTTATTATAAATTGATATTTCTTCTCCAGAGATAGCAATGTAATCATCGCTTATTCTCGACATTCCCATAAAAGTTTCATTGCAACCAGTATTAACAAACTCATAAGTCTCATCCTGAGCAAACAATAAACCTGATAAAAGAATAAAAAGAATAGTAACCAGTCTCATTTAACCTCCCAAAAAACTTGCCCGAATTTTAATAATTTAATTTATAAAAATTTACAGGCAATATCTGTCATAAAATTGCACCCTTTTCATAAAACCTTCCCCTCCTTTAACAAACTATAAATGGTCCGGAGGACACATTAAAAAATGTAGTCCCCCTTTAACCGGACCAACAGGCAGGTATATACCGTTTAATGTACCAGCATTACAGCGTGATACGCCCTTATCTCCCATTAGGCAACTAAAAGCTACCAGGGATGCCTTCTTTTGTGTTATCAGTATTGGCACACATGCCAACACCCTCCCTAACAAAAACTGAAAAGTAGATAGGCAGATCGGATCCTAGCGTATTTAGCAAATAATCAAGATATTCAGAAAATAATAATTCGCCCCGAATTATTCTACTTAACCAACTATCGCTCTTTTGAATAACTGCCTTCATTATAAATCCTCATTACAAACAACCTGAAAAATTTTAAAGGATTCCTACTAAGCCGAAACATTAGTCCGTGCTTTTATTAACTGTTTTATCCTTTATTTTAATTTAGTCCCCCCGGACTATTTTGATATGCAATTTATAATTTGTATCAATATAAATAAATGTACTAATGACTGCACTAAGGTTAAGTTTTTGGTATTTATCATTTAAATATTTTTTTTATAAACGAATTACCATTAAAAATTGTTGTTTAGTTGAAATTAAAAATTCGTATTGTTCATTGTGGTTTCAACTAACTGTTTTGAAAGAATGAGTTAGCAAAAATGACAGGGAAAATAATATATTACCTTAAATATGTTTTTGTATTTGCATCTGTACTTCTGGTTTTTTCAGTAATAACCAAAATTGCAATTGGTGCAGAACTAAGCATTATAGGTTTTATAGCACCCACCCTGTATGGTAGTACAGCAGGAATAATTTTTGCCGCTTATAATTACCATCTTCGAAAATCAGAAATAATTCTACATGAAACAATTCATACTTCCGGGTGTGCACTTGTAATATTGGATTCAGATAAAAAAATAGTTTCCTGCAACAAAAAGTTTTGCGACCTACTTAATTGCGAGGAAAAAGTAAATGTTGGTGAACCATTCGATAAATTAGCTCATCTTGAGCCTGTTCATGATTCGAAAATTGAAAACCTGAATAAGCTTATTACCAAAGGTAACAGCACCGTATATATCAAAATAGTTAAGTCTTCTTTTTCAGTACCATACGATAAAAAGCAATACTCAGTCTTTTCTCTACTCGATTACACAGCAACTGTAAATCTTGAAAAGCTACTGATATTTGAAAAGGAAAATGCGGAACGAATGGAGAAACTAAAATCTGAATTCTTCGCACAAATGTCGCATGAAATAAGAACACCACTTAATACCATACTAAGTTTTCACAGATTACTAAGAGATGAATTTGGTGACGAACCTCCCGATTATATAAAGGAAATATTTGGTAGTATAGATAACTCAGCCGAACGAATTATCAGGACTATTGACCTTATCCTTAATATGTCCGAAATACAGAATGGCTTTTACAAATACAAACCGGTTAAAATTGATTTGGTTACTCTCCTTAAAGAGCTAATTGGTAATTTTAAAAGTATGGCTGATTCAAAAAATATTTCACTACTGTTTCACAACTTCTCCGTAAACCCCATAATAATTGCTGATGAATATTCGGTTATTCAGACAATAATGAATTTGGTGGATAATGCAATCAAGTTTACATACATCGGTAAAGTAGATATATTCCTTGAGGATAGTCCCGATAACAATTGTGTTATTAGAATTACGGATACAGGTGTAGGCATGTCAGAAGAATATCTGCAAAACCTGTTTACCCCATTTATGCAAGAAGAAAGAGGATATACCAGAAGATTTGAAGGTAACGGATTAGGATTATCACTTGTAAAGAATTACTGCGATATGAATAAAGCAAAACTACGATTTAGTAGTAAAAAAAATGACGGAACCGAAGTATTTGTTGAATTCCCAACAACAGTTAGAATATATCCGGGGAAGTAAATTATTGGTTGTAGGTTTATTATTCTAGCTTTTTAATCAAATACAAGACATTTCCCCTCAAAAACACCTTGTATTTGCTTCCACTAAAGAGTTAGAACTATTATTCACAACATGTTTTGCATCCGGGTCTTTTCCTAATCAGTTTTGGGTCTCTAATTTTATAAATCTCATTGCCATTCCAAATTGACTTGATATCTTCGTTAAACATATTTCCAACATTACCGGGATGTTGCCCCATTTTACAACAAGGCAGAATATCTCCATAAACGTTAATAACCAGAAAAATATAAGCCCAAATACAGTTGTTCTTTCTCCTTACATTCTTTTTTGCCTTTGGTCCTCTAATTTCATACGCGTTTTGAATTAATTGAAAAAGGTCTACACCTAATTCATTAGCTCTTCTATTTGCCTCCACCCACTGATGTTTATTCCATTCGAATTTGATCATTTGCCATTCAAACATAATTGAGCTATTATGCATGTTTCTATAATATAGTAGTTTATCCAAATTTTTAAAAATTAGTTCAAGATCACCTTTTCTTCTGTATTTAGTGTACACTTCAGGGGTAAGACCATCAATAGATAATATCATTCTATCTACTCCTGAAAGAACAATCTTTTCCCAAAATTCATCTGATTTTTCAACGGAGAGGCTTGTAGAAAAAATAACTCCAACCTTTGCATTGTGAGCATATTCAATACATTCTACTAAATGTTCATAATATAGCGGTTCGCCTATTAGGTGCAATTGTACCAGGAATAAAGTCCCCTTAAACTGATCAATTAACTTCTTAAATGTCTCTAATTCGAAAAACTTGTATTCCTTGTGCGAGCCACAGTATAGGCAATCAATTGTGCAATGTCTGCTAAGTTCAACTTTTAAGAATGCTGGTGAAGTTCTGATGTATTTCTTGTTTAAAACAAAATAAATAAATGCAAACAATAAATTAATCACTTTGTGGAAGGTAACATACCTCATGAACATTACGATATATCTGTTCCAATACCTGCTAGGTATCTGTTGATTAAAAGTTAATAGTTTTTTCATTGTTGTACCTCATCTTTTCTTTAACGCCTCATTAATAAGGTACAGATAATTTAAATTACGACAACGATTATTCCAATATTTTCACTCCAATGCACCTAAAAATTTTTATTTTTTTTTTGAAGAATTATAATTATTTATAACAAATGTAGTCTCAATTATATTTTCTGTAACTTGATTTAGTATTCTGCAAAATAAAAAAGCCGGTTACTTACTAAAGCTAACCAGCTTAAAACTAAATCTTATATTCAAAGTAATTATTTCTCTTCAAGAGTAGCTGCATGTTTATCAGCGTGGTAGGAGCTGCGAACCAACGGACCAGATTCAACTGCAAGGAATCCTTTCTTAAGTCCCTCCTCTTCGTAAAACTTAAACTCATCAGGAGTAACGTAGCGATCAACCGGTAAGTGATTTTTGGTCGGCTGAAGATACTGTCCAATCGTCATAATATCACAACCGGCAACACGCAAGTCATCCATTATTTCCAGAACTTCACTGTTCTTTTCACCAATACCAACCATAATACCCGATTTTGTTCTTAATCCCCTTTCCTTGTACCAGCTAATAACTTCCAGACTCCTTTCATACTGTGCCTGTGGACGCACTGCATGATACAACCGTTTAACAGTTTCCATGTTATGGTTTAGAATATCGGGCGGATTTTGCATAATTATTTCAAGTGCATGCTCCTCTCCCTTAAAGTCGGGAATAAGAATTTCAACTGTACACTTAGGCATCCTTTCACGAATCTGCTTTACAGTTTCAGCAAATATTGACGCACCACCATCCTTAAGCTCATCGCGGTTAACAGATGTAATTACCACATGTCGTAAACCAAGTTCCTCAACCGACTCGGCAACTCTTCTGGGTTCATCAAGGTCAAGTTCATTTGGCATACCGAGTTTAACATTACAGAACCCACAACTACGTGTACAAGTATCGCCAAGTATCATATAAGTTGCAGTACGGTGGCTCCAGCACTCGGCAAGATTAGGACATTTTGCTTCTTCGCATACGGTGTTTAATTTAGATTTGCGCATTAATTCATGCACATCCTTAAAATTTTCACCGCCAGGTAACTTTATTTTTAGCCAGTCTGGTTTTCTACCGGCTGTTTTACCACTTTTTTCAACAGCTTCTTTATATTCCCGCTGATGTTTATTAATCTTCATAAATACTCCATACATTCAAAACAAGACAACAAATATATTGAATTCCACAACAATCTTCATCCTATCAATTTAATTATTGATTGAATAACTCCAATCTCAACTAATCTGTTTCATACTAAAAAATTATTAGTTTTTATTCTTGGGATAACTATAGTTTCGGAATGTAATAACTTTACTGATACTAATTGCTTTTAACCTCGCAATACTTTCGGCAAAGTCCTCCTCTCCTCTAAGGAAAGGAGGACTAAAGTGGTGAGTTTTCAAAATTAATTGTCGTCATTTTACAAAACATTACTTATGATAACAAATATGCACGCTATCAATAAATTTAGATTACACCAATACTAAACAAGATTTGTATCAAAATTTTCAAGTGTATCCTTTACATGACGCAGAAATTTGCCACCAAGCATACCATCTACAAGTCTGTGATCATGACTAAGCGACAGATACATCATAGGTTTAATTGCAATAGTGTCTGCACCGTCAAATTCAACAACAACCGGTTTTTTGGTAACGGCTCCTACACCAAGAATACCAACTTCGGGCTGGTTAATTATTGGTGTGCCAAATAATGAGCCAAATGTACCATAATTGGTAAGCGTAAAAGTACCATCCATAATATTATCAGGCATAAGCTGCTTGTTACGTGCCTTGTATGAAAGATCAATAATTTCGCGTGCTAATCCCTTAATATTCTTTTCATCAGCATTTTTAATGTTTGGTACAATTAAACCGTTAGGCTCAACAGCTACCGCTACGCCAAGGTTAACAAAATGTTTAACAAGAATGTTATCATTTTCTATTGAAGCATTTAATAGTGGATACTCTTTTAGTGCCTTAATTGCGGAATATGCAATAAAAGATAGATACGTTAACTTAACACCAGTTTTTTCAAGGTAGCTCTGTTTTTTAGCCTTAAGGAAGTTATGAATTTTAGTTAGATCAACTTCAATAACCGCTGTAACATGAACCGAAGTATCACGACTGTTAATCATGTGATACATAATACGTTTACGGATGTTATCCATTGGAATAACTTCAATACCCTCATGCGGAGTAATAATTTTACTTTCCGAGCTTTGTTCCGGGGCAGCTTGCTGAACAGGTTGACTTTGTGGTTTGGATTGCTGCTGTACCGGAGCAGCCTTACCTGATTTTCTCTCTTCAAGATAAGCTAAAATATCTTTTTTGGTTACCCTGCCACTAACACCGGAGCCTTTAATCATTTCAAGTTCAGAGTGACTTACATCTTCCTTGGAAGCAATATTCATAACGAGTGGAGAATAAAATCTGCCGGTTTGTGGAGTATCGGAAACCACCGAGGAGTTAATAACAGGTGCAGCATCACTTTTTTGTGCAGGTGCTTCTTGTTTTGGTGCCGGTTCTTCTTTTTTTGAAGATGCCGGTACAGATTGTCTAACTCCGCCCGAAGTGGTAACTTTAGCAACAGTAACACCCACCTCAACAGTATCATTTTCTCCAAATAATATTTCGGATATTGTACCCTCAACCGGAGATGGAACTTCGGTATCTACCTTGTCTGTACTAATCTCAAAGATAATTTCATCAACTTCTACAGGATCGCCTACTTCTTTATTCCATTTTATAATGGTTCCTTCCATTACGGATTCACCCATCTTTGGCATTGGTATATCCACTACTTCACCACCTACTTCGGCAGTTGAAGCTACTTCTTCGGGGGCAGCTTCTTTTACTGGTTCAGGTTTTGCTTCTTCTTCATTACCTGATTGTGAAGCACTTCCTTCGGTCTCAATTATTGCTACTACAGTATCAACCTCAACAGTTTCATTCTCAAAAACTTTTATTTCGCTAAGGATACCATCATCCGGACTCGGTATTTCGGTATCCACTTTGTCTGTACTTATCTCAAAAATAATTTCATCTTTCTCGACCGCATCGCCTTTCTTTTTATACCATTTAATAATGGTTCCTTCGTTAATACTTTCGCCCATTTTAGGCATAACTACATCAATCTTCATTAAAGCTTTCTCCGTTAGTAAGCTAACAATTTTTCTATTTCGTCTTTTATTTTATCCCTGGTTGGGAGAACTTCATTTTCCAAATTTGGATGATATGGTATTGGGGTATCTGCTCCGGCATATCTTTTTACCGGTCCGTCCAGGCTTTCAAAACAGCTATCGGAAATTTGTGCCGCAATTTCAGCACCAAATCCGGCTGTTAAAGTATCTTCATGTATTACAATTGCCTTACCTGTTTTTTCAACAGATTTTTTTATCGTATCCATATCAAGAGGAGCTATGGTTCTGATATCTATTATTTCAACCGAGTAACCTTCAGCCGCAAGTTTTTTAGCGGCAAAATTAGCTTCATGCACCATTGCACCGTATGTAACAACGGTTACATCATCACCTTTCCTAAAGATATTTGCCTTGCCAAATGGTAGCAAATAATCTGCACCCTTAACAGGATTAGTTGCAAAACTTTGTCTGTAAAGCCCTTTATGCTCAAGAAATAATACCGGATCATTTAGTCGCAAAGCTGTTTTAAGTAAAGCTTTAGCATCCCTTGCATTTGAAGGATAAACAATATGCAAACCAGGTATATGAGCAAAAAAGCCTTCAATATTCTGACTATGGTACAATCCGCCATGAATATATCCGCCAACAGCTACCCTTAGAACAACAGGAGCCTCGAACTGGTTATTTGAACGGTAACGGTACATTACCATTTCATCGCGAAGCTGCATAAAGGCAGGCCAAATATAATCGCCAAACTGAATTTCAACACATGGTTTTAAACCGGTTAACGCCATACCAATTGCTGTTCCGGCAATACTTGCCTCGGCAAGTGGTGAGTTAAATACTCTTTCGTCACCAAACTGTGTTGAAAGACCCTTGGTAGCTGTAAACACACCACCTTTTTTGTCAGCAACATCTTCACCAAAAAGGTATATCTTTTCATTACGTTCCATTTCTTCACGCAAACCATGATTAATAGCATCAACCATAACCATTGGTTTTTGATCGGGACAATTTTTTTCGTATTCCAGGGAATCACGTTTACCGCTTTCATCCAGGACAAAATATTTGGCAGTACCTGCAATTGGGTTTTCCTGCTTTAACGCCCAGTTGGCAGCTTCGTTAACATGATTAGCTATTTCCTTTTTGAACTCTTCATAAGCCAACTCGGTAAGAAATCCTTTCTCAATCAGCTTTGCCGAAAATAAATTTATCGGGTCTTTCTGTAAATCAGCTTCAAGCGATTCCGCTGGTCTGTATTTTCTCTGGTCATCAGAAGACGAATGTGACCCCAACCTTACAACATGAGCTTCAACTAATGCTGGTCCCTTACCACTCCGTGCATACTTGTAAGCAGATTTAGCCGCTGCATTAACAGTTAAAAAATCTGTGCCATCAACTTCCTGACGGAACAGATTTTCGTAACCTTTTGTAAGTTCAGCAATTGAATTACGTTTGGCACCAATCTGCGAATTGGAAGGAACTGATATTGCCCATTTGTTATTTTGAATTACAAACACAACAGGTAATTTTTCCCTGCTTGCCCAGTTAAGAGCTTCGGAAAATTCACCTTCACTGGTAGTACCTTCACCACTACTAACGTAGGTAACGGCATCAATTCCACGCTTGCGGGCTGAAAGTGCAGTTCCAACCGCTTGTAAAAATTGCGTTCCGGTAGGACTCGATTGTGTTGGTACATTAAACTCTTTGCTTCCCCAATGGCATGGCATTTGTCTTCCACCTGTCATCGGATCATCTTTTTTGCCCAGCATATGTAAAAATATCTCTTCCGGCTTAACCCCGAGAGCGAGCATATAAGCCATATCACGGTAGTAAGGAAATCCCCAATCGTGTTTGGGTTTCATGTTAAGTCCAAAAGCTACTTGTGCTGCTTCATGACCCGCACCCTGTATATGGAAAAATGATTTACCCTGCTTAAGAAGGGTGTAAACCTTGTTATCTATTGTTCTGGAAAGAGTCATCAACCTTAGTACATTCATAAGTTCTTCTTTGGTCATTCCACCAAAAGAACCAATTTTGCCGGTTGGTGCTTTCTTTTCCTGAATTGCAATTTCTTCTATTTTATTAGCCATATTCTCCCTATATGATTAAAAACTGATCTGCTCAATAAAAGGGGCATTAAGTAATAACACCCCTTATCATATTATTGTTTCAAAATCAAATATGAATTGACTCATCATAAGCATTACCTGCAGCTTCCATTACCATTTCGGAAAGAGTAGGATGAGCATGAACAGTTTTAACGATTGTTTCGTAATCAGCTTCAAGCGATTTGGCAATACCTATTTCGGCAATAAGTTCGGTTGCTTCAGCACCAATAATATGGGCACCAAGAAGTTCGCCATATTTGGCATCAAATATTATTTTAACAAAACCTTCTCGCTCTCTGGCAGCCTGAGCACGTCCTGAAGCTGAATAAGGGAACTTACCAACCTTTATTTCATAACCTTCCTCTTTGGCTTTTTTCTCGCTTAAGCCTATCGACCCAATTTGCGGTTGACAGTAAGTACATCCCGGAATTGAACCATAATCCATATCGTGAGTATCCAGTCCCTTAATTTTTTCAACACAAATAATACCTTCATGAGAAGATACATGTGCTAACCACGGCGGACCAATAACATCGCCTATTGCATAAATACCCGGCACGTTAGTCTGATATGTCGATTTATCAACTTTTATATGGTTTTTGAATATTTCAACACCAAGCTCTTCAAGTCCAATACCTTCAATATTACCGGTAACACCAATAGCGTTAAGAACTTTATCGGCAACCAACTCAATAGTTTTTCCTTTCTTTTCAACAGTTACATGAACCTTACCATCCTTAACTTCAGCTTTTTGCACCATTGCGTTATTATGTATTGTTATTCCACGCTTTTTAAAGCTTCGTGCAAGAGTTTTGGAAACCTCTTCATCTTCTACAGGAACAATATTATCCATCATTTCAACAATTGTAACGTTAGAACCCATAACGGAATAAAAATAGGCAAACTCAACACCAATGGCTCCGGCACCAATTACAACCATTTCTTCAGGCACTTCCTTAAGTGTCATGGCTTCGGTACTCGTAATAATATGTTCCCTGTCAACCGGAATTGAAGGCACCATTTTAGTACGTGCACCTGTAGCAACTATAATTTTATCAGCTTCAACAGTATCGGTTAATTTTGCTTCATTGTCAAAAACTTCAATTTTGTTTTTACCCGCAAGCTTACCAAAACCGGATACACGGGTTATTTTATTTTTCTTTATAAGATACTCAACGCCTTTTACAATATTGGCAGATACATCCCTGCTTCGTTTTATTACTTTATCAAAGTCAAATGATAAACCTTCAACTTTTAATCCGAAATCATCAGAATGATTTTTTAACGTATCGTATAGTTCAGCATTTTTTAATAGCGATTTTGTGGGAATACAACCCCAATTTAGGCATACCCCACCTAGATTATCCTTTTCAACAACTGCTGTTTTAAAACCAAGTTGTGCTGCACGTATTGCCGCAACATATCCGCCGGGTCCTCCGCCAAGGACGGCTATATCATATTTTTCTGACATACATTTACCTCAAATTTTAGATATTTTGTCTCTTGTTTCAAGACGATTATTCAACATTAAATAATCATTCGTTAGGCTAAATAGTTCAATTTTGGGAAATATTGTTTGGTAAGTATAAAAATATATGATAGCATCCAAGGTTTCAAAAACTTCGAATGTTTTGTATCTCTTTTAGTTTAAAAGATTGGCAGCCTACTTCCCATACTTCAACTATTATGTAAAACCTTCGAAATTTTAAAAATTTCGGAGGTTTCCTGTCCAAACACATTGTATAGTTTTTGCAGCCTACATTTCCATATACATATATTGTAGGTCAATACTTCGTTTATCCACCAAATATAACTTATCAACTCGTAACAATAAGTATAACTCCGGCAAACATAACAATTGCACCAACAATTCGGTTTCGGAAGTTTGCTTCTTTAAGGAATACCGCACCAAGTATAACAGATATTACACCCGACATCCTTTTCATTGCTACAACATACGCAACATATGTCATGGAAAGTGCCGTCATGTGAAATATAAACGAGCCAACCGTAAATGAGCTAACTATAAACAGATTTTTACGTGCCTTTATAAACTGTTTCCTGTTAAATTTGCCTGTTGAAAAAACCACCGTGTTTAATCCAACAAAAATAAACAAGTTAAGAGATGCCATATATTGATAAATTGATGCATTATTAACTGCCAGTTTATCGAATGGTGCTGATATGCTCCATAAAAATGAGACTATCATCATGTAACGTGTACCCTTGTTTTTGAGTAGAGATTTAAATGGACCGAGTAAATCCCTTTCCTTAAAATTAATATTTAGCAGGTATGAACCTGTTACAACGAATAAGATACCTACTATCCCCTGAGTATGCGGAATTTCACCAACTATAATGGGACCTGTAACAAGCAAAAATAATGGAGTAAAACTAAGCATGGGCATAACTGCCGAAATATCACCTTCGGAAAGTGCACGCATGTAAATAATTGTTGCCCCTATATTAATTAAACCACTACCAGCCAAACCAATCCAAAACTCTGTACTGTTCTGGAAATCAATAAAGAACAAAATTGGGGCGAACACAAGAGTTGGAAATATATTATTAAACCACGAAATTATTATCGGATCAACATGTTGCGAAGCCTTTTTTGCAAACATACTCCGAAAAGCTTCCGACATTGGATTAAGAGATGCCCATAATACCCACATTACTTTTTACCTTCTTCCCCAACACCACTAATGTTATCCAACAACATAAAACTTCTTTGCTGCGAACTGTTTGTGTTGCTTCGGTCTTTTCCCTCAAATTTACACATTCGACTTACAGGACAAACGCCGCATGACGGATTTGTTGGTTTGCATACCTCCCTACCAAGCCGTATTAAATTTGTATGGAAACGATGTGCTATACCTTCAGGAAACCCATCATTTAATATATCAAATGTTTTATCGGGTGACGAAGTTTGTGCCAGTCCAAGTCTGTTAGCTGTTCGATGCACATGTGTATCAACAGGACAAACATTTCTATCAAGAGCGAATAGCAGTACGCAAGAGGCAGTTTTTTTGCCAATTCCCTGGAAATTGGTAAGTAGCTCAAGCAACTCTTTATTATTATGATTATTAACGAAATCGAGAGAAACCTTACCATATTTTTTATAAAGTTCGGTTACAAGTCCCTTAATTGCAGCAGATTTCTGTTTACCGAGTCCGGCAATTTTAACAATCTTTTCTATCTCTTCACGGTCTGTATCAAGAATCATATTCCAATCGGGGAAAGCAGCACGCAGATTAGTGTACGCTTTATATGAATTGCGATCATTTGTATTTTGCGAAAGTATAGTAGCAATTATCATATCAAGCGGATTGGGTAGTTCTTCATCACGCGGAGGAATGCCAAAATGCTCAATAAGTCTGCTATTAATTCGTTTTATTTTATCTCGTAAGGCTCGTTCCATTTACATCACACTAAAAAAGACAAGATGTAAATGTATATATTAGCCGGGAGTAATCAAAATAATATACAAACCAGGCTATTTGCCGTTGCCCAATAATAAATTTGCGGTTACAGCTGCATAACTATGAGCAAAGTTTACATTGGCAAGAACTCCTATTCCAATACCAATTTCATCAGCCGGTTTTAGAATAACCTGTAATTCGGTCTGTAACCCCGGAGTATAGAAAGTTTTGTATTCACCATGTTTTACAAATTCATTTACCTTTGCTATACTCACCCCCTGGAATCCTGTAAAGTGTACCCAACGGGATTTTAATCTCTTTCCAACAGATAAACACAAAGATCTGAACTCATGTTCCCCATGATAAAATCGCGAGAAAAGTTCGTAACCGTAAGCATGGTAACCCACTTTCCCAAAATAACTATCCCACGAAAATGTGTAGGCTAAATTACCAGCTAAACTGCTACCATTCCATCCGAAGCCAAAAGTTAACCAATATTTGTAGGCATATTTATCGGCATCGTAACGCTCAAGGTATTCCGGGGTTCTACTCTTTAGTGCACTAGTGTCTGTAAAATTGTACGGTGAAATTTTAATTTTGCTGGAATAATCCTGAGAATATGAATAAGAAGTAAAAATTACAAATAGAATAAGCAGTATTTTCGAACCCTTCATTATTGCCTCCTAATTTTATACATAATATGTTCTGTAAAGGGTCAAATCTAATGCCAATTCAGTTTCACCTCATCCTAATACGCCAATGGCAACTTCTCCCTTAAGCAGCGCTATCTAATTTAGAATTTGTGGATAAAAATTTCGTATTTATTCTTTCGCCTCTCGCGAGGCTTTTTCTTGGTTTTCCTATTTTTTTTCTATAAACCTTTCGCAACTCCGTTGCTTTTAAGGTATTCTTGCTATCAGTAAAGTAACGGATTTTCAATTAAATATTATGAGTTTTTTAGCAATTGTATTGACTTTATTACCTCATCTTTGTCATATAGTTGGTCGGTAACATACTTAAATAAAATTGAATTTATATAAGTTTGGTAAGGTATTCCTTCTCTTGCAGCTTTTACTTTTAATCTACTCAATGCAAAATTTGATATTCTCAATCTAATCGATTTATTCTTTCTCGCATCATTAAAAATTTTTTTAATTCTGCTTTCTCTTCTTCAGAAGCAGGGACAAAATTTTCTATATTGTCTTCAATTTCCTGTTCTTCGGGTAGTAACTTAAATTTATCCACGATTAAACTCACTTTATTGTTTACAATTTAAATATAAATAACAGAGTGCTGAACAACTATTATTGTTTAATTATTAAAACCCAAACAAACCTTTAATAAACTGGAATTGGTTACTTTTTATTAGCACTGCAAATGTTATGTAAAGCCCTAAACCAAGTAAATATTGAAAAGTAACTACCCATAAAAAGTAGTTTTTGTATAAGGGTGTTTTCTCCGGTACGCACGACCACTCCTGTTTCCATCTTATACCAAGTAAAACTGATGCACTAAAATATAATACATGCCATACTTTGTAAATTAGTGGTACATTTAACGCTTTTGTTTTGCGTAAGCTGGTTTTATTAGTTGTACCATTTTCACCATTTTTACCTACCATATTAAAAACATAAGGCTCATAAAAATGCCACCAAACAAATGCAAATAGTACAACAATTGGTATAATTAAAAGTACGACAAAACGCCATGCTTTATACCCGTACCCAAATAACCAACCGTAAAGTTTTTGCCAAAAACTGCCAATAATTTCCTCTTTTTGCCAGCCAAGTTCATACATAACCGCATCTGCCGATTCCTTGTTACCCTGTGCAAGGAAATTATCCCGTAAACCATGGTATATTGTTTCAATACGCCGGTAATGTTCTTTAGTGCTATCGGTAGCACTCAAATTTTTTGGTAATATTTCATTTGATAACTTAATTTTCAGATCATAATCTCCCTTAAACTGATCCCAGTAAAAGAGTAGTTTTCCTTTTGGGTATGTCATTCGGTATAGATATAATGTTTTGACTGAATCAAATTTAGTCCTTCGAAAATCAATACTTTCTATAAAGTTAGCTTGTTCAAAATTTAATAACGTACCAAAATTGCAATCATCAAATATTGCATTCTTCTTGAATTTACAGCAAAAAAAATCAGCTATTGAAGAAAATTTTGCACTACTAAATTCTGCAGTAAATAGGAATTCTGCATTACAAAAAGAAACCGAAACAAACTCTGTATTTTTAAATTCAGCTACCGAATCAAATTGTGCGTACGAAAAGTCAACATTGGAAAAAAATTTTGCATTACTAAAATCTGCATTAGGAAATTTTGCATTACTAAAATTAGCAGATGAGTAAAATCTAGCACCCCAAAAATCTGCTATCAAGATAAAATCTACATCAAAAAAAACTACATCTAAATCAAATACTAAAATTTTTCTCCCGTAAACATTTCGACTAATCTCTCCACCATAAGGATACAGTGCTTTATCACTTATGCAAGTATAATGCTCAATAAATGAGAAATCATATAATGTTAAGTTTTGTTTTTGGGCAAGTTGTGTGCTGGTTATAACGAGCAGTAATAATAGTGTGGTGTAAATTTTCCTCATTTTACCTCCGTATTACGGAATAAGTAATTATAAATTAACACCTTAATAGCAGTAATGCAACAAAAAAACCGCCACGTAAATTGCGGCGGTTTTTAAGGAAAATTGTATGTATAAAATAAATTATTTTAGGAACATCATTTTACCTGATTCAGTTATTCTCTGTCCGTTAGTACCTTCAACATTTATCTGGTAAATGTAAACACCGGTACTAAGATTTTCAGCATTCCATTTGTAAGTATAAGTACCAGCATCCATAGTTTCGTTAACCAAAGTTTCTACAGTTTCACCAAGTGAGTTATAGATAACAAGTTTAACGTTTGCAGAATAAGGAAGAGCAAAGTTAATGTTTGTTGTTGGGTTAAACGGGTTAGGATAGTTCTGACTGATTTTGAATTCATCAGGAGTTTCGCTGATAATTTCTTCAACACCTGTTAATGTACCCGCAATAGCTAAACCACTAATTGATTTGAAATCATTTATCATACCAATTTCAGTAGCTTTAGCAGTAACCAGATCAAAAGTGTTTAAATAACTTCTGGCAAATGCTTTATCTACCGTACCATAAAGGTTACCCTCTTTATCGAAAACAAGAGCATTGATTGATTTGCCAGTACCAGTGCTACCAAGATCAGTAAGTGAAGCATCGGTAGGGTTAATCATTAGTAATTTGTCATTATCTGTTGAGTCTGCAGAAATTGAGGCATAAAGCATTCCGTCAACCGGATTATAAGCCATGGCATTAACACCTTTCGAAAGGGTACCGTGCAGGAATAAGCCTTCACTTTCTAAGTCAACTGTCACTAGTTTCATTTCATCTGTAACAGTCCAAAGCAAACCTGTTGTATCGAAGGTAGCAGCAGTAAAAAGAAAGTTTGTACTAAAGCTTTTATAAGAATCACCAGCAGTTGCATTTATTCTAACAATTGAAGTAGCATCTCCTTCAGACATAAGAGCATAAAGAATATGGTTAGCAGGATTTAATGACATACTGTGAAGATTATTAAGTTCGCCCGCACCAATTAATTGAGCTTCAGCAGTTTCAGCATTAAGAGTAATCAGCTCTTTTAAGTTGGCTGAGTAACCGTAGAACAAGCCATCAGTTACAGCGTCAATACTAAAACCTCTGGCAGAAACAGAAATTGTGCTGGAAGGAGCATTAGCATCGTTTGAAGTAATTGTAATCGCATCTTCAACTACAGCAGAAGAAGTAGGATTGAACTGATATTCAAGTACAAGTGAATCATAAGCTGCAAGAGTTACAGGTAAACTAATTTGGGTAAGCTGTTCTACATCACTGTTTTCGTTTGAAATATTAGTAACTTCAAGGTCTTGTGCACCATAGTTTTTGATTACAACAAATTTAGATTCACTAGTTTCACCAACTTCAACTTCTCTAAAATCAAGGCTTTCAGTAGAAAGGCTAATAGTTCTTTCTTCAAAAGGAATTGTACGAACAAGACCTACATAGTTGCCCCAAGTATTTTCAGAATAAGCATATTCTGCATAAATCCAAACATTATTAGGATCAGCAGGATCAGTCCATGCACCCATATAATCACCCCAACGGTTACGAGAACCACCGAAAGTTTTATAATAATTAGCATTTCCTGTCTGTAGTTCAAAACTACCAAGTGCCTCATTCATATGAGGTTTAACAACGGTAAAATAGGCACCCATATATTCATTGTTGGATGAGCGGCTGTAAGAAATAACAACATCACCATTTGCGGCAACTGCAATTGCAGGGTAAGTATAATAATGAGACCCGGAAGACAATGCCATATCTTTAATAACATTAGTACTCTGAGGTTCAATAGCTACGTATCTTACTGCAGAGAAATTTCCATCTCGAACACTGTGAGCAATATGAATAACACCATCCTGGTAAACAGGTTCTGTTCTAACATTTGCACCACCAGATTCAAGAGCATTGCCACCTAACTGACTTGCATTGGAAGGTGATGAGTAAGATGCAACTGCAACTGGTGAATAACTGATTGATGGTGAGCCAACAGGATCAGAAACGGTAAATACGTACATGAAAGAACCACCACTCTGTGATGAACGAACCATATAAAATTTATCAGAAGTTGAATTCATTCTACAAGGTCTTAAACCAAAATGGTTAAGGTTCCAGAAATCCATCCACTGAACTTCACCACTATCGTCTCTGTAAAGCTGATCAGTAGGAATAATTCTTAATTTTGAGTATTGGTATGAGTTACCTGAACCACCAACATCATAAGTAAACTGGTTTGCCGTAATATAAACAGCTTTATCATCGTAACCTACGCCCTGGTAATCACTCCAGCCACCGGAATAATCTTCACCATTCAGATCTGCAGGCATTGCATAATTATACCAAATTCCATTAGGATCCTCATCATCACTAACCGAAACAAGGTAAAAAGATTCCTGAGAAGCATCATCTGCATGTAACCATACTTGCACCCAACGGTTTTTATGATGATCATAAATTACTTTAGGATCAAATGGATCGTATGATTTACCATTTGAACCGTACCATGAGCCTGCACTAATTGTAGCAGATACATTTCCTTTTTTATCTGTTATTCTGAAACTGGTATTTACAACTTCAACAATATGGTTAGGACCAACAGCAATATAAGGATCCGGAGGAATACTGTTTGTCTGGTCAATACCTCTCCAAGTATTATGAAGAATTACACTATCACGTGTATCAGTTACGCTCTTTGTAAACTGATTATCAGGAAAGATAATTGAAGGATCAGTTTGTTCAACCTTGGTAGGCTCATTGATATCAACAACTTTGTTAAACATCTTGAGCCTGTGATAGTTTTCAGGTGCATTAGCTGAAAAACTATTGGTATTTGTAGTCCAGCCACTAGTGATTGAACCAACTGCAGGTCCGGCTTGTGCAAATAGTCCGGCTGCCATAATACTCAGTAATAAAATAATACTGAAGATTTTTTTCATAGTAACTCCAAATAAAGTTTTCTTACGTTAGCATGTAGCAAGGTAAATTAATCATATATAAATTGTTTTTCAATACAAGCCATAAATCAAACATTCTTGAAACAGAAAAAATTTCTAAAAATAATACGAATGTTAATAATACTCTATCTAAAAAGAAATACCAATGCTTTTCTCTAAGCTAAAATTTCAGCCAGTTCAAGGTCAAAAGTAAGGTCTTTTCCTGCCAGCGGATGGTTAGCATCAATTTTAATTACTTCTGATGTAACTTCGGTAACTGTTACTAAAAGTGGTACATCGGTACCCTGCTGTGGTACCTGTAGGGTATCACCAAGTTTGGGGTCTAAATCCTGAGGTAATTTATCTCTTTCAACAAGAACTTCCAGTTCAGGTCTTCTTTCACCGTAAGCTTCTGCACATGGTATATTTACAGTTTTTTTATCGCCAACTGCCATGCCCACTACACCTTCGTCGAACCCTTTAATTACCATTCCGCTTCCTACAACAAATTCAAGCGGTTCGCGACCTTCAGATGAGTCAAATACATGACCATTATCCAGTTTACCAGTGTAATGAACCTTGATAGTACTTCCATTTTCAACTTTTTGCATTTTTTATCCTGTTTATGAGAGTTTTATAGATGTGTTATTTTCGGTTTAAAAATAAAAATGGACGCCTTAAGCGTCCCTAATGTGTGGAGCTAAGCGGGATCGAACCGCTGACCTCTTGAATGCCATTCAAGCGCTCTCCCAACTGAGCTATAGCCCCATAATTTTTTTTGCAAAAAACGTGATTCCAAATTAACAAATTTTAGAGGCAAATTGCAATGAAAACATAATCTTATTTACATATGATTTACATTATTTTTGTTACCATTAACTTTTTGTCACTTAATTTTTCAATTGCAGTATTCAATTCTAAGCTTTATGTTTGTTAAAAAAACTATGCGGTACTATGAAAAAAACTATTCTTTCTGTTTTAAGTTTAATCTGGATTGCAGCAATTCTTTCTACGGGTTGTGAAGACACAGTTACACAAGATGACATCGACAGTGCAACAATCCCTGCCTCCAATGTTAGTTTCAGCAAACATATTCAACCGGTATTTAATGTTAAATGTAATTTTACAGGTTGCCACAATACTACTGATCGTGCTGGTGGGTTGGCTTTAACAAGTTATATTGAGGTTACATCCAATATTTCGGTGGTTGTTCCGGGTGATAGTGAAACTAGTGTAATGGTTTGGACAATAAATCGTGAAGCTGGTGGACGCAATATGCCCCCTCTGGGATATCCGGCTCTTACACAAAACCAAATTGATGGAATTACCACGTGGATTGATGAAGGTGCCCAGGCAAATTAGTAACAGCGGTATATATCTACTCGAGTTTTACGTTGAAAACGATATTGAGCTGGAAAACATTAAAAAATTTCGGGGCAAAAAAATATGCCCCGGTTTTTATTATTACGCCGGTTCGGCACAAAAAAATCTTGTTTCTCGATTAAATCGTCACATTAAAAAAGAGAAGAAAATTCATTGGCATATTGACCACTTGTCTTCCCATACCAACTCCAGAATAACCAAAGTATTTATTGCCGAAAATGCACCTCGATCACTAGAATGTGAACTTGCCAACTACCTTAATAATACTGGAGCAGCAACATTTTTCCTGGATAACTTTGGCAATGGCGACTGTAATTCATGCGGCTCTCATTTGTTAAAGGCTGATAAGCCTGTTGATTACAACCACTTATTATCTTTATACCATTTCACTACATCTCTCATTCCATCTTCCAGCGATATCTCTTGCTTCCAACCAAAATCCCTGTAAGCTTTTGAGGAATCGCATGTCCAGTAACTCTGCACAAAATCCCTGGCTTTTTCAATGTTGAAAGTAGCAGCCTGCTTCGAAAACATGGCAAAAAATTGTGCAATTGCTGCAACGCTGTAAACTACAGGATGCGGTATCTTTATATTTAAGGTTTTCTTACCAAAAGCTCCTTTCATTGCTTTTGATATTTGATACCAGTCATACATTTTTTCTGACCCAAGGAAATATATCTGCGAAGCTGATTTTTCACTTATTCCTGCCAAATATATACCGCGTACCAGGTCTTTAACATTGATAATGCTCACCTGCTTTTTATCAAATCCAATAAACGTCATAATACCCATTTTTACCGCTTTAAACATCTGGTAAATTTCAGTATCTCTTTCACCGTAAACAGCAGGAGGTCTAATAACCGCAATTGGCAGTTTATCCATATAGGTTCTCACCAACTTTTCCTGCATATCCTTACTCTTGCCATAACGGGTAATAGGATTATTTTCATCATTTTCCGTTTTTGTGTGCTCTGCAGTTGAAGGTCCGGCAGCAGTTTGACTACTCACCACAACAATCTTATTAATATTTTTGTTAACTTCTAACAAAACTTCCAAAAGATTTTTTGTTGTTTCAACGTTCCCATTAATGTAGTCTTCCATTTTTTTTGCTTTAACTACACCGGCAACATGAAATAAATAATTTGCGTCTTTTAGAACTTTTTTTAGGGATTCCGCGTCGTTTAATCCTGAGTCTATAATTTCCAGGTCTTTGTTCTGTAGCCAGCGAAGATTACTGGTTTTACGAGTTATACAAATTACTTTGTGTCCGTTCTCTAATAGAAGATCGGCTAAATGGCTTCCAATAAAACCGGTTGCACCGGTTAAAACTGATACAGGTTTCATATACTTGTTCACTTTTTACGATTTACTTAAAATTGATTTTAAGGTATTTTTAATATAATTTTACTTTTTAAATAGGTTGTAAAAATAAGAAATTGAAAATATAAATATAATTATCCGGAGGAATAATTTGGATTTATTCAAGAAATGTTATGATTTCACCCGAGCTGATGAGATTAAGGCATTGGGAATTTATCCTTATTTTAGAGCCATCGAAGAAAATGAAGGCCCAGTGGTTTGCATTGAAGGCGAAAAAAAGATTATGGCTGGCTCTAATAACTATTTAGGATTAACTGCTCATCCCAAAGTTAAAGAAGCTGCAATTAAAGCTATTGAGAAATATGGAACAGGCTGCTCTGGCTCACGATATTTAACCGGAACCCTTGACCTCCATGAAGAACTTGAAATAAGATTGGCAAAATTTTTTGGCAAAGAATCGGTATTGCTTTTTAGCACCGGTTACCAAACTGCACAAGGTATTATACCTACATTGGTACAACGTGGCGATTATGTTATCTCGGATAAAGATAATCATGCCTGTATTGTTGCTGGTAACCTTATGGCAAGAGGTGCTACTGCCGAATTACTTCGGTACCGACATACCGATATGGATGACCTTGAAAGAGTATTAAAAAAAGTACCGGAAGATGCTGGTAAACTTATTGTAAGTGATGGCGTATTTTCAACCGGTGGTGAAATTGTTGACTTACCAAAACTTGCTGAACTTGCAAAAAAATATAACGCTCGTTTACTTGTTGATGATGCTCACTCGGTTGGAGTTATTGGTAAAGGAGGAAGAGGTACCGCAAGCGAATTTGATTTGGTTGACCAGGTTGATCTTACTATGGGCACTTTCAGCAAAACTTTTGCTTCTCTGGGTGGTTTTGTTGCTGGTGATGCCAAAGTAATTGACTACATAAAACATCACGCTGCCGCACTAATTTTCAGTGCTTCTCCTACCCCTTCTTCTGTGGCTGCTGCACTTGCCGCTCTCGATATTCTTGAAGAAGAACCTTGGCGTGTTGAAAAACTGATTAGCAATGCTGACAGGATTCGTGATGGTTTTAAAAATGCCGGCTTCCATATTATTGAAGGTAGAACTGCTATTGTACCGGTTATTGTTGGTGACGATGATACTGCATTTAAAATGTGGAGAATGTTATACGACCGCGGTATATTTGTTAATGTATTTATTTCACCTGGCGTTCCTCCGGGAAGACAAATGATGCGTACCAGTTATATGGCTACTCACGAGGAAGAACATCTGGACTATATTATAGATACATTTAAACAAGTTGGTACCGAATTGGGTCTTGTTTAATTTTTTGAAATACTACGGGGGCGATTTTTTTTATCGCCTCTGTTTTTATATTCCAAACTCTTTTGTAAATGGAGTTTTTCAAGCTACGGAGTTCTAAAATGAGCGATATTAAAATTGTTTCGGTTAACAATAAATCTCTCCTGAACAAATTTATAAAGTTCCCGTTTGAGGTTTATAAAGATGATCCAAACTGGGTTGCCCCTCTTAACTTTGAAAGAAAACAGTTTTTTAATCCTGAAAAAAATCCTTTCTACGAACATGCCGAAATGGATCTGTTCCTTGCCTTCAAAGGTGAAAAGTTAGCGGGTAGAATTGCTGCTATCAAAAATAGTATTCATAATGATCTGCATGAAGATAAACTGGGTTTCTTTGGTTTTTACGAGGTATTCAATGACCAGGAAGTTAGTGATGCTATGCTTGACCACTGTAAGGTTTGGCTTAAGGAACGCGGACTCGATTCCATGCGCGGACCTGTTAGTCCCTCTATGAATGAAGACCATTCTATTCTTCTTGAAGGAAGAGACGGTCCACCACGTGTTGGGATGGCTTATACTCCTGAATATTATCAACCATTGCTGGAAAATTATGGACTTAAAAAAGCAAAGGATTTGCTGGCTTTCAAAATTGAGTACGATAAAATTATCAAGATGGAAAAGCTGCACCGTGTTGCAAAACTGGCAAAGGAACGCTACAAAATGGTTGTTCGCCCCGTTAACATGAAGGACTTTAAAGGCGAGCTAAATAAATTCAAAATGATTTATAACAAAGCATGGGAAAAGAACTGGGGTTTTGTACCACTTACCGATGCTGAAATTGATAAAATGGCGGATGATTATAAACAGATAATTGATCCACGCTTGGTGCTATTCGCTGAGATTGACGGTGAAACCGTAGGTGCTGCTTTAACTGTACCCGACTTTAATCTTATCCTTCAGAAAATGAACGGTAAACTCTTCCCTTTTAATTTCCTTAAACTATTTACCCAAAAGAAAAATGTAAACTGGTTAAGGATTATTACACTGGGTCTGCTTAAGGAACAGCGTAACAAAGGACTTGATGCAGTTCTTTATACCGAAATTATGAAGAGAGGTGCCGACCTTGGTTACAGGTTAGCCGAAGCAAGCTGGATTCTTGAAGACAACCAGATGATGATACGTGGTGCCGAAGCTATGGGTGCCCACATCTACCGCAAGTACAGAATTTACGAAACTGAGATTTAATATATAACGCAAATTTGTGGTAACCCATGACTTTAGTCGTGGGTTACGAATGTACGACTCCAGCCCACGAATTTATTCGTGGGAGTATATAGACATGTGGTAATACCAGCCATAAGATGTCGGCAAAGGACTGCCGACCTACGTAGCAGTATTAAAATAAGTAAGGGCGATTCATGAATTGCCCCTACAAAATTGTGGTATTGAATGTCACGGACCACGTTAGTGTTTCAACAAAACAGTAAAGTCTTGATTACAAAAGAGTAACTGCTACGCAGTATTAATTCGTTTCGTTGTATTAGTGCTACACAAGAGTAATCGCTACGCGATATATAAAACCCGGCATGCCCTACAAAGATGATATTGTTATAGTCCCGGAGGGACGGAATATTGGTTTACCTGCCATGAATTGTTGGTAGAAGGTTGCCGACATACAAAACCCATATAGCGTGTTTTGAAATGACCTCAAGTATTTTGCGTTTAGAAAATCTAGATGAATTGGTGTTAAGCGGAATATGATGTTTGAGCAACGGAGTTGTGAGTTTCATATTCCGTAACTAATTCATATGGATTTTTAGCTAAATACTTGCAGTCTTGATTTTCTTTGCAACTTTCTTGTATCAAGTTTACCCGCCATGGAGGGCAGAAGAAAGTGGTAGGAATATTTAGCAACATTCCTGATTGATTAAGAAATCAATGGAGTAGATGTTATCATAATTTACTCGCCTCTTAAAAGACGTAGAGAAATACAGGGTATTACCTGTTGCGGATTATTCCATAATATATTTGTGCACCTATTCCGTTAAGGAGTGGTTTTTGACAGCAGGGTGTATCAACCTTTCTACGCTACACAAGATTAATCGCTACGCGATATATAAAAAATCCGCATTCCGGTAAACAGAATGCGGATAAAAATCATAAACCAAAAATCAAAAAATCTATTTAAGTCCCAGCCCCTGATCCCATTTGGAAGTATTTGCAGGGTTAATTCTTTTTAGTTTACTAAATACACTTTTATCAGGATAATCCTTGAGGTATTTTACAATTTCACCAGCTTTTGCATCAAAGAATACTTTAAGCAATACACTACGCTGATCAACTTTTGATTTTTTTGCGGTAAGATGATTAACGAGCTTTACAATGTTTCTGTGAGCAACCTTTTTATCTTGTGCATAAAGATCAAGACCATTAAAATGGTAATCCATAACATCAGCTCTAAATTCATTATACGTTGCGTTATTTAACTCGTCAACCAATCTGCGTTTATTGTAGGCAGAACTTTTACTTATCCATGCATCTGAGTACGCACTACTACCACCTCTAACAGCTATATCAAGAGCTTTTGCAAATGAGGATGATCCACCATGAGGGTCCGGACCGTAAGAATCCATATCCAGCCCAATAATCAATAAAGCATAATAGTCCAGAAAGCTGGTTAACGAATTAAACGAGTAGGAATCATAGTAAAATGTTTGATTCGGTTCGTAAACAAACTCCCAAGTGTTATCCATGGTAGTAAACATAAGCGAAACACTTTGTGATTCGTTTATTGGACGCTGGCTTGTAATTACAACCTGAGCAGTATAATTCATATTATCGCTTCCACCAGTCATAAAAATTTCAAACCGGCAATTAATTTTTGGAAACTCCCAGTTTATATCACTGAATTTGTTTCTATTAAGATAATCAGAAACAACACTCTCAAATTTCACTAGTCTGTCTCTTGTTTTGGAAGGTAGATTATCCAAATGAACTTTAACAGTAGCATTCAGTTCCTGCCCAACCATTATTCCGGCAAAGATCATCATTAACAAGATTAGTTTTTTCATTTTTTATCCAAGCCCAGTTTATTAATATTCAATATTTTTTCTCTATTTATTTTGTGTTTAATTTAATAAATTATTCTTCGTAATGCTCAATTATTATACCGGAATTGAGTTATATAAATTTAAATAGGGGTATAAAAAGTAAATGAAGGCTTTATTTACAGGGGTTTACATCATTTTGGGGCTGATGTTTTTGCCTACGATTTGTATTGCCCAATTTGAGGCGGGTACTGATAATGCAGCCTTAAGTTTTGCAGCCACAACAACAAGAGTTAACGCCTCGGTGCTACAAAACAACCCTGCTTTAATTACACAAATAAACCATATTTCAGGTGGAATTGACTATACTCCTTCCCCCTTCGGCTTAAATGAATTACGTCAAGGAAACGCATCTTTCTTCTATCCATTACAGGATATTACTTTATCAACCGGCTACAGTAATTACGGCTTTGAGCTATATAGTGAGAATCGTTTTTATATTGGTTCAGGATACGAATTCAATCAATATTTTGCAGCAGGGATAACGCTTGTGTACCATAATCTTTCAATCAGCAATTATGGTGAAGCTAATGCTATATATCCAATTTTGGGTGGAACAATTAAGTACTCGGAGTCTCTTTCCGGCGGAATTGTAATAATAAACCCTTTCAATGCCTCTCCCGGTAATACCGAAGACCAGTTGCCTGTAATTTTTCGGGTGGGAGTTAATTATTGTCCTGTTAAAAGTACAGCACTGTATTTATCAATAGAAAAAGAGAATGATTATCCTGTTTCACCAAAGTTTGGTGTTGAATATATACCTGTAAAATATCTTAAATTGCGGGTTGGAACTTCCAGTGAGCCTGATATATATACTGCTGGTTTTGGCATACTCTATGATATATTCCAAATAGACTACGCTTTAGTATTGCACAATATACTTGGCAATACTCATCAATTTGGAATACAAATAGGGTTTATACAATGAGGAAATTATTACTTAGTTTTTTAGTACCATTTTTACTTTTTGCCCAAACCGATACTTTACAAAACATACTTTTTGATATTTCACCTGACCAGTTTATTGAACCTGGTGAATTTAACCACAATCAACTTGAAGAGTTACTTGAAGACTATTCGGCTAATCCGTTAAATATAAATTCAGCTACATTTAGTGAGCTTCTTTCGATTCCATTTATGCAGCCAGCGTTTGCTGAAAGTATAATACAGTACAGGAAAATAAATGGCGTATATTTGAGTGTTGCCGAAATTTATATTATTAAAGGAATTCCCTATGCCTATAAAAAATTGCTGATGAGGCTGTTAACCACAAAAAACAGTATTGATGCTATTAGAACAGATCCGCCACGTTTTAGATTAAAACAGACTTTCTCAACAACAAATCACCAGAGAATTTTCAAAGAAAGATCTGCTAAAATTATTACAGCGGCAAACTATTCAAACAGTTTAACAAGCTTTAATTTAATACTTGAAAAAGACCCGAAAGAAGCATTATATGCCGATTTTTACAGTTTTAGCGTACGTTTTAAGAATTTACTAAATAAAACCGATGTTTATTTAGGTGATTATAAAATAAGGTTTGGGTTAGGACTCGCTCATTACAATTCATCATTTAACCGAAATGGTGATAACATTTTTTCCAGAATCAAAACCTCCTCCAGTTTTATTAGCGAAAGTAAAAGCAGGGATGAATTTAACTTTTTACGTGGTATTGCAATTAAACACAGAATGAGTAATTGTTTGAGTATCACCGGTTTCTATTCCATTCGAAAGCTTGATGCAAAATATGATTCATTAGATAACGGATACAGAGTTTACAGTGACGGTTATCATTTAACTCAAGCTGATCTTGATAACAAAAATAGTTTCTCAGAGACAAGCTATGGAATTATTTCGCAGATATCTGCCTGGAATGTTGAACTTAATATACTTCACAAACAATTACTCTATCAAAGCTATGTAGTTACTCCTGTTGGTAATACAAAGCATTCAGAAGTTACCTCACTTTTTGCTCGTTACAAACGAAACAGAATGGAATTTTCGGCAGAGATTGCAACTATCAACAATATTTTTTCAACGGCAGGAAATATTTATATCCACCTTTCTCCCAATATAAAATTTGTTTCTTCAATAAGATCAGATAATCCGGATTTTTATTCCTTGTATTCTAACCAAATAAAGCAGTTCAGTTCAAACTATGCCGAGCTGGGATTTTTTAACGGATTGCGTATTGACCTTCCAAAAGGCAAACTAAATTTGAGATATGAGTTTTTTAATGTTGAGCACAAACAGAATCCCGGATTTTCTGAAAATGGTAAAGAGTTTACTACTTCTTATGAATATCCATATGGAAGAAAGTTCTCATTTTATTCACAATTTAGTTATACCGAAAAACCTGATTTTTCCAGCAACAATATTAATAAATATTTTAAACGTGCGTTAAAATTGGATATACTCTATAAACCAGTTAGCCAAATCTCGGACAAGACCAGATTAAACTTAATGAGTTTTTCACAGGGGAATGACCACTCAACAGGCTGGTTATTTTATAATGAAATACAACTCCATACTACCCAAAAATTTATATTTAATTTTCGACTTACATTCTTTGATGTACAAAATTATAACTCCCGAATTTATGTTTATGAGTACGATCCCTCCGGATTGTTTTATTCCAATCCTTATTATGGTAAAGGTGCGGGCTGGTATATTGCCGGAAGATATAAGATGTTGAAAAATCTGGATTTATCAGTAAAAATTTCTTCATTAACACAGGAAATTGAGAGTGAAAAACGTGATTCAAGACGGTTTATTTTGCACTTTCAATTCAGTTATTAACAATTTTTTAATTTCTGCCTATTAGTCTTCCGGTTTCCCTTGCTTCGTGTAGCTGTTCTTAATAATTTAGTAAGCGTGAAATTATCCACAATTAAAAAGATAAGGACATGCTCAATGAGAACTATCGTATCAATGCCTGGTGACGGAATAGGTAAAGTTGTACTACCCGAAGCAATTAGACTTATGGAAGCCGCTGGTTTCGAAGCAAATTATGTTCACGGTGATATTGGCTGGGAATTCTGGTGTAAAGAAGGAAATGCCCTTCCACAAAGAACTATTGACTTATTAGCTGAACACAAAGTTGGTCTGTTTGGTGCAATTACATCTAAACCAAAAGCTGAAGCAGCCAAGGAACTTGCTCCTGAACTCCAGGATAAAGGTTATGTTTATTTTAGTCCTATCGTTGGTTTAAGACAACACTTTAACCTCGATATTTGTACTAGACCTTGTATTTCACTTAAAGGTAATCCTCTTAACTTCATCCGCAAAAAGGGTGATAGTTACGAAGAACCTTTGGTAAATGCTGTTATTTTCAGACAAAATACTGAAGGTCTCTACGGCGGTATTGAATGGACAAACCCTCCTAAAGATGTAAGGGATGCTTTCGAAACTCATCCTAAAATGAAAAAATTTAAAGATGTTAAAAACGAAGACCTCGCAATTTCTACTCGTATTGTTACACGCGGTGCTGCTACACGTATTATAAAAGCAGCTTTTGAATATGCGGACAAATATGGCTACAAAAACGTAACTGTTTGTGAAAAACCAAATGTACTTCGTGAAACTTCTGGAATGATGCTTTCGGTTGCAAAAGAAATTTCAAAAGACTATCCTGAAATTTCTCTTTGGGATACCAACATCGACGCACAGATGATGTGGCTTACTAAAAATCCTGAAGATTATGGTGTAATAGTTGCCGAAAATATGTTCGGTGATATTATTTCCGATGGTTTTGCAGGACTTATTGGTGGACTTGGTTTTGCTTGTTCTGCCAACGTTGGTGATGAAGTTGCAGTTTTTGAACCAACTCACGGTTCTGCTCCTAAATACGAAAAATTAAATCCGTCTATCGTTAACCCAATAGCCATGTACCTTAGTGCTTGCATGATGTTAGATCACATAGGAGAAAATGCAATAGCTGAAAAAATACGCAAGGCTATTGGTGATGTTGTTGAAGAAGGTAAGGTAAAAACTTACGATATGATGAAACTTCGCGGCGGTCCAAACGTATTTGAAAATGGTGCTTGTACTACTTCAGAAATGACTGATGCGGTTATCGCCAAACTCAAATAAACTTTTATTGTTTAAGCCCTTCCCCAGTTTTGGTGAAGGGCTTTTATGTAATTGGATGTTATTTCAACATTTAACGTAACCATGGAGAAATAAATGCGAGATGAAATAAAAAAGATCTGGCCCGAAATTGAATGGATTAAAGATGCCGATCTTAAAGAAAAAACATACCAGTGCTGGGAATATGCAATTGAAAACAGTGTGCTTTCCGCTACCGATCTTGAGGTTATTCCTTTTTCACTACTAATTAACGATTGCAAAATATCTTTCATGAACCACAAACGTACCTGTGTACACCTTGCTGTTGAAATGGCAAAGGTAATGCAGAACAATTTTGGTAAAGAAATAGAAATCGATATGGATTTGCTTATTTCCGGTGCAATACTTATTGATGTGGGCAAATTGCTTGAATACGAAATGGTTGATGGAAAACTTTCTACAAGTAAAGCAGGTAAACTTGTACGCCATCCGTTCAGCGGTATTGCTATTGCCGACAGGTTTGGTCTTGGTCCTGAAATTCAGCATATAATTGGAACGCACTCAAAAGAAGGCGATCTTGGTAAACGTACAGTTGAATCAATTATTGTTCACCATGCCGATTTTGTTAGTTTCGATCCGTTTAGAGATGCAGTTAGAATTAAATTATAAGGTGGTGAAATGTCACAAAATCTTGTAGAAAAAATAGCCCAAAAATTTGCTCTTGGGCTGGATGATCAGCATGAAGTTCATAGTGGGGATTTTCTTACAATTCAGCCGGCTCATGTAATGACGCATGATAACACCGGTGCTGTTATTCCTAAATTCAAATCAATTGGTGCAACAAAATTCGCTAATCCTCGTCAGGTTGTTCATACACTCGATCATAACATCCAGGATAAAAGCGAAAAGAATTTAGCCAAATACCAAAAAATTGAAGCATTCTCAAAATCGATGGGTAACGACTTTTACCCTGCAGGCAGGGGTATTGGTCACCAGGTAATGGTTGAGGAAGGTTATGCTTTCCCTGGCACTATGGTGGTAGCTTCGGATAGCCACAGTAACATGTATGGCGGACTTGGTGTTCTTGGTACTCCAATTGTGCGTACCGATGCAGCAGCTCTTTGGGCTACCGGTAAAACCTGGTGGCAGGTTCCGCAGGTTGCAAAAGTTGAACTTAAAGGCAAAATGCAGAAAGGCGTTACAGGCAAAGATGTAATTATTGCGTTATGCGGTCATTTCAACAACGATGAAGTTCTTAATCACATTGTTGAATTTACCGGTGACGGTGTTGAGGAACTTAATATTGAACAACGTCTTACAATCGCCAACATGACCACCGAATGGGGTGCTCTTGGTGGTTTATTCCCTATCGATAATGTTACATTTACATGGCTTGAAAAACGTAAAGATATTCTTGCTGAAAGAGGTTTACCTGGTGTACCTTCAGACGCTGATAGCAAGGATGGTGTTAATCCAAGAATTAACGATGCCAGAATACAAGCTCTTAAAGATTCGGGAGAAGCTCTTGCTGCTGATAATGATGCTTATTATGCTAAGGAAATAGTTCTTGATCTTGCTACAGTTGAACCTTATGTATCTGGTCCGAATAGCGTTAAGGTTATGAACTCGGTACGCTCCCTTTCCGAAAAGGATATTAAGGTTAACAAGGCTTATCTTGTTAGTTGCGTAAATAGCCGACTTGAAGATATTGCTGAAGCTGCAGAAGTTGTAAAAGGCAAAAAGGTAGCTGAAGGAGTTGAGTTTTACGTTGCCGCTGCTTCAAACGAGGTACAGGCTGAAAGTGAAAAACTTGGTTACTGGCAAACACTTCTTGATGCCGGTGCAAAACCTTTACCTCCGGGTTGCGGACCTTGTATTGGTCTTGGTGCTGGTTTACTTGAAGATGGTGAAGTTGGTATTTCGGCTACAAACCGTAACTTCAAGGGTCGCATGGGTTCAAAGGAAGCTGCTGCTTATCTTGCCTCCCCTGCTGTTGTTGCTGCATCTGCTGTTGCCGGTAAAATTACTTTCGACTGGAATGCAGACCTACAATTAGCCGGTGATGCCAAAGTTAATCCCAAACCTGTAAGAGCAAAAACTGCCGTTAATATTATTGACGGATTCCCCGAAAAACTAACCGGTGAGCTTATCTGGTGCCATCAGGACAATATGAACACAGATGGTATTTATCCTGGTAAATATACATATATGGATGATATTACTCCTGAAGGTCAGGCTAAAGTTGTAATGGAAAATTATGATCCTGAATTTGCCAATATCGTTAACAAAGGTGATGTTCTACTTGGTGGCTATAATTTTGGTACTGGCTCATCAAGAGAGCAAGCTGCAACCGCATTAAAATATCGTGGTATTCAGTTGGTAATTACTGGTTCGGCAAGTGCTACATATACCCGTAATGCTCTTAACAATGGTTTCCTTGTACTGGAATTGCCTGAACTTGTTGAGGATGTTAAAGCTAAATTTGGTACAGACAAACTAACTGTAAAGACAGGCTTAAATATTGAAATAGATTTCCGTAATTCAGCCTTAACTGCTGACGGAAAGGAATATTCAATAGGACCCGTTGGTACGGCTGCACAGGAACTTGTAGTTGAAGGTGGTTTGGAAAACTGGGTAAAAAACAGATTGTAAAATTTGCATGGCGATAGTTTTAGAGTCTAAATTAAACCTCGGAGGTTTGCTTGATTACTCTATCATGCAAACCTAATTGGTAAAACAAACTATTAAAACCTCCGAGGTTTGGTGTTCTTTATTTATCTGTTAGTGTAATTCATGTCAACGATCCTGATTCATCGGGGAATTGCCCTTACAATACAATTTGTACTAAAAATTATTGGGCGGTAGTTTAATCGCCCAAATTAAAACCTCGGAGGTTTGCTTGATTACTCTATCATGCAAACCTAATTGGTAAAACAAACTAATAAAACCTCCGAGGTTTGGTGTTCTTTAATTTTATATAACTTAAAACATGACATAAAAAATTCATAGGATAAATATCATGGAAAAATCAATTTCACGCATAATAGCTGAATTTGCTGTAAACCTTAAATACGAAGATCTACCTAAAGAAGTAGTACATGAAGTAAAAAGATATTTATACGATTCAGTTGGTTGTGCATACGGTGGCTACCACACAAAAGATGTAAACATATTAAAAGATATATATACCGAAATGGGTGGCAAGGAAGAAGCTTCACTTATCGGCTTCAAGGAAAAAATGCCAGCTGTTAACGCTACACTGGTTAACTCCCTAATGGTAAGAGCATTGGATTTTAACGATATTTACTGGAAAGAAGATCCGTCTCACCCTTCCGATATTATACCTGCTGCTCTTTCTGCTGCCGAACTTGTTGGTGCATCAATGAAAGATGTAATAACTGCAATAGTTCTTGCTTACGAATTTGAAATGCGTTTGTGCCTCTTTGCTGTGCCTGGCATCCGTGAAAGAAAATGGCACCACGCAACTTTAACGCAGTTTGTATCTCCTATCGTTGCTGGTAAGGTAATGGGTCTTACTGTTGATCAAATGGTTAATGCTATTGGTATCAATGGTTCGCATAACCATACGATTGGTTGTCCAACCGCCGGTAAACTTACAATGATGAAAAATACAGTTGACCCAATGGCAACACAGGCTGGTGTTTTTGCTGCACTTATGGCTCAGAAGGGGTATAGTGGTACAGAAGCTGTTTTTGAAGGTAAGGAAGGTTTTATGGATTGTTTCCTTGGTTGGGACTATAAAGAGCAGAAGAATGATCCAATCAAGATGGAAGGTCGCGATGCAGGTGCAACTTTACCAGACTGGCAGTGGGATGTTGACGCACTTATTGGTGGATTGGGCGAATCATGGAAAATTCTTGAATGCTCAATGAAAGCTTTTCCTACAGAAGCTTTAAGTCACACTCACCTTTCTGCTACTCTAAAAGTTGTTACAAAAAATAACATTACTTATGATCAGATAAAAGAAGTAGAAGTTACTACAATTGCCCGTGCTTGCGATATTCTTTTTGATCCGCACAAATACCGTCCGGAATCAAGAGAAACTGCAGACCACTCATTACCATATTGTATTGCTGCTGCACTTGTTGATCATAAAGTAACAACTGCTTCATTCAATGACGAAAAAATTAACGATCCGAAAATTCGCGAAGTTATTGACAAAATTAAAGGGATAGCATCTCTTGAGTTCGAAAAGATGTTCCCTGCAAAACAGCCTTCAAAAGTTAAAATTACAACTAATGATGGTCGCGAATTTGAAGAATATCTTGAATATCCGAAAGGTGACCCAAGAGAACCAATGACGATGGAAGACCTTGAAAACAAATTTAACTCTCTTGCCGAAACTTTACTTTCACCAGAAAGACTTGGTGAAGTTAAAGATATGATCTTTAGCTGTGAAAATATGACTGCCAAAGATTTTATGGCTAAATTAGTAGTTTAGAAGATTAAATTTTTGGAGGTTTGTTTTGGTACTTAATCTTGATTGTACCAATTTGTAACTAACCTTTTAAACCTCCGAGGTTTGAAGTTCTAATGATACTTCGTTAGAGTAATTGATCCCGCTTTTTGGGAAAATGATATTACTTCCGTAAGGGCAATTCCCCGATAAATCGGGATCAATGACATGAATTGCCCCTACAAACTTAATATATAGTTCTTTACAATTTGCTTAATTTTATTTCTAATAAAATTGTAGGGTGGCAATTACCTGCCACCAAAGAATAAAGTTTTTAAGCCCTGGAGGTTTATCAGATTGTAACTGCACGCAAACTACTACAATCCGGATAAATAGCCTCCGGGGTACTTGTATTCAATTAAATTTATAATGATCCCGATAAAAGGGAAATTGTTCTTCAATCATATTTTATTAAATATTTATTTACAAGAGGCACACTATGGAAAACAGAACCGGTACCGCCGGAAAACGCGGTGATAAAGTAAGATCGGACTGTTATGTCGAAATAGAGCTGACAGATAATGGCGGCTTAAAAATAGACCTTAAATCCAAAGTTGAATTGATGTATGGAACAAGCATCAGAAACTTCCTCACCGAACTCTGCAACTTCTTCGAATTAAAAAATGCTAATGTTTATGTTGAAGATTTTGGTGCAATTGAAGCAGCTATGGCAGCACGATTTGAATGTGCACTAAAAAAAATTAAACCGGAGGAAGAAAAAGAATTTCTTCCTGAGATGCATAAAAACAATTACTATACCACCACAAAAGACCATTTCAGAAAAAGCAGATTATACCTTCCGGGTAATGAACCAAAGTTTTATCCTAATGCTGGTCTGCATAGTCCCGATGGTATTATTCTTGATCTTGAAGACTCTGTTGCTGCTGCCGAAAAGGATGCAGCTCGTTACATGGTTAGAAATACACTAAGGGCAATTGATTTTTATAGTGCCGAAAGAATGGTGCGTATAAACCAGCTACCTGCCGGACTGGATGATCTTGATTTTGTAATTCCTCACAATGTTAATGTTATTCTTATACCTAAATGCGAATCGGCAGAAGATATACAAAAAGTTGATGACAGAGTTGCATTACTTAAGGAAAAGTACAGTCTAACAAATGACATATATTTTATGCCAATTATTGAAAGTGCAAAAGGAACGATAAATGCTTACGAAATAGCCTCAGCTTCCGTGAATGTATGTTCCCTTGCAGTTGGATTAGAAGACTATACCGCCGATATTGGCACCCAGCGTTCCGAAGAAGGCACAGAAAGCTTCTTTATGCGTAGTATGGTAGTTAATGCAGCCAAGGCAGCCGGTGTTCAGGCAATTGATACAGTTTATTCAGATGTTTCTAATATGGATGGATTAAGAGCCAGCGTACTTGAAGCAAAACAACTTGGCTTCGAAGGTAAAGGTTGTATTCATCCGCGTCAGATAAAGGTTATTCATGAAGCTTTTGCTCCTGAAGAAAAAGAAATCGAAAAAGCTAAAAAAATAGTTAAAGCCTATGATGAAGCAACATCGAGAGGTTTGGGTGTAGTATCACTTGGTAGTAAAATGATAGATGCCCCGGTAGTTAAACGAGCACAAAAAACTATTGAAGTTGCTGTAAAAAGTAATCTCTTGAGCAAAAACTGGAAAGAAGAAGAGCAGGGAGTTTGATATGGAAATGATTAAAAATGCAGTTGGAAGATTAGTCCCTGATGAAGTAAACGGTATTAAACAGGTTCCTTTTCAGGGTGTAGGTAAATTCAAACCTGAAGGATTTAAAGCGGCTCCACCTATACGCAGTTGTTCGGATTATCCGGCAGATGGCAACAAAGTAAAAGCGAGTTTAAAAGATGCACTTGTTGCTGCTGGCTTAAAAGATGGAATGACCATTTCAACACATCATCACCTTCGTAATGGTGATGTTGTTACCAACCAGCTTTTTGATGTAATAAAAGAGATGGGAATAAAAGATATACGCTGGGTTCCCAGTGCATCATTCCCCTGCCATGAACATTTAATTCAATATCTTGAAGATGGTACAATACATCATATTGAAGGCAGTATGAACGGTCCGCTTGGCAGATACACTACAGAAGGTAAAATGAGCGGCACAGGAATACTTCGCTCACACGGTGGACGTTATCAGGCAATACAGGATGGTGAGGTTCATGTTGATCTTTCGGTAATTGCCGCACCAACAGCAGACCCGTTTGGTAATGCCACTGGCGACCGTGGTAAATCAGCTTGCGGTTTACTTGGTTTCGCCCTGGCAGATAGCGAATATGCCGACAGGGTTATTGTTGTAACCGATAATCTTGTACCATTCCCCTGCTACCCTTGGCAAATTCAGGGTAATAATGTTGATTTTGTTGTTGAAACAGAATCACTTGGTGATCCATCAAAAATTGTTTCGGGAACAACACAGGTTACAAAATCGCCCGATAGATTACTTATTGCCGAATATGTTGCTGATTTTATTGAAGCAGCCGGAATAATGAAAGATGGATTTTCGCTTCAGGCTGGTGCAGGTGGTACTAACCTTGCATTTGCACTTTACCTTAAAGAAAAAATGAAAAAAAATAATATTAAGGCTCGCTTTATTAGAGGCGGTTCAACAAAATACCTTGTTGAAATGCTGGAAGAAGGCTTAACCGAGTATATTCTTGATGGTCAAACATTTGATCTTGAGGGTGTACGCTCGATGCGCGAAAATAGTAATCATATAAATACGAGTCCGTTTACAAGCTACAATTATCATGGTAAAGGAAACTTTGCTTCAATGGTTGATGCTGTGGTACTTGGTGCAACAGAAGTTGATCTTAATTTCAACGCAAATGTTGTAACACACTCTGACGGCTATCTTTTACATGGCATTGGTGGGTGGCAAAATTGTCTTTTCTCAAAATGTACTATACTTGCAATTCCTTCGTTCCGCGACCGAATACCGGTTATAGTAGATGAAGTTACAACCGTTACCGGACCGGGAGAACTTGTTGACGTAATTGTTACCGAGCGTGGTATTGCAATAAACCCTAAACGTACAGACCTGCTTGAAGCAGTTAAAAATAGTGGTTTACCTATAAAAACCATTCAGGAAATTTATGATGAGGTTGAATCGATTTGTGGTAAACCAGCGAAACCAAAACTTAACAAGGATAAGGTTGTTGCAGTAATTAAATGGGTTGATGGCACTATAATCGACTCTGTTTATCAAATTGAAAAATAACAGCATTCTGTTTTAAATAGTTTAAAGCCGCATTAATTTATATTATATTAGTGCGGCTTTACTTTAAATATTAAGAACTGTAAAATGGAAAAACTTCTTAGAAAACTTAAATCGAATACTACTGTTACATTTATCCTTTGGATACTTTCCATTGTTTGGATAATAATAGATTATTTTGTTATCAATAAAATTATAACTGAAAACAATATTGAGTTTGGTTTTGACGTTGTTTTGCTTATTGCAAGCGGAGTAATTTTTCTGCTATTGCATTTTTGGGTGTTTCTTGGCTTTTGGCTTGTTATGCGTGTACAATACAAATATAAAAGCGAACTAAAAAAGAAGGCGAAAGAAGAAGAGATTAAAGAAGCCGAGTTTAAAATGTTGCCCGAAGAAAATATTAAGACCGAAGAATGAAAAAATTTGGTTTAGCTCTTGGTGCCGGCGGAGCGAAAGGTTTGGCACATATTTCGATTTTAAAGGTTTTTGAAGAACTATCAATTAAACCATCAATAATTTCGGGAAGTAGTATTGGTGCACTTTTAGGTATAGCTTTTGCTGCCGGTAAAAACACAACCGAAATTGAGGATTTTGTGAAGACACTTGTTCTTGCAGATAAAAGCAGTTTTTGGGAATTCAGAAATAGTGATCTAAAGAAAATATTTGATCTTATGGATCCTTCAATTTTGAGTTCAGGCATTGTTAAAGGTAATAAATTCCAGGCTGCATTTATGGAGTTTGTTGGAAAAGATACTTTCGAGGAACTTGATATTCCGGTTAAAATTGTGGCAACGGATTACACAAACAAGGAAATGAAAATATTTTCAGAAGGAAGTATTTCCGCACCTTTAAAAGCAAGTTATGCACTACCCGGCTTTTTCCCTCCTGTAAAAATTGACGATTCGCTTTTTATCGATGGTGGAGTAACAAATCCGGTACCTTACGATATTATTGCTAATGATTGTGATGAAGTAATTGCTATTGATATACTTTCAGAATCGGGCAAAAATACTAATAGTGAACCTGGTAGAACTGAAGTAGTTTTTGCGTCTATTCAAATAATGCACAGAATGATGATTCGTGAAAAATCAAAACACTCTTTGCCTGCACATTTAGTTCAGTTAGATTTGCCAGAGATTAAAACTCTTGAATTCAATAAAGCTGAAACTATTTACAAGTACGCCGAAAAATACCAGACAAAACTGAAAGATATACTTAAACCCTAAAAAAGCTTATCAACCTTAAGTTTCATAATACCGCCGGTTGTTGTAGTAAACCATAAATTACCGGCTTTATCTTTGGAGATAGATTCAATATCTTCTGTTTCAAAACTGGAATTATTTGTAACATAAAAAATCCTGTCTTCCCAATTAACAAAAGTTAATAATCCACTATCAGTGCCAACCCATTTTCTGTTGGTTGCCTCATCTACATAAATAGCAGTAATTTTGTTTGATGGTAACGGAGTATAATTCCTATTAAATTTGTTCTCCTCGTTAACCGACACCAAACCACCTATTCCACCATTTTGCTCAGGAAGAAATCCTATCCAGGCTCTACCATCAGCATCAGCCTCGGAAATTGCTGAAATACTATTACCGGGTCCCTGCTGCGGTGGAAGCGGACCTCCTTGAAAAGTCATGGAAATTGTACGCCAGTTAACTCCATTCCATTCCCTTATACCAGCTCTACTTGTACCTACCCAAACGTGTCCTCTTACATTGAGGTTAACAAAATTTATTTGCTTTGAGCCAATACCCGAGTTTTCGGGTGTGTAAACAAACCAATCGCCATTATTGTATTGTGCCAAACCATTAAATGTACAAATCCAAATCCTGTTATGTATATCCGAAACCAGATGGGAAATAAAATCATTGGGCAACTCGGAATTTTCGGAGGTAAAACTTTCCCATGAAGAACCATCATAAACAGAAACACCTTCATTTGTACCAATCCAGAGTTTACCGTTATTATCAAATGTAAGAGAATTTACATAGTTGCTAAGCAAGCCACTATTTTCTTTTGTATAACTTTGCCAGTTAGTACCGTCAAATCTAACTAGTCCGCTTTGTATGGTTGCAATCCAGGCAATATTATTATCATCGAAAATTATATAGTTTGCCCCTTCAGCAGGAAAACCGCTATTTTCATTAGTATATAGCACCCAAACAGAAGTATCAATTAAAGTTGTATAATCCATAAAGGTAGTTCCACTTTTTACCAAAGCATCTTTTTTGGTATCCCTGCAATTTTCATATTGGTACACAAGAGAATACTCACCCGGTATTAAACCTATAATGGTAACAGGAGTAGTTTCTTCCTGAAGTTCACCATTTAATAAAATTGAAGCACCCTCGGGATCACTAACACAACTAATGCTCCCTCTCATTTTGGGATTTGAATCGTAATCCACAAAAATATCACTTGGTATATCCTTATTTACATTTACCTTAAAAGATGTATCTCTATAAAGGAATTTTTTTAAGGTTACCTTATAAGTTGTATCATCTAACCAGAATAAGGTATCAGGAGTTTTTAAACCGGTAATTTTATCATTAAGGTAAATTGTTGAACCAGATGGTTTTGAATCAAGAACCAGCTTACCATTAACTCTTTCCTTTGCAGTATTTTCACTCCTGGAAATATCTTTTTCGCATGCAGTAAAGGAAAGGAATAATACTAACAATAATAAAATTTGAGACTTGTACATATTAACCTGAAAAATATTCGACAACACTAATATATTAATTAGTTATATTAAAACAATGTACTTTAAAATGGATTTTTAAGGTAAATCTATTTTTGCAATTTTCAGTTTTGTAACACCACTAATAGTTGCAATCCAGATATTGCCAAATTTATCAGATTCGATAGCCCTTATTGAAGATGATTTCAAATTTGAGTTTTCGGATGTAAAGGTAACTTTATTACTATAATCCCTAAAAACTATTAAGCCTTTTGTTGTGCCAATAAACTTCCTGTCACTTTTATCAATATAAATTGAAGTGATTTCTCTAGAAACCAGTTGATTGTATTCAACTTCCCACTCACCATCTATGAATGAAATTAAACCTCCGGGTCTCGAGTTTGTAGGCCATACTCCTATCCAGATATTACCTGTATCATACTCTTTTGCAATAGCTGAAATATTATCGCCAAGACTAATATCCATATCAATTTTATTCCAATCAGTACCGTTAAATACCCATAAACCACCCCTTACTGCACCTGCCCAAACTTCTCCAGCTATATCAGTACAAACAGAGTTAAACATATTGGTACCCAAACCGGAGTTTGTATTAGTATAAGTTTCCAGTACTTTATCAGGGGTAACGAGCATCATCCCTCCAAATGAAGCAGCCCAAACATTTCCGTTGTTATCAATCTTCAAGCCTGATATATAATCATTATTTAAGCTCATATCCAGCCCTGAATAATACCCCCACTCACCATTATTAAAATAACTTATACCACTAGTTATTCCAAGCCACCTACCACCGCAATTATCAATCTCAATTTCGGTTAGTCCATCATCATGCAAACCACTATTTCCTGTATTCCAGTTATTCCAGGTAACACCATCAAAAGATGCCAATCCTCTTTCTGAGCAAGCAAACCAGATTGTATTATTGCTATCAACGGCAATGTCATTTATAATATCTTCGAGTAATCCCGAGTTTTGCTCTGTATAACTAACCCAGATTGTAGTATCTTCAAGAGGAATTGTTGTTCCGTTAGTAGTACTACTTTTAATTAAAAAACTCCCTTCCCAATCTCTAAATCCTGTTTTAGTATATCTTACTTTATAGTTTCCGGGTATAAGGGAATCCATAATAAATGGTGTTGTTAAGCTCACATATTCATCATTTAAATAAACATCCGAACTTTCAGGGAATGTAGTACATTTAAGTGCTCCAAGCATTTTAGGATTTTTGTAGTAATCCACAAAAACTTTTTCCGGTACACTGGAATTTGCACCTATAACGAGTGTAGTATCTATGTGAAGATATTTTTTTAACGTAATTCTATAGGCTCTGTTTTCCAGCCAACATAAAGTATCGGGAGTTTTTAGTCCTGATATTTTACCCTCAACATATAAATCTGCATCAGCTGGGTATGAGTCAATAAATATCTTTCCGTTATACTTGTTTTGAACCTCAACCGGAGAAGTTGAAATTTCCTTTTCACAAGCCCAGAATGAAAGTGCAAGCAGCAGAACCATTACCGTTTTTGTATATAATCGGAAACTACTCATGTAATATTCCTTGAATTCTAAACTTGGTATATTACCAAATGTACTATCTGAAGAAGTTACAAAATCTGAAACAAAATAGATATACATTATAAGATAAAAATAATAGGATTATAACTTATTGGTTTACAAAAGCCTTGTATTTAGTTAGCCCACCATCCGCTGAAGCTATCCAGACATTCCCTTTCGAATCAGTTTCAATATCCCAAAAATCAAGAGTTCTAAGATTATTATCAATACGAGGAATAAAATTCCGAATAGCATCCATATAATATAATATCAACCCTTTATTTGTTGCTAACCAAAGCTGATCCTCATGTGCTTCTATTCCCCTGATATTAACATCTTCAACTGGTATATTAATTTCTGTCCATGCTGTTTGATTATACTTAACAAGTCCTGAAAACCAGGCAAAGTATAATTCACCGGTTTCAGTATTATAGTCAACTGCAGTTTGCCAGTTTATATTGGTGTCCTGAATATTACCCGGAAAACCACTAATACTATAAAAAGTTTCATCATAATTTATTTTAGGATCATTTCGTCCAAGTCCAACAACCAATCTTCCTTCAAATTCCTTTCCGAGACAGGTAACGTAGTTTGAAACACTTCCATGTTCTTTTAAATCGTAATGCGTCCAGCTACCACCTGAAAACTTGTTAAGCCCATTATTTGAACCTACCCAGATACTCCCCTGACCATCGCATTGAATAGTAGAGAAATTCCCTTGATAAAGCCCGGAATTATCAGGTGTAAAAGAAGTCCAACTGCCATTGCTAAACTTTGCAACTCCTTCATTGGCAACCATCCAGATGTTTCCATCAAGATCGGTAGTTAGCTGAAAGATTTTATTGGCTGGTAAACCATCATTTTCCATTGAATATTTTTTAATATTCTTTCCATCGAATGAAAAGACGCCGTAATCTACTGTACCAACCCATACCAAATCATCAGCACCAATAGTAAGGCATGTAAGCTCATCAGAAGGTATTCCTGAATTTCCCTCATGAAACGTAACCCAAACTGAAGTATCTTCCAGGGCGGAATAAACAGAAGTATTAACACCGCTCTTCATATTAAAGTTTTTAATAAAACTTCGATGCTCTTTTTTTCTTAATTCAAACTTGTAGCTGCCAGGAAATAATCCGGAAATCAGTTCGGGAGTAACGAAACCTGTTGCAGAATCATTTATAAATATTTCAGCACCCTTTGGATCGGAATCACAAATTGCACTACCGTACATTTTTACGTTTTCATAATAGTTAATATCAAAGGTATTAAGTAAATCATCCTGAATATTAACCTTAAAACTTGTATCACGATAGTATTGTTTTTTTAGTGTAATCTTGTGTTCGCCCAAACCAATCCAGTTTATTTCATTTGGTGTTTTTAACCCATAAATTTTGTCATCAATGTAAATCATTGATCCCGGAGGCGAGGATTTAACTGAAATTTTCCCGTTATGAAACCCATCATTTGGTGCACTTGTAGTAATATCCTGCTCGCAGCCCCCCAATATAAATAAGTAAACTACAAACAATAATTTGAAAGCTCTCTTTAAATACATATTTTCCTCATTTTTGTAAAAAACGGTAAATCAAAAATGATTTACCGTTAATTTAATTTTAGGAAAAAACAGAATTAAAAGAAATGCTAGTATTTTTCTCTTTTATATTTGGTTAATCCTCCATCACGTGTTGCAATCCAAACAAAACCAAGTTGATCTTTTACAACGGTTTTTATGTATGAAGATTCGAGATTAGAGTTTGTCTCATCAAAAATTACTCTGTCGCCAAGGTCCACAAATCTAAGCAAACCTGCATCAGTACCAATCCATTTTGTGTTTTCCGCATCAATATAAATACATGTAATATAATTACTTGGTAAATTAATATTTTTGAATCTCCAAACACCTTCAGAATATGTAGTAATTCCACCTCTGCCAGCACCGTTTCTTTCAGGTAGCCATCCTACCCAAGCCATGCCAGTCTCAACTTCGGCATCAAAAGCTGAAATGGTATTTCCAGGAGAACCGGAACCATCAGCCCAGGTAAAGCTTCTTACGGGCTTCCAATAACCAAAATACCTTGAAAGTCCATCCTTACTTGTACCAGCCCAAATTTCACCACCAACATTAGTATTTATTTTGTTAATGAAATTCCCCGAAATATTTGAATTTTCGGTATTGTAAATAGCCCAACCAGTATCTCTCTTAACTGCAATACCATTTTGTGTACCAAACCAAACATTGTTATGGCTATCGAACTCAATACAAGTAATTCTTTCGTCATGAAGCTCGGTATTTGAACTGGTATATAAAGTCCAGCTACCATTATCATATTTGGCAGCACCAGCCATTGTTCCCATCCAAATCTTACCGCTTTTATCTTTTTCAAGAGTTGTAATTTCGTTTGAAGGCAAATTAGAATTATCAGTAGTAAAGTATGTCCAGTTAGTACCATCAAAAGTAGCAAGCCCTTTTGTAGCAGTACCAACCCACAATAAATTATTATCGTCCACTGCCAAAGCCGTAACATCATCTTCCATCAAACCCGAATTATACTCACGGTAAGTAATCCAGTAAGTAGTATCAACCATAGCAGCTTCAAGCATTGTTCTGTTTCTACTTTTAACAACAACCTTTTGAGTATTATTCAAATGATTAGGGTATTTAAGAATAATATCGTAAGTACCAGGTAAAAAACCCTTTAATTCGGCAGGAGTGTTTTTACCAGTTGCTGAATCACCAATAAATATTTCCGCATTAGAAGGTACGGATGCACAATAAATACTACCATACATTCTGGGATTAGCGTAATAATTTACATCAAGATTAATGGTTTTTCTATTTTCGGGAGAAAATACAATAGTAGTATCGCGGTATAAAAATTTCTTTAATGTAATGTAATGCTGCTCCTGGGATAACCAAATCAGGCTATCTGGAGTTTTTTTACCCGATATTTTACCATTAAGGTAAATATCAGCACCTTCAGGATGCGATGTAATAAAAATTCTACCATCATAATTGGTTTCATCATAGGATGTTGAAGAAACCTCCTTTTCGCAAGCAAAAGCAGCAAAAACAATAATTATAATCAATACAAGTTTATATATGTGTTTCATTAAATTTCCATGTTGGGTTAAAAAATTATAATGGTTTATATCCAAATGATCTAATATAATCTTCGTCAATATGCATGTATTTACCAGTCCGAAAATAAGAACCGAATACTCCAAACCCACCTATTACATTTGAAAAATCAGAAGCATCCAGTCTAACTGAAAAACCATCTGTACCCTCAAGCGTAGATAGATAATAACCACTAAGGTTTTCATCATACAGAAGGATATCAACATAAGCGTTAATAATAGTAAACTGTTCCTTACTTTCTACACCTTCACTAATTTCTTTTAATGCTCTGTCAAACTCGGATCGAGAATAAACAGCAGCTTTGTCTCGTGTCGGAATTGGGAAGTAAGGTACTTCCCCCTCCTCAGTATTAATAAATGAGATGGGAACAGCTTTACGCTTTACTTCAGTTTTGTTATTATTTTCATAGTAGTAGATATATAACCTATTATTATATATCATTCTGTTGCTACCAGTTTCCCATTTAATGGAAATAAAATCTTCATCTTCAGTTGAAGGAATTGATACATCAGATCCGGCGGTAAAAATAAACTGATTTGGCAAAGTAGTAAAAGCTCTTAATCTTTTACCATTAGTTAGCAATGCCTCTATTTCAAGCTCCTGATTTAGTTCAGGCTGAAAATTATCAAGATAAAAATACCTAATCGAATCGCTATAACGCGATAAGTCTGTTCTTTCAACAACTGTATCTCTCATTATAAATACGGTATCTTTATACCATAACCTTACAAAAGCTTCATCTATAGTTGGGTCGGTTGTATTTTCGTAGGGGTCATAGCCATCAACATCGTAACTTTTTGAAAGTGTACATATCTGATAACTTGTGTCAACCCTTATAATTGAACTCAGAACATATTCTTGTCTGAATTCACCTTTGGGATCAAAGTCTTCCTCACAACCAATTGTAAATAAAACAATTATTATTATTAACAGTAATTTTCTCATAATTCAATCTTTAAAGTTGCAGTTGGTAAAAATGGTAACATGTTAACTCTTTCAGCATTATCACGTTTAAAGTAGAAGATATTCTTGCGATCATAAACGTTAATTACGCTGAAATCAAGTCCGACTTTCATAAATTTGAAATCAAATTTTTTGGATAATCCTAAATCTAAACGATGGTAATCGGGTAATCGTCCAATATTTTTATCACCCAAAACGGAGTAAGCTTCATAACTTTCAAGAATATAAGGTTGAACGTGCATATTCGAGATATCTGGACGATTATAGAATCCAACAATAGGAGTAAAAGGTAATCCGGTATTGTAGAACCAGCTTGCAGTTGCTTCCCAGCCCCAGCCAATATCATAAGTTAAGGCTACATTAAGTGCATGTCTGGAATCATAGCGTGGATAATAGACCCATTCTTTTGAATCCTTGTACGCGTAACTTAGTGTGTAAGATGTTGTAAGGGCAACCGGATTTAGATCCCACTTAAGAAATACTTCGGCACCATAAGATTCGCCGGTTGCGGCAACAAGATCCGGTTCATCTACATTAGTTTTATTTTGATTAAGTACAGGTATATCTGTTACACTTTTATAATAACCTTCAATATTAAAGGTAAGGTTTGGATAGAAATTAGTTTCAATACCAGCAGTATAATGTCTTGAAGTAGATGCATTTAAGTAATCGGGAATAATAACCCATGGTTCGAAAAGTGAAATAACTTCGTTTTCATCACTAAGAGTTGTAAGTTCTTGCTGATAAATACCCCATGCGGCTTTAACCTTCAGGAACGGAAATACATTATAGGTCATACTAATACGAGGTTCAGGTATAAACCCACCATTTTCACTTAATCCAACAGTGTTAAATCTGGTACCAACTTCCAATCCGAAATCTTCAAATCGAAGAAATTTGTATTTGGCATAAACACTAAGGTTGCCAGCAAAATCCTCAATTTCGGAAAGTACACCATTTGTATTAACAATATTAAGTGTTGAGTTAATTGTTTTTATATGTAAACCCACATCAATCTCATCTTTCGAATCCTGAAGGTAGGTAAAGTCAAGTTTCATTGTAAGGTCTTCCAGACTATTTTTCTTAGGAAGAACTGTTGTAAAGTTTGGAATAACTTCACCGGCAAACTCACTCATGTGAATACCAACCTGCAACATGAACGGGTTATCAAATACCTGAAACCATTTAAATGAGAACAGATTATTCTTCCAGTTAAAAGCTTCCTTAAACGGATCACCTTCATCCATTTCATCATAACTAAAGAATCCCATAACCTCAAAACGAGCATCCTTTATAAAATCAGGGTTACTATAGTTCACCTTAAAAAACATATCATAAAAATCGAATGGAGCATTCTTTTCATTCAAGAATTTCTTCAAAATTTCGGTATTATAGCTTTTACGTCCCGAGACAAGAAAGGAACCATGCGGAATAGGTCCTTCAACAAGAGCTTTACCAGTAAGGTAACTTGAGCTGGCTTTAACACCGAATGATTTGTTGTTACCATTTTTCGATGTAATGCTTAAAACTGATGACATTCTTTCACCATATTCAACACCGTAACCACCTTTGTAAAACTCAATACTATTAATCATATCCGGATCAATAACACTGAACAGACCCATAGCGTGGAAAGGGTTGTAAACAGTAGTTCCATTAAGCATAACAAGGTTTTCGTTACTAGCACCACCTCGCACATAATATCTCGCCGAAACATCACCGGTTGAACGAACACCGGGAATATACTGCAATGAGCGGAAAACGTCTGTTTCTACACCTTTTGGTAATGCTTCAAGTTGTTTTACTGAAATTCTTTCCAAACCAATATCGGTCGCATTTTTTTCAATTACCTTTTCACCAATCTTGGTAATTGTTTCAAGCTCAATACCAGCTGTAGAAAGCTCTGCATCAAGATGTAGAGTTTTGTTAGGAGTTACTTTAAATGTAACTGTCTTGGGAGCATATCCCATGTAAGAAAATACTGCGGTTAAACTTTTGTTTGCTTCAACCGAAGTAATAAAATAGTATCCATTCTGATCGGAAGATGCACCAGTTCCAAGTTCTTTAATAAAAACATTGGCATAAGCTAAAGCTTCACCGGTTTCCGAATCTGTAATATAACCCCTCAGTTTTCCTTTTGCCTGTGCAAATAATGAAGCTGATACGAGTAAAAACAGTAGAAGTGAATAAATTAGTCGTACAAATTTGTGCATAAGTTTACCATATATGTGTGGTGTTAAAAAAAACTTTTTTTTAGCATGTTCAAAATTAGGATTAAATTTTGTGAGTGGTAAGGTAAATTTATTTCTCTTTTATTTCTTCAACCATAATACTTGAACCACTAACATGAACTACTTTTACCCTGGCACCTTTTTCAATATAACTACTATTGGTTATTACATCAATTCTTTCGTTATCAATTAGAGCTGCACCAGCCGGACGCAATACAGTTAAAGCCTCGCCGGTTTTACCAATCAGACCGGAGAAGTTTTGTTTTGCAGTGCTGTAACCACCAGTACCCGAAATACCATCAACAAGTACTAATCTGTTAAATACTTCGGATTTTGGCAGAAACTTGCCAATAAAATAAATTGCAACTATTGAAGCGAGTAATGCACCTGTTAATTGGGTTACTGCAACTGATATGCTATCCCAGCTAACAAATTTAAAATCGCCAAGCAGACCAAGGAACAGGCTTGAAATAGTTAGTATTATACCAACAATTCCGAAAGCACCAAATCCCGGAACAACAAAAACTTCGAGCAGTAGTAATGCTACACCAATTATAAATAAAATTATCTCAATTGCAGATACCAGATTAACAATATAACCTGCACCAAAAAATAGTGTTAAAGCAATTACAGCCGCAGTTCCCGGAAACCCCCAACCAGGTGTTTTAATTTCCATAAACATCCCGATTGTACCTATCATTATAAGTATGCCCGATATAATTGGGTTATTAAGAAAACTAACAATGTTTTCACCAGCATTTGGTTCGGTATATACTACCTGCGGATTATTACCGGCTACAAGTTCAAGTAATTCATTAAAGTTGGATACCACCGAATCTGCCATGCCCCATTTAACCGCTTCATCGGAAGTAAGTGTTACAAGTTTTGTACTATCAACCAAACCTTTTACTACAACTGTTTCATCAACCATTGCTTCTGCAACGTCTGTACGCCTGCCATTTCTTTCAGCAGTTGAACGCATTTCACCACGCATGTATGATTGATATTTTTCAGCCTGTTTTTTGCCTTGCTGATCAACTACGGTAGTTGCCCCTATTGACGCACCCGGTACCAGATAAATATTCTGGCATGATAACGATATAAGAGAACCTGCCGAAATTGCCCTTTTATCTATAAACGCAACGGTTTTTACCTTGCTATCTAAAATTGCATCTTTAATTTCAGTTGCTGCATCAACTCTTCCGCCAAATGTGTTAATTCTGAAAATTATTACATCGGCAAGATCATTCTCAGCATCTTCAATAGCACGACTTATATATGGAGAAAGTCCCAAGTCTATTGTACCGGAAACCTCAACAACATATACTCTCGATTTGGAATAAACCAGCGAGGAAAATAGTAGTGTGGCAAAAAACAACAGTTTAAAAAGATTTTTCATATCAACTTTACTGTTAAAAGACAATGTACAAAGTTAATACGAAACGACTTAAAATTAAACAGAATATTTAATTTGTTTAATAAAAAGTATAATTTAGAAGCTTATAAATAAGTTTTGCAGCATTAAATTCCGAAATTGTCTCTCCTTCACGTGGTGCAGTTTCCACAACATCAAAGCCTACAATATTATTTGTTTTAGCTATTTCCTTTAAAAGGTTAAGTGTTTCGTCCCACATTAGACCACCTGGTTCGGGTGTACCGGTTCCAGGGAAAACCGAAGGATCGAATCCGTCAACATCAATAGTAAGGTAAACCTTTTCAGATAAAGTATCGATTAGCTTTTCCTGCCAGTTAGCAATTTTACCCGACCTGATAGACCTCATATAAAAGGTATTGATATTATAATCCCTAATAAACTCGGCTTCAGCAGCACATTGTGCCCTTATACCAAGCTGGGTAATGCTAATTCCTGCTTCCGCTATTCTTCTCATAACACAGGCATGTGAATATATACTTCCTTCATATTCGCGTCTTAAATCGGAGTGTGCATCAATCTGCAAAACGGTAAGATCTTTATATTTATCCGCATGAGCTTTTACAGGTGCATAAGAGAGTGAATGTTCACCGCCAAGGGTAACCACAAACTTTTTGTCATCTAACAGCGAAGTGATATCAATCTCAGCATCGGAAAGTGTTGTAACTATATCTTTATCACTTATATCGTTGGGTGCAAGTGTACATATCTTCTTATCAAAACATAACTCCTTGTCTGTTTCCTCATCATAAAACTCGACATAATGGGAAGCTTCGATAATTGCTTTCGGACCTTCTATGGTTCCACCACCGTAGCTCACAGTTTTTTCCAGTGGTACGGAGTAAATTACAATTTCCGAATCTTTATAATTCGAATATTCCTCCTCAATAGCGAGGAAGTTTGAGTTAATATCAAGATAATTCTTTTCCATACCCAACATATAATTTGTAATTAAAAAGTGATTGGTAAAATCTGTCACCGGTAAATTAACACGGTGACAGGTAAAATAAATCTTTTATTTTTGTGCATCTTTATTTTTTGCACCACCAGCTATAGCCGAGCGTTCAAACTTAATTTTAACATTGTTACCAACATTAAGAACAACTGTTTTTTCATCTATAGCATCAATAGTACCATGAATACCACCACCAGTGAGTACTCTATCACCTTTTTTAAGCTCATTAAGCATTTTATCTCTTTCTTTCTGCCTTTTCTGCTGAGGTCTTATAATCATAAAATAAAATATGGCGAAAATAGCACCAAACAAAATAAGCGTACTCATTAGTCCGCCGCCATCTTCTCCACCCTGTGGAGCCATTGCTAATATAAATTCCACTTAATCCTCCTGTGTTGAATTTACGTTTTTTGATATAATTTTTACTGTTTCATTTTTCCATTCTGTAAAGGTACCCGCGATTATATGTTCGCGTGCTTTTGTAACAAGATTTAGATAAAATCTTAAATTATGTAAAGAAGCTAACTGTAAAGCCAATATTTCGTTGGCAATAAACAGATGCCTTAAATATGCCTTGGTAAAGTTTTTACAAAGATAACAATCGCATTCGGGATCAACAGTTGTAAAATCTTCTTTATGTCTTGCGTTACGCATTGCCAGGTATCCACGTGATGTAAAAAGATAGGCATTACGTGCGTTACGAGTAGGCATAACACAATCGAACATATCGATTCCGCGAGCAATATTTTCAAGAATATTCTCAGGTCTGCCTACACCCATCAAATAACGTGGTTTATCTTCTGGCAGAAAATCAGTTGTAAAATCAACCGTATCATACATCATTTCAGCCGGTTCACCAACTGCAAGACCACCAACAGCATACCCGTCGAACCCAATATCAACAAGCTCTCTGGCAGATTGTTCCCTTAAATCCTTATAAACACTGCCTTGAACAATACCGAATAAATGTTGTTTATGACCATATAAAGGTTCACTATTCTCAAAAGCTTCCTTGTTTCGAACAGCCCAGCGGGTTGTCATATCTTTCGAGTTTTTGGCATAATCGTATTCACATGGATAGGGAGTACATTCATCAAGCACCATCATAATATCAGAACCAATACTTCGTTCAATGCCAATAACCTTTTCCGGAGTAAAGAAATGCTCCGAGCCATCCAGATGTGAACGAAACTTAACACCTTCCTCAGTAAGTTTTCTTAACTCACTTAAACTATACACCTGGAACCCACCAGAATCTGTTAAAATCGGTTTATCCCAATTCATAAATTTATGTAATCCACCTGCCTTTTCAAGTATTTCGGTACCGGGACGCAGATATAAGTGGTAGGTGTTGCCTAAAATTATCTGTGCTTCAACTTCTTCTTTTAGTGACTTTTGAGTAACTGCCTTTACAGTACCCTGTGTACCAACAGGCATAAAAATAGGTGTTTGTATCCTTCCGTGATCAGTATCAATATATCCGGCTCTGGCTTTTGAATTAGTATCTTTCTTCTCTAGTACAAGTTCCAATAAACAATCCATATTATTTTAACTTGTAAAGTTATCAGTATTTTTACTCATCTTCCACCGTAAAGCAAATAAATATTGAAATTTGAAGAAATAATTTCCTCCATTAGTTACCCATTGATAATATGACCCTACTAATCTGTCAATACATCGTAAGTTTGAGATAATCCAGTCTGTTATAAAACCTTCCAAGATATTGGTATGTGGACATAATATTCGTAACTATTTAATTTACGAATTCATCTTTCGGCTAACCTTTTGATGGTCAAGAGCTATTACAATATTCTTTAACTATTTATTTAGATTGCGTAATTATCTTAAAAACTTTTCGGAAGTTTTTGCATCTGGTAAACGGCATTGCGTTCTGAAGAAATATTTACGGTAACGTGCTATTAGTCTGTAAAAAATATCAAGTACAGAAGAGGGTATAATTCTAAGTGGCATTAGGAATGCTGATGGAAACCCCACCAGTGCGAGAATTTTAATCACTGCTTTTGAGCGGTAGAACTTTTCATTGTTATGCAGCAACATTACAGTATTATTAAGGACGAGTAGTTCATCCGGGTTTAAGCTTGATTTAATAAAGTCGGAAGATGAAGAAGCAAAAAGCAGGTTATCGTTTTTATCAATATCGAGTAAAAACTGCACAAAAAAGTTGCAAAATCCGCAATCCCCATCAAATATAACTACAGGTTTTTCCATTTTTAGTATATAAACAGAAAAACCGTATTATACATTCAAATCATCATACTTTTCGGGAATTAAAAATAATTTAACCAAATCAACTTTTTTTCTGTCGGTTTTAATTACAAGAAATTTAAAATGATCAATATTTATAATTTCGCCTCGTTTAGGAATTTTACCCGTTGTACTGGTAATATAACCAGCAAGAGTTTCATAGTCTCCCTCAGGTATTTTAAGATCATGCTCTTCGTTTAACTGGTCAACCTCAAGCTTACCACTAATAATAAAAGTATATTCATCAATTTTATTGCAAACTTCCTCTTCAACATCAAACTCATCACGTATTTCCCCAAGCATTTCCTCAAGAATATCCTCAACTGTAACGATACCTGCGGTACCACCAAACTCATCAATAACAACAGCAACCGAAACATGTTGTGCAAGGAGTTCGTTTAACAGTTCAAGGGCTCGTTTTGTATCAGGAATAAAGACAGGTTCTTTCATTACACTAACAATACTTTCGGGCATTTTGAACATCTCGTTTGCATAGAGAATACCCTTTATATTATCAATTGTATCTTCATATACCGGTACTTTGGAATACCCGGATTCAATAAATACTTCCCTAACCTCCTGGATAGAGCTGCTAATATCAACAGCTACAATATCGGTACGTGGAGTGTAAATTTCATATGCTCGTTTTTCTCTAAGCTCAATAATTTTGTTAATTATATCAGATTCGTCTTCATTAACAACACCAGCCAAAGAACTCTCATTTAACAGTGATTGCATATCCTCCTTGTCAAAAAGGTGAGATATCTTTTCTTCGTTAATATTTCTGGTTTTAGTTAACAATTCGGAAAGATAAGCAAAAAGTTTTACAATAGGCCAGAGCAGTATTGTTATCATCCTTATTGGTAATGAAGAGTACCCAACAATACTGTCGCTAAGCTCCCTTGCAATATATTTCGGAACAAGCTCGCCTATTATCAGCAAAACAAACGATGAAATTATAAGAATCTGATATTCGCTAAAATGATAAACACTTGTAAGAAAAATTGTTATAAGTGATGCAAAAGTAATATTTACAATATTGTTTGAAACAAGTATTGTGGAAAAAAACATCCCGGGATTTTCAACAAAATAGTGAGCTGATTTTGCAGCCATACTATTTTTTCTGGCTCTAATCTCAATTTTAATTTTATTGGAGACAACATACGCCAGCTCGGAGGAAGAGAAAAATCCACTTAACAACAAGAGGACAATCAGTATTATAAGTTGAGTGATCATTTAATATATTTTTTCCACAATTATGTCAGATTTTACAATTTTAAAGATACCATTTTTATCGGAAATATGTATTTCGGCTGTAATAGGTTTTTCAAGTGAAAGTTCAGGTTTGGGTTTCATCCCTGTTAGAGTAGAAAAAATCAACACAAGCTTTTTATCATCTGATTTTTCCTCACTAACTACAGTTTTGGGTAATATCTGGTAAATTTCCCTGTTATCCTGAAATACTATAACCCGGAAAATTTCAGCTACCTCAAACTTTTGTGAATCGGATTTTGCAAGTTCAATTTCACCCGTAATATGAAATCTCTCACCGGCGTTGGGCATAACATTTAGCCAACTGTAAATCTTGTTTATTTTAACAAATTCGGGATTTTTATATTCCGGTTTTACAACTCCAACTGCATCTTTGGATTCATCCTCTTTTTCTTTCTGCATCCTTGTTGTGGGAGTACACGCAAATAATGTAATTAAAAGAATAAAGATTATCGATATTTTAATTTTTGTATTCATATCAGCAATCACTTTGACTATTTTATCCATTAAACAACACGGATTTAAAAAGTATCCCGAATTACAAATAAATAATCAACACCACAGCAATAATATACATCATAATATTGATAATCATCGGAATATCGCGAATAAGAACTTCGATTGTATTTTCGCCTTCTCGCTTGTTTACTCCAAGATGCATATATCTGAATATTCCGAATACCACAAATATTGTTGTAAATACAATATTTTCCGAGTGGAATAGTTCAACCGTTCTATCGGCAACCGAGTAAAGAGCATAACAAATTATTACCCCCGCCGCCGATATTGTTGTAATCTGATCTATAAAACCTACCGAATAGTCGGCAAGTACCTTGCGTGTACTGTTATCTACAGACTTAACCAGTTCCGATCTTCGTTTCATTGCAGCCAGAAATAGCGAAATAAAGAGCGTGGTAAGTATAAGCCATTTTGAAATATGTACGTCAATAACAACAGCACCACCTATTACGCGGAGCATAAATCCGGTCGAAATACAAATAATATCAACTATTACAATCTGCTTTAGCTTAAGAGAGTACAACAGGTTAATAATTACATAACCGGCAAGTACAATTGCAAAATGCCACGGTAATGTAACTAAAACCAAAGTAGTAACAATTCCAAGAACTACTGCAAGCATAATTGCCGGACTAATACTCAAAGCTCCGGAAGCCAGTGGGCGGTTACGTTTAACCGGATGAAGTCTGTCTCTTGGAATATCTATTATATCATTAACGATATATACTACGCTCGAAACAAGACTAAAAGCAATAGCTGCTTTTGTTACAGTTAAAAGGTGCCCGGTTTCCATCAGATATTTTGCAAAAATCATTGGGACAAAAACAAAGGAGTTTTTGACCCAATGGGAAACTCGTAATAGCTTGATAATATTCTTAATCATTAAAAAACCGCAGATTCTTGATAAATACCGAAAGGTTCTTTTAGTACGTTAACCATTTCACCAAGAGTAACATAATTTTCGGCAGCTTCAACCAATAAAGGCATCAGATTAGTGTTACCATTGGCGGCAACCCTAATTTTAGCAAGGGACCGCTGAACTGCTTCATTATCTCTTTTATTACGCAACCTGGTTAAACGCTCTTTCTGTTTTAATTCTACTTCAGGAGAAATTTGTAAAATCGGAATATCAATTGCCTTATTTTCCTCAACAAATTCATTTACACCAACAACAAATTTCTCTTTTCTTTCAAGCTCAAGCTGATAACGATAAGCGGAATCAGCAATTTCCTTTTGGAAATACCCTGCATCAATTGCCGGGATAACTCCACCAAACGAATCTATTTCCTCAAATATTCGCTCGGCATCTGCTTCCATTTCATCGGTAAGTGCTTCAACATAGTAACTGCCACCCAGAGGATCAACAGTATTTATAACACCGGTTTCATAAGCAAGTAGTTGCTGTGTACGCAATGCAATTTTAACAGCCTTTTCGCTTGGTAGTGCCAGGGTTTCATCCATTGAATTTGTATGGAGGGATTGTGTGCCACCCATTACAGCCGCCATTGCCTGGAATGCAGTACGTATAATGTTGTTTTCCGGCTGCTGTGCAGTTAATGTACATCCCGCTGTTTGTGTATGAAAACGCAACCACCACGAACGTTCCTTTTTAGCTCCGTATTTGTTCTTCATTCGCTTTGCATATATCCTTCTCGCTGCACGGTATTTTGCAACTTCCTCAAAAAAATCGAGATGCGAATTAAAGAAAAACGAAATTCTCGGAGCAAAATCATCTACATCCAATCCTCGTTCTATTGCATGCTCGATATATGAAAAACCGTCAGCAAGTGTAAAAGCAAGCTCCTGTGCAGCAGTTGAACCGGCTTCTCTGATATGGTAACCGCTAACCGAAATTGGATTCCATAAAGGCATCTCCTTTGTAGTAAATTCAATCATATCGGTTATTATACGCATTGAAGGATGTGGCGGATAAATATATTCTTTTTGGGCAATATACTCTTTAAGGATGTCATTTTGCAGTGTACCCCTAAGCCTACTAACATCAACACCCTGCTTTTTAGCAACAGCAATATAAAACGCAAATATCATTGCAGCAGGCGAGTTTATAGTCATGGATGTGGAAACTTTTTCCAGTGGAATTTCATTGAACAAAATTTCCATATCCTCAAGCGATGAAATAGACACACCACAAATACCAACCTCGCCTTCGCTCAACTGGTCATCAGCATCATACCCCATTAAAGTGGGCAGATCAAACGCAACTGAGAGTCCGGTTTGACCGTTAGCCAACAAATACTTGAATCTTTCGTTTGTATCTTCGGGAGTACCGAAGCCTGAAAATTGTCTCATTGTCCAGACTTTCCCACGGTATCCGTTGGTATGAATTCCCCTCGTGTAAGGATATTCACCGGGGAAACCTGCACCCTCCCCGGAACCGGAATTGCCGGTATCCTCTTCAGTATAAAGAGCCTTTATATTTCTTCCGGAAACTGAAGTAAACTTCATTCCGGTAGTTTTGGCATTTTTTAGTTTATCTTCAAAAATATCTTTCGATTTTTTATAATCTTCAGATAACATACATACCCCTAATAATTGTTAAGTTCTACCAAACCTTCGGTCAAACTCTACAAGTGGTATTTTTATAACAATTGGACGACCATGAGGACAAACATAAGGCATGGATGTAGCAAATAATCTTTCAATCAGCATTTTCATTTCAGGCACAGTAAGCTTATCCCCTGCTTTAACTGCCGCCTTGCACGACCATGATTTTGCCAGATTATCCCTAACCTCAAGTTGTTTTTCAACCATGTTTTTTCTGTACTCGTCCAATATACCCCTTAAAGTTTCAGCTTCATCACCAACATTAACATCCGATGGTACACCTTCAATAAGAACATTATTACGTGTAAGGAATTTTATTTCAAATCCCAACTTGTGAATATGACCATATAGTTCTTTTAATAACTCAAATTCACCCGGATCAAGTTTAATTTGCTGCGAAAATAATAATTGCTGCGAAAACGGAAGGTCTGCCTCAAAAGCAGCAAGTGCCTCCTCATACAATATTCTTTCATGAGCAACATGATGGTCAATAATCATCAATCCGGTTTTTATCTGCGTAAGTATGTATTTTTTATGTAACAAGACAATAAATGATGCGTTTTCCATATCATCATCACTATCATCATTTCCTTTAGTTGCCGAAACACCGCCTGCCGAATGATATTCTGCCTCCCTTGCAGTTTCGAACGGGTGACTAACAGGTTCAGCGGGAGCATTTCTCTTTATATCTGTATTCATATTATCAAATAGCTGATCAATCTCATCATCCGAATAAGTCCTGATCTCCCTTGGTTGTGAAGATACCTGTGAGGAAGAGTTTGAAGGTCTGTCTCCAAAATCATTTTTTTCAACCCTGTTATACGAATTGAATAGCAATTTTTCCCTGTCCTCAATTGGTCTGTTAAAACTCATAGAAGGCACAAGATCATAACTGCCAAGCGTTTTTTTAACAACTGCATTAACAACTGCATAAATACCATTATCATCATCAAACTTTACTTCAAGTTTACTTGGATGAATATTTATATCAACTTTGGCTGGATCAAGATCAAGAAACAGAACAAAGAAAGGATATTCACCTTTTTCAAGAATATTTTCGTAGGCTGTAAATACCGCATGGTTAATAGTTTTGCTCGAAACAGGACGCTTGTTAATAAACAGGTACTGATCACCCTTATTCTTCCTAAGGAACGTAGGTTTCGAAACATACCCTGTTACATTAACATAATCTGTTAACTCCTCAACCTCAACCAATGCATCAATTGTATTTTCACTGAATAGTGCCGCAATTCTGTCATCCAGAGATGCTGGGGGCAAATCGTAAACAAGCTCGCCATCGTTGTACATCTTAAAGCCCAACTCCTTATAGCTCAAAGCAGCCCGTTTGAAAGTATCGGTAACGTGCTTTAGCTCGGTTGCATTGGTCTTTAGAAAATTTCTGCGAGCCGGAGTATTGAAGAATAGATTTTTTACTGAAACAGAAGTACCCTTTGAAAATGATCCGGACTCTTCAATTATTGAAGTACCATCCTCAACCCTGATAAGGGTACCAAGATCATCTTCCCTGCGTTCTGTTTTTATTTCCAGAATACTTACAGCAGCAATTGAACTTAGAGCTTCACCCCTAAATCCGTAAGTTGCAATTCTTTCAAGATCGTCATAATCCTTAATTTTACTGGTTGCATGTCTCAATACAGATTTTTTGGCATCATCAGCAGTCATACCATCGCCATCATCAGCAACCATAATAAGGGATTTTCCAGCATCTTTAATATACAGCTCAACATTTTGAGCATTTGCATCAATAGCATTTTCAAGTAATTCTTTTACAACCGATTCGGGTCTTTGTACAACCTCGCCGGCGGCAATTTTATTTGTAATAAATTCGGGAAGAATATTTATTTTACTTTCAGTCATTATAATAATTAAATCCTTGTGTAGTATAGTACATCAAATTCGTCAAAACTTTTTATCTCGGAAACTTTCCATATATTCTCATCAACTTCAGGAAAATATGTATCGCCCTCAACTTTCATTTTAACATTAGTTAGTACCATTTCATCAGCAACCTCAATTGCCGAATTATAAATCTGGGCACCACCAATAACAAAAACTTTTTCGTGCTGCATCATTTCACAAGTAGTATAAGCAGAATTAAGAGAATGTACAACAGTAACATTTTCAAAATCCGGTTTATAGTTTTTATTCCGGGTTACAATAATATTTAATCTGCCTTTCAACGGTTTACCACCAAATGATTCAAACGTTTTGCGTCCCATTATAAGCGGATAACTCATTGTGGTATTCTTGAAATGTTTAAGTTCCTCTTTTATGTGCCATGGCATTTTGCCATCTTTACCAATAACATTATTTTCGGCAAGTGCAGCAATAATAATTTTTTTCAATTTTGTTTCCTGGAAAATCTAATATAATTCAATCATTTTAATATCAATATAACGTGTTTCACCCGGTTCAAGTATTAGCTGAACAGTTGTATCCTGATAGCCTAAAAGCAAAAATGTAATATCATAATTACCCGAATTAAGGTTTATTATGCTGTCAGGCGTATTTTTACCAGTATAAATACCATCAATAAAAATACTTGCTGTACCGGGCTCGGTATAAAGGAACAGATCAGCGGTATTTTCCCTGTCGATACTCTCCAACGGATCTTCCCTGCATGCAGTAAAAACAAGAAGAAGAAAGATAAACGGATATACAATTTTTCTCATTATTAACTCTCATTAATCCTGAAAATTATATTTTGGGCAAGAAATTTTCCGCAACAATTAGCATCAAAACTTACCCGAAAATACAATATAGAAATAAAATTGAAAAAGTGTATCCAAAGTTTAATACCTTGATAAAGCCTTTATACAGCTACCTCAAACTTTAGTCTGCCATATGATTTATAATCAATTAGCTCAAAGTCTTCAAACTTGAGATCGTTAATATCCTTATCGGCAATTTTTAATTTTGGCAATGGTAACGGTTCACGTTCAAGCTGCTTTTTCAAACCTTCAACATGATCATATTTTTCCATTTCGGTACCTTTATCACCAATATATATATGAGCATCAACAATAGTATGAGCAAACTCGCCAGGTTCATAACCGGTCTGCTGAGCAATAATCATAGTCAGCATGGCATAAGCCGCAAGGTTAAATGGAATGCCAAGAGCAATATCACCCGAACGCTGTGTAAGGTGACAGTTAAGTTTACCATCAAGAACATTAAAAGCATAGGTATAGTGACAAGGAGGCAGCTTGCTTGTTGTAGCATTACCCGGTTCCCAGGCAGTAACAATTAAACGGCGACTGTACGGGTTGCGTTTAATTTCATCTATAATATATTGTATCTGGTCAACTTCCCTAACCTGCCAATTTCCATCCTTATCCTTTGTGGCACTTGGAAAATGCCTCCAGTAATGACCATAGGCAGTTTCAAGATTTCCATTTTCATCAGCCCAGGCATCCCAAATTTTTGTATGCTCACGCAAATTCCTAATATGATCTTCACCTGATAGATACCATAATACTTCTCGCAAAAGTGAATCCCAGTACATTTTTTTCGTAGTTAAAAGTGGGAATCCGTTTTGTAAGTTTACTTTATAAAATGCTCCAAAATAGGAAATTGTATCAACTCCGGTCCTGGTTGGCTTCCTTATACCATTATCTATTACCAGCTTTACCAGATCTTTATATTCTTTCATTAAAACTCCCTGTATCTTTAATTCTTTCGGCAAGCTCCCTTACAGCAAGCTTTATTCCATATCCAAAGTTATTCATTGATTCATCAGCAGATGAAAAATATTTACTTAATTCAATAATCAAAACATTTCTGAAATTAGTTTTATGCAATTTATTCACTCCACAGAAAATTGCAACTGTTGCATTACTTTTTTCAGCATAATTTAATATTGTATTTGTTCCTTTGTCCATAAGCGACTGCTCGTCAAGTGAGCCTTCACCGGTAATTATCAAGTTAAAATTTGTTGATAATTTTTCGATCTCTCCAATAATAATATCCTCAGAAGGCGTTTGTTTAATTTGATGGAACAAACCAAACCCTGCCGGAATTCCACCACCGGCACCCGACATATAATCTTTTATGCCGGAAGAGGTATCAACAAGATTTACTATGTTTGTAAAACCTTCTTCAATTCTTTTTACATCTACTTCTGATGCACCTTTCTGCGGACCGTAAACTTTTGCTGCTCCATTATTGCCAAGTAGCGGATTATTTACATCAATAATAAACTCAAAATCTATATTTTTCGAATTATAGGAAATAGATGCAACATCTGTAAAACTAACTGGTAAAGCTTTTACCGGTTTATCATCTTTATTAAAAAGTTGCAAGCCCATCTCGCTTAATGCTCCAATTCCCATATCAATAGTTGCAGTACCACCAACACCTATAACAAAATTTTTAGTATCATAAATTTCAATACATTTGCCAATTAGTTCACCCAAACCTTTTGAGGATAACTGTAACGGATTACGTTTTTCAACCGGTACTATATTTAAGCCCAATACCTTGGCTGTTTCAATATAAATAGTATTAATATCCGGGTTATATCCATACTGAACCTTAAATTTTTCATTACAACACCAGGGAGCAGATATACTGGTAGTATGGATGTTCAAATCGTAAATTATCGAACAAAACTCAAGAAACCCGTCACCACCATCAGCTATCGGCAAAGTTTTAATATTCACAAAAACATCATTAAAATATTGCCTTAGTTCCAACTCAATTAGCTCTGCAATATCCAATGCGGATGCACATTCCTTAAAACTGTTAGGAGCAACTAAAATATTGTACATTATTTTATTAGCTCTGCAATAGCTTCTCTTAAACGTTGTTTTGTAACAGAAAGGTCTTGAGAGATGACCTTAATTTCACCAATTACAGGCATAAAATTAGTATCACCATTCCAACGAGGTACTATGTGAAAATGCAAATGAGTATCAATTCCCGCCCCAGCTTCCTTGCCAAGATTTGCACCGAAATTACATCCATGAGGAGCAAGAACCTTTTCGATGGCTTTAAGTCCAACTTTGGTAAGTTTCATCATTTCACTGGTTTCTTCATCTGTAAGATCATTCATATCCGAAAGATGACGTTTTGGAAGCACCATAATATGACCGTTATTGTAGGGATACAAATTCAAAATCATAAATGCCTTATTGCCATCGTAAATTTTCAGGCAATTTACATCATTAATATCTTCGTTAACAGCATGGCAAAACACACAACCTTCAATCTTTTCGCCTTTATTTTTGAACGAATCGATATACTGCGATCTCCAGGGCGACCATAACCTATCCATAATTCTCCTGTAAAGTGTAAAAAAAAAGCGGGAAAAAATCCCGCTTCAAAGATAAGATTTATTTTACTCTTCTTCTTTCGATTTTTCGAATTCCTCAATGATTTTCGATTCAACTTCTTTCGGTACATCTTCATAATGAGAAAAATCTCTGAAGTGCATACCTCTACCCTGTGTAATTGAACGCAGGTGAGTTGAATATTTGTAAAGCTCAGCAAGAGGAACAGTAGCGTTAATAATCTGGAAAGGACCTTCAGCTTCCATACCGGAAATTTTACCACGGCGTGAAGAAAGATCGCCCATTACATCACCCATGTATTCTTCAGGAACTTTAACTTTTACTTTGTAAACCGGTTCCATAATTACAGGTTTTGCAGCAAGGAATCCTTTTTTAAATGCCTGTGAAGCAGCAATTTTGAATGATACCTCATCAGAGTCAACGTTATGATATGAACCAAAGTGTAAGGTAACCTTAACATCAATAACTCGGCTTCCGGTAAGAATACCTTTTTCCATAATTTCGTTAAGACCCTTTTCAACAGCAGGAATAAATCTGCCAGGAACAACACCACCAACAATAGCGTCAACAAATTCAAATCCGGCACCACGTTCGTTTGGTTCAAGTTTAAGCACCACATGTCCGTACTGTCCACGTCCACCAGACTGTTTTTTATGTTTATATTCAGCCGTTTCAACAACGCCACGAATAGTTTCCCTGTAAGGAATTCTTGGTTCAATCAAATCAACTTCAACATTATATCTATCTTTCAAAAGTTTAACAGCTAATGCCATCTGGGTTTCACCCTGACCTGAAATAATAGTTTGTCCAAGCTCCGGATCAAATTTAACAGTCAAGGTTGGGTCTTCTTCATGAACAATATGAAGACCAGTAGAAATTTTATCTTCATCACCCTTGGCTTTTGGTTTAACCGCACCACGGATTTTCGAAGGAGGATATTCAATTGGTTCAATAACTATATTTTTGCCTTTTGCAGCAAGTGTATTACTTGTATGTGTATCCTTAAGTTTTACAGCAGCACCAATATCACCGGCAACCAGTTTGGAAACTTCCTTACGGTTTTTACCATTAAGGATAAACAACTGTCCCATTCTTTCTGATTTACCATTGGTAACGTTTATAAGGTCCATACCGGGAGTAAGTGTACCGGTAAATACCTTGAATATTGACATTTCGCCAACGTGTGGTTCATTAAGAGATTTGAACACCATTAGAGAAACTTCATCAGAAGGATCACATTTAATTTCAACTTCGTTTTCGGAATCTTTTATCAAACCTTTTTTAGGTTTAACTTCAAGAGGATTAGGTAAATAACTTGAAACAAAATCAAGGAAGTTACGAACACCGGTACCGGCAGTTGAAGAAACAGCAAAAATTGGAATAAGAATTCTGTTTCTTATTGCCATTTCCATACCAGCAATAAAATCTTCATCGCTAAGAGTACCTTCTTCAAAAAACTTGTCAAGAAGTTCTTCACTTGATTCGGCAACTTTTTCAAGAAGTTCTTCTCTTAAAGCTTCAGCCTGTTCTTTAAGATCAGCAGGTATTTCAACTTCAACAGATTTTTTGTCATTTGGATCATTAAGCTGGAAAGCTTTCATCTGAATTACATCAACAACAGTATTAAAGCCGGGACCTTCCTTAACAGGAAAACTAACAACGATAGCATCGTTTGAAAGACGGTCTTTTGCCATTTCAACAATTTCATCGAAACGAGCTTTTTCACTGTCTAATTTGTTAATTACTATAGCAGTTGGCAGGTTTTTTTTGTCAACATATTCCCAGATAACTTCGGTACCAACTTCAACCCCTTCCACACCGTTAAGTACGCAAACAGCGTTACCTGTAACATGCAGACAGCCAAGAACCTGGCCTATAAAGTCGGTATAACCGGGAGTATCAAGAAAATTAATTTTAGTGTTTTTCCATTCGATATGAAGTGCGGAAGCGGCTATTGATATCTTTTTTTCGATTTCATTAGCATTAAAATCAGACTGAGTGTTACCATCGTCAACAGTACCAATACGATTGGTTTCACCGCCGGCATAAAGCATATACTCAGCTAAACTGGTTTTGCCGCATCCGCTATGACCAAAAAGTGCCAAATTCCTTATTGCATCGGGATTATATTCTTTCAATTTTCCTCCCTCGGATTATGATTACAGAACGTTTATATTTGGTTAACAATATCTGTTAATTAATTGTTAACTTTAAAATAGAAAATTTTCTGTAATTGTCTAAAAGAAAAGAGAAAAACATCTCAGGAATATTTTCTATCTATTCCTGAGAGTGCTCCAAAATGCGGAAAAACCTTTTTGAATGGACGAAAACCTTTTAATAAAATCGGTTAACGGGTTAAAATTTGACGGGGAAGACATTTTTTCTCTGAAATCAACTACCTTATTTTTAATATTTCCGATCTCATCATCAATCTCAGATGTTATTTTTTCTATCCGTGAAGAAACTGCGTTAATGTTCTCAAGTGCTTCATTTAAATTATCCAGCACCGGTAAAGCTTTCTCTTTTATCTCGGACAGATCCTGTTCCATATTTTCAGTAAACTTGTTAAAGTTTATCACGGTTCTCAATATATAAATAAGAACCGTAATAGAAACTAAAACTAATACTATAAGCAAAATATCCAATACTTCAGCCATTATACTTCTTCTGACCCATCTTCTTTATAGGCATTTACACCAGCTTTTATAGCTGTACGAAGTTTTTCACCTTCCGACTCAATTTTTTTTTTATTTGAATCAACATAATCGGAAGTTTTAGCTTTGGCACTATCAATAATTGTCTGTGCTTCCTTAAGAAGGTTGTCAACTTTTTCTCTGGCTTCAGCAATCATAGATTCAGATTTTTTCTTCCCTTCGGAGATCAGTTCATTAGCCTTTACTTTGGTCTCGTCAATATATTTTTCAGCATCTTCAAGATATTCATCAGATCTCTGTTTAATATCTTCACGAAGTTCTTTACCCGATTTTGGCGCATAAAGCAACGCAACAACAGATCCTACCAGCGTACCGGTAATAAAACCCATCACAAAGCCTTTTCCGGCTCCTTGTTCGTTTGACATAGTACCTCCTTGAATATTATAGTTTTTGTTATTTACAATATAATTATTTTATTTCTACAATATTATAAATTTTCGATAATTTTATTAGCAAACTGCGAACATTTTACTTCAGTTGCATCAGGAAGCTGTCTTGCGAAATCATAAGTTACATATTTTTGTGTGATTGTTTTCTCCAATGCATCCTGAACCATCTTTGCTGCTTCTTTCCAGCCAAGGTACTCAAGCATCATTACACCCGAAAGTATTAGCGAACCCGGATTAACCTTGTCCATACCAGCATATTTTGGTGCAGTACCATGTGTTGCTTCAAATACAGCGTTAAAATAGCTCATATTTGCACCGGGTGCTATACCCAGTCCACCAACCTGTGCTGCACAGGCATCTGATAAATAATCACCGTTCAAGTTTGGTGTAATAAGTACTTCATATTCTGCTGGTCTTAACAACACCTGTTGGAACATACTATCAGCAATTCTATCATTAATAACAATTCTATCGGCAGGTTGTTCCCCGTTATACTTTTCCCAAAGTTCATCTTCAGTAATAACCTGTTCGGGGAAATATTTTTTAGCAGTTTCGTAACCCCAATCACGGAACGAGCCTTCAGTAAATTTCATAATGTTACCTTTATGTACAAGCGTAACACTTCTATTTCCATTTTCTATTGCATATTCAATAGCTTTTTTAACATGTCGTTCTGTTCCAAACTTACTAATTGGTTTTATACCAATTCCTGAAGGTTTTCTAATCGATTTATTATAAGTATTATTTATATAATCAATTAACTGATTTGATTCTTCACTATCACTCTTAAATTCAATACCTGCATACACATCTTCGGTATTTTCACGGAATATTACAACGTCAAGCAATTCAGGATTTTTTAACGGACCAGGTGTTCCCTGATAATACCTAACAGGTCGAACACATGCAAACAGGTCAAGTTTATGACGTAAAGCTACGTTCAAGCTTCTTATACCACCACCAACAGGAGTTGTTAAAGGACCTTTAATTGCAACAACATACTCACGTATTGCATCTATCGTTTCATCTGGCAGCCATTCGTTACCACCATATACATCAACAGCTTTTTCACCGGCAAAAACTTCCATCCAGGAAATTTCCTTTTTTCCGCTATATGCTTTATTTACAGCTGCATCAAGAACATTTTTGGTTGCATTCCATATATCAGGACCTATTCCATCACCTTCAATAAAAGGAATTACCGGATTATCTGGTACCACAAGTTTATCATTTTCAACAGTTATTTTACTACCCTTGTTTGGCACTACTACATGTTTGTAATTATCCATAAATTACTCCGACTGTTTTTTAATTTGCTCAATATCAATCTTGCCAATTTTCCTTTGATACATTACTAACGAAATTATTCCCAAAATAATTGCAAACCACAGGGTAACAACTCTGATAATAAATGTTGAAATAACAGATACGTCTTCCGGCACACCACTATTTATCATAAAAATAGTAAGTGACCCTTCTGTTACACCTAGTCCGCCCGGAAGCATTGAAAGTGCACCTGCAATTGTAGCGAACGAATAAACGAACGTACACCACATTATTGAGGTATCAACTCCAAATACAACGAGTACCAAATAAAATGCAAGACATTCAAAGTACCATGATATGATGCTTAAAAACGTCATAAGTAGCAGAGCTTTTGTACCAATTAACTGTTGAGTGCTTAAATAAAGCTGATTAAGCTTTTCAGCGTGAGGTTTTATGGATTTTATTTTGCCTAGCAGTCCCAGAATAAAAAAAACAATTCTCGGACTGGCAAGTAATAAAATTATTGCAAAAGTAAAAACTCCTGCAAGTATTAAAAATGTTAACGAATAATCATAAAAAAGTGCTCCAACAAAAGCGAGGATAATTAGTGAAACCAAATCAGTAAGTCTCTCGGCAAAAATTACCGGAGCAGTTTTACTAACTGGCTCACCCGATATTTTCTTTAGCAGGTACGATTTTAATAGTTCACCAAGCTTACCGGGAGTAGCACTCATTGCCAATCCGGAAAAGAATATTGATCGGCTTTCCTTGCCCGTAATTTTTATATTTAGCTTACGAAGATAATATTCCCATTTTACATAACGGGTTATATAGTTAAGATATGCCAATAGAAGCAGAAGTGGTAAATATATCCAGCTAAACTTTGTAAATGCTGTCACAACCGATTCAATATCGAAATATAACGACAGCCCCAGATATATTATCAGGGCAAATACAATTGCCAGAATAATTCTGCGTGTAAATTTAGCATCCAAGTTTATATAATTTCTTTTAGTGATTTATATAATTTTGAAAGTGGAAGACCAACCACATTATAGTAGCAGCCGTTTAACCGTTCAACAAAAACAGCACCGTAATCATCCTGTATTCCATAGGCACCTGCTTTATCCATCGGACTGCCACTTTTTACATATTGCCAAATTTCATCATCATCAAGCATTCTGAAAGTTACATCTGTTTCAACATGCTCAATAACAAGTTTATTATTTATAGTATTCAGCAACGAAAATCCGGTAAATACAGTATGGGTATTTCCGGAAAGCAATTTTAGAATATTAAAGGCATCCTGCTCATCTAAAGGTTTGCCAATAATTTTACCATTTAGTACAACAACAGTATCAGCAGTAATAATTATACCTTCCTTGTTAAGCTTAACTGCTTCATCAAGCTTTTCCTTTGCCAGGCGGCGTACAGTATCAGCGGGTAACTCACCAGGAATTAAATCCTCAGGAGTTTGCACCGAAAAAGATTCAAGATCAAAATTAAAAAGAGATAGTAATTTTCGTCTTCTTGGCGATTTTGACGCAAGATAAATTTTAGGAAAATTTGTCATATAATAATTTGGAATGGATAATTAACGGAATAGAGCTTTGATACTTCCCCAAGTTCTTTTAACACCCGAAGGTGAATGAGAAACTGTTATTACCTTCGAAAAACTTTCTTTCATGCGGGTATCAACAATTTTCAATTTGTAAACATAAAGGGATTCGGTTGTTTTGTAAGCATTTTCGTCTGTGTATTTGTATTCGCTGTTGCTGCCTTTAGGAGAAATTGTAGCAACATCCATCATTTCGTTTCGGTTAGGACCCCTCATTATTACATATTCCAGAACATCTTCTTCGGCGGCTGTTTTCCAGGAAAGAATAATATTTTCACCATCACTGTAACCAGTGAAATCCTCTAAAAACGCCCCTCCGAAAACCGTTACACTCAGGAATATCAGAGTAATAAACAATATGGAATACAAATTTTTCATATTCATGGCAATAATATATATGGTTAAAATGTGAATGTCAAGTGTCAAAATATCAGGAAATTTTCAAATCACAATTCCAATATATGTTAATATAACTAATATTAATGTTATTATATTATAAAATCGGACAAATGCCGAATCATTATTGATATTTTATTTAAGTTTGGGTATGCAAAACTGGAAAAGAAATCTTGTTTTAATTTGGCTTGGACAGTTCTTAACTATGCTCGGAATGAGTGCCATTGTACCTTTCCTGCCTCTATTTATTAAAGAACTTGGAGTTACCAATACCGAGGTTGTTGCCAACTGGAGTGGCTGGATTTTTGGTGCTCCTTTTATTGTATCGTTCTTCCTAACGCCTGTGTGGGGTACAATTGGTGACAGATTTGGCAGAAAAATTGTTGCAGGACGTGCAATACTTGGTCTTGGTGTTGCCCAGCTTTTAATTGGTTTTGCACCCTCTATTGAATTTTTATTACTTGGAAGATTATTTCAGGGTGCTCTCAGCGGATTTACTCCTGATGCAATGGCTCTCGTTGTCTCTACCTCACCAAAAGAAAAAACCGGCTACTCACTTGGGCTTTTACAAACCGCACAAGCCGCCGGAACAGTTATTGGCCCTTTTGTTGGAGGTTTCCTTGCAGATATGTTTGGAAACCGGAATGTATTTTTCATGGTGAGTGCATTACTTCTAATTAATGGTATTCTGTTCCTGATTTTTGTTACCGAACGAAAGGAAAAAATTACGAAACAATACAATATCTTTCAAAATGCAAGGTTCGTATTCAATAACAGAATCTTGCTCGGAACTTCAATACTTGTATCATTAACAGCTTTTGGTTTTGCTTTTATTCGTCCAATTTTTGTTTTATACCTTGAGCGGTTCGATATAGCAAAATCGTTTTTTGCTACCACAGCAGGAGCGTTATATGGTATTGCGGGTATTTTTACAGCCTTGTTTTCGGCGTGGTGGGGCAAACGTTCTGAAAAAACAGGGGTTCGGCAAAATCTTATTTTCGCCTCAGGCATTGTGAGCTCCATGTATTTTGTGCATCTTTTCCTAACAAATCATTACCAGCTAATACCTGTACGTGCCCTTTTAGGATTTGGTTATGCTGGTATGCTCCCTCTCCTATTTACAATAATTAGTAATAATACCCCATCACACCGTAAATCAGGAATAATGAGTATTGGGTCAAGCTTTCAGATACTTGGAAATGTTACCGGACTTATTTTGAGTGGTGTTGTTGCTTCTGGTTTTGGATTACTGCAGCCATTTGCTATAAGTGGCTCGGTATTCCTGTTAATTATAACTTTACTCCTTTTCGCTGGAAAAGATAAGCATTACACTAAATAAGTTAAGCCTTATTTTAAACTAATTTACTAAGGCAAAACAAAAGTTTCACGTAATATTCATTTCATACCATTAAAATTCAATTGACAACAAGTTAAAATATTTGTAAACTAAGTTTGTAATTGGTGCATTATCCTATCGATGAAATATATTAGATTGAATTACTTACTTTGAAAATATGGCGATGATTATTACAGAGGTAGGGTTATTACATATTTTGTAATTAGTTTATAAGCAGTAACACATAACATAGAACTCACATAATTTAATCAAATTCTTGGAGGTCCTCTAATGAAATTAGTTATACGTTTTTCATTAATACTGGCTGCTTTTACACTTTTCTTCACTTCTATAAACGCACAAACTTTTGATCAGGAATGGCGTTGTGCATACGCCACTTACGATGACAATGCCAATGGTACCGGTAACAGAACCATTGATGTTGCTGCATTGAGTAATAACAGGTTTGTGGCTTTAGTTAACAGAAGCAGTTCTGATGCTTACTATCTTATAGGATATAAAGATGCTACTGCTGGAACCGGCAGATTGGGTGATACCGGTGGTCAGACAGAATGGGTGTTTGGTTTTGATCAAGTTTTCGTTTACGATGCTAACGCTCTTGCCGTTGGTCCTGATGATGTTATTTATGTTGCAAGTAATGACGATGGTAGAAACATCCTTACTTTCAAGCTGGGTGAATCCGGAATTGAAAGTTATAATTACAGATTACCAACTGTTGGTGATTATCTTTGGAGTGTTGCCGTTGATAGCAATGGTGTAGTATATGTTTCGGAATATGACACAACTACAACATACAGCAAAATCCACGTTTATGATAATTTTTCGAACGAAGGTGCATGGACAGATCCACAGTTTACTACACCAACATTACTAACTTCAATTGAACTTCCTGATACTGGTGAAGCAAGAGGTTTAACTACAACTTCTGACGGTTCAACTATCTTTGTATCTGTTTACCAGTCTGGTAAAATATTGAAATATGATGGTTCACCTCAAGAAGGCTATACACTTGATGAAAACTTCGATTATTTTAGAATAGACGAAGTTTCAGATACTGCCACTTATGACGATACTATCACTGCTGCTCCATGGGGTATTCGATATATGGATGGTAATAATATTCTTGTTGCAGCTCATGATTGTGATTTTGAAACAGGTTTGGGTTATCAATATGGTAAACTGATATTTATTAACCCTTATACTGCCGAAACAATGCATGAACTTGATGTTGCTATGCATGACTATATTGCTTGTGATTCAACTTATAACAGCAGACCTGGTGGTACATCACCTGATACTGCAGCAAGTTATGTTTCTGTTTACAATGTTGATTATGATGAAGAAGGTAATCTTTACTCTCAATCATACTTTGGATGGGCTATGCAGAAATGGTATTATGACGGTACACTTCCTGTTGTAACTTCACTAAGAGAAGAACCTGGCATTACACCAGATGCATTTACATTGGCTCAAAATTATCCTAACCCGTTTAACCCTGAAACTACTATCAAGTTTACCATTCCTGCAAACCAGGTGGTAAAACTTTCCATATACTCAATTACAGGCGAACTGGTTGGTAATTTAATCAACAGGGAAATGAATTCCGGTACATATACCTTAACATTTGATGCATCTAATCTTGCATCAGGTATTTATATCTACAATCTTACCGCCGGTAATAATTCTGTTTCCAGAAAAATGACATTATTGAAATAAATTTTCACACTCCTTATCTATCAGTCTTTTCTCCCTGCATCCCATTGTAGTAACGCAGGGAGAAAAGATCATTATTTTACTACTTACCCCCGTATAAATTTTGAATTTTTGCAAACAATAAATCTTCCATTTTATCCTAATAATTTATTATATTAAAGTATTAAAACAATTAGGGTAAAAAAATTGACAAAACAGGAAGAAATAAAACTTTTACTTAAAACCAATAAGATAAAGATGCATCTTCTTGCTGATAAACTTGACCTCAATAGTAGGCAGCTTAGTTATTTTCTTAGCGATTTGGATGAACTTCCTGATGACCTGTACCATAAGCTTAAGGAATCAATTGAATCATTCCAGGTTGAGCCCAACCTTTTTGATTCCGATTACGATAACTCACCTGATCTTTTTGATGCCGAAGAACTAAACGCTTCTATTGGTGAAAGGATTAAAATATTTGCCAAAACCAGATTTGTTACGCTTACCAAACTGGCAGTTGCAATGCATATTACCCCGCAGCAACTTCACCAATATACTAGCGGTAACCGTGAACCCGGCTCAAAAATACTAATCAAACTATTAAATTTGGGTTGCGATCTTAACTGGCTGCTTGGCGGACTGGAAAAGCCTGAATCATACAAACTGGCATTGCTCGAAAATGAATTGAAGCTAATGAGGAAAAAACTTTCCGATATCAACAAAATAGTAAATAAATCCAATCAGGATTAACTCTACTTTTTTTATATAATATCTTTGCTTAAATTTGCCAAAACAATTTTTGCCCGTTAATCAGGTTTAAATGGAAAACTCCCGAAACTACTATTTTGGTATTATTGCTATCATTTTTGCGGCTTCCCTATGGGGAGTAGATGGTATTGTATTACGCCCCTATCTTTATACTCTTCCTGTTAGTCTGGTAGTGTTTATTGAAACCGCCATAGTATCTGTTCTACTTGCACCCGTTCTATTTATTTACAAAAATGAAATTCTGAGTCTAAAAAAGCGTGACTGGATAGCTTTTTTTGGTGTAGCTTTTTTTGGTGGTGCTGTTGGAACACTTGCGATAACTAAAGCCTTGTTCTATGTTGATTTTATTAACCTTAGCATTGTTATTTTAATTCAAAAGCTGCAACCACTATTTGCCATTCTACTGGCGTATATTTTTCTCAAGGAAAAGCTGGTTCAGCAGTTTTATCTTTGGGCTGTAATATCTGTAATTGGTGCATACCTAATAACTTTTGGCTTCGAATCACCCAATATTAGTCTTGATAACAAAACTTTCATGGCTGCTTTGTTAGCACTTTTGGCTGCATTCAGCTTTGGCTTTTCAACCGTACTTAGCAAACGTGCACTAAGAAACACAGGATTTGTTCCTGCTTCCTATCTCCGTTTTTTAATCTCTTCACTTGTAGTGTTGGTACTTGTATTATTCCGGGCTGAATATAATGCAATACCAAATATATCAAATGAACAAATTATCGTGTTTTTAATAATTGCTTTTTCAACTGGGGGATTAGCAATATTTTTGTACTATTACGGACTAAGAAGAGTTACTGCCTCAAACTCTACAATTGCTGAGCTAGCCTTCCCTCTTTCAGCAATACTACTCGAATACCTTATCTTCGACAAAGTATTATCCACTCCGCAGTGGATAGGTGCATTCATGCTCCTTACTGGTATAATAAAAGTTAGTATAGCATCTAAAAAATAGTTGTTATTTGTAAACTATTAGTATTATATTTGGATAGTTATTGAAAATGATTTTCATTATTGAGAGGAGAACAGTATTATGAAAATTGCTGTTGCAACAGATGATCAGGTTAATGTAACCGGACATGTAGGCAGATGTAAAGGTTTTATTGTGTTTGAAGTTGAAGATGGTAAAATTATTTCCAGAGAAGTAAGACAAAACGGTTTTACTAATCATGCAAAAGGCGATCACCAGCATCATGATCACCAATCACACGAACATGAACATGCTCATAACCACAGCCACGAAAGCCTTGCAAAAGGTTTAAGCGATTGCAGTCATTTGGTATCGCACGGTATGGGAATGAGATTGGTAAACGATATGAAAGCTAATAACATTATGCCAATTATTACTGACGTGGTAAACGCGGAAGAAGCAGTTCTGCTACTTGAAAAAGGTGAATTGGTTTCATACGAAAACAAGGCTTGTCAGCATTAAGCTTGATGGTCTCCCATATATAAAAAAACAGGTGCATTTCGCGAATGCACCTGTAATCAAACTACTTTGCAATGGCTTGTCTTGAAGTAGCTTTATGGCTTTAATAAGGTAATTTGAGGAAACCTTAATTTTATTTAGACCAAATATAGATAACGATTATTCTACTGTCAAGTAAAATCGTACATTATGTAATTTATTAACAAAAATTTACAGGTAATGTATATTGTAGCATTTACCCCGCATTAACACCCTGTCAACAGGATAAAGCATCTCCTCTTCGTCAAAACAGGAAATATCACAAAACTCATGCTCAACAATTATTTCGTTAATATCTCCGGTTAAACGCATTGAACTAGGCATAATAAATGCTAATTCGCTAAACTGGGATGATGTTATTTCAAACTTGAGATAAACAGTAGCTGCTGTATCATAATCAGCAATTGCATTAATATAATACTTGCCCATATCCTCATTCACGGAAACAAATTTGCTCCTGATAACAGATGTATTTTCAAGAAGGTCCTTGTGCTTTTCCTTATTATCGAACCAGGAAGCATTAAGCTTGGTAACTGTAAATTTTCTGTCAGACTTAACCTTTTTTTGAGTCGTAAAATAATCCATATTGATTATTTGCACACGGGTTAACGCTACCATCACCAGGTAGGTTACAAATAAAACGGGTAAGAGTTTTTTTATTTTCTTCATACGCCATCCCAAAATCAGGCTTTATTGTAATCTTTTTCCCTGAAAAAATCAATAATATATGCCCATATAAATCCGCCTAAAAATTTAGCGGTAAACTGTCCGAGTATAATAAATGGTAAAAAACTGCCAAATGCAACAGTAGGAAATAAAATTGAATCCGCCAGTGAACCACCAACATTAGAAATATTTGCTTTAACCAAAAAACTCTTCTTGTAATAGAGGGTGTAAAGCAATGTATCAACAATAGCAGCAGTGCTAAATGCAATTACACTTGCAAGAGCAATTCTGCCTGCTTCGGCATTCAATAACCATGTAATAGCAGAGCCAGCAAATATTAGCATTCCCATTTTAAGAACAAGCTTTTTACCCCGCCATAAATCATGGAGCTTGTCACGCATACTTAAATCCAATCCAATCAAAACAAATGCGTTAAAAATTGTTGCAGTAGGACCAAACCAAAGAACTATAAAATTAGCCAGTACAATTGCAGCCAAATAAACAAATACATAAACAAAAATCATAAATACTTTCTTAAATCGTTACAAGCAACTTACCTTTTTCCATAATCATGTTACCATCAAACCAAACTGATGGTTCCTTTATAACTCCATCAAGATGAATAGGAACATTAATACTTCCACCCATCGATAAATTATTACCAAGAGCAATATGTACAGTACCCATTACCTTTTCATCCTCAAGTAACAAACCGCTTAATTTCGCCTTATCATTAGTACCAATACCAATTTCAGCAATATTTCTGGCATCTCTTCCAACTTTATTGAGCATGGCGACAAGTTTTTCTGCTTTCATGCTACCGGTAATATCGGTAGCATAACCGTCCTCAACTTTAATAGTAATAGTTTCACCCGCTTCCATCATACCAATACCCGCCATTGAACCATCAACGACAAACACGCCATCACTTTTACCTTCAACAGGAGCCGCAAAAGCTTCGCCGGTAGGTAGGTTTCCGCTCTCCCCTTTTTTATGGAATAAGCCTTTACTTGGTATAGTTTTCCTGCCACTAATATTCATTGTAATATCGGTACCATTTGGAGCAGTAACCCTAACCTCATCTGTTTTATCCATTATTTCGGAAAGTTTTATTGTTAACTCGGCAATTTTATTGTAATCGGCACTCAATCCCCTAACCATCGAATCAACAGTTATACCCGGGAAAGTAGCTATTCTTGCACCAAGCTTTGATGCATTGCGTCTTGCATCCGTATGCGTAAGTGATTTGGTGGTTGGAGCCAGTACAATATCAAATTTTTTCATTAGGTCAGCAACATACTCAGGTGGTTCCTCACCATTTATTTCTCTTGATTTCATTTCAACCAACAGCGATTCATAACCATTCTCAAGAGCAGTTTCATAAAGTGATAAAGCTATTTCTCTTTTATTTTCATCTGTAAGTACAAGAATTGATTCTCCCTTCTGTGCACCCATACAAACATTAATTGCAATTTCAGAAGCTTTCTTTAATTCGCTCATTTTTACTCCTATAATGGAAAACTAACATTTAACTGAACAGTTCCTGTAACTCCACCGTTTTTAACAAGGAAACCATTCTCCTCGTCTCTTATTAAACGGTTGCCGGATTCATCGAACAAGTTCTCAATCTCAACCAAATTGTAGGTGAAAGTACCTTCCAGACTAACATAATCCTTCACCAAATGCACAATAAGACCACTACCAAGAGAATATCCGATAATGGTTTCGTCATTTTCGAATTTTTCTTCCTCTGTAAGCTCATTATTGGTGAATGTATTATTCTCGAACACTACCCGATGGAAGGATATACCACCTTCAATAATCTTCCAGTCCAAACTTTCAAAAACAGGAATACCAATATTTATCATTGAGCCCCAGTAATCGAATCTGAACTTCATTTCATGATCCACAAAATTACCTTCGTTGGTACTTTCCAGGTTCTGTTCCTCCGTAAGAAACTGATAAAATACTTTTGCACTGGTAAAAAAGCCGTTAAATCTTGCCTGAAAAAGATTTGCACCTACCCTGTAACCAAAAGTTTTTGTAAACGTTTCTTCTTTTACATCAAAATTGTCACTATCGAACGTATTAAAAAGATGTTTGTTTAATCCGTCCGGTTTATAATTCTGAATACTAACTCCACCAAATGCACCTGCCAAACCCAAACACCCAAAACCACATGTTTGAGCACTACTAACAGTTACAAAAGTAAACAGAAATAATATTCCCGAAATAATTATTTTCATAAGACCCGAAATTTAGTTGTTTTTTTGATACAGGGTAATAAACTTATTACCTGCCAGTTGCTTAATAAACTGTATTGTTCTTTGCTCTGCCTGTTCCAATTCCTCACCAGATTGTTCCTTTAGCTTTGCAACAATACTATTTACGGAATTTTTTCCATCGCATAAATGCCAAACGGCGGTACCTAATTTATCGAGATCTACTCTGGCTGGTCGCTGTGTTTGTTTCTTAAAAAATATTCTCTCAATAAAAGAGGGAGTTAAATTTATATATTTAATAATTACCAGATCATTTTCAACATCAAACTCGCACTCCTTCACAGGATACATTTCGAGCAGTTTTTTATCATCCATTCGTTTTCATTCCTTTTTCAAGTCCGTGACCATTAGGACCAGTTTCAACTCTTCTTAACCAATAGGCAAAAGCCAATCCCATAAAACCAAGCACAGAGAATATCCACATACCGGCAGTATAGCCACCCGAAGAATCGTTTACCCACCCAATAAGTGTTGGAATAACTGTTAAACCGGTAGCTTGTATCATAGTCATTACACCGTAAGCAGTACCCAGTCTTTTTTCCTCAACTATCATGGCAACGGAGGGCCAGATAATTGCAGGAATCATGGAAAAAGCAAGACCCATCATACCCATTATAATAATTAGCGGTATTTGAGAATATGCGATAAGTAAATATACCGGTAAAAGCACAATTGAACCAAGCGTCATCATCCATGACCTTTTACCATAATAATCAGCAAGTAACCCAAAAACCGGAGTAAGTATCATGGCAGCAATATCAAGAGTACTTAAAAGAAAACCACCATACTCTCTGGTAGTTCCATGAAGCTCCATAAAAAGTTTTACTGCAAATGGTTTGAATGGAAAAATTGCAGAATAAAAGGTTAAACACAAAAACACAAGTATCCAGTACGATTTTGAAAAACTGAATAACTCACTAAATTTAACCTTGTCTTGTTCACCGGATTCACCAACCGAATATTTACGGGAAGCAGAAGCATCCATCATCCAGTAAATGCCAGCAGCAACTAACGCAGATAAAGCAACAACAAATGCCAGTAATAAAGGTCCCTGCCAGCCATCATACAACGATGAAGCCCACGAAGGTGAATTCAATGCCGCAATAGAACCTGCTCTTGCTATCGTAATATTTACACCAAATGCGAAAGCCAATTGTTTACCTTTAAAATACCTTGCTATTACAGTTGTGATTGCCACGATCATTGACTCGGCACCCAAACCAAAAATCAATCTGCCGGCAGCCATTGTATATAGATCACCTTTTAAAGCCGTTAGCCCTGCTCCAATTACACATAAAAGTGTAAAAACGAACGTTGATATTCTGGTACCAAGTTTATCAATTATAATTCCGCCAACCAATACCATCACAAGGTTTGGCAAGCTATAAATTGAGTACATTGTTCCGATATTTTTATCAGAAAAGCCAAGTTCTTTTGTTAGCAAGTCGGCAACGGGACTAATAGAATCGAATATATAATAGTTACCAAACATTGCAAAACTGGCAATAATCAGTATAGCCCATCTTAGGTAATTGGGCGGTTCAGGTTTCTGCAACAAGGTTGTATTTTCCATAATACCAAATCCGATTAATATACAAAGCCGCCCAAAAGACGGCTTTCGAAATTTATAAAACTAATCTATTTTTTCTTCTTTGCCCATAGCAAATTTGAATAATACGAATGCCATAGCCAGGAATAGTACAAGCGATATAACATCACCTTCAATACCCATACTTTCGGCAATACCGGTGTTTAACCATTCAGCGATATTGCTTTCACCCTGGCTTGTTGTTATTGGAGTACCTACCAAAATAGCATATAAAATACCTGTTAATGCACCACCGGCAATAAGTCCGGAACTAAGTAATGCACCGGGACCAATATCTGATTCAGCTTCATCAGATTTTTTAAGATGATCAACAACAAGCTTAACCAAACCACCAACAAAGATAGGTGTACTTACTGAAAGAGGTAAATATGCACCAACTGCAAAAGGTAGTGAACGCACACCGGCAAGTTCCATTACAAGAGCAATACCCATACCTACCAGTACAAGTCCCCATGGAAGGTTTTGACTAAGTAAACCTTTAATAACAGTAGCCATTAATGTTGCCTGTGGAGCAGGTAGTTTATCGGAACCAATGCCCAAAGCTTCGTGCAATAATAGTAGTGTTAAACCAATTACAAATACTGATGCAAGAACACCTATTATTAACCCAAGCTGCTGTTTAACCGGAGAAGCACCAACAATATAACCGGTTTTAAGATCCTGCGAGGTAGCACCGGCATTAGCTGAAGCTACACAAACGATTGAACCAACCACAAGAGCCACCGGCTGATAAAACTCGCCAGTCCAGCCCACAGCAACAAATATTAGTGAAGTTGCCATAAGAGTAGCTATCGTCATACCGGAAATTGGGTTTGAAGATGAACCGATAAGTCCAACAATCCTGGAAGAAACCGTTACAAAGAAAAATCCGAAGATAAGAATCATAACAGCGGAAAGGAAATTTGTAGGAATTGATGGAATAATTGCCATAAATATTACAAGAATAAGACTACCTACCAGTACAAATACAAGAGGAATATCTTTTTCAGTTCTTGATTTTTCAACTTTGTTATCACCCCTGTTTTCTTTAAGATCCTTAAACGAATCCTTAAAAGCACTGATTATTGTAGGGAATGATTTTATTAAAGTTACAATACCGCCAAAGGTTACAGCACCGGCACCAATGTAACGAATATAACTACTCCAGATTTCTTTGGGACTCATATCGGATATAAGTTTGGTTGCAGGGGCAAAAACAGTAGTAAGGTTATCACCAATTAAAGTTATTAGCGGAATTAAAACCAGCCATGATAATACACCACCGGCAACCATTATACCGGCAATTCTTGGTCCGATTATATAACCTACACCAAGTAGCTCAGGGGTAATTTCGCCATTTACAACACCATTTGGTAATGATGATTTTTTACTGAATACATAAGTTGGTACATCTTTCCAGAGACCAAAAACTGACATTAAAACTTTATACGCAAACGCTATTCCCAATCCATAAAATACTTTAGCAGCTAATTTACCACCTTTTTCACCTGCTACAAGTACATCAGCACAAGCTGTACCTTCGGGGAACGGTAACTTGCCATGCTCCTTAACAATAAGCGAGCGGCGTAATGGAATCATAAATAGCACACCAAGAATACCACCGGCAAGTGCCAAAACAAATATCTGAAAATACTGGAAATAATCACTACCGCCAGGCAGGAACAGTAGTGCGGGAATTGTAAATACTACACCCGCTGCAACCGACTCACCAGCCGAGCCAATTGTTTGCACAATATTGTTTTCGAGAATTGTTGCATTTCCAATTTTTTTGAATACTGAAATTGCCAATACCGCAATTGGTATTGAAGCTGATACAGTTAGACCCACTTTAAGTCCAAGATAAACAGTTGCAGCACCAAATATAATTCCGAATATTGCACCAAGTATTATTGCCTTAGGTGTAAACTCGGGTATAAATTCGTTTGCTGAGATATAAGGTTTGAAGTTGGACTGAACTTCATTGTTTTCCATACTTTCTCCATAAATATAGGATAGTTTGGTTAATTTTATATGACTTATAAAATTACAAGAAAGTCTGAATAAATGAAACTCAAAACTTCTTTTTTAACATGCCAATGTGGCAAATAGCGAAATCATACTTAACAGGATCGCCGGAATTATACTTTTTCAGGTTTTCTGTTATTTGTTCAGCCATTACCCATGATGTACTTTTAAGGTTTGTAAGTCCCAATTCCTTGCTTAATCTGGCGATATGTATATCCACAGGAATAACCAGCTGGGCAGGACTAATTTCATTCCAAATACCAAAATCAATTTTATCCTTCCGTACCATCCATCTTAAAAATAGATTTAATCTTTTACAGGCACTACCCTTTAAAGGACTTGAAAACATGTGGTTTGTACCTCGAGTATAATATCCCTCTATACCCATAGCAGGCAAATTCAAAACAAATTTTGCTAGAGCATTTTGTATATTCTTATCATTCTTTCTATAACCTGCCAGAAACAATTTTTTTAATGAGCCGTATTCATTTATTGCATTATGAAGTATTTCGAAGAGATTTATAATATCCTGAGTTGAATAAAACCGGTATTTCAGCTTTCCAAATATTTCATGCCCCTCTTCAACATCAAAATTTTTCACAAACTCGTTGGGACTCTCCCCCATTATGTTATGTATTTTCTCCAAAACATCGAGAATAAGTTCAACCTTGCCATAAGCAAACAAGGCAGAAATAAACGCTGAAATCTCAATATCAGCAGGATTAGTATATCTATGAGGGAACCTGACCGGATCTTTCACAAAATCGGATTTATTATACTCATTGTAATGAAATTCAAGTTTAATTTTTAAATTATTCATAATAGCTAAATTAAACCTATTTCAACAACATCATCTTCCTCGTAGCGATAAACTCATCCGCCGAAAGCTTTGCAAAATAGACACCACTTGGCAGAACAGACGCATCAAAATTATACTCATAAGTACCAGCACTTTTACTACCCTTGTAAAGTACATCAATCCTGTTTCCCAGAATATCAAAAACCTCAAGAGTTACACTTGCCTGATGTGGTAAGGAAAAACTTACAGTAGTTGACGGGTTAAACGGATTCGGGTAATTTTGATAAAGTACAAAATCGGCAACAATTGGCACCTCATTTGAAACCGGATTAATATGATCTTCTTCTTTAAACTTTGTTATCCAGATACTTAAATCACCATTATCCATACGCGTCCATATTGGATACGCAATACCCTTATGAGCAGCAATACCAATATAATCACCAAAGAAAACCTGATCGGTGGGCAGAAAACTGTTCTCACTAATTTCGTACTCGGTAAAAGACTCACCGCCATCGGTTGAACGAGCCATAAAAACATCAGTTGAGTTGCCAATTGTGTTTCTGCGATCGTAATAAACAGCGTAAATGTTACCGGTGGTTGAATCAACACACATCCAAGGAAAAAACTGGTGACGCTCTGTACTATCACTATTAACCTTTACCAGTTCATCCCAGGAATCACCACCATCGGTTGATCTTTTAAGAAATATATCCGTATTGTTGGTTCCATTTCGCTGATCACTCCACAATATATAAATATTACCGTTGTACGGACTATCGCTTATATCGCAGGCGGTAATCGGCATACCATTACATCTGTCGATACCGGGGATCGGAAAATCCCATCCCTCAGGCTGATCAGAAACAAAAATATCGGTACCCCAGGTTTCTCCACCATCAAGTGATTTATCGAACATTATACCGAGCGGACCAGACCACGAGGTATATATTTCACCATTAGGACCAACAGTTGGGACAGCACCTTCAACAGTTTCATCAACATCAATACAGTTACCACCTACGTCACTTATTGCAATAGATTCAGCCCAGTTGTCACCCAAATCGGTTGATTTGGAAAACAATATCCTTGAGCTATCATTTGGATTTTCACTACCATACGAATCAAACTCTGTCCAACACATATAAAGATTGTTACGATATTGAGATGTAGAATGATCAACAGCAAGCCACTCCTTATCCTGATTGCGAGGATTAGAGAAACCAACTCCGGCTCCATCATTCCATGTTACACCATTATCAGTTGATTTCTGAACTACAATTCGGTCAATCCAATAACCACCTGTAACAGGGTTGGAAAGGTGACCAAAATAAAGATTGCCTTCCGTATCGTAAACCAGCGAGGGATCGCCCCAAACACCGAGGGAGGATTCCATTATTTTCTGATCCCAGGTATCACCACCGTCAAAACTGTGGAACATGTAACTGATATTAGCTCCGGCTGCAATCTCCAAAGGATTGTTTGGATTTATAGCTATTGAAACCTCTTCGGGTTTGTACTGAAATATTGCACCATTTATTTTTATGTTTTCATATTGGGCAAATAAAACAGTGCTAAATAGAACCAGTAAAAATAAACTCCTCATAATCCTCACCTTGCTTATGTTGAATACAGGAAAATACACTCTCACAATCTAAAAATAAGTGTAATACTAAATGCATTAAGTTGATGTGATATTTGATATAGACAATTTGAGCAAGCCTTCAATTTTTAAGTAACCTTGAAGGCTTTTGCTTTTAAACACATTTATCTTAAAAATAGTATTTTACTTATTGTAGTTAATTATATCCAGCAGTTCTTTAAGTGCGGTTTCAAGTCCAAGAAATACAGACTTTGCAACTACGGATTGCCCAACACTTATTTCGTCAATATCTCTAATTTTAATAAATTTGCGGATGTTAAGATAATTCAAACCATGACCAGCATTAACACCAAGTCCTAACGATTTGGCATATTTTGCAGCATCGGCAATTTTGTTAAGCTCATCCCTAACCGCTTCTTCATCAGGAGCATTAGCATATGTACCAGTATGAATTTCAATTATATCAGCACCGCTTTCCTTCGAGGCATAAATTTGCTCCCTGTTAGGCTCAATAAAAAGTGATACCGGAATATTCTTTTCATGAAGTCGGGTATTTGTAGTTTTCATGTGCTCAAAGTTTTTAACCACATCAAGTCCACCCTCAGTAGTAAGTTCTTCTCTTTTTTCAGGAACAAGAGTAGCCAAATCGGGAACAACATCGCGTGCAATCTCAATAATTTCGTCATCGGCAGCCATTTCGAGATCGAGTTTTGTGGTAAGCACACTTCTCAAATTATATAAATCGGCATCTTTAATATGCCTTCTGTCTTCTCTTAAATGTACAACAATACCATCAACACCAAACTGTTCAGCCATAAGAGCAAAAGTTACCGGATCAGGTTGCTTTTCGCCCCTTGCATTTCGTAAAAATGCCACATGATCAATATTTAAACTGAACTTCATTTTATATTCCTCGCAAATTAACTAGTTAAAAAGGTTAAGTATTGCATTAAAACCGGTACCATACTCTTCCGACCTGTAACGCAACATTGAAAATAAATCAATAAAAAACATAATAATAAAGTGGATAATAAATCCATACAAAAAACTTCTTGTTCTATATGCCAAAATACCCAGTGCCAGTCCCCCGGCAATTGAGCTGAATGTTTCAAGGGCAGGTTTACCATTGTGAAGTATTACAAAAGGTATTAGCTGAATAAAAATTGCATAAACACCAAACCTGGGTTTTAGCCCAAACAAGGTATAACCTCGCCAAACAAACTCCCATGCAAACATGTAAAGCATCATTCCAAACTCATAGATAAGCAGGATGCTATAATCAGTGCGAGCCATTTTAAGTTGTGGGTAAGTTTTTACAAAATCGGGTTGAGCCGAAACAAACCATAGTGCCGGTATCATAATAAATGCTGCAATAAAGGTATATTGTAAACCCTTTTTATGATCTCCCCACCGCAAGCCAAACTCAAGCGGTTTTTCCCTGAACATAAATAGTATAATTAGTAAGGGCACAATAAAAAAGACAAGAAAATCACCACCAAACCAATAGAGATATTGGTATAGTTTTGCATAATAAGAGCCGCTAACGCCCGGTAGTAATGAGGTTCGGAAAAACCTTACCGAAGTAAAATACCACGAAATTGTTTGCAGTATTAGTATTGACAGAAATACGATAACCGTTTTTTTATCAAGCTTATCTGCTTCAAGTCGTAACTGATTAAAATCTTTAGATATCATTTTACTATAAAAAGTTAAACCGTATAAAACACAATTGCTGTTATATCCAGACTTTACGTTTTATACGGTTCATAATTTTTTTAATTAACTATTTACTTAAGAAATTCCTCAAGGTATTTATAGTTCGGAGTTAGTTCACCATTATAAACTACAACGGCACGTTTAATTTCTTCTGGCAGCTTAACGTCCGCGAACGAACTGTTATAATCAGCATTTACAATACCGGGTACAAATGGTGCAAGTGCCTTACTAAAACCCACTGATGAATCTCTAGGCATTTCAGCGGGAAGGTTATCCACAGTAATATCAACCAGTCCCTTGCCTTCATAACCATCAGTAAATTGATCTGTCTCAGGATCATATACAAAAGCCGGATTATCGCTATCGGTAGCCTTGTATGTAATTTCAACAGCACCATCAATATCGCAAGTTATATCACCAATAACCTGCAATCTCAAATTATCAGCATTATTCTTAAGATACTCTTTTGTAATAAAACGCGGATAGTTTTCATTCCAGAAAATTGCGTTTATAAGTGCATCCATTTTGTCAAGATACTGTTCAAAATTCGATTTGTAGTTTTCAGGTTTGCTATAGTATTCCTGAAGATCAAAATCTTTTGATTCATCAACCGGTTCAACCATATCTTCTTCCCTGAAAACAACTTTTACCAGACCAACTTTTTCATATTCACCACTTGCAAGCTGTTTGGCAGAAATTTCGGTAAACGGAAGAATATCAAATATTTCCTGTGCACCCTGCGAAACATTACCATATCCGGCAAAACCCACAACAAGATGCGGCATTTCAACCAAACTGCTCTCCCTTAGCTCATCACTAATCAGCTTAAGATGAAGTTTTGCCTCGTTAAGGTCTTTATACTCATAGGCTGGTTTAACTTTGGTAAAAGGTGTATTTTTACCCAGATATAAGTAACGCTTACCCATACCATGCAGAGTATCAATCATACCAGCATATCCGGCATATCTGCCAAAAAACACTACTCGTCTTCCGTTGGCATCCTTAATTGTTTCATAGTCAATTAAAGTACATTTAAGATCGAGTAATTTTTGAAGTAATGGCATATTATAATCCTGCCCTTTAATGGTATGCGAAAAGAAAATATATGTAGTATTTTCTTTTAACAATTTGATAGGTACTTCCTTTACTGCAAAAACTACCGGACATTCGCTCAAATCTTCTTTAACTGCGGCACCTGCTGCAACATAATCGCTATCGGTAAAAGCTCGGTTTGGGTATGACTGGATTACGGTTTGAATTCCGTTTTCATCTTTTAATTTTTTAATATGTTCGGGAATTAGGGGAACACGTTTTTCCCATATATTTTTGTCTTCCCGACGAATCCCTATTCTTAAAGCCATGGTTTGAATCTCCTGCATTTAGAACAAATTACTTTAGCCCCTTTCCCGAAACTAATAAAATTGGATGGAAACTCAAAATAATTGTGAATAAATATTAGTACCCAATACCCTCTTTTTAATCAATTACTTGCAATTAGTAATAACCATCGCACAGTTCGATATTTATGGACTAACTATAAAGCTTCATACATCCAGGAAAAGAACTGGGAAAATAGATATAAAAAGGATTTAGGTGAATTAAATTTTTGCCGGATTTTAGTTAAAAAAGATTATTAAGCTTTTATTTTGATAACAGAACTATTTTTCCTCAGGAATTATGCTGATCTCAATTTTTTTGCTAAAAATTTCTTCGAACAAACCTTTTCTTCTTTCAAGATTCCATAGTTCAAGTTCGGGGTAACCATTCTGTGTAGATAGCTGCAATAATACCTTATCGGTATTGTGGTAAGATTTAATGTTGGTAATATTACCCGAGTGTGTTCTATCAAGCGAATCGGTTACACGCAATATTGCCGCCAGCCTGGAAACCAATTCCCTGTCAGGTTTGCTCAATGCCATATAATGTTCATGGCGTTTTTTGGGGTGACTCTTCCTGTGGTAGCGGGCAATGTTAGATATAATGAGCAATTCCCGATCATTAAATCCCATCATCTCGCTATTAAGGATAATGTACTGTGTATGTTTATGGTGTTGCGAATGTGCAATATGATGCCCAATATCATGAAGTATCGCAGCAGCTTCAAGATACTCAGCTGTTTCATCAGGCAGCCCATGCAAATCGGCAAGCTCTTCAAACATTTTAAGTGCCAGCTCCCTGACATGGTAACAGTGCTCTCTTGGGTAGGTACACGATTTTGCCAGTTGTTTTACACTACTTTTTCTTACTTCAAAAAGCTCCGAATCCCTTGTAGTTTTGTCACTCTTTCTAAGGGTATCTATAATTATCCCTTCGCGGAGTGCATAATCCGAAATTGTAATTTTATCAACACCGAGTCCCCTAACAATTTCGGAGAGCAATATAATACCAGCCGGAATAATATCTGCTCGCTTCGATTCGAGACCAGCAATTTTTAATCTCTCTTCAGTAGTTTTACAACTTAAAATCTCTTCTTCAACCTCAAAAAGTTGGTTGCAAGTAAAAGTATAATTATTCAGCATCTTAAGATCAGAAAGAGCACCCTTTTCCTTTGTATGAATTATACTGGCAGTAGCAAGTGCAGTACCCGAAGACGCAATAACTCTTGAATATTTATGTTTTGAAATACTTTTTAATGTATGGAACAGATCCCCGCGAACCCAGTTTCGGCAATTCTTTATTTTGCTTTTACCAAGTTTGTAATCCGGGAAAAACATATTGGATAATCTTACTGCACCAAGTTTTAAACTGTTGGAATACTGAATAATTCCTCTTGAACCAACTGTAAACTCGGTTGAGCCTCCGCCAATATCAAAACAAAGTATTCGGTTATTATAAACCGGAATAGCTTTTAATATGCCAAGATAAATAAGGCGTGCTTCTTCATGACCACTAATAACTTCAATATCAATACCAGTATGTTCACTAACTGTCTCAATAAATTTCTGTCTGTTATTTGCTTCTCTAACAGCACTGGTAGCAGTAGCACGGATAATGGCATTATGAGATTTGGCAATTTCGGCAAAGGAGCTTAATGCAACAAGAGCTCTTTCAATAGCTTCCGGTTTAATTTCCTTAATATCGCCGGTACTTCCCTCATTAAGCCTAATTACTTCCTTTTCCCTGTCGATAATTTCAAAACCGCCATGCTTGTCGGTCTTAACAACAATTAAATGGAATGAGTTTGTACCAATATCAATAGCGGCAATATTTTGTTCAGGCTGCATCATTTTCCGTTTTGTTCAGTATCATTTCGGCAAGATTTAATACATCGCTTACTGTAATATCTTCAATAAGGTCAGTTTTTCTTAAAAAGTATTTATTTGCACCAAGTGGTGCCCAGTTAAACGGATTTGTTGGACCAAATATTGATATCTGAGGTGTTGTAGTTGCACCGGCAACATGCATAACACCTGTATCGTTGGTAATAAACAAATCCGATTTATCGATAAGTGCAGCAAGTGCCGGAACCGGTTTATTAACAAACAGCTCAAGATTTACATCCGAGTGTTCGGTAACATAATCAAGTTCGGCTTTGTCGCTATCAGTACCGGTAAGATAAAACTTGTATTTTCCACTTTCATTCAAGTTTTTGATAACTTCAACAAACTTTATTGCCGACCACCTGTTTGGAGGTTTACCCGCTCCAACGTGCAATCCAACAATTTTATGATCGTTCTCTTTACCCTTAAGGTAACCAACAAACTCGTCAGCCATAATTTCATACTCTTCGCTGTAAGGTATTGAAGCACGGAAATTTTTTGTAGTTAATCCACAAGGACGAACAATATCAAGTCCAAAATCGGAAACGTGTGCATCAGGGTATTTTTTCCAGTCGAGGGTTACCCGCTTATTAAACATAAAAGCGAACTTGTTAACTTTACCATTAAGAATTTTAGGACCAATTCTGAATGAAGAGTTTGCCAACCTTGAAAGAATGCAGCTTGTTGAGGAGAGAGAGACGGTTGCAGGACAAACTACAATATCATACTCGCGGTTTAACAGTTTACGCAGTTCAAGTCTGTAACTCCTGCTGAATAGCTTTTTTTTGTTGAACACAAAATACTCATCAATAAACTCGTTAGTTGTTATTGCATAGAAATTTTGCGGACTAACAATAAGCGTAATTTCCGTTTCAGGATATTTCTCTTTTATTGCCCTGAAAAGCGGCACAGTTGCAAGCATATCACCAAACTGGTTATGCTGCCTAACAATTAGCACTTTTTTAGGGAATACGGGTAATTTTTCACCAGTTTCCTTTGCTGATAAAAATACCTTTAATAAAGCTGTAATGGATGCGGTAAAAATATTATTTTTTGACATTAATATTTAATTGGTCTTCTTCTCTTGAGTTTCTTCGAGTTCTTCAAATTCAACATCAATTATATCCTCATCTTTAATTTTGGGTTTCACGGGTCCCGATTTGGTATAATCGTGTCTTGTATTATTTGTTTGTTCTGTACCACCCGTAATAAAACGGATAAAAAATGTAAAAAGCTTGTTTATAAAATAAACAATTGCGAGCATTAATATCAGATAAGCAAGAATACGCATGTTAATTTCTCGGTGCAGGATTAAAATATTCTATAAATCCCCTGTCTTCCCTGAAAATTGCCTTATACAATTCTTCAAAATCTTCCTTGTTATTCACAAAATCAATTTCTGTTGAGTTTACAATTAACAACGGAGTATTATTATATTTGAAGAAAAAATTATTATAAGCTTCACTCAATTCTTCAAGGTAAGACCGGTTAAGGTTTTTCTCAAACTTCCTGCCACGTTTTTTTATGTTATACATTAAACGGTCTATACTTGATTGCAAGTAAATTACCAGATCAATTTCCGGTACTTCCTTTTGTAAAAGGGGGAAAATACTTTCGTAAAGTTTTAACTCGTCACCATCAAGGTTCAGATAAGCAAATATTCTGTCTTTTTCAAAAATGTAATCGGCAACCATAAAATTTGTAAAGAGTTCTTCCTGAATCAAATTTTGTTGCTGCTTGTACCTGTTTATAAGAAAAAACATCTGTGTCTGGTAGGCGTATCTTTTTCGGTCACTATAAAATTTTTCGAGAAACGGATTTGTTTCAAATTCTTCCAGAACCAGTTTGGCATCGAGTGCAGAAGACAATTTTCTTGCCAGTGAAGTTTTACCTGCACCAATAACACCTTCAATTGCAATATACCGTACGTCAGACAAATTCTACCTCTTCGGATTTCCAGTTAAACTTCCTAAAAATATTTCTTTCCAATTTATCTATATAAAAAATAAGGGGCTTATTTTCAACAGGATGCTTTAATTCCTTGTTTAATTCTATTAAAGGATATAAAACAAAATCTCGATTAAGCATATCTTTATGTGGTATTGTAATTATATCGTTTGATATAACTTTATCCCCATAAAGAATTATATCAATATCAATTTCACGAGGTCCCCATCTAAACGACTCCTGCCTGCCGGTTCTTTTTTCAATTTCCTTTATACTATTGAAAATTGAAACCGCATCAAGATCGGTTTTAACCAATATTGCCGTATTAAGAAAATTGCCTTGATCCTTGTACCCATACGCCCCGGATTCATATAAAGATGCTCGGCTTATAACATTACAACCTGATAAGCTCTCAATTTGTTCAATTGCACTATTCAGATAAGTTATTCTGTCGCCTTTATTTGACCCAAGACCCAGGTAAACATTATTCACCATTTTCTTTAATAACCTCGGCTTCAACATAATCAATTACTCCGCCAATGGGTACTGAATTTTTTCTTACCCTTACACATATTTTTGTAACCGTTGGGTACTCGGCAAGAATACCATCAGCAATAATTGTAGCAATTGTTTCTATAAGATAATACTTTTTTTCGTGTACAATTTTGTTGATGTATTTGTAAACTTCCTGATAATTTATTGTGTTGTGCAAATCATCATTTTCAGCGGCTTTTGAAAAATCCGTATATAGATCAACATCAGCCTCAAACTTTCCGCCAATATTTTGTTCCTCAGCCATTGCTCCGTGATATGCGTAGAAGGTTGCATTTTTAATTCTTATAATATTTTTCATGTGCTAATTAAACCAAACTTTTATGTATAGTATTTTTTTACCCTGGAATATTCGTTGTTAACATCCTGGTTGCCCCCCAGAGCAAACATATAAGCATGTAACCTGATGCTATTTTAATATTTTCGTGCTTATTGGTAGTATCAACCAAATCAATCTTCCTTATGTAACATAATAAAGCCCAAAGCCCTGCCCGAATTTATACCATCCCTTCTGTACGAATGCAGTAAATCCTTTTCGGCAAAACTACATACATCCGAATAATCTATATTTTCTAATTTAACACCGCTATTAATTAGCATATCAATGTTACAGAAGGCAATATCCATATAAAGCGAATTATCTTGCTTTACAATATATTTATCATCGAATTGTGAGGCAACTTCCTCACCAACCTCGTAATTCTTTGCTGATATACATGGTGAAACCCATGCTGCCAAATTTCCGGGAATTGTGTTAAACTCTTTTTCCATCCTCTGTACAGTTTTTGAAACTATTTGCTTTTTTGTACCACGCCATCCGCTATGTATGGCTGCAATTGCCCTATTCACAAAATCATACAAAAACACCAGTGTACAATCAGCTGAAACTGCGAAAAGTGGTATGTTGGGTAGATTTGTAATCATGGCATCACTTTCACCGCAATATCCCGGTTGCTTTATAGTAGTAATTATATCGCTATGAATCTGGTATTGAAATGCTGCCCTGTTAGAACTAATATTAAAAAGACTAAAAAACTGTTTCCGGTTTTCATTAACAGCTTCTTCATTATCCTTAACATTGTAGGAAAGATTAAATCCATACGGACTGGTTCTGTTCAAACCTTTTTTTGTACTAAAGGCTGATGTAATATCCGGATACTTATTCAACAGTTCCGACTCTATGTAGGTTATTTCGTTTTTCTCTTTTACGATCATGTTAGCCGAGCAAATTTTAACTTGTTAAGTTATATATAACACAATATTATTCCAATAAATAAATTTGGTTGTTCATTTTATTTTCAATATAGGGTTTCATTTAAATTATAAGTTAATCCCTATTTTTAACTGGAATAATAAAAAAGAATATATATATTAAATAACCTAAATTATCGTTTCTCAACCTATGGGAAGTTCTGCCGTGAATGAAAACACATTTAAACTGATAACAAAGATTTTGGGTATTACAACAGGTATTGCTTTACTTCTATACATCGGATACTTATTTCTTGATGTAATTATAATATTGGTGATTTCCCTGCTTGTTGCACTTATTTTTAATCCACTTGTATCAATTATGGAGAAGAATGGAATCAGCAGACTCTTGGCAGTTTTAGTTGTATTTATTCTTGCGGGTTTTGCCATAATATTTGGTTTTTCAGTGGTTATTCCGAAAATTATTTCTCAAATGAATGCAATTGCTGAGAACCTTAATCAGGAAACAATTTCCCATATATTCCAGCAGGTTGAAGACGAACTTAAAGCTTACATGCCTTTCCTTGAGGGAACCGACCTTGCACAGGAACTTTCAAAATTGCTTTCTAACTTTATGCTGGAAACTGTGCATAACATGAGTAATATTGTTTCCAGTATTGTTTCCGTTATGGCTATTACGGTAATAGTTCCGTTTATGACCTTCTTCCTCCTTAAGGATAAAAATACTCTCATTAAGGGTATAATTGATATTATGCCTAATAAATATTTTGAAGTTTCCTACTCTGTAATTGCAAAAATGAGTGAACAACTTGGTAAATTCGTGAGAGCCTGGATTATAGATGCTACTTTTGTAGGTGCTTCCGCTGCAATATTATTTACAATACTTGGTATTGATAACTCAATAACAATTGGTGTAGTTGCCGGTATAGGTCACCTTATACCTTATTTTGGTCCCCTTATTGGAGGTGTACCGGCTATAATTATTTCTGTTGTGCAGTTTGGCGATTTTTCGATGCTACCATACATAATACTTGTTTTAGCAATTATATACACTTTCGATAACGGTTATGTTCAGCCAAATGCATTTGCACATGGTACGGATATTCACCCCTTAATGATAATTATTCTTATTTTAATGGGTAGCAAGCTGATGGGTATTCTTGGTATGCTACTTGCCGTTCCGGCTGCAACGGTTATTAAAACTGCTGCTAGTGAAATATATTACGGATACAAATATTACAAAATTATTAAAGCTTAGTAAATTGAAACACCTGCTTCTCTACTTGTTTACAGCTTTGTTATTTCTGATTGATTATATTTGTTGGTTTGTTGTCGTAATCAAGAATTATATTTTTAGCCGTGTTAGGTTAAAATTAACAGAACAGATTCAAACCAACCAATATTTTATTAACTTCATTAAAGTAAAATTCAACTCAACCGAAATAAATAGAAACAAACAGGTCACTAATAATTCTGTTTATCTGAATCCTTATATATATTATACTGTTAGAATAATTAGTTTTTCTTTGGATTATGAAAAACCAAACAGTTTCAGTAAATTAAATCGTTTTGTGATAATTCCGGAAAATTGAGTTGAAATTAAGGTTAATCGGACTATTATTATTTATTCTTTCTACCTCAACGGTTTTTGGTCAGGCAACCGGTGATAGCCTGAGCTTTGTTCTCTCCAACTATTCGGATAACGCTCTATTTAATTATTTTGACAAGCAGCTTAATACTTACCATCTTAGCAATAGATTTGAATACTCTCAGAACTTTGGCAAGTTTAATGTTGGAATAAAAGAACGATTCAATTCTGCCGTTATTAAATCCAGGACTCTCAATATTCGTGACGAAATAAATCTTTCAATGATTACAGAATACAATTATATAAACTCATTAAAGTTTGGTTTCCTGACTACCTCGGATATATTTACTGACGACAGATCGCTTGCACTAAACGAAAGTACGCAAAACCTGATTACAGTTTACTCCAAATATTCGCCTATGAAAACGTTAAAAATAATACCATTTGCTGGTTTTATTGAGAACAAACAAATAGGTACAACTAATAGTGGCTTTATATACGGAGGTGAAGCTCTTCTTGATGATCTGAAAGGCGATATATTTAGCATTTACTCCTCATTCAAATTTCAGAATGAAGATATTTCTCCACGCAAAAATATGCTTAGATACTTCAATGTAAGAATTGAAAATGATTTAGATCAAACTTTCTCGAACCTGTTTACCGGTGGTTACTCGGAAAAAAAACGCGACTTTTATTTTGAAGCCGATTCGCTAACCGAAAACTATTTTGAGGTAACCAAGAATATACAAAGCAGAACCGAAAACAATTACTATCTTCAGAATAATATTGTGTACAGTGCTCCTGGTTCTAACCTTGCATTTGATATTACCGGTACTATAAACTTCAGGAAAGTTGAGCGTGAAACCAGATATAAGAATCAATACACTGTTAACCAGGTTAATTTTGATTCAAATATTGAGGAATTCAGGTACGAACTGGAAGCTAATGCCACCTATATAACCAAACCGCTTAAACTAATTTTTCGCTCCTCAATTGGCGAACGCGAGGAATTGCACGATATAGAACGTCTTGATGGAATAAACGACATTATTTTTGAAGACAGGCAGAACCTTGAAAAGAAGAAGAATAACAGATCGCAAGTATTAATGGCTTCAATAACCGGAACTGCGGAGATAAGCCGTAAAGACCAAATTGGATTTAGTCTATTTCAGAGGAAACTTTCCTACAATACTCCCAGTGATGAAAATTTTGACGACAGGGATGAGCTACTCTCAATAATGCGCTTAAGTTATAATAGAAAGATTACACCATATTTTAACTGGTTTATGAATCTTGAAGGCAGTTTTAATCATCTGGTATATATATTCTCGGAAAGAAGTGCCAACAACAGTAAGCGAAGAACACTTAAACTTTCCTCGGGTGGAAGATACAATACAGAAAAAGTGTCGTCACTAAACGAAGCTATTGTTTCAGCAAATTATACTACATACGATTTTGAGGAACTAAGACCCAATTTAAAGAGTTTTAGTTTTAGACAGTTTACTGTAAGAGATTCAAGCTATATTGATATTTACAATAAAACCGGAATGTTAATTGAAGGCTATATTAAACTTTCCGAGCAGGGTGATTTTTACTGGAATAATTTTAGCAGCACACCTCAAAGGTATATTGAGGAGTTGTATTTTGAGCCAAAACTGGTTAAAACATACAACAATATTTCTTTCAGTTCTGGTTTGCGAATATTCCGCTTATTCACATTCAAGCATATTGATAACGAAACAAGGGAACTTGATACTAAGTACAGTAGTATAGGTCCTGTAGCTGATATTTCGGTAATGTTAAGTTCACTACGACTTAAAATATATGGTTGGTACGAGTTTATAAATACCGAAGCCGGTAAAGAACTTGAAAATGTAAATTTAATAATGCGTCTTAACTGGATATTATAGGTATAATATAATTATTTTGTGATATCAAAAATATGAGAAATTTTATTTCGGAGATATGGTGGCAGCAGAAACATACACAATGGAAATAGCAAGTAACCCGGAATTACTACCGGAAGTTGAAAACTTTCTGGTTGATAAATTAAAGAAATTTAACGTTGATGAAGATAAATCCACTTTACTTACCCTTTCAGTTGCTGAAGCAGCTGCTAACTGTATAATCCACGGTAATAAAACTGACAACAGTAAATCGGTAAAAATATCTATTGTTATTGATGAAACTGCTGTAGAAGTTTCCCTGAAAGACCAGGGAGATGGTTTTAAGCCAGACGAAGTACCCGATCCTACTCATCCTGATAATATCCTGAAAGATCACGGACGTGGTATTCATATTATGAAATCATATTTGTCGGAGTTAAAGTATAACTTTACTGCAGACGGAACAGAAACAATTTTGCGATTGGAGCTGTAACAAGCCATTCGACATAAATAGATTCAAACAAATTCATTTAATTATAGAGGTAATTTATGACAAGAAAAAAAATTGCTCTTATTGGCGGTGGTCAAATAGGAGGAGTTTTAGCTCAGCTTATTGCCCAAAAAGGTTTGGGTGATGTTATTCTATTCGACATCGTTGAAGATTTGCCACAGGGCAAAACACTTGATATCGCTGAAGCTTCACGCGTTGATGGAAGTTCTGTAAACCTTTCGGGTACTAATACCTATACTGATATTAAAGATTCTGATGTTGTAATTATAACTGCGGGTTTACCTCGTAAACCTGGTATGAGCCGTGACGACCTACTAGCTACAAACGCAAAAATAATGAAACAGGTTGCCGAAGGTGTTAGAGATAACGCTCCTAATGCTACAGTAATTATAATTTCCAATCCTCTTGATGCCATGGTAACTCTTTTCAGAAAAGTATCAGGTTTTCCACATAACCGCGTTATGGGTCAGGCTGGCGTGCTGGATTCATCAAGATTTTCTTCATTTATAGCCTGGGAACTTGGTGTTTCTGTTAAAGATATTAACGCTATGGTTCTTGGCGGACATGGTGACACAATGGTACCACTTACAAGATATGCAAATGTTAACGGTGTACCGGTTGTTGAACTACTTGAAAGAAAATATGGAGATGCAGCAAAAGCTAAAGAAGTTATTGATGCTATGGTTGAAAGAACCAAAAAAGCTGGTGGCGAAGTAGTAAAACTTCTTAAAACCGGTTCAGCATTTTACTCTCCGGCTGCCTCAGCAATTCAGATGGCTGAAGCAATTGTAAAAGATGAAAAACGAGTGCTTCCAACATGTGCCTACCTTGATGGTGAGTTTGGTGTTGATGGTTACTACGTTGGTGTGCCTGCTGTTTTAGGTGCAAACGGTGTTGAAAGAGTTCTTGAACTAAAGCTTAACGAAGAAGAGCAAGCTCAGTTCGATAATTCAGTAAATGCTGTAAAAGGACTTGTAGCAGATATGGATCGCTTAGGTTTTTAAAACAAAAAATCCCGTACCGACGATGTCAGTACGGGATTAAAATTTATAAAACAGAAATTATGCTACGTTAACATTAACAAATTTTCTGTCACCTTTCTTGGTTACAAACTCTACAGTACCGTCAGCAGTAGCAAAAAGAGAATCATCACCAGCACGTTTTACATTAACACCCGGATGAAATTTAGTTCCTCTCTGTCTAACGATAATAGAACCAGCACTAATAGTTTCGCCACCATAACATTTAACACCCAAAAACTGCGGGTTACTGTCTCTACCGTTCCTTGATGAACCTTGACCTTTCTTATGAGCCATTATAAATCTCCTTTATTAACCTATTGCGGTAACTTCAATTTTGGTTAAAAACTGTCTGTGTCCGTTTTTCTTTTTATAAGATTTTCTTCTTTTTTTCTTGAACACAATTACTTTATCATCTTTAAGGTGTTCTAAAACTTTTGCACGAACTTTAACACCTTCAACTACCGGGGTACCAATCTTGGTACCTTCATCGTCACTAACCAATAAAACCTTGTCAAATTCAAGTTCTTTATTTACATCTTCTTGTAATCTTGGTACGAAGTATGTATTGTTTGCCGAAACCTTGAACTGCTGTCCTGCGATATCCACAACTGCCAGCATCAATCCTCCAAATTTCAATTCCATAAGACTTACAAAAGTAATATTTTTTATCTCTTAAGTCAAATGTATTTGTTAACAAACTATTACTTTATGTTTTTTTGACCAAAATAATTTTTTGTTATTTTTGAATTTGTACTCAAAAAAGGATTTATTATATTTTTTCTAATTTTTTCTATTGACTTTAAATAAGAGATCAATATATTTACAATTAGAAATTATGTTATTTACATAATGATTTAAGAAACGAAAAAAAATACTTGAATAAATATTATAAAAGTTTTACATTTAAGTAGTTAAAAGTTTCCCTCCTTTAACAAACTATCCAGCTGCTGAGGTTCGCCCTCTACCTCAGCAGCTTACCTCCTAAAACAATCACAACTTACTTCTCAAACTTTTCATCAATAACTCCTTATCATAATAATTTAGTGGACATCCGCATACATTCCTTTGGCATATCTCTAAATTTTTCTCGAAGTTTATCTCTTCATAAATATTACCCAGTCGCTCCTTTATATTAAAGCATTTATGTATTTCCCCATTTGAATATACCACAGCTGCACTGTAGCCAGCGTTACATATTTCACCCTTTGGTGAGTAGGAATCAATATCATCATAATCCAGATTAAACGCAGCTATTTCCCCTTCAGTATATTTTTCAGGATACCCTTTGCTTTTGTAACCACCTACATAAGGAGCAAATTTTGTTTTAATACCATTAGTCAATGCATACTCCAATATTTCGTCAACACTACTAACATATTTAGGGTAAGCAATTGCTTCGGTATAAATGTTGAAGCCCTTCTCTTCAATTAACCTGTAATTTTCCGCAAACCTGCCTAGCATACCTCGTTTTTTAAATTCGTGGTAATGGTAAGATGCATGCACAAATAATGTTTTATCAGGGTCAACTTTCTCTGAAAATTCCTGCACACGTTTGTTAAGCAAACTGGTGTTTAGCGAAATTATATGCCCGTTTACCTGAAGTGCCTCGATAGCTTCAATTATATTTGGTACAAGTAAAGGTTCACCACCGGTAAAACCTATCCTGAATATCTTTCCTGTTTTTAACAATGTTTTTAACAAGGCATCAATATCCAGTTCGATTGGTGTAAATTTTTTCTTTGATTCGGGATTAAAACAATATTCGCAGTCCAAAGCACAAAATCTTGTTACATCCCATTGCAGCCAGTAATCGTAAGTAATCATTTTATTTTTTATCTTAAAAATAATTATAAATACATTCATTCGGATATTCTTTTTTACCACAACAAAACAAAAAGTACAATTTAATTTTTTGTATTTTTGTCGTTAAAAATTGGAATACTAATGCGAACAGAAACAGACTCAATCGGAGAGATACAAATACCTGATGATGCCTATTACGGAATAAATAGTGTACGAAGCTCAAACAACTTTCCTGCATCCGGTGAAAAAGTTAATCCGCACCTTATACATGCTTACCTGCTTGTAAAAAAGGCAGCAGCCGAAACCAATTATAAATGTGGTATATTATTTAAAGACCGGTATGATGCAATTTCGGATGCAATCGATAATCTGCTTAAGGAAAACGAGGAAGCAGTTCATGGTGCAGGCGATACAATTTACAACAAGATTATTGTTGATCCATATCAGGGTGGTGCCGGTACATCACTTAATATGAACATAAATGAAGTTATCGCGAATACCGCTCTTGAAATTGCCGGTAAAGAAAAAGGTGACTATAATTTTATTCATCCTCTGGATGATGTTAATATGTCGCAATCTACCAACGATACCTTTGGTACAGCATTTAAAATTGCAGCAATAAATGTTTTACGTCAACTGGCTGAATCCTTTTCTAAATTACAGAAGACACTTCAGGATAAGGAAACCGAATTCAAGAACATTATTAAACTTGGCAGAACCCAGTATCAGGATGCTGTTCCAATTTCATTAGGACAGGAGTTTGGGGCTTACGCTCAGGCTATTGCAAGAGATCGCTGGAGATTGTATAACGGTGAAGAACGTTTGAGAAGTGTTAACCTCGGAGGTACCGCAGTTGGCAACTCTATTTCCGCCCCTCGCGATTTTGTTCTAAATGTTAATAGTATCCTTAAAAAGTTTACCGGCTTGCCAATTGCCAAAAGTGAAGACTTAATTGATGCTACTCAAAACCTCGACATGTTTGTTGAAGTTCATGGTATAATAAAAGCCGGTGCTACAAATGTTAAAAAGATTAGCAACGACCTGAGATTTATGTCGAGCGGTCCGCATGGAGGTATTGGTGAAATAAACCTGCCAAAACAACAGGCAGGAAGCAGTATAATGCCCGGCAAAATAAATCCTGTAATCCTGGAAAATTCTATCCAGATTGCTGAAATGATTATCGGTAACGATGTTATGATATCCAACCTGGTTAGTAATGGTAACCTTGAATTAAATCCATTTGTACCGATGATATCTCACTTGTTCCTTAAATCGGTAATTATGCTCAGAGATGTTAATGAAAACCTGGCTGAAAAAACCATAAGCGGCATTACAGCTAATCCTGAAAAATGCAAGGAGCATCTTATTGGCTCATCAGCAATCGGTGCAAGTTTAATTTCGGCATTCGGTTACGATACAATTCAGGAAATCGTTAGTTATGCAGAAGAAAATGACATACCTTTTGTAAAAGCTTTGTTAAAAAGTAAACTTGTTAACGAGAAAGATTTGTTTGTTATTCTTTCAAGAGAATTAGGAATTGACCTTGAGTAAAGTTGCACAATCAGAACGAAAGCATATTGTATTTACTGGCAGACGCAATGCGGGTAAATCTTCTCTAATTAATAAATTTACCGAACAGGAGTTATCCATTGTTAGCGATACTCCCGGTACTACTACCGACCCGGTAAAAAAAGCAATGGAACTACTTCCCTTTGGTCCGGTTGTAGTTATTGATACAGCAGGCATTGATGATATTGGTGAGTTAGGACAAAAACGAATTACAAAAACCGATAAAGCTATTGCACAGGCTGATTTTGTAATTATTGTAATTGACGGGCAATCAGTTTTTAGCGATTATGAAAAAGAGTTGATTGAACGTTGTGAAAAGTTTTCTGCACCATATTTAATAGTCATCAACAAGACAGATCTTGGAATAAACAAGAATCTCGAAAACTCGCTTACTGAACACAAACTATCATTTCATAAAGTATCGTGCCTTAATAGCGAAGGCATTTACGAGCTGAAAGAAAAGGTAGCCAAACAGATACCGGAAGAAATTCATCCGCCACTGGTTGGCGATTTTGTTAAACAACATGATGTTATTGTTCTTGTTGTTCCTATTGATTTGGGAGCACCAAAGGGCAGACTAATAATGCCGCAGGTTCAGACTATCAGGGAAGCCCTGGATGAGGATTCGATTGTTGTGGTTGCAAAGGATAAGGAATTACGTGCAGCTCTGAATAATCTTAAATATCCGCCGCGACTTGTTGTTACTGATAGTCAGGCAGTTATGCGTGTAACTGCTGATGTACCCGAAGATATACCAATGACTACATTTTCAATACTAATGGCTCGCTATAAAGGCGACCTGAAAGAATATGTGCGTGGCTTACGTCGTGTTGAGGAACTGCAAAACGGTGATAAGGTATTGGTTGCCGAAGCTTGTACCCATCACGCTCAGGAAGATGACATTGGAAAGGTTAAAATACCGCGCTGGTTAAGATTGCATACCAAAAAAGATATTGAAATTGATGTGCGTAACGGTGCTGATTACCCCGAAAACCTTCAGGATTATAAACTAATTGTACATTGTGGTGGTTGTATGCTAACTCGCAAGGCGATGCAGGTTAGAATTAAGGAAGCCAAATATGCCGAAATACCAATCGTAAACTACGGTGTATTAATATCGTATATGCACGGAGCTGTTCCAAGAGCTTTATTGCCATTCGAGGAAGCTATTAACCAGTGGAATGGAGTAAAAGACGATTTGGGTTATAAGTTCTAATATTTTTTTATATATTATTCCGTAAGGGCGATTCATTAATCGCCCATACAAGACACACCCATTAAATCATATTTGTTAATAAATCGCCCAAGTATTTTAAAATAAAAAAGCCGCAGGTTGGCTGCCCGCGGCTTTATATTTCAGAGGAAAGGAGTACTGATTCCTTTTTATAAATCTTTAGTTACGAACCACCAGTCATAACCTTCCATGTCTTTTCTTTCTTTAGCTAACTGAACTGTTTTAGCTGGAGGAACAATTACCTTTTCTCCAAGTAATTCATTATTTGGCCAGTTTTCAGGCATCGCAACACCATTTTTATCAGAAATCTGAAGTGCCTTTATTGATCGAAGAATTTCATCAACCTGACGACCAATTTCCTGTGGATAATAAATCATCAAACGAAGTAAACCTTCCGGATCAATAATGAATACAGCACGTACTGTGTTTGTACCTTTACCGGGATGTATCATACCAAGTTTGGTTGCCACTCTTCCCATTTCATCAGCAATGATTGGGAAAGGAATTTCAACACCAATTTTTTCTTCAATAAATTCAACCCACTTAATATGTGAAAATACCTGGTCTAGCGATAAGCCAAGTAACTGTGTATTTAATTCGTCAAACTGTTCTTTTCTTTTTGCAAATGCTACAAATTCAGTAGTACATACAGGAGTAAAATCACCGGGATGACTAAATAATACAGTCCATTTACCTTTAATATCTTCAGGTAAACTCATTTCGCCGTGAGTAGTAACAACTTTCATTTCAGGGAATTTTTCGCCTAACAGAGGGATACCTGCTTTTGTTTCTTCTGTCATTTTATTTTCTCCTAATTAATATTAAATTTTATATATTTTGATGCCTAAAAATGGAAAAGGATTCTAATAATTATAAAATTCCTGAAACTTTAGCAACAGTTAAATTAAATTTAATATATTGTAATGGTATATTATTTGGGTTAAGGAGAAATAAACGTATCTTCAGGTATAGAAGGGAAGGCAGTAAAATTTAGAGGTGCAGTTTTACCGGCATTATAAACCTGCATACCACGCAACGCAATCATGGCAGCATTATCACCACAATACTTCATATCGGGCACAACAATTTGTTTCCTGTATCTATGGGCAATATCGCTCATTTCATCACGCAAACGCTGGTTAGCAGCAACACCACCTGCAAGAGAAATAGCTTTTACATCATAATTTTTAAGAGCTTTAATAACATTACGCGTTAATGCTTTTACCGCAGCAAATTGAAATGAAGCCGCAATATCAGGTAAATCATTTTCCGGAATATTATTAATATCCTCATACTCCTTTTGTAAATATCGGAGTACCGCTGTTTTTAATCCGCTAAAAGAGTAACCATACTCCTTTTTTGTCTGTGCAATCGGGAATGGTATTTTACGCTCATCACCCTTTTCTGCATACTGCTGAATAAGCGGACCACCAGGATATCCAAGTCCAATCATCTTTGAAACTTTATCAAAAGCCTCACCGGCAGCATCATCAATAGTTGAACCAAGTTTCACAATTTCAGTTTCACTTTTAACAATTAGCAGTAATGTATGTCCACCCGAAACAACCAGACTTAAATAAGGAAATTGAGGTGGATTTTCCATGAGTAACGGTGAATATATATGTCCCTCAATATGATTTACAGGAACAAATGGCTTGTTCAGAGAAAAAGCGAGACCCTTGGCAAATGTAAACCCAACAAGCAATGCACCAATTAAACCGGGACCAGCAGTTGCTGCAATAACATCAATATCATCCCTGGTAATATTTGAGTTGGTAAGTGCCTTTTCAAAAAGAGAATTTACCATTTTCAAGTGAGCTCTGCTCGAAAGTTCGGGTACTACCCCGCCAAAATTTGTGTGGAATTCCTGCGATGAAACATAGTTAGCTAATAACTTTCCATCTGATATAACCGCCACCGATGTTTCATCGCACGAACTTTCAATTCCAATTACATTCATCTTCCAAACGTAAATAAACTTTTAGTAATATACCATGCCATATTCGGATTTTCCTGCAATCGGCGTATTGAATACGCATACCACTGTTCACCGAAAGGCACATAAACACGTAACTTGTAACCATCCTTGTTGATTTTATCTCTCAATCTTTCTCTTACACCATACAGCATCTGAAACTCAAACTTGTCATTGGGAATATTCATTTCCCTTATTAGTTTGTAAGCTCCGTCAACCAGGTAATCATCATGAGTGGCAATACCAACATAGTTACCGTCATCAAACATTTTTTTAAGAACCTTAAGGAAATTATCTCTAACTTCTTGCTTATCCTGATAAGCAACATCTTCGGGTTCTACATAAATACCTTTACAAAGCCTGTAATGACCATCTTGCTTATTTAGCTCAACCACATCGTCATAGGTACGACGCATGTATGCCTGAACTACAATACCAACATTTGCAGGGTAACTTTTCTTAAGCCTTAAAAACAGCTTAATAGTTCTATCTGTCATTGAAGAATCTTCCATATCAATGCGGACAAAATTATTTTCAATGTAGGCTTTTTTTACAATTTCAGCAATATTTTCAAAGGCGAAATCTTCATCAATTCCAAGACCAAGCTGTGTAGGTTTAATTGAAATGTTTGAATCGAGATTTTGGTCTTTAATAGTATCCAAAAGCTCGATACACTCATTTTTGGCACTAATAGCTTCTTCTCTGGAACTGATAGCTTCACCCAAAACATCAAGAGTTGCAATAATACCCTTGCTGTTTAATTGCTTAACAACTTTTACTGCATTTTTAAGTTTGGTACCTGCTATATACTTTTTAGCAAAAAGGAAAACCAGACTTTTAGGCATCATTTTTACAAAACGAACAATAAATGAATTTAATGCATTCACCTCTTACCTCGCTAAAGAATTAAAACAACAAATACATACCTTAATGTCTGTTATACAACAATTAGACAAAAATAAATATCCGCACTTTAAAGATGAATTTCAACAGAATAATATCATAACAGGTTACAGAAGACAAATAATCTAAAAGAAAAGATTATTCATCATCTGTAATTTCGGCACGAAGTTTGGCTATATCACCAGATTTGCCAATTGTAGTGAGCAGATTAACATAAAATTTGGTATTTGCTTCAAGTTCTTCAAGCGAGCCGTTATTGTAAAGAATAAAGTCAGCTCTGCCTTTTTTGGTATTATCATCCAGCTGGGAGCTTATTATACGTTTAACATTCTCCTCAGAAGTATCATCACGTTCAATAACTCTTTCAACTTTCAGTTCTTCATCGGCAAGTATTGCAATAATAAAATCGAATACTTTTTCCATTCTTGCTTCATATAGAATAGCGGTTTCAACGAACACCATATCCTTTTCAACGAATGATTCATGAATTTTTTCATAAATCAAATCGATAGTTCTTGGGTGTACAATACCGTTAAGTTTTGCAAGTTCATCCTTATCCTTAAAAACCACATCGGCTAAAAAGGCAGTATTTATTTCGCCACCCACATAAACTTCATCGCCAAAAGCCTCAACAAGGTTAGCCTTAACTTCCTCATCGGAGTTCATAACCTCTTTGGCGATTTTGTCCGCATTAATAACATCATAACCCTCTCTCGTTATAACATCTGCCATAGCAGTTTTCCCTACTCCAATCCCTCCTGTAATACCTACTTTCAACTTTTTCAAAGCCATAATAACACAATCCAAAATTTATTAAGTATTTTTCTTAACTGGAATATTCTGACAGTAACTAGAGAACAGAACAATAAAATGGAACTAAACAAATATAAGATAAAAAAACTGCAAGGGCGATAATTGTAACGCCCCTGCAAAATTTTTTTAGAAGTGTATAAAACCATGACTGGTTTATTTAGCGTAATGAATTTTTCTTACTTCGCGGATAACTGTAACTTTGATCTGTCCTGGATATTCCATTTCTTCCTGGATTTTCTGGGAAATGTCATGAGCGAGTCTATCTGAAAAATCATCATCAACCTTATCAGGTTCAACAATAACCCTTACTTCTCTACCAGCCTGAATAGCATAAGTTTTAGCTACGCCTTCAAATGTTTTGGCAAGATTTTCGAGGTTTTCAAGTCGTTTTACATAGCTTTCAAGAGGTTCGCGTCTTGCACCTGGTCTTGCACCCGAAATAGCATCAGCTGCCTGAACCAAAGCTGCAATAGGATGTTCCATCTCAATATCTTCGTGATGCGAACCAATAGCATTAACAACAATATGATTTTCATTAAATTTCTTTGCTAATTCGTAACCAATGAGGGCATGCGGACCTTCAATGCTTTTATCAACAGTTTTGCCGATATCATGCATAAGCCCTGATTTTTTGGCAATTACAGGATCAAGACCAAGCTCGCTTGCAATTATACCTGTAAGATAGGCAACTTCAATTGAGTGCTGTAGCAAGTTTTGTCCGTAGCTTGAACGGTACTTCATTTTACCAATATGTTTGGTTAGTTCAGGATGCACACCATGAATACCTAACTGGAATAAAGCATTTTCACCTTCTTTTAGAATTTCTTCTTCAAGTTCAGCCTGTACTTTCTGAACAACTTCTTCAATACGTGCCGGATGAATTCTGCCATCACCAATAAGTCTTTCAAGAGAAATACGTGCTACTTCCCTTCTAAACTGATCGAAAGCTGAAAGAATAACAGCTTCGGGAGTATCGTCAACAATAACATCAACACCGGTAGCCGCTTCAAAAGCACGGATATTTCTACCCTCTCTACCAATAATACGTCCCTTCATTTCATCATTCTGTATCTGAACAACCGAAACAGTAGTTTCAACCGAATGATCCACCGCAGTTCTCTGAATAGCCTGTACAACTATTTTCTGCGATTCCTTTTTCGCTTCAACTTTCGCCTGATCTCTTATTTCCTTAATGTACTGTGAAGCATCAGTTTTAGCTTTTTCGTACATATTTTCCATAAGCATTTTTTTTGCTTCTTCGCTGGTAAGAGCGGCAGTTTTTTCAAGGCGAATATTTTGTTCAACTATTAGTTTTTCAACTTCATCAAGTTTATTGTTCAGTATAGATTGTTTATTTTGGATATCTGTTTCAACTTTTTTTAGTTCTTTTTCCCTTTGTAACATCGATGAGTTTTTCTTGTCAACATTCTCTTCTCTGTTCTTAAGGCTTTTTTCAAAGTTATTAAGTTTCTGATTTCTTTTGTTTACTTCGTTATCGTGTTCCTGTTTTTTTCTAAACCATTCGTCTTTTACTTCAATAAGCTTTTCACGTTTTATATTTCGAGCTTCTTTTTCAGCATCATTCAAGATTTCTTTAGCTCTAACTTCAGCACTGGCAATAGTGTTCTTTCCTAATTTGGAGTTAATTGCCCAACCAAGATAAAATATAATAGCGAATGCAAATAGTGCAACAGGCACAATAATTAACAATTCGGAACCCATTATTTCCTCCACAATGCAATAAATAACAACCGCGCAAACCGGTTTCATCCGCTTAAAGAACTCATATGTGACAATGCGGTAAAATGCCCGACGCTTTTTACTTCCCCTGGGCACGCAATGGCATCCCGAAGGATTGGGGCCTGTAATAGACGCCGCGAGTCATTAAACCTGGTCGGCTCTTGTTAGTTCTTTAATTAATGACAACCGGTACGCGGATTAAATTTTATGATGGGTCTGGCACGGAGTCTGAGTTGCTCAACAGAAGCTTTATTCTTTTTATTCGGTCGGTAGCCTGTGCATTAAATTCCCGGTAATTATTTCTCTCAACAAATAAGTCATACGCTATGTTCAGTGCAGCAATTATTGCAACTGTTTCGTTTGGCTGTCCTGATAATTCGTTTTTCGTTTCTTCCATAATACCATCAACATACCTGGCTAACTCTGTAGCTATTTCCTGATTATCAACCAATAAGGAATATTCTTTATTAAATATTTTTACTTTCAGCTTCTTTTTTTCACTCATACCGGCAATACCATCATACGTTCAACATGTTTTAAGAACGCAAGTGAAAATCCAATTTTTCAATTAATTCATTTATTTTCTTCTTTAAGTTATCACGTTCCCGATCACTTAAAGACTTTCCATCAAATATCTTTAACTCCTTTTCACCGGAATTATCGAAATTCTCATTTTGTAACTTTTTCTTTAGTTTTACGTTTTCCTGTTCTAAAACTTTATACTTTTTTTGAAGTTCGCGATAAGCTTCTGATACCTGATAATTTTTCTGTAGATATAACTGTACCTGCTTTTCAAGCACTTGTAACTCTTTCATCAGATTATCATATTTTATCTCACCTGACAACTACGAACCTCTTACTTCAGCATTAAATTCCTTTTTGACTCTCTCAATAGATTTCCAAAATTCCTTGTCTATCTTATCGTCAGTTAAGGTACTCTTATGATCAAAATATTCCATTCTGAACGTTATGCTCTTTTTATCAGCACCAATTGATTCGCCTTCAAAAATATCAAATAAACTAATATTTTTCAACAATCCTTTACTGCTCTTGAACATAACCTCTTCAATATTACCTGTTTCAAGCAATTTATCAACAATAAACGTAACATCTCTGTAAACCTTTGGAAACTTGAGGAGTTCTTCAAATTTCTTTTCAGGTACCTGAATTTTTGATAACTCATTCAGATTTAACTCAAACAGGTAAACATCTTGAGTAATATCAAACTTCTTAAGAACTTCAGCTTTTACTTTACCACCAATACCTAATTGTGTTTTCTTGAAATACTTTGCAAAGGTATTATCGTAAATATCACTTTCAACTTCATGATAAACATCCTTGGTAACTTTGTCAAGTGATATTTTACGCATCAAGGCGTTTACAGTACCTTTAAGATCGTAAATTGAATAAGCTGTATCATCCATATACCATTTGGTATCAACCTTTTTACCTGTTAAGGCAATTACCAGATTGGTATCTTCATTAAAGTCTGCAAAATTCTTAATTTCACCATCAGTGGCTAAATTGAATACATTACCTATTTCAAAAAGGTTCAAATTTGATTCTTTAACCTTAAGGTTTTTTGCAACTGTATATAACATACCCGGTACCATTGAAGTGCGCAAATGCGACATTTCAATTGTTTGCGGGTTCATTATTGCAATTGGTTTACCAAAAGTTGACGCGGTTTGTTCGTTTAACAACGAATTTGTTAGAGTTTCGAAATAACCAAACGAGGTTAATATTTCACTTAGTTTATTGTTAAATGCAGATTCATCAACTTTAGCCTCAAGAGTTACTGTAATTTTTTCAATTGGTGGTATATTATCATATCCATAAATACGTGCAACTTCTTCTATTAAATCAATTTCTCTTTCAATATCAGGGCGGAAACCAGGTATCTTAATTGCAAGATACTCTTCTGTTTCTTCTTCAAAACTAAAGCCAAGGTACTCAAAAATTGATTTTACTTCTGCTTGTGCAATGGTATAACCAAGTAATTTTTCAACTCTTGGGTATCGCAATTTTATAACCGGAGCAACATAAGGATTCGGATGTATATCAATTTCGCCTTCACAAATTTCGCCACCGCCTGTTTCCATAATTAGCTGAGCAGCACGCTGAGCAGCCCAAAGCTGTATTTCACGGTTTACTCCTCTTTCAAACCTGTATGAGGCATCAGAAGAAAGACCTAATCTTTTAGCAGTTCTACGAACATATGAAGGATTAAAATATGCACTTTCAATTAATACGTTGGTTGTGGTATTTGTAACTTCTGAGTTTTCGCCACCCATTATACCTGCAATAGCAACTTCTTTTTCAGCATCGCATATCATAAGATCATCGGCAGCAAGTTCTCTTTCTTTTGAATCGAGCGTAACAAACTTCTTCTTTGTTCCTGCCTGTTTAACAATAATTTTGTTACCGGCAAGTTTATCAAGATCGAAGGTATGCAATGGCTGACCAATTTCATGGAGCACATAATTGGAAACGTCAACAATGTTATTGATTGGTCTTAAACCAATAGCAGTAAGTTTTCTCTGCATCCATTCAGGTGATTCTTTTACTGTAACACCTTTAATAACTTTGCCAACATATCTGCCGCAACCTTTTGTATCTTCAACTTCAATAGAAGCAAAACTTTCGCTTTTATCAACAGCACTTTCCTTTAACTCCATTCCCGGGAATTTAACCGGACGTTTCAAACACGCACCAAGATCCCTTGCAACACCATAATGATGAAGAGCATCGGCACGGTTAGGAGTCATGCTTATATCATAAACGACATCGTCAAGTCCAAGAACTTTGGCAGCATCTTCACCTTCTTTTGTATCAGGATCGAGCACCATAATTCCGTCATGATTATCGCTTATACCAAGTTCGCTTTCCGAACATATCATACCAAATGAATGCTCACCACGAATTTTGGCTTTTTTAATTTCAAAATCACCCACAGGCACAACAGCACCAACTTTAGCCAGTACAATTTTTTGTCCGGCATCCACATTAGGGGCACCGCAAACAATCTGCAGGTCTTCATTTCCGTCATTAACAACACACACCGAAAGCTTGTCAGCATTAGGGTGTTTTTTTCTTTCTTTAACGTATCCCACAACAAATTTATCGAATTGTTTGGAATAATCTTTTATTTCATCTACCTCAAGTCCAGCCTGAGTAAGAACATTTTCAATTTCATCAACTGAGAGATCGTCAAGGTCTATATATTGTTTTAACCAATTGAGTGAGACTAACAATTTACTTCTCCAAAATTAAAACTGGTTAAGAAATCTTTTATCATTATCGTAAAAAATACGTATATCAGGAATACCATATTTTCTAAGAGCGATTCTTTCAACACCCATACCGAAAGCATAGCCGGTATATTTTTCCGAATCGATACCAACATTTTCAAGTACATTAGGATCAACCATACCGCACCCCATAATTTCAAGCCATCTGCCAGGTTTACCTTTCGGCTCCCACCAAATATCAACTTCAGCACTTGGTTCGGTAAACGGAAAGTAACTGGGACGAAATCTGTATTTAATATCAGTACCGAAAAACTGCTGTGCAAAGGCTACAATAGTACCTTTTAACTCGGCAAAAGTAACATCAGTATCAACATACAAACCTTCAATCTGATGAAACAGGCAATAACTCTTGGCACTAATAGCCTCATTTCTGAAAACCCTGCCAGGCATAATTGCACGTAAAGGCGGGTCCTGTTTTTTCATCAGTCGCACCTGCGTTGGAGATGTATGAGTTCTAAGCATAAAATTGTTATTTATAAAGTGTGTATCCTGCATATCCCTAGCCGGATGATCAGGAGGGAAATTAAGAGCTTCGAAGTTATGATAATCCGATTCAAGTTCTGGCCCCTCATACACAGAAAAGCCAAAACTTTTGAATATAGATTTTATCTCATCAAGAGTTTGAAGCAAAATATGTCGGCTGCCCGAGTTATATTCAACACCTTCAAGAGAAAGGTCAAGAAATTCAGACGTAGTTGATGTTAAACTTTTAAGAGACTCTTCAACATCATTAAATTTGGCAGTAGCTTCGTTTTTAGCTTTATTAAGGGTTTGTCCGTACTTTGGTTTTTCTTCCTTTGGTAAAGCCTTGAATTCTTCAAATAATTGAGCGAACAATCCTTTTCTACCAAGGAATTTAATTCTTACCTCTTCGAGGGATTTAAGGTTATCAACTGCATCAAGTTCGGAATTGAATGTAGTTATACCGTTGGTAATTTTATCCTGCATAGATGAAAACCATAGAAATATTTAAAATAATACCCTCTCGAATAATAGTAAAAATTATCCACAAAGAGGGTATAAAAAATTTAGTTAATTACAAATTTAACTATATCCTGAAAAGCAGCAGGATTTTCAACAGCTAAATTTGCCAGTAATTTTCGGTTAATATCAAGACCTTTATTTTTCAAACCACTCATTAGTCTTGAATAATTAGTTCCATTATTACGAGCCGCAGCATTTATTCTGGTAATCCAAAGCTGGCGGAAATTTCTTTTTTTCTGTTTACGGTCAGCGTAAGCATGTTCCAGACCTTTTTCAACATGGTTCTTGGCAATAGTATAAACTTTGCTCCTTGAACCCCAATAACCTTTTGCCTGGTCTAATACCTTTTTTCTTTTCTGTCTTGAAGCAACATTATTCTTAGCTCTAGGCATAGTATCCTCTCTTTATTGTATCAATATTTTTACACGTTTTGTATCAGCTTGAGCAACAAGTGTAGCTTTTCTAAGGTTTCTTTTAGTCTTTGTTGACTTCTTAGTAAGAATATGAGACTTAAATCCTTTATTTCTTTTAATTTTACCGGAACCAGTTACTTTAAATGTTTTGGCTGCTCCGCGGTTGCTTTTCATTTTAGGCATAACTCATCAACCCTGTTTATTTTTTCTTTTTTGATTTTACTGGTGCCAAAATCACATGCATCGTTCTACCTTCGAAACTGATTTTACTCTCAACTTTGGCAACGTCTTCCAATTTTTCAATGAATTTTTTAAGGAGTTCTTCCCCATGCTCTTTATAAGCAAGTTCTCTACCCTTAAAAATCACAGAAACTTTTACTTTATTTCCATCTTCTATAAAACCAATAGCATGACGCGATTTAAACTCGAAATCGTGCGTATCGGTATTAGGGTGTAATCTAATCTCTTTAAGAACAACGACCTGTTGTTTTTTCTTTTGCAGCTTTTCTTTTTTCTGCTGCTCATAAACAAATTTGCCGTAATCAATAACTTTACAAACCGGTGGTTTTGCATTAGGTGCAATTTCCACAAGGTCAAGTTCTGCTTCATGTGCTTTATTAAGTGCTGCCTGAATTGGCATCACACCTAATTGTTCGCCGTTTTGATCGATAAGTCGTACTTGCGGTGATCTAATATCCCTGTTCACTCTGTGTTTAGGCTGAACAGTCGCTTTCTGAAATCTTTTGTTCATTCTAGGATTTATTGTTAATCTCTTCTCTAATGTTAGTAATAAACTCTTCTATTCCTATCATTCCCTGGTCGCCTTCCTTATGTTTCCTAACGCCTACCGAGGAACTTTCTTTTTCTTTTTCACCAACTATCAACATATATGGCACTTTATTAGTTTCCCAGTCCCGTATCTTGTAGCCTATCTTTTCATTTCTCTTGTCAAGCTCAACTCTAATTCCTGCAGCTTTAAGCTTTTCGTAAACTTCTTCGGCATAATCCAAGAAGTTCTGGGATACAGGAACGATAGCAGCCTGAACCGGAGCAAGCCAAACCGGGAATGCACCACCGTGATGTTCTATCAATACACCAATGAATCTTTCAATAGAGCCAAGTAAAGCTCTGTGAACCATAAATGGTCTGTGCTCTTTTCCATCATCACCTATAAAGGTCATGTCGAAACGTTCCGGAAGGTTGAAGTCGAACTGAATTGTTGACATCTGCCATTCCCTGTTCAGAGCATCACGAACCTTAATATCAATCTTTGGACCGTAAAAAGCACCGCCACCTTCATCAGTGTGGTATTCAACACCAACTTTTTCACAAGCTGATTTTAGTGATTCAGTAGCTTTATCCCATAGGGAATCATCACCAACCGCTTTTTCCGGTTTTGTTGCAATATAAAACTTAAGTTTATCGAAACCAAATGATTTCCACATAAACATTGAAAATCTTAAGGTATTCATTACTTCTTCTTCAATCTGATCTGGTGTACAGAATATATGGGCATCATCCTGAGTAAATCCTCTAACACGCATTAAGCCGTGCAAAACACCACTTTTTTCAAATCTGTAAACCGTACCAAGTTCAGCCCAACGTAAAGGCAAATCCCTGTATGAACGCAAACCTGATTTGTATATCATTATATGGAAAGGACAGTTCATCGGTTTGATGTAATAGTCCTGATCATCAATATTCATGGGGCTACACATGTCATCCTTGTAATTTTCAAGGTGACCGCTTGTTTCCCACAACCAGCTTTTACCAATGTGTGGTGTTACAAGAAGCTCATATCCATTATCGAAATGGGCAGAACGCCAGAAAGTCTCAATTTCATGACGTAATCTTGCACCTTTTGGATGCCAGTAAACCATACCAGCTCCGGCTTCCTCATGCAAGCTAAACAAATCAAGCTGTTTTCCAAGTTTTCTATGGTCACGTTTCTTTGCTTCTTCAAGTAAGGCAAGATGCTCTTCAAGCATTTTAGCCTTTGGAAAAGTTATACCATAAATACGTTGCATACGACGGTTCTTTTCATCACCACGCCAGTATGAACCGGAAACACTTAATAGCTTCAAGGCTTTAATTCTTCCGGTGGATGGGATATGCGGACCTGTACAAAGATCAGTAAAATCCCCTTCCGTATAGGTGCTAATAACTTTTTCAGACTCATCCAAATCAGAAATGATTTCAAGTTTATAAAAATCGTCTCTTTCCGTGTAAATTTTTACTGCTTCTTCTTTTGATACTTCTGCTCTAACAAATTTGTTATCCTGTTTAATCAGCTCTTTCATCTTGTTTTCAATTTTCACAAGATCTTCATCATTAAGCTGTGCATCAATCTCAAAATCGTAGTAAAAACCACCTTCAATTGCAGGTCCAACACCAAACTGGGCTTCAGGATACAACTCTTTTATAGCATGAGCCATAAGATGAGAAGATGAATGCCAGAATGCATGCTTACCGTCGGGATCATCAAAATTAAGGATAGCTATCTCTGCATCCTCTGTTAATGGTTCATACATATCTGTAATAACACCATTAACTTTTGCAACAAGAGCTTCCTTTGCTAATCTGTTCGAAATGGATTTAGCTACATCAAAAGCCGAACTACCCTTTTCAAACTCTTTAATTGATCCATCGGGAAAAGTTAATTTAATATTTTCCATAGCACCTTACTTTAAAAAAAAACGGAGATAACTCCGACAAGTTGGTGGGTTCTAGAGGATTCGAACCTCTGGCCTTCTGCACGTCAAGCAGACGCTCTAACCAACTGAGCTAAGAACCCAATTAAATTGAGTTTCTTAATATTATAAAAGTACCGAGGGCCGGACTCGAACCGGCACGGAGATTACTCTCCGAAGGATTTTAAGTCCTTTGCGTCTACCAATTCCGCCACCCCGGCAGAAAACAGAACCCAAATATATTACAATAAATATTTTCAGGCAATTTTTTTCTTAAAATTTTAATTCTGTTCTACTGTTTCGCAGTACTTAAATCAAACATAATTAGTTAAAAGAACATTAAGGAGCCAAATATAAACAATAATTCTAAAATTTGAAAATAATAAAACAAAATTAACTTAAGATGAGGCTTACTTTAGTTACCTTTGGGTCTTTTTTTTGTTATATTTTTATCGCTTATACAATAATTGAGGTCGAAATACAGAATATACATTCTTGTATATGGTTGCTAAACTTATTGAAAAAAGGGGAAATCGTAATTTCTCGTGTAACGCACCTAACGACTACCCTCATAATAACCACATATTCTAAAACAAATAAGAATCACCAATGAAACGAGTAGATTACTTAACAAAAAATAATTGCTGGGGGTGTACTGTATGTGTTAATATATGCACCCAGGAGGCAATTACAATGCTCCCCGACAAGGAGGGCTTCTTATATCCGCATGTTGATGAAGATAAATGCATTTACGGCGAGGATTGTTACAATAGCTGCCCATCAGTAATTAAATCAAACAATAATTCTACAATTTTTGTAAATGAAGCTTATGCCTGCAAAATATTAGATGACGAAGTTAGACACATTAGTTCATCTGGTGGGGCTTTCAGTGCTATTGCAAAAAAGATTTTCGAACAGAATGGATTCGTTGCTGGCGTCGCATATTCAGATGACTTCAGGGAAGCGAAACATTCTATGATTGATAGCTGGGACAGACTTGATAGTTTGAGGAGGTCCAAATTGCTTCAATCAAACAAAGGAAATATTTTTACTGAAGTAGAGAATAAACTTGAAAATGAAAATTCGGTGTTATTCACAGGCACACCTTGTGAAGTAACTGCACTAAAATCATACTTAGGGAAGGAGTATGATAACCTTGTAACTTGTGATTTGGTTTGTGGTTGTGTTGCTTCACCAAAAGTTTATAACAAATACATTTCCTATCTTGAGAAAAAATATAACTCTAAAGTTTCCTTTGTTAATTTCAAAGACAAAACAAATGGATGGCAAGGAAGACGTATTAATATTCAGTTTGAGAATCAGGAAATATACACAAACGAAACTTCTGACGACCCCTACATTGTTTCATTCCATAGTAGATTCAATATTCGCCCTTCTTGTTTTAATTGCAAAAACAGACATCTGGATCGGAATAGCGATATTACATTGGGTGATTTTTGGGGCATAAAATTTTATAACTCGAGTCTTGACGATAATAAAGGTACATCCTTTGTAATGGTTAACTCAGAAAAAGGGAAAAAGTTAGTACAGTCATTAAGTGATACAATGGATATTAGGCATTTGGATATTGACATTAAAGCATATTCAAATAAATATAATTACTGCCTTATTAAGAGTCCAACTGGAGCCAAACAAACCAAACGCGAAAACTTTTATAGGGATCTTGATATATTGGATTTTGATGAGTTGTTTGACGTTCACTTAAGAGATATTTGGCTAGAGAGAAAAAGAAGAAAAGAGGAATACTTAAAAAAACTTGAACAAGAATAAGCAATATTTATTTTGTGGATAACTCCGGCAATACGGTACAAGTTTCGCTGGAGTTACATCCTCTTCTCTTTTTTATAATATAATTCTAGATGTTTTCTCTTGATTTATTATATAATTAACATTACATTTAGCATCTATTTTTTAAGGGCTCATAGCTCAGCTGGTTAGAGCATCTGACTCATAATCAGAGGGTCCGGGGTTCGAGTCCCTGTGAGCCCACCCTCTCTTAGCCTTGTAAGGTTTTCTTGCAAGGCTTTTTTATTTTAAACAACACATCTGTTTGAGTGATTTCGTCTGTACCACTCTACCAATACTTACAATTAATAATGGATAATTCCACGCTTTTCATTTTTCATAGCTCTGCGGTTGGAGCACCCCGAGTTATAACTCGGGAGGGTCCGGGGTTCGAGTCCCTGTGAGCCCACCCTCTCTTAGCCTTGTAAGGTTTTCTTGCAAGGCTTTTTTATTTTAAACAACACATCTGTTTGAGTAGTTGTGTTTTAACTCTTTTCCAATGCTTTCTATAATTCCACTCTTATCACTATTATTTGCTTTGCGGTTGGAGCACCCGAGCATTGGAGGTTCTTAGGTATGAGTAAATCAAGAGTTGAAATATGGGAATGGCAAGTATGCAAGATTTTCTATTATTTAATTCTGTTATCGCAGCAACTATTATAGAGCTTTATCAATAAAAAGACCAATGCCAAGCACAACAATTGTAAAAGTAATTATTCCAAGCAGGTAGCTAACGAGTCCTTTAAGAAAGCTTGTAAATTTCTTTTTGTTAAAAAACTGACCAATAGCCCAGGAAGAATAAAAGAATCCTAAAATGGCACCAAACTGTAACAACGATAACCCGGTAATACTTTCCAAAACTCCAAAAACTGTGTAAATTAGCATCATAACGCCCATTATAAAACATAACAGAATAATTATTTCAAAATAATTATAGTCATATTTTCTAAAAAGTAACTTTATCCATAAAGCAATAAAAAACGCCATAATTACGTTGGAATAACCATAATTATCAGAAACCCACATAAATAGCTGACTAACAACCAGCTGCTTCTCTTCATCGAAACTGTAATTCATATAACCATCATGAAAACCAGCAAAACCTTGAACAAGACTATAAACCAAAGAACTAAGCAACAAAAACAGTATTGGCTTTACAAGTCTGTTCCTATCCTCATGAATAAAATGCTGTATGCTCATACCTGGTCTAATTAACAACTCGCGAATAGTAAATAGAATACCCTTATCAAAATTTAGAACACTACTAATTTCACTAAAAACATACTTTCCATCAATCCTTCTTTGTTCTTCAGGGAAGCCACAATTATGGCAAAAACTGCCAACCAGTTCGGTACTGCACTTTTTACATACTTTCATTTTTGTTCAATCTTTCGTTATAAAGCTCAGGTTAAAATATGCCTTGATGATATTAAACAGCCCCAGAACCTTGGGGCTGCAATACAAATTTATTTAGCTTGTTTATACTTTTTCAACAAGTATTTTTACTATTCTTTCCGCAGCTTCACCATCCCATAACTCGGGAACCTTACCTTCCTTAATATTTCCATCAAGAGTATCGAGAGCAACTTCAAGAGCTTTGTCAAGATTGCTGCCTAACAGGTGATTGGTACCAATCTCAACAGTAACTGGTCGTTCTGTAGTATCTCGCAATGTAACACATTGTATTCCCAGGAATGTAGCTTCTTCCTGAATACCACCACTATCCGTAAGTATTAATTCTGAATTTGATGTTAAAGCAAGGAAATCAATATACCCCAGAGGTTCGGTTAAAACCACTTTACTGGATAGTTTTTCAAGAAGGTTATATTTTTCCATATTATTCTTTGTTCTCGGATGTATCGGGAATATAATCTGACGTTTTTCAGCAACAACATTAAGTAAGTTTATTAACCTTACAAGTTGCTCTTCATGATCAACATTACTTGGTCTGTGCAAGGTTACAGTTACATAATGCCCTTTATTAATGCCATACTTTTCGAATACATCAGAATTACCTGCTTTTTCAAGATAGTAAACAAGACTGTCAATCATAACATTACCGGTAAAAAATATTTTGTCGTTGCTAACACCTTCACTATGCAAGTTTTTTAATCCACTTGGCTCGGTAACAAAAAGGTAATCGGAAATTCTGTCGGTAAGCACCCGGTTAACTTCTTCAGGCATTTTCATATCCCCACTACGTAAACCAGCCTCAACATGAATTACCTTAATATGCAGTTTGGCAGCAGTAAGGCTACATGCAATAGTTGAATTAACATCCCCAACTACAAGAATATAATCAGGTTTTTCTTCAAGGCAAATCTTTTCAAATTCAATCATTATTTTGCCAGTTTGCTCAGCATGGCTACCACCGCCAATCCCCAAGTAGTAGTCAGGTTTTGGCAGTTCAAGATCATCAAAAAATACTTTCGACATTTTTTCATCGTAGTGTTGCCCGGTATGGCAAATCAAGTTTACTGCTCGTCCCTTATACTTTTGGAATGCTCTGTGTATTGGTGCTATTTTCATGAAATTAGGACGTGCACCAACAACTGAAATAAATTTTTTCATAACTAAATCTGCTATATTCTAAATAAAATCTTATTCTTTGAGATATAAAAGTAAGTATATATTTTGAAAGCCCAAACTTTTTGAAATAATTTTGCCCTTAATATTTGCCAGTTTCATGTTTATAAACATTACCCAGAACAATTCTGGAGAACGCCTTAAAAAAATACTTTACATCTGTTCTGAACGGATGTTTAAAATATTCCTCGAGATACCTTCTCTCCGAATTAAACAAATCTGGTAAGGAGTTAGGCATTTCATTAAAAAATGGAGGTACCAAACCTGGTTTAACCTTTGTTCTTAACTCCTTCAAATCCTTTGGGTATAAGCCAAAATATTGTTTTGAAAGAGGTTGTACACCAACCAGCTTTACATCACCCTTTACCCAGTTTAATAAAACTGGCAATCTATCGATCTTAAATTTACGCAAAAAGCGACCGGTAGTAGTAATTCTGAAATCATTTTCAAATTTACCATTATCCTTTAAATTGTATTTTTTATACATGTATTCTGTTAAAAATTCGGAATATGGGTACATTGTACGAAATTTAAATATCTCAAAAGTTTTACCATCCTTGCCAACTTTTTTAACTTTATAGAAAAATCCATACTTTTTATTACGGATCACATTCGCATTTCTAATCTTTTTTACAACAAAATAAAGTCTTCCGTCAATAACCCTGTCATCAATAATATCAAAACCCGAAAGTAACAATTTTCCCAGTATTTCTGATTTGCTATATATTGAATATTCCCCTTTTGTAAAAAAGTAATATAAACGTTTAGTAAAATACCATTTGGGTAATATCGCATTAAAAAAATGGTCGAAAACACTTATCGGATAAGAAATTATTCCTAAAAATTTTCCAAGTATTTTAGCTCTTCTTTGTGTGCAAGTTTCCATTTTACCAATAAACAAACCACCATAAGGCAAATGCTGATTTATTGCTTTAAGGAAAATATTTGGAGAGAGAACAAAATTCATATCTTTGATATTTATAATATTTGTAACATACGCATCGAGGTTTTCGATATTAAATTTTGTAGGGGCTTCCAGAACCTCAGTTTCCGGTTCTTCAAGATTAACATAAAGTGAGATATAGTTGTACACCTCATTTCCCAATTCTTTTCTTAGTGGAGCACCTAAATGAATTGGCAGTACCGGAGCATTTTTTCTATTATTCGCAGAATCGTGTTTTCCGTTATTTTTCATATCACACCATATTTTTCTGCAATTTAATAATTCTCCCTAATGTTAAAAATGACTCCAAGCACCGAGCCCCCTCCACTTGATATACTTCACAATACATACCAAAGTGAATGGGGTAAGTTCGGTGATAAATACACTAACCTTTTATAAATCTGCTAATTGTTTCAACTACGTATTCAATCTGTTCGGTTGTTAAATCAGGGTAAATTGGTAATGCCAGAGTTTCTTCAGCGGCTACATTCGAATTTGGATAATCTTCATCCTTGCAACCAAGATATCCGAAACATTCTTGTCGGTGAAATGGTACCGGATAGTAAACATCACAACCAACTGAGTTTTCTATCAGGAATTTTTTAAGCTCATCTCTCTGCTTTGTTCTAATTATATATTGGTTATAAATATGGAAATTGGTAACTCCGGAGTTTTCGTAAACTGCTTTAGGAAGCAAAACTTTATTTGTTTCATCATATTCGGTTAAGCCGTTAGCAGTAGCGATACCAGCGTCTCTAAAAAGCCTATTATATAATGCAGCATTTTCTCTTCTTTTTTCAGACCAGTTATCAAGATGAGGAAGCTTAACTTCAAGAACTGCTGCCTGTATTGCATCAATTCTAAAGTTGCCACCTATCATAGGATGATAATATTTTGGTTGCATACCATGTACACGCATAATTTTAATTTTTTCACCAAGTTCCTCATCCATGGTAACTATCATACCGGCGTCACCGTACCCACCAAGGTTTTTACTTGGAAAATAAGAATAGCAACCAATATCACCAATGGTTCCTACCTTTTTACCATCCTTGTATTCAACACCAATAGCTTGTGCACCATCTTCAACTACATAAATATTGTGTGCCTTTGCTATCTCAACAATTTTATCCATATCTGCACTCTGACCATACAGATGCACTGGAATTACCGCTTTGGTTTTATTTGTAATCTTTTTCTCAAAATCCTCGGGAATCATATTATATGTTACAGGGTCAACATCTGTAAACACCGGTACGGCATTCAACCTTGCAACAACACCTGCAGTTGCAAAAAAGGAATACGTTGGTACAATTACCTCGTCACCCGGTTTAATATCAAGAGCCATCAATGCAAGCAACAATGCATCCGTGCCCGAAGAAACCCCAATTGCTCTGTTTGCCTTTAAATATTCGGCAGTTTTATTTTCGAATGATTCAACTTGCGGACCCAAAATAAAATACTGCGATTCGGCAACTTTTAGTACTGCCTCATCCAGTTCTTTTTTTAATGTATGATATTGGGGTTTAAGATCTAATAATGGTACTTTCATTTTACACACCAAACTTTTTCAAAATAATTATAACTGTTAGTAAAGCTATAAATATTCAGTTTAAAATTGCTCAAAGTTATTAAAGCCACCCTTGGGTAGCAGAGATTAATATCACATCACACGAGTAACACCATAATGGTAACTCGTAAAACTCTCAAAACTGTAACATTACAAAAATATAAATTAATTTGACATATTATTATAATTATGTCTAGAATCTAATGCTTCAGAGTAAAATACTTTTATAAAAAGGGTTCAATATAAGAAATTTTTTTAAGGGGAAGGAAAAACACCGGCACAACAAAAAGTTATGCCGGTTAAAATTTATGCTTTTACTACTTTATTACTATATATACCATGATTAATAAACGCATTTCTTGAATCCACAACCATCTTGGCGTGTTTTTCAATAAACTCGTAATCAAAGTCATCATGATCCGTGCTCAACAGTAGAAAGTCATAGGCTGCAATGTTTTCAGCGGTAAGCTCTACAGATTCCATTTTGTATTTATACTTGCGAGTTTCAGGAAGTACAGGTACGTAAGGATCACTATAATCAACTTCTGCACCTTTTTTTCTAAGAATCTCAATAAGTTTAAGAGATGGTGATTCGCGCATATCATCAACGTTCTTTTTATACGCTGCACCAAGAATAAGAACTTTTGAACCATTTAATGATTTCTTCTGCTCGTTTAGTGCTTCCTGTGATTTTTCTACAACATAGTATGGCTGATATGTATTAATTTCACCAGCCAGCTCAATAAATCTTGTATTGCTTTCGTATTCACGAGCTTTCCAGGTTAAGTAGAACGGATCAATTGGAATACAATGACCACCAAGTCCGGGACCCGGATAAAACGCATGGTAACCAAATGGTTTTGTTTTGGCAGCATTAATTACTTCCCATACATCAATATCCATTTTTTCGAATACCATCTTAAGCTCATTAACAAGAGCAATATTTATTGAACGGTAAATGTTTTCAAGAAGTTTTGTAGCTTCTGCTGCTTTGGTTGAACTAACCGGTATTGTTTTTTCAATAACTTGCATGTATAGTTCATTCGAAACTTTTTTACATTCTTCAGTTACACCGCCAACAACTTTTGGTATTGTTGAAGTTGTAAAGTTCGGATTATTTGGATCTTCCCTTTCCGGACTGTAAGCCAGATAAAAATCTTCACCAACTACAAATTCCTTGTCACTTACACCCTGCATTACCGGTGCTTTTTCAAATAATGGCTGTAACAATTCATCAGTTGTACCAGGGTAAGTTGTTGATTCCAAAGTTACCAACTGTCCTTTACGCAAATATTTGGCAATAGTCTCTGCTGTACTAACTACATACGACATATCAGGTTCGCGGTTCTGGTTAAGCGGTGTTGGAACACAAATAATAATTGCTTCAACTTCCGGTAGTCTGGAAAAATCGGAAGTTGCTTCAAGAAGCTTATCATTTACAGCAGCGTTTATTGCATCACCACTAATATGCTTGATATAACTCTTACCAGCATTAATATTATCAACTTTTCTGTTATCAAGATCAAAACCTAACACCTTAAATTTCTTTGAGCAAAACTCAAGTCCTAATGGCAAACCAACGTATCCAAGTCCTACTATACCAATTACGGCAGACTTATCGTGAATTTTTTCAAGAAAACCCATATTTATCCTGTTTTTTATAAATCGCAATTATTTAAGCTATCAACATAAAATAGTTTTATGCAAAAACTCAAAAAAAATAGAAAAGAATTAAACAAAAAATGCTTAATTCAGAATTTCTACTTTAAATAATATTAATAAAATTAGAAATGGCGGAAAAAACATTCCACCAAAAGTTTTTATTAAGCCCAACTTATAAGTCCAAGCTCAAATGAATTAACAAGTAATTCATGTTTAGGTAAAATCCTGAGAGTATAACCAAAATTACCTGTTGTATCACAATTTATTGCACCTTGATATTCATATATTCCATCATTGGCTTCAATAAATTTCATAGGTATAAAACTATTTGAATGAGCTTTATTTTTGTCATCAACTTTACCGTAATAAATCTGAACTTCTACATCTTCCGGTTGAAGGTTTCCCAAATTAACTTTTGCGGTTACCGAGTATTGCGAACCAATTTTCAAGCTTTCCGTCTTTTTCTCTTCTTCAATAAGCACAAATTTTATAGAGCCCCAATTTTCAACCAGTTTTTTCTTCCAGTCCGTAATTTCGTATGTTCTGGTATAATTATTATCCAAAAGAATTTTGCGTTTATTGTAAGACGGAATATAAAACTTCTCGGTATATTGCTGAACCATTCTGTTTGTATTAAAGAAAGGAGCCAATTTTTTCATTGAGGCTTTCATCATCTCAATCCACTTTCTTGGCAACCTGTCTTCATTCCTGTCATAAAACAGCGGAACAATTTCATTTTCCAAAATTTCATATATCTGATTCGCTTCGACCTCATCATGATAATCAAGGTCCTCGTACTCCTCACCTGCTCCAATTCTCCAGCCAACCTGACTGTCATAACCTTCATCCCACCAACCATCAAGCACACTGAAATTTAATCCGCCATTAGCAATAATTTTCATACCTGATGTACCCGAAGCCTCGTGCGGGCGGCGTGGATTATTGAGCCAGATATCGCACCCTTCAACCATATAGCGGGCAATGTTCATATCATAATTTTCAAGAAACACTATCCGCTTCCTGAATCTGTCTTCCTGGGCAATATTATGAATTTCCTGAATCAGCTTTTTGCCCTCTTCATCCCTTGGATGTGCTTTACCCGCAATAATAAACTGAACAGGCATATCATTATCGGCAACAATAGCAAACAAGCGTTCAATATCGCGCAAAATCATGGTAGCACGTTTATATGTTGCAAAACGACGTGCAAAACCAATAGTAAGAGTCGATGCATTAAGCACTTCCTTGGCTGCCTCAATATCATTTGGCGACCCTCCCCTGTTTTCTGTCTGCTTTCTTAAACGCCGGCGAGCAAAAGCTACCAGTCTTTCGCGTCTTCTTTCATGAGTCCGCCATAACTCCTCATCCGGTATTTCATCAATATGATTCCAAACTTCCTGACTTGAAATATACTCCTTGTAGTTTTCACCAAGGTATCTGTAAAGCAGGTCATTCATTTCGCTCGACATGTGTGAGGCAGTATGAATACCATTTGTTATGTAGTCAATTGGAATTTCGTCGAAAGGTATATTCCTGAAACCATCAACCCAAAGGTTTTTGGAAACCTCACCATGCAGTTTACTAACACCATTTACATAACTTGCCATGTTCATTGCAAGATGTGCCATATTAAAATTTTCAGGAGTTTTATCTTTAACAATGGTACCCAGACGGTAAAATTCCTTGTCGGTTATTTTAAGTTCTTCCCTGTAATATTTTCCAAAATATTTTTCCATAAGATCATTAGGGAATACATCAATACCTGCCGGAACAGGTGTGTGTGTAGTAAATATATTGGAATAGAAACCAAGCGATTTTGCACTGTCAAAATTAAACGCCTTGTTATTAATAAGGTTTCTTATTCGCTCAAGTGCAAGAAAAGCAGAATGCCCTTCATTCATGTGACATATTTGAGGAGCAATACCGAGTATATGCAATGCCCGTATGCCACCAATACCAAGTACAATTTCCTGCTGAATTCTGGTTTCAATATTACCACCGTACAAGGCACGCGTAATTTTTTTATCAGCCGGATCGTTCTGGTAAACATTTGTGTCGAGCAAGTAAAGTGGTACACGTCCAATCTGTATTTTCCATATCTGTATGTAAACCTTTCTATCCGGGAATTCCAGATCAACCATAACCGGTTTGCCATCTTCATCAACCACCAGCTCCATTGGCTGATCAACAAAATCGGTAAGAGTATATTTTTCCTGCTGCCAGCCATCGGAAGCAAGATATTGCTGAAAGTATCCTTCCTTGTAGCAAAGTCCCACACCAACCAGGGGAAGTCCCAATTCACTCGCTGATTTCATGTGGTCTCCGGAAAGTACACCCAAACCACCGCTGTATATCTGCAAACACTCGGTTAAACCGAACTCGGCAGAAAAATATGCAATATAGGGTTGCTTGCTTTTACCGTAAGTTTTTTCGTACCAGGTTTGAGCACCCAGATACTCATTTAATGATTTATATACCCTGTTCATGTGGGAGATAAAACCGTAATCATTCTCGAGTTCGGCAATTCTCTCCTGTCCAATTTTCCCAAGTAAAATTACAGGATTATGATTTGTCTCCTCCCAAACTTTACTATCCACTCTCCGGAACAAATCTCTTGCATCATGATTCCACGCCCAGTATAGGTTATTGGCAATTTCGGAAAGAGGTGCCAGTTTATCAGGGAGTGAAGGTTTTACATTAAATGTTCCAATGAAATTAATCATTATGTTACTCCGCTATAATTTTGGTATCAAAACACTTGGGTAAAATTAAGAATTTTTATTTAATAACAAACTAACGTTATATCACTTTTCTATTAAAACGGAGACATTTTGTATTAATTAACAATTAAGTTTGGGGATGGTTAACATGCCAACAATTACAATATTTAATAAATTATTAGTTAAATTAATTAAATATATGTTCTATATGATGAGACCTTGTAAATTCAGGATGAAGCAAACCAGATTTTTTCAGTGTACCGACTGAAATTAATTATTATTTAGTTTGCACTCCCCGGTGTCGCCGGCACCGGGACTTTATTTCCCCTCCATTTTATAAACATTTGGTTAAAAATATTTTTTTTAAGTTTTTAGGAATAAAACGTTGAGTTAATTCAAGTTTTCCAGATATTTTTTCACCTCTTTTAGTGTAGATTTTCCATGAGTCCATAACAAAATGTCACGAAATAGTTTTTATTCTCTTCTGAATTTTGTAACGTACAAACTTTATTAGTCTCATTAAAATATGGTACCGGTTCACCTATTTCTATATCACTTTTTTTCAAGGAAAAATAAAAGGCATCACCCTCTGCTTTTCCATATGGCTTAATTATATGAGTAGAAACATGCCCGTAATTTGCAGTATAAAACAAATAAATTTGTGTAGTAGTATCATTTAAAATTACATTACATTTTTGTACGTTGTGAAAGGTTTTTATTGTTGTAACAAGTAAGTCAATAATTGTTATTTCGTGAAAATTTATTGCCGTATCAGGTACACCTAACGTACTTGCAAAACTTTCACTTCCATCCGGATAAATATTAATAATTTTTGATTCCAAAAATGGATTATTTATACTATCAGGATTATTTACTGAATAAAGTGATGTACTCCATAAATATCCATCTTTTATAAATAAGCAGCCATCAAAAGAAAAAATAAAAAGAGGAACCCACATGAACTGCATTAATGCATAAACTTTAAGCCCATCACTTCTTCCAACTGTATCAGTAATTTCAAGTTGTATATATCAATCTTCCGAGGGGAGTAATACTGCATTATATCGCCTATGTTAAGTGTCATGTAAGGTTCTTCCAATGGCACATCAATTGTAACAGGTGCTTAATCTCATGAAATTAGAATCACTATTAGCAAAAGGCATATACTAAAATATTTACTTACCATCTTTTTTACCCTTTTTATAATTATTTTGCCCAAAATTAAAACTGCAATAATAAAACTTTATTCTTGCAAATACATAATAATTAAATTCAAAAAAAAGATAGTTTATTGATATTTCAAGGGTAAAAGTTAGTATCCATTTCCCGAATTTACATTTTATTGGAATAAATCAACCACAACTTACGATACCTCGCTGATTGCAAACATAACATATCGGACATAGGCATATTATTATTTCCATTATTTGAAACCATTAGATAAGTAACATAGTATAATCCAGGTAAAATTTTATGCAGATATTTTTGTAAATTTAGAGATTCAATTAAAATCAGTTTGTATTTATGGAATATGTAATAATTGTTTTATTTAGCTTCCTGATAGGCTCTTTTCCCACAGCATATCTTGTATTAAAAAATATGCGTAACCTCGATATACGAAATGAAGGTTCGTGCAACATGGGTGCATTAAATACCGCTGAAGTATCTAACTCCAAATTACTTGGTTTACTTGTGCTTGCAATCGATTTTACCAAAGGATTTCTTGCAGTATATTTAACATGGGTAACCTACGGTGATAACTTTATATTTATGGCTATAGCAATTAATACGGCTGTTTTGGGTCATAATTTTTCACCATGGATAAAATTCAGGGGTGGCAGAGGTTTGGCAACTGCTGCCGGCGGAAGTGTATGGTTTGCCCCGGTAATACTGGTTGTGTGGTGTGTTTTCTGGGTAGCTACGGTAATCTTCAGAAAAAATATACTACTGGGCAACTTAATGGCTTCGGCTCTCGTTTTAACTTTATCCATAAGCTCGGCTGAAGCATTGAACAAGTTTTCGCTGCCTCCTGCTGAAAACCCTTCTTATCTAAGCATTGCTTTCGGAACCCTTATGGTGCTAATTCTGATTAAGCATATTGAACCTTCAATTGAATGGATTAAAAAATTTAAAGAAAATAATGAGGCAAACAATGCATCAGCTTAAAACTGTTTTTCTCTCATCTGTTATTACAACCATACTGATTTCAATAGTGTTGGCTTACTTTTATTACAATGGTACAGCAGGTAGCACAAGCACTGATAAGGATACTTTTATTAGCGAACAGGCTCCTGAATCCCTCAATATTAAAACTGTAGAGTACAAACCAGAAGCTACTGAAACCAAACGTTCAATGAATGACCAGATAAGCAACTCGCGACAGAATATTATTACAAATACTGTTTCCGATGTTAGTCCGGCTGTGGTTGGTATTAACGTTACCGAGATTAGATATTACAGGGACGCATGGAGTAGCGATCCGTTTTTCAGAAGGTATTTTGGTGACCGTGTTTACAAACAGGAAGTAAAAGGATTAGGCTCCGGTGTAATAATTTCGCCTGATGGTTATATCCTTACAAACGATCACGTTGCCGGGAATGCTTCCAAAATTATTGTAACAATGACAAATGGTAAACATTATAACGCAAGTATCGTTGGTACAGATCCTGAATCGGATGTATGTCTTGTTAAAATTGACGCCGAAAATTTACCCTATGTTACACTTGGTGACTCTGATAAACTTATTATTGGTGAATGGGTAATTGCTCTTGGTAATCCGTTTGGTTTGTTTGCAATTAACGACAAGCCTACTGTAACGGTTGGCGTAATTAGTGCAACCGAAATGAATCTTGGTACGGTTGAAGGCAGATATTATCTTTCCATGATACAAACCGATGCTGCTATTAACGGTGGTAATAGTGGTGGTCCCCTGGTTAACAGTATGGGACAGCTTATTGGTATAAATACGCTTATATACTCCCCTAACTCACAGGGTGGCAGTGTTGGTGTGGGGTTTGCACTACCAATAAACAAGGTTAAGGTTATTGCCGAAGAGCTCAAGAATAATGGTAAAATCGACCGTAATTTCTGGACAGGACTTAATATTCAGTCAATTGATGAATCGATTGCAAAGTATTACAAACTGGCAACAACACGAGGCGTAATAGTTACAAATATTATAAAAAATTCACCTGCACATAAAGCAGGAATACAGGTTGGTGATATTATCCAAAAGGTTGGCAACTTTATTATCTCCGATGACAGTTCACTTATCGCAGCCTTAAAAGAATACAGAACAGGTGATAATGTTACAATTAAAATTTTGAGAAATGATAGTAGTATAAAAAAAATAATGACTTTAGAAGGACGCAATGATTAAACGTTATACCAAACCCGAGATGGGTAAGATATTTGAAGAAGAATTCAAGTATGCCACATGGCTTAAAATTGAAATTTTAGCTTGCGAAGCACGTGCCAAAAGAGGTGAAATACCTCAGGCAGATGTTGATGTAATTAAGGAAAAAGCGAATTTTGAGGTTGAACGTGTGCTTGAAATTGAAGAAACTACCAAGCATGATGTTATAGCTTTTCTTACTAATGTTGCCGAGTATGTTGGACCCGAATCACGACATATACATTATGGAATGACTTCATCAGATATTCTTGATACTACTCTTAGCTACCAAATGAAAGCTGCTGGTGAACTACTTCTAAAAAAACTTACTGCGTTCAGGGATGCTCTTAAAAAACGTGCCCTTGAACATAAATATACCGTATGTGTTGGCAGAAGCCATGGTATTCATGCCGAGCCTACTACCATGGGTCTTAAATTTGCCTTGTGGCACGAAGAAACTGATCGTAATATTTTAAGACTTGAAGAAGCTCTTGAGTCTATTTCAGTTGGTCAGATTAGTGGTGCAGTTGGTACTTTTGAACATCTTTCTCCGGAAGTTGAAGAATATGTTTGCAAGGAAATGGGACTTAGACCTGCTTCCGTATCAACTCAGGTTATTCAAAGAGATAGACATGCACACTTTTTAACTACTCTTGCTATTGTTGGTGCAACTCTCGAAAAAATAGCTATTGAAATACGCCACCTGCAAAGAACCGAAGTTCTTGAAGCAGAGGAATTCTTTTCAAAAGGTCAGAAAGGTTCATCTGCAATGCCACACAAACGTAATCCGATAGTAAGTGAACGTGTTACTGGTTTGGCAAGATTGTTACGCGGTAACTCAATGGCTGCTCTTGAAAACGTTGCACTATGGCACGAAAGAGATATATCACATTCTTCTGTTGAGCGTGTAGTTGTTCCAGATAGCTGTATTACACTCCATTATATGCTCGAAATTATGACTCCACTTATCGAAAATCTTTTAATATATCCTGAGGCAATGCTAAAAAATCTTAACCTAACACGCGGTTTGGTATTCTCTCAAACAGTATTGTTAGCATTGGTTAACAAGGGCATTACCCGTGAAGATGCTTATAAAATTGTGCAAACAAGTGCCATGGATGTATGGAAATATACTGAGAAAAACCTGAAGGACGAGCTGCTTAAATCTGAAGAAGCTATGAAACATTTAAGCAAGGACGAGATTGAAAAAATATTTGATCCGACCCAAATGGTTAAAAATGTTGATTATATATTCAAACGCTCAGTTGAAAAATAAATTCTAAAAATTGAAACGTTTAAGGCTCCTTTTTGTGTTCGTAATAAAAACACTAAGGAGCTTTTTTTATGTACAAACTAACAATATTTCTTTTCGTACTTTTGTTTACCGTGGCATGCGGTGGTGATGCTGAAAATTTAAAAGTAAACGACAAGGCACCAGGCTTTGAGTTAATTGATGCCTATGGCAATACTCATGCTCTTTCCGACTATAACGGAAAATCACCAGTGGTTCTATACTTTTACCCCAAAGCAAATACTTCCGGCTGTACCAAACAAGCTTGCGGTATTCGTGATGACTTAAGTAAATTTAAGGAAAACAACATACAGGTTTTTGGGGTTAGCACCGATGAACCCGAAGCACTTAAGGAGTTTATTGATGATTACGATCTTAATTTCACCCTTCTTTCAGATGCAGATAAAAAAGTTACAGAAGCTTATGGCGTACTAAATAGTATTGGATTTGCAAACAGGGTAACATTTATTATTGATAAGAAAGGTAACATTGCTCATATAATCCGCAATGTAGATGTTACTACCCATTCCAATGAAGTTTTTAAATTAGCAAAAGAATTGTAAGTCAAGCAATAAAAGTTATTTCTTCCTTACTTTACCACCCAATACCAAACCGGCACCAATAAGCACAAGGTTTTTAATAATATACTGCCCTTCAAGGGTTAACCCAAACGGAAAGTGAGTCCATACAACATCCGGTAAAATAATTATTGGTAATGCTGTACCCGGCATTTGCAAAAACAGGAGCAAAAGAGTTAACCGCATAAACTTACCAGTTATAAGTCCCAGTCCAATTACAGTTTCCCAAAGTGCAAGCACGGGTATGAATAAATCGGGATTTACAAAATATACTGTATTACGAACAAGCTCCTCAGCCGGACTCAATCCCGGGAAAAACTTAAGTATCCCAAACCAGAAGAAAACAATACCCAAACCAACTCGTAAAACAGTTAGTCCGTACTTTTCCATCCAACCGGATACTTTTATATCAACATTATAAAGGTATTTATTAACAAATTTTTCCTCGGCAGTCCACATATTTCTTCCTTTTATGGAGCCAACATCCGATTAAAAGAGTTAGTTCTATTTTATTAGATTTATTATTGATAATTATTAGGAATAGCTAACAAAAGTTGGGCGACAGAAACCTGTCGCCATAATTAAAACTTTATTTCAGTAGCATCATTTTGCGGGTTAGTGATATGTTGCCTGCCTCAAGTGTGTAAAGATAGACGCCTGATGCAAGTTCAGATGCATTTATGGTTACCTTATGATACCCTGCATCCATATTTTCGTTTACCAGACTTTTTACCTTCCTGCCTAGCATATCGTAAATATTTACTTTTACATTGCCTGATTCCGGTATTGCAAAGCTTATCGTGGTTGATGGATTAAATGGATTTGGATAATTCTGTTCCAATGAAAATTCTGTTGGGGTTTCAACAACTTCTATGTTTATTGAGCCGGTATTACTTACAAATTTACTTCCCTTTTTGTACGTTGTGCCGTTTATTGTAACATCTGCATTAGTATATAATGTAACCGGATATTCTGCATTTTTAATGTCAAGCGTTTTTAGTCCGCTCTTTATTGCAAGTGTATTATCATCAAAGCTAACAAAGAAGCTATTTCCTGGTCCGCATGGTGGACATGTATAGTAACTTTCGGAAATTCCCTCACCCAGTACAAATAATTCACTACTGTTTCCCGCCGCATCCTGTACACGAATTGTTGATACTTCAAAGGCTTCGTTTGCTTTTGCCAGATTATCTGCATAATAACTTAGTTCACCATCTGAACTGGTTTTTACCCAGTAGCCCATTCCAGGAATCAATGTATCTGCTACATGATAACCGTTATCGAAATAGTAAAATGGTGAGTTTACTATATTTGCCGGAACGCTTGCTACATCATCAACACCAATCTTGTCTTTGTAAGGGGCAACTATATTCCAACCCGAACTTACCGTTATATTATCCATTACACTGGTACCACGTAATTCAACCTCACCGGCAGTTGCAAATTTAGCCCAGTAGCCAGCACCGTTTTCAAGTTGGTCAGCAATAAAATAGCTTGAACCAAATCCGTAAACCACACCTTCAACATTTTCGAAAATTGTACCGGCAGCCATGTCATTAGTCTTAACCGGCACAGAAAGCAAGTTCCAGCCACTATTTACAGATATATCAACAAGGAAAGATTCTTCAGGTACAACAAATTTGTAATATCCATCTGGGGCTGTTATTGGTTTGGTAATAGTTTTACCATTACTATTACTTGCACTAATGTAATAATGTACTACGTCTCCCCTTTCCTGCTGAGGTATTTCGCCGGAATAAAAACCATCACCAACGTTATTTAACTGGACTTCATTATATTCATTATCAGGATCAACTGACCAATATACCGAAACACCACTAATGGTAACTGGTGAAATTATTTCAACCTCAATCGGGTAATTGCCCGGATAATAAGCTTCACGAACCGGGGCATGGAAAATTGTAATCGGATCAGATACACCAATTTCCTTTGTTATACAATGAACTGCACCAAGCGAACCAATAATCTGGTTACAATCAATACCTACAACATTATATCCTGGCATTGCATCCCTGTAAATACGCAATGCGGTAGTATCGTACTGGTATTCATAAGTTGGCACTATTACAGTTTTGTTTACGATAAGTGAATTTGTATAAGTTCTATAATCACCGCTTGTATTTGGGTAATAACCATTGTCCGGCGGCATTGGTATTCTTACAACCTTGTAAGGTCTTCCGTAACAAGTTTGGTAGTTATCCAGAATATATTGCAAGTTTGCTTCTATTTGCGGACCATCTGCAACACCTTCAGGGTACTGTCCAACAAGAAGAGTTTCTTCATCAAGCAATTTCATATGCATATCTATATGATGAATATTATCGTAAGGTAAAGTTTGCATTGTTCTAAAACTTTCTATACCCATAAACTCACTAAGAATATTATCTACCTGAGAAGTTGAAAGTGAAGGATTTTCGCTATAAATAAGTCGTGAGGCAAAACCGTTACCTTTGCCATCTGTCAAAAAATTACCACCTGTGTTAACCAGCTCATACTCACCGGAAGTTGTTGAATAAACATCAAGTCCCAGCATATTGCCAATTGATTCAGGCACAAGGTCATCCTGTGGACGGGGACGGTTATAAACCCAGTCAACAATACTGAGGTTATCACCATTCTCATCATAAATAGTCCAGGGACCGTAATCGCGACACCAAATTGAGTTAAAACCAGCATGTAAAAATTGAATATTGGTAAGCGGAATGCTATAACTGTTCAAAGTGCTTTTAACACTGTTCGAGTCTGAACAAACAATATAAACGATACCCTCTTCCTGGGCATAATCAACAATCTGCCTCAAAATAGTAGTGTAGGAAGTCCAGGCAATCATAATTCCCTGCAATTCCTCCCATTCAGCCATGGTACGCGGTTCAAAACTTGGGGGAACTGTTATCCCTTCAATGTTGTTAGGATGGTTGTATGTTTTATAAATCTTTTTTTCTGCTTCAGTAAAACCTTTTGGCAAGTCTTGTGCAATAAAAGGAAGAGCTACTGAAAATAAAAAGAATAAGGTGAATATAACGCGCATAGTTTATCCGTATTTTTGTATAGGAATTATTATTTTTACTAACGACAAAATACCAATTGATAAACTTTTTGCAAACAATAAAGTTTTGTTTAAGTTATATGAGATGAAAGGAAATTTTAATTTTATTCAAACTACTAAAATAATGAGGAAATTATGGCTTCTGAAAAAATGATTGCTGCTCTTAACAAACAGATCAATGAGGAATTCTACTCGCACTATATCTACCTCGCAATGGCTGCTGATCTGGAAGATAAAAACTATGAAGGTATGGCTAACTGGATGAAAAAACAGTCCTATGAAGAATATGGTCACGGACTAAAAATATTCCAGTACATAAGCGATCTTGGTGGCAAGGTTGAACTTGAAGCAATCGCAAAACCTGATACTACCTGGGCATCACCAAAAGAAATATTTGATGTTACCCTTGAACATGAAAAATATATTTCAGAATGTTTTAACAAGTTGATGGATCTTGCTATTGAGGAAAAAGATCATGCAACAAGAAGCTTCCTTAACTGGTTCGTTACCGAACAGGTTGAAGAAGTTGCTACTTCTGAAAATATCCTTCGCAAATTTGAAATGGTTGGCGATAACAAAACCGCTCTTTATATGCTTGATAAAGAACTTGGTGCAAGACAGTAATTTGACTTTTGCATTAAATTATTTTTACAAATCCCACTTCGGTGGGATTTGTTATTTTAAATTATTTATTTCACCACAAATACTAATTGCAATAATTCTTACAAACATTACTCAATTATAATCTGCACTTTGCAATCATAATCACCAGTTTTTCAAACTCAGTATCAGTAACTGGAGTTCTTTCCTCGTAAGGAATTTCTGTCATTGTTTTATGGGCAATTACCATATTCCATCCCGGAATAACAAGTATTCTCTGTCCCCAGGCACCTGTTGCAACAAAGCATCCATCGGGCAGCAAACCCTCCGCATAATTTTCACTCAATATCCACCAAAGGTAACCATGCCCATAGCGTTCGTAATTTTTAATATTTGTAACGGTATAATCCGTAGTAATTTTCCTTATCCACTCTTCAGGTATCAACTGCTTATCCTCCCATTTTCCAAGATTAAGAAACAATTGACCAAACTTTGCCATATCTCTTGTTGAAAGTCTAAAACCAGCTTTTGCATGCTTTGAAGATAATGTATCATATTTATATATAACTTCGTACTTTTTAATACCAAGAGTTTTGGCAATTCCACTCTCAAACAACTCGGAAGTTGTAAAACCGGTTTCCTGTTCTAAAATTGTTGTCAGTACATTATAATCCCAATTATTATATGCCCATTTTGTTCCAGGAATATTTTCCTCAAAACCAAGAAGCGAATCTCTGTTAGCCTGCATTGAACCAATTTGTGATCCCGTTGGATGATTTATTCCGGATGTACTTTTTAACAAATGTATTACTTTAGCTTCTCTTTGCATGTCGGTCAATGAAATTGGAAAATCCTGAATATTCAAATCCTTTAAGGTGGATTCAAGATTAATTCTGGCTAGATTTTGAAACACAAGTGCACTGATTATTGCTTTTCTAACTGAGTGTACCCTGCTAACCTTATCAATATTCCCCAAAGATACTAGAATTTCTCTGTCAGCTTGCACCACTAACGCAAAAGTACCAATAGTTTTTGAATAATCAACTGCACTCTTAAGCTTTTCTCTATCCCATTTGTTATTTGTTTGCCCAAAGATAATTATTGCATAAAAAAAAATGTATAAATATGCAGCTAGCTTCATGAAATTTTACTCCTCAGTTGTCTGTTTTTAAAGACGATTCCAACTCTAAATAGTTTCACTAATCAACATTCAAAGAATATGAACTAATTATTTTTACTCTGCCTTACTTTTATTATTTTTCAATGGTATAAAATGATGTATTCGAATAAACTTAATTCATTTTTTATTTTTATTTCGGAAATTATTTTATTATATTTTGATTCTGTAATTGAAAGTTGGTTAATCTTGGAGATAAAATGGCTAGAAGATGTCAGATTACTGGTAAAGGACCTATAACCGGGCATACTATTTCGCATGCGCACAATAAAGTTAAAAGAAGATTTATGCCGAATCTTCAGAAAAAAAGACTTTGGGTTAAAGAACTGAACAGATTTGTAACGCTTAAACTTACTGCGAGAGCTTTAAGAACTATCGCTAAAAACGGTACAGGCGAATTGGCAAAAAGAATCCAGAACAAAGAAATTAAAGTAAACTCTTAATATAGTTTGTTTATTAAATTTTATGCAAAACCCTCTTTTTAAGAGGGTTTTTTGTTTTAAATAGTTTATTAACATTTTCGGCAAACGCCCCTGCCCGCATTACTCTATGCAATTTCTTCTCATCAAATTCAGATAAGTTTCTTCAAGTTGGTACCATGCCCTTAACGAATCATTCATTGCTTTAATTGTCCAGTCCGTATAAAAATTATTGGGATAATCCTGCATTTTTGAGTAATCAAAATTGAGCTCGTTAACAAAATCAGGAATAAATGAAACAATCGATAAACTACATACAGGAGTGAGAACAATATAACTGTCACACATTTCTTTCAAATAAACCGAATCTCTCCCCATTGAATAAAATGATGTTGTATCAATCAAGTTACCCAAGCTTGATTTATCGGTACTGAAACCGTATGCTTTATCCTTAAGCGGATTAAGATCACTGATTGAATCCAGGATGCCATTAAATGGTACAATTGCAGATGAATATTTATTTGATTTATCGTTCCAGAACGAATGTAACAAAACAGTGGAAACCTTGCCCTTGTAACTATTAAGCAACTGTGTACCTTCCCTTCTCCTTTCAAATCGAATAAACTTGCCGTCAACTACAATTGGATGGTGGAATTTACTAAACGCATGATTACGTCCACAATATACCAGAGCCTTCTGTTTTTTCTCCAATGCTTCCTTTTCAATAATGGCAACCCATGTTGTTGAATCAGTATAGTTCCAGTATGCCTTTCTCTTTTCAACAGATTGCCAGTCATCAGGAAATTTAATTGCCGAATAATTTATTTCGGGTTGTAAACCAATAATACGGAATGGTTTCTGATTAGTCTTTAAGGTACTATTTAGTTGCCAGACAGCCTTATATAAGTCCACATACTCTTTATAAGCCCAACTCCAGTCCGAAGTATGTATTATTTTTCTTGCGGCATTTTCATCATACTTTAATGCTGTTAATACAGAATCAACAAAGTTAGTTAATGAATAATCAGCAAATTCGGTAAAAATAATTTTAACTCCATTTTTGTATAATTTGGGGATTAGATTATTAACAAATTCTGCATGTTGTTTTCTTCTGTGCGATTCACCAAGAAAGACAATATCATTATCAACAAATTCTGCAACTATTACCGAATCTGGAGATAATAAATTATACTTGTTCACCAGTTTTTCATTTGTTTTGGTACAACCAATAATTAAAACTAACGAAACTATTGTGAAAAGAAACTTCATTTGCAACCCCATTTGATTAATCATCACTCAACCACGATTCGTTTTTATAATTCTTAATCGTTAATATCTACTTTAATCTTTTTAATTTGTTCCTGCAAAACTTGCATTAACCTTGGTGCAATTTTTTGCCCTATTTTTTGACCAAAAGCCATTGATTTCTGCATAATTTCGGGAGTTTTTTCAATATACTTCTGCCCTATTGGAGTTTTGAAAAACTCATTTAATTCATTAAGTTCATCAGTAGTGTAAACGTCAGCATATATCGTTATCATATCATCTTTAATTTTATCCCATTTAAATTCTTCTTCCATTATGTCAAAAATAATATCGATAATTTCCTGTTTCTTTGCCATTATTTTTGGACTAAGCCCCATTGAAGAATATTGTTGTAGCAGCATTGGACGGAACTGATCGAGCATCACTTTAATTAGCTTCTCAGAGTTTAATGTTTTTAATAATTCATCAGCTGCTTTATATCTTTCCTTATCCTGAGCAACAATATTAGCTGATAAACAAATTAGTAAAATTAAAAATATTCTTTTCATTGTATTCCTCATTTGTTTTTAATTATACACCCCTACTGTAAATATATTCAAAACCCTCCTTACAAACCTGAGGAAAATAATTATTAACATAAAAGGTTAATTTTTGTAGCTTTACTTAACAAAATATTATTTTTAACTTAATGTAAATTCAACCAAAACCAGACCGGAATGATATGACTTTATACAGAATGATTCCCGGAGCCATTATAATATTGCTACTAACTTTTGCTGGTACAATTTCAGCCCAGAATGATGGCGTTTACAGGGGAATTGTTACCGATAGCCTTAGTGGTGAATCTCTTGCTTATACCAATGTTTATATGGACGAATTGAAACGGGGTACATCCACAAATGCACAAGGGTTGTTTACAATTAGTGCCATTCCCCCCGAAAGATTTTACACTGTTACGATATCGTACGTTGGGTATGCTACCAAACGAATAAAGGTTTACATAGGTAAAAATCAGATAACAGAAGATAATATAAAACTTAGGCACTCCAGTTATGAACTTGACCAAATAGAGAAAATTGGAAAAATAGAAAAACCGGCAAACTCCTCCGATATTAGTCTTGTTACTTTTTCATTAAAAGAGCTTGAATATATACCCAAAGGTGTTGAATCTGATATATTCCGCTCCTTGTTAAACATACCCGGTGTAAACTCCTCCAGCGATGTTTCAGCAAGGTATAATGTGCGTGGTGGAAGTAACAATCAAAATCTTGTGCTATTTAACGGTGCAACTATTTATAGTCCCTTTCATGCTCTTGGTTTGTTTAGTGTTATTGATCCGGAAACCATTAATAGTCTCGAGTTTTACAAGGGCGGTTTTCCAAGCAGGTACAGCGGAAGGTTATCTTCGGTAGTAAATGTTGTTGCAAAAGAAGGCAACAGAAATAAATATTCGGCAAGTGCAAGTGCAAGTTTCCTAACAGGAAAGGCAAAGGTGGAAGGACCTTTCAGAAATGGCTCTTTTTTTATTTCGGGTAGGCAAAGTTTTTCAAACGATATACTCAAAAAGTTTCTTAATGAAAAAAATGCACCCGTTGAATTTTATGATATGCTCTTTTCTGCCAGTTATCAAAATGCAGAGTTTGTTAATGGAAGACGTTTTAATGTATTCGGCTTTTTTAGCGGTGATAGAATTGATCACGCCGGTCAGGATAGCGAAGACTATAAATGGAACAACAATATATTCGGCTTTAAAATGCTTCAGGTGGTTAAAAACACTCCACTATTTTATCAGCTTAGTATTACCTGGAGTGAGTTTAAGGGTGAACAAATACCTAACTACAGTTCATCACGATACTTGAAAAACAGTATTCGTGACTTTACAATTCGTACAGATATGGATTACCTATTCCCTAATAATGATGAAGTAAGTGTTGGATTTCATTTAAAGGAAATTACGTCCTTCCTCGATATAGAAAATATTCGTGGTGGTATGTACAACCAAAGAAGCTACGGAGTTAACATCAGTGTTTATGGTAGCTACAAACTTGCACAGTTCGAAAACTTTGGTATTGAACCTGGCTTAAGAGTTCATCTTACACGTATTGCACCAAGAACTGCCGGACAAAGTTTTCTTGAACCAAGATTGAGCTTTATTTATCGATTTTCTCCTCTCTTTTCTATTAAAGGTGGCTGGGGCAGATATTACCAGGAGTTTACTACCATTACCAACGAAAACGAGCTAATCTCCATTTTTGAGCCATGGATTGTTTCTCCTAATTATCTTGATCCTGCAAGTTCCGACCATTACATTCTCGGTTTTGAATATTTTCCACATGACCAGGTAGTTATTGAAGTTGAAAATTACTACAAGGCACTTAAAAATATTCCCACCATCAATGAAGATAAATATTATTCAAGCGACCCGGATTTAATTCCTGCAAGTGGTTACTCATACGGTACAGAGGTTTCTCTTAAATATACCCCTGGCAGATTAACTACAGAATTGGGCTACTCTTACAGTGTTGCAGAAAAGGAAGTTAACAATTATAAGTATTACCCCCGATTTGATGTTAGGCATACCGCAAATATTTCAGTTGGGTATGATTTGGGTTCAGACTGGAAAGTTAGTGCTAACTGGAAATTTAATTCCGGTTACCCTTACACTCAAATTACTGGTTACCACGACCGGCTCTATTTTGAGGATCTGGCTAACCGACAATATATTTTTAGTCCGAATACTATACTTGGTGGCAAAAACCTGGGTAGGTTGCCTACCTACCATCGACTTGATTTAAGTATTTCCAAAAAAGTGGAAGTTAGTTTTGCCAAATTTTATTTTGATTTTAGCATCCTCAATGCGTATGACAGAAAAAATATATTTTATTTTGAGGAAGTTTCAGGAGACAGGGTTAATATGCTTCCATTTTTACCAACAGCAACAGTGAAGGCAGAAATATGAAAAAAGTGGTGCTAATAATATTAATGATTCTGGTAGTTGCTTGCGATGATGATTTTAGTCCCAAAGCAGATTTTGAAGAAGAATATACTGTCTATTCGGTTATCAAAGGCAAGGATAGCACACAAACCGTTTTTGTACAACGCACCTATAATTTTGGTGGGTACAATCCTTTGGATTATGATGAAAATACATTTATTGAGGGTGCCGAAGTATATATTATCTATGATGATTCAACCTACCGGTTTCATGAAACTGTTATCGATTCGGTTGACAACAAAAGACTTGCAATACCATTTATAGCCTACGAATCCAATGAGCTATATCCGGAAATGAACCAGCTTATGGAGTTGATTGTAAACCTTCCAAACGGTAAAACTATAACTGCCGAAACAAGAACACCTAAATTTAACTATCTGCATTTTAACCAAACAATTGAACCTTTTATTCCCGCACCTGATGAAGTTATTGATATAAAGTGGGATTTGGTTGATGGTGATGACGAAAACCAGATATACCTCCCCGAGCTTAAAATAAGCTACTATCTAACTGAAGACGATGGCACAAATACATTAAAGGAAAAAGCTGTTCCCCTAAACTACTACTACCGTGATAACGGTGAACGAATTGCCAACTTTCCATTACCGATAAATGAAGGTGCCATGCAATATTTGCAGGAATCGTTCGATACTACAATGGTACTTATTGGTGAGGGAATTGAAGACAAAACGAGAATTATAATCAGGGATGCCGAACTTCAATTAATTTTGCTTGATTATAATCTTGTACCCTATTATATGAGTATAGAAACCTTTTTAGGTGGTTATACAATTTTGTTAGATCAGAATGATTACTCGAACATCAATGGAGGACGTGGTGTATTTGCTTCTTTTTTCATCGATAAAAGCCACTCCATAAGGATTGACCGTCAATACGCAGCACGTTTTGGCTATAAAGTTTTATAAAAAACGGGCAAAAAATATTCGCCCGCCAATTAGTTAAATTGTTTTCAAAAACTCTTTCAACTCACTAACCGAATTAAACTTGTAATCAGGCTTCATTTCATGTATCTTACTAACAGCATAACTATCCCAAAGAAGAGAAGCAACTTTGCATCCTGCTCCCCTGCTTGCAATAATATCAGCCGGTGCATCACCAATCATAAGCACTTCTTCCGGTTTAAGATTATACTTTTTGGTATATTTCAAAATACCGTCCGGTGCAGGTTTATGGTTAACAACATCATCACCAGTTACAATCAGTTCAAAATATTTTTCAAAATCGAGCTTGGCAAGCGTAATATCGGTAGTTCTTCTACCCTTGCCTGTAAATATCCCTGGATTTTTACCCTTTTCCTTAACCAATTGTATGCACTCTTCCATACCTTCAAAAGCCTTAACTTTTGCTTCATGGTTTTCAAAATAAAACTCCATGTAATCCTTAATAGCTGAATCAGCCTTATCCTTCATCCATTCATAAATAACGCCCTCTTCAGTTGGACCAAACAGTTCTATAATTTCCGCTTCGGTATATCTTTTACCATGATATATTTCCGCAATATGATTAAATGAGTCAAAAATAAGCTCATTAGTTGAGGTGAGTGTACCATCAAGATCGAAAATCACCCCTTTAATTTGTGTCATAAATTACCTTTATATTTTATACATTACAATTTTTCCATCCATATTAACTGCAACAAAAATGTTATCCCTGAAATGTTTTACAGAATGAACTCGTGCAGCACCCATCTGCATAGCCTTTTTGGGTTTTAGTCTGTCTTTATCCATATAAAAAACCATACCGTTTTTACACCCGAACATTACCTTCCCGTCCGCTTCAATTACTCTAACAGGCAGTGTATCCAAACCATAATCAAGGTTCATATTTTTAACAGGGCTACCAGTTCGTGCTGATACTACATGAAATTTATCCTTGTAGTTCTTTACATATATTCTGTTACCTTTTTTATTAACACCTATTGATTCCCACGCATGGTAGTCATTTCTTCGCCAAACTTCTTTTCCCAAGTTCAAATCGAGTGCATATACTTCCTTGTGTGGAGTTGTAAAAAATACATACTCACCATTAGTTACAGGCTTGCAGGCAGCAGGCGAATAATAGAATATGCCCTTATCTTTCCACTCCCAAACAAGTAATCCGGTTTTAGCATCAACGCAATAAAAACTGCCATCCCATGAGCCATAATAAAGGCGATCTTTATAGTAAAGTGGTTCGGTTTCAATCATACCATTAGCGTTTTCGTTAACCCAATATTTTTCCAGATTTTCAAGATCATAACAATAAAGTTTACCACAAGCCGTACCGAACACTACTGATGATTTATCATCTGTCTGTTTAGCAATAAGCAGCTGATTATTTCCCTTGTACTCTAAGGTAATTAACTGCGAGGTAATCGGTTCATCAAAGCCAATTGATACAATTTGTTCACCGTTATCAGCATTAACCAAAATAAGATCACCCTGCACGGTTGCAACCACAAGCTTACCGTTTATGTATGAAGGTTTGCTCATTATATTCCCGAAAGCATTATATTCCCACTGAACAGCACCTGTTGAGTCGAAACAATATACTATACCATCCATATCAGCAACAAAAATTCTGTTGTTTGCAATTTCAGGTTCGGCAGAAACAGTAAAGCCAAGATCATACTGCCACATTACCGAAGCATCGTAAGCAATAAATCCAGTAGTATCCTTTTCAGGAAACACAGTTGAATCAGGTTTTTCAAGACTACCCCAAAGATTAGGAATGGAATCCCTTTCAACTTCAAAGAATTTTAAGGTATCGGGATATGATTCAACAAGCGTAAACCCGAAACTTGTTTTACCCTTTGCGAGTGTTGATCTCCCCATTACACCCGGAATACCGTTAAAATCGTAAAAACGGTTTGCATGACCGTGTCCTGTAAATACGCACTTAACATTATAATCGTTTAGAATATTTGTTACCTTGTACCAGTTATCAACACCTTCATCAAGTGGATGGTGCTGAAAATAGTACACCTCTTCCGGTGAGTCTTCCAGAACATCCTTAAGCCATTTCAAATCCTCGGGAGCAACATGACCACCACCGCCTCGCCATGGAATTCCTGAATTTAATCCTACAAACCGTGCACCCTTGTAATCAAACTCAAACTTGTTATCTTCCCATAAGTCAATAAATTTTGTTAAGCCGCTTTCGCTCCATTTTGTATCATGGTTACCGGGAATAATATAATATGGTTTTTCAAGTTTCGATAAAATTTTGGCAGCAGTTTCCAGTTCGCTGTTTCTACCCTTTTCGGCAATGTCACCGGTTGCAATGGTAAAAGCAACATCATCCATTGAGTTGATAACTGTAACCACCGAATCGAGTAATGAGTCGGCTCCGGTGTAGCCAATATGGATATCTGTAATCCACGCCCATTTATAATCTTGTGCAAAAATTGAAATTGATAAGCAGAGAAAAAGTAATACTTTTTTGAACATTTTAGTCACCGGGATGTTATACAAATAATTAGAGATATGAAAGCTATTAAAATTTTTACAAAATCTGAACTACATCCGATTATGATTGCATAATTAATTGGTACTAATTCCTCAATTGAAATTGGAGAAACCAATATTTATATTACGTGATTAAATTTTTTAGAGGTTTATGAAAAATATCAGGAATTTTTGCATCATCGCGCATATTGACCATGGCAAGTCAACTATCGCAGATTGTTTACTCGAGACTACGCAGACTGTGAGTGAAAGAGAAGCTAAGCAACAGCTTCTTGATGATATGGATCTTGAAAGAGAACGTGGTATTACTATAAAATCCCACGCTATTCAAATGAAATATAAAGCCCTCGATAAAAAGGAATATACGCTTAACCTTATCGATACTCCGGGGCATGTTGATTTTACATACGAAGTTTCCAGGTCGCTTGCTGCCTGCGAGGGTGCTATACTTATTGTTGATGCGGCACAGGGTGTTGAAGCACAAACTATTAGTAACCTTTATCTTGCTATTGAAGCCGGACTTGAAATAATTCCCGTGCTTAATAAAATTGATTTGCCCGGTGCAATTGTTGATACTGTAAAATCACAGGTAATTGATTTACTTGGTTGCGATGAATCAGAAATTTTGCTTGCCAGTGCAAAAACCAGAATTGGTATTGAGGAAATTCTTGAAGCTGTGGTTGAAAGAATTCCTGAACCGGTGGGTGATCCCGAAGCTCCTCTTCAGGCTCTTATTTTCGATTCTGTATTCGATCCCTATCGTGGTGCAATTGCCTATGTTCGAATTGTTAACGGTATTATTAAAGAAAAAGATAACCTCAAATTCTTTGCACATGATAAACAATACCTTGCTGAAGAGATTGGTACGCTTGGTTTAAAAAAGAATAAAACAAAAGAGCTGGCAGCAGGTAATGTTGGTTACCTAATTTCTGGTATTAAGGATGTTCATGATACAAAAGTTGGTGATACCGTTACAACAGTTAAAAACAGTGCTGATAAACGCTTGCCTGGTTATCAGGATATTAAACCTATGGTTTATAGTGGGCTGTTTCCTACCGATTCTGATGAGTACGAAGATTTAAGAGATGCTTTGGATAAGCTTGCCCTTAACGATTCCGCACTTGTTTATACTCCCGAAACTTCGGCTGCTCTTGGTTTTGGGTTCCGTTGTGGTTTCCTTGGTATGCTCCATATGGAAATTGTGCAGGAACGTCTGGAACGCGAATTTGATCAATCAATCGTTACAACACTTCCAAACGTTGAATATATTCTTTTCAAAAAGAATGGCGACAAACTGACAATTGATAACCCTGCGGAAATGCCAAATGCAGGAGAAATTGATAATATTCAGGAACCTTATGTAAAAGCTCAGGTAGTTTGCCCAAGCGAATATGTTGGTTCAATAATGAAACTTGCAATGGATAAAAGGGGTATTTATAAAAATACAGACTATATTGACCCTACCAGAGCAGATGTTCAGTTTGAATTTCCACTTGCCGAAATAATTTTTGACTTCTACGATAAACTAAAATCGATATCCAGAGGATATGCCTCACTCGATTACGAATACATTGGTTACCAGAAAAGTAATCTTGTTAAACTCGATATTATGCTAAACGGGGATCCGGTTGATGCACTTTCCGTAATTGTGCACGAATCCAAAGCATATGAGTACGGAAGAAAGGTATGTTCAAAACTGAAAGAACTTATACCACGTCAAATGTATGAGGTAGCAATACAGGCTGCAATTGGCACAAGGGTTATCTCAAGAACAAACGTTAAAGCCCTAAGGAAAAACGTAACCGCAAAATGTTACGGTGGTGATATTACTCGTAAAAGAAAACTTCTTGAAAAGCAGAAAGAAGGTAAAAAACGAATGAAACAGGTTGGAAATATCGAAATACCACAGGAAGCTTTCCTTGCGGTACTACAACTTGATGAATAAACAGAACAAAATTTTATTCGTGTTGTACAAAGTTTATTACAAATTACAGGAAATACATTGAGAAAAAGAGCAAAGAAGCAAAATTCAATGGAAGAGGAACTGTTGGAGCAAGGTAAAAAGTTTTTGATTTTTATGAAAAATCTGTTTTTTGCCTTTCTTGCAGCCATGCTGATTAAAATATTCTTTATTGAAACTTCCAGGGTTCCAACAGGTTCAATGGAGAAGACCATACTTGTTGGCGATTTTCTTTTTGTAAACAAGTTTATTTATGGTATTCAGACCCCAAGAAGCATACCGTTTACAAACATAAGATTACCTTATGTTTCATTACCACCATTTTATGAACCGGAAAGAGAAGAAATTGTGGTTTTTGAATACCCTGGTGCAAAAGATGAGCTTCTGCCCGACCTTGTTCAAAACTATGTAAAACGATGTATAGCCGTACCAGGTGATACTGTTAAAATTGTTGACAAGGTAATTTATGTAAATGGCAAAGAATATTACCGACCAAAATATGTTCAATACAATAATGCCCTGCCTGCCTTGCCCGGTGAACCGAATCCTTTAATTTTCCCAAAAGGGGCAAGCTGGAACGAAGACAATTTTGGTCCGCTTTATATACCGCAACGTGGTGATACAGTGTGGCTTGATAAAAGCAACATTCATCAGTGGCGTACAATTATTGATCGTGAATTTGGAGAACGGGTAGTTTCGGTTAGAGGAAATACAATAAGGATTAATGAAGAAATTACTGATCATTATGTTCTGAAGGATGATTATTATTTTATGATGGGTGATAATAGAGATAATAGTCTGGATAGTCGTTACTGGGGTTTTGTGCCACGCAGCAATATCCTTGGTAAAGCTCTTATGATTTACTGGTCCTGGGATCCGTCTATTCCATGGTCACAATTAGTAAAGTTAGTTAGTAGCACCCGATTCGATAGAATTGCAAAGCTGGTATATTAAGTTTTACATTTTGATTTTTTGATTTTCTATTTATCTTAAGACCGGTAATTCTGCCGGTCTTTTTTATATTCGGGATTCTTTATGAAACAGATTTTTATTCTTATTACGTTAACAATTTCCCTCTTCGCACAGGAAAAATACTTTATCAATTTTAGGGATAAGGGATTACATCTTGCCAAAGCTGGTATTTCAATGTCGCAAAAGCTGGATATGGTTAAGTCCTATATATCCCCTAAGGCTATTGCCAGACGTGAAAGGGTTATGCCTTACAACGAAATTATTACCGATGAAGATTTGCCCGTAAGCGAAAACTACATTAACGAGCTTGAAAATTATGGAATAACTATTATTCATAAACTTAACTGGTTTAATGCTGTTTCTGCCTACCTTACTGATGAACAGTTAAACGAAATTAAAAATCTCGATTTCATTGAATCTGTAAGACCGATAAAAATATTCAAAACTGATAAAACTTTTGAATTTAATGATACCGAAATTTATAAATCGTCTAATCAAAACAGCATTACTTCGCTTGATTATGGCAGTTCTTACCAGCAATTGCAATTTAGCAACATACCACAATTACACGAACTGGGATTAACCGGTGAAGGTATAACCATTGGTATGCTCGATTCCGGTTTCGACTGGGCAACTCATCCTGCTATGAGAAATATGGATGTGATTGATGAGTACGACTTTGTTTTTAATGATAACTGTACAGCTAATGAAAATGGAGATGATCCTACCCAGGATAACCATGGTACATATACAGTTTCGCTAATTGGCGGATACAGTGAAGGCAACTTGATAGGTGCTGCCTACAATGCTTCATTCCTGCTGGCGAAAACTGAAAAGATTGATACCGAAACCCGCACCGAAGAAGATTACTATGCTGCAGCTCTGGAGTGGATGGAAAACAGGGGTGTTGATATAACCTCTTCATCAATAGGATACAACCTGTTCGATTCGGATCAGACATCCTATATATACGGAGATATGGATGGTGCAACAGCTATTGTAACTCGTGCAGTTGCCAAAGCATTTAACCGCGGAGTAATTACTGTTACATCGGCTGGAAATGAAGGCAACTATGCCTGGAGAAAAATTACTGCTCCTGCAGATGAATTTAATGTTATTAGTGTCGGTGCTATGGATACGGATGGTGCTGTTTCCAGCTTTAGTTCAAGAGGACCAACTTATGACGGTAGAATTAAACCCGAAATTTGTGCCCTGGGAAGGTCTGTTTATGGTGCTAACAGCGTTGGCTCATATCGTTATACAGCAGGCACATCATCCTCTACCCCGTTAGTTGCCGGCACAATTGCTCTGGTTAAGGAGTTTTACCCTCACCTGAACAATCGCCAGATTCGTAATCTTGTTCTTGAATCAGGTGATAATGCTTCTTCACCAAATAACGACATTGGTTGGGGTGCCTTATCTGCCGTAACAATGATTGAATTCCCGAATATCAGCATTGAAAATGATTATTACCAAATAAACAAGTTTTTTACCAATGCAGTACAGGATAACGATATTTCAGCAGCATATTCCATTAATGGAGTTGAACAGTCGGAAATTACTATCACCAAAAACGAAAAAGGAGATTATTGTTGGACTCTCCCTTCCCTATCCGAGTTTGATACTCTGCATTTTCACTACACCTACACCCGCGATAATCTGGAAATGCGTAATCCGGTTAATGGAGAATATACCTATTACGGTAACAGCGAATATGTATTCTTAAATACAGTTGATAATAATTACGAAACCAACAGCGGCAAAAACGAATTAATGCAAAATTATCCTAATCCGTTTAATACAAGTACAACGATTAGTTTTTTCACGAAAAATAAAGTTAGTACTCAAATATATATTTATAACATACTTGGACAAAAAGTGCGTACCCTGTTTAATGGAGTTCCTAATGATGGCTACAATACAATTATTTGGAATGGACGCAATGATAATGGCAGAATGGTGGCATCAGGCATATATTTCTATCAAATGATTACACCTGACAATTCAACAGCTAAAAAAATGGTACTGGTAAGATAAAAGTAGTAACTGAGAAAAAGGAAATTATGATTAGTATAATTGATATAAAAAACAACTTGGGTATTAGTGAAGATAATCCATTCAAGGCAGGAAAAGATTTCGAGAAGCTTTATTCAGTGCTGGAAGAAAGCAGCAATACAATACTCCTTGATGATATTTGTTTTGATGCAAAGTTTGCCCATGGTGTAATTAAAATTGTACAAAGAAGAGATGAGTCGCTTACTGAGGATGCAATTTTAAAAATGCAAACCGAATATACAGAAGCAGTAAAACGGTTGCATGCAAATTTAGCCAAAATAGTGCAAGAATTACCGGATTTTTTCAGGGATATATTTAATAAAAAATATCTTGAATTGAGCCAGGAAGGGATGTCAAATCTCTCCAAACTTATTGAGGATTTTGCCGCAATAAAAATGCTGCTTAACAAAGAGAAGAAAAAAGGCTAAAAGCAGGAGCTTATAGCCTAATTGGTAGTTCTCTTTAAAGTTTCGGAATATTTCTGTGCAACTTCCTGTACAGATTTACTTGATATAAGATTGTAAATTCTGTCGCGAAGTTCTGCCCATTCTTCATGGAGCGGACAAGGATTTTCATCTGAACATTCTTTTAATCCCGTAACACATTTAAGGTTAATTACCGGACCTTCAACTCTTTCAACTATTTCAAGAATTGAGCTTTTCTTTGCAAGTTCGGTAATCTTAAAACCGCCACCGCGTCCCTTGTAAGAATCAACGTAACCATACTTAGCCATTCTCTGAAGAATTTTGGCAAGGTAGTGTGCAGGAATATCTTCGCTCTTGGCTATCTCAGAAGACATAATTAGTGTGTCTTTCGACTGACGAGCCAGGAACAATATTGCACGAATCGCATATTCACCTGTTTTGGTGTAAATCATTCTATTTCCCTTATCTTTATTATTGTTGGAATTACAGTAATAATATTATGAGGAGTTTTATATCCTAATAAGAAATTAAGTAAATCGGAACTTTTTGTCAATATTTAATTAGTCACTCTTAAATTTAAATTGCACTTTTTGTATTATTTTAACAATTATTTTATATTATCTGAATCTCTTTATCCTCTTTATTTTGCTTTTGTGGTTTTATTTGTTTAATTACCCTGCTCAATATAACAGATAATTACCTATGATTAAAGAACTTGAACTAGATATAAAGCCCTCAAATATCGAAAATGATGAATTAATAAAATCGCTTGCACTCAAAAAGCTAAAAATTGATGCACCGCGGTTAAAGGGATTTGTTGTTCTCAGACGCTCAATTGATTCACGCAAAAAACTCACTCTTTATAAACTGCGTATTCGTGCCTTTATTGATGAGGAACCGAAAGAATTATTCCAACCCGAAAACTTCAGTATTGTAACGGGTAAAACTCGCAATGCTGCAATTATTGGTTTTGGTCCAGCAGGTATGTTTGCCGCACTGAAACTGCTCCAAAACAATATACAACCCGTAATTTTTGAACGTGGCAAGGATGTACAGCTTAGAAGAAGAGACTTAAGGGCTATTCAGCAGGATGGCATCGTTAACCCTGACTCCAATTATTGTTTTGGCGAAGGAGGTGCCGGTACTTATAGCGATGGCAAATTATATACTCGCTCAACCAAACGTGGTAGCGTAAAAAGAATACTTAACTTGTTGGTTCAACATGGTGCCGATAAAGATATTATGGTTGATGCTCATCCACATATTGGCTCAAACAAATTGCCAAAGGTTGTTAATTCAATACGCGAAACTATTATTAATAACGGTGGCGAAATACACTTCGAATCCAAACTAACAGATATTAATATTAGTGACGGTAAACTTAAATCAATAATTGTAAACGACAAGGATGAATTTGAGTTTGATGCTCTAATTTTGGCAACTGGTCATTCTGCACGAGATATTTATTATTTACTGCATAAACGAAACGTAAGAATCGAGGCAAAATCATTTGCCATGGGAGTAAGGATTGAACACCCTCAACCCCTAATAGATTCAATTCAATATAATTGCGAAGTACGTCCGGATAACCTTCCGGCTGCTACATACTCGTTAAATACTCAGATTGAAGACCGGGGTGTATATTCATTCTGCATGTGTCCCGGTGGAATAATTGTACCTTCAGCAACCGCACCAGGCGAAATTGTATTAAACGGTATGTCTGTTTCCAGACGCGACTCCCCTTTTGCAAACTCCGGACTTGTTGTTACTGTTGAGGACGAAGATATTCTTCATTACAAAAAACATGGTGTATTTGCCGGACTTGAATTTCAGAAGAAACTTGAGAGAGATGCATTTGAGACAGCCGAAGGTTCACAAAAGGCTCCGGCTCAAAGATTGACCGACTTTGTAAAACGTCAAGCGTCCGATACGCTACCCGATACTTCATACATTCCGGGTGTTTTTCCCTATCGACTTGATAAACTATTACCAAAGTCAATTGCAAAGCGAATTGCTCTATCGATGAAAGTATTTAGCAAAACAATGCGTGGTTACTATACAGAGGAATCACAGCTTCTTGCACCCGAAACAAGAACGAGTTCGCCAATAAGAATTGTTAGAACACCTGATACATATATGCATCCTGAAGTAGAAGGGTTGTTTCCAGCAGGTGAAGGTGCGGGATACGCAGGTGGTATAGTTTCGGCAGCAATTGATGGCGAAAATAGTGCATCAAAAGTGGCAGAATTTCTAAAAGGTTAATTTTGAAAAAAAATATCCGAAGTTCTGATTCATTGAACTTCGGATATTTGTAAAATTTGAACTCTAATTTACTTTATAGGATATACAAAACTTATCCTTGGTTCAATTTTTTTCTGTGGTTCATAACCAATAACATTATCGCTGTTATCTCTCATTGGTGTAAATGTCCAGTGATAAACCATTGATACAATCAAATATGGTAAAGGTTTGTATCCCAACTCGGTGAAGAAATATGATCTGTCATCAAGAGTGAATATATCGCTTTCATCCTCAATTCGTACCTTATCATAACCTGCTCTCGCAATGAATGACATTTCTTCAGGACTAATTTCGGTTGATAAATGCAGATCGCCACTTTTAGGATCCTTGTCAAGTCTCTGGTAACTTCCAAGTATATCAAATGTACCCAATAGCTCAACAAGTAGCTCGCCATAAAAACCGTTACCTGTGTTTGTAGCATTTTTTAGCAACTGACTTTTAGATATAAACGCACCAGTTGAATTATCAAGTGAGTAACGTTCAATTTCGTACATGCTGTTAAAGTAGGATGGTAGAAACTGATCGTTATTCATTCTTCTTTCAAACTTGGTTCTAACATCAACCAGACCAAGACCATTAAAGTTTAGAATAAATCCGACAGAAGATCCATCACCATAATCAGCAATATTAACGTAATCGTAATAAAGGTCCATACTTAGAACTTTGTTACTAAAAACTGGAAGTCCAATATCAAGCCCCCAAATATCCATGTTACCATTTTTCTCATCGGGAGTAAATCCATTTTCGGCAGCATCATATTTAACAGAAACTACATCGGCATATTTGTTAAAGTCGGCAACATATGAAGCACCAAATTCAATTCTTCCAATTACAGGTATTTTTCCAAAATGGGTATATTGAAGTGGTCTTACAAAGCCCCTAACGCCAAGAATACCAGCCTCACCAAAAGTTGAATAAACAGTTTCCAAACCAAATGTATTAAAATCTACATCAGCCTGCACACCTATTTTTCTATTATCGTAGCTAAGACTATTGTTGTATAGATACATAATACTACCATGACCAAGAGTAGCATTATCCAGAGCACCAACCCTCACATAAAGCGGGTCTTTTTTATGTCCATACCTCACATACCTTATAACGCTCATATAATCCGAAAAAGTATTAAAGTTTTCAGAGCGGAGATTACCTTCCGGAGAAACTTCCAATTTAAGATCAAGACCAACACCAAACTTGCCAAGAGCAAACTCTGGGAAAACCCTGAAAGTATAAAAAGGATTGCCATCAATCCAGGTTACACCGGCACCACCGCCAACATAACTCTGGTCATTCATCAATCCCTGATATTGTGCAAATACAGAAAAATTTAACCCAATAATTAATATCAGTAAAATCCTCTTCATTCATTAATTCCTTACATTTAGTTAATGATTATTTTTCCGATAATTTTAATTTAATAAAAAATTTGGTACCCTCTCCTAATACAGTATCAACCCATATTTTACCATCCATTTTTGCTAGGAGATCATAACACAAAACTAACCCAAGTCCAGTACCCTTTTCCTTTCCAGTACCAAGGGTAGTAGAATTCGATTCAATTTTAAATATTTTATCAGCAAATTCCTGGGTCATACCCACACCGGTATCCTTTATAGTAATAATACCATCATCCCCTTCGGCGTAACCGGACACAGTTATTGAACCACCTTCAGGAGTAAATTTAACAGCATTGGAAATAATATTCCTTACAACAGTAGTAATCATATTACCATCAGCATGAAAATATAGAGGTACCTCCAAGTCATTTACCAAACTAATATTTTTTTCTTTTGCCTTTTCGCGATAAAGGAAAATGCTGCTGTTAACAATATCAAGAATATTAACTCGTTCAAATTTAACTGGCATACGTCCTGATTGTAACCTCGACCAGTCCAAGAGATTTTCAAGTAGTGCGAAAACGTTTTCAGCGACTAAATGTATATTCGAAGCAAAATCCTTTGCCTCTTCCGGAGTTAACTCGTCAAAATCATTTTTAAGAAAATCGGAGTATCCCAGTATGGCACTAAATGGTCCTTTAAGATCATGTGCAATAATCGAAAAGAATACATCCTTACTGTCATTAAGCTCTTTCAAATCCTGTTCGGATTTGGTTAGTTTGGCATTAACCCTGTTAAGCTCTCTTGCAGTATCTTCAATCTGTGTATTAAATTCCTCAAGCTGTTTTACGTATTTTATATTTTCTTCTTCTATTTGTTTCTTTTCGCTTACATCCTGACCTAATACAACATATCTGTTTATGTTACCTTCTTTGTTTCTAAGCGGAAATATTGCAGCTTCTTCCCAATACCTGTTTCCATATTTATCTACATTATAAACTTCGCCAACCCACGGGGTGCCATCTTTCAAGTTACCAACAAGCTTGTTAAAATCTTTCCTGGAATGATATTCAGGTCTTAATATATTAGGCTGTTCATTCAATATTTCATTAACTGAGTAGCCGGTTACCTCAATAAAGTTTTTATTAACATACCTTATTTTTCCGCTAATATCAGTAACAATTACACTAACCGGACTTTGTTCCACAGCACTTGATAATTCGAGCAGTTGCTGTTCCCGTAATTTGTTTTCCGTTGCATCCCTAAAAATGCTTAAAGTGTAATTATCTTCATCCTCAAGAGATATTGTAGCATTAGTAACCTCGAACCACCTTTGTGTATTGTTCCACAAATTCATCCATCGGCTTAAGTTTTTTGGAATATTTCCGGCTTTCATTCTTTCGCGGAATGACTTAAGTTTTTCAACCTGCTCCTGCATATTATAAATTTTGGTAAACAGGAAACCTTCAAGTTCTTTCTTCTCGAGTCCTACAATGTCGCAAAAAGCTTTATTAACATATACAATTCTGCCAAACTCATCTAACAGCCTCATACCGTCATTTGATCTTTCCCAAATACTTCTAAAAAGAGTTTCATTACGCTGAAGCCTGTAATTAGCTAATTTTTGTTTTGTGATGTTCTGGCTTACTCCTCTAATCATTACAGGTTTGTTATCCTTGTAAACAAGTTTGGCAATACTCCTTACCCACAAGTAATCCTTGTCTGTTCTGGCAAGCCTGTATTCATTAACAGTTTTAAAATCACCACCCCGTCTCATCAATTCATTTATATTAGCTTTTAGAGATGCAACATCATTAGGGTGCATAATTGTAAATGCATCTTCAAACTTTATTTTACCATCTGTAATTTTAACCTTATTTTTGCTTACCCAATCTTTATCAATAGAAATAATTCCCTCAGTAAGGTCAATTTCCCAGGCAGCCAGATCAGCTGTTTCAAACGCAAGTTTAATTTTTTGATTTTTCTCAACAAGATTTTCTTTTTCCTTACGAAGGTCCCTGTTAAATATATATAGCTCGGTAATATCCACCAAACTGAGCATCAACAATCCAATCTTGCCCGCAGGGTTTTGCATTTTCGTTAATTTAACTTCCACCCAGTGGTTCAGACCGTTATAATCTTGCAAAGACCTTACTACATTTGTGGGGCTACCATTTAACGCAAGCTTAACAGCCCTGTTAAAATCTGTTATCATTTCACCAAGATAGTCTTTCTTAAGCTTGCCTCTTTCCAATCTCTTATTAAGTATATCTCTAACAAGGGTATCAGCAAGTTTGTTAAACTCAACAATAACACCATTTTCATCAATAACAATTACAGCTTCTAACAGGGATTCGATAAGGTTATTCAACACCGAAAGAAAACATTTTTCGTTATTCATTTCAGAGGAATGCATATCAGTATTTTGCTTAGCAATATTTTCATTCAGATTATTCATTTATCAACCGGCTTTTTCAATTTTGCTTGTTAAATAAATACTCTTTGTTGAGGTCAATATAGAAAATAATACAAAAATACAAATTAAAAATATCACAGAAATGAGAACCCGAATATAATTCGGGGTAATATTTTATAATTCATCTAAAATATTTGTCTGGTATTCGGATTTATAAAACCCGGATTCATTATCGGTGTAGGAATAAACAGATATACCTGCATCATTAAGACGCTGATCTGTATTGCTAATTCTGTCAACAGGATTTGGATGTGTTGAAAGGAAATCTTCAAGTTCGGAAGCAGATGAATTAACAAGCCCGTCATCTCTCATCTTTTCAAAGAAAAACTTAACTCCGCCAGGATAATATCTGGTATCCTGAAGATACTCAAATGAACGCAAATCACTCTGATCTTCATCTTGCCTGCTATTAGCAAGAAAAGCTGTACCAGTAAAAAGATTTGCAGCAATTTCGGCAATCTGTCCCGGGTCATCACCCAACAACCAACCAATAACAGCACTAACACCATATTCTGCAGTCATTCTTTCGGTTGCATGTCTTTCCTCTGCATGAGCAATTTCATGACCGAGCACACCAGCCAGGGCTGCTTCCGAATCAAGATATTTTATTAAACCGGTATATAGATAAACCGGTCCGCCTGGTAATGCAAATGCATTAAGAGTTGCGTCATCATCGATAATTTCGAGCGAATAGTTATAAACATTTTTTTTGGAAATTTTGTCGGATGTTAAAATCTCATTGAATATTCTGGTACGAATATAGTTTTTAACAGTTGGGTTTTTAGTATAAACCGGATACTCAGCCGGATTTGATCTAATCTCCTGCACAACACCTTCACCCAGCTTTACATCATCACTTTCGGAAAATACATTCAGATCACCAATAACACTCTCTACCGTATCACAATTAGTAACAAAAATAGACAGGAATAATACTGGAAGGAATATTCTTAAAACAGTTTTGCGTTTTACCATTTAACTCACCATTGTTATATAATATCTGCTTTAATAATAGCTCAAGATAACTAAAAGTTCAAAAGAATCCAGCAAAAAAAAAGCTCTCCCAAAAATAAGGGGAGAGCTTTTTAATAAAGAATTTTAATCTTTTATTTATCGTCGTCATCAACAACTTCAAATGATGCATCTTCAACAGAGTCACCACTATTATTTTTCTGTTCGTTTGACGCCTGCTGTTGCTGACCAGCACCCGGAGCACCTTGTGCATTTGGATCAGCACCTGGAGCACCCTCACCACCTGCCTGCTGATACAAGTTCTGGGTAATTTCATTCCATACCTTGTTCAAACCTTCAGTAGCATTCTTTATTGTCTGGGTATCATTAGTTTCAACAGCATCTTCAACTTTTTTAATTTCAGCTTCCAGTTTTGCCTTGGCATCTTCAGGAAGTTTATCACCTAATTCGGTAATCTGTTTTTTAGTCTGGAAAATAAGGTTATCAGCCTGATTTCTTACTTCCACACTTTCCTTGCGTTTTTTATCTTCGGCAGCATGCTGCTTAGCATCATCTTTCATTTTTGTAACTTCATCTTCGGAAAGACCTGAAGATGATGTAATTCTGATACTCTGTTCTTTGCCTGAAGCTTTATCTTTAGCAGAAACCGCTAAAATACCGTTAGCATCAATATCAAATGTAACTTCAATCTGAGGTACGCCTCTTGGTGCCGGTGGAATACCATCAAGGTGGAATTTACCAAGTGTACGGTTATCCTGTGCCATTGGTCTTTCACCCTGAAGTACATGAATTTCAACCGATGGCTGGTTGTCCTGGGCAGTTGAAAATACTTCCGATTTGTTAGTTGGTATAGTAGTATTGGCATCAATAAGTTTTGTCATTACGCTACCAAGAGTTTCAATACCAAGTGAAAGCGGAGTAACATCAAGAAGCAATACATCCTTAACTTCACCTGAAAGAACACCACCCTGAATTGCAGCACCAATAGCAACAACTTCATCCGGATTAACACCTTTATGTGGCTCTTTACCAAATATTTTCTTAACCGCTTCCTGTACTTTAGGTACACGTGTTGAACCACCAACAAGAATTACTTCATCAATCTGTGATGCACTCACACCAGCATCTTTAATTGCATTTTGACATGGTGCAACGGTTCTTTCAACAAGATCGTCAATAAGCTGCTCAAATTTTGCACGACTCAAAGAAATGTTAAGGTGTTTAGGACCTTCCTGTGTAGCAGTTACGAATGGAAGATTAACATCTGTCTGCATTGAAGAAGAAAGTTCAATTTTAGCTTTTTCAGCAGCTTCCTTAAGTCTCTGCAAAGCCATTGGATCTTTCCTAAGATCAATACCTTCATCTTTAAGGAATTCTTCAGCAAGGTAATCAATCAATACCTGATCAAAGTCATCACCACCAAGGTGAGTGTCACCATTAGTTGATTTTACTTCAAAAACACCATCACCAAGCTGCAATACGGAAATATCAAAAGTACCGCCACCAAGGTCATAAACTGCAACAAGCTGTTCGCTGTTCTTTTTATCAAGTCCATAGGCTAAAGCTGCTGCAGTTGGTTCGTTTATAATTCTTTTAACAGTAAGACCCGCAATTTCACCGGCATCCTTTGTAGCCTGACGCTGTGAATCGTTAAAATATGCAGGAACAGTAATTACCGCTTCAGTAACTTCTTCACCAAGATAATCTTCAGCAGTTTTTTTCATTTTCTGCAATGTCATAGCACTAATTTCAGGTGGTGAATATAATCTGTCACCAATCTGTACACGTGCAGTGTCGTTATCTTTTGTAGTAACTTTGTAAGGTACTTCGTTCAATTCATTTTTTACTTCATCAAGTCTTCTACCCATAAATCTTTTAATTGAGAAGATTGTATTTGTAGGATTTGTAACAGCCTGTCTTTTTGCTGGCTGACCAATAAGTCTTTCATCATTTTTAGTAAAAGCAACCACAGAAGGAGTGGTTCTTCCACCTTCGGCATTTGGTATAACTACTGGTTCGTTACCTTCCATAACCGCAACACACGAGTTAGTTGTACCAAGATCAATTCCAATTATTTTTCCCATTTTAAACTCCTTATATTCATATAATCATTTTTGCAAATACGTAAGCAACTATTGTGCCATACTAACAACTTTCAATAACCCTTTGTAAATTAGTAACTTAACTTTATGCTTAGTTACCACAAAAGCTGCACGAAACGCCTTCCTCGCCAACATGACAGCTATTACGCCTATATGGCATATAATAATATTTAAATAACCTCTTCATAAAAATCTTTTTTTGTTTAAATTTCCTTGCTAATTTTTTACAATTATTGTTTATAATATCTATTACATATAATTGGAGTACATACGTGTTTAAAATTGAAGATTTTGACATCAAACTTGATACAGAAGTAGTCGGCAGAAATTTTGTTTATTGTGAAGAAATTGAATCAACAAACTCATTTTTGCTAGAAACAACCGAATACACAAAAAACGGCACTGTCATTTTGGCGGAATCCCAGTCAAAAGGACGAGGACGGAAAGAAAGAACGTGGTCCAGCCAAAAAGGAATGAATCTAACATTCTCCGTATTACTAAACCAACACCTTAAAGAATTGCCGATTAATATACTTGTGTTTGGATCAGCACTGGCAGTGGCTCAATCAGTGGAAAATCTTCACCAGTTCAAGATTGATCTTAAATGGCCAAACGATTTACTTGTTAATGGGAAAAAACTTGCCGGGATCCTAATGGAAACTTCATCAAGAGGTAGTGAGCTTTCCAAAGTGGTTATAGGTTTTGGCTTAAACGTTAACCAGACACAGTTTAACGGAGACTATCTAATTCCTCCAACATCGGTTAAAACTGAATTTGGATCAACAGTTAACCGCGAACGTTTGCTAAGCGATATATTAAATAACCTTGAACGAGTATTGCAGGAATGCTATAACAATCCGGCAAAGGTACTTGAGGACTGGAAAGGCAAGTGTAAAATGCTTGGTGAAAAAATTAAGGTTGTTGAATCCGATAGTGTAAAACATGGTATTTTTGAAAATATAGACGAAAACGGATTCCTTTTACTACGCACAGCAACCGGAACCGAAACTATTCACTTTGGTGATGTTAGTATAAGATAATGATTTTATTATGCGACATAGGTAACTCGGTAACAAAACTTGCAATTGGCGGATTGGATAAACCTGAAATTATTGAGAGTATAAAAACAGGTGATATCGAATCCCTTAAATTGCCATCCGAAAAATTTAAGGCATTTGCAATAACTTCTGTAGTACCTCATGCCACAGAAAAACTGATAAATGTTTTGAAAGATAAATCGGAAGTTTTACCGTATCTTGTTAGCCACAATTCCAGATTAAATATTTCTCTGGAATATGAAACACCGGAAACACTGGGAATAGACAGAATTTGCAACTCGGTAGCTGCAGTTGAACATTTCCATAAAAATATACCGAGTAGCGTAAATAAGAATACTGCAATTGTTACCGCCGACTTTGGAACTGCAACAACGGTAAATGTTATATTAAGCCATTCCAGGTTTATAGGTGGTATGATTTTACCCGGTATTGAAATGTTATTAAATACACTGCATAGCAACACTGCCCAACTCCCTGAAGTAAAGGCTATCGAACTAATTACCGATGTTGGCAAATCAACACGGCAATCAATAGCAAGTGGTGTAGCAAACGCAACATTGGGGTCGCTCCTTAACCTGGAAGCTACTCTTAAAAGAAAATATTCAATAGAAAAAACATACTGGTACCTTGGGGGAGGAAAACTGGGGCAGATAAAAGAGTTCATTAATTTTGACTATTTTGAGATTCCCTGTTTAACACTTAGGGGACTAGAATTGATTTACAGGCTTAATAATACACATGCAAAAAATATATCTTGATAATGCCGCAACCACGCAACCCGATCCGAGGGTGCTGGAAGCAATGAACAAATACTTGTACGAAAGCTTTGGTAATCCGTCCTCAATTCATGCGTATGGTCGCGAAACCCGAATAGCTATTGAAGAATCGCGAGAAAAAATTGCCGAGCTTATTAATGCTGATCCGGGTGAAATTTATTTTACCAGTAACGGTACCGAAGCAAATAATTTTGCAATATTTGGCATTGTTAAAACCGAGTATAAAGATTCGGGCAAATCAAGAATTATTACTACCCTAACCGAACATCATTGTGTACTTGACCCTACCTATGAGCTGGAAAAACGCGGTTATGAAATCATTCTACTTAAACCGGGCGAAAACGGAAGTTACAATTTCGATGAACTTCAACAACATGTTAATGATCAAACCTCTCTTGTTTCTATCATGCATATAAACAACGAAACCGGCACAATTAACAATATTGCCGATGCACTCAAAAACAAAAACGGAGCTTACCTGCATACTGATGCCGTACAATCTGTTGGGAAATATAAACTTGATGTTAAAGAGCTTAAAGTGGATGCTATGGCTGGCTCTTCGCATAAATTTCACGGACCTAAAGGTAGTGCATTTTTGTATGCAAAATCAGGCACACCATTACGCCCAATGCTGTTTGGCGGCTCCCAGGAAAGAAACAGAAGAGGTGGTACGGAAAATACAGCATCAATAATTGGAATGACAAAAGCACTTGAAATTGCTCATTTGGAAATGAATGATACTTTTAACCTGGTTTCCGAATTGAACAACAGGATGGCTAAAGGAATTGAGAATATTGATAGTAAGGGACTAAAAATCAATGGCAACACTTCCAAATCCCCTTTTGTGCTTAGTTTAACATTCCTAAATAAGTATTATAATTGCGATGCGGAATCAATGTTAATCTATCTGGATATAAATGGAATAGCTGCATCAAACGGGGCGGCATGTACTTCGGGTGTTCTAAATCCATCGCACGTAATATTGGCTATGGGCAGTAACGAAGCTGATGCCCAGGGTACAATCAGATTTTCATTTAGCAAGTATAATACTATTGAAGAAATTGACTATACCCTTGAAGTTATAGAAAAAATGGCAAAAAACTTCAGACGAAGATAATCTATACAGTCATTAGAAAATTATCAATAAGTCTGGTATTTCCAAATTTGCAAGCAAGCAGTATATAATATTGCTCACCCTCTTTAAGCGTATCTACATCTTCAAATGTGTCCGTTGAAACAATTTTCACATAATCAGGCACTGCATTTTTCTTAGCGGTTATCATACTTGTAATTTCAGTAGCAAGCTTTACAGCGTTACGCTCGCCTTTTCCAATTGCATTTTTGGCATAGGTAAGCGATTTATATAAAACTGGTGCTTCTGCTCTTTCGCTTTCACTTAAATACATATTTCGCGAACTCATAGCCAGTCCATCACTTTCCCTTATAATAGGAGCAGTGATTACTTCAATATCAAGATGCAGGTCTTTTACCATTTTATTGATAACAGCAGCTTGCTGGGCGTCTTTCCTGCCAAATACAGCAACATCCGGTTTAACAATATTAAATAAAATTGATACTACTGTGGTAACACCCCTAAAATGTGTTGGACGAGTTTTACCTTCCAGTACACCGGTAATACCATCAACTGAAACATAAGTAGAGAAACTTTTACTATATACTTCGGCAGTATTAGGATAAAACACAAAATCAGTTCCGGCTTCTTTTAGTAAAGCCTCATCTCTGGCAAAATCACGAGGGTATTTTTCATAGTCTTCACCAGGTGCAAATTGTGTTGGATTAACAAATACCGAAGCACCAACAATATCTGCATTTTGTAAAGCCTCTTTTACAAGGGACAAGTGCCCGGCGTGGAGATACCCCATAGTTGGAACAAATCCTACCTTTTTACCCTCTTTTTTACTTTTGTTAACATATTCCCTAACATCACTAACGTTTCTAAAAACCTTCATAATCAACTCATATAAAACAACAAACCAGCAACTTTTTCTTTCAATTCCTTTCTATCAACAATAAAATCAACAAATCCATGCTCAAGCAAAAACTCGGAACTCTGAAAACCTTTTGGTAAATCCTTGCCAATGGTTTGCTTAATAACCCTTGGTCCGGCAAACCCAATAAGAGCACCTGGTTCGGCAATAATTACATCACCCAGCATTGCAAAACTTGCAGTAACACCACCAGTGGTTGGATCAGCCAATATGGAGATAAATGGTAATTTTTCTTCTGCAAGTTTGGCTAACCTCGAACTGGTTTTAGCCATTTGCATAAGTGAGTAAGCACCTTCCATCATGCGTGCACCACCACTCTGTGAAATAATTATCATCGGAACCTTTGTTTCAATTGCCTTATCAATAGCACGAGCAATTTTTTCACCAACTACCGATCCCATGCTACCGCCTACAAACTTAAAATCCATGCAAGCAAAACTTACTTCATTATCTTTAATTTTACCTGTACCGGTTGTTACGGCATCGTTTAGTGCAGTTTTTTTGATGGCAGATTTAATCCTGTCCGGGTACTTTTTTGAATCAGTAAATTCAAGCGGATCAGCAGATGTCATTTCGGCATCCAATTCCGAAAAGCTGCCTTCATCAAACAAAATAGATATATACTCCCTGCTTCCAATCCTGAAATGGGTATTACATTTTGAGCATATCCATAATTCTGCTTCAAGCTGCTTTATGTGCAATACCTCATCACAGGAAGGGCACTTAATCCACTGCCCATCAGGAATATCAATTGGTCTGCTTTCAGAGGAAATATTTTCTTTAACGCGTTTAAACCAGCTCATCAGGATTTACCTTCAACAATATTTATATACAAACGTACTGATTGAACTGCATTAGTTGGATCATTTGAATAAAGTGTAACTGTTCTGCTCATTTTACCAATCCTGTCGGTAGTATCAAACTCTACTTCAAAAGCAGCCTTTTCACCAGGTTGAAGAATATCCTTTGCGAGCTTGGTTGTTGTGCAACCGCAAGAAGCTTTAAGCTGGCTAATTTTTAATGGTGAAGCACCTGCATTTGTAAACTCGAAAGTAGTTTTTACAATTTCACCTTGTTTAACTTTTCCAAAATTATGCTGCTTTTTAAGCAGATATAGTTTAGGACCGTTTTTAATTTCAAGTTTTTTATCATTTCCAATTACTTCAGCAGTAAATGAAAGTCGGAATTGCTCATTATTCGGGTCATTTGTAAAAATGTAGATGTATTTCTTCTGTGGTCCGAATCTGCGGGAGGTATTAAAAGTAACCGAGATTAGTGTTGATTCACCAGGTTTAAGATCATTTTCAGCAGGTTTGGCTGCCGTACACCCACATGAGGCTTTAACTTTTTTAATTACCAGTACATCATCACCGGTATTATTTATCTGGAACTGATGTGTAACCATTTTACCTTCCTGCACCTTGCCAAAATCATACGATTCTTCGTTTGCAGAAATTCTTGGTCCAACAACTTGCGAAAACGCAAATCCTGAAACTACCAACAAAAGGAAAACTAACTTTTTCATTTGTTACTCCTTGCTACAAAATTTTTCAAATACCTTGGTTCCAAATTATCAACATCAAAAGTTAATAAATCTTCACCAAAAATATAAGCCCATTTGTTTATATACTCGGCTGAGGGACAAGAATAATACAACATTTTATCTTTTTTAACATAATCTCCCAAAACGCGTACATTCTTTTCAACAATATTTTCAAAATCCTTCTGCTCAATTAGCTTTAACTCATCAACAATCCGAAAATATTTATCGCTCTTTGCAAATCTGGCATAATAGAGTTCTGTGATATTCACCTTGTTACAAATAACAAACTCCTCACCCTCCATTAAAAAACGACTAATATCCAAAGCCATAGCCTCAAAACCGGGTACGGAAATAATTGGTAATCTTGCTCCGGCGGCAATACCTTTGGCAGCCGAATATCCGATACGTAATCCTGTAAAGGAACCTGGTCCTTCACCAACAGCAATAGCTACCAAATCGGTAACCTTTAATCCCGCTTCTTTCAGAACCGCCTCAGCAAGATTAAACAACTTTTCACTATGAACATGTTTCTTTTTTATTTCAGCATTTATTGTATGCTGTTCATTAACCATAAGAGATACACTACAAACTTCACCCGAAGTTTCAATACCAAGTAACGGAAGCATTATTCAAACCTCCTCATTTCAAATTTTCTTGTTTCGCCTTTCAGTTCAATCGAAATTTCCATTCGTTTTGCAGGTAATATTTCAGAAAACATATTTGCCCATTCAATTATAACTATTGCCTGTTCATCAATAATATAATCCTGAAATCCTATATCATATAGCTCATATACATTCTTGATACGATAAAAATCGAAATGATACAATTTTAGTTCATTTCCACTATGTTCGTTAACAATTGCAAATGAGGGACTACTAATATCATTTATACCCCAGTTGGCAGCCAAAGCCTTAACAAAAAAGGTTTTGCCGGCACCAAGGTTACCATCAAGGGTTACCAGATCACCCGGCTTAAGTTCACTTGCCAAATAACCGGCGAGGCTGATAGTATCAGCCTCGGTAATAATTTCTTTGGTATATGGAAATTTCATTTATTGTCTCGGGGTCATTGTAACTACTGGCAGGATAATTTCTTCCATAGAAATACCACCATGCTGGAAAGTATCCTTGTAATGGCTCAGGAATTTATGATAGTCAGTAGGATATACGAAATAGTAATCTTCCTTTGCAATAATGTAGCTTGTAGTTACTCCTCGCTGAGGAAGTTTATATTCATTCGGATTTTTAATAAATACGGCATTTTTGTTTTCAGCTTTCAGATTTCTGCCAAATTTGAAACGCAGATTTGTTGAAGCTTCCCTGTCACCAAGTACCTTTGCACCACGCAAAGTACGTATGCTACCATGATCAGTTGTTAAAATAATAGTTGAGTTCTTCATTGCAGCAATAGCCTTAAATGTACCTAACAGCGATGAATGTTTAAACCAACTGTTTGTAAGGGATCTGTATGCCGATTCATCAGGTGCAATTTCCTTAAGGATATCGGAATCCGAACGACCATGTGCAATCATATCAAGAAAGTTAACAACAATTGCCATGAAGTGCGTATTTTTATGCGAATGAATATTTTGCTCAAAATTACGTCCTACTTCAGGATCAATTATTTTCATGTACTTCAAATCGTTCTTCAGGTTAAGCTTTTTCCTGTCAAGCAACCTTTGCAAAAGCTCTTTTTCATGCTTGTTCTGACTTCTTTCATCGTCCTTGTTTTTGGACCAGAGATCAGGGAAATATTTTTCAATTTCAGAAGGATAAGCACCTGCAAATAACGAATTACGTGCATAAGGAGTTGCCGATGGCAATATACCGTAATAGTAATCCTTGCTTATCTTGAAATACTCGAGCAATACTCTTTCAAGGATAAGCCACTGATCCAGTCGGAGGCAATCAAGAACAAATAAAAACACAGGTCCCTTGTTAGCCTTAATATGCTGGAACGCATACTTTTCAACTACTTCCGGAGTAAGCATAGGAACATTATATTCATCGGGATTATTTACCCAATACTTGTAATTTCTTTCAACAAACTTGCTAAATTCCTGGTTACATTCCTTACGCTGTTCATTCAAGGTTTGTCTTAGTTCAACTTCAGGATGCTCATCAAGATCAAGATCGTAACCAACAAGCTTCTGATAAATTTCAATCCACTCTTCATAATCGGGATCCATCATTAGCTTTCTTGAGATTTCATTAAAATCGGCAAGATAATCCTTGGCTACATACTCACCAGAAATTTTTTGTTTATCCAGAAATTTTTTACACGTCATAAAAATTTGTGAAGGAACAACCGGTTTAATAAGATAATCATCTATCCTCGAACCAATTGCATCATTCATTAAAGTTTCTTCCTCGCTCTTTGTAACCATTACAACAGGAATGTTTGGTTTGGCTTCTTTAATTTTAGCCAGTGTTTCAAGACCACCCATACCTGCCATCATTTCATCGAGAAATATCAGATTAAAATCCTCTTCTGAAACCAGATTAATAGCATCTTCGCCATTTGTTACCGTTGATACGTCATATCCCTTTTCGGTTAGAAAAATTATATGTGAACGCAACAAATCTATTTCATCATCAACCCAAAGAATTTTTTGTTTTTTCATATTCTCACCTTTACTGAATTGAAATATGTATATCCAATCCGGCTTCGTTTGTAGTTGTTGGAGGAATTCGTGCAGCCCCTTCAGGTTCAACCGAAGTCATTTTGTAAAATAATGAAAGATTAACTCTTTGGCTAATTGTATATTTTATTCTTGGTTCCATACTTGTACGAATTGTACCATCCTGTGGGGTACCTTCCTCGTTAAAATCATCCATTTCAAATATCAGCACTGAACTTTTACTTGAAGAATAAGTGAATGAAAAGTCAATATCATTCTTTAACGCAATACCAAACAATGGTATTGAAAAACCGCGTTTTGAATATGTTGCAGATATACTTATTTCACGGTTAAGCGACTCGGTAATATTTCTTGTTGAAGCACCAAGGTCATAATTGGTTTTGGTATTATATTGAACCTTGCCACTAAAATCGCCACCCCAAAGTTTGTTAAACTTGATATTTACACCAGCAAGAGGAGCAAAGCCGTAACTAATTTTTTGCGACTGAACAATTTTCTTACCATCAGCATCAAGCTTCCAACCTTCGGTATATGTTGAAGTATATGCATGTGTTAAGGATACAGATTGTGCCCACTGCTTGAAGAATGATATTTTTTCAAGACCACGCCAGTTAAAACGCCAGTTTGGACGAGGTACAAATTTACTTAACTCATTCAGTAGTGGAAGATTACCAAATATTCGCATACTTTCAAAACCATCTACAAAAGCCTCAGAAAGGTTTTTGGCAGGATCATCAGCTTCCGGATCATAGTTTTCATTAACCTGCTTTATACCGCTTTTAAATACCGAAAGGAACATTGATGGCGGCATAGTTAAAAATGTTCTGTCGATACTACCAGTAGCATTAACCGAATTTATAGAAACATTACCCACTGAATCTGTTACAAATTTGGTTGTTTTATTTATACCCCACCCGATACGCCAGTTCAGGTCAATGGATGCTCCTTCCCACAACGGTCGGCTAGTTTTGAACTCAATCGTATTTTTTTGTGAAAAATTATTGGATAACGATCCGTTATTGGCTCTTGGACCAAGATCATGATCCAACCCAAACATAAATGCTCTGTTAGGACCATTAGCAGTTTTTTGTGCAAAACCCCAGAAGTTACTAAAACCTGTACCTTCACCTTTCAAACCACTTCCGCCAACTGTGTTATTTTGAGAGAAGTTTGCTGAAATTTGATCGTAATCAAAGAATACCCATTGTGTTGTATTTTTGATTAAGTTAACAATACGCATGAATGTAGAAGGTTTTAATGAATCAGGTATCTCCGGCTCATCCTCCTGATCATCAGGACTTAAATTGTTCTGGGTTCTTCTTCCGCCACGTCCCCTGTTCCGGTTGTTATTGTTGTTACGAGGACCCACGGTTCGTTTGCTACCGCTTTCATCTATATCCAGAATAGGTTGTGTCAACGCTTTCCATCTAAGAGTTAAACCTGCATTCATGCGGTTAGTAAAAGTTGCACTCCTACCAAGCTCTTCCTGGGCAAAAGAATTTTGCCAACTATAATTAACACTATAACCTGCTGAAATACTAAAATATCTGTTTAATCCCCACAATGAAGGCATCTTTGGTGATGTTTTTACACTAATTGATTGTTTGTAACTATAATCCTTACCAAAGAACTCACCATTGAAAATGTCATTCCAAATTTCACCTTCATCTCTATCAATCAACACATCTTCCTCTAATTCCCTTGTAAGAAGATAAGTTAGCGAGGACTGGAATCCGGCATCATAATCCAGTGTAACGTTCCAGAAACCACCCTCGGTTACTTTCCATGCAAACGAGAAATTCCTTTGAGCGGTAAAATCACGCTGTATCGAAGGGTCAGCCCCTTCTGTTCTGGAAAGAGTAAAAGACCTGTTTCGTTTTGCAGAGACAGAAGACCTAAACGATGAAGGCGAATAATATAGCTTAACGTTACGGTAATCAGAAAAAAGCCCAAAAACGTAACCCAGTATCGGTATATTTGTTGGATAAAAGAAATTATCCTTATCAAAACGCAAATCATAGTTCATATTTGCATTCCATACCCATTTGGTACTTTGTTTAACCGTAGGACTCCGGTTAAACGACTGACTATAATTAAAGCCGAATGTTAAACTGTTAATTGTATGTTTTAGATACCACGAATTGGATGGCACCCTTAATTTTATATTTGATACGGACCACTGATCCGAAGTACTTATGGTTTGTGTATTTGTTTTTGTTTCCTTTGCAATCGTAGCAGCATCTTCTTCCGAGTAACCCTGCTTAATAAGAGCTTGTTTTTCCTCTTGCACGGATCTGTCAACTTCAACATCAGTACCAGGGAGGTATTGAGGTTTGGCTACCGATTCGCTGTGACTATATTTAACTTTAAGGTTACTTCCTTGCATTTTAAACGGAATCAGTTTCATTACATCCAAATCAATTGATGCACCCCAACTTTGTCGGTCAATACGACTACCAAACCTTTCTGAAAGGCGATGGAAATACGGGTCGGTTTTACTAACGTTCATACTAACGTTCATAAAATCGGCAACACTTAATGATGTTGAAGCAGTATAAGCCGAACCCGGCGTATTTTCAGCATCAAGTACCCTTAGTTCATTCAGCCATACCGTACCCGAAACTGCTGTTCCCTGTTCCCCTTTATCAACAGGGTTCAATATACCATACTGAAAATATGATATTTTTGTAAGAGTTGGATTACCAAGAATACCATAGCTATGTCCCGGTTTACCATCAACAGGCGATTCATACTTTTGGGTAATCGTATCTCCTCTCGCCGATTTAATAGCTGTTAGCTCATCGAAAATAATTGATATTTCACTCCAACCATTTTGTGAAAGGTCAACCTGCAATGGCTGTCTGTATTCATAATAGTTATTTGTATCGGTACCAAATCTGAAATATACTTCAGAAGCATAATTCGAATCACTCTCATAAAACGAAACCTGTGTAGGTACATTATCATTTTCGTCACCATGCACAAACAGTTTCATCTGCTTGTAACTAAACACGTCAACAGGTCGGTACAGATATTTAATAATTTCCCTGAAATCTCCATCCTGTAACTGGTTTAATTCAAGCTGTAATGATTGTTCATTCTTAAAAACATCTTCATCAGGTTTTGAACGGTCGCGTTCCTGAAATACTCCCGGAGGTGAACTATATTCGGGGTTATCTTCTATATTTATAACACTAAGTGTTAATACTTCATCATCTTCATCAACAGGTCCGGCATATTCTGATACAGCCTGTTCACGCAATACTTTTTGCCATTGGTTACCAACAAGATTCATTTCGGCAAAACGAACATGTACTTCTTCATCAACACCAGTAAAATAATATCTTATATGTTTAACATTTTTAAACGAAGGAGAACCAACCGATTCAGTATAATCTTTTAGAGGTATTCGCAAAAGCGTCCAACCACGTTCACCTTGTCCGGCAACAAACGGATTAGATGTTTTTGAAGTATCCAAAGGAACTACGTAAGTAAAATAGCTATTTGTAAGGTCAACTTTAAGGTTACGGTTTAAGTCTTCAGAATCGGGTAATTTAATTCCTGCATTCCTGTAGGCAGCATTATTTTCAGTACCGTTGGCATTTTCATAACCAACTTTACCTCCGCCAATATTTATTGAGAAGTTATCACCGGCGGGATCAGGATTGGAACCGGGATCATAAAGATCGTCACCTTCATTAGCATCAGTAACACCATCAATACCGGTATCTTCGCTCTCTTCCTCAAGGTCATTACCATTTCTGTCCTCAGTATCAAGTCTTCCGTTAGGAATAACATCCTCACTAACACTACCAAGGTCAATATAAAGTTTTGTACTATCAGGTGCCTCTCTAACATTAACCCAAAACTCAATAAACTCTATATTTTCATCAACAAGATTGTTAGAAGTTGATGACAGTAATTTCATCATACCACCCCAACTTTTCTGGGGATCGTTCATTTCGCCATATAGGTTGTAGGTACCCTTTCTATCAGGGTGATAAACCATATCGAGTACAGTTATTTGTTCATCATCGCGAGAAACTCGCTTCCTGTCTCCCCAGATATCCTCAACATTTACATCCGAAGGCAGAATATTGAACCAGTATGTTTTACCTTTATAATCCATATAGTCTTCTTCATCAGCCCCATCCTCCAGCAAATGAAATGGTACGGAAAGGTCTTTCCATGCACGATCTGAAATACCAAGTGGAATTATTTTTTTTGCACCTTCAAAGTCATCTATATACGCAATACTTTTACCACCGTCACTGGTAATTGTACTTTTTTTAGTATTCGGATCTGGGTCTATATAAGCGTATTCACCTTTTAAAGACATTCTGGACATAGTTTTGGTTGAAATAAAATTGTCCATAAAATTGGTAACAAATGGTAAATCCTGTGTCGTTGAAAAGTCAACACCAAAAATTGAGTTATTTAAAGGTTCCTCACCAATTCTAACTTTATCACTTAAAGTTTGCTCGTTCAAATTAAGGAAAGAAAAACCTAATCGTGTATCTTTACTAAATTCATACAACCCCCTGAAACCAACGAGAGTTTTTGAAGCCAACTGGAAAAGATCGTTCTTTTCGTAGGTAATACTAAGGTCTGCACCTGGAACAAGGGCAGCATCATTTCGTATTGTAATTTGCCCAATATTATAATCCACGGCATAATCAGAACCTTCACTTAGCTCGTTACCATTAAGTTTAACTTTGACCGAATTTTCAACAACGTTAAAACCGATATTATAAACCGATGAAACAGATGCAGAATACTCACCGGCAATTAAAAACTTGTCTTGTGCATTATCCTTCTTGGCTTCGGTATTTGTACTGGTATAAACTTTATCATATCGAAGTGACTGATCAAGTTCTTCCGGGAAATCCCTGCCAAAAGGTTGTAATGTAGGAAATCGTATTTCACCGGTAGAGGGTGAAATTGTATTGTCTTCAAAATCAAAAGCTCCATCCGGCTGGGCACTACCGGCATCGTTCTTTTTATCGAGACCGAATAGTGTTACCAGTTTCTTACCTTCAATATCAGCTTTCGGATCTGCACCCGATTGACTAAACATTATATCAAGCACAAAACCTTCTTTTTTGATGTCCCTACCACCGATGGGATAAATGTTTCTTAATTGAAGCTGCCATGCTTGCTCATAATCAGGTAGCAAATTTTCAGGTTTTACAAGCTGCAACACTTTGGTTGTGGTACTGGAAGTATCTGTATCCAAAAATTCACCACATACAACATCGCCAGGTAAACGGAATGCTACGGCAATTGCTTCACCATCCTGGGGTGTTTGTGAAAGTGTTATTACACCTGTTTCCGGATGAAAGGTATAATCGCTGTTTTCTTCAAGCCGGATCATCCTTCCAACCTCAATTTCACCATTTACAGGGGATGCATTTCTTATGCTTGATTCATATTGCTGTCCCACCTGAATATAGGGAAGATCAATATATGCAATAATTGTTCTTTCACGTAAAGGATCACGAGAAGAATTAATTGTTTTCCAAACTTCAATTTCCTGAATTACATAATCCTGATTAACAATATTTACTGCATTACCATAAAAGTCATTATAGATATTCAATTCAGGATCAGCATATTCCTTATGAACAAAAAAGTGGTTTTGCGAATATTCGTAAGCATGTACACTAAATTCAGTATTAGATGAACCACCACTTACCGAAACTTCTTCAACTTCACCTTTTTTTTGGGATGCAAGTGCTGTTAAGCTAAAAGGACCCATCTGGAATTTTGCTTTTATACCAAATAACGCTTCACTACCACCAACAAGAGATGAGGTTTGCAGGGAAACATTACCAGCCTCAATAGACTGAATAATTTCGTCTTCATAACCGGTATATTGAATTTTCAACTGGTTTTCGTACTCAAAAGTACGCTCAGTATTCCAGTCAGCATTTATAGATAATTTATCACCAATAGTACCGCTAACATTTATCTGTACCTGCTGTTTAAAATCAGGTTCATTTCGTGTGTTACCAAGTGCGGACGAACTAATACCTTCTGTTTTTTCATTACGCCAGGCACCATGAATATCAACCGCCCCACTAATACGTAGGTCAATAATAGGAGGACCAAATACACTAAGCACCGGGTTCGGTGGTAATGGTATAGTAAAATTTGTGAAGTCGGACATCAACTCACTCAAGTCTTTAGCATTAGCCTTAAGTTCGTATGAGTACCCAATATCTTCCCAGGTTTTCCGTTTTTTGTATTTACGTTTTAAATCAACATAAGTTTCGAGAGGTACCTTCAGCTCATTTTTAAATGATTTTCCGGCAATTTCATCCTTAATAATAACAAACTGACCGCTCGAGTCAATTTCAACACTCCTCTTGTAATAATTTTGAGAGGGATTGAGAAAAAATGGTGATATCCTTTTCTTGAAAAGTGAACTTGAAGGACTATCAGAAAACTTTGTTTTAAACTGTTTAATTCTTGCTGTTGAATCCTGAGCAAGGGAATCGAGCCATAATGAGTCAGCAAGTGCTACCGAATCAATTAATACTGTATCTCCAACAGTAAGCGAGTCAGTAAAAAAATCAGTAAGTGCTGAATCCTTTCTTCCGGTAGTATCTTCAATAAAATAACTATCGTTTTTAAGGACTTCGAAATCATTATAGTCTGAATAGTTTTTCTCTGCGTTGGTTAAAATGCCATCTTTATTAATGTAGAAAGCCTCGTCATGGAGTAGCGAAAAATCACTGAATTTGTTATCAGTAACGGTGCTAAAACCAGACAAGGTAAACAGCAACAGACCAAGCAAAAACGCCGGAGTAATTTTGAATATTGGTCTCAATGAATATTTTCTCTTTTGAGTAATGGAAATACCTGTTAATTGAATTGGCAATTATAGTAAAATTTTATCTATAAATCCTCCTATTTCATTTTGTTGTTCGGAAAATTATCCAATTAGAAATATAATATCAAATTTTTTAGTAGGTAAAAATGTGGAACCTATACAATATCGTTAAGGTGCGTAGGTTCTGATATAGTGTCTATTATCTTATTATTATCAATAATAACAGAACTAAGTTTATTACCAATACAAGCACCGGTATCAACATAACAGGTTTTGGAGTTTTTTTCGTAAGTAACCGAATCGTGTTTAGTATGCCCTACAACCTGCAATTTACCTATATCAAGCAATACATCTCTCGTCCATAAAACACCTCTATCAAGCAAATAATCCTCATCCACCAGCTTTTGAAGTTCATACTGATCATTTAAATAACTGCTAACAGATTTAGATTTGTAATACGAGGAAATTCCTGCATGAGAAATAAAACAATCATCAAGGTTATAAAACAATGGTGCATTAAGAATAACCTCAATATGCTCCTGAATTTTATCCTCTTTACCCTGATAGGAAAATAATGTTGCCTCGTTCCCGTTAAGATTCCAGGAACGGGCAAACAAACTTTGTGGATGACGGAAAAAATAGCTAAACATGTAATCATGATTTCCGGGGGTAAACCTTATATTGTTACCCCTAAGAAACTCGATAACCTCGTAGCTAAAATTACCTCTGTCAACAAGGTCGCCAACTGCAAAAATTTCAGCAGACGGGTATTGATTAACAATACTGCTGTAAAGTTCTGCAAGTGTATAATAACATCCGTGTATATCGCCTATTACTGCTACCATTACCTAAATTAAATATGAAAAGTTTCCTGAGCATACTGCGTAAGTTCATCCCTAAAATCAGGATGAGCAATTTCAATAAGGGCTTTGGCCCTTTCCTGAATAGTTTTACCATATAAATTAGCCACACCAAACTCGGTTACAACATAATGAACATCACCACGCGAAGTTACAACACCGGCACCCGGTTTAAGCGTAGTAACAATTCTGCTTATATCACCCCTCTTGGTAGTAGCTGGTAAGGCTATAATTGGTTTACCACCCTCGGAGGCAGCAGCACCACGAATAAAATCAACCTGTCCGCCAATACCGCTATAAAAGCGTGTACCAATTGAATCAGAGCAAACCTGACCGGTAAGGTCAACTTCAATTGAAGAGTTGATAGCAACCATTTTATCGTTTTTGGCAATTACAAAAGGATCGTTAACATACTCCTGCGGATGAAATTCAATAATCGGATTATTATCAATAAAATCATAGGATTTTTTAGTACCAAGACAAAAGCCTGTAATTATTTTTCCGGGATGCAATGATTTACGCTCACCGTTTATAATACCAGCTTCAACCAGTTCAACAATTCCATCACTAAACATTTCAGTATGGATACCTAAATCCTTATGATTTTTAAGATATTTAAGAACCGAATCTGGAATTGCACCAATACCCATCTGAAGTGTTGAACCATCTTCAATCAAACTGGCTACATTTTCCCCAATTTTATCATAAATTTCAAGCATTTCAGGAGTAGTAGAGGGATCAACCTGTGGCAGCTCGAACAAATCAGCCTTATGCTCAACTATATAATCTATTTTATTTACATGTATAAACGAGTTTCCAAGTCCGCGCGGCATATTAGGGTTTATCTGTGCGATAACCGTGGTAGCCTTTTCAGCAGGAGTTTTAATATTACCAACATCAATACCGTAACTGCAAAAGCCATGCTCATCGGGTGGCGAAACATGAATTAAAGCAATATCAGAATGAAGTAAACCTTTTTTAAATAATAGCGTAACTTCGGAAAGGAAGATCGGTATAAACTCCGAACGTCCTTCATTAATAGCCTTACGGGCATTACCACCTATAAAAAATGCCTTGTGCTTAAAAGTATCCTCCATACCCGGCTCAGTATATGGCAGTTCGCCAACTATCAGGATATGGTAAAGTGTAATATCTTCAAGCTCATCTTTCCTGTCAACCATTGCACGGATAAGTTCAAACGGAGCCGCACATCCCGGCTGTACAATAACATTATCACCCGATTTCAGCACCTTGAGAGCTTCATCAGCAGTAACAACCTTTTGGTTGTATTTTTCAACCCAGGCTGCCTTAAACGTTTTCGTAATCTTTTTATCTTCGACTGTCGTCATTCTTATACTCAATTAGTTGAAAAAATATGTAATCTGCGGTATTCCAGATCAAACGTTTGAGCAATCAGCTCATTTGAACAGAAGCCATTATAGGTACAAACACCCCTTGCAAGTCCGCTATCGCCCATAACAGCATTTGCCAAGCCATTATTAGCAATATCAAGAAGATAGCCAAGAGAAGCATTTGTTAATCCGTAGCTGGCAGTTCGGCTAACAAGAGACGGCATATTAGGCACGCAGTAATGAATAACACCATGCTCAACAAATACAGGATCAAGATTGGTAGTTGGTCTGCTAGTTTCAATACAACCACCCTGGTCAATTGAAACATCAACAATAACCGCCCCCGGTTTCATTGTTTTAACCATCTCTTCGGTAACAATCATAGGAGCTTTTTCGCCGCTATCTCTAACAGCACCAATAATCATATCAGCATATTTTGCTCCTCTTGCAACGGTATAGGGATTAGCTGCTACTGTAGTTATACTTTTGTCAAGCAGGTTCTCAATTCTCTCCAACCGCTGAATATCACGATCAAGAACAATTACATGAGCACCTCTTGCCAGAGCAGAACGTGCTGCATTAAAACCAACTACACCTGCACCAAGTATTACAACAGCAGCAGGAGCCACACCGGTAACGCCACCTAATAATACTCCGCGTCCGGCTTGTGCATCACTACCCAGAAAACGCTCGCCAACCTGTACGGCAAGCTGACCCGCAATTTCACTCATCGATTGTAAAATTGGAAGTCTTCCGCTTTTTTCAATAATTTCATAACTAATTGCAGTAACTTTTTTGTTTAACAACAAGTCCATTGTGTTCCTTGTACCCACTGCAAGGTACAGAAATGAAAATAACACCTGACCTTCCTCAAGCAATTCCGATTCCTTGTCGGTAAGGGGTGCTATCTTAGCGATCATTTCAGATCTCTGAAAAACTTCTTCGGCACTATAAACGATATTGGCACCCACTCTCCTGTAATCTTCATCAGAAAAATGGCTGCCAATACCGGCTTCACTTTCAATATAAACCGTATGACCGGCTTTTACCAGGGAATCAACACCCGCTGGTGCTAATGCTACACGTTTTTCAAAAAGAACTGTTTCTTTTGGTATTCCTATTCTCATAACTCTTCACTCTTAAATTTGAAGAATAATATAACACACAAGGCAGAATAACACAATATTGTGTTATTCTGCCTGTTACAAATTTATAATATTAAACCATGAAACCAAATGATTAATGTTACGTGGCTCTCTTTTTTAACCGAAAAGAAGCCCAACGATAAATGTTGCGCCAATTATTCCTGCTATATCAGCAAGTAAGCCTGCAGGAAGTGCATGTCTGGTATTACGTATATTTACCGAACCAAAATATACTGCCAGTACATAAAAGGTAGTTTCCGTACTGCCAAAAAATGTTGAAACCAGAATTCCTATAAATGAATCCGGACCGTGAGTAGCCATAATTTCAGCCATAATACCCAATGAACCTGATCCGGAAAGCGGACGCATTAGAGCCATTGGTAAAGCTTCAGCAGGCAAGCCAATTAATTCGGTTACCGGTGCAACCATCTGAAGTAAAAACTCCATTGCACCACCTGCCCTGAAAATTCCTATTGCCACAAGCATTGCCACAAGATAAGGAATAATTCTTACAGCTACATCAAAACCTTCCTTGGCTCCTTCAACAAATACTTCGTAAACTTTTACTTTTTTAACGGCACCATACCCAATAAAAACAAATATAAGAGCGGGAATAGCTAATATTGAAATTACCTGAATAACCGATTTGAATAAATCAGGTGTTACAAAACTGAATATACTTCCTAAAACGTTAATTAGTCCGGTTGCAAACAGTATTATCACAAAAGCAATAAGTGCTCCCAATACTATAAAACCTTTTTTGTTTTCGGACCACCAGCTACCTAATTCACCTTTTTTAATTGGGAATTTACCAAGTAATTTTGAAGCAGTTATACCAACGGTAGTAGCACAAAGTGCACCAAATATTGAAGTACCAATAATTATTGCAGGATCAGCAGAGCCGGCAGCAGCACGTATAGCAATAGCTGTTGCAGGAATAAATGTTAATCCGGCAGTATTAACAGCAAGAAAAGTTACCATTGCATTAGTTGCTGTGCCTTTATTTGGATTAAGCTTTTCAAGTTCCTCCATGGCTTTAAGTCCAAATGGAGTAGCAGCATTCCCAAGCCCCAGCATATTAGCCGAAATATTCATTATAATTGAACCCATAGCCGGGTGATCAGTAGGTACATCAGGGAAAAGGAATCGTGTTACCGGTTTAACAGCATTAGCAATAATTTTAATAAGTCCGGCTTCCTCGGCAACTTTCATAACTCCCAGCCAAAGAGCCATAATACCTATAAGTCCCAATGCAATATTTACCGCAGTACTGGCAGAATCCAGAGCAGAGTTCGTAACATTTTTCATTTTTGCAAACGAAATTTCCTCAAAAGTTACCGAGCCTCTTGCTGTTAATCCTTCAACTGCGTTAATCTCGAATACACCAGTAAGATCATCATCCTTACCAGATACCCCCGCCATTTCCTTCCAGAAACCTGGTGAAGATGAATTTGTTTTAATATAAATTAGTTTTTTACTGTTTTTAGTATCAACTGTTAGTTTTACTTCCTGTTTAACATCTTCAGCTTGTTTTACCCCATAAAACTCGGAAAATGCTTTAGCCTTCATAACAATTTCAGCACTATAAGATTTACTGACACCACCATCATATTGCTCATTAAATCTTATTTCAACCGGCACCGGGATGTTATTTCGATATTTGTTATCAGACTTGTCGATAATGTCGGAAGATACTGCCACGCCAATCCCCAAGACGAGAAGAGCCAGCCATACATAATTTAACATTAAAATCTCCTATAATACATTCGGAATGTTCAGATTCAATTTAACCCCTAAATAGAACTTCATAATCCTGTTTGGTATCACGTAAAGTTAAAAATTATTCTTGATAAATGTTAACTTCTTTTTAATTTTCAGTTCGTTATTTATCTTTTTATGACAGGTTTAACTATGAAAGCAGCTATAATTCAATACAATCCGGTTTGGGAAAATCCTGAAAAATCTATTGAAGTTATTGATAAACTAATGACTAACAAGTTTGCTGATGCCGATTTTTTTGTGTTTCCGGAAATGACATTAACCGGTTTTACTATGGATTCAGAAAAACATGCCGAAGAACTGGATGGTATTTCAACCCAATATTTTATGAGTTTGGCAGCTAAAATTCATAAACCTGTTTTAGCCGGTATAATTGAAAACGATAATGGCAAAATTTACAACACACTTGTCCATTTCGATAAGTTTGGAATAATTACAGCACGCTACCGAAAAATCCATCCGTTTAGTTATGCAAAAGAAGATGAGTATTATTCACCTGGCAAAGAAACAGTTGTAACCAAAATTGATAAAATGAAAGTTGGTTTAACTATTTGTTACGACCTCCGTTTTCCCGAGCTTTACCGTTTGTATGGCAAGCAGGGTGTTGATATAATTATTAACATTGCAAACTGGCCAACCAAAAGGATAATGCACTGGAAAGCCCTTCTCAAAGCACGTGCAATAGAAAACCAGTGTTATATGATAGGTGTAAACAGGGTTGGTAACGATCCGTTTAACGAATATAACGGATGCTCCGGTATAATTGATCCGCTTGGTGAAGAATTATTAATGATTGAAAATGACGAAGGTATTTTTGTAACAGAAATTGACACGGATGCTCCTGCTTCAACAAAGCAGAAACTCCCTTTTTTTCAAGATATTAAACTAATTTAAGAGACGTATGGAATTTTATGATGTTGTTGGCAACCTTGGTGTTGCATGTATTGTTATTGCCTATTTTTTGAATCTCTCGGGTAAACTAACCATTAGAGATGTAAGCTACTCAGTAATAAATCTTATTGGTGCAGTGCTAATTACTTATTCATTGATGTTCAGCTTTAATTTGTCCTCTTTTGTAATAGAGATGTTCTGGATTGCAATTAGCTTATATGGTATTGTTAACTGGTTTAGAAACAGAAAATCAGCTTCCTGATAGCTGCTTGTAAATATTAAATGTTCGTCTGGAGATAATAAATATGCATAACATATTTAATATCAGGCAAACGTATATTAATAATACATCCAAAGAAAATCCGCTCCGGAAAACAAACTCTCTCCCAACTTGATCGTAAAGTATCTTTTGCATTAACAGAGAAATCAGGGAAAGAAAATTTATCAAAAATATTGCTATACCGAAGGATGGAAGATCACTATTAAATGAAAAGATCATATAGTTTATAAATACAATTACACTAAATAAAAATATAGCAATATACCCCCCCAATGAAATTATACCATAGGAGTTAATATTTATCATACCTTCTATGATTGTATAAATCATCACCATATTGTAACCCGTAAACAAAAAAGCAATAAAACCCAAAACAATGGTAAACTTTAGTAACGCTTTATACTCATACATACTGTCCATTCTCCTTAGTGTGTATCCACGCCCTACAAACACTTAAATAATATACACTTTAATTAATAATAAAGTTTCGCCACAATTTCGAGATATTTACCAAAATTTAATATTATTAATTTATTCTTCATGCTTTTTGCAAGTTTTTTTCAATTAAACCAAAAGAATACAGTATTTTATTGAAACATTATCCCGAAAGAAATTTATAAAACTGTGTTTGTTAAATGTTTATATTTGTTTCCTGTGTTTTGAAAATTAACTGGTATTATGACTCTTAGAACCCTTATACTAATATTACTAACTACAAGTGCGGTACTATCACAGGAAATTGATTCCTCCGGTATTGTTAATCCTTTCAGTAACAAACCAGCCATTGCCGATTCCATTCTTGCTGATACACTGGCAGTTGATTCAGCCATGATAGCCGATAGCCTTAAAAAGGATAGTGATATTGATGCAGTTGTTTTTGCACAGGCAAGTGATTCGCTTTCCTTTGATGTAACCGGGAAAAAAATGCTTGTATATGGTAATGGTTCTATCAAGTATAAGAAGTCAGAGTTGGAATCCGGTAAAATTTTAGCCAACTTTGTAACCAACGAACTTGAAGCTGAAGGGATAAAAGATACCAGTGATACTACCGGAACAAAATTAGCTCAAACACCAGTACTTACCGAAGGCTCGCAACAATACGAAGGAAAACGTTTACGTTACAACTTCAAAACTCAGCGTGGTTTTATTTCATTAGCCCGCAATAATGAGGAGACACAATCATACCGTGGTAACAAGGTTAAAAAAGTAGCAAAGGATACTTACTTTATTGAAGATGGTATTTACACTACTTGCGATGCTGATACTCCGCACACTCATTTTAGTGCACTTCGAATGAAAGTTATACAAAACGACAAGATTTTTGCACACTGGATATTTATGCATATTGCAAATATTCCCCTCCCCATACCTATACCGTTTGGTGTGTTCCCAAATGAATCGGGCAGGCGTTCGGGTATTATTGTTCCTACTTTCGGAACAGATAATTTCAGGGGGCAATATTTCCGTAACTTTGGCTATTATTTTGCTCTCAGCGACTATTATGATGCTACGCTAAAAGGTTCGTATTACATGAGAGGAGGTTATGGTACCGAACTCTCCGCACGCTATAAAAAAAGATATGATTTTGAAGGCAACCTGTTTTTTAGTTATGAAAATAAAAAAGTAGGTTCGGAATATGATACCGAAGAGTACTATTCAAGGGATTACGAACTGAGAGTTAAACATAATCAGAGATTCAACCCTACCAGCTCACTCGCTGTTAATCTTACTTTTGCAACCGGAAGCAATTATAGAAATACCTCTACCGATTATGAACAAATTTACAAGCAGAACATTACTTCCAACGCAACATTCTCAAAACGATTTGAAGAGTTGGGTGCGAACCTTACTGTAAACTATAGCAGAAATCAGGATCTTCAATCGGGCGATATTAGAGAAACCTTGCCAAGTGTTTCTTTTAATCTGAATACTTTTAAACCATTTCAGGGCAAGAATACTGATCCCCGCAATATGGAGTGGTATGAATATATATCCATGAGTTATAACAACCGGTTGAGAAACACCAGAGACAAAATTGATGGTAATCTTAAAATTAAAAATGGTTTCCAGCAAAATTTATCAATGAGTGCCTCTCCCAAAATTGGTTATGTGTCAATTAGCCCATCTGTAAATTATACCGAATCATGGAACCCTCAATACACTACAAAGCAGATGATGAAATTTGAGACTGTTGATTCGAATAATAATATTGTTCCTTACGATTCACTCGTAACAAACAAAGTAGATGCTATTACAGCTGCAAGAACATTTAATTTAAGCGTTGGTGCATCTACCAAAATTTATGGTATGTGGCAACCACAAGCCTTTGGTATTGAAGCTTTCCGCCATACGCTTTCCCCTTCTGTAAGTTATAACTATCGTCCCGATTTTTCCGACCCGTTTTGGGGTTATTATAACGAGTATGTTGATGCTGATGGTAATATTGTTGAATACAGCAAGTACGAAGATGAACTTTACAATAGTGTTTCGAGTGGCGAAAACCAGAGTATTCGCTTTAGTCTTGGCAATATTTTCGAAATGAAAACCATGAAAAGCAAAACCGATACAAGTGATACCGAAGATAAAATTCGGTTACTAACTCTGGATGCCGGTGTTAGCTATAACTTTGCTTCCGATTTCAGAAAACTTTCCGATCTAAGCGTTTCATATAATACACAAATTGGACAAAAATTAAATTTAAGAGCTTCAACAAGATATACTTTTTACAACACGGTTGAAGGAACTCAGTTAAATGAATATCTCTCGGAAACGGGACGGGGATTATTAAGAATTACCAATTTTACCTTTTACCTCTCAACTACTCTGGCAGGAAGTGAAGATAAGGATGAAACGCGTACCGGAGTTGATGAACGAATTCCGGATGATGATGAAGGAAGTCTGGCACCTGAAGAAAATGTTGAGGAGGAATATTACTATAATGGACAGAATATTCGTCCTAACTTCTCTATACCGTGGAATTTGAGCTTGAGTTACAACTACAGTTTGGGCATGACAGACCCACGCGAACAATATCATTCGGAAAGACAAAATGTTAGTCTTAATGCAAGTTTAAACCTAACCAAAAACTGGAATTTTAAGGTAAGCTCAGGCTTTGATTTTGTTAACCATGAGGTAACTGCACCAGCTTTAACTATTTACCGCGACCTCCATTGCTGGGAAATGAACATGACATGGAACCCGTTAGGTGCGTATCGTGGTTTCAGGTTTAACCTTAGATTAAAAGCAAGTCAGTTACGCGATTTGAAAGTTGAAAAAAATAGCGGAAGATTTACCGGCAGATAAAATGATAAGACATTACATAATAGATGGTAATAACCTGATTGGTAAAATACCACACTTGTTTTCACTACAAAAAAAAGACGGACATGAATCACGTCAGCAATTAGCCTACCTTCTTGACAAATTCTTCCAGGGTACAAAATTAAAAGTTTCGCTCCATTTTGATGGTTACATGGTTGAAGGTGTAAAATCAGGACGAGCAAAAATATACTACTCCGATAACGAACCTGCCGATAATTTAATAAAGCAGGAAGTTACCCTCGCTAAAAACCCAAAACTTATTTGTGTAATCTCTTCCGACTTTTCCGTTAAACAATTTGCAAAAAAGAATGCATGCACCACTAAAACCAGCGAAGAGTTTTACAGAGAAATCCAGAATAAAAATAGTACTGATGAAGAAGAAAGCTTAAAAAATTCAATTTCTAATGATGAAATACGTAAATTGTTTGGTGTTTAACATCACAATATTAAAAATATATTAAGGATTTTAGGTACCTATTTCTTATTTTAGCCATCGTGTGTTTTTTACTAATTTTTAATGGGAGTATTTATGCGAAGAGCTATATGGAATGGGGAAGTTATAGCTTCGGTTGAGGAAGGCAAATATGAGGTAGTTGAAGGAAATATTTACTTTCCACCCGAATCAGTAAAAAAACAATACCTTTCACCAAGTACCAAAACCTCTCACTGTCCCTGGAAAGGTGATGCCTCATACTACAATATTGAAGTAAGAGGTGAAACTAATAGTGATGCTGCATGGTATTATGCCGCACCATCGGATGAAGCTGCAAAAATTAAAGATCATGTGGCTTTCTGGAAAGGTGTTATTGTTGAATAATTAGCGAGGCGAATTACCTCGCCTCTTTCTCCTCAATTAACCACTTCCCTATCATTGCAAAATCTAACATCATGTTAACTAAACTTAATACTTGCAACTTAATTTAATCAAAGTTGAATTTTGTATTTTGCTTTGTATAATATTTCCAGTCAAACAGCTTATGGAGTAGTACAATGGCAAAGCAGAAAAAGAATATTGTATCACCCAAATTACTGAAGTATTTCCGAAACGAATTTAATTCATTATCTGAAAATAGTAAGGGAGATATTGAACTTGCAAAACAAAGCTTCAGATGGACCTCAATTACAATTATTGGTATCAATATTGCCCTTTTTATCGCTTCAGTTACCTTTATGGTTATGAGCTACAATATCGCCGATAACAGGGTAAATTCAATAGTGGAAAACTTGAATTCAGAAACAGATAGTGCTATTAAAATAAACAACCGGAAAGTTCAGCTTGCAATTGCTCAATTAAAAAATGAATTTGAAATTGATAAACAAGAACTTTTGAATACGGTTAAAACAGAATTTCGGAATGAAATAAACCGCCCTAAAATTGAAAGTATTATTGATCGCTACTATACCAGATCTATTGAAAACATAGTTGCAAAAGAAATTGCAAAATACAAACCTGATACTACAAAGGTGATTTTCAAAGAGTATTAGCAGAATAATAATATTTTTAGGTTTAATTTTATTTATTGTTGCACTGTTTTTAGTCTAATCACCTTGATGGATAAAAATAATACCAAAAGTTTTTATTATTTTGCGTTTTTGATTTACAATAAACGAGAACATTACATGGATAATCAATACAGATACCTTTTTGCTGGTGATTCCATTACCGACTGGTTTGATACAGATTCGCTTCTACCTGAATATAAAATTCAGAACGTTGGGGTAGCTGGAGACTGTTCCCTTGATTTGCTTGAGCGAATTAATTACAGATGGTTCACTGCTCCCTCGGATTATATATTTATTTGTATTGGAGCCAATGATCTTGCCAGACGCAGATCACCGGAAGAAATAATCGAAACAGTTGAACAAATATGCAAGAAGATGGAATCCTTTACCGACCATTCCAAAATTGTTTTAACAAGCATATTCCCGGTTCGTAACAATGCCGAGCGAATGAATGATGATATAAATCAACTTAATGATTTACTGAAACAACTTACGGAAAAACATAAATACTGTTATTTCAATCTTTACAATTATTTCGTTGATGAAAACGGAATGCTGAAAGAGAAATTTTCGGATGACGGATTACACTTAACTAACCTTGCTTACCTTACTTGGGCTGAAATTTTTAGAAACTCAAATTTGAATGGACTAGAATGCGAACACTTTTAACTCTTTTATTACTCTCAACTCTATTACTTTCTCAGGAACTGGTATCAACTAAACTCGTTGGACCAGGTGTTTATTATAAAATTTACCAGGATAATTCACAACCGCTTTTTATTACTGTTCTTGAAGCCGACCTTAATAATGATTCAATTATGGTTGATGTTGGTATTGCCAATGACAAAATTGGACATGGTGGTGAAGGTACCTCAAAAATGGTACATCGTAAGTCAATGAACGGTGAATATATTATTGGTGCTGTTAATGGTGATTTTTTTGGTGGAAGACCTCTTCAGTCTGAAAACAATAGCGTTTCTTCCGGCAAAATCATCAAGGGAGTTTCCTACCTTAACCGAACACTATTTGGAATAACCAGAGATAACAAACCTTTCACTGGCAAATTTAAGTTCAATGCTACTATTAAGTGGGGAACAAATAGCTATAACGTTGGTAGCTACAACCGTCTTGCAAAACTTGAATCAGGTCTTTTTGATTATCATTCCGGTAATATTTTTAGAGTTGATTCCGATTATACAGCCTACCTAATGACAAAACTTTGCGATAACAATTATGTTGTTGATGGTGTTTTAAAGGAAAATAGTGAAATAAACCTTAAAAAAAATCAGCTAGTATGGAGAGTATTTTCTTCATACAGTGCCGATATTGTATTAAATACTGGTGATAAACTATCAGTTGACTTTACATTGGAAGATGCTCCGGAAAATATTTATGCAATGATTGGCGGATTACCTTATCTCGTTAAAGATGGCAAACGCCCCGAAACTTACATTGGTGTTGAAGGACTTACCAGTGAACGTTTTATTTCGTATAACCCAAGAACGGCTATTGGGTTCGATAAATCGGAAAACAAATTATATCTTGTAGCAGTTGACGGTAGAAACAAGGATGTTTCAATCGGTATTTCCTTGTATGATTTAGCTGATTTCCTAATCTCTCTTGGATGCGATGATGCTCTTAATTTTGATGGTGGTGGGTCAACTACCATGACCGTAAGAGATAGTATAGTTAATCATCCTTCGGATAAAACAGGCGAAAGAAGTACACATAATAGTCTGTACATAAAAACCAAAGGTAATATAACAAAAGAACCTGTTAGCTTTTCTTTTAATGAAAAAAACATTAATGCCCCTTCGGCTAACAAACTTGAACTGCAATACACACTCAGAGACAAATGGGGTTGCAAAATTGTTGATAAAAATGTAAAACCAATCTTTTACTCAAAAAACAAGTTTGTGCGGGTAAAAAAAGATACGGTAGTTGCCAAGCGAGACGAGGAAGCAGAAATTATTGGTATATACAAAACGCTTCGTGATACAATGAAAGTAAAGTTTTTACCAGGCATCAATTAAATTATAGAGAAAATTTTCTCGAAATAGAACTTCTTGTCTTATTCATGTTGTTACTCCAGTGATTAATAAAATGGAGTAATAATGAACAAACCAAAAGTTGTAATAATTGGAGGAGGATTTGGTGGATTTAACACAGCCAAATCCTTAAAACATGCTAATGTTGAAATAACACTAATCGACAAAACAAACCACCACCTTTTTCAGCCCCTGCTATATCAGGTAGCCACTGCTGCACTTTCCCCAGGTGATATTGCCGTACCTATACGTGCCGAATTAAAAAAACAGGATAACTGTACAGTAATTATGGGTGAAGTAACAAATATTAACCGCGAGGAAAAGAAGGTTTACCTCTCCGACCAGTCGTTTGATTATGATTACCTTGTTATTGCCACCGGAACGCGTCATTCCTATTTTGGTAATGACCAATGGGAAAAATATGCACCCGGACTAAAAACTATTTCAGATGCACTTAAAATTAGAGAAAACATTTTAACCTCTCTGGAACTCGCCGAAAAATATGCCGATCAATCAGATATAAATAAATACCTTACATTTGTTATTGTTGGTGGAGGTCCTACCGGTGTAGAGATGGCTGGAGCTATTGCCGAAATTGCAAAGGAAACCCTGGTTGATGATTTCAAAAGAATAAAGCTTAAAAAATCCCGCATCATTTTGGTTGAAGGAGCAGACCGTGTATTAAACGGATTTGACAATTCTTTAAGTAGCAAGGCAAAAAAGGAGCTTGAATCTCTCGGTGTTGAAATATTGCTTAACAAATTTGTATCGGATGTTTCGGAGGATGGTGTTACAGTTGGTGATGAGTTTATTAAAACCGAAAATATTATATGGGCTGCCGGAAATGCTGCATTACCGCTTACTAAAAAACTTAATACCGAACTCGACAGGGCAGGCAAGGTTAAGGTAGAAAATGATTGTTCATTGCCTAATGACGAAAATGTTTTTGTTATTGGTGATGCTGCACTATTCATTTCAGATGAGAATAAACCCCTGCCCGGAGTTGCCCCGGTTGCAATTCAGCAAGCTAAATATATTGCCGGTGTAATCAGGAAAAATTTACCTCGTGGTAGCCGTAAAAGTTTTAGATATTTTAATAAGGGAAACCTCGCTACAATAGGCAGGGCGAAAGCCGTAATGGAACTCGGCTCAATTAAAATATCAGGATTGTTTGCATGGCTTGTTTGGTCGCTGGTTCATATTGCGTTCCTTATTAACTTTCGCAAGCGTTACAAGGTTATGGCTGAGTGGATTTATTACTATCTGAGTAGCAGTCACGGAATAAGACTAATATGGAATAGTAATATTGATAAAAAATAGACAGGAATTACAAAAAGGCACCTTTAAGGTGTCTTTTTTCTTGCCCGGTTAATAATACTATTGAAATAACTGTTATGAATAATTGGTAATTTTATTTATCTTAACGCCGGATATTTCACTATCAATAAGCAAATCCTGTTAGTGGACTAATATATCCTGATATTATTTTGAAACAAATTCCAAGATGGGTATCATGAAAAAACTTTTGTACAGCTTATTAATACTTTTTGTTATAGTTGCCAGTTCCGTTTCAGGACAATCTATTGAAAAAACATTAAAATCAGTATCAGATATTGATGAACTAAAAAATGCACAATGGAGCGGTTATGCCAAGTATGTGGGTGGTGATGTTATTCTCTCTGAAAAATCGCATTATAGTCTTGCCCCTGCTTCAGGACTAAAAGTTTTTACAAGCTCTGCCGGACTGGAACTGTTAGGTTCGGATTTTACCTTTAAAACTCGTTTTTATTATGATGGCAAAATTACCAATGGTACCCTTAAAGGTAACCTTTATATAAGAGGTGGAGGTGATCCTACTTTCGGCTCTAATTTGGTTAAAACCTCCGATGATCTTGAAACTGTTACAAAAAAGGTTTTGTCCGCTATCAAAGATGCCGGTATCGAAAAGATTGAAGGAAAAATTATTGCAGATGATAATCTATTCTATAACCAAAAAGTACCCGATAACTGGTTCTGGGTAGATATGGGGAACTATTATGGTGCTCAATCAAATGCACTTACCATTCATGATAATCTTTATCATCTCTACTTCGCACCTGCGGATAAAGTTGGTGAAACAGCAAAAGTGCTGCGTACCGAGCCGGAAATTTACGGACTAAACTTTGTTAACCACATGAAAACAGGAAAAAAAGGATCGGGTGATAACGGATATATCTATTCAGCTCCAATGCAGTACAATGCTGTATTAAGAGGTTCAATACCAGCAGGAGTTAAAGAGTTCTCAATTAAAGGCTCAATACCTGATCCTGCTTTATTTGCTGCACAATACTTTACAAACAAATGCATTGCCAACGGTATATTTGTTTCCGAAAAGGCAACCAAAGCAGATGCAAGTCCGGATTACACAAAACTTGAAAACTTTTACACACATGTTTCTCCCCCACTAAAGGATATTGTTTTTATAATTAATAAGAGAAGTTTTAACCTATATACCGAAATGGTATTATTAGCCATCGGCGGTAATAAAGGTGGTGAGTATAAAAGCAGTAAAGGTATTACCGAAGTTAAAAGATTCCTGGAAAAAGGTGGAGTTGACGTATCCGGTTTTGAATTGTATGATGGGTGCGGGCTATCAAGAAGCAATATGATTACTACAAAAATGATGTCCGGATTGCTGGAACATATGACTACCACAAAATCTTTTAATGATTTTTATAATTCGCTTGCTGTTGCAGGTGATCCTAATGATGTAGGATTTTACAAGCACTTTGGTGCAGGTACCGAAATAGCTGAAAACGCACGGATTAAATCGGGACTAATAGAAAAGGTTAGAAGTCATTCAGGTTATGTTAGAGATCAAAATGGCAAACTGATAGTTTTCTCATTTATTGCAAATAATTATTCGGGTAGTAGAAAAAATATTGATGCTATGCATAAGCAGCTCATGATTGAATTAGCCAAACTAAAATAACAGGAAACAGAAATGTTCAGGCAGAAACGCAAAAGAGATTTTGAAAGAGTAAGAAAAACACTTATGGGTGGCAAGGCTGATTGTGTACCACTTATTGAACTCGGTATTCATCCTGTTATTAAGGAAAAAATTCTTGGCAGACCTTTAGTATCTGTAAAGGATGATATTGAATTTATGGATATGATGGGTTACGATTTTGTTAAAATACAACCGGCAATTACTTTCGAACTTGAGCAGGAGCTCGTTGAAAAAAGTGAAGATGGCACATATAAAAACGCTCCGGATCGTGCCTGGGCTCCTGAACATGGTGGAATAATAACTACCATGGAAGATCTAAACAATTATAATTGGCCAAAAATAGAAGATATTAGTTACCAAAAGTTTGATGATGCTTTACCACATCTGCCTAAAGGAATGAAAATTATTGGGCAGTACGGTGATATTTTTACTCTTGCCTGGGAGTTAATGGGATTTGAAACTTTTGCCCTTGCAACTTTTACTGATCCTGAACTTGTTAAAAAACTTCTGGAAAAAATTGAAAGCATAATATTGCCTATGTTTAAAAAAATGGCTACGCTTGAACAAGTTGGTGCACTTTGGTATAGCGATGACATTGCATACTCACACGGTTTAATGATGAGCCCTGACTTTTACAGGGAATACTTCTTTCCATTCCTAAAAAGGATTGGAGATATTGCAAAGGGAGCAAATCTGCCATTTATTTACCACACTGACGGAATTTTATATGATGTATTTGATGATATTATTGAAAGTGGTGTAAATGCACAGCATCCTATTGAACCGAAAGCGATGGATATTGCTGAGGTAAAGAAACGTTACGGAAAAAATATTTCACTATGCGGTGGTATTGAAGTTGACGTACTTTCAAGAGGCACAACAAAAGATGTTGAAAAACTTACCCTCGAAATTATGGCAAAAGCAAAACCCAATGGGGGCTGGTGTGCTGGCTCTTCCAACTCGGTACCAGATTATGTACCGGTAGAAAATTATATAGCAATGGTTAATACGGTAATAGAAAACGGTGACTACTAATTATGAGCGAACTTAAACCTAAAAGAGAATTAAACTTACTTCAAACGAGTGCAATAATTATCGGAACAGTTATTGGCTCCGGTGTATTTATTAGTCTGCCAATTGTTGCTGGTATAGGTGGCAGCCCATGGATGTGTACACTTATATGGTTTCTTGGTGGAGTAACCTGGCTTCCGCAAATATTTATACTGGCTGAAATGGGTTCGGCATATCCTGCACAGGGATTTGGCTACCACTATTTACAAAAGGCTGGTTCTCCTTTTCTGGCGTTTTTATATACTTGGACCACATTCCTTACTGCCGATACTCCCACACTAACAATAGTTGGTTTAAGTGCAGCCTCAGTGCTAACTTTCTTTTTCCCGGCTCTGGAAATTCCACTCTACGCAAGATTATTTGCTGCAAGTCTTATTTTTATATTAACAATTGTGCAAATAAGAAGTGTTAAACAGGGTGGAAACGTTCAGGTACTTTTAACCGCAGCCAAGCTTACACCGTTATTTGCAGTAGTTTTTATTGGTGCATTTTTCCTTGGTGATGGCAATCTTTTTGTTTCTCCTTCAAAACAATTTCTTGAAGATAACAGCATGCTATTCATTATAACAGCTGGTATTTCTGCAACTGCCTGGTCATACGCCGGATTTGGTAATATCCTTTACATGGCTGGTGAAGTTAAAAATCCGCGAAAAACTTTACCAGTTGCCCTCATTGGTTCAGTTATTTTTGTTATGGCAGCATATACCCTTATCTCAATTGGTACAAGTGCAATTGTACCATTTAGCGACATGATTGGTGCTGAAGGTGAATTTATAAATCCATTTAAATATGTTAGCATGTTTGGAGATTCGGCAGGTGCAATATTTGCCATCGCCGCATTTATAAGCATGATTGGCGTATTAAACGCAAGTATTATGGCACAACCAAGACTTGAATATGCAATGGCTCGTGATGGTATGTTTTTCAAGGTATTTGGCAAGCTTCATCCAAAACACTTAACACCACACTATTCAATAATGATACAATCCGGGTTGGCAATTGTGTTATTTCTTCTTGGGGATATTGAAAACATGCTAGGATATTTTACACTATCGTATGTATTACAAAATGTTCTGGTTTATGGTGCCATATTCAAGTTGCGAAAAAGAGATGATTATCATCCCGAATATATTAGTCCTAAATGGAAAGTAATGGCAGTCCTTGCAATTGTATCGCAGCTATATTTGGCAGTTGGTACGTTTTGGGCATATCCTGCAGGTGGTATCCTTGCAGCAATAGGTTTAATAGCAACCGGATTACCGGTTTATATCTATTACAGAAAATCGCAAAAATCTGCTACAACAAATTAAATTCAATTTGTTTTATTTTGAATATATTCGTATTTATTGGATGGATGCAGATATTAATTGATTTAAGTATTAATATTTGCTTTATTCGTAACGATTATATTTACTGGATAGATTTTTCATTTTGGAGCCATGCAATATGCGTAAACTTTGGTTACTGATCTTTATAACTTTACTTTCAACACAGCTATTTTCTCAATTTGGTAAAAGTTCCTGGTATATTATACAGGAAGATGAGGACAAAGTAGTTTATATTGATACCTCACGTGTTTCAATGCAGGATGAGAATGTTTCAGTCTGGAGTATGATACTTTATCCTGAACCTTTTATGATGACCTCTATAAATGAAAATATCAGCAAATCCAAAACAAAATATTTATATAACACAATAGAAAAGAATTTTACAGTGGTTGGTGCAATGTATTACGATGCCACTGGCAGACTTTTAAACACTGGTACAGCTGTTCCTCTTTCATCAGCAGCAGACTTGCAATTTATTGATGTAAAAGGGGACCCTACCCTTCAAAATATATTCGAAAAAGCTGAAAATTATGCACGTACCGGCAGAATAAACTCCGAACCAAGTAAAGTAGTTGAAAAACTTGAGGAAGACGTTGTATTTAACAACAAACCAACAGACCTTGAAGTTAATAAAAAAACATCAGATCCCTGGGGTGATGATGAGGATGACGACTGGGGATTTGTTGATGATGGCAAAGATAGTTGGGATGATAACGAAACCAAAATTGAGACAAAAGTTGCTGATATAAAAAAAATTGAATCAGTGCCACCGGTTGGAAATCCTTCAATTAATACTGCTGGCAGAGTACCTGTTCCAAGCGTACAGCTTGACGAACCAAAGAAAGAAGAACCACTAGTATTAACTTATAATGATGATGCCGATAAAGCTCTTCCGGGTAATTTTTATACGGATGGCAATCTTTATTGCTACCAGGTTTCAGCATGGAAAAATAAAAACAAAGCTATTAGACAGGCGGATAAACTTATTTCGAAAGGATATTCAGCTTATGTAATGGAAAAGTATGTTCCCAAGTTACGTAAAACATGGTACAGGGTAAGAGTAGGATTATTTAAATCCCTTGAAGAGGCTAAAACCGCTAAAAGAAGTAAGTAGATTATTTTTGCTCAACATCTGGTAGAGAAAATAGTTGTTTTATAATTTTCGGATGCAATGTTTTACCACTATGAAAAGGTATAACCATTCTTCTACCAGCCTTAAAATAAATCTTGTGACTTCCTTTTGTACGTAATAATTGATCCGGTTTTAAGTAATAATTTTTCAGCTTCAAGTGCATTTATTCTAGGTAGTTTAGGCAACTTTTACGTCCAGAGAAGTAGCAAAAAATTGTTTGGAAAGGATGATACTTTTTTCTTCGTTCGTCATAGTTTCAAGATACAGCTCAACAGCTTCCTGAATATTCATCAAAGCTTCTTCCATTGTATCCCCTTGGGATTGGCACCCCTCAAGTAGCGGACAATAAGCGTAGTATCCATTATCATCCTTTTCAATTACAACTCCGAGTTTTTGGCTCGTTTTCACTCCAACAAAATAAATGTAATATGTAAAATGGTAGTTAAATTAACAACACCATAAAAAAGCAAAACCCGCCATAAATGCTTATAGCGGGCTAAAAACTCATTAAATTAAAGTATTAAATCAAAAATTTCAATCATTGAAAAACCAGAGCACTTGCCCCCATTATTCCAGCATCATTTTTAAGTTTAGCCTGTTTTAATTTTATCCGGGTTCTATGTGGTGTTAATACCCTTTCCTTAATTGTTGTTTCAATCGTATCGAACAGACGGTCACCAAAACCTGCAACACCACCACCCATGATAATTGTTGCAATATCCAGTACATTTACAATAGAAGTTAAGCCGGCACCAATATTAATACCCAACGTATGAATAACATCAAGAGCAAACGGATCACCTTCTTCGGCTGCTTCATGAATCAGCTTTGGTTCAAGTGTTTTGTTTTCCTCATTAACCCATTTAACTATAAGCGAATCCGGGTTCTTTTCCATTTGGCGTTTTACGGAATTGCACAAGTAGTTTATACCTGCATACGATTCAACACATCCAACATTACCACATTTACATTGATTTGCATTAAGGTCAATAGATAAATGCCCCAATTCTCCTGCTCCACCGGTTTCACCGGCAAAAACCTTACGTTCAAAAATTATTCCTCCACCAACTCCTGTACCCAAAGTAACCATGATAAAGCTATCGTGACGTTTACCTGCACCAAAAATCTGCTCACCAACAGCTGCAGCATTTGCGTCATTTTCAACATAGGTTTTGTAAGGAAATTCTTCACTGATTATTTTGCCAAGTTGTACTTTTTTCCAACCCGGAAAGTTTGGAGGGTTCTCTACCGTTCCTTTTTTGCGTATAACCAGACCGGGAGAACCAATACCTATACCTTCAATTGTTTTTTTATTTTTGGAAAGGACTTCACTAATACCTTTTTTTATCTGTTTTATAACTTTTTTGTAACCCTCTTCTGCCAGTGTATCAACAACTACTTTTTTTATAATTTTACCCTTATCAGAGACGATACCAATTTTAATTGTGGTACCGCCTAAATCTACCCCTATGGCATATTTTGTTGCAGCCATGAAAACAACACTCCAAATTTATTTTATATCTTTTTGAATTAGCACAATTTCTTCGGGATACTCATAATCTCCTAAAATAGTCTCAACTGTTGGTTTGGCAGTAATCTTGATCTTTGTAGATTCTGATGCATCTCTCTTGCCGATTCCCAAAACCAGGCGGGCAAGTTTTTTATAACCCATCCCCCTGAATACCTGTAAAAGGTCAAAATCAGCATCAATCGACATCAATGTTGTTCTTCCCTTTCCTGGTACCGAAACCGGTTTTGTTATATTTCCCATAGCGGTAAGGTTATCATTTAGATAAAGTTTCCACGGGAAAGTTTTGATCTTAACATCATCATAATCACTATCCATTAACTCAGGCGAATTGTTCTTTGCCTCAATATTTATAATCATTTCAACGGGGAAATCATTATTGGCAAATGCACTAACCAAAACACCCAGATCAATCAGATCGAAATCAGATATTTTCTTTTTATCATCAAGATTTATACCACATAATTTTACATCTGTAACGGAGTGTAATTTAAATTTTAACTTCCCTATGTCCTTTACAGCATCCATCATGCTGCAACCGGAAAGAAAAGTTATAATAATGAGAATGGCAGGTATTATCTTTTTTATCATACCTTCGATTCCCCGATTTTTGAAATTATCATATCAGCAACCTTCAATGCTTGTCTGCCATCCTTACCGCTAACAACCGGAATAGTATCATTTTTAACGGCATCAACAAAAAGTTGAAGTTCATACTGCAGGGCATTTACTTTTCTTTGTTCAGGCTGTTCGTAGCAAACAATTCGTTTTTTATCGCCAACACCAATTTCACCAAAATTCATAAAGTGTTCTTCTCCCGGATTAGCAGGATCAGCTAATCTGAAAACTTCCGAAACTCCACTGCCAAAATCTACAGCAATGTATTTGTCCTTCTGGAACATTCTCATTTTTCTAAGTTTCTTTTGGGAAATACGACTTGCAGTAACGTTTGCAACAGCACCGTTTTCAAATTCAATACGGGCATTGGCAATATCGAGCGAATCAGAAACAACAGCAATTCCACTCGCACTAATATTTACAACTTCACTTTTAACCAGGGAAAGTATAATATCAATATCGTGAATCATTAAATCAAGAATAACGGCTACATCCGTACCTCTTGGATTAAACTGGGCTAACCTGTCGCTCTGAATAAACATTGGCTGCAAATTGTATTTTTCCAGAGAAAGCAGTGCAGGATTAAATCTTTCAATATGCCCAACCTGAATTTTCAGGTTTCTATCTTCAGCAATTTTAAGTAACTCGTCAGCTTCTTCAATAGTTGTAGTAATTGGTTTTTCAAGGAAAACATGTTTGTCTTTTAATAATGCATACTTTGCAATTTCGTAGTGTGCACTTGTTGAGGTTACAATTGAAACAGCATCAACAGCCTCCAGCAACCCGTCAAGAGACTCAAAAACTTTTATATTATGATCGGAACCAACTTTGTTTGCTCTTTCAGTATCACGGTCATATATACCGCAAAGAGTACAATCTGTAACTTCCTTGAACAATTTTGTATGTAAATTACCTAAATGACCAGTACCTATAACACCAATATTAACGTTTTCCATTTTACCTGCTCAATATTTTTGAGAATCCAACAATTTTATCGTAATTCGCCTTTTCAGGAGAATTGTAAACTACGAAAATATAATATTCATTGGTAGTTTCCCAAAAATTACCTTCAAGTATTTGCCAATCTTCTGTTAATATTTTATTATTTTCCTCCTCAACAAGCACATATTGGTAATCATACTCGCCTCTTTTAATTTGAAGATTGGCTTTATATGTATCACCCTCAAGTTTCATTCTGTATTCCGGAAATAATCTCCAGTTACTAAATGCACCGGTTATATAAACCGAATGCTCTAACTTCTCAAGCGGTTTAAATTCAAACAGAACATTCAGGTAGCGGGAATAATCATCTTCGTAGTCAGCAACCATCATCCCACCATTCATATCGGGTCTGCCCTTTTTATGGAGCCTGCTCTGGTCATATCCACCAAAATGTGCTTTAGTATCAGGATATTGGTGTACAGTTCTGTTAGTAAGGTTTAGAAAGCGATACTCATTGCCCGGTCTAATGTCATCGGCAATAAAAGTAAACTCATCAAATCCGTTCCATTCATAATATCTGTGGTTTGTTGTATTATCTCTATCCAAAACAATTGGAGATTCAATTTTTCTATTCTCCACAATTTCCAATTGAACAAACCTGTTATACTCCATACCAGTTGGCAGATTAAAATTAATTCGCAAATCAAATATACGATTCATTTCCGATGGGTACGCATTTGCTCCCTGAAGCATTCTTTTGCTTATTGATGGTTTTATGTTTTCTATTATTTCCTCAACTACATAAAAACTGCCATATTCATACACAATGTTCTCATCAAAGGTATTAACAATTTCAAAAATCCATTTGCCCGAATAAGGAAAACTCACCTCTTCAGAAGGATATGAACCATTAAAATGATATTTTGCCTCTGTAACCGTATTTGGTAAATAATCAAAATTTAGACTGTGATCAGTATTAAAACCATTATTTCTGAATGAAATATCCTCATAAGGAACCCAGTGACGGTTACAAAACCTGAAAACAATTTTCATATCAGGCATGTTTTTCGACAGCACATCAAATGCAATTACAAGCTTGTTATTTTTTTTTGAATTATTTACTACTGGTAAACCCAGCTTATCTTCCGAGGGGTATATTTGGAGAGATTTTACATATGCCTGTCCGGACAAGCAAAATGCCATCATTAATAATAAAACTATCGTTTTGTTCAAGATACCTTCCTTTTTTGTTCTCGGTAAAGCTAACACATTTTTTATTTTTTCTCAAAAAAGGATGGGGTAATAATTTTGGGCATTTAATTAACGATTTGAAAAATGATTTGACTTAAACTAAAAAAGGTGTAAATTTGAGAAGCATTGTGCGGTCCAGCAAACTTTGCCCAAATATGCGGACCGCACACTTCGAGGGGAGACCATGCGGTCTTAACTTTTATTTCTCGGTTAGTCTTACACTACCACCTGAGGTTTTAGCAACGAGCTTTTCACCGCCGCCATTAAATTCTGCTTTCATTTTAGATGATTTTACTTCATAAACTCTTGCTGCCGAAAAATCAGATTTTACACTTCCGCCGGATGTAGCTAAAACTACATTTGCTTTAAGATCAGAAGGGACAGCAACTTTAATACTACCACCGGATGTATGTAGATCAATTCCCTTGTTATCACCAGTGTAATCAAGTTTTATACTACCACCTGATGTGCTGGCATCAACCATACCGTCAGCAACCTGAAGAACAATGCGTCCACCGGAGGTTCTTGCTTTAATGTCACCGGTAGCTCTTTCAGCCTTTATATTACCACCTGAGGTATTAAGTTCCAAACTACCCTTATTATTGACCACCGAAATATTACCACCGGAAGTTTTGGCAACACCTTCATCACTACAATCTTCAAATGCAATATTTCCACCGGAAGTTGAACAATACTTTGTACCTTCCAGATCAGTCACTTCTATATTCCCACCAGATGTTCTTAACTCAACTGTAAAACTTTCGGGAACCATAATCTCATATCTTAAGTCTATTCCACTAATCCAGTTAAACCATCCCGAACCTGTTTTCTTGCCAAGTACCTCAACTCCCTCGGAAGTTTCATTGAGTTTGAACTTCATTTTCGATTCAGCTTTGCTATTTCCAATAATTTTTATAGCAACTTCACTATTTGACCATGTATTTACCTGAATATCACCAACATCCGATTTAACATACAGCTTTTCTCCGGATGTAACCTTAAACGATTTTTCTTCTATCACCCTGCTGGAAAAGCTTGCTGCCATTACTAACGATGAAACTAAAAACAGCACAAGATTTAGAAGAATAACTTTCGATATTTTCATACTTTTTTCCCTGTGTTTTTTGATTAGACGAACGAGTTTTTATATTTGTTACGTAATTTTAGACTTAATAAATAATTTTTGGTTGCATTAATAGAAGAATATTATGAATATAATTTTAGTTGCATTAGGAGCTGGAGCAGGCGGGGGCTTACGATACTGGATATCTTCACTTGTCTCAAAATTTTTTCCGGTAATTTTTCCTTTCGGTACTTTAATTGTAAATGTGCTGGGTAGTTTTATCCTTGGAATACTTATTCTGGGTTTTGATGAAAAGGAACTACTTAACCAAAACTACAAGTTACTTATTGGTACAGGTTTTTGTGGAGGGTTAACTACTTTCTCAACATTTTCTCTCGAAACATTTAGTCTTATGCGGGATGCAAACTATACTTTTGCCCTGATAAATATTCTTGCAAATGTAGCAGCAACGCTTGTTGGAATTTATGTTGCTCATTTAGTTACAAAATAGTTTTTAATTAAGCCATAATTACAAAACATTTGGAAACTGGGAATGAAAACCAAATATATTTTCATTTACATGATGCTGCTAAGCTCTCTTTTTCTTGGACAACAAAAATATAACTTGAATCAGTTTTATGATGAGACTGGTGAATTTGTGAAACAGCCTCTCAAATGGAATGTTAGCGACTTCGCAACTCTTGGTATAATATCTGCAGCAACATACTCCCTATTTTATGTAGATGAGGATGTTATGGCTTTCGGCAAAGAGTACCCTGGTTATGACAATAATCCATTGATGGTATTTTCCAAACTACAGGGCGAGCCAATTGTTTCGATAGCAGCGGCAGCCTACTTTCTTATAAACGGTACTTCCTCAAACAATATTGCCAATAAAAAACTGGGATACGAAATTGCCCAGTCCTTTTTCTATACCGGTGTTTTAACTCAATCAGTAAAGCTTGCTTTTGGAAGATCCCGACCCTACAATAATTTGGGTGCATTTAAGTTTGAACCGCTTTCATTCAAAAATAACGATTATATGTCACTTAACTCAGGGCATACTGCCGTTGCTTTTTCAATGTGGACGGTTATTTCCGAAAACCAGAACAACTATGTACTAAAGTATTTGTGTTTTGTACCACCTGTTCTCACTGGTATTTCAAGGATATACCACGACAGGCATTGGCTAAGTGATGTTTTTCTTGGTGCTGCAGTTGGGTATTTTACTGCAAAATGGGTTACAGACCAACACAAGGATGATAAGCTGGTTGAACCAAATGAGCTAATTACAATATCAATCGGAATCAACTAAATTTTCAGGTGGAATCCAGAGGTGTTTCTCAAGAATAACACAACCATCATCATCAAACTCAACTCCCTCATCTTCAAGTAATGCCTGCATTAATTCGGCAGAGCCAAAATGCATTCTACCTGTTAGTGCTCCAAACCGGTTTACTACACGGTGGCATGGCAATCCTGTTTCCTTTGCCCCATTTAATGCCCAGCCTACAGTACGTGCGGCAGACCTTACACCGCAAGCTTCTGCAATTTCGCCATAAGTTGTTACAAACCCACGTGGTATTTTTTCAACAACTTTGTAAACTCTTTCAAAAAAATCAGATTTGCTCAATTTATTATTCGGCTCTGCTTTTAAATCCCGGGTAATCGTTTTCGAGTTCGCTCAAATCATCAATACGCGTTTTGGAAGAAAGCTCCCAGTAATTATCTGTCATGGCAACCAGCCTTTGAGCCAAACTTTTAAGTATGGTTCGTGTAATACCGGGATATTTAATTATCAGCGTATCAAGATCAAGGTCAAGATCAACTACTTCAGTATCAGCAAGAGCTACAATTGTAGCGGTTCTTTCCTTTTCAAGAATAAGACCCAACTCACCAAGTATAGTACCAGTTTCACTAAACTCGGCAATTTTAATATCGCCCTTGTAAATTGCCACTGATCCCTTTAACAGAATCATAAGTGTTTCCTGTTTGCTTCCCTCTCGCGAAATAACCTGATTTTTTTTGAAAGTCTTCATATCACACTCAATTATTTGAGAATTTCAGTAAGAATGCTTTTATAAACTGATTTATTTTACCATCCATAACACCTTGTGTATCAGATGTCTCAACTTCTGTGCGATGATCTTTGACCATGTTGTAAGGATGGAAAACGTATGAGCGGATTTGGCTACCCCACTCAATTTTCATCTTGTTTTTTTCAAGTTCGTCCGCTTGAGCTTCCTGTTTTTCGAGTTCAACCTGGTATAAGCGGGATTTTAACAGCCTCATTGCATTATTCTTATTTTGCAACTGACTCCTTTCCGTTTGGCACGCAACAGCTATTCCTGAAGGAATATGCGTTACCCTTACAGCAGTTTCAACCTTGTTAACATTCTGACCACCCTTTCCACCCGAACGGAATGTGTCAATTCTTAAATCGGCAGGATTGATTTCAATTTCAATTGAATCATCTACCTCGGGAATAACTGATACGGAAGCAAAGGAAGTATGACGCCTTTTATTTGAATCAAACGGTGATATTCTTACAAGGCGGTGAACACCATTTTCAGCTTTCAGGTAGCCATAGGCAAACTCGCCTTCAACTTCAATAACGGCACTTTTAATTCCTGCACCGTCACCATCAAGCATATCCATTATGTTCATTTTGTAATTATTCTGCTCACCATACCTTAAATACATTCTCATAAGCATTTCAGCCCAATCCTGCGACTCAGTGCCACCAGCACCCGAGTGTATAGTTAAAATACAGTTTCTGTTATCATCCCTGCCGCCTAACATACTTTTAAGTTCAAGATCAGAAAGTTGGTCGGCAAGCGATTCAAGCAAGTTGTTAATTTCACTTTCCTGACTTTTATCCTCTTCCATCCTGGCTAACTCAATATGATCGCCAATTTCCTCCGATAAGTCTTTAACAGCCACAAATTCGTCAATATTTCTTTCAAGATTTTTAACTTCCTGCAAAGTTGTTTGTGCTTTTTCCTGATCGTCCCAAAAATTCGGGTCTTCCGATTTTTTCTTTAAGTCGTAAAGTTTAGCTTCTTTTTCATCAATGTTAAAGATACCCCCGAAGCTTTTCAACATTTTGCATACAAGCTTTAAGTTCTCTTAACTGATCATCAAACATATATATTCCTCAAGTTTACCATTTTCAAACAATCTAAACTTTAAATTTATTCTAATATTTACTTAACTTCAAGCTCCATACGTAATAGTGCAGCAGCTAAAGTTTTTCCCTGGGCATCATTTTTAAGAGAAATTGTACCGCCGCCGCCAAGAGTATTATGCAACACAAAGTTAAGAGCGTTAATATTTGGCAATTCGTAACGCTCTACTTTGCCCATGCAAATTCCTTCAAAATGCTGTTTTACTCTTTCTTCGGTAAGCTCGCGCCTAATAATTTTGTATGCGGCATCATCATTAGCAATTATACCAACATTAGCAGCATCCCCCTTGTCACCGCTTCTACCATGAGCAATATCTATTAGTCTTACTTTCATTTTACACCTCCATTAGGGTTACTGCGGGTTTAACAAGCTTTTTAGGTATAAGGGCTGGCCAATATGCAACTACTTCGCTAGGACGCGGTCTGCCACCAGCAAAACCGGTTACCGAAGGTGGTCCTGTTAAAATAAGTGGGGCTATTTCTCGTCCGAACCTTTCTATGTGCTCCCTGTTTTTGCCACGCACGGCAAATCGCAATACAATCTCGTTTATGCTATCTTCATCAAGACGTTTAGCTAACGGACCGTGACAACTGTCATACCCCATAAATTCAGTACGTATTTCATCAAATTCAAGACTAAGTGAAGTTAATCGGGCACGTAATATTTCATCCGCTTTTTTTGCTTTTGTTAATGCCTTGGGCCACGAATAAGTTAAATTACCAACAGCCGAATAACCATCCTCGAATGAACATGATACCTTATAGAACTCAGTTTCCGGTGAGCCGGCAATATCAAATACCCTAACCCTATTCTCACCAATCTCCTCAAGTTTAATTGATGTAAAATCAACTATACAATCTGGTGTAATATAATCCCGGGGATCACCTATTTCATATACAATTTGCTCGGAAACGGTAGCTTTGCTAACCATTCCACCCAGTGATTCATGTTTGGTAACCACAAAAGTACCATCTGGGTGTGCCTCAACAATCGGGAATCCAATATTTGCCATATCTGGAACATCTTCCCAGTTACCCAGAAAGTTACCACCTGAAGCCTGTGCACCGCATTCAAGAATATGACCCGCAACTGTACCAGCAGCCATAAGATCATATTCGTTTCCTTTCCAGCCAAACTCATATATCATCGGGGCAAGTGTAAGCCCTGTGTCAGTTGTTCTGCCTGTAATTACAATATCAGCACCCTTTTCAAGTGCTTCCACAATAGGAAAAGCTCCAAAATAAACATTTGCACTAAGTACCTTATCCTTAATTGGTAAAAGTGATTCACCGGTCTCCATATTGTTCAGGTTGCATCCGTTGTTAAAAACAGGATCCAGACTATCAAGAATATCATCTCCGGTAACTACTCCAATTTTTATCGAAATATTTAATCGTGCAGCAATATCCTGTATTGCTTTTGCACAGGCAACCGGATTAACACCACCGCCATTGGTAATAACTTTTATATTTTTCTCTTTTATAACCGGAAGTATTCTTTCCATTAGGACAGGTATATCGCGGGCATAACCCATTTCAGAATTTTTGTTTTTTTGTTTTTGCAGAATAGACATTGTTACTTCGGCAAGATAATCCATAACAAGATAATCAATCTCCCCTTCGGTTACCTGTTTGTATGGTGCATCTATCAAATCACCCCAAAAACCTTGTCCCGAGGCAATTCTAATCATTTCCTTACTCAATTTTACACCCTTATTATTACTGATTGAATTATAGTTTACTTATAATCTCATCTTTAATCCGGGTAATGTCATCAGAACAACCTACTTTCATCCACTGTATATCAGCATATCTGCGGAACCATGTAAATTGTCGCTTGGCAAATCGGCGGGTATTTCTTTTAATAAGCTCAATAGCTCTTTGAAGAGAATATTCATTATTAAGGTAAGGAATAAGCTCCTTGTAACCGACAGTATTAAGGGCATTTACATTAGGCTGGTAACCTTTTGAAAGTACGCTTTTAAGCTCATTAAGCAAACCCTGCTCAACCATTAAATCTACCCGGGTTTCTATATTTTTGTAAAGAACATCACGCTCCCACTCCAGTCCGTAAAAATAGAACTCAAGATCAAGCTCTCTAACATATTCTTCCTGATGTTTCCAAATTGGTACTTTGGTAAGGTGATAAACCTCAAGTGCACGCATAACCCGCTTCCAGTTTTGGGGAAGCATCTTTTCAGCACTTTGAGGATCAGTTTTTACCAGCATTTCGTAAATATACTCATCACCATATTGATCGCGTAACTTATTTAGATAAGACCTGTATTCAGGATCAGTATCAACCCCTTCAAAAATGCCTTGTAAAACCGCATGAATATATAAACCTGTTCCCCCTGCTACAACAGGAATTTTACCATTGTGATGCAATTTTTCTATAATTCCGAGCGAATCATTCTCGAATTTGCTGGCGGAATAATCTTCATCAGGATTCAATATATCTATTAAATGGTGTGGCACCTTTTTTAGTTCATCTTTAGTTGGTTTGGCTGTACCAATTGTAAGATATTTATAAATTTGCCTGCTATCGGCAGATATAATCTCTGTATTTAATTCTTTAGCTACTTCAATTGCAAGTGTGGTTTTACCTGAACAGGTTGGACCCGCAATTACTATTACTCTTCTTTCCATGCATCTTCACCAATTAGCGGAACGAATACAAAACCGGGAATAGTATAATATTCATAAGCATTTTCATTCATTCTCGTTATAACCTCAATATTCTGAATTTTTCTTTCTCCCACAGGAATAACAAGTTTTCCTCCCACTGCAAGCTGTTCCTTCAGTAGTTCGGGCACAACCGGCGCAGCAGCAGTTACAATTATTCTGTCGTAGGGAGCATACTCAGGGTAGCCAACTGAACCATCACCAAACAAACAATTGGTTTTGTAACCAAGCGATTTCAGGAGTTTTTCAGTTCGCTCAAATAAAAATTTGTTACGTTCAATCGAAAACACATTACAACCAAGCTCCTCCAAAATAGCAGCCTGGTAACCTGAACCTGTACCAATTTCAAGTACACAACAACCCGAAAACACTTCAAGGGCAATCGTCATAACAGCAACAGTATAGGGTTGCGAAATAGTTTGCCCAAATCCTATTTTCAGGGCACTGTTATCCCAGGCAAAATCGCTATATTCATCAGGTACAAACAAATTACGCTCGGTAATCCTGATAACTTCCAGTACAGCTTTATCCTTAATACCCGATTTAATTAATTCCGCAACAAGATTTTCTTTTTCTTTCTCAAACATATTTTATTTATTTCGATAAAACGATTATGAAATTATATCATTTATTACGAGACATTCAAGATGGATTTGGTTTTAGGTGCCCTTTTAATAATGTTAATGCGTATGAGCGATGTAACTATTGGTACATTCCGCATGATTCTGGTTGTTCAAAGTAAAAAGTATATGGCAGCAACCGCCGGTTTTTTTGAGGTTCTTATCTGGATTTTTGCGATGAGGTACATTGTTGACCACATGGATCAGACTATTAACCTTATTGGGTATGCAGCAGGTTTTGCAATTGGTAATTTGCTCGGTATTTTCCTTGAGGAAAAAGTTGCAATGGGTTATGTTCAACTTAATCTTATTTCGCAAAAACACTCGGTTGAAATTGTTGAGGAATTAAGAGCTGCAAGATTCGGTGTGACTGTAATTCCTGCCGAAGGATTTGAGGGACATATCAATTTGGTTATGGTTATTATTAAACGTAAAAACCTTACAAAGGTTAGAAAACTTATTGAAATGATCGACCCTGATGTGTTTATTACTATACAACACTCACGTCCGTTCAGAGGATTTATTCACGCCTCAAGAAAATAATTTTGCCTGCACCGGATTCCCGGTGCAGGAATTAACTTAAATATTGATACCTTATGACTTCCTTGTCACTTTGATGTGGCACCAATACGACTTCTCGGGTAGGTTGCCCGGTAAGTTGCTCTGGATTCCTCATCCTTTAACGTTCAATTATTGTGCCATGCAATATATTCCAACAATAAAGTTAACCTTCCCAGATTGTTTCAGTAAAAGCCTCATCATGGGATATAAACTTTAAACAATTGGTGGATATTACCCAGGTAAGAAGAGAGTGTTGCGGCAAAATATGCAGATAATATCAAGATAATATTTTACTGCATCGGTACTTCTATAAAAAGCAAGCTGGTATTTTTTATGGCATCAACAGTAAATGAATCCGTATCAGTTATACCAATAGCATCCCTGGTATAAAGCTGCTCACCACCAACCGATATTTCTCCTTCAATTACAACAAGATATACGCCATTACCACTTTTATTTAGCTTGTACTCAAGGGTTTTGTCTTCGGTAAAATCAATTCGATTTAACCACGCATCCTGGTTTATAAAGAGACTTTCTCCATTCTTTTCAGGGGAAGCAATTAACTGCAATCTGTTGTTTCTTCCAGCCGGTTCAAATCTTTTTTGTGCATATGCAGGCTCAAGATCATTTTCACGAGGAAATATCCAGATCTGGAATAACTTGAGCTCTTCATCACTCAAATTATGTTCGGAATGATATACACCTTTTCCGGCAGTCATAACCTGTACTTCACCAACACTAAGTGTTTCCCTGCTCCCCATACTATCCTGATGTGTAATTGAGCCTTCAAGTGGTATTGTAATAATTTCCATATTCTTATGCGGATGCGTTTCAAATCCTGAATGAGAAGCAACTCTGTCGTCATTAAGTACTCGCAGCAAACCAAATCCCATTTTATCAGGATCATAATATTGCGAAAAGCTAAAATAATAAGTTGGTTTTAACCAGCCGTAATCTGCTGAACCTCTATCTTCCGATCTATGTACTATGGTATTCATTTTTTATCCTTTCATGTAAATATTATTTTTATGTCGTTTATTTATAAGTTAAACGATAATTCTGCCTTTTAGGTTCCATTTGCAGATATTTTATCTTTTTGTTTGCCAGAAATTAATAATATCACTACCGGAACACTTTAGCCTAAACTACTTTATAATGTAAAAATAAAGTAATTGTTCTAAGTATTGTTTTGTTATATATTTACAATTACTTTACATAGCATTCATATCAGGGCAATAAAATACAACTAAAGAGGTACAGATTATGAAGAAAATTATATTACTAATTTTAACTGCTTGTTCATTAGTATTCGGGCAAGATTTCGGTACTTTAACAGGTTCAGTAATCGACAAGGAAACCGGTGAAAAACTGATCGGGGCAAATATTGTTCTCCAAGCCAAACAGATTGGTGCTACAACGGATGCTAATGGTGAATACCTTATTTCCAATATCCCTCCTGGCAAATATAATATATCTGTAAGCTATATTGGTTATTTACAATTCACACTTAGCAATTATATAGTTAGTGCTGGCATTACAGATACTGTTAACTTTGCACTTTCACCAGGCACAATAATCAATGAAGAAGTTGTAGTAACTGGTGAACGAATGAATGTAAGTCAAAATATCGCTGCTTCAATTGCAATTGTAGATGGAAAGCATAAGAATCATAATGCTGGTAGAAAGAAATATATGTCAGTTACCAGCAATTACCAACCGGCACACAATACAAACGAATTTAGCAAAATTGATGATAATCCATACTTTAATTCTATTGAACAGCCACTTTCAACCTTTTCAGCGGATGTTGACGTTGCCTCATATAGCACTTGCCGAAGATTCCTGACGCATAGCCATTTACCTTACAAGGATGCAGTAAGAATTGAAGAATTTATAAACTACTTTAGTTATGATTACAAAAAGCCAAAGGGTGATAATCCACTCTCCATAAACCTTGAATATTCCGAATGTCCATGGAATAATGAGCATAAACTTGTACATATTGGTCTAAAAGGAAAAGAACTTGAAAAGAGAGAAAATATACCAAATAATCTGGTGTTCCTGCTTGATGTTTCCGGCTCTATGAATTACCCTGATAAATTACCTTTGCTTAAAAGATCGTTTGAGATGCTTGTAGATCAGCTTGGTGAAAATGACAGGGTGGCAATTGTTGTTTACGCTGGTAGTGCAGGATTAGTATTACCTTCAACTTCGGGTGAAAATAAGACGAAAATAATTCATGCAATTACCAATCTTACTGCTGGTGGCAGCACCGCGGGTGGAGATGGTATAAAACTGGCTTATAAGGTTGCCGAAGAAAACTTTATTGATGGTGGTAATAACAGGGTTATCCTGGCTACTGATGGAGACTTTAACATTGGTATATCTTCTACCTCGGAGCTGGAACGCCTTATTGAAAAGAAAAGAGAATCTGGTGTTTACCTTACTGTGCTTGGGTTTGGACTGGATAACCTTAAAGATAACCGTATGCAGACTCTTGCCGATAAGGGTAATGGTAACCATGCATATATAGATAACCTACTTGAAGCTAAAAAAGTGCTCGTAAACGAAATGAACTCAACACTCTTTACTATTGCAAAGGATGTTAAAATTCAGGTTGAGTTTAATCCTGCGAAAGTAAAATCCTACCGCCTTGTTGGATATGAAAACAGATTACTTAATAACAAGGATTTTGAAGACGATACAAAAGATGCTGGCGAAATTGGTTCCGGACATACTGTTACAGCGTTATACGAAATTATACCAAACGATGGTAAACTTAGTGACTCCGACTTAAAGTATGTTGAGTCAAAGATTAAAGACTCGGCTTTAAGCTCGGATGAGTTGTTGACTGTAAGGATTCGTTATAAACAGCCTGATGGAGATAAGAGTAAAGAGTTCTCTGAAGTGCTAAAGGATGCCCCAAACAAATTGGATAATTCTTCTGAAAACTTCCGATGGTCAGCAGCAGTAGCCGAATTTGCATTGTTGCTCCGGGAATCGGAATACAAGGGTAATGCAAATATTGCTGAAGTTAAAAAACTTGCACGTTCAGCTCAGGGCGAAGATAAATTTGGTTACCGTAATGATTTCCTTACACTTGTAAATCATGCAGAAGTAGCCATTGAAAGAAAACTTGAGAGAGAATAAGTTTTAATAGTTTACAGGTATCTATCATCCCTGATACCTGTAAACCTTACCTCATTGAATGTTTTACTAGTAAAACCAACCTGGTAGCTATATACCCATGCTGAACATACGTTAATCTTTTACCAGGCTTCAGCATTTTACAATCTTATTTCTCCCCTCAATTAGTCCAATATTTTGCGAGTCTCGGCGAGAAGACATATTTGTAGAAACCTTACAAGAATAAAGATTTTAGCCCCAGAAGGGTGACCTAAAAAAATACTCTCGAATAACAACAACCGTATTTATTACAACTTTTTACAAACTTTAACTGTTTTATTATGTAACTTTTCAAATAATACCTACGTCCTAATTGACAAACGCTAAAAAAATTTCCGGGGTTTAGAATGAACAAATCAGTTTTGCAAATTATACTTGTTATTTCACTAGTGGCTGTTGGCTCGTTGGGATTTTTATATCTTGGGTCGGCAGAAAAGGAAAGTGAAAAGAAAAAGGATAAACCTGAGGCAAGGATAGTTGAAGTTGCAAACGTTAAATTTAAAGATGTGAATGTTGAGATTGAAGGTAATGGAGTTGTTGAATCTCAGAGAACACTTGATATTATTTCGGAAGTTACAGCGAGAGTTGTATTTGCAAAAAATGATCTTAAGAATGGAACTTATGCTGCCAAAGATGAAGTAATTATTGAATTCGACAAACGTGAAGCTGAAAACACATTATACTCTTTACGTTCTGATTTTATAAATTCAGTAGCTTCAGTATTACCGGAGCTTAAGGTTGAAAACTCTGATATTTACGAAAAGTGGTATAACTATTTTACTTCGCTTGGACTTGAAAACACTTGTCCTGATTTGCCAATGGTAACAAATTCACAAGAGAAAATTAAAATTAGTTCGAAGAATATCTTTACAAAATATTTTGCGGTAAAAAACCAGGAGATTATTGTATCGCGCCATACTATTAAAGCTCCATTTACCGGTTATCTAAAATCGAATGGTATTCTCGAAAACAGCTATGTTTCAAGAGGACAAAATCTGTTTACAATTCATGACGCACAAAATCTTGAAATTGCCGTGCCATTGTTAATGCAGGAATACAACCTCATCAACTTCAGCAAATCACCAAAAGTCAGAATATATGGAAATGAGAACGCTGATGAATCAGTAACAGGCAGAATATTACGCAAGGATACAAAGCTTAACCGAAACACTCAAACTATTGATGTTTACGTTCTTTTTCGCAATGAAAATATGAGAGGCGAGTTTTTACCAGGCAATTATGTTCACGTTGATATCGAAGGTAAACGATTTCACGATGTAGCACTTGTTCCGCGTTATCTTATCTCGAATGAAAATACTATCTACACCATGGAAGATAGCGTACTTGGTAAAGTAGCTATTGATATAATCACTAGTCAGGGCGATAAAGCAGTAATTGCAAAAACAATTCCGGAGAATACAAAACTTGTTACAACTATTCTTCAGAAACCTTTGATTGGTATGCCAATACAGACGTCTGATATGGCAATGGCAAATGAAAAGGAAACAGCTGATTCTATTAACACAGGTAGTCTTGCTGTAAAATAAAAATTTCTTCTGCGGTCTTTCTGGGGGGAAGACCGCTCCTCCTGTTTAACTTAAGTTTAAGGAATATTTTAAGATGAAAAACTTTATAAATTATTTTATAAAGCACTCGGTAATTACTAACTGGGTTATGATAGTTATTATGGCAGCAGGGATATTTGGACTGGTTAATATTAACCGCCGACTGGATCCCAAAGCTGAAGAAGAGTTCATTGATATTAACCTACCCTTTCCCGGTGCTTCAGCAATTGAGGTAGAAGAAGGCATTGTAATTAAAATTGAAGAAAATCTTCGTGGTGTTGAAGGCATAGAAAAAATATATTCCAATTCTTCCGATGGATATGGATGGATTGGTGTGGAAATACAGCAGGATTATGATATGAACAAAGCTTTGCAGAATATAAAGAACTCTGTAAACTCGGTTAATTCATATCCAACAGCAGCTGAAAAACCGGTTGTTTACCAGACAACCAGATGGAACCGTGCAATAATGTTGACTATACACGGACCCGAAGACCTGTTTACCCTAAAGAAAATTGTTGAAGAGTTTAGAGATGAATTATTAGCTACCGGCAAAATTTCAAATATCAATATGTGGGGCTTGCCTTCAAGAGAAATAACCGTAACCATTTCGCCTGAAGATCTTATTAGGTATAAGTTAACAATAAGCGAAATTGCCAATGCCATACGAGATGCAAATCTGAATATTTCATCAGGCTCAGTAACTACCGATAAGGAAGTTATTTTAATACGCTCGTATAACAAAAAATACCAGGCGAAAGAACTGCTTAATATTGAAGTTACAAACTCAATTAACGGTAAAAAAATTCTGCTTTCCGATATTTGCACAGTTACCGAAAACTGGCCTGAAAATATGTTCTACTCCGAGTACAACGGAAAAAAATCCGTAGGCTTTAATGTGATGTACAATAACAACGAAGATGTTATTGAAATAGATAAAATTACCACAGAAATGGCAGAGAGGTATGAACAGAAGTATGGTGGGTTAATTGAGTTTAATACTTTTATAAAAGAAGTTGACCAGCTTCAGGAAAGAATTGACCTACTCTCCACTAACGGATTTATCGGGTTAGTACTCGTACTTGTTATTCTTAGCCTTTTCCTTAATATACGTCTTGCCTTCTGGGTTGCACTCGGTATTCCAATATCACTGCTTGGAATGTTCTTTGTATTATGGGTATTGGATATTAGCCTTAACCAGATGAGTTTATTTGGAATGATTATGGTAATTGGTATCCTCGTTGATGATGGTATTATTATTGGCGAAAGTATCTATTCCCAATTCGAAAAGTATGGCAAACCGCCTATTCAGGCAGCAATTGATGGCACACTTGAAGTAATAAAACCGGTTGCTATATCTATTCTTACTACTATTGTTGCGTTTATTCCATACTTCTACTTTTATGGCGAACTTAAAAAACACGTTTGGCAGATTGCCGCAGTAGTAATTATAGCTTTATTATTTTCATTGATTGAGGCAATTCTTATTCTGCCTGCACACCTTGCACATTCAAAAGCCATTTTGGCTCAGGAAGAAAAAAAGAAAAATATTTTCTCGAAGGCACGAGCAGGATTAGACAGGTTTGTAGGTTTTATTATAAATAATCTGTACAAACCGGTACTAGATTTTGGATTACGCAACCGATATGCAGTCTCGGTATCAGTATTAGCAGTTATACTACTTATCGCAGGATTGTTCCAGGGCTCGCATGTACGAATGCAATTTTTCCCTGAGCTTGAGCCTCCATATGCAAGAATTCAGGCTGAACTTCCTGCCGGTACTTCCGCAGAAGTTGCCCATGGAATAAGGGTTAAACTCATTGAAGAAGCTCTTGCCTTTGCCAGCGAATTTGAAGATACGGCTAACGGTGTTGTTAATCCGATTCGTAACTTTACATCATGGCGTAACGGTAGCACAATAAATGTATTTTTTGTTCTGCCGGGAGCAGCCGAAAGAGATTATACCATCGGTGAATTTAGTCATCAGCTTGGTGAATATATAGGGACATTCCCCGAAGCAGAAAATGTTACGGTTGCTGGATGGAATTTTGGCGGACACCCAATTTCGGTACGCTTTATCAGTCACGATTATACCCAGCTTATGAAAGCCAAAGAGCTATTAAAGGAAGAACTTAATCAAATTGTTGGTGTTACCGACATTCAGGATGATACCCCTCTCGGTAATAATGAGTTTATTGTTGAACTTAAACCTAAAGGTAAAGCTCTTGGTTTTACCTTACGCGACTTAACTTCACAACTACGACAAGGTTTTTATGGTCAGGAAGTTATGAGATTACAGCGGGGCAGGGATGAGTTAAAACTATGGGTTCGCTTTAACAAGGAAGACAGAATTGCAGTTCATCAGATTGAAAACCTCAAAGTCCGAACTCCACTTGGTGAATATGTTCCATTTAAGGAAGTTGCAGATTATAAAATTCAACGAAGCCTAAAACGAATTCGTCATGAAAACGGACAACGCAGCATAAGCGTTTGGGCTGCTCTTGACTATGCAAAAAATGACCAGGGAGTAGTGCTTAAGGAGCTAAATAACGTTATTGTTCCTCGTGTGCTTTCACAAGTTGATGGTGTTAGAAGAGAGTTTGGTGGTCAGCAGGAATATGTTGAAAAAATGGTAGCCTCTATTCAGTATAGCATGGCAATTGCTCTGCTTGTAATGTTTACAATACTTATGTTCCTGCTTAAATCATACTGGCAAACCACATTAATTATGTCACTTATTCCACTCGGCTTGATCGGTGCAGTTATTGGTCATGCTATAGTTGGAATACCTCTATCTATCCTTTCATTCCTCGGAATTGTTGCACTTGCCGGTATTATAATAAACGATTCGGTTGTGTTTGTCGATAAGTATAATAACCTTGTTGCCGAAGGTGCTGATATTCATGCCGCATTGCTTGAAGCAGGTACTTCCCGCTTCAGACCAATTATATTAACGACTATAACTACTGCTGCCGGATTAGCACCTATTATTATGCTTACCAGTGAACAGGGGCAGTTCCTTGTTCCAATGGCTGTTTCTGTTGCATTCGGACTAATCTTTGGTACATTTTTAACTCTGTTAATGTTACCAGCCGCTTTATTCGTTATAAATGACATCCGTTTATTCATTACAAATAAAATTATGGGTAAAAACAAACAACGATATGAGCTGGAACCAGCATTCCAGGAAAAAGATTAAACTTCAGTAAAAGTATCCATTCCTCTAAGAGTCCCCTTTGTTGTGCTAGAAGGGGACTTTTTTTAATTACCTGACTACCATCAGTGTTATCACCTTGTAACTTACCAACCTGCCGTTCATACATTATCATAATAGTCCCTTGGGAACGGCATCAAACTCATTACAAAAACATGAGTAACTTCTACACAGTAATAGATACATCTTATCTCTTCTATACAATACAAAAGTAGAGCATACCCACTTTATAAAACAAATCAGGGTGTAATATAAACTTCTACAATACTTTTTCAGAAAGCAATAAATCAATATATTACTGACTGAAATTTCAAAATACAGGATAACAGTTTGGCTGATTATTATTACCGATTTGAATCTGATGAGTTTAAGAATAAGGTTACTCACATAGTTTACCATCGCTCGAATGAACGTGGAATGTATAACCCGGGAAATGCGGCAGAAATTGAGGCGTGGATACACTCAAAAATTGCCGAGAACAAAGAAAAGAATATTGAGATTGCAAACTCGAAGCGTACTAACAAACTAAAACGTACCCAGATAGATGCTTATTATTCGATTAAAAGACTAATTATAAACTCATGCACACTTGCCAAAAATCAGGGCAAAAATGCTGTTGAGCTTATGGATGTAAAAAACACATTTGAGCATCGTTGCCGCCGTAAGTGTGTTTATTCTCCTCTGTGTTAATGTCTGTGTTTCAACTCTTTTTAGAGATAGTTAATTGATAGATAAAATTTTAACGATAATTTATATCATCGTAGTTTAGTTACAAAAAACCCCGATTAAAAACCGGGGTTAAAAACTTTATTATTTTGCTTCAGGATCAAGTTGTCGAAGTCGGAAAATATTTCCTTCAGGACCTTTACAATAAGCAGCCCAGCCAATACCTTCAACCGGCATTGTTGGTACTACCTGAATACCGCCGTGTTGTTTAACTTTTTCAAGATAAGTAGCAATATTATCTACATCAATTGTACAGATAAAAGCTAAAATAGCATCGCCATCAGTTCCACCCTGACGTTTTACGAGGCAACCATCAATACCCGGTTCGTCCGAGCCTGTTTTAATTCTGTAATAATCAAAGTCACCTTCCCTTTTGGTGAATTCCCAACCGAAAACGCCAGAATAAAATCTGATGGCACGCTCCGGTTTATCAGAGTGCATCTCAAAATGTACTACACGCGGCATTTTGACCTCCAAGTTTAAATTTGATTGAAAAAAACAATGTTACGAAATTGTTATTAAATCATTAGGAAAATATGAAATTTCCAACAAACTTCCAGTTAAATTTGGCATGCGACTAAAATTTTATACACAAAAAATCCCCACCAAAAATGACGGGGATAAATTCTATAACCGAAATAGCAATCAGTCTCTATAACTGATTGCTATTATAAGCAGAAATATTATTATAAACACTTATTTCCGTGTTATCGATAGTTGATTCAAGATCATATTGCATTTGGATAGAAAGCCAGAACTCCGGTGTAGTAGAAAAGTACTTGCTTAATCTTATCGCGGTATCAGCAGTTATTCTCCTCTTCCCCAATACAATCTCATTTATTCTTCTTGGTGGAACACCCAGAGCTTTGGATAGCTTATTTTGTGACAGTTCCAACGGTTTTAAGTATTCTTCAAGTATTATTTCACCGGGATGAACCGGAGCTATTTTTTTTCTCATTTTACTCTCCTAATGATAGTCAACTATCTCAACATCATAAGCATTGTTTCCTTTCCAACTGAAACAAATTCGCCACTGATTGTTTATTCTAATACTATATTGACCTTTGCGATCTCCCTTTAGCTTCTCTAAACGATTCCCAGGTGGTGATTTCAAATCGATAACTCCATTTGCACTATGTAACAGTACCAATTTACGGTATGCGTTTTTTTGAATTGCAACCGGAAATTTTGAGGAAGTATTCCTATGAAAAATATTTCTGGTGTATTCGCACCTAAAGCTTTTTATCATAATTCAATATATAACGCATAACGTTAAATGTCAATATATTAGACGACTAAATTAAACATTAAAATTTTATACACAAAAAATCCCCGCCAAAAATGACGGGGATAAATTCTACTACTTTATACCATATTTGGTATTATTTCATAAGTATAAACTTTTTAGTACTTGTAATATCGTTAGCCTTAATTGTATAGTAATATACTCCACTACTTAAACCAGTGCCATTAAAAGTAACTTCATAATTACCACTCTGCTGGTTAGTATTAACAAGCTCGCGTACCCTTTTGCCAAGAGCATCGTAAACAGTTAGTACTACCTTGTAATTGTTTTCAACTCCTGCAGGGAGTGAATATCTAATTTTTGTAGTTGGGTTGAACGGATTAGGATAATTCTGGGCAAGCTCAAAATTGGCAACTTCACCTGGTAACTCTTTAATTGAAGTAACATCAGTGCTTGCAGTATCACTATACAGCGAATATGAATCTTCATTAAATGCCATAACACGGTATTTATACATTCCCTCTTCTTCAAGGTAGTTATCAATATAACTTGTTGTATTAGCATCCAAAGTATCGATTGGAACAAACCGTATTCCTATACCTTTTGTAATTGCACGCTCAACTATATAATTGCTTTCAATCTGTGAATTATCTTGCCAGTTAAGAGATATACTTGTACCATTATTCGTTAACTGCATTCCTTCCGGAGTATATAACGGAGAAACGAAAGACCATACATCACTATAATCCGAAACTGCAACTTCACCGGCAGCTCTAACCCTCCAATACTGTTTAACTCCTTCACCAACCAGCGAATGATTATAGCTTAGCTCGGTTAATGTAGATTCATTAATTACCAGATCAGTAAAACTCTCATCGTTGGCAACCTGTAGTTCATAATACAATGTGTTGTATGATTTGCTCCATTCTAACTCGAAATCAAAATTTTCCGTAACTGAACCATTTTCGGGTAAAACTTGTGTAGTAGGCTGAATACTATTAAAAAAGTTACTGTAATCAGCATTCAGAACTTCCTTGTTGTTATCATTCTGCAAATAGGCAATAGTGTAAATTACACCACCTCTCCAGTCATCTTCAATTGGGTACGTAACTGTATATTCATGAGAGCCTTCACTTCCATCGAAAGTTGTTCCCGCAACATTAGGAAAAGCCTTTCTGAATACATATTCAAACTTTCTTTCACCATTACCTCCTGGTGCTCTGTCATATTCACGAATTCTATCGACAGCAAAAATCCTTAACTTGAAACTGCCATCAATCAGTTTTTCGTAAACATCAAGGGTAACGGTAGCTTTAATACTATCATCATCAACCATCTGATCAACAACTGTAATATCAACCGGCGTGGAAACTGCTTTTCTTAAACCACCGTAATACTCAAGCAAATTATATGTTATTGGGTAAATGTTAAATATACCATCAATATTATACTGAGGTACACCATTAACATCATTATGATTTATAAGTGCTCTGTTATCGGTTATGTTGCTGGAATAAAACGGATCGCCTGAACCTGGCCACCATGCATGGTAAGTAAGTGCAACTGTTGAATCAGCATTGTCACTCATATATTCCTTAAAATAAGGATTGTATGTTGCACAATAGCCGCAAGATGTATTTGTACCACACTCATAATATACTTTTCTGTTAACATTCGCTTTCGGCGATGCTATCTTCCCAAGGTATTTATAATGTACATCATACTGGCTTTGTACTTCAACCAGGTTTTCTGAATTAATAGGATACTCCGGTATCATACTTTGAGCAAAAGTTGTTGAAACCAGGATGAGTAAAAATAGTAGATATTTCATTTGTAACTCCCAAATAAATGCGCATAGAATAAATTAAAGTGATACTTAATATAACCAGATAAAGAGAGATAATAAATGATTTACTTAAAAAAACCTCCGAGGGGGCTCAGTCCCCGGAGGTTACAGAGGTTGTTGGCCTGCCGGGAAAAATCTACAAAACCCGGCTATAAGGGGGATTAAAACTATCTTACTTTTCTTTTACTTGTACTGCTATTTTTCGTCGATCTGCCAGAAACATTTTTCTTTACACTTTTCTTAGATGACGCACTATTTCTCTTAACATAACTTTTACCTGAACTTTGGTTGTTTCTGGCAGAGCTATAAGCAGAGCTTTTCACTTTTGCTCTACTATTTTTACGTACAGTACTACTTTTTTGTTCCAACGATTTTTGGGTATTAAATTGTGACCTGGAACTACTTTTATAAGTTTTGTTACTATTTGTATTCTTGCTTCTGTTTGTTGTAGCTGATTTCTGTTTAGTGTATGATTTCCTGCTACTTAACGAGCTGCTATTTTGATTAGTATATCTTTTAGTTCTATTTGCACTGCCTGAGTAGTTTACACTTTTACGCTTGGAACTATTAAGTACTCTGTTATTTTTTACAGATGAATTAACACTACTTCTGTTGCTATTTTTTATTTCAGTATTTGAAGAACGATTATTATTTACCGATCTTTCTTTTACAATACTTCTCTCAGGTATTTTAGATGTTCTTAGAGAAGTTTTTCTTGAACTCTTTATTATTCCTTCACGAGATTTCAAGCCTTCCGAATGTTTTGTTCTGTTTGCAGGTCTGTAAGCTACAACAGTTTTACCTGAACCTGATGAAGTTCTGCTTCTGTCAACTGTTTTGCTGCTATACTGTACAGTTCTTGTCTGTATAGTTCTACCTGATCTTCTTTCTATTGTACTTCTTTCAATACCTGCATTATATATTCTGCCTGAACGATATTTATAGTTAGTACGATATTTGGTTTTTGGCATTATCCTGTAATTATACTCAGGGCGTTCTATATAATAATGGATATTGGGTCTGCCAAAGTAATTATAACTTACAAAATGCCAATGGTTTTCATGCGAGTGCCAGCTTATGGTAAATCGGATACCATGATTTCGTTTGAATACTGCGTAAGGTGGTAGCGGTGCCCAGCCTATATAAACATCACTATGTCTCCATTCCACCCAGGAAGGTGCCCATTCATAATCAGGTAGCCATACCCAACCGTAGTAATCATCAAGGAACCATCTTCCGTAATGATAGGTAGCCCAACCGAATGGTTCGTATGAATTCCAGTACCATCCCTGGTCAGTCCAGATCCATTCACCCATTGCATAAGGTTTCCAATGACGCGAAACCGCAGTTGGACGCCATACAACAACACTTGGTTCAAGTTCAATCCATTCACCGTATGGGGATAAATTATCATAAAAAGTATCAAATGATACAGCAAAGCCCAAATGTCCTGCATTTGCATTGCTGCTTATTAAAACCGTAGCGAATAATATCAACATTAACTTTTTCATTGTGTACCTCATATCGTTGTTTGATATCTTAGGTTCAATTCACGTGCCATATAAATATCATTCAAAAACAGTCTGTTTTTAGGCATTAGTATTTTAGGTGTATAATAATCTGTACAGTTTGGATTAAAAAAGTGTATAGTTTTGTAAGAGTCATGAATTAATAATATTTTTAATATTGTTTAATTCATCATTTTATATTTATTATTTGGGTTGATGCAAAACTACTCTAACGAAAATATTGAGCAAGCCTACAAGGAAGCCCTTGAACTGGCAGGAGAGCATTACGAAAACTTTCCGGTAGTTTCTATCTTTCTACCGAAACCTTTACGCAGACATGTGGGGCTTGTTTATTACTTTGCACGAAAGGCTGATGATATTGCCGATGAAGGTGCTTTAACTCCTGATGAAAGAATTGCCCAATTGAACGAGATGGCTGAAAACCTGGAGAATGCCCTGAAAGGCAATTATAAAAACAGCTACTGGTTTGTACTGGCAGATACAATCAGGAAGTTTAATATTACTCCTGATAACCTTTTTAATCTGCTTGTAGCATTCAAACAAGATGTAACTAAAAAGAGATTCGCAAATTTTGATGAAATATTAGATTATTGTTCAAATTCGGCGAATCCGGTTGGAAGAATTATACTTGAGTTTTTTGATATAAGAAGTGATGAAGCACTCAAACACTCCGATGAAATTTGCACTGCATTACAACTTGCCAATTTTTATCAGGATGTTTCGGTTGACATTTTGAAAAACAGAATTTACGTTCCACTTGATGAAATTGAGTCTTTCGGCTACTCCGAAGAGCAATATATGAATAACATCTATAATTCCGAGTTCAGGAAATTGATGGACTTTCAGGTTAAAAGAGCCGAAAAACTATTCCTTAATGGTGAACGTTTAGTACCACTGCTACCTAAAAACCTGCGTGTTCAAATTATATGGACTATGCTTGGTGGTAAAAAAATTCTGGAAAAAGTAACAAAAATTGAATTTAAAGTATTAAATTACAGACCAAAGTTATCGAAAATGCAGTATTTACTATTAATGCTAAAAGCAATAATTAAAAGGTACAGATATGCAGAATGAAGCAAAGGAAATTTCAAAACAAAGCAAAAGTAGCTTCTACTATGCATTTAGTTTACTCCCTTCCCAGAAACGTGAAGCAATGCAAACGGTTTATGCTTTTTGTCGTAAAACCGATGATATAATAGATGAAGGTAATATTCCTGATGAGGTTAGATACGACCAGTTAAGAAAATGGCGTGTTGAACTTGGCAAGGCTTTTAGCGGCACTTCCGAGTTCTCCCTTATGAATAAGCTTGCAAAAATTATCAGACAGTTTAATATCCCTGTTGATCCGTTCTTCGAGCTAATTAAAGGCATGGAAATGGATTTGCAGCATAAGAACTACCTTACCATGGATGATTTGATGCAATATTGCTATTATGCAGCTTCAACTGTGGGTTTAATGTGTATTGAAATCTTTGGCTATAAAAATAAATCAACCAGGGATTTTGCAATTAACCTGGGACAAGCATTACAGCTTACCAATATAATGCGTGATGTTAAAGTTGACGCAGAGATAAACCGCATTTACCTGCCCAAAGATTTAATGGAAAAGTATAATTACACCGAAGAAGATATATTAAAGGGTAATTATAACGACAACTTCTACAATATGATGAATCATCTTTCGAAACAGGCTCGTGAATATTTCGACAAGGCAAATGCAGCTCTCGATCTTGAAGATAAACCCTCAATGTTTGCCGCACGTGCAATGCAGCATATATATTTCCAGCTACTTAAAAAGCTTGAGAAGAAAAAGTTTAACATATATGCTGAAAGAATAAATGTTTCTAAACTTGAAAAAACCGGAATTGCTCTCGGTGTTTGGGCAAAGTATAGTCTGGTTTATTAATGAAAAAAGTTGTAATAGCAGGCGGCGGATTGGCAGGATTAACCGCCGCAGTTTACCTTTTGCAAAACAACTACAATGTTACACTTCTTGAAGCATCACCCAAACCGGGTGGCAGAGCTTCAGCTTTTTACTTTAGAGAACAAAACACAATGCTGGATAACGGTCAGCATATACTAATGGGCTGTTATAAATACTCACTTGATTTGTTAGAAACAATAGGCTCATTAAACAATCTTCCCATTCCTAAAAATCTTGAAGTAAATTTTGTTGCCCGGAATAACAATCAATATAAACTGGCAACACCTGCAAATGGATACCCATTAAATATTTTAGCCGGTTTATTGGGCTATAACTACTTCTCAAACTCCGATAAACTTTCTGTAATTAAGTTTTTTTCAAAACTTTTCTTTACCAATACCAACAAGCTTAGAAACCTTAGTGCAGATCAATGGCTAAAAAAGAACAAACAATCCGAACGCACCATTAAAGGCTTATGGGAAATACTAATAGTTGGAGCCCTAAATACCTCTCTCGCAAACGCCAGTGCAGAAACTTTCGCCCGGGTGCTAAAGGAAATATTCTTTACCGGTAATAGTTCAACCAAAATTCTTGTTCCGGATACTAATCTCCTTACTTTGTTTGGTAACCCTGCCGTTGAATATATTCGTTCAAACTCCGGAAATATAAATTTTTCTGAAAAAGTAACAGAAATTGAATCGGATGAGGACAAGATTATAAAAATCGTTACAAATAAAAGCTCCTATACCGATTTCGACTATTTTATATCAGCCATTCCTTTACATGCATGGGAAAAAATAGAATACTCCTCCCTGCTTTTCAACGAAATTCAGATGGAATATTCCCCTATTCTTTCTGTACACATTTTTCTTAAAAATAACTGTTTCAAAAAAAGTTACTACGGATTAATTGACTCTCCGGTACAGTGGGTATTTAACCACGATAGTTTTATATCTCTTGTTACCAGCAATCCGGAAAAATATATAGACCTACCAAAAGAAGAAATACTACGAATCTTTGCAGATGAACTTGCAACCTTTTTTAATGAATTTCATCCAAATGATATTACAGGGTATAAAGTTATCAAAGAGAAACGTGCTACATTTATACCAGACACCAGAACCGAGTTTTTACGAACTAAATTGAACTCTTATAGTAAAAATTTGATTTTATCTGGTGACTGGACTAATACAGCACTACCCTCTACAATTGAAAGCGCAATTAAAAGCGGCAAAAAAGCAGCAGAAGCTGTACTTGCCAAATAGTTTTATACCGTAACCAAACTAATCATATCTGGAGGAATTATGAGCAATCTTAAGGAAAAGCTTGCTGCAAAGATAGAAGCCTGGCGCCCCAGAACTACAAAATTATTAAAAGAATATGGTGACGTAAAAGTAGGTGAAGTATCGATTAAACAGGTAATCGGGGGGATGAGAGGAGTTAAATGTCTAACTACCGATATTTCTTATCTTGATCCGTACGAAGGCATCAGATTCAGGGGTTATACCATACCGGAAGTTCTTGCCAAACTCCCTAAAAAAGAAGGTGCTGAAAAACCTTACGTAGAAGGCTTCTTCCACCTATTGTTAACCGGTGATATTCCAACCGAGGAAGATGTTGCCGAGATAAATTCCGAATTTGCAAAACGTTCTCGCGTTCCACAATATATTTTTGATGTACTTAGAGCAATGCCTAGAGATTCTCATCCTATGGCAATGTTTTCTGCTGCCGTTACCACCTTACAGCGCGAATCGGTTTTTGCCAAACGTTATATGCAGGGTATGCATAAAAATGATTACTGGGAAGCAACCCTGGAAGACTCACTTAATCTACTGGCAAAATTACCACAAATTGCAGCCTATATTTACCGAATGAAATACAAGGGAGATACATTTATTGCCCCGGATCCTTCGCTGGATATGGGTGCCAACTTTGCACAGCAAATGGGTATTGACGCCCCTTATGATGATGTATCGCGTTTATATTTTATTATCCATAGCGATCATGAAAGTGGTAATGTTAGTGCACATACGGGTCACCTTATCGGTAGTGCACTCTCGGATATGTACTACTCAATCGCTGGTATGCTTAATGGCTTGGCAGGACCGTTACACGGCTTGGCAAACCAGGAAGTGTTAAGATGGCTACAGAATGTTATGCAAAGCATGGATCATAAAATTCCTACTGAAGCAGAAATGAAACAGTTTGTTTGGGATACCCTTAATTCCGGACAAGTTGTTCCAGGTTTTGGACATGCAGTTCTTAGAAAAACCGACCCAAGGTACATGGCTCAAAGAGAGTTTTGTCTGGATCACCTTAAAGACGATGTACTATTTAAGTATGTTGATATACTATACAATGTTGTTCCGCCTATACTTCAGGAACAGGGTAAGGCTAAAAATCCCTGGCCAAATGTTGATGCACAATCTGGTGTAATACAGTGGCATTACGGTGTAACCGAATACGAATTCTATACTGTTATGTTTGGTATTGGTCGTGCAATTGGTGTTTCGGCAAACATAATTTGGGATCGTGCACTTGGTTATCCTATAGAAAGACCAAAATCAATTACTACCGATATGATGGAAGAAATTGTTGGTTTAAAATAAATTTCTATTCTTTTAATAAAGGCAATTTATTATGGTTATAAATTGCCTTTACCTATTTTTGTACCAGTAATATTTACCAAAAAGGATTATAGTATGCAGGAATTATCTAAAATTCTGGAAAGATTGGCAGCTGGAAGACACTCGTTTACCAATAATGAACTTGAGTCGATTATAATTCAGTTTGCAGATAAGTTCTATGATTCACCAAATATGTATCTTGAAGAAAGCGATACACCCACCCTGCAAATTATAAACAAAATCCTCGATTCTGTTCTGGAAAACCACTTACTTGAAATATTTGTTAAATATACGGCGGTAAACAAGCTTAAAGCCATTACCGAAATTTTAGTTGGCAAACCTGAATATAATAGTGATCAAAGTTTGTTTGCTCAACATATTCTTAATCTTGTAAAACAAACCAAAATACTAAGAGAAATTAAGGAAAATATATTCTGGCAATCTGCTATTCCTGTACTTATTCGGAAGTCAAATTTTAACCTTCGTGCACTTTTAAAGCAAAGAAGAATACAGTACCGGCACAAAACGCTTTACGGCATAATTAAAAGTAAAAATATAAAAAAGATATTCTGGGATGAAGCTGTTACCATAATTGAAAAATATGGTGCGGGACTCCTGGGAGTGTTATCGGATAAAGAGAGCATTGTAGCATTTTTATCCGATAACAGCCCCGAAATGGCAATGCTCGATCTTGCTTGCCTCTCATCCGGTATAAAAAACGTAATGATACCTGCCAATTCTGTTCCACAGCATATATCCTACATCATTAAAGAAACCGGAGCAGAAGTAATTATCCTTTCCGGAGAAAAACAGCTTGCGAAGCTAAAATCAATAAAGAAGGAAATTCCATCAGTTAAAACTGCAATACTTATTGAAGGAACAAGTGCCGAAACCTGGGTTTATGATCTTGATGAAATGCAAAAAGCCGGAAATTTTGCCGAATATGAACAGAACATAATACCACGAGATATTGATGAACTGGCAACAGTAATGTACACCTCCGGTACAACGGGTAACCCCAAAGGTATAATGTTCTCGCAAATGAATATAATTTCAAAGCGATTTCTTCGTGCAATGGCTTTACCCGAAATTGGAGACAAGGACAGATTTCTTTGCTACCTTCCCCTGTTTCATACATTTGGTCGCTACCTTGAGATGATGGGAACAATTTTCTGGGGTGCGGAATACTACTTTATGGAAAACCCATCACTTAAAACCATGTTACTAAATATGAGCATGGTTAAACCAACAGTATTTATAAGTATCCCTAAAAAATGGATTCAGCTTCACGAACATGTTTCCTCCAAAATTGACATAGAATTTGGTTCACACGAAGAAATTAAAGCTGCCCTGGATGAAGCAACCGGTGGTGAACTCCGCTGGGGTCTTTCTGCAGCTGGTTATCTCGATCCCCTTATCTTCCGATTTTTTCAGAAGTATGGTGTTGAACTAATGAGCGGCTTTGGTATGACAGAAGCTACCGGCGGTATAACCATGACTCCTCCGGGGAAATACAAGGAGAACTCTCTTGGGTGTGCCTTGCCCGGAATAGCAATAAAGGTAGCTAAAGATGGTGAGCTACTGGTAAAGGGTGAATATGTTATGCTTGGATATTACGGAAGCAGCGATGGTGCAGAATTTGACAATGAAGGCTATTTCCCTACCGGTGATATTATGCGTATGGATGATAATGGCTTTATTGAAATTTTAGATAGGAAAAAAGATATTTATAAAAATGTTCGCGGTGAAACTATTGCCCCGCAAAAAATCGAAAATTTGTTTAGCGATTTTGATTATGTTAAGCAGGTTTTCCTTGTTGGCGATGGCAAACCTTATAATACAGTCCTTATTTACCCCGATTATAATGATGAGGATTGTGTTTTGAAAACAATGAGCGGAGAGCAAATTCATGATTATTTCTCTACTGTAATTGTTACCGTTAATAACTTTCTTGCTCCCTTCGAAAGGATTCTTGATTTTAAATTAATTAACCGTGGATTTAGCGAGGAGTTTGGTGAAGTAACACCAAAAGGTACATTCAGACGCAAAGTTATTGAAGCAAATTTTGAAGATAGTATAAAAGCTCTTTACGTTAAACCGCACTACGATATTGCATTACAAAACGTACAAATACGAATTCCAAACTGGTTCCTTCGCGAACTTGGTTGCCTTTACAGGGATATTAGCACAGACGGCAGTAATATTATAATAAACAAGCTAAACAAAAAACTGCGAATAATGCAGTGTTCAGATGATAACAGTTATGTTTTGGGTAACTTTTGCTATAAAGCTAAAAATCGCGTATTTGAACTACAACCATTTATCACCAATCCAATTTTGTGGGCTGGTAATAAGGAGCTTTTTGATTTTGTAGGCGATCAGATATTACAATGGACACGACATATAAAAACTGATGGATCCTATCAAATAAGCTCGGTAAACATTACTGAAAAAAATCTTGATAACGTAGCCCTTAAACTTGAATCGCTAAAAGAAAACCGTGAGCAGTCATTTTATGGTATTCATCTTGCAGCAGTATTGCTTTATAGTGGTAACCCTGCTTACTGCGAATTAAGCACAAACTATCTTGATTATATTGCCTCCAATAATGTACATAAATATTCGCAGCTTGTTAAAAGTATTATATTTAATCCGCAATTGGTAAAACCATTAAGTGCACGCAAAAAACTGCTTCTTTCTGCACTAAAAAACTACCGTGAAATATTCCTGGATGAAATTTTAATTACCTACACTGATCATGATCCTTTAATACTTGATAATGAGATTATTAACAGGCTTATTAAAGATTGCGATCTTAAATCGAATATTTCCAAAATCGTAAATCCCATGATGGATGCCGCATCCAAATATTCAAAAGAAAAGCAGAATGAATCTTCACTTGCACCATATCTGGCATTACTCGCTAATTTTGGTAAAACACACCCTACCTATTATGAAAAATTACGACAAATATTTGTTGGTATTCAATTAGGAGATAATGAGGACGCCTCAGAGCTTGCTTCTCAATATCGCAGGGAATTGCGAGAGGCTTTCAGAGGATGGCTTGGTGAAAATCAGCAGATAGCGGTTGACATTGAAACAGGTGAAGAATATAGTTGGAGCGATGTAATTATCTTTGATGAAGAAGTTACCGAGGAAGATAAAAAAAGAATATCCGATTCACTAACCTATACCCCTGTTTTACGCGAAGCAATATTCCTGTTTTCCGGTGGGAAACGAATTATGCTGGATAACATTCCACCAAGCGGGTTGTGGATTAGCCTGCACCGTGAATACTCACAAAAAATTGTTTACAAGGTTGTAGTACAAACTCGTACTCACGGTTCGTACGAAATATTGCTTAACCTTAATAAAGACCGTGAACATAGCGTATTGCCCGAAATTAACTGGCTTATTCTTGCAGGTTCAAGATATTATATGCAGGAGCTTATCGAAGATTTTGGCGGTTATTGGGATCAGTATGATGTGTGGAGTGCAAGGTACGTTCCGGGCAATAATGTTGCAAATCTTATTCAGCGTGAAGTAAACAAAAAAGATACATCCTATACAAGGCTGTTTCATCTGTGGCCCTTCTTTGTGTGGAATGCTTCTGCTGCCTATTTCAATTTCTGGAAGCTTACCGGACACCGGTACATGCTTATTGATACCTCACCGGATAACTATATTATTCCCTCTCATGATTACCAGGGCGGTACAAAAGTTATTAGCCTTTCGGAACATAAAAGTTTTACCAATTTCCATGAACTTTTCAATAATTTCTTTGAGCAATTTGTAAAAGAGTTTGAAGAAAAATATACATTTCTTAAACGTCACAATGTGTATGATTATATTTTTGCAGGATTCGTAAATACCGAAGGTGAAGAAGCAGGTATGAATTTCCTTACCAATCTGCTACATGAAGAGGAAATGAATGAAAATAAGGATGAACAGTTTGTAACACACTTGCAACGTTTTATTGATTTTGTTGAGGATAAGAGTTTTATTCCGAAGCAGCTTTACTTTGCCATACAGCGCTTTCAGAGGTGGGAAAATATCAACAAGGATGCCTCTGATGGTGCCAAAGCACAGATGCTGCACGACCTTTTTACAACGTACCAGTTGGATTTCCTTGATAAAATTAAACCTGAAACCCGTGCACGATTTTTCTTCGAAACAGTATTTATAAAATCAAATACCGAGTTTAAAGAAGCTTTCAAAAAAATATACCTTTCGGTAAGTAAAGGCTCCATTAACATTGATGAGGCACATGCCGCTTATACCGAACTGATGGAAACATTTGAGCTTTCAAAACAGGAAAAATTCTTCCTCACCCGTTTAAGCTATCCACATATAAAACCTTCGGATTCGGCTGTAATTATACGCTCGGTTGAGGAAGGAAAGGAATTACCAAATCTTGTTGTTGAATATAATGATCACGAAGGTAATCCGTTTTTTATTCGTAAACCAATTTCTCCAAAAGAAATTTCAAGATTACACCAACTATTTATTGAAACTAACATGATGGTTAATTTTCATGATGAACACCAATATCTTGTGGCAATTTCAGAACGAGGATTTATTATTGGTGGTTTGTTTTATACTTTCACTGATAAGGAAACAATTTTTATGGATAAAATTGTTGTATCCAATCGTTATCGCAGGAAAGGTATAAGCGAAAAACTTATGGAAGAATTATTTGAACGTATAAAAAATGAGAATGTAAGGTTTGTTACTACCGGTTTTTTCAGACCGGAATACTTTTACCGTTTTGGTTTTAGCGTAGAGAAAAAATATTCGGGGCTGGTTAAAGACCTAAAGGAACTGCCCCAAATAACCTAATAGTAAATTATGCCCAAAAAACCTTTGGCTTAGGTGAAACATGTATCATGAGTTCTTCTTCCCCGATATATCTCTTTGGACAGCGATATAACCAGTAATACGTTTCATACTATTAATAACAGAATTTATAGATAAATCCACTGTTATATACTCACCATTTTTGGTTTTATTAACAATCTCGGTACGGAATGGTTTCCCATCCAGGATAGTTTTCCACAAATTCTTATAAACAGCACCATCGCTCTTTTCACTTTTGATTATGGAAGGATTTGCACCTATTATTTCTTCCGGAGAAAACCCGTAAACTTTACCAAATGCCGAATTAGCATAAGTAATTTCACCTTCAAGAGTTGTCATAAATATAATATCATCAATTTGCTCAACTCCCCTCAATAGTTTTTTAAGGTTCTCCTCTGCCTTTACAAGTTCTGTTATATCTCTTGCAACTACTACAATATGAGTAACTTCATTATCTTCATTTATATAGGGATAATAGTTAATATCATAGCAGTTAAGTCCACTGGTTTTAGTTTCAAACCATGCCTGGTATGTAACGATTTCACCTTTGAATCCCTTATCGAGGTAATTCTTAATAATACTTAGAAATTTAGTTTTACCCCAAAAATCAGAAACTTTTATACCAAGAATATCATCCCGCTTCATACCATGAGTTGCACAAAAAGCTTCATTTACTGCTTCGTATTCATAATTACGGTTTACTAAAGTCATGTGTGCTTTTGATGTATTAAAAATAAAATCAGACTTTAATTTCATATCCTCTTCAAACTTTCTTTCTATAGCCATAACAATTTGTCTGGAAACAAAATCGAGGAGCTTTGTGTGTTTTTCGTTATAAACTCGTGGTTCGCTATAATTCTGTAAAGCCAAAACGCCAATTGCCTTGCCTCTCGAGTTTATAAGCGGAATACCAATCCACTCAACAGCACCTGCTCCAAGTCGTTTAACTTCATTATTATTAACAAGCTCATTATATTGCTGTCGGGTTAGGAATAATGTTTCAGCATTGTTAAGTACATATTCTGTTAATCCTTTACCCGGCTTATGAGGCTTAAGCATTTCAGGGTCAAGGTTTTCTTTTTCATCAACAAAGTAAGGGAATGAAATTGTATCATTCTGATCATTATATAATGCTATATAAATATTTTCAGCAAAGATAATTTCTTTCAGGATATTATGAACAGCTTTGTAAAGCTTATCCAGATTCCTTGCTTTACTAGCAGCCTCCGAAATTCGGTAAATAATTTCCCTGGTTTTCTCATCACTTCTTAATTTTTCTGTTACCTCACGTTCAAGAGCCAGCTCCTTTTGTCGTACCTCAAGAATAACTTTATTCTCACGATTTACCAGGTAAACAATTAAATACACAATAGCTGCAACTACAAGCAGGTATATTATAAACGCATACCATCTATACCACGGTGGAGTTGCAATTTTAAATTTTATACTGGTACCGGTTTCGTTCCACACTCCTTCATTATTTGAAGCCTTTACCCTAAATATATAATCACCACCGCTAATATTGGTGTAGTTGGCAGTAGTAACATTTTGCGAGTAAATCCACTCCTTATCAAATCCTTCAAGTTTGTATGCATATTTATTTTTTTCCGGTCGTGTAAAATCGAGTGCCGCAAACGATACAGAGAAGTAGTAATCATCATAATTTAATTTTATATCACTTTTGGGATTTAACTCAACAACAAGATTAAGCTTGGAATCAAGTTTGGTAAATCCGGTAATCTCTACTTTCGGTACAACCGGATTAGTAAGAATTTTTGCAGGGTCAAAAATATTAAACCCATTAATACCACCAAAAAGTAATTCTCCTTTGGTGGTTTTAAAAGCGGCTTGATCAAATTCATTATCCTGAAGTCCGTCCATCATATCATAGGTATAGAAAGTCTCCCTACCCGGATCAAACTTCACCAATCCGTGATTAGTACTAAACCACAAATACCCTTCATCATCCTCCAATATTCTATAAACCGTATTATCAGCGAGTCCATTTTTTTCGGTAAAACTTTTAAAACTATAAACATTCTCACCGGAATCAACATCGGTGTTGGTAAGTAACTTATTAATACCACCACCATAAGTAGCAATCCACAAAGTGCCGTTAGATGTTTCAAAAATGTCAGTAATATTATCGGCACCAATACTATTAGGATCAGTATAATCATACTTAAAATGGCGAAAAGTTAAGGAACCTTCCGATGCAGAAGCGTTTTTAGTAAGAACAAGGTTTAAACCGCCACCAAAGGTACCAATCCAAATGCGTCCATGTGAATCCCGAAATATTTTTTTCACCACATTACTACTTAAACTTTCAGGATTATTATGATTATTCTTATACTTGAAGAACTGTTTTTTCTTCTTGTCCATTATATTCAGACCACCGCCCCAAGTACCTATCCAAAGGTATTTATCATCAATAGAAAGCATTGCCGAAATATTATTATGGCTTAATCCGCTTTCATTATCACCACGGAAAAACACTTCATTTTTATTGGTATTAAAATCAATGTAATTTAGTCCGTAGGAAGTACCAACCCATAACTTGCCGGGGCTATCCTCCTGCAATACCCAAACAGTATTATTGCTTAACTTTATTTTACTAGCACCACCAGAACTGTAATTTTCGAATATTCCGGTTGTTCTGTTAAATTTATTTAATCCTCCACCAAAAGTACCAACCCATATATTACCATTGCCATCTTCTAAAAGTGATTTCACCAATTTACCCGACAAGCTGTTTTCATTACCATATTTTACCTTTATATGATTAAAAACACTTCTTCCCGGAGAATATTTATTAAGCCCCTTATCGGTAGCAAACCAAATCTGTCCGGTTGCATCTTCAATAATATCCACAACCGAGTTATTACTTAAGCTTACCTGCTCAAGAGGATCATGCTTAATTATGGTAATATTTGGTACGGTTTTTAATTCCCTCCCAATATTAGTAAGCAAGCAAACACCCTCATTATGGGTACCAGCCCAAAGATTGCCATTTGAATCATATAATAATCCAAATACGCTATTTTGCGGTAAACTATAATTGGAATTACCTGGTAAATACTGAATATAATCGAAAGTAGATTTATCGAGACGAATTAAACCGTTTTTATAAGTAGCAAGCCATAGAAATCCAAATTTATCTTCAGCTATATTTTTAATCATAATTCTGGAAAGAAACTTTCCCTTTTCCGAATTATCATTAGTAAAATTCTTGAACCTATGTTTTCCATTAATAAACACAGCTTTATTTAGTCCCCCGCCAAAGGTACCAAACCAATAATCATTATTAGAATCCTTCAAAACCACATTTACCGAATTACTGCTAATAGACTGTGGATCAGCCGGATCATGAGTAAATCGTTGGAAAACTCCAGTTTCAATATCAAGCTGGTTTAGTCCCCCCGAGGTGCAAACCCATAAATTATTATCATTATTGTTGAGAATATACCAAACCCTGTTGGATGCTATACTTTTTTTATTATCTGGAGAAAATTGAAAGCGGGTAAAGTTTCCCTTATCCTCATTATACCTGTTTAATCCGCCATTATGTGTACCAACCCAAATAGTACCTAATCTATCTTCAGCAATAGCAACTACCCAATTATCAGAAAGAGAAGTAGAATCAAAAGGGCTATGTTTAAAAACCTTGAAATTTTTTCCGTCAAACCTGTTTAATCCCTCTGAGGTTCCCGCCCAGATATACCCTCTCGAATCCTGGAATACTTTATAAACAGCACTTGAAGAAAGACCATTGATAGAACTATAGTTTGTAAAGGTAAAATTAGATGCCGCAACATGGGTACTAATTAAAAGGAAAAGGATCATTGACCCTAATCTTATATAGCAAAAAAAATTTTTCACACACAGACCAGTTAAGGATTATGAACAAATTATTATTAACAAAAATAGTAAAATATCACAAAAATATATTGCTGAATAACTCAATTTAGCGGAATAACAAGAATTTAATATAATCACCTATTTATCAGCAGGAATGATAATTTTGAAAATTGTACCATGTAATTCCGAAGTTGAAAATGTAACTTTACCACCAAGATATCTTTCACCAAGCAGCTTCATACTATAGGTACCTAATCCTCTACCAGAACCTTTGGTTGTAAACGACCTCCGAAAAACTTGCATCTGAATTTTGCGAGACATAAATGCTGGGTTGTGAACCCAAAACTCAATTAGCTTTCCTTCCTTAATTACCCCAATTGTAACAGTATCACCAGCTACACTTGCTTCAAGAGCATTTTTAATCATATTTCCAACAACTCTTCTGAGTAGCATCTCATCTGTTGAAAGCTCAAGATCATAAATATGGTTATCAATCTCAACACTTTTTTCTTTTGCAACTTCATGGTTACTATAAAGTGATTTTAGTTTTTGCAAAAAAGTATGAGTTCTAATTGCATCTCTTGATACAACAAGATCATCATTCTCTGCAGCTGAAAGAATACTTTGGTATTTAATTTCATCTATCAGTTTTTCAGAAAGATCACCAACAACATCAATAAACGTCCCTTTTTCATCTTCGGGCAAATCTTTAAATATTGAAAGGAAACCATTTATTCCACCGGCAGTATTCAAAACATCATGGAAAAATATTCTTTCCAAAGCTCTCCTTCTTTTTTTACTACTGATATCCTCAACAGCAAAAATTACGAACATATCACCACTAATATTTAGTGGTGTTGATTTTACCAGTAAATCCAGTGCATTACCATTATGCTGCTGAATACTGCATTCTTCTGAATTTTCTTTACCCTTCAAACCCACTAAAATTGAGTTGACAGCACCACAATATTCACAATATTCGGAGGTTCCGCAGCCGCCATTCTCAAGTTTTGAGTGTACACAGTTTAAAACTTCACCAGGTCGCTTTCCGAAGATATTTTCTACTGACCTAAGGTTAAGCATTTTGAGTAACACTTTATTCCCAAATACAACTTGACGTTGCTGGTTGAGAATAAGAATAGGCGATATTACAGCATCAAGAAATTTTGATACAGAATTTTCATTTTGAAAATAGGTTATCTGTTTTCCAATATCTTCTTTTTTCAGACGTGCAGCTGGTGCATATTTTGTATCCATAATGGTCACCTTTTAACCTTATATAATATGCAAATCATACATATCTTAATAATAAATATTATCGTTAATTACTACAATTTTTTTATATCAAATTAAATATTTTGATAATAGCATTTTTGTGGAACATTTGTATCTTATATAAGTCTAAATCATTTTATGCAAAAACGGGGAAATGATGAAAACTATACTGACAATTCTTTTTCTTAGCATCACCATTTATTCACAAACCCTAACGATTGGTAACTTATCTTCTGGTAGCGATACCACTTTTACAGAAAATAAAATTCAGCTCTTTTCGCCGAATTACGAAGAAAGTCCGATGGTACCAATTAGCTATCATTCAACAATTTATACTAAAATGGTTAAAAGCAACTACACTTCATTTCAGGAATATCGTTATGCAATGAAGGATAACAGAGAAGATATTTATTCAGGAAAACAACAGTTAGGATGGGCACTTAATAATCAGGTTAAATTTAACACTCAAAAAAGTTTGGGTACGTTCGGCAAAGTTCTGGCTATAGCTAATGCAGCTGCTGCCGGATATCTGCTTTACAAGCACGTTGAAAAATATCACGATAAATACGGTATAAAATAAAAACCCCCATAAAGGGGGTCAACCAGGGAAGGCTCCAAAACAATTACTCTGATATGCTGAGGGCATATTTAAATTGTTCCGAAACTTGTTTATCTACTGCGTTTTTATGAAGATACGCCAGGTAAAACTGTCTGCACAGTTTGCGTATTTTTGCCCTGTTATTAAATTTACTCTCCGATTTTACCATATAAACCGAAGAACGGGATTCAATTTTGATCAGGGAAAGTGCCGCAATTATTCTCAGGTCTTCGCATTTTGAAGATCGCAAAAGCTTCATGAGTGGTAAAATTGCTTTTTCCGATTTCATCTCACCCAAGTAATATGCTGCACTAATTTGCAAACCTGTGTTATCTGTGTGTAGCCCTTCAAGAAGGTTGGCTTCGTATGATTGAAGGTTTTCTTCATTTTTGTTTACATCTGATCCGGCAAATAATAAGCCACTTAGTCCGATTATAAACAAAAACATGCATATAGTTGTATTTCTCTTATTCATTTTACCCCCCACGAATAAAATAAAAAAGTATTATCTATTTAGTTAGTTCATAATTTTAGACGTAAGTTATAATATTAAGTTTCGCAGGGATATTGATTTTATTTTATTTAATAGCTACATTAAATCAGAAGTGAGATTTGCCGTATTAAATTGTTACAAACTAATTATTAACAATTTGAGGTGCATATGTCCACAGTACACGAGTTCCAGACACCACGCAATCTGTTCGAAAAACTGGTACGTGATGGTGACAAGCTGGATATGGAAGTAAATGGCGATAACATGTTCAACTTTATCGCAACCGCCCGTCATCTTTGTCAGTGGCTCAAGAAATCCCCGTCATACTATTCGGAAGGTGTTAAACGATTTGTTGAAAGGGTTGATGATAGCGACTACATAAAGAGATGTACGGAGATGCTAACCCACAATGCAAACTTTAGTATTGAAGTAGATCAACATAACAATACCCATGTTTTAAAGGTTGGAGAACAAGTTTTTGATGCACTTGAATTCAAAAGAAGTGTAACCAATCTTTACGGAAGTTATTTCCAGGTACATGGTCCCGGTAGTTGAGAGTTAATGAGGTTAGTGCTGCATAAATAAAAAGCCGATCATCTGATCGGCTTTTAATCTATCTTATTTGGTTGATTTTTCTTGTTCCTGTACAACAAGCTCTGTACATTTTTTGTTGTAAGCTTCTGCATCAATTTTGCCATCGGTAAAATCTTTGTAATAAGCTTTAACTTTAGCTTTCTTTTCGTCTCGTTCTTCTTTTGTGATTTTTTTGTCGGAACATTGTTTGTTTAGTTTTACAAGATATGGATAAACCATATCCAATTTTGTTTTGTCGCCTTTCATTTCATTATAATCAGCATAAGAACCTTCACCGGCTTCCTTGTCAACAAATTTGTTGGCTTCCCTGTCGAGGGCTTTTTTTCCTTCTTCAAGTCCCTTCTGTGCATATTTTTCAATCGTGGCACATCCTGTTGCAAATACAAACGTAAATACTAATAATAACGATAATACTTTTTTCATATTTTCTCCGAAATTTTTGTGGTTTTACAAATATTTAACATAATAAACAAAAATGCAAATATTTAATTAGAGAAAAAGATACTTTTATAGTAATGATAACAAAGATTTACAAAATGGGTGTTAATTTGAAAGTGCTATAAGCAAATAAGATCGAAATTTTAATAATTTTACACTTTATGTCTGTTTTTCAAATTTTCCAAAATCTGATTAATTGATAATCCCTTTTCTGAAAATAGAACAATTAAATGGTAAAATAAATCTGAGGCTTCGTTTACTAGCTCATCCTTATCACTATTTTTGGCTGCAATTACTGTTTCAATAGCTTCTTCACCAACTTTCTGAATTATTCTGTTTTCACCCGAGTTAAATAATTGGGTAGTATATGAACCCTCTGGCATTTCCTTTTTTCGGGTATCAATAAAATTCTGCAAATAGCTTAAAAAGCCTGCTTCAAATCTTTCTTCACCAAAACATGAATAGCTATCAAGATGACAGGTATTACCTTTTGGTTCAACTTTTATCAGTAATGTATCATTATCACAATCGCTTTTAATTTCAACCAAATCAAGAAAGTTTCCGCTGGTTTCCCCTTTAGTCCACAACCTTTGTTTGGTACGACTAAAAAAGGTTACCCTTTTTTCTCGCAATGTTTTTACCAAAGCTTCGTAATTCATATATCCAAGCATTAATACTTCCTTTGAATAGTTATCCGTAATAATGGCTGGTATTAGTCCGCCGCCCTTATCAAAATCAAGTTCATCAATATTTATCATTTATAATCTCACTACAATATTTTTTTCGTTTAAGTATTTTTTAAGATTTTTAATTTCCATTTCCTGATAATGGAATATACCGGCGGCAAGACAAGCATCTGCACCACAGTTAAAAGCTTCCTCAAAATGTTCCATGCTACCAGCCCCACCTGATGATATTACAGGAATTGACAAGTTACCCAACAATTTTCCCAAAATAAAAGTGTCGAACCCTGCACGCGTACCATCATGGTTCATTGATGTAAGTAATATTTCACCCGCACCCCGGTTTTCACATTCTTTTATCCAGGCTATTCCTTTAAGATCAGTTTCTCTCCTGCCACCATTAATATATACTTTGTATTCTTCATTTGTATATTTTACATCCACTGCGGCAACAACTGCCTGACTACCAAACTTTTTTGCAGATTCATTTATCAGCTTCGGATTATTTACAATTGCAGAGTTTAACGATATTTTATCAGCACCAGCGTTAAGTACCTCACCTATTTGCTCAATGCTGCTAATGCCACCCCCAACAGTAAAAGGAATGTTAATAACTTTCGCAACCTCTCTTACCAGTTCTACAATAGTTTTACGTTTTTCATGAGAAGCTGTAATATCAAGAAACACCAATTCATCAGCACCGTTTTCCGAATAGTATTGTGCAAGTTCAATAGCACTGCCTGCATCTTTAAGATTAACAAAGTTGGTACCTTTTACTACCCTGCCATTTTTAACATCCAGACATGGAATTATTCTTTTAGCCAGCATAACTAATCATCTCCTCCAATGTAATTTTGCTATCATAATAGGCTTTACCTATAACCACACCGTAATATTTCTTCTCATTTAACCTCGCCAAATCAGTAGCCCCCGAAATACCACCCGAAACTATAATCTTAATATCCGGATACATTAACTGGAGTTGGTTATAAAGACCAAAATTGGGCCCTTTAAGCATACCATCCCTGCTAATATCAGTAATCAGAAATTCCACAATACCATGTTTCAGACATCCCTCTATATGTTCCTCAACAGCTGCACCTGCATCTTCAAGCCAACCACTAATTTTAACTCTTCTGTTAAGAATATCCGAAGCGGCTATCAATTTTCCGGCATCATTCTCAAGAATAATTTGCGAAAACTCCTTTGGGTATTTATAAATAACCGAACCAAGAATAATTTTGTCTATACCTGTATCAAGCAATACTTTAATATCTTCTGCTTTTCTAATTCCCCCACCAAACTGAATGCTGGTGTTTGTCTCACTCTTAATTTTTTCAAGAGTACTCAAGGTAGTAATTCGTGCATCCTTCGAGCCTGCCAAATCAATAATATGAATATGGCTAAACCCTGCATCCTCAAAAGTCTTCACTACTTCAAGAGGATTTTGCGAATAAACAACCTTGTTATTATAATCACCTTTTGAAAGACGTACTACATTTCCGTCCAATAAATCTATTGCTGGTATTATTTTCATATCTCACAAAAATTTGTTAATAATTTTAGTCCCGCCTCACCCGACTTTTCAGGATGAAATTGAACACCGTAAAAATTGTTTTTATTTATAGCAGCCGCAAAAGGTAAGTTATACTCACTCGTAGCAATGGTAAATTGGTTAACCGGTATATAGTACGAATTGGCAAAATAGAAATATTCCTCGTTATCAATACCATTAAATAGTTCGCAATTATTATGTTTAACACTATTCCACCCCATATGCGGTACTTTTGTCAAAAGGGAATTAAATTTGCCAGTTTTCACATCAATTATTCCAATTCCGCTTACATTATCCTCAACAAGGTGTTTAGCAAAAACCTGCATACCAAGACAAATACCAAGAAGTGGTTTAGTATAATCTTTTATAAAATCAGTAAGGTTATACTGATGAAGTTTTTGCATTGCTGCACCACCGCTGCCAACACCGGGAAAAATCAGTTTATTTGCCTCGGCAAGTTTATCAGATTTATTACTAATAAAAAATTCGTAACCAAGTTTTTGCAATGCATTGCCAACCGAGGCAACATTACCGGCACCATATTCAATTATTCCAATCATAGCACCCCCTTAGTTGATGGCAGTGAATGTTTACTTCTTTCGTCAATACGTACCGCATCATTCAAACTTTTCGCAAAAGCCTTAAAAATCGCTTCAATTTTATGATGATCATTAGTACCGGTACAAGCAATATGAATATTGGCTAACATGTTATTACTCAAACCTCTAAAAAATTCTTCTACAAGCTCTGTCGGTAAATCACCTACTTTGTCACGACCAAACTCAACATCAAACTTAAGGAATGGTCTGCCTCCCAAATCAATAGCAACCTCTGCCCGTGAATCATCCATTGGTAGTAAAAACCCGTAACGTTTTATTGCCTTTTTGTCACCCAAAGCATCTTTGATGGCACTTCCTAGTACAATACCCACATCTTCAACAGTATGATGTTCATCTATCCAAAGATCACCACTAACATTTATATCAAGGTTTATATTACCATGACGGGCAATCTGTTCAAGCATATGATCTAAGAAACCTATGCCCGTTGAAATATTACTTTTGCCTGAACCATCCAGATTAACAGAAACCATGATTTGTGTTTCTTTTGTTATCCGGCTCCTCTTTACTATCCTTTCTCGTGTAACAACCTGTTCAAGATATTCTGTTAGTTTATTCATTTTAGGTTCTCCAAGTACCTCGGATAGACTGGCAAGCATACTGTTATTTTCTTCAGGTGTACCGATTGTAATTCTCAAAGTATCAGGTATGCCAGTCATATTACCCCTGTAACGCAGTATTATTCCTTTTTTATACATATCCTGATAAACTGATAATGCATCCGCTACTTTAATAAGCACAAAGTTAGCATCTGAATTAAAGACTTCTTCAATTTCTTTAAGTCTGCTTAATTCGTTAACAATTCTGGCTCGCTCGTTTATAATTATACCTGCACTGCTTCCTTCCTCACCGCCAGATAGATATTTCAGGGCAATGTTCTCAGTAAGTTTATTAATATTATATGGCAGCTTTACCTTAAAGAGTAGCTCAATTATCTCAGGAGAGGAAATTGCATATCCAAGTCTTATACCAGCCATACCCATAGCTTTGGAAAATGTACGGAGTATTATAATATTCTTATATTTTTCCAATAATGAGAAAGCACTCTTTTCTTTGCAGAAATCGATGTAAGCTTCATCCACAACAATAATTTTACCGGTGTTTTCAGCTAATTTTTCAATAATCTTTATATCAGCAACATTACCTGTCGGATTGTTTGGAGAGCAAACAAATATTAGTTTGGTGAAATCATCACATGCATCCGTTATAGCATTAACGTCTGGCTGAAAATTATTATCAAGCATCAGTTCTTTAACGTAAATGTTATGAGTATTCGCCAATACTGAATACATTCCATAAGTTGGCTCACTAATAATTACGTTGTCTTCAGCAGGTGTACAAAATACCTTGTATATCATATCAAGCAATTCGTCACTGCCAATACCAAATATTATTTGCTCCTTACTACTTGCAAGGTAATCAGCCATCTTCTCGCGCAATTTATTCTGCATCGGATCAGGATAACGATTGATACCGAAACCGGTTTCATCAAAAGGGTTTTCATTGGCATCAAGTAATATACCCTCCATTGTAGTTATTCGTGCAGAAGAATATGTTTTTAGTGCAATAATATTTTCCCTTGCCAGATTATTAATTTCCATTTTGTAACCTCACTTTTACTGCGTTTGCATGTGCATCAAGTCCTTCAACTTCAGCAAGATTTAATATAGGATTAGCGAGTTCAGATAATCCGTTTTCGCTTATCTTTTGCCATGTATAAGACCTCATAAATGCCTCAGTACCTAGACCGCTATAAACTTTTGAATAGCCAGAAGTCGGCAATGTGTGGTTAGTTCCCGAGGCATAATCGCCTGCACTTTCCGGAGACCATGCACCAAGAAATAAAGATCCGGTATTTCTTACCTTATCAAATAGCTGCTCAGCATTTTCCGTATTAATAATCAGATGTTCCGGAGCGTAATAATTACTCAACTCTATTGCAGTATCAGTATCGTTAACTTTAATAAGTATGAGGTTCTCGAGTGAATCATTAACTATCTCAGTTCTTGATAAGTATTCTTTTTGGCGTATAATTTCAGACTTAACATCACTAATTATCTGTTCGGAATCTGTAACCAATACAGCCTGTGAATCTGTACCATGTTCAAGTTGGGATAACAAATCGGCAGCTACAAATACAGGATTGGCACTACTATCGGCAATAACAAGTACCTCGCTTGGTCCGGCTGGCATATCAATAGTGCAATTACTTTCCTGTGAATTTATTAAACTTTTTGCAGTGGTAACATACCGATTACCGGGACCAAATATTTTGTTAACTTTTTCAATATATGCCATTAGAGCAATTGCTTGTGCACCTCCGGTTTTGTACACTTTATTATATCCGGTATAACTTATAGCATATAACAATTCCGGACTAACTTTTCCCTGACTGGCAGGTGTACATATAGTAACATCCTTACAACCTGCAATTTTGGCTGGAATACCAAGCATTAGTACTGTTGAAACCAAAGGGGCAGTACCTCCCGGTATATACAGACCAACTTTTTCGAGAGCCTCGTATTTTCTGCCGCAAGTAACACCGGGAATTATTTCCGTGGTGTACTCCCCCGGTTTTTGCATGCTATGGAATTTTTCAATATTAGTAGCAGCCTTTTGAAGAGCAACCTTAAATTCCTCTGAAACACGCTTTTCAGCCTCTTTAAACTCTTTTACGGTTACGAGTAAATTATCTGAGTTTAAACCTTCATATTGTTTACTGTATTTAACCACAGCACTAATACCGTTTTTCTGAACATTATCAAGAATATCTTCCACTCTATCCCTAATAACATTACTATTACTTTTAACTCTTTGTAGAATAGTATGCAGTTCAGTCTCTTTTACGTTATTTAACTTATATAACTTCATGGTATCAAGTTCTCCACTGGTAATTGTAAAATTCCACTGGCTCCATTATCTTTTAACTTCTCAACTATTTCCCATAGCTCCGCCGATGGCACAACTGCATGTATAGCAAAGAGATTTTTGTCGGCAAGTGGTAAAACTGTCGGGCTCTTTAATGAGGGAAGAATATCCAGTACTTTGTCTAACTGCTGTTCCTCAACATTCATCATTAGGTATTTGGATTTTTTTGCTGTTAGTACGGAAGTAACTCTTTTCATTAGCTGTGAAAAAATAGTGGCTTTTTCTGCATCCGCTTGAAAACTATTATTTGCAATTAAAACAGCCTCCGAATTAAAAACTGTAAAACCTGGCTTAAGTTTATTCATTTTAAGTGTTGTGCCGGTTGATACCAAATCACAAATAAAATCGGCAACACCAAGACTCGGTGCAATTTCAACCGAACCACTTAGCTCAATAATCTTGGCATTAACATTTTGCTTATCCAAATATTTACCAAGTATTTCAGGATACGAGGTTGCAATTATTTTGTTCTCCAGATCAATTGAGCTTCCAAGCTTAACATCTTCCGGTCCTGCCAGCATAAGTTTGCATCTGCCATATCCAAGTTTTTGAATCACCTCAATATCAGCACCTTTCTCAACAACCACATTTTCACCAACTATACCAAGATCAGCAACCCCATCCATAACATACTCAGGAATATCATCATCTCTAAGGAAAAGTATATCCAGCTTAAAATTTCGGGCAGTAACCAACAATCTTTCCTTGTAACTCTCAATATCTATCATGCATGACTTAAATAAATCGAACGACTTTTCCGTTAGTCTGCCTTTCTTCTGGATGGCAATTTTAAGATTTCCATTCATAAAATTCTCCTTTAAAACGAAAAAACCCCGACACTCGTCGGGGTTTTTCTAATAATTGTCTCGTCCTGAAATAGGTTGACCAAAACTAAAAAAAGTCAGGAGAGACAAAATGCAACAAAAAACTACTCCCCCCCGAATTAAGAGTTATAGTGAGTCGTTTAAGCGAAAAGTAGTAAGGGAATATGAAAGAGGTCATGTGACCAAAGATTACCTGAAGTCAAAGTATAACATAGGTGGAAAGAGTACAGTATTGAAATGGTGCCGAAAATATGGTAGGTTTGAATATTCAAAAAACTATACAACCGGACGCCCGATGAAAGACGCGGAAAAACAACGAATAAAAATATTAGAGCGACAATTAAAAGAAGCGCGCGAGAAACTAATTGTTTACGAAAAATTGATAGATGTTACAAAACGGGAATCCGGGATAGATATATTAAAAAACATCGATACCAAGTTATCCGGGAATTGTCAGCAGGCGAAGAAAAAGTAAAAGTAGTTACGTGCTGTCGATATCTTGGTGTAAGTAAACAAGCATACTATAAGTCAAAGCAGTCAACTCAGAGCGAAAATATCTTAAAACGAGAAGTCCTGAGGCAGGTAATGGAGATACGTCATATCCAGCCACGTATAGGAACGCGTAAGTTGCATTATTTGCTCAAAGGGAAAATAAGCGTTGGAAGAGATAAGTTATTTGAAATACTCAGAGAACGAGATTTGTTGGTAAAGAAAGTAAAGTCATATACAAAAACGACAAACTCAAAACACTGGCTAAAAAAACATCCTAATTTGTATAGGGATATGAAAGCGACCAAACCGGAAGAAGTATTTGTAAGTGATATCACTTATTTGAAAACCAAAGAAAAAACATACTATCTCTCATTAGTTACAGACGCTTATAGCAGAAAGATTATGGGATACAAATTAAGTAGTAGTATGGATAGTCAAAACGTAGTCCAGGCTCTGGATATGGCAATAAAGCAAAGAAAATATTATTGGCAGTCAGTTCATCATTCTGACAGAGGTTTACAATATGCGTCCGCTATCTATCAGGAAAGACTAAAAAGTTATGGAATAAAACCATCAATGACTGATGGCTATGATTGTTATCAGAATGCTTTGGCCGAGAGAGTAAATGGAATACTAAAAAATGAGTTCTTATTTGATGAGTGTGAAAATTTTGATAATCTTGAAGTGCTCGTCAGTGAATCAATAAATATCTATAATTCAAAAAGACCTCATCTTAGTCTGGGTTACCAGACGCCAGATTTTATACATAATACTCCTGTAAGTTGCAACTTACAGGAGTATTTGTTAATATAAAAACAGTCAACTTTTTTCAGGACGGGTCAAATAAATAATTATAAAATTTATATAGATATAGTAATCCGACGCTCCCGGGAAAGAGTTTTATGATGAAGATGATGCTTTATCCTGATTGTCGAATTAATAGTCATTTTTCTCAGTTAATTAAATTTTGGTTACAACAATAAGGCATTTTGTACAAAAGTGCAAGTTAGAAATTTGTAAAGAGTTGTCACATTATTGTAAAATTATATCTTCTGGCAACTTACAATTCCCAGCTTTTAGTTATTTTATAACCTCATTCAATAATTGTTTTCAATTGCAGGGACTATATGAAACTAAAAAAGACATTATTAGCCTTTGTTATGGTTATTCTGGTAACCGCTTGTTCAGATAAACATGAAGTTAAGCATAGAGCTACCAACATCGACTGGCGTGAGCAGATAATATACATGGCTCTTACCGATAGGTTTTATGATGGCGATACATCCAACAATAATGTTGGCGGGTACGAGGGTTATGATCCCAATAATCCATATTTTTACCATGGTGGTGATATAACAGGGATTAGCCAAAAGCTTGGTTATCTTTCCGAATTGGGCACAACAGTTTTATGGACATCCCCACTTTACGAGAATGTTCCGTTACATGCAATTAACTCGGGAAGAAACGAGGAACGGGATAGTACACCAGCTTGTGGTTATCATGGCTACGTAATAAACTTCAGGGATCCTGATGATCAGGCTGTTGAGCCTCATTTCGGCACTCCACAGGAAGTTAAGTTTCTTATCAATGAACTGGAATACCATAATATGACTCTCATTTTCGATATGGTGGTTAACCAGGCTGGATGGAATGCCGATATAGTTAAAACGCATCCCGAATGGTTTAACAAACTTGAAGATAACGAAAAAGATAACAGTTGTGCATACCTTGATGTTACTCATATGTGTATTTATGGTCTCCCCGATTTTAAGATTGACGACCCGGTTGTTGGTGCGGATATAAGAAATTATCTGAATGAAATGAGTAAGGGCTGGGTAAGGAATTACGATATTTCCGGAATTAGATTTGACGCACCTATGCTGGTTCCCAAAAGCTATTTCTCTGAATGGTTTAAGGAAATCCGTTCTGTAAAACCAGACCTCTTTATTTTTGCCGAAACCTATGATTACCGCAGATCCGAAAACTATAAATCTTACCTTGATGCAGGTTTTAATGGCACACTCAACTTTTACCTTCAGGGGGGACTTAAAGAAACTTTTGCCAAGGGTAATTCAACCGATATAATTGCTGATAATATGCAGAATACTATCGATGATCTTGGTATTAAGCAAACTTTACTTATGGTTAACTTTATTGACAACCATGATATTGCCAGATTTGCTACAAAAACAGAGGGCTCGCCGGGTGTTTATTCAAACGATGAAAAAAGACACCAGTTAGGTTTAACTGCACTATTGACGTTGCCAGGTATTCCCCAAATTTATTATGGTAATGAACTTGGTGCTTATGGTGGCTATCCAAATAATCGCAGGGATATGCCGGAATGGGGTTGGAATAAAGAAACGCGCTCGGGTGAGCACGACTGGTTTTTGCCTAATGCCGATAAAACTTTTGGGCTAACCAAACGGCTTATTGAGTTACGCAAAAATAACTATGCTCTTACTCACGGCTATTACTTCGAAGTGCAACGACAGAATGACCCGGACAAACCAAATGTATATGCATTTTTACGAAGACACAACACAAACCGCATATTGGTTTTAATAAATAATGATGACAAGGATATTACCAACTTTGAGTTAGATATTAACAAAGAGGGAAAACTGGATAAGTGGGATATAAAATCAGTTGCAAAATCGGAAGCAGTTGAACTACTTGGAATGGGTGCCCAGAAAAAATTAACTATTGAAGAAGGTAAAACAATTATAAGTATTCCTGCCAAGTGTGCCGGTGTTTATGAAATAAATAATTATAATTGAAATCGTAATTAGCATACAAATTTAACCAACTACCTCTCCTCAAATTAAGCTTGAAGAGAGGTAGTAGTAAATAAACTTACTTCAATAGTAGCATTTTTTTTGTAACCGTAAATTTGCCTGTCTCAAGAGTATAAAGATATATACCCGTTGCAAGTTTACTCGCATCAAACTGTACGCTATAAGTACCGGCATCCTGTAAAGTATTTACAAGAGTAGAAATCTCTTCACCAAGCGTATTATAAACAGATAGCTTAACTACTGTAGCTTCAGGAATTGAGTAACTAATTACTGTTGAAGGATTAAAAGGATTAGGATAATTTTGTGCAAGCTCGTAAGCATCTGCAACAAAATCATTTTCACTTTCGGTTGCTGTTATTGAATTAGGTGTAAGTGTAATATCAACCTCATGATTAACATTACTACTATAATCAATACCAACGCTTGTGTAAACTTCAGTTTCATAATCAATCATGTCACCAAAAACAGTGTAATTCCCCGGAACCAATCCTTCAACGGAATAGTTACCTTCGTCATCAGTTATCGCAAAAGTACCACTATTTAATTCTTCGTTAAATACATAAACATAAACACCCTTAAGTGGTGAGCCGGAGTTATCGTTAGCGGTACCTGTAATTTTTGCTTCACCATTAAACTCTCTTCCGTTAACGTAAAAGTCCATTTCTGTAAGTGTGCTTGTTTCAGCAACAGTTACGGTATCGGCTTCATTCCAATGCATGGCTTGTACACCATCGTACCGGAAAAATGTTGGCAAATATTCACCGAAAGGTTTTGCAAAGAAAATATAATTACCGGGATAAAGATTCTCGAAAGCATAAGCTCCAAGTGAATCTGTAATCGTTCTGTAATGCTTGGGATAACCGGCAGCATACTCAAGATTAATAGCCTTAATATATGCTTCAATACCAGTATCAGTGCTGTCTTTAACCATACCGGCAACTGAGTTCTGATATGATGCAACTGTATCCAGTACAAAATTTATATCTGTAACATTACCTTCAACATAAATTCTGTTGGCATCTGCAAAGGTAGCCTGATTATCATAAAATTCAGGGAGATAATGGTGGTTGAACGGTTTTGCAAAAACTATAAGCGAATCCCCTTCCATTACATTTACAGAATAATTACCAAGGTTATCTGTACGTGCATACCTGTGATGATAATGATATGAATTATATCTCATTTTATAAATATACACCCCGGCATTGAGTCCGTTACCCTCCTCATCTGTAACATTGCCACTTAAAATATAATTTGCCGGTGGAGCCCAAGTTTCAAGACCTGCATCAACTGTAAGGGAATCATCAGTGCTAACTGTTACAGGAGTAGCTTCATCAAAATATCTGGTGTTCGCATGAAATTCATACCAGTACCCCCTAGCCATAAAGTATATATAATAGTCCCCTGTCTGTAACTCAGTTGAATAAAATCCCAGAGAGTCAGTATATGCAAACTTGCAACGATAACCTTCAGCAGGTATAAATTTAACAAGCGTACGACCTAAAGGAGAACCATCATCATCTGAAGTAACTGTTCCGCTAACCACACCATACTCGGGAGGTGTTGGTTCAGTTACGGTTATCGATACAATATTACTCGCATCGCTTTCTCCATCACGAGTTACCGAAGTAACATAATATGAGTATGTTTCACCAGCCTGAACACGTCTGTCTTTAAAATCCGTATGTAAGATCCTTCTTGCAACAAGGGTATATTCTGTTGAGTCGGCTTCAGTACTCGGTTTTTTATAAACATTATACCTTGTAAAATACTCAACTGGTTTTTCCCAGTTAAGATCAACAAAAACTCCAAAAAAGTGTTCGCTTAACTCAGCTTCCAGATTTACCGGTGCTGCCGGTTGAGCATGTATTGATGTTGCTGCTAAAAGCAAAATATAAAGCACTACTAATATTTTCTTGTACATAGTTACTCCCTGGTTGGTTTAATAGGAAAATAATACGTGAAATTTTCTGATACAATTATTAGAAACCATTTTAACCATAAAGGTTTAAATACCAGGCACACATACCATAGAAATGTGACCTAAATCATGATTTTAGCAAATGTTTCCCATTCTCGCTACATTTCATTAATTTTAATCTATTGCATACTTCAAAAGTTGCAACTCTAACTATTTAATTGTATTTTCCAGCTGATTATCGGGTCTGAATATTTTTTTAACCAGCATAAATCAAAGGGATTAAACAAAGCAAGAGGAAAAAAAATGAAGTTTTTGAATACTCTTTCTATTCTTATTCTTTTCTTACTAACACTAACCATAACAATTTCAGCACAAATAACTTCAACTGGTACCGGTGGTATTTGGACGGATGGATCCACCTGGGTTGGAGGTATTGTACCGGGTGCATCGGATGATGTGGTTATTGATGGTAACGTAGTATTTAACTCGGAAGTGTCTTGCAACAATTTAACTGTAACCCAAAATGGTAAATTAAATGTAACCTTTAATGCACAAACTCATGGTATAACTGTTAATGGAGATATTACCAACAACGGGATAATCATCGATAATGATGATGACTGGTACAATATGATCATTTACCTCTATGGTAATTTAAATAACTCCGGAACAATTAAGATATACCAGTTAAATATGCAAAGTGGCGGACAAACAATTACTACTGTTGAAAGTGGTATTTGCAGCGTTTATCAATTGACTGGTAGCATTGTCGATGATATAGTTTACTTTGCCGGAAATTCAAATATTAACTTTTATACTCTCGAACACATCACAGCATCATTAAACTTTGAAGCTAATAAAACTCATACGCTTGGCAATTACTACGATACCGGGAATAACTGGGTTTATGATGTAACTTTAATCGGTAATGAGAATACCGTGCTCAACTTTGAAACAAGCTGGACAACTTTTGGTCTAGTAAAAGTTGTTAACGCAGAAATTGCCGGTACATATATTATTTCCGGTAGTGGCAACGTACTGGATAATTGTACACTTACCGGCACAATGATTCCTGGAGGAAATGGAGTAAATGAATATGTTACACTTATAAACGATTTTGTAAATCTTGGGACAATTCAGGATGCAAATGACAAATCACTTGTAATTGATGTTCAGGGGCATATTTATAATGAAGCAACTTGGGATAATTACAGCCTAAACTTCTCAACCGGTTATGATATTATGGTTGATTGTGCAGGTGATTATTATTTTTCTCCTACCAACATTACTTTTATCGATAGCAACACAACTGTAACTTTCCTTTCCGATGTTGCTTTTACTGATGTGGGCGAAATATATGGCAACTACGCCAAGCCCATATTTAGTGAGGGTGTTGAACTTTCTTTCAGTAACCTGAGAGCACGACACTTGACCTTTAATATTGGAATTGATAATGCTGTTCTTATTAAAAATAATGCCGAGCTATTAGGTTGTACATTTAATGGCGATAATGGCAACAGTACACTTAAATTTGAATCTGGTGGTTATGTTAGCCAAACAGTGATAAAAGACTTAACTCTTATTGGTAATGTCCGCACTACATACAACCTTGATATGTATGGTACTGTTACTGTTCAGGATACTTTCCAAAACGCAAGTCCCTACAATTTTATTTCACTAATAATCTATGGCTCACTGATTAACAATGGTAGCTTTATAATGCCTGGTCAGAATTATAGTCTTTCACTTCTTGGTGATATAACTAATAATGGTGATATAAAATGTCAGGATTTCTGGTTTTTAGGAACTGAAGACCAAACTTACACAGGTGCTCCGGAATCATTTCTTGAAGCAAACTCAATTTATAACAACGATTCAACCACTGTAATAAATATTGTTGGTGAATTCAATCTATATAACTGTAATGCCAGTTGGAACAACAATAAATTGATAATGGCACCAAACAGCTCAATTCACCACACAGGTATGCATAAACAGTTTTATGGTGCACAAGTTTTTGCAAACGGTGGCAAAGTTAAAGTTGATAACACAGCTTATATTCGAAATACAACCTTCTACGATGCAGAGCTATGCGGTAAATTTTATATAGGAGGTGGAGTTAATATTTATGGTAACAGCACCCTTACCGATACCCTTGTTGCTTATGCAAGTACACAAACTGTTAGTTCCGGTGGTACTTTCACCAATAACGGACTTATAATGGATGAAGCCGCCAATAACACCAATCTTTTTGTGTATGGTAATCTCGAAAATTATGGTCAGCTTAATAATAACCAGATCACTTTTAAGAGTTCACAAAATCAATATTTTAAAATTTACAACGATAGCTATCCAACCGGAAGAGTTAACCTTGAAGTTGATGAGATAATTAGTCCGATGCAATGGTACTACAATGATGAAGTATTACCTGGTGCAACAAATTATCTGTACTATATCGACAACCTATCCTCAGAAAATTTCGGTGATTATTATTGTATGTATAATTCAGATGTACATGGCAGAACAATAAGTATAATGGATGGCAATGGCAGCTCCTTAATAACAGTGGATGTTAATGCAAACGAAGGCTGGAACCTCATTTCGGTACCAGTTTTGGCAGAAAGTATGAATACATCCTCATTATTCCCAACTGCAACAAGTAGTGCATTTGCATTCGATAACGGTTATGCTACCACCGATATGCTTGGAAATGGTACAGGTTACTGGTTAAAATTTGCAGAAGAAGAAACAGTACAAATTGAAGGTACAGAAATTGAGAACAAGGAAATAGCCATTGTGGAAGGCTGGAATATTATTGGTCCGTTTAACGAGACTTACCCGGTCGCTTCACTTACAACCGAACCATCAGATTTATTGCAATCGCAGTTTTTTGGTTTTGAAAGCGGTTACACTACAACCGATAACCTTGAACCGGGTAAGGGTTACTGGATTAAATCTTCCGGTGACGGGATGATTACTTACTCAGCAAAAACCTCGTCAACTGCTGCAAAGGTAAGTGAAGCATACGCATCTATTCGTTTTACAGATAGTGACGGTAGCTTACAAACATTAAAACTTTCTGAAAACTTTACCGATTTTGAAGCAATGTTACCACCAATGCCACCAACCGGTATGTTCGATATTCGTTTTGAGAATAACAGGTCAATTTCACAAATCAATGACATTGCCGGTGTAGTATTAACATCGGTTGTATATCCTCTAACAATTACATGCTCAGGTAAGGATATTATAGTAAGAAGTAAAATGGGTACAAAAAAACTGGCAAATGGTGAATCATTGGTTATTGAGAGTGCAACATCATCACTCAGCATCCAGGGAGCTACAATACCCGATAGCTACAATCTAGCTCAAAACTATCCTAATCCGTTTAATCCTGCCACAACAATCGAGTATTCAATTACCGATGATACACGGGTTACCCTGGAAGTTATGAATATTCTGGGTGAACGGATACAATTACTCGTTAACGAGTATCAAAAAAGTGGTTTGCATACGCTTAAATTTAATGCGGAAAACTTGCCTAGCGGAGTTTATATTTACAGGCTAACTACTGATAAATATTCGGCTACGAAAAAAATGATGTTACTTAAATAGTTTCCAAAAAGCTCCCACCCCGGGAGCTTTCTTTTATATACTCCTGCAACTAAAATTTGGGCTATACGTCTAAAATTCATCATCAATAAAAAAACCGAGGAATAAATGAACAAACTAATCCGACTAATTTGTATTGTTTTTGTTAGTAGTATATTAACTGTTAGCATGTTCGGACAAGACAAAATAGTTGTAAAAAAGATGGAAGACCTTCCAAAATTAAGCTGGAAAACTGAGAAAACAGCTACTTATATTTTGGAAAACGAATCTGCATTTAATAATTTTATTACTAAAGTTAAAAGCGATATTCAGGATATTCTTAAAAAGTATGACATCAGGGATAAAACCACTGTTAAAAGCTACATCAATGCCAGTATGGCAATTGCCTTGATTGAAGGTGATAACGATAAAGTCCTCAAGCTAATTGAAGAGCTTAAAGCATTAACCGAGAAAGAAGCAGACAAAGTTACAACCGGACTTGTTGCTTCTTCTTTAGTTGAAGCTAAAATCAAAGTTGGAAAAGATAGTCCTGAATTTGCAGAAACATTCAAATCAATCTACAGTAAAAAGGTAAATGCCCTTGATTTTGAGCTTGTAGGTGATCGCTTTAAGGATACTAAAGCACAGTACGAAATAAGAAGTAAAAACCTGATAATGGGATTCTTGCAAGGTCAGTTGGACCCAGCTATTGAAAAAGCCGGAAACATAAGTTTTGAACAAGCTTTGCAGCTACTTGCCTTTAAAAATAATTTCGAGAACTACCTGCCATTAAAAAAACAAATTGTTGCAGTACTTTCAGATTATCTTGAAAAGAACAAAGTTGAGAAGAGAGATATCTGGTCGGCAATGGATGTAAAATTTTCGGGTAAAGAGAATTATAATGATGTGATTATTGGTGTTTGGGATAGCGGAGTGGATACTAATGTTTTCAAAGGCTCCTTATTTGTAAATAAAGAAGAACAAGTTGATGGTAAAGATAATGACAACAATGGATATATTGATGATATAAATGGTATTGCCTTTAACTTGCAGGGGGAATATACAACAAAATTACTTTATCCTGTTCCTGAAGAGTATGCTAACGATGTTGATGTTCTAATGGGTCTTGTTAAAGGTTTTACTGATCTCACCTCCGGTATTGATTCAGATGAAGCTTCGAAGGTTAAGCAGAAGTTTTCGCAATTAAAACCAGATGAAGTTAATAACCTTGTTGAAGGCTTTATGGTTATGACTCTTTACATGCATGGAACTCATGTATCGGGTATTGCTCTGGCAGGTAACCCTTTTGCAAAAATAATGGTTGCAAGAACCGAGTTCGACTACAAAACAATTCCTATGATGCCAACCGTTGAGTGGGCTAAAAAAGTAGGTGAATCATGGAAAAAGACTGCACAATATTTTAAGCAAAATAATGTTCGGGTAGTAAATATGAGCTGGGGTGAATCTCCTTCCGAAATTGAATCAATGCTTCAGGCAAACGGATTTGGGAAAGATGCTATAGAAAGAAAAGCCAAAGCAATGGAAATTTTTACTATTCTTGACAAGGCTTTATATGAGGCAATAAGCTCCACACCAAATGTTCTATACATAACCTCAGCAGGTAACAGTGATAATGATGTTAATTTCGACAAGATGATTCCATCCTCTTACGACTTAGGAAATATTATTACTGTTGGTGCGGTTGATATTGCAGGCGACCAGACTTCATTTACAAGTTTTGGTAAATCAGTTGATATATATGCTAACGGATTTGAGGTAGAAAGTTATTTACCTGGTGGCGAAAGAATGGCTGCTTCTGGAACTTCAATGTCATCACCAAATGTAGCAAATTTGGCAGGTAAAATTTTTACAGTTGCTCCCGAGCTTAGTGCAGAAGATGCTTTTAATCTAATAATTAAAGGTTCTGTAAAAAGTGAAGATGGAAAGTTTTTGCTTATCAATCCGAAAAAAACTATTTTTACAGTTGCTCCCGAGCTTAGTGCAGAAGATCCTTTTAATCTAATAATTAAAGATTCTGTAAAAAGTGAAGATGGAAAGTTTTTGCTTATCAATCCGAAAAAAACTATTGATACGGTTATAAAAAAATAAGTAAAAAAAAGGGCAATCAAATTGATTGCCCCTCGATAATTTTCAATTTATTCTACTTTCTCAAGTACCCAAATAGATTCAGGAGCATTAGCACTAACTTTTCTGCATTCAACACCTTTTTGTGTTTTTACCAAATATGTACCCTTCCAGCGGTTTTTAATTCGTATATTTCCCATCTCACCTGCTGATTCAAGCAACCAATGAGAGCTATGTGCACCAGTACCAATTTGATTAGCCTTAACAGGTCCCTGTTCAATATTTAGATAAGTACCTTTCCAACGATTTTTAATACGCAAATAATTGGTACCTGGTACAGGTTCAAATTCCCAAAAAGCACTCCAAGCACCATCACCCATTGGGTCTATCGAAACAGGTCCCTGCTCAATATTCAAACGTCTGCTATCACCTTTAGGTAGTAATCTGTTAGTTCCGCTAATGTCACCTACATATCTGCTCAAGTTACCTTTATCATCCATTTTATAGGCTTCGCTATAACCATTAGCATCTTCAAAAAGGATATATCCGTCGAAGGCACCTTGCTCATACCAGGTTATATTTTTCCAGTATTTACTTATACCCTTAAGATTGGCAAGTTCGTACATATTGCATACATCATCAATACTATATACTGCAATTATTCCCATATTCTTTTCATAGAACAAAACTCTATTTCCAATACGAGGATTTTTTACATAGCCAGCCTGTATAATCATAGTCCAGTTTTTATGCCAGCCACAATGTTTTTTAACAAATTTGTTATTTCTGAAAAGTGATCCGCAACCGGCATTTTTATCATACTCAATACGCAACGTGGCAGGCAATTTTTTTGAAATGAGACTATTATATAATTTGTTTTTCAAGTTAAGATATTCCCGCTTTCTTTTGGTAATAATATTCCTGTAAATATTACCCCCTTCAATTGCCGCACTTTTTCTAATAAACAAACCATAATAGAATTTATCTTCCCAAATACTCTTCCAGTCTTCTTCAATTTGTGTATTTAGTTTATTCCAGTCAGCTAGGAAAAATGATTCACGAATTCGTTTGGTCTCGGCAGCATTTTTACCCTGTAAAGTAATCATGTCACCAATAATATCATCATGGAAAGCCTGAATAGCCTGCAAGGATGGCGGAAGCACCTTACCAATCAGCTCGTTAGCTCGGTTTGGAATACATTGTTCACGACAGATATGCTTGTTAACAGGATTAAGAATTCCTTTTGGATGTAAATGTTTAGCATTTGAAACGCCAAGTTTTACCATTTTTTGTGCAAACTTGGCACCCTGTCCTACCTTGTTTCCGGCTATTTTGGCAGAACTACTTATTTTTTTCGCTAATTTTGTAGCCTTGCCACCATATTTTTCAACAATCTTGTTAACAACATTTTTCACCATTTCCTTTACATCAAGGGTTGCCTTGAAGTCAGGAATTGGTACCCGTTCATTCATTACATATACTTCGTAATGAGTATGCCCGTCAAGTTGAAGGTCTTTATTAGCCTTGAGCATTACCTCTGCTTGTTCAACCTGCAATGAGCTTAAAATTGGAGTTAATATTTTTGAGAGCACCTTTTTGTTTTTTAATTCATGTAGTATTTCATCCTTAAAATTATTATCCAGCTTGTAATAAATAACGAAGCCATCTTTAAGATTGGTATGATAGTTAAGTTTAGCACTAAGGGCATCAGTTAACTTGGTAACTCCTCTAAGGGTAAAACCAGCCTCAATATCAACTTCACCAACTGAGCCTCCCTGCGGAGCAAACAATATTTCGGCATCTCTTATGTATATATTTTTTGGAAATATATCTGGCACTTTCAGATTAAATCCATCACGTAGTATTTGGGTAAAATCATTCATTGTCATCTGGTTTCTATTCGCTTTTATGGCAATTTTACCATCATCAAGCGAAAGACTCATAACAATACCAAAATCCAGGTGAAAGAACTTACCGCTTTCAAGGGCAAAACCCAAAGTAGTAGGCGAAGGTGTTCCCGGAATCCATCCAATCTCAATTGCTGTATTTTCAAGTGTAACTACATCTTTCCCTTTGAAAATATTTGATATACCCATCGGGTTTTTCCATGTGTCAGTCATTGAACCGGCAATTGATAACTCCTGCGACATCAAATTATACGAGAACGCTAACACAGTTTTTAGATCCGGATCAAACTTGGTTGGTTTTACCAATACTTCTGCAGAAACTCCAAGAGTAAGCTCAACTGACTCCCCTTTTGAAACTTCAGCACCAACTCCAAATTTGTTAAGTGTTAATCTGGTTCTTTCAGGTCGAATATCAATAACAATTGGTTTTTCAGAAAAGTCAAGAGTACCTTCCAACTCAAATGCATCTTTACTTATAGCAGCACTAACCTCCAGCTTTGGTTGGGTTATCTTAAAGAAGTTCATCAGTTTCGCAAGATTCTTTTTAGTATCTATGCTGGCAACTATTTCTAAACCATCTCCGGTTATTTCCAAACTAATTTCTTCAAGACCAAGCTTGGAGTATAGTTTATAACCGGGAAAACCTTTAAGCTTTTCAAGTTCAACAGTAGTTGTTAAACTTTGAGGATTAAGAGTACCTTCAAAACTAAATGCACCCAAATTTCCAAAATCAATATTAAACGAAGTTCCGTTTTTTGTTACAGGTAATTCACCAAAACCCTTAATATTGATTTTTTCCTTAGCTACCAGGATGGAGTTAGCTGCAATAAAATAAAGTATCAGAAAACACAATACACTAAATATTTTAATAACAACTTGCTTCTTATTCATTTTTTCCCTTATGATTATTTATAGGTTAGCAACACAAAATTTTTTGTTTATCATTTATTAAAGAATAGCGAACAACACAATTAAAAACTTACATTTATCTTGTTAATATTTTCAGCACTTTTTCTTATTTTTTTACTAATATCTACCATTTCGGCACCTTTAACTTTAGCTTTGCTTATCTCACTTTTAATTTCATCCAGTGATGGTACACCGGGTAGCTTTATTTTAAATTTCTTAACAAGCGGTTTCATTGCCTTATTAGCAAATTTTTTAGCAAACTTTCTGAATACTTTGCCAACTTTACCACCAGTTAAAATATCCCGAATACTTATACTTATTTTTTTTGTTAATATCTTTTTCTTAAATTTTTTATCCAACACACTATTAACTTTTTTAACAACCTTATCAACTTTTTTAACCTTGCTGTTAAATTTATCAATTCCCTTATTAAAAGTATTTACAGGTTTTTTAATCTTGGCAATTGATTTGGTAATCTTTGTTATTTTGCCTGATTCGCTATTTAACGTCTTTAATTCGGGAGAAATTTTTGATATAAATGTTTTAGCTATTGAAGTACCATCATTGCTTTCTGCCAAAACTGCCAACTTGCCTATCATTCCCAAAACTGCTGCATCAGCCATGTTGGTTGTTTGATAGGTTGTATTTGCATTATTAAAAGTTGGTTTAATTCCTGTTCTGTTAAGGTTCATTGCTGAGCTTTGCACTTTACCTACTTTGCTATTTGTAGTATTTATTGTCATACCCAAACCGGCAGCAGCTGTACCAATTATTGGTATTTTACGAAATGCATCAAGCGAAGCATAATAATTATCAAGTTTGCTCTTAATAGAACTAACGCTTTTTTCAACAGATTGAGCAGCTTCCAATGAATTGATTGCATCATTTTTCACAGAGTTTGCAGTGTTACTCATTTTCTTTTCACTTGCCAATAGTTCAGCATAAATCTTGTTTGTTTCAGCATCCACATTAACCAGTTTTTCAGGGAAATGCCCAACATTATTAAATATCCATGCGGTGCTGTTTTTAGGATTTGTTATCATAACAAAAGGAATACCATTTGCATAATAGGTATCTAATCCCATAATTCCTTTCTGCCAGTGTTGAGTATTCCACAAGAATTTTCCTGTTTTGCCATCATCCGTTAATTCAATTATCCATGCATGTCCATTTATAGGATTAGAAATAAGTATACTGTTAGTACCGGCAAAACTGATTGTTGTAGCAGTTGCAATTCCGCGTTCATAATTGTTGATACTCCAGGTTTTAGAACCCATTTTACCTTCAGTAGTTAATTCATGTATGCGTGCACCACCGTCAGTACCAATATACACTGCATACGTTTTATTACCAGCATGATAAGAAGTAATTGCTCTTACATTTTTTACCTTTACCAAATTTTCTATAGCTTCACCAACTTTGCCATCATCTGTTAGTTCAAAATGCCATATATTACCAGGTTTTGGCTGCGAAATGATAAGAACATTTTTATTCCCTACTTTTACAATTTCTGCTTCGCGAATACCTTTAACCCATTTGGTTGTTTTCCAGGTCCATGTACCTTTAGTAGCATTGTTATTAAGTTTGTTAATCCAGGCATGCCCATTTGTTGAATTTACAATGAACAAATAGTGATTTCCACCTGCTTCATAAGTAGCAGCACACTCAATTCCTTTTTCCCAATTGTTTGTATGCCAGGCAGTTCTAACCATGTTGCCATCTTCAGAAACTTCATTTATCCAAGCTTCCCCAGCAGTTGGTTTAAGCAATACAACATAATTCTTTAAGCCAATTGACATTGAAACAACTTCTTTTATGCCATCAGGCCACTCTGTTGTTTTCCATGTATTCCGTGGAGATTGTGCAAAAATATTTACTGTTAATAATAGAATTAAGAATACGATTGTCTTGTTTAATATGGAATTCATATTTCCTTACCTTATTGTAATCAGGAGTGGAAAATATCCCCCCAATTTGATTAGTTATAATCATTATATGCAAATTAATACATTTCACTCTTTTTGTAAATCTTACACTCATCATTAATTTTTCAATATAAAATTGTTTATAGATTAAACATCCCTAAACAACCATACAAGTTATAATACTATTATGATAGCAAATATTTTACAATTGCTGTGCCAAAAGTAAATGCAACGGGAATGGGGTTTTAGAAAGTCAGGTCATTAAAAACAGACCTAAAAATTAGACAATCGTGTGCAGTTTTTCGGATAGGATACAACGATGGGGGCTTTATGCCCCCATTTATTGTATAAACTTCGAATGTATATACTCTTGTTCTATTTGTTTAACTTCAGCTTTTTAAGTGCAATTCTATGCCCAAGTGGTGTGCCCATTAAAACTCCATTATTACAATCAAGTTCTGGTGTGTTATATTGGAACAGGTCACCATTAAGGTCTGTTAAAACCCCACCGGCTTCACTAAGAATAATATCGGCTGCAGCTACATCCCAAAATTTTGGAACAGAATTAAAGCCTTCGCTTTTTGGTTGAGCCACATAAATTTGACCTTCATTTTCCAGAATATACATAGCTTTAACTATTACTGAGGTAGTAAGTTTAAAATTGAATTCATAATCATCAGTTAATGGTTCCATAAACTTCTTGTAACTATTTCTTTCATAAGAAGCTTTACTAGCCAATAGTGTATGAAGGTCATCAACCTTTGCAATGGATTTTAATAATCCGTTATGAAAAGCACCCTCTCCTTTTACAGCATACGCATGTAAGTTAAGTTCAGGAGCATGAAGCACACCCAGTACCGGTCTGCCCTTTTCAATCAGTGCAATTGAAATACCAAATGCATCAGTTTTATTTGTATATCCCCAGGTACCATCAATAGGATCAACCATCCAAATTCTGTCATGATCAAACCAATCCTGGTCTGGTATAGTTTCCTCGGTTAACAAGCCGTCATCAACCCAAACCGACCGGAAATAATCGTGTACCAAAGTATCTATCTTGCCGTCAACTTCAGTAAAAATTGAAGACTGAGGAGTATCCAGCCCCTCCTTCTCATCAGTTACATAATCAAGGTCGTAATAATGAGTCATTATACTCCCTGCCATTTTAGCCAGAGAAATTGCACCGTTTAATTCCTTAAAATATTTACTACTCTTATCTACCATCTCTTCCTTTGAAAATTTATTTTGTATAAAACATATATTGGGAAACTGAAATTTTCAAAATTTCGTTCTGTAAATTTTTTGTTAAGAGATAATTCCTGCTTTTTTTACACCTTTTATCTTCATAATATTGCTTAAATTGTTATATCTTAATTTATAATTGATAATTTTGTACTTTTTTGCATAACAGGATAGTGAGAACTTATTTAGGGGAAATATGGACAAGAAAAGAGAGATACTTCAAAAATATGAACAGGAAGCTATCGTTAAGAATAATGATGAATGGTTAAATATGGGCGGGTCCGTTCGTGTACCCGAAGGTAAGGCAGCCCATTATTTTATTGAAAGAAAAGTTAACACCACCTTAAAGGTACTCGATAATGATTTTGATACCAATGCTGATACACTTGAAATAGGGTGTAGTTTTGGACACATGACTTCACTCCTTGCAAAAAGATTCAATAAGCTAACTGCTGTTGACCTTTCACCTACCAGTGTTGAAATTGCAGAAAAACGCCTCAAAAAATATGGACAGAATAACGTCGCTTTCTTTGCCGATGATGCAGAAGTTTTAAGTAAAATTGAAGATAATAGTAAGGATATTATTTTTTCCTTTTCCACAATTCGTTTTTGTCCAAATCAGGAAGCTGCTTTAACTGCTATTCATTCAAAGTTAAGAAGTGGTGGTGTGGCTCTTATTGATTTTCCGAACAAATATTCACCATGGCACATATTTGTTAAGGCTCTTAGCGGAATAAAAAAACATATTCACGACAAGCTGGATAGCGAAAAAGAGCTTATTGAAATGTTTGAACGTTGTGGGTATAAAGTTGAAAAAACAAAAATATACCTTTTTACTACCAAACGTTTACCTTCAGCATTACTGCCAGTGTTTAAGCTTCTGGATGCTGTTTTTGAAGCTTTGCCACTATTTAACAGACTTGGTGGAATTATTTTGATAAAAGCACGTAAACTATGATTAAACTTAAATTACTTTGGACTGAGTATCCTTATAAAGCCGGGTTTACTATAACTGATGATACTGATGCAGCCACCTTACAACAGGTTAAAGCAGTTTATGACTTTTTACTTGAAAAAAATTTTAGGATCACCAAAACTGTTTGGGCTTTTCCACCAACTGAACCGTGTGGTATTCCGGCAACTCCTGACTCCACACTTAGGGGCGTTACTCTTCAGAATGAACAATACCTTGAGTATATAAAAAAACTTGATTCAAATGGTTTTGAAATTTCGCTACATAGTGCAACAGCCGGTAATAATTCCCGACAAAATCTGCTTGAAGCTTTCAAACTTAATGAAAAACTCTTCAACAAATCACGCACTTTTATTTGTCATTCAAAAAATGCAGAAAATATTTACTGGGAAGAAAAAACAACTAATCTCTTTCCTTTTAGGCAATTACTGGCTTTTTTAAGTAAGAACAAAAATTACGGCGAAGTTGAATCAAGCAAATACTTCTGGGGAGATATTTGTAAAGAGAAGATTGATTACATAAGATTACTGAGAGTCCGCGACACAAATACACTTAAGCAAAACCCATCAATGCCGTATCACGATAAGAATAAACCTTATGTAAATTACTGGTTTAGTGCTACAAAAAGACGTATAGCGGATTGTGCTACTCCTAACGCACTTAATAAACTTATATCTCAAAACGGACTAACAATTTTATACCAGTATTTGCATCGCTACGCTGATCCTGATACATTAAAATTAAATGATGATTTTGTTAATGCTATTAACGCAATCTCGAGTAACAAGGAAATTCAAGTTGCACCGGTTCAGCAGCTCCTTCATAGACTTAAAGCATTAAAGCATATTACAGTAAAAAAATCATCAAAAGGTTATTGTATAACCAACGAAAGTAATATCTCTCTTAATAATCTGCAATTTGAAGTAAGTGGGGCACCAAATCTTGAAATATCAGATGTAAACTCATTTATTGATAATAATGTATTGGTAATTCCTGTACTTGCATCAAAGGAAAGTATTACAATTTGCTCACCTGAGAGATTAAATTTTGCAAATCTTAAACACACCCATCGCGAAAAACAAAAGCTCCCAATTTTAGAGGAGTATAATTTACTAATTAGTCAGGTTTGGATAGTAGTTAGAGAAATTCTGTTTAAAGGGAGAAGTCTGAACAGTCAAAAATATCTTGATGCCAATAAAACAATTAAACTTGAAAATCATGACAACTGGTAACTATTTAATCAGCAACATTTTCCTGATAATTGTGTTTCTGCCTTGCTCAAGAGCATAAAAATATACTCCTGCCGGCAAATTGGACTGATGGAAATGTAATTCAAACGTCCCCGCCTCGGGGTAAAAACCAGGAAGTTCATAAATTATACGCCCCAGTATATCATAAATTCTAAGATTAACGTTGCCCGGTTGAGCAATTGAATACTTAATATTTGTAACCAAATTTGAAGTTATAGGGTACTTATACTCAATATCCAATGACATATTATTCAGTGATTGCGTTTCTTTCTCTTGTTCAATAGCATCTTTACTTTCTACCTCATTAAATACAGTATCAACTTTTTCGTGCATGGGGGTATCGCCACCCGTATAAGGGCGTGAGGCGTAAAGCATGTTTACACCTAAAAGTAAAACCATCAGGCTCACTAATAAACGCATGATATCACCCATTAAATAAATATAGAGTTTACCGAAACAGCATGTCATTAAATTAGACGCATCAATTCCAAATAAGTTCAGGTTGCTGCTACCATCCAATAAAAAATGGCGGTACTAATAATAATAGCCCTACTATTATAAAAATAATCTGAAGTGAAATAATCCATCTTGCCCATTTATCCCAAGGAATATCAGCAAGTGAAAGTACACCCATTGTAACTGCCGAAGTAGGAATAATTAAATTTGAAAATCCATCCCCAAATTGGAATGCCAATACCGCAGTTTGACGCGATACACCAACAAGATCAGAAAGCGGAGCCATAACAGGAATTGTAAGTGCCGCCTGTCCGCTACCCGATGGTACGAAAAAGTTCAGGAAAGATTGTACAGCAAACATAGCTTGTGAAGAAACAATTGGATGAAATACCTCTATAACTCCCGAAAGACCATATAATATTGTATCAACAATTTTGCCATCCGAGGCTACTACAAATATACCTCTTGCCAAGGCAATAATAACAGCTGTACCTACCAACTGTTTAGCACCTTCCATAAATGAATCAGTAATTTCGTTAACTTTCAGCTTACCGACAATACCACTTAAAATACCAGTAATAACAAAAAGTGCACAAATTTCCTTTATATACCATTCATAACGCAATACACCAAATACCAGCACCACCATTCCAACACCAAATATTGCCAACGCTCTTTTATGCGAAGCATCCAAACCGGTAAACTCCTCAAGAGCATTTACGTGCAATTTGTCGCGCTTTTTGCAGTCAATTTCATACATAAGAGATTTTTCAGGATTATCCTTTATCCTTTTTGCATAACGCATTACAAACAAAATAGCTATTGTAGTAAGTATTACCCACACAATAACTCTGTATGTAAATCCTGAAAGTGTAGGCAACTCGGCAATTCCCTGAGCAATACCAAGAGTAAAAGGGTTAATAAAAGCACCAGCAAAGCCAACTCCAGCACCAACATAAGGTATTGCAACTCCAGTAATGGAATCATAACCAAGCATAATTGCCAACGGTACAAAAAACATTATAAACGGAATAACCTCCTCGCTCATCCCAAATACAGCACCCCCCAACGAAAAGAGCGTCATAAACATCGGGATCAGTGCTATTCTAACAAACCTCGATTTTTTATGAGCACGTGCAATCGATTTTATACCTGCATCAATTGCTTCAGTCCTACCGAAAATACCAAACGCACCTCCTACGATAAGCACAAACCCGATAATTTCGGCAGCATTTATAAATCCGTTAATCGGTGCCATCAATATTGAATCAACTGATTGAGGATTGGGATCAACTTTATGATATGTATTATTAACAACCATAGTCTTGCCATCCTTTTCAATGCGGTTATACTCACCAGCAGGTAACAGCCAGGTTAAAGCGGCAACCAGAATAATGATTGATGAAATAATGAGGTATGTATTTGGAGCTTTCATTGCAGAAAATTTCATAGGTTTACTCTTAGTTGGCAATATTCATTTTAATTGGTGCTAAAAATCGTGTTCTAAAAAACAAAATACAATGTTGATTTGTATTTATTACACTCTTTGTTTAATTTTAAAGTATGAAATCTTAAGCCAACATACCAAATTTACCTTTTTTTATCCTAATCCTATACAGGGTGTACTGTACCCTGCAAATTCAATAATATTAATTTGGAGAATATAATGTTCGATTTAATCGAAAAGATAAACGAACGTCCAGTTCCGTTTGAATTTTATACTGCGGAAGAATTATGGACGAACAATCATACATCTAAACAGATGTTGGCTTACCACCTGAATGGTGCGATTGATGTTTCATCACGTAATGCAAACTTTATTGAAAACTCGGTTGAGTGGATTATCAGGTATTTCAAACTGGATGGTAATTCATGTGTTGCCGATTTTGGCTGCGGTCCCGGTCTGTACGCAAACAAACTTTCCAAATGTGGTGCAAACATTACCGGTATAGATTTTTCAGAACGCTCAATAAATTACGCAGATAAATATGCAAAAGAAAATAATCTTAATGCAAATTACGTAAGATGCAATTATCTTGAATATAATACCGATAAAAAATATGATCTGATTATTATGATTATGTGTGACTTCTGTGCACTTAGTTTTGAACAGCGTAAAACAATGCTTGAAAAGTATTATAGCTTGCTTAAAACAGGTGGCAAATTATTGCTTGATGTATATTCTTACAAAGCATTTGCTAAACGGGAAGAGCTTGCAATTTACGAACCAAATCAGCTTGCTGGCTTTTGGTCGCCAAACAAGTATTACGGTTTTGTAAATATATTCAAATATGATCAGGAAAAAGTAATACTGAACAAATATTCCATTGTAGAAGAAAACTTACCAATAAAAACTGTTTACAATTGGCTAGAATATTTCGACAAGGAAAAACTCGCAAATGAGTTAACTTTAGCGGGATTTGAAATCGACAACTTCTTTGGAAATGTTGCCGGCTCCAAATTTAATCCGCAGAATGATGAATTTGCCGTAGTAGCAAAAAAATAGCTTTATTTAGAGGGGCTGCTTTTATGCAGCCTCTGTTGAATTTCCACTAAATCTTAATAAAAGGTAACCACCAATACCAGCAATTAGGGAGCCAACAATAATACCAATTTTCGCCGAATCAACTAACATGGGTTGTTCCAAAAATGCCAGGTTAGCAATAAATATTGACATTGTAAAACCAACCCCCGCAAGTAAAGCTATTCCAAATACCTGTATCTTTTTGGCACCTGCCGGAAACTCCGCAACTTTTAATTTAACACCCAGAAATGATAGCGTGGAAACACCAATAAAATTTCCAACTACAAGTGCAATTGCAATTATGGCAATAACACTTGAATCCAGCTGCATATTACCACCAAAGGCAACCCCGGCATTGGAAAGGGCAAACACAGGCATTATAAAATAAGCAACCCAGTTGTGAAGTTTGTGTTCAAGATGCTGTAATGGTGACTGTACTTTATCAGTCCAGTCTTCCAGGTTATCAATTTCTTCAATCTGCTTTTTGGTAAGAACGTGTGAATCCTTATCTTCGCTTTCTTTAACTTTGCTTGTAATATCGCCAAGCTTGGTAATATAAGTATTAACATCCATTCTTTGCCTAATTGGTACAGTTAAGGCAATAAGAACCCCAGCAACAGTTGGATGTATTCCTGCTTTAAGAAACAGGAACCAAACCACCACACCAAGAGCAACGGTTAAATATTTGGAGTATAGCTGTCTTCCGTTCATAAATACTAGTGTTAATAATGGTATTAGCGAATAGGCAAGCAGGTACCATTTAATATCGGTACTGTAAAAAATAGCAATAACCATAACCGCTCCAAGGTCATCAACTATTGCAAAAGCAGTAAGAAAAACTTTTAACCCGAGGGGCACTCTTTTACCAAGCATTTTTAGTATAGCCAATGAAAAAGCAATATCAGTTGCCATGGGTATTCCCCAACCGGAACCGGCATCGGGATTACTATTTAGCGATAGATAAATTAGTACCGGAACCAGCATACCGCCAAGAGCCGCAAAGAATGGGAACGCAGCTTTCTTTACAGTATTTAGCTCCCCAATAAGTAGTTCGCGCTTAATCTCAAGTCCTATAAGAAAAAAGAATACAGCCATTAAGCCGTCATTTATCCAAAGAATTAGAGGTTTGTAAAGTGCGAATGACTGTGTGCTTATACCCAGCTTATACTGCCATATAGAAAAGTAGGAATCGCTGAATGGTGAGTTTGCCCATACAAGAGCAATAACAGTTGCAATAAAAAGTAATATACCGCTAAAGCTCTCAATTCTGGCAAACTTCTGGAAGGGTGTAATTATATACTTTTCAATCATTTATCTCTCATTGTTTAGTTTGGATGGTATTTCAAACATGAACAATAGAGCGTTACAACTTGTTCCCAAAAACATTTAAATCATAATATTTTTGATGTTGTAACTACTTTCCTCTTATAATTAGCTCCTTTTGCCAATTGCTAATCTCGTTAAGAATTTCGACCGTGCTTTTCGGATCAAATATCTTATAATTACGCCTCCCATCAAATGTAACAAAAAATGCACTATACTTTACTGAATCTTTTTCAATAACTATTGTCTAAGAGCCAACCCCTTAAAAAACAATGCTCCTTGATGAACTAACTAACGAACCAATATGGCTCTTCCTTAAAAATGGTACTACTCTTTAGTAAATGAATTTAATCTTTCTTATAAGTGTATCAAGCCTAAAATTCCCGGAGAGAATTTCATTGTTAAAAACTGAATCTGCCGGTACCCAGAGTACCACAGACTGATCCACCAGTATAGTTGAGTCAGTATCATTTTTTTGAGCAAATGTATTTATTACTCCCCTAAAAAACATCAGAAATAACAGGGAAAATGCGAATTTATCATATTGATAAACTTTTATCTTTTTAATAATCGCTACTTAATTCCAAGCTCCTTGCACATTCTGTAAAAGTTAGATGGGGCAAGTCCAAGTTTTTCGGCAGCACTGGAATCGCTACTCGAAATACTTCGAACATACTTAAAATATTTGGTTCTAAAAATGCGTTCAATTTCCTTTAGCGGAAGCACCTGTCCAAAATTCATTTCGTCTTTCATTATAACATGATTACGCAATATCATTGGATTACTTATGTCTTTGGCGGTAATAATTCCGTTACAGTTTAAAATAAGTCTCTGAACAACATTCCTGAGCTCGCGAACATTACCGGGCCACTTGTAATTAAGAAGAATATTTTTTGCTTCCTCTTCAACGTCTGGTAACTCAAGTCCCATATCGTTACTAAAATAATTGAGGAAGTGTTCGAATAACAGCACAATATCGTTACCCCTTGATCGCAATGGAGCAATATCGAGAGGCACCACATTAAGACGATAGTATAGGTCTTCCCTGAACTTGCCCTGGTTAACTTCCTGAGCCAGGTTTTTATTCGTAGCAGCTATTATTCTTACATCAACATTAATTTTTTCAGTACGCCCAATCTTTTCAATTTCCCCCTCCTGAATTACCCTTAGCAATTTAACCTGAGCGGTAAGGGGTAACTCTGCAACTTCATCCAAAAATATTGTACCATGATGAGCAACCTCAAAAAGTCCTGATTTTGAAGTATTTGCACCAGTAAAGGCACCTTTTTCGTAACCAAACAACTCACTTTCCAAAAGGTCGCCTGGAATACTTCCACAGTTTATTGGAACAAAGTTATCATATTTGCGCGGACTCTTAAGATGTATGTTCCAGGCTACAAGCTCCTTACCGGTTCCCGAAGGTCCGGTAACCAGTACATTAACACTGCTTTTGGCATATTTATCAATTTGTTCCTTAAGCTGAGTCATCCGGCGCGATTCACCAATAATTTTTTTTTGTTCAAGTAAAAACTCAACATTCTTTTTTAGTTTGGTGTTTGAGCGAGACTGATTTTTTTCGAGTCTGCGTTTTTCATAACCATTAAAAACAGCCATGATAAAATCAGTAGGTTGATAAATAAAATTTTCAATGTTACCAGGATATTTTGTACAATACCAAAATGCTCCGGAACAAATAAGGTTATTTGCGAAGTTATAATCCGTAATATTTATAGTCATTTTGGTAATTACAATTATCTGAAGAAACGGATCAGCATTCTTAATTTTTTCAATAAGCTCTTCGCCTTTAAGTCCACCCGAAATCTGATAATCCATTATCACGATATCATAATTATGATTGTTGCACACAAGGTCTAAAGCAGCCTTACCGTTCGAAACCACATCCAGCACCTTTATCCTGTTTTCGTAAAATGCCAAAGTGTTTTTTACACGTCCAACATCAAAATCTTCATCTTCAATAAGCAGTATATTAATAATACTTTCCTTGTTCATTTATTCCTCATCAGTTTTTAATCGTAATAATAAATTCACAACCAACTTCATGATTTACTACATCAAGTTTCCAGCCGCATTTTTTTACAGCCATTTCATAAGCTATATAACATCCATAACCAGAGTTGGCACTAACCAAATGTTTGGTTGATTCATTTTCAATAAAAAGTTTCTTAACCCCCTTTTCATCTTCCTGAAGCAGAGCTTTATCAATTCCTACACCATCATCAATAATAGAAACCACAGTTTGGCGTCTCTCAGGATAATACCTTGTGCGGGCAGTAATATTTATCAGTTTTTTATGACCATGGTCTATACTATTCTGCATAATTGGTTCAAGAATTTCCCAAACTACAAACTCGTTAATCGGTACTACCGGTATAGAGTCATCCAAATCAAGATGTATTTTGAACATATCGTTTTTACTTGAAATACGAAGAAATACATTTTTCACAATAAACTTGAACACATCATTTATATTCGTCTGAAACATTGGATTAACAATTGTATTAATCTCAAGATCGTACCACTTCATATCATAAATAATCCTGGAGATAAAATTTGAGTAGGTTATAACTCTGGATTTGTTAACATCAATAGTGTTGCAATCCATATTCCTTACATCTTCCTTAATAAAGCCCATTATCTTCTCGGCTTTATGATGAGTATGGTATATACGTTTTGTAAACAACGATTCCTTTTCAAGTCTAATTTGCTTCTTAATGTTCCCCTCATGCTCCCTAAATAACTCTTCCTGTGCCATATTTCTTTCTTTTACAGCCTGAGAGGAAACTACAAATATTGCTAACAATCCAATAAAAATTAGTGCCGAATACAAAATAGACATATGATTAAAATTGGATTTAACCTCGGTAGTAAGGAAAGAAAAATCAGGAGTGATACGCATGTACATTACTCCCAGGTACTCACCTTCGGGTACAAATGGAACGAACACATTAAAGGTTTTATGGGATTCAACAGTTGAATAAACTATTTCGTCTTCCTTAATTTTTTCTTTTAAGCGGAAAAACTCCTTAACACTTTCACGATGTAAACCTTGCTGTGCATTATATGGTTTTAACTCATTTTTGAGGTATTTTAATATTTTGGGTCCACTATCAATAACATAAACCATGTGATTTTTCACCAAAATAAGGCAAATATCCTGCACGCTTTTCTGCACCAACTGCTGCTTGAATATCACATTAAAAGACACAATCAGTTTTCTTTCATCATAAGTGCTAAGAGTTTTTTTTAGGAACAAGTTTTCGAACAATAATTCCATACTTGTAGCCGTAACTGTGGCAAGTCTTTCAGCCGAATGCTTCTGGTACCAGCTCTGAGTTTCGGAAAGGAAATCATTTAATGAAGAACGCTGAACAAATGCCAGTGCAATTTGAAATGTAATAAGCACAATAAAAAAGATCGTTATATGCCTTATCTCAAACTGATATTTTGAAAACTTCTTTACAATTTTATCCTTAATCATCTTTCCTCTTCCGTAAATTCTCTTACAAGAATTTTATCATTTCTAATAGCAATACTAGCTTCTCTTAATGCTTTTTTAACGCTCATTTCACCTCGTATTGCACGTTCAAAAAAGCAAGACATAATTTTGGAATACTTGGTGTAGTTTTTATGAGCGGGACGGTGAATACCTGAATTAAGCATTTCGCGAACACTTTTAATTTCAGGATATTTGTTAAGATATTTTTCGTCATCATAAAACGCACTTACAACAGGCAGGTAGCCACTTTCGTTATACAATATTTCTTGTGACTCTTCCTGAATAAGGAATTTCATAAAATCAATAACTTCTTTCTTTTTGTTAGAAAATCTTGAAACCATAATATTCCAACCACCAAACAATGTGGTAGTTTGTCCATCAGAAAACCTTGGTAATAAACATTTTCGCAAGTGTTTCTGTTTTTCCATATCATAACGCCAACTGGTAAAATCCTTGTCGTAACTTTGCCAGCCGTGCAAAATCTCATAATTATTATCAAGAAAGTAGTCGTAACTTGGAACCTCGGTAAAATTAACAACATCGGGAGGAGTAATTTTGGACTCATTAACAAGGGCAACCAAATAGCCCAAAGCCTCTTCAGCATCGGTGGTATTAAAATCGAAACCATGTTTATAAAAATATTCGGGGTCTTTTCCCAAAACCATTTCCATAAAAATGCAAATAAGCCCTTCATAATCAGCAGCCGGAAAAATAAAGAATGGTTCATTACCCATATACTTTTTTAAACCTCTAAGCTTTTCCCAAGTAAGGTCTCCATTTAAAGTGCTCAATATTTTATCAGCATTTGGGTTTTTCCTAATCAGATCTTCGCGGTAGTAAAGTACGGTATGTGCTAATTCGAGAGGCAATGCATGAAGCTCTCCATCAAAATAGCACGATTCAAGAGCGGTTGGTAATATTCTGCCTATTTCATCTTCAGTGAAATATTTATCCAGAGGTTCGCACCATTTTGTAAATCTTTGAACCCAAATCAAGTCAACTGCAAACACATCAATTTCATCGACCCCGCTCCTCAAAAGACGAGCTAAAATTTCCTTGCGTTCATTAGTACTAAAGTCATCATTCGGAAAGTCAATAGTAATTACTTTTACCTTGCCTTCGTTAATGCGATTATATTTGTCAATAAGTATTCTTAGTCCACCCGTAAGCCTGTCGGCAAAATATATTTCGGTAACCTTCTCTTCCTTGTTCCAGTCATCAAAAACCGAAAGCGACAAATATATTACAGTTACTACCAACAAAAGTGCAAATCCCCACTTTTGTTTAATCCGGATTCTCATATATCTCTGCAGAATTTTCTTAAAGTTTATCATTTTAACACAAGGTTTGTGCCACAATATTATTCAGCTATTATAAAGGTTTTTCAACCTTTTTAAATGTGACTTACATAATCGGGAAAATTTCTTTTTATTAAAATGATAAAATCAGGTGGGAGTAAGATAATTGATTGCGATTATTAAGAAAAAGTAGCTCGTTAATATAGAACGGGCTACTTCTTAAAATAAATTTCTATTTGAGCAATACCATTTTGCGTATTGATGTAAAACCGGCATCTGTCTCGAGCTTATAAAAATATACTCCAGTTGACCAGTTACCGGCATCAATTTTAAATGAGTGGTTACCAGATGAATAATATCCTTGTTTCTCCATCATCTCCCTACCCAGTAAATCAAATACTGTAAAGGTAACATTGCTACCCTCCTGTAAACTAAAGGATACCGTTGTGGATGGGTTGAACGGATTAGGATAGTTTTGTGAAAGCGAATATTTACTAACTTCAGAAAAGTTATTCGCCAAATCAGTTATATCATTAATGCTTAATTCTTTTCCGGCAATATCAAAACCTTGTGTACCCTCACCGGCTTCTTGCCAAACAAGAAATATATTACCATTATAATATTTGGCTTTTATATTTTGAACCTCTAATCCAACGGGATTATGAATAAGCTTTTGTTCATATACAACATTTCCATCAAGCGTAACCTGATCAGAAACAATTTGTCCGTTTAACTTGTAGATTATGTTCATATTACTACCTGTAAGTAAAGTAGCAATATCATTATCTTCACCGTAATCATTATTTATTGTTACTACTTCTTCGCCATATTGATCATAAACAATCACTTCCATTTCATTAAGCAAATTAACCGATGCCGAACAAAACAGACCACCACCCGCATATTGGAAATTATTGTACAGACCTGTGTTTACTGCTGATAACGCTTCAAGATTATTATTAAATATTTGCGAATTACCACTGTTTATTACTATTAGCCTGTCATCATCAAGTTCGTGCAGAGCCAGCGTACTATAAACCCCAACATCCTCGGTTCCAGCAAAACTAACTATACTGCCATCATAGTTATATTTAACCAGACCGGAAATTTCAAACTCAACCACATAAGCCAGTACAAAAGTTGAATCATTTCGTGAAAGGAGTTTGGTGTAAATGTTATTTTCGGATGAGGTTACCTCAATAGTATTGGTCGATTCGTTAGAATTATCTAAAATATCAAGATAAAGATAATTAGCATTATCGCTTTCAACAACCCTTGTGGCAAACTTGTAATCTTCGGAAAAAGCTATTTCCTGAAAATCTCCAACATAGACGTCATAGGCAACTGTACCATTTCCACCGAAAAGAGAAGTTTTACTAATCGATTCTGTGTCATACTTCACTAATATCCCATCCGGATATTCATACAACACAGGGTTAATATCATTACTACCGGTTAAATCATCATTCAGCCTTAACTTTTGGATTTCTGCCAATGCATCCAGTCTTACAATGCTAATATCATCTTCATCCAAAGATGTTGCAATTAACTTTCCATCAGAATAATGAACCTTTTCGCCTACATTAAAAGTAAGGGATGAATCTTTAATAATATCGTTCCCAAAATTACCTGTATCATCGCAATATAAGATAGAATTATATTGCTTTGAGCGTGTCCAGTCCTGCTTTAATATATGATAAGAAACAACAATACCGGAACTATTATCATCAACTTCAAAAAGCCCCATATTTACAGGTATCACCAACTCACCTTGTAGTAAATTCAGATCTTCGAAAGGAAGGTTTGTTTCCTTAATATCTGTTAACAATTCGCCTTTTGTACTAACCACAACCGAAGTTAATTTAGGAGTATAATAGTCGAACGCCACAAGCAGCCAAGAAGTATCACTAACTGCACGCGTAACAATTCTATGCATTCCCTCCGAAGAGCTTATACTATGTTCCATATCCGGGTTAAACATCTGTATAATGGTTGGCTCACCATTCGATTTGCTATCAGGAAAGAACTCACCATAAAAAAGTCCGTTGCTCCAGGGTACAACCGAAAAAACCGCATAATTATTACCAATGTTGGCAGTGTAAAAATCAACGCACTCAAACTCAACCTTATTTGTATCAAATGGTACAATAATATTGGAATTATAATCAATTACGGTTTTATGAACCGGTTTGCCAAATTTCATTAGCACAATAAGTGAGTCACCAGTATTTACTATTCTTGAATATCCACCATACCACTCAACACCACAGCCGGGTACGTGCTGTTCAAAAACTTTTATCTTTTTAGTTAAACTATTATTCTCATATACCGAAAAAAAGAATGAACCAATAAACTGACTACAAGTAGGGTCAATTATATCATCCGTATGAAAATTTGTAGTTATAAACTTATTATCGGCAAGCCATACAGGAGATTTATCAGTTTTAAATACATGGTTATTACCAACGGGAGCTAATTGCTCATTAACAAACTGGGCATATTTGGTTTCTTCACCAAGTCTGCTATCATTCCAGGCAACAATGTACTGGTCGCTATTAAAATAGACCACAGGACTATTTTTACTAAAAGTGGAAGGGGTATTTTCCGAACTTAGTTTTACTTTGGTTTCAGGATTAAAACTAACAACCTGTCCAAACAAGCATACAGAAAAAAAGAGGAAGATAAATACTTTGCCCATTACAAACTCCTTTCCATTAATCATGGCAGGGCAATAAAACTTTTAATTAAAAGGGTGCCCCAGGGCACCCGTAACTTTATTTAAGATAATTCAAAATTTTGTTCATAAGTTCAGTTTGCTTTAATTCATCCAGAACTGTTTCAAATGGAAAACCCAAAAGGACCAAACTATAATCCCCTTTATACCCAACGGCAGCATTATAACTGTTTTCGGTATAACGCATAAGCGAAACACTTTCACCATGTACAGGAGAAATAGCATCAGCAGCTTCAACACAATATATATCTTTATTAAGACTTGTATTAAACTTGTAAGTATTATCGATGCTATCAAAAGTATCATTAGTAATAAAAACATCACCTTTTCGGGATGCATGGTTCGAATTCCAGATAAACTTGAGTACATCCTTGGCAAATTCTTTATCTGCTTTTGATGCACGAACAGTTTTTACAAGTCCGGTCCCAATATATGCACCGGAAATAAACAACTTGCCACCAGCATTTGTATAGTTGGTAATAGCAGTTCTAAGCTCGGTTGGGAAAGTTTCATATTGCGGTTTTTCAATTTCTTCAGGTATATCTCTTGGCTTAAAAGTTTCCTTTTCTTCACCAAGTATAAGATCAACAAGCTTGTAATTATTCATTGAAACAGTATTACTGAAAATTGATTCGTCACTTACAGAAACAAAAGAACAACCATTGTTTAACAAAGCCTTGCCATGAATATAAGGAAAATCGAAAGTGTTACCTGCAATAATATTTGTTTCCTCATCGGCATAGCTTCCACCATGACCCGGTGCATCATTGCTCAAAAATTTGGAGCTTAGCAGAAAATCATTCTGCTCACCTGTAAAACCAAGATCATATTTATAAGGAACACCATTATCAATACTATTAAGGAAACCGCCATAAGTTGAATCTTCAAAATAGTATGGTGCAGCAACACGATCAAATCCGTTAATAACAAGAGCTGTATCAGTAGAATTTTCGGCAATACCGAACGATAGAATTTCGGAAGGGAAACTTTTACCACCCTTGTTAACTGCCTCAACCTTGAATGAATAGATATTACCAGCTTTGATATCTTCAAATACAAATTCAGGTTTATCGGTTACAGTTCCGTTATTAAAACCACCATTATTAACACGAGTATAAACAATAAATTTATCGGCATTAGCAGTTTCTTCGAGTGTATCCACAACCGGTTTCCACGCAAGTTTAACTACATTGGAATCAGTAAATTCACCATAAAAATGATCAACCGGTAATGGTTGAACAACATATTCGTAATCATATTGTGTAGCTAAATACTTAAGTGTTGATTTGTAAATAGCCCGTGAAACATCGAATCTAAAATCAGGATCCAGCATAAACTGCATGTCCAGAAAATTCTGATGTGATAGCAACTCAATCAATACTCCCGGAAAGTTTGGTCTAAATGCCTCACTATACAAAGCATCCATTAACTGCCTTCTGTTCCAAGCAGGATCATATTTAGCCATAATATCTTCAACAATCTGGGTCTGCATAATATCCGCATAATCCCTGTTAGTCTGTCTTGATACCCCGTCAGGGAACGTATTTACCGAGTCAAGATCCGTTGAGCTATAAATTAGTAATGTGCCAACTGTAGTATCGTTCCTTGTAATACCAGCATCAGTGTGGAAGGCAATTGATGCATCCATAGGAATACCCAACCCTTTTACATCTCTGTTAACATTAGGTCCAAACGGTGCTCCGTATAGATAGTTGGCATATTCACCACGACTTTTATAATCATCGCTGTAATCGTTTTTATTATCATTAAAACTGTAAACAAGTGTATCAGGCATACCAGCATACTGTAACCAATATCTTGATCCTTCAACAAATTTTGGTCTGCCACTTGTTTTACCATTACGTTTAACAACACCCATTCCGCCACCAAAGCGAACAGCATCTGCAGTAACATATTTACCCGGCTCGGAGGATTTATTTGAAAGCTTAACACCTCTTAACAGGTTTAATCCTTCGTTAAACTTAAAGCTGCCCAAATAGTGCCATGTTCCGCCACCAATTTGCTGATTAACCTTAAATTCGGTTTTACCCCCTTCATGGTAAACGGTATAATGAGCATCCGTTACATTGTTATCATCCTGCTGCCATGAAACATATACTGCATATTCCGAAGTTTCCTTTATTTCCGGGTTCCAGATTACGGAAGCGGTTTCGGTGGTATTCGATTTGACCTTTCGAGCTGTACCATCCAAAAACGGATTAAAATTAGCTTCGTAAGGTGGTTCCCCATAATTGAATCCAGGATTATCACAGTTGCTCCACTCAAAACCATCGGATGAAACTTCTTTATAAGTGCCGTTAATATCCGGAGTATCATTATCAACAACAGCTTCTGTTTTATTCAAATCTCTTTCACGAGGCACAAATACAGTTGCACCTGCATTTTCCATCATTGGTATTATATACGGTACAGTAAAAGCCATAGGTATCAAATCTTCAACCGTCTGGAATAATCGGGCACGCTGCCATTCCCATCTGTCTGAGCGACGGCTATAATACCATCCGTGACTATGCCAGACAATTACATTTTTATCATACAAACCGTTTTCGTACTTCTCACCCTCTCGCTGAATAAGGGGTACAGGTCTATCAACTTTTTTGGCAAGTTTCGAAACATCATAGGTATCTTTACTGCTCCTGAAAAAATTTGGAATAAGTTTTTCAACAGGGGCACCGTTTGCATAAAATTGCAATTTAAGATTATCATTTTCAGTTATGATATCTTTTCGGGCAATTTCGTACAATTTTTCAACATTATTTTCCCTGAAAGGCATGTATCCAAATCGCTTGTTCATAAAAATGGCAAGCACATTATCTTTCATTTTTACTTCAAACGTATCAACTCTAGCCCCTCTCGGTGCATCGAAATCGTACTTACCGGTTAACATATTATCCGAAAACAACATAACTCTTTCTTCAAGAGTCATATCTTCTTTTTGCAATTGGGAGCTACAACCTGCTGCAAAAAGCAAAATCAAAATAAGAGAGAATAACTTTTTCATATAAATTCCGTTTGTATCAGTTTTATTTTAACAATGGTGTAAATTCAGTATCAATTTTATCGCCGTTACTTAACCCGTTACAGGATTTATGCGTTTTATTTCTTTCATCGGAAGCATCATATTTCACTCCGTCCCCTATATAAATAACAGTCATAGCTTCTCTGGTTTCCATAGTACGGTTAGCTCTTGCTCCATGAAATGTTAGACCGGAATGGAATGTTGCACTACCAGCCTTGAGCGGTACAAAAACTTTATCTTCGGGATTAAGTGCGTCGGGATGATGAGGATTCTTGAATATGTCAACATATTCCTTGATACCGGTTTTATGAGTACCTGTATAAAAATAGAGGCATCCTTTCTCAACAGGCACATTATTAAGAGCCATCCACATTGTGGTTGTATTACCGGGTTCGGCAACAGGCCAGTAACTTGAATCCTGATGAACATCAGTATGCCTTCCGTCAGCCTCTTTAAATAAAGCCTGATCGTGCCATAACCTTGCCCCTTTTGCCTGCATTAAATCCTTTGCCAAGCCGGCAAATCTTTTTCCAAAAACATAATTCTTCACTGCTGGAAAATCAAAAGCAAGATACCCGCATTGCAAAAATGATTGCTCATATTGCGACTTTTCAGCAAGTAATCTTTTGTCGTGTTCTTTTCGTAAATAAACAGCAGCCTGAACAATTTTTTGGGTATATGCCAAAATTTCACCCGTTAATATATTAGGTATCTCAACAAAACCATTTTTATCGTAGAATTCTATTTTTTCAGAGGGAATATTAAGGGGAGTGTTATAAATTTCAAGAACTTCGTCAGGAGTATCGGAATTAAGCAATTCCAAGGCTTTATTCTTATCAAAACCCTCAACTTTATACATATTACTTCCCTGCCAAGTTAACAAAACGTATTATCTTAATTTACGCCTTTGGGGAGCAAAAAGAAAGTACAAATATAATAAAAACCCCCTCAAATACAGAGGGGGTATAATTGTTATATTATTAGAATTTAACACCCATACCAAAGTAATGAACTTCAGTAAGGCGACCAAAATCCTGATAAGCATAGTCAATTTGTACATTTATTGAACTAACCAATCTGTAGTTAATACCAGCACCAAGTGTTAAACCCTGTTCAGTATCTTGTTCGAACAATGATTTATACCCTGCACGTACAAACAACATTTTATTCCAGCAGTATTCCATACCAGCATTCAGGTATTCGTAATGATCATTTGGATGTATTGCATCAATAGCAACAGTAAGTCTGTTTTGTTCTTCCTTGATAACATCAGAAGCAACACCAATTCTAAAAATAAGAGGCATTTCAAATTCTTCCATTTCAAGATCAGTATTAATCAGGTTACCATTCTGTCCACCAACTTCTTTAAGTGTGATAATATCACGACCGTCCATTTTCATTTTTGAACCGAAGTTAGAGATACTGGCAGCAATACGCAATTCATTAAGAACGTTTATTTTATACATTGTACCAATATCAATAGCAAAACCGGTAGCCGATTCATGCCAAATATATTCGTTTATATATTTAGCATTAAAACCGATTGAAAAGTTATCAGTAAGGAACCTGGCATAACTAATACCAAGTGCAATAGAACCAGTAGAAAAATACTCGCCTGTACCCTGAGGTTCTTCAACAGTTCTTACAAGCATTTCATCCATGCTTAATACAGAAACAAACGCTCCAATGGTCCCGATACCAGGAACGTAAGAAGTAACACCTGCAAAATCAAGATCAATATCAGCTATCCAATCAACATGATTAAAGTAAGCACTTCTCGAATTATTATAAGCAATACCCGCCGGATTCCAGTAAATAGAAGATACGTCATCAGGAGTAGCAGTTAAAGCACCGCCCATTGCAACAGCACGCGGACTAACGCCTACCTTGAGGAACTGCGCCGCGGTGGTAGCAGTTTTCACCAGATTTTGCCCCTTTGCCGGTAATGCCAATAAAGAAGCAAAGATAATGACGAGTAATATTTTTGTATATTTCATAAAAAACTCCATTTTCTTTCGAATGCAATCATTCAGATACACATTCCTACTTAATAAGGGCAAATTTAACTATTTTTTCTCCTACACCGGGTGCATCGATATGCGCAATGTAAACGCCATAAGCCACACCAAAACCATCTTTATTAAGCAGATTCCAATATTCCCTCGCATGAGTAGTACCAGCGTCATGTTCAAGGGTAGTTACGAGTTCGCCACTTAATGTATATATTCTTATTGTACATTTCGAAGGCAAGTTTTCGAAATAGATCCTTCTTTCACCACGACTTTGGTTAGGTAGTGCGTTAACAGGTTCTATTTCGTTATAACCAACATAAGGGTTAGGTACAACATAAATATCATCCATCGAATTTTCGGCTTTTGCATTATCAACCTTGCCACTTTCAGTTTCAAATGTAAACACATCATCATATCTGAAAGGACGCTTGGTTCTAAGTACAAATACATCGCCATCAGTTGGAGGAATTAGTGTAGCCAGCGAATCAGCAGGATCAGCCCAAATAAACTGCCATGCAACGGTATCTTTCGTAGTTGCCTGTGCATTAGGAACATACAACAACATGATTTCACCTTTACTTATCATGGAGTCCTGAGAAGTTCTGCTTTCTCTAAGCACGGTTAATACCTTCTGTGGTTCATAACCAGGAGTAATTTCCCTTACCGAATAGTTTACAGGTATCATCTTTCTACCATCGAAAGCTGAGTCTATATGTTCAGATGAGAAAGTAATTTCATAATCAGCCGGATATCTGAATTTATTAGCTCCTGCTGTTGCAAAACGCAAGTCAACATTTGCGTTGGTATTACCTTCAACCCAACCTGAGTTTTCAATATCAACATCTACTATCGGTTCATCGTAAAGTTTTAACTGAACACCATCAAATATCGGATTTGTATCTTCACCTTCAAATGCAGTACTTGCAACCATAACATAGTTACGGTATGTAAACGTACAGTTTGCTTCAACAGGAACACTACTTGTTCCGGTACGGCGAATTGATCCAGTTAGATAGTTAACAACATAATCGGCACCTTCGGTAAAAGTATTGCCGCCAGCATCTTTTAGCTCTACATAACTATCTTCCGAAATATTTCCATATGCCAATTGCGTAAAGTTTGTATCATAAAATACAACTGTTTCAGTTTTTGGTAACATATCAAGAACATCATAGTTAAGGTTACCTAATTTGGTATCCATATAACTAATGGAGTCGTGAAATGATATTTGATATTTGCCATTATCTACTATCTGAAGATCATCCATAACATTTACTTCAATTTTGGCAGTTGCACGTCCGTTTTCATGAACAAGAATATCAGAACTTACAGGAGGCTCAACATAACCTGATGCACGTGGTCCCGGTACAACACCAACTGTATTTTTGTCGTAAACAAGTTCGGCGGTAATAGGGTCTTCAAATATTTTTTTTGTTGTTTCAGTAGGCGGAATTGCTGTTTTGTCACCATGGTCATAAGCTACAACCGCATAGTAATAGGTTTGACCGTTAACAACTTTGTTTGAATCAACATAAGAATGTACAATACCAGTATTATCACCAAGATAGTAGTGAACACCACGACCCTGATACTCAACCGGATGATACCCTACCCATTCATCTTCAATGCCGGTATCATACAATCCGTTTTTATTTATATCTTCGTAAGGTTCATCGTTGTTCCAATAACCATTCTGATCAAGATCTGTAAATGGTTCATCAACAAAGTCAACATCAAATTTAGCTTCAGTACCGTCAAGAGCTAACAAAGGCTGATTAAGGAACGGGGAGTTACGACCGTCTGTGATAGTCTGAATATCACTAAAATCAGGTTCGGTACTTCTGTAAATTACATATCCTTCAAAGTCCTTTCCGGTAATTGGGTCCACACTTGTTTCTGCAGCACTATCCCAATAAAGAGTAACTTTTTTATCACCAGGAACAGCAGTAACTGTTGGAGTTAGCGGGGGTTTGAAGAACTGATAGTTTTCGTTATAAATTGTCTGAATGGTTTCAGCGGAAAGTAACAGATCGGAATAACTGTTACCATAAAGCAGAGCCATGGAAATACGTTTTGATTCTTCTGCGTCAAGAGAAATATAACCTGAACCAAATATGAACACAAGGTCTTGTCTGTTCTGAATATCAGAGAAATCACCAGGAGTTAAACGGCTCCACATGTTTTCATCATCATTTATTGCACCACCAGTCTTCCATTTCCAGCTGTTAAAACTTGTCAAACCAATCTGGTCAGACTCATCTTTATCTGTAAACTCAAAGTTAGGTTCACCCGGATACAAAGGATCGGGAGCACCATCTGGTAAAGTTAAACCAGCAGTAGGATAACCATCGCCTTCACCTTCATCACCAGTGTCAGCAACACCATCAATACCAACGTCATGTTTATTTATGTCCCAGTCATTATCATTATCTATACCATCGTACTGAGTTTCATCAATATAACCGTCACCATCATTATCTTTACCATCAACCGCACCAGGCGATTCAAGGAATTTACATGCAATATAACCAACTCTTAAACCGCGATCACCTTCCCTGTCTTCATCATAGAAGTAAACCATACTTCTTGCGTAAACAGGAATATTATCAACATTCACGTCAGGAGTACTAGAAGGAGGAACGAAGAAACCACTATCATCAGTATTTTCAGGAGAACCACCACCAACATCAGCATCACCGTAAATACCAAAAACAACTGTATCCAAATCCTTAGGGCTTGTATTTGTTACAGTATAAACAAAGAATATTGTATTTTCAGCAAGAGGGTTACTCCACTGAAAAGCACGACCATCAATCTGAACACCCAAACCACGACGAGTAGAATCATCAGGGAAAGGGAAATAATCAAATTCGGCATTATCACGGTCATCCATTGCCCAATATACTTCAAGATCGGCATTGGTTGCACCACGCGAAAGGAAACCTGGCCATACATATTCACCTTTTCTTTCATCGTACCAGGAACGAGGCCAGCTATCAGGTTTACCATCACCATCAGAATCCACAGCAGGATTTGAAGCCATTCTTATCTGATCAGGATCAGCATAACCTTCCAAAGGCTGCCACTGCCATAAGTCAGTTGCATCATTAGGGTTAACTTCGAAAAGACCACCGTAGTCATTAAGTGCATCCGAAACTATATGTTTAACTTCGCCTGATGTATCAACTACCGAAGCAGCAATAAATGGACAAAACTGAAATAAGTACCCAAGATTGTTCCAAACACCGTTGGCATTATGTCTTACCAAACCGTAACCTGGTCCAATACCACCGTAATTATAAACAGCGGCAGTAATACGGTTACCATTCATAATGAATGATTTTCTGTTTTCACTACCAGTAGTTTTACCAATTCGAATATAATTATCCTTCATTGGTTCGGCAGTGCTATTGCTTACCTTTTTATTATTGGCTTCCAACTGCTTAAGTGCATTTACGGCACTCTGAAGTTCAGAGTCTTCGGTTTGTGCAGCAACACCAATATTAAGTAGCAGTAAAGCAAGTAATATTTTTATTGCAAGTTTATTAAATGTCATTTTTGTTTATCTCCATTATTACAAACCTTAAAAATCAACCGTTACACCCAAACGAACTTGACGTGGTGAACTATAATAGTCAGGACGTACAAAATATTCGTCGGCAGAGTGTAAACCTGGATTTATTTGCGATAATCTGTTAGTTTCCTCTGAAGTTGCAAGAGTTTTATCAAGAGTATAACCGGAACGACCAGTTGAAGAATAAACAAGATTTTCATTCTGGGTATCGAACAGGTTAAACACTTTTGCAAAAAAGGTTAAACTAAATTGGTCGAGCTTAAAGGTTTTTTCAGCACGTAGATCAACAGAACCTTTCATAGGTCTTCTTCCACTATTCGGTTTCAGGTAAACCTGATTATCGAACAATACCGGACTGTAAGGCAAGCCAGTGCTAAGAACACCAACCAGTGTAACATTCCAGTTATCAACTTCGCCAAATGATACTGTACCATTCAAAGTATGTCTCTGATCCCAACCTAAAGGAATTGGTACTTTTTCACTCTGTCTTCCTGATAGAAGATCAAGGAAAAATGCATCAGAATCAGTATCGTTTCCTTCAGCAACCTGGAAAGTATAATCCAGCGTAAAACCTAACATATCCTGAGGAGTAGGTCTTTTGGCTACCGAAACAATAATACCTTTAATATTTGCATAGTCTTTATTTACATATTTGTAATACGTACTGTTTTCATCAATTCGTATTTGCTGTGAAGAAAGAAGATCCCTAACATCTTTATAGTAACCAGTTACGTGAAGAGCAAGATCTTCCATAAGCTGTTGCTGCAAACCTAGTTCATAAGTTACAGTTTTTTCAGGTTTAAGGTCTGCGTTACCATACTGCTGAGATGTTGCTGACCATTCAAACTGCGGATTTGCATATAAATATCTGAAAGGAGGCATCTGAACAAAGTGACCATATGAAAAGTGTATTATACCCTGATCCGTAATTGGGAAAGATACACCAAATCGTGGACTAATATGGTATTTGGCTTCTGCATCAGCAAGTAAAGAATTTGCATCAATGTAAGATGGTAATTCAGGATCGTTTGGAGAAGGATAGAAAGTATTTGTTGAATACCTTGCATCTGGAGAAATATAATCCATTCTTACACCAAGGTTAAGTATAATTTCATCAAACTCAATTTTATCCTGGATAAATGCAGAAAACTCGGTAGGAGTTCTCACATAGCTATCGCGGTATGATGTGCTAACATCAGGAATAACTGGTGTAAGGTTAACAGAAGTATCTCTTAATATAGTGAACGATTCGTAATTCAATTCATGTGTTTTGTATTCAATACCAAACTTTGCTTCATGATGATTAGTAAGCTGTGAAGTAATATCGAATTTTAACTGAGTTGAATTGGTTCTCTGGTAAGAATGTCCTCTCGGTGTACCACCAACATAAAAAGTATAATTTACCGGAGTATTGAGATATTCGCTTGGCTGATATTTATTGGAAGGATAATAATCATTAGGGTTCATACCAGCGTGGAAATCAACCGGATCACCATCTTCATCTTCAAGTGGATAAAGATAAGATTTATAGTCATCCACATTATAAGAACCACGCAATGTGTAGAACGTATAATTACTAATTGCATGACGTAATTCAAGTGAATTTACCAAACCCCAACTATAACCGGTTGGTCGTGCATCTGGTAAATATTTGTAAGCATGACTATAATATTTAGCCTGTGACTTTGAGTAAATAACGTCGTAGTTAATTTTCATTGTTGAAATTGGTTTGTACGTTAATTTACCAGTAGTACTTAATCCCTCGTAAGGATTCATAGGAAATTCGGCACCATCACCAGTTGACTGTATATATATTGAATCGCTATTAGTAGGACTTATATAATATCTGTCGCTAACATTGTGTTCTCTAATACCATAAAGATGCCCCTGATCTTTGTTGTATCTACCTGAAAGGAAAAATGAGAACTTTTTACCAAGACAAGGAATAGGACCACCTAAAGTTCCTTCGAACACCATTTCATTTACGGGATTAAAATCATCAATCTTATAAAATATATCCGTGTTATTACTAAGATAATCACCAGTATAAAAAGAGAAACTACCTTTATACTTGTCACTACCTTCTTTTGTAACTGTATTAACAATACCAGAAAGAGCATTTCCATATTCAGCATTAAAGGTACCACTAATTACAGAAAGTTCCTGAATAGCATTGGTAGCAATACTTACAGCACGTGAATTACTGTAAGGGTTAGAAATAGATACACCATTAATAGTATATTGAATTTCAGTTGAACGACCACCTCTAATATGAAGTTCGCCACCAGTACCCTGAGTTATACCAGCCTGAAGTGTTAATAGACCGGTAACACTTTCAACAGGTAAAGCTTCAATCTGTGAAGCATCAACATTTGTTTGTGAAGATGTTAAATCTTTTCGAACCATTGCAGCTTCAGCTCTAACAACAATGGTTTCCACCTCAATAATATCAGTTGACATCACAAAATCAATTTTTGTGGTAAAGTCAGCAGACACTTTTACGTCAGTGTACATCTGCTTCTGAAACCCCACACCAGAAGCAACAACACTATAAATTCCCGGAGGAATATTGTTAATTACGAAAACGCCATCAATATCAGTGGCGGCACCCATAGTGGTTCCATCAATCATAACATTTATGCCCGGAAGTGGTTCACCACTTTCCTGGTCAGTAACAACACCAGTAATTTTACCAGTAGTACCAGCATTAAGAACAGACGTAATAAGCATAAAGATGCATGTTACAATTGAAATTTGGAGTAAAAATTTTTTCATTTATACCTCCTGTACTCCAACAACATGTAATAAAAAATTATTATTTGGAATGATTAAGCAGGATTTTCCTGATTAACGAGACACGAAAGTGTTTTTTAAGTTTAGACAAAAAAAAGCCGTGCAAAAGCACGGCTCTAAAATTATTTCAATAGAGACATTTTGATTGATTTGGAGAAATTACCAAATTGTAATGTCGCTATATAAACACCACTCGCAACTTTGCTGCCAGCATTGGTTGTTGCATTCCATTTAACTTCATAAGAGTTTTTCTGAAGTAGTTCGTTATCCAACAAAGTGCTAACTTCGTTACCAAGAATGTCATAAATTTTTAGTGAAACTTTTTTGTCAACCGGAAGTGAGAATCTGATAGTAGTTTCCGGGTTGAACGGGTTAGGATAGTTCTGTTCCAATACATAATCGTCTGGAGTAATTACACTGTATTCTGTAGCTTCAACACCAGTTGAAGTCCATTCAAGAACACGCATATTAACAGCTTTATCTGAAGCAATTTTTACAGTTGAATCTTTTTCGAATGCAAGTGAAGTATCTCTGTAACTATAATAAGTATAAGTAATAGAGTCGGCAACTGACTGATAAACAGTAACAGCTTCCATTTCATCATCACTATCAAGGTCACAACCAGCAAACATTCTTGAAACAAATGGAGATTCACGGAAAATAGTATCCATTACACCAACTGAATCATAAACGTCAACATAAAAGAACTGTTTTTCAGCACCAGCATAAACAACAGTACCATTATAGTTAGCAGGATCAAGTATGTCGCCATCACCATCATACTCAAGAGAAACAACGTTATAACCAGCAGAACCACCAAGAAGAATTTCGTCTCTTCCGTTTCCGTTAAAGTCATAAGCACCGATACCCCAGTGAGAACCATTTTCGTTACCGATAAGAGTCCACTGACCTTCAGCTATCTGAGCGTGCTGTACAGGATCATTATCCCAAACATAAACGCCATCATCACTAGACTGTAATGCTGTTAAACCAACATTATAGTAGTAAGGGCTTGCACCGTAATAAATACCAGCAATTTCTTCTTTGCCATCACCATCAACGTCAGCAGTAGCAAGACCCATATAAGAAACAAGGTCAGCACCATCATTATAATAATATTCGTAATAATGATCGCTTCTACCATCTGCTTCAGGTTTTGGGTAAGTATAAGAGTCAGCTTCGCCGGTTGGTTCAATTGACCAGAAACCGTAGAAGTTCCAGTAATGGTTAGCAATTTCTTTTGTACCGTCGCCATCATAATCTACAACAGCTGACTGCCACCAAGAACCAGTAGAGAATCTGTTTTCAGAAACTTGATCAGGATGACCACCTTCGATATTCCAGGTACCAAAACCAGGTATATCACCGTCAACACCAAGAATGTAAACAGCATGATTTTCGTTACATGTAATAAGTTCGTCATAACCGTCACCGTCAAAATCATAAACGGTAGCAGTTTCACGATCCATTCTCCATCTGCCTAAACCAATAAGTGTGTCAGCTGAAGAGTCAAGAGTAAGAGCTGGTTCATCACCGAAACCGTTGTCAGTTCCGTCCCATTCCCATACCTGAACCTGACCGTCATATCTTGAGCCAACAGGGAAAATAAGTTCTCTGTAACCGTCACCATCAAGGTCACCATCACGTGCCCATCTTGGTACTGAGTTTGGATTGTCTGCTTCTCTTACCGGAGAAGACCAAACCAGCTCAAGCTGACCAGCAGCAACATATTCAAAAACATGAACCCTACATCCGTTAGAATAATCAGTTGTAACAACTTCCGGTTTTCCATCCTGATCAAGATCCTGAGTAACCCATACACTTCTGACCCCCTGATCACTGTAATATGGTGCTTCAGTATCGTTTGGATCTATGCCAGTAGGATTATTGAAACCAAGTTCAACAAACTGAGCAGAGACCATAGACCAGCTTAATAAAACTGCGGATAATACTAATAAAAGTTTCCTCATCACGAAACTCCCATGATTGTGAATAAATTAAGTTAGTGTTAATTAAAACAATTGTTAACATCATATTTGAATGCTAAAAGTCTTATAATTAAAGAACTATTATGCTGATTACTTGTTGTGTCAACATAACATGGTTATTAAAATAATTGAAAGAACCCAAACAATTCAAATAATATTTAAAAAAAATGCATTTTTTTTTACGAAAAATCTAAAAATATGCAAAAACTGTCTTTTTTATAGCTTTAATATGTGCAGGAGTTGTACCACAACATCCACCAATTAGCGATACACCTGCATCCAGCAACAAAGGTACAATAGTTTTTACCTTGACAGGTGTTTCAGGATAAACCAATTCGGTTCCAACCAATTCGGGCAAACCTGCATTGGCATGCACTAAAATGGGATGTTTACCTGCTACAGGTTTTATTTCTGAAACAATATCAACCATTGCCTTAAAACCATTGCCACAGTTGGTACCAACAATATCAGCACCGCTTTCAATTACGGAGCTTATTGCTTCCTTAACTCCAAGACCCATCATACTTTTGTAACCATCATCTGTTTTGTTTTCAAAACTAAAAGTGCATATAACTTCAAGGTCGGAAAAGTTTTTTGCAATTTCAACAGCAATTTTCGCCTCATCAATATCATAAAAGGTTTCAATACAAATGGCATCTGCTCCACCATCTCTTAATCCTTCTATTTGAATTCTAAAGGCTTCCTTCAAATCATCTTTGGTTACATCCCCCATCATCAGGAACTTACCTGTGGGTCCAACCGAACCAAGAACAATTTTATCACCAGCTGCTTCTCGCGATATTTCAGCGGCTGCCTTGTTTATTTCATAAGTTTTTTCTTTTAATCCGTAATGGCTCAGCTTTATGGCACTGCCACCAAAACTGTTTGTTTCAATCATATCCGAACCAGCTTCAATATAACTTTTGGCTATATCGAGTACATCGCTTCTTCTTTCCAGATTCCATAATTCAGGACAATCGCCTGCAGCGAGACCTTTTAATTGTAGAAATGTGCCCCAGGCACCATCGGAAACCAAAGCTTTTTTAGTTTTTAGGCTTTCAAGGATTTTACCCATTAAACTGGTTCTCCTTCAATTTTCGTTTATAGCAGTCCTTAAAGTTGCAAAAATCGCAATAGTAGTCCTTAAATTCTACTTCTTTTCCGCAACCAACAATACCGCTAACTGATTTAACCGGATTCATTAGCGAACTATTAGATAAGCTTATTCCTATATTTTTTTTCGGAAACAGCCCAAATAATTTTTGTTGCTCGGTAATATTCCAACCACAATAGCCTGGACTAAAACGATTGGTTAAATTATTCTCACCAGCCGGCAACAATTCTTTTAATTTACTCATTAACTTATCTGATGCAATTTCTACAATTTCAGAGGCGAGAAAATCGAACAAGTAAGAATTTAGCAAATCACCTTCGATACTAAACTTCTTGCTTAATTTCTCCAGTCCATCACCAATTGTTAACAAATAGAAGAACAGATAATCTGAATTTCTTATTTGACTGTGAACAATTTTCTCAATTAAAAATTGAACATCATTTAAGTATATAACACTATCGCTAATTTTGAATGAATTTCGGGTAAAAAGGGCATAGGTTGATTTAACCGAAATTTTAGCCCTAATAATATCAAGAATTTCTTTAAAGTCAAATCCAATAGTTGCTAAATCGAACCTGCCCACGCTAATTAATAAATTTTCCAGGGTTTTCGCACTAAGTTCCAGATCATCAAAACTTGGATTTATATATCCGGTACTACCTGAATTCAAATGGGATGACATTTCTATATATCCTGATAGGAAAGGGGCACGGTGCCCCTTTAATTATTTTATACTTTTACGACCAATACTGTAATAAACGAAATTGTGTTCGCTCATTAACTCATTGTTGTAAACATTTCTACCGTCAAAAAGAATGGGCTGTTTTAAGAGATTCTTCATTTTTTCAAAATCGGGATTTCTAAATTCATTCCACTCGGTTAAAACCAGCAAGGCTTCGGAGTTTTCCAGCACATCATACTGTTCTTTAACATACTCAATTTTATCCCCGAAAAAGTATTTTGAATTTTCCATTGCCGCCGGATCGTAAGCAGAAACATTTGCACCCAATTCAATAAGTTTATTAATAATTATAATTGATGGAGCTTCTCTCATATCATCAGTGTTAGGTTTAAACGATAAGCCCCATACACCAAATTTCATTCCCGAAATATTGCCGCCGAAATGTTTGAGTATCTTCTCAACCAAAACTTCTTTTTGTTTTTGGTTAACTGCATCAACCATAGTTAAAATTTTTAGTTCGTTATCGCTATCCTTACCTGTTTTTATAAGAGCATTAACATCCTTTGGAAAACATGAACCACCATAACCAATTCCAGCAAACAGAAATCTGTTACCTATACGGGAATCTGTCCCCATCCCCTTACGTACTCGGTCAATATCCGCACCAACTTTTTCACAAAAATTAGCCAGTTCATTCATAAACGTAATACGCATTGCAAGGTATGAGTTTGCTGCATATTTGGTAACTTCGGCACTTTCATTATCCATCATTAGTATAGGGTTGCCCTGGCGAACAAAAGGTTCATATAAATATTTCATTACATCAGCTGCCTTCTCATCTTTTGCACCAATTACAATTCTGTCTGGTTTCATAAAATCTTCAACGGCAAATCCCTCTCTTAAAAACTCAGGGTTCGAAACAACATCAAAGTTTGAAACATCATTTTTCCATATTGCTTCTCTAACTCTTTGCGAGGTACCAACTGGTACAGTACTTTTATTTACTACAATTTTGAAAGTAGTGTCACCTTCTTTTTTCAATATTTTGCCAATTTCATCCGAAACTTTCATAACAGCACTTAAGTCTGCCGCACCATCACCACCCTGCGGAGTGGGTAAACATAACATTATAACATCATTTTCCAGAACAGCCTTTTCAAGGTCATCTGTAAAATGCAATCTGTCTTTTGCTATATTTCTGTAAAAAAGCAAATCCAATCCCGGTTCATAAATGGTTAGTTCCGCATTTTGCAGTTTTTTAAGTTTGTCAGGATTATTATCAACACAAGTTACCTGATTACCCATTTCCGCAAAACATGTTCCTGAAACCAATCCTACATAACCAGTACCAATTAATGCCAATTTCATAATTACCTACCTGAATTAAAATGATTTTCGATTTGGGAATATATACATTTCAACAAATTAATGCATACAATTCTATTTATTTAATAACTTCAATCTTCCAAACGAATATATTATATTTATATCTTCTAAAAAAAATATTAAGGCTGTAAATGGATTCGACTTATAAAGCTGCTGGTGTGGATATTAAAGCTGGTGACGAATTTGTATCAAAAATTAAGGATCATGTAAAAAGCACTCATAATAGTAGTGTACTTTCCAACATTGGACATTTTGGTTCGTTCTTTGAATTCGACTTTTCTGGTTACGAAAAACCTGTACTTGTATCCAGCGTGGATGGTGTTGGCACCAAACTTAAAGTCGCCTTTATGATGGATAAACATGATACAATTGGACAGGATCTTGTAAACCATTGCGTAAATGATATTGCCGTCTGTGGTGCAAACCCTCTCTACTTTCTTGATTATATGGCTTTCGGTAAACTTTTTCCTGAAAAAGCTGAACAGATTGTTAAAGGATTTTCAATTGCCTGCAAGCAAAACGGTGTTGCTCTTGTTGGTGGCGAAACTGCTGAAATGCCAGGAATTTATAATGAAAATGATTATGATCTTTCAGGTACTATTGTTGGTGTTGTTGATAAAGCCAAAATTATCAATGGCAGCAAGGTTGAAAAAGGTAACGTACTTATCGGTTTCGAATCTGATGGATTACACACAAACGGTTACTCATTGGCTCGTAACGTTTTGTTCAAAAAATTTAATGTAACTGATAAAGCACCCGGCTGCGAACTAACTGTTGGAGAGGAACTCCTTCGAGTTCACAGATCATATCTGCCACTTATTAACAAGCTTAAGAATGAGTTTGAGATAAAAGCCTTTTCACATATTACAGGTGGTGGTATTATTGGTAATACCAGTCGTGTTGTGGATAGTTCATTGAGTATTGAAATGGACTGGAAAGCGTGGGAAATGCCTCCAATCTTTAAGCTTATTGCCGAAACCGGTGGTATAACTGACGAGGAAATGAGAAAGGTTTTTAATATTGGTATTGGTCTTATTGCAATTGTTGATAAAAGTGATGTTGATGCAGTTCTTCAATCATCTGCAGAGTTTAACCTTAATCCCAAAGTAATAGGTTTAATCAAATAAGGTTGGCTTTGCCAACCTTTTCCGTTTTGTTACCTTTCTTTTTTACTCCACTTTTATTTAGTTTGGTTTATAAATAGAAAATCTTAATGGAGATAAAATGTTTATTGATACACATGCACATCTATTTTACGAAAACTTTGATGACGATGTAGATGAAGTTATACAGCGTGCAATTGATGCAGGTGTTGAATATATGATTATTCCGGGTACCGATTTGCCAACCTCAAGACAAGCTCTTGAACTCGCAAGAAAATATGATAATATTTTCGCAACTGCCGGCATACACCCACATGATTCAGCCAAGCTGGAAAAAGGTTGGGAAAAAGAGCTTGAAAAATTACTTGATGAACCAAAAGTTGTAGCTGTGGGTGAAATTGGTCTTGACTATTATTATGATTTCTCTCCTGCTGAAACCCAAATTGAAGTTTTCAGGAAACAACTTGATATTGCTGTAGCCAGAAACTTACCTGTTGTTATACACAACCGCGACTCGAGTGAAGACCTTATGAAAATTATTCGTGAGTATAAGGATACTCGGCTTAAAGCACAGTTTCATTGTTTTGCTGGCGATGAGCAAGAAGCACGTGAGCTTATTTCGTACGGTCATCTCATTTCCTTTACAGGAAATATTACTTTCAAAAGCAGAGATAAGCTAAGAGAAATTGTTTCCTCTATTGATGTTGAAAACCTGATGCTGGAAACTGATTCGCCATTTATGACACCCGTTCCTCATCGCGGAAAACGTAATGAGCCTGCACATGTTGCTCTTGTTGCAAAACAGCTTTCCGAAATTTATCATCTTTCAGTTGAAGATATAGCCCGAACTACTTCGTATAATGTATTCAGGTTATTTGGTATTGGCAGTAATCCCGAACTAAAAAAAACTTATAAAATAAGAAACTCCCTTTATGTTAATGTTACTAACCGTTGCAACGCCGATTGTGTATTTTGTGACCGCAAAGGTGAGGCAAACATAAAAGGATATAATCTTAAAATGAGCAAAAAGGAAGAACCTTCCGCGCAGGAATATATTTCTGAGATTAAAGACCCTACTCAATACGATGAAATTGTTTTTTGCGGTTATGGTGAACCTACAATAAGATGGGAAGTTGTGAAGGAAGTTGCACAATGGGTAAAAGAAAATGGTGGCAAAACTCGTATGAACACTAATGGTCATGGTAATGTAATAAATAAAAGAGACATTACTCCTGATCTCGAAAATCTGCTCGATACGGTTTCAGTTAGCCTTAATTCTGTTTCGCCAAAACAGTATAGCGAATTGATGCAACTACCGGAACACTATCATCAGGATATGATTGACTTTGCGAAAAGTGCAAGCAAATACACAAATGTCGTAATGTCAATTGTTGGAATGGATAATATAGATACTGAAAAAGCAAAAAAATTCGTTTCGGAAGATTTGGGACTTGAATTTAGAGAAAGGGTATATTTTTAGGAGCTTATAATGTATAGAACAATTCTTTTTGTCGTACTATTTTCAACTCTTCTTGTTGCACAAAAGAATGATTTTTACAAGGAACTCGATAGAATTACAAATATGAATTATTTTGATGCAGCATCTATATCCATAGTTGTTACCGATCTGGATAACGATACTGTTATTTTCAGTAAAGATGCAAAAAAGTTAATGCATCCTGCATCGAATATGAAGGTTATTACCTCGGCAGCAGCATTAATTTTCCTTGGTCCGGATTATTTATTCAAAACTATGATGCTACCTGATGGAGCAATAAGAAACGGAGTTTTTACCGGTAAGGTATATATTCTTGGTGGTCTGGACCCCGATTTTACACAAAAGGATTATGCTACTTTTATTGAGTGGTTCAAGGAGAAAGGTGTATCGTCAATAAATGCAGAGTTTATTGCCGATACTACTAATCAGGATTCCCTTCTGTGGGGTAATGGCTGGATGTGGGATGATGATCCGTTTTTTGATTTTCCATACATGACCTCGCTTGTTTGTAATGATAATGGATTTACCCTTTACTACGAGCCTGGTGAAATTGGAATGCCGGTAAATTATTCCCTGAACTACAACTCACCACAGTTTAGTATCATTAATAATTCAGTGACAGTAGCCGAGGATACTTCCGATTTAAGCTTTCGCCGAAACCTGTTTAGCAAAACTGACAACAGATTCAGGATTGAAGGTCTTCATTCAATTGATGAAAAACCGGATAGTATTAAATTAAGCTTAAAAGTACCCGACATAAACGCACTTGAGCTTTTTGCACAGGAATTGCGAAATAATGGTATTTCCGTGCAGGCAAGCTACTCAAGAGGTATCTGTAAATCAGGTAAAACAGATACTGTTTTGTTTACCAGAAAACTTGCTGATGTTCTTCCAAACCTTAACAAGGAATCGGATAACCTGAGTGCTGAGATGCTTTTGCGTGTGATGGGCAAAGAACTTGACGGAAACAAACCATTTGCAAAAAGCGGTATTAAATCATTAGATAAACTTGCCGAACTTGTTGGCATATCCCCGGATAATTTAAGAATGGTGGATGGTTCGGGAGTTTCGCATTACAATTTGGTTACTGCTGATTTTTTATCTCGTATAGTAACCTATCTTTATCAAAAACGTCCCGATCTTTATCCGGTATTCTTTAACTCATTGCCAGTTTCCGGTGTTGATGGTACTCTTGAAAAGAGAATGCTTTCGGGAGCAGCTAATAAAAGTATATTTGCAAAAACCGGAACATTGAGTGGTGTTAGCACCCTTTCTGGTTACGCCAAAACTACTACTGGAACGAATATATCTTTCTCAATATTTATCCAGAATTTTGTTGGTAAAACTTCAATTGCCAGATATTATCAGGATAAAATTTGTGAATTAATTTGTAAATACTTGTAGGAAAAAATGAAAGAATATAAAAAGATAAAATTGTTTTTAACCGAAGCCAATACCGATTTGATATCGGGTGCATTATGGGAACTGAATATTGGTGGCATTACTGAAGAAACCAATTACCTCGAAGTGTTTTACAATGCCGAGGATAAAACAATTCCGCAAAAAGTTGAAGAACTTTGCAAACTGCTTGGTGAAGAAAACCTGCTTACAGACTTCCGTATTGAACTGGATAATGTTGAAAACAAAAACTGGAATGAGGAGTGGGAGAAAAATCTTCAGGTAATTAAGCCTGCTGAAAAAATTGTTATTAAACCTTCCAATAAAACTTATGATGAGCAAGAAGGTGATCTTGTAATAACTATTGATCCTAAAATGTCGTTCGGCACCGGTAACCATGCAACAACTCAAATAATGGTAACGTTGCTTGAAAAATATTACAGTAATCAAAAAACTGTTTTGGACCTTGGTACCGGAACAGGATTACTTGCTATTGCATCAATTAAACTTGGTGCTGAAAAAGCTTTAGCTACCGATATTGATGAATGGAGCATACTAAATAGTAAGGAAAATATTGCACTAAATAATGTTGAAAACATGGTGCAGATATTGGAAGCAGAGACATCCGATTTGCCTGAGGATAAATACGATTTTGTATTAGCCAATATTAATACAAATGTATTAAGAGAAATTGCAAAAGATATAAGCATAAGAATAAAAGATAATGGATACCTTATACTTTCAGGATTGCTTAGTATTGATAAGGCAGAGTTAACCGAATTATATGATGATGCCGGTTTTGAATTTACTGAAGCAATGAATTTAACCGAATGGTCAGGATTGGTACTAAAGAAAAAGCCTCGCTAAACGAGGCTTTAATCTAGTTAAGTTTACCAAGTAATCTCATCAACTCTTCACGTTCCTTTTCATCAAAAATCTTAAAGACACCAGAAAGGTTATCTGAATAATTCGGATAAATCTCACTCATTTTAGTTTTGCCCTTGTCAGTCAACTCGGCTGTGATAATTCTTCTGTCCTCTTTAGAGTGCACCCTCTGTACTAAATTCTCTTTTTCGAGGTTATCAACAACACAAGTAATGTTTGCACCTGTAACCATTAATTCTTCGCTAATTCTTTTAAGCGGAAGTGGTCCAGCAGAATTGAGTACCTCAAGTACTCCGAATTGTGGTGCTGTTAAGGAATGCCTTGCCATTTCTTTCATATGTGCCTTACGCACAGTATCATAAGCTTTTGAAAGCTTTGTCCAAAGTTCCAATGGCGCTTTTTCGTTCATATCACTCTCCATACTACATATACGATATTTGTAAACTGTAAAATTTTATTAGTTAACCATAAAAGCTGTCAAGTCATGCAATCATTTAATTAGTAACATAAATAATGCCATGATTTATTTTTAAGTATTTTTATGGTTTAAGCTGTGTTTATACTTTAGGTCTCACCAATTCGAATAAAAATACTGACGAAAAGCCAATATTTTAATCCTGTAATTTAACTATTTTTTACATATAATAGTTAATAATAGCCTCAAGTCTGGAAAATAAAGTTAAAACTGTTTAATTTCAATCACTTACGTTATATAATTCAGCCATCTTACATATTAACTTTAAAATATAAACGTAATATTAAATAAAATAGTCACGATAAAATTAATAATTTACGAGGTTATTTCAAATCCAATAAATATTAAACTTTATATTTATTGATTATTTTTTTTACAAACGAGAAAAATCTTACATATTTACCGGTAAATATTTCATATTCAGAAAAACTGTTAGTTAAATATTATTATTTCGTATTAGCAAAATTTACCACCTTTCACTAAATTTGAATCTTTATTAGCGTCATGTTTTTTATTGAAGATAAAACCGGATTTTATGCAAAGCCTACTTAGTAATGAGATAAAGAGATTTTTCGAGACGAATAGCACAACTGATTTTAACGACGACACTTTAATAAGTATTGGCGTTCCTGTTAAATTACATGCTAGAAACATTACAACAAACAATCCGCTAACCAATGTTACCTTCTCATGGTTCAAGCCCAACAAAGATATTTGGTATAAATGTTTTGACTCCGTTTACAATATTAGAACCAATGGTGAAAACAGACTTGAAGATTCTCGTAACGAATCTGAAACATTACTAAGAAATGCAGTTTGTAACTTAACACAGCTTGGATTAGAAGATGTGCCACTAATAGTTGGTGGTATTAAGTTTTCCTATGGTACCAACAGCATAAACTGGAATAATTTTGCTGATTCCGACTGGTTTGTGCCAAAATTTATTTTTTATACAAAAAAAGATGAATCTTTTATTATTTATAATTTCACCTTCAGAGATTACAAAAACGATAAATATAAAAATCACCTAAAAGAGATTGGTAATTTCAGAACTAATAATTACCACCAGTCTGATTATCCCTCTTCTGATGCTTCTCAACCTGTAATTGAGAACGAAAAGTCCGATTGGGTTAAAATGATAAATACAGCCCTGGATGAAATTAAAGAGAAGCATTACACAAAAGTTGTGCTTTCTCGTAAAGTTTCGCTCAATTTGAATATGAAACCCGATTTGGATTGTTTACTAAGCAGACTTTCAACCAGATACCCCAATTGTTTTGTTTTTGCATTTCAGAGAGAAGATTCTGTTTTTCTGGGTGCCTCTCCCGAAAAACTCGCTACTATGGATGGTGAGTATATTGAGGTTGATGCCCTTGCAGGTTCCTTACCCCGATCAGAAGATGAAGACGAAGATTTGAAACTTGGTGAAAATCTGCTCAACGATAAAAAGAATTGTGCCGAACATAAGGCAGTTGTTGATTTTATTCTGGAATCGCTTCAAAAGTTTGCTACAAATGTTGAGTATAAAAAGAAACCTGTGCTTAGAAAACTTGCAAATATTCAGCATTTGTGGACTCCAATGCGTGCACGTGCAAAAGATGGAATCAATATGTTTGAGCTAATAAAATCACTTCACCCTACTCCAGCGATATGTGGGTCTCCCTGGGAAATAGCCCGTAACCGCATTATTGAGTTCGAAAATTTTGATAGAGGCATGTTTACCGGAGTGGTTGGTTGGTTTAACCAAAACAACGTGGCAGAGTTTGCTGTATCAATCAGGTGTGGTTTGCTTAAAGATAATCAAATTCATGCTTTCGCAGGTTGTGGCATTGTTGATGGTTCCGAACCAATTAGCGAATTTGAAGAAACAAATATTAAACTAAAACCAGTAACCTCTCTTTTTCAAGATGAAAAAATCTGTCAATCGTAATGTTTTAGCTTCTCAATTGCTTCTTAGGCAGTTGGAGTTGTGCGGGATTAAATTTGCAAACATTTCTCCCGGCTCAAGAAGCACTCCATTAATTTTTGCTCTACATGAATCGGAAATCACAAAAAATGTGTTTATTGATGAAAGATCTTCCGCATATGCTGCTCTGGGTATGGCAAAATCAACCGGTATTCCGCCAATTATTATTACAACATCGGGCACTGCAGTAGCTAATCTTTATCCCGCAATTGTTGAAGCTTACATGGATAGAGTTCCACTTATTGTAATAACTGCCGATAGACCCGAAAGGCTTTATAATTCAGGTGCGAACCAGACTATAAATCAGCAAGGCATTTTTAGTAACCATATTCGTAAATCGTACCATTTTGAGGTAACCGAACCTGTAGATTCATCTCTTCAGGAATTATCTTCTATTGCTCAAGATTCATGGTTAACCTCTACGAAAACTGATCCGGGTCCTGTACACATAAACATAAGTTTCGACAAGCCTTTTGAACCGGATAGCTTTACTGATGAAGTTGACTTTAACATTGCCGAATTACTAAAAAAAGTAAATAACAGAATCCAACCGGATAATTACACTATTCCAAATAAAGTTTCTTCGAAACTAAACCATGGCAATACTATAATTTACGCAGGTGGCATAATTGATATTACTGCTGAAAGGAGTATAGTTAAACTATCCGAAACATTTGGACTACCATTACTTGTTGATGGTACTTCGCCCCTTAGACACAGAGCAAATATTTCAGGTAATCAGATAAATACATTCCCACTATTTCTAAAGAAACCAGGCATAATTGACGAGCTACCTGTTAATAATGTAATATATTTTGGAACTGCACCTACCGGTTCAGCCATGCAAAAGTGGTTTGAAAAGATTAGTCCATTTATAATTCAGATTACCCCTTTTGGAGAATCGAAGGATCCTTCCCTTTCCCCCGGGATAATAGAAAGAACTGAAGCTGAGATATTTTGTAATAATATTATTAGTGCTAATAATACTAAACCGGCAAATTCCATTTTAGCCAAATGGCAGGAAATTGAGCAGAAAACAATAGCATCTACAAAATGTTATCTGGAGCAAGCGAAATGGAATTTTGAAGGTAAACTGATCAATACAATATATAATCATTTACCTGATTATTTGGATATTGTAATTGGAAACAGTATGCCCGCTCGAGATGTTGATCTCTATACAGCTGGTAAAGAGTGCAACCTTCATTTTAACCGGGGTGCCAGTGGCATTGACGGACTTATTGCAACAACGTCCGGTATTTGCATTGGTACTAAAAAACCGGTTGCCTTAATCCTTGGGGATGTATCATTTCTCTATGATTCAAATTCAATGTTATATATTAAACAGTTAAACTTGCCAATACTAATTTGTGTAATTAATAACAATGGTGGTAAAATATTCAATATGCTTCCGGTATCGAAATATAGCGAATTACTAACTCCATATTTTCATACACCACCGAACATAAGTATTGAGCAACTTTGCAAACCATATACTGATAATTTCAAAAAAATAAATGCACAAAATGATTTGGAAAAAAGTTTAACTGAATGGAATGATAATCCCGGATTTTGCGTATTGGAAATAGATACCTCTGATATAGATTCAACTGCAATCAGAAAGAATTTTAGAATAAGTTTTTAATATATATGAAAATTAAATACTGTGGCTTCAACCTGAATGTTGAGATTCTCGGTAAAAATGATTCAATGGCACAAATACCTGTTATTTTTCTGCATGGTTTTACAGGTGCAGGAAGTGAATGGTATAGTACAGTTAAGAAACTACCCGAAAATTTTTACGCGGTACTACCGGACATAATAGGGCATGGTAATAGTGATAGTCCTGAAGAACAAAAATATTATAACACCGAAGAGCTTGTTAACCAGTTGAGGCATTTAATTACACAACTTAAACTGGAAAAACCTGTTATTGCAGGCTACTCAATGGGTGGACGCCTGACTATAAGTTATGCTGTAAATTATCCCGATACTATTACTGCATTATTTCTGGAAAGTACAACACCCGGTATAATTGACCTGTCAGAAAGAGAAAAAAGAATAACAAGCGATCAAAAACTGGCTGAGTTAATAAATGCTAAAACCAAAGCTGAGTTTTTCAAGTTTTGGTACTCACAACCAATGTTCAAATCATTCCTTGCAAGAGTGAAAGATTTTAATACTTTTGTAAGATTAAAAACTTATAACAAAACAGGACTCTCGAACATATTACGCGGGTTTGGTACAGGGAAAATGGATAACTGGTGGAATGATGTGCATCTTCTTTCCAATTTGCCCGTAAGGATTATTGTTGGAGAGAAAGACGACAAATTTCGTGATACCGGAATAAGACTTGGCAAGGAGTTACCCAACTCCGAATTTTCTATTGTTGAGGGTGCCGGACATAATATACACATTGAATTCAATGATTATTTCACTAAATTATTGAACAACTTTTTATTAAATATTTGTTAAGACCAAAAACGGAAATTTTATGACTGCAAATTGGCAAAAAGTAAAAGATTATTCTGATATCATTTATGAAAAATGGAATGGTATTGCAAAAGTTACAATAAATAGACCTGAAAAAAGAAATGCATTCCGTCCTGAAACAGTGCATCAGATGTATGAGGCATTTATGGATGCACGAGAAGATAGCAGCATTGGTGTAGTTTTACTAACTGGTGCAGGTCCCGCTCCCGATGGTAAATATGCATTTTGTTCTGGTGGCGACCAGAAAATTAGAGGCGACCAGGGTTATGTTGGTGGTGATGGTGTACCAAGACTTAATGTACTTGATTTGCAAAAGCTTATAAGAAGTATGCCCAAGGTAGTTATTGCTCTGGTTGCAGGCTATGCCATTGGTGGTGGACACGTACTGCATGTTGTTTGCGATTTAACAATTGCTGCCGATAATGCAATCTTTGGTCAGACTGGTCCTAAAGTGGGTAGCTTTGATGGAGGTTTTGGGTCAAGTTATTTGGCAAGACTGGTAGGACAAAAAAAGGCAAGAGAAATTTGGTATCTTTGCCGTCAGTATAATGCTACTGAAGCTGAAAAAATGGGTTTGGTTAACACTGTTGTACCTATTGATAAACTTGAAGAGGAAGGTGTGCAGTGGGCATTGGAAATACTGGAAAAAAGTCCGCTTGCTATTCGTGTACTTAAATCTGCATTTAATGCTGAACTTGACGGACAAAATGGTATTCAGGAACTTGCGGGTAACGCTACACTGCTTTATTACATGAGTGAAGAAGCACAGGAAGGTAAAAATGCTTATGTTGAAAAACGTAAACCTGACTTTAACAAGTTCGACCGTTTACCTTAATGCAATTAGAAAGAATACTTAATATTGTAATTTATCCGGAAATAATCGATAATTGTTTATGATTGAAACATCAGTAAATAAAATCACAAAATTTGAAGCATGGATTATGGCAAGCAGACCCAAAACTCTACTTGCCGCTTTTGTACCGGTTATTGTTGGTAGTGCCATTGCAGTAACCGAAGGTCACTTCAGACCACTTGCCGGAATAATTGCCTTGTTCTGCTCTATCCTGATACAGATTGGTACCAATTTTGCCAATGACCTGTACGATCATTTAGCCGGGACAGATACAGAACAACGCAAAGGACCGGTAAGAGCAGCTGCTACTGGTCTGCTTAATGTTGCTGAAATGCGTTCAGGAGTAATTTTAAGCTTTCTGCTGGCATTTCTATTGGGTATGTACCTTGTATATCTGGGAGGTACAATTATCCTGATTGTTGGAATTGTGTCGATAATTGCAGGATTTGCATACACCGGGGGTCCTTATCCCCTTGCCTACAATGCACTGGGTGATATTTTTGTATTTCTCTTCTTTGGTTTTGTGGGAACTGTGTTCACAACTTATGTTCATACAAACCACATAAGCTACTTTGCTTTTTGGGCATCGGTTCCTGTTGGTGCTCTTATTACAAATATCCTGGTGGTTAATAATTACAGGGATATAGAAGAGGATGAACAGGCTGGTAAAATTACTCTTGCTGTTAAATTTGGCAGGCGTTTTACAAGACTCCAGTACCTCACCTTCATGATTGTCTCATATATTATTCCAGTTATGGTTTATTTTACTTACCGTCAATCATTATTCGTATTTTTACCTCTTTTATCTTTACCTTTGTCAATTAAGCTTATAAAGATGATATATACATTGAAAGGCGAAAGCCTTAATAAAACTTTGGAATTAACAGCAAAACTTTCAGCTATTTACGGATTATTATTTGCGGCAGGATTAGTATTATGATAAAATCATTGAATTATGCACAGGTAGTAAGGAAATTTAAAATTCCATTCTATAGTGCAAATGATTTAATTAACTACAGAGAGGCTATTTACGTTAGATTAAAACTTGATGGTAGTAAACATTTTTTTGGTGAAATATCACCTCTTAAAGGGTTTTCAAAAGAAACATTTGGTGATTGCATTACACAATTACAATCAATTAAACCAATTTTTGATAATCTTTCACAATTTACAAACTTAACTGAGCTAAATACTTTTGTAGATAGTCTTGACCTATATCCTTCGGTTCGTTTTGGTATTGAACAGGCTTTACTGTATGCAAACCTCTCCAAGCTAAATTTTAATACTTCCCTTCTTTTTAGTCTTGGTAACAAGAAAAAAGTGCTGCTAAACTCCGTTATCGGTGCTGCAAATAAAAATGAAGTATTGGATAAGTTCGACCACCTTGCTAAACAAGGTTATTCTGTAATTAAAATAAAGCTTGGCAGAAACGATTTTGAAGATGATCTTGAGTTAATGCAACAGCTAAACCAAAAATATGGTAATAAAATAAAATTACGTATAGACCTTAATGGTTCCTGGAATCAATCGAATGCCGAGAGTTATCTTAAGCAGTTATCCGAGTTTAATATTGAGTATATTGAACAGCCTGTTATGGAGTATGATCTGCTATGCAAACTGGCTGAACTTAACATTTTACCAATTGCTGCAAACGAATCTGCCGATAGTATTGAAAGTATTAAAAAAATTGTTGAAGACGGAATTATTAAAAATATTGTAATTAAACCAATGATGATTGGTGGAATTTTACCCTTGTTAATGCTTAACCAGTCCGAGTTTTCAGCAAATACCCACTTTATAATTTCGTCAATGTTCGAAACATTTATTGGTATGAACTATAATTATCTGGGAGCCTCATTACTTGATAATGGTTTGGCTCATGGTCTTGATACCGCAGATTTTCTTCTTGATAATTATCATGATCCTGCTATAAGCCACGAACCACCTTATATTGTTGTAAAACAAAATGAGTACCCGCCGGAATTTAATCCCGGAAATATGAGATGGAAATAGACCCTGTGGTTGACTGGCTTAATAGGAAAGCAGTATCACAACCCGATAGTATATTTATACTTACTAATAATAATAGTTTTACGTTTGGTGAAACCAGCAATATTGTATATACTCTTTCCAATACTTTGGAAAACACATATAATATTTCCGGGTGTAACGTTATTGTTAAAGCTAACCACAGCTCAAACTTTATATTTGTTTTACTTGCACTACTAAGATTAGGCAAGCAAGTTTTACCTGTTGACCCTAATGCTACTGATAACGAGCTTCGTAGTTTCTCTAACCGACTATCAGCAACAATTATATCCCCAGATGTAATTGAAATAAGTTCCGGTATTGTATCTATAATAGATTCCAATTTTGGTAAATCCGGTATATTGCTTGCAACCTCCGGAAGCACTGGCAAACCAAAATTGGTGCAACACACACCATCAACCCTTTTAGCAGCAGTTACAAACTATAATTACGTAACAAATAATAATGACGGTAAATTATTAGCGTCACTCCCCTTTTACCATACAGGTGGTTTCATGGTAATTATTCGTGCACTTGTGAGGGGTAACAGTCTAATTATACCTGATACAGTAAAACCTGCCGATTTGCTAACAACGATGAATATTTACAACCCTGATGCTGTTTCTCTTGTTGAGCCACAATTACTTGATTTACTTCCAGTTTCAGAACAAATTAGGCACAAACCCGAATTTGTGTTTTGCGGAGGCAGCAAGTTCCAAAATAATATACTCTCCGAAGCTATACAAAAAGGATGGAATATTATAAATGTTTATGGTTCTACCGAAACTGCTTCAATGGTATGTTTCAATAATAATGTATTAAGTAAGCCAGAGATAGCAGGTAAGCCTGTACCAAATGTGAACATTTATATTGAAGATGGTGAAATCGTTATCTCCTCCCCTTCGCTTGCAACCGGATATTTTGATGACAATGAGTTATCAGAACTAAACTTCAGAGACGGGAAATACTATACAGGCGATATTGGTAATATTGATGATGACGGCAATCTTTACATTACTGGTAGGAAATCACGAATGATAATTTCGGGTGGGAAAAATATTGATCCAGTTGAAATTGAAACCGAATTGAAAAAAATATCGGGTATTGATGATATTTTTATATGTGGTTCACCTGATACTCATTGGGGTGAAAAAGTTACAGCCATTATTGCTACAGAAGATTTTGATATTATTGATTCGGAAAAACTTAAGTGTCAATTAAAAAAAGTATTACCCGGGTATAAAATTCCAAAAGCTTTTGTTTTTGTGGATTATATACCCAGGAATAGTTTGGGCAAAATTGATAAACGTGAAGTTAATCTTCTGTTGAGGAATATTTAGTAAGTACCTCCCTGAAATGAACAGGTATAGTTGTCTTCTGGAAGAATTTTTTGTCTGCAAATACATGAACCGTTTTTACAGTTACCGCAATCTCGCCCTTATAATTCCTTAAATTGTAAATAATCTCGAAAGATGATTTACCAATTTTACCAACAGTTAATTCCACATTAACATCTTCACCCATTTTAATTGGTAAAAAGTATTCCGATTCTGCTTTTTTGATGGGGATTACATATTTTGCATGATTAAAAAAATCTTCTGAAATATTATCGTGCAGGAAGTTTTCATAAGACTCGTGGCAAATATTCATAATATTGCCGAAGAATAAAATGCCTGCAGCATCAACTTCGTAAAAAAAGATTTTTCTTTTGTACTGATACATATTACTTTTTCTCTTATTTTTGTTTCTTTAAAAATAATGTATTTTATTATCAATTATAACCTCAGTTGTTGATTTATGTACCAAATAACAAAATCTTTTATTTTATTCGTAATACTTAACACCCTCTTAATTGGTCAGAGCCGGGAAATTAAAAAGACCTACTATTACAACGGGAATATAAAATCCGAAGGTGAATACATTGATGGGAAGCGGGATGGAATTTACAAGGAATACTATGACGACGGATCAATATGGAAAGAATGGGTTTTTACAGATGACAAAGAAGAAGGACTTTCTACCTGGTATTTTCCCGATGGCATAAAAAGTATGGAATGGTGGTACGAAAAAGGAGAGCTTGAAGGTATTTCCAAATGGTATTATGCAACTGGTGACTTATGGGCAGAAATAAATTATTCACTTGGTAAACGAGAAGGTTTTACAAAAACTTACTATATAACAGGGGAGCTTCAGGGATTATGGCTTTACTCCAACGACCAGTTGAATGGTGTTAGTAAAACATTTTTTGATACCGGTGAACTTGAAGTTGAACGCAACTACCTGAATAACAAACTTGAAGGTGTTAGTAAAGTTTACTTTAAACACGGTGTTGTAGCTCTTGATGCCAACTATGTTGATGATAACCTTGATGGTGTATCGTATCTTTATTACCCTGATGGCTCAACCAAGGTTATTGATACTTATCAAAACGGTCAGGTTGTTAAACGCGAACGCTATGATATTGATGGTAACTTTGAAAAAGTTGAAGAATCGTTTGATGATTTTTATGATGATGGTGTAATGCGTGCCCAGTTAAAATTCAGGGATGGAAAGAAACATGGGATCAACAAAACATATACTCCCGATGGTTATCTTAAAACAGTTTACAATTATATAAACTCGAAGAAAGACAGTGTATATCTGATATACAATGATTCCGGCATACTTAAAGAAAAAATTGAAGTTTTCGATGGTCAAAAAAATGGTTGGTGCCTGCTGTATAATACCAATGGCAGAATAATTGAAAAAAGCTACTGGTCATTTGGTAAACTTGATGGTGAATATGCGGAGTTTTATGATGATGGTAAACCAAAATGCACCCAAAACTACCGTGAAGGCAAACTTGACGGCACACTAACAAAATATTACGAAAACGGAAATACAATGCTTACGGAAAATTATCGTAAAGGTTTAAGGCATAATGATTTTATCCGTTATTATGAATCAGGGCAGAAAGCAGAAATGGGCTTTTACAGGAATAATTTGGCTGATGGAAAATTCTATCGTTTTTATCAGAATGGTGTTATTGAACGTGAGGCATTGTATAGTAGTGGTAAGCTGGTGTATGAAACGTTTTACGATACATTGGGATTTGTTAAAACTAACTAATTTTGTTAAATGATACTTTAACAGTTGTACCCTCTCCTTTTTTGGAGGAAATACTTATCGAAGCGTTATTTATTTTTACATATTCATTCACTAACGCCATACCCAAGCCATTGCCTTCATATCTACGGGTATAGCCGGTTTCTTCCTGCGAAAATGGCTCATATATATTGTGCAAAAACTCTTCCGACATACCAATTCCTGTATCGGAAATTAGTACATGAATCTTGTCTTTCTCCTCTGTCAAAATAATTTTTATACTTCCCTCTTCGGTGTATTTAATTGCATTATCAATAAGGTTTGTAAATATTTCATGAAGCGAATGCCTGTCAGCAGAAATCACCGATTCCTTTACGTTGCTGGAAAACTGAAAATTAACTTTGGATTTATTTATTAAATGTTCTGTCTCAAGAATAAGCCTCTGAAAAACATCTGCATAAAGATTAAGCACCTCATAGTTTGGCGAATACGATTTAGCCTGAACCTCGGACATGTTAAGTATTAAATCAACAGTACGAATTAAACGCCTGCCGCCACGATCAATTACCTCAAAACCTTCCATAAGGTCTTCGCTAAGGTACTCATTTACATCATCCTTAATAAGTGATGCAAAACTCATCATGGAGTTAATAGGAGTTCTAATTTCGTGTGATATTTGTGCCAGAAACTCAGATTTTAGTCGAGCAGTATTTTCAGCTTCTTCCTTGGCTTTAATTAGCCGTTCTTCACTTTGCTGTCTTTCGGTAATATCATAAGTTACTGCAACAAATCCAACAAACTCACCTGAGGTATCGTGCAATGCTGAATACGTAATTTCAAAAGAACTGCTGGCAATACGTCTTTCCTTTCTAAAAGAAAAGCCATTTAACGCTTTTTCGAAATCTTCTTCTGCACCCTCAAAAATATTTTTTAACTTGTCAATATTTATACCGTTAAGAGTCTCCTCTTTTAAGTTAAGCTCTTCCAGACCGCTACCTTTTGCAAACTTTACAAATCCATTTTTATCAATAAGGAACACAACTACTGGTAAATTGTTGACAACAGAAGTTAAAAGTTTTTCATTTTTTTGTATCTCTTCCCTGCTTTGCTTTTCGAATGAAATATCGTTTTCAATAAAAACATAGCCGGTTATCTGGTTATCTGAATTCCTGATTGGTGATATTGCACAGGAAACCCAATACTGCTCTCCATCCATGGTGATATTCTTAAACTCACCAAACCAAACTTTTTTCTGGAGTAAAATTCCCTTGCCCAACTTGTCAATTTCTGTTTGCTCATATCTAATTATGTTTATATTACGCCCCATAACTTCACGTGGTGAGTAACCATTAGTAGCAATAAAAGTTGGATTTACATACGTAATCGCAAAATCGGTATCAGTAATAATAATACTTACAGGGCTTTGTTCAACAACAGTCGATAAAACTTTCAACTCTTCTTCATGTTTAAGACGCTGCGTAACATTCTTAGCAGTACCAAGAACGGCAAGTTTTCCATTATATTCAGTTAAACTTACATGTATATTAGTATAAACTTTTTCACCATTTGTATCAATCAAGGTTAGGAAATATTCTTCTTCTGTATTAATGCCCTGTAATCTTTTATTGTGCCTTTCAACGGCAAATTCTCTATCCTCTTCACTAATATACTCAGTAAAAGGCTTGCCCGCCAGTTCACCAGATTTCAAGCCCAACATTTGGGTAAGTGCCTTGTTGGAATAAATAATTTTACCATCCTGAAGTAAAAATATGCCATCCTGAATATTAGTTACAAGTTTGCGGTACTGCTCTTCGCTTTTTTGTAATTCCTGTTCGGCAACCTTTCTTTTGGTTATATCAAGAATTCTTACAAATAAATACTCTGCCTCACCTGTTGACATAAAGCTTGTAAGCACTTCCAGATTCTTTTTCGTACCAGTAGTCTCAACTAACTCTGTTTCATGAATTGCAATTCTTTCCTTATTAAAATTCTCGGGATAGTCGGGGATAAGTTCATTTATTCTTAAACCGATAATACTTTCCTTTGTTGTCTTGAATAAATCCAAAGTTCCATTGTTAGCAAAAGAAATTTTCAACCCCTCTTTTTCAAGAATCAAAATTGGTGTTGAACTTGATTCGAATAGTATTTTGTTCCAGAGGATTGACTCCCTATAACGTCTGGCGTGCTCTTCTGCTTCATGCTGAAGTCTGGATACACTCCTGTTTTTTCTAAAGTAGAGTATAAACATTACAAGAATAACAGCCATACCGGTAATCATTAAAACTCTAAATGTATAGCTGCGGTAAAAATCAGGATGAATCCTTATTATACCCGATTCAATTATTTCAATATCGTCATTATACAAATTGGTACGTTTTACTTTTAGTTTATATTCACCGGAAGGCACGTTGTCATAATTTACCGATGTAAGTTTTTCCCTCGTTACTTTTCTCCATTTCTTATCGAATCCTTCCAGCAAAACCTCGTAGCGTCTGTCCCTGTCAATCACAAACGAAATATCTTTTAGTCTGAAAAGTAACGAGTTCGTTTCGGTTAAAACTTCAATACCGTAATTAGGATCAACCAGATCACCATTTGCATAAGCATTTTCGATAATCAGTTTGGGCTTTGCAACTGTATTTAGTGATGGAGCAAGATTATAAATTGATAATCCTTTTGGTGTACCAATCCAGATTCTACCTTTATCATCTTCGAGGTAGGCATCACGATTAACATCAGCACCGAGCATACCATCTTCATCATTCAGATGCCTGATAGTATTACCATCCCAAAGAAATATTCCATCAGCAGATCCAATAACAAGTAAGCCGCTACTATGTTCGTTTATGAAATATACAGGAATTTGTATGTTTTGTTTACCTAGCGGATAATTGACAAGTTTACCGTTTTTAATAAATTTTAACCCATTGCGTGTACCAACCAGTGTATCTCCCTTAAAAATATTTATACTATATGTGCTGCAATGCTTACTATCCTCTTCAGTTATATTTTGAATTTCTTTAAACTTGTTGTTTAGTACTCTTATACCATATCTGTCCGAACAAAGAAAAATACCTTTATTATCAAAAACCAATATTTTGCGAATAATCTCTGCTGTATCAGGGTAATGGTAAACCTTATTTGCCCAATTACCATTGGTATAATACAAACCTCCATGTGCTGCTATTAAGAGGTTATTTTTAAATGATTCAATGGATGAAACGCTAGTACCTATTTCAGGGTATTTTCTTTCAAAACCAAAATTCCTTTTATTTATTTTTCCAATTCCATATTCCCACGCAGCAAACCAAACATTTCCCTGGGGACCAAGTTCAAGGTCAAGAATTCTGTTTCTGTAAAGAAGATTTGTCTTAATAAGCTGTTTAATATTGTAAATAGAACCATTATAAACTGCATAAGCGTTATATTGCCCCAAAACAATTTCACCATTCGGCAATTTTTCCAGGGATGTTATGTCATCATATCGAACTGATTTGGAGGGGTGCTCATTTATAAACGCCAAACCTGGCAATTTTACAACTCCCCTTGAAGTACTTACCCAAATATTCCTTTCCCTGTCTGGATATACCCCATAAACTACAGACGAGAGCAAACCGTTTCTTTGGTTAAAGATATGCTTTTCTTTAGTTTGAATATCAAATATCACTAATCCATTATAACTCTGGAACAAGAGTTTTTTACCGTACAACTCAAGATTGGTATAAAACTGTTCAGAATGAAATTTCAAATCGCTAAATTTTTCAAGATAGGTGAATACCCCATTCTCTATAACCCCAAGGTATTTGTTTGACAGGACAAATAGTCTGTTATTCTGATACAGGATATTAAATATTTTACCTTGAGGCAGTAAATCTGAGAATCTGGATTCGGTAATTTTACCATTAAAATCCACATTATAGATATTATCCGAAGTACAAACCCAGTAACCATCCTTATAACTTTGCAACGCATAAATTTTAGGTGAATTAGCAGGTTTAATTAATCCGGGTTTGCTCCATGTACCATTGTTGTAATAATAAAGATTGTCTTCAGAATCCGCAATCAGTATGCGAATGGAGTTATCCCTGTTAATAACTTCAAAGTCATTTATATAGAAAGGCTTGTTCTCATTAAAATTGTTCTTAAAGGAGTAAAGAATTTTACCATTATAAAAACCGTTTATGGCGAGGCGATCCGATTCTTCCGCCCCCCAGATTATGCCTTGGTCATCTTTTTCGAGTCTGTTAAAAATATATCGTGAGTGAGTAGAATCATCCAGCGTTTTCCATTCAAAATCATCATAAATAGAAATGCCGTTTTTGGTTGCAAACCACATTCTACCTAAATCATCCTGTTCAAAATCAAGAACAACATGCGAAAGTAATCCCGAATCATCAGCATAAATTGTGGCTGGTATTAGCTGTGCGGACAAAGCGGTAGTTAATAACAAGTATGTAGCAAGTAAAATCTTCAGCACGATCTGCATAGTTTTAATAGTTATCTATACAATAATCGTTAAAAATGCTAAAAGATTAAATGATTTTCCTAACAAAAGTTATTTTCGGCAAGAATTTTTCTGATTTAATCTTTTTAATTCCAAAATAAACAAACAAAAAGTAAATACCTGTAATTACCAGACCGCCAAAAAACGCCTTTGCTTCAATCAAATTAACATCAATAAATGAATAATAAATAGTTATAATAGTTGCCACCAATAAAAATAGCGGCACACCATATAGCATTACAGAAAGACCCAATAGAGAACTTCCCTGGAGTGAAACAGTAACCTTATCACCGGGCTGCACTCCAAATGGATCTACAGCCCTTAACACTTTACTATTATCGGGTTTGGATGAGCAAAATAGCTTAGCCGAACATTCTTCACAACCATCACCAGCCATTAAGGCTACTTCAGCAATCTTGTCATCTTTTCTTAAAACAATACCTTCTTCAATTAATTCTTCGCTCATCTTAAACCACTTTCTGTAATATTAATCCAATTGTCTGATAGCACCGGTTTTACATTTGTCGAATGGAATTTTTTCAGGGTCCATTTTCTCATGATCCACAATACCTAAAAAGTTTTCCATTACAACAGCTCCATCCGATTTACGGGCACAAATACCACATCCCAAACACGCAACATTACAAACTGTTTTAGATGTTTTAGGATCATCATGGTTTTTACAAAATACAAATACCTTTCTATCGATTGGATGCATTTCAATAACGTTTTTAGGACACGCAGTTTCACAAACTCCGCAACCGGTACATAATTCTTCAATTACAACGGGTAAGCCGTCATCAGTCATTATAATAGCGTTAAACGGACAAGCTTCGGCACAATCACCACCACCAACACAACCGTAATAACACATTTTTTCACCACCGGAAACAAGTTCCATAGCTGAACAGCTAAGCGGACCAAAATAGTCTGCCATTTTTTTAACAGCATCGGCATTACCACCACGGCACAAAACTCGAGGTATCATTTTTGTTGTAGAACCAGCATCAACACCCATAATAGCAGCAACCTTCTGAGCAGTTTCCTCACCACCAACAGGGCATCCGTTAACCTTGGCTTTACCTTCAACAACGTTTACGGCAAAATCGTAACAACCAGCCTTACCACAAGCACCGCAATTGGCATTTGGCAAAGCATCATTAACTTTTCCGATTAAAGGGTTTTCTTCAACCCTTAATTTTCTATCTGCAAGAGCAAGTCCACCGGCAAAAAGCAAGCCTAACCCGCCCATAGTTGAAATCGCAATAATAAAAGACATATCCATATAGAAAAACCTCCATCTATATAAAATTAAATATGGAGCAGGAACCTAAATCATTCCTGCAAAACCCATAAATGCTAATGCTAAAATACCTGCAACAATAAGTGTAATAGGTACACCCTGGAAAGGTTTGGGTACGTCTGCCAAATCAAGCTCTTCCCTAATACCAGCCATAATTGTAATAGCCAAGGTAAAACCTGTACCGGCACCAACACCAAAAACAATTCCTTCAATAAAACTATATTCTTTTAAAACAATAAACAATGCCAATCCTAATATTGCACAGTTTGTTGTTATTAGTGGTAAAAATATACCTAACGCCCTGTACAATGGCTGACTAACTTTTTTAATGAACATTTCCACAAACTGCACAAGTGAAGCAATTACGAGGATAAAGGAAACGTACTGTAAAAATTCGAGTTCGTAAGGAACAAGTATCATATGGTAAATTAACCATGTTACTATTGATGTAATTACCATAACAAAAGTAGCTGCCAAACCCATCGAGAAAGCTGATGATATTTTATTGGAAACCCCAATAAAAGGGCAAATACCAAGGAAGTAGGCTAATACAAAGTTATTAACTATTGCCGCCGAAAAGAAAATCAGAAATAATTCCATTATTCAGCCTCCACCGGTTTAATTTCATTTTGTTTCTTAAGATATTTATCAATAACCAACTGGTTCTGTTTCTTTTCGCTGCTTAGCGAAAATGCCTTGAACATACCCATTAACAGACCAAGTGTAAGGAAAGCACCTGCCGGAAGTATCATTAGCACCCATGGTTCGTACATTTCAGGCATAATCTGAATGCCAAGAATGGTTCCTGCACCCAATAATTCTCTTATGCTACCAAGAATTGTTAATGCAATAAGGAAACCGGTACCCATTCCCAAAGCATCCAGTACAGATCTGAATACAGAGTTTTTAGATGAAAAGGCTTCCTGACGACCAAGAATAAGACAGTTTACAATAATAAGCGGAATAAACGGTCCTAACGCCGCACTTAATGGAGGAAACATTGCCTTCATTACGAGGTCAACTATTGTTACAAAAGTTGCAATTATAAGAATGTATGAAGCAATACGCACCTGAGTTGGTATAAGATTTTTTACCAGCGAAACAATTAAACTTGAAAATACAAGAACAAATGTTGTAGCAAGTGCCATTGCAATACCATTTTCGGCTGATACCGTTACTGCAAGCACCGGACACATACCAAGTACTTGCTTGAATATAGGATTTTGCTCCCATACACCTTTTATGAGTTCTTTACCTAAAGTCACCTTAGACATATTATTTAACCTCCTTTAAAGCTTTACGTAGAGATTCAATACTGCTGTTAACTATTGCAACTACTGATTTGGAAGAAATTGTTGCTCCAGTTATTGCCTGTATTTCTGTATCTTTTGAAGGTTTCTGGTTTTTAACAGCAGTTATAGCAGGCTCTGTTTTTGTGCCGTTAAACTGACTGGAAAACCATTTTGAATCTTTCTTGTTTGAGGGATCGTTAACAATTTTAGTACCAAGTCCGGGTGTTTCAACCTGCTCAAGCACTTTTAATCCAACCACCTGATTAAGATCGGCAGTAAGACCAAGCATTAGTCTTATCTTACCCTGAAATCCGTTACCCTCGTAAGGTAAAGCATAACCAATAACTTCTTTATTATCATTCATAACTTCGTAAACTTCAAAGCTTACACTTTCAACTTTTTTATAATCCTTTGCATCAGGTTGTACTTCAAAAATTGCTTTCTGGGTAGAAGCAATCTTATGAGCTTCAATCTGGGGTTCAGCCCATCCGCTAATTTGGGAAAGCAATCCACCGGAGATTACACCGATAACAAAGAGAGTAACAAGCATATGAATTATTGTTTTCATTTTGCCTCCCCGAAAAATTTTGGAACAGTATATTTATTTATAAGCGGCACAAATGCATTCATAAATAGTATTGCATACATAACACCTTCCGGTAAACCACCAAATAATCTTATCATTACCAGAACAAGTGCAATACCAAGTCCAAATATCCACATCCCCTTCATCGTCATAGGAGAACTAACATAATCGGTAGCCATAAAAAACGCGCCAAAAAGAAATCCGCCAGCAGTAATCTGGAATAAAGGATCAGGATAAGCAGTGCCATCAATCAACCAGAATAAGCCACCAAAAACAACCATACCAAGAATCATGGCAAGTGGCGTACGGTAGTTAATAACTCCTGTTACCAAAAGAAATAAACCACCAATTAAAACTGCAATTGCAGAGGTTTCACCCAATGAACCGCCAATATTACCAACAAACATGCTCATAGGCTGGGTGGCAATATGATCGAACTTGAAAGCTGATAGCGGAGTAGCAGATGTTACACCATCAACCGCAAAGTTCGGTTTAACCCACGTTGTAATTTGCACCGGAAAAGCAGCTTGCAAAAACGCCCTGCCAACAAGTGCGGGATTAAAAACATTGTATCCAAGTCCACCAAAAACTTCCTTACCCAAACCGATTGCAACAATAGCACCAATAGCAGTAAAAGTTAAGGAAAAGTTTGGAGGAACAATTAAACCTAGTAAAAGTCCGGTAATAACCGCCGAACCATCGCCCACAGATATTTCCTTTTTGCGGAAATATTTTATGGCAGCTTCTGTAGCTACACTAAAAACTACGCTAACTGTAATAATAAGTAACTGATATACTCCGAAGAACACCGCAGCCGACACAACACAAGGTATTAAGGCAGCAACTACAAGCCACATGGCATGTTTTGTTGACCATCTGGAGTGTACATGCGGCGAACTTGAAAGTTCTAGTTTGTATTCAGGATTCGCTGTAACTGTTGTCATTTTTTCCATTCAATTTTTGTTGATAAATCAGGACTGTTGTCTTTCGCGCTGCATAGTAATAACTTTCTTTTTGCCAAGTCGTATCCACTGTACCAATGGTATATTAGCCGGACACGTAAATGTACAAGTACCACATTCCATACAAACTGTTACACCAATATTTTCAGCATCTTCCCATCTTGAAAGCTGACTGTACCGTGCAAGTTTTGTTGGTAACAAGTTAAGCGGACAAACTTCAACGCATTTTCCGCAACGCAGACAAGGAGTTTCTTCCTTATCGTTAATCTCTTCTTCGGTAAGTGCAAGCAAACCGGATGTTGCTTTCATTACTGGTGCATCAAAATCGAACTGTGCTATACCCATCATTGGACCGCCAACAACCACTTTTTTGGTATTTTCCTTAATTCCTCCGCAGTAATCAAGTATATCAGAAAGTGGAGTACCTATTGGTACAATCAGGTTTTTAGGGTTATTAATTCCATGTCCTGAAACAGTCATTGCCGCAGTAAGTATTGGTTCCCCTTTTGCAACTGCTCTGTAAATAGCAATCGCAGTACCAATATTCTGTATCACACAACCAACATCAAGTGGTAATTTCCCGGGAGGTACTTCACGACCTGTAACAGCCTTAATAAGCATTTTTTCAGCACCCTGCGGATATTTTGTTTTGGCAACAACCACAGAAACACCTGCTTCATTTTTTACAGCTTCGCTCATCGATGCAATTGATTTAGGTTTGTTGTTTTCAATACCAACCACACCTTTTTTAACACCAAGAGCCTTCATTATAAGTTTTAACCCTGCAACCACTTCGTCAGGAGTATCTATCATATACCTGTCGTCTCGAGTAAGATAAGGCTCACATTCGCAACCATTAAGAATTACATAATCAAGCTCTTTGTCTTTTGGAGGCATAAGTTTAACAAATGTAGGAAACGCCGCTCCACCTTGTCCAACCAGACCCGCTTCACGAACTCTATCCCGAATTTCGTCAGGAGTTACATTATCCGGATCAAGTTCCGGCATAAACTCAAATTCATTTTCTTCAGCTGCTTCAATTACAATAGCATCCTGAGGAAATCCGGAAACACTCTTTTCCTTGTTTAATTTTACCACTTTACCGGCAACCGGGCTATGCACCGGAGCAGATATAAATCCGTCTGGCTCGGCAATCTTTTCGCCAGCCTTTACTATACTTCCCTTTTTAACAAGGGTTTTGGCATCCTTACCAATATGTTGACGTAAAGGTAAAATTACATGTTTGGGGTTAGGCATTGTTTCAAATGCCAGGTGAGAGGTCAATTCCTTATGTTCTTCAGGATGTACACCTCCCCTAAACGTTTTACCACTGCTATTACTACTCATCTTCAAGCCATTTTATTTCAAAAATACAGAACAGTCCAACTGTGTTATACATAAACTATGCCACATAAAAACCTTTATATCTTTTTTAAATTATAATCTTTAAACTCCTTACATAACAAGACATAACGTCTTATCGAGAAATTTTTCCCGATTACAGAGGTTTTGGTGATTATCATTTTTGAAAAAGCACTTTTCAACAGAGAGGAAAAATATCGGATTTGCCATAGTGGAGAATAAACTCCTAAGTTCCGATATTCAGAGGAAAATTTAGGTGGCTGAAATATAATTTGAATCTCTTCCGCAAATAATTACATTACAGGAACAATTTAATAATGTAAAAATAGATAATATTTAATTATGAATGCAATTATTTTTAGACAAACTTGTATTTATTTAGTGTGGTGGAAATTTTGTACACTCGAATTCATTCTATTTTATTACATATTAATGCCTAACCTGAGTAAAAAGTAATATTAAAATATCCAAACACTACCTACTAATAAAATTCCCCTCTTCATGAATCCTTTTGGGTTTTGCTACCTCTAATTCCCCTTGGCTGGAGCTGTTTTGCATGCAAAATGGCTGAATATTTACAATCGTTATACTAAATTTGAAATACTAAATAAAATATTGATGAGGAATATATAATGGCACAGCAATTTTTTAAAGAGCAGATACCGCATAAAGGGCTTACATATAAAGAGTATTTTCATAAAGCGGAAGAGTACATTGATAATACAGCCCCTGAGGAGCTTGAAGGAACTAAAAAAACACTGTACGATTATTCAAAACTAAATCTACGCAGAAGTATTAGGGTACAAAAAACTTTTAATCCGGAAGGTAAGATTGTCGATTTGGTAAAATCAATTAAAACACCACAGTTGTGGATGGTGCTTACCGAAGACTGGTGTGGTGACTCTGCACAAAATTTACCATACATTGCAAAACTTGCCGAGCTAAATGAAAACATTAACTTAAGAATATTACTTCGGGACAGTAACCTCGATATAATGGATTTATATCTTACCAACGGCACTGCCCGTGCTATACCAAAGCTTGTTGCATTCGATTACCAAGGTAATGAATTATTCCAATGGGGACCACGCCCTAAGGAAGCACAGGATATGATTAATAACTGGAAAGCTGAAGGTTTGCAAAAAGACGAGTTTAATGCCTTACTTCACAAATGGTACGCCACAAATAAAGGTGCTGCTCTATTGGAAGAGATTGCCAACTTACTGAAATAGTATAGCTAATTTCATAGATTTTGATCCCTGCAGACAAAATTGTTTGCAGGGATTTTTTTTATCCGTGACACCGGCAAAATAAAACCCCTCCGGGGATGGAGGGGTTAAAGGGGGACTATCATGTATTCAATAAGGAAGGCTATCAATCTAATTTTAATATTGTAATTCCGTACATCTCTTCATCATCCGGTGGTCTGGAGTTCCAGTCCCTGTAAGAATGTGAATCATCTGTTCTGTAATAAACGGTGTATTCGCCAGCAGGCAAAATAACTACATCATTGAACATTCTGTTCTTCTGCGCACCACCGGCATGAACTGTTTTACGGTAAGTCATATCCCAAACGATACGATTAGTTTTTCGGTTTTCTATCCAGCCATAATCGAACATATCGCTGCGGTCACCTTCACCAATTGCAAAAATTCTAAGTTTTGTATCATGGTTAAGTATAAAATTCTTTTTAAGTCGCTCACTATCCCTCACGCGTACAAGCTGAGCAACAATATTTTCATTCTTGTAATCATTTTCAGAAAAAAGCCTTACATAATCTTCATCTTTTTTATCAACAGTCCAAACTGTAATACCCCATCTCTCCTTCATAAAAGGGGGAGTAGAATTCCATTCTTCATAAGAGTGGGAATCATCAGTTTTGTAATAAACTATATATTTACCTTTATCAAGTGTAATTTCATCTTCAACAAGTCTGTTTTTATCAGCACCACCGGCATGCTGAGTATTTTCGCGCTGCATATCCCAAACAGTTTGTCTTGATTCTGCATCAATAATCCAACCGTAATCAGCAAGATCATGATTGTTACCTTCGCCAATAGCCAAAATTCTCAATTTAACATCTTTTTTTAATTCAATTCCCTGAGAAAGAAATTCATCATCCCAAACTTTGGTAATTTCAACAACCGGTTTTGGAATAGCTTTTTCGTTAAATGCAATTACATTTTTACGGTCGCTTTCATTCGCAAGAAATAAGGTAACTCCCCACATTTGCGGATCATTAGGAGGAAGTACATTCCAACCATCATAGGAGTGCGAATCATCAGTAACATAAGTTAGAATATAGTTACCTTTCGGCAGAGTTATTCTATCCTTGAAATAAAGATTCTTTTCACCACCACCGGCAAAACGACCTTTTCTGGATCTCATCCTCCAAACCTGTTCATGAGTTTCGGCATTAACAAGCCAGGCATGATCATACATTTCATCAGAGTGCCCTTCACCAAGAGCCTGAATTTTAAATTCGGTTTCTGCAGAAAGTCCGAATCTTTTCTCTATATTTTCATAATTACCGGCACGGGTAATACTAATTACAGCATCTTTGGTATAAAGCTTAAGAGCATCCTCGGCATTAACTTCGGTAAAAACCGAAGCCGGAGCACTAACGCTCATTTTAAATTCACCACGAAATTTCCTTCTGTACTTGGATTTGGTAGTAAAAAGTTTCGTAAGGAAACCACCAAGGTCATTTATTTTCATTGAATAGTCGTACGCACCTGTAAAATAGAACTCGTAAGTACCAGCAGCAAGAGTTACTTTAGTTTCAAGCTCCTTTTTACCGGTTTCATTTTCATTAAGGCGTTCAAGCATGTGCCAAACAACTTTACGGTCATCACTTTTAACAATCCAGCCATAAAATACTGTATAAATATCCCATCTGTCGAATGCACCCCAAACAGCTTTAACTGTAACTTCCGAATCTTTATCCAGTTTAAAGGCTTTAGCTGAAATTTCTTCCGGGTACACTTCATTCGAAGTTATTTCTCTTTCCTGTGCCATCAACGTGGCAAAAGAAGAGAGCAGTAAAAGTATTGCTGCTGTAAATAACGTGTATGTTTTTTTTCCGTACATTTCCGTACCCACCAAAATCAGTAATTATTGCTATTCTGAATTTTTAGACGCATCAATGAAACATCGGTTCAATTTATTACAAAATTTTTTTGTAATATTTTTGGCTATTTGTTGGTATTTCGAATTAATAAAAAAAACCACATAACTTTTTTATCAAAATGATAGGTTAAAAATTAAAAAATTCTTAATATACCAAGTATAAATTGTACAAATTATGAGGCTATCATGTTAGAATATGTTCAAGACGTACTAACTGAAGTAATCGCTAAAAATCCTAGTGAACCGGAGTTCCATCAGGCAGTAGAAGAAGTTGCCGAATCTCTGGACATAGTATTTATGCGTCACCCGGAATATATGTCTGCCGATATACTTCGCAGAATGGTTGAACCGGAAAGAGTAATCATGTTTCGTGTTCCCTGGGCTGATGATCAGGGGAACGTTAGAATTAACCGTGGATTCAGAATTGAAATGAACTCGGCAATTGGTCCCTACAAAGGTGGTTTGAGGTTTCACCCATCGGTAACATTGGGTATTCTTAAATTTTTGGCTTTCGAACAGGTATTTAAGAATAGTCTTACTACCCTGCCAATGGGTGGTGGAAAAGGTGGTTCCGATTTTGATCCTAAAGGCAAAAGCGATAACGAAATTATGCGTTTCTGCCAAAGCTTTATGACAGAACTTTACAGGCATATTGGTCCTAATACTGATGTTCCTGCCGGTGATATTGGTGTTGGTGGACGTGAAATAGGTTACTTGTTTGGTCAGTACAAACGCCTTACAAACGAATTTACTGGCGTACTAACCGGTAAAGGAATAAACTGGGGTGGTTCGCTTATTCGTCCTGAGGCAACCGGTTTTGGTGCAACTTATTTTGCACAGGAAATGCTTGCTACAAAAGGTACCAGCTTTGATGGTAAAAGAGTTGCAGTTTCCGGTTTTGGTAATGTTGCCTGGGGTGCAGTGCAAAAAATAAATGAACTTGGCGGTAACGTTGTTACTCTTTCAGGTCCGGATGGTTTTGTTTACGATCCCGATGGCATTAAAGGCGAAAAAGTTGATTACATGCTTAAACTTCGCTCAAGCAACAAGGATGCTGTTGAAGATTATGCAACCGAGTTTGGTGTTGAATTCCATCGCGGTAAAAAACCATGGGCTGTAAAAGTTGATGTTGCTATGCCTTGTGCTACACAAAACGAAATTTACGAAGATGATGCAAAAATGCTTCTTGAAAATGGTTGTATGTGTGTTTGCGAAGGTGCCAATATGCCAACAACTATTGAAGCATACCACATGTTTGATGAAGCTGGTATTTTATACGCTCCGGGTAAGGCATCAAATGCTGGTGGAGTTGCTACCTCGGGATTGGAAATGTCGCAAAACAGTATGCGTTTGCCTTGGCCTCGTGAGGAAGTTGATCAGAGACTTCATGAAATTATGCAACGTATCCATAATGCATGCCTTGAAACTGCTGATAAATTCGGTACTCCTGGTAACTACGTTAACGGTGCAAATATTGCCGGTTTCCTTAAAGTAGCCAACGCTATGCTCGATCAGGGATTGGTTTAATATAGTGCTAACCTATAAAGTTGTAAATATTGTTATTTAACCGGAAACGGACAATAAACCTCCGAAATTTTTAAAATTTCGGAGGTTTTGTATATACAACTTTGATTTACAACCTACCGAGCAAGTTGAAGAATGGTTCGCCAAGCTCACCAACCTTTTTTCTTGAGCAAACTAACTTGTAACATAAGATTACGCACTACAATTACTACTCTACCTACTGATACAATCAGCAGAACAGATAAATCCAAAATCAATAATCTCAAATCATAAATTAAGTAACTCCCTCTTTGCAAAAGCCAACCATTTACTTTATATTTCCTTGATTAAGAACTAATAAATTTCGGTGTTGAACATGATAAAAGCGTATGACTTTGATGTATTTGGTAGCAGGGTAAAACGTTTTCAAAGGTTAATGCGATTTAAGATTCGTGATATACTACTTGTTTCGAGTTTGTACGATAGCTACCTCTTCGAGGAGGATGGCAGGTTGTACGAGGTTATCCGCGAAGAATACCGAAACCTTAATTTAAGTCACTCACCCGAAATTACCCACGTTGCAAACGGAGAGGAAGCTATTGAGCTTATCCGGGATGAGGAACGTTTTGATCTCATAATAACCACAATGCATATTGAAGATATGCACGTTACCGATCTGGCAAAAAAATTAAGGGATGCCGGGTATAATCAGCCAATTATACTCCTTGCCTACGATAATGAGGAGCGTAAGGAAATTGAAACCAGTGATTATAAGGAAATATTTGAACGTATCTTTATTTGGCAGGGTGACTATAAACTTCTTATCGGTATTATAAAATACATTGAAGACAAACTAAATGTTGAAAGCGATACTGAAACCGTTGGAGTTCAAACCATTATTCTTATTGAGGATAATGTAAAGTTTTATTCAATCTACCTCCCTCTTATCTACACAGAAATACTTAACCAGTCACAAAGACTCATATCTGAAGGATTAAACGTTACACACCGGTTCCTGCGAATGCGTGCACGACCCAAAATTTTGTTATGCAGCAATTATGAAGAAGCCTGGGAATATTTTATAAAATACAAGGACCATATACTTGGTATTATTTCCGATATAAATTTTGAAAAAAAAGGTGTTCAGAATAGTAATGCTGGCGTTATTTTTGCCCGTCAAGTAAAAAAAATACAGGATGATATACCTATTCTGCTACAATCAAGTAACAAACATTATCTTAAAACGGCAAATGATTTGGGTGCTTCCTTTCTATTGAAAAACTCACCATGGTTGTTGCGTCAATTACGTGATTTCATGATTAAAAACTTTAGTTTTGGTGATTTTATTTTTAGAACCCCGGAAGGTGATGAAGCTGACAGGGCTGACAATCTTTTTAGGTTACTCGAGAAGCTGAAGACTATACCGGAGGAAAGTTTACTCTATCATTCAAACAGTAACCATTTTTCAAACTGGTTGAAGGCTCGAACCGAGTTTTGGTTAGCAAATCAGCTGCGACCCAAAAAAGTTGGTGATTATAATACACCGGAAGAATTACGTCAAAACTTGATTCACACCGTTGAAATGTATCTTGAGATGAGACAGAAGGGTTCCATTACCGAGTTTAGCCGCGATTCCTATAATCCCAAAAATAGTTTCTCCAGAATAGGCAGTGGTTCACTTGGAGGTAAAGCAAGAGGTCTGGGCTTTGTTAACTCACTTATTAGCCATTACGGAATTTGTAAAAAGTTTAAGGGAATAGAAATTTATGTACCTTCAGCCCTGGTTTTAGCAACCGATGTTTTCGACCAGTTTATGGAAGCTAATGATTTGCAAAACTTTGCAATGAGTACTGAGGATGATGAGGAGCTAATGGAAAGATTTCTTCAGGCTCCATACTTCCCTCCGGATGTAATTTCAAAGCTCAGGGATTTTCTTGAACTTGTAAATCTCCCTCTTGCAATTCGCTCAAGCAGTTTACTTGAGGATTCACAATTCCAGCCATTCGCCGGTGTTTACCAAACTTTTATGATACCTAATAATAATCCCGATTTGAATGTTCGACTCGATGAATTATTGCAATGTATTAAGGGTGTGTTCGCTTCAACATTTGCAAAATCGGCTAAGGACTATCTTAAAGCAACCTCTTACAGACTTGAAGAGGAAAAAATGGCGGTTATAATTCAGCAGGTTGTTGGTGCACGGCATAATTACCGGTACTATCCTGCATTTGCCGGTGTTGCAAAGTCATACAACTTTTATCCTGTGCCACCGCAAAAAGCTGATGACGGTATAGCTCTTGTTGCCCTGGGTTTAGGTAAAACAGTTGTTGATGGTGGTGATAACGTACGTTTTTGTCCCAAATACCCAAAACATCTTGTACAGTTTTTCAATACAAAAGAGACTTTAAGAAATTCGCAAAATCAGTTTTTTGCTCTCGATATGGAAGGCAAGTTAGAGAAGAATTACAAGAAGCCACCGAGTGCACTGGTAAAAAGCCATAGTATTGAAAAAGCGGAAAAAGATGGTACTCTGTTTTATTCCGGCTCAACATATAGCAACGAAAATGATACAGTATATGATGGTATATCGAGGGATGGAGCACGAGTTGTTACCTTTGCCCCAATACTTAAACATAAGCTGTTCCCCCTCCCGGAAATTCTTCAGGAGTTACTTAATATTGGTCAGTGGGGTATGGGTACTCATGTTGAAATTGAGTTTGCAGTAAATATGGATGTAAAATCACGACACCCTAAAGAGTTTGCAATGCTGCAAATGCGTCCCATGGTGCTTAGTCGCGAAAATGTTAATATAGACTTTGAAAAAGATCATGATGAAGATTATATTGCCCACAGTCAGATGGTGCTTGGCAATGGTACAATAGATAATATTCACGACATTGTTGTGGTTGATATAAATAAATTTAATCGTGCCAAAAGTAAGGATACCGCCCGCGAAGTTGCCCACTTCAATCAAAAGCTGCTTGCTCAGAAAAAACCATATATTTTGATTGGCGTTGGCAGATGGGGTAGTTTTGATCACTGGTTGGGCATACCTGTTACGTGGGATCAGATTAGTGGTGCATCGGTAATTATTGAATCGGGATTTAAGGATTTTAAGGTTACTCCTTCTCAAGGCTCGCACTTTTTCCAGAATATTACCTCGTTCCGTGTTGGTTATTTTACTGTTAATATGGATAAACAACAGGGCTATATAAATTGGGACTGGCTTGCCGGTATTGAAGCAGAGGAAGAACTTGAGTTCACTCGTCACCTTAGTTTTGAGGAGCAAATAATTACTAAAATAAGCGGATCGCAAAATATAGGTGTAATTCATAAACCGGGTATTTTTCAGGAGTAAGATTGAATAAGTTTAGGCTAAATGGTAAAATTGTTTTTGGGGTACTGCTTATATTCCTGGCTCTTGTGGTACTTATGTTTGATCCGTTTTTAAAAGATGAATCCCGATTGGCGAGCTATGAAAAGATAAACGATGTGGTTCAGAAAACCAACCTGTACACAAGACTAAATATAAGTTACTCAAAGCTACTCCTCGATATTAAATTTAAGAAGACGAATGCTATACAGATTGAAATTTCCAGGATTGATTCACTACTAAAATTAACAAGTAGTAATGATCTTCACATTGGCAAGCAAGACTCTCATGTTCACCTGTTAAACTTCTGGAATAATCTTAAGGGAATAAATTTATTGAAAGACAATAAATCCTTAAGCAAGTATGGGGGTAAATTTCAACAGCTACTGGAAACTTACAACACTGAGTTTCGCTATGAAACAAATGAGCAATTAACCTCGCCAGAACTCAACCGGTTAACATCTCTGGCACTTTACAATTATCCTGATTATTACAGTGCATTCAATAAATATTTGCTTTCTGTAATTACTCAACAGAATAATATCGATACAACCGGTTTCTCGGTACAGTATATTGTTTTGAGGAACATGCTGCAAACTTACGTTTATAGGATTTCCTCCAGATTTGATTCGAACTATCTTGGTGTCTTTGATGATTTCGTTGAACAATACCCTTCGTTCCCATTTGATGAAATAGATAATGAAGAAAAAATAATGGAAATATCGGAGCAATCGGTAATAGTTTTCGAATACCTCAACTATCTCCACACAATGTTTTCTAACAACAACATTGATTATCTGCGAAAAATTACATTGGTATTTCCTATCATCTCAGTTTTATTATCAGTTTCCGGGCTATTGATGATTCTTTCAGGTTTTGGGAGCTTCTACAGAAAAATACCTGAACTCGAAAAACTTAACGGGCTTATAAAAAGTGGTGAGTTTGAAGAGATAAAAAGTATGCCTTTCAATGAACAGACTGATAGGTTATCACAACTTATCAACTCAATAGTAAGTACTCTTTCCACCAAATTGGTTGAAAACCGTGAGCAGCTGGAAATTGCTGAAAGTATGCTGAGTGATGAAAAACTTAGACATGATGAAGCAGAGAAAGCCCTTACGAAATCGGAATTGCTGCTAAAAGAGGTTTGGAGCATTTCTGCAGATGGTATGCGTATTAGTGATGTTGACGGAAATATTATAACCGCAAATGATGCTTATTGCAAAATGGTATATATGAAGCTTGAAGATATGGAGGGGCAGCATTTTACAACAGTATATCACGATTCGGTTAAGAAAAAATTCAAGCAGTTTTACGAGGAAGATTTCTCGGAAGAACGGGTAGTAACTCACTTCGACAGGGAATCAATTCTCTGGAATAAAAAGAATATCTGGTTTTCATTCGCAAACTCTCATCTGCATACAGATTCCGGCATACTGGTGCTAAGTATTATTAAGGATATTACCGAACGTAAAAAATATGAAAAGGAAATTAAAGAATCGGCAAAACAGTTAAGGAACCTTGCATCACATCTCCAGTCTGTGCGCGAAGAAGAAAGGATGATGATTGCACGAGAAATTCATGATGAATTGGGTCAGGTACTAACCGTACTTAAAATTCAAATTTCACTGCTTTCCAACAAGCTGAGGGACGACCAGAGCAACCTTAAGGAAAAAGTTAAAACTGCTATGGCTTTTATAGACCAGACAGTTGAATCCGTACAGAGAATTACTTCAAAATTGCGTCCGGGCATTCTAGATGATCTCGGGCTTGTACCGGCTATTGAGTGGCAGGCAAAAGATTTTGAGGAGAGGACGGGGGTTATATGCGAACTTTCAATGCCAACAAGCAGCGTAAAACTTGACCAGGAAAAGGCAACTGCAATATTTCGTATTTTCCAGGAAACTCTTACTAATGTTGCACGCCATGCAAATGCAACAAAAATACAGATTCGTTTTCAGGTTAAGGACAACAAATATGTTCTCCGTATAACTGATAACGGCAAGGGTATTACGGAAAAAGAAATAAGCGACTATAATTCACTTGGTTTGCTGGGTATGAAAGAACGTGCATTACTACTTAACGGTGAATTTATTATTACAGGTGTTCCTGCAAAAGGTACTACTGTTTATGTTAACATACCTATTGAATCTGGAGACAAGAATAAATGATTAGAATATTAATTGCAGATGACCACGCAATAGTAAGAGCCGGACTAAAACAAATAGTTTCGGAAGAAAGTGATATGAAAGTTGTTGGTGAAGCAGGTAATGCAGACGAACTTTTTGATATGCTTCAACAGGATGAGTATGATATCGTTATCCTTGATATTAATATGCCCGGGAAAACGGGTCTTGAAGCATTAAAGGAAATAAAAATACAATACCGAAAACTGCCGGTTTTAATACTGAGCATGTACAGTGAGGAACATTACGGCTTGCGGGCACTTAAAGCAGGGTCATCCGGTTATCTTAAAAAAGTTAGTGCTCCTGATGAACTTGTTAAAGCTATTAGAAAAATTGTATCGGGTAAGAAGTATATAAGTCAGACGCTTGCAGAAAGCATGGCTGATAATTTTGGCAAGGATATTACAACTGTACCTCATGAAAGGCTTTCGGATAGAGAATACGAGGTTATGTGCAAAATTGCCTCAGGTGAAACTGCGGAAAAAATAGCAGCCGAGTTTTCCATTAGTGTCCATACTGTTTATAGTTATCGTAACCGCATATTCGAGAAAATGAATATGAAATCGAATGTAGAAATTACACGTTACGTACTACAAAACAATCTACTGAATTAGGCTGCCATATCTTTTTCATAATCCTGCTTTATAATGTTACTGTTAAAATATTCAGCCTTTGGATTTAGCTTTTTTAATAGGTGTATAAGCTCTTCCTTGTAATTAACAACTTCACCGGCAGTAGTATAAACAACACGAACTATTCCAAGAGGAATTATTGCCAACCGTTTATGTGCTATTGAAAAAAGCAAATTTAACTCAAGAAAATTCAGTACAAAAAGAAATATTTCGAAAGGGTTTAATTTCCTCGATTTGAATCCAAACCGCTTTAATGATGAATCTTTCATATAAAATGTTGTACCGGTAAGTTTCGTTTCAGGAGCTATCTTTCCCTCCTCAATTGCAGTACAAAAATGTATCATCCCTTCAATTAACTGTTCAACCTGTCCCTTTACACTAATTTTCTTTTGGTGAAAAAAATCCCAGCTGGTACCCAAATGGAAATCGAGTGTTTTTATACCAATAGGCATGGTAAAAAATAATTTGGAATAGTAAGTATAATAACCAACCCAACGTAAAATAGGTGTAGTTATAAATCGCGAAAATCGCCAAACAAGTGTAACGAGCAGGTAATATCCTGCAATCTCCAGAACCACCATAACTCAAAAGCCGCAATTTGAGATTTGACAAATATTTAATAATTGTTAAATTAAAATTCGGCTCCCCAATAGGGAGCCTGGTTGGACTTTCTCATCCAGCCTGTTCGATTATTTTTGCCGAATAACCAACTAAGGCGACACCCGGTCAAAACCGAAAATTTTGGTTACATAAAAAGACAAGATATAAAATTGTTATTCAATTGTATGTTAACAATGTTTTAATTTTTAAGATAACCGTATGAAAACCAGCATAAATTTAACGAAAACCGGCTATAAATACTTGAAAAACCAGATAGACAAACTGGAAGGATTTAATGGCAACATCTCCAAAGATTCCGATATCGAAAATTTGCACAAAGTAAGAGTTGCTGTCCGCAAATCCCTTGGTTCTATTTTGCTTCTAAAGCCACTACTATCCAAGAACCTTAGTAACGATCTTGTTGATCGCTTTCAAAGCTTTTTGGGGGAATTGGGTAAAGCCCGTGATCTTGACGTACATATTCTATTTTTGACTGAATATATGGACAGACTCGAGAAAAATAATCTTAAGCAAGGTATAAAAAGGTTTATTTTAAGATTAAATCAGAAACGTGAAAAGATTGATCCGCACATACAAGAAGTATTGCTAAAGTTTAATAAATGGCTGCAAAAAAAGGATATTGCCGGAATAATAAAAGATCAATTAAAACGTAATAAAACTACTGAAATAAGTCTGGCAAAAAATATATCCGATAAGGCAAACAGAATTGTATTATATCATTCAAAAGTAATATTCCCTGAAAATATTGAAGAGTTGCATGATCTTCGAAAAGAAATTAAACACTTTCGTTATACGCTCGATATTTGCATAGATAGATTTGACGATATGTTTAGCTGACGAAATATACTATACAACGAATTTAGGGAATGCTGGCAAAAGCTATACGACAATAATTTCTGGTTTCAGTTAGTACAATTACTGGTTTATTACGAAAACAAACTTTATCTTAATCAGTAGTATTTTGGGTCATGAATAATTATTGCAGTACGAAACTATTTTATTCGTAATTTTGTACCAGTTAAAAAAAACGAGTAAAATGGAAAAAGCAATTTCTGACACTACTAATATTTCAGCGTTGGGCAAAATATATCTTGCGGCTGAATTTATATTCCTTTTTTTCGGATTACCTTCACTAATATTCATGAATCCGCAATTCAAGTATAAAATTGTTGTGCTGCTGGCAGCTACTTTATTAATATTTCTTGTATTGTATTTCGATAAGTCATTTGATAGAAAAGAATTTACGCGAGTTGGCGAAATAAAAAAATATCTGCCAAAAATATTTCTGCGTTCACTGTTTGTTTTTGTTTTTATGCTTGGATTAACATGGTATGTAAAACCGGAAAACCTCTTTTTTATTCTTAAACGAATACCAATATTATGGTTTGTTATAATGTTTTTCTACCCAATTCTTTCGGCATATCCACAGGAGGTTTTGTTTAGAACATTTCAGTTTCACAGGTATAAATCACTGGTAAAAAACGAAACAACAATGATAATACTAAGTACAATAAGCTTCTCATTTTTACATATTGTTTACCATAATTATTATGCTGTTATATTGACTTTGGCGGCGGGATATATATTCACAAAAACCTACCGCGAAAACAAATCCCTTGTAGCAGTTGCAATAGAACATGCTATATATGGAAACATTGTTTTCACCGTAGGATTCGGAGAATACTTTTATAAAATGGCTGGTTCCTAAAAAACTCTTGAGAAACGGAAAACCACAAAGTTTAGAAGATAAACAATACCAAGTGCAATAAAGAAGTATATAAAATCTCGTTTGCCCCTTATAAATCGTCTGTCTATTTCGGTAACAATGCCTCTAATCCTGTCGGCTAAAGTAAGAGCATCACTATCACTGGCACCATAAAAAGTAGGAGCATTCATATTCTTTATGTAAGGTTCCATTTTATAGAACAACACGGCTTCGGGATTTAAATTATCGTACTGGTTGGTATCAGTATAAAAATATTTATCCGGAACTCTGAAATCAGTATCACGCAGTTGATACATAATTTTCTTAGCCTCGTTGGGCGAAATGGAAAACGTTGATTTCCAGACATAAAATATATTATAAAGCTTATTATGCGAAAAGAATATTGGCATAAGCATTATCATTGCAACCGAAGGAGCTACCGGCATAATCGGGGTACTGTTGGGGTCCAGATTAAAAAATATGTTAGCACAATGAAAAAGAAAATCAACTATAAAAACTGTTGCAAAAAGAAAAGAAGGAGCAATTAGTAATAAATAAACGCCAACAACTAACCCAGCTGTGTATGCATACCCCATAGGAATTTTAAGAAGATATATTCCGTGAAATGCTGCTATTGTAATTGAATAGATAATTGTTCTCAGGAAAACATTTTTTAGCCCAAATTCTTTACCTGGTTTTTCTGCAGATTCACGAACCTTATCGTCATACTTCTGCATTATTGATATAACAAAAGGCATTACAATCGGCAGAATAATGAACGAAGCGATAAGTAAAACTAGCAATGCACTACGTGAGGTTTCCATTAAGATTCCTTTGTTTTGTTGAATATGACAATTGGGACATCGTGTCGAATTCTCATATCATCGTATATCGATCTCTTGTAACCGCTTCAATTAAATATAACAAATATAAATACGTATGTAAAAAAATTCCTAGCCCAAATGTAATATACTCAATTTTTAATTAATATATTATTGTCATTTAAGATATTCCAATACATCATCCAAACTTACCGGTGCCTGTTTGTTATCCAGCTCAATTACTACCAAAAATCCGTACATTTCACCAGTCGAATGAAATGCATTCATTAGATCAGCCTGATCACTACGTATTATTGTACCGTCTTCTTCCGACCATACTTCGGCTGCCGAGAGGCATCCCTTTGTTGGTGTTAGCGGGTAGTATGGTCTATCAGAATAGAATGACAAATCATCTGTTGAGCCATGCATTACAATTAGTTTTCTACCCATCTTGCCACAATACCACGAGTTATAAATTGGGTTATATTCTTTCCAGCTTTCGGGTAAAAGAGATTTATAATCCTCTATATTCCATCCTTTATATTGGTTCTTTTTATGGTAAAATATCTTCGGGTTTACTTCGTGGGGTATTCTCATAAGTACATTTGCAGTTGGTCCAATTGTTTCGGTAGGACTAACATACGAGCCAATAACCGAATAAACTCCTTGCGGAGTATTGCCGCTTCTAACGTATGCCGGCAACTCGGATACCGAGCAGGCAAGCTGCGGAACGTAAAAATAGCTACTATCCGGGTTTCTTACAAAAGTGCCATCCGGTTTACGGATTATTGTTATACCTGGAAAACTCCTCTCCTTCCGGTGAAGTGAGTAAATAATTGTTTTACCTTTTTGGAATTGATTAGTGAACAGATCCTTTAGCGGTGGTAATACTTGTGCAATGCTATCAGGTTCTACCCTCATATCGTATTCCATCTGCCTGATAATGCTATTACTCATTATTTTTCCGAATCTTTTCTTTAATTCGGAATGAACAGTCGTTCTGGAATAAGTTTTATTTTCGCGAAGAAGAATATTTGCACTATACGCAAACAACATCGGGTCACTTGTGGTTTTATATATTTCCTCAATTTTATCCAGCCACTCACCCGGGTAAATTGCATACGAAGCTTCCAGAAGATAGCGATTAAAAACAATACTTTGTTTACCAAAATTTTCATAACAATAGTTAAAGGCATATTTAACATGTTTGTTTTTGGTATAACAAAGACTTATATCCTTAAACAATTTTAGCCATTGTTTTTCATTAATGTAACCAATTGGCTTTTTGAAAAGTTTTTCGGTTCTCTCTTCAATTTCCTTTCTATATTTTATTCGATTTTCCTTTAAGGCAAAATTCGTCTTAAGGGATTTTTTATCAACAAGATTTTGAGCAGGTAAAACACTGCAAACAAATAGGAATAATAATATTTTGAGTAGTAACTTCATTGTAGTCCATAATTGTATTGATTGCGGACAAAGTTACAAAATTTTGAGGTATTAAGAAAAATGCCGGATATAAATACCCGGCATAAAAATTAGAAAGCTGAAACAATTCCAACTGAAAAGAGCATAAACTCATCTGTAAAATCGTACCTGGCTTCTGCACCAATACGTATATTTCTTCTAAGCAAATACCCAACCTGTCCAGCCATGGTTTTATACTCAATATTCTTGTAATCCGATTCTGACCAGTTAAATAATCCGGCACCGTACCATTTACTATCAAATCCTCCGGGTGTATAGATAAGTTCTGCCATAGCACTTTTGGTTTCCACATCCTTGTTGAAGGCTGTGGAGTAAGAGTATTGGTAAACTTCGCTATCCAATCTCTGCAAGTATTGTGCATTAAGCTGAAGTATATCCTTGTAATCAACTGTAAAATCAGGACCAAATATTAAAATCTGATCATTCACAATATCAACAGCACCCTGAACTTCCTCTTCGCCATAATAAACAAATCCTCCAATACGGGCAAAATCACCAATATCCTGCGAAACTCTTCCGGCAAAATTCTTGAATTTGTCATTATCAAAATTCTTCAATGCATCTGCGTCAACAAGTCCGTTACCATTAACAATTTCAAGTACAAGATCAGTACCAGTCTCAAATCCGTAAGTAAGCATAACACCCCTGTCGTAAGCAAGATTTGCCTGAGACGTACCTACTTTTTGTTTATAAAGTAAATAATCTTCAAGAGTTAATCTTAATTCACGTTTGAATAATGGGTCTGATACCTGAAACTGACCAACATAAAGATCAAGCTCGGTACCGAACATATTGTTAAACATAAGATAAGCATCCTCAACACCAGCAACTTCACCACGCTCATCCATGTAAAAATAGAAATAATATGATATATCATTGGAAAGATCACCACCCGACATAAGTTTTAGAAGATAAGGAGTATTGTAATCACCTTTCTGAGGTTTATCATTCCTGTAAGTAACATAAGCATCCAGGCGAACAGCAAGAGGAAAATCTCTTATAAGTCCAAGTTCATCATCACCGGTATTAACAAAGTAACGGGGAGCATCCTTATCATCCAGTTTGAAACCGTTGCCGGCAAATTCATCACCATACTCTTTTAGTCTTGGTACAGGGGCATGGCAGGTTTGGCAACTCATTTTATATTTTCTTGCAAAAGCAGGTATTGCAGAAATATCAATAACCAGCATAAAAGATATAATTAAAAACAGCAGTAATTTTTTCATATCATTCTCCATTAATCATAAATTTCAATTGATGTAGCTTGAGTATTTACAACAATTACTTCTTTTTCATCCTCGGGTACACCCAGAAAATCGGAAACAGGTCCAACCAGTTTTTGATAATTAAGTGTAGCAAATACTTCCAGTTTACCAGAGGCAGCATCAGCAGGAATATTAAATGTAAATGTTTCAACCTTTGTTTCTCTTGGTGCAAACCTGTAATCAACGCCCAGGCTTGCAGTATTCCACTGCTGAATAGTCATAATACCATCTTTGGTAAAATAAGGCATCCTGAATATTCTGTCTCCTACTGGAACGCCATCACGTTGTACACCCTTAAAATTTTCCAATTCGAGTGGTACAGCCATATCCTGGTATGCAAATACATCAGCAGCAATGGTATATTCTTCACCTTCAAAACCTTTTTTATCAACTGGCAAATGATACACATTACCTTCGCTATCCTTTGCTTCAACGTGTAGCCATACAATTCTATCCTCTACAGAACCGGTTGGAAATTTATGCCCGGTTTTCTGGTTAAATAAAGTTACAGTAAACTTAACCGGTTCATCAGGTTCAGCACCTTCAACATCCGGTTGAATTCTTATTTCAACTGTACCATTTATTTTACCGGGATCATGTGCTCCGTGGAACAGGTGTAATCTGGCATCCTTGTAAGTATTTCCCATGCTTGCAGTCTGAAATTCTGTTTTAGGCATATGGCAATCCTGGCACTGTACACCTTCTTTTGAATAAGGTCCTTCCTTCCACTCAAGATGTGTTGATTTTACCCAAACGCCATAAGGTGATTTTTCATTGTGACAAATACCGCAAAACTCGCCTTTGCTATGAAGCTCGGTTGCCTTTATTTCATGATCTGGAGATTCACCAAACTCTTTCCTCGATGAATATTTTGTGTTGCCCGGCTTCATTATATAATTAAAATTATAAGGTGTATCACCTTCAAAACCGGTAATTGAGTGGCAAACCTCGCAGGATACGGATTCATTAGCCCTTGAGTTTTCTGCCGGACGAGGTGGTACAATATCACCGGCAAGATAAGCCAATGGTGCATGACAGCCATTACAACCTGCTCTAACCTCCTCAACTTTCGGGTCTTTTTCGGCATGTGGTACTGCCAATTTAAAATATTCAATTTCATCCCAGTGGTGTGTGTAGGCATGACTCATCATTGACTGCTGCCATTGTATGTAAAAATCAGTATGGCAGGATGTACCGCAATAATCGGGTGTTTCAAAATCCTCGTATTTAAAGGAACCTTCACCACTTTTTTGTGCAAATAATAGTGTTGAAAACAATATAACGGATAGGAGGGTCTTATTCAGCATCTTGATACTCCTTATTATTTGTTTTATTAACTTTGAGTGGAAATTGTTTTAGGATATAAAATAATATTTAATTATTTAAGACACAATTGTATAATAATTTAATAATTCTGTCTTTAAAAATATATTTTAATTCTGAATATTTTTTGGAATATTTGTCAACTTGAATTCTTGATTTTTTGGTGACTGATGTACAAATATACTTTATTACTCTTTATCTTTATCTCAACACAACTTTTCTCGCAATCCGGACTGCTACGAAGCTATTACAGTAGGGGAAAAATACGTAGTGAAATTTCAAAAGCCGATGATATTTATAACGGTACTTCTTTCTGGTTTTATGAAAATGGGAACCTTAGCAAAGAACTAACGTATGATAATGGTATTTTGGAAGGTTGGGTAAGATACTATTACAAAAGCGGTTTACTAAAGGAAGAGTACCTTGTTAAAGGTGGAGTAAGAGATGGTGTTTACAGAGGTTACTATAAAAATGGAGCTTTGAGGAAAGTTGCAAATTATTCGCTTGGCGAACTTGTTAGCGAATCCATTCTTGAAAACGACCCCAATTACGTACCGGCTGTTGATGAATATGTGGGCTCTTACAAACAGTACGAAATCCGACGCCGTAAAGAGCTTTACTTATGTAATATTGACTTGTGTCCCGAGCCGATTGGAGGAATGGGTGCAATATATTCAAGACTTGATTACCCTGCTCATGCACGTTTATACGGACTTGAAGGTGAAATTTTGCTTGTGGCAACAGTTGATATTGAAGGCAATGTTACCAATGTTGTAATAGCAAAGGGCTTGGGCTTGGGTTGCGATGAAGCTGCACAAGAAGCTGTAACCAAAACCCGTTTTAAACCTGGAAAGGATAAGGATAAAAAAGTTGTTGCCGATGTAACTCTTAAAATCCGTTTTGATTTGGCAAATCTTGAACAATATGGCAGCATGAATCCTATTGATATTGTAGAAAACGATGAGCATAATAAAGATAAATCCGACACTCAAGCAAATAAAACCGAACAACTGCTAACCAATTTTCAGTGTGATATTGATGTTTGTCCCAAACCACAAGGTGGTTTAAAAGCTATTCTTGAGCACCTGCATATACCAGCTGTTGCTTATCGTAAAAAATTGTGGGGCGAAGTAATTATTCTTGCTACTGTTGATAAATACGGTCTTGTTAGAGATACAAAAGTATTAAAAGATCTTGGTTACGGACTGGGACTTGCCGCCGAAGTAGCTGTACTGGAAACAAAATTTGAACCTGGTTTGGATAAGGGCGAAAAAGTTATGGCTGATGTTAAGGTTATTGTACCTTTTAGTGCAGATCATCAGAATACCGAATAAACTGGTTATTTAAAACTCTGCAATAGAACCATTATTTCTCATAAGCCGAAAAAATTACCTTTAAAAAGTTGAATTAGTACACCCTTTTTTGTTACGTTAATTATTACTATAACAATATATTGTTGGTGGATAATGGCGAAAATTTCAAGAGTAAGTACCGGCAGCATCTGGGAAAAAAAGTTTGGCTACTCAAGGGCTGTAAGAATTGGTAATCAGATATTTATTTCGGGTACAATTGCTGTTGATGAAAAAGGTGAAGTTATTGCACCGGGAGACAGTTATAAACAAACACGCTTTATATTTAAGAAAATTGCCAATACTCTCGAAAAAATGGGTGCCTCAATTAAACATGTTGTACGTACACGTTTTTTTGTTACCGATATTAACGATGTTGATGAAGTAGGAAAAGCTCATAACGAGTTTTTTCGTGAAACCAGACCCGCCTCCACACTTGTTGAAGTTTCAAAACTGGTGCAACCGGATTGTACAGTTGAAGTTGAAGTTGACGTAATAATTCCCAACCAAATAAACGTAAGGTAAAAAATGGAAAAGTTTAATCCTGTTGTTAACGACCCTGTTGAAATAGACAAACACTTTCCCCCTTCCATGATGCCGATAATTTTTAGTAGCGAAGGCTCCAAGTTACTCGGCACATACTTTCTTGCAAATGGTTCGGGTCCGCATCCTCTTGTAATATTGTTACACGGATTTCCGGGTAACGAATCCAATTTTGATCTGGCTCATGCTTTAAGAAGAGCCGGTTTAAATGTTTTTATTTTCCATTACCGCGGGAGCTGGGGTAGCAAAGGATATTTTTCCTGGAATAATGTATTACAGGATGTTGAGAACGCCATCGATTTTATAAGAACAAAACTTCCACACAAAATTTATAGAACCGATCCAGATAAGATTATTCTTGCTGGTCATAGTATGGGCGGATTTGCAACTGCCATTACATCAACAAAAGTAACTAATATTGAAAATATTATGATGATTACTCCTTTTAACTTTGGCGGATTTGCAAAGTTTATGGAAGATAAGGAAGAAATAAAGAGCATGGCTCTGGAAAGATTAGCCGCAGGCACAAACCTGGTACATGGTACTTCTCCCGAACTATTATGGGAGGAATGGCAAAAGAATAAAGCACAGTTTGATTTGCTTACCGTGGCTCAGAAACTGGCAGATAAAAACGTTTTGCTTATTGGTGCCAGGTTCGATTCAACTGCACCTCCCGAGCTTCATTATTCCCCTTTTGAGCAAGCACTCAAAATTGTTAATCCAAGACAATTTGAATCCCATTTGCTAAATTCAGGACACTCATTTGCCAATCAGAGAATTAAACTGGCTGAACTAATAGTAAATTGGGCTAATAAAATAAAATTTTAGTTTGATAACATGAAAAGTAAACCGAACAACGAAACTGCCAATTTCCTTGATAAGGAGTTTGAAAAAGCAGTAAAAATAGCAAGCGATTATTTTAACAACATTAATGAATACGATGTATTGCCAAAAATTTCCCCAGGCATGGTAAAAAATGCCCTACCCCATTCAATTCCTGAAGCAGGTGAAAATTTTGACAGTATTCTTGAGGATATGAAGGAAATAATTATTCCGAACCTCACTCACTGGAACCATCCCGGATTTATGGCGTATTTTAACTCATCTTCATCTGGTCCTGGAATAATTGGGGAGTTTTTATCGGCAGTGTTTAATACCAACCACATGGTATGGAAATCATCACCGGCATCGGCGGAACTTGAAGAAGTTACTCTCGGCTGGTTCAGGGAATTGATAGGTTTCGATAATTCATTCTACCCTATCATTTACGATACTGCTTCGGTATCGACAATGCACGCTCTTGCTGCTGCTCGCGAAAACCTTAATCTTGATATTCGTAAGGAGGGTATTTTCGGAAGACAGGATTTACCGGCAATAGCATTATATTGTACTGAGCATACTCACTCCTCAATTGAAAAAGCAGCTATTCATCTTGGCGTTGGATTAAAACATATACGTAAAATTGAGTGTGATGAAAACTATTCCATGAATCCTAAAAAGCTTGAAGAAGCCATCAATAATGATATTGCAGAAAATATTATTCCCTTTGCTGTTGTAGCTACTATAGGAACAACTTCATTAACCAGTATTGATCCAGTTAATAAAATTGCGGATATATGTAATTTCTACAATGTTTGGTTGCATGTTGATGCTGCCTATGCAGGCGTAACCGCTATGTTACCCGAGTTCAGGAAATATTTTGCGGGAATAGAAAAAGCTTCATCCATAGTGGTTAATCCGCACAAATGGATGTTTACACCAATTGATATAAGCGTATTGTTTATAAAGGACAGGGATACATTAAAAAATGCGTTCTCTCTTGTTCCCGAATACCTTAAAACTAGCGAAGATGATACAGCCATAAATCTGATGGATTATGGAATTCAGCTTGGGAGACGATTCCGGGCATTAAAATTTTGGTTTGTAATGCGTTATTATGGAAAAAGTGGATTGCAAAAAATTATATCGGACCATGTTAAAATTGCAAAAACATTTGCCAAAGGTATTGCATCAAACAGTAATTTGGAATTGTTTTACGATGTAAATTTTGCAACTGTTTGCTGGCGTGCCATTCCACAAAACTGTGAAGATGTAAATGTTTTTAATAAAAACCTGATGGAAAAAATAAATAGTACCGGCAAATTCTTCTTTTCCCATACGGTTATAAATGGTGTATATGTTATAAGAACCGTATTTTCAAGCTATTACCATACGAAAGAAGAAGCTACAAAGGCTCTTGAAATAGTAAAAAAAAGTTATTCTGAATTAATTAACTCGTAACAGAAAGGAATTATGGATTTAATAGATTTTACAGTATTGGCGTTAACCTCATTATTTACAATGGTAAACCCTCTTAGTTTAATGACGGTTTACAACTCAATGACGGCAACCTTAAACAGTACCGAAGCCAGAAACGTAGCAATAAAAGCATCTGTAACAGCTATTGTTACACTAATTATTTTTGCACTGCTTGGTAAATTTATTTTTGAACTGTTTGGTATTTCTGTAAATGCACTTAGAATTGTTGGGGGAATAATCTTTCTGTTTGTAGGTTACGACATGCTTCAGGCAAGAATGGTGCGTACAAAAACCAGCGATGAAACTATTACCGAATTTGCCAACGATATTGCAATTACTCCTCTTGGCATACCAATGATATGTGGTCCGGGTGCAATAACTGTAGTAATGATTTTAATGAACGACTCGAAAACAATTGAACACAAGCTTATCCTTCTTGCTGCAATAATAGTTGTAATGAGCATTAACCTTGTATTTATGCTGGGTTCACGTAAAATACTTGCATTTATAGGAACAAATGGTAATAAAGTAATGATGCGTGTAATGGGTTTGATAGTAATGGTTATTGCAATTGAGTTTTTTCTGAGTGGTATTAAAACTTTTATAGGTGATATTCTAAAAGAAATAAAGTAAAGCTGTTATATACCTCCGGCTATATAACAGCGTTTACATTGCGTAACAAATTTATTGTATAACGTTTACCTGAAAAGCCTGAGGTCCTTTCTGACCATCTTCAACAGTAAATTCTACTTTCTGACCTTCAAGTAGTTCCTTAAATCCTTCTGACATAATTGCAGAAAAATGAACGAATATATCTGTACCATCGTCACGGGTAATAAATCCGTAACCTTTTTTCTTATCGAACCATTTTACGGTTCCTGTAACTAATTGACTCATATTAAATGTACCTCCAAATAGAAAAATATCTAACATTGATACCGAACAAAGCAATTCAACACCAAATATTCCGGAGGAAACAAATAATGTTGTAATTAAATTGAAATATCAACAAGTAAATAATAAAAAATTATATTGAGTAATCAAATTAAATTCTTTTTTTCCCTTTTTTTTGATTATCTTTTTTTGAATAATGTAGATTTTTAATATAAAATTTGATCAAAACTTACAATGTTATGTACTTTTCTTACGGGATCCCAAAATTTTATTTAACAAAAACTAAAGGTAAAATATGAATTTTAAAGGGTTATTTATCTTTATTGCACTTTTAATGGCATCAAATGGCTTTGCCAAAAATATCGAGTTCGAAGAATTCGACCTTCCAAACGGCTTGCATGTTATTATGCATAAAGACGACTCAACTCCTATTGTTGCAGTTACTGTAACTTACCATGTTGGTTCTAAAAACGAACATCCTGAACGAACCGGTTTCGCTCACTTTTTTGAACACCTTATGTTCGAAGGTTCAAAATATATTGAACGTGGAAAGTTCGACAAACTTGTACTTGGCAATGGCGGTACTCTAAATGCAAATACTTCATGGGATAGAACTTTTTATTACGAAATTCTTCCTTCTAACCAGCTTGAACTTGGTTTGTGGCTTGAAGCCGAAAGAATGCTTCATCTTAAAATTGATACTGTTGGTGTTGAAACCCAGAGAAAAGTTGTTAAGGAAGAGAGGAAACAACGCCTTGATAACCAGCCTTACGGTTCAATTTTAGAACAAACTTTTGCACATGCATATAAAGTACACCCATACCGCTGGATCCCAATTGGTTCGGTACAGTATATTGACCAGGCAACTATTGATGAATTTATTGCTTTCCATGATTCATTTTACGTACCTAACAATGCTACCCTTTCAATTGCCGGTGATATTGATTACGACAAAACAAAAGAATGGGTAACAAAATATTATAAAGATATTCCAATGGGTAACAAAATTGAAAGACCTACCGAAGTTGAACCTCCTATGGAAGGTGTTGTAAGAGATACCGTTTATGATAATATTCAGCTTCCGGCAGTTATTCATGCATATCATATGCCTGCCCAGGGTACAAAAGATTATTATGCTATTGATATGCTTACTACCCTGCTTTCACGTGGTAAAAGCTCCCGAATTTACAAGGAAGTAGTTGATAACAAACAACTTGCAGTACAGGCAGTATCTGTTCCTCTTGCACTTGAGGATCCGGGTCTTTTCGTTTCTTTCGGTATTGTTAATATGGGTGTATCGCCTGATTCATTAAGTGATGCTCTTGATACTGAAATTATAAAAGCACAAAACGAGCTTATCACTGAAAAAGAATTCCAGAAACTTCGTAACCAGATTGAAAACGATTTTATCAGCAGCAACTCAACTGTATCGGGTATTGCCGGCTCTCTTGCCAACTACCACGTTTACTTTGGTGATGCTGATCTTATTAACAATGAAATAGACAGATATATGGATGTTACCAGAGAAGATATTAAGCGTGTTGCTAACAAATATCTTACTCTCGATAAAAGAGTTGTCCTATATTATTTACCAAAATCAGAAAAAAAATAATTAACCTGATCTATTCTCATGGAGATAAAAATGTTAAAAAAAGTTTTAGTTTTATTCTTAATAGCTGTTTCATTTAATTTTGCACAGCTCGATAGAAGCAAAATACCGGCAGCTGCACCTGCTCCGGAAATTAAAATTGGTGATATTGAATCTTTTCAACTGGATAACGGACTAAAGGTTTTTGTTGTTGAAAACGACAAACTGCCACGTATTACATTTTCTATTCAGTTCGACCGTGACCCTGTGTTTGAAGGTGAAAAAACCGGTTATGTTTCTCTTGCAGGTAGCCTTATTGGTACGGAAACAACAAACAGATCGAAAGACGAATTAAACGAAGCAATTGATTTTATTGGTGCATACATTAATACTTCTGCTAATGGTATTAGCGGTGGTTGCCTTTCAAAACATAAGGAAGAACTTTTTGAGCTTGCTTCGGATGTAGCAAAAAACTCCGTATTTACACAGGAAGAACTTGATAAACTGGTTAAAAGAAGTTTATCCGGTTTGCAGGCTGCCAAAGATAATCCAAGTGCTATTGCAAGTTCTGTAAGACGTGCTCTTATTTATGGCAAGGATCACCCGTACGGTGAAATTGAAACTGAAGAATCAATTAAAAACGTAACTCTGGATGATTGCAAAAGCTATTATAATACATACTTCAAACCTAATATAGCCTACATGGCTATTGTTGGCGATATTTCTGTTGGTGATGCCGAAGATTTAGTTGAAGAATATTTTGCTGACTGGAAACAGGCAGAAGTAAAACCAATGTCATATAGCTCACCAAAAGCTCCACTAATCAGAAAGGTTGCACTTGTTGACCGCTCAACCTCAGTACAGTCTGTTATAAATGTTACTTATCCGATAAATCTGCCAAAAGGTCATAAGGATTTAAGTGCAATAACAGTAATGAACGAATTGCTTGGTGGTAACTTTTCCTCAAGATTTATGCAAAACCTTCGTGAAGATAAAGCTTACACGTATGGTGCACGTTCTACGATTTCCAGCGATGAAATTGTTGGACATTTTACTGCTAACTGCGAAGCCCGTACAGAAGTTACCGATAGTGCAATTACCGAATTTCTTTACGAAATGAATAGAATGATTAAGGAACCTATTAGCGAAAAAGAACTTGTAGCAACCAAAAACTACCTTAGTGGTTCTTTTGCCCGTTCTCTTGAAAACCCTGGTACGGTTGCAAGCTTTGCAATTAGTACGGTTAGATATAACCTTCCTGAAGATTATTATACAAACTATCTTAAAAGACTTAGTGCTGTTACTATTGAAGATGTTCAGGCAGTTGCTAAAAAATATCTTAAGCCTGATAACTGCTACGTATTTGTGGTTGGTAATGGTGATGAAATTGCTGATAGACTTAAAAACTTTAGTCCGGCTTACAAAATTAAATATTACGATTACAAGGGTGACGAAGTTGATCCATCAGCCAAACTTGTACCGGAAGGTATGACAGGAATGGATGTAATTAGCAAGTACATCGAAGTTACAGGTGGCAAGGAAGCTTATTCGTCATTAAAAGATTTATCAATGGAATTATCTTCGGAAATGGCTGGAATGAAGATCAGTGTAAAAATTGATCGTAAAGCTCCAAACAAATTCTTTACCGAAATTGCATTCCCAATGGGTAAACAGGTAATTGTTTTTGATGGTGAAAAAGGTAAAATGTCTGCAATGGGTAATGAAATGCCGTTACCGGAAGAACAGGCTGAAGGAATTAAATTACTTGGCTTCCCTTCTTCAATTATGCATCTTGAAGAAAATGGAATAAAAGCAGAGCTTACTGGTGCTGAAAATATTGATGGTAATAATGCCTACAAGGTTGTGCTTACTTTACCAAGTGGTAAAACCAAAACTCAGTTTTATGATGTTGAAACCGGTTTGAGAGTACGAGAAGTTGAAACTCAGGATACACCGCAGGGTCAGATGACACAAACCAGTAACCTTGGTGATTACAAGGAAGTAGCTGGTATTAAATTTGCCCATACACAAACTATTCAGATGGGACCACAGCAGCTTGTAATGAAAGTTAACAGTATTAAAGTTAACGAAGGTGTTGACGACAAAATTTTTGAAGTTAAATAAGCTGGCACCAAATTATTTTTTTAAGGGTAATCATTTTATGGTTACCCTTTTTTTTGAACACAATGTTATTCGGGCATTTTGTTCATAAATATTTGCTAACCTAAACTAAAAGTAAATTAGCAAAAATACGATTGGCAACAACAATCCCAATCCAACAAACCATTTACCCCTGCCGCTAAATCCCTTTTTCCCCTTAATCATAAACATACCCGAAAATGCAAGAAATATTAGTGAAAGAGCAAAAATATCAGCAATCCAAGTCCAAATTTCTTTAGGCACATTAAGATGAAGAAAATTGAAAGAACGCAATACCGGTCTGTTTTTGGTAGCCTCAACAACAGCATTACCAGTTTCCAGGTTAAGTCTTACAGTAGTCAACTCATAGAAGAGGTCAATCTCTGCCGGAGAACTTTTAAATTCGCTTAAATATTTTGCTTCTATATTAAGCTGTTTGGTTACAAACTCAACAAGAGCCTCAGTAGTTAAATTTGAGTCAGAAGGTATATCGAGCTTAACCTCCTTACGCTCAACAACGTAATTCGGATTCCAATCTCGTGTATGGTTAACCGCAATGCCGGACACAGAATAAATAACCGTGAGGGCAACGAAAAAATAGCCAATATCCCTGTGAGTAATCCTTAAAAACTTTCTAATCTTCATAAGCAATAAATAATAGGTATCATAAAAAAAAACGCCATGGCAAGTCCATGACGTTCAAATATATTCAAAATGTAACTATATCCAATGGCGATTAGCTAATTTTTGCACCAAGACCTTTAATCTGGTAAACTTTTTTTTCAACTTTATCGCCACAGCAAGGAGCACCGGCAGCAGCTTTTTCTTCAGTTTTCATTGCAGCTTTTTTTTCAGATTTATCTGAGCAACCACCACATGAAGGGGTTGATTTAACAACTTTAACTTCAAGAACACCTTCTACTACAGCTTTTTTACCAACTGCTTCAACAGGAAATACAATTTCGCCATCATTTACCTTAACACGAATTTTTTCATATTCCTTGTCGCTCTTAAGATCAATCCAGCAACCTTTATGTGAGCAAACGCTAACAACGGTACCTTCAACCTGTACCTTTTTGCCAACAAATTGTTCAGGGTTTTTCATTAGGTCTGATATGTTTGTTTTTTCGTTAAGTGTAAGTTCCTTACCATACTGTTTTGAATCGCCAGCCACGATCACAACAGACAAAACAATCATAAACAGGAACATTTTTTTTAACATTGTCATAAATAACTCCTACATGTTTAGTATATGTTAGAAATAAAAAATATATTTGTTGTAATATTTATCATTTAATTTAACAAGATATTCGGACAATATATCATGAACAGGCGCACATTTATCCGATCTACTTCGTTACTTTCACTACTTCTACTACAAGGGAACAAATTTGGTTTCCAAAATACAACAAAAAATGAAATAATAAAGCCAAAAAAAATCAAAAAAGGAGATACAGTCGGAATTATTTCCCCAGCCGGACACATGAGGCAGGAATTGCTGGATGAAACGATTGAAAATCTCGATAAGCTAGGACTAAAATCATACTATACCGACAGACTTGTACAAAAATACGGATACCTCGGTGGAAGTGATGAGGATCGTGCAAAAGATGTTATGCACATGTTTGAGAACGACAAGGTTGACGCAATTATTTGTGCCCGTGGTGGTTACGGCTGTGCACGTATGATTGATCTGCTTGATTACGATGTAATAAAAAAGAATCCAAAGGCACTGGTTGGGTATAGCGATATTACTGCCCTGCTTTATGCAATTTTTGCAAAAACCGGACTTGTCTGCTTTCACGGACCTGTTGGTACTTCCACTTTTAATGAGTTCTCAACCAAATATTTTACCGAAGTATTAATGGATACAAAATCCAAAACGGTTATGACTTGCTCTGAGGAAGATGCGAAAAAAGATGATATTGAATTTCAACAATATGGAATTCACGAAGGCAAGGCTACAGGTCAGCTTGTTGGCGGAAATCTTGCCATTGCCGTTTCTATGGTTGGAACCCCGTATGATATTGATTACCGCAATAAACTTGTTTTTCTTGAAGAAATAGGTGAAGACCCTTACCGTGTTGACCGTATGCTTACGCAGATGAAACTTGCCGGCAAATTTGATGGTATTAAAGGTATTGCACTCGGTATATTCAAGGATTGTACTCTTGATGAGGAAGAAAAGAAAAAAGGAACTTCTCTTACCTTGCATGAAGTTTTCCATGATGTTCTTGGCGATATTAAAGTGCCTATGATGTATGGCTATTCATTTGGACATATTGAAAACAAGTTTACTATGCCTTTTGGTATCAATGCAACTATGAATACCTATTTTAAAACAATAACCTTAAATGAAAGTGCAGTAACCGAATAATGTTTGCAGAAGTAGTTTTTCCGAACAAGTTTAGAAACCCTTTTACATACAGCATTCCCAATGAGCTGGAAGAAAGAGCCCGAACAGGTATGCGTGTGCTGGTACCTTTTGGCAAAAGGTATATGACGGGATTTATAATACAGGTAAAAGAGGAAAACAATGTTGAGGAAAAAATTAAGGATATTGTTGATATACTCGATCCAAAACCAATATTCACCACTGAATCATTAAAGTTTTACCAATGGATTGCAAGTTATTACCTGTCATCCCTCGGTGAAGCACTTAAAAACGCTGTACCTCAGGGGCTGGATGTTGAAACCAAACGTAAAATTGTTGCCGATACCGATTTTTGCCGGGAACTTTTTGAGGAAGAAAAACCCGGAACTGTTAAAGCAGCAATCCTCTCTGTACTTTCAGAAAAGGAAGAAATTAAACTATCGCAGTTACAACGACTTGTAAAACGGCAAAGTATATATAGTCAATTAAGATCACTACAAGAAGCAGGTGCAATTGAAATTATTGATGAACTTGCCGGTGCAAAAGTTCGCGTTAAAATGCAGAAGTTTGTTAAACTTGGATTACCTGAATCGGAGGTATTTGAAAAACTTCCCGAGCTTGAAGCAAAATCGGAAAAACAGGTGCCAATAATTCTTGAGCTACTTGGCAGAAGCGAGAAAGAAGCCGCACTTACCGAGCTAAAGGAAAAACTGACCCTTAGTGATTCACCCTTTAAAACTCTTGCAAAAACCGGCTTAATTGCAATATACGACAAGGAAATTGTAAGAACCCATGAAGAAGAATATAACGAGGAAGAGAAAAAACTTACCATAACACAACAACAACAGCTGGCTGTTAACAGCGTTAAAGCTAAAACAGAACCGTTTGATTTTGAAGTATTTCTACTACATGGAGTAACGGGTTCGGGCAAAACGCAGGTTTATATTGAGCTTACTGAAGATGTACTTTCCAAAGGTAAAAACGTACTTATTCTTGTACCGGAAATTTCCTTAACTCCACAAATTACAGCTCGTTTTCTCAACCGTTTTGGAGATAAGGTTGCTCTAATGCATAGTAAGCTTTCGCTTGGTGAACGATACGATACATGGCGTAAAATACTTGCTGGAAAGTTTAATATTGTTATTGGAGCAAGGTCTGCCCTGTTTGCCCCGCTTGATAATATAGGACTTGTAATTGTTGATGAGGAACACGATTCCAGTTACAAGCAAAACGATTTACCACCAAAATACAATGCACGCGATGCCGCAATTATGAAAGCAAATATGGAAAAATTCCCCATATTGCTTGGCTCGGCAACACCATCTGTAGAAAGCATGTATAATGCAGAAACCGGTAAGTACAAGTTGCTAGAGTTAACAGAAAGAATTGATAATGCCAGACTACCTGAAATTAAACTGGTTAACGTTTCGGTTGAACAAAAACTTAAAAAAATGGAAAATATTTTTTCCAGACAATTACTTAATGCTATTGAAGATAGAATTAAGAAAAATGAAGGGGTAATATTACTTCAGAATAGACGTGGTTTTGCCACACAAATATATTGTGAGGATTGCGGCGAAATAGAAATGTGCCCAAATTGTTCGGTATCCATGGTATTTCACGTTCATAAAAATATACTGCAATGCCACTATTGCGGTATAACAAAAAAGCCGCCAAAGGGATGTAGCAAATGCGGATCGGTTGAGCTAAAATACTTTGGCACCGGTACACAACGTGTTGAGGATGAACTGGAATATTTTATCCCTGAAATTAAGCTTGAACGTGTTGATAGTGATTCCATTAACCGTAAGGGAGAACTTGGAAAAATACTTAACAGGTTCAGGGAGGGAGAAACCCAGGTACTTGTTGGAACACAAATGGTATCCAAGGGACTTGATTTTGCTAATGTTACGCTGGTAGGTGTTGTATCAGCTGAAACATCCTTGTGGATGCCCGATTTTAGATCTGATGAAAGAACATTTCAGTTGCTTACACAGGTATCGGGTCGTGCAGGTAGAAGTGAAAAACCCGGTCTTGTACTAATCCAGACCCGGGACGATTCGCATTTCGTACTACAAAAAGTTGTACAAAATGATTATCCAGGTTTTTACAAACGCGAAATAGCCCTCCGTAAAGAAAGCAGTTACCCTCCATTTTCACGCTTGTGTGTTATTGAAGCAAAAGATAGTAAAAAAGAAAATGTTATGGGTGGACTGCAAGAATTTTATAATCTGCTTATGCAGTGGAGGAAGTATATTGATGTTCATCCTCCTGCACCTGCTGTTATAGAAAAGGTAAAAAACATTTACCGCTATAACATACTAATAAAAAGCTACAAGGATATTGATCCCTCTGGTAAAATATTACGGGAAGCTGTTCAGGAATCATGGATAGAATTTAACAAACTTAACAGATACCGCGAATTACGTGTTACAATTGATATAGATCCCCAATCGATGCTATAAAACCAGATTTGCCAACGGATATACACTATTTAAAATAAATACCAGTGTACTAAGTCCAATCCACGAACCAAGAATAATTGCTGCATAAATAATAATCCTACCCTCACCGGCAAGCTTTTTAATTCCTGTTGCTACAATAAAAAAGTACCAAATACTAAACGGATCAAACTTGCTTAATACAAAGCCGATAACATTATTTTTACCCAATGAAAAAATATCGGAAATGCTAAAACCTTCAATATATTTTTCGAGTAAAATAGCAACCAGCACAATAGTTATTTTGTGTAACAGGTTTATATAATAAGGTAAACCAGCAGCAACCAAAATTTGCGAAAACCTCAATTCTTTCCGCATCATAACCCTAAAAACAACGTAATAAAATAATGCTGCAAGAAAGAATGAAAGTAAAACCTGGGCTACGATAAAGAAAGCTTTAAGCGGCTGGTTCTTATCAGCGGTGCCCTTCTCAAAACTTTTTTTGGAATTTTCAATTCTTTTATCTGCATAATCCCGGGTAATGTAACCTTCATCAACTAAATACTCCATCTGTACTTTTAAACGGTCTAGCGATTTATGCATCCGGTCATAATTTATAGCAGTATTAGTAGTCATTAAAAAGTTGGCTAAAACCGAGGCTAAAACAAAAAGAAGTAAAGGTAAAAACCAGTCAGGAATTTTGGTTTTGTACAGTGCTGCAAGTCTAAAAGTTTTTCCCGGCTCAATAAAAACACCCACAAGTTTATCGGAATGTGAGGGTTCAAACTCTTCTTTCTCTATTTCGGCTTCCAAATTAGGATTATCTTTTTTAAGAGGCATAACAAATAATTGTTTTTTTACTTATTTTTCTGATTAGAACTAAGATAAAAAGGATTCAAAATAAACTTAATTTAAGTATGAAAAAATATATTAAATTAATTTAACAATCGAAAAGTATAATTAACACGGAGACCACATGAAGACAATAATTGAGCCGTTCAAGATCAAATCGGTTGAGCCTATAAGGTTTACTACAAAGGCTGAACGCGAAAAAATTCTTGAAGACGCTGGTTATAATCCGTTTCTTGTGCACGCTGATGATGTTATTATCGACTTGCTTACCGATAGCGGTACTTCGGCAATGAGTGCCCGCCAATGGGCAGGAATTATGGATGGTGATGAATCCTATGCAGGTTCTAAGAGCTTTTATCGCTTTGAGAATGCTGTAAAGGATATTACAGGAGACAAATTCATAATTCCTACCCATCAGGGAAGGGCTGCCGAAAAGATATTATTCTCCATACTTGGAGGAGAAGGTAAGTATATTCCTAATAACACCCATTTTGATACCACAAGAGCGAATATTGAATTTAGCGGTTCGGAAGCTTTCGACCTGCTTAACGAGGTTGGTAAACACCCCGAAATCAGAGCAGACTTTAAAGGCGATATGGATGTTGATGCCCTTGAAAAATTTATCGAGGAAAAAGGTGTTGAAAATATCCCGGTGGTAATGTTAACAGTTACCAATAACTCGGGTGGCGGACAGCCGGTTTCAATGCAAAATATTAAAGATGTTAGAAAAGTTTGCGACAAATACGGTTTGCCTTTATTCCTGGATGCTTGTCGTTTCGCTGAAAATGCCTATTTCATAAAAAAACGTGAAAAAGGTTATGCTGATAAATCAATTAAGGAAATTGCAAGGGAGATGTTCTCGTATGCCGATGGTTCTACAATGAGTGCCAAAAAAGATGCTTTGGTAAACATTGGCGGATGGCTTTCTCTTAATGATGATACTCTTGCCATGAATTGCCGAAACTTGCTGATTGTTACCGAAGGCTTCCCTACCTATGGTGGATTGGCAGGACGTGATCTTGAAGCTCTTGCTCAGGGACTTGAAGAAATACTTGACGAAAATTACCTTCAGTACAGAATAAGAAGCACCGAATATTTAGGTGAAAAACTTGTTGATAATGGTATTCCTATTATTGAGCCTCCTGGCGGACATGCAATTTATATTGATGCAAAGAGATTTTTACCCGATATACCACCTCATCATTATCCCGGACAGGCTATTGTTTGCGACCTTTATTTACAGGGTGGTGTAAGAGCTGTTGAAATTGGTAGTGTTATGTTCGGAAAATATGATAAAAACGGTAATGTTGTATCCCCTCCTATGGAGCTGGTACGCCTTGCCATACCTCGCAGGGTTTATACCCAAAGCCATATTGATTATGTTGCTGAAGTGGTAATTGAATCATATAATAACCGCAAAAACATGACCGGGCTGGAATTTACCTACGAAGCACCAATGCTTAGACACTTTACTGCCCGCTTTAAAAAATTATAATTCCGGATATGGGGATGCTCACAGTATCCCCTTCCACTTATAAGTTTATTTTGCCTTTAATAGAAAGGATAAATATTTGAGGCTAAAGAAAAAATTTTCGTTTACAGATAACAATATTATCTGGAGAATTCTACTCGGCACAAATAACGAACTTGTTATTGAATCGCGTAATGAAAATTCAAGAGAAGTATTTTTTAACATACTTAATTTCGATACGGGGAAACCAATACTTTCAAAATTTCAGCTATCTGAAAAGTACTGGAGCGGAATTGAGGAGGTTAAGGACGGTATTATTTTCTTTCATAAATATGCAAAACCGGATTTACCTGCACATACCGGAATTATTGCCATAGATATCAAAACCGGTTCCGAAATATGGAAAAATGAAGATTACTCCTATCTTTTTTCTTTTGAAGGAAAGGTTTATGCCTACCGACAGCTTTTTGATAAACGTGAATATCACCTGCTTGATTTTTACACCGGTGTAGAACTTGAAACAGTTGAATTAAACAACATGGAAATTAATACTTTACGGGAAAATGCCGAGACCTATGAAGGTGTTAATCCGCGCGAATACAAATTTCCAATTGTACTGAGCAATAAAATTAGCCCGGACTTATTACCACCACAAATTTCCGCCCTTTATACAAATAATTCGATGCAATATTGTGAGTACATACTATTTGAAAATTTGTATATTTTTAGCTATAATATCGATAAGGCTGGAAGAAAATATCAAAAACTGGTTATTCCTGATACCAACTCGGGAAAATTCCTCCTCGAAAAAACCATTAACAAAACTGATGGTAAAATTGTACCCGATTCATTCTTTGTTTATCAAAACTCCCTTATACTCATTGAACATAAAAAAGTATTAACAATTTTTAATCTGAAATAATATGAAAATCAGTCTCGAAGAAAAAAAGATATTAGTAGAAACTGCCCGGGCAGCAATCAATGAAGAGTTACTAGGTACTAAATTTGAAAGAATTGAACTGGCTGATGATTCAATTCTAAAAGTTAATGCCGGTGCCTTTGTAACGCTAACAATTGATGGAAGGCTAAGAGGTTGTGTTGGATATATCTTTTCCGATAATTCCATATATGATACGGTTTGTGATGCAGCTGTTTCGGCAGCAATTCATGATACACGCTTCCCCACTCTTACTCCAGGTGAAATTGATATGATTAGCATTGAGGTTAGCATTCTTTCACCCAAGTTTAAGCTCGATAGCTATGACGATATTATAATCGGCAAGCATGGTTTAATATTGGAAGAAGGATATTACCGGGGACTTTTATTACCTCAGGTTCCTATTGAGCACAACATGAACAGGGAACAATATCTTGATGCCATTTGCCAAAAATCTGGTTTGCCGCACGATTACTGGCGAAACAACAAAATAGAATTATATGGCTTTACGGCAACTGTATTTTCAGAAATGGAGTTGGAGAAAAATAATGAAATCAGTTCGTGAGCCTGCCGTAGCCGGAATGTTTTACCCCGAAAAAAAGGGTGATATAAAAGATCAGATTAAATTTCTTCTTGAAGCCACAAAAATCGATAAAGTATATGATGATATTTTCGGACTAATCGCACCCCATGCAGGTTATACTTACTCGGGTAAAACCACTGCTTACGCCTACAACCTGATTAAGGACATAGATATTGAAAACGTAATCCTTGTTTCGCCAAGTCATAGAGAATATTTTAAGGGCAGTTGCATTTTTGAAGGAGATGCATATAAAACTCCTCTTGGTGAAATTGAAATTAATACCGATATTAGAGACACTCTTGTGTTTAAAAGCGAAACAATTTTTGCTGGCTACAAGGGACACGATCAGGAACATGCAATTGAAGTTCACCTTCCATTTTTGCAAACAGTATTAAAGAAATTTAAATTGGTACCAATTATTGTTGGCGACCAGTCTCTTAAATACCTTGACGAACTGGTTTATAAGCTTGCTGGTATAAATAGTGAAAAAACTCTTGTAATTGCCAGTTCTGATCTATCGCACTTCTATACAAAAAAACATGCTGACGAAATGGATTCTCTTATTGAAGAGAATATTAACTCCTTTGATTATAACAACCTTTATCAGATACTTTCCGAAAGAACTGCCGAAGCATGTGGGGGCGGTCCAATTTACATTCTTCTAAAAACTGCCGCAATTAAGGGTTACCTAAATTCAGAAGTTTTATACAGAAACGACTCAAGTGAAGCTTCCGGAGTAACCTCCGAAGTAGTTGGGTATTTATCGGCTGTTGTTTATGGAAAATAATTTTTCGCTGGACGGACAAAAAATTGCTATTGTTGGTGCAGGTAAATTTGCATGGTCACTTGGTTATGCACTTAAAAAAAACGAATACAAGCTCGAAGCAATATATAGTAAAAGTATTGAATCCGCTCAAACTTTAGCCGAACATTTACATACCCATAAGTTCGACTCTATAACAAAATCAGTTAACCTGAATACCAATGTATGGATGCTAACTGTTAAGGATAGTGCTATTGAGGAAGTAGCTTCTTATATGGCTGAGAGATTCACTAATCTTGAGGGACACTTATTTGTACATTTTAGTGGTGGCAAAACAATTGCGGCACTTGAACCATTAAGAAAAGCCGGTGCAAAAATAGCATCAATGCACGTAATGCAAACATTCCCTTCTAAAACACCAATTGAACTTTCAGGAAATTTTGCCGTAATTGAATCCAATGAAAAAGAAATATCCGATGCATTAAGCGAGTTTGCATTAACACTGGGACTTTCGCCCTACAACCTCAATTCATTTGAAAAAATATTCTATCACCTCGGTGGAGTATTTTCATCCAATTTTATAAATGCAACATTTGCAAATGCCAAGCTTTGTGAAAATCAGATAAAATCGGAAATACTTAGCTTTAACGATTTACTTTATCCCATTGCCCAACAAACAATTGAAAACATAAAGGAAAAAGGGATTGAAAAATCAATCTCGGGTCCGGTACAACGAGGTGACCTTGAAGTAGTTGTACAACACCTTAAAACATTAAAACCACTCGTAAAAAAAGAGTACAAGTTTGCATTACTTTACCTTTCTTATATTTCCCAATCACTTGTATTACTTGAAACAAAAACCACCAAAACACCAAACGATGCAAAAATAAAGGCAATATTAACAAAAGAGCTTAAAAACTTAACAAGCTCGGGCATAATAGATTAATCCCCCCGTTATGCCAATTAAGTTAAATTCCTTATATTTGTAGATTATTTTTTAACAAGGAATAGAACATTACAATGGCAAAGCAAGCAAAAAACGATACTGTTGAAAAAGTTGTGTCACTTTCAAAAAGGCGCGGATTTGTATTTCAATCAAGTGAAATTTATGGTGGTTTGAACGGTTGCTGGGATTACGGTCCACTTGGTGTTGAGCTACTTAAAAACATCAAGGAAGAATGGTGGAAAGCAATGACTTACCGCGAAGATGTTGAAGGACTTGATGCTTCTATTCTTATGCACCCCGGTGTTTGGAAAGCTTCCGGACACGTGGATAATTTTACTGACCCGATGATTGACTGTAAACAATGTAAAAGTCGTTACAGAGTTGATATTATAGGTGATCAGATTAATGAAAAAAGAAAGAAAAAATATATAAAAGCCTTTGAAGAACTTTTTGCAGCAGATGCTGAACAGGCAGAAGTTTTTAACTCTTTAATGGCTGAGCATGAAGAACTTGATGACAAATTTAATGCAGTTCTTGAAAACTCGAAACTCTCACCTCTTGCAGTACACGAACTTGTATGTCCTAACTGTGGTACTCAGGGACAGTTTACCGAACCACGCAGTTTTAACTTAATGTTTAAAACTTTTCTTGGACCGGTTGAACAGGAAGGTAACGTAATTTATTTACGTCCTGAAACAGCACAGGGTATATTTGTTAACTTTCTTAATGTTCAGGGAGCCAGCCGTCAGAAGCTGCCATTTGGTATTGCCCAGATTGGTAAAGCTTTCCGTAACGAAATCAATACAAAAAACTTCCTTTTTCGTACCCGTGAATTTGAGCAGATGGAAATGCAGTTTCTTGTGAAACCTGAAGATGATCAGAAATGGTACGAATACTGGAAAGAAGAAAGACTTAAATTTTATACACGTCTTGGTATGGATGCTGAAAAGCTTAGATATGCGGATCACCCTGCTGATAAACTTGCCCACTACGCAAAAGCTGCTACAGATATCGAATATAAATTTCCGTTTGGCTGGGGCGAAATGGAAGGCATTCATAACCGTACAGATTTTGATCTTGGTCGCCATCAGGAGCATTCCGGCAAATCAATGAAATACTTTGATGAGGAAAGCAGAGAAAAATTTGTTCCGTTTATTATTGAAACATCTGCCGGAGCTTCACGTAGTTTTATGGCATTTTTAATTGATGCATACAAGGAAGAAGAAGTAAAAGGTGAAGTTCGTACCGTTTTAAGCTTCCATCCTAAACTTGCACCTATTAAAGCTGCTATTCTGCCATTGGTTAACAAAGACGGAATGCCGGAAATTGCTCGCAAAATTGAAGCCGATCTTCGTCCGTTTATGAAAGTTTTCTATGATAGTAAGGGTGCTGTTGGACGCCGCTACCGCCGTCAGGATGAAGCTGGAACACCATGGTGTATAACAGTTGATACCCAAACACTTGAAGACAATACAGTAACCGTACGCGACCGTGATAGCATGGAACAAATACGTATTGATTCATCGAAACTGTTAACGTATCTTCTTGAAAAAATGAGATAACAGAACCATTTGTATAAAAAATTTACTAACCTCGAAGGTAACATTTACTTCGAGGTTTTTTATTGTAACCAATAGAACTAATTCTTAAATGCTTATTTCTGTAACAGGCAGCAATCTTGAGTCTTCAAGTACAGCAGTTCTGTGCCCTATCCCCTTCATGTATTCTTCGTTATATTAGAATGCAATAAAACTTTCAACGCTTTTTTGTTTTACTAGCAAAACAGCATCCCAATTTTCATCCTGAGGACCAATTAAATAGCTTCCCCCTTCACCCATAAAAAGCACCTCACCCCCTGATTTATGCAAAAATGGCAATGTATGCTCAATATAAAGCTGATATGCATCCTTGCCAGTTACAGGTTTACCGGGTTCTGATGAAGGTGTTTGTGAGTAGTGAGCAACATCTCTGAACTTAAGCAAGTTTAGCATAACAACCTCTCCTTGTATGTTTTTCATAACAAGTTTACGACCGGCTTCCTATATTGGTGACAGATATATATTTTTCACAATTCTGTTTCTTTCAATTGATTAGAATAATCGGGAAGACTTGAAGCCTTCCCGTTGGTTGGATACCCAATTCAGCTCAGTGCCCCAAAATATGACTAACCTGTAATTCAGCCAAATCGAGAAATTCTTTGTATGTATGCGGGTTTCTTCTTGTAAGGTAGAAAAGTAAAATTCCTGCCACAACGTATCTTAATTGACTTTTTTTCATTTCCGCAACTTCTGGCAATACCATGTGTTGCTCAAGACAATAGTCCCACTCCTCCTGGCACAACCTGTCCAGAAATGTATTAATCATTTCAATGGTTGGTTGCTTACTAGCCAAATCGTATATTTTTTCAACAAAAAACAGCTCAAATATTCCCGGATATTGGACAAAATATTTAATATACGACATTGTAATTGCCTTAATTTTCTGGAATCCTCTCGGACTCTTTTCTGTTTCCGATATAACAATCATTGTACACTCTTCCTGAAAATCCTTAACACACTCAAAAACAAGATCTTTTGCATCCTTAAAATAATTGTAAAGGGTAGCGTATGAATACCCTGCCTTATCTGCAATATTCCTTACACTTACCGCTTTTAATCCTTCACCTTTTAAGATGTCTTTTGTTGCCTGAATGAAATATTCTTTCATTCTTTTTTCCTGAATCTCTTTTTTATCCACTTTAACGCCATTAATTATTTTAACAATATTATTATTTTTAACACTGTTAAGTTAAAGAACGTTGTTAACAGTGTCAATATAATTTTTATTATGGGTATAATTTTATAGGGTTGACGAATATAGCAACAAGCTTTATCTTGTACAGAAAAAAATCCGGTTATTATGAAAAAGTTACTTCTTGTATTTCTTCTGGGCAACATAAGCATTTTTGGTTCTGCACGTTTTGATTCACTGATTACAGCCGGAATTCACCAAATTTACAATATTAAGTTTGAAGAAGCCGAATCTACATTTAGCATTATTAAATCAGAATACCCCAAACACCCTGCTGGCAAGTTTTTCGATGCCATGATACTTTGGTGGAAAATACTTCTGGATTTTGATAACCGTGAGTATGATGACGAGTTTATTAATAAAATTGATATAGTTGTGGACTATTGCGATGAATTGCTGGAGGAAGATCCCAACAACATTGATGCACTCTTCTTTAAAGGTGGTGCCCTTGGCTTCAGGGGTAGGCTGTACGCTTTCAGGAAAAGCTGGTTTGATGCTGCTATGGATGGCAAGGACGCCCTTCCAATTGTATATCAGGCTTACGAGGCTAATCCCAATAATGTTGATGTACAGCTCGGTTTTGGTATCTACAACTATTACGCAGCGGCAATTCCAAAGCGGTTTCCGTTTGTTGAGCCTTTTATGTTTATGTTTCCGGAAGGCAATATTACTGAGGGATTAAAACAGCTTGAGTATGCATCAGAACATGGTAAATATTCCAGTATTGAAGCAACCTATACACTTGTTACTATTTACCTGAATTTTGAAAGAGATGGGTACAGGGCAGAACCTTACGCCGAAAAGCTTCGTTATATGTTCCCTGATAATCCAAGTTTTCACAGGTATTATGCAAAATTGTTTATTGTAGGTAATGATTATGCTATGGCAGATAGTATTTATGGTGAAATTATTGAAAAAGTGCATGACGGTGCTTTGGGATACTCAAGCTGGATGGAACGAGAAGCATATTACTACAAAGGGGTATATGCATTTAATGAAAGGAATACCAAATTGGGTCTTGAATATTTCAGTAAAACTCTGGAAATATCCAAACAGATAGAAAAGGATCGGGGTGATAACAAATCAGGATTTTACGTGAAAGCTCTGCTATATTTGGGAAACCTATACGATACAGCAGGCAAACGACAAAAAGCACTTGCCTGCTATGAAGAAATTCTTGATATAGATGAATATGTAAACTCGCATGATGATGCTGAAAAGTACCAGGAAAAACCATTTCACTGGTAATTGGAGTTGTTCTATAACAGACTCTTTGGAAAAGATAATTCCAGAATGAATCAAAAAAGCTTTTCAAAAATACAGCTTTATACTTGCTTTACTGTTTATTTTTGGGGATCATTTTTAGCTGTACAAACTCATCACTAAACTGGGTAATTTCTTTTATTCCAAAGTTCTTGAGTTCTGTACCCTCGGCAAAAATAGGTATTCCTCCTCCAAGTACAACGGTTCTAATAGTAAGGTATATTTCATCTATCATATTTTCATTAAGTAATATACCATTTACCTCGCTACCTCCAACCAGCCAAATATCCTTACCCTCTTTTTGCTTCAATTGTTTTACAAATTCAACAATATCAGCTTTTACAAATTCAACCGGATTATCAGTTTGCTTAACATGTGTACGACTTATAATATAATTAATTTTATCAGGGTAAGGAAACGGTTTGCCAAAACCAAGTATTTCCCTGTATGTATTGTACCCCATAATTGTGGTATCTACTGAATTATAAAAATCATTATATCCAAAATCTTCATTTTCATTTGAGTTGGTTTGTTCCAGCCAGTTTACACTACCCTCTTTGGTTGCAATAAACCCATCAACACTTTGTGCTATAAATAGTTTTAGTTTTCTCATTATTTTCCCGTTTTCCCAAAATTCCAGTTGTAAATAAACAAATTTTAATAAAAAAACAATTTAATAGGTGTCACAAATATTTTGAATATTTTGCTGTAATACGTGTATAAGAATTAAAAGGTATTATTATGAAATTTTTTGTTGAGCAGCAATTTAGTTTATTCGTTAGCAACTTTATTATATATAATGAGAATCATGTACAGGTTTATAAAGTAAACGGCAAATTAAGATTCCTGTATCGATATGCAAAAATTGTTGATACAAACGAAAATCCAATAGGCAACTATGAAGGGAAATTATTTGGTTTTTCTTATACACTTAACTTGCCTGAGGGTAAAAAAGTAAGAGTAAGAAGAGAGCTTTCGCTGGGTGGTAGCAAACATTACATTGAAGTAAACCAGGGTGTAACATACCTTGTTCAAGGTTCATTTATGGAACATGACTACCAGATTATTCGCGAAAATAAGGAAATTGGCAGAATTAAAAAGGGGTATTTCCAGATACTTGACAAGTACGAAATTGAATTTAACGATGAAGAAGAAGTATTACCCATTTTACTCGGTTGTGTAATAGTTGATTCAAGCAAACACAGACCCAAAGGTTAGCTATACCCAATTGGTAATTTCTTTTAGAATTCTTTCGGAAGCACCTACATTATCACTAACATATTTTCGTGCCTGGTCTCCAAGCTCAATGCGTAACCCCTCATCCGAGGTAAGTTTTCTGAAAATTTTGTAAGCCTCAAATCTGTCGTGTATTTCAATTCCACACCCAAGAGTTTTTAACTCCTGAGCTTCACGACTCGTATTATTTTTGGGTCCGAATACCACCGGAATACCATAAACAGCCGGTTCAAGTACGTTATGTATTCCCTGCCTGAAACTGCCGCCTATATAAGCTATATGTGCGTAATAATACAAGGTAAGTAATATACCTATTGAATCAACAATAATGATTCGTTCATTATTGTAATTATTTGGTACGTAGCTAAATCTTATATGTTCTCCCTTTCCGGTCAGGTAGTTTTCAAGTTTTTCGAGGTGTGGAATGGTTGGTTCATGAGGTACCAAAATTAAAATAACATCAGGATCATACTTGCATAACTTGAGAAAAGCAGGAAGAATTACATTTTCATCTGCCTCCCAACTACTTCCTGCAACAATAACTTTTTTACCGGCAAGAACATTATCATCAAGTAGTTTGCGTGTTTTTGCTGCTGCACTTTTCTGGTAAACCCTGTCGAAACGGGTATCACCAACGGCACTTAGTCTATCAGCAGTTACCCCAAGAGATTTAAAGTTTTCAACATCACTTTCCGAAACTGCCAATATTCGGTTTACCTGATTAAACAGGTCATGGTGGAAACTTCTTGAGATAGGCAATTTTCTGCGGCTATCCTTCCTCATTGTTGCATCAACAATAAATGTTGGGATATTATTTTTATTTAGTTGCCAAATAAAATTTGGCCAAATATCATAACGCATAAAAATGGCTATATTAGGCTTAACAATGCGTATAAATTTGTTTGCACTGTAAGGCACATCAAAAGGCAAGTATGAAACCAAATCGGCATACGGATAGTTTTTGGAATTACGATAACCCGAAGGTGAGAAAAATGTAACTATTATATTGTATTTATTCTGCTGATAAAGCTTTTCAATAATTGGTTTTGCCTGCTCAAATTCGCCCATTGAGGAAGAATGGAACCATAACATTTTTTTCGATCGGTTAAGACCCATAACATTTATAATGAGGTTTTCAAAAAGTTTCTTCCTGTCATTTATACCATTTCTGATCTTTTTATTAAAGAAACCGGCAAAGTATATCATTACATACAATAATGGTATAACAATGGAATTATAGAATAAATACCAAATTTGAGTCATAAGTTAAATCAGATTTTTAATTTCATTGAATACAAGCTCGGGATACAGATTCATCATGCAATTAAAATGCATTTTAGGACAACTACCTTTACCAATATGTGAGCATGGGCGGCAGTTAACAGTACTGTCTTCCAAAACCAGCGATTTACTTTTCCATGGTTTGAAGCCAAATTCACCAACTGTTGAGCCAAATATAACGGCAACCGGTACATCAATTGCAGTTGCTGCGTGCATAAGTCCCGAATCATTACACACAATAAGTTTACATCTTTTCATGTTTAGCAATAATTGGTGCAATTTATTTTCGGTATATAAATTTATGGATTTTTTTATTGATAAATGTAATCGTTCACAAATTTCTTTATCATCACTACCACCAAACAAGGCAACTTTATACCCCTTATCGTTAAGTAATTTACCTAATTTGGCATAGTATTCTTCAGGATACTGTTTTGTAAAATGTTTTGAACCGGGACAAAATCCAATCAGTTTATCCTCTTGCTCAACTTTATCAAGTCCAGCCGGAAACATTTCGGGTCCCTTGTCATCTAATTTTAGAGCTGATAAAACATCAGCATATCTTTCCGGAATTTTTTTAATTTTACCAAAAAGGTTAATCTTGAAATGCACCAGCAAAAATTTTGCTAATTGAGGTTTTGTTATTTTATATGAACTCTTACCGGTTGCTTTTACTATTTTTGAAGAATGCTTGTTATGCTGAAAATCAAGTACCAAATCATAATTTTTTTTCATCAGTATTGAATAAAGATTACTATTATCCCCCTTTTTACTATATAACAGTAAATTGTTTATTCGGGGGCTATTAGTATAAACTTCTTCCGAAGCAGGCGAAGTTACAAAATCAATTATAGCTTCTTTATACTTGCTCTTCAAGGCTCTAACAACCGGTGTTGTTAGTATAACATCACCAAGAGAACTTAACCTTATTACCACTATTTTTTTTATTTCGCTAATTTTCAATACCAAATTTTAAGTATGATATAAAAACAATTGCAAATTTAGAAAATTTTAAGCAATATAATAACCGAATCTTTTCAAATTCTATGGAAATAAATATGACCACCGGAAATGCACCTGGGATAAAAGAGTTTAAGCAAAACAGTCTGGAAAAAAAATGTTATGCACTGGCTGAGGAATTATCACAGTTTTTGCCTGTACGGAATGATAGATACCGCCTTGCGTATAACCTTGTAAAATTTAAAAGTGGTGAAGGTGATGCACCTGAAATTATTATAAAGACAAATAAATTTACGGTTGCCGAAATATCAAAAGAAGAATTGGCAAGTATTATTGATGATAAGCTGCAATATGTTATATAATATCATTATGATAAAACAATTGTTATCCCTTTAATAATTTTGTATCGCTTTCAGAACGTATTTAAGTTTTTTTTAAGGGGGTATAATTATTGATGTAAACTATTTTAATTCTGAATAAAATAGTATTATATCATGGCTGATAATTCACGTATAGTAATAGTTGATGCATTACGCGGTTTTGCTCTTCTTATGATTGTAATGATTCATTATGTTGAGCATTTTGATTTCTTTACTCCCCCACTTGCTAACTCGCTACTTGTAACCTCAATCGACAAAACGGTTATGGAATACACGTTTTTCCTGATTAGTGGAAAGGCTTACTCAATTTTTGCACTTCTTTTCGGGTTTAGTTTCTTCATTCAGATGCATCGGGCTGAAGAAGCAGGCAAAGATTTTAGAGCAAGATTTTTGTGGCGTTTGTGCATTTTGATGATATTTGGATTTCTCCATTCACTTGTATATCGCGGTGATATTCTTCATATTTACGCATTACTTGGTACAATACTTTTAATTTTATACAAAGTTAACCATAAAGCTCTATTTATACTGGCTATATTATTTGCATTACAAATACCCACCATTTACAATGTAATTCAGTCGTTTACTAATCCGGATTTTGCTTACTCAGCTTCATGGGGACAAAATTATTGGGGTGAAGGTAATATTGCCTATCAAAACGGCTCCTTTACTGATGTAATTGCGTACAATTTATGGAAAGGACGTGCAGCTGTGTGGGGCTGGACATACTATTATGGCAGATATATGCAACTTCTTGCCTTATTCATTACCGGACTGTTAATTGGCAGGTCTAACTACTTTGTAGAAGTTACCAGACACAAGAAACTAACTGTTATTGTATTATTCAGCTCGTTTATTATTGCTATAATATTATATGCTGTACTATCATTTATTCCGGAATTGGGGTTCTCACAAACACAGCAAGGTTTAACTACTACCCTCTTTTCATCTTATTTTAATTTGGCTGTTACGAGTAGTATTTGTTCATTATTAGTCTTGATATATCTAAACTTCCGATACTCATTCTTTTTCCGCTTACTCTCCTCTTATGGTAAAATGAGCTTAACTAACTATATATTGCAATCAATAACCGGAGTCGTACTATTCTATGGTTTTGGATTTGCTCTCTATAAATATTTCGGTGCATTGTGGTCTCTTCTTCTGGGAATTACTGTATTTTTGATTTCCGCATTACTAAGTAAACAATGGCTTAAAAAGTACAGATACGGTCCTCTTGAATGGATGTGGCGTGCATCAACTTTTTTGAATTTTCGTATAAATATAAGGAGGGGCAAAAATTAACCATTTAAATTGTTAGAATTTCGTAGTATATTATCATCTTATATAAAGGCTTACCGCCTATATTGTGCCCTATTTGAATAACCGGAGTGCAATTACATGAAAGAAATATTAGCTAAATCCGCGGAAAAGGTTTTCATCACAACTATCCCTCCTATTAAATTCGGAGAAGATCAGGATAACGCTTTCATCAAAGCCTGCAATTTAATGTTTAACTCACAAGGTAACAACTACACTTACGAATATCTTATGGGTATTTGTGGTGCCGCCTTTAAACTCCATTTTGACCCTCATTGGTGTCCAAGCTCTGTTGACCCTACAACTGGTTATGATGTTTCAAACGATTTACTTAGAGCAACTGGCTACAAGGGTGAAATGCACAGAATTGACCATAATAATCCTGATGATATAAACGATCTTTTTTCCAGAATTAAGATTCAAATTGATAGAGGCATCCCTATCCCCGCACTCAATATAAACTTGGATATGGAATGGGGACTGATTATCGGCTATTCAAAAAAAGAACCTGCAATTTTATGCCATTCATATAGCGAAAATAATACTTATATACTTGCAGAACGTGCTCCATGGGTAACCCTCTTTTTAGGTGAACATCATCAAATACCAGCAAAGGACGAGCTTTTCCACAACTCATTAAGAATTGCATCCAATATTACACGAACTGAACAGTATGACGGCTATAAAAGCGGCTTAAAAGCTTTTGAAGCATGGATTGCCAAATTAACCGAACTTGTTGAAACCAAAACCAGGTTTATGGATTTTGAAGCTAATTTGGTTATTCTAAATTCATTGCTCGATTCCCGTAACGCTGCGGTAAGATATTTGCTTTCCTTTAACTACAAAATGCTTAACGGTAATGATCTGATAAATAACTACCGTGAGGAAGTGTTGCTCCTCAAGGATATGCTGGTAAATATTTTACCTGATTACAATTCAAAAGAAAAGGCTTGGACAAAGGCTGTATTAAATAAGCAGATTGAAATACTTAATATTATTTATTACCTCGAAAAAGAGAATATTGAACTTATTGAAGAAGAAATTGAGAGCTACCAGGAATTATAAATACTTTTATCGGCATCTGATAATTCCTGTTAGGCTTACAAATACTCATTAGCGATTGTATTAGGTATAATAATTGCTTATTGTTGATTTAACCATAACAATCAATCGTGAAATATGAAAAAATTGCTTCTTTTATTAGTAATATCTGCTATTGCTCTTTTCCCGCAAGATGTACCATTCAGCAAAGGGGTTAATTTAACCGAATGGCTCCAGGCTACTTCTGTTGGACAAATACAATTTAACAAATATTCGAAACAGGATATTGACAATATTAAAAGTCTCGGATGCGAAGTTATACGCCTTCCCATTCGCTTGCATAGTTATACCTCCGGTGAACCGGATTATGTTATGGACCCACTCTTCCTTGAGGTTTTGGATAATGTAGTTCAATGGGCGGAAGAAGCAGATATTCACCTTATAATTGATAACCATACCTTTGACGTAGAAAATTCAACATCGCCCAATATTGGTGATGTGCTTATTCCCGTTTGGAAGCAATTAGCCGAACGATATAAAGACTCGTACAGTAAACTATATTACGAAATACTAAACGAACCACATGGTATTGATGATAGCACATGGAACCTCATACAGGGTGAGGCGGTTAATGCAATACGCCAAATTGATACAACTCATTATATTATTGTTGGTCCAGCTGGATGGAACAGCTACAATAACCTGCAATACATGCCAGAATATGAAGACGATAAGCTAATCTATACATTCCATTTCTATGACCCGTTTATCTTTACACATCAGGGTGCTGGTTGGACAGACCCTTCTATGATCTCACTGGGTGGAGTACCATTTCCTTACAGCAGTTCTGATATGCCACAATGCCCAGATGATTTGGCTGGTACATGGATTGAATCAACATTAAATGATTATAGATACACCGGTACTGTATCCGAACTTATCAATAATCTGAATATTGCTGTAAGTTTTAAAACCGAAAGAAATGTTCCTCTTTTCTGCGGTGAGTTTGGTGTTTATAGAATTGCATCACCACAGGATGACAGAGTTTACTGGTACAACATTATGAGAACATTGCTAAATATGCATGATATTGCCTGGACAATTTGGGATTATCAAAACGGATTTGGTTTGTTCGAAAAAAATACAAACGAGCTCTTCAATTATGATCTCAACATTCCGCTTCTTGAAGCACTTGAATTTAACACTCCTCCCCAATACGAATTTGTTATACGACCAGATAGTACAGATATTCCTGTGTATGATGATTTTTTTGCTTCCGGTTTACAGGTTAGCATGAATTCAACTGCTATTGCTGATTTCTATTCTACCGATAATCCCCACAACGGTAACAGATGTATATATATTTCCGGTGGTGTGCAATACGATGCCTTACGAATCGATTTTACCCCGGATCGAGATTTCTCAACACTTAAGGCAGATAATTATATTCTCGATATGATGATTAAAGGTGATACACCATCCTCTACAATTGATATACGTTTTCTTGATACAAAAACAGATGATCCGAATGATCATCCATGGCGAATGGGTATTACAGTTAACAGTAGCATAGTGCAATGGGATGGCGAATGGCATCACTTGCAAATTCCGCTAAGTGCCCTTTCCGAAAAAGGCTCGTGGGATGATGGCTGGTACCCTGCTCAAGGCGATTTTGACTGGTCGGCTATAAGTGAGCTACAAATAGTTGCCGAACATCATCCGTTTGACGGGCACAAATTTTGGTTCGATGACATCAAAATAGTTGATACAAGCAGTGTTAGCAGAGTTGAAGAGAATAGTTTATTAGCTACTGAATTTGAGCTTTTGCAAAACTATCCTAATCCTTTTAACCCGGCTACTAAAATAGAATACAATTTGCCCGAAGCAGGTTTTGTAACACTTAAAGTATTTGATATACTTGGACAGGATGTTGCGACTCTGCTAAATGAGTATAAAACGGCTGGTAACTATAAGGTAAAATTTAACGCTGTTAATCTACCTGGTGGTATCTATTTTTATTCGTTACAATCAGGCAACCATCAAACAGTAAAAAAAATGGTATTACTTAAATAGTTAGCAAATATTTTATTATGAAAAAACACCTTATATTTTTTTTTAGTCTGGTTATATTATCCTGTTCCCGGGAAAGTAATTCGGAAATGATTGCTAGTTTTACAAGAGCAGAATACAAGGATAAGTTGTATGGTTTCTGGCTCGCCCAAAATATTGGCAACTGGACTGGACTTGTTACCGAAATGGACAAAATTGGAAATATCGGAGAAATAAAAACCGGTAAATTTTATACACGCAACGATTGGGGTAAGCCAGATAAACCAGCTATCTGGGGAGATGGAAAACCAAGTGAGCTTTCTCCTGGTATAGATTTCGTATTTCGCAACCCGGGTGAAGTATGGGGAGCCGATGACGATACCGATATTGAGTATATGTATCAATACTTGATGTACACAAATAAAACTCATTTACTCACTCCGCAACAAATTCGTGATGGCTGGTTAAAACATATTAAAGTTGAAGAGGAAAATTATCTTTGGGTTTCCAATCAGCGTGCTTTTGATTTAATGCATGAAGGTATGCTACCCCCTGCAACCGGTGCACCTGAAAACAATCCGCATTACGACATGATTGATGCACAACTAACTACCGAAATATTTGGATTGTTTGCACCCGGTAATCCCGAACTTGCATTAAAAATGGCAAATATGCCTATCATGACAACTGCACGACTTGAAGCACAATCTATTGCCGAGTTTTATGTTGTTATGTATTCCCTATCAGTAGTTGTTGATACAAGTTTGCCACCAGCAAAACAAATATTACAGCTTGCCGAGGATGCTAAAAACTTTACAGGGCTAACCTCTTATCCGCTTGCAATGTACAACTTTGTTAAAGAAAAATATCTTGCTGGACAACCGTGGGAGCAAACTCGTGATCAGTTGTATAGAAAGTATCAGGTTGAGCAGCAAGATGGTTATGATATTACATCCCGCAATCTGTATTGTAATGGCTGTTTTGCAGCGGGAATAAACTTTGGTGCCAGTCTTATAAGTCTATTTTACGGTGAAGGCGATCTTAAGGAAACCATTAAAATTGGAACTCTGTGCGGATGGGATAGCGATAATCCAACAGCAACATGGAGCGGACTAATAGGTTTTATGATAGGCAAGGATGGAGTTGAAAAAGCTTTTAATCGTAAGTTTGCCGATAAGTTTAATGTTCACCGCACACGACAAAATTTCCCAAATAACGGTATTGATAATTTTGATAATATGGCAGAAACTGGTATTAAAATTATTGAGCGTATTAAGGGAAAGGGAACGAGCACTAATTAATTATTATATCCCCCAAATCAATATTTACTTAGAGCGGGAGTATTCTCCCTCCTTGGGTTTTCTTTCATCTCTAACGAGTCTTTTATGTGTTTTTCTTATTCCTTTCTATAAATATTCCGCATCTCCGATGCTTAAATAAATGGGCAATCTTAAAAGAGTCCCGGGAGGGACGAAAGGTTTATAGAAATTATACGGGAAAACAATCCCAAAGCTGCGGAGCTGCGAAAGAGAATCCGTATTCAATTTAATCAAGAAGAATGCGTAGGGCGAGAGTATTCTCCCGCCGTAGGTTTTATTACAAATCTCGGCATAAGCGTAAAGGTCTATTACCTGACCTCTCCCAACCCGCCAGTGGCGGATTCTCCTAAAATGAGAGGGTTTATAGTCTAATAGGTTTACTATCCGGAATTTTGATATAACTTCAATAAAGTCTTCATATTCTACAAATAGTCCTTCTCCTGCCAGGAGAAGGTACTCCACGGCGTATAAAATTTAGGATGAGGTAGGCTTGTCGTGATTTCTTTCGCCTCTCACGAGGCTTTTGTCTTATTTCATCTCGTGATTTCTATAAACCTTTCGCATCTCCGATGCTGATCTAATATGATAAAATTTGCAAAAGTCCCGCGAGGGACGAAGGATTTATAGAAATTATACGGGAAAACAATCCCAAAGCTGCGGAGCTGCGAAAGAGAATCCGTATTCAATTTAATCAAGAAGAATGCGTAGGGCGAGAGTATTCTCCCGCCGTAGGTTTTGTTACAAATCTCGGCATAAACGTAAAGCCTAAAATGAGAGAGAGTTCTAAAAAAAAGCGATGATCTCACACTATATATAAGGATGACTTAAGTTCCACCTGATAGAATGGAAGAAGATTTAAAAGCCCCTTCTCCATAAAGGAGAAGGGATTTAGGGATGAGGTTAATCTAAACTCAATGCTCGCTGCCGTTATTGTAATCGCGGAGGAATTTTTCCACCTCGTTTACTGCCTGCTCGCTGCCAATATAAATTGGTGAGCGTTGGTGCAAACTTTCCGGCTGTTTGTCTAGAATACGCATATCGCCATCAATTGCCCTGCCCCCGGCAGCTTCAACTATCAAAGCCATTGGGTTGCATTCGTACAACAGCCTTAACTTACCATGCGGACTTCGTTTGTCTTCAGGGTAAATAAAGATTCCGCCGTAAAGTAAATTGCGGTGGATATCCGCTACCATTGAGCCAATGTAACGTGCCGAGTAAGGTTTACCACGCAGATCGTCAGCATCCTGAATATACTTGATATACTTTTTGAGTCCTAACCGCCAATACTTGTAGTTACCTTCATTAAGCGAATAGATACTACAACTTTTAGGTATTTTGATATCCGGATGGGAAAGCAAAAACTCGCCGAAAGCCGGGTCGAGGGTAAATCCGTCAACACGGTCACCGGTGGTATAAACCAGAATAGTAGAACTTCCGTACAGAACATATCCGGCTGCAACCTGTTTACTGCCTGGCTGAAGAATATCTTCCATTGTACCGGCAGTACCATCATTGGGAGTAACTCGTTCGTATATTGAAAATATAGTACCGATACTAACATTTACGTCAATATTTGAAGACCCGTCCAGCGGATCAAAAACAATAACGTATTTGCCTATCTCGTGGTGTTTGGGAATGTGTATAAGCTCCTGTTCCTCCTCCGAAGCCATAACACAGAAATGACCGCAGTGGTCGAGAGCTTTGATAAGAATTTCATGTGCAAAAATATCGAGTTTTTTTACCCTTTCACCATGAACATTCTCGTCTCCGGTAAATCCAAGAATATCAACAAGTCCCGCCTTGTTAACTTCAAGCGATATAACTTTTGCAGCCATACCAATATGACTAAGCAAAGATGATAGCTCGCCCGTAGCTTCGGGATGTAATTGCTCCTGTTCGAGGATATGCCGGGATAGAGTCATGAAGCGTTGTTGAGTCATAACTGTCTCCTTGTTAAGCAGTTTTTAGTATTTCCTGATCTTTGTACTGTAACTGGTACAACTTATAATAAATACCTTTACGTGCCAGTAATTCCTGATGGTTACCAGTTTCGTGAACCCTACCCTTGTGCATAACAATAATTTTGTCAGCACTCTGAATAGTTGATAACCTGTGGGCAATAACAATTGATGTTCTGCCCTTCAATAATTTTTCAATAGCAGTTTGTATAATCTGCTCGGTTTCAGTGTCTATACTCGAAGTAGCTTCATCCAAAATAAGAATTTGCGGATCAAAAGCCAATGCACGTGCAAACGAAATTAGCTGTTTCTGACCTACACTAAGGGTTGCCCCTTTCTCTTTAACTTCCTCATCGAACTTTTTCGGCAGTTTGGAAATAAAATTATAGGCACCTACGGTTTTTGCTGCCTTTATTATTCTTTCGTCCGAAATAGTTTCATCGCCAAGATTTATATTCGATTTTATTGTACCGGAAAAGAGTAAAATATCCTGAAGTACAATTGATATATGTTTACGTAACTCGTGCTTGTCAATTTGGCTTATATCAATACCATCAACGGTAATTTTACCTTTCTGAATATCATAAAAGCGTGTAAGAATATTTATAAGACTTGTTTTACCGGCTCCGGTAGCACCAACAATAGCAACACTTTCACCAGGTTTAATCTCTAAGTTTATATTCTTTAGAACATAGTTTTCATCATTATAGGCAAAACAGACATCTTCAAATTTTATATGTCCATTAATATCTTCAAATACTTTGGGTTCTTCCGGGTCTTTAACAAATGTATCGTCATCCATTAATTTAAATATACGTTCAGAACTTGCCATAGCTGTCTGCATAATGTTATACTTTTCAGCCAAATCCCGTATCGGTCGGAAAAACATTTCTGTATATTGAATAAACGCAAACAAAACACCAATCGTTAAATTATTCTGGACTACATGACCACCACCATACCAAATAATTAGTGCTATTGCTATTGAGCTTAGTAGTTCAACAGTAGGGAAGAATATAGCATAATAGAACACAGACTTTACGTTTGCATCTGTATGATCCTGATTTATATTCTTGAATTTGTCCATTTCACGTTTTTCTTTTGTGAAAAGCTGAACAATATTCATTCCGCCAAGATGTTCCTGCATGTATGAATTTAGCCTTGCCAAATGAAATCGAACATCACGGTAAGCTTCTCTAACCTTTCTTCTGAAAAGAAATGTGGCATAAATCAATACAGGAAGTACTCCAAGTGTAACCAATGCCAAATCCCAAGCCATGAAAAACATAAAGATAAATATCCAGAGTATTATAAATACATCACTGAATACCATCACAATACCGGATGAGAATAGTTCGTTTAAGGCTTCAATATCATTTGTAACGCGGGTAACTGTTCTGCCAATAGGGGTTTTATCGAAAAATTTTAATGCCAAACGTTGGGTATGCTTAAAAAGCTTTATACGAATATCGTATATAATTTTCTGTCCCATTAACTGGGTAAAATACGTAAGAAAATATTGCATTGCTGCTTGAAATGCCAAAGCGGCTATCAATAAAATTGCAACATTAAGTAATCCGTTATAATCCTTGTTACCAATGTAATCATCAATGGCAAGTTTGGTAAGGTAAGGACGCAACGGACCCAATCCGGCAACAACAACATTTAGCAATATTGCCAGCACAACGTAATGCTTGTATGGTTTAACATAACCAAGCAGGCGTTTCATCAGCGTTGAATCATACGCTTTACCTAATATTTCATCATCCTGACCCATAAAATTCCGCTTAGTTAAGTTCTTTTAATTCATCTTCAAGTAATTGTTTCTGGTGCAACTCGGCATAATGACCACCACGTGCCACCAGTTCTTCGTGAGTTCCCTGTTCGGCAATTTTGCCATTTTCCAGGACGTATATTTTATCGCTATCTTTTACGGTACTTATTCTGTGACTAACAATTATACTGGTTCTACCCTTCATAAACTCTTTAAGACGCAACAGAATTTCTTCTTCGGTATTAGTATCAATAGCCGAGAACGAATCATCGAGAATAAGAATTGACGGATCAATTGCAAGAGCCCTGGCTAACGAAGTACGTTGTTTCTGACCACCAGATAGGGTTATACCTCGCTCACCAAGAATAGTATCGTAACCATTGTCAAACTGATCAATATCGTTTTTAAGTCCAGATATTTCAGCAGCCCTGGTAGCACTATCCTTATCATCAAGATCGGTTCCGAATAGTATATTCTTTTCTATTGTATCACTAAAAAGGAATGTTTCCTGGGTAACGTAGCCAATATTTTCTCGCAGTATTTTAACCGGAATATTTTTAACATCAACGCCATCAATTTTAACAGTACCATTGGTTGAATCATATAGCCGGGGAACAAGGTTAAGCAAACTGGTTTTACCCGAGCCTGTATGCCCAATAATAGCAACAGTTTTGCCAACCGGTATTTCAAAGTTTATATTTTCTAGAACATCAGGTAAATCGTCCTTATATCGAAATGAAACGTTTTCAAATTCAATTTTACCTTCAATTTTTTTGATTTTTTTATCAGTGGTTTTGGTATCAAAAACTTCAGTATCCTCAGCCCAAATTTTACCAAGTCTTTTCATACTTGCACTTGCCTGCTGTATAATGTTTAATATCCAGCCGAAAGCTATCATTGGCCAAATTAACATACCAAGGTATATAACAAACGCCGAAAGATCACCCAGAGTTAATACATCATCAATTACCAGCTTGCCGCCGAAAAATATAACAATAATAATGGAAACGCCTGCAATAAGGAATAGCAAAGGTTGAAATGCCGCCTGAATTTTTACACGCTCCATATTGCGTTTCAGATAATCATCACTTAGTTTAGTAAAATCCTTTACCTCACCATCTTCACGCACATACGACTTTATTACTCTTATTCCCGAATAGTTTTCCTGGGCTTTGGTTGTTAGCTCAGAAAATTTTTCCTGAATGCGCGTATATTTGATGTGCATCCTTTTGCTGATTTTGTACACAAAGTATGACATTATAGGTAATGGCAAAAGTGTATATAATGTAAGCTTTAAACTTATTGAACTGATTATTCCGATTATGATTATAAACTTGGTAATGGTATCAACCGAGTACATTACTGCCGGACCTACAAACATTCGAACCGAGCTTATATCGTTGGTAGCATGTGCCATAAGATTACCAGTTGAGTTATTCTGGTAAAACCTTAAAGGCAACTTCTGCAGGTGACTCCAAAAATCGTTGCGAATATCAAATTCAATAAGGCGGGATACAACAATTATAGTTTCCCGAATTAAAAAGCGGAATACTCCACTAACAAATGCGGCACCAACTATAAGTAAGGCATAACGCAGCAAATGGTCATACTGAAAGTTTTCTTCAAGTACATTTATACCCTCTCGCAAAAACAGAGGTATATATACCTGTGCTGTGTTTGCAATAAGTATAAATATTATACCAAAAATTAGTCTGGCTTTATACCGCTTGAAGTACTTAAAAAGGGATGATAATCTATTCATTTAAAAACTTGTAATTCAAAACCGAATATTATTGAAACAATCATTATAAACATTAGTTCAAATCTAACGTTTTTACCGATAAGATAAAATGAAAGTTTGGGTTAATAATTATTGGGGCATTGTTGTTTCTTTTGAAATTAGAATTGCCAACAACTTACTTGGTTTACTTACCTCACCACCTAAATTCTCCTCTCCTAACATGAGAGGAGGACTTTCTGTCTGATTTAAAAACTCTCGTAAATTTTTACTAATAGTCTGGTTTTTGAAGTTGGTCTATAATCCCCTTCGCTATTCAGGAGAAGGGATTCGCCAGAACGAATAAATCTGTGGTTGAGTTTAGAAATCCAAAAGAAGACTTTCCATATCAGAAATTTCATACACCTAAAAAAAACGGTATTGGAATAAATTAAAAATTAGCTGTACAACTTTGCACATATGTACACAATACACTTAAATAACAAAACCCCGCAGGGTTGCTAAAGCAAGCACACCTGCAGGGTAATTTATTCACATTATGACTAACTAACTATTTTGAAAGAATCATTTTGTTAGTAGCATTAAATTCTTTACCGTTTTCATCAATTGCATTCATGTTGTATAAATACATACCACTTGGAAGGTTAGCTGCATTAAAGCTTACGCTATGCTGACCAGCACCAAATGACTGATTCTGAATTAAATTGCTTACCATTTCACCAAGTACATTATATACTGAGATATTTACAATACTCTGACTTGGAAGATTGAAGCTTATTTTTGTTGATGGGTTAAACGGGTTTGGATAGTTATTTAACAACGCAAAGTCTGTTGGTTGCACATTACCTGATTTTAGCGGACTATCACCTTCAGCTTCTACTGTTAAGGCAGAAGACAAAGCTGAACTGTTATTATTACAATCTACAGTTTGTATTTTATAATAGTAGTCTGTATTTCCAGAAAGTCCACCTGGATGTGGCAGATCTACATCAGTATCAGTATAGCTTGTAGTTGTACCACTAACTGTAGCTAACAATCCATAATCCGAATCAAATGGAGCTTTTCTGTAAATTTTATAATCACCACCATTTGTAACATCCATTTTATTAACAGATGACCATGAGATTACAGGATGATAGCTTGCGTCGGCAGAATATGACAGATTGTTTGGTGCAGGAGGTGCATCATTATCTATAACCTTTACATTCTTTACCTCCTTAACAATAACAGTTGAGCTAGAAGATTTTTCATCATATATTACAAGTCTTGCTTGAATTGTGTAATTATAGTCTATTAGAAAGGTATTAGCTTCTACAACCACATGAAATTCACCACTCTTTCTGTAAACCCAGTCACTATAAGCACCATTTCCATATTTGTAGCGAACAGAATAGTGATAAGTAATATCATTTCCACCTTGAAGCTCATATGGAATTGTTGCATAACCATTCTGAGAGTAATAAACATCCCCAAAACTTGGTTCTGAAATAGCAAATTGCCCAAAAGTTTGTGTTGCCAATAGAACTACGAAAAGAAAAAATGCAAGTTTTTTCATTTTGCCACCTTTAATAATTATTGTTAAACCATCTTTTTATAGGTACAACAGTCCGCCAATTCCAAACTCAGGTATAAGTTACCTATCCTTGAACTGCCGCAGCAAATCACGTATTGTATTTTTTTGTTGGAATAGAACAAACTATCTTTACCCGCAACAAACATAATGTTATCAAGGGAGGATAACAACTGACAAATTTTTGAATTGATTTTTAAATATTATTATATTTCACATTAACTTTAATAATACATAATTATACAAGTTAGTACTATTGTACTATTTTTTCAGATTTCATTAGTAGTCAAAACGACTACTACCAGATAAAATATTTATAAAAACAGTCCAAATAAATACTGATTACTATTATTCACCTGACTATTTATATGGTAAGAATATTCAATACCAATACTAACCTTGTTCAAAATCCGATAAGATATTACCAACAATACCCACAGCCCTAACAGGTGAACCATCGGCATCCTTAACTTTTAACGGCAAGCATGAAAATATAAATCCGCTTTGGGGCAGGTTATATAGGTTGTTAAGGTTTTCGATAAATACAATATTTTCACTGAGTAATATTTTATGTACAGGGTAATCCACCGAATTTATATCATCAGCAGAAATACAATCGAAGCCCACACCCTTCAGGTTTTTACTAACAAGCCAATTTGCCGCATCTTCGGTAAGCACAGGAAACCCGTCAAAATATCTGTCCTCTCCCCAATACCAGCACCAGTCTGTACGAAACAATACAAAATCCGAGTTATCAATATCAGTTTCGTATTGCATCAGGTATGTTAAATCAATTTTTCCATTTTCAACTTTACTGGCATCCACAACCACAGCATTCCCATAAAAATGCTCTGCCGGAAATTTATCCAGAGTAATACCATCAGCCAAACCATGAGCAGGGGCATCTATGTGAGTACCGGTATGTCCCATCATCTCAAATCGTTTTTCGCGATACCCATCCTTCTCGATAGTAAACTCATTAGTGATAACCGGTTGTGGTGTACCCGGAAACACGGGCATTTCAGCATCAATAAAGTGTGTTAGATCAATAACTTTCATAATACAAATCCTGTCTTATTTTATTATAAACTCAAAGCTCAAATATTTCAATTATACAATCAAGCAATTTCTTGACGATCGTCAATGGAATTGGTGGTGCCAATAAATAACTTTGGAACAGTTGAATAAAATGGAGTACAAAATGCAAAAAGATAAAGTATTATTGGCAGGAGCAACAGGTTACCTTGGCAGATATTTGGCAAGCGAATTAAATGCACAGCAATACCCTGCAAGGTTGATTGTTCGCAATAAGGCAAAAACTGATTTTAATATAAACAAATTTGAAGTGATTGAAGCTGAGGTTACTAAACCTGAAACACTTGCCGACTCTTTCAGGGATATCGATATTGTTATAAGTAGCGTGGGTATTACCAAACAAAAAGATGGTTTAACTTATATGGATGTTGATTACCAGGCAAATAAAAACTTGCTTGATTTGGCTGTTAAAAACGGTGTTAGGAAATTTATATATGTGGGTGTATTAAATGGTAAAAAGTTAACTGATCTTAAGATGGTAGCTGCAAAGGAAAAATTTGTAGATGCATTGGAAAAATCCGGTATTGATTACTGTGTAATTCGCCCAAACGGATTTTTTTCCGATATGAGCGAATTCTTTAACATGGGCAAGAAAGGTGCGGTTAGCCTGTTTGGTACTGGTGAATATAAATCGAACCCTATACATGGTGAAGACCTTGCAAGGTTTTGTGTTGAATCAATCAATCGGAAAGAAAAAGAACTTGAAGTAGGGGGACCTGAAATACTTACTCATAATGAAATTGCACAAATGGTATTTGATATACTTGGTAAAAAGCCAAAAGTTAGATACCTGCCTAACTTGATAAGGAAATTTGCTATTTGGGGTATTAGAACTTTTACTTCAGTAAAAACTTACGGTCCGGTTGAGTTTTTTATGACAGTACTGGCAATGGATATGATTGCACCAAAGTATGGTAAACATACGTTACGGAAACATTTTGAATATTTGCGTGACGCAAAATAGGCAAATTACTTCCGGGATTTTAGACTAACCCGTTTTTTTATGCGACTTAAAGTCTCGGGAGATACTCCCAAATAAGAAGCAATATATTGTTGTGGTACTCGCAAAAACAAGTCACTCTGGTTTTCAAGCAGGTCAATATATCGCTGTTCCGGGGATTTTGTTATGAACGAGGCAAGCATCTTTTGACAATGAATCAGTTCGTCCTCAACTGCAACACGTGCAATTAACTCAAAAGCCGGATCGAGTGCCATAAGTTTTTCAATAGTTTCCTTATGAAAATGCATTATTACAGTGTTATCTTCCATTGCCTGATAGTTTTCAACAGCGGGCACATCATAAGTAAAGCTTTCGCCTGCACAAATAAACTTACCGTCACTGTAAAAATAAGCTGTCTTATCAATACCATCGGCATTATAAAATAACCTTACTGCTCCTTCTACCAAAAAGTAAATAGTCTTTGAAACAACACCTTCAGTAAAGATCATCTCATGTTTACTATATTCCTTTACCTGTACATTCTCGGCAATATATGATTCTGCCTTTTCCTCCAGATTAGTATAATGTTTCATTTGTTCAAAAAATTTACTAAAGTGTTTTTTCATATCGTAATATCCTGATTGCCTAAATATTAATAATGCATAAAAAAAGGATTAAGTTTATTTCTGAAACATTAATCCTTTTTTAATAGTCATGACAATGCAATTTGCAAAATCTTATTTAAATATTGCAGGGAATAATTATAATACCTTAACTACTCCATCACACTTTAATATTATTTAAGTAAAATCATTTTACCCGATTTCAATAGCGAACCACTTTGCACTACATAAAAATAAATACCACTTGAGGCATGAATACCATTATCCAGATTACCGTTCCACTTAACTTTATGAATACCGGCAGGCAAGGTTTCATTAACAAGCGAACTCACCAGTTCACCCTGAATATTGTATATATTCAGTTTTACCAACTCGTTATTGTACTCTTGCGGCAAAGTAAACTGTATTGTAGTTTCCGGATTAAAAGGATTAGGATAATTTGTAATTTCAAATTTTTCGGGAACAACATTTTCAGCAACTGCAGAAACCGGAATCTTTAACTTAAAACCAACTGGTCTGTGATCCGATACCTTGCCATCATAACTGTTCCAGCTACCCATAAAATGATCCGGCTTAATTACTTCTACTGTATAATCAGTTGCACCAAAATCGTCATATACTTCGTTTGTAATTAGAATATGATCGAGATGTGAGGGCCAGCTTGGGTATGACCATCCTTCGCTTTCTCCATGTGCAATAGCCATATCAATAAACTCGTACTCGGTAGGTTTATCAATAAAACACTGAAATACATTATTCTGCACATCATCTGTAAGTATATCATTAAGATCGCCAACAACAATCACCTTATCGTCTGGATGAAATTGAGTAATCCAGCTATCTATTAGTCTGCTTGCATCCCTGCGGCGGGTTTCTTCATCCGACTGATCAGTTGTATCCATTATTCCATCACCCATAGCCTTGAAGTGATTATCAAGAATAAAGTATTGAGAACCATCGTAAGTAAAATCAAGCACCTGCGGGGCACGTGGAAATGGTCTCCAGTATTGTTGGGAAGTTAAAATTTCGTACCTGTGATTTATTTTTATTGTGGTTGTATCATAAACATATGCTAATCCGCCAAAATAACTCGACCAGAAATAATAATCGTAACCATCTAATGAATTTACCATTGCCTTAAATTTGGTAGTATCATCAATCTCCTGTAATGCATAAATATCAGCATCAAGAGCATCAAGAATAGCTCTTACCGAATCAACAGTAGTTTGTCCGTTTTTCGGAAACCATTCTATATTCCATGTAATAATATCTAAAGTCGATTCACTTCCAAAGGTCATTTGCGATAACCCCTGAGCGTTAGTTGCATAAACCATCACAAATAATATCAGTAATATCTTTTTCATCATTTCTCCAAAAATAAACCGGCAATATAAAGAAATTGTTAAGAAAGCACCAACAAAGTGCTATTTATTTAGAATCAACATTTACTTAAGTTAAACGTCTGTATTGAATGAAATAGTGTTTTGAATCAATATTCGGAATTAAATTAATGACGCTGATTAAATTAAGTTTAGTATTGCTATTGACTTATGTTGTTAACGGACAGCAATTTAATACTACCCAAATTAGTTCTACCCTTGATAGCCTGATAGAATTTAACAAAGTACCTGGATTGAATTTTTCGTTTATAACTGCTGAAGGAAAACAATATAACTATTCTTCGGGGTATGCTGATAAAAAAATGCAGAAATACCTTACCGGCGAAAACGTTTTGTTTTCGGGAAGCATTGGCAAAACATATAATGTTGCAGTTATAATGCAGCTTGTTGATGAGGGTAAACTTAAACTTGATGACAAATTTACAGATCACGTAACAGATCTTGACTGGTTAAACCGGCTACCAAATATTGAGCAAATAACAGTTAGGATGCTGCTTAACCATACATCGGGTTTACCGCGATATATCCATAATCGTGAGTTGTGGAAAACACTTATTAGTAATCCTGATAAAATTTGGAGTTACAAAGACCGACTGGAATTTATATTTGATGCTCCTGCTGTTGCTCCACCAGGTAAAAAATGGTTCTACTCCGATACAGCATACCTGCTAATAGGAATGTTAATTGAAAAACTTACCGGTTCAAACCTTTATGATGAAATAAATACAAGGTTACTGGCACCTGGTAATTTAAGCGAGACTTACCCTTCGATTACTCGCGAGTTGCCAAATTTACCAATAGGATACTCCAAACTTGACCCGTTTTATTGTATGCCTGATATTATGGTGGAAGATGGCAAATATTTGTTCAATCCGCAAATGGAATGGTCAGGAGGCGGGTTTGCATCAACCACTGCCGACCTTGCAAAGTGGGCAAAATATTACTACGAAGCTGAATTTTTCTCCGATTCATTGCTAAATGTTATAGTTACTCCATCATTATTGGGAAAGGATATTACTAACTATTTATCGTGCGGAACCGGTAGCTTTATTTATAAAACTGATTTTGGAGTAACTTACGGTCATACTGGATTTGTACCTGGCTTTAATGCTGCATTTGCTTATTTCCCCGAGTATAAAATTGCTGCCGCCCTGCAGGTAAACTGTGATTACGCTGCTACTAAAATGAAACTGATTGATTACATTTCTGATGTGCTTGTAAAAGTTTATAAATAAAAAAACCTCGCAGAAAAACGTAACTGCGAGGTTCATGAAAATTATATATATCGAAGGACTATTTAATCAAATTCATTTTACCAGTTGCAAACTGGCTACCAATTCTCACTTCATAAATATAAACACCGCTCGCAACACTGTTACCGGCAGATGTTCTACCATTCCAGCTAACAAAATAACTACCTGCTGTTAGTTTTTCATTAACCAATGTACTAACCTGTTCCCCCTGGATATTATAAATATTCAGTTTAACATATTCATTTGTTAATGAATAAGGAACAGTAAAGTTTATTTTGGTAGAGGGGTTAAATGGATTAGGGTAGTTACCAACTATAATATGAGTTTCAGGAATAAACTCATTTTCATCCTCTTCAACTCCGGTAGTTAATTTAAGTCCGAGTGGTTTTTTATTACCATCACCATCTGCAAGATATAGGTTTGTCCAGTCTGGTCTTGTTGATTGGCTATAATAATTTGAACGCCATTCCTCATCAGTTAATCGCAAAAAGTTTTCGGTAGTATATTCATGGAAAGAATTAACCGGACCAATAAATGCAACTTTGTTACCATCAGGTAAAGTAGCAGTAAGTACCATCTGGTCAAAATAACCTGTACCTGCATGCTTAACCCAACCAACAGTTGAACCACCAGCATCAGTAGGAGAAGTATGGAAATCGGCAACAAGATGTTTATCCTCGAATGAGTCATTATAATTAACCGCTAACTTGGAATACCAACCATAATAAACAGGTCCGCCACAACTTTGATTATTAGCAATAAGCATAGATTTAAGAAATGTTTTTTCTTCTTCCGTAAACTCTGTACCGGAAAGCTCTTTTGAAGCAATTTCAGCAAGAGTATCAGTTACACCAACAAAATTGTTAAATACCTGGATTAACCTCATTGCAAGGTAGGAACTACTCATATCAAGCTCTTCAACCACAGCTAAAGTATTTTCCGATACCTTCTTCAAAGCTTCAAAAAACTCGGGAACTGGTTCAACATAACTGTAAGGATAAGAACAAACTAATCCACCTGTGTATGATTGTTTTGCATATAAAATATTATCATGACGCAATTCTGTCCAGGAAGCTAACTGAGTATTCATTTTTTGTTGCCACCATGCTGCCGATTGCATAAATAAAGGCAGATTGCTTCTATCAGCAGGAGGATTTAATGCCCGTATGGAATTTAACCAACCATTAAATATTGTTGAGTTCCAATACTCATCATTATATAAATCAATAAGATAGCGAAGTGATGCCATGTTTGATGAATAATGATGCTCATCAAGTTCAGGTTGAAGTAATTGTAGAGCAGCATCGTTACCAAGAGCAGCCATAACATCAAGAGAGTTTGGAAGCATTCTTTTAATACTCTGACTCTGGTATTTAATTTTTGGATAAACAACACTTGCTGTTACATACGAATCAATAATAAACCTCTGTCCCAGTAACATAAATGCACTGGCAGGTTTTAATGATTCGCCATTTACTGTTGACTGAATAAGAACCTGAGATAAAATTTGCTGTTCGGCATACGGCTGTTCAGCTAATTTATCCTGAAATGCAGTTGCTTTTGCCGGGTTAAGCAAAACACTAGCATCGTTAACACCTGTCATTACAAACAATTCATTCAGGTGTTCAATAGTTACGTTATCCTGCTCACCAATAAATTTTTCAAGTAAGCTATTTATCTCACTATAAGCTTCATCAGCATTGGCAAGCTCATATAATTCGGTAAGTAATTTAACATCAATGATTTGTCTCTGAACATCACTGAACGGAACATTCGGAATCGCATTTTCAGGAGCTATTAAATACAATTCAATTCGTCCAAGCCACATCATAACCCGGAAATAATTTTGTAATTCGGGATAATTCTCATCTGTATAATGACCACGTGGTTTAAACTGACTAAAATCAACTTTTCTAACCTGCTCAGAAAATACAGGCATATTTGTTGACTGTTCAGTTAAAATATTGCTTATAAATGTACCAACCACATAATTATTCTCGGAATAGTATGGAGTATTGACAGGAGCTAAAAGTTTTAATGGAACAGTAATGTAAGCATCCACATCTTTTAGATTTTGCTGAATCTCCGTATTACCCTGATATTGAGCTTCAAGATCCGCCATTTTGGAATGCATTGATTCGAGTAAACCGGTAAGTTTACCAATTAAAATTTCCAGTTCAATACCCTTTAAAGTTGCATCATAAGCTTCATGAAAAGCATTAAGCATAATATCCGATGAAATGTAAACAGGCATATCCTTATGCCAGATATCCTCCAAACACTGAATTGCTCCTGGTCTGGCTAACCTCTCGCTAACCATAAAACCATTATTTGTAATAAGTGACTTTTCATCCTCGGTAAGTCCGTATTTTATACAAATGGAATCATAGTATAGAACATTTTCGGTATTGGATGAGATGCTTTCCAGAAAAAGACCTGCGTTATGCAATTGCAATAATTCTTCAGTTGACATATCCTGATTTTGCTCAAGAAATGTTCTGTAATTATCCATATTGAACGTATTCTGTTGTGCTAAATAATTTGTTGCTAACACAACGATAAAAATTAATATTACCCTGTACACTTTGTTCATTATATCCCCTCAATAAATAATGAATAAAGTAATGAATAATTAAGCTATTGTAAATACCATAAATAGTAAAGAGACAAAATAAATAGAAAATTAATCACCCATAATTGCTAATCCGCCCTCAGACGTCTCTCTATATATAGATGGCATATCAACCCCTGTTTGCTTCATAGTTTTTACAATTTTATCGAAGGATACCAAGTGTCTGCCATCCGAAAGCATTGCATACGTGGCACAATTAAGAGCCCGCTCAGCAGCAAAGGCATTTCGTTCAATACAAGGAACCTGTACGAGTCCTGCAATAGGATCACATGTAAGTCCAAGATGATGTTCCATACCCATTTCGGCAGCATACTCAATTTGTTGAGGCGTACCACCAAGTAATTGTGCGGCTGCACCTGCCGCCATGGCACAAGCGGTACCAACCTCGCCCTGGCAACCAACCTCCGCTCCAGAAATTGAGGCATTTTCTTTTACAAAATTTCCAATTAAACCAGCCGTAGCTATTGCACGCAAAATCCTTTTATCAGGTATATTATAACTATCGGCAATCACTTTTAGCACAGCGGGAAGTACACCACAAGAACCGCAAGTTGGAGCTGTTACTATTGTACCACAAGCTGCATTCTCCTCACTAACAGCCAGAGCATAACTAAAAGTAAGAGTTCTGTTTTTCTGAATACCAGTAAAACTCCTTGCTCTCATAAAATATGAAGACGCTTTTCTGCCTAATTTAAGACCTCCGGGAAGTGTACCTTCCTGTTCAATACCTCTTTTAACTGCACTCTTCATGGTTTTCCACACTTCGGCGAGGTATTCATATATATCACTCCCCTCTGTATCTTCAACATACTCCCAAATTGTACGCCCCTGTTCATCCAAAAATTTGAGCAGATCATTCATTTTGGTATGTATATAAATTCTTTCTGGCTCAGATACTCCACTGAAATCTGTAATTTTACCACCACCGGTACTAAAGACAGTCCAGTTACCCAATTCAACAAAACGGGAATTAAAAGCCGAAAACTTCATTCCATTAGGGTGTTGAGGCAAAAATGTATCGGGCTCCCAGATAATTTCTGTTTTAACGGGATACAAAACATCAATTACAGCTTTATCTGTCATGTGTCCCTTACCAGTAGCTGCGAGGCTGCCGTATAAAGTTACCTTGTAATAATCAGCCTTGGGATAATTTTTCCTGAATTGATAAGCTGCTTTTGCCGGACCCATAGTATGACTGCTCGAGGGTCCTGTTCCTATTCTGAATATCTCTTTAATCGATTCCATACATATACTTTTATATTGAATTTGTAAATAAACGGAGAAGTTTGCCATACAGGCAAGTGAAGTATGAATTTTAACAAAAATATATTTTGGGAATCCTTTTTTACAAAATTCTGTTAAAAAAAGGTAACACCAAAGAAAAATCACTAATCATAATATCTTTCTGCTTAATTTTGTAAAAAAATATTCGAGTATATAGTATAATTACTGACGTCTTTGTCCTCTTTTTATTTCTTTTCTATGGTTTTGGTGAATTGGTTACATGGTGGGTAAAAAAATACGACAATTTAGGTAATTGCATAATTATTACCCGGAGGTATGATGTATATAAATACATCTAATCAGGAAAAAATGGATCTTGGTTTTGGAAACTACACGTGTAATTGGGGTTTACATGTAGCCGGATTATATGAGACAGAAGAAGAACGCGATCAGCTAATCTTTGAATACCTGAAAACAGGATTCCTAAATAAAGAATCACTATTATATATTCCAACCGAAAGAAGCGAACCTGATTTCAGGGAAAAATTTGCTAAACATTGCCCCGATTGTACAAAACTCCTAGATAGTGAAAAGCTTTCACTATACAGTGCTCGGCAACTATATTACCCCAACGGTGTATTCACTCCATGGGATATGGAGGAAAGCCTGAATCTGTTTTTTGAGGAGAAACAGAAATCAGGTAAGGAATATGTTAGGGCAATTGCCGAAATGGTATGGACACTTGATGTGATACCAGGCATAGAAAATCTTATGGTTTACGAATCCCGCCTAAACTATTTCGTAAAAAATAAACCTTTGGCAAGTTTATGTTTATACAATCTGTCAAAATTTAACGGTGCAACTATTATGGAAGTTTTAAGAACACATCCATACACAATTAGTAAAGGTATATTTACACAAAACCCTTACTATCAGGAACCTGATGTATGGTTGAAAACTAATGCTCCCGAATTCTCAGGGAAATAATAATGCAGGAAACCAGTCAAAATCTGTTCCTACTGATGGCTAATCTCGCACAGGTTAAAGATAAAAAATTGCTTAGGCAAATGTTTGTTGATGCTCTCAATAATTTATTCAAAAATGCAGAATTCCAATGGCTTGATAACTGTGATTCGGGAAACTATTTTGAGGTAGAAACAATAAACAAAATATATGGTTATGTTGCTTATGGTGCCAAATTAAGCGATAATGATTTTATTCTGCTTCAAAATGCTACCCAAATGCTGGCAGTTTTCCTCGAGAAAAATGACCAGACGGAAATGCTTAAATCGCGGGAAAAACATCTTGAAGTTTTAGTTGAAGAAAAAACTAATGAGATTATTGAACGGGACGAAGACCTTTCAGCAATCTTTACTAATAGCCTGAATGCTATAATATTTACAGACGATGATGGTAATTTTATTTCTGTAAATGATGCTGCAGTTAAAATTTTTGGTTATCCCAAATCCCGACTGGATACCATGAAAATTTCCGATTTCCAGACAATATTCGACAATGATGCAAGCAATCGCTATGAAGATTATCTTAAGACTGGCAAAGATGTTGGCGAACTTGAATTCGTATCAGGAAATGGAGTTAAAAAAGTAGCAATATATCATTCCGTAATAATTCGTAATAACGTACATCTAACCATAATTACTGATATTACCGAGCTTCGCAAAATTAGAGAGGATATTCAGTTAGCAAAAGAGCTATACGAAACAATTTTCGAAACAGCTGCCAATATGATAATTTCTGTTAATCAGGCTGGTATAATTGTAAACTGCAATAAACGCGTTACTGAGATACTTGGATATAAGCAGGAAGAACTGATTGGGAAAAACCTGGCAAAAATTATTTATCGCGAAGATTTTGAAAAAGCTATAAAGAATATTCAAAATGTAATGGAATCAGGCTCCACTTATAACAAAACCGTTAGAATGGTAAAGGCTGACGGGCAAAAAATATTCACAAAAGTTAATAGCAGCGGAATTAACAAATCCAACCGGAAATACGAAATAGCTGTTTGTATAGTTGATGATATTACCGAAAGTAAAATAGCACAGGAAAAACTAATTGAAAGTGAGAAGAAACTTGGCAATTTGATGAGCAATCTTCCAGGTATGGCTTACCGATGTAAAAATGATCAGAACTGGACTATGCTCTTTATTTCGCAAGGATGCAAACAACTTACCGGGTATGATTCCTCAGAGCTTATAGGAAATAAATCACTTTCCTATCTGGATATTATCTATCCTGATGACAGGAAACTTGTTAATTTGGGTATTAAGAATGGTGTTAGCCAGCAAAAACAATTTACCGTGACTTACAGAATTGTTAAGAAAAATGGTGATATTGCTTGGGTCTGGGAACAGGGAAGTGCATATAAGTATAAAGAATATAATGAAACAATTCTGGAAGGTTTTATTACCGATATTACTGCTGTAAAACGTGCGGAACAAAATCTTCGATATGAAAGAGATAAAGCACAGGCATACCTGGATATTGCCGGAGTAATGTTTATTGCTTTCGATAAACATGGAAATATAACACTTGTAAATAAAAAAGCATTAACGATTCTTGGATATAGCGAAAGCGAAATACTTGGTAAAAATTGGTATCAAAACTTTCTGCCGGTTGAAATTATTGAAGAGATAAAAGAAGTTGGTGAAACAGTTTTAGCAGAAAAGGACAAAAAACTTGAAAATTTTACAAATGAAATTGTTACAAAATCGGGTGAAAGAAGACTTATAAAGTGGAATAATAAAATATTCAGGGATAAGGCTGGTAATATTGTGGGCTTACTAAGTGCTGGTGAAGATATTACCGAAATAAAGAAAGCAGAGGAAGCACTTCTTCAAAACAAAACTTTTATTGATAAAATTGTAAATGCTACTCCAAACCTAATATATATTATAAATATTGTTGAAGGTAATATTACCTACTGTAACCCTTATTCAAACGAAATACTTGGATATACTCCTGCAGAAATAACCGGTATGGGTAAAAAAGTTTTGCAAAAACTTGTTCATCCCGATGATCTTAAGATGTTGAACTCCAGACAACAACTTTTATTAAACTCAAACGATTCTGAGGTTTATCAACTGGAATACAGGATGAAAATAAAAACGGGTATATACAGAACTTTTAGAAGCTGGGATACTGTTTTTGAAAAAGATGATAGTGGAGTTCCAACACATTATATTGGAATAACAATAGATATTACAGATCAAAAGGAATCAGAATCAATTATTCGGGAAAATGAAGAGTTGTTCCGCTCAACCTTCGAGCAATCTTCTACTGGTATTGCCCATGTATCCGAAGAGGGAGCTTTCTTAAGAATAAACGAGCAATTTAGCCAAATTACAGGCTATTCACATGAAGAGTTATTAACAAAAAACTTTTTAGATATTACACATCCCGATGAGAACAATAAAGACTTAATAAATATTTCTTCTGTAATTCCCTGGAGTTCAAATAACCATTATACAGAAAAAAGATGCATTCATAAAAACGGATCAAATATTCGAATTGCACTATATTTATCAGCTGTTAGAGATACAAAAAATAAACTTAAATATGCCGTTGCCAGCATTATAGACATTACTAAACAAAAAAGGCAAGAAATTGCCTTAAAGGAAAGCGAAGAAAAGTATCGATCACTTGTGGAAAACATTCAGGACTTTGTATTTCTGATAAATAAAGATTTAAAAGTTGTTTCGGTAAATAAAACGTCAACAAAATTATTCAATAGTGCAACTGATAATATAATCGGAAAAACAATATTCGAACTATTCCCTCCTGATGTAAGCTCAAAATATTCAAATGATATTGAAGCGGTTTTTAGATCCGGTGAACCACTCGCTAAAAACTCTACTCTTAAAACCAAATATGCAAAACTCTATATCAGTACAAACCTAAGTCCTATTAAAAATGATAAAGGTGAAGTTGTTGCTGTTGTAGGACTCTCCAGGGACATTACTCAGCAGTATTTGGCACAGGAAAAAATCAGGGAAAATGAAGTTCTCTTCAGAAGTACATTCGAGAACACGCCAACGGGTATTGCTCATATTGATAGTAATGGAATGTTTTTGAGGGTAAATCCTGAATTTTGTACTATAACAGGATACAAGAAAGAAGAATTACTCAGTAAAGGATATGAAGATATAACATATAAAAAAGACTTGAAAATTAGCAAAGAACAACTGCAAAAACTGACAGAAAGAAAGGCAAAAAGAGTTTCATTCGAAAAAAGGTATGTACGAAAAGACGGCACAATAATTTGGGGACAGTTATTTTCTTCAGCAGTTAGAGACAGTGACGATAAGATCAAATATTTTGTTTCAAGTCTGGTTAATATAACAACCAGAAAAAAAATGGAACAGGCACTAATAGAAAGCGAAACAAAATTCAGAGCATTGGCGGAAGGTGCTCCAAATATAATATTCTCTATAGGAATGGATTTAAGGATAAAGTATATTAATAAAGCTTTGGACAATACACCTATTGAGAATATTATTGGCAAAAATGTTTCTGTCCTGACACCACTTAATTCTGCTGATTTTGTAAAATCTAAAATCACTGAAACAATATCAACTCAACAACCTGTTGTGTACGAAATACAAAATAACGGGTACTGGTATAATGTACGGATTGGTCCGGTGATAAACAATAACCAGGTTGAAAGCCTAATTTTTATTTTAACTGATGTTACCGAAAAACATAAAGCAGAAGAAGCAATACTTAAAAACTATGAGATGTTTCAAACAGTAATGGATAGTATTGATTCGATGGTTTATGTTGCTGATATGGAAAACCATGAAATACTGTTTATCAATAAAAAAATGGAGGAAACCTTTGGTAATATTCTTGGAGAAAATTGTTACATACACATCCAAGGTAAAACCGAACCTTGTGATTTTTGTTCAAATAAACACCTGGTAAAAAACGGTAGTCCAACAGGTAATTATACATGGGAATTTCAAAACCGGGAAAATAACGAATGGTATTTTATTACGAACAGAGCTATTGAGTGGATTGACGGCAGGTTAGTTAGGTTTGAAATTTCAACAAATATATCCCGCATTAAGGAGTATGAATCGGATTTGAAGGAAACGCTAACAAAAACCCGTAAAATCAATGAACAACTTGAAGTAGCAAAATCTGAGCTGGAAGAGAGTGAAAATACACTAAATTCAATTTTCAGGAATGCACCCAGTATAATGATTCTGTTAAACTATGAATTCCAAATTGTAAAAATTAATCATACCGAGGAAAATGAAACTCTACAAGAAAGCTTGAATTCCAGAACCGGTGATATACTAAAATGTATAAATGCACTTGGTGACCAAAATACTTGTGGTTCAACTATAAACTGCAATAATTGCAAAATCAACAGGCTAATTAAGGAAACTAGTAATAAGGGAGTTGAATATTTTAAAGAGGAAGTTCCTCTTACAATTTTCAGGAATGATTTTATACAACGCCGTTTCTTTCTAGTCTCATCAAGTATTGTATATCACGCTGGTAAACGCAATATACTTGTAACTATTGATGACATAACAGAAATGAAACTAATAGAATCAGAAATAAAAATTGCGAAGGAACGAGCTGAAAAGTCAGAAAAGGTTGCACTGGAAAACCTCGGTAAACTGGAAAAAAGAAACGCTGAAATTTCTAGTCTGTTTGCTGCTTCAAAAATTGTAATGGAGTTTAATGAATTTAAGGTTACCGCCCAAAAACTATATAGTAAATGCTCAGAACTTTTAGGGGCTACTATGGGCTGTGTTGGTATAAATACTGAAACCAAAAATGAAATAGAAATTATCTTTTCAAGCAACGTGCCTAATTGTGAAGATAAATTCAATTTCTCAGATGTGGGACTATTCCGCAATTCTTCAAACCGTATGGGACCAGTAGTAGAAAATAACCTTCAGCTTTCGGCACACAAAGAAATGCTTCCCAAATGTCTGCAAAATGCTCAAAATATCCTTATAGCTCCCCTTATAATAAAGAACAAACCAGGTGGTTATGTATGTTTCGCTAATAACTGGAAAGGTTTTGGTGAGGATGACAAGTATATTGCATCTGCATTTTCCGAATTACTCTCAATTGCCTTATTCGATTCAAGAACATTAAATGAACTGATCTCAGCAAGAGATAATGCTGAAAAAGCCGATAGATTAAAATCAGAATTTCTTGCCCAAATGTCGCACGAAATTAGAACCCCGGTTGGAGCAATAATGAGTTACTCACAATTATTGCACGATTTTATTGAAGATAATGCAGATGATACACGTGATATTTTACGAGGAATGGAAAGCTCGGGGAAACGAATTATCAGAACAATAAATCTTATTCTTAACGTTTCCGAACTACAGTCCGGTTCATACGATTATATACCAAAAAAATTGTATTTAGTTAGTGATATTATTGCAAACCTCATTTATGAGTTTAAGTATTTAGCCGAACTAAAGGGAATTTCAATTGAATTAAATTATGAAAACGACTACCAGCTATGGATAGACGAGTATTCAGTTACTCAAATTTTCTCGAACCTTATTGATAATGCTGTTAAATATACCGAATCAGGTAAAATCACTATTAAAGTTTACGAAGATAACTCATCGGTTATTGCAAAAGTAAAGGATACAGGAATAGGAATTTCGGAAAAATACCTTCCTCATATCTTCGAGCCATTTACCCAGGAAGCTCAGGGTTATTCAAGAAAATTTGAAGGTAACGGATTGGGCTTAAAACTCGTTAGCGAGTACAGCAAATTAAACAATGCAACCGTATCGGTAACGAGCAAAAAAGGTGAAGGAACAGAATTTAAAATACAATTTGAAAAAAGAACGGGAAAATAATTCCCGTTTATTTATATTTTAACAAAAGTTCGGCAAGTTCCCTGAACACACCCTCACCACCTTTTTTACTTAACACCATATCAACAGCATCCTTTACATTATCAACAGCATCGGCAGGGCACACGGTAAAACCAGCTTCTGCCATAATGGTAAGGTCATTTTCATCATCTCCAATGAATGCAATATTCTCGGGATTTTTTCCAAGCTCCTTGCAAATTTCATTCATGGCATCCTGTTTTTTCCAGATACCCATATAAACGTAATCCATTTTTACACGTTCAGCACGCAGCTTAACAAACTCTGAAGTATCGGTAGTAATCATACCAGTTTTAAAACCGGCATCTCTCAGCCTTCTAACACCCATACCATCCTTAACCTGAAATTTCTTCATAACAAGTCCGTCAGCAGTATAGTACAACCCACCATCAGTTAGTACGCCATCAACATCGGTAAGTACAACATCAATCTTTTTTATTTTTTCCAGAATAGCTTTATCCATATTTGTCTCAATTAATTAAAAATTGAACCCAAAATAACAAAAATTACCTTGAGAGATTACTATTAACCAATTTTTAATAAATAAGATGGAACTAACCAGAGGTACGATCTAAATTTTTTCGTAAGGTTTATTGTCTGCATTCGACTTGTCTTCCCTCAGCTTAAAAACAAAAGCCCTTATGCTGAAGAAAACAGTAATAGCTGAAAATACACCGAAAACAATCCATGTTGTATTAAGCAACGATGTAGTTTTAGTAATTTGAAGAAGTACTGCCATAATAAGTGCCAGTAGTGCAAACATAAACGAAACAACTGCCCTGCTGAAACATCGGTTGGAAGGCATGAGTGGTTTCATTTTGCTTTTAATAATATCTTCAGTTTTATGGTTATGTTCCGGACTTTGCCCTGATTCTATAAGAATTTCTTGTCGGCAATTCTTGCAATAAAATTGCATCTTCGGCATATCGTTCGAAACTATAATATCTTTTTTACAACGTGAGCAATATGTGAGATATTCATTTTCCCAGTCAACAATTGCATCATCAGGAATTCGGTGTGTATCATACTCTCTTATCATAACTCACTCAAATGTTACCCCAAAATATAATAGCTAATATCCTTTTTTAATCAAAAACACAACACACCATAAACTAGTTATGGTTTTCAGAAATATGATCAAGGAATAATTTATTAAATATACAAAATTTAAATTAACGTGCAATAGATTAAATATTAAGGAATTGAGAAATTATATAAAAAAAGGCAGTAAAATTATTTACTGCCCTAAAAACAACTAAATTCTTCTTCTAAACCCTTTCCCAAGCACCTCATGAACATTGTTAATTATAACAAATGCATCGGGATCAATTTCTTTAATCAGCTCAGTAAGCTTACCAAGTTCCTTAAGAGTAACAATAGTAAAAATCACTTCTCTTTCAACATCCTTGTAAAGACCACGTGATTTTATTGCAGTTGCTCCCCTGCTCATATTAGCCATGATAGCTTCGGCAATTTCTTCATATTTGTCGGAAATAATATAGGCAACCCTCGCATAATCGAAACCATCAATAATAACATCAATAAGACGAGAAGACACAAACAACAGGAACAATGCATAAAAAGTAAGGGTAAGTGCAGGACGTTCAGGAGAAAGGTCCTTAACCTGAATTACCAAACCGGCAAGTGCAATAACAAAAAAGTCGATAAGCATAATTGCCTGTCCCGGCTTAACACCAAAACGCTTTTGCATAATTGCAGCAACAATATCGGAGCCGGCAGTTGTTCCTTTAAACTTGAATATAATACCAATACCCACACCAAGTAAAACGGACCCTATAATAATAAGGAAAAGGAAATCGTTGTGGAGCAAGTCCTGAATTGCTGGTGTATCCTGTAATCGTATAAACTCAAGTCCGTAAAAATCGCCCCTGAAGAAATCAATAAAAAAAGATGAAGCTGTAAACCCAACAAAAGTTCGCCAGCCAAATGATTTGCCTAATTCCTTCAATCCCCAAAGATAAAGGGGAACGTTTATTATCCAAATCATTAGCCCAACAGGTATTGAACCACCGGTTAAATAGTGAATAGCCATCGAAAGTCCACTGGCACCACCAGGAACAACCTTTGCATCCACAAGAAACACACCAATACCAAGAGCCATAAAAGCAGAACCAACCAAAATAAAAAAGTAATCAACAACCGGATACTTTTTTAACAGCTTTTTTGCCATATATTACCTCTTAAAAATAAAAGGGATTGCTCCGTTAACGGGCAATCCCTGACAATTTATTAGTATTTAATTATTATCAGAATTTAATTAGAGACTGGTTATAATCTTCCACATTTTCAAATCCGAGAAGGTTTAGTATTGTACCAGCAATATTAGTTAAACCAGCGTCTTCAACATTATCCATTTTGTATTCGCCATTATAAACAGCATCAAATATTGCAAATGGTACCGGATTTAACGAGTGAGAAGTTTTAACCGATACTTTGCCTTTCTTAACAACGAACATTTCATCAGCGTTACCATGGTCGGCAGTAACAATAGCCACACCATCTAGCTCTTTAATTACATCAAGAAGCTTGCCAAGACATTCATCAACTGTTTCAACTGATGTAATAATAGCGTCCTGATAGCCTGTATGCCCTACCATATCACCATTAGGGAAGTTAATTCTGCCAAACTTGTATTTACCACTTTTGAGAAGTTCTATACTTTTTTCGGTAATTTCAACAGCTTTCATTTTTGGTGCTTTCTGAAATTCAATTTTATCTGAAGGAATTTCAACAAATTTTTCCAGTTCTTCGTTAATGTAACCCGATTTGTTACCATTCCAAAAATATGTAACATGACCAAATTTTTGAGTTTCCGAAATAGCGAAAGAAGTAACACCTTCTGCACACAAATATTCACTTATTGGTCTGTCAATTGCAGGTGGTTCAACAAGGAAATTATTTGGAATATGCAAGTCACCATCATACTCCATCATACCTGCATAGAATACATCCGGACGTCTTTTCCTATCGAAATATTCAAATTCATCATCTTCAAAAGCTTTTGAAATTTCAATAGCACGGTCACCACGGAAGTTAAAGAATACGACAGAATCACCATCTTCAATTGTACCAACCGGTTTATCATTTTCGTCAACAACTACAAATGATTCAAGATACTGATCAGTCATTTCGGCATCTTCAGCATAATAAGTTTCAACAGCTTCGGATGCTGATTTAAACTTACGAGCTTCACCAAGAACATGAGCTTTCCAGCCTCTTTCAACTATCGACCAGTCTGCATTATATCTGTCCATAGTAGTAATCATTCTACCACCACCGGAAGCAATTTTATAGTCAAAACCTTTTTCAGAGCTTATTTTTGCCAGCAGCTCTTCGGTAGGAGCCAAATATTCAAGTGCTGTTTTTTGCCCAACATCCCTGCCATCAAGTAAAGGATGAAGTCTAACTTTCTTAACACCCTCTTCGGCACACTTGTTAACCAATGCAAAAAGCTGTTTTATGTGAGAATGCACATTACCATCACTTAATAGACCGATGAAGTGTACTGTACCACCTGCAAGACCTTTTTCTACAGTTTTTTTCCAGCTTTCACCTTCAAAAATGTTACCTGTTTTAAGTGAGTTATTAACTAGTTTTGCACCCTGTGCAAAAATACGTCCACCACCAATTGCATTATGACCAACTTCACTGTTACCCATATCATCTTCAGAAGGCAAACCAACATAAGGACCATGAGCTTTAAGAGTAGTATATAATTCACCCTTCATCAATTTATCGAGGTTAGGAGTTTTAGCCCTAAACACTCCATCGCTATCATCATGTTTACCAATTCCAACACCATCAAGTATAACTAACAAAACCGGACCTTTTCGCCCGGAAAATTTGTCCAACTTTTTAAGTTGCAAATCCATATTAACACCTTTATATTTTTTTATAATTTACCATTTTTTCAAAAATCCTAATCTGTAAAGATACCACCAAACACCACGTAAATCAAATTTATATAGCGTTAATAAGAGGATGAATATTTTTTATGTAAATATCACAAGCACAGCACACCACCTATGCATTTAATGCTATAAAATAATAGCAAACTTTAGTTTTGAGAATAACCTGCATAAACTTAAAGTACCTCGTAATATTCGCTTACCTTTATTCCACGTTTTCTAATTTCATCAAGCACCTTTTTGCCGGCAACAGCTTTATGCACAGGCATTGCCCCGGAAGCTGTATTTCCCTGAACAGCAAAAAGCAGCATTATGGAAGCATGCCATCCGGTTAATCTTTGCATTGCCGTAAAATTAATATCTTCATCATAGTAATCGATAAGTTCCAGATCAAGTTTAATTTTTTCTCCGTTTCTTATACCCTTAGCAAAAATCCGGAGTATGCCAATATCTCTAATATCATAGTTGGTTATTTTTTCCTCAAGCAAGTGATGAAATACATCTCGTGGAACTATTTTTCTATTATCAATTTGCACTTCATTTTCGTTAAAAAGTCCCAAATCGGAGAATGCCCTAAACACACACCAATGTCCGGGATAACGCAGCGTTTTATTTTCAAGAGTATCAATTTTGCCTTCAAGCTCGTACGGAAGTGTTGAGAGTCCGCCTGTAGTAACCGCAGCATCAAGATCACCAAGAGAGTCGGGAAACTCAATAATTTCATCCTCGGTAAGAGCCTTTACTTTTACAAGCTCGCCATGTCTTATAAATAGAGCTTCGCCATTATACTCATTAGTAAGACCATTAATATTAAAAGTAAGTTCAAAATTCCAGGGAGGTTTGGGAAACTGTGTTAATCCTGCTCCATAAGATTTTATACAGGTAACATCTGTAAATGATTCGAGAATATATTGTATAAGTGAAATATTTAACCCCGGGTCCATACCACAGTCGGGTATAACTGTAATATCAGATGCAATTGCATGGGTATCTAACTCAAGCTGCTTTTGTGATACTGCTGTATTACCACCAAGATCAACAAAATGAGTTCGTGTTTCAATTGCTAATTTTGTTAATTCATAATTGTATTTGTAAGGTGCTGCACTAAGAACTCCATCAAGATCAAACATAAAATCGAGCAGACCGGCAGGCTCTTCAAGATTAATTTTTACAGGGATTAAATTCCTGTAAGATGTAAGGTTAGTTATTATATCTCTCGATTTTTCAAGATTGTTCTCGTCAAAATCAAATAAATATACTTTATCGGGGTTACCATGTTTAATTAAATCATAAGCAGCAGCAATACCTTGCCTGCCCGCACCAATTATACCGTAGTTATAAGCCATACAATGTTCTCCTTATAATATTGGTGTAAATTTTACAGGCAGATATAGAAGAAAAAGGATATTTACATTAAGAGGAAACGAGGTGCCCTAACTGTGAGGGCACAAATAATTATTCAGAAGGGTCAACAATTTTGAAGCTATGAGTAATTTCAACTGATTTTTCGAGCATGGCAGTTACACCACAATACTTGGTTTGTGAAAGATCAATTGCCCTTTCAACATCCTTTTCTTTTATATCTTTTCCGTAAAAAACATATTCAAGATCAATCTTGGTATATACTTTTGGATGTTCTTCTGACATTTCAGCATTCAGGTTCATTTCAAAGCCATCAACTTTAACACGTTTTTTCTGTAAAATTGAAGCAACATCGCTACCTGTACACCCGGCTAATGAAAGGAGTAATAATTCTTTTGGTCTAATTCCAGCATCACTACCTCCAAATCCTTCCGGACCGTCCATTGTTATCCAATGGTTTGAGCTTGTTTTACCTGCAAATGTAATTCCCTGCAGTTGCTTAACGAATGCTTTTGAAGTTGCCATCTATATTTCCTTTTCTTTTTATTAATGATTATGGAGTTAGATGTATTACACATTAACCCGATTCAGGTTAATTTCATTTTTTAACTGATGCGAACATCCACTTTTCGCAAAAAGAAGGAATAAACTCATCGTGGTATTTTATAAAAGTAAAATTTTTGCCAAGTAGTTCATTAACCATTGTTAAAATTGAGCTGTCATTTACCGAACCTATCTGTAAACTAAAAATGCCATCATCAGTTAACCTGCTTGCAACCATTGTAAATAATTCATCAAGAAAAATATTATGCGGCTGATTTGTAAACGCCCCAGGATTCATTGTAAGATCGCTGATTATAACATCATAGCTATTATCTTCTTTTATAAATTCAATCGCATTTTTGTAAACAAGTTCGGTTGCTGGATTGTTAAATGCATCCTCACATATACACGAAAGGTATTTTTGTGAAAGCTCAATTACTTCCTTATCAATTTCAACAAGAGTTACATTTTTGGCACCCAACTTTAACAGTCTGTTTAGAACACCACCATCACCACCACCCAGTACCAGGGCAGAGTTTATTTTTTCTTTTGAGGATACAGGAGATACAAGTGCACTATTATATAACTCAACATCTCTTGTGGCTGCCTGCAAATCGTTATCGAGAAACAACATTCTGCCAAAGTTTTCATTCTCAATTATGTTAATCTTCTGGAATTCAGATTTACCGGAGAAAACCTTTTCCTTAATATGGTACCTAACCTCAAAACCGTATCCGGTGGCAGATATAATCCATTCGCTATCATTATATTCAATCGGGTTACCTCTTATTACTTCAGCTACTCTAACTGTATCCGGATTAAATCTATCGCGTAAAATATCGAGTAATTTTAATTGTTTAACTGAGTCGGAGCAGGTAAATATATCGAGCGAAATTTGTCCCGCTTCAGGATATGTATGAATTCCTACATGCGATTCGCTAATTATTGCCAAAACTGTTACTCCAACCGGACTAAATTTATGGGATATTATATCCACATAATGTAATCCGGATTCGTTAATTGAATCTGTTAAAATCTGTTTCAGCAGTAACTCGTCATTTAGTTTATCAGGAGTGCAACCAATAAACTCTGCAATATGTTGTGTTCCAAGTGCTTTCATAAAAACTTAAAAGAATAATTATATTTAAAGTTTAATAAATCCATGATACTAAAATAAACTTGATTGTCAAACTATTGTTCACAATATTAGTACAGGATTTAACATTGTTATTGTTACAAAATTCATGGAAAAATATTCAGCATTATGTTTGGATTATATAAAAAACTCACGGGATTTCTCTTAATATTTACTGCTCTGGCAGTGATGTTTGTTGATATGTTTAGTTTATTAACTCCACTTTCGATAACACTATTCGCAATTTTATTTATAGGTTGGGGAGTAGTTGGTGTAACATTAACAACCAACAGCTCCGAAAAGCTGATCGTGTTTGTTTCCGGTGTTTTGGTTATTGCTGGAGTTATTATACTTGTTTTGGCAAACTTTACATTTAAAAATGCCTACCTTATTGAAGTACCCTCAATAATTGTTTCTTTTGGTGCCGGTTTTTTTATGGTTTACACAAAGGATAAAAAAGAAAAAATTTTTGGTATAATTTCCATAATTGCAATAATTACAGGATTTTTGCTTACTACGGTATTAAGGGAAACAACTGCATTTAACCTGATTAGCAACATGGTTTACGAACTAGGTTTTAGCGTACCATTACTTGGATTCTTTTTAGGTGTTGCTATACTTGCTAACCGCGACAACCCGGAAATCTGAAACTATCATTTAATTTCAGCTTCAAGTAATGCCCTACCCGATGGAGATTGAGAACCAGGTTTTAGTTCAATTGTAAGAAATACTTTCTCAATAGCTTTAACATCAATCTCCGGAATATCATTTAACTCGGTAAACTGTTTGTTAAATACCGGCTCAAACGCACCCAGCAAAACATCACGGTTATCGGTACGTGCCCACAACTGATACGTTTGGCTTTTATCAAGCTCAGGCATATTGTCCAGCTTTATTAAGGATGAACCACTATTGAAAGAGACAAAAAATTTACCAAAATAATTATTGGCACTGTTGGTTGGCTTTAGGTTAACCAGTTTTAGATCTTCAAGAGTAAAGAACTGCATCAGGGTAAAATAGTTATCCCTGAATTCAGTATTTTTCTCAACTTCAAGTTCCATGGTTTTAATTTCTTTCATTGCGTCCGAAATTCGGTTTGTTGTTAAGTTGTAAACATAAAAAAGTCCAACAAGAGCCGAGACCAGAAGCACAACACCAATAACCAGAAGTCCCCATTGACGTTTTGTAAGGGCATCATCATCTTCAGCAATACGTTCCCTTCTTTCGTCAAGTTTCTCCTGCAAATCAATAGGTTTGTACTCCGCATTAAGTTCCACCGCAACTTCCATTTTATCGGAATCACTACCCGGTTCATTATTCTGAACTGGTTGAACCTGCCCTGGTTCCTCCTGCTTTTGAGATACTTCAGTTGGTTTTATTTCGGTTTTGGTTTTTGCGTTTTGTATTTTAGCTTTTATTTCATCACTATATTTCAGCAATTCTTTTGCAACATTTTTCTTTACTTCGGGAGCAGGCTTCTTTTCTTCAAGCACAAGTGGTAAAAGTGCCATTATATTCTGCAATTCACCAAGCTCTTTTGCAGGTAATTCTCCACCTTTTTTTATATGATCACGAAAGTAAAGATAATTCTTTTCATCCATACAGCCTGCGGCATAGGCACTTATCATTTCATGAATAGCTATATCCGACATTACCAGCTCCCCTATGCTTTAATTAAATTTTCTCTAAGATTGGTTAACGCAGTCATAACTTTATTCCTTACAGTTTCAACCGGAATATTAAGCTTGCTCGAAATTTCATCGATAGTAAAGCCCTGATAAAACGCAAGGTCAATCACATATTTCTGTGCATCGGTAAGCTTGTTATACGCATTATGAATTTGTCCCTCAACTTCCTGGGCGGTTTTAAGCTCCAGGTAATCAATATCAGGGTCAAGAGTAGGAATAATATTATTATCCTCAAACTCATCGCTGTATGGGGTAACCTCTCCAGTTGTATCCCTTTTTCTGCGAATTGTATCTGTAGCCTTGTTTCTTGCCAGTAATAACAGGCAGGTATAAACATTACCCTTTTCCAGATCAAATTTTTCTATCTTACGCCAAACAATTACAAAAACTTCAACCAAAATCTTTTCGGTAAAAGCCTTATCATTCTCTGTAATTTTTTGTATAAGCGTGTGAAGAACCGGAGAGTAACGATTGTATAATTCTTCAAGAGCACGGGAATCATATTTCTTTATTCCCTTTAACAATTGTTTATCGGTGTATTCCTGATAATTTGCCACTTTACAAACGCATTTTGTGATTATATGCTTATAAATGTAAAACTATCAAGTTTAAAAAGCAATCACACATTTTGTCGCAATACATTTATTTATTGTGTTATTTTGTTCTTTTAATAATACGTTCTGTTTATTATTATTTAACACCTAACTATTAGGAAAATCTATCATTTTATTATATTTGTGTGTTTAATTGAATTATTTTTGAATTATTGATGAGCATGATTGTGAAAACCTCAGCTGAAATAAGACAAGATTTTCTTGACTTCTTTAAAAGTAAAGATCATAAAATTGTACAGAGTGCACCAGTTGTACCTTTCGACGACCCTACCCTGCTTTTTACCAATGCCGGTATGAACCAGTTTAAAGATATTTTTCTTGGTAAAGGAACACGCGATTATAACCGTGCAACTGATACACAAAAATGTATTAGGGTTAGCGGTAAACATAACGACCTCGAAGAGGTTGGTTACGATACTTACCACCACACCCTTTTCGAAATGCTGGGTAACTGGTCTTTTGGCGACTACTACAAGGCTGAGGCGATAGAATGGGCATGGGAACTGCTAACCGAGGTTTGGAAACTGCCAAAGGAAAGACTTTGGGTTACTGTTTACAGAACCGATGATGAAGCTCTGGAATTATGGAAAGAAAAAACCGATATTGATACAACTCATATTCTAAGATTTGACGAAAAAGATAATTTTTGGGAAATGGGCGATACCGGTCCTTGTGGTCCCTGCTCCGAAATACATATAAATTTAAGTGACGATCTTAACGCTGCACATCTTGTTAATGCTGATTCACCGGAATGTATTGAAATATGGAACCTCGTATTTATACAATATTTCCGCGAAAAAGATGGTACGCTTCATGACCTGCCGGCAAAACATGTAGATACAGGTATGGGTTTTGAACGTGTGTGTGCAGTGCTTCAGGAAAAAAAATCGAATTACGATACAGATGTTTTTACCCCTTACCTTAATAAACTTGTTGAGTTAAGCGGTGTTAAATACGAAGTTGAAGAGCACAAGATAGCAATGCGTGTTATTGCTGATCATATTCGTGCACTAACTTTTGCAATTGCCGATGGTGCTTTACCTGGTAACGAAGGCAGAGGTTATGTATTACGCAGAATTTTACGCCGTGCTGCTCGTTACGGTAGAAAACTGAATCTTACACAACCATTTATGTTTAAGCTCGTTGATACTGTTGCCACTGTTATGGGTGAACATTTCCCCGAAGTAAAAGAAAACAGGGATAATATAGTTAGAGTTATTAAATCTGAAGAAGAAAGTTTTAACGCTACTCTTGATCGTGGTATGGACTTGTTTGCAGAGGTTGCCGAAACAACTAAAAAGGCTGGTTCAAAAACTATTGACGGCGAAAACGTATTCAAACTTTATGATACTTTTGGTTTTCCGGTGGATTTAACAGCTTTGCTTGCCCGTGAAGCTGATCTTGAAATTGATCTTGAGAAATTTGAAGTGTTGATGGCTGAACAAAAAGAACGTGCACGCCAGTCAACCAAGGATAAACTTTCGGCTGCCGGACTGGATAAGCTTGATTCACTAACAATTGAAACCAATACTGAAGACCCAACCCAATTTGTTGGTTATAGCGAAACAGTCACAAAAGCTAAAGTAACCGGTTTTAAGTTTAGTGATGGCAAATATTTTGTTACAACATGTCGAACTCCTTTCTATACCGAATCAGGTGGTCAGGTTAGCGATGAAGGAACTATTACTGTTAACGGTAAAGCTTTCCCTGTAATAAAGCTCCTTAAACTCGACAACCAAATTGTTCATATTTTTGAAAGCGAAAATGATCTTGAGCTAAAACTTGATGATGAAGTATATCTTGAAGTTGAAGATTATAATCGTAAAGCTGTTAAACGTAATCACTCGGCTACACACCTGCTACATAAAGCCTTGCGTGATATTCTTGGTACCCATGTTCAGCAGTCAGGCTCGTACGTTGGTGCCGACCGACTAAGATTTGACTTTACGCATTTTGAAAAGGTTAATGCTGATGAACTTGCTAAAATTGAAGAAACCGTAAACAAGAAAATTTATGCCGGAATTGAATTACAACACCACAAAGATACCCCTTTTGATGAAGCTAAGGATATGGGTGCTCTTATGTTTTTTGGTGACAAATACGGCGATAAAGTTAATGTTGTGCAGTTTGGCGACTATTCCATTGAGTTTTGCGGTGGAACCCATGTTAACAACACTGCTGAAATAGGTGGTTTCAAAATTATTAGCGAGTCCTCTATTGCGAGTGGTGTAAGACGTATTGAAGCTGTTACCGGTGAAGGTGTTATTGAATATATTAATGAGCAGAAGGACCAGATAGTATCGGCTAACACTAAAATTAAAGAGCTGCAGGACGAAAAGAAAAAACTTGAAAAAGAGCTTGCCGAAATGCAACTTCAGGAAAAACTTGGCGGACTTGATACCATCCTTTCCTCTGCTGAAGACTTACAGGGAATTGCAGTTTACAAAGGTAAGGTTGAAGCCGTTAACATAGATGAGCTAAAATCAATGGGTGACGAACTACGCAATAAAATGAAACCTGGTGTAGGGTTACTTATTGCCGAAATAAACGATAAAGTAAGCATTGTTTGTGTTGTTTCCGATGAAATGATTAAAGAGAAAAAACTTGCTGCCGGAAAAATTGTTGGCGATATTGCCAAAATGCTTGGCGGAGGCGGTGGTGGACGCCCTCATATGGCTACTGCCGGAGCAAAAGATGTATCAAAAATTGATGAAGCACTTGACAAGGTGATTGAAGTTATCGGGAAGTTTTTATAAATTGCTTTTTTATTAAAAACTAAGGATGGTGGGACGTTTTCTCACTGCTTGCAGCCCCTCTATTTTGAGGGGCATTTTTATAAATTCACTTAATAATTTGCATACTCCCTCTACCTGTTTATAAACTATACCTCCTCAATAATATAGCCCCTGCCAATGTTTTGAACTTTAAGCATACAACATTTCGTTTTTAACTTCGTGTAAAACAAACTAAAAAGTGTATGAATTCAAGAATAAGAGTATTGGTAGCCAAAGCCGGACTTGATGGGCACGACCGTGGTGCCAAGGTTGTAGCTGCAGCTTTAAGGGATGCCGGAATGGAAGTTATTTATACAGGTCTGCGTCAAACCCCCGAAATGATTGTAGAAGCTGCAATACAGGAAGATGTTGATGCTATTGGTGTTAGCATACTTTCGGGTGCCCACATGACGATATTCCCCAAAATAAAAAGAATAATGCAGGCTAATGATGCTGATGATATACTACTATTTGGAGGGGGTATTATACCTGATGAAGATATAAACAAACTTGAGGAACTTGGTGTTGGCAAGTTATTTACTCCGGGTGCTCCTACACATGAAATTGTAAGCTATATAGAAAGCTGGGTAAAAGAGCACCCTAAAATGGTATTCTAAAATTGACCGAAACGGAAAGTTAAACCGCCGGTAAAACCGCTAAAATCAGTATCATCAAGATCATGCTGGTCAACACCGTTTGTAAAACGGTAACCGGCATTTACTGATATTCTGAAAAATCGGGTTACGTTAAGAGTTACATTTGCTTCCGGTGAAAATATAAAAAACGGATCTGTATCCTCGTCATCAATAAAATCATCATCATAATCCTTGTCAGTATCACGCTGAGTAACACCACCACCACCAATCATGGTATAGAGTGAAACATGAAGCAATTTATATGGCTTGTAAATATATTCAAGCTCAAGACCACCGTAACCCATCAGTATTCTTCTGGTTCTGCCAAACGGATTATCTGCATTGGCATCTTCTAAAAAAACCTTATTACCGCGGATGTTATTTACCAAGCCGTAACCGCCGCCGCCAATTATAAAAGAGTGGTTAATTATCCAGCCTCCCCTGCCACCGACAAGCGTAGCAAATTCGCCCTTAACTTTGGTAAATTTTACAACGGGACCACCAAAACCACCATGAGTAATATTTCTATAACCGAGTAAAGTTTCTTCCTGTGCAAATAAAACACCACCTAAAATCAAAAAAACCACAAGTAATTTTTTCATAATATTATCCTCCTTTTTTAAGGTTAATAAACTCTTTATCAATTTTATCCAAAAATGAAGTAGTATTAAAAACTGTTCTGTTAACCATAACAACAGAGGCTAATTTAAGGTCAGGGTATATCCGCATTTCGGAGTTAAACCCTGCACCGCCGCCGCCAATATAGTAACAATTACAATCATCCTGTGATTTGACCAACCAGCCTAACGTAGCAGGTATATCTTCACCACTATTAAGACTTTGACGCTGATACATAAACTCACGGATATTATTTGGAAATAAAACTGATTTAGGTTGTAGCTGATCGTGCAAAAAACGGGATATTGACCGTGCCGAGCTTATTAGTCCACCATAAGATGGTCCATCAACATAAAACGGATTAAATGAAAGCCATCTTCCTTCATATTTGCTCCACATTTTTTTATCCAGTCGCAAATACTTAAACAAATTCATTAACGAAACTGTTGAAAGATATCCCTTTGCGTGAGATGAAAAATCATGAATATGGAAGTCAAGCTCGCGCGAAAACAGTCCAATGGGCTGCAATATATTGAGCCTCATATATTCCTGATAACCCAAACGACTTACAGATTCAATAACCTTACCAAGAATCCAGTAACCAATATTCGAAAACAGGTACTTTTCTCCCGGCTTTTTCTTTAATAACATATGTTTGCCAAGAATTTGGTCGAATGCATCTTCTTCATCAAATTCATTACTATCCTTTACAGAATGCACCCATTTAAGAGATGACGGATTTGGAATACCTGCTGTATGGCTTAGGCACTGTCGTATTGTAATAGAACCCTCATACGGTAACGCAGGGTAATATTTCTCAACAGGATCATCAAGATCAAGTTTACCTTGCCCAAAAAGCTGCATAATTGCTGCTGCTGTAAAAGTTTTGGTTAACGAGTAGGTCATCATTGTAACCTGCCCGTCCATTAACCTTTTTTTCTGAACATCGGCAAAACCGCCCGAATATTCAAAAAGCACTTTGTTATCATCAAGTACAACATATTGCAATCCGGGTAATGTAGAAACTACATACTCATCAAGCCAGGAGATAACCCTTTCTTCAATCTCCCTGAATTTTTCATTTGGTATCAAATTACCACCTGTTAAAAATTCGGAACGTTATGAACAAAATACATTCTATAATAGTTTAATCCTAAAAAAATTGCAAACAGGTTTTATATTATTAAAAATAATCTTCATCAATTTCAAAGATCAACTATATTTCAATCAAAATAAAACCGGGTACACACTAACAAAAATGTGTACCCGCACAAAACTAATTTTGGTTAATTGTAAAATACATTGTATCGGTAACTGCTGAACCAAATACGCCTATACCATCACCTTCAAAATGGAATTCAGGTTCAATAAAATTTCCATCGGACTGCTGAACATGTTTAGCTGTTAGTACAAAATCCTTCATATTTTCATCGGCAGCGTACCCAATAACTGTGTATCTACTATAAAACCATGTATCGAGTCCATTGATATTATACTCAATTGGTTCGCTTTCATACGAGTTAACATTGACTAAAATTTCATTTTGGAAACGGTAACCGTTCCAACCATCATCTTCAAGGTCTTCACGTTTAATATCCGGGAAATAATGGTTATCGTAAATAAAATTATCTAACGTAGCAACATCCGCCAAAATAGAAAACGCATAGGCAGCTGTGCCAGGTGATGTTCTAAAGCTTGCAACAATCTCACTATCATACTCAAACTCTCCAAGATTGTCGATAAGTATATTAAATCCGGTAGCTGGAACAGTAGTTGTGCTTGCAGCAAATAATTCCTTGCCATCAATAACCGCCGTAACTTCAATACGGTAATCTTCAAGACTCTGAACAACCAGATCATTATTATACCAGGATAGTGTTTGCGGATCGAAACTTAATGGATATGTTTCACCTTCATGCATAATTTTTGCATTCACACTATTTGTAACTGGAGTGAGAAATACAAGAGCGGAATCAATAGGTACCTCAAGTTTAAAGTTACGCATAAGTTTTATATCAGCCGGTGTTCTACCGGGATATACATAACCTTCAACCACAATTTTAGGCTCATATTGAGTCTCTCCTACATCCACTCCGGGATCACCACAGGCTGTTGCTATTGCTATAAGTAACAATACATATGCTAATTTTTTCATTGTAATTATCCTCATTAAAATTTGATGGTTACACCAATACTTGGTAATAACGGAAGCATACCAACAGTTTCAACTTCCTGCTTAATTGAATTGTTTTCATTAACTTCACTATTGTACTGTACAAACCAGATATTGCTTCTGTTACCAATATTGAATACCTGAAGATAAGGAGCCATTTGCCAGCTACCATAGTCAAGTTCCCATGTTAAACTAACATCCATGCGAATATATGCAGGCAATCTGAATGAGTTAATTTCAGCAGGATAAAGAGTAAATTCCTGGCTACCATTACCAGTGTTACCATAACGACCGTAATCAGGCATGCTGTTAACAAGATATGCTGAGGAAGGAGTAGTAATAGGCTGTCCATCTGCATAAATAAAGTTAAGACCAAGTACCCATCTTGAATCATCATTTACAAATTGTTCACCATAAAGCTCATTAAGTGCATTATCCAAATCTACATTAAGAACGGCATTAACTACCGAGTTTCTGTCGTGTCTTGGAGCAAAATCGCTACCCTGATTCAATCTTGGGAATTTATATTCGGTATGTGCATAAGCATAACTCACCCAGCCAGTAAATGCACCGTGATTTTTCCTCAACATTATTTCTGCACCGTAAGAGTAACCATCTCCGGCAATAAAAACATTCTCGGTTGAACCGTAAACAGGTAATCCCTCGTCTGAATAATAACTAGGCTTAATATCAGTTCCAACATGGTTATTAAACTGGTAAATGTTTTTATAATCCTTGTAGTAAGTTTCAAGCTCAAGTTCAAGCTTTCCAAAAGCACGTTGATAGCCAAGAATAAAATGTTTCGAGCTGGATTCGGAATTATATTTGTTAGCTGTTGACCAGATACTTGAAAAGAATAAACGTGGAATTTGGTTTATATATTGATGGTAATATCCGGTAGCAAACTTGATATTCGAGTTTTCGTCTAATCTGTATTTAATCGAAAATCTTGGTTCGAAATTGGTAAATACGGTATCAGCACCAAAATAATTAACTCTTAAACCGGCATCAATCTGCCACACGGGTTTTGGTTTCCAGATAGCACTAAGATAAGCGGTTGAAAACTGACGATTATTTTCTATCAGTATTCTGGCTTCACTACTATTCTGGTCGTATTTTTCGTGAAGCAGTTTTTGCTCGGCACCAAAACGGAATGTTAATTCCTGTAAGGGATAATACTCAAATGCAACTTTTGCAGCATAATCCGAAAGATAATTTTCTTCGGAAATTTCAACTGCATCAAGATTAAATTTAGATTCGAAACGGCTACCGGTAAACCACACACTTGCAAAAAGTGTTGGATTGAATATATGTTTCCAGTTAATGCTTGTTGTTATGTTACCCCAATCGTACAAAAACTCGAATGAACTGGCAGCATCCTCATCAGCTTTAAAGGTAAGGTCATCAAGTCCCCTGAAAAAACTGATTGTTAGCTTGTCTTTTTTACCAAGATCAAAAAATGCCTTAACATTACCATCATAAAAATAGTAATCCGGAATACCATCAATAATGTTTTTTACAGTAAGATCAATATAAGTTCTGCGGAATGAACCGGAAATTGATCCGATATTACCAATTGGCATCTGTAATGTAGTAGAAGCAGCAAGCAAACTTACATTAGTTTCGCCCTGAAAGTTTTTACGATTACCATCGTTATTGGTAACATCAAGAACAGAGGAAAGTCTTCCACCGTATTCGGCACCAAAAGCACCTTTTGATATTTCGACTTTTTTAATAGCAGAAGTATTAAAAGTGGAAAATATACCAAATGCATGTTCCGGATTATAAACATCCGTACCATCAATCATATAAAGATTTTGATCGGGTGTACCCCCACGAACATATAAAGCAGAAGAGAAATCCGATACTGCAACAATACCAGGCATAGTTTGTAGAGCACGGAGCAAATCAGCTTCAACAACACGTGGTATTTGCTGAATTTGTGCAGGAGAAAGTTCGATCTTTGAAACCGGTTTTGAAAATAGTTTCTGAATGGTTTCAACTGAATCAGCGGTAACTACAACTTCTTCAGTTTCAATTGATTCCGGTTTCATATTAAACGTAATACAACCGTCGCAATCCTTAATTGCCGAATGCCGGACAGTAAGAGTTTGAAACCCTATATAACTACATGATAACACGTAATCTCCGGCTGGAACATTTGGAATAACAAAATACCCTGAAATGTTAGTACTTGCTCCAATACCCAGTTCCTGTATAAAAACATTAGCTCCAATAAGTGCCTCGCCATTTGTATCATCGTGTGCAAAACCACTTATTGTAACTCTAGTTGTTTGGGCAGACAACAGCCCTCCCAGTATCAGGCAGAAAAAAATTATCCTGCCCAACCTGCTAATTGGTTGGTTCATTATAACCCCGAATTTGTTTAAATAATTTTGTATTTTACCCGAAATAAAAATATCATCAATTCAATTGACGAAGGATATTTCAAAAAGTTACGTTAATTGTTAAATCTTGATGGTCAGTTATTATTGACCTATCCAAACAAAATGGAAACACACAAATAAAATGTCACATAATCATCATCATAATCACTCACATAGCTCCAAAAATCTGCTTCTAGTATTTCTCCTGAATTTTGTATTTGCAATTGCAGAAATTATAGGCGGAATCCTTACAAACAGCATGGCTATTATATCTGATGCCATTCACGATTTGGGCGACTCCTTTGCCCTGGGTATTGCATATTTCCTTGAAAAAAAAGCGGGTAAACCGGGAAACTCAAAATTTTCATTTGGATATAAAAGGTTTTCGTTGCTTGGGGCACTAATTAATGCCCTTATACTTCTGGGTGGTTCAGTTATAATTTTATACGAAGCCGTACCCCGAATTTTTAATCCCGAAGCTGTTCATGCCGAAGGAATGTTATATTTTGCGATTGCCGGTATTCTTGTAAATGGTTTTGCAGTATTTAAGCTAATCGGTGGAAAAACCATGAATGAAAAAGTAGTTACATGGCATTTACTTGAGGATGTTTTAGGATGGGTTGCAGTTCTTGTAGCGGCAATTATTTTATCGTACACCGATTACTATTTTCTTGATCCATTGCTTTCGGTATTTATAACCTTATATATCCTTTATAACGTTATTAAAAACTTGCTTAAATCTCTGCACCTCTTTCTTCAGGGAGTACCTGATCAGTTTAATCTCGAGGAAATACAAAAGACTCTTGAGGAGTTCGAGCAGGTTAAATCGGTACACCACTTGCATATTTGGTCTCAGGATGGTGAACATCATGTATTATCTGTTCATATTGTAGTTACTTCAAGCATGAATAGTAATATGCTTTTTGAGTTAAAACAAAAAATTAAAGACTATACAAAAACTCTTGATATATACCATGCAACAATCGAAATTGAATTGGAAAACGAAGATTGTTTCATGGATTAATGTCATTTTAGGAAAATATTTCTACTCACAATTGATTATTTGAATTGATTCATTATCTTTAGGCTAAAAGATAATGATATTAAATATGACCCTTACTGAAAAAGAAAAACTTAAATATTTCCGTGGAATTGTAACCGTTGCTATAAATCGCAAATTGATTAAGAAAGACAGAGTTGAGCTTTATTATGAAATATGCGAACTTTTTGGTTATACTCGTTCATTTGGCGAAGAAGAATTTAACAAGGCGTTCGAGAATCATTACCTTATTTCCCCCCCTCCTGTTTTTGATGATATGGAAGTTGCAACTTTGTTTGTTAATGATGTGATTATTATCAGCTTCCTTGATAATAATCTGCATCTTTTTGAGCTTAACTGGATTAAACTGTTTAACGACTTAAATGGTACTGATCGGCATTTATGCCTTACAAATATATTTAATTACATAGATAAGCCAATGGAAAAGTTTGAGGTTTCCCACCTTGGTATTTATAATATATTGAAGAAAAAATAATACAATTTCTGGATAAATAGAATGCAAAAGGTGTTTTTAGGCAAGGTTACTAATCTTACCATTGTTCTTGGTATGTTAATAGCAATAGATTCGTATTTTGGCTCCTTTGTTAGTTTAACCTATAAACTGGATACCCCCTCCCTTGTTGCACAGGGTATTGAACAAGATTTTTATAACCTCTTTATTATAATACCATTTCTGTTTGTTAGTATAGTTGCATTAAGAAAAGGAAAGCTAACCGGTTATTTTATGCTTTCAGGTGCCCTGTTTTATATAATCTATTCCTATTTTATATATGCATTTGGTTTTCATTTTAACCAGTGGTTTTTAGTTTACTGTTCAATTCTCGGTATCTCCTTTTACATGTTGGTAGCTATCAGTATTGAAATATTTAAATTAAATCCGGCAAACTGGTTAAATTCTGGGTTTCCTGTTAAATCTGCCGGCATATTTCTTCTTGTATTATCTGTACTATTTGTAATTATTTGGCTAGGAGATATTATTCACATGGCACTGGAAATAGTTACCATGATGATCGTTATGACATACAAGGGATTTATTAAAGATACAACTATTACAATTGTGTTTGTTATTCTTGCAAGTTCAGGTGCTTTCCTGCTGGCTAAACTTGTTTCAAAACTAAACAAGGTACAACTCTGATGAAAAAAATTCTTATAACCGGTGGTGCCAGTGGTATTGGTAAAATTCTGGCTAAAAAATTTGCTAAAGATGGCAATCAGGTATTCGTTTGGGATATTTCCGAAGACAATCTTGAGATTGTTAAACGTGAATTTGAAGAAAATACCCTCAAAGGCATTTTTATGAAATGCGATGTAACAAGCTCGGAACAGGTTACTAATCTTGCTCAAAAAATTCTGGATGAGTATAAAGGTATTGATGTAATTGTTAATAATGCCGGCATTGTAACAGGTAAACCAATTACCGAATGCTCCGATGAAGAAATTAACCGAACCTTTGAGATAAATATTCTTTCGCATTTTAAGATTATTAAAGCTTTTTTACCCGATATGATAGAAAAAAATTCAGGTCATATAGTTACAATTGCTTCGGCAGCCGGTTTAATTGGGGTAGCAAACTTAACTGATTACTGCTCAAGCAAATTTGCCGCAGTAGGACTAAATGATTCTCTTCGTGCAGAAATGCATAAATACGGTTATAATATAGACACAACCCTTGTTTGCCCATACTTTATAAATACAGGTATGTTTGATGGAGTAAAAACACGTTTCTCAATGTTTCTGCCGATATTAAGTCAGGAAAAAGCTGCCAATAAAGTTTATAAGGCTATAAAGAATAAACGAAAACGTTTACTCTTTCCGCTTATGGTTAGAACCGTAGAACCATTGCGTGCCTTTCCTGTAGGTGTATTCGATTTCACTGCACGACTATTTGGTATCCAGTCAACAATGAATCAGTTTAAGGGCAGAAAATGAGCAAATCCATAAAACTATATAATCCGGCTACTGGTGAAGACCTTGGAAATTCAACCCTGCATAATATTGATGATCTTAAGAACTTTATTGCCAAAGCACGAATTGCACAATCGGAATGGGAAAAGACAAGTATCTCTTACCGCAAAAAGAAGATACTAAAGATAAGAAGTTATATAACCCAAAACGCCGATGAAATTTCAGAAGTTATTGCCAAAGATAATGGTAAAACACTTGTGGATGCTCTTGCTACCGAGGTAGTACCTGCAGCTATGGCTGTTTCATATTATTGTAAAAAGGCAAAATCCTTTCTTAAAAATAAATCTCTAGGCATGGGAAACATAGCTTTAATAAACAAACGAAGCTATATACACAGGGTACCTTTTGGTGTAGTTGGAATAATTTCGCCATGGAACTACCCCTTTGCAATTCCATTTTCCGAAGTAATTATGGCACTGCTTGCCGGTAATGCTGTAATACTTAAAACAGCAACACAAACTCAACTTGTTGGAAAAATTCTTGAGAAAGTGATTGCCGACGCCGAATTACCTGAAGGTTTATTTCAGTTTATAAATTTACCAGGTAAAATTGCAGGAGACGCTTTTCTTGAGGAAGGTATAGACAAGCTCTTTTTTACCGGTTCAGTACCCGTTGGTAAATACCTTATGAAAAAAGCATCCGATACCCTTACCCCTGTATCACTGGAACTTGGGGGTAACGATCCTATGATTGTTTGTCATGATGCAGATATTTACCGTGCTGCGAAGGGTGCGGTTTGGGCTGGATTCCAGAATGCAGGTCAATCTTGTGGGGGAGTAGAGAGAATTTATGTACACAAGGATATTTATAATGAATTTCTTGTAGAACTAAAAAAACAGACGGAAGCATTAAAGGTTGGGAATAACCTCGATTTGGAAACCGATATTGGCTGTCTTACTACCAGCAAGCAAAAGCAAACGGTAATTGATCACATTAATGATGCCCTTGAAAAAGGTGCTACTATTTATGCAAATTCAACTGCAAATGTACCGGAAAACTCTAACTACCTTGCTCCTGCTGTATTAACCAATGTTAACCACAAAATGCTGGTTATGAAAGACGAAACATTTGGTCCGGTAGTTGGAGTTATGCCTTTTAACACCTATGAAGAAGCCCTTCAACTCGCTAATGATTCATATCTTGGTTTAACCGGATCGGTATGGTCTAAAAACAGTTCTCGTGCAAAAAGCCTGGCTGAACAAATTAAAGCCGGTGCTATAATGATAAATGATCACCTTATGAGTCATGGGTTGGCTGAAACACCCTGGGGTGGATTTAAAGAGTCGAGTATTGGCAGGTCTCACGGTGCTATTGGCTTTGATGAAATGACTCAGCCACAAGTTATTGTAAACGATGTTATGCCATTTGTACACAAAAATATGTGGTGGCATCCGTTTAACAAATCTATATATAACGGATTAACAGGATTGATTGATTTTCTTTACGGCAAAGGTCCCGGAACAAAATTTACCGGGATGATAAATCTGCTTAAAATTTTACCGAGAATGTTCAGCAAAAAAGATTAGAAATAGGTTTCCCTGTTTATAAATGGAACTAATGCAGCAATAATTCCGGGAATGTACAAGTCTTTTCTGGTCATAACATTGTTTGTAAGGTGACCGATAGCACCACCTTTTTGTTTGGTGTTTTTATCGCTGGTTACCTCATCTATAACATGCCCAAGCTCCATACCAGCATTTATCTTTTCCATAAAATAGTCCGGTATTTCAAATGATGCCGATTCGCCAAAAGCAGAGTTGCCAGAAGCATCTTTTATACAAACAACACCTTTAGCGAACCATTTACTATAATAGTTAAAAAGTCCTCCCTCTATACCCACGTAATAATCAAACCCCTTATAAGTTTTATGCAAACTTGTTACGCGGTTCAACGCACCATCAAACGTTTCCAAATCAATAGGCTGGTCAGGAACCCCCGATTCAACTGAAATACCTTCAACTTCCATATTATCATGAAATTTGCCAAACGCCAGTCTAACCGAATCAACTTTAACAGGGTTCAATGATCCAACAAGTATTCTTATCATACTATTTTTTTCCATACAGCGTAATCATTGCATGAGGTATTCTTCTAGCCCATGCAGGCTCATTATGTTCTGCATTTTGTTCAATTATATATTCAAAATCAGTACCTTCGGTGTACCCCTTTTGTTTAAGGAAATTTATCATATCGTCAATACCAGGTTGCAGACTTACTTCAAGTCCAACGCCACCAATATCAATGTACGCAAAAAATTCTTTTCGCTTACCGGAATAATCACTAATCCTTTTAACGTAGTCGAGTTGGCGAACCTTAAACGCCGGCGACATACAAATCGCTTTTGAAAACACATTATTGTATTCCCATAATAACATAAAGCTAATCAATCCACCCATGGAAGAGCCACCCACAGAAGTATTCTCACGATCAGGTTTGGTACGATACTTTTTATCAATAAACGGTTTGAGTTTTTCAACAAGGAATTTCATGTAAACATAACCGGTATCAGTATAGGAATATTCCGGTCGTCTGTGAATAGTATTATAAATGCCAACAATAATCATCGGCTCTATTTTTCCCTGTCGTATTAGCGAATCAGCAGCTTCATCAACCTGCCAGTCTATTCCAAAGTAGGAGGTTGCCGGATCAAAAATATTTTGTCCGTCATGCATATAGAGAACAGGATAACTTTCATCACCTGTTTCGTAGCCTGGGGGTGTCCAAACAACAACATTTCTGTCAAGAATACCCGGATAGCTCATATTATCATAATAAGCTACTTTCCCGGTAATCTGTCCGGTAACAATTCTTTGCGATTCAAATTCATCACGCCAATTGGTAATTAAATACTCAACTGTTGTATCATTTAATGCACAAAAGGTATAATTCCCGGGAATGGAACCATCAGAATTTGCAGCCTCAAACTGCCATGCACCACGAGTAAATTTAAACTCCAGTAGTGTATTTTTCGGAATGCTGAATGTTTTGTAATAGTTAACAGAATCGTCAGTATCCAGAAATACCTTATCAGCTTGCCAAAGTCCAAATACCTCCTGATTACCTGCAATACTAACCGTACCCGGTTTACCCTTTAGTTCAACCTTAATTGTAATGTTTAATAGTTCCTGTGCAAACGCAACCGATGCAAGAAGCACCAAAAACGACAATATTGTTTTCATGTTTACCTATTTATAATTTTCGTACCAAGCATCAAATTCTTTTGACGTTACTTCCTTAATAAACTCAACAACGTCAGGGAACTGCTCATTTAGTATTTCAATTAGCTGATCAGCAAATTTGGTATCAATATATTTTCTAAAGCCCTCTACAATATTTTCTATATTATGGTAGTAAGCATATAAATAATATATAAGTTTAACTGATATTTCAGCAGCTTCACTTTCTTCTACTTCATCGTTATTAGTTATAAAATTGGCAATTGTTACTTTCAGTTCTTCCAGTTTTTGGTTCTTCATTATTCCCCTGTGATTATTAGCTTAAAAAATAATATTTATTTATCTTATAACAAAAAAACAGAACATTATTTATGAAAAGAATACTGATAATATTTGTTGTACTGCTAACGGTTTTATTAAGTGCCCAAACTGCAAACAATCTGGTAAAAATAGCCGAATTTAAGGAGGCTTCATCCTTCTCCGTAAATGGAAAAGACGAGATTGTTGTTTCAGACAGATCAACTAACGAGATTATAAGAATTGATACAAATGGCACAGTTATTCAAAAGGTTGGTGGATATGGCTGGAATGAGCTAACTTTTGACGATCCGGCAGATTTATATGCAGCAACTCTTAATGTTATTGTTGCAGATCAGAATAATAACCGACTCCAAATTCTGGATAAAGATCTAAATTTCCTCTCTTATTTCAACTCGGCTGGAAATGAAGACAATAATATGTCGTTTTCGTATCCCAGTTCTGTAACTGTTTCGGCAACCGGAGATATATTTATTCTGGATTCGGATAACTCATATATTCTTAAATATAACTACAATGGCAATTTTATTTCGGTTATTGGATCGGAAAATGCCGGTGGTAATGAGTTGGAAGAGCCTACATACATAACATTTACCGGTAATAATTTATTAGCAGCAGCAGATGGCAATTCCTTAAAACTTTTTGATGAGTTTGGCAATACAGTCAGGAAAATTCCCCTTAATTTTAAGATTACCAAGATAAGTTCAGCGGGACCTTACCTTCTCATGAATAATGATGATAATGTTTACATACTGAGCCTAAGAAAAAACTCAGTTAAACAAGTTACCTTCAGTTCAGAAATAGCTGAGAAAATTGTAAAAGTAATGCTTTATAAAAAGAATTTATATTTACTAACGAGCACTGCATTATATAAAGGAAAGTTAATTGCAGAATAAATCAGGAAAAATTGTATCTGCAATATTTGTTCTGCTTTTATTATTCTGGAACTACCTTAACTTCCTAAAGTTGTTTGCAAATGAACTTCCATTCAATTCATGGATGATTTTTCTGTCCGAAATTGTTTTTACTCCTGTATGCCATCAGAACCCTGAAAAACTATTCCATATATTCAATACATCCTGCCAACTTTGCAGCAGGTGCACTGGCATATATATTGGGGCACTTATCTCGTCTATCGCAGTATTATTTATTCCACTTAAAAGAATAAGTACAAAATACCTTTTTGCCTCAATTGCAATTAACTTGCTTGACGGAATATTTTATAATATTGGTATTTACAGTTACAACCATAATTTAACTTTTGCTACCGGGTTGCTTTTCGGTTCACTTGTTTTTTATTATTTTAGAGTTGAAATAGAAAAATTGTTTGCAAAATAACTCGGATGACCGGATTGAAAAAGTATTACGCTCCCCTTATAGTTGGTTTGGCTGCTGGTGTTCTCGGCATTGTACCATTAGTAAAAGTATTATCATGTTGTTTAATTGTACCACTTGCTTCATTTTTTAGTCTGCTTCTGGATGAAAAAGCAAATGGAATTACCGGCAAAACAGAAATTTCCAAAGGGGTTATTTTTGGTTTATTAACCGGTTTAACCGCCGCTTTCTTTACGTATTCACTCGACTTGCTGATTACGTTTATCGTAAAATCGAATGACCTTGTAGCAGCTATGGCAACGCTCCCTGAAATGCTGGAAAATTATCCTGTTGACCAGGCACAAAAACAGGAAATAATGAGATTGTTTGAAGGAATATCAACTGATATTAGTGAAAACGGATTCTCGGTTTTTTATGCCGTGGTTTATTTTGTTTACTACTTTTTACTCTACCCAATGCTTGGAATGGTGGGAGGTATAATCAGCACTCTGGTTCGTAATTCCGGTAAAAAAAACATGGGTAACACTTAATGGTAAACGCAGTTTTATTTGTTTTACATGCAATATTTATCGGCTATATTTTTTATACTAAATATCGTGATGAATCTATTTCCGAGGCATTCCTTAATCTTGCACTTATAGTAATACTTATAGCGGTAGGAAGTGCTATTTCAGACTCTCTGGTTAAACTTTTTATTGATGGCGAAGGCTTTGGCAAGGAGTTAGACAGGGATACAATTTCCCTGACTGTGCTTAGTATATTCGAAGTAATATTTTACCGGTATTACTTTTTCAGCAAAGAAAAAACTAAAGCAAACGAAACGGAAAAATAATCACTACCGTTTGATTAATCCTTTTTTTACCGGACGGTATAGGTTCAAAACGCCACTTGCGTAAAGCATTTATTGCTGCCGATTCAAGTCTGGAATCAGCCTTTCGCAAAGGAATTATTTTTCCAACAGTGCCATCCGGAAATATTGTAAATCTTAGTTTAACATCAATCTCCTTGTTAACACCATCGGGGTAAGGTGGAATAACATGCGAGTATATTTTTCTTACACCCTTGCCACCCCAGTCAATCTTTAGTCCGAGACCTTGCCCAAATCCCGGGTCCTGCAATTTGGATTCTTCTTCGTTTTTCTTCTCTTCAAGTTTTTCGCGTTCCTTTTTTGCCCGGGCAGCAACTTTATTTTTATCAAGATTAGTTGTTTTTGGAACACTAACATTCTTTTTATTGCGTTTATTCTGCTTAACTTCTTTCCTCGGTATTGAAGAAAAGCCGGACATGCCAAATCCAATAGTAAGGTATTCATCCTCAGTAGTTTCCGAACTAAAATTCCATAATCCCAGAAGGGCAAGTAAAACAATATGGAGAGTAATAGAAAGCAGATACGATATAGACTGGGTGTTCTTTTTCATCAGAAAGAGATTTTCTCCGTCTCAATGGTAAACTTGTCAATCCCTAATCCCTTGGCAGCATCAATCACCTTAATAACCAGATCAAGCTCAACTGACTTATCGGCATTAATAATCAAATTCTTTTCAGTATTTTTGGTTAGCACATCAGATATACGCATTGGTAGCAAATCAATTGATGTTTCCTGATTACCAAGATAAATTCTGCCTTCACTCGTAATAGATACAATCAGCTTGGAAGGTACACCCTGTTCGTTATTTTTGGCTCCGGGCAATTTAACCTTTACACCGGTTTGAATAACAAATTGCGATGAAAGGAGGAAAAATATTAGCAGAAGCATCACGATATCGGTAAGTGATGAAAAGCTGAAAAGCGAAATTGGTTTATTATCAGTCTCGAATTTCATGTTCACCTACGAATTATCTCTGTTAGATTTACCGGAGTTCATTGCTTCATGAATCATATCCACAACATCATTGGAAGCAATTTCCATTTCCAGTACCTGCTTCTTAATAAGCGATACTAGATAGTTGTAAAATGTTAGTGCAATAATACCAACTGCAAGTCCGAATGCAGTAGTTAGCAAAGCTTCCCAAATACCACCGGCAAGGTCGCTTGGGTTTGCAGCACCCTGCAAGTCCTCAATCTTCATAAACGCGGAGATCATCCCTGTTACAGTACCCAGAAACCCTAAAAGCGGAGCAGCACCCGAAATTGTTGCAAGCAGGTTAATACCTTTTTCAAGTTTATGAACTTCCTGTTTACCTGCGTTTTCAATTGCCTCTTTTACACGTTCCTGACCAAGATGAAATTTATTGAGTCCCCTTCGTATAATATTGGCAACAGGCGATTTATTTGTTGAGCAATATTCAACCGCTCCCCTTATATCCCTTGATTTCAGATATTCATTAACCCTGCCTAACAATTCAGTAATATTAGTACCTGATTTTTTAATAACAATGTAACGATCAATGATAATAGCAACGGCTACAATTGAAGCCAAAAAAATAGGCAGCATTAACCAACCGCCTTTAAGAAGAATATTAATAAAACTCATCGTAATCCTTAAAATTTTACTACCGCAAATCTATAAAAATCCTCGTGCATCCTCAACACTATTAAACGGACCAACCATAACTCTGTGCCAATAAGACTTTTTATTCTCGAGGTAAATTTTCCAAATTGAAACCTGGTTCCCTTTTCGTTCAAACCTTTTGGCTTCCTGTTCCGCACTCGATTCTTTTTTAACAGAAGAAACTTGCACATAATATTGGTTATTATACTTAAATATTAAATTCTGCACCCTTGATGCACCGGTAAAATCCTTAAAGTAGCCATCCTGCCTAACAACAGGTTTAGGTTTTGTTACTTCGGGTTGTTTTACTACCGGTTTTAGAACAGGTTCTTCTTTTTTCTGTTCTTCAAGTTTATTTATTGTTTCATCAAGCTTTTTGTTTACTTCATCCGGGTCTTTGAACTCGGGTTTTAAACTGTTATTATCAACAGGTTCCTTACTACTGCTATCTTTGTTTCCATTCCTTACATCATCAATTGTAATTGGTGATTTTGGAGAATTTACTTCAAAATAAAAATATGCTACCACAGCAATTACAGCCGCAAGAAGAACAAGGATAATTAGTAGTTTATTTTTGTAAATAGGTGTATTGCCCTGTTTACGTTTCTTTTCCAATTTTTCAACCTTTTCTTTTTTATCGTTTTTTATTTTTTTTGAGGTTGATTCATCAAAATCAAAATCTTTGTATATTTCATCCCAGGTTTTTTTGTCGAACTCACCTTCACTACCATCATTTTCAGGATCATTCTCATCCTTTTCCTTCGGAGGAATGAATGGTTTATCATCCTTCTTATCAGATTCATCTTCTTCTGAATCAGTAAATTCATTCTCTTCGGCAATATCCTTTATATCCTCTGCCGAAAATTCGTTATCATCCTCCTTGTCTTCATTCTCTTTATCTTCTTCCTCATCATCACCAAAATCCCAAACATCAGCTTCTATATCAGGTAAATCCTCAAGTTCCTCATCAATTTCCTGTTTATCTTCATGGACTTCATTTTCCTGACTGGATTCCTCCTTATCATCATCCATATCGTCAAAAGTTTTTCGCATTACATCCCATTCATCATCCTCTTCGGGTTGTTCCAAATTTTCCGTACTTTCAACTTCTTCCTCATCCTCAACACCTTCAAAACCGGCTAATTCGGAAAATGGGTCTGCATCAAATGAGATTTCATCATCGCTCATTTCATCAGGAGAAACTGCTTCGAACCTTGAATTCTCACTATTAAGGTTACCTAAATCCTGGTATTCAACATCATCCAGACTTGAAAGTATATCGCTTTCAGTTTTTTCTACTTTTTCGTTATCCTCAGGAGTATCATCTTCAGTTAAATCATCATCGAATGATTCAACCCGTTCAAATCTTGTTTCCTCTTCAGATTTATTTTTAGGTTTGTCGAACTCAAAATGAATGCTTATTTCTTCTTCTGCTTCAGCATCAGGAGCTTCTTCTTTAGGAGTTTCTAATTGCTCTTCAGCATCATCTAAAACTTCTTCTTCAAGAGGTTCATCTTCAACTAAATCCTCTTTCTCTTCAGTTTCGTTACTTTCCTGAAAAAATTCGGATGAATTTAGTTCTTCAAAATCAAAATCGTCAACAACCGAGGCTTCTTCCTGTGGTGTATCGGTTGTTACTTTTACCTCTGTGTTTACATCATAAGCCGACTTATTCAGATAATCATTCCATAGATCAAATTCATTCATTGGTTCGGATTCGGAAAGTATTTCAACAACACGTTCCTCAATGTTTCTACGGGCACTTTCGGAATGTACATTTTTCCCGGACTTATCCTTCTGCTGAATGTTTATATTTTTAACACCCGGATTAAAAATACTTTCGTCAAACTCATCATCATCACCGGAGCGTTCATAATCAAGCTTGTAATAAAGAGCATCCTTATGACCTGTATATGACGGAACAAAGGTAAGAACCTCGGGTCCGGTACCATCCTTTCCCCTGGCAAATGTAAAAATACCAAGTGTTTCAACTTTAATGGCATTATAAATCTCAAGCGATTCAGATACTTTATCAATGAAAATATCGTAGGCAAGGTCTTCTTCAGCCTTCGAAAGACCTATCATTTGTCCAATTTTCTGTTTTAAGTCATTTACAGGCATTTTGGTTTTCTTCGTAGTTTTAATTTTAATATAAAAATAATACTAAAAAATAAAAGGAGCTACTGTTTTTTTATAATCTAAAAGTAATAGTTCCGGCTAAATCCATTGGTTTAAGTTTGTAACCGGAATATTTGTAATTATCATTATTCAGTAAATTGTTTATTTCAACTGATGCCTCAAGTTCACCTGAATATTTATACGAGGCTTTCATTGAAAGGTCAAGAATCATATCAAGGGAGTTTTCGCCGGTTAAATCGGTATTAACTCCATCAGCAAAATAAATTCCCGGGGAAAGCACTATTTCATCATTAAGCTGATAGCTGTAATCGGCACTACCGTAAAATGCTGGAACAAATGGTAATTGCTCACCATCTTTTGTATATCCATCATATTTTACCGTAGCGTAAAGCATTCCACCCGGACCCAAATGGAATTGTGCATCAACAAATAACTCGGTTCGGTTTACATCGTTTGTCTCAACTAAAGTAAACCTGTTTGCATTATCCTGTATAAAATAACTGGTAGTATCATAGTTGCCAAATGTAGCACCTACCGATACCTCGAAGTAACGCGAGTATTCATAATCAACCAGTAAATCAATTACCGAACTGCGTTTTTCGTAATACTCATCATTTATATTTAGTGAGATAAACGGATTTTCCTGTATCAGATCTGCCCTTGTTTTAACATCATCACGAGTTCCATAACCAGCCATTATACCCAGATACTCGACTGGTTTGTACATCATTTTAAGTGATGGACCAATTACAAATTCATCGAAGTATGAAGTATATAAGCCAAACTCAATGCTATATTTAACAGAGGCAGCAACCATAATATTTGCCTCACCACTATAGAAGAAATTGCTTTTTGATTCACTGCCGTTATAATAACTAATAAACTCGGGATTAGATTCTAAAGTAAATCCTACTGTACCCAATTTATAATCGGCATAAAAATCACCGGCAATATTGTGCTCATAATATTTTATACCATCCTGATCACGTAATCTGTGGTAACTATAATCTGCAAAAAGCTTATAATCTAAATGTTTTGTTTTGAAATTCTCTATTCCCGTTTTCAGATCGAAAACCTGATGGTTTCTGTTAAGTTCAGGGAAACTGCTACCAAACAGTTTATATCCTTTATTATTATAATACCCAATTACACTTAACTTGCTTTCCGAAAAGTAATCATCCTTTTGCAAGTTATATTCGTTGGTAATTTTTCCGCCAATATTATAATATCCTGTATTATCATCATACTCAAGTCCGTTAACACCCCACAGATCAAGTGCTCCGTAAAGTTTGCCAAATACACCGCCAATATGTGCCTTAACGTTTGGTAAACTGTACTGACTAACAGAGAGACTTGCAACACCACTATACTCCTTGTGGGTGTGGAATATTTCAACGTCCATTACAGGGGGTTTTGAGAACTCTTCAAGCTTTACTTCCTCGGGTGAAAAATTGGGACTAAAAAACTGTTCGGAAAGAGTAGAAACATATTCGGGACGCTCCTTTTTCAGCACCGGCATATTTACAGCCTGCACACCAGTGATCACAAATTCAGGCAGCTCAATACCCTGATTAGTATTTGTCTGCTGAGAAAACAATAAAGTAGTAGTAAATAGTAATAAGATTATTTTTTTCATAGTTTTCTCATTTTCCGTTTTGCTTCTTTTCCCAATTCATCATTAGGGTGACGTTTAATTACTGCACGGAACATATCCCTTGCCTGTTTTTTCTGACCTGTAATTGTAAAACATTCACCTAATTTAAGCAGCGATTTTGTGTACCACTCATCATACATACCAAATACAGACCTAACCCTAACAAATGCTGTAATAGCATCATTTACCTTTTCCTGTTCCAGTAGGGTAACTCCATAGTAGTATTGAGCCATAGCACCAATATCGTCATTACGTTTGCTACCAAGCTCACCAAACATAAGTTCAGCATTACGGTAACCCTTTCTTTTCATCTCCAGGTAGCCAAGCTCAAACTTGGCTTTATCAGCGAAAAGGTTTTCGGTGTAGTAAGTAATTATATTGTTATAAGTTTCATAGCCGGCTTGCAGGTTATCGGTTTTAATAAGTGCATTAGCCTTGTAAAACATCAATTCGGGCTGTTTTTTCGAATCAGGAATTTGCTCAAGCACAGTATCTATCAATGCAATGGTAGATTCCCATTCGCTATTTTGCTCGTAAATTTTAATAAGCTCAATTGCAGAAGACACTCCAATTTCGGCAAAAATATAATTGTTAACCACATGCCTGAAATTAAATATTGCATTCTCGGTATTATCAAGATTTTGGGCACTCTTGCCAATCCAGTAATATGCATTTGGCACAAACTCGCTTTCAGGATATGTTGCAATCAGCTCCTTATAACCAACCTGTGCTTTTGAATACTCACCGATACTAAAATAAATATCACCCTTTTTATATAATATGTCATCACCGTATATGGAAGTAGGGTATGAAACTATAAATTTATCAATTACCTCAACAGCTTTTTCGGGTTTGTTAATTGCCATGAAGCTGTACTGCATTCCGTTAATAGCGTCAAAAACATACCGGGTGGAAGGGTATTGCTCAAGAATTTTCATGTAGTAAACATTCGCTGAATCATACTGTTCCTGGTTATAGTATGTATCACCAATTGAGTAAAAAACTATAGGTTTAAGACTGCTGTTAGGATGCTGTTCGAGAAGCTCCCTGTAAGTTTTTAACGCATTTATGTAATCTGCATCCTGAAAATTTATCCAGCCTATTAAATACTTCGAATCGTCAACATAGTTTGAAGTTGGATAGCGTGAAACCAGTTCCTCGAAAATTGCAATTGCACGTTTGCTGTTCCCGGCTTTAAACATCGATTGCCCATACTGATAATATGAAAAATCATCATTTAGCTTAAAACGGTTTTCCTTGTACACCTCGGTATAAATTTCACTTGCACGCTCAAAGTTTTTTGTACCGTAATAACTATCGGCTAACCTCTGTTTTGCATCAATATACCTGTCATCAAACCTATATTTTGAAATAAACTCGGCAAAATAATAAGCTGCATCGGCATAGTCTTTCAGGTTAAAAAGCGAATAAGCCCTGCCATAAAGTGCACTTGCACCAAGTTTTTCGTTTTCGTAATTAACCCGGGTAAAATGTTTTACTGCAAAAGTAAAATCCTTGTTTTCAAAATAACTTTCAGCCAGATAAAAATTAACCTTATCCTTTTCAAAAGTTTTTGATTTGGAAAGCAACTCGGTAAACTTTTCTATCGCAAGGTTATATTCCTCTGAAAGATAGTAAGTAACACCAAGCCCAAGCAAGGCTCTGTAGATCACATCATCAGGTAAATCATATTCGGCAAGAGCGGTAACAAAATAATTTTCGGCACTTCTGTGATCCTTGTTATTCAAACTTATTTCACCCAGAAGGGTTAATGCTTTCCCCTTGCTCGAAATATCTTCCGAACTAAGGGATGAGATAAGGTATTGCTCTGCCTCATCAACCCTGCCATCATTATAATAGAGGACACCAATTTTAAACCGAACCAAAGGTGAAAGTTTATGGTTGCCATACTTTGCAAGGAAACGATTATATATTGCAAATGCGTTATTAACTTCACCATCGTATCGTTTTGCTTCGGCAGACCAATATAAAGAGTTTGCCGCAATGGAGTCATTCGGTGCTTCGGATAAAAACTTGAATATTTCGTAAGCCTTTTTATAATCCCTCAACTGGAACTTAACCCATGCCAATCCGTACCAAACTTCATGATTGTCATTATTACCCGGATCCAGCCGTAAAATTTCATTGTAAACCTTGGCAGCATTCTCGTAATCTTTTAATCTAAAGAATGAATTAGCCAATATATATCTTGTTTCGGTTTGTTTGGCTAATGGTAGCTTTTGAATTAGGGGATCTGTAAGCTCAAGCACCGCACTATCGTAATCTTTCAGCTTAAAATAACAAATACCAATTCGTTGCTGGGCAACAGGTGCAAGTTTACTATCGCGGTAAAATGCAAGAAGCTCATCGTAATAAGTAGCAGCACTTGTATAATCTTCAATTTTTTCATAAACCGAACCTGCTGTAAAAATTGCATGATCGCGATACTGGTTTGAATTAGCCAGTGAGATCGATTCCAGCAGATGTTCTTCAGCCTCAAAAAACATATCTTCACGGTAGTAGGCTTCACCAATCCAGTACTTACCTGAACCAGTAAACTCCCCTTCTGAATACTCACTAATCATTTTCTGCAATACAGTTCTGCACTTGCGATAGTTCTCCAGCTCAAAATAACATATACCCAATTGCAAAAATGCTTTTTCCCTGAATTCCGACTTTCTAAACTTTTCAATAAACTCCGAATACAATCCTGAAGCTCCATCCAGATTCATTAAATTATATTGACACTCAGCCTTATAGAACATAGCAGAAGCCAAAATATTTTCATGTACTCCGTCTCGTTTCTCTATGTCACTTAGTAAAGCATAAGCGGAAACATAATTGCCGTTATTAAATGCTTCCATAGCTCTAAAGAGGTCGTTATCCTGCAATTGAGCAAAACTTAATCCGGTAAATAGAGAAAGTAAAATAAAAACTAATCTTTTTTTCATATCATACTTTAATAAAACTATAAAATAACAGGAATAAAGCAGCACCGGTTAGAGATGCAATAAGATTTACAATATCGTTCCTAATCCAGCGAATACCCCGAAAGTAATCAGTAAGGTAGCCGCAATGCACAACTTTTTCTGTAATATTACCACACTGCGAACATTTATTCTGGAGCTGAATAGTAGCTCCATACAGGCTATCAGCAAAGGAACCCAAAATTCCAAAACCTAAAATAAGAAAAATAACATCCCACTGCTCAATATTTATCCAGTTAAGTGCCGATAAAACAATAATTAAGCTACCCAAAACAGCTCCAATACTCCCGGGAAGTGAAATTCCACCCGAAATTCCCTGCTTGGCTTGCTTAAATGTTAAAATATTATATGTTTTTACACGCCACATAGTTCCAATTTCTGTTGACCAGGTATCAGCACAAACTGTAGCCAGGCTTGTTAAAAACGCAAAATACCACAAATCATTTGACTCGAAGGAATTTATTATAATGATCAAAACTGCAATACCCCCGTTAGCCATAACTTGCATATAATCTCTAACACTATTTTTATCCGATACTTTATCCTGTACCGGATTTACTTTTCGTTTAACTTTTGAGAGAATACTTGAGAACAAAAAGAATGCAACAAGCGGAATGCTCCATTTTAATCCGCCCAATCCATAAACAATAATCGCGAATGAAAGAGTTAACATTCCTCCGCTCAGTGTAAGAAATTTAAGCTCGGCAGAAAATATAAAGATAACTATTCCAGCCAGAAAACCAATTATTGTGGCATTTTCGTTATAATTACCAAAAATGTATGTGCTAAGACAAAATAGTATAAGAAGTGGAAGTGTTTTTAGGAGTTCCCCTCTTTTATCAAGAATAATTATAGTTACAGTTAATATTACAAACCATAAGGTTCCGGGAACAACAAAGTTTCCCTTAATGCTTAACTCATAAAAAATACTGAATGGTACTACTGTTATTAATGCAGCAATTATCGCAGGAATTGAAAGCTTTACATCACTTACATTGAACTGCTTAACCGGACTATAAATTTGCAAGATTTTGACCGTACCCAGTGCTGCTGCAAAAAGAAAGGCTACAGGAATAGTTTGTTGGACATTACCTGAAAGATTAATGATTGCAAAAAGCAAAACGTACATTGCAAGGTAATCTAAATAATATTCCACAGATTTAATAATAGCAACAAAAAACAATTTGAATACAATCAGTTCAATCAAATATATCGCAATAGCTATCCAGATTGCATATTGGGATGGGAAAAGAGCATATATTAAACTTGCTACTGCAAATCGCACAGGAACCAGGGAACAGCAGTTTATTGCACTACCCAAAAAGGAGTTCCTCTTACGTATGGCAACAGGAATTAATACATTTATAAAAATTATTGCTAATGAGAATATTACAAGTGATAATTCAGCCATCAGAAAACAATGTTTTCCTCAAATTTACAGAATGGTGGTGAAATAGAAAAGAGGATAAAAAAAATCCCCTAACGGAAACCATCAGGGGATAAGGAAAATTAGTTTAGGTTATGCTTTAATTCGTATTCACAAAGCTTTTTATATTTTCTGTCTTTTTTAGCAATATTAAGGTTTTCAATAGCTTTTGCTTTGTCGTTCAAACCTTTGAAAGCCATACCCTTAAAGTAGTAAGGACCACCTTTAGGAATTTTTTTAAGGTTGTTAATTGCATTATCAGCAGCAACAAGAGCTTTGTTATACTGTGCAGTTTCAACATAAACTTCAGCAAGAGCAAGGAAAGCAGCATCGTATTTGAAATGATCAGTAGCCTTTACAAGGTAGTTTTCAGCTTGTTTGTAATCACCGTTGGTTTTTTCCTGCATACCAAGTTTAGTATAAGCACGAGCTATATAATTATCAGCTCTTTTTTTGTGAGATTCTTTAGCAGCACCTGCTTTGAATTTTTCAAAACTCTCAACGGCTTTAAGGTAATCGCCATTTGCAAAATGAATACCACCTAATGCGTTAAATGCAGTAGAGAAAGAAGAATCAAGTTCAGTACATTTAATGAACGCTGCTTTGGCATCATCAAATTTTCTTAATTTTTTGAGCACAATACCTTTCTGGTAAAATAATCTATAATCAGCAGGAGCCAATTTAATTGCAGCTTCGTAGCCATCAAGAGCACCCTGATAGTTTCCGGCTTTACTTAATTTGTTTGCATCGTTGTAAAGTTGAGCTGCTTCCTTATTATCACTTAAAGTTTGTGCACCTGTAAATGTAACTAAGGCGAGGAAAATCAGTAAGAAAAATTTTGTTAAATGTTTCATTCTACTTCCCGGTTATTTTTGTTTGAATACAATGAGTGCGGAAGACGGGACTTGAACCCGTACGCCTGAAAAGGCACTACCCCCTCAAGATAGCGTGTATACCAATTTCACCACTTCCGCAAAAAACGTACCGCCAAAAATATGGCTAATACCTTAAAAAATCAATACCTTATATAATAAATGATTTATTAATGCATTGAAATCTTATACTTCGCGGTTATCGATAAGTTCCATTAGCGCCTGTTTCTAAATCTTCTACCTGGCAACTTCTTAAAAATATGCTCACGAATTTCATGTTTAAATTTCGTTTCAAACACTAAAAACTTAACAATTTGTTGAGGTGTAAGTATTTCTTTCAATGAGTTAATAAACTCTTTTCGTTTGGTTTTAAACTCGTATTCCTTATTCAATACCTGTTCAATAACATCATTTAACTCTTTTTCGGTAGCTTTGGAATCTTCCTTTAGCATTCCTTCCATCTTTTCAATAAGCTGCTTTTTTTCTTCAAAAAGCTTACCCTTTTCAGTTTTGTTATTATTAAATCTATTAAAAAACTTAAGCATAACTTCTTCATCCATACCCAGAACTTCAATAAGCTTAATCTTTTCCAATTCTTCAATTTTCTCCATTCCGCCCCCCATTGGTGGTGGTGGATCATCAAGCTGTGCGAAACCGGTTGAAACGGTTATAAGTAAAAAGAATAATATTTTGATGGTATTCATAATATCCTCTATAATATTTTTTTATCTTTAAGCGAAGACACAAGATCGTTTAGTTCGGTTTCATCAAAGCTTTCAAGATAATTATTTATTTCATTTTGGTAATTTTCTTTTTGATATTCCAACAATTCGTTTACACCGTAATCCGAAAGTTCCGATATAGAGCTTTTTTCAAAATCTCCAAGTGCATATTCATTTGAAGTAACACCCAAATATTCTTCAATTACACTATTATCAGACTGTGAAATTGCATTGTAAAGTTCCAGATTATTAACTGCAAACAAATTGTCAGCAGTAGTCATATTCATTCTAAATATAAGTATAAATACAAATACGAATGAAAAGAGTCCCTGAAGAGCAAAACTTATATCAGCACCAAGTGCAATACTTTCTGAAGAATGTTCCCTTTTTCTGGCTCTGGTAACCAGATTATTCATATATCTGTCATCAAAAGAGATATTAGCTGTTTCTTTAAACGTGCCAAGGGAATTTCGGATAAGTTCGTACTCGTTCCTCAGTTTATCGTTTGCCTTAAGCTCAGCTTCAAACTCAGCCTTTTCCTTTCCCGACATCAGGTCGGACATATATTTTAGTATTTTATCATCCATCTTTCATTAACTCCGTAACTTTTTTAAGAGCATGAAAATAATTTGCTTTTAGTCCACCAACGCTTTTTCCTGTAATATCGGATATTTCTTCATAAGAAAGTTCCTCGAAATTACGCAAAACAAAAACTTCGCGTTGTTTAACCGGTAATTTCAAGAGAACATTATCGAGCTGTTTAAGTTTATCACGGTTATCAATATCAGCTACAACATCCTCTGTATATTTTAATTCTCCAACTTCATCATCATCCAGCATTAGGAACCTTTTAACTTTTCGTTTCCTTATTGCGTTCAAACATCTTGTGGAAGTTACCTTGTAAATCCAGGTTGAAAGCGAAGCATTAAATTGAAATGTATCCAGTTTATTATAAAGAACAATAATTACTTCCTGTGTAACTTCATCAGCATCCATATGATTTCCAAGCATCCTTCTTGCATGGGCATATATCTTTGTTTGATATAACCTTACAAGCTCATTAAATGCTTGTTCATCACCATCTATAAATTTGCGGACTAACGCAAATTCTTTTTCTTTTTCTATCATATGATTCATAAAGTTAGACAACAGGTACTTATTGAAAGTTTAAACAATAAGTAATAAATAAATGAATGTGATGAAAATAAAAAAAATTAAACTCAAATTAAACCAAAAGAATTCACTTGATGTCCAATAAGCGAAACCGATATTAAACGGAACTGATAAAATCACAAAATTGGAGAAAATATAATGAAAAGATTAACATATGTATTAACAACAGTATTAGTAGTATTTCTATTAGCAGGCAGTACAGTTGATGCTCAGGGCAGAATGGGCAGAGGTGGTAAACGCGGATTTGGAAGGGGATTCAGAGGTCAGGGCAAAGCATTTATGGTTAACAAACTGAACCTTACAGCCGAACAACAAACTAAGGTTAACGACCTTAATTACAAACTTGACCAGACAAGAATTGAAGTTAATGCACAGATACAGTCGAAACAACTTGAACTTCAAAAACTGATCAATGATGGCTCCATTAATAGTAACGCAGTAATGAGCCTAACAAAAGATATTAGCACCTTAAAATCGGGGTTGCGTGAAAAATGTGTAACAAACTGGTTAAGCATATATGAATTACTCGATGATACTCAGAAGCTAATATGGAAAGATTGCATGCCCGGAAACAGAGCAGGATTTGGCAGAAGAGGTCAAGGCAGGGGTTTTAACAATGGTTGTTACCCGCAAAGAGGTTTCGGCAGGTTTGGGCAATTTGCTCCACCTGTACCAATTGATGAGGTCAATGATACAGAAAAATAGGTATCTCTCAAAAAACCGCGTACAATTTGTATGCGGTTTTTTTATTCGCCACCAACAGCTTTAGCTGGCATTTTTACAACGCGGCAGTTTCTTAATCTGTTTTTTCTGCTTTTAACCTTCAAAAGCTCATCTTCATAAATCGGCTTCCACATATTTTTACTGCTCACTAAAACTGTAATTAAACAGAATGCAAAAAAACCTATTATTGAGATTGCCAAAAGTCCGATAGATATAAATAAAATGTCCATAACCAACCCAATGAAACATAGTTAAAACTTTATTTGAAAATACTTAATTAATATGTATAAGTCACGTTAATAATTAATATATTTTTAATAATACATTAATCATACCAATTACATTCAATTATTGAGCCATTTCGATTTTACTAAGGAGTAATGCCTGTTTTAAGCTAATTTTACTAGCGTTACAGAAACTTTAAATATTGATTTTTTAACACTTGGCGAATAATATGCAGACTTTATGCATATTTAATGCACTATTTTTTGACCCTGCTGTTATCAATATTAAGATATTAGGATATAATTTTTGATAAGCGAGAACGATCATATATATTGCCCGGTTATTCCCTCAAAATATGCTAGAGCAGAACTACACAGTTTTTTCATTTATTTAATTATAATATTTTTCTATTCAGGGATAAGAATAACTAAATGGAAGTTTTACTTTACAGAAAAGGTAGTTATGGGAAAAAAGTATTTCATGATATCTTAAATATCCGGTTAATGAAAATGTAATATTATACTAAAACTAATCAATACATCCGGAAAACTTTCGTGGTAACTATGCCTGGCAAATTTTCCTCTCTAACAGCAATACCACCCATTTCATAAATCTATATCAATCAAATGCATGCGATTTTTTCTTAGCTACTAACACCAACAACTCATTTTCAAAATCAGATCAGTGTACTCTATTTAATTGGTTGGTAAAGTTCTGACAAAAGATATGTTTATCCACCAATATTACCGGAAAAAATTACCGCATTGTTATCATTGTTTACAACTTATTTACAAATTGCCTCAAAATTTGATTGATATTTAACTAATAAAACCCAAAGCATATTATTAAGGTTGGCAACCGGGGAGACCTGTTACAGATCCCCGCCACTTGGTCTAAGTACAACTTCTTCATATACAACACTGCTATTATCCAAACAAATTTTGTATAATACTTCTGCAACATCTTCTACCTTCATCATACGGTTCCCAAATTTTTCTATTGCCTCATCAGCCCATATTGCTGTTTGGGTTGCACCGGGCAATACATTTGTTACCTGTATATTATAGTTACGAACTTCCTCACGGAGAACTTTCATATAGGCAATCAATCCTGATTTGGAAGCAGAGTATGCACTACTTTTTGTAAATACCTTTTCGGCAACTACTGAACCCGTATTTATAATTTTACCGTATTTCTGTTCTATCATTATTGGCAACACCGCTTTGGTAACAAAAATAGCACCCAGCAAATTTGTGTCGATAATATTTTTTATCAACACCGGATCATCTTTTTCAGCTTTTGTAAAAGATGTAATTCCGGCATTATTAACTAATCCACTTATTTCATAGTTATCCAGTTGTTTGGCAAACGCAGAAATAGACTCAGTATCGGCAACATCCAATTTAATGGGAATTACACTATCAGGGTATTGCTCTTTAAGCTTTTCAGCAGCATCAGTCCTGCGTGAGGCTGCAAAAACTGTTACACCTGCTGAAGCTAATTTTTCTACCAAACTTTTTCCAATACCAGAACTTGCTCCGGTTACAATTACAGCTCTATTTTTCATAATCACTTTTTCGATATTAAATTTAAAAATTCTGCTCTGGTGCGTGCATCCGAGCGGAAAAGCCCTCTCATTGCACTTGTTGATGAAAAGGCATTTTGCTTCTGAACTCCCCTCATCATCATACACATGTGATAACCTTCGGCGACCACAGCCACACCTTTAGGCTTAATTATTTCGTTAAGTTTATCGGCAATTTCATTTGTTAATCGCTCCTGAATTTGCAACTTGCGACTAAAAGCATCAACAATACGAGGAATTTTACTTAAACCTATTACCCTTCCATTAGGTATGTAGGCAATATGGAACTTGCCAAAAAATGGTAATATATGGTGTTCGCAAAGACTAAAAAAGTCTATATCCTTAACAATTACCATCTCATCGTAACCTTCCTCAAAAATGGCATCGTTTACAATATCCTCAACCTTTGAAGTATATCCCGAGGTAAGAAACTCATAAGCTTTTGCAACACGCTCAGGTGTTTTAATGAGTCCTTCCCTTTCTTTATCCTCTCCAATTTCAATCAGTAATTCCGTAACCAGCTTTTTTACCTTTTCAACATCCATTTTAACCTCCGAAATACTCAACAAAATTATTCTCAGTTTCCCTCAACCTTACACAATAAAGGTTACCTTCATCAATTTTATTTTCAAGCTGCTCCCATATTTTAATTACAATGTTTTCGGCTGTGGGGATTACTCCTTTCATAAACTCAACATCAAAATTAAGATGTTTGTGATCAACCTTGCTTATTATATTTTCACGAACAATTCGTTTCAATTTTTTAAGATCAATTACATATCCCGTTTTAGGATTAACATCACCGGCAACAACTACCTCCAGCACATAATTATGACCATGTCCGTAATAGTTATTACACTTGTCAAATATCTCTTCATTCTGGTCGTCAGTAAGCTCAGGATTAAATAACCGGTGAGTCGCACTGAAAACTTCACGTCTTGTTACATACATCATTTTATAATTCCTTTAAGTCGGCAAGAACCTGCTCAACATGACCCTTCACCTTTACTTTCGGGTATATTTTCCTGATAACACCTTCCTCATCAATAATAAAGGTAGTGCGTTCAATACCCATATATTTCCTACCGTACATATTTTTTTCTTTCCATACATGATAATCTTCACAAACTGTGCCTTCCTCATCACTAAGTAGCGGAAAGTTAAGTTCGTGTTTGTCAAGAAACTTCTGGTGCTTTGCAACTGGGTCCTTACTTACCCCAAGTACAACTGCATCAACACCACCAAAATTCGGTGCTGCATCACGAAAATCGCAAGCTTCGGTAGTACAACCGGGAGTTAAATCCTTGGGATAAAAGTACAAAACTACTTTCTTTCCTTTATAATCTTCAAGTTTATGTATTTTCCCATCGTTATCGGGCATAGCAAATTCTGGTGCCTTAATACCTGTATCTAACATAACATCTCCAAATTTTACATTTAAAATATAATATATTGCTCTAATTAATATCGCAACATTATTTACAGTTGATGGGTTCCGGCTATTGGAAGAAAATACAATTTAGACTTTTTTACCTCTCCACCTAAATCCTCCTCTCCTAAAATGAGAGGAGGACTTGCTGTTTAATTTTCAGAATTTGCAAAAATAGTTAAAAGGTGAGCTACTAAACAAATAGACGAATAGCCCTTCTCGCCTTGTAGGAGAGAAGGGTTGGGATGAGAGGTCTGATACCAAACAATTAGAATCTACCTTTCTTGCGTATTTGTCACATATAAAAAAGCCTGCGATGCAAATACACACAAAAACTGTATTGTTTTTTACCTCTCCACCTAAATCCTCCTCTCCTAAAATGAGAGGAGGACTTGCTGTTTAATTTTCAGAATTTGCAAAAATAGTTAAAAGGTGAGCTACTAAACAAATAGACGAATAGCCCTTCTCGCCTTGTAGGAGAGAAGGGTTGGGATGAGAGGTCTGATACAAAACAATTAGAATCTACCTTTCTTGGGTATTTGTCACATATAAAAAAGCCTGCGATGCAAATACACACAAAAACTGTATTGTTTTTTACCTCTCCACCTAAATCCTCCTCTCCTAAAATGAGAGGAGGACTTGCTGTTTAATTTTCAGAATTTATAAAAAATAGTTAAATGGTGAGCTAATAGACTAATAGCCCTTCTCGCCTTGTAGGAGAGAAGGGTTGGGATGAGAGATCTGAAACTAAACAATTAGCATCTACCTTTCTTGGGTATTTGTCACATATAAAAAAGCCTGCGATGCAAATACACCGCAGGCTTATTACTTAAAATAAACTTGGATAACTATTAATCGATTATCCCAAATCTTTTAATGCTGCCTGAATTGCATTGTAATTTGGTTCTTCACCAGCGTTTTCAAGAACTTCGGCATAGCGAACTACACCTTCTTTATCTACAACGAAAGCAGAGCGTTTTGCAACACCGTTAAGGTCAAGTTTGCCAGGAACAAATACATCATAATATGCTTCATATGCCTGGGAAACTTCCTTGTTAAAATCGCTAAGCAGATTAAAGCTGAAGTTAAATTTGTCGTTCCACAGTTTTAATGCAAACGGACTATCAACACTAATTGCCAATACTTCGGCATCAAGATCAGCGTACTGTGATATACCATCGCGTGTATGGCAAAGTTCTTTTTCACAAACCGAGGTATTAACCAATGGGAAAAATAAAATTACAACGTTCTTTTTACCCTTAAAATCCTCAAGAGCAACTTCTTCAACATTCTGATTTTTCAGTTTAAACACAGGTGCTTTGTCACCTACTTTTAGAGCCATAACGTCTCCTTATTTTTAAAGTTTTCTTCCAATTTTTACTTTTACCTGGAACTCAACTTCATTCTTTTCGTTAACCCTGCCGCGTTCTTCTACTACTTCAAACCAGCTAACAGAGTTTTCAGTGTGGGCTTCGGCAACAACTTTTTTAATTGCGTCACTCGATGATTCAGTTGATGTTCCAACTCTTTCAATAACTTCAAAAGTAGTCATATACACTCCTAATTGATTATTACGGTATTTAGTTCATAAAAAGCAAAAATTTACTAACTAAAATATACCAAAATTCTCTTAATTGCTTTCCGACCAAATATCTTTATGTAATCTATATTCTTTATTTTGATATTAAATCCATTTTGTATATTTTTTAGCCAGACTTAATCCAAATTATAGAATTGAAAAATTTGAAAAATACAGAAGCACACGAAACATTCAAATCGTACCTCAAGAGCGAAAAGCACAGGGTTACTCCCGAGCGTTTCGATGTTCTTGATGCAGCATTGTCGTACAAAGGGCATTTTGGTGCCGATGACTTGTATGTTAAGATGAAAAGCGACAAGATGAATATTTCAAGAGCTACTATATATAATACTCTTGAATTACTTGCCGATTGCGAAATCCTTGCCAAGAGACATTTTGGAGATAATAAAACACATTACGAATCGAGTTTTAACCGCAAAAACCACGATCACCTTATTTGTACTTCTTGCGGTCAAATAAACGAATTTGATAATGACAAGATACTCCAGATTGTTGAAGAGGTATCATCAAAACTTGGTTATAAATATACCGGGTACTCGTTTACAATTTTCGGTAGATGTAAAGATAAGGACAATTGCAGCAATCCATCGCTAAAAGGTTAATACAATGAGTAAACTAAAACCCAAATACCCGCTTGTATGGGAAAAGAACGGCTTTTTTATAAAGATATTTTGTTCAATACCTAACCTCGCTACAGGCATTTTGTTACGTGCCGAAAATAAACTGTTCGTGGTGGACCCTGGTGATGGTATTTTGCGCGACCTTAACAAAGAACTAACCATGCCTGAAATTCTTGACATAAAAGGTGTGTTTATTTCTCATGGGCATCACGACCATGTTGGCGGGTTATGGTCATTCCTTACTTATCTTTCTGTTATGAACAGAACCAGAGACCTTAATATATACTTCCCAAAAGGTGCCGTTGAAATTACCAGTATTCACAATGCATTCCAGCAAGTTTACGGGAAGGAGTTGCGATACAACATCAATCTTGTTGAAATTGAGGATGCATCAACGTTCAATCTGGAAAATATTGAAGTAGCACCGTTTTTTGTTAACCATAAGGAAGTTTCACCTGATACAGGTGAATCGATTGCAATACCAAGTTTGGGATTCAAGTTTTTCCATAACTCAACCTCAATTTGTTATGGTGGTGATACAGCTTACTGTGATAGTCTTGTTGAGATGTCGAAGGATTCCAACCTTGCAATTATTGAGGCTGGTGCTGATGATGAAGGTGATACTGACATGCATCTTACTGAAAAGCAGGCTACAGAAATTGGTGAATCGGCTGATGAGTATTTTCTGGTACACGTACCCCAGTAATTACTGCTTGCCCCACTTAAGTATTTCGAGCTTTACTTCAACTACACCATCCTTTACCATATCAAGGGATTTGGCAGTTCCGAGTGAAAGATCAATTAAACGCTCAGGGTGTTTGGGCATACGATCGTTTACTCTAATCTCGGTATTCTTTCCATTTTTAAGATTGGTAACTTTTATTATTGTACCAAACGGATAATCGGGGTGTGCGGCAGTAAAGCCATACATATCGTAAGTTTCGCCGTTGGCTGTGGTGCGTCCGTGAAATTTATCGGCATAAAATGAGGCGAGTCCGATTACTGTTTCAAGCACTTCCGGATTATATTCAATATTCTGAAACTCTACTACTTCCTCAACAGTATCAGTTACCTCTTCCCTTACCTCGGTAAAGTCCCTGAACCTTTTACTGGCTTCCTCTTCAATCTTTGCCCTGTGCTTGTACCTTATAGTTGGTGCACATGCAGTAAGCAGAAAAGTTAACAGGATAGCGAATATTATAGCAGTTTTTTTCATTTAATATAGATTTATGAAACTTAATCATAAAGTTACGATTTTTATTTTTATTAAATATAATTTGCTCAAATTTTTGACAAACATTTTATTATTTTTTGAAAATTATCTAAAATAATTTATTTTAATTTTTTGAACAGGGTACAAATTATAATTTGGAAAATATGAACACAAAATTAGAGCTCATTAGAGAATACTTTAATAATGTTAGTAAAGCTAATAAAGAGCTTACCAAAAAAGAAGCATTCAAAGATCTATTAAATAGAATGTATGTTGATGATGATGAAATTATTGAAATAATTAACAAAATTACTCTTGGAGCCGAAAAAACTATATTTAATATACCTCGAAAGGAAAAACTACATAGAGGTAGTGCCGATACTTTATATAATAATATTATTATTGAGTTTGAAAACGATCTTTCCAAAACACTTATCCATGCAAAAGAACAGCTTGCAGGCTACTTGTTAGGTCAATTACGCTCCGGCTTAGGATATAATTTTATATTAATTGCTTCCGATTTTATTAATTGGAAAGTGTTTTGCCCAAAAGTTGAATTACTCGATAAACTTGAAACCCTTGAAGAACACCAACTCGAACTCGAAGAAATTGAAACATCCTCCTTTAAAGTAACTGAAAAAAATTTTGAGGATTTTTACTACTGGTTAGATCGCTTTTTATTTAAAGAGGAAAAACAAAAAGCAACACTACTAAAAATAGAAGAAGCCTTTGGATATCAAAGTCATATTTTCATTGAATCCTATAGAGAGTTGCATAGTTGGTACAAAGAAGCAAAAAGATATGGTACTGTTCAAGTTTCTTACGAACAATGGGATAAATTCCTAAGTATTGCTTACGGTAAGTTTGAGGCTAATGAAAGAATTTTTCTCATACATACATATCTTAGTATATTCGCCAAAATGCTTGCCTATACTATTGTTTCTAATGATGATTTTCTTAACGACGATAAACTCAAAGGTATTCTTTCAGGGCAGATTTTCTATAAATACAATATATCCAATTTTGTTGATAACGATTTTTTCCATTGGGTTAATGGCGAAAAAGATTTTTATGCACTTAAAAAGGTTTTTAGATTAATTGCTCAGGAAATTGCTACTTTCGATTACGAAAATGTTCAGGAAGATATTCTTAAGGGTGTTTATCAGGAACTAATTGATCTTGATACAAGACATGCCTTGGGTGAATATTATACTCCCGACTGGCTTTGCGAAAGAATATTAAATGAATTTGATTTACAACCTTTACAAAAAATACTTGACCCATCTTGCGGTAGCGGTTCGTTCCTGCTTGCTTCAATTAAAAGACTTCAATTCCTTAATCCGGATCTTTCGGCTGAGGATATAAATAATCAAATTTATGGTATCGATATACACCCCCTATCGGTTCAAATTGCAAAAACAACTATATTGCTGGCTCTTGGTAAAAATATAACTAAAGCAAAAAAGCCCGTACACATTAATGTAATTTTGGCAAACACACTTCTTGCTCCCGAAGGTGTTTCCAATTTTTTTGGTTCTGATTTTAATATGAATATAGACGGGGATGTTTACAAACTAAATACACAAATATTAGATGACGACTTTGTTTTCGAATCTGTATTGGGAATTTGCGAATCACTTGCAAATGATACTTTTGGGAAAAAGACAATTGATATTGATATTTTCGAAAACGTTATAAAAAGGAAACTTCCTAAAGCCAATTTAATAAAAACCTCTCTCGTTAGTTTCTTTGAAATATACAAGGGACTAAAAAAGGTAAAAGAGAGCGGCAGGGATAGCATTTGGAAGTTTATAATCTCCAATTTGTATAAGCCTTATTTCCTTTCTAAAAGGTTCGATTATATAATTGGTAACCCACCATGGTTTACTTACAGCTCTATTAGCAGTGGTAACTATCAGGAAATTTTAGATAACCTTGCCACTTTACATAAAGTCAAACCAGCCAAAATTGCAAATTATCCGCATCTCGAAATTGCTTCAATTTTTCAGGCTTATTGCAGTAGTTATTTTCTTAAAGAAAGCGGGAAAATGGCTCTCGTTTTACCCCGTTCTTTTTTTAGTGCAGATCATCATGATAATACAAGAAGTGGTGAAGCCAATGGCTTTTCAATTACTAATATTTGGGATCTTAAAGATGTTGCCCCTCTTTTTCGTATACCATCCTGCGTACTTTTTTCGGTTCGTAAACACGATAAACAATCCAAAAAATTACATTACCCTGCTACTACATTTTCCGGTAAACTTGATAACCATAATTGCCATTATAATTACGCAAAAAATTTACTAACCGAAAACTCAATAACACTTAATTATATTAAACGAGGTTCTTCTTCTGCTTTTTCAACTCAGTCAAAATCTAACACTAAGGCTAATTATTATAAATCTAAATTTAAACAAGGGGCAACTATTGTTCCTCGTGCGTTTTATTTTATTGAGTTAAATCAGGAAACACCTCCCGATTTTGAAAACCGTACAATAAATATTAAAACCGCAGATTCCATTGGCACAGATGCAAAACCACCATGGAAAGGACTCTATTTTGAAAATAAAATTGAAAGTAATTTTATTTTTCGTACTGCTCTCTCCAAATCTATTTTGCCCTTTGCTTTGTACGAACCCGATTTAATTACACTACCAGTTATTATTGAAAAGGAACATGACGACTTAAAAAAAATTAAACTCCTTAATTCGAGCGAACTACTTGAAGAAGGTTTTATTGATGCCTCAAGGTGGTATGCTAATGCCGAAAATATTTGGGATCTACATAAAACTGAAAAGAATGGAAAAATAACTGCCGAAAATTACTTAAACTGGAGAAATAAATTAACCGATCAAAACCTTAATACCCGTTACCTTGTACTGTATAATGGAAGAGGGTCGAATGCTTCATCATGTGTTGTCGATCGTACAAAAATTGACTTTGAGATATTTATTGATCATGCACTATATTACTTTTCACTTAACTCAATTGAAGAAGCACATTATTTAAACTCAATATTAAATTCAGCTATTCCAAATAAATTGATGAAAGACTTCCAATCTACAGGTCTATTCGGAACCAGAAATATACATAGGAAAATACTTGATATTTCCTTCTCCCTTTTTGATACACGTAACGAATTTCATATACGCCTTAATGAATTAAGCAAAATTTGTTCAGGAAAAGTAGATGAATATTTACTTAATAATATTCCAGAATATCAATTAACTGCATATCATCTTGGTAGATTACGAGTTGAAATAAAAAAGCATCTTAATGAAGAAATAAAAGAAATTGATAAAATTGTTGAACAATTGATTAAATAAAACAAAACCTTCGATTTTATACATACTTCGAAGGTTTTTAATCTTCCTACCTGTTCCACAACTCCCTATCCAGACTACGGTATTGTATTGCCTCACTTATGTGTGCGGGCAGTATATTTTCCTGGCGTTCAAGATCAGCAATTGTACGGCTAACTTTTAGTATTCGGTCGTAGGCACGGGCAGAGAGATTTAGCCTGGTCATTGCCATTTTTAGCAACTCGGAACTTGAGTTATCAAGCTTGCAGAATTTACGAACCTCGTTAGTACCCATATCCGCATTGTTATATATACCTTTAATATCTGCAAAACGGTTATGCTGAATTTCCCTAGCATCAACTACCCGTTTACGTATATCTGCCGAGCTTTCCCCCTTTTCCTTCGATGACAAATCCTTAAAGTTAACAGCCGGAACCTCAATTTGTATATCAATTCTATCCAGTAGCGAACCCGATATTTTAGACATGTATCGTTGTATCATTGGTGTATTGCAACTGCATGAGCGTTTGGGGTCTGTATAATAACCACAGGGACAAGGATTCATGGCAGCGGCAAGCATAAAGTTTGCCGGAAACTCGAGCGACATTTTGGAACGACTTATCGTTACCTTGTAATCCTCCATGGGTTGACGCATTACCTCGAGTACATTTTTCTTAAACTCCGGTAACTCGTCAAGAAAGAGTACACCATGATGTGCAAACGATACTTCACCGGGACGTGGAAAACTTCCGCCACCTATTAGTGCTGCATCCGATACGGTATGGTGCGGACTTCGGAACGGTCGCTCGGTAATTAAAGCCTTGTCATTGGAAAGTATGCCAGCAACCGAATGTATTTTCGTAGTTTCGAGTGCTTCATCAAAAGTAAGGGGTGGCAAAATTGAGGGCAAACGTTTAGCCAGCATGGTTTTACCTGAACCGGGAGGTCCAATCATAATAATATTGTGTCCGCCCGCAGCCGATATTTCCAATGCACGTTTTACATTCTCCTGCCCCTTTACATCACTAAAATCGAGACGGTAATCATTAACGCCGGTAAATATGGAATCCTTATCGGTTTTTAACTCAGGAATGTCAATTTCGCCATTAAGCAGCCCAACAACCTCCATCAGGTTATTACATGGGAAAACCTTAATACCATCAACAATTGAAGCCTCCATTGATGATTCCGCAGGCAGAACTATTCGTTTGAAGCCTTTTTGTTTTGCTTCAACAGCAATCGAAAGTCCCCCCTTAATTTGTCTCAGGGATCCGTCAAGAGAAAGCTCACCCAAAAGCACAGTTGATTCAAGAAGGTCGGGATTTACCAAATCGGAAGCGGCAAGAATACCAATAGCTATCGGTAAATCGAATGCACTCCCCTCCTTTTTAACATCAGCCGGAGCAAGGTTAACAGTAATCTTTTTTATCGGGAAAGCATATCCACTATTCTTAATTGCTGCCGTAACACGTTCCCTGCTTTCACGTACGGCATTATCGGGTAACCCAACAATAGTAAATCCAGGAATCTGCTTTTCGCAATTGGTTTCAACTTCAACAACGAAAGCATCTATTCCGAACGTACTGCTGGAATAAACTTTAGAAAACATAATAATCCGGATTTTATTTTGCCAGAATCATCTTTTGTACCTGGGAGGACAAAGGAGCCTTAATCTCGTAAAGATATATACCGGACGGCAGATTTGAACCATCAAACACAAAGGTATGAGTACCTTCACCTAAATACCCGTCATGCACTTTCGAAACCCTTTCCCCCCTAATATCATAAATATTTATTTCAATTTCGGAAGCTTCAAGCAACTCAAACGAAATATTTGTTTGCGGGTTAAAAGGGTTTGGATAGTTTTGCACTTGCGAGATCAACATCAGCTTGCCATGCCCAACTTTTACTTCAGCTGAAAATATAAAAGTGCTGTCTGTATTCACTTGTCGTATTCTGTAAAAAGCCACGCCCTCATCCTCCGAACGCAGATCATCGTAAGAATACTTTAGTTTATTTTCAATTACATCAATTTCTTTAATTACACTAAAATTATTGCCATTAAGCGATTTTTCGATCTGGAAAAGTTTAACATTTGCGATATTTCCTGTTTCCCAAACCAAACTGGAAAAGCCAGAATACACGTTTACATTAAGCTCGGGTGCCCTGTTATATATTGGTGCATCCGATTCCGTGTAATCTAAATTGTTATACTCAATTACATATTTTTCTGATTCCTGAATATCGGAATTATCATAATCGGCATTAAAAACGAGTGATGAGTTTGAAGGATAATAGTGATCAAAACTTTTGTTTCTTTTAACCCATTCAAGATCATCGTTAAAATCCCAAATTTTTAATCTGTCTATACGGTAATCCGCCGAATTGGAATTGTTAAAAATACTGAACCTGTAACCGCTAAATGGCTCGGCAATGTTAATTTGACTTGAGTGAACAAGCACATCATTTACATACACTGAAAAGATTTTTTCTTTTCTGTCGATTATCAGATTAAAATGGTACCATGCTTCGGGACTAACAAAATATTCCTCGAAGCTATCAGGAAAATTTTTACTCTTAATATTAAGCAACTGATATTTATCGAATCCAAGAGTAAAAACAGTATCAAGTAGTTCACTATTTTCAAATTGGCAAAAGTAACCTTTGGGATTTTCGAAATTAGCCCAGAATTCAATCAGCAAACTATTTTCAATCTTGTTCTCGGGTTCGATGCGTAACATTGAATTTTGTTTAAGTTTAAGAGCTTTGCCGGAAGCAGTATTCTGGTTATAGTAGCTAATAATAGAAGGTTCAAGATAATTTTCATTAAACTCATCGTAGAAAGTTGAAAACGTTTTAACAACACTATCAGCTATAAAATAGTCAATCTGGTAATCCAGAAGAAAATCATCATCTGAATTTGCCTTGATGGTTTGTGTAAGCTGAAAAGTATTTCCACCAAGTAAAGTTGAATCATCAATCGTAATAAAATAGGAAGTGGTGTTAAAATCGTTTTGCTGTTTATTAACCACAAGTTTGGCAGAATTATTAGCACAATTGCAATTAGCTGAAACAACCTGGTAATTATCGGGGAGAATATAGCTATAGTGCAGGGAATCAATATTTAAGTTATTGACCCTAAGAATATTACTTATCTTAAAAACCCCTGATTTTGTAATAAACTTTGGAACTCCTGCATTGAAATACAAATCCGTTTGCCCAAATGAAAACGAAACTGCAATCAGCAGAAGAACTATTACACGCAATAGTCTCATTGATCCTGCACATTTGTCAAGTAAAAGACAATTTACTTAAAGTTTCTTAAAAAGTCCAGTCTGTCTTTTAATTGCTCTACCGGAATAAGTAATTTATCTTTACCATAAATTGCATCATCACGATTATGGAAAACCAATTCGTAATCCTTACTCATAACAATAGCTTCTTCAGGACAAACTTCTTCACAAAAACCGCAGAAGATACAACGAAGCATATTTATTTCAAATTTTTCAGGATATCTTTCTTTTTCCTGTTCGGTTTCGGCGGCTCTAACTTCAATAGCTAAAGCAGGACAAACGCGAGAGCACAGACCACATGCAACACATCTTTCCGAATCGTCATGTTCCTTAACTAGTACAGGTCTGCCCCTGTATGATGAAGGTGGTTCAAACTTAACTTCAGGATATTGCATAGTAACGTTAGGTTTGAACATACGTTTAAATGTAAGTGCCAATCCCTTGGCAATTTCGGGAATATATAATTTTTCTAAAAATCCTAAATCTTTATATCTCTTTTTAGCAGGCATAAAAAATCCTTTACAGTTTGAATATCATAATAATTGCTGCAACCCACACCAAGTTAAATAGTGCCATAGGGAACATTACTTTCCAGCCAATATTCATAAGCTGATCATATCTGAAACGAGGAATACTCCAACGCACCCAGATAAAGAAGAAAAGCATAAATGCAGTTTTTGCAATAAATGCACCAATCTGTAATATTATAGTTACTGTTGAACCAAGTTCAAGTAAGTCAATATATGGTATTTGCCAGCCGCCAAGGTAAAGTGTAACAATCAATGCACTGGCTATAATCATGTTAGCATATTCAGCAAGGAAAAATCCTGCAAACTTCATACTACTATATTCTGTATGGTAACCACCAACAAGTTCAGGTTCCGCTTCGGGTAAGTCGAATGGTAACCTGTTAGTTTCGGCAAAAGCAGAAACAACAAAAGTTATAAAACCAATAGGCTGAACAATTGCATTCCACATCCAGCCATACTGAGAAGCAACAATATCATTCATGCTTAATGATGACGCCATCAGTACAACACCACCAATAGAAAAGCCCATTGAAACTTCATACGATATCATCTGGGCTGAAGAACGAATACCACCTATAAGCGAATACTTGCTACCGGATGACCATCCTGCTATTGTAAGTCCGTAAACACCTAATGATGTTAGGGCAAGGATATAAAGCACGCCAATATTAACATCAGCAAGAGCAAACTGTGTAGTATAGCCAAACATGGTAACTTCAGGTCCAACCGGAATAACCGCATAAGTTGAAAATGCAACAAACAAGGCTATAAATGGTGCAACAGAGTGCAAGCTTTTATTTGCTGAATCGGGTACAATATCTTCCTTGAGAACCAGTTTAAATACATCCGCAAACGGCTGTAGCAAACCAAACGGACCAACACGGTTGGGTCCAACCCTGTCCTGAATTGCAGCTGCTATTTTTCTTTCGAAGTAAACCATTGCAGAAGCCGAAAGCAAAAGCACATTCAACGCTACAACAATTTTTATAAGGGCAATTATAATAGTTTCCCAAATATCCATTATATCAATTTCTCCAGATTAAACTTTTCTGTTTTATATAAGATTAAACACCTTTTAGCTTTGCACCGTTTTCACCAATTACATCATAGTCAAGATTAGCAAACTCGGAAACAGATTTGGTAATTTCACCAAAAATATCTTCCGCCATGTTGTAATGCAGGTTAAGACCGGTAACTTTGGAAAACTCCTGTAGAACTTTCCATGTTGGTTCAACATCAACTTTTCTACCCTGTGCCCAGCGATCATATTTGGTACCAAATTTATCCCAGCGGCTCATTTCAAGATTATCGAGAGCACGATCAACCTTAAGAGTTGCTACAGCAGGTTTAAGTCTTTGTGCCCTGCCCTGGTAATTAACAAAAGTACCATTCTTTTCGGCATAGGTTGATACAGGGAAAATAATATCTGCAAGTTCAGTAGTTTCATTAAAGTTATGAGCATGCACAATAAGCAAATCAAGCTTACCAAGCATTTCCTTAAGCTCATCGCTAAACCCGGCAAGATCATCTTCAAGCATATAAACCGCTCTAATTTTATGCGATTTAATACCATCAACAACCGATGCAAAATCTATACTGCTTTTCAATACTTTTGAAGCCAGCTTGGCACCTGTTTTATTTGGGCTTTTGTCTTCCCTAATCAAAAGGTCATCCTTGTCACCGGCAACAGTATGGTCTGTAATACTGAAGTTTTTAATGCCCATTGAGTTTGCAAGTTTTGCAAACAGGTAGTTATCTTCAACAGTAGCAAAAGGTGAACCGAGAAAAGCTACTTCTTCGGTTTTATATTCTTTAATACGACGCAGTGCAAGCTCAAAAGCTTCCTGCCAGTCAATTTCATACAATTTATGTTCGCGTCTCACGAAAACTTTTTCAACGCGGGTATCATCATTTACAAAGCGGAAAGTTTCCAAACGCCCCTTATCGCACATCCATTCCTGATTTACTTCAGGGTTGTTGCGAGGAGTAAGGCGTTTAATTTCGTTATCACGAACCCAGATATCAATATTACAACCTCTTGAACAGCCGTTACACACAGATGGAGTATGAGACATTTCCCAAATACGCGAATCGAAACGGAAATCCTTACTGGTTAAAGCACCAACCGGACAAATATCCACAGTATTAAGTGTGTATGGATTGTCGAACTCCTCACCAGGGAATGTAGTAATGGTAACCTTGTCGCCACGTTTTGAGAAAGTTAGCTGATTTTCGCCAGCAATTTCATCAGAGAAACGAATACATCTTGAACATGAGATACAACGTTCTGCATCGAACATAATTCTTGGACCAAGCTGTGTTCTCTTTTTATTATGATTTTTTTCTTCAACAAAACGGCTTTCACCTTTACTATGACTGAATGCGTAATCCTGAAGTTTACATTCACCAGCCTCATCGCAAATTGGGCAATCAAGCGGGTGGTTTATAAGAATAAACTCCATTACAGCATTTCTGGCTTCGGTAGCTTTAGGCGATTTTGTATTAACCACCATACCATCGGATGCCATAGTTGAACATGCTATTACAAGTTTTGGAATCTTTTCTACTTCAACAAGGCATACACGGCAATTACCGGAAACAGATAATTTGGGATGCCAGCAAAAGTGGGGAATATCTACACCAGCATCTCGTGCTGCCTGTATGATAGTCTGTCCGTTTTGAAATTCAAATTCTTTTCCATCAATTGTAATCTTGGGCATAACGTTTCCTTTAATAATTTATGCTGCACTCAGCATTGAAAAATTTTTCGAACTAATAATAACTTTACTCAAATTTTCGGGAGCAAGTAATTTATTTGCCAGATCAATAATATCCGTATTCGAAACAGCATCAATTTCCCGACATGTTTCTTCAACCGATTTAACACGGTCAAAATAAAGCATCGATTGTGCCATTCTTATCATTCTGTTAGTTGTGCTTTCCAGGCTCATAATTATTGAGCCTTTAAGATACTCTTTTGCACGTTTTAATTCTTTTTCGCCAACAGGCTTTGCTTTAAGCTTTTCAAACTCCTCAAAAATAAGTCTGTACGCTTTTTCAAAACTGGAATGATTAGTTGATATATATACACCAAAAGTAGAAATTTCGTAAAAAGAGTTCAAAAAACTGTTTATTTGGTAGGCAATACCATTTCGTTCCCTTACACGCTGGAACAAACGCGAGCTGCTTCCTTCCCCAAGTATTTGGTTAAGTATATTTACCCGGGTGCGGTTTTCAGTATCGCCAAATCCGAATGAAGGGCATCCCATTACCATATGTGTTTGCTGTACATCTTTAACAAGACTAATATCCTGAACATTATGCAAAACAGTAGCAGTTCGTTTTTTTGCTGTTTTGCCGAGGTCTTTTACCATCCATCTTTCAATAAGCTCAAGAATACGTTTATGTTTCACATTCCCCGAGGCTGCAATTACCAGATTATCGAAACCGTAATACTTATCCACATAGTCAGATAACTGTTTGTTGGTAAACCCTTTAATGTTATCCTCGGTACCAATTATTGGCAACGCAAGCGGATTTCCATCAAATATGTTCGATTCAAATTTTTCAAAGACCAATTCTTCTGGTGTATCTTCTATATCGTAAAGTTCATCTACTACTACTCCGGCTTCCTTGCGAATATCATTTTCCCTGAACAGGGAGTTTTGCAACATATCTGCAAGAACAGAAAAGGTTTTTGTAAGATTTTTACTTAGTCCCCTACCATAAAAGCAGGTATGCTCCTTTGTGGTAAAAGCATTTAAATAACCACCAGAGGACTCAATATCATCCGATATTCTTTTGGCACTACGCTTGGCAGTTCCTTTAAAAAACATATGCTCAAGGAAGTGGCTTATACCGTTATTATCCACATCCTCATCAATAGCACCTACATCAAACAAAAAACCAAGCGAAAACGAATCAACATAAGGAATTCTTTCGGTTATAACCCTAATGCCGTTTGGCAGCTTGGTAATTTCCAGATTTTTCAACAAAACTTACGTTACCTTTAATTTCGATCCAAATAAGTAATATATACAATAACTGATTTTCAATCAAGAAACAATAAAAGAGTTACTCCGAATTAACAAGAATAACCTTTGTAAATATAACAATAATTCTTTTACAGTATAAAATAAAAAATAGGCAAGTTTTAATTTGGAGTTTTTTGAGTTGGCATTTTAGCTAAAGTACACTCTAATGTCTTGCGGACAGCAAACCTGCAAAGTTTTATAAACTTCGGAGGTTTTGTATCTCGTTGCAATGCAACCAACTGAGTGGACAGCAAACCTGCAAAGTTTTATAAACTTCGCAGGTTTTGTGTACTGAATGTTCTGTTAAAATTCGTAAGGCATTTCATTATTTTGTAAGAATTCAATCATAGAACTTTCTGATTGAAAATAAGATTCTACTAATTCTCTATTAAAAATTGTTCCGTTTCTAAGTCCTAGAATATCCCTTGCATTACTAAACTCGTAGTCTTCAATTCTATTTACAATTTTTGCTTTTACAGGATTTTCAAGAATATACTTTATCACCCATAAAAAATAAGATTCGTCTTCTATAATTTTACTTTTTGTTTTAGATTCAAACAGTGTGCCGGAACGCTCATATTTTTTGTTTATTGCTTTTACATATGAAATTAGCACTGATTTAATGAATTCAGTAATCGTTAAATTATCTTTAGTTTGATTAACAAAAAGATGAAAATGATTATTCATCAATGAATAAGCAAGAATATTGATTTGATACTTAGCACTATACTTCTTCATTAATCTTAAAAAGTGATAATAGCTATCTTTATCAAAAAAGATATTTCCTTTGTTTGCACCACGATTATACAAATGATGAAAGGTACCCTTAAAATATTTTCTTTGCTTATCCATTTAACCCGCTTTTTAATACATGAAATAAATATAATAATAATCGTAAATAATGGACAGCAAACCTCCGAAATTTTGAAAATTTCGGAGGTTTTGTGTATAGTAGTTTAATTTTCGTTTGTACCGTACTGATCAGTATATTGTTTGTGGAATTCGGCAATTGCCTTGTATGCTTTTTCGAGAATATCTTCGGTAGGCAAAAATACAACTCGCATGTGGCTTGTACCTGGAACCTGCCCAAATCCCTTACCATGAACTGTAACAACACCTGTAGCTTTTATAAGCTCGGTTACGTAATGGTAATCATCCTTAACATTAAGTTTAGGGAAAGCGTAAAATGCACCTTCCGGTTTAACGCAGGTAATACCATCAACCGCATTAAGCATTTCGTAAGTCATATCACGACGGCGGTGAAGCTTTTCCATACCTTCAACAAGGTGCTCGTCATTACTTAAAAGTGCTGCCGGAATAGCATACTGTTCAGGATGGTTTGCAGATAAACGTGCCCGCAATATTTTATTCATTGCAGCAATATATTCCGAAAGAACTGTTTTGTCGCCACTAACAACACCCCAGCCAATTCTGAAGCCCGGAACCATATAGTTTTTTGAAAGTCCGCCAAAAGTAATACAAGGCACATCCTTATTTAAGGAAGCAATGCTGATATGTTTTTCGCCATCAAACATAAGTTTGTCGTAAATTTCATCGGCAAAAATTACAAGATCATGCTCAAGAGCAAGATCAATAATCTGCAACAAGGTTTCTTTGGCTGCGTTACTACCGGTAGGGTTGTTTGGATTGATAAGAATAATAGCTCTCGTCTTATCGTTAATTTTGCTCTTGATATCTTCAATATCTGGCTGCCAGCCGTTAGCTTCATCAAGATAGTAAGGGTTTTCGTACGCCTGCAATTTACTCTGTACCGCAGTGTAAAGCGGGTAACCAGGAGTAGGAGTAAGCACGTTTTCACCTTCGTTAACAAGAGATGTAAGCGCAATTTCAATGGCTTCACTTGCACCTGTTGTTACGAATATGTCGTGTATATTCTTAATTCCCTTTCTTTCGGCTTCCTTTTCAATAGCTTCAACAGCAGGAGCAATACCTGATGAGGGTGCATAACCGTTAAGGTTTTTTACCATTGCATTGTAGGTAGCATCAATCATAGCTTTTGGCGGCTGGAAATCATAAATGTTTGGGTCACCAATATTCAGGTAAAGCATTTCCTTGCCAGTATTGGCAGTTTCTTTAGCCAATACAACAATATCTCTTACAGCATACGTAATGTTATTTGTACGTACAGCCGGTTTAATCACTTTTGCAGACATGTCTATCTCCATAAATAAAAGAAGTAATTACGAAAGATAAAATAACTCCAAATTGTTTGCAACGGGATTTTTATTTAAGAGTAGAAGATAGGTGGCAAGATTTAGAATAATGATTTTTGATTTGGTGGGGTGTTAAGCTATTGCTTATAATTTATTATATAATTAGCTTAAAATCATTAAGGTCTAAATAAGACAAGGGAATTTGAATGGCGAGAAGGTATTTTTTCTATCAGTACGCAAATGATAAAAACTTTGATATATCAAAAAGAAATAGTCTTGTGGGATTTCATAAAACAAATGATGGCTTAGCAACAAAGGTCCAAAAACTCAAACAGGGTGATATTATTATTATCAGAAATAGTAATAGTAAAGAAAACCTTACTTTTTATGGTTTTGGAGAAGTTATTAGTAAACCATACGACCAAAGTGGAAAACCAAATTCGAAAAAAGATTTAATTTGGCAAGAAGAAATTAATTCTTCTGAAATAGTTTATCCAATCCGAGTGCAAGTGAACTTTTCACCAAATTTCGCTTTGGACAATCTTGATAATTTAAGTTGGGAAAAATTCCTCAAACTTAATTGGAAAAATAAAAAGGGGTATCAATTTGATAAAAAAAGTTTAGCCGTTTTTTTTAAAGGTAATTTCGTGGAAGTTGATGAAAGGTTTACTATTGATGACATAACAAATCTAAACGATCTTCTAGGATTAAATGTATCAAACCAAAACATTATGGTAGCTCATGACTCAGAAATTCTAATTAATCCATCCCGTCAAGATTATATCAATTCCAGAATAATACGTGACTCAAGTCTTACAATAAAGGCAAAAGAAATATGTAACTACTCTTGTCAAATTTGTGGAAAATCAATTTTATTTCCAAATGGGAAAAAATATGTTGAGGCTCATCATATCATACCTCTAGGTGCACCACATAATGGTCCTGATAAAATAGAAAATATAATTTGTGTGTGTCCAAATCATCATGTGGAACTCGATTTTGGGATTACTAAACTTACAAATCAGAATTTCAACTTTACGATTACAGATAACAACAAAATGTTCATTGACTACCATAATAACAAAATATGCACATAATATATACTCAAGTTTGAATTTCAAGAAAAAGATAAAAAAAGTATTTTAAGATTTAGTTTATATAAGTTGCAAGATTTTTCCTAATTTAATGATAGCTAAGTTTATTGATGTCATTTTTTAGCAATAACATTTAACTTTTGAATAACTATCTTGACAATCCGAATACTTTTGAATACTTTTGAATACAATCTCAAAAGGATTTAGGATGTCAAAAACTATAACCGTACGAGTAGATGAGAGCACATACAATTTAATAAAAAGTGCTGCTGATGGCGAAAAGAGAACAATTTCAAATTTTCTTGAATATGCTGCTACACAATACATATCGCAACAGGCTTTTGTTGATGATGATGAAATGGATGAAATTTTGAATGATTCAGAACTGATGGAAAGTCTGCAAAAAGGGAATGAAGAAGTAGAACAGGGTAAGTATAAATTTGTTGACTGAGTTTAGAATAGCAGAAACAGAAGGCTTTCAAAAGGAAATTGCAAGTCCAAAACTCCAAAAAGTTTACAAGAAGATTAAAGAATTTGTCTATCCACAATTAAGAGCAAATCCTTTTTTTGGACCAAACATTAAAAAGCTTAAAGGAGAATTAGCTGGTTATTATCGATACCGAATTGGTAATTTTCGCTTATTTTATAAAATAAATCAAAATGAAGTAATAGTTATAATTGTTTCATTAAAAGCCAGAAAAGAAGCATACAACTAATGGTAAAGTTAAGAAATAAAACAGAGCACGGTATGTTAGCCGGTATTGATACTAACATAGTAAGGAAAATTGACAGATTATAAACCTCCCCAATACCCCCTACCCTGTACCCAAACAAATACACCACTGTACACAAAACAAAACTAAAGCATCCTTTTAACGCTTTAATAGGGCAAAATTGCAGGTAAATATTTGGAACGGATGTTGACTTAATCCCTGTAAACCAACTAAATATCGGGGATCAATGTAATGAAACTTTTACTTTTTACAGTCTTATTTTTTATTGTTGCACACTCTGGTCTGTTAGGACAGAAGTACAAAATGTGGCAGATAATAACCAATTCGGGTGTGGTGTATCCTTATGTTACCATTCAAAACCAGACTGCCGATTCGCTTTACGTTAACGGGTGCAATGTTACTTCTGCAATCCATATTGATGCAATTAAAAGCATACGACATGAGAGAGAATCAAGGATAGGAATGGGCTTCTTAATTGGTGCTGCAGGAGGTGGTGCAATCGGGCTATCTACAAAATCATCAGGGTATTTTAGCGAGGAACGGGATTTTCTCAGCACAATACTCTATACCGTAATAGGTGGATTTCTGGGTAGTATTATTGGCGGTATTTCGGGTGCAGATGAGTTTTACGATATGGAAAGAATCAACCATCAGCAAAAATTGGTTTTACTGGCAAAAATCAGAAATAATTGAGTATCACATTTAGATACACATTTCGGGGAATGTGATACCGCTAACATCCAATTAAGCCAATAGAACTATATTTACTGATATGCGTTTAGTTAATAAACAACAATTATTATTTACAATATCGAAAGGATGTTTATGAAACGATTATTTTTGATTGCCATGATGTTAATTTTTGCTACTTCAACAGCTTACTCGCAGTATTATACAACTGGTGTAGGTCTCCGTGCCGGTTCCTCAAGTGGTATTACAGTTAAACACAATATCGCCAAAGATGTAAAACTGGAAGGTATTGTTGGAGCGAGATGGGGTGGATTTAATTTAACTGGTTTGTATGAAATTCATAAGCCCGCCTTTAATGTTAATCGACTTAACTGGTACTATGGTTTTGGTGGTCATATTGGTTTCTGGGGTGATAACGATGCCAGCTGGGGCGACAAAGGTAAGGATTACGCAGTAGTCGGTGTTGTGGGTATTCTTGGTATGGAATATAACCTTAAGGATATTCCGTTTAACGTTGGATTAGACTGGAAACCTGTTTTTAATATTGCAAGCTACACCGGTTTATGGATTGATGAGTTTGCACTTTCCGTAAGATATACTTTTTAATGTTTATAAAATTTTTAGGTTTATACACTAAATTATTTTTCAGTTATAAAACAAACTACTTAATGTTTTTATTAAAAGTATTACCTTATTAAAATGCAAGGGAGTAGAAAGAATGGGAAAAAGAGGCATTATTCTTTTAATGGTATTGTTGTTTTTGGTTAGTTGCGGCGGCGGCGGAACAGACCCTTTTGTTGATTCACCTTTCAGTTTGGAAATTACTGTACTTGGCTCTGGTTCTTCTGATATTGCAGTAGCAATTTGGAATGATATCGAGCTAAATTACGAACGTGCCTTCAAACATGGGAAAAATGAACGGATTAATGCAGTTTCAACTCTACCGTTTACAATAAGTGAACAGTATCATGTAAATGTAATTGCATACAATATGAATGGTGAAATAAGTGAACGTTTGATAGAATTCCAACCATTGATGCCAGGAAAATATCAAGTCAGCATAAGAAATTGGCAATCTGGTCTTGGAACTGTAGTTCGCAAATGGGTTATCAAAGCTTATAGTGATACAACCACAAAAGAAATAGTTTTCAGAGATTCAATATACTCCGTATTACATCAGCCTGATCCAGATATTGCCTGCATTGGAAATATCGACAAAAATGGGAGATTAACAACCACAAACAAAAATCTGTTTCCTTCATTATTTAATATTCCTGCCCTTAATTTAACCGATGCATCAAGTTCTGATGTTGTAGGATTAATTAACTTTTCGGATACATATTATATCGCACTTAAAAACCTGGAAACTGGTGAATGCAGAATATTTGAAAAACAAATCAGGGTAGGTGAAAATAGTTTTAATCTTATCTGGAATGAGGGTAGCAAATTTAATATTACCTCTTCCCCAATAAAAAGACAAATCGGAGAGACTGATATTATCACTAAAATCGATACTTCAGTGGCTATTCCTTTGGTAAACAAGTTAGAACAAAATTTCCCTAATCCTTACAATTAAATTTTATTAAAATACCGGAAAGCCTTCCAGCAAGGTTTTCCGGTCTTGACACTTCAAGAATTAGTTGTATTACTTAAACTTTTTAACTAGCATAGAAATATAAGTATAATACAATATTTCAACTCAAACCTTAATCTAATAATAGAAACCAATAATATTATCAGCCTGGCACAATTAAAATGCTACTAATAAAATAGGCACGATTAAAAACATCGGGGACTTAAATATTGCAATTGATTAATTTTACCTCTTTTAGTATTCTTGAATATTCTTTGAATAATTATATACCCGGGAAGGAAAAATAATGGATTCTGACTGGCTTGATGAGGTAAGAGCAAGGAAGAGGGGTAAAAGTCTTCTTAAAGCCCTGAATATGATTGATACAGCAATTGATATACTAGAGGAATATACTGGAGGTTTTTCTGGTACTTATAATTCAGTTGAAGAATTCCGTGAATCCTTAATGAAGCGCGTAAGAAAAATTGAACGTGGGGATATTACTCCGCTCACTTCCATATATATTGATTTTTTACCCTCCGAAGCCTGGGATAATTTTGTTGGAAATGAAGGAGCAAAACTCGCCGATAAGATTTGTGCAACAATTAAACTAACCGGTTATGTTAAGTTGTAAATGTTCGTTGCAGAATTAAACTATTTTTCATTCGGGCTAACGTATACAATTAAGGCGAGTAAACTCGCCGATAAGATTTGTGCAACAATTAAACTAACCGGTTATGTTAAGTTGTAAATGTTCGTTGCAGAATTAAACTATTTTTCATTCGGGCTAACGTATACAATTAAGGCGAGTAAACTCGCCAATAAAATTTGTGCAACCATCAAAACCACAGGTTATGTTAAGTTGTAAATGTTCGTTGCAGAATTAAACTATTTTTACATTCGGGCTAACGTATACGATTGGGGCGAGTAAACTCTCCAACAAGATTTGTGCAACCATCAAAACCACAGGTTATGTTAAGTTGTAAATGTTCGTTGCAGAATTAAACTATTTTTCATTCGGGCTAACGTATATAATTAAGGCGAGTAAACTCGCCGATAAGATTTGTGCAACAATTAAACTAACCGGTTATGTTAAAATTTAATTAGTCTGCTGGCTTTTGGAACAATATAACCCGAATTAGGTAAAATAAGTATCTGTTCCGTAGTTTAAATATTAAGGATAAACAATCCCGGAGGCTAAATGAGCAAATTCCGTTCAACCGCACTAACACTAATTACATTACTAATTTTATCTACTCTTATAATAGCTGAACCAAATCCTCTTGCTGGTAAATGGGAGGGAAAATCAAGTACCGGCGAAATTGTTAAAATAACGTTTAACACCGATAACTCCGTTGTTCTTTACAGAAGCGAAGGAGGGAAAATAGACGGCAAAGTAACCCCGGCAAGATTCTACTTTAACTTCAAACTTAATAAAAATGCAAATGAACTTGATTTCACTTACGAGAAAAAAGGTGTAACTATTAATAGCATTATTGAATTTATTGATAAGGATAATATTAAAATTGGTCTTTCGGAATTAAGTGATTACAGACCAGAAAATTTCTCCGGCTCAGAGAGTAAACAGGTTTGGACTTTGGAAAGAAAGGATTAAAAAAAAGGGCGAAATAGTTTCGCCCCTCTAAAAATCTATTCGCCGCAGCAGCTTTTATCAGCTTTCGATGATGATTTCATACCATGTTTCATATCTTTATTCATTTTATTTTTCTTCATCTTTTTGTTCATATCTTTAACTTCCGCTTCAACTTCAACCATGCCGGCATTTTTAAAGAATAGTTTTACTTTGCCTTTTTTACCTACGGTCATATCTTCCTTAAGTTTAATAAGCATAACATGATAACTCATAGGCTTAAGAAGCAAGGTAGCGTTAGCAGGTACTTCAATTTGTTCAACTTCACGCATACCCATCATATCACCATCTTTTTTGTAAGTTTCATGAACTTCAACAACTGTAGCAAAACTGGCTTCAGCCTTAAGCAAATAGTCAGGCTGATCGGAACTGTTATGTATTTTCACGAAAAATGCAGTATTCATTCCTTCGGCACCGCTACGTATCCACGCATCCTTATATTCAAGTTGGGATTGTGCAAACAGGTTAGCTGCCAAAATTAAAACAAATAGTATTCTCACAATTACTCCTAATAAAGTGTTTTGATATCTTTGATTATCTCATCAACATTTAATTCACTTCCCTTATAGTTTTTTCTAACATAACCATCTTCATCAACCAGGGAAATTCTGTCGGTATGAATATAATAGTAACTAACAGTTCCATCAGGAAAAACAGTTGAATCACCTGGTACAGCAACTATTCCCGCCGAGTTCATCAATGTTTCAATAATTGCTTTTTCACCTGTAAGGAATTGCCAGTTATCAAATTCAAGTCCACGTATTCTGCTATACTTTTTAAGTATTTCAGGGGTATCAACAAGCGGATCAAAACTAATGGTTACATAATTAATTTTATCCATACCCAACTTATCGGCAGCCTCTTTTACCAACCGCATATTGTTGGTAGTAAGCGGACATATATCAGGGCAGTTTGTGAAAATATAGCCTACTACGGAAAGACGCTGGTTAAAATCCCCGGGGAATGTAACCGCTGCACTATCCTGATTAAGAAGCGAGTACTCCTTACCATTGTAATTATGTTCTTTGGGTATATCGTTGCATGCCGCAAGAAAAATTAAGCCAATAATAACGAGTACTTTTTTCAATTTTATTTCCAATTATGATACAAATTGTTTGGCGTAATATTTTGCTGTAAGTTTTTCACCTGTTGCACGTTCAATCATATCATTCCAGCTATAACGGGCACCCGGCTTAAAAACGCTGTTAAGCAAATACTCACCAACCTGTTTCATGTTTGTAAAATCTGGTAAGGTAACTGCCTCAATATTCAATACCTTTTCAGATATAGTAAAGTACAATTGTGAGGCTAATAGTTCCCCAAGCATATAATTATGATAGTATGCCGGATATAAAGCCACATGTATTTTTGATGCCCAGTCCGGTGCGTTTCTGCCCTTTGGACTTTTTAGCATCTGATATTTCTCAACCAAATCCCACCAAAGTTTATTTACATCCTGATCGGGATTACTGTAAAATGCACGCTCAAAGCGATACATTACTTGCACCCATCTGCTAAATGTAAGCTGTTCAAGTTTTAAAGAGTTAAAACAATCAGCTGCAATTTTGCTTTTTTCTTCTTCGCTTACACCAACATTTTTTTTAAGCCAGTTTGGATTTGAGGCAAGCCTTCCGAATAACATGGCAATAGCTTCGGTAGTAAATATGTGAGCATGTTCACGCAACGACCATGGCAAAGTTTCATCAACAAACTTGTCGTACACTGCATGACCAAATTCATGTAACATAGTACCCATCCAGCGGTAATTAGGTTTAATGTTACATAAAACCCTTACATCACCTTCCTTGTCAATATCGGTACAATAAGCATGCTGGTACTTGCCTTCCTGCTCATAAAGCGAACTCTTTTCAAGCATATCATCAATTGGCAGACCAATTCCGTTAAAATAATTTTTTGTAAGCTCTTCAATATTCTGATCTTTATAATACTTATCCAGATCAACAGTATATATTTTTGGTCCCTGCTGAAAAAACTTGTCCTGATAATGCCATGGCATTAAATCTTCTTTCGCAACATTATTACGTTTGGCAAGATATTCATCAATTTCGTTCTTTAATCTTGCAAACTCATCGCGCGTAAGTTCATCAAGCTCATCAAAAAGTTTATCAAGGTCTTCGGTATTCTGCTCACTTAGTGCCAAACTCATGGTATGGTGATCTGAAAAGCCAAGCTGTTTGGCTGCCTCATTACGCATATGTGCCAGTTTAACAACATCTTCACTAACAATCTCACCAATCTTCTTGCTCGCACTCCATGCTTCTTCAAGCTCTGCAGAGTTAGTAGAATTATCAAGTATCTCATCAAGTTCGTTATCTGTATATTTTTTACCATCAATTTCAGCACGGTAAATTGAAAACTGCTGTTCAACCTTTGTTGAAAGGTTTACAATATCTTCCAGTAATTTTTCATCGAACTGATTACCTAAATAATCGTTATAGATACGTGTAAACTGGCGGTTAAGTAGTTCATCACCAAAATCGGCACCTTTCATTTCTTCCAGTTTTTTAAAGTCATCCCTGTTGGAAAACAACTTATTAAGCTTTAACTGTAGCTCAGAAGCTTTAGCAAAATCTTCTTCCTTGCCGGAAATTGATGCATCATAATAAGCCAGACAAGCATCTTTATATAATCCGGAAACTTTATCTTCATATTCTTTTAAAAATTCTTCAAACTTCTCTTTCATTATAAATCCTAACTAAAAATCAGTAAAATCTTCTCTGTGAACCAGTAAAATAGCCGATTGCGGAACAATAAGCATTTTCTCACCATCTATTTCAATTTCAACAGCATCCTTTCTAAGGAAAATGGCAAAATCGCCAACAGCCGCCTGAAGAGGAATATACTTTGTATCTTTGCCCTCTTTCCAAGGTTCATCATCCTCACCACCAGGTGAAACAGGGTAACCGGGTCCTACCTTAAGAATATAACCACTTTGTACAACTTCTTTCTCCTTAACTCCAGGAGGCAAGTATAAACCGGTATTGGTTTTTTGGGATTTGTCTTCCGGTTTAATAAGCACCCGGTCGCCAATAACAATAATTTTGTCAATACTTATCACAATAACCTCAATCTATTCAACATTCAAAACTTGTTAGCAAATCAATATATCATATAAAGCAAGATATATAAAAAAGTTTCAACTACTTATAGTTCACAAACTGCGTAGGAAAATCGAAATCGGCATCTTTTACAGCCTGAATAACTGCCTGAAGATCATCACGTTTTGCACCCTGAACTCTAACTTTTTCATCCATTATCTGGGCATTAACTTTTAGACCTGAATCCTTAACCAGTTTGGTTATCTTTTTGGCATTATCCTTTGAAATTCCACTTTGCAAGTTAACATCCAGTCTTAACCTGCCACCACCGGCTGGTTGAGGCTCATTAACCTTCATAGCTTTAAGAGATAATCCACGCTTAAAAAATTTGGTTTGCAAAATATCGATAGTAGTTTTAGTACCATACTCATCCTTTGCATTGATGGTAATTAACTCATCTTTTTTATTCAGATTCAGCTCTACATCCTGCCCCTTCAGGTCATACCTCTGTGCTAACTCTTTATTAGCCTGATTGATAGCATTATCTACTTCCTGAAAATCTATCTCTGATACGATATCGAACGATGAATTTTTTGCCATAAAACATTTATCCTTTATTTTTAATTTAAGTGTTGAAAAATACAAAAAATTTGTACGAATTACGTATAATTCGGTTTTGGTTTTAATAGTTTACAGTATATGCATAATTACAAAATTACAATACAATACGACGGTACACATTTTTCCGGTTGGCAAATACAAAACAATGCTGTAACCGTACAGGATGAAATACGTAAAGCGGTTAATACAATTACCCGTGAAGAAGTTAATCTTATTGGCTCAGGCAGAACCGATTCTGGCGTACATGCTTTGGGTCAGGTTGCAAACTTTCAGCTAACCACGGAAATTGATCCGTATCGTTTCCTCAACTCTGTTAATGCAATTATTCCAAATGATATAACTGTTACCAATATATGTGAGGCTAAAGAAAGCTTCCATTCCCGTTTCGATGCAACTAAAAGAAGCTACATTTATATCTTTAATACACAGCCTTCCCCTTTCCTTAGAAAATTCTCAAGTTACATCCCGGACTTCCACAAACTTTATAACATTAAACAACTTAATGATATAAGCAAATTCCTACTTGGTGAGCACAACTTCACATCGCTTTCAAAAAAGAATGATGAAGTACCAAATAAGCTTTGTACAATATTTGAAATCGGCTGGAGAAAAAACGGTCAGTTTATAATTTTTTACATCCAGGGGAACAGATTTTTACGAGGTATGGTTAGAATAGTAACAGGCACAATGCTTGAAGCTTCACTAAAGGATAAACCCCTTGAGTATCTTGAAAAACTCATAAAATCGGAAAACAACGAAAATGCAGGTACCGCAGTTGAAGCAAAAGGATTATTTCTTTACAAGGTTAAATACTAATGCTAAATTTTAACAACAAAATTGTTTTGGTTACAGGAGGCTCCAGGGGTATTGGTGAAGCTTGTGTTAAAATGTTTCTTGCTGCCGGTGCTTCAGTAGCTTTTACTTATAAAAACGATAGTAACAGTGCACAAATATTATGCTCCCAATTCAAGTCTGGCAGTGTGAAAGCATATAAACTGGACGTAGAGGATATTGAAGATGTGAAAGAAGTGATAAGCAATGTAGAGAATGATTTTGGCACAATAGATATATTAGTAAATAACGCTGAGGTCCACCAACCAATTGATATTGAAAATTTCGCACCTGATGAACTCGAAGATATGTTTGCAACAAACCTTAAAGGAGTATTTTATATTACCGGTGAGGTTGCAAAAATTATGAAAAGGAACAACTCGGGTAGAATAGTTAACTTATCATCAACTGCTACCCAACAAGGAGAAGCCGGTTCATCACATTACGCTGCTTCCAAGGGAGCGATAAACTCATTCACAAAATCCCTTGCTATTGAATTTGCCGCTTACGGAATTAATGTAAATGCTGTTGCTCCAGGTTGGGTTGATACCCCAATGAACAGTAGTGTATTTTCTAACGAAGTTTACAAGGAATCAGAACGTTTGAAAATACCTGTTCAGCAAATTGCCAATGCGGAAGATATAGCTGGTCCTATTCTATTTCTGGCTTCCGATCTTGCAAATCATATTACCGGCGGAAGGGTGCTTTGTGGATAATAAAACAAACGTATATACCAAATCAACACTAATTGCCACCTCACGTGAGGAACTCTTTGCTTTTCATGCCAATCCTGAAAATATCAAAATAGTAACACCACCATATATAAAAACAAAATTGCTTTTCGTGTCAGATAATCCGCTTGTTGCAGGTTCATCAATACAACTAAAATCGGTACGCTTTGGAATTCCGCAAGAGTGGTTGGTTAAGGTTACCGACTATAATGCACCTTCATATTTTACAGATACCCAGCTTAAAGGTCCGTTTAAGCTTTTTAAGCACACGCACAAATTTGAATCATCAATAAACGGTACAATCCTTACCGATGTGGTTTATTACATTCCCAAGGGCAATTTCTTGGGCAAACTGGTAAAAAGCTTTATCCATAAGGAGCTTGTAAAAATGTTTGACTACAGGCATTGGGCAACTAAAAACTATTTTGAGAAAGCAGAATGACCCATCCGCTTGTAATACACTTCCCCATAGTTTTGCTTATTTTGTACTCCATAGCAGAGGTATATCAGCTTATATCCGGCAACTACAAACTAAATAGTATGTTGTTGATAATTTTAGGTGCTGGTATTGTTGCAGCTATTGGAGCAGTTATTAGCGGAAATGCCGAAGCATCATCAATTGCAACCAATAGTTTACCTCTTAAAGAAACAATTGAAGCTCACGAAACATGGGCTACATTTACATTATTTACCTTTACCGGAATTTTCTTGATTAAAATTTCCTCTATAAAGTCAAAAAGCAAAAAGCAACTGCGTTTTATTATATTATTTTTGGTAATTTTAGGTTGCATATTTGTTTACCTTACTGGTACTACCGGAGGCAAACTGGTTTACAAATATGGGGTTGGCACAGAACTATTCAAGAATAGCACAAAAACAAAATGAAAAAAGTAATCTTATTTATTTTTATTGCATTTATATCAACCAATGCACAGCTTATTGAATTGGGTCAGGCAAGAGGTGCATTTCTCGATATTGGAGTTGGTCCGAGGATACCAGTAGGCGATTTTAGTGATTTTCAAAATATTGGTGCAGGCTTTTCAGCAACATTTTCATATACCGATAATTCAATATATCCTGTATTTGCATACAGCTCTATAAACTACCAGCATCACTCAGGCTTGCAGGACCTTTATAAAAAAACCAACTATACCTCTCTTTCCACAAATGTATTTACATTTAACAGCGGTATTAAATATTTCTTCAATCCGCTTATAAATAATATAGTAATTTTGATGCCGGTCGTTGACATTGGTGCATCATTCGGTTATTTTGAAAAACTTCACCAGTTCAAAATTGATAGCGGTATGAGAAACTATACTGAAGATACAACTTATTTCGGGTTTCAGATTGGAACAGGAGTTTCAATGTTTCTTATGGATATAATAGGCTATTATAATTATTACCACAACAATCAATTTTTATCGCTCGATCTTAAAGTAAGAATACCTGTTTACATCCTTTTATAAACAGCTGAGGTTTACATGAATTTCGAAAATATATTATTTGAACAGGAAAAAAATGTAGCTATTGTTACGTTGAACCGCCCTGAAAAACTTAACGCATTAAACAATAAACTATTACATGAACTAAAAGAAGTATTTGCACACATTGCCGATACTGAAGATATATACACTACCATAATTACCGGTGCAGGCAAAAAAGCATTTGTTGCCGGTGCCGATATAAAAGAATTAAGTGTGCTTGATGTTTTGGGCGGAAAAGAATTTGCTGAATTTGGGCAGGAAGTTTTTAACGAAATTGAAAACCTCGAAAAGCCCGTTATAGCTGCTGTTAATGGTTACGCTCTTGGTGGTGGTTGCGAACTTGCCCTTGCTGCCCATATTAGGCTTGCTTCGGAAAAAGCTGTTTTTGGTCAGCCAGAGGTTAACCTTGGTGTTATACCCGGATATGGTGCTACACAACGATTGGCAAGGCTTATAAACTCGGGCAGGGCAGCCGAAATGATATTAACTGCTGAAATGATAGACTCGGAAGAAGCTTACAGAATTGGGTTGGTAAACAAGGTTTACAAATCTTCCGAATTGCTTGAGAAAGCTAAGGAAATGGCACATAAAATTAGCAGCAAGGGTCAGGTTGCTGTAAAAATGGCAACTAAGGCTATTGTGGCTTGTGACGAACTTTCAGAAAAAGAAGGTCAACACCTTGAATCAAGTCTTTTTGCGGTGTGTTGCGGCTCGGAAGATTTTAAGGAAGGCACTGCTGCATTTCTTGAAAAAAGGACTCCAAAATTTACCGGTAAATAAACTAATGTAATATTATGAAAAAATTGTATCTCTTTCTGGCAGTAATAATATTAGGGCTAATTTCGTTGGCAGGGTATTTTTATGTTATCCTGATTGAGAACGAACTTGATTCACAAGCACACCTTATGATGAATCAGGTTAGAATTTGCGGGAACAACATAAAACAAAGTGCTGAGCTTCTTGAGCAGGACCTGAGGTATATTACCGATCTTGAGGATTGGGATGATTTTTTCAATGAAGGTAAAAACTATAATTCACATCGCACGCGTATTAGAAGGTTCTATACAATGTTCGATGAGCTAATCGATTCAATTTACTTCAAAAGTAATAATGTTACATTAGCTGCCTATCTTTCTGCACAAAACTACTATTCGGTTAAAATGATAGATGCCGGAACAGAAAATTTTATTCACAAAAAAAGAATTGCCTTAGCTGATTCTAATAATACACGCCTTATTATGCCTATTTATAACGAGGACGGAGCAATTATTGGAAATATTCTGGTTTATCTTAATACTGAAAATTACATATTGCACGAGTTTAGTCATTTTTATATTGGACCAGATTCCTGGGAACTGATATTTATACCCGGCAAGGGAATAACCAATTATAATTTTGCAGGTAATGAAAAGTTCAACAAAAATCCTCATCTGGAAGAATCGGTTTACACATTGTTAAACTCACAAATTCAATATGGGTTGCATAACACTGCCGAGTTTAAGCTGCTAACAAATGATAGCTATATTAACGCAATAGCTGCGTATTATCCTATTGAGGTTTACAATAATAAATATGGTATTATTTTCGTCACCAATAAACAAACTCTACTTACTTCCCTGGTTGTAAATTTCATGATAATTTTGGGAATTATTTTAATTCTTCTGCTAATTATAATATTTGTTTTCTTTGGAATTATAAAACAAAGAAACCAGGCTGTTAAAGAGCTAACCCAGAATGAAAAAGAATTAACAAAACTTGTTGATCAGCAACAACTGTTATTAACACATACTAACGAGTTTGTATACAGGATAGACCTGCTAGGTAAGGTAAACTATGTAACCGATTCGGTTGAGACTGTTTTGGGTTACACTACAAGTGAGTTTAAAACCAATGTAAAAAAATTCCTTTCAAACCATCCGGATAACCTTACCAGACTTAATACATCTTTGGATAAAATAAACAAGGGCGAAAAAACTGAGGGTTACAAGATTGAGGCAAATCATAAAACCGGGAAAAAAATAATACTGGAAATAAATGTTAATCCGGTAAATAATAGCGATGGAGTTGTTGAAGGAGCTATTTGTGTTGCCAGCGATGTAAGTGAATTCCATAAAACTGAGAGATTGCTTGCTGAAAGTAAGGAACGATTCAGATTTATCTCAGAACACATGAAAGATATTGTTTGTCTTCACAATCCCGAGGGAAAATTCACATATATATCTCCTTCTGTTAAAGATATTCTTGGATTTGAAGCTGAAGAGTTGATAAATATAAATCCCCACGATATGCAGGTTGAGGACTTAAAGGTTCTTAAGGGCGGACTGGTAACAGAAGGAAAAAATTATACTCAGGAAAGCTTGTTCCAATTCAGGGTAAAAGATAAGAGCAATAATTATTTGTGGGTTGAGACTTTAACACAACCGTTCTTTGATGAACATGGAAAAATCACAAGTATATTAAGCACTTCCCGCGACATAACCGAAAGAATGGAATCGCAGTTAAAAATTAGAGAAAGTGAAATTCTGTTCCGTTCATTATTTGAAGAAGCAGCTATCGGTATTGCACAGGTAGATAATAACTGGAACTGTATGAACGTTAACATGAAAATGCAGGAACTACTTGGATATAAAAAAGCTGATCTTTTAAATAAGGATTTCAGGAATATTCTTAACCTTGAATATGCACCAGATGATAATATTAAACATGACAAATTACTGAATGGTGAAATAAGCAGCTACAAAATTGAAAAACAGCTTGCCCTGCATAAACATCTTGTTATTTGGAGCCGTATCACAATATCTCTGGTTCAAAAAGATTTGAACCAACCTGATTATATGATAATTATGATTGAGGATATTACTGAAAAAATACTGCATGAAGAAGAAATGAAAAAAGCCATGCGTGCTGCCGAATCTGGTTCAAAAGCAAAATCAGAGTTCCTTGCTACCATGAGTCATGAAATACGAACTCCGATGAATGGTGTTATTGGTATGACTAGTCTGCTTTCCGAAACCGAACTCTCAAAGGAACAATACGAGTACGTAAAGATTATTCGTACCAGTGGCGAAGCACTACTGGAACTGATAAATGATATTCTTGACTATTCCAAAATTGAAGCTGGCAGAATGGACCTTGAAGAGGCTCCGTTTTCTCTTAACCAATGTGTTGAAGAAGCCATCGACCTTTGTGCTTCCTCTGCCGAAAAGAAAGGCGTTGAGCTTGCATACCTTCTGGATAACGAAGTTCCGGAAGTTATTCAGGGTGATATTTCCAGACTGCGACAAGTGCTTGTTAACCTGATCGGAAATGCAATCAAGTTTACTCCATATGGTGAAATTTTTGTACAAGTTTCGCTGGTTGGTCAGCATGAAAACAAAGCTAAACTTCAGTTCAGGGTAAAAGATACTGGTATTGGCATTCCACATGAAAAGATTGGAAATTTATTCCATGCTTTCTCACAAATCGATGCCTCAACCACTCGCAAGTTTGGTGGTACAGGACTTGGTTTAGCCATTTGCAAAAAAATTGTTACACTTATGGATGGCGATATCTGGGCTGAAAGTGAAGAGAATAAGGGTTCTACCTTCTACTTTACTATTCAGGTTGGAGTTATTTCGGCTAAAGTTATAAAAGATTATAATTACGAAATTCTGAAAAACAAAAAAGTTTTGATTGTTGATGATAATCAAACTAATCTTAAAATATTTACTACTATTACTCAAAAGTGGGGTTTAACCCCTATTCCGGTTGAATCTGGACAAGATGCAATTACTAAAATAAAGGCTGGTGAGCGTGTTGATGTAATTATTCTGGACATGCAAATGCCTGAAATGAATGGTATTGAAGTTGCCAGAAACATAAAAGATATTGTAGAATACAAAAATATTCCTATTATATTTATCACTTCTTTTTCTTTTTCGGAGGAGGAAAAACGGGAACTTGAAAAATATCTTTCTGCCCATCTAACAAAACCAATTAAACAATCGCAGCTTTTTGAAGCATTATATTATATATTTTACACGGAGCCAAAGGAAATGCCTAACGAAGAAATTATTGAAACTGACTCAGGGAAAATATTTGCAGAAGAGTTACCTCTAAGAATTCTTGCTGCTGAAGATAATCCGGTTAATCAGAAATTTATAATACATGTACTTAAAAAACTTGGATACACTGCTGAGGTTGCCGGTAATGGTAAAGAGGTAATCGACCTTATTGAAAAGCGTCCTTATGATCTTATCTTTATGGATATTCAAATGCCAGTAATGGACGGATTAGAAGCAACTGACGTTATTCTTAAAAAATGGCCTAATACCCGTCCTAAAATTATCGCTCTTACTGCTAATGCTCTTAAGGAAGACCGTGACAGGTGCCTTGAAAGAGGTATGGATGATTATATGAGTAAACCGGTTACTCTTAATAAAATTAAGGATATGTTATTTAAACATGGTAGCTCGCTGTTAAACAAAAACAACAAAAACAGACAAGAAGCTAAACTATTACAAGATGAGTATGAAGATTTACTCGGTATGGATGTTCTTAGCGAATATCTTGGAAACGAGGAAGATAAAATGTTTTTCCGTGATGTTGTTGAGATGAGCAAAGGAAATATTAAGGATAACCTTGAAGAGCTAAAAGAACTTCTGGAAAAAGGTGAGTTTGAAAAACTTACCAAAATTGCACATACAATGAAAGGGTTATCATACAATGTTGGAGCTAAAAAACTTGGTGATATTGCAAAACAAATTCAGGATTCGGGTAAAACTCAAAACAGTTGGGAAATATCGAAACTGATTAGTAAGTTTGCCAAGTCGATAGATATAACTTTTGAAAAAATAGAAAACTTACTTAAGTAGAGTATCGTGAACAAAAAAAATATTGTTTTCGCATTTTTTTTTCTGGCTGTGTTGTTGTTATTTCTCAATATTTTTCTTGAGAACACAAAAAAAGCAACTCCCGAAACTGTGCCAATAATACCTGAAGTTACAAGAACAACACTCGAAGCTAATCTTACTAATACCATGCTGCTTTTTGGTATAAGTGAGGATAATATTACTGTTAGCAGCATTGGCAAGACAGAGCACGACTCACTTCCACACAAGTTTAACATAATCCTTCCATCAGATGTACCCCACATTATGATGCTAAGAGAATATTTTAATTCACTTAAAAACTTTGAAGATATTGATTTCAGTGTAAACGAGCTTTCCATAAATACCAAAACAAGAGTAGATATATTCGTTAAGAATAATCAAAAATTGCAGTGTACTTTTATTTCCGATACGCTTGCACGAGAGTACGCCTCAATAGTATTTATACTGGAAAATTTTGAAGATGCCCAACCTGAAATAAAAGAGCAATTATTAAATCTTCCTGTTAATTTTGGCATATTCCTTACCCCGTCAGAGGATAGTTATACTTTTAAGGATGAAATCACAAAATTTGGTAAGGATTACTATTTGTATATTGATGATAATTTGGAAGATGGTTATGAGCTTGAAGATGATACAGGCAACAAGCTAAAGAAAACCATTAGAAGAATTAAATATAATTTCGAGGGGTTTAAGGGTGTTGTAATTGATATCCATTCAAAACTATATCACTCGGTAAGTTTTAATTTTGTTCGCGATACTTTCACCGAAAATGGAATAAAACTACTCCGTTCAGATAATCTTAAGGGAATAAACTCCAACATTCCCGAAGATGTAAAATCCAGAATATATTTTCACGCTCGCTCAACAGAATCAGACAAAATATTATTCCTTACCATTGATGCCGAAATGTTCTTCGCAACCCGAGATATACTAAACTCGCTTACTCGTTTTGGCTATAAAATAATTACTGCCAGGTTATAACACTTCCGTAAAGTTTAGTACATCAATATCATCACCAAGAGCAACTTTAATTTCCTCTTCCAGTTTATCATCACCAACAATTACAATCTGGAATTCTTCAGGTTTAATCCATTCTCTGGCATCAAGCACCTGCTCCATTGTAACATTTCTTATACTTTCAATATACTCGTTAAAATACTTGTCATCCAGTCCGTGTAAATTAAGACTTGTTAAGTTATTAACCAACTGGGAGTATGTTTCGAACAGCGAAGGATAACGGCGAACAAGGAATGATTTGCAAAAATCAAGCTCATCTTTGGTAACTCCCTTAAAAATGCCATCAACTTCATACATAATTTCGTTAATTGCCGGAATTGTAACCTCGGATTGTACCGATGTACTTATTTCGAAGTAACCCGCATTTTTATAGTAATTAAAACTTGAATGGATACCGTAAGTATATCCCTTGTCTTCCCTAAGGTTATGATTAAGGCGACTTGAAAACTGTCCACCAAGTATTGAATTAAGTAATAACCTTGAGTAGTAAAATTCATCAGTTCTTCTGCCGGCAATATTACCAATGCGAATTTCGGATTGTGCAGAACCTTTTTTCTTAACAAAAATTACCTTGCGCGAAAGTTTATTTTCGTAAAATTCGCTTTTCCCAGATTCATTACCCGATTTAATTTTGCCAAGGTATGTATTTAGCATCTGCTGGAGTTTGCCCGGTTCAAGAGAACCAGCAGCAATAATATCAACATTTTCTTTTATAAATGTAACATTATAATAAGCTTTCAAATCGTTAAGGGAAATTGTTTCAACATCCTTGTGTAAACCCATTGCGGGATATGCGTACCTGTTACCGGCAAAAAGTATTTTTTCAAAAGTATTGGTAGCAACATAATCAGGATCATCAAATTTCCGTTTTAATTTGTTACCAAGCTTCATTTTTTCAATATTGTAATTTTCCTCGCTAAAATGCGGCTCAAGTATAATCGCCGAAATAAGTTTTAGCGATTCCTCGAAATTTTCCTCAAGGGCAAGCGAAGTAATATTAACATAATCCTGACTGGTTAATATTGCTACTGCTGTTCCAAGTTTTTCAAACTCTGCATCCAGCTCCAGTGCTCCATAGCTTCCGGCACCTTCATCAATCAGCATTGAGGTAAGATAAGTTAAACCTTTTTTCCCTGCCGGATCCAATTTACTTCCACTATTTACCAATACATTAAGCTTTATTACAGGTAAATCTGTTTTGTGTATATATTGAACAGTTATCCCATTATTTAATTTAAATTTGGTAGCAACCGGAAGGGTAAAATCTATATCGCTTTTTGGAGCGGGCTTGGTCTTTCTAAAATCAGTTTGCATCGTTACCTCCTTTAGGAACAACTTTTAACTCAACATACGGGTTACGGAGGTATTTATCGCATGCAGCTCTTACAGCCTCAGTAGTTAAGTTATTATATCTGCCCAAATCATAAATAAAGGAATCGGGTTCATTAAGGTAAAAATTATATGTATTGATATGATCAACTAATGTATCAAGATTTTGAAGCGAAAAGATAAAAGTTGACTTTATACTGTTTTTGGATCGAGTTAATTCTTCTTCCGAAATACCTTCACGAACCATAAGGTTCAATTCGTTAAAAATTTCTTTTTTAAGTTCATCGAGAGATACACCCGGGTAAGCCGTTGCTATAATAAAAAATGAGCCATCATATTTACCGGGGTATTGGAATGCTGAAACTTCCAGTGCCTTATGATTATCATAAACCAGCTTTTTGTAAAGACGTGAGTTTTTGCCAGACCCAAGCTGATCGGCAAGTATATCAAGAGCAGCATCATCATCCGAATACGCCTTGCAACTATTCCACGCTAAATATATTCTTGAAAGTTGAACATTATCTTCAAGGAGCATTTCCTTGTTTTCTGTAAGTTTAACTTCCGGTACTGTAATGCCGTTTGGTACAACATTACTTTCTATTTCGCCAAAATATTTTTCTGCAAGCTCAAGCGTTTCATTTTTATCAAAATTACCACCAACAACCATAGTAGCATTGTTAGGTGCGTAATATTTCCTAAAAAAATCCTTAACATCATCAAGCTCAAACCCCTCAATATCTTTCATCCAGCCAATTGTAGGCCAGTGATAAGGATGTTTTTCAGGAAAAAGATTCGAGAATATTGTTTCGAAAGCACGACCGTATGGTTGGTTATCGTATCTTTCGCGGCGTTCGTTCATCACAACACTCTTTTGGTTATCAAGCTTTTCCTGTGTAAGTGCTGGTAATAGATACCCCATTCTATCGGATTCAAGCCAAAACACCATTTCAAGATAATTGGAAGGTACTGTTTCATAATAGTTAGTACGGTCTATACTTGTACTTCCATTAAGGCTACCACCAGCTTCTTGTATAAAATGAAAGTGCTTTTCCTTATCAACATTCTGAGATCCCTGGAACATCATGTGTTCAAAGAGGTGGGCAAAACCTGTTTTACCTGGTACCTCATTAGCTGAGCCAACTTTGTACCACAAGTTTACGGCTGTTACCGGTAATTGTTTGCGAGGGTATAACAATATTTCGAGACCATTGGAAAGTGTATGCCTCTCATAGTTTACTTTTAATATTTTATCCATATCAGCACTTATTTTAGCTTGCAAAAAGATATTTAAGATAACAAAAGAAACAAACAAAATCAGCTGATAATTCAATCCTTTAGAACAAATTCTATTCTTTCAAGTTTTCCATCAATATTATTGCGCGGATAAATATTGAATATTTTGCAAAGAAGCGGATAAATATCGATGTTCCATACTGTACCGGTTAGGTAATTTTTCTTGAATGAAGGACCCTCGGCAAGGAAAATACCATGCATATCCATGTGGTCTTTTTCATAACCATGATTACCTTTTGAGCCGTACTTTTTCATTTTATTGAATCCATTTTTGGTTGTTAGGCTCCAGCCAATATCAGCAACTACAACAATATCGCCAATAAACGGATGCTTGTTAAAATGGTAATATTCGGGCAAACTTTCCTTTTTATATACTCTGTAATGCTCTTTCCGGTTAAGCAGTTTGTTATATATTTCTTCCCTCTTCCCATCTTCCGTGTTAATAAGCATTAAAGGACCGCTGCCTTCAAGCTTGCACTCCATATCGGCAAGTATTTCATCTATCATTACTACCTTTTCGGTACTAACTTCAGTCATACCATGATCGGCAACAACTATTATATTTACACTATCCTTCATACCTGCATCTGCCAAGCCTGTACGTATAGTTCCGAGTAGGGTATCCAGACTGGCAACACAAGTATTTATTTCATTAGAGTTTGGACCATATTTATGACCATAAGTATCGGTTGCATCAAAATATAATGTAATAAAATGCGGGCGTTCTTCGTATGGTTTCTTTAACCAGTTTAATATTCCTTCAACTCGCTTGGCATAGGGACGCTTATGCTCGTAATGCTCCCTGTAGTTCGGACTTCTTGAAGGTGTGTTAAGTTCGGAACCAGGCCAAAAGTATGAGGCGGTTTTTACACCCTGACGTTTTGCAGTAGTCCAGAATGCCTCACCAAGGTACCATTTTGCATCACGTACCGAAACAGTATCGCCAAGACGGTAATACTCGCCAGAAAAAGGATCGGTAAAACCATTGGTAATTATACCATGATTTTGCGGGTACATACCGGTTATTATTGAGAGGTGATTAGGAAACGTTTTTGTTGGATAAGATGCCCTGAGCGATATCGCACGCACACCATTTTGCTCCATATCCTTCATTACCGGAGTTATTCCCCTGTCAAGATAATCCCAGCGAAAACCATCGAACGAAATTAACAATACATACGGCTGCTGTGCTGAAACAATTGAAAATAAAACCAGTAGTAAAACAAAAACTTTTTTCACAATTTACCTCAAACTTAAAATAGAGTAAGGTAATATAATATTTTAGAATTTAAGGTGTAAATGCCCAATAGTTAATATTTTGTTAAGAGATAAAAACCAATGAATATTGTAGCTATATTTTTATGTTAACCACCCCCTAACCTTACCACAAGATTCTATAAATCTTTCGTCCCTAACGGGACTTTCTCCAAGTTTGCCATATTAGTTAAGCATCGGAGATGCGGAATATTTATAGAAAAAAAATAGATAAACTAAATAACTTAGCCTCGTGAGAGGCGAAACTAATCTCCGGCAGGAGAACACTCCTGCCCTACAAATAATATTGATGACATATCTTTTACAAGATTTAAAAGCTGGTACAACCATTACAATTAAAAGCCCTCTCATTTCAGGAGAGGGTTTGGGTGAGGTCTGCGATTTAACCTGTACACTTATGCCGAGATTCGAAACTAATCTCCGGAGGGGAAACACTCCCGCCCTACAAATACGCCTGTTTTAGTTTTTCCTGGTCAAGGGAGCTTACTATGGCAAACTCTTCCTCGTTTACTTTTTCAACATCACCATACCAGTTGTTTTCAACGCTATCCTTCTGTTCCATCTGTTTAACTTCCTTAGCCGAAAGTATTGCAAGTTTTTCCACTACAAGATTATTACCTGTCTGCATATCAACCTTGCCCTTTAGCAGGTAAGGACCCATACTTATGGTAAGCTCGGCATACTCGGTATAAACTTTCGGAAATATAACCGCCTCAAAGGTACCGGAAAGGTCTTCCAGCGAAAGGAATTTCATAATTTCGCCCTTGCGTGTTTTTATTCGCTTGGAAGCCATAAACCATCCAACCATTTTAACTGTTTTGCCGTCAAACTTGTGCATATCCTTTGCTTTGGTAATAGTTTTGCGGTTTATTACCCCACTAAAAAACTCAAGCGGGTGCTGCGAAACCATATAACCAAATGTTTCAAATTCAATTGAGGCAATTTCCGAGGTGGAGTACTGCCTATTGGTAACAACTTCCTTTTCCAGCTCGAACATCTGGTCGGCAAACAAATCGCTTGTACTTTGCTCAAGCAGCTTGCGGTGATGAAAATATATATCCAGCAAACGCATAAGGGTTGGACGTGTTAGCTTAAAACAATCCATTGCACCACAGCGGATAAGTGTGGCACTTTCCTCGTAACCAATTTTCGTACGCACCAAAAAATCGGAAAGAGATTGGAATACTCCTCCCTCTTCCCTTGCAGCAATAATACGCTCGGCAGATTTTCGTGAAAAACTCTTGATAGCCATTAGTCCAACCCGCAACGATTTATATGCCCCCGAATACTCATACTCGCTTTCGTTAACCGAAGGCAAGCGTACGTTAAGCCCAAGCCTTTTACTTTCCCAAATATACACAGCAGCCGAATAGTAACCGCCACCATTGCTAAGCACACTTGCCATAAACTCGGCGGGGTAATGAGCCTTAAGAAAAGCCACCTGAAACGAAAGCAGGGCAAACGAGGCACTATGAGCCTTGCAAAAGGCATATCCGGCAAACGACTCTATCTGCCTCCACAGCTCCTTTGCCTTGTTTTGCGGTATCCCCTTTTGGTTACATGACGAAAAGAACCGTTCGGTAAGACCCTTCATTGCATCTTTCGAACGCATTTTGCCACTCATAGCACGCCTAAGCAAATCTGCCTCCTCAAGAGTTAGTCCGGCAACATGATGAGCCACCTTAATCACATCCTCCTGATAAACCATAACGCCGTAGGTTTCGCCAAGGTGCTGCTCCATTTCGGGCAACAGATACTTACGCTTTTTAGGGTCGCGGTGGCGATCAATAAACTCCTGCATCATTCCGCTTTCGGCAACCCCCGGGCGTATAACCGAGCTTGCCGCAGTTAACATTTCAAAAGTATCGCACTCCAGCCGGCACAACAACGAACGCATTCCGGGCGACTCAATATAAAAGCAACCTATCGTACGCCCCTCCCGCATCATTTTACGCGTGGTGGGGTCCTTAAATATTTTTTGATAATCGTATATATCAAAATTTATGCTACCTGTATTGCGGGGCAACGGCTTATATATTACAGGCAAAACATCTTTTTTGCCTTTTGGCAGCCGGTAATTCCTTAAATCCAGAATTGCTTCTTTTCTATTTGGTGTATATAATTTCATCGCTTAAAATATAGTGAACATTTGCACACTATATTTAAGTATAATTTGTTGCAATGTCAATAGAATTTAAGGATAAAAAAAATAATAATTTGAAGAATTTTTAGTTTGAAATTGAAATAAAATTATATATTTTTACAACGCTTTGAGAGGCTCTACAATCAAGATAGAATACAAACCAGATACAAAAAAAATAGAAACAACGTTACACGTTTAAGATCTTGTGGAGTAAATATGGAAATCAAATGGTCTTCATTTCATAACTCTTTTGATGTTATTGAAATAAAGTCTTATGTGCCCAAAGAGCCAGGGGTGTACATTATTTGGGTAAAAATGGCAAGCGGCAAATGGATGCCGATTTATAGCGGACAAGCACGTAGTCTTGAAAGAGCTTTTATTGAACACGGCTCTGAAATGGAGTTAAATCCGAAACTTAAAAAATATATACAAAACTACCAGTGTGGTTTTGAATATGCAATAATTAAGGATCAGACAACCAGAAATGGTGTGGAAAAATATTTATATAACAAATATAAACCGGATTGTAACCTAAAGGATCCCGGATTTGTTCCAATAGAAGTGAACCTACCGTAACCAATGTTAATATATAAATGCCCCCATGCTACTAACCACGGGGGCTTTTTTTTGGCATTAGAATTGTATATTTAAGTATAAGTGATTAATATCCATATCAGCGAAAAGGTTGATATGGAGGAGGAACCACAACTTATTAAATAAAAAGAGGAAATTATATGCGAAAAATATTCATAGTACTGTTTTTATTTGCGTACTCATTGAGTGCACAAGGTGTATTACCGTTAAATGAAGGCAACAAATGGTATTACCATTATTTTTACTTCAATCAAAATGAATCAACTTCATCAAACTCAGCAATATATTTGCTCGAAGTAACAGAATCATCCGTTCAGGGTGATACAACTTTTTCAACACTATCCCTTAAAAAAGTAATAAACGGAGTTCCTGCTAAAACCGGTCAAAGCAGGATATGCAAACAAACCGCTAATGAAGTATGGTTCCAAACATTTGTCGGATTTGAAACGATCTTCCAAAAGGTTTATGATTCAAGAATAACAAATGATACAACGGTAACCGAAGATGGTTTGGAGTATGAAGTTAATATTGAATCCGTAAACTTTTTTAACCAGGATTATCAATACCAGCAATGGGTTAGTATTGCCGGCTCAATGTTTGTTGACAAATATTCGTTTTCAGTTATACCCGATTTGGGTATTATTGAGCATTCGGGCTATTTTGGATCATTTTTAGGTTCGGAATATATTAAATCGTATAACCTCATTGCATACGAAATTGATGGTGTTTACAAGGGACATTTGGTAAATTACATTTTACCTTTGGCGAAGGATACAAAATGGTATTATCAATATACCTACCAGAATGCTAATAATCCGAATGATACAAGCTCTTCATATTATTTGATGAAAGTAAAAGATAACTATATGGTTCAAGATACTTTATTTGCTACTTTAACAATAGGTGAATTAGTTAATGGATCTGTTTCAGGTGATGTTACCGAAATACATTGTAAGCAGACCAGTCAGGAATTATGGGTGCAGGTTTTTGCTGATTTCGAAACTCCATACTTCAAAGCTTACGATACCAAATTTACTGAAGATACAGTTGACACATTTAATGGTAATCAATACGAGGTCCATTTCGGAACAGGTAATTATGTATCCCAGGAACTTGATTACCAATCATGGCTTAGTTATCCCTCTTCAGAATTTTCGAATGAATATGGCTTTAGTATTGCTTCACAAGTAGGTATTGTTGAACACTATGGTTATTTTGGTCCATTTTTAGGATCGGAATATACAAAGAAATTTAAACTCGTAGCTTATGAGATAGATGATACATTTTATGGCACTCTCTTCAATCCGGATTTAGTTCCTTTTAGAAGGGGGAACAAATGGTACTACAAACGAACTGAAACTACTTATGCATCAACAGAAACCATAGTTGAGAATAACTATTACTCTCTGGAAATGATCCAAACTCTTGGCAATGAGGAAGCTGCATTGGTTCTTGAAGAGCGTTCGCAAACCAGTAGCGACATGATTTATTTCTTCCAGAATGAGAATGAATTAACTATTACAGATTTCTTTACTCGTAAAAACTGGAAAACTTTTGACCGCAGAATTTTACAGGACACAACAATTGCTTCCAATGACGAGGAATTTTTGGTTACTTTTGGTAATGGCAACTTTATTGATCCGCAAATGGGATATCAGCAGTGGGAAAACCCCGGAGAAGATGACGGAAAAATTACATCGCAATTTTCAAGAGGGGTAGGATTAACATATCTTAGCAGAATTACAAAACCAACGGCTGAAACCACTGTTGAGACAGAATATACACTTATTGGGTATGAATTTAACGGCATATTAACCGGTGGTACTACTACAGGTTTGGAAGAATCCGAATACGAAACACCCGAAAGCTTTGCACTTAACCAAAACTACCCTAACCCGTTTAATCCGGTTACAACTATTTCCTTTAACCTTCCTGAAAACGGTAAAGTTAATCTGGAAGTTTATGATGTAATTGGAAGAAAAGTATCGACACTCGTAAACTCTGAAATGAGTGCAGGTAAACATTCACTTAAATTTAATGCTTCAAATCTGGCAAGCGGAATATACTTTTACCAAATAAGATTTAACAATTCTACAACCACCCGAAAAATGATTCTTATGAAGTAATATTACAACCCCTCAATTTCTGAGGGGTTATTTTTTATTTGTCACTTTGCTGAAAAACATGTTGCCACCGTTGGAGTAAACCGGAAAGTTTGGTGGTAGTAGCAAAATATTATTGTAGTATATGTGCTTAAAATACTGGTGCGGATTCTCAAGTTTGGTTAGCAGGTTTGCAGCAAGCTTAGGCATTGCATGGAATACAAACTCCCCTATTCCCTTAATAAGCCACATTTCCAAAAACTCATCACCAACCGGATTTTGCATTGCAGGTGAATCGCACATTTCATAAAAATCCCTGTATGTTACTGCATTCCATTCGTAAAAACTTATTACTTCCTCCGGACGCACATAAATATATGCTTTAAGAACCTCTTCATATTTTTCCAACTCCGGTATTTCCTTGCTCATTTCGTATAGAAATAGACCTACAGCTGCTGTTAGGTCTTCGATAACAAGTGCTGGATGCTCACCGCTTCCGCCCCCAATAATTAACTGATTTGGGCTACTTTCAAAATCACCGTAAATATCCTCTAGCGGATGATATACCGGAATACTGCCAAAATACCCCACTAATTCGTGTTTAAAGCTATCAATATGACTCATATTACCTCTATCATCTTTGTACTAAAGGCTAACAAGCTTACAAACAAAAAAAATTCCCGAACACAACATTTGTCCGGGAATTATCATCAATAAAATATGAGTTAATAATTGATATTGAAAAAGTTGGATAACTTTTTATTAAGAATTGCAACTAGTTCCATATCCATATATTGATACTTGTCCGGTATATCCAGAGTAACTATTTTCTGGTTTTTTATATACTTGCTATACTTTTGCCTTAGCTTGCTTTTATGAGCTTTCTCCATTACAAAAATATGTTCAGCCCAGCTTACTAATTCGGGTGTAAGCCTCTCAACAGCATCGTTATTTAGTCCGGCAGAGAGGACTTCATATCCCTCAATGCCTGAAAAAATTACCTCGGCAGTTGGACTTCTCCATTTATTTTTGCCACATATAAATATTACTTTTTTTATAAAGCTGACCAATAGTTGTTGCGGTGTAGTCACCTCAAAAAGCCCTCCAAAGGCAGGCAATCCCTCCAAAGGCGGGCAAGGAGGATTATCTCAGCAAAATCATCTTCCGGGTTTCAACAAAGCTTCCGCTTTCAATTTTGTAAAAATATACACCTGATGTTAAATTGGCTGCATTAAAGTCAACCGTGTGTTCCCCGCTGTTCTTGTATTCGTTTACCAGGGTTGTAACCAACTGACCAAGTGTATTATAAACCGTAAGTCTCACATTACCGCTTTCCTTTATACTGTATGCAATGCATGTACTTGGGTTAAATGGATTTGGGTAGTTTTGAATTAACGAATATGATAGTTCTTCAATATCTTCATCTGCGTCCAGTATTGTACTATTTATCTCATACCAGTCATCTTCCGGGAATATGTATAATCTGTGATCAATTGCTTTATCAACCGCCTTAACTCTATAATAAAACTTGTCACCTGCGGTCAAGGTACGTTCGCTAACACTTATGGAAATGGGATAATTTACAAAGTAACTACTAATATCTAAATTAATTACTATTGTATCGGTTGGAATTTCATTTCTCGATACAAAATATTCTAATGTAGCAGATTCAACATAATTTCGACTTCCAAGTCCCTTGATATCCGATAAAGGATGTTCTAAATTGACAATTAATTCAATGCTTGATGTTTCGAAATTATATTTTTCAGAAACTATATTACAAGTAACATCACCTGCCAAATATGTAACAAATTCACCTGTTCCATCATCAATTTTAGCTGATATCACATTGGAATGTATATCAGGACTTACACCAACTGTTCTTTCAATTGACGAGATCAACCCAATACCCTCCGCAAAATATGTTTCGATTTCATAACCATTATTAGCCCACATAGGAACCAATATGCCCTTGATCATTCTGGTTCTTCCAAATACATTTTGTCTAAAACTTTTCACAATTGATAAATCCAGGGAATTGCCTACATTATATTCTGTTCCGGGGGCATCATCAAAATCAATCCAAATAATATCACGATCGCCCGAATATAAAAATAATATATTATTCTCTTTATCATAACGGGCAGGTTTTCCCAAACCAATATCAAAATATTCTTTACCATTAATCATCTGACTCGAAGTTAGTCTTTTAATAACAAAATTTTGCAGATTACCACCATGAAGATAAATTCGATCAAACTGCCAGGCATTACCAACAGCAAGAGGCACAAAATTATGTGGCATCTCAAAATCATATCCTGGATATGTTCTAAATAATCCGTCACTTCCTGAATAATACAAGGTATCTTTCTCACTAAAGTAGGTGTACAGTACTCGGCGGTTTGCAAAATCACCTTCTGAAACGAAATTATCCATCGTAGAATCAAGATAATATAAGTACCTATTACCAAAATGAAAAACATCATTTATTACTTTCAAAGCATCAGGTGCCAAATGTTCTCTATAATCACGATTCCAAGTTTTACCAAAATCTTTACTAAATACAGCACTAATCCCAAAATCAAGGTCCTCCATCAATACAATCATACCTTCACTATTTATTGCTGAAAGAGTAATTATTTTAGTAGGTAGAGAATCTGTATAACTATACCAGTCATTACCTCCATTAAAAGTTTTATAAGCTTCATACGAATTGTTAAGTATAAGCATCCTTGAACTATCTGCCATAAGTACATTCTTAAGCTCACCAGCTCCACTATAAACAGTTTCCCATGTAGTACCGTTATCGCTTGTAAATAGTAACTGTGTCGGGTCGCCGGCAATGTAAAGTCCAGCTTTAGTAAGTTTGAACCATTTAACAACAATTGGTGTATTTAATTTTTGCCAGTTAGTACAATCTGGAGAATAGCTTAACCAAGCTTTATTATTGTGGATAACCCAAAATGTACCGTTAAAAAACTCAAACGACTTCAGATCAGCAATTGTACTTCCGCTAATTTCATTCCAGCTTTTACCTTTGTCCAAAGATTTAAAAATACTTCCGGAACCATTATTCCCCCCATAGAATAAACCGCTTGAATCAGCAACAATAATTTGGTAAGTAAAGGTAGAAACTTTTTCCCAATATTTTGCTTGTCCTAAAACACTCATTGTAATTAAAACAAAAATAACTAATAGCTGTTTTAACATTTTGCCTCCTTTTGATACTTTGATTATGAGTATCAAAATATAACTAAAAAAGAGATAAAAAAAGAGGGATAAAAAGAGGGGTAAAAAGAGGGGTAAAAAGAAAAAAACTATTTAAACTCTTTTTAATATAAAAAAAGGGGCAAAAGCCCCCCTAAAAAATTAGTGTTGATCCGGAGATGGTTACTACTTCATCAAAATCATTTTGTTGGTACTAATAAAATTACCAGCTTTCATTTGGTAGAAGTAAACTCCACTGCTAAGTTTCGATGCATCAAAACTAACCTCGTAGTTACCAGCCGAATATTCACGGTTAATAACTTCTGCTACTTCCTCACCAAGAGAGTTAAATACCCTTAACTCAACATTACTTTTTTCAGGTACAGAAAAACGTATTTTTGTACTTGGGTTAAACGGATTTGGGTAGTTGTTGAACAATTTAAAATCCGCAGGAGTATTCAAATTATTATCTTCAACATTGGTTGTAATAAAATGTACCTTAAAATCATCAAGATATAGCACACCACTATCTTTGGAATTTTCATCAGTCTCGGCAAGATACAACCTCGTCCATGTTATTGGGAATTCCATAGTAGCAGAAGGATTTGCCCAACTTGGTTCGGCTTCAGCAAGTTCCTTTTCTATATACTGCCATTCGCCAGTCCAGTTTATACCCGGGTCTGCATTTGTAAAATTAAGCAGGAATTTTTCACCATCAACATCAGCAAACTCACTTCTAAGCCAATGTCCTTTAGCATCACCATATATTGAAAGTCCAACTTTATCTGGTGTACCCGAAACCTGAATGCTACAATCAAGATAAAGTACACTTGTACCACCAGTTGTTAACGAATACTCAAGTTTTCCTGAGGTTGGTGGCGATACATATTGTTCATTGCTTGCAGTAAGGTTACAATTATCAAGGTCCACTCTTAAACCGGAAAGTGCATAATTATCAGGATCGTTAAAATTATCAATAACTATATACTGACTTACACCAATAGACAAATTTACACCTCCGTGAACATCACCATATTCTGCAAATATTTGACCTTCACCTTCAGCAGTAGCATGAAAATATCCGGTAGCAGATATAGTACCAAGGTTATTGGTAACTGACCAGGTGTAATCGGTTTGCGCAAGAGAAATTGTGTTACCAAGGTTATCAACTGCCGAAGCAGTCATCTGCTGATACTGTCCTTTTTGCAAAACAACCGGGTCCGGTTCAATAGTTATCTCGGAAACTCTTGTAATACGTACAATAGCCGAATCTTTTAAGCCATTATAGTCAACATAAACATAGCCGCTAAGAGTATCATTGGCAGCGGTAAAATAACCTGTTTCATCTATTAAGCCAAGGGATTCATCACAACTCCAAACAAGTTCGGAAGATGAGAACGAAACCGGATTATAATACTCATCGTAACCTCGGGTATTAAATTTATACTTTTTGCCACCAAGAAGGAATATCTCTTTTTCTACTATATCAATAATTCCCAAAGGACCAGTTGGTGCAGTACTGATAATCTGCAATGAGTTGGAAACAGAACGTTCGCCACCGGCATCCGAAGGACTATTTTTTATTTGTTTACGTACCAGCATTGTAGTAGAACCACCACCATCCAGGTTTATGCCGCTGTGTACACCCCATTCAATCATATAGTTGGCAAGTTCACCGTACGTCATGCCAACACTATACCCTGCCTGTCTTCCATCAACAGTAAATAGGAAAAGTTTGGTTGAATCAGCATTAAAACCGGCAGCAGTACGGGGATGTCTGTCAACACCAGTAGAAGCAACCTGACCGTTTTCAACCAAAATAACATTACCACCAATAAGTGATTTAAGTTTAGGTAATGCAGGAGCAAGCCCCAAAACAACCTTAACAGTATCACCAACAGCTGCATTATTGTTAAGAAACTGTAGCATATCTCCATGCCCTGAAAGCACTGCAGAAGAATCGGTAAGTATCATATTACCTACATAATTCTGAATTTCTGTAACAACAAAACTCATGGTATCGTTAGCAGCCCAGCTATTTTTTACAATCGGTTTAATTCTAAACTCGGCTCCCCATTGATTAACACCGGTTGAGCTACCTTTGTAATGGTTATAAAGTATCAATTCATTTTCAAGTCTGTCACGGTTAATACCATTAATTGAAGCAACAGAATCACCAATAATTAATGAACCGGCATAATTAAGAAATCCCATAACCGGATTATTTGTTTCGGTAAACGCAATACTTCCCCAGTCGGTTGGTGTTTTAATAAACTCACCTTCAATAAGCTGAGTACCAATAGGGTAACCATTACCATCATAAAAATCGCCATTAATTGCACCAACAACCTTATGACCTTCGTAATCGTTGCGATTTGCCATAGAAGATGTTCTTTCATGCCCGCCAAGCTCATCATTAGCTGTTACAGTTTCTATTTTAAGCCACGGATTTGTAAGATCAACTTCCAGAATATCGAATTGCCATGGACCAGCAGCCCTATATTCGGAATAGTATGTAACACCGGGACCTACTTTAGTAGTATCCACTTCACCAGCTAACATTATGCCGGCAACTAACACCCATAAAAATAATACTCTTTTACCCACATTAATCTCCAGTAATTATAAGTTTGCTAAGAACCTTATTAAAATACAAAATTGTCCAAAGAAAAATAAGTACGAACTTAAAGATTATTATAAAGAAATTATTAAGCTGGAAGATAAAGAAGAAAATAGCAGAAATGTATTAATGCGATTTACCGATAAATGCCTTGCTTTCAATCTATCGAAGCATTTTATTATTATATTTTATAGATTGCAATTAAAATTTGGTACTGCAATGACAAATAAAGATATAAGATGGAAACAAAGATTCGAAAATTTTGAAAAATCTTTTTTACAGTTTTCAAAGCTTGCAAAGAAGGATAAACTCAATGAAATTGAAAAAATTGCATTGATTAAACTAGTTGAAATAAATTTTGAACTATCCTGGAAACTACTAAAAGATTTTCTTTCTGAAGAAGGATATCTAATCAAATCACCAAGAGATGCAATCAAGACCGCTTTTGAAAGCGGGATTCTGAACAATGGTACCGATTGGCTTGAAACCCTTCAAAAGAGAAATTTAAGTGTACATACTTACGATGATTCCTTACTTAACGAATTAACTTTATTTTACAAAACAACGTACCTTAAAATTGCAACGGCTCTATATAATGATTTCAAAAACAGAAAATAATTGCGGACTAACAGAAAGCGAAATTACCCAGCTTATAGTTATTTTTCAAAAGTATAACCTTCTCGAAAAAGCTATTGTTTTTGGTTCACGAGCCAAAGGTAACTCTAAATATAATTCGGATGTTGATATTGCTTTAAAAGGGAATATAGACTTTACAACTTTTGCACAGATCAACGATGATTTGCAGGAGGGACTAACGATTCCATATAAATTTGATTTAGTGGTTTATAATAAAATTGAGAATGTTAACCTGAAAGAGCATATAGACAGGGTTGGTATTGAGATATATTCGAGAGACTAAAAAAGCCGGCACTAAAATTTAGCACCGGCTAATAAAACTTTTAGAAAGAAGTACGATACATCATCATTAGTTTTGGTGAGTCATCCGGTTCCCTGCCAACGCCAAAACCAACATTTATAGGGTTAGAGCTTTTAAGCGATTTATTGTGCTTAATTACAAGACGTGTTGCGTTAATTGCACTAACAAGTCGGTTAAGAACAAGTGCACCAACAGCAAAGCGAACATTATTATAAGCTTTTTCACTCGAAACCCACGAGTTACGATAAGCACGTCTGTCTTCCTCACTCCTCCATTTCCAGGCATTTGCTTCGCCGGTATAACGGTTTCTAAAATCCCTGTTAAGCTCCTGAATGGTGTTATACTGTTCACTGCTTGAATAATCACCAATAGTAGCAAAATAATCATCATCCTTGCCATCGGTATCAACACCACCGTAGGATGCAGCAAAACTAATATAGTTATCTTTTTCCCAATCGCCGTAAACATTAAAACCAGCTACAAGTCCCCAAAAAACACCATCGGCAACAGTAAGATACTGTCCTATTGAATAGTCTCCAGCATACAACTCCCCCATTCCCGGAAGCAGGAGAGAATATAAAATTGCACGTCCTGTGCTCTTTCTTGAGGCTGATTCAGGAAATACTTTAAAGTTGTCCTGCAATTCAATATCAGCATTATCCTGTTTCATCAGGATAGACTGTGCGTTTAATGAAATAAATGATATAAGCAAAATCAGGAGTATCTTTTTCATAGGTTTAACCGGATTAAATTAAAAAATCATCTAAATTTATATTTGTTAACACAAATAGGCTACCAGAATTTAGGTATTACCGCATTTGTACGTAACTTATATTTTCTGTATTCTTCGCCGAAAATTTCTTCCAGCTGAACTTCCTCACGATATATAAATACATTAACCATTATAAGCATAAAAACTGGCATAGTTAACAATAGCCAAGAATTTGCAAATAGTAGCAGCCCAGGTAAAACCAGAAAAATAACCACAGTAAAGAGTGGATTTCTGCAATAGGCAAACATTCCGTCAGTAACCAGTTTCCTTTCGGCAAATGCTTTTTTAATCGTTTTACCAATAATTAGATACAGTGGAACTCCGGTTACCAATAATAGACTGGCAATTAGCACCACATAATTATAATGGATAAAAGTTATCTCGAACATCTGGGTATAAATAATATTAAGAACAACCAATGGTAGTGTAAATAAAAACGTAAACAAAAAAATTAAAGGAGATGCACCCAGCATCGTTCTTTCGTTTTTGTTGCTGTTACTCACAATAAATTCCTTTTTTCGTTACATAAAACTTTATACTGCAATATTGTTATTTTCAACAGTCAAATTTTCAGCGTAACAAAGTTCACCATCCGAGGATGTAATTTTAACCTTTTTAATTTTATTTACCAAATTATTATCGTAAGGAATCGCAACACGAATATAATTTGACGCAAAGCCTTTCATCATACCATCGTGATTATCCGCTTCAAACAAGACTTCTGCGGATTTCCCAAGATTTTCGTTATAAAAATGGCTCCGTTTTTTTGCACTTAAAATTCTTAGCATATTGTTCCGTTCACGTCTTTCACCAACAGGAACAACACCATCCATAAGTATTGCTTTTGTATCGGGACGCTCGGAATACGTAAAAACATGCAGGTAAGAAACCGGCAGTTTATTGATAAAATCGTACGTCTTCCTGAACTCTTCTTCAGTTTCACCCGGGAAACCAACAATAACATCTACCCCAATTCCTGCATCAGGAATTTTGGATTTAATTTTATGAACAAGTTCAGCATAATACTCAGCTTTGTATCGGCGTTGCATAGCTCTCAACATATCAGTATTACCACTTTGTAGTGGTATATGAAAATGGTTACACATACGCTCATCATTAGCAGTAAGCTCAATAATACGGTCTTCAAGCAAGTTTGGTTCAATAGAACTAATTCTTAACCTGAAATCCCTGTTTGTATCCAGCATCTTCAACAAAAGAGAATACAAATCCGTATTTATATAACGTCCGTAATCGCCAACATTTACACCGGTAAGTATAATCTCCTTATACCCTTCATCCAGCAATCTGTTAAAATTTTCCAGAACCTCTTCAGGTTGGGCACTTCTGCTTTTACCACGAGCAAGTGGTATTGTACAAAAAGAACATTTGTAATCGCAACCATCCTGAACCTTTAGAAAAGCCCTGGTACGTGCATCTGCGTCTGTTGAGTAAGACGAATAAAAGTCTGTTAATTTATCCGTTGGCGTAACAAACGTACAGGAAAGCTCCTGTTTTTCAAAATTGCCAATCAAATCGAACAGCTTAAATTTTTCGTTACTTCCAACCACCGCGTCAACACCCTCAATTCGGGTAATCTCTTCAGGTTTAAGCTGGGCATAACATCCGGTAACTATTATATATGCATCCGGATTGGTACGTTGTGCTCTTCTAACCACCTGTCTGCAATCACGATCGGCAAACTGCGTAACAGTACAAGTGTTTATTACATAAACATCTGCCTTTTCCTTAAAATCAACTATATCGTACCCATGTTCCAGAAACTGTTTACCAATTGTTGAAGTTTCCGAAAAATTGAGTTTGCAACCTAATGTAAAAAATCCTGCTTTTGGCAATTCGTATCCTTTCGGTAAAAAACAAGGACTAACAAATACAATCTAATAAATGATTTATTAAAAAGCAGTCCTTAAATTCCGTACTATTTTCACTAATATTTACTACCTGTGCATCCACGTTAAACTACTATATTATATCCAGTTAACAGCCTTCCCAATATTGTTTTTTACCGGATGAATTAAATGGTAAGATAAAACACTTTACCATTTTCACAATGGATATCGGGTTACAGGTGCAATTATAAACAAAGGGCTGACTTAAAAAAGTCAGCCCTTACATGCAACAAATTTATTCGAAACAGAAGACTAGTCTTCTTTCGAGCTCTGTTTTGGTTCGTTATTGTACAGGTTAAAATCAGAAGAGTCGAATTTGCCGGTATCAGCACCTAAAACATCTTCAACAGTAACTCTGTCAAGCTTGTGAACTTTGATGAAATGAAGTATTTCATCGTTAGTTTTTTCTTTAAGCAATGCAATAACACTTAGAACAATTTTCTTGTTTTCCTTATCGAATTCAACAACCTTAACTTCAAGGTTAATGTCAACCGGGAAACAGAATGAAAGGTTTTTGATTTTAGCAGGAGACAACTGAGATGAAGGTATAAAACCATCAACACCATCAGGAAGCTCAGCAATCAAGCCTTTTTCAATTATGCGAACAACTTTGGCAGTAGTAGTATTACCTACGGCATAGTTTTCTTCAAATTTGTCCCATGGGTTATCGTTGATTTGTTTGTGACCAAGAGAAATTTTTCTCTGATCAGTATCAACACCAAGAACAACAACTTCAAGTTCTTCGCCTTTCTTAACAACTTCTCCGGGATGGCGTATTTTCTTGGTCCAGGATAGGTCACTAATATGTACAAGACCATCAATACCTGGTTCAAGTTCAATAAACACACCAAAGTTTGTAAGGTTACGGGCAACACCATTGTGTGCAGAACCAACAGGATATTTTTTCATTAGTTCCTGCCATGGATCAGGAGTAAGCTGTTTCATACCAAGAGATATTTTCTTTTCATCTTTATCAAGTGAAAGAATTACAGCTTCAACTATCTGTCCCATAGATACAAACTGGGAAGGATGAGAAATATGCTGAGTCCAGCTCATTTCTGAAATATGAATAAGTCCTTCGATACCTTTTTCAATTTCAATAAATGCACCGTAATCAGTAAGAGATACAACACGACCCGATACTTTATCGCCAATTTTGTATTTGTTGTCGATATCTTCCCATGGATGTGGAAGCAACTGTTTAAGACTAAGAGAGATACGTTTTTTCTCTTTATCGAAATCAGTAACAACAACTTTGATTTTCTGATCAAGTTTAACAACTTCACTAGGATGGTTAATTCTACCCCATGAAAGATCTGTAATATGAACAAGACCGTCAACACCACCAAGATCAACGAATACACCAAAGTCGGTAATTGCTTTAACGATACCTTCAAGTATCTGACCTTTTTCAAGACCGTCAAGAATTTCTTTCCTCTGATCAGCAATAGTTTCTTCAATAAGTACTTTATGAGAAACAACCACGTTTTCAGTTGGAATATTTATCTTAACAATTTTGAAGTCCATAGTCTGACCAACAAAAGCGTCAAAATCTCTAACAGGACGAATATCTATTTGTGAACCAGGCAAGAATGCTTCAATACCAAGAAGGTCAACAACCATACCGCCTTTAATTCTCTTAAGAATTTTACCCTGAAGAACTTCTTCAGTTTCGTGGGCTTTAATGATTTTTTCCCAAATTTTAAGGAAGTCTGCTCTTTTCTTGCTTAGTACAAGATTACCTTCTTCGTCTTCAACACTTTCGATTACGATATCTACCGGATTACCAACCTTGATTTCTTCAGTAGCGTTAAATTCATTTTTTGGAATGGTACCATCAGATTTAAAACCAACATCAATAACTACATTATCATTAGCCATTCCAACTATGGTTCCGGTGAGTATTTCACCTTCCTTGATATCTCTGAATGATTCATCGTATAGCTTTGCTAACGAAAGTAATTCTTCATCAGAATACTCATCTGAATTCAAAAACTTCGTGTTATCAAGGGTTATTGTAGATTCAGGAATTTCCTGACTATTTGGTACTGTTGGCTGTTCTGTTATTTCTTCAGCTACAGTTTCCTCAACAGGTTCTTCCTGTGTTTTGTCTTCTAATTCGGACATCAATCCTCCGATTGTAAATTCGCCCGGGGTTAAGCCACATCCCAAAGCATTAGGTTATTTTACATTAGTTACTTAAGGGCTTTAAACTTTTATTTTTTCCAGTCTTTCAACTATTTTGTTAAATTCGTCTTCAATACTTATGCTGGTTGTATCTATTTCAACCGCATCATCCGCTTTGCGTAACGGGGCTACCGAACGTGTGCTGTCTATCCTGTCACGCTCAAGTAAATTATCCTTAACTTCATCAAGTGTAATCTCAACACCCTTGTCGCTTAGCTCTTTTAATCTTCGTTTGGCTCTTTCCTCAACCGAGGCTACCATAAATATTTTAACATCAGCATTGGGGAATACTACCGTTGTGGTATCTCGTCCTTCAACTACAATGTTGTGCTGCTTGCCAAAACCTCTCTGCAAGTCGAGCAAATGCTCCCTTACTTCCGGTATGCGAGCTACTTCAGAAACGTGACTGTTAACTTCCGGGGTTCTTATTTTTGTAGTTACTTCAACATCGTTTACATATACGTGTGTAACGTGGTTACGGTAGTCGAGCTTTATATCGAGCGATCTCGCTGTTTCTGTTATCTTTTCATCATTGCCAATGCTGCCATTTTCTATACATGCATTGGTTATTGCACGGTATAGTGCTCCCGTATCAAGAAGAATATATCCAAGCTTATCGGCTACATACTTGGCAATGGTACTTTTTCCCGAGCCTGCGGGACCATCAATTGCAATTATTACATTTTTAGACATAGACGTGAAATATAACAAAAAAAACTGCTGTTCGCTACATTTTTTTCAATTATTTTAGATTTAATGTGGTACCCTCATGGTAAGTTAAGTCTGCCTGCCGGTTGAAGTTAAAGTTTATTTTACGCTGGAACCAAACCAAATTTGCATACAAAAGCGTAATGTGCAAATTCGCCCCTGTTAAACCAGGTTAATATATTTATTCGTCTTCAGGTTTCGTAAAAGAAGTAATTGATAAAATTATAATTTCAACATATTAGTTTTATGAATTTAAAAGATTAATTTGTAAATTAAAAATATAAAGAATGGCTTTTATACTGATAATATTATTTAATAATAATAATTTGACGAATAATTTTTTTAAAACAAAACAGCAACTAGATGATTGATAATCAAGAAGAATTTAGAAAAATAACTTATACAGTAAGTGAACTCTTAAAAGCTGATAATGAATTGGAATTAAATGAACTTATGAGTAATTCTGAGATTAACGTTGAAGAGTCTAGTTATGACAATTGGAATGGAGGAGTTAATTTCTATACGGTTTTCTTAAATGTAAATATTGAAACTTTTGTCAAAATAAGGGACAAAATCGAAAAGATTGAAGCAGACTTATTAGCTAGATTTGAAATTGGAACAAGACACCTTGAAGGTGAAGTTGTATCAAGTGTAAGAATTGTACCAAAATCCCAACCCAAAATTGATTGGAATAGAATTGCTGGATTAACAACAAAAGGAAATCTTATTAGTGATGTTGAGTTTCTAAAAAATACAATGATTTCAGTTTCGACAGGTGGTCAACGAATTCAAGAAATTAATAATGAATATAAAGAAAAGTATCAACAAGTAACTAAAGCTCTTCAAAAACTAAATTTACAAAACCCTAATCCTTTTCGAGACCTATGGGATTGGTATGGGAAATGGAGTTCCGACTTTTCTACATACCGTGAAAGACGAGCATTTATACGTGAAATGTTCTCAAGCCTTTCTCAAGCTCTTGAAGAAACCGAAGAACCTGAAATGATAAGTATCACTGTTGACTTAACTGGTTGGAAAAGAATAGAAAGATCAATCCAAGAAATTAAAATTCGTCAGTCTGAAGCAGAAAAAGAAGAACAGTTTCAAGTTGTTGGATTATTATGTCGAGAGACAATAATTACACTTGCCCAATCCGTTTTTATTGCAGAAAAGTATCCAATTCTAGACAATACTAAAGTCAGCAAAACTGATGCAAAAAGAATGCTTGAAGCATATATAGCAGTTGAGTTAGCTGGCTCGTCCAACGAGAAGCTAAGAAAATATGCCAAAATAACTTTGGACTTGGCAAATGAGTTGACACACAAAAGGAATGCAACTAAAAAGGACTCATCTTTATGTTCAGTCGCAACATTAGCATTGATAAATTTTATAGGTACAATTGAAGGGAGAATCTAAAAATAACTATCGGCAACGAAAGATATATGCAATGAGGGAATTAGCGGGTAATTCATCCGCAGCTCATTGTTGTAACATTTCAAAGTCACGCACTCCACACCCCAACCCTTACCCACAACCCCATACCAATTAACTCAATCAAAAGTAAGTTTTTACAATAAACTTCCCAAACGTTGCATCTCCCACACCCTTTATCGTTATAATAATTAATTATTAAATAGTTAACTGGTGTTATACACCCGGGTGGTGCATTTACCCAAAAAACGGCATCCTGAAACCGTATATTTCTGGTACGGTTTTTATATTATATTCAGATTGTGGTTTTTAACAAAGTAAATGGGCATAAAATGAAGTTAATCTTTGTAAAATAGTTAACAGTTTTACTGTTCTTATTTCCAGTTTACAAATAGAAAATACTCATCTGTATAGCAAACCTGCTAAAATACCGGATAACCCCGAACTCCGTTCATTATATAAATCGATCCTGCATTATATGAATTCACACAAATTTATTCCTGCAACCTCAATATCGGTGGAATTATTAAAAGAATTGCTTTAATATTGGATATGTTAAATTAAAGCCGGAAGCTAGTTATGTCACCAAAAGAAATAGTTACAAAGTGGGTAGAAATATTTAACGAAGGAGATGCGGAAGCTATCTCTGAATTATATGCTGATGAAGCAATAAATCATCAGGTGGCTAACGAACCGGTTGTAGGAAAAGCCTCCATAAAACAGATGTTTGTTGATGAGTTTGCCCAGGCTGAAATGGAATGTATTATCGAGAACCTGTTTGAAGATGGCAACTGGGCAATTCTTGAATGGAAAGACCCCCTTGGTTTACGCGGTTGCGGTTTCTTCCAGATGCAAAACGAAAAGATAGTTTTCCAGCGTGGCTACTGGGATAAACTCTCCTTCCTCAAAATGCACGGGCTGCCAATAACTGAAGGATCAAAAATTGAGAAATAACGGAAGTTATATAAAATGAAAAAATTAGAATTGATATCTGAAAACAAGAACTATACTGCGGTTAATATAGGTAAAATGGAAGATATAGGTGAACATTCGCTTATTCATTCCAAACTTAAAACCGAGATTAAAGGAAAGGTATTCCTGAAAGAGCCAACCAAATCAACAGGAACAGAAATATCATTTACAACAATACCACCAAAATCGGAGCTGGGTTATTTCCATATACATTACAAGGATGAAGAAACCTATGTTATACTTAAAGGCTCGGGATACTACCAGGTAGATGATGATCATTTCCCTATTGAGGAAGGTAGCGTAATACGAGTAGCTCCTGAAGGAGTTAGAAGCTTGTGCAATACATCCGATGAAAATATGGTGTATATGTGTATCCAGTCGAAGGAAAACTCATTGGAGGAATACACAACCGATGATGGCAAGCGAATTGAAGTTACCCCCAAATGGAAAATATAAATTTAGCAAGCTCCAATTAACATTACTAAATTTTAGGGGTTGTTTTGTCTATTAAAGGCAACCCTTAACCCTCCCCACTAATCATAAAATCAGTCTGTTCACAATTTCCCGGGAAAGGGAAAAAGCGTAATCCACCTAAATACTTTACAATTGGAAAATTTACAAACGTAAAGCGATTTTAAATTTTTTAAGTTCTTAATATATTTTTTGTTGTTATATTACTAGTTAGCTTTATTGGCAAGGAATTATTACAAGCCAATAATATCGTAATCAGCTATTTTTATTTTAAATAAGATAAAGGAATCAATTTCACTACATTTAATAACAAAGGAGTATATAATGAAAACTTTATTCAAAATTTTTTCTTTGTTAGTTGTATTATCAACATTTGTTTACAGCCAGACAGGCACAAGACTCATAGACTACAATACAAAATCTTTGGGTAGAGGTGGTACCAGTATTGGTAATTTTGATAATACAAATCTAATGATGACTAACCCGGCGGGTATTTCCTTTTTGAACAGCTCAATGCTCGATGCCAATTTTTCCATGATGTTCCCCACTGTACATTTCAAAAACAACTTAAACGATACCGATGGTGATGATAATATTTTCCCGATGCCTTCAGTTGGTTATGTTCACAAATATAAAGAGAGTCCTATAACATGGGGAATAAGTTTTGTTACAAATGGCGGTATGGGTGCTGATTTTAATCTTAATCATGCTCTTTACAGAGATAATAGCGGTAATTTTGTTAAACAGGAATACCACTCACAGTTGGCAACAATGCAGGGTGGATTAACTATTGCATACCAATTTAATGAAAAGTTTTCTGTGGGTGCAAGTCTGCATTTGGTTTACAGTATGCTTGAGTTTGCTATGCCATATTCTCTTGATCCCGCAGTAATGAAGGGTACGGCGGCACCTGGTATGACCTTCGGCGATATGTTTGCAGCACCTTCAACAAGTGGTGGTTTCGGGTATTCGGAAGTTACTGCTACTGCCAAAATGGATGATCTTGCAGCATTTGGTTTTAATGGTAAAATTGGTGTTGCATACAAAGTTAATGATAAACTATCGTTTGGTTTAAGCTATACAATGCCAACTACCCTAACCTATTCGGATGGTAAAGCCTCTATGGATATGACCGCCCAGCTTAATGACGCTTTCGGAAAAGCTGTTGCCGGTGCAATGGCTCAGGGTATGTCCCAAGCAGATGCCCAGGCTGCTATTATGACTCAGTTTGGCAATATGGGTATTGATTTAACACAAGGTGTTGAAGCTACCTACGATTTGGAAGCTGAACTTAAGTACCCACAGTCGGTTGGATTTGGTGTTGCCTACGCAGTGAGCAAATGTTTCAGACTTTCTGCCGATGTTGAGTATTTAACATGGGAAAGTGCATTCGACCAAATGTCGCTAAAACTAAGTAACGGTTCAAGTACCAATGTTAATACTATGATTGGTAGTTCAAGTATAAACGTTGATTTCCCTATGGATTGGGAAAACTCATTGAACTTGAAACTTGGTGCCGAATATGCAATAAATGATGGAATAGTTGTTCGTGCCGGTTACGCTTATAACCAGAATCCGGTTCCCGAAACAACCGTATTCCCTGTATTCCCTGCTGTTGTTGAAAACCACATTATGTTAGGTGGTAGCTTTTACATAATGAAGCAACTTGATCTCCACCTTGCATTCGAAACTGCACTTAATAATTCAGTTGAAGCAAGTAACCCAAGCAAGGTTGCCAACGAATATAACGGCAGCACAAGCGAATTACAAACCATGCTATTCCATATTGGACTAAGTTATAATTTCTAGCATCTCAAAATTTTTAAGGCTGCTTTAATTTTACTATTAAAGCAGCTTTGGTTAAATCCTTCCAGCAAAACAACTAAACTATCGCATTGATTATCGCACCGAAATGTTGTACATTAAACATGTACAGCTAACGGAGAAATAATGCCTATAAATGTTACATATACAAAAGCACGTGCGAACCTTGCAAAGCTGCTTGATGAAGTTTCATTAAACAAGGAAGTAGTGCTTATCAGCAGAAAAAATGCCGAGAATGTTGCCCTGGTTTCTGAAAGTGAACTTGACTCACTACTTGAAACTGCACATCTTTTAAGGTCACCCAATAATGCCAAAAGATTATTAACTGCAATCCTGAGAGCACAGGAAGAAGAGGGAAAACCTCAAACACTAAGTGAACTTAAATCCGAATTTGGCTTAGAGAGCAATGACCAGAACTGAATATACTACAATATTCAGCAAGGAATTCCGGGAGGATTTACGTTATTGGGTTGATACCAATAGAAAAACCGCATTGAGGCTAATTGATCTGGTTGAAGCCGTTACAAGAGAGCCATTTAGCGGTATAGGTAAACCTGAACCACTAAAGTATTTTGGTAAAAATGTTTGGTCACGCAGAATTACACAGGAACACCGTCTTGTGTATGTAGTAACAGAAAACAAAATTGAGTTTGTTCAGGGCAGATACCATTATTAGGGTAGTTGGATGTTTGGTCTCCATGGATTAAGAAAAATTTTTCACTACAAAAAAGAATAAATTTTTGTAAATTAAATACAAAAAGGACGATACAATGCAACCCGCTGCAGAAAATAAATTAGTTGACAGTTATTTCAGGTTCATGAAAAATTGGGACAACGAAACCAAAAAGAGCTTAATTATCAAGCTGACTGAATCAATTGATACAAAGAAAAAAAAGGATCGCGACTTTTCATCATGTTTTGGTGCCTGGGATGATTCCAGAACTGCCGATGAGATTATACAAGATTTGAGAGCGGACAGACTCAATAATAGAGAAATTGAAGACTTCAAATGAAATACTTGCTTGATACAAATATCTGCATTTACTATTTCAAAGGACAATTTGGATTAAAGAAAAAATTCGAAAGAATTGAAATAGATATTCTATCATATTTATTCGAATTATTTTTAGACAAAAATATAAACCATCAAGGTTTTATCCATAAACAATTTACAAATTTAACCAATCAACTTATGCTTTGGTTGTTAATAAGTTTTCTAACTCCCCCCACGCACAAAATAACCATAAACTTGACTTGCTTCTAAGTTTTGTGAATGGTATGTTTGTACAATTTTAAATATAAAATCTGCATAATTGCCTTTTGGTGTAGTAATTTAATGGTTAAATAGCCAAAACCATACACCCTCTTCAGGTAAACCGGAGAGGGATTTTTATTATATAAACCCAGATACTATTATGAAAACTCAACCAAATTATTTCAAGGTTGCTTCTTATGAAGCAAAGAAAGGAGAATTTGATAAGTGTCTCCTTCTCTATTCAGGAGGTCTCGATACCTCAATTATGATCAAATGGATCAAGGAAGAATACGATTGCGAAGTTATAGCTTTGGTAATTGACCTTGGTCAGACAGCTGATAATCTTGAAGAAATAAGGCAGAAAGCCTTAACATTGGGTGCAAAGGAATCAATAGTATATGATGCAAAAGATGAATTCGCTGATATTCTTCTTTCCGAAGCAATTAAGGCAAATGCAGATTACCAGGATGGTTACGCACTAATTACTCCGCTTGGCAGGGTAGCTATTTCCAAGGTTGCTGTAAATATTGCACAAGAAAAAAACTGTACGGTTATTGCCCACGGTTGCACCGGTAAAGGTAATGACCAGGTTAGGTTTGAATCATATATGACTACCCTCGATCCCAAGATCAAGATTATTGCTCCTGTTAGGGAATGGGGCATGGGTAGGAAGGAAGAAATTGAATATGCAAAACAGCACAATATTCCAGTAAAACAACATGCCGAAAAGCCATATTCCTACGATGAAAATATGTGGGGTAACACTGGTGAAGGCGGTGAAATTGAAGACCCGAAATTGGTACCACCTCTTAAGAATATTTTGCAGTGGTGCAAAACTATTGAAGAAGCGGAAGATACCCCGGAAATTGTTGAACTGGAGTTTGAACAGGGTGTTCCGAAGAAATTTAACGGAACTGCCATGAAACTAAGCGATATTATTTTTGAGTGCAACAAAGTTGGTGCAAAACATGGCGTTGGTGTTTTTCATTTAATCGAGGACAGACTTGTTGGCTTAAAGGTTCGCGGAATTTATGAAAATCCGGGTGCTAGTATTTTAATAGAAGCCCACAGAAAATTGGAAAAACTGGTTTCAACAAGAGAAGAAAACGAACTTAAAGTATTCATGGATACCAAATGGTCATACCTTACCTATGCTGCAAGGTGGTACGATCCGGTTATGTATCATATCCATGCTTTTATAAATAGTCAGAACAAGAAAGTTACCGGCACCGTTAAGGTAAAATTATTCAAGGGTAATATTGATGTGGTTGCATTAGACTCAAAATACTCGCTGTTTGATGAAAACCTGGCAACTTTCGAAAAGAACGAAACATTCAATCAGAATGCCTCTGCGGGATTTATTGAAATTTATAATCTTGCACAAAAAACTGCCTATAATGTTTATAATTTTGAAGATGAGCTATATAAGAACTAATTTGAATAATTATGAATAAAAAACTGTGGCAGACAAATAGCAACGGATTGAATCCATTAGTTGAAGCTTTTACGGTCGGAGATGATTACATCTTCGACCTGCAGCTCCTCCCCTATGATATTAAGGCGAGTATTGCACATGCCGAAATGCTCCACGAGATAGGAGTGTTGAACGAGAATGAACTAACCCAACTGATTGCCGGTTTGAACGAAATAATACAGAAATGGGAGAATAACGACTTCCCTATTGAAAAATCTCAGGAAGACGGACACACTGCAATCGAACAATACCTTACCGAAAAGTATGGTGAGGTTGGTAAAAAAATACATACCGGCAGAAGCAGAAACGACCAATCCCTTGTAATGATAAGATTGTTCATGAAAGAAAAACTTATTGAAGTGAAAAAAACAACAATAAAACTAATTTCTGCATTGGATAAAACATCTGCTGAGAACCTGCAAGTACCCATGCCGGGATATACTCACCTGCAAAAGGCAATGCCCACCACTGTTGGAATATGGCTTGACTCATTTGCAGCAGCATTAGCCGACTTCAGCAAAGCATTAAACGCTACAATAAATATTATTGATCAAAATCCACTCGGGTCTGCTTCCGGCTTTGGGATTGAGAACTTTGCCCTTGATAGGGATTCGACTACAAAAAATTTGAAGTTTGAAAAAACACAAGCCAATCCCCTGTATTGCGGACTTTCAAGAGGCTATTTCGAAAATATTGTGTTACAGACTCTTTCCCAACCAATAATTATTGCCAGCAGATTTGCTAATGATATGCTACTATTTACCACTCAGGAGTTTAATTATTTCTCGCTTCCAAACGAGTTTACAACCGGCTCCTCTATAATGCCCCAAAAAAGGAACTATGATGTTTTCGAAATAATGAGGGGAAATGTAAAAGTTTTTAACTCTTACCAGAATGAAATACAAAATATAGTTTCGTCAATAGGTAGCGGCTACCAAAGAGACTTGCAGCTAACCAAAAAGCCATTCGTACAGGGGGTAAATCTTTGCTTAAGTACGATTGAGCTATTATCGGAAATAGTTGCAACCTTGCAAATCCACTCGGATAACCTAAACAAGGCAATGACCGATGACCTCTATGTTACCAACGAAGTATATGAGCTTGTAAAAAAAGGTCTTAGCTTTAGGGAAGCCTACATCGAGATAAAGAAAAAGCTGAATAAATAAAACTAATTATTTTAGTAATATTAATTTTCTGGCATATCCCTATCTATTAGTAACCAATTCACCTCAAGGAAAGTAATTCAACCAAATATATTTGACGGAATGCATTTATATCGCTTGCGATATTATATTCTTTTACCTATTTTTATCGTACACGATTTAATCACACAGGATATTTTATGAATATTTTAAGTAAGTCAGGTTGGGCATACAATGTTAAAACTAACTGGTTGCAAGCATTTTTCAGGGTACTTCTTGGTATAATGCTGGTTTATGCTGGAGTTAGTCATCTTACTTTTGCCCGGCAGGAATTTGTTGCACAGGTACCTCAATGGGTTCCCCTTAAAACAGACCTTGTTGTTGTGCTTTCAGGAATTGTTGAAATAACAATTGGGTTATCACTTATAATATTATATAAATGGAAAGTAATTGCAGGCTTAACAGCGGCTCTATTTTTTATACTTATATTCCCGGGTAATGTTGCACAGTATCTTAATGGAGTTAATGCATTCGGACTTGATACAGATCAGGCACGACTTATACGGTTGTTTTTTCAACCCCTTTTGGTAGCCTGGGCATTATGGTCAACCAAAGCTATTTCAGCATGGAAAAAACGAAATTAAACAAGGAGTATAAATATGGATTCACAATTTTATAACCTTGAAGCAACAAGCCTTCAGGGAAAACCGGTTAAAATGGATCAGTTTAAGGGTAAAACAGTAGTAGTTGTAAATACTGCCAGCAAATGTGGTTTTACTCCACAGTACGCAGGTCTTGAGGAACTTTACAATAAATACAAAAGTAAGGGACTTGTAATATTGGGATTTCCCTGTAACCAGTTTGGTAATCAGGAGCCGGGTGATGAAAACTCAATTCAGGAAGGATGCCTTGTAAACTATGGAGTAACCTTCCCCATGTTTTCAAAAATCAATGTAAATGGCGAAAACACACATCCTGTTTACAAGTATCTTAAGAGCGAATTAGGTGGTTTGCTTGGTAGCAGCATTAAATGGAATTTCACCAAATTTGTTATCGATAAAAATGGAAAACCGGTAAAACGATTTGCTCCAATCGATAAGCCGGAGAAAATGGAAAAATATCTGATTGAATTATTAGACAATTAGATTGAGTATGCAGATGATTAAATCAATTGCTATATTTGTGATTTAATCATCTGCGATATAATTATATGGCTTACGAACAACTTAAATTGGAAAACCAGCTTTGCTTTCCGGTATATGCTACTTCAAGGTTAATTACACGCGAGTATCAACCACATCTTGATAAACTTGGCATTACATATCCGCAATACCTTGTACTTATGATTTTATGGGAACATGACGATATTCCGGTTAATGATATTGCCAAAAAGCTTATACTCAACACAAATACAATCACTCCCCTTCTTAAGCGAATGGAGGAGCAGGAGCTACTTACACGCAACCGCTCAAAGGATGATGAAAGAAAAGTGATTGTAAAACTTACCGCAAAAGGACGAAAGATGGAGGAAGAAGCATCAAAAATTCCCGAAGAACTTGTAAAAAACCTGCTTAACAGTCCCCTTGAAGTTGAAAATTTAATTAGGCTAAAAAAGGATCTGGAAACAATTATTACTACATTAACCGGCAGGTAGAGTAATAATATCAGTACGGTTGTGTTTGCAACCGCACTAATAAAATTTGGGATATTTATACACTATAAACCAAAATGAGGTTTAATTATTTTTACTGATTCTGCTTTTTCAACGGCTCCTTCAACCTCATCAATCGTTAATGTTTGTACAAAATACCTGCCGCTTATGGCTAATTGAGAGATAGTTAGGTAGGAGCTCCCGGTATTATAAATAGCAAAGGGATATTCAACTAAATCAAGAGTTTTCTCCAGTTCATAAGTATCAGAACTAAAAACCCGTAATTGACCTTTCTGGTTATCAGAATATTGATCTCTTGGGAACTCGGAATAAACGGTAACCAATTTACCAGATGAACTTATGGTGTGACCAACAAATTCGAAACCAATATTTCGTGAAAAAGTAAGGTCATCATATCTATCTTCATCCGATGCCAGGATATATCCGCTATTGGAAATTACTTCCTCCCCGGAGAGCATAAATATCTCATCTCCCATAGGAAAATCCCACGAATGAATTTCATAATAATTCGAAATTTCACAAGTTATCGGATCAAAATTACACCTTGCCAAACTATATCTTTCAACTGCATAGAGAACATTTTTAACCGGATTGAATGCTATGGAACGCCAAGAATCTATTCCATAATTTTTATATTCAACAAGTTCACCTGTTTCATACTCCAAAAACCATAGATACTCATCACTTATAGAAACCAGCAAATATTTTCCGGTATTTTTTAATTGGGATATGTAAGAGTTAAAAGATGCTACAAATTCAGGTTGAGTACCTTCAACAATTGAATATAAAAGTCCGTTTTCCAGTGCAACATACAGTTTTCCTGCAACCAACTCTAAATCAGCAGGTTCAGCAACCAGATCATACTCATAATCAATTTCATTATTAAGGATATTCCAGAAGTAAACTTTTCGGTTTTCCTGGCTCCTTAAAATAAGATGTGAAAAATCATCACTAATAACAGATTCATCAATAGTAATACCTTCTGGCAAGAATATTAAATTTTCAGGCAATGTTTCTGTAACATTCCATTTATTGGAATATGATTTTCTCTGATATTCGTATTTAGAAGAATAAGCGACTGCATAAATTTCACTTGCGGTTGAAGGAACATCAACAATTAACAAATCATCATTGAATGATGTTACTTTTTCACTGCCAACAATTTGCCCATTATTAACAGAAAAGACTACCATAGAATCAACTTCACTTAAATTATTTCTGTTACTTAATACCGCCTTACCATACTCATACCATTCAAAATCAAATTTTAATCCTGAAAGAAAATCCCTTTTTATGATAAAATTATACTCCTCAACAATCTTATTCTCATTATTATAAATCTCTATTTTAAATTTTGAATCGCCATTACCGTAATAGTATTCAGCATAATTACTATAGATATCAAGATTTTCAAGCCTTAACATATTTGTAGTTTCATCATACCTTTGTGCAAGATAATCAGCAGTAAAATCCCACCCTTTGGTCATAATTGAGTCATAAATTATCATCTTGCTAATATTAGCTGGCAAATTTTTCTCAACAAATTCAATATCTAATGAACATAAATAATAAAAATCGTTTGTCTCCTCATCAAAATAAGATGAATTAATTACTTCCAGAGTTTGTGAAATACCTTTAATTCTATAATTTGAATTTGAACTGCCGGAATCGACAATGTTTTCCTCATCATCACATGAAACAACAAGTAATGCAATAATTATCAACAAGAAAAATTTTTTCAATTTAACCTCCTTTGATTTACCTCAAATTGTACAACATTACATATTTCGTGTTAAATATTCACGAATATATTCTATCCTTTAGTTTTAATTATTATATATCCCATAAGTTAAATGCTTACCCTTCAGGATATTTGACACTAATTTATTAACAATTGCAAATAATTACAAGCGTAGCTATTATAACTCAAAAATGGATTTATTCTCTTTCTACTTACTTTTATAGAAATGCTGCTCGTCATTAAAGTAATTAGTTTCTGTAACGATATTATACTATGCAATTTATTTAATTTTGCGTGATTCCGATAAACTACTATTTTGAACAATATTACAATGAATGAGAAATAAATATATCCGACATATCATTATTTTTGCAACAACCCTTCTGGTTGCTATATCTTACTATTTCTTTGTTTTTACCCCATTGAAAAAATCGGTAGTAAAGAATATTGAACTTGAGTTTATTCATGAGACAAAATTACAAACTCTTTACATAGATAATGAGTTAAAAAGAGATATAGAAGGTGCAAAATCAATATCAAGCCGCTCAATGATTCGAAATAAAATTGTAGATTACAGAAATGGAAGAATTTCGTTGGCTCAACTTAAAAAATATACCTCGCCCAAATATTCGGAAGGGTTAAAGACTTTAGAAAACTGCAATTTTGCTCAGCGTTTTGTTGATACTTCAATAATTGCTACATATGGTTTGCCTACTGGGTCCTATAACAGAAAGATATCAGATACAATAGTAAAAAGTGTTAGTTCTTATGCACTAATTAGGGATTCTATTTTAAATTCTTCTGTAATATCTCCAATTTTTTATGGTAATTCAGTAGTAGGATTTGACGTAATGTATTTTAGAAACAATGAAATTGTCGGTAATTTGGAGGATAAACTGATCAGTCTTGAAGTATTTACAAAATCGAACAAAGCAGGATTTATATCAGGCAAAAATAACACCCTGTCTGATTTTAAAACAAATTCTATCAAACATCAGAACGCAAGGACTACCTATCTTGTAAAATCCGAAATTGCACCGGTTTATTATTTGTTTTCGGCACCAACAAAAGTATTGTATAAAAACATTTGGCAACTTGAAAAACATCACTTACTCTTTGTATTAGTAGCCTCAGGTTTAGTCTTAATAATCCTCAGTATTTTTCATCGGTTAACCCAACAATTCTATTTGCAGAAAGGAAAGTTTTTTGAAGAACTTGCCAGCAAAAGGGAATTGGAATTACTTAAAAGTCACCGAGAGTACAAACAGTTGTTTGAGCTTGTAAACGTTGGTGTAGTAGTAATTAGCAAGGAAGGAATTATAACCAATTATAATGGTGAATTTGCACGCATTTTTGAAATAGATACAACTAACAAAAAATCTGAAAAGCTTGAAGATATTTATACAAAACTACTCCATAAGGATGGTAGCCAGGTACTTCATGATGAGCTAGCAAGCACCAAAGCAAAAAAAGAACAAAGACTAATTAATGATGTTGAAATTGGTATAAAACACAAAGAGGGTAATATTGTTTGGACATTGGTTTCGGCACTACCTAAAATCACAGGTGATGGTCTTATAATTTCTTTTACAGATATTACACAACAAATAAACAACGAAAAGAAACTTGAATCCTTAACTGAAGACCTGAGAACGGCAAACGCAACCAAAGATAAATTTTTCTCTATTATTTCTCATGACTTGCGTAACCCACTGGGTAATATGATAAATGTTGTTGAATTGCTAAATAGTAAAATTCAGGAAAATGATTTTTCCGATATGAATAATTGTGTTTCCCTACTCGGAAAATCTACACAAAAAAGCTACAAACTGCTGGAGCAACTCCTTCAATGGTCCCGCTTGCAAAGCGATACCATAAAAGTTAACCCAAATACGTTTCAACTTCTGGATATTATCAACAACATAACTGAACTCCACGGCTCATCTATTGATCAGAAACAAATTAGTCTCGTTACCAGGGTTCCGGATAAATTGAAAGTCAATACTGATATTTTTATGTTCGAAACTATTTTACGTAATTTGTTATCCAATGCAATAAAGTTTACACCGCAAAACGGTGAGATTTCAATAATTGCTGAACAGTATATTGATCAAGTAGTAATTTCTGTAAAAGATACAGGAACGGGAATGAATGATGACACAATCACAAAACTGTTCAAACTGACTGACAATACTTCTACACCCGGCACAAATAACGAACCTGGTACAGGTCTTGGCTTAATTTTATGCAAGGAATTTGTCGAAAAAATGGGTGGGAAGATTTGGGTTGAAAGTATTGATGGGAAAGGCAGTACTTTTAGTTTCAGCTTGCTAAAATAAAAATATTGTGCCCTTACAATATGAGTATAATTTACCAATAAATCCTTTAAGCATCACAGTGAAGTAGCAAACCACAACTAATCCAAACATCAAATTGAGAATCTTTTTTCCTCTTTTATATGTTACTAAAAATAGATTATATTTCGTCTATATCGTTCAACTTATACGATATAATGAGATATAATAAACATAGCAAATTTTGCTAAACTATTGGAAACCTGTGCAATGAAAGAAAGACAACGATGAAAATAGAAAAAATTACTGCTAACAAAAAACAATTCCTTGACTTGCTACTTTTGGCTGACGAGCAGGAAGACATGATTGACAAATATTTACCAAATGGTGATTTATTTGCTCTCTACGATGATGATTTGAAAAGCGTTTGCGTTGTTTTGCCGATCGACAATGATACCTGTGAACTAAAAAATATTGCCACCTATGAAAAATACCAGGGTAAGGGATACGGTAAAGCCTTGATAAAATATATTTCCGAATTTTACAAAAAAGACTACAAAACTATGCTGGTTGGAACGGGTGAAACACCACAAATCTTGTCGTTTTATGAAAGCTGTGGATTCAAAATATCGCACCGACTAAAGAACTTCTTTACTGATAATTACAACCACCCAATCTTCGAAGGCGACATCCAACTTGTTGACATGATTTACTTGAAGAAAGAGTTGTAAGATAGGTTAAGTTATTTTGTTACTGTTATAAGTCCGGTGATAATCATTTTATATTTTAAGAATAATTTATTTTAGTAGTTTTATATTAAATCTTCAAGATACCCTTGTGTATTCATACATCTATGTCTAATTTATATTATAATTACAAAACCTTTATTGAGCTATTAACATTTAATACAAGACTACAACAATATGAATAAAGAAAAAAAAGGCTGATTTATTATTAAAGTTTATTTTAATTCTAATTGCCATCCTGCCACTGATTTATTTTTATTTCTTTAAAAATGTGCCTTACAAAGCATTTATTTTTGGTACTGGTTCATGGGGAATCGGGTTAATATTCAAGATGATAGTTAACCAAATATTCATGAAAAGAATCAAATCTCAATTAATGGTCTCTTTAACAAATGGTTTTTTCTCAGGCTTTTTTGAATTATCAGCTTCATTTATCCTAATACTTTTGGTTAAGGATAAAATAAGTTTTGATTTAAATTCAATTATTTCATTTGGTTTGGCAATTGGCTCATTTGAATGTTTACTTGTTGCGTTTAGCAAGGGTAACGATCTTTTAAAAGGAACATTTTTGGAAGAGGAATCAAAAAAGCTGTGTAATTATCTCAGTCAGCTAATCGGATTGAAATACTACTCATATAATGTAATGCTCCCGGCTATTGAAAGAATAATAGCAACAATTATTCATGTATCTACCAGAGGATTCTTATTCATATCATTATTCTCCGGTAATTATATTTTCCTTGCGATTGCACTTCTTGTGTTTATAATTGCAGACGGTTTACTGGGAAGTTATTATTATGTTTCCGGTAAATTCTTAAGGAAAAATGGATACATTCTATTTTATCTTGAATTTTCAATTCTTGCCTCTGTAAGTCTGACATTATTTATAATTTATATTGCTCCCTGGTCAGATAGCGTATTGTAATCCAGGATTAAAATTTCAGTAAGAACCCCGCGAATTATACGTGTTGCTTTGTTGAACAAACAATTTCCTGAATAATTCCAATACCTTAACTCCTCTTTTTATTCAAACCCAGAAGTTAGCCTTGCCTATTTCTTTAAATTATGTTATTTTAATTTTTAAGGGTTGGGCTTAATTAATTTTCCAAAAGGTAATTCTTATCGCAGATTGTAATCGATTTGCATTACCTGTCATTCATCTCAATTAATTACTAACAAACATATTATCAAATAAAAGGGAGCTAAAATGAAAAATGAAAAAATTTTAGCTAAAGCATCTTTTCAATCGCAAGAAGGCGTTAATATATTGAAAATGAAAGGGAGTCCCTACGAAATGGGCTACCAGCATGGCTACCTTCTTGCCGAAAAAATCGGCATAATGATAACTACAACCCTGCAAGCAACTATCGCATATATATCACTGGCAACAGGTAACGATCTGAAGACAGCCGAAGAATGGTTCAACAAGGGACAGTCAGATGCAGAACCATATCTTCCGGATGAGTTTAAGCAAGAAATGGAAGGAATACACGATGGATGTAATGACGCTGGTATATCTGTAACCCTACAGCAAATACTCTTGTGGAATACCAACTATGATCAATGGTGCATCTATTCGCATCCGCACTATTGGCATCCATACGAAGGAACTGGTATAAGACCTCTTGCCAATAATATTCAAGGTGCCGGAGGATGCAGCAGTTTTAGTGCATGGAATTCCGCTACAGGTGGTGATGGAAAATTGATCTTTTGCAAGGACGAGGATAATTTTAATATGCCTGGACAATTGGAAAACCGTACCATGTTTGTTGCCGACCCTGATAATGGTTACGGACATGTATTTTTCTCATATCCCGGTATGATTGGTCTTGACGGTGGTTTTAATAATGCCGGATTTGAAATGATGACCCAGCTAAACAGTATGAAAGATGAAACGATGGAGGGGTGCGGTATAGCAATTTTTACCCGACTCCTGTTAACCCATGTTAACACTGTTGAGGGTGCTATTGATGTGTTCAACAAATACCCAAGGTGTGCTGGTATTGCATATCATGTTGCAGATGCAATTAATAAAAAAGCCGCTGTTGTGGAAACCTCAGCAACAAAAGTAGCCGTACGTCACCCATTTATAGGTGAGAACTTCCTATATCAGGCAAACAATTCAAATTGTTATCCGGGGTGGATGGGTTACGACGGTTATAATATGGTTGATGATCAAAAACTGGTAAATGAACTAACCGATGTTTCTTCAATTGACGCATGGCAAAAAAGCTTGCATGATCCTGAAAACAAATATGTTCAAGCTCCAAGTAGAGTTGAACGTTACGGTCAGCTTTTAAATATTCATTATGGAAATATAACAGTAGATATTGCCCAGGAAATAATGAGCGACCGTTACGATCCGTACACTCAAAAAACACGCGAAAAAATGCAGCCATCAGTATCCAATAATATTTTATGTACTATTTGTGCATTATACCCCGATCAGGCATTCACAGCTAATCCCCCACTTGGCGAATTTAAAGCTCATATTGCTAATATGTGGAGCTTGATTGCTTACCCTGAAACCGGCGATTTTTGGCTTGCAATAAATGATTTCCCTGCCCAATACGGCGGCTATGTTCAATTTAATCTAAATGATTTACTTAAAAACACCATGGTTTTAACAGTCGATGCAAAAACCAAATGGCTGAATACCGGTTTAGCATTAAACTCAGGCAATACGGTAACAGTTGAATATACGGGTGGCGAGTGGACTGCTAATCCGGAAACCGGTTTTACAAGCGCAAACGGCAACCCATCATTTATTGCCAAACCTGGCTATACCCTGCCCGGTGCTGATGAAGGTGCACTTTGTGGAAGAATTGGTACAAGCGGCGAAGTATTCCTTATTGGTAACACAAAGGAATTCCCTGTGAATAATTCAGGCAACCTGTTCCTGTGCATTAATGATGACCTGAATGGTATATATGGTGCCGGCTTTACCGATAACCAGGGTTCAATTAACGTATCAATAAATGTAACCGCTGAATAATTATTCAATCATCCGTCATAGAGCCTTCTGTGGCGGATGATACGAAATAAAATGTGGGTCTAATTTATCATTCCGCTGCTATTAGTATATTTAGCTGACTTACTTAGTTGGTTAGCTTGTATAAATACCAGGTATCTTGAAGGTCAAAATAATTAGCACTTATTGCATATCTTGTCATAATAAAATATGTTTCTTGCTTAAGTAAAAGCGAATAGCATGTTTCAAAAAAGCTTTGTTCTATTGCTATTCTATTAAATAACAAGCAATTAACTTATAAGGATTTAAGTAATATTTATGGGTACTGGTGGAGTAATTTTTGATTTTAATGGTACATTATTCTGGGATTCGGAATATCAGGAAAACTCGTGGGATAAATATCTGGAAAACCACAATATCATTTTAACAGCCGCTCAGAAGAAAGAATACATTCACGGCAGAAACGGCAAGGATACATTCGAGATTCTATTTGAAAGACAATTAAGCACTTATGAGGTAGAAGAACTTACAGAAGAAAAAGAAATTATTTACAGAAATATGTGTCTGCAAAACAAAATGGAATTGGCACCAGGTGCAATAACACTTCTGAATGAACTAAACGCCAAACAAATACCAATTGCAATAGCAACAGCTGCTGGAAAGGGTAATGTGGATTTTTTTATCGACAAGTTTAACTTGCTTAATTATTTTGAAATAGAAAACATTATATACGATGATGGTACTGTTAAAGGCAAACCTGATCCTGATTTATTCCTTAAAGCAATCAATAAATTGGGGGTAGATAAAGATAAGTCGGTTATTTTTGAAGACTCATTTTCCGGAATTCAGGCTGCACTAAATAGCAAGGTTGCAAATGTAATTATTGTTAATTCAGTAAATGGTAATTATGAGGATTTTAACCTGCCTGTAATTAAACATTTTGATGAATTCGACAGAAGTATTTTAGACTATTAATTGTGCTGAAATAAAAATTCACGATAAGTAAATTGACTCTTTATTGAGAATTTGCTTATGGTAGCAATGATAATGGATAAATAAATTACGCTTGCCAAATATACCAATAATTGGTATATTTAATTCAAATTTAAACATATAACGGTAAACAAATGAATAAAAACACATCTGTATCACTCGGCAACTATTTTGATATGTTTGTTCAGGAAAGTATTTCTAACGGACGCTATAAAAATGTTAGTGAGGTTATTCGTGCAGGATTAAGACTTCTCGAGGAAGAAGAAAACAAGGCAATTGCATTAAAGAGTGCTGTGCAGGAAGGAATTACCAGTGGCATAGCACATAACTTTGATCCACAAAAACATCTTGAAATATTAAAAGCAAACAAGCGTTCGGATGTCTAAGTATTACCTTACTAACAAAGCGGTTGAGGATTTAACCCAAATCTGGCAATACACCTACAAAAAGTGGTCTGAAGAGCAAGCCGACAAATATTACAATGATTTATTAAACGCTTGTACACAAATTGCAGAGAACAACGATTTGGGACGTAAATACTTCAACATTTTACCAGACTTGCACAGGTTTCATATTAACCGCCACCTAATATTCTTCAGAAGAGTAAATCCGGATTTTGTAGAAATAACAAGAATTCTGCACGAAAAAATGGATTTAAGAAACAGAATACTTGAATAGATTTATTAAGATGGTGGATTTACAGGTTGAGCTGAGGGCAAAACAAAAAATATTTCAACTACTACAATATGGTATATTGCATTTTTAAGTTTAAAAATTCATGGTATTTTTAGGTTAAATAATTAACACATCTTGCTTCCTCATCTATATAATGCTATTTTAGGTAATATATACAGAATAGTATAACTTATATCCCTGCTATATAAAATGAGGTAGCGGGATGTTGTGTCCACTAATAAAAACGAAATACTATGATTGAAACTTTTCTGATAATATTGATTGCTTTAGGAGTAATCAATATTTTGATTCAATTCCTCAAAAAGGATAATTCTGCACAGCTTAAGAAAATTGAAACATCGATTCTTCGATTTGATTCTTCATTAGATAAAAATGAGAAATCCATAAAAGATGAATTTCAAAGAAACAGACAAGAGAGCAATCAAATTGCAAAAGAGAATAGAGAAGAATTAGCTAAATCTTTACAATCATTTAGCGATTCCAATTCCGAGAATAATAAATCACTTAATGAATTGATTAGACAAAAATTCAGTGATTTTGAAAGGTTACAAACTGACCAAAATAAACAGTTTCTTGAAAGTATAAAAGAGGTAAAAGAGGGAATTGAAAAGCAATTAAAGGCAATTAGAGATGATAATACTCAGCAGCTCAAAGAAATGAGAAAAACTGTTGACGAAAAACTGCAAACAACATTAGAAAAAAGACTTGGAGAATCATTTAAACAAGTAAGTGAAAGATTAGAACAAGTTCACAAAGGACTTGGAGAAATGCAAAACATAGCAACGGGTGTTGGTGATTTGAAAAAAGTATTGTCAAATGTAAAAACCAGAGGTGTGCTTGGTGAATATCAATTGGAGAATATATTGGAGCAGCTTTTAACTCCAGACCAGTATTCTAAAAATGTTGCAACAAAGAAAGGCAGCCAAGCAAATGTAGAATTTGCAATTAAATTACCAGGAAAAGAAAGAGATGAAGAAGTATGGATGCCTGTTGACTCTAAATTTCCAATTGAAAATTACCAAAATCTGTTAAATGCTTATGAAGAAGGTAATAAGGAAAATATTGAGAATGCTCAAAAGTTACTTTTAAAAACGGTTGAAAGTTTTGCAAAAGACATAAGTGCAAAATATTTAGACCCTCCTCATACAACAGATTTTGCTATAATGTTTTTACCAATTGAAAGTTTATATGCGGAAATACTAAGGCATCCTGGATTATTTGAAACACTGCAAAGAACTTATAGAGTTACAGTGACTGGACCAACAACATTATCAGCTTTATTGAATAGTTTACAAATGGGATTTAGAACTCTTGCAGTCCAGAAAAGAAGTAGTGAAGTATGGAAAATATTGGAAGCTGTAAAAACAGAATTTGATAAATTTTCAGAGCAATTGAATAAAGTTGGTAAACAACTGACTACTGCTTCTAAATCACTTGATGATTTGAGAATAACAAGAACTAATGTTATGAGTAGGAAATTAAAAGATGTTGGGACTTTAGATGCTAATGAAGTCAATGAAATCTTAGAATTACCGAATAGTGATAATACAGAAATAATAAACGAGGAATAATTACTGGCCACAATACACGGTATAGTTAATCGGAGTTTTAGCAGTTTTCGGGGTGTAGTAACCCGCTCCAAATTTTGCTGTAAATTGAAACGGCAGTGTCTCGCAATCTGCCACTACACATACAATTTTCCGTTATAGCCAATAATAAGGACAACTATGAAAACAATACTCACTCTGCTAATTCTGTCGCTAATTTGGGGTTGTACACAAAAGCCTACATCCTATTTTGACAATGACTACAAAAGCGTTTTTAAAAATGCCAAGAATGAAAACAAAATGGTATTCATCGATTTTTACACAAATTGGTGTGGACCTTGTAAATTGTTTGAAAAAGAGATAGTAACTGATAGTATATTCAGAGATTATATTTCAGGAAATTTTCTATCAACAAAAATTAATGCAGAAATCGAAGAGAATAAAGAAATTGTAAAAAAATATAAAATTACAGGCTATCCAACCTTTATTGTAACTGACCTCAATGGTGAAGAAATTGACCGAATTGTTGGATTAAAAGCGAATAACTCCAATGAGTTTATTGATGCATTAAAAAAAATAATTTCAGGAAAAGAAGATTTAATCATTCTTGAACAGAAATATTATCAAAATCCAGACAGTTTGGAATTATTTAGAACGATTGCTCAGGATAAATTGCTTTCTCGAAACCTTTATTTAAAGACAATTGAATTTACCGACTATGCAGAAAGGCACAGTAATAATGAGGAACTGAAAACAGAAGCCCAATTATACCATGCATATTCTATGATAAGAAAAAAACCACAACCATCACCTCTTGAGATGATAAACTTTGTAAAGAAAGAAGGGATAAGCAAACAATTTAAAGAAAGTGGATTTAGTGAACTGTATTTCTTCTATAGAGATAACAACAATATTGATAGTGTAAACTATTACTTAAATACTCTTGTAAAAGGGAATTTTAATGATCATTTGGGATACGTAAGAGATTACGCAGAATTTTTGTATAAGCAAAATAAAGACATTGAAAAAGCAGACAGTTTAACTACACTTTATAGCAATTACGGGGGAAACTATGCTGACCACTGGACTCCTTATTTAAAAGCCCATAGTTGTGCAAGACATGGAGACATGAAACAAGGGATTGAAGTTTTTAACAAATGGATGGATAAATATTCGAAACCGGAAAATTTCATGGATGATTTCTGGCATTATTATTTTTATATAGAATTTGCAAGTTTTTACAGAATACCTTCCTTACGCACTGTTAAATATGCAGAAACGATTGAAAATTACAAATCAAGTGCTCAAAATAAGAAACGTTTAGCATTGGTTTATTCAATAAATGGGATGAGGCAAGACGCAATAAAGAAACTTAGAGAAGCGAAAGAATTATATGAAGACCCAAACAAAAAAAATGAAGTTGAGAAATTAATTAATGAATATTCAAAAAATTAAATTACTGGCTATAAAACGTGTAAGCAACAAGGTTGAGAAACGAATTGCAAACAAAACAACAAGAAACAATGTGTAACTTATTTAATAATAACAAACAAGAACCAACATAGTTTATGTTGCCCGGATAGCAACAATTGCTTTTTCTATTAGTACACATAATCTTATGTTAGCGGAGTCAAGAGTACACTGTCGCTGTCAGAAGAGACTCTTTATTGGTGCCAGAGCAACGTTCATGGTTAAATAATTGAAGATCGTTTTTAAGTTTTGATTGTATATTGGAGATTTGGTTAAATGGAATATTTGGGATCATGTTTATGTAGAACTGTTAAGTATAAAGTTATCGGTGATTTTGAGAGTTTCTTTTTGTGTCATTGTCGCTACTGCCAGAAGGATACAGGATCTGCACACGCAGCAAATTTGTTTTCGTCATCAGCCAAACTTGTATGGATTAGAGGCGAAAACAATGTACGAGTATTTCAAGTGAAGAAATCCAGTCATGTAAAAGCATTCTGCGTAACATGTGGGTCTGCTCTACCCAATGTACAAATGGACGGCAAGCTTCTGGTTGTTCCGGCAGGAAGTCTTGATTGTAAATTGGAAAAGAAGCCTGATGGACATATATTTATTTCGAACAAAGCGAATTGGGATGAAGCATTAGAAACGGTGAAAAAATTTGAGCGATTTCCAGCTGAAGAGTAAATAGCTATTAGCAAGAAAAGTGATTGAAATAATCCGCTAACAAGTGCTCGCAGCGGATACCTCTGAAGCACGGTGTTATACTTCGAGATTAGAATCAATAGAATGAAAAAAAACAAGTAAATATATAATTGAAATGGTATTATATAGATAACAATGATAATGGAATGATCTCAATTAGGCATGCAAACATAAAAGAAAAAAGAAAAACCTATGAGTGGTTGAGTTTATCTGATACAGCCCAACTACATATGGGTTATCCAGATTATCCAGAAGCACCAATACCAAACTGGAACGAATACAACAAAGACTTTGAGGATTTTTACTTTGAGGAAAGCGGTAGGGAGGCTGGTTCAGTAATGATAATATCAAAAGGGATTGAGGAAATAGGATGTCTGTGTTATGCCTGTTTCCATTTAACAGATAATACCGCTGAATTAGATATTTGGTTAAAAAGTCAGTTATACTGTGGTAAAGGATACGGACCGGTAGCGTTGAGTCAGTTAGTGAAATACTTAAGTGAAAGCCATAGAATCAAAAGATTTATAATACGTCCTTCAGAAAAGAATAAAAGAGCGATCAGGTCATATGAGAAAGTAGGCTTTACATACCGTAGTAATAAAGAGAGAGTAATCAGAGAATATTTAAGAGAAGAGTATAGATTAAAATATGGTAATGGGGACTATGGTTTATCAGGCACAGCAGTATTAACAAAGGAAGTATAACAACTGCGTCAACAGGAACTTCGCCTGTGAGTAACACCCAATTGCATCAACATTGTTTCTTCTACTTACTCCTCGATGCATTGTGACTTTTGGCTCGTCCGATTACGCATGATTGGTTAGTAAAAAGGAAGGAAACGAAAATGAGGAAACTCTAAAACTCCTACCGTTAACCACCCCCACCCAAACGGGCGGGCACAAATCTATAATACAACGTAAAATACATTTTGTACTATAATTACTAATATTTACATGCCCCAAATTAATGCCTGGTAGCAAACGCACTGGATTTGTTTGTTAAATTGAGGGCAGAATAAAAAAATACTTCAACTACTACAATATGGTTAATTGCATTTTCAAAAGAAAAGATTCATGGTATTTTTAGGTTAAATAATTAACACATCTTGCTTCTTCATTTATATAATGTTATTTTACTTAATATAACTTATATCCCTGCTATATACAAAAGAGGTAGCGGGATGTTACCACCAAGTGTAAAAAGACAGATGACAGTAGACAATTTACTATATAATGACTGAAAGAGAAACACGATAAAATGAACAGCCAACGCACAAACCAGCACATTTGCAAACCACACAAGCCGACACACAACCAAAGTTTGCAAAAAAGCTATTTATTGCTTCCACACCAAAAACGATACAAGGAAAATATGGAGCTAAAAGAATCATTAAAAACAAATGTGACATACTTGGATAACCTTTGGTCGGGGCAAAATGATACTACTTTATATTCAGTATTAAGTGAAATCAAAGGTAAAAAGCATGAGACTATCACAAAGTATCTTAGAGAGCTGTATTCAAAAGGTGATAAGGAAAAATATTCATTACATAAAAGACAATTGCCAGTTACAACTTTTTGTGCCTCATTTATAAACGGAAGGAAAAAAGAACATCTAAACAAATACAATTCCTTAATTGTATTGGACATTGACAAACTTGGAAGTCTTGAATTGCAAAGAGCAAAAGAAGCACTCTTGCATGATGATTATGTATTTTCTTTTTGGGAATCCCCATCAAAAGATGGAATAAAGGGATTGGTACACTTAAATTACAATTTTAACTTTTCAGAGATTGGTGTTGACGAATCTCATAAAATTGCCTTTAGGCAACTTGTAGAATATTTTGAACAAAATTACAATATCGAGTTAGACACAAGTGGTAGTGACTTTACAAGATTATGTTTTATCTCCCAAGACACAGAATTAATTTTAAAGGAGAAAGTAATATCTTTTAATATTGAATATAAATCTTTTAGAAAAACATCAGGAAAATCAAAAGGAATAACAACAAATATTAAAAAAGGAGTTAGCTCCCAAAATGCTCTATTTAATCCAATTAGGAAAAACAATGCATTTCATAGAAAAACAATAAAAAATATAATAAAGTACTTAACTAAGAATTCCTTATCAATAACGAACTCTTATGAGAATTGGCTTCGAGTAGCATTTTCTATATCAAACTCATTCACATTTGATATAGGACTAAAGTACTTCATTGATTTGTGCATTCTTGATAAAGACAAATTTGATGAAGTTGAATGTAAAAATCTACTAATTAATTGTTATGAGAATTCGAGAGGAGAAATTGGATTTAAAACGATTATTCACCTAGCTATCGAAACAGGTTTTATTTATAAAAACATAAATGCGAAGAGTACCTAAACGGCTTAAAAATTTTTTTTAGGGTCGTTCATGTCACTAATTAGACGGGGGCTCCCAATAGTTTGAAAAGCCAACGACTTTGTCAGAATTATGGTTTAACCTATCAGGGACTCTTCGCTTTTTTTTATCTTATGCAAAAACTTGATGAATATATTACAGACGAAAAGATAATTTTCTACTTGTGTAGAATTCGTGCGAAGCTTGCAAAGCAAAGGAGCAAAAAGCATCTCGTTCATCTGTTATCAAGTAACAAGAACTTTAACTATCACCTAAACACAGAAAAGCAAAAAGAAAGAATTGATGAAGACTTACAATTACTAAATAGTTTACTACCCAGCAGAAGAAAATGGAAAAAATTAAATAAAACAAAGAGGTATCAAAAAAATAATCAACGAATAAATTCTGTAGATTATAACGTAAACTCTCTATTACTAACAATCGACTATTATAGAAAGAAACACCCAGAAGAACAGTTTTTAAAAAATCTCAACTCTTTCATTGCTAAGTTAAGGACTTCAATTAATAATCCTAACTATAAAATAGAGGCACCGACCATAATTCCAAAATTAAAAGGAGATAAACATCCTTTAAAAAATAAGTGTCGTCCAATTTCATTATTTAAGCTAAAGGACAGACTGATTATTAGTTTTACAAATAAATATTTCACAGAGGTCTTTGATAGTTATTTTTATAAACATTCTTATGCATTTAGAGCAGTCCACGTAAATGAAAATGAAAAGTACACTCTCACCCATCATGATTCTATCCAAGCAATACTTGATTATAAGAAACGGTATAAAGGGAAAAGACTTTGGGTATCAGAATGTGATATAAGTAAGTTTTATGATTCTGTACATCACACAATAATAAAAAGACAGTTCAAAAAGCTAATTGGCAAAGTCAAAAAAGAAAAGCCGGACGAATATGACGTTAGAGCGGAAAGAATATTTTATCGGTATTTGGAATCATATTCATTTGTAAAAAATGTATTGCCATACAACGAGACTTGCAACGATACATATTGGTCGGAGAAGCACAGAATACCCGGTGGATATTTCGGATGGGTTGAAAATGACCTGATTAAATTAGGATTCTTTAGAAATATCCGAAACGCAAAAATTGGAGTGCCTCAAGGTGGTGCAATTTCAGGTCTAATTGCTAATCTCGTACTTGACTATGCAGATTCTGCAATTTTAAAACTGAAATCGTCTAAACTACTATATGTAAGATTCTGTGACGACATGGTTATTATGCATCCCTATAAAAAAGGATGTAAAACAGCCTCATACATCTATTCTGAAGCTTTAAAACAATTGCATTTAATTCCACATGATTTTAAAAAAAATCTGGAAAATACACCTGACTCTTTTTGGAGCGATGAAATTAAATCAAAATATCCTTACAAATGGTCTTCAAGTTATACTGATTCTTTCCCGTGGTTCGGATTTGTTGGCTATGAGATACATTATTCAGGAAACCTCAGAGTTCGAAAAAGTTCTCTGGCAAAAGAAAAGAAAAAACAAAAGGAGGTCGTTACTCAGATTTTAAATGCAGTAGGATCGGGAAAACGAAAAAATGATGGAACAATACGAGAATCTGCTGCAAACAGACTAATTGGAATGTCGGTTGGACGAGTGACTATGAAGAATTTTGATATTCTTGAAAATGATATGTGTTGGGTCAACGGTTTTATCAAACTTTCAGATAATAGACACTTAAGAGCACAGCTTAAAGATTTAGATAGGTATCGAGCAAAACAAATGTCAAGACTAATTAATACAATAAAAGAGATTGGGCAAGATGAGTCAAAACACTCAAGGATTAAAATTGGGAAATTAGCATTTTGTTTGATTAATGGTATATCAGAAAAATCTTCTGAAGAGATACGAAATCAATTAGTAAAAAGTAAAATCTTGAATTCCAAATTTGAAATAAATCCTGATATTGATTTAGAGAGTCCTACCATAAACTTGGATTTATCTGAGGAATTTCTAAAATACAAAAATAAGATTTTAGACATTTTGCAGAATCCTATTGAAAAAAGGGAATTATCTTACTATGGAAAACCTTTTAGTTATTATTATCATGTTATTGAGAAAAGACATAATGAATAACCGTCCAAAAGCATTAAAGCACATTGTCAAGTCGGTCAAAAAAGCCAACCCACACGACCAAAACTAGCCAAAGAGCTTTCCTACGTAATTAGAATGACAACTAATAATAAAACCCAAACAGCTAACAATAAATATGCGTAATGCGGGGCGACTATGTAAATTTTTGATACATTTAATAAACAATGTAGCGTTTTGATAGTGCAGTACCTTGAAATCTCGCACTACTCATACCACCACCTTAATCAAACCCACCCAAGCGGGCGGGTTTAATCAATCTATATTACAACGTAAAATACATTTTGTACTCAAATGGGTGGGGCATGGTGGCTATGGCTTGTATTTCCGACATCTTGAGTTTTTTCCACTGACCAAGTAACTCATCGGTGAAAAGTCCGCCGTAACGCAAGAACTCGTTATCAGCTTCCAGAGCATCCATAGCTTCGGTAAGGTTACGCGGTAAAAACTTAATCTGATCTTTAGTTTCTTCAGTAATGTTTTTATCCCACGGACCAAATCCTTCCTTGCGCGGATCAATTTTATTACGCACGCCATCAATTCCGGCAAGCAGCAACGCCGTTAAGCAAAGATACGGATTTGCAGTAGCATCACTCGGACGGTATTCAAATCGCGTTTCCTGCGGATTCTTCACATACTTTGGTATGCGTATTGCACCCGCACGGTTACCCTGTCCGTAAGTTAGTGCAACGGGAGCCTCAAAACCGGGAACAAGTCGCTTGTAACTGTTTGTACTTGGGTTGGTAAACGCAGCCAAAGCCGGAGCATGTTTAAGCATACCGCCAATCATATATAAACCAAGCTCATTCATATTGCCGTACTCGCCATCCTTGTGGTAAGCGTTAATACCATCTTTGGTTAAATACATGTGCAGATGCATTCCGTTTCCAGCCTGCTGATACATGGGTTTAGGCATAAACGTTATGTGAAGATTGCGTTCGTGGGCAAGGTTAAACAACAAATATTTGGTTGTGATGATATTATCGCAGGTGGTAATAAGATCAGAAAAGTAAGTTTCAATTTCCTGCTGACCCCGCTCCCCTACTTCGTGATGATGATACTTTACCGGAATATTCTGATCCTTCATCAAACGGCAGGCATCATCGCGGAAATCATCGTAAATATCAAAAGGATTTGCTGCATGATAAGCTTTACCATGAAACTCTTCATCATGCTGAACCTCGTAATACGAAGCAGACCGGCGGGTATCGTATTCAACATCACTAAAGATGTAAAACTCGAACTCGGGACCCCACATCGATTTGTCGGCTCCGGTAACATCCTTAAGCAGCTTTTCAGCCTGCTTTGCAAGGTATCGTCCGTCCTGACTAAAAGGAGTACGGTTATCATCTGTTAAAATAATGTGTGACTGGAATGAAAGTGTAACAGCTTCGCGGAAGGGGTCGATCATGGCAGTATCGAGGTCGGGGACAAGAATCATATCACTATTCTCAACTTTCAGGAAACCATAGCTCGAACCGTCAAATCCTACACCGTCGTTGACGAGTCGTTCCATGATGCCATCACAAACCGGAAGAGTGATATGGTGCAGTCTGCCCGAAAGATCAATCGCCTTTATGTCAATAAACTCCACACCAAGCTCTGATATCATTTCATTTACATTCTGAATTGATTTTTGAGTCATATTCGCACCTCAGTATCTTATGTATTAGACAAAAATGGGAGTCTGGCACAAGCCGGACTCCCACAGTTAATTACCAGTATATAAACCAGCTATTACTGAGCACAGTTAATAGCGTCAATTCCAGGGTAAAAAGCTGTTGTATCAAGTTCTTCTTCAATTCTAAGTAACTGATTGTATTTTGCAATACGGTCTGTACGACTTGCAGAACCAGTTTTGATCTGACCTGCGTTAGTAGCAACAGCTATATCAGCAATAGTTACGTCTTCAGTTTCGCCTGAACGGTGAGAAATTACTGAAGTATAACCAGCTCTTTTTGCCATTTCGATAGCGTCAAGAGTTTCGGTAAGTGTACCAATCTGGTTAACTTTGATAAGAATTGAGTTACCGATGCCTTTTTCAATGCCGTTAGCAAGTCTTTCAGTGTTAGTAACGAAAAGGTCGTCACCAACAAGCTGAATTTTTTCGCCAAGAACATCCGTTAGGTGTTTCCAGCCTTCCCAGTCGTTTTCATCAAGACCATCTTCAATAGAAACGATTGGATATTTTTTGCAAAGGTCTGCATAAAGTTCAACCATCTGTTCAGCAGATTTTTCTTCGCCTGAAGATTTTTTAAGAACGTAAAGATTTTTTTCTTTTACGAAAAATTCGGAAGAAGCAACGTCAAGAGCAAGACCAACCTGTTCGCCAGGTTTGTAGCCGGCTTTTTCGATAGCTTCAAGAATTACTTCAAGAGCTTCTTCATTCGATTTAAGGTTAGGAGCAAAACCACCTTCATCACCAACAGCGGTGTTGTAGTTTTTGCCTTTAAGAACTTTTTTAAGGTTGTGGAATACTTCAACACCCATTCTTAAACCTTCGCGGAATGATTCGGCACCGTAAGGGAAAATCATGAATTCCTGAAAATCAACGTTGTTATCAGCATGACTTCCGCCGTTAATGATATTCATCATTGGTACAGGCAAAGTTTTTGCGTTTGTACCGCCAATGTATCTGTAAAGAGGAAGATCAAGTTCGGCAGCAACAGCTTTTGCACATGCAAGAGAAACACCAAGAATAGCGTTTGCACCAAGATTACTTTTGTTTGGTGTGCCATCAAGGTCGATTAGGAAGTTATCGATAGCAACCTGATCGGCTGCGTCAAAATCGATAAGTTCGTCTGCTATTTTTTCGTTAATATTTTCAACAGCCTGAGTAACACCTTTACCAAGAAATCTTTCCTTGTCACCGTCACGTAATTCAACAGCTTCGTGTTCACCGGTTGAAGCACCAGAAGGAACTGCAGCACGTCCAATTGTGCCCGATTCTAACATTACTTCAACTTCAACAGTAGGGTTACCTCTTGAGTCAAGAATTTCTCTTCCAAGTACATCTACAATAGTTGTCATTGTTTTAACTCCTTTATCTTTTTGTGAAATCAAATCTCTCTAATTTACACACATTTTGCCGTAAATTCAATTAATATATGCTAAAAGAATTATTGCTGTATTAGCTTAATGTTAAATATGGTTTTGGGTTAATACGCTCTTCTCAATTTTCTGATTGCAGATTTAAGGTGAGGTTAATTTTATTTTAAATTTTTACTATTATAGTCCTAAAGGGCTATTTAAAAATGGATAAAATTTCACTACTTTGTTTTAATTATTTATAATACTACTAATAATTAGAATGAGGAGTAACATGAGGAAATACCGTTATTTTATTTTTTTAATACTAATTATGCATATCCTTATTGTTAGCTGTTCAACAATTGATGTATTTAATCAAAAAGCCTATGAACAGAGTGTTAACCTAAAAGTAGAAGCTCTTAATATAATATCAAATGCTAATGAATCTTATGATGCTAATATTCAAACTATTAATGAACTAAAGATTGACTGTAAAAAAGCCTACGAATATGCAAAAGGTAGAGACAAAAATGAAGATTCGATTAAACAATGGGAGATTATGATTGATCCGGAAAGCAACTTATTGTTTGGTTTTTTGGAACGATGGAAAAACAAAAAGATGCTTAATAATCAATTCATTATTGAAGCAAAACAAATTATTTCAGAAGCATTTGATACAATAATTGAATTAGAAAGTGGGAAAAAGAAATAAATTAGGAGAACAATATGAGTGCCCTTAATGAAATACTCAACGAGTTAAAAGTATCTATAAAAGAAATTGCTATAAATAATTGGAATGATTACAAGAATGAAGTAATAAGCGATGGTAATGAATTTTTAGATACAATTAAAGATGACTTAGAAAAATGGATAACAGATGTTCAAAGTGGTAAGATGACAAAAGATGATATGGAATGGCTAGTAAAAAGTAAAAAAGATTTAGCTCAATTAACTGTACTAAAAAATATTGGGTTAGCAAAAGCAAAATTGGATAAAATATCAAATGATATTATTGATTCAGTTTCATCAAAGATGATAAAATTACTATGAAATATTGCTTTGAGCTTGTAAGGGAATTGACAATATGTACTTACCATTGGTGTCAGGAACCACTTCCTGACACTATTCTCCTGCTGTCTGGTAGAGCGGGAATATCCTCACGCCGTGGTATTGTTACGTATCTCGGCATAAACGTAAAAGCTTAAAACCCGACCTCACCCAATCCGCCAGTGGCGGACTCTCCTGAAATGAGAGGGCTTATAGTCTGATAGTTTTACTATCCGAAACTTTGGTATAACTCTAATAAAGTCTGCAAATTCAACAAAAAGTCATTCTCCTACCAGGAGAATGATTAGGATGAGGTAGGTTTGTCATGATTTCTTTCGCCTCTCACGAGGCTTTTACGTGATTTTTGCTTTATCCTTTCTATAAACCTGCCGCATCTCCGATGCTTAATAAATGGGGCAATCTAAAAAGTCCCGCGAGGGACGAAAGGTTTGTAGAAAATACAAAAGAAAAGAGCCACCAGGCTGCGAAAGAAGAATCGTAAATATTTTGGACATCCGGAATTGAAAAGGTAGGATTTATTCCGCCGATTAATATATAAGTTCTTCAAAAATAGCAGGACAATTTAGGATGAGGTTAATTTATTTCAAGTTTTTATAATTATAGTGTTAAAGGACTATTTACAAATAAAGGAGGAATTGGTAATTTTACAATGGGTATCATCAATACTTTAAATAAATAATTGCTATAAACTTAGGAGAAATATTCTTTTTGAATAATAATCCAAGTAAAATAACCAATACTATAGGTAATAAAAATACTAAATGGTATCTAGCTATTATTCTATTGTGTATTTTATTATTTACATTAATTGGTATAGGTATATCAATCAAGAACTACACTGAAAGCAATTTTTCAAGAACAATAATTATTTTTATTACACTTTGTCTGATATATTTTTGCTTAAACTTCATCTCTATATATAATCATGAACTGTTTAAACTAAACACAATTTACAAATTGGAAATAGGATTTTTCTATCCAATCGCATTTTTCTTTACCTCATTAATGATCAAAAATGACTTTATACCAATCTTAACTTTTATATTTTTTAACTTGTCTTGGATTTTTTGGGTTGTTTATAAATACAAAACAATTAATAATGACATTTCAATACTTAATTGTCTAATCCTATTTTGGATAACTTTCAGCATAATCTTGACAGTTGGGCAAATATTAGGATACACACAAATATTAGTTGATCAAATATATCAATTTAGCATATTTCTTGATTTTAGATTATCAATGTCAATCGTAATAATGACTTGGATAATAATTAATGCAATGAGTAAAATTAATTCAAGTGAAATTGAGACAAAAGATTTACTAAAAAGAAAAGTAGATGATAATCAATTTCTATCACTAATTATAGATATCCTATTTGTTATATTGAACTCACTACTCAGAATACTATGGTGGCTGGGTAAATATCTATTTATTTGGGCACAAAAAATCATATTACATTTTAAAGAAAAAATTAATGAAATTAAAGATTCTTTATTTGATATTATAATTATAACCCTTAACATCTTAAGTGTTTTTTTTATATCTAAATATTCAAATTTTTTAGTTGATCATTATCTTATACATAATAATTTTATAGATGAATTTTTACCATTTCTTATATGCCTATTGTGGACAGGATTAATACTTATTTCATTACAATTAAGTATAAGAATGAGATTCTTAAAGTGGGAAAACCGGAAAATAAAGTTGAATAGCTTAAACTATGAAAAATCAGAGAAGAAATTTAGATTTGTTTTGAGCTTTCCAATTCTAACTTCAGGTATTTCTGGAATATTTCTTTTCGTAATGAATTATTTCAATATTATTCAATTGGAATATTTCAAAAATTTTGGAATTTATTCCTTACTCCTTAGTGTAAGTCTTGTTGGAGCGATTATATATGCCATCTTAAAGGAGTTCTATTTTAAATAATATTAGTAATACAAGTAGTTCCACAGATCGCATTTTCTCATGGTCCAACCCTTCCCCCATTCTCATTTTGATAACAAAATAGCCTGTTATTTGCACGGAATTTGGTGTTTTTTTTATGTTAGTTTTCTCAATCAAATAGGGGAAAACCGGCTATGCATTACCTAAAAATTATTACTGTTTTACTGCTCCTTTTAAGTTTTACATCCTGCAACGATGATGAAGCTAATCCAACCGAAAACGGCAACGATACCGCAACTATTGAAAAAAGTAACAAACGCGGACTCGCATACAATTTAACCGAACCGCTTGATTTTGATACGCTTAAATCAGGTGTATCCTGGTGGTACAACTGGTTCCACAGTACAACCGCACCAGATGGCTATTATGAAAACTATCAGATGGAATTTATTCCTATGTTGTGGGGTAACAATTCTCAAAGCGACTACTCGACTGTCAAACAGTTTATTCTTGCACATGATGAAGTAAAATACTTGCTTGTGCTGAACGAACCTAATCTTACAGACCAGGCAAATATGACTCCCTATCAGGCAGCTGTTGAGTGGGTAAAATATGAACAGCTCGCCACCGAAATTGAAGCAGAAGGACGTAAAATACATCTTGTAGGTCCCGCTATGAACTGGGGAACGCTACAAGGTTATTCTGATCCGGTTATATGGCTCGATGATTTTTACGCTGCTTACCAGGCTCAAAACGATGGTAACGATCCATGTATTGATTACCTTGCTTTCCATTGGTACGACTACGGACTCGCAAGTCAGTTAGACCGCCTGCAAAAGTATGGCAAACAAATCTGGATTACAGAAATGGCTAACTGGAATCCCCAAATAAATACTTACGCAAAACAAGCTGCACAAATGGAAGAGATGGTATCAATTTGCGAAAACCGTGATGATGTATTTCGCTACGCATGGTTCATCGGACGAGGAAGTTTTCCGGATGAGCATAATACATTTCTGTTTAATCAGTCAGCTGGTGAACTTAATGACTTGGGCAAACTCTATATTAGTCTGCCATATTAAAACTAATATTTTTTGAGGGACTGATAATAATTCTGTTCCAAAATTAAACCCAATCGTTTAACAAACTGTTGTACTACCTTTGCGATAAATAAAATGAGAAAAATATGTACGGACCAAATCCGAATGAAAAAGAGCCAATGAAAGGATTTCCGCAAGTCGGATTCCTCAAAAACTACATTACCAAACCAAATATTGAGGTTGGCGATTATACATATTACGATGATCCCGCCGGTCCGGAAAACTTTGAAAAGAATGTACTCTATCACTTCCCTTTTATTGGTGATAAACTTGTTATCGGTAAATTTTGTGCAATAGCCAGGGATGTAAAATTTATAATGAACGGAGCCAATCATCAGATGACCGGCTTTTCAACATACCCATTTTACATTTTTGGCAACGGTTGGGAAAAAGCTGCACCCAATAAAGGCGATTTGCCCTATAAGGGTGATACTATTATTGGCAGTGATGTATGGTTGGGTTATGATGTTACTATAATGCCGGGTATAAAAATTGGTCATGGTGCAATAGTAGCAAGTAAATCTGTTGTTACTAATGATGTACCCCCGTATAGCATTGTTGGAGGTAATCCGGCAAAAGTAATAAAACTGCGTTATGATAAGTCTGTTATTGATAAACTTCTGGATATTGCATGGTGGAACTGGCAACCGGGAAAAATCACCCAAAACCTGGATGCGATTACGAGTAGTGATTTGGATAAATTATCAAAAGTTGGGAAATAATAACCATTTTAACCAGTCTAAAGTAAATACTCTCAATAATTTGCATATATGAAATAACTATGGAATTCATTAATTTATAATCCTGCTAAATATTCAAGTTATTCTATTACAGGAAATTAAATTATGACAAAGAATTTTATCGCAACGTTATTTCTACTAACACTACTATCAACAGCTTTATCCGCTCAAAAATATGTGGGAATTTTTTACTCCTGTTGGGCAAACGAATGCCTTTCCTCAACCTACGGTGATGATGTTTATATTATGGGTGAAACTCCTTATAGTCCATACCCATTATGGAACTGGTGGGGCAAACCCCTTTATGCCGCAACAACAGGTGATGGTACTATCAAAAACAACTATAAAATGTATTTTAATACACCGGACACTCCAAATAATGCATTATTGGACTGGCATGCCGAACTACTCGATTCCGCAGGTGTGGATTACATTACCCTCGACCTTACAAACGGCACACAGCCATTAATTGTTAACGGAGCAAAAGCTATATGCAAACGCTTCCAGGAAAGGTTTGCCGCAGGTTTACCAACACCAAAAATTGTTTTCTGGGTGCAGGATAGTATCTGCCTGAAAACTGTGGAAACAGAAATTTTTAACGTTTATAATGATGAGATATTTTTTGAGTATCTTGGTAAAAAGCTCGTTAATGTGGCAGGTGGTAATATTCAACCGGCAATTCCTGACCAAGGAATTTTCGGGAAATATACCTGCCGAAGAATGTGGGGACTTAATACTACCGGAAATTTTTGGCAGTTTAAGGTAAACTCCCAAACACCACCTCGTGCATTTTACTATAATGGTGAGCCTGAGCAAATGTGTGCCCCCGTAGCAACACAGGCTACTTACATGACTCAAAATGGTACTTCTGTAACTGCTGGTGCAGTTGGCAGACAAAATGGTGCATACTTTACCAAATACATGGATGCTGCTATTGCCGCTAATGTAAAGTTTGTATTTATTCACTCCTGGAATGAGTGGACTGCACAAAACCTTGGTACACAATCTGCACCTGTTTTTACCGACATGTGGAAGGAAGAATACAGTGCTGATATTGAGCCAATGTATGGTGGTCACGGCTGGCAATATTATGATCTTATGTGCAAAAAAATTGCGGAGTTCAAAGGCACAAGCAACATAAAAGAAAATACTTCTCCAACACCAAAAGATTATAAACTCGGGCAAAACTACCCTAACCCGTTTAACCCGGTTACTACAATTAGCTACACACTACCGGAATCAGTTAATGTAATTTTAACTATATACAACCAGCTGGGTGAAGTTGTACAAACTTTGGTAAACGAATATAAACCTGCCGGTAACTATACAATAAATTTTAATGCTGGTAAACTTGCCTCCGGAATTTATTATTACCAGTTAAAAACAAACGAATTTACAGATACTTGCAAAATGTTGTTATTAAAATAAGATCAAAAATGTTCAGTTGCGTTTTGCCAAATTACTTAGTGAAATGGGTAAACAATTAGATGGAAAAGTAGAAGGAGTAAACTTTCAGGAATCGGCAATTGGTGTAAGGTCAAAAAACGATTCCTCCTTCACAAAAGTGAATTACTATAATGCTCTTAAAATAAACATGCAGGCTCTTAAAAATGCTTTTCCAAAATCAGTAACAATGCAATATGCCAACTTTATGCCCGTAGAGTGGTTGCCTGGTAAAGACAAGGGCTACTTACGTGGCATATATTACTGAGAAATAGTATTGGTGTTGGTCTGGGAGCACCTGATCTGATGGTAAAAAAGAAGGGGCAGTTAAACCACGCCATTGCTATGATGCATGAAAACACCTTTACCGTACCAATTGGTATAGCAATACAGGATGGCAATTATATTGGGGAAACCGGCACTGATGATTATGTTAGGGATCATAAAAACATAGTGCCTATGTTATTCAATTTTGCAAAAAACTTTCTTAAAGTTCACTATATTTTTTGGTCATATCAGCCACCATATTTCGAAGAAGACGTAATACCCTGTTTTAGCAGGTAGTATTAGTTTTGAGGGTTCTCACAATATGTGGTATCAAAAATGCATCAAATACTACCTTTCAATTCTTCTTCCAAACTTTTAATTTATACTTGATTTACAAAAGAGGATAATAAAATGAAAATTCAAAAACATGTATTAATTATGTTATTTCTAATTTCTGCATTTCTTTTACAGAATTGCGAAAGCTCCACATCCCCGGAAAATAATCAGCAAGGTGGATTTATCCCATTAAGTGTTGGGGCAAAATGGAATTACTATGACCTTGAAAGTGGTGACGAATTAATTGTTAGTATTGATTCATCTTATATGTGGAAAGGAAAAGAAGTATTTATTATTAATAATAATATTATGATATACAATAAAATGTTCTATTCCGGAGATACATTATATGGTTTTTATGCTGATCAGGTTAAAGCCGTGAACTATCCGGGAACAAATCATTATAAACCATATAGCACCTATATGGAAGAAGAAATGGAAGTACCTGCCGGTACTTTTAAAAATCCTCTCAAAATAATGACAGGGGTTTATACTAAATCAGTACCCCCCAGTCATTATATGACTACACGCTGGTTTGTAAAAGGTGTTGGTCCAATAGCATATACAATAAGGTCCAATCGCAGGTATGGAAATAATGAGTATAAACGATACGTTTTAACTGGTTGGAGCAGGTAAAATATACAAATTCTTTATTTCCTGCTACCCATTTCAAGTTTCAGCATCTAATCAATCATATTATGCAATATTTTTGGAGAATACATGAAACTTGTAATTGGTTCTGATGGCAATACACCTGAAAGTCCGGTAGCTAAAAGATTTGGGCATGCTGAATACTTTATAGTTTATAATACGGATAATAATAGCTATGAAGCTTTTGAAAACATAGACGAAGACCATTCACACAACAATTTGCTGCAATTTCCTGCTCAGGGTATAAATACCTTCGTTGTTGGTAATATTGGTCCGCACGCCTTTCCGTTGTTAAAAGAAAATGGATGCAACATTTATCTGGCTCGCAAAATGTCTGTTGCCCAAGCCGCAGAAAAATATAAAGTCGGTGAGCTAAAGGAACTACTGGAACCCACCGTTAAAAAAAGCGTAGGGCACCATCATTAGTAATTAGTATTTACTTAACCAGCAGCATCTTTCTGGTTTCGCAATACTCATTAACTTGTAGAGTGTATAAATAAATGCCGGAAGCAAGATTTTTTGCATCGAATTTTACGTTATAATTACCTCCGGCTTTATACTCGTCAACAAGTACTGAAACTTTTTGTCCAAGTTGACTATACACTTCAATCTTAACATTCCCCGGAGCTTTTATACAATAGAATATGCTGGTCTCAGGATTAAACGGATTTGGGAAATTCTGCATAAGTAAATATTCAGGTTCTGCAATATCATCCTCAACGTCAGTTGGAGATGGCAATACCAAAGTTACATACTTAAACTCCGAGGGATAATATTGTGATGTTGTATCTATCCCCTGATCAATCAATTGTAACCGCCATTTAATGGTATCACCTGCCTCAACAATATCAGGAGAATAAAAATCATAGTCCTCACCGGGGGTTACGGGTAGCACGAGATAATCCTTATTGTTGCCATTTTTATCAACTATATCCACATGCAGGTTTAGCTCCTTAACGTACTCATATTTTTCACCCTGAATATTGGTTCTCACCCTGTAGGGGTTTAAATTATCCAGGGATATTTCTGTTGGGAATACTCTGGTAAAATAGGCTTTTATCAGTCTTGCCGGAGTCAACACACCATCAATGCACCTTTGAATCAAATGACGATATTTACCGCCACCCGACATATTGTAATTGTCATGAGTATAATCGCTCATATAGGTTGCACCCAGGTCCTTGCTAAAATATAGAGATGTTCCTCCCCCATAATACGACCATTGATCATAATAACTATATTGCAATTTTTTGCAGGGAACTCCGTCTAAATGATCAGCAGAAATCTTAAAAGTTTCCGTATAAATAAACTTAAAATATACCTCACTACCATTAGCTAACTTAAAATCAAGGGAAGGTCCGTTTTTACAATATAAAATTTGTGCTTCCTGATCGTAATAATAGTAACGATCATACATCTTTATATAGGTATTATCATTGTAAACAGTACTATCACTAATTATAATATGTTCAAAATCATAATCAGAGCTTCCCCCGTACTGACTCGAAGAATGCCTTACAAACTCATACAATAGTTCATCGCCAATTTTATGGGGAAAATAATTTTGAGCAAACAGATTTACAGCAAACAAGCAAACTATAACAATTTTTTTAACACCCCTTAAACCATTATTCAGACCCAATAGCTCGCCAGATCCTCTCAGGAATATAAAGGTATAATGGCATAAAATAAACACTCTCAATATCACAGTTTAATTATTTTCACAGTAATAGCACAAATAACTAGTTAGATTATGTATTTTGATTAGTATTTCTATAAGTTAATAAAAAGATGGCATTGATGGTCCTGAGTTAGCAATTTAAAAAGAGTATTTATTTGGGTTTTTTGTAAAATACCGGGAAAAAGTAACCATACCTAATCTGGAAAGCATTGGGATAACATGAATAATGTCCAGTTTTACTATCTGAAGAACTATTCTTTTAATTTGTACGATAAAGTGCAATAGTTATTTTAAAATTCACCAGCAATCAGTACCCCTCTAACAATTATAAACACAAATTAACATTCCAAATTCCTCCATGTTATTAGTTATACATTGAATAATAACATAACAGTTATCTACATTTATTCTATTTTAGATATGTGTTTCCTTAGCAAGGATTACCTTAGTTAAAAAATTATAATTGCGTAATATTTCAGAAAACATTAGATTACATAGGTTAATTAGAAAAGTGGGACTTTTCTTTACAATTGTTCCAGGTTTTATAAACATTTTGATTAGTATATTAGTTTCTATACATAGCTTAATTGAATAATTATTCAATTACAATAAATGTTTATAACACGATATTGTTGAAGAGGCAATTTTGACAAAATGAGAGGATAATAGAAGGAGATTTAAGTTTAGATAATTAAACAGAGGCAAATACGTAATTCTAACTGAGTGGTGAATTATTACTTATATAAAGAGGCTAAGTAATAATAGAATGGTTAGTAGGGCAGGTTGAGGTATAGTTTTATATTATACTGGTAGTAGTTTGTATTATTGCAACAACCCTTGAGTATATTGTATCCTGTTGTTTATTAAACTGATCCCAAGTGTTGAAATATGCATAAGTTCCCCCAAGTGATAATTAATAATGTTGTCGGTTGTTAAAAATCATGAGCCATTTTTAACAGCTTATATGGAAAGGCTTATTATGAATGATTATTAAGAAAGAGGAATATTGGACTTTCTACTTAACATTTACAGTGTCCAATTATTTAATAATAATACATAAAAGTAATTATCTAATTTAGGAGGAAGAATGGCTACAACATCTTCAAATGAGCATCCAAAGGGATGGTATCAATCAAAAGTATTAGTTCATATTTTATTAGTTGTACTATTTCCAGTTGGATTATATGCACTATGGAAAAACACTAAAATAGCCAAATGGTGGAAAATAGTTGCAACTATTATTGTTGCTGCAGTTGTGTTAAATATTGCTGCTCAAAACAAAGCCGAAAAAGAATCTGTATCAAATTTTGGTTCCAGTTCTCAGAGCTCAGAAACATCCAAGAAAACTATACCTTTACCTGCAGACCAGGAAGCATTTATAAAAAGTGTTGAAGGATTTTATGATATTTATGATGATGCTCCTAACGAGTTAAAAAAATCTGCTTTACGTGTACAGAGAAGAGATGCAATACAGGGTATTGTTGGTTCAAGAAGAGTTGCTAACTGGGTTGGTACAATTGCAGATATGCAAACAACTAGTGATGGTAAGGCAAGTGTTGAAGTTAGACTGGGTGGAGCAAGACATATTTTGGTTAAAACCTGGAACAACACCATCTCAGACCTGATGTCTCATACACTTATTGAAAGCGGTAGCTCTGTGTATAATGCTCTTGCCGACCTTTCTGAAGGTGATATAGTTGAATTCAGTGGTACTTTTTTATCTGATAAACAGGATTACATTGAAGAAGGTAGTATATCTGAAAGAGGTTCAATGACTGATCCTGAGTTCCTATTTAGATTTTCTGATATCCACAAAAAGTAATATTGTAGTTATTTAATTATTACTTATAGAATTTTAGAGCGGGAGTTAACCTCCCGTTCTTTTATGTTGTAAAAAAATTTGTTTTGCTCCCCTAATTGCCACCAATTTAATTAATTTTTCACGCACAAATTGTACTAGCCACTATTTAATATTCGGAATGATTCCATCGAGTTCTTTTTCGTAAATGGAGTTACGAATTCGCTAATAACAATTCAAATTCCAACTGTTCGAAATATGGCTAAGTTTGGTATAACCACTGGTATGGTAACTAATAAAGAAGATTAACATCACAAGTTTAAAATTGCCAAAATAATATCATTTTTTTCTGGCATCTTTTATACCTTTACTTTTACCTGATAGTGAAGTATTTTTACATACACAAATATTTTCATTTAAATTATTACATCTTAATAGACTTATTCACTAAACTGAGGTTATAGTGAAACAGGTATTATTTCTATTTTGCTCCCTGATCTCAATATTAAACGCTCAAAATTATTTCCCATACAAACTTGGTGATGCGGCGGTATATCTGGTTGACAGTTACGAGTTATTTGGAAGTTCCCACAGTTACTATATTGAGTATTACGAGTTTAATGATTCTCTCATTATTATTGGGAAGAAATACATTAAAAACTACGATGTTTATTATAGTTATTACGATAGCCTAAAAAATATCCTATACTCAACAAATCAATTTTCCGGAGTTGTAGATTCAATTGATTTTAATTGTACCCCGGGAGAACAAGTTTATACTATTTTACAACCCTATTGCCCTCTTACTGTTCAACCTTTAACTACCGAAACGATTCTTAATCAAAACACTACCGTTTTTACTGCAAAGTACACTGGGGCAAACTATGATGAAACATTAAAATATGCTGATAATTTTGGAATTTGCTTTCTATATACAATGAGCAATTACGGTCCCGGAATGTATAGCTGCCATGATTATACTTTAAAACAAATACGATTAAATGGGACAATTACTCCTGATACTCTGCTGAATATAGGACTTGGTGAATCTCTTAACTCAACAGTATATAATTTTACTACCGGTAGTCATATTACACTTAAGTCAACTATTTTGCCTTCAGTTCATTGCGGTAATGGTTACAAGGCGGAAGTTATTTTGGTAGACAAAGATGGAAATGAAAAACATACTGCAACTTTGGAACCCTATAATAATAACCATAGGATGTTCAGGTATTATCCGCCAAATAATATTACTACACTGGATACAATAAAATATCGTTTTAAGGGTAACGACCTTGGATTAAACCATTACGTAGTTTACACTCCTGCCGAAGGTTATGCTACCAAAGTAATACAAAATATCACCAGTATAGAACATGATGATTTTTATAATTTGGAAAACTACTCACTCTCCCAAAACTACCCTAACCCGTTTAACCCGGAAACGAGTATAAGCTACAACATTGCAGATGCAGGGAATGTAAAGCTAATAGTTTATAACCAATTGGGTCAGTTGGTAGCTACTTTGGTAAATGAATACAAAATATCCGGCAGGCACTCGGTTAAATTTAATGCCGAAAACCTGCCATCGGGAATATATTACTATACAATTGCAACCAACAATTTCACAGATACAAAAAAAATGGTGTTAATTAAATAATCAGTGAACTTAAATAGGCTAACTTCCCATTACCATTTTAAACATCCGGAGTTAGTCTGTGAATAAGTTGGTTGAGCAAAAATTTAATAAGTACCCCGAACATATCCGTCCCCTAATGGAAGAATTACGCAGCCTAATATTTAAGATAGCCAAACAAACTACCGGTGTTGGTGAACTTGAAGAAACACTTAAATGGGGCGAACCAGCTTATCTTACCAGTAAAACCAAAAGCGGTACAACTGTTCGCATCGACTGGAAACCCAAACACCCGGAACAGATTGGACTATATGTTAGCTGCCAGTCAACTCTTGTTGGTACATGGCGTACAATGTTCAGGGATGTTCTACAGTTTGAAGGAAACCGTGCAATAATCCTCCCGACAGATAAACCATTCCCTGTTTCCCCACTATCAGTCTGCATAAAAATGGCATTACGCTACCATTTGGAGAAATAGAAAAATCAAAAACGTTGCGATTCATATCAGCTTGCTTTAGTAAATTTTTGCATTCTCTTTTTGAAAGAGAGGTATTAACATTTTTACTACCAAGTTTTAAGCTCAATATTTCATTTTACCAAATAGTTAATTATATTTACCTACTTAATTTTCAATAAATGCCCACGTAGCTCAGCAGGATAGAGCAACAGTTTCCTAAACTGTAGGTCACAGGTTCGAATCCTGTCGTGGGCACCCAATCCCCGCAAATAAGGGGATTTTTAATATTCCCCTTTCCGGTTCGATAGTATTTAATATGAAAAAGCTTATCAGTATATATCTTTTACTCCTTGCGATTACCATTTCAGCTCAGCAGCTTAAAATTACTGTGCTCGTTACAGATCAGGATATGAACCATAAAGTGCTTGTTATTGGTGTTGATGAAAATGCTGTTAACGGACTCGATAAGCAGTTCGAGGAGAAAGAATTACCCCCAATGCCCCCTGCCGGAGTTTTTGATACACGTATTCAGTTGCCCGCCTCTAATATGCAAACTTGGGTAGATATCCGCGAAGGTAATCCCGGATACTCGGCAACATACAAATACAAGTTAATATGGCAACATTCTTCCGATGCTACTTTACCGGGTGTATTGCTTAAATGGAATCTACCGGAAAACACATCTATTGATATAAAGGATTTGTTCGGTGGTGTGGTTTTAAACTACATCTTTGGAGAGGGTGAAAATCAGCTTTATGTTTACGATAATAACATTAAAGGTGTTAACATAACCCTGACTATACATGGTGAGCCAAAAGCACCAGCCGGATTTTATTTCGATGAAAATACGGGTATGCAAGATTATACTTTTAGCTGGTTTTTAACTACTGAGGGAAGAGTAAAGATAATACTATATGATTCAACCGGTAATTCAATAAACATTATAAGCGATCAGTTTCAGCAACCGGGAAAATACTCTGTTGATATTAACCCGGCACAATTAAATTTTGTTGGAGGAGCATATAAACAGGTGCTTGAGTATTACGGCTCCGATAACAAATTACTACACAAGGAAGAAAGAAAGGTCAACATTTCCCGGTAGGCTCTTAGCCAAATACCTCCTGTCCAATTTCGCATTCCAGACACCTGCCCTTTGAGCAAAAATTACGAAATAGCTCAATCATTCCCTGCTGGTAAATTGTTTTTTTTGTGTGTGGAACCATATTAAGGTTTTCAGCAATTTCATGAACAATTTTATTCTCTGATTTTTGCTGGAAAAATGAATATAACTTAACAATTTTGCGACTTAGGGTTTCGTTACCAAACAATTCAAAATAGACAGAGAAAAATGGAATAATAACATTTATAATAATTTCATCGGCACGTGCAACACCTACAAAATATTTAATATCACCATTGGCAGGTTTATCAAAAACGTAATGCTTCTTCCAGTACCCGTCCGATTTAACTACAATAATGGAGCGAAGAATATTTATTAGCACATTAAAGTTTCTTATTTCGGTTACCTTCTTAATTATTGTATCAATAATGTTATTATTTATAATATCGTTTAACAGACGTGTACCACCGGCAATCCTAATTGTAGGAAAGTTTTGTGGTCGAAGTTTAAAGAAATGCCACTCGGTAACATCAAAAGTTTTACAATCATAAATTCTTTTAATATTATCCCAGCTTTTGTTCATCTGTGTTACATAACTTTCAGTCTCTTTATCAGGAAAAGTTATTTTTTCTGGTACAAGTCCGCTAATATGGAAGTAGGCTGCTTCAACAAGCTCATTAAAATTGTTGTCATGACCCAATTTTTTAAGGAAAGAAATATCAGCACACTGGGCAAGTTGCAACATTATATTTTTGTTTTTGGAATATCCAAGAGCCTCAAAAATCAGCTCATAAAACAACTGTTCCCAAATTTCAAAATCATGAAAATCCTCATGATAAAATTCTTTTTCCTCGAACTCCCTGGTAAGCTCATATTTTACAACCGGTTCCTTAATATGGTTTTCCCGAAGGAATACCAATTCTTTAAGTCGGCTGTATATACGCTTGCATTTTTTGTTTAATCTTTCAATACCAAGATCCATAATAATATTTTCCTTGGTCTCAAGATCAACATCATCAATACCTTCGGAGCACCTTAAACCATGTTCGCTTTTTTTCTTTTCAATTTGCTGAAGAGGAATGTTTTCCAATTGTTCCGGAGTTAAAAATTCAGAGAGGTTTATGGTAGGAATCTTCCTGCCTTCCTTGGTGTAAACGTACTCCTGATTAAACTTGTTAATAAGACAAGCATGCAGTACAACCTTGTTGTATTTAGCATTTATATTATGCCCATGAGCTTTCCAGTCGGAATAGTTAATATCGATCTCAATATCGCCTACATAGGTTAAATTACCTACTCTTATCTTGGCATTCTTAAAGTCGGATCCAGCTAAATCCGGATAAAGACCTCCGGTATTAAGGATTACCACTTCATCGCCAGCAACTGTTGAAAGTGCCCTGTAAAACTCTTGTTTTTCCCAAATGTTATACAGATGCTGCTCATATATTTTTGGTGAACCACCCATAGAAGCTCCCTCGGTTTACCATAATTCTGCAGAAAAGGAAATCTGCGTAAATAGTTATTTGTCAGAACAATTACTAATTTAGCTTAAAGATAAAATATTAAAGCGACAATTTCCAATTTACTTATTGTAAAAACCTTCAGAAATCTTTTTATTGTAACTATTTAATGCAATTTCAGCTGATTTTCCAAAATCATCGTCCAAACCCGAAAATATTATTCCTCTGCTAACATTAATAATAAAATTCGTTTTTGAAATATCGGAAAACAAACCGAGAATTTCCTCAAGGTTCCCTTTTTGTGCACCAATTCCAGGTAGTAAAACCGGAAGGTCACCAATTTTTACCATGTTCTCTTTTAGCTCTTCAGGATTAGTTGCCCCAAATACCAACCCAATATTCTTACTGCTATTCCATTCATGTAATTTTGCAAGAACTTTTTCGAACAACATTGTACCATCATTAAGTACAAGTTTCTCAAAATCAGCCGAGCCCGGATTTGATGTTAAAACCAATACAAAATGGATTTTATCCTCGTACTTGAAAAACGGGTCAAGAGAATCGATACCCATATATGGATGAAGGGTTGAAGCATCGAACCTGAAATGATCGAACAATGATTCGGCATACATGCGTGATGTATTACCAATATCACCACGTTTTGCATCTCCAATTACAAACATATCATCAGGCATATACTCCATAGTTTTTTCCAGCTCTTCCAATCCCGCAATACCACGAGCTTCGTAAAAAGCAAGATTTACCTTGTAACAGGCTGCTTCCTTGTATGTTGAGTCTATTATCCTTTTGTTGAACTCAAACTGTGGATATTTTTCACCTTTAACTGATTCGGGAAGTTTTGCATAATCGGTATCAAGACCAACACATATATGCTTCTGTTCTGCTATTTTCATATTTAGTTTTTGTTGAGCTGTCATACTATTTCCACTTTTCATCAAAATTTTTAAACATCATCGATTCAACCGGATAAACCGATCTTGCATTATATTTAGCACTTTTTTTAGAGTTATAAGGATTTTCAATATCGCCTTCAATCATAAAATAAATTATCTGCCCAATAGGCATACCGGCATAAATCCTAACTGGCTGTTTAACTGAAATTTCCAGAGTCCATGCATTACAAAATCCTGCATCCCCTTTACCGGCAGTTGCGTGAATATCTATACCTAACCTGCCAACACTCGATTTACCTTCAAGGAACGGCACATAAGTATGTGTTTCGGTGTATTCTGCGGTTACACCAAGGTACAACTTGGATGGAAGCAGAATAAAACCTTCTTCAGGTATTTCGAAACGGGTTGCTTTATTATGTGCTTTTGCATCCAGAATATCATTATCGTAAACAGCTAACCATTTACCCAAATGCACATCGTAGCTGTTAGTACCAAGGTTTTCCCTATTGAAAGGTTCAAGAACTATATTACCACTATCAAGTTCTTCCAAAATTTTTTTATCGCTTAATATCATAATTTTCCTAAATTCGTGATTTTCTGTTTCTGTAAATATTTGCTGCAATTCCAAGCATACTCATGTTAACAAGAAGTGAGCTACCACCATAGCTAACTAATGGTAAAGGCAGTCCAATTACAGGTGTTACTCCTACATTCATACCAATGTTAATTGCAAAATGAACAAAAAAGAGTGCTAAAATACCTATTATTATAAAGCTTTGAAAGCTATCCTTTGTTTTGCCGGCTAAATTTAGCAAACGCAAAAAGATTATTAAAAAGAGTGTAATCATTAAAATGCTGCCGAAAAAGCCAAACTCCTCACCAATCACACAATAAATAAAATCTGTCCATTGTTCCGGTATAAATCTTAACTGAGTTTGATTACCCTCCATAAATCCCCTGCCGAACAATCCACCCGAACCAATTGCTACCTTAGCCTGCAATGCATTGTACCCACTACCAAGCGGGTCGGCATCGGGACTTAGAAATGTTTCAATCCTTTTTTGCTGATGAGGTTGTAGCAAGGTGAATATATAATCAAAGAAAAATCCGCTTGCCAAATTTATAACAAACACAGATGCACTGGCAAACACATCTTTCCTGAAAAAAAACAATGCAACTACTACCATCAACAAATATCCTATTGTAACCCACACACCAAAAAGTGATGCAAAAATTGCAGCAAACGGAGATACCACAACAAAAATTGCAAACAGGTCAACCCCGCTCCAGAATATAAGCACAGCAGTAATAACCATAAAAACAATAGCCGTACCCATATCGGGCTGAAGCAAAATTAGTCCTATAGGTAAAATACCAATAGCCAATGCCGAAATAATTTCTAAAATAGAGTTAATGTTCTTACTCATGAACGATAAAAAATAGGACATAAAAAGTATTGTACCTATTTTGGCAAACTCGGAAGGCTGAAAACCAACCGGACCCAAATTTAACCAGCTTCTTGCACCATAAACTTTTTTACCAGCAACAATTACGGCAAGCAAAAACAAAATACCAAGCAGATATATAAAGAATGCCGACCACTTGAAGGTTTTTTCAGGGAGGAAATAAATACCGAAAAATACCCCCAGCGATATTATCAGCCAAACAAGCTGACGTTCAAAATTGCCATGTGCTGTTGGGTGGTTATAAGTTGAACTGTATATTGCCACGAGTCCGAATATTACAAGAAGTAATGCCGGAATAAATATTCCAAAATCAAAAACCTCGTGTATTTTATTATCTAACTTCAATTATCAACTCTCATAATTAAATTATTCTTATCGCCGTTGTTTTTGCCATCCATAAACTTCTTTATAACCTTACCAGCTAACGGAGCAGCATGTGTACTACCAAAACCGGCATTTTCAACAAAAACAGCTACGGCAATTTCAGGGTTTTCATAAGGTGCAAATGCAATAAAAATAGCATGATCTTCACCAAACGGATTTTGTGCTGTTCCGGTTTTACCTGCTATATTTACACCTTTTTGCCTAATCCATCTTGCAGTACCTTCACCGTGAACAACATCAAGCATACCCTTGCGGGCAACCTCGAACGATTCATGCTTTATCCCAATATCTACCGAATCAAATTCAAATTCAACAAACTCATTCGTCTCCGAATCAATATATCCTTTTACCAGATGAGGCACCCTGGTTTTGCCAAAGTTGGCAAGTAGTGCGGCGTATTGAGCAAGCTGCACAGGGGTACAGGAAACTTCACCCTGACCAATACTAAGATTCATCAGTACACCATCAGTCCAGTTATTACCGAGCAAGCGGTTATAATACTCACGGGAAGGTAAAATTCCTCTGGTTTCCTCAGGAATATCAATTCCTGTTTTATGTCCAAATCCAAAAAGACCAACATATTTAGTCCATCTTTCCAAACCAATTTCATGAATTAGCTGATAATAATATGTGTTGCAGGATTTTTCAATACTTCGTTCCATATTAACCCTGCCATGAACGTGGGTACACTTAAAAAAACGATCACCAAACTGCCAGCCCCCGTTGCAAATAATTGTTTTTTCCGGAGACCAGATTCCTTCCTCAACAGAAACAATTGCCTCAAGCATCTTTATAGTTGAACCTGGAGCATAAATAGCCATTGTTGCACGGTTAAACAATGGTTTGGAAGTATCGGAAAGTAAGGCACTCCATTCACTGTTAGTGGTAACAGCAGAAAGAGCGTTAAGATCAAAATCGGGTGCACTTACAAACGAAAGTATTTCACCGGTAGTAGGCTCGATAGCTACAATGGCACCACGCTTATCCTTCATCAAATCTTCGGAAAGTGCCTGTAAGTCGGCATCAATAGAAAGAACCAGATCATTACCCTTAATCGGTTTAACATCAGCAGTACCATCCATATACCTGCCAATGGTTCTTTGGCGGGAATCAACAACAGTATATCGATACCCCTTTTTACCACGCAAATACTTTTCGTAAGTTTTCTCCAGACCGCTATAACCAATAAAATCACCAATGTCATACTCATCACGTCTGGTGCTAAGCTTATCGGCAGTAATTTCACGAGTATAACCAAAAATGTGCGAGCCTCTTATTCTCAGATCATAGTCGCGTTTAATTTCAACATTATACTCAATACCCGGTAGTAGTTCCTTGTTCTCTTCAATCCATGATATTGCAGAAAAGTTTGCATCTCGCGAAACAAGTAAAGGTTTATATCTTCCTGCACGTTTCTTTTTTTTCAAGAGTTCGCTAATGGTTCCTTCATTATAGGAAAGAATCGACTCAAGGTAAGGGGAATATTCCTTTTCATAAAAAGCTGGAGTTACTGAGATGGTAAAAGAAGGAGTATTACCAACGAGTACCTTAAAATTGCGGTCAAAAAATATACCCCGAGGTGCATTTATTTCATTACGCTTTATGCTGTTTTCTTCCGATTTGGTTTCATAAGCCTCACCCTGCAATATTTGCATCCTGTAAAGCTGATAAGCCAATACAAGATAAAATCCTGTTATAATAACATAAAGGATATTCTTACGGAGGTATAATTTGTCTATTTTATCTGTCATTCCAGTCTGGTTTTCTTTCTGAAAGCCAGCATAATTACACCAGCAAAAGTTGTGTATAATGCCGGCAGCATTGTATGTTCAATCAACAATGCCAAAAAATTAAAAGATAATCCGCTCAGGGCAGTAAGCGAATAAGCAAAAAAGTGTACTGTGCTACAAACCAAAAGACATATAATATACTGTCTGGTATCAGTAGCAAAAATAAATTTCACATCGTTATAAAAATAGCCCGCAATAAAACCTGTTAACGTAAGCGAAAACATAGAAAGACCTATTAGCCCGCCAGAAACAAAATCAAAAATAATTCCTGCAAGAAAGCCAATAATAGTACCGTAAATCTGTCCGTATTTCAGAGTAAAAAATACTAACGGTAGCACCACAAGAGCAGGGGCAATTTCCTTAACGGCAATCCATGGCACAACAGTTACCTGGGCAACGGCAACCACAAAAAATATTATTAACGGTATTATATATTTTTTCGCCATATTGTTGTTTACCTGAAAAGATTAAACTTTAGTCCGTTAATATCACTATCCTGAACAATGCCCACAACGTAAACATGTTTAAGATTAAAAAAGCTGTTATAAAGTGAAACCTCAACATCACTAAGCATACCCGATACCGTATTTTCCTTGCCAAGCACCTTTCCAACCGGAATTGATGGTGGAAATATTGTACTGAACTGACTTGTAACAAGCTCGTCACCAGGCTTTATATCGTAATTGGAAGGAATATTCCTTAAAATGGATTTATTTCCATCCCAGTATAAAATACCAGTTATACCCGATCTTCTGTTTTCTACCGAGATACGCAAATTATTGTTATGCAAAGTTCGAACTGAAGAAAACTTTTCAGAAACGTCAACGGTTATACCAACCAAACCAAGCTCGTTTACAACGGGCATACCTGGTTCAAGTCCGCTATATTTACCCTTGTTAAGAATAAAATTACCCTGCGATTTGGAAACCAGTTTCGAGATAATTTTTGCATGTATTAAGGGATAGTTATAATCTGATTTTATATCGAGTAGATTTTTAAGTTGCTCATTTTCTTTTTGAAAATCTCGAAGCAGACTAAGTTTAAGCATTAGCTCAGCATTAATCTGCTTTTGAGCAACAAGCTCGGTATTATCGGTAACACTTTGGTTAACCAAGTTTATAACCGAATGCACAATGGCATATCCGCCAAGTGCAATAGCCCGAACTTTCCTGATTGCAGGTGCATCGTTCATTGATAAAACGAAAAGACTTATAATGAGCAACACAATAAGTAACAAATACTCCCTGAACAGGATAAAAAATCTTTCAATGAGAGCAAACATTAATAGCTTCTTTTACGAATAAACACTTTTGAAAACTTGTTCATATTATCAATAGCCTTACCAGCTCCCCTCACAACAGCAGTAAGCGGATCTTCGGCAACATGCACAGGCAGATTGGTTTCCATTCTAATTCTTTCATCCAATCCTTTAAGCAAGGCACCACCACCAGTAAGCATAACACCACGCTCCAGTATATCAGCCGAAAGCTCCGGTGGAGTTCTTTCAAGGGTTCTTTTAACAGCTTCAACAATCTGGGCAATATTTTCTGTTAAAGCTTCCCTGATTTCAGCCGAGCTAACATCCGCAGTTTTAGGAATACCACCTACAAGGTCACGACCTTTTACCTGAATAGTAATCTCTTCCTTAAGTGGTAAAGCGGAACCAACCTCACACTTTATTGCTTCAGCAGTACGCTCACCAATAAGCAGGTTAAAGTTTTTCTTAAAATATTGCATAATGGCGTTATTCATTTCATCACCGGCAATACGTATAGACTCTTCATTAACTATTCCGGAAAGGGCAATAACAGCAATTTCGGTAGTACCACCACCAATATCAATAATCATGTTACCAACAGGAGCGTCAACGTCAATACCAATACCAATAGCCGCAGCCATTGGTTCAGCAATAAGGTGTACTTCCTTTGCACCGGCATGTTCGGCACTATCCCTTACTGCTCTTTTCTCAACTTCGGTAATACCACTTGGAACAGCAACAATAATTCTTCTTGTAGAAAGCGAACCCTGACTAACCTGTTTAATAAAGGCTCTTATCATTCCCTCGGCAATTTCAAAATCGGCAATAACACCATCACGCATAGGGCGGGTAACTCTAATTTCACGGTGCTCCCTACCCTGCATTTCCTTTGCCTTGTTGCCAAGAGCAATAATCCTTTTCGACTTTCTATCGAATGCAACTATTGAGGGTTCATTAAGTACAATTCCCTTACCTTTTACATACATAAGAGTATTGGCAGTGCCAAGATCCATTGCAACATCTGTTGAGAAGAAATCAAAAATGCCCATATTGCTCCTTAGTGTTTAAAGTTTCTAACGCCGGTAAATACCATTGATATATTATTCTTTTCAGCAGCTTCAATTACCTCTTCGTCCCTTACCGAACCACCTGGCTGAATAACCGCTGTAATACCGTTTTCTACAATTGTTTCCAGTCCGTCTGCAAACGGGAAGTAAGCATCAGACGCTGCTACTGCTCCACTCAACTCATGACCAAACTGCTTTGCTTTCATTGCTGCAATTTTTGCCGAATCTATTCGCGACATCTGTCCTGCACCAACACCAACTGCCTTAAAATCTTTTACATATACAATTGCGTTGGATTTAACATGTTTACATACAAGCCATGCAAACTTAAGATTCTCGAACTGTTCCTGTGTATATTCGTTTTTTGTAACAAGCTTTAACTCAAGTTCGGAAAGCTTTGAACTATCCTTATCCTGTAACAGATAACCTCCCGGTACCGGACGAACCATCGGTACTTTTGAGCCGGATACACTCTTAAGGATTTTTAGCAATCTTCTGTTTTTCTTTTTCTGTAACAGTTCGAATGCAGCCGGTTCAAAATCAGGAGCAGCAATAATTTCAAGAAATATCTCGTTCAGTTTTTCGGCAGTTTTAAGATCAACAGTACGGTTGAAAACAACTATTCCGCCGAATGAAGAAACAGGATCGCAAGAAAGTGCATTTACATACGCATCATAAGGTGTATCGGCAAGAGCAGCACCACACGGATTTGTATGTTTTATAATTGCGCAACCACATGAATCGAACTCATCAACAAGTTCAATAGCACCAGTTAAATCAACCAGGTTGTTGTACGATAATTCTTTACCATGCAGCTTTTCAAAATACTCTTCGAAGTTACCATAAAGTTTTGCACTTTGGTGAGGATTTTCACCATATCGAAGCGAAAATTCAAGAGGTAAACTTACTCGAAGTGATTTGCTGTTAGTTTCAAATTCTCTTTCAAAATAATCTGCTATAACCCTGTCATAATCAGCAGTATGTGCAAACGCATCAGCAGCAAGTTTTTGGCGTGTACCAAAAGTAATATCACCAGCATTAAGCTCCTGCAAAAATCCTTTATACTGAGATGGATTAGTAAGTACCGATACGTAAAAATGATTCTTGGCAGCAGCACGTATTAAACTTGGACCACCAATATCTATATTTTCAATTTTCTCATCAATGCTTATATCTGTTTTGTTAACAACTTGCGGAAACGGATAAAGGTTAACACAAACTATATCAATTTGTTCAATATTGTTTTGTGCAGCTTCGTTAAGATCTTCCTTGTTTTCCCTGCGGAATAAAATTCCACCGAATATTTGTGGTTGCAAAGTTTTAACCCTGCCCGAAAACACTTCGGGAAAACCTGTAAAATCACTAATATTTATTACTTCAACACCATTTTCTTTCAACTGTTTGGCTGTATTTCCAGTGGCAAGAATTTTATATCCCTTTTCAGTAATACCTTTAGCAAGTTCAACAATACCCGTCTTATCCGAAACACTGATCAATGCATATTTTTCCAATCTAAAAACCTCACTAGATTATATAAACTCTGTTATTATTTATTTTTATTTTTTCTTCTGCAAATTTTTCAACTACAAATGGCAAAAGCTGATGTTCAAGCGATAAAACTCTCTCTGCAATTTCTTCAGGAGTATTAACATCAGAAATATCAACTGCACGTTGTGCAATTATTTTTCCCTGGTCGTATATTTCGTTAACAAAATGAACAGTAGGACCTGAAAGCATTACCGATTTATCAAAAACAGCTTTATGAACATTCATTCCATACATACCCTTTCCGCCAAAAGCCGGGAGAAGTGCCGGATGAATATTAATAATTTTGTTCACAAATGAATTTATAAACTCAGCAGGAATTTTTTTCAGAAAACCTGCAAGAACAATCAGATCTACTTCGAGGAGTGTTAGTTTGTGTGCCAACTCGGAATATGTTACTTTTTCAGGAGCCGATTTACTTGTTACAGTAAATGTGGTAATTGAATTTTCAGCAGCAAATTCCAGGGCTTTACACTCAGCCTTATCGCTAACAACAGCACAAATTTCAACTTGTTCCGGCTTATCAACAAACTTTTTGTAAAGAGCTTTAAGATTTGAACCACGACCGGAAACAAAAACAGCAATTTTTAACATTTCACCAATTTTTCTATCATAGAAATTTATTAATTATTTTCCAAGTAATCAATCTATTCATATTAACGATTTTTTGTTTTTAGTCAATAACCAAATTTAAATAATTACGTTTTATATAATTTATTTTTGCCTGCAAATCACTATCGTATTCATTATTTAGGAAATTTTCTGCCCGGTTTAGATAACCTTCAGCATTTTCCATATTTTTTTTATGTATTTCGCACATTGTAAGAACAATATATTTTAAAGGTACAATCCACTTCTCAAACCCATAATCATTTACCTCAACACTACGAGCAAGCTTTTCGGCATCGGCTAAATATTTACCGTCAAGTTTTATAGCCGCACTTAATGCAAGCATACCATTCTTAATTTCTGTGTTGGTAATCCGGGTTAAATCATATTGCGGAACAGAACCTGAACCGGAGTGGTACCTGTTCTTTAGAGCAACAAGACTCATATATTCATCAGTAAAACCGTTACTAATTAAATCGTCACTTTTTACCATGGCATACTTGTCAGCACCAACATCTTCATTCCCAATGCCGGCAAGAGATAACCTTTCCATATATTTAATTTTGTCACCAAGTGCAAATTGGCAAACTGCATCCTTAAAAACCGCATCACCCATAAAATCAATTGAGCGGGTTGTTTCCAGAAATTTATTATATGCAACCGATGCCTTGCTCCATTTACCGGAATAGAAGTAAACATTAGCAAGATCATAAAATGTAAATGCACAAGTATGAATAAACTTGTCAGGATTTCCGTTATCAATAATTTCGCTAAAGATAACTTCAGCCTTGGCAATTTGTTTGGCTTTAAGCTTCACTACACCTAACTGATAAGCAAAAAGTATGTTATCAGGGAACATATCCTTAATTTCATTCAAAACCATTGCAGCACTATCATATTCAGCCACATAATCCTTATAAACCATAGCCAGGTTATAACCTGCTTCGCATTTACCAAATGATGTTTGTTTAAATGCCTCCCGCAAATCTGCAAAGCCCTGTTTTTTATCGGCACCAATACCAGCAATACTCATGGCAAACCTGTAAAGGGATGGCAGCAACCCAAGAGAGTATGATATCATTCCAAGCGATGCTTTGGCTTCCCCACAGTTTGGGTTAAGCTCAAGAGTTCGCTCAAATTTGTTTACCGCAACTCTCAGCTCCCAAAAAGAACCAACCATTTCATTTTTAAGTGTAAGAATAACCGCCTTCATAAAATGGGCATCGGCTATAACAAACTGATAAAAGTAGTCATCCTCATAATTATCTGCTTCATTTTCAAAAACATCGTAAAGTTTGTAGGCTTCATCCATAAATCTGTTATTCAGTTCATTGGTATTATTACCAAGAAACATCCAGAATCTGTTTTTAAGTGAAAAGTAAAGTGGGTATGCCCTGGCAAATTTAGCAGTATCAAGAGAAGCAATCAGACTATCAGAACGCACGAACTCCATATTATAGCTATAATCAAGTACAGCCCTGTACTCTTCGGGGAACCCCTTTGGAAAGACTGATACGGTAAACAGAATAATTATGAAAATGAATCTCATTGGAATCCGTAAAGGTTAAAAGCAAAAATGCCCCGGAGAAACCGAGGCATATTTATGTGTGTAAACGTTAATTTTCTTTGTCGAGTTCTTTGAATGTGCCGTGCTTTTTGGCATTCTCCATCGAAGCTTTAACAAACTCTCTGAAGAGCGGATGTGCATGTGTTGCACGTGATTTAAGTTCAGGATGAAACTGGCATCCAAGGAACCAGGGATGCTCCGGTATTTCGGTAATTTCAACAAGTTTATCATCAGGTGAAACACCACTTACAATCATTCCCTTTTCAACAATTGCATCTCTAAAATCATTATTTACTTCATAGCGATGTCTGTGTCTTTCCGAAATCAGTTCCTCACCGTAGGCTTCATAAGCCTTTGAGCCTTTTGCCAGTTTTGCCGGATAAGCACCCAAACGCATCGTAGCACCTTTTTCAGCAATGTTTTTCTGACCCGGCATATAGTCTATAACGCAAAAATCAGTTTCTTCAATTTCAGAGCTGGTAGCTTTTTCAATACCACAAACATTTCTTGCATATTCAATAACAGCAACCTGCATACCCAGGCAAATACCAAAATACGGAACATTGTTTTCACGAGCATATTTGGCAGCCAAAACTTTACCTTCAATACCACGTTCTCCAAATCCGCCAGGAACAAGGATACCATCATATTTCTTTAATACTTCATCCGATTTTTCTATATCCTCGGCACTAACAAATTCGGTTTCAACCCGTATTTCATTTTCAGCACCAGCATGAATAAACGCTTCGGAAATACTTTTGTAGGCATCCTTAACTTCAATATACTTACCAACTATGGCAATGTTTATTTCACCCTGTGGCTTCTGAATTTTTTCAACAAATTTCTTCCAGTCTTCAAGTGAAAAATCAGTATCAGGCAAACTTAATTTTGAAAGCACTGTTTTGTCAAAATTCTGACCATTTAATACAAGAGGTATTTCATAAATTGTTGAAGCATCGTAAGCTGTTACAACTGCTTCGGCATCCACATTACAAAAAGAAGCAATTTTATCTTTAATATGCTGCTCAAGATCATCTTCCGAACGGCATACCAATAGATTCGGCTGGAGTCCAAGTTCAAGTAGATTCTTAACACTATGCTGGGTTGGCTTGGTTTTCATTTCTCCGGCAGATTTAAGGTACGGCACAAGGGTAACATGAATAATTGCTACATCATCCCTGCCTTTTTCCATATAAATCTGACGCATAGCCTCCATAAAAGGCAAACTTTCAATATCACCAACAGTACCACCAATTTCGGTAATTATGATGTCGTAATCTCCTGTTTCACCAAGAGCAAGCATACGGTTTTTAATTTCATCGGTAATATGTGGAATAACCTGAACAGTTACGCCAAGATAATCACCGCGTCTTTCTTTCATTATAACATCGTAATAAACCTGCCCCGTAGTGGTATTGTTTGCACGAGACATATCAACATTAAGAAATCGTTCATAATGCCCAAGGTCAAGATCGGTTTCCGCACCATCATCGGTTACATAAACCTCTCCATGCTGAAAAGGACTCATGGTACCAGGATCAACATTAATGTAAGGATCAAATTTTTGAATGGTTACCTTGTAACCACGCAACTTTAGCAACAGACCCAATGATGCCGCAGTTATTCCCTTTCCCAAAGATGAAACTACCCCTCCGGTTACAAAAATATACTTTACTTTTTTCTTATTATTCATATTTAGCGTAATGTGGCTTTTTCCAAAAAATTCATCTTTTAAAGATAATAATTCCCGAAATAATTCCTAAACCCATTCTTGCTTATTGTTCAATAAAAAGTTGTTGAGAATGCAAAAAGATGCCTTTGGATTTTTGCTATCAGGCTTATTGAATTGATGTTAAATAATTGTTAACTCTGTTTATTTCAGACTAAAAAACACCTGCAATTTTTTTATTGCACACCGGACAAATACCTTTAGGTATCCTGTTAATTTTTATTGAGTGCCAATCCCTTACTATCAATGGTGAATTGCAATCAGGACAATAGGTAGTATGCCCTTCACGGTCAACTATGTTGCCCAGATAGACGTAGTTTGCACCTTCCTTTAGTGCAGTTTCTCTTGCGGTTTGTAGTGTACTTAGAGAAGTTCGAGGTTTTTCCCTCATCTTAAAATCGGGATGAAATGCTGTAAAGTGAAGTGGTACATCCTTGCCAAGGTTATTAACCACCCATTTGGAAAGCTCTCTAATTTCATCAGTTGAATCATTTTCCCCTGGTATCAGCAGTGTAGTTAACTCTGTCCAAATATCAGTATCGTTCACCAGCCAGTTGATGGTATCGAGTACATCGGCAAGATGTGATGAAGTAAGTTTAAAATAAAACTCCTCGGTAAAAGCTTTAAGATCAACATTGGCTGCATCAATATACTTATATACATCCTTACGGGCATTCTTGTCAATATATCCGGCAGTAACCATTACCGTTTTAATACCCTCCTGACGGGCTAATTTGGATACATCTATTACAAACTCACCAAATATCGTAGGGTCATTGTAGGTAAATGCAATTGACTCGGCATTGTTTTCCTTTGCCAACTCAATAACATTTTCCGGGGTTACCTTGTATGATTGTACTTCATCAAGCTTTGCCTTGCTCGATGTCCAGTTCTGGCAAAACTTGCATCCCAAATTGCACCCGGCTGTACCAAAACTTAATATGGTACTACCGGGATAAAAATGGTTTAGTGGCTTCTTCTCTATCGGATCAAGTCCAAACCCGGTAGGTCGCCCATACCCGGTTGAGTAAAGTTTACCACCAATATTTTCACGAATAAAACAGAAGCCCTTTTGTCCCTCACCAAGTGTGCAGTAACGTGGACAAAGTGTACAAAGGATACGGTTATTATCCGTTATTTCCCACCACAGAGCTTCTTTCATATTTACCCGCATATACTAAACTATTAAAAATTCCATCCAGCTTCTTGTACTGGTACTATTATTCATGTCGCCGGCAGTAAATAAAACTACATCACCTTTCTCAACAATCTTTTTGTATTCCAGCATAGCCATTGCATTCTTAACATTTTGCTTTTCATCATCCTGCAATTCCATATATAGCGGAATTACACCATATGCAATGTTAAGTCTGTTTAGCACTTCAAAATTATCGGAAATTGCGATTATATCGGTATCCGGTCTGTATTTGGAAAGTACCTTTGCCTGTGCACCCGACTTCGTAAAAACAACCATCAGGTCGGCACCCACCTGATCAGCAATATGTACCAAAGCATGACCGGAAGCATCGAACAGGTTATCGATCATACTATCCGGAACAGCATATTCAATATTAAGCTGGGTATCCAAACGGGTTTCGGTAGTAAGCAAAATATTATTCATAATGTTTACCGCACGTACCGGGTAATCACCAACCGAAGTTTCAGCCGAAAGCATTACCACATCAGTACCATCCAGCACTGCGTTAGCCACATCCGAAGCTTCGGCACGGGTTGGCACCGGATTTTTAATCATCGATTCAAGCATCTGGGTTGCTGTTATTACCAGTTTACCCTGCGATTTACACTTTTTAATTATCGATTTCTGAATAATCGGTACTTCCTGCGGCAGCATTTCAACACCAAGATCACCACGAGCAACCATAATACCATCCGATACCTCAAGTATCGAATCAAAGTTTCTTACCGCTTCCGGTTTCTCAATTTTTGCAATTACAGGAATATTCCTGTTTAATTTCTTCAGATGATTTTTAAGCTCAAGTATATCAGTAGCATTTCTTACAAAAGACAATGCAATGTAATCAATACGATGTGTTAGTCCGAACTCCAAATCACGATAATCTTTTTCTGACATTGAAGGGGTTGAAAGCTCCATACCCGGAAGATTCATTCCTTTACGAGGTTTAAGAGTACCACCAGCTTTTATCGTACAAATAATAGACTTGCTTTTTTTCTCGATAACCTCAAGATAAAGCAAACCATCATCTATAAGAATTTTATCACCCTTTTTAGCATCCTTGGCAAGCGAATCATAGCTGCAACTAATTTTGTCTTTTGTACCAACTACTTTATCCGTAGTAATTTCAATAGTATCACCGGTTTCAATTTCAATTTCAGGTTCTTCCAGCTCTCCAATCCTTATTTTTGGTCCCTGTAAATCCATAAGAATAGGAATAGGCATTGATTTACGTACACATACTTCATGTACATTTGTAAAAATCTCATCAAAAAACTCATACGATCCATGCGAAAAGTTTAACCTGAAGGCATCCACACCAGCATCAATAATTTTTTCCAGCATATTTTTTTCTTTGGTAGCTGGACCCAAAGTTGCTAAAATTTTTGTTTTTGCAAATTTTATGCTCACAACATCCCTGCAATTTGTTTGTATAAAATAAATATAAGTTCATAACGTTATTTAATAAAAAAGTAACTAACTGTAAATTAAAACCGAACCATATAATTTCATAAGCGTATCTTTTTTCTATTCAAAATATATTCAGAATATACGCACAGTCAGATTAACTTTTCCTTAAATTATATATTACTCACTTAGTTATTTGTTAATATTTTGGTTAAATTTCAATGATATAATAAATTCAATTTGTAAGGAAAACTCTGGCAGGAGCACGTAAAAACGACATCCCGCTCTTCATTATTGAGCTATTTTTCTATGAAAACACCTTTATATAACGACGTTAAAAACCTTGGTTCGGTAAAGTTACTAACCTCTCAAATAAAAGAAAAAAACGAACAAGGAGCAAAAATATTTGTTTCAAATATTCCCTGTTCTCTAAAATCTATTATTGTTAAGTCCCTCGAAACTGTTGAAAATAACATTTTGGTGCTGTGTAATGATATCCAAAATGTTAACGAAACAAAGGTTGAGCTTAACATTCTTGAAGCTAAAAATAAAACTATTGCTGTTGATAACCTCAACCGCGAAACCCTTCAGGAGCGACTTACAGGAATATCTTCAAAAGATAAAAATATAATTATTGCTCCCTATGATATACTTAAACTGAAACTCCCCCCCAAAAAAGATATTGAAAGTAACACCCTTATTCTTGAAACGGGCAGCGAAATTTCCTACGACGAGTTACTTGAATACTTTATAATGTTCAAATACCGCAAGGATAAATACGTTGAATACCCGGGAGATTATGCAGTTCGTGGTTCTATTATTGATTTTTGGTCGTACAGCGAACGCCAACCTGGCAGAATAGAGTTCGATGGTGATTTTCTTGAATCAATACGCTACTTCGATTCCGAATCACAACGCAGCTCAACACGTGTTGAGGAAATTTCAATTGCTCCGGCAATAACACATAATAGTGGTCAGCAGTTTTCAAATATATTCGACTACATTAAATCGCCCCTTGTTTTTGCCTCCGAGTTTGAACTCGCAAATCTTTTTAAAGAAGAAGAAAAAGAACCCGAACAAAAACACCAAATTGAAGAGGATCTGGACGAGGAGCTAAAGCAGGAAATTTACGATAGCAGTGATGATACCGAAGTTGTTGCTGAGGAAGAAATTGAAAAAATTGAAGAAATTGATTCGGTTGAGAAACTATTTAAAGCTGATGCCAGATGGGTAATTGAAGACGAGTTGGGCACAAACTCCAACAGGCAAAAACTCGACCTTTTGGAGGCTCCAAATGTAAATTCAAATTTTGAAGTTCTTTATAATGTTATTCAGGATTATTCGGACAAAGGGTTCAAAACTGTAATTACTGCCGAAAACGAAATTCAGGGTAAACGCCTTTTTGATTTACTTAGTGAGTTCAGGATTGAATTACGTGATCTAATCGAATCAGGTAATGTTAGAATAAATACAATTGCAATTAAAAACGGTTTTATTGCAAAGAAAGATAAACTGCTGGTTCTTACCGATTATCAGATATTCAACAAACCATACAGAACAAAATTACCTTCCTCAAAAAAGTATAAAAAATCACGCGTTAGAGATTTTGCTTCCATAAAGCATGGCGATTTTGTAGTTCACGAAAACTTTGGTATTGGCAGGTATGAAGGATTAAAAACCATTAAAATTGGGATGGTTGAGCAGGAAAGCATAAAAATAGCATTTGCCGAAGGCGGAATTGTTTATGTTAACCTAAACTACCTTTCGCTGGTAAAAAAATATTCTTCAAAGGATAATGTTGCCCCTAAGCTTTCCGTGCTTGGCAGTAACGAATGGAAAAACACCAAGAAGAAAGTTAAAGGAAAAATTAAGGAAGCTGCCCGCGAACTTATCACCCTTTATGCAAAACGTAAATCAACTCCCGGTTTTGCCTACGCTCCCGATACAATGTTGCAGAAAGAGCTTGAAGCCTCATTCTTTTATGAAGATACACCTGACCAGGCTAAGGTTACCGAAGAAGTTAAAGGTGATATGGAAGCTGAAAGCCCTATGGATAGACTTGTCTGCGGTGATGTTGGTTTTGGTAAAACTGAAATTGCTGTACGTGCAGCGTTTAAGGCTGCCAGCGATGGCAAACAGGTTTGTCTGCTTGTTCCAACTACTATTCTTGCCGAACAGCATTTTAATACCTTCAAGGACAGATTAGGACAGTTTCCGGTTAATGTTGCTGCAATGTCACGATTCCAAACCAAATCTGTACAAACAGAAATTGTTGATAAACTTTCCGAAGGCAAAATTGATATTGTTATTGGTACACATAGGCTACTTTCCAAGGATATAAAATTTAAGGACCTTGGTCTGCTTATAATTGACGAGGAACAACGATTTGGCGTAATGGCAAAGGAAAAACTTCGTCAGCTAAAATCTGCTGTAGATACACTTACATTAACAGCAACTCCAATTCCACGTACTCTCAACCTTTCGTTGCTTGGTGCTCGCGACTTAAGTATTATAGCTACACCACCACCAAACCGCCAGCCAATTTACACCAAGGTTGATGTATTTGATATTATGAAAGTGCGTGAGTGGGTACTCGAAGAACTTAAACGTAACGGTCAGGTCTATTTTGTGCACGACCGTGTTCAGTCAATCGAAAAAATTGCACTCTATATAAACAAACATATACCTGAAGTAAACATTGCCATTGCTCACGGACAAATGAAGCCAGCACAACTCGAGAAAGTAATTCACGACTTCCTCGACAAAAAATACCACATACTACTGGCTACCAAGATTATTGAGTCAGGGCTTGATATTCCTAACGTAAATACAATTATTGTTAACCGTGCAGACCGGTTTGGGCTTTCCGAGCTTCACCAGTTGCGCGGACGTGTAGGGCGTTCAAACCGTCAGGCTTTTGCATACTTGCTTGTTCCGTCATTAAATACCATCACCAAAAAGGCTGTTAAACGCTTGCAGGCTATTGAAGAATATACCGATCTTGGTGAAGGATTTAACCTTTCCATGCGCGACCTCGAAATTCGCGGTGCAGGCAACCTTCTCGGTACAGAACAAAGTGGCTCAATGGATACCGTTGGTTTTGATATGTACATCAAAATGGTTGATGAGGCAGTTGAAGAATTGAAAGAAACCGAGTTTAAGGAAATATTCAAGGAGCTGCCTAAAACACGCGAACGAAGCGAACCAACTATTGATACATATTTCGAAATTGGTATTCCTAAAGAGTTTATGAATGAACAGGCAGATAGACTTAGCTTCTACACAGCACTTTTCTCCATGAAAGATATTGCCGAAATGCCTGAAATTAAGGAAGAAATGGAAGATCGCTACGGCAAGCTACCAATGATAATAGAACGCTTATGTGAAACAGCCGAATTGAGATTCTACGCATCATTTGCCCTGTTTGAACGCATCGTAATAACTCGACAAAAAGTTACACTAATTCTGCCAAAAGCCGAACGTGAAGAGTTTTACAAACACCGCTTTACCCTGCTAATGAACTACATTATGCAAAACTATTCAAAAGATATTGTATTCAAGCAGGAAAAGGATATAATGAAGCTCCAGATGGAAAACAAGTGGTCAGCACCTGAGCATGTTCTCAAATACCTTACAACATTCAGCAAGGAAATAACCCACCGCATTATCGATAAACCGATAGAGGGAGTAAATTAAGAAAAAATTTTTTGTAGGGTACTACTCTGTGCAGCTGAAACCTTTATTTAATCGAGTTCCAAATATTAACAAAGCTCATTGCCTCTCCTTCATTAAGGCATGATGATTTTTATCAAGCCTGGTTTTGTTGTATAATTTTTTTTGTGCAACATCTAAAATGGAAACTAATGCATTTTTATATTCTTTTTTCAGCAAATGCTTTTGCATAAATAGAATTATAATATCTATTTTATTTTGAGAAAGTTTTTCAGATTTAAAATATAGTTTGATTATATTTATCTGACCATTAATTACAAGCCCAAGTTCAGGATTAAGTCTAATATCCATTCCAGCAAGTTTAACATCAGATTTGGGTGGTTCGAACCACTCCGTTTTTTTTCTACGCAAAAATGATTGATAAGAATTAATAATTGGAGGGTAGTTTTTCAATTTCTTTTTATCTGTCAATTTTGATAGTATATTATCTAGCTCATCAAGTTTTATATTGTTTCTGTGACATTCAACTATGCACTCTCTCAGCGGTTTCCAAAAATCAAACTTAGGGTGGTAGACTTCTCTATTTACAAGCCTTTTCACAACATTATATTTTGGCTGTCCTATTGTTGTAACAAAATCAATAAAATCCGCTAATGATATTTTTATCATACTTAATGCCTCGTATCTTTTACACTCTTTGGATCATTTCCTGGTGCAACAGTATCTGAATCACGAATTTTTCCATTTAATCCGTGAATTCTCACTTCTCCACCTCCAGAGTTTGCAGAATATTGTTTTGCTAATTTTTCAGCTTCTTTTTGAGTAGGAGCATAACCACTCGCTTGCGAACCACCTTCTTTTTGAATTTTCCATTTTCCATTTGAATTTTTTGAAACGTGATAATTTGACATAAATCTATCCCCAACAATTTCTATTTCAGCATTTACTTATAATTAATGTTAAATTAATAAATTTTAATTAATCAAGCAAATATATAAATCCATGTCATTTTCTTGAAAATTTTATGTAGAGCAGTACTCTGTGCTGCCATTCATTAAGGAGGTACTGAATTCCAGATTAAAAGAAGTCAGCTGCCTATTTCAATTTATAATAATTTTCTTACACCACCTCAATATTAATCTTTTTACCTAAAGTATTTGCATAACGCCTTAAAGTAGAAAGCCGGATATCTTCCGAATGGTTTTCAATTCTGGAGATTACTGATTTTTTTGTATTTAATCTTTCAGCCAATTCTTCTTGAGTAAGCCCCGATTCCTCTCTTAATTGTTTTAATAAAACACCAATCTTAAACTCTTGATACCCAATGTCATAATTATGGGCAAATTCTTTATCTTTGTTTTTTCTTTCAGCAATATATTTTTTTAAGTCACTCATAATTCTTCCTATTAAAAAAATCTTTTTTCCTTTTTTCGGCTAATTTAATTTCATTCAAAGGCGTTTTTTGAGTCTTTTTACAAAAACCATTTGTGATGATTAACTTTTCTTCTGACTCAAAGAAACCTAAAAGTCTATAAATATCACCTGAGTAAATAATTCTAACTTCCCAAATATCATCGGTATTTTTGAGTTTCTTCAAGTATTGAGAGGGGACAAATTTTAGTTCTTCAATGAGCTGCAAAACCCAAGTTACCTTCTGAGCAGATTTGCCTGGTATAGAGTCAAGAAAATCTACTCCCGGAATCTTTCCAAATGCTGTTTCATAAAAGTCGATTTCTCTCATATCACAAGTTAGCATTAATGCTAACATTTTGCAACAGGAATTTTGCCTCGATTTATATAGTTTATTTTACCAGAATATAAAAACTACCGATAATATATTTTAGTAAAATATATTATTTGTTTATAGCTCAACTAAAACAAAAGTTTGAAGATTAGATATACACTCCAGATTGGTGTGGCTATTATTAAACCATATCTGAATGCAATTGATATTGGACTCGATTCTTCTACTCCATAATATGTTCGCTTAATGGCAAATGGAAATTTTAGTACAACCGATATATAAACAAGGAATGAGAGAAAATCATCATAATCAATAGAAAATAAATCTGACAAGGCAGAAAAATCCATATTGAGGTATCTTCCCAGAAAAACCAATATTAGAACCAATATAAAAATAAAGCTTCCGGAATAACTTAACATTTCCATTAAACCAAACTCTTCGTCCTCTTCATCATATTCTATGGTATTCTGATTTCTCCAGGGTAAATTACCATATAATGATCTTGTGTGGCTTATATATCTTTCAAAAAGCCGGGTAACTTCTTCCAAAGTAAAAGCATTGAAGGAATACATTACCTCTCCATATTCATTAACACGGTACACTAAATCGAACCTATTATTCTCATTTAAGCAGGTTTGGAGAAATGAACTATCATCTTTATTCAGGATAATATAGTTTAATTCTTTTCCCTCTATTTTTTGAAGTGCCTCCCTGATCGCATTCATATCGGGATCATGAATATTTTCATTTTTTGAGTTTTCGAGCCTCATTGAATTTTCCCGCTTTTATCCTAAAATATCCAGATTATAAAGTTCAGTTATTCTACTCAAACAATCCGCTAAACTTAATTTTAAGAAGATTAAATCCGGCAATGGTTTTGGCATCTGTAATTACATCGTTACGAATTAGTTCATCAAGTTCAGACATGGTATATTCAAAAACCTCCATACCCTCCTCCCCTTCTTCACGGGCATGTTCACCTTTGGTTAAGCCGGTTGCAACGTAAAGGTAAAGTTTTTCATCACAGAACCCCGGTGAACTGAAAACCTCACCAAGTTTCTCAATTTTGGATGCAGTGTATCCGGTCTCTTCCTTAAGTTCGCGTTCGGCACAATGTGCAGGGTCTTCACCAGGCTCCAGTTTACCTGCAGCACCCTCAAGAAGCCACTCATCAACTGCATAACGGTATTGTTTAACCAGCACAATCTTTTTATCATCGGTAACGGGGAAAACTACAGCACCTCCCGGATGCTCTGCTACCTGTCGTAAGCCTTTGTTACCTGAATTGGTATAGGTTATTTCATCAACGCGTAAATTAAAAACGACACCCTTATAAAGAATGTCGCTTTTATCAATCTTGAAATTCATTTTATCCTGAAAGGTTAATTATCGTAGTAGGGAATAATTTCGCTGCCCATAAATTTTAGTACGGCAGTAATAACACCAAGATCATCCATATACCCAATAAGCGGAGCCAGGTCGGGTATGGCATCAATTGGCGTAATAAAATAAACAAGTGCAGCCACTATAATTGTTTTCCGGTACCATGTAACAGAAGGATCCATCATATAATTGTAAAGTGCCACAATATCCTTTGTAAAGGCTAATTTTTTACCAACTTTTTCAAGTTTAACCCAAAGTCCGCCTTCAACCAGCTCTTTACCAGCCTCGTAAGCCTCTTCGCTATTATAATCTTCATCCATCATATCGAGGTTAAAATCTTCAGAATTATTACTCATTACAGCTCCTGATTATTTTAAATATAATGTAAAACTATTTGCCAACTCTTTCAATTATAATCAGATTATTTAATGCAAATATTAAGTGGAATTTGAAAAATTATCTCTCTATATAGTAATCAATGGTTGAATACCAGTTAACAAATTCGTTAAAACTTCAACTATATACCCATTTGGCTCTATTATTTGTCCCTTATTAATTGATATATGCTCGCTAATTGGTTATATTTTAATTTTGAATATAAATGTACGATAATCAAATTATAAAGTTTTAATAACAAAAATATGGGGTGAAAATGTCTTATCTATTCACATCCGAATCTGTTTCCGAAGGACATCCCGATAAAGTTTGCGATGCTATATCCGACAGCATATTGGACGCGATCTTTACCGAAGACCCGCACGCACGTGTTGCCTGCGAAACATTTGTAACAACTGGACTTGCCCTTGTTGGCGGTGAAATTACAACCAACGCTTATGTTGAAATTCCTGAAATTGCACGTGCAGCTATAAAGAAAATTGGCTACACAAGTAACGACTATAAATTCGATTCCGAATCTTGTTCTGTTCTAAATGCAGTTCACTCACAATCACCTGATATTGCTATGGGTGTTGATACAGGTGGTGCAGGCGACCAGGGCATTATGTTTGGATATGCTTGTAACCAAACTCCGGAGCTTATGCCACTTCCTATTATGATGGCTCATAAATTGGTTAAACGTTTATCTGATATAAGAAATAACGAATCGGATTTAATGCCGTATTTGCGTCCCGATTCAAAAAGTCAGGTTACAGTTGAATATGACGACAAACATAATCCATTACGTGTTGATGCTGTTGTTATTTCAACTCAGCACGACCCTGATGTAACACAGGAACGAATTAAAAAAGATGTAATTGAACACGTTATAAAAAAAATCATTCCTGAAAACCTGCTCGATAGCAATACAGTATATCATGTTAACCCAACCGGTATGTTTGTTATTGGTGGTCCACATGGCGATAGCGGCTTAACAGGAAGAAAAATTATTGTTGATACTTATGGCGGATGGGCTCCTCATGGTGGTGGTGCTTTCTCTGGCAAAGACCCGTCTAAAGTTGATCGCAGTGCAACTTATGCATCGCGTCATATAGCTAAAAATGTTGTTGCTGCAGGCATGGCAGATGAATGCCTCGTGCAGGTATCCTATGCAATTGGTGTTGCAGATCCGGTATCTATTTTTGTAGATACTAAAAATACCGGAAAACTTCCCGATAGTAAGATTGCTGAAATCATCAGAAAAGAAGTTGATATGACTCCTAAAGGAATTATAACTCGACTCGACTTGTTGCGTCCGATATTTGCAGCTACTTCTTCTTACGGTCATTTTGGTCGTGAAGAAGATTCATTTACATGGGAAAAGAGAGATCTTGTTCCGGTATTTCAAAAACATATGTAATTAAGAAAACAGGAGAATATAATTAATGGATCATAAGGAAGGTTTTTACAAGGTAAGAGACCTAAGTCTTGCTGATGAAGGCAGGAAAAAAATTGAATGGGCAGAATCAAGAATGCCTGTAATGATGAAACTACGTGAAGAGTTCGAAAAAACAAAACCTTTGGAAGGTTATAAACTTGCAGGCTGTTTGCATGTAACTAAAGAAACTGCTGTACTTGTTGAAACACTTGTAGCTGCCGGTGCAAAGGTTAGCTGGAGTGGTTGTAACCCTCTTTCAACTAATGATCAAATTGCTGCTGCACTTGCAAAAGCCGGTGTTGAAATTTACGCATGGCACGGTCAGAACGTTGAAGAATTCTACTGGTCAATTGAACGTACTCTTGACATGAAACCACAACTTACACTTGATGATGGTTCCGATCTTATATTCACAGTACACAACAAATTCCCCGAACTGATTGAAACCGTTATTGGCGGTACCGAAGAAACTACCACTGGTATTAAACGTCTTCGTGCAATGGCTAAGGATGGCAAACTTCGCTACCCTGTTATTGCTGTTAACGATGCAGAAACCAAATGGGATTTTGATAACGTTTACGGAACCGGTCAGTCTTCAATTGATGGTATCCTTCGTGCTACTTCAATTATGCTTGCTGCCAAAAACTTTGTTGTTGCTGGTTACGGTCACTGCGGTAAAGGTTGTGCAATGCGTGCAGATGGTCTTGGTTCACATGTAATCGTTACTGAAATAAAACCAACTGCTGCTCTAAAAGCTACCCTTGAAGGTCATCAGGTTATGACTATGGATCAAGCTGCCAAAGTTGGTGATATTTTTATTACTGCTACAGGTTGCAAAGATGTAATCACCAAAAAACATTTTGAAAAAATGAAAGATGGTGCAGTTGTTTGTAATACTGGTCATTACGATTGCGAAATAAACATTGACGACCTTGAAGAACTTGCAGTTAGCAAACGTACAATTCGCGATAACAACGAAGAATATACAATGGCTGATGGCAGAAGAATTTATCTTCTTGCTCAGGGTCGTTTGGTTAACCTTGCCGCTGCTGAAGGTCACCCTTCTGAAGTAATGGATATGTCATTCGCTAACCAGCTGCTTAGTCACGTTAAATTAGCCGAATGGGATAAACAGGGTATTTTACTTGAACCTGAAGTAATAGATATTCCTGAAGAACAGGATCAGTATATTGCTACTATCAAGCTAAAAACTATGAACTACAAAATAGACAAGCTTTCAAAAGAGCAGCTTGTTTACCTTGATGATTATACTGCTGGTACCTAAACCGGAGTAAATACATTTTATTGAAAGGCGATTCATACCGAATCGCCTTTTTTTATTAAGCTCACAATTGCCTGTCACTGATCATTCCACGATAACCTTATAAAGTAAAAAAAAGGGCAGCAAAATTGCCGCCCTATTAGATCAAAATATATCGTAATTTTATGTTATTTCATTAATATCATTTTGCGAGTAGCAGAATAATCGTTTACCTGAATATTATAAAGGTAAACACCACTTGCCAAACTTGCTGCATTAAAGTTAACTGTATATACACCCTGTGCTTTCTGTTCGTTAACCAGTGTTGTTACTTCACGACCAAGTATATCGAATATTTTTATTGTTACTATACCAGCTTCCGGTATCTGGTAGTTTATTGTTGTACTTGGGTTAAACGGGTTTGGATAGTTCTGTGCCAATCCATATTCAGTTACTTCAAGATCACCGGCATAAGAAATTTCATTTCTATTAGCTTTACTTATTACCTCGTTTTCAGCAAAAAGATGAGTTAAAGAATAGCTTGCACCAATATTTTCATCAACGACTAATCTTAAAATAACATTCCTTGTACCAACTCCGTCTGTTAAAATATCATAAGTAACCATTTTGAATTCAGAATGGTTTGTCTTTGTGAATGAAACATCATCGTAAATACCAAGAACTTCGTTTGAAGAGGCATCAACTAGCTCCAATTTAAAATCAACATAATCATCATTATCAAAAACCTCAGGAACCATATCCGAATTTAGGGCACAATAATTAAGGCTAACTTGTAAATTAGAATTATCACTGATGGTAAACGTCTTTGTTGTTAACATTCCATTCAGGTCATCCAGATTATTTATAGGAGTCTCTTCATCAACATCAACAAATTCAACTAAAGTGCCGTTTAGATTAATATCAGCAACTGTGAAAAAGAACTGCAATTCATCCTTATAAACAATCCCTTCTCGCCCAGTTGAAGTAATTATCCTGTTAGTTTTTGGAATTATATTATCAATTCTATCAGACATTACAATTTCATTCGGGTAACCTGAACCTGGTTCACTAATTGTTAATGCCGATACTTCATCAACTGACGAAGCATAAGCTAGTTCAAATCCTTCACCCGATATACCAAATGAACGAATTGTCCAACTTGAATTAGTTATAAATTTCTTTGAGTTATTTTGAGACCAACCAACTACATAAGCATCAGTCCCAGCTCTGGAGATTAGTGGCTCATGAGCAAGATAACCAAATTTGTGTGACTGCGGATTCCAATTTACTGTTCCACCAATGGAGCCTTGCAAACCTCTTAAAATTAAACGTTTTGTAACATAGGCTGTATTGGTACTGTTTGATTTAGTTGGATCATCATAAATGTTAGAATTTGTACCTATCCATACTACTCTTGGTAGTGGCGACTCTAGTAATACAACCATAGATGGGTTATAATTAATAGAAGTACCACAGCCTTCAGATACTTCAGAGTAATATGTCCATTGAAAATCATCGATTAAAGCATTTGTAAATTCAGCATATTGGTATTTTATTGACTCATTTCCTTCCTGCCAAACCAAATGAGCAAAATAGCCCCACGGACTTCCTGATCCAACTACTGATGCATTTTTAGAATCTGCTGTAGTATTTACTATCTTTGTATAGCCTGGTATCCATTCATAAATGTTTGTTGAATTATTATAATGTGCTCTTGCATAATATATACCTGCTTCATCAGCAAATCCGCCTATATCTTCTACTCGCCAAATCGCCAAACAATTTGTACTAAATAATGCAAAACTTGGCTGTGCATCAAATGAATAATCTCCATTATATAGTGTCTCATACAATTCTGTGGTCCTTGTTATAGTTTGAGTAGAGAGATCGTATTCACTAATTTTAATTGCATAGCCATTTGGTGTTTCTTCCTGATAAATTATCTGAAATGGATTCTTTTCAAAACCTAAAGAAGGGCTTTTGGCATTTGCACTTGTTAGTGGTTGTCCATTATTTCCAAATGTCCAGTTACCAGTTTCACCAGCTTTATGTTCAACCCATATTTTACCCAAACTTTCATATACTGCTATATAATTGTTTCCAAGCTTAAACACTTTACGCTGGTTTGAGTTTCTAAGTGTCTCTGTATCATCGGTTAATTGTGTTCCCTTCACTATCGCTTTTATATTTGTATTTGCTTCCTGAAAGAAAACTTTTGTTTCAATGTTCCCGGCATCTTCAAAAATTGCTCCGTCTTCAGGGTTTGCTTCCCATCTGATGAATTTGCAATCATGGTCAGTTCCTGATATTTCTATCGATTGAGATTGTGGTACTTTTACAGAATAATAAGGCTCTTCCCAATCATATCCATCATAACCCTGTGCAAGGAAGAGACCTTTTTCAGTTGCACCTGCTTTTCCGGTAGGTTCGTAATAACCCGTTCCTCCATTATCAATCCAATATTTAGTACCAAGTTCTGACTGTGTGCCATTACTTTTTAAATACCACGGATCATCAAAATAGATATGCCCGTCACTGGCTTCAGCACTGTTTTCCAAAGATATGCTAACTTTAGCTTCTTTTAAATGTTCAAAATTAGCATGATGCTCTAATTCATCATCAACTGTAGTAAAATTATAGTTAAATAAATTATTCGTAGCTAATTCATCCCAATAAATATGTTTTAAAGTATAACCTTCCGAATTATAATCCGCAAACCTTTCATTATTAGTTGTTGCAAGGTATTCTTCACCAAGTTCAAGAGGGATAGAATTACCAGATTCTATTGTTGTGCCGTCAATCGTAATTGTCCCACCATAGTTTTCGTACTCACCATATATGTTAGGATATAAGCTACTATTAGTAAATATAAAATCACCGCTCTCGTAAGTGGATATTTTTCCAACCCATGTTCCCCAAGTATTTGTTGTTTTTGCATACTCACCATATATCCATATATAATTATTATTTGATGGATCCATTGCAATACCACTATAATCACCCCAACGATTTCTGTCAATCAAAATATTTTTGTAACCAGCTTCACCCAATTTTAACCAACGAATATCTCTATGCGAAGATTCACCCGCCTTGTGCATAGTATATGCAACTCCTGCATAATCATCTGCACTTGATTTATTAAAAACTAATATCATGTTTCCATTATTATCAGGATGAATAACCGGAAAATAAAAATAAATGCCATCCTCTTCTATAGTACCGTTATGCAACACATTATTATTATTTTCAATATCGATAGCAAAGTATTTAATGGCAGAACCATTATTAGTAGAATTATTAACAATAAATGCACCGTAAATAATTTTGTCTCTCATTACTAAATCAGAAATACTCATCGGAAATAAAGTAAGGTCCAGATTTGTGTTTTCCCCTTTTTGCTTAGCAGTTGATGGGGCCGAATAAGGACCATTTAAAGAAATCGCCGGCAATGTACTAAATGAAGGGTTACCTCCAAGAGGATTGGTAACCTGTTTTATTATTACATCACCATTATCTTGAGTATATCCGATATAAAACTCTTCCGAATTTGTTCCTATTACTCTAGCTGGTTTCATTCGTCTGGAGTTTAGAATATCCTGCTTGTTAAACTGATATTGTTTATTTCCATTATAAATTTGATTTTTGTTAAGTATAGTGAGATCATTACTATTGCCACTAATGGTTGTAGAGTGAGAAGTAAGTACGATAGTAGTGTTATCGTAACCTAATCCGGGGAAATCAAGCGAATAATCCGAACCTTTAATTTCATATTTATACCAACCACCTGTCGGGTCTCCTGTCTGGCTTGCAGCTAAAAGATAATAATTTTTATTACTACCTTTAATTGCAACTATTAAAAATCTGTCCGAAGAATGATCATATACAATTTTTGGGTCAAAAATACTTCCCGAAACTCCAAAAAAGTCCTGAAGTGTTTCTTCTTCTCCATTAGAGCCATCTTTATTGTATATAGCTATTTTTTGGTTCACGACAAGAACTACATGATTTGTCCCAACAGCAATAACAGGATCAGGAGGCTTTTTCCCTGTATAATTAATCCCTTCAAAATCTGTTAATAAACTTTGTGAAAATACAAATGATGTTAATAATACAGTAATAAAAACGAAAACTCTCATTTTTCCTCTATTTTTTTGTTAATGAAATAATCCCCCGGTCTTCAATACCATTGGTACGGTAAACTCCAACAGCAACAGTAATATTATTTTTTACTGACAGACCATAATATTTTATATTTGTTGCTGCAAGTTCCGTATATGTTTTCCAATCTTTACCATTATAGTGGTCAACTATTCCGCGTGTACCTATTGTATAAATATCATTTCTATCAGTTCCTCTTACTTTTAATATTCCTATTTTAGTGTCTAAATCTCTCCATAAAGCTTTTGGATTAGAAAAATTATTTCCTAACCTAAACAAAGTATGTGAAACCAACTGATAAAGATTTTCATCATTATCCATCCAAACACTATAGAACCTTCCTGATAAATAATTTAGAGATTTATGGTTTTTTGTTTCAAAATCATTAAATACCAAATTTGCTTTTTCATCTTCAATCTTTATTAACACATTAGGCTTTGAGTCTTCCTGTCCGCAAACCCATATAACATCACCATCTTCGTCACCCCACATATCTGTTAAGGTTACATCGGTTCCAGTGTATATTTTTTTCCATTCAGTGCCATTGTAATGTCTTAAATCTCCATCATCTCCAACGATATAAAAATCTTCTGCCGAGTTTGCCCATATGGATTTTATTCTGCCAAAGTTATCTGGAGAGCCATAATAGACTACTTTATCGTCTTTATATCTAATTACACTTAAATTAGCTACTAGTATATCATTCTCATCCAATACAAATATCGTATTGAGGGGGTAATAAACATTGTTTATAAATATTTCAGTTGGCTCCCATTCGCTTCCGTTCCAATGAACTGCATTATACTTCTCTTCATCTACGCTTATTTGCCCAACTGCCCAAATATTATTTTCATTAATAATTGCAACATCTTTTAGAAAAGAGTTTCCTATACCACTTCCGATAAAAAAGTTTTGCCATGTTAATTCATGACTGGTAGTATCCAATGTTGTAAAAGTTACTACTTCACTTTTAATATCATCAGAAAAAGAAAGATAGAATGCATAATTAGTTTTTGGCTCCAGGTTTTCAACAATAAATGTATCAATTTCAGTATTGATAATATTGCTGTAATACAATGAATCTTCCTGATAAATACTAAATTTTGCCGGGTAATTAATATTGGTAACTGATACTTCAAACGATGCTTCAATACAACCTGAATCGGTTAACTTAAAATCGGCTCTTTTTTCGTTTTCTGGTTCTGTACTATCGCAGGAAATACTTACCAGAATAACTAATATTAGGTATATAACCTTTTTCATTACGCACTCGTTTTATTTTTGCCCAAAAACTACCCAAATCAAAAAAAAAAAGATCACAATGTCAAAATAATTAATGTTAATAAAGGGGGATAAATTTTGACACCCTTAAAAGACATAGAGAAATGCTAAGTATTACGTGTTGCTGATTATTTCGTAACAAATTTGTAAACCTGTTCCGTTAAGTAATGCTCCTTAAAGGCAGAGTATATGTAGTTTTGGTAATTACCTACACAAGAGTAATCGCTACGCGATATATAAGTCTCGGCATGCCCTACAAAGATGATATTGTTATAGTCCCGGAGGGACGGAATGTCTGTAGAAACCTTACTAACAAATGGATTTAATCCCCGGCGGGGAGGCATGTGGATTTACCTGATATGAATTGTCGGCAGAGGGCTGCCGACCTACAGAACTAATCATTCTGTAACAGATTTTATACCATCAATTATTCCGTCAAGGAGTGGTCCTTGACGGCAGTATATATGGTTTCGTTTCGTTGTAATTAGCTACACAAGAGTAATCGCTAACGCGATATACAAAAACGGCAGGAGAATACTCCTGCCCTACAATACGATAATTGTAGTGGGAAAGGAAACCTCCGAAATTCTTTAAATTTCGCAGGTTTGAATAATAATTATGCCACTCCACCGGAGCTTTTTGTCTTATTATTTTCTATAAACATTTCGTCCCGTTGGGACTTATGGCAGCACATAGTACAACCCTACTCAACTGCTTCGCAGTATTGTTTGAATGCTTTACTTCCATTCTACACAAGAGTAATCGCTAACGCGATAAATAAAAAAGGCGGCAAAATTGCCGCCGTAATAAACTTGATCTGCCAGGGAATTACCCCTAACTAACTGTATATTTTAATTCTTCAAATCAGGAATTGCCACTATCTCCGGCTGGTTTATTTCCCTGGTTACCGCCTTTATTCTGGCTTCCTCCGCGATTCGGATTATTACCGCCACCCCGGCTTGAGTTTGGTCTTCTCCTGTTACCCTGGTTACCACCACGTTTCATATCAAAATGGCGTTTACGTGCATTATATTTACGACTACCGGGAGTAATCTTCTGTGGGTCCTGCTTTGGTTTCTCGCGCACATATTCAGGTAATGGAGTAAGCAACTCTTCATCAGGATAATCATATTCAAAAGTATTACCAATATATTTTTCAATAGCTGGAATAAAGAACGAATCAGCTTCACTGGCAAAACTAACCGAAGTACCTTCAGCACCAGCACGTCCCGTTCTACCAATACGGTGAACGTAATCCTCTGCATCTTCGGGAAGTGAGTAGTTAATAACATGCGTAACACCATCAATATGCAAGCCACGACTTGCAACATCAGTAGCAACCAATACCTGAATCTTGCCATCCTTAAAATCCTGCAAGGTTCTAATTCGCTTATTCTGTGCAATATCACCCGAAATCAACTGGGTTTCAATTCCATGTCGGTAAAGTTCCTCGTCAATTTTTTTACAAACATCACGGCGATTGGCAAAAACAATCACCTTATCGAGTTTACGTTTTGTAAGCAAATTATAAAGAATAATCATTTTTTCTTCATCAGTTGCCAGGAATGTTTTTTGATCAACAGTTTTAACAGCTACACTTTCGGGTTCAATATTTATTTCAACGGCATCACGCGTCCAAGATGCGGCAAGCCTCATAACAGCCGTACTAAAGGTAGCACTAAACAACATGGTGTGACGATCTTTTTTATTTGGTGTACTAAGTACAATCTTTCTCATATCCGGAATAAAACCCATATCGAGCATACGATCAGCTTCATCAATAACAAGAATCTCTACCCTGGAAAGATTAAGAGCCTTGTTTTTGCTAAAATCAAGCAGGCGACCCGGAGTAGCAAATACAATATCAACTTCCTTGTTGCGGAACTGTGTAAGCTGCTTTTTGTAATCCATACCACCAAACACAGCCACCATGTTTAGCCCAAGGTACTTGCCAATGGATTCAGCATCCCTGGTAATCTGGATAACCAGTTCGCGTGTAGGTGCCACAACAAGAGCACGAGGTGAGGCTACCGGTCTTTCCGGTGCTGGATTATTTTGCAACCTGTTAAACACAGCAATAAGGAACGCTGCTGTTTTACCAGTACCTGTTTGTGCCTGCCCTATTGCATCTTTACCCTGAATACAGTGCGGAAGTATTTCGCCCTGAATTGGTGTACAGAATTCAAATCCGGTTTCATGAATAGCTTGCATTAGCTCTTCGCTTAATCCAAGATCATGGAAACGGACTTTACCTTCAACCGGCTCAACCTTAAAATCTTCAGGTTTCCACGGAGGACGCTTTACAACCGGTTTTGGCTGGGGTTTTGGTTGCGGCTTTGGTTTTGGTTCAGTTTCTGTTTCTACCTGCGGTTTAGTTTCTGGCTTATTCTCAGCCCCATTTCCCTTTTCAGGTCTTTGTTTTTTACTTTTCGTTCTTTCTGTCTGACTTTTAGTTTTTTTATCAGCTTTCTTAAGAATAAGCTTTTTCTTTCTTTTTGGAGTAGTATCACTACTTTTTTTATTTTTTTTATTTTGTTTTTTTACCTTCGATTTCTTTGTTCTGGTATTCGTAAACAAACTAAAAATATAATCAACTATATCTCTAAACAAAATTTTACCTGTATATAATTATAGAATCGTATTACAAAGATAACGAAATAAATTTTATTAACCTTGCGATGAATCGTTATTCTTTATTAGGTCAAGTTTTTTACCAAATTCAAGGCTAAATTCCTTAATAATATTTGCAGCATCCGCATTATTTGTTGCCTTGTAATAAGTATCAGCCATCTTCTGGAATATCTGAAAGTATAAAATGTTCATATCTTCAACAACCATTTCCCTTGTCCACAGATCAATTGCCAACGTATTTCGTTCCTTTTTATCCCACATGGAAAGTAACATTGCTTCTGCTTTCTGCTGGCTTCCTGATACATCATCGGCACTCCAACTTATTTCTTCAGGAAAATTTTGTTCATCAAGCTTTACATTAATGTGTATTTCTGCTTCTCTACTCAATTTTTTATCCTTATTTCTTATCAATATTCTTATTTTAATACATCGAAAAACCAGTACATAAATTAACCATAATCTATAACAAAGTTAAATTTGCACAGAGGTAAAAATGAAAAAACTTTTTGGGGCGGTTCTTGTTTTGCTACTTACGGTAACCGCATGTAAACAAAACACTGATACAGGAAACAATATGCTTGATAAAAAAATTGCACAATTTGCAAAAACCGAATTAAAATATGACGAATCACTGCTTGATGAAAGACAACAAGTGGTTGTTGATAAACTTTACGAAGCTGCTGTTTTAATGGACGAACTATTCGAAGATCAGGTTTATTCAAAAAATGCAGAAATAAGAAAAGAGCTTGAAGCTAAAGGTGATGCCAAAACTCTTGAATATTTCAATATAATGGTTGGTCCATTTGACAGGTTAGACCACGATAAACCGTTTTATGGTAATGCAACCAAACCCGAAGGAGCCAATTTTTATCCTGAAGATATGACAAAAGAAGAGTTTGCTGCTCATATTAAGGCTCATCCTGAAGATGAAAAAGCTTTTACCAGTGAGTTTACTGTAATACGCAGAGATAAGGAAGGCAAACTTATTGCGATTCCTTACAGTGAATATTACAAGGAAAAATTAACAAAAGCGGCTAATCTACTCAGGGAAGCTGCCGAATATGCAGATAACAAAACACTTAAGGATTATCTTGTAAAACGTGCTGATGCATTCCTTTCAAATGATTATTATGAAAGTGATATGGCTTGGATGGATTTAAAAGACCATACAATTGAAGTTGTAATTGGTCCTTATGAAGTTTATGAAGATGGAATGTTTAACTATAAAGCTGCTTTCGAGTGCTTTCTTACTCTTGTAGATCCTGCTGAAAGCCAGAAACTAGCCAAGTTTGCCAGCTATCTTGTTGATATGGAAAAACACCTTCCAATACCTGATGAACATAAAAACTTTAACAGGGGAAGTGAATCACCAATAATGGTTGTTCAGGAAGTATTTGGTGCTGGTGATACTAAAGCGGGTGTTCAAACTCTTGCCTTTAACCTACCAAATGACGAGAGAGTAAGAGAAGCAAAAGGTTCAAAAAAGGTAATGATTAAAAATATGCATGAAGCAAAGTTTGAAAAGCTGCTTATGCCTATTGCAAAAGTTGTACTTGATGAAAGTCAGTTGCAGTACGTTACATTTGATGGTTTCTTCAATCACACGCTAATGCATGAAATGTCCCATGGTATTGGACCCGGAAAAATTAAGCTAAACGGTAAGGATACCGAAGTTAAAAAAGAGCTTAAGGAAACTTACTCAACTATTGAAGAATGTAAAGCAGATATTCTTGGCATGTTCAACAACAACTTTATGATTGAAAAAGGCGTCTATGCTCCTGAAAGCGAAAAAACAATTTGGGCTACTTTCCTTGCCGGTGTATTCCGCTCGGTAAGATTTGGTATCGGTGAAGCTCATGGTGGTGGTACTGCAATTATTTACAACTACCTGCTTGAACATGGTGCTTACGAATATGATGAAAAGACAGAAAGAGTTAAAGTGAATTTCGAAAAAGCTTATCCTGTGCTTAAATCTCTTGCCCACGAAATTCTTATGATTCAGGCAAAAGGCGACTATCAGGGTGCTAAAGATATGATTGCAAAATATGCTGTAAATTCCCCATCAATGGTAACGCTTATCAAAAAACTTGAACATCTGCCTGTTGATATAAAACCTGAATTTGCAATCGAAAAATAATCATTTATTTGCCTGTCATTTTCTTTGGAAATGACAGGCAGCACTATTTTTAATTTTATATTTGCTTTCATTATACAAACTTAAAATTAACAAGTAGGATACAAAAACGATGGTAATGCTAACCTAACAGAAAATTATATTTTCTCAGAATATATACTAAATTTATCAGTTAACGATTTAAATAATGATAGTGAAGATGATTTTTTTATTCTGACTTACGATGATCTTTTCTGGATTGAAAACACAGGCAATAACACATTTTCCGAAGCAACCGAAATAAGCGGCGTTAACATAAACCCATATGATGAAATCATCAGCCTTGCCTACATGGATGATGATGATAAAATTGATTTGGTAATTCACGGTGGAAGTAAAATATCATGGTGCAAAAACATTAGCAATATTTCTGATGTTGATAACGATATAAACGAAAATATTAGTTTTGCCCTTGAACAGAATTACCCGAATCCCTTTAACCCAACAACAAATATATCATTTTCTTTACCAAATAGTTCCGATGTTAAAATCGTAATATTCAATACGCTTGGTGAAGTTGTAAATACAATTAACAAAAATGACTTAACCAAAGGAACTTATGCAATTAAATTTTCAGCAAATAATCTTTCAACAGGGTGCTATTTTTATAAACTTGAAGCAGGTAATAATATAAGTACTAGAAAGATGTTGCTAATCAAATAAAATTATTACTTAAACAGCTATTATACCATTCACTTTTGTTATTTATGAAAAAAATAATTAACGTTAATGCAGAATCACTAAAATATTTGTAAGAAATATATCACCTATTTTCGCTGCGTAAAAGATTTTACTTATTAGACCGGAATAAATTTGATGAAAAAGTATTTAATCGGATTTGTAATTATTGTTGTTATAGTTTTAGGACTAAAGGTTTATAAAAATTTGCAGGAAACAACAAAATATGAACCTTATTCACCACCTGAAGAAATTGTATATACCGAAGCCCCCTACCCTAATTCATTGGGATTTGATTTGATGAAAGTCCCCGCTGGTCCGTTTAGGTTTGGTCAGTTCAACAAAAAGGAAGTATTAGATTACGATTACGGTATTATGCGAAACCTCGTTACAAATGAACAATTCCTTAAGTTTATTAATGATGCCCTGGTAAAAAATTATGTTATGGTTAAGGATACCGGTCTCGTACTAACCGACAAAAATTGGTTGAAGATATACACTCTAAATGGTAAGGGAAGAATTAAATATAATAACGGTAAATTTAGTATCGAAAAAGGTTATGAAAATCATCCGGTAGTTGAAGTAACTTGCAAAGGTGCGGAAGTTTTTGCCGAATACTACGGCATGAGATTACCTACTGAAAAAGAGTGGGAAAAAGCTGCAAGAGGTAATACAGGAAATACCTATCCCTGGGATAACGAAATTGATGGCAGCTATGCAAACTACCTAAAAAGCACAGATTTCAGAAAGCCGGGCACCACACCAGTAGGATATTATAATGGTAGCACATACGAAATTGGTGAAGATGTTGGTAAATCCTTCATGCTCCAGACAAAAGATGCAAAATCACCACTTGGCTGCTATGATATGTGTGGTAATGCATACGACTGGGTAGTGGTTGGTAAAAACATGCAGGGTACAACTATTTACGGGTTAAAGGGTGGAGGATGGAATTTTACATTAAAGTTTAACCATCATAAAGCATGGTACACATGGAAACCATCACTACCCAAAACTACTACCTCTCCAAGCTGGGGTTTCCGTTGCGTATTGCAGAATAAACAGGATTTGCCAAAAGATTAGATCACTATAAATCTAATACTAATATAGTTCATCATTTTACTAATCACATCAAAATAAAGTTTGTGCAGGGGCAATTCATGTCATTGGATTCTGATTTATCGGAAAATTGCCCTTACTAAAACTTATTGAGAGAAACACTACTAATTACGGAGAATAATACTTCGAATTCCTAACAAACTGAAGTACCCACTGGTTTTGCATACCCGGTGCGTCCTGCCTCATAACAAGGGGTGTATTATTTGCAAATGTTGAATCGGCAAGGGTTACAACCATACCGTTTACATTAAATATCTTGAACCTGTTGCCTTCAACATATTCAAAATAAAACCAGCAAGCCTCATCATCGTTCCCCTCTTCAAGTACAAGAGGTGTATTATTTTTGCGTTCGTTATAACTTACAGAAACAGCCGTATTAAGGTTGTATTTTGGAACGAATTTATATAACCTTCTTTTTTTATCCTTCTTGAGAACATAAATCCTGTCGTTACCAAAATCCTGAAGATGATTAATCTCCATTCTGGTACCATGCTTTAATAAACTGTCACTTGATGGTGTGTCCCAGAAGCCCTTGTTGTAATTGTTATCTGTAAATTTTTCAACAAGTGCCATTGCCGACTGAACATAAAATGTATCTTCAGGAACATCTATTTCGCTGTAATGCACCGAACCTAAGCCCCGCTTGGGTATATACGGTTCTTTTGTGTTGGCATCAAGCAATACCCACTTATTTAACTTACCTGGCTCATCCTCCCAAAATATGAGGTTTTTGCCATTTTCTGATAAATTATCCTCAATAGTTACGCACAATCCGTTTTTACTAACAATTTGAAATACACCCTTGCCAAGGTGACGGAAACGAAATTTTTGTCCCATGGAATTATTTCGTTTTTCGAGTCTTAAATCTGCACCATTTAAGCAGCCATTGTTGATTGCCGATGCACCGAGTGCAAAATTTTTCATGGGAACTATATTATACATATCGGCAGTGGAGCGGCGGGAAACTCTATAAACCTGATCACCCTCGCTATTTTCGTATTCCCAAATCTTCAAGTTCATACCATCTGAAAGCACATCCGGTTCACCGGGAATATCCCAATAACCACCATTATCTATTCCAAAATTGGCAGCAGATTGTATCAGATATTTTCCGGGTCTTATCTCAGCATTTTCCTGCTGGGCGTGTAGAGCGATTGTAAATAAAAGAATAATACAGTTAGTTATAATAACATTAAAATTCTTCATTCCTGCTCCCTGAAAGTTTTCAGTAATGACCAAAAATGATAATACAAATTTTCAGAATAAATTAACAGTAATTAGTAATTTATTTCAGCGGGAGAATATCCCGCCAGGAAATTAAAACTGAACATTACCCTTTTATAACACCAACCGGTTTTAATCTGGCAACTTTGGTGCTGATACCTGCACCGTGCATTACATCAATTACGTTTGCAACATCCTTGTAGGCTTTTGGCATTTCTTCGGCTATTGTCTTTTTACCCTTTGCCTGCACAATAATACCCTTGTCCTTTAGTTCGCGGATAATATTTTTGCCATCCCCTGCACGTAATGCCTGGTGCCTGCTCATTACCCTGCCCGCTCCGTGGCATGAGCTGCCAAAAGTTTCTTCAAGCGATGCAGGTGCACCAACCGCAATAAACGAATATCTGCCCATATCGCCCGGTATCAATACCGGCTGTCCGGAAACCTGATACTTCGCAGGCAAATCCTTGCTTCCCGCAGGAAATGCACGGGTTGCACCCTTACGGTGTACACAAACATTCTTGGGTTTACCATCAATAATATGCTCCTCAATCTTGGCAATATTGTGGGCAACATCGTAAAGCAAATTAAAATTAAGTGCACTGTTACTAACCGAAAACGATTTTTTGAGTACCTGTTTCGTTAACCCCATAATAATCTGACGGTTATTCCAGGCAAAGTTGGCAGCACCTTTCATTGCAGCAAGATAACGTTGTCCCTCTTCTGAATTAATTGGAGCACAAACAAGTTGCTTATCAGGTAAATTAAATCCAAATTTGGATTCGGTTTTAAGAAGCTCTTTTATATAATCTTCGCATACCTGATAACCTAAACCACGGGAACCTGTATGCACCTGCACAACCACCTGTCCCTTGAACAGACCAAAAGCATCGGCAGTTTTCTCATCAAAAATTTCGTCAACCACATCAATTTCAAGGAAGTGATTACCCGAACCTAGAGTACCTGCCTGATCGAGTCCACGTTTGATTGCTTTTTCACTGATAAGGGAACTATCGGCACCCCTTAAGCAGCCGCTCTCTTCAGTAGTTTCCAAGTCAGACTCCGTTCCGTACCCATTCTCCACAGCCCATCCGGCACCTTTTTCCAGAATGTTTTTCACATCATCCGAATCAAGTTTTTCAATAGCACCGCTGGCACCCACTCCCGTAGGAACAGCATCAAACAATGCTTCAACAGATTTTGTTATTTTATTAGCCACCTCGTGATATTTTAATCCCGTTGTAGCAATTCTAACACCACAGTTTATATCATACCCAACACCACCGGGCGAAATAACACCAGTTTCGTAATCAGTAGCCGCAACACCACCAATAGGGAAACCATACCCCCAGTGTATATCGGGCATTGCCAGGCTATATTTCTGGATACCGGGTAAATGTGCAACATTAACAACCTGTTTAACAGACTCATCATATTGTAGGGTTTTATTTATCATTTCCTCATTTGTATAAATTCTGCCCGGTACAAGCATATCGCCATGTTTCGGAATCTCATACAAGTTATCGTGGATCTTCTCTAATTCAATACCTTTAATTTTCATCTTTTTCTCACTAAATATCCAATACAATTACTGACTCAAAACCTGTTTCGGTCTGCTTAATTTCCAGATCGTGGTAGGTAACAGCCTTAATCTCTTCCAATATTGATATATTTGCCTCATCGTATTGTGCAAAATCAACTTCACAAATCAAGTTGATTTTATCATTCTCAACATAAAGTTTAAGCGAATTTAGTTCATAGGGAATAATCTTTTCGGTTAGCATTTGAAAGTTAATTTGCGAGAGGAACTCAACAAGCAAAAAGTCCGCCCTGTCCTCATCAATAACAAATGTAACCCTTTTACACTCAGGTTCACCACTATACTCGGCAACCGCCTCCCTGAAACCGTAAAACGCATTAACGAACAATTCATCCAGCTTGGCTCCATATACTTTCAAAGCTATATCAGCCGTGTGATCTATAAACTCATACTTCTTCATAAATAATGCTCTTATAAATTCTTGTTTGCCCATCCTAATATATTATATTGGTAATAAATAATACAACCAAAAAGAGTACACAAACCATTTGCTAATTGTATTGAAACCTTAATGTTAACTATTTTGAATGCTCACTGATTTTACTTGCCTTTTTTACCCCCACTGTTTATTTTCTTTCTTCCACTTAACATTTGTTTAACATACATGTTCCTTCCATCATTCTAAAAATAAATACTGAAAAAATATGGACAACTTTATTTTTAAACCTTACGAAGAAATGACTGCTGATGACTATGCCCGTATAGGATTCAAATCGGGTTTGGAAATCCACCAACAGTTGTTAACCCAAAAAAAGCTATTTTGCAGGTGCCCTGCCGGCAAGTATAATTTTAAGTACGATGCACAGATTTTACGGCATATGAGACCAACCCTCTCGGAACTTGGGGAATATGACGGCACTGCCCTTATGGAGTTCAAAACCAAAAAGGATATTATTTACAGAATTAACCGCGATACCGTTTGTACTTATGAAATGGACGATACCCCGCCCTTTCTTATCAATGAGGAAGCGCTGGATATCGCCCTGGAAACTGCAATGCTTTTTAATTGCAGCATAGTAAACGAACTGCATATTGCACGTAAACAATATCTCGATGGTAGCATTCCAACCGGGTTTCAGCGAACCGCCATATATTCTCTGAATGGATGGTTGCCTTACAAGGATAGAAAAATTACAGTCCTTCAGCAATCAATTGAAGAAGATAGCTGCCGCGAAATTAGTGATGAGGGGCATGAAAGGATTTACATTACCGACAGACTTGGTATGCCACTTATAGAAACTGTAACCGGACCTGATATGAAAACTCCGGTTGAGGTTGCGGAAGTAGCGAAGCTTTGCTCTCTTGCTGTAAAAAGCACAAACAAGGTTAGAACCGGTGCTGGTGCTGCCCGAGAGGATGTAAATGTTTCGGTTACCGGTGGCACCCGTGTTGAAATTAAAGGTGTTCCCAGCATCCCGGCAATACCTTTGCTTACATATAATGAAGCCATGCGTCAATGGAACTTGCTAAGACTGCGAGATGAATTACACAAACGCGGAATTACGGAAAAAACTTTTGAGGCTCAACATTTTGATGTTACTTCAGTAATTAAAAATCCAAATTATTTACCACTTAAAAATGCCGTAGAGCAAGAGTTCTCAATAAAATGTGTACTCCTAAAGGGCTTCAAGGATTTACTGCACTGGCAAACTCAAACCAACACCTATTTTTCCAAGGAGATTTCCGACAGGGTAAGAGTTATTGCGTGTCTTAATACTTTGCCAAACATCACACATTCCGATAGCAAAGATGAAACATTAACCTCAAATGAGTGGAAAGCTCTTAAAAAAGCTGCATCAGCAAAATCAAGGGATACACTCGTTATCGTTTGGGGCTCGGAAGATGATACCAACACGGCTGTTAAGGAAATTATTATTCGTGCCAGGGAAGCTACAATTGGTGTGCCTTCCGAAACTAGACAGGCAAATGATGACGGTACAAATGGCTTTGAAAGAATTTTACCCGGTGCAGACAGAATGTACCCTGACACTGATTTACCTCCCAAACAGATTACAGATTTAAGACTTAAAAGAATTTCAAAAATTAAACCGGCTCCCGTTTGGGAACGACTCAAATGGTACAAGCAACTCAATATACCCAAGGATACTATTGAGGAACTGGCTATTTCGATGTATGCACCTCTTTTTGAATATTGTGTAAATGAGCTAAAACTTAATCCGGTTATGGTTGCAGTTGTGCTTATCCAATATCCTAAAAAATTACGGAAGTTGGGCTTCAACACCACTTTGCTAAACCCCGATACCATGAAGGATATTTTTGTAACCTGTGCAAACGGAATAATCGCTCGCGAAGGACTAATAGATGTTATGAAAAATGCCCTTGCATTTGGCAAGTTTTACCCTGAAATGTTACCAAGACCCCTAACCTCAAGTGAGCTAAATGGAATTATAAGAATGGCAAAAGCTACTCTGAAAAAAACAACTCTTCATGATAACGGTAACTATAATAAATTGCTTACCGGTATGGTGATGGACAAGGTAAGAGGCAGAATTGAATTCAGAAAAGTTCTTTCATTAGTGGAAAGTGCAGAAGGAGGAGAAAATGTCTGATCAAAATAAATTTAAGGGGTATAGAGGTGCCGCACTTTCTGCATTAAAAAATTTTGATGCCGAGGTTTGGAGCGATGTTGAATTAAAAACTGACAAAGGAAATTTTAAGGGGCTTATACTTCCCCGCTCCGAAAAGGATGATGATAAACATATCGTTCTTAAACTGCCGATAGGGTATAATATTGGTATTCTTGCTGAAAATGTAACCGATATAGTTATTTCAGGAAAACGTGAAGCTCATTATAAAATACCTGAGAAAGAATTCCCCAAGGATCCCAAAAAACCGAATATTAAATTGCTTGGTACTGGTGGTACTATTGCCAGTCGATTGGATTACCGTACCGGTGCTGTTATTCCTGCATTTTCTCCTGGTGAATTGTATGGTTCTGTTCCGGAGCTTGCTGATTATTGTAATCTCAACACTGAAAAGCTTTACGGAGTTTTTAGCGAAAATATGGGACCGGAACAATGGATTGGTACAGCCAAGGCAATCGGGCGTGAAATTGAAAACGGAATACACGGAATAGTTATTGGTCATGGTACTGATGTTATGCATCACACTGCTGCTGTGCTTTCGTTTATGGTGCAAAATTCGCCTGTGCCTATTGTAATGGTTGGCTCACAAAGATCAAGCGACCGCCCGTCATCCGATGCGGCACTTAATCTTATACACGCTGTTAAAACAGCAAGCGAAAGTGATATTGCCGAAACTATGGTGTGTATGTTTGGTCCAACTTCTGATGAGTATGGTTTATTGCATCGTGGTACACGTGTTCGCAAAATGCACTCCAGCTATCGTTCTACCTTCAGAACCTTGGGTGATATTCCGCTCGGTAAAGTAGATCGTGATAATATTACCATGTTCAGAGATGATTACAAAAAAAGACGAAGTGACCAGAATGTTAAAATAAATCCGGTATTTGAAGAAAAAGTTAGTATGGTATATTATTATCCTAACATGCAGCCCGATATTATTGATGCACTTGTTGATAACGGCTACAAGGGAATTGTAATTGCCGGCACAGGATTGGGTCATGTTAACAAGCCACTTTATCCCGCTCTTAAACGTGCCTATGAGAAGAATGTTGCTGTTTACATGACGGTACAAACTCTCTGGGGATACGTGCAGATGTACGTTTATGATACCGGACGCGATATGATGGAGCTTGGAGTTATTCCTGCTGCCAATATGCTTCCCGAAGTTGCCTACGTTAAACTTGGATGGGCACTTGCACAAACTACCGACCGTAAGGAACTAAGCGAAATTATGCTTAATCCGGTTGCCGGTGAAATTACTGAAAGGGAGCCAAGTAATGGCTATCTTATTTACCAGGGTGGTATTCCAGAAGTAGAAGAGTTTATTTCAAAATATAGAAAGTAATATTAACGGGAGCATTTTTGCTCCTGTTTTTATTTTAGTCTAAAATGGACAATAAATCTCCGAGATTTCAAAAATTTCGGAGATCTTGTATCTTGGAATTTTCGTAACACCAAAAACGTACAGCATAGAATATTTATTCCAGATATAATAGTTTGATAATCAAAACAACTGTTTGAAAAGACTAATTTTAACTTATAGGCGGTTTATTTTTCCAATAATAGAATACTTAAAATGGAACAAGATAATAATTTTGTTAATACCAGAGGCAATCCGGATAACCAGCCATTAATATTTATTCACGGCTATTTGTTCGATTATACTATGTGGAAAGCCCAGCTAGAGTACTTTGCTAAGGATTATTACATACTTAGCTACGATATTAGGGGATTTGGGAAAAGTAATACCAACGATTACCAAATTACCCTTGAAGAATGGGTTGATGAGTTATTTGATTTAATTTACTATTACAAATTAAATAAACCTGTTTTGTGCGGACTTTCACTTGGTGGCTATATTGCTTTGCGTGCTTTACAAAAAGATACCTCACAATTTGGTGCAGCTATTTTGTGCGATACCCACCCCTTTGCCGATGATAATAACAACCGCATACGCAGAGCTAATTCTATTGAGCTAATTCAGCAAAAAGGATTACTACCCTTTGTTGAGAAGTTTTTCCCTACCTGTTTTGCTGATACAACGCATGGAACAACTTTATATAATACCCTTTTTGCGAAAGCTGCCGCACATTCTAAAGATATTGCAATTGCCGGACAAATGGCAATGCTAAGTCGTGTTGATACAATGGATGTTTTGCAAAACCCACCGATACCAATTCATCTGATTGTTGGTCAAAACGACAAACGAACACCCCCATCTAAAATGGAAAAAATGAAGTTCGGTAACACCAAATTGGATATTATACCTGAAGCAGGTCACCTGTCACCAGTAGAAAACCCGCAAAAAGTTAATACAAGCATTGAGAAATTTTTAGGTAGTTTATGAAACCCAACCTCTCCCAACCCTCTCCTGAAATGAGAGGGTTTATAGTCTAACAGGTTTACTATCCGGAATTTTGATATAACTTCAATAAAGTCTTCATATTCTACAAATAGTCCTTCTCCTGTCAGGAGAAGGTACTCCACGGCGTATAAAATTTAGGATGAGGTAGGTTTTGCCGGGGCGTTCTTCCGCCTCTCACGAGACTGTTGTTTTATGTCATCTCGTGATTTCTATAAACCTTTCGCATCTCCGATGCTTAAATAATATTATAAAATTGGCAAAAGTCCCGCGAGGGACGAAATGTTTATAGAGAAGTTACGAAAAAACTATCCCCAAGCGGCGGAGCTGCGAAAGAGAATCCTTATTCAATTTAATCAAGAAGAATGCGTGCACGGGAGTATTCTCCAGCCTTAAACTTTATTACAAAGCGCGGCATTAGCGGAAAGGTCTAATACCAAACCTCTCCCAACCCTCTCCTAAAATGAGAGGGCTTGTAGTTTAATATGTTTACTATTCAGAATTTTGATATAACTCTAATAAAGTCTGTATATTGAACAAATAGTCCTTCTCCTGCCAGGAGAAGGTACTCCACGGCGTATAAAATTTAGGATGAGGTAGGTTTTACCGGGGCTTTCTTTCGCCTCTCACGAAGCTTCTATTTTATCCCCTTTCATGTTATCTATAAATCTTTCGCATCTCCGATGCTTAAATAATATTATAAAATTGGCAAAAGTCCCGCGAGGGACGAAAGACTTATAGAAAAGACAAATGTTAATATACTTAATGAAACACTACACTGTAATCAATAAACTTGCCATCCTTGTAATTAAACTTGGCACTAAAAAATTTGTCACTCATTACCCACTCAAGGAAAATTTTATCACCATCCCAAAGATTAAGATCACGAACCTTGTCATCGGGTATCCATTCAAGTTCTCCCTCAGGGGAGTCAATTAGTTCGCCCGTAAATTTATTGCAAGTATAAAGAAAGCAATACCAGTCATCCTTGCCATCAAAGAGCGGAAATGTAATAAACCCAACAAGTTTTGGGTCTGTTACCACGAGACCAGATTCTTCTCTAATTTCCCTAATAGCACACTCTTCGGGACTTTCCTGCGGTTCAAGTTTTCCACCCAATCCGTTCCATTTTCCTTCATGATAATCATTTTCTTTTTTGTTGCGGTAAAGCATTAAGGTTTTACCCTCTTTTTGCACATAACAAAGTGTAGCGAGTTTCATAATTTTCCTTAACCGGTTATAGAACTAAATCTTAATTTACACAACTTATAATAAAAGATTTACTCACAAAAAATAAACATTAGCAGAAATTTTTTGTAAGTTTATTGTTTAATTTAATAACAAAATTGACACGATGAATAAAGTTTCGAAAGCTGTTGAAAACGGCAATATATCAATAAAAGGGGCTAAAGAACACAACCTTAAAAATGTGGATTTGGTTTTGCCCCGTAACCAGATGGTAGTATTCACCGGCTTAAGTGGTAGCGGTAAATCATCGCTTGTATTCGATACAATTTATGCCGAGGGACAAAGGCGTTATGTTGAGAGCCTCTCCTCCTATGCTCGCCAATTTCTTGAGAGAATGAACAAGCCCGATGTTGAATATATTCAGGGTATTAGTCCGGCAGTTGCAATTGAGCAAAAAACAGGTGCACGAAATCCCCGTTCAACTGTTGGTACCAGTACGGAGATTTACGATTTCCTTAGATTATTATATGCCCGCATTGGAAAAACTATTTGTTTTAATTGTGGTAAAGTTGTAAAAAAAGATACCGTTACCACAGTTATTAACTGGATTGACGAGCAGGAAGCTGGAAAACGATTTTATATGGGATTTCATCTGCATGCTCATGAAGGTAGAAAAATTAAGGAAGAATTCGAACTTCTAATAAAACGAGGTTTCTTCAGGATATTTTACAAGGGCAAAATATACGATCTGAATGATGGTATCCCTTCAATCAGAACTAAGAATAATGTTTATGTTGTAATTGACCGGCTTAAAGTAAATCCCGGAAGTATGAGAGAAAAGCTTAGCGACTCAATTGAGGTTACCTTTAAGGAAGGAGAAGAACGCCTTGCTATTATTGATGCTGAAACTAATGAGGTTACAAACTTTAACAAATTTTACGAGTGCTGCGGAATAAAATACGAGGAACCGGAACCAAGATTCTTCTCTTTTAACAATCCTTTTGGTGCTTGCCCTGTTTGCCAGGGTTTCGGGCGTGTAATGGGTTATGACATGAACCTTGTAATACCAAACCCCAACCTCTCCATAAAGGAAGGTGCTATAGCTCCATGGCGAACAGTTAAATTTAGCAAGTATCTTACCCAACTTGTTAGTGTTGCAGCAAGTGAAAAAATTCCGGTAAATGTACCGTTCAGAGAGCTTAATGAAGAACAGATTAACAAAGTTGTTAATGGCTTTGGTAAATATCCCGGTATAATGGGCTATTTTAAAAAGCTTGAGGAAAAGACCTACAAAATGCACATACGTATTTTGTTAAGTAAATACCGGGGCTATACAAAATGCCATGCTTGTCACGGTTCCCGATTACGCCGTGAAGCACTTCAGGTAAAAATTGAAGATAAATCGATAATGGACATTGTAAAGTTATCCATTGATAAAGCCGCGGAATTCTTTACTAATCTAAACCTTTCCGAATATGAGTTAAAGGTTGCAGAGCGTGTGCTTACTGAAATACAAAAAAGGCTCGATTTTCTTGTTAATGTGGGATTAGGTTACCTAAGTCTTGACCGGCTTAGCAGTACACTTTCCGGTGGCGAAACTCAAAGAATTAACCTTGCAACCTCACTTGGTTCAGCTTTAATGGGTACACTTTATGTGCTGGATGAACCAAGTATTGGGCTACATCCGCGAGATAATACAAGACTTATAAAGATATTAAAATCGTTACGCGATATTGGCAATACTGTGCTGGTTGTTGAGCATGACCCTGAGATGATGGAGCATGCTGATAAAATTGTTGATATGGGTCCCGGAGCTGGTGAACTTGGTGGTGAGGTAGTTGCATACGGTACTTATAACGAAATTAAAAATAATAAAAAATCACTCACAGGGAAGTATCTTTCCGGTAAGCTGGAAATTCCGGTACCTAAAAAAAGACGCACTGAATTTACACCAAGCATTCAAATACGCGGTGCAAGAGAAAATAATCTTAAAAATGTTGATGTTAATATACCCCTAAACAAGTTTGTAGTTGTTACAGGCGTTTCAGGCTCGGGTAAAAGTACACTTATACATGATATTCTATATGGCGGACTTGTAAAAATGCATGGTGGAAATCCGCCAAAACTTGGTAATTATGATGAGCTGGAAGGACACAAACTAATTGAGGAAATTCAGATTGTTGATCAGTCCCCAATTGGTAAATCTCCACGCTCAAACCCAATAAGCTATGTAAAAGGTTACGAAATAATACGAGAAATATTTGCATCTACTCCGCAAGCAAAAGCACGAGGTTATAAACCAGGCTATTTTTCTTTTAACGTTCCGGGTGGCAGATGTGAAACTTGCCAGGGTGAAGGTTTTGTTAAGATAGAAATGCAGTTCCTTGCTGATCTTTACCTTGAATGTGAAGATTGTAAAGGTACACGCTTTAAAAAAGAACTTAGAGATATTACCTATAAAGATAAAAATATTGTTGAAGTGCTTGATATGACCGTAGATCAGGCAATGGAGTATTTTGAAAACTCGGGCAGAATTAAATCTTATATACAGGTTCTTCAGGATGTGGGACTTGGATATATTAAACTTGGACAGCCTTCAAATACTCTTTCTGGTGGTGAGGCACAACGTATTAAATTGGCATTGCACCTTGCAGCACGTAATAAAAGCAAAAAAACACTCTTTATTTTTGATGAACCTACTACAGGCTTACATTTTCACGATATCTCAAAATTGCTAAACTGTTTTAACATGTTGCTTAATAATAACAATTCCGTTGTAATTATTGAGCATAACCTTGATGTAATTAAAAATGCTGATTATATAATTGACCTTGGTCCTGAGGCGGGTGATTACGGAGGCGAAATTGTTGCTACCGGTACACCTGAAGAGATTGTTAAAAATCCTGACTCCCTGACCGGGCAATATCTCAAAAACTATTTGAAATAGATTATGGAAAAAGAAAATATCAAAATTGCCATTATTGGTACAGGTATCTCCGGACTTTCAATTGCCTGGCTCCTCGAAAAAGAAGGCTATAAAGTTGAAATGTATGATAAAAATCCGATTGCCGGTGGCGTAACAAATACTAAATATAATAACGATTTTGTTATGGATTTTGGGCCGAACAGTGCTCTTGAAACTACTCCTCTTATCGCCGAGGTTGCTGAAGCAATTGGAATGAAAGAGGAAATGGTTTACCCAAATGAGGTAGCTGATAAAAGATACATCCTTAAAAATAATGAACTGTATCCCTTACCCACTAAACCAAACGATTTCCTTAAATCAAAACTCTTTTCGGGTAAGGCTAAACTTCGTCTGATGATGGAATTGTTTGTTGGCAAGTCAAAGGATGGTTATTACCAGAGTATTGCTGATTTTGTTAAACGCCGACTTGGAAAAGAGTTTCTTGAATATGCAATAGACCCGTTTGTTTCGGGAGTATTTGCAGGCGACCCGCATAGACTTAGTGTAAAATCTGCCTTTCCAAAATTATACCGCCTTGAAGAAAAGTATGGCGGAATATTCAAGGGAGTAGTGCTGGGTATGCGGGAGCGAAAAAAACGTAAAGAAAAATCGAAGAGTCACGCAAAAATGTTTTCATTTAAACGTGGTATGAGGTCTTTCCCGTTAAAGCTGGCTGATAGCTTAAACGCAAAAATTCATCACGAATCATTAATCAATAAAGTTGAAAAAGCTGACGGAAAGTATATAATTTCTACCGAAGATGGTAAATCATCTACTGCCGATGTGGTTATTTCAACTGCCGGAGCCTATGCAGCTGCACGGTTCCTGGGGCACCTTTCTTCAAACGTTGAACAGCATCTTAACGCAATATATTATCCTCCGGTAATTGTGCTTTATGTTAACTATAAAAAAGCTGATATAAAAAAAGCTCTGGATGGATTTGGTTTCCTTATCCCGTCACTTGAGAAAAAAACCTTTCTGGGTGCAATCTGGAGTTCAACATTGTTTGAAAATCGTGCTGCCGATGATGAAGCTGCTTTCACGATATTTATTGGTGGTGCTAAAAAACCAGAATTGCTTGATGGCGATGCCGATAAACTAATCGAAAAAGTTCTTGGCGAATTTGAAGAAATTATGAGTATTACAGACAAACCAACCTTCAAACAGCACAAACATTGGAAAAAAGCTATTCCTCAATACAATCTTGGACATGTTGAGCATGACAGGGCTTTTGAGGAGTTCGAAAAAGAATACCCCGGACTTTTCCTCGCAGGAAATTATAGAGGTGGTATTTCTTTCGGTGATTGTTTTAAAAATGCTGAAATTGTAAAAGATAGAGCTAAATCATATATTGAAAAAAATTATAAATAACAGGAGTAACCATGGCTACCTATCCAAATAAAAGATTAAGACGCTTAAGATATAATCCGCTTGTACGCGATATGGTAAGAGAAACATTTGTACGCAAGGAAGACCTTATTTACCCAATGTTTGTTTGTCCAGGCAAAAATGTAAAAAAAGAAGTAACCTCAATGCCGGGTGTATTTAATTTTTCGATTGATAAACTGGTTGAAGAATGCAAGGAAGTAGCAGATCTTGGTATTCCGGCAATTATTCTGTTCGGTATTCCTGAAAAGAAAGATGCAGTTGGTTCAGAAGCTTATGATGACCATGGTATTATTCAGCGTGCTATTAGAGCAATAAAGGAAAATGTACCTAACCTGCTTGTTATTACCGATGTTTGTCTGTGTGAATATACAGATCATGGTCATTGCGGTCTGCTTGACGGCGAACATATACTAAATGACGAGACTGTTAATTTACTTGCTCGCGAAGCTGTTAGTCATGTTAAAGCAGGTGCAGATATGATTGCCCCTTCCGATATGATGGATGGACGTGTGGCTACTATTCGCAAGGCACTTGACTATAAAGGATTTACCAATATTCCTATAATGAGCTATGCGGTAAAATACTCATCAGGCTTTTATGGTCCATTTCGCGATGCTGCAGGGTCAGCCCCATCATTTGGCGACCGTAAAACCCACCAGATGGATATAGCTAACGTTAAGGAAGCTATTCGCGAAGCAGAAAGCGATATTGAAGAAGGTGCTGATATTATTATGGTTAAACCTGCCCTTGCATATCTTGATGTTATTAAAACACTTAAGGATAAATATCCACTACCAATGGCAGCTTATCAAGTATCGGGCGAATATGCTATGATTAAAGCTGGTGCAAAACTTGGTTGGATTGACGAAGAACGCGTTATGTGGGAAACACTTACAGCAATTAAACGTGCCGGTGCCGATATGATTTTAACCTACTTTGCTAAAGATGTTGCTAAAAAATTGTAATAATGGAGACAGAATGAATTTCACCAAATCTGCTGAATTATTCGAAGAAGCTAAAAAGTTTATACCGGGCGGGGTTAACTCGCCTGTTCGTGCATTCAAATCTGTCGGTGGAACACCACTTTTTATTGAGCGTGGTGAAGGTGCTTACTTTTGGGATGCAGATGGAAATAAATATATCGACTACATTGGTAGTTGGGGTCCGCACCTGTTTGGTCATAACCCCTCTTTTATTAAAGATGCACTTGCCGCTGCAATGGAAAAAGGTACCAGTTTTGGTGCTCCTACCGAAATGGAAATAAAAATGGCACAAATAATTACCGAACTTGTGCCATCGGTTGAATCTGTACGTATGGTTAACAGCGGTACAGAAGCTACTATGAGTGCTGTGCGTGCAGCACGCGGCTACACAGGACGCGAAAAGTTTGTTAAGTTTGAAGGCTGTTACCACGGTCATGCAGATTATTTTCTTATTAAAGCCGGCTCCGGTGCCCTTACGCTTGGTGTGCCTACGAGTCCCGGTGTTACCAAAGGAAACGCTGCCGATACACTAATGGCTCAGTTTAATGATATTGAATCTGTTAAAAAAGTAGTAGATGCAAACAAAGGCGAAATTGCAGCAATTATTATTGAGCCAATTGCCGGTAATATGGGTGTAATTAAAGCGGAAGATGCCTTCCTTAAAGAGCTTCGGGAATTATGTACTGCCGAAGGTATTGTACTGATTTTTGACGAAGTTATGACCGGTTTCCGTGTTGCCAAAGGTGGTGCTCAGGAGGTTCTGGGTGTCACCCCCGATCTTTCTACCTTTGGTAAAATTATTGGCGGCGGTTTGCCGGTTGGTGCCTTTGGTGGTAAAAAGGAAATAATGGATAGTATTGCTCCGGTTGGACCAGTTTATCAGGCTGGTACACTTAGCGGTAACCCGTTAGCAATGTCTGCCGGATATGCAGCACTAAAATATATTCAGGATAATCCGGGTCTTTATGATGAGCTTGAAGATAAGGCAATGGTTATTGAAGCAGGTTTTAGCGAAAACCTTAAGAAACTTGGTAAAAACTATTTTATGACTCGTGTTGGTTCCATGAGCTGTATGTTCTTTACCGAAAAACCTGTAACAAGCTTTGCCGATGCCGTTACTTCCGATACGGAACTTTACGGTAAATATTATCACGAAATGCTTAAACGTGGTGTGTACCTTGCCCCTGCCCAATTCGAGGCAATGTTCATCTCAACAGCCCACAGCACCCAAGATTTGGAAGCTACCATCCAAGCCCACTACGAAAGTTTGAAAGCTGTGGTTTAAAGTAATCAAAAATTGAACGGCGGGAGAATACTCCCGCCTAGTGAATTAAATGATTTAATACAAAATAGTTATTTACATATTTATTTAGATTTAGTAACTTAAAATAAAATGCAATTCTTTGTTGGGAAAATATGAAAGAGCAGGATGTAAATAACCTTATTGAGAAAAGAATATTAGAAACTAAATTGCAAATAATTGAAAAGAGGTTTAATTATTTACTAATTATAACAGGTGCATTATTAACTATTTTCGGTGTCCTGATTCCATTATTTGTGACTAATAATTCTTCTCAAAAAATTGATAAAGAGTTAGAAAATGTTCGAACAGAATTAAGATTGATTTCGGGAAAAAATCAAGAACAGTTAGAAAAGTATTCCGAGGTATTGAATAACAGTTTTGAGAAATTCACAGAGAATCAAACTGAATATTTCAGCTCAACCACCAAAAAAATTGAGCAAAGGGCAAAAAATTTCGAAAAAAGGTTTAATGAATTAGCTGATGCGCAGATTAAAAAACCTGTGCTGGTTTGTTTATATAATGGAGATGAAATTTCAAATACGACAATTTATTTTACCGATAAGCAAAAAGAAGCAAAAATAAATATTAAAAATATTGGAGATGCGATCGCAAAAAATATTACAATTGGAATTTATACAAATATTCGAAAAGAATATTTCGATAGCTGGCATATCTTTGATTTCTATTTCTTTAATAATCAACCAAACTATAAATATGCATATAAATTTAAACATAGGGAGAATGAATTGCATCTTGATCCACAAAATGGTTTATACATTCCTTTTACAATCTTACCTCACTACAATGGAGCTACTATTCCAATTATATTAAAAGTGTTCTATGGGCAACCCGAACCAAAAGTCTATAAATTTACTTTAAGTCACAAAACCGATTAATTTATTCGCTGAGATATAGTAAATCTTATTTGTTTCAATAATCCTCTGCAGCTTTGTGGTTCTTTTTCCTTTAGCTTCTCTATAAACCTTTCGTCCCTCACGGGGCTCTTTTTAGATTGTCCATTTATTTAAGCATCGAGAGATGCGGCAGGTTTATAGAAAGAAATAAGGCAAAATCACGTAAAAGCCTCGCAAGAGGCGAAAGAAATACCACCGGCGGGATAAATCCAATCCAATAGAATTACTTATCTTACAAAACAGCTCTCTCCTTTCGCAGCTCCGCAGCTTTGGGATTGTTTTTCCCGTATAATTTCTATAAACTTTTCGTCCCTCACGGGACTTTCGCCGAGTTTATCATATTATTTAAGCATCGGAGATGCGGAATATTTATAGAATAAAATGAGATGATATAAAACAAAAGCCTCGTGAGATGCGAAACATAGCCCCGGCAAACCTACCTCATCCTAAATTTTATACGCCGTGGAGTACCTTCTCCTGGCAGGAGAAGGACTGTTTGTAGAAAATGCAGACTTTATTAGAGTTATATCAAAATTCCGGATAGTAAACTATCAGACTATAAGCCCTCTCATTTTAGGAGAGGGTTGGGTGAGGTCGGGTTTAGACATTTACGCCTATACCGAGATACGAAACAAAGCCCACGGCGTGATGAATCCCATCCTATTGAACTACAATAAATTATTAATTAAATCAATAATCTTCTTATCAGTAGTCCCTTTCCCATAACCATTTACAACGTTTCTAATCACCCGATTCTCATCAAGGATCATAAATACAGGAAAAGAACGAATTGAATAGTCCGCTAATACCTCTTTATTTGAAAGTAAAAATTTGTAATCAAAATTATTCCTTTTCATATATTTTTTTAGAACATTTATATTTTTACTAGTACTTTCAATTGCCACCAAATCAAAATCTTTTTCTTCATATAATGAAGGTAATTGTTTGAGAAACCTAATAGAAGCATTGCAAGGGCCACAACTTACACTAGTAAACTCTAACAATAATACTTTACTTTTTATGTCAGTTAGAGATATCCATTTATTATCCGCAGATAGTAACGACCAAAATGGTGCTTTCTGACCAACCATATTACTAAGTTGCTTCCTGTTTTCTTTTTGTTTGTACTGTGTAACCTTATAATCTTTTGGAAAATAATCAGACGCATGAAAATCTTCAATATTTAGTTTATTAAATGTGGAATTTGTAACTGAGCTTACATTTATATTATGAGACATTTCCCTTCTGATTTTATATGGAAGATAGTTTTCCTTACTAATCCAGATTTCATATATTGATTTGGGATCGGAAACATATTCAGATTTAGGAAGATAATATGCTTTACCGAAAAACTCTACCTGTCTGTCTTCGTTAATAGTAAGCCTTATATAGTAATAGTTCTTAGTTTCCTCGCTAATGATAGTTGTCTCATCTTTATTCTCAAGAATATATTCAATAATACTTTCTGCATAAAAATAAAATGGAGGTGATATTGGTCTGAAAGGTAACTTTCTAACTTTGAAACTGTCAATTACTATCCTTTTCTCATAATCATAAATTAAAGTTCTCATTTTACCATCATAGGCAAAATTCAGCTTTTTTTTGTCAGAATTTTCAAACTTCGCCCAAATAGCACCAATAGTTGAATCCTCTTTGTTTCTGTACGATTCAACGTAGTTCGTTTGTGCAAATGCATATACTGTATCACCGGGATTCCAACTTTCAATATGCAATTGAAAACTTGCAGATTCAATTTTTTTTAGTTTACTCAATACTTTATCAAGCACATTTGGAGGATTATTATTTTCAGTGCAACCATTTGCTGAAAAGAAAAACAATACTACAAAAACTATTATACCATGTGATTTACTAAACTTCCTAAAATTTAATTTCATTTACCACTACCTAAAAATTATTTTATATAATCAGCTATTTGAAGTTGGACAAAAAGGATCGATAATTGTACCCGCACGTCTTATATAGACCTAAACCACTTGCAACCATTTAATTGACTACAATAATTCAACGTCTCCTCAAATCCCCTGACAACATCATCAATTTACTACACTGCAATATTAAAATAAAGTGCAAAAAGATTTACTTTCAACCTAAAAATACAATTATAGAATAGTTGTACCATATTCAAATAAACTACTAACAAAGTTAAACTCACAAAGTACTATGAATTATTTATTCCGTTACAACTGCCCCTTAGTTTACAGGTCAAATCGGGCTACCCTTAATATTTTAACTGTACAAAAATATCCTTTGTATTTAAGTTTCTTATAATTGTAAAATAAAATTGGGATTTAATAAAATGGAAGCTTTATTAGCATTACTGGTTATGCTGGTACATCAATTCGTTATTTATCTGGTTTACCTGAAAGGTTATATCTCAAAGTGGGGTGTTACTGATGAGGAAGCAAATATGCAACTACCCGGCGATAAGCTGGCTAAGGGAGTTAGCGGAACAAGGGGTATAATCATTAATGCTCCTGTTGAGGAAGTGTGGAAATGGGTTATTCAGCTTGGTGCCGACCGTAAGGGATTTTTCAGCTTCGAGTTTCTTGAACGCTGGATGGGCTATGAATTCGTTAAGGATGATGGCAACTTTGCCGAGGATATGCCGGTTGGACGTGTAATCCCCGCCTCAATTGATGAGTCAAAAAGTAAGATTACTTATAACTTCAAGATTGTAGAAGTTGAAAAGTTCAAATATATTGTACTTGATCCTTGGGGTACATTTTTCTTCAAAAAACTGGACGACAGCAGAACAAAGTTAATTGTTCGCACAAATGCGTTTTCAGGAAATACTATATTCGAAAAGTTGAATAACTTCATAATGGAAGGTGCCCACTACATTATGGAACGCCGTATGCTTAAGGGATTAAAGGAGGTTATAGACGGCACTAAGATTAACCGCACCTGCGATTTCAACTGGTTTATGTTTTTAGCTCTATCAGTGCTCGCAATTATAGCCCTGCCATTTATTACTGCCTCCTTTATTGGTTACGGACTAACAATTGCTTTTGGTATAATCTGGCTTTTTGAACTACTAATGCTACCTCAAAAAGGACCCTATCCCCTGGTCTTATTACTTAGTGTGATTGGTAGTATGATATTTGCTTAATTTCAAACCCATAGTCTTAACTATGGGTTAGTTTTGCTGAATCACCATTCCTCATCATCCCATTTGGTTTGTTTTAATTCGGCAGAGTCATCAAGCAATTTATCATCACCATTAGCTGACATATTCTTAAATGCGGTATCCTATCCATCTCTGATATTGTTAACAGATTTAATAAAAATACCATTATCAGATAATATCAATTCAACTTCTTTCTCTCTCTTTGTATCATCTATCAAAGCTTTAGGTAGTCTTATACCTCTGGAATTACCAATTTTTATTAACTTAGTTTTCATAAAGTCCGCCACTATGTAATAACTATTTTGCCTTTTTGCAATAAAAAAACCTCACTGGAATTTATTCCGGTGAGGTTTATAAAATTTGCGACTCCACCCCCGAATTTATTCGGGGTTAGTGCATGAGCGACCGATTATCCTATACTGTTTCTATCAACATCGGCAAGAGGAACTTCAGTATTACGCATTGAATGAACCTTGTTAACAACAGGAAGAGTTACGTCCGGTTTAACATACTTTTCAAATTCATCACGGAAACGGTCAAGCATAAATTTAACAGGCCATGCAGCAGCATCACCAAGAGCACATACTGTATTGCCTTCAATATTTTTGGCAACACTAATAAGCATGTCGATATCGGCAGAAGTACCGTTACCGGCAATCATACGATTAAGAGCTTTTAGCATCCAGCCAGTACCTTCACGGCACGGAGTACACTGTCCGCAGCTTTCATGATAGTAAAACTTGGTAATTCTCGCCAATACCTTTAGCAGATCAGTATCTTCATCCATTACCATGATACCACCGGTACCAATAGCTGAGCCAGCTTCACGAAGTGAATCTGCATCCATCTTCACACCTTCAAGGCTATCACCGCGTAATGGAGGCATTGAAGAACCACCAGGTATAACACACTTAATTTTTTTACCACCCGGAACACCACCGGCAACTTCGTTAATAATATCGGTTAGTAACATACCGGTAGGGAGTTCATAAACACCTGGTTTATTAACATGACCACTAACACCAAATAACAATGTACCAGGATGTTTTTCAGCACCAATTTGCGAAAACCACTCATGACCCTTTTCAATAATGACAGGAATATTGGTAATAGTTTCAACATTATTGATTGTAGTTGGGTTACCCCACAAACCGTTCTGTGCAGGGAATGGAGGTTTAACTCTTGGGTATGGACGTTTACCTTCAATAGAGTTCATCAGGGATGACTCTTCACCACATATATATGCACCGGCACCTTTGTGAATAAAGATTTCGCAACTGAAATCAGTGCCAAGTTTTTCTTTCATCTTTTCGCCAACATAACCGGCAGCATAAGCATCGTCAAGAGCTTTTTGCAGAAGTTTTATCCATTTATGATACTCACCACGAATATATATGTAGGCATTATTGGCACCAATAGCGTAACAAGCAATCAGGATACCTTCAATAAGCTGATGAGGATTATCTTCAAAAATTTGTCTGTCCTTAAAAGAACCCGGTTCGGATTCGTCGCCGTTTATGCAAAGGTATTTGGGCTTATCCGTACCTTTTGGCATAAAGCTCCATTTAAGCCCGGTAGAGAATGCCGCACCGCCTCTTCCCCTTAAGCCGGATTTTTTTACACTGTCGATAACATCATCAGAGCTCATTGTAAAAGCTTTTTTAGCTCTTGAGTAGCCGCCGTTATTTTCATAAACATCAAGCTGATGAAAATTTTCTATTTCAGGTAAAATAATTTTTTCCATTATTCAAGCGAATCCAATATTTCTAAAACTTTTTCTTTGGTAAGATTTTCGAAAAAATCTTCGTTTATGGCAATCATAGGAGCATAACCACAGGCACCCATACATTCAACTTCTTCAAGAGAAAATTTACCATCTTCGCTGGTTTGCATATTTTCAAGACCCAGTTTTTCCTTAACCGCATCCCAAATTTCGTATGCACCGTTTAGCATACACGAAACATTAGTACAAACCTGCACATGATATTTACCCGGTTTATGTTCGTGAAACATAGTATAAAAAGTAACTACGCCAAGAACGTCAACTTTATCGATTTCAAGCACATTAGCTATTTCTTCCATAACTTCATTTGAAACGTATGTATTTTGCTCCTGTGCAATATAAATTGTTTCCATAACAGCCGATAAAGCTTTTGGGTATTTGCTTTTGGCTTTTTTTACTCTTTCAAGATTTTCATCTGTAAATTTGAACGACATCTATAACTAACTCCGATTTCGGAAAATTATCTACTATTTATCAGCTTCACCCATAACAGGATCAAGACTACCAATTATTGCAACCACATCGGATATCATCTGACCGCGGCACAAATCGCCAAGAACCTGCAGGTTACAGAACGAAGGTGAACGAATCTTCAACCTCCACGGATATCCCTTACCGTTACTTACTGCATAAAAACCAAGCTCACCTTTTGGATTTTCTACCGAGAAGTATGAATCGCCAACAGGTGGGTTAAGTCCAAAGTTAACAAGCATAAAGTCATGAATAAGCTCTTCCATGCGGGAATAAATTTCACCTTTTTTAGGAAGTACCTTTTTAGGATCGTTAGCCATAACATCACCCTGAGGTAATAACTCAAGAGCTTGCTGAATTATCTTAACACTTTCGTAAAGCTCATCAACACGAACAAAGTAACGAGCAAGTGAATCGCCTTCGGTATAGGTTGGAACTTTAAAATCCATTTTATCATAGAACAAATAAGGCTTTGCTCTTCTTATATCATATTCAACACCACTCGCACGCAATGAAGGACCTGTTACACCATAAGCAATAGCATCTTCTTTTGATAAAACTCCAATACCTTCAAGGCGGTCAATAAAAATTCGGTTAGTGTTAAGCATCTTTTCATATTCTTCAACAACTGCCGGAAATTTACCAAGAAAATCCTTAATCATGGCAATTACTTCATCAGTCATATCAGCAGCAACACCACCAAGTCTGGTATAACTTGTTGTAAAGCGAGCACCTGCAAGTTTATCAAAAATGTTCTGGATGTATTCTCTTTCGCGGAAAGTCCAAAGCATCATGGAAACTGCACCAAGGTCAAGAGCAAAAGTACCAACGGCAACAAGATGCCCCATAATACGAGACAGCTCTGAAACAATCATCCTAATATATTGAGCTCTTGGGGGAGCCTCGATACCTGCAAGTTTTTCTATGGCAAGTGCATACCCAACGTTGTTACACATGGTTGAAGTATAATCAAGCCTGTCGGTATGAGGAATAAACTCAAGATAGGTCATATCTTCAGCCATTTTTTCGTACCCTCGGTGAAGGTAACCAAGCTCGGGAACGGCAGCCATAACAGTTTCGCCGTCAAGCCTTAATACTACCCTTAGCACGCCATGGGTTGCAGGGTGCTGAGGACCCATATTAATGATCATCTCATTTTCGAGGGCATCCTCAACAGTAATTTTGGAATCAGCCATTAAGGCTTTCAGTAATTGTGCGTCGTTATGTACGTCAATCATAAACTTTAATTTTCTTTATTTGGTAAAGGAATTGAACCTGGAATACCCATCACAGGTAAATCTTTGCGTAATGGATGATATTTAAACTCTTCGGGCATATACATTCTTCTCAAATCAGGATGATTTTTAAATTTTATGCCAAGCATATCATAAGTTTCTCTTTCGTACCAGTTAGCACTTTTCCAAACGGGTTCAACAGAATCTATTTCGTTGTTTTCATCGGGATCAGCTTTAACTCTTAGTAAAAAATTATTTTCGAAAGAGTAAACATGATAAACACATGTAAATCTTTCTTTACGGGTTGCCCAGTCAACAGCAGTAACATCTCTTAAAGCGGTAAAGGCAAGCTCGGGATCATCTCTTAAAACAGTTGCAACTTCAACAAGATTTTCGGCTTTAACTTTTACAGAAAGATCACCAAGATGCTCGGTAGTTTCGAGAACTGCACCTTCAACAGCGGCATTTAGTTTTTCTAAGATTTTTTCTTTCATAATCAAAATTTATTTTGCTTCAACCATATTTTCGGAAAGAATATCCTGGAAATCGCGTGCTCTGGTATCACCAACTTTATTCTGGATTTCGATAAGAGCGTTAAGCAAATTTTCAGGTCTTGGCGGACAACCGGCAGTATAAACATCAACAGGCAGGAACTGGTCTATACCCTGCACAACATTATAAGAACGATACATACCGCCCGAAGAAGTACAAGCACCCATGGCAATTACCCATTTGGGGTCTGGCATCTGGTCATAAATTCTTCGTACAACATGAGCCATTTTATAAGTAACCGTACCGGCAACAATCATTAGGTCGCACTGACGGGGAGTAAATCTCATTACCTCTGAACCAAATCGTGAAATATCATATTTTGGATCAGCTGCGGACATCATTTCAATCGCACAACAGGAAATACCCATTGGCATTGGCCAAACGGAATTTTTTCTAGCCCACTGAATTACCGCATCAACAGTAGTGGTAATAAAACTGTCCGAGTTTAGTAACTTGGCTTCTAATCCCATTTCAAGCCTCCTTTCATATATACGTATAAAAATCCCAGTTCCAGTACAATAAGGAAAATTAGCATTGGAATAAATGCAAAAATGCCGAATTCGCCAAATAATCCCTTAAACTCAACAGCCCAGGGATATACGAATATTACTTCAATATCGAATATTATAAATAGCATTGCTACCAGATAATATTTAATCGACATTCTTTCCTTTGTTGTACCAACAGGATTTTTACCACTTTCGTAAGGCATATCCTTAACTTTTCCGGGTCGCTTTGGTCCAAATATTTTAGAGGAGAAAACAACCGCTACTGCAAAACCGGCAGCAATAATAAGGACCAGAAATATTGGTAAATATTGTTCTATCATTATCTTACAATTTTATGATTAATCCAATTATTCAAATTATCTAAATATATAGATAAAGTCAATTTATTATAACGTTTACACTACATATATTTTATAGTATAAAACAATATTGCTTGGTAGCAAATATATAAAACAATTCAGTTTTACTTCCACCTGTAAAGCAAAAAAAATACTTTTTTCTAAAAAATGTTTTAAAAACCGAAATATTTTAATTATTATTTAACATGAAAATAACCTCAAAATATTTTCGGAGTAACCATGGGCTATCAGAAATACTACCCCTTTATTATTGAAATGATTTTATCATCAAAATTCGGTAAGTCCAAAAAACAGTGGGCAAGGTTATTGTTAGACAAATATCCTGATGAAATTGCTGATCAGAAAACAGCTGAAAAAATAGTACTGGCTGCCTGGCGTGATGAAATGAATAAGGCTGAAGGTGATTTTACCAAGTCTAAAATTTTGCAGGAAAGAAAGCTACACACAGGAACCGATTACTACAGACCGAATCCTTTCTTCGAAAACGCGGAATAACACTTAAGTTTTTATTCCTCTTACTAAATGTTCAGTCATAATAATTTCAATATTGGGGTATTATGACTGAACATTCTGTTTTTAAAGGGTACCGCCGATGAACCAGGTCAGAAAGACGATGCCTCAAGTCTACAAAATAGAACAATCCCCTGGATTTTATTTGATGTAGTAGTGGCTAAATAAGTTTTTTTAAGGTACCTTTTTTTGGTAAAGTTTTCGGTGGCAGATTACTACCACACTACTTTTTATTTTTCAGGTCTTAAATGTTATGGCTTTTGTTTTAGGACAATATCACCGCTTCGGGTTTCGATATACAAACTGCCATTGCCTTTACCTATCTGACCAAATGCATTCATTGATGAACTCTGCTCTTTTATATCAACCGGAAAATCGGAGAGGATACTTGCGTATGTAGAATACAGTTTGTAAACCGCACCATAATCTGATGGGAACATTAACTCAACGCCACCGTAATCATTTTTTATACTTACATCATCCGGATTGGTGATGAAGTTAATTTCAACCTGATTACTACGATTTGTAATATCTACTATATCTGCCTCAATATCATATATCTCGATGGTTGAATATTGTGTTTTCGATTTCCAGTTTCCCTTCATTTTGCTGGCACGTATAATACCGCTTCTGCTAAGTATGTCAACATTCCCGGTAATCTTTTCAAACTCCATATTGGAATATTGGTCATCAATATTTATTGTACCCTGCGAGTTACTAATTTCAATAATGCCTGAGCGTGTTAAAAGTGATATTATCTTCCCTTCAGCTTTGCATTCATCTATATAGAGATTTGAATATTGTGCATCAATTGATAACCCATGTATATTATTTACCCTTATATTTGCACTCCTACCAACTATATCAACATCTTTTTCACATGTATTTATTTCGATATTGGAATATGGAGCCTTAATCTTGATATTACCTCTCGCATCAATAATATCAACACTTCCGCTACGCGAACCAATTTTAATATTACTACTAATTTTTGATAATTTAATATTTGAGTAGTCTGACTGAATATCAAGGGGACCATCAAAATTTTCAACATTAAGATTGGCACTTCGAGACTCAAGGAATGGATTACCTGCACAGTCATACATTTTAATATTACCATATTGGTTTTCAATAGCCCTGATATTACTACATTTTTTTAGTGTTAATTCATTCGATCTTCCTTCTACTGCCAGACTTCCTTCCAGGTTATTAAGATTTACCTTACCGTATTTAAAGTCAGCCTTAAAATCAGATTTCCTTGGGACGTAAATTGTTCCTGATATCTCTTTCTCAAAACTGTAATGGAACTGAAATTTAAACAAGCCTTCCCAAAAGCTATCAGCTTCCCTACTCGTTTCATGAATTTCAATTCTCAAAATATCATCAGAGCCACGCTCTCTAATTTCAAATTTTTCGATATAGTACTTTTCATAATCCTTATCACTGCAATCAACATCAAGATAAAGATCAAATTTAAGTGAATCCTTATCCCATGCAACAACTTCAACATCCATTCCTGAAACAGTTTTCAGCAAAATAGGCTGTTCCGATGCAACATAAAAGGAATTCAATACTTTTTTTTCAATTCTCATATCCCTGCTGAACGCAAGGGAAGTAAAAGCCAAAACCAAAATCATCAAATATTTATTCATTACTGTTTTCCTCCAACTCAAGTATTCTGTTAATTATTTCGAGTTTCATGCGGTACAAATCTTTTAACCGGTTAGTTTTAACCTTATTATAGCTGTTTTGGGTTATTTCATATTTAAGATCGCTAATGGCAACATTAAGAGTATCAAGCTCTTCGAATCGTGCACTAATTCTGTCATCAATACTAACTTCGCGAGCCTTTTCGCGTATCTTTGGTAAAACTTTTTCAAATTGTCCCGCTGCTCTAATGTAAGCTTCCGAAACCTCCATATCAGGAAGCTTTGGCTCGGCGGTAAAAAATTTGTAGGTTGTACTAACACCTATCAGCATAAAAAGTATAATTACCGGAGCAGCAAACCCAAAGGCAAAACTACGCCATTGAAACCAGCTTTTTTGTTCTTCAGCCAATTCAGATTTAATACTATTCCAGGTATCCTGTTTTAATTTGCCGGGAATATTATCATCTTTACTGTAAAATTCATCCGGATTTATATTATGCTTTTTCATCGCTGTACCACTTTACTCGTAAATATTGTTTGGTTCTCGAAAGTCTGGTTCTGCTATTCTGCTCACTGATACCAAGAATTTCGGCAATTTCGTTATGGGAATATCCTTCAACTTCGTGAAGAATAAAGATTGCCTTTTTCTCATCATCAATATCTTCGAGCAAATAACGCATATCATGATGCCACTCAAAATCATGAATATCTTCGGCATGGAGGTCAAGGTTTTCGATCATCTCATCATTTTTCTTCTGTAAATAAAACGAACGCAATGTATCCTTCATTACGTTAATTCCAATTGAGAAGAGCCATGTTGAAAACCTTGAGGCTCCACGAAAATTTTCAATATTGGAAAAAGCTTTTATAAAAGCAGTCTGTACGCAATCGGCAACAATATCATCATCCTTCGAAAATTGCATAAGAAAACGGAACAGACTATTAACGTTTTGCTCATACAATATCTTGAATGCCTTGTTATTGCCTTTACGTGCCTTTAATAAAACTTCTTTTTCCGAGTGCATCACATACCAGTTGTTTTGTAGTTAGAGGTGAGCAAATAAGGAAATGTTACACGTAAAGATAAAAAAAGTTAAATTATTTTCGACAAGAGAAATTCATCGTAATAGTTACCATTTACAAGGAAAGAATCTTTTTTTAGTCCCTCTTCCCTAAACCCAAGTTTATTATATAAGGCAAGAGCACGTTTATTATCGGTAAAGACAGAAAGTTCGATACGTTTAATATTGTTTTGTCTAGCCCAATTTTCCAAAGCATCGAACAGTTTTATTCCAATGCCCATTCGCCAATGGGATTTAAGAATTCCGATATTAACATGCACTATATGCTCGGTACGTTTAAAACACCCCCCTATTGCTTCAAGAATGCCAACTGCCATATCACTATCCCAGGCAATCAATATGGTCGAATTGATGCTTGCTTCAAGTCTGCCAATATGGTCGCTATATTGTTCAACAGTTGTTTCTCTTTCGCCGGGAGCAAAGGCTCTGTAAATAGTTTCGCTATCTAACTTGTGGTTAAGTTCCAAAATGGAAGCAGCCACATCGGGTGTAGCTGCCTTAATAATAATATTACTCATAAGCTATTTTGTAAATATTTAATATATCTTGTTCATTAAGTGGTTTCATTTTACCCAAAGGGGCATTTATTGCTGCATTTTTAGCCATTACAGGCAATGAGTCTTCTGTTACACCAACTTCTTTAAGAGTAGTTGGAGCACCAATTTCCTTGAAGAATTTTTTAAATTCGCTAATACCTTTTAAAGCTGCATCGAGATCGTTACTTTCTGTAACCCCAAATACTTCGCGAGCCATTCGTGCAAACTTGCGTGGCTTTTGACGTACCACATATAACATCCATGCAGGGAACAAAATTGCGAGTCCCTCACCATGAGCAATATTGTAATATGCACTAACCGAGTGCTCAATCATATGTGTAGCCCAATCACCACCATTTCTACCGACAGCATTAACACCATTGTGTGCCATTGTTGAGCACCAAGCCAATTGTGAACGCGATTCATAATTTGTTGGTTCTTTTAATAATATTTTAACATGCTTCATTAAAGTTTTTATTAAACCTTCGGAAAGCGTATCCTGAAAATCGGTATCATCAGTTCCGTCATAGTATTGCTCAAACACATGCGACATTGAGTCAACTGCACCATTTACAGTTTGGTTGGTAGGCAGATGCATCTGTACAGACGGATCAATAATCGATACTTTTGGCATTGTTATGTATCCTGCACCAAACGCCCATTTTTTCTTCTCGGCTTCATTGGTTATAACCGCACCACTATTCATTTCGGTAGCGGTTGCTGAAATTGTTAGCACTGTAAATATGGGTAACGCCTCAGTAGGACGTGCCTTGCGTTCAAAGAAATCCCAAACGTCACCATCATATCTTGCCCCTGCTGCAACAGCTTTTGCACTATCAACAACGCTTCCGCCTCCAGCGGCTACAATAGCATCAACATTTTCCTTCTTGCAAATATCTATTGCTTCCTGCACTTTTGTAAGTACCGGATTAGGAACAACACCTCCGCATTCCACAAACTCAATATTATTTGCTTTTAATGAATTTACAACCTTATCGTAAACACCGGTTTTAAAAATTGATGATTTACCATAGTGCAGTAATACTTTTTTTATGCCGTATGCTGCCAGTTCATCACCAAGCAAGTCTATCTTACCCTTTCCAAATAATATCTTCACGGGTACATGAAAATCAAAATCACGCATAGTAACCTCAAAAATTTATTAATCCATTTGCAAACATAAGAAAGGATATTTCCAAAAGATAAACAAATAATAATAAAATATATAGAACATGAACCATTTGATTATTTGCATTTTTACAAATCCCTGTCTATTTTTGAATTCTGAATCTTTTTAAATACTTAACCGGAGGAATTTTCTCTAATGGGTGTAATGCAACGAATGAGGAGCATGGCTCCAGCTTTTATACTTGGTGTTGGTGGATTATTTGTTTTGTTTATGGTGTTATCAGACTCCAACTTATCGCAGATCGTTGGTCAGCGTTCAAATGTAGTAGGTGTAATAAATGGTGATGATGTAACCTACCAGGAGTTTACCCAGACAGTAGAACAGTATAGAGCTCAGCAAGTACAGCAAACCGGACGCGAAATTTCTGAAGACCAGATGGGCTTCTTCAGGGATCAGGTTTGGGATGCTATAGTTTCACAGAAACTTATTCAGGATAAAATTGAAGAACTTGGTATTCAGGTAACTGATGAAGAAATTCAGGATGTTATCCTTGGTCCAAACCCTCCGGCTTTCCTAACTCAGAACTTTATGGATTCTACCGGGCAGTTTAATCGTGCAGCTTACGATAATGCACTGATGGATCCTAACAACAAACAGGCTGTTATTCAGGCTGAAGAATTTGTGCGTCAGCAGAAAATTCAGGAAAAATTAAGAAGCTATGTTAATGCTTCTGTAATTATTTCCCAATCAGATCTGTTTAATACCTACATTGATCGCAATGTTACAATGACTGCACAGTTTGCTTCTGTTAAAGGAACCCAGATTCCTGACAAGGATATTGAAGTTACTGATGCTGATGTAAAAAAATATTATGATGAAAATCTTGATATGTTCAAACTTGATGCAACAAGAAAATTGAAATATATCCTTTTCAGAAAAGCTGCATCAACTGAAGACACAAACAATATCAGAAAAAATTTCAACTCAATTATGAAAAAGCTTAAGGCTGATACTTCTGCTTTCAAAACTTTTGTTGAAATTTATTCTACCCAGCCTTACAGCATGGATACTTTAAGTATTACCCAGATTGCTGCTGAAGCACAGACTGCTGTTAGTGATGCAAAAGATGGTGAAATTGTTGGTCCGATGCTTACCAGACGCGGTTTTGTAATTTACAGAAAAATTGATGAAGTTAAAGCTGACGAACAGTTTGTAAGAGCTTCTCATATTTTGGTTAAAACAAGCGAAGGAAATGACAAGGAAGCCAAAGAAAAAGCTGATCAGATTTATGCACAGCTTCGTTCCGGTGCTGATTTCGAAACTTTGGCTCAAAAAGTTTCCGAAGATGGTAGTGCCAAAAAAGGTGGTGATCTTGGATGGTTTGGTAAAGGTCAGATGGTTGCCGAATTTGAAAAAGCCGCTTTTAATGGTCGCATAGGTAGAATACAAAAACCGGTTAAAACAAATTTTGGTTACCATATAATCAAAACAACTGGTAAATCTAAAAACAAATATGTTGTTGAACAGATTATTAAACCTATTGATCCTTCACCTTCTACTATCGACAATATTTACAACAAGGCAAACGACTTTGTATTTCTTGCCGACAAATATGGTTGGGATAAAACAGTTGAAGACGAAAATCTTGTAGCTCTTGAAACTAATGGTTTTAAGGAAGATACCAGGTCTATACCTGGTATTGGTCAGAACACTTCATTGCTAAAATGGACTTACGAAAATAGTGTAGGTGAAATTAGCAAAGTTTACAAAGTAAACTCTGGTTATGTTGTTGCAATGGTTTCTGAAATAAACAAACCCGGTTTCAAGGATTTTGAAACTGTTAAAAGTATTTGCAGAATGAACTTCCTTAGAGATCAGAAGAAAGAAAAAGCTTTTGAAATTGCAAAACAGATAAAAGAAAAAATTGAACAAACCGGTAATTTTGAAGATGCCAAATCTGTTTTCAAAAATGCTGCTGTTGAAGTTGCTGAAAACTTTAAGAGAAATGGTTCAATACCTAAAGTTGGTCGCGATTTCGCTTTTGCCGATTTCGCTCTTAATACTGAACTTAATAAAGTTGTTGGTCCGGTTAAAGGCTCAACTGGTTCTTATGTATTAAAAGTTACTGAAAGAACTCCGGTTGATACTGCCAAATTTGAAATGCAGAAAAACCTTCTTCGTGACCAGATGTTACAGCGTCAGAAATCTAACTACTTCCAGAGATGGGTTGAAAACCTTAAGGAAGATGCCGAAATTGAAGACAATAGATATAACTTCTTTAGATAATCGGTTAATAAATTTTACGCTAAAAGGACTATCGGATTTTTCCAGTAGTCCTTTTTTTTTATACTTAAAATTTTACACTTTCTCTTAAAATAAATTTTAGGTACTTTAGATTAAATTATGCGGAATACTTTAATCTACATATTGTTAACCGGTATTGTACTGCTTGGACAGCACAATGGTAAAAGGTTTGGCGTTTCTGCCTCATGGTCATATACCACAAGTTCACGCCTGTATTACTTTCCTAATGCTGCGGATGCTTACCTCAGAAATCAGTACATTGAGCTAAATGATATTAACAGCTCAGCATTTTCGTTAAGATATGGAATTAATGAAAATTTTATGGTTGGTTTAAATATTGGATACTACAATCATACCGGTTATTCAAAAACGGTTATCGCAACCTCCGAAACAGAAACCGGCAGGTTTGAAGCAGCCGATGGCTATAAAATTATTCCGCTTGAACTTACCGGATATTATATACTTCCCTTTTCTACCGAACAATTTAAGTTTTACATGGGTGGCGGTATAGGTTATTACTTTGGAGAATTCCGCCGTGACCTTGGTAATATCGAAATTTCTTCCGAATTAAATAATACTCCTTTAGGTATTCACGTAAATATTGGTGTAGAATATTTTTATTACGAATATTTTGGTATCTTTACAGAGATGAAATTTCGTGACCCGGAATTGGAACTCTCATCAAGGTATATAACCAATTCGTTTGTTTATTTGGACAAGGTTTATACCATTCAAGATGATAAGTTCGATACCAGGGTTAATATCGATGGGGTTATTTTTTCCCTCGGTGTTACTTATTTGTTCAACTTTCCTTACTGAGTGTATGCTTCAACGCGTTTATCTTACCGGTTTTATGACCAGTGGAAAAAGTACCATCGGACCTATACTTGCAAATGTGCTCGGATGGAATTTCTACGACCTTGATTCGGTTATCGAAAACCGGTTCCAAATGAGCGTTGTTGAAATTTTTGAAAAACATGGTGAGGATTATTTCAGGGGTATTGAAACTGAAGAGTTAAACAAACTCTCCGTTTTAAACGATGTTATAATATCGCTTGGTGGTGGTACTCTTTCTTCCGTGCGTAACCTTGAAATAATTAAGAACTCCGGTCTTTCGGTTTACCTGAAAATAAATCCGGAAACTATTTACAAACGATTAAAAAATAAAATTGACCGTCCGCTTATTCGAGATCTGGTTCTGAACGAACGGCCCAAAGATGAGTTCCTGGAAAGAATATCAAATATTCTTGAGCAAAGAGAACAGTATTATAATACGGCTGAAATAATTTTGGAAACGGATAACATTAAAATTGGTAAAACTGTTGATAGGCTGGCGAATAAAATCCGGAGACTAATTGATGAGAATCCTTGAAGTTAATTTACCACATAAATCTTACCCAATACTTATTGGTAAAAATATTTTTGAGCAACTCCCCGAATTTTTTAAGAATCAGAAAATTTACGATAATAAATTTGTTGTTGTTGATAAAAAAGTTTGGGAACTATACAGCACAAAAATACGTGCAGCATTTGTTGAACAAAAGGGACTTGTTAATTTCCATATCCTGGAATCGACTGAACAGAATAAAACCTGGCGTTCACTCGACCGTATGTTTGCCGAACTGATTTCACAAAATTATAACCGCGATACTGCTATTATCGCAATTGGCGGTGGTATTATTGGTGACGTAGGTGGTTTTGCTGCTGCTACCTATACGCGCGGAATACAGCTTGTTCAAATACCAACCACACTACTTGCAGCTATTGATAGTGCAGTAGGTGGTAAAACAGGTATCAACTTTGGTTACACCAAAAATATAATAGGTGCGTTTTATCAGCCCGATTTTATTTTGGAAGATACCGAGTTTTTTGCCTCCCTCGGAAAAGAAGAATTTCTTTGCGGTTTGGGTGAACTTGTAAAATACGCACTTATTCTTGAGGAAGATTTCTTCGACTTCTTTTTTGCCAATATACAGAATGCATTAAATGCTGATCAGGAAGTGCTTAAACGCTTGCTTGTTGATTCTGTTCAGTTTAAGGCTGATATAGTTATGCAGGATGAAAAGGAAAGCGGATTGAGGAAAATACTTAATCTTGGGCATACATTTGGTCATGCTATTGAGGTGCACCAGAACTTCAGAATAAAACATGGTCAGGCTGTTATTATTGGTATAAACTGTGCAATTCATCTTTCCCGTTACCTCGATATTATGAGTGAGAAAGTTTTTAACAAGCTAAAACCTCTTATTGAACAGTTTGCCGAATATGTAAAAATTGACCCTATTAAACCGGAAGTTTTATTTCAGGTAATGAAGCGTGATAAAAAGAACCGTGATGGCAAAATTAAATTTGTTTTACTTAAAGAGCCTGGTACTGCTGTTATTGATGTAGAAGCTGATACCGAGCTTGTAAACAAAGCAATTGCTAACGGTTGCGAAGTATTTTACCAGAATAAATGAGTATAAGTTTACACAAAATATCACTTCTTTTGGTATTTGTTTGCAGCACCCTTTTTGCCCAGCTAAAGCATGAAACCCGTGCTGTATGGGTAGCTACCAACTTCGGACTTGATTGGCCTCATGGTTTAACTACTCCTGAACAAAAGCGGGATGGCTTAAGGGAGATATTTCGAAATATTGCAGCAAAAAATTACAATACGGTTTATTTTCAGGTTAGAAGTAACGGACAAACGCTTTACAACTCGAAGTATGAAAGCTACTCCTCCGTATTTGTTAGGCATGGCAATACCCCACCTTTTGATCCGGCTGAATATGCTATCGAACTTGCACGCGAATATGGTTTGGAAATTCATGCATGGGTAAATGTACTCAGGTGCTTTTCAGGTAGTAACCGCGTTATTCTTAATGATCCCTCTCATCCGGTAAATGTATTTGGTTCCAAAGCTGTAATGTTTTACGAAAACAATGTTACATCCTACTGGCTTGACCCCGGTTTCCCTGAAGTACGCGAATACCTTGTTAATCTGTTTACCGATCTACTCGAGAAATATAATTTTGACGGGCTACATCTTGATTTTATACGGTACCCCGGTAAAAGTTTCAGGGATGAAAATACTTACAAGCTATACGGAAATAATCAGCCCATATCACAATTCAGACGAAATAACATTACTTTGTTTATGACCGCCTTGAGAAAAAACATCAGGAATGTAAATCCCAAAATTAAAATTGGTGCTGCACCTATCGGCATTTACAAAAATGGAACTACCCATACAGGTTTACAGGCATACTGGGATGTATCGCAGGATGTGGAAACTTGGGTAGCAGATGATCTACTGGATTATGTAGCCCCTCAAATTTATTGGAATATTAGCGATAAACCAAAATTTGATGTTATTGCTGATGAGTGGAAGATAATCATTGGAAATAAACTGATGATACCGGGTATTGCTGCTTACAAACAGGATGTTAAAAGTGAAATGAATCAGATTATTGATTACTGCCGTAAAATTAACACTGATGGTATGGCATTTTTCAGATATGGAAATATAAAAAACAATATGTATTTCAATAATTTTGCACTTCCTGCCAAAACAAATAAAATTGAAATTCCGCTTGTAGCACCACCTTTAAGTTTAAGCAGTTCAATAAGTGCAAACGGAAATAAAACTATCCTAAGGTGGGTTAAGCCCTCCGGAGAGTTTTCACCTCGCTATTATGCTGTTTATGAAATTATATCCGGTACTAACAAGTTTGCTGGTCTTGTACCCGGCGATCTTAACTCAAAAACAATCTTTAATCCCGTTGAACGAAAACTAAACTATAGTTACTCTGTTTCATCGATTGATGAGGAGTGGAGTGAAAGCAAAAACAGGGTTACCACAACCATCAGCGATAATAACCTGGCAAAACTCGTTGCCTCAACCAGAGAAAAATATAATCCGGTACTCGTAAACAAAAAAAATCATTTTGTGCTGCTTGTTAATTCAACTGTAAATGATAAAGTAGAACTAAAGGGAATATATAAAACCGGTTCAAAAACTCTGTTATCAAGAAAACTAAACAAGGGACTAAATATATTTAAGCTTAGTTCACAAACAGCAAAATACACTCACCTCGAAATATATTATATTAGCTCCGGCAAAAAACAATCACTTCGCATTTAGTACACGTAAAGTACAAACTTTTGCATCCCCTATTTTTTACATGTTCTAAAACATTTTTTTCTTTATTTAGTCTAATAGTAAAATAAATAAAGCAGAAATATTTCTGGTCAATTATTTACCTGAAAAGTATTCGGTATTTTTGCTTATTTTAGTTATGCAATTTGTGTGGAAACAATTTTATTTCTACTAATAAAAGGTAAGGTTATGAAAAAACTACTTTTGTTTTTTGTACTCGCACTCGCTGCAACAACTACATTTGGACAGCGAAATGCTGCTGCTATTAAACTTGGATATTTTAGTCCCCAGGCAACTGATGGAGGTTTCATTATTGGGTATCAGGGTTCAAGAGGTATTGATCAGTTTCTTGATATTGGCTGGAGTATTGACTGGTTTAACAAAAACTATGTTGACAAGGAATTGGCACAGCAGTTTGAAGAGTTCGATCTTCAGGGTGAATTAAACGAGTTACGTGCAAAAACAAATATTCATGAAGTACCAATTATGTTTAATATGACGGCATACTTTGATATTAACAAAAAGGCTGCTGCTTTTGCAAACATTGGCGTTGGTGCTGAGGTATTATTAGTTTTTTACAGAAACTACCAAAACCCTGACGAAGACAAAATCAAGGGAGCCTTCGATTTTAGCTGGCGTTTAAGCGGCGGTGTTGTTTATGCAATGGGAAGCCGTTCGGAGTTACTTGCCGAACTAGGTTATCATTCATCCGAACCAAGCTGGAACTACACTGTTGAAGGTGATAATGGTTTGAAAAAAACGTTTGAACGAGTTTACGACATGAGCGGCGTTATGCTCAGAGTTGGTGTAAAATTCTACTATTAAAATTCTCCCGATATAGTTCAGTTTTACTCCCCAACAAGCTAAGTTGGGGATTTTTTTTTCCCCATACTCTCCCCCTTCCCCTTCTATAACCTAAAACATTATTGACATTTAACAGGTACTGCCGTATTATTGTTTCTTGCTTAGATAACGATAACCGGAGGAACTTGTGGCAGAAAAAACTATTCCCAATCTTTTTGAAGAGTGTGCTCTTAAATATCCGGGGAATACAATTCTTTGGGAGCATGACGGAACAAAATACCAACCAACTACCTACAGCGAACTGAAATCGCAGGTTTATGATTTTGCTGCCGGCTTAATGGCATTAGGTCTTAAAAAAGGTGAACGCGTTGCTCTTGTTGCCGAAGGAAGAAATGACTGGCTTATTGCCGAACTTGCCATACTCTATTGTGGTGCTATCAATGTTCCTATCTCTGTAAAAATTGATGAATTAAATGATCTTAAATTCAGACTGGCACATTCCGAGTGCAAGTTTGTGGTTGTTTCCAGAAACCACGCCCGTAAAATAAAAGAAATAAAGAACGATTTGCCGGAACTGGAACTTACTATTTTACTTGATGAAGCCGAGAATTATGATGGTGACGAAACTTCGAAAGCAAAGATTGTTGATACTGGAAGGGCATATCTCGCCGGTACTGAAAATCGTGAGAAGTTTCAGAGTACCTGGAAAGAACTAAAACAAAATGACCCTGCAAATATTTGTTATACTTCCGGTACTACCGCTGATCCGAAAGGAATTATTCTTTCGCACCGTAATTATACAGCTAACGTTGAGCAATCCTCAAAGTTACTTCACATTCCCCAGTATTATGTTTCACTGCTCATTTTACCTTGGGATCACTCTTTTGCACACACAGCAGGTGCATATACGTTGATGAGCAATGGTGCTAGCATGGCATCAGTTCAAACAGGGAAAACACCACTTGAAACACTTAAAAATATTCCGAAAAATATTAAGGAAATTAAACCTCATTTTCTACTTAGTGTACCGGCTCTTGCCAAAAACTTCCGCAAGAACATTGAAAATGGTATAAAAGCTAAAGGTCCCAAAGTTTGGAATATGTTTAATAAAGCCCTTGAAATGGCTTACGATTATAACGACCTTGGTTACAATAAAGGCAAAGGAATGAAAATACTTAAGAAGCCTGCATTAAAACTATTTGATAAAATTCTGTTCTCGAAAATAAGGGAAAATTTTGGCGGCAGACTTGAATTTTTTATTGGAGGTGGTGCCCTTCTTGATATAGAGCTACAAAAATTCTTTTATGCTATTGGCATCCCAATGTTACAGGGATATGGTCTTTCAGAAGCTTCTCCGGTTATTTCTGCAAACGTTCCACTAAAACACAAACTTGGTTCTTCGGGAGCTATTGTTGATAGCCTTGAAGTTAAAATTTGTGATACAGAAGGAAATGAGCTACCTGTTGGTGAAAAGGGCGAAATTATTTGCAAAGGCGAAAATGTAATGCTGGGTTACTGGAAAAACGAATCAGCCTCTGCCGAAACTATTAAGGACGACTGGCTATACACTGGCGATCTTGGTTACCTTGATAATGATGGATTTCTTTATGTGCTTGGCAGATTTAAAAGTTTACTCATCTCAAGTGATGGTGAAAAATATAGCCCCGAAGGAATTGAAGAAGCCTTAACAGAAACCTCAAGGTTTATTGACCAGGTGATGCTTTATAATAATCAGTCACCTTATACTGTGGCACTTATTGCCCCTCGCAAGGATTTACTGATTGCCAACCTAAGGAAAAAAGGATTGGATTATAAAAGCGAGGAAGGACAAAAAGCAGCAATTAAGTTACTGGATGACGAAATTAGTGCTTTTAAGGCTGGTGGCGAGTATGCCGGACAGTTCCCTGAAAGATGGTTGCCTTCCTCTTTCGCTATTCTTGGCGAAGGTTTTACCGAACAAAACAAGTTCCTTAATAGTACGATGAAGATGGTACGCCCCAAGATTACCGCTCATTACCAAAACCGACTTGAATATCTGTTTACCAAAGAAGGCAAGGACATATACAACCATCAAAACAAAACAATTGTTAAAAGATTTTAAAATGCAAAAGCCCCATCTAATGGGGCTTTCCTATATTCCAAATTTTTATTCTTATCTTATTTAATTAACCGCGGATTTAGTCCATGCTTAATCATTAAATCATTATACTTGGTTTTTACTTTCCGGTCAAGCTTGCTAACATTTTCAACAAACGTTTTTAATACCACATTACCGCCATAATTAAAATAATAGTCTGACATTAACTCGAGATATTTTTCAGTTAAGAGTGCAATATTTTTTTGTGAAAGCTCTGCATTCCTGCCCAACTTATCCAGCTTGGCAGATTCCTCCATTCTCAGCAGGTTTTCTTCACTAAGCTCGGAAAAGTCTTCAAAATCGGCTTCAAGCTCATCATGGATTGACCAGGCACGTAATAGTTGCACAAGAATATTTTCAATATAGCTCATCTTGAAATTTTTCAGGTCTTTTATTCTCTGAATTTCTTCATCTTCAAGCTCTTCATCATTAACCAAAATACCAGTTTCACGTAATATTTCAGGAAGGTCCTTAACAGTAGATAATTTTTGAACTATTTCCTTGAATTTAATATGTATATTGGAATCGAATGCAATATCGGAATCATTCTTTATACCCTCGTTAAGTAGCAACACTTTAATATCCTGAAATTCATCAGGGTATTTTCGGATGAGATATTCATCGGTTAATTCAAAACTGTCATCACATTCTGAAGGATCATCAAGTAAACTTATCAAATATGACTTTAGTCTTAATAATACAAAAAATAAATCTGAGTTATCAGGCGACATTATTACTCCGCTTTATCTTGAGGTATAAACCTCACCAAAAATATACTGGTTTTGTTTAGAATTAACATCTAAAACAATCTCAATCCCTGATATATTTTCGAATAATACCCAAAAATGTTTAACAGGAGGTACTACAAATTGCACCTGTTTAAAAAGAGTATTTTCCCATTTTTAAAATAGAATAACCTGTTATTAGCCCATTAGCCTATCTAAAGTTAATTGTTTTTATTTTAATTAAATAGCAAATGAGGTTAACAATTCAATATTTAATCTGCGAAAGATGAAGAATATTTAAATAATTCCATTCTCAGGCAGCAAAATTAAAATTCATCCAGCTTAAAAACCCGGATAAATCACCCCTTTTTTTTTAGTTTGTTTTTTCCTTTGGATATACTTTTAGTAATATTTAGGTGTACAGCATGTAAAAAAAGTCCTCCATAGCGGAGGACTTATATCTGAAAAAGAGAATTAATTCTTCAATATTATTTCAATACCGGTACTCTACCCTTTGTCCATGGAGAGCCAAGTTTTTCCATTTCATTTTCAATAGATGGCAACTCATTTTCCACAATATTTTTGAGTTTAGCCAATACCGGTTTTAGCTCATCTCGACTGTAACCCAATATATCTTTATGTGTATTGGTTGGTTTACCATTATATTGTGAGTTTCCGTAAGCAATAGTACCAATCCTGTCAATAATTGTATCCGGAACACTCATATTGCGACCTGAAAGCGAAGGTTCTCCCAGTAACTGTACTTTAAGCTGAACCAACTCATCAAAAATTGCTTTTGCTTTTGCATCAAGCTCAGCAGTGTTATCGGGAGTTGCTTTAATTGCGGTGCGTATCTCCTTAACACGATCATATAATTCGTTTACAAGACGAACAGCACCATAAGCGGCACGATAAAGATTAGCGAACTCATTCTGGAATTCATCATATGCTTCTCTGTCGGCAGGTGTATAATTATAAATGCCAAGTGGCACAACATTAAAAGATTGTTTTCCCCCAACAGGCATTAAACTTCCGTTTACACTAAGAGCTGCTTCAACAGTATATTCACCCGGAGGACAAAAATAGCCGCGTGCCTTGTTATCAAGATAATCCTTCTTTGCTCCATGTGGAAACAGTGATGTATATCTTAAGTCCCAAATTATTTGTTTAACACCAGCACCAGCCGAGCCTTTTAACCTGCGTATAACCTCACCATCACTGTTACGAATGGTAAAAATAAGCATTGGGTTTTCTTCTTTATCTTCATCAATAAGTTCCTGTTTATTAGGATAAGGCACAGGTTTACCTTCTTTCTCTAATTTCTTTTCCTGGGCTTTACGTTTGTTTTTAAGTGTTTTTACACCTTCTTTCATATAGTAACGTATTACCGCACCGAAAGGAGGATTATCGGCACTATAATAACCATCACCCTGCGAACCGTTTTTCCTGCCACCTAAAGGTGATGCTTCAATGTATAGAGGGGCATCCTTTATACCGAAAAAGTGAAAATCATTTTCTAATAATTCGTTTGACAATTCGCGCAACATTGAATAATCATCAAGCACATAAAAACCCCTGCCAAATGAGGCAAGTACAAGATCATCTTCACGCTTCTGAATTTCAAGATCGCGAACAGCTATTGTAGGTAATCCGCTTTTTAGCTGTACCCAGCTTTCGCCACGGTTAAGTGTTACAAACAAGCCAAACTCGGTACCGGCAAATAATATGTTCGGATTTTTATGATCTTCGGCTATTGAATAAACACTACCACGTTCCGGCAAATTAGAAGTAATTGATTTCCATGATTTTCCGGCATCTTCGCTAACATAAATATATGGCTTAAAATCGGCATACTTGTGATTGTTAAACGCTGCGTAAACACGATTCTCTTCATGATTTGAAGCAACAATATCATTAACATAAATTAGTTCGTTAAGACCGTTAACTCCATCAATCTTTGTCCATTTTTTACCACCATCTGTAGTAACGTGCACCAGACCATCATCACTGCCAGTATAAATTAAACCTTCTTGTAGCGGCGATTCATCAAGGGCAACAATATTACCATAAATTGATGTGGAAGCATTTTTAGAAACAGCATCAACACTCCATACCTTACCCATAACTTCAAGCTTGTTACGGTCAAGTTGTCTTGTAAGGTCACCCGATACAGCTTCCCATGTATCCCCCCTGTCATCACTTTTAAACAGTACGTTGGCTGCAAAATAGAGACGGCTGCCTTTATGCGGACTAATAATAAGCGGGGAGTCCCAATTCCATCTTAGCGGAGTATCACCCGGTTTTGCATGTGGTTTAATACCTACCTTTGAACCGGTTCTTCTATCGAAGCGGGTTAGCCAACCATATTGCGACTGTGTGTAAACAATGTTAGGATCATCCGGGTCAACAGCTGCCTCAAATCCGTCACCACCATTTGTAATAAACCAGTCAGTGTTAATAATACCACTGTTATTGATTGTTCTTGACGGACCACCCATACTGTTATTATCCTGTGTACCACCGTATATGTAGTAAAATGGTTTTGAGTTATCAACAGCTACTTTATAAAACTGTGTAACAGGAAGGTTATCAATAAACTCCCAGTTTTTGGCACCATCAAATGAATAGTAAATACCGCCATCACCACCAATTAGTATCTGTTTTGTGTTTTTGGGATTCACCCATAATGCATGGTCATCAACATGACGGTAGCGGTTACCAAGACTCGTCCAGTTTTTACCACCATCGAGTGTATATTTTGTATAAGTATCCAGCGAGTAAACTTTATTTGCATCCACAGGATCGCACATTATTTCCATGTAATATTGTGGACTTGAAGCAACGTAATCGCTCATTTTCTTCCAGTTTATACCTTTATCGGTTGAACGGAAAAATCCACCTTTATCGTCCTGTGCTTCAACAATAGCATAAACATAATCAGGGTTAGCAGGAGATATTGCAAGTCCAATTCTACCAAGCTCAACAGAAGGCAAACCATTTTTAACTTTATTCCATGTTTTACCAGCATCAACAGTTTTATAAATTGCCGATTCCGGTCCACCATTAATAAGTGTAAATACATGTCTTCTCCTTTGGTAAGCAGAAGCGTACATTACATCAGGGTTACGCTGGTCGAAAACCAAATCGGATACACCGGTATTTTCACTAATATCCAGTATTTTCTCCCAGCTATTTCCCATATCGGTAGTTTTATATAAACCACGGTCACCACCCGGACCCCATAAAGGACCCTGGGCACAAACATAAACATTGTTTGAATTACGTGGGTCAACCACAATTTTGCCTATGTGCTCCGAATTTTTTAAGCCAACATTTTTCCATTTTTTACCTCCGTCCAATGAAAGGTAAACACCATCGCCATAAGCAACGGAACGCTGACTGTTATTTTCTCCCGAACCAACCCAAACAATGTTCGGATCATTAGGATCAAGAGTAACACAACCAACCGAATAGGAACCCTCGCGATCAAAAACCGGTTTGAATGTTGTACCCCAGTTTTCGGTTTTCCATACACCGCCGGAAGCAACGGCAACATAATACTCGGCAGTGTTCTCCGGATTTACGGCAAAATCAACTATTCTGCCTGATGTAATTGCAGGTCCAATGTTTCTCAGTTTAAGTACGGAAAGCGTGGACGAATTTATTTTTGCTTTTTGATCATCATCAGAGTAAATGAAACTGGTTAATAGTAGTGTAAACAAAAGGAACCATAAGATTTTTTTCATATTTGTGTTTTCCTCTTAAAGTGGGGAATATAGTTTTGTAGAATTCATTTATAAAAATAAAAATATTTGTAGTAAATTACTCAATCATATTATACTATTGTAACAAACAATTTAATAAAGTTAACAACATGAAAATAAAACAATTTACAGATCGTTTATTTAGTAAGAATCAAAATAAAAAGCCTAGCAAATTTGGTACCTTTGGAGGTGTATTTACACCAGACGTGCTTACAATTCTTGGCGTAATAATGTACCTGCGTCTTGGCTGGGTTGTTGGCAATGCTGGTTTACTCGGTGCCATACTTATTATTGTTCTTGCTAAAATAATTACCATCGCTACGGGACTTTCAATGTCCTCCATAACCACCAATATTAAAATTGGTGCAGGTGGAGCATATTCAATAATCTCAAAATCGCTTGGTCTGGAAGCCGGCGGCAGCGTTGGTATTCCATTCTACTTTTCGCAAACTTTTGCTGCGGCTCTTTACATTATTGGTTTTACCGAAGGCTGGACACGTATTTTTCCTGACCATGACTATATGACGGTTATTGTAGTTGTTTGGTCTGTTGTTTTGGCAATTTCTTATATAAGCACTGCATTTGCCCTTAAAATTCAATATATAATTTTTGTAGTTATTGGTCTATCTATTTTGTCATTCTTCCTTACACCTAATGAACCTCAGCAACAAACCATACTGATTGGTAAATTTGAGGATGCTGGCTTTTGGGAAGTATTTGCAATATTTTTCCCTGCTGTAACTGGTATTATGGCTGGGGCTAATCTTTCCGGCGATCTGAAAGAACCGCGTAAAGCCATTCCTGTGGGTACATTAAGTTCAATATTGGTAACTATGATTATATATATTGCACTTGCTTATATGGCAGCAACATACATTTCGCCAGAACAATTAAGAACGAACCAGATGTTTATGGTTGATAACTCACTTGTAAGTAGCATTGTTCTCGCGGGTATATTAGCGGCAACATTTTCATCAGCCCTGGGTAGTATCATTGGTGCACCTCGTATTTTGCAAGCACTTGCCGAGAACAAATCGATACCTTTTCACAGTTTTTTTGCAAAGAAGACGAAACTTAACGAACCCCGAAATGCTATTATTTTTACCGGTATTCTAATAATTACGTCGTTATTGTTAGCTGACCTGAATGCATTGGCAACAATTATTACGCTGTTTTTCCTTATCACTTACGGAATGCTTAATCTTGTAGTATTTATTCAGCAAAGCATGAAAATAATTAGTTTCCGCCCATCATTCAAAATATCCCGAATTATTCCTTTTATAGGTGCGGTAGGCAGTACTTTTGTTATGCTACTAATTGACCCTATTTTTAGTGTAATTGCCATAGCTGTAATTCTTGGTATTTATATATGGTTAACCCGAAGAGGGCTACAATCAGAAGATGGTGATATACGTGGTGGTATGTTCCTTGCACTTGCCGAATATGCTTCGCGTATTGCAACAAAATTTCCACGCCATCAGGTTACTTGGAAACCGGATTTGTTAATTCCTATTGAAGACCCTAACTCATGGGCAGGCTCTCTTCTGTTCATTAAAAATCTGGTATATCCATCCGGTTCAATATTTTCCTTCACAGTAAACGAGGAAGAGCCGGAAAAGATGAAACAGGACTTGACCGAGCTTTTGGGTCCCCTGGAACGTGATGGAATTATGATATACTCAACGGTTATTGAGGATAGCGGTTTTATGCATGGGGCAAAAACTGTAATACAAACATTGCGAGGTGGTGCACTGCGTCCAAATACACTTTTTGTAAATCTTGGGCATCATAAGGAAAATGAAACCAATCTTCAAAAGTTGTACGACTATGCACATAAAAATGAGCTTGGAGTTATGATAATGCGTCAACATCCAAGGGTAGCGTTTGGTATGCAGAAAAATATTAACCTTTGGTTACGTGATAAATCACCAAACTGGCATCTTGCCGTATTGATGGCACTACAACTGCAAATTAACTGGGACGGTAAAATCAATTTAATTACCGTTTGCGATGATGATGCAAAAACAAACTCACAATATAAATTCCTGAACAAATTAATCGACTCAGCACGATTCCCATCCAATACCGAGTTCCATGTATTGAAGGGTACATTTAACAACGCACTAAAATCAGCTCCCCGCTCCGATGTAAATATTTTTGGACTTGGAGACGTGCTTAATTTTGAATTTATGCGGAGTGTCTCGGATAACGCTCTCTCATCTTGCTTGTATATAAAAGATTCCGGCAGGGAAAGTGCCCTCGTATAATTCTCCGGTTTTGTAAGTCCCCAAATAATTATACTACTATTATTTTTATTTGGGGCAATGATTTAGTATTTTTGCACAATAATTTCCTATAATTAAACCAGTAAAAACAATATGAAACTTAGTGAATCGTTTTTCCCTACACTTAAAGAATTACCAGCAGATGCGGTAATTATAAGTCACGTTTTAATGTTAAGAGCAGGATTGGTGAGAATGCTCTCAGCCGGAATTTACACCTGGTTACCGATAGGCTACAAACTAGTTAAGCATATATCGGATGTTATTCGCGAAGAAATGGATGCAATTGGCGGACAGGAATTTCTGTTACCGGCATTAAACCCGCGTGATATATGGGAAGAAACCAATCGCGTTGAGGCTTTTGGTGATACTATGTTTCATCTTAAACAGCGTGATTATGTTCTGGCGCCTACGCATGAAGAAATTATGACCTACCATGCCAAAGGTCAGTTAAAATCATACAAGGAAATGCCACAGATTTGGTACCAGATTCAGACTAAATTCAGAAATGAAGCACGTCCGAGAAGTGGAGTAATTAGAGGACGCCAGTTCCTTATGAAAGATGCTTACTCGTTTGATGACAGTTTTGAAAACCTTGATAAATCATACGATAAACATGCTGCTGCTTACAAACGAATATTCGACCGTTGTGGTATTGACTACTTTATTGTAGGTGCTGCCTCCGGAGCAATGGGTGGAAGTAAATCAGAAGAGTTTATGGTTAAATCCGATGCTGGTGAGGACCTTGTGGTACATTGCGACAAATGTGGTTATGCCGCTAACGTTGAAGCTGGCGAATCTGTTGTTGACCCTGCCCCTGGATATGATGATGTTAAAGAAATTTACGAAATTAGCACACCTAATATTCATAGTATTGATGAGTTGTGCGAATTCCTGAAAATAAACGAAAACCAGACAGCAAAATCACGTGTTTATATGTTCGAAGGTAAACCTGTACTTATCCTTATGTCGGGCAACGATGAAGTAAACGAAGTTAAACTTGAAACTTTACTTGGCGGTGATGTAAGACCGTGCCATCCTGATGAACTTAAAGAAATTACTGGTGCTGATGCCGGTTCGATAGGTCCTGTTGGATTTAAAGGAAGGATAGTAGCAGATAAAAGATTACTGGGTGCAAACAATCTGTTTAGCGGTGCAAACAAAAATGATTATCACATTGGTGGTATCGACCTTGAACGTGATGTTAAAGATGTTGAATATGTTGACCTAAGAGTTCCCCAGGCTGGCGAAAAATGTGTACGCTGTGGTGCTACTGTAGATGTATTCAAGGCAATTGAACTGGGTCATATATTTAAGCTTGGCACAAAATACTCCGATGGTTTGGGTGCTAACTTCCTTGACCAGAATGGTACAGCTAAACCAATTGTAATGGGAAGCTACGGCATTGGTGTTGACAGGGTTCTTGCTTGCTTTATTGAACAAAACCATGATGATAAAGGTATTAAATGGAATGATAAACTTAGTCCGTTCGATTACCATATTGTGGCTCTAAATGCCAAGAAAGATATGGTTAAGGAAGCTGGAAACAAGATATACGAAGACCTTAAAGCCAAGGGATTTGAAGTTGTTTATGACGACCGTCCTGATGCCCAGGCAGGCTTTAAGTTTAACGATGCAGATCTTCTTGGTGTACCAGTTCAAATAGTTGTTGGTGAACGTGGACTAAAACAGGATCAGATAGAAATTAAGCTGCGTGAAACAGGAGAAAAAATTATGGTTGCTGTTACCGAACTTTACGATAAACTTGAAGAACTAAAGAAATAATCAGAATAAATCAAAGCCCATCCAATGGATGGGCTTTTGTGTTTTTATACTAACTTTTACAAATCTTTAAATAATTCCCTGTTGCCTTTCTATTTAAGGTAAGTCATTTTTTTTGATAACTGCATTCCACCTGCTTCAAGATTATAAATATATATGCCGCTTGCAACATGTTCACCCTGATCATTAATTCCGTCCCAATAAAGCCTGTGATTTCCTTTTTCCATATAAGCATTTGTAATAGTTCTAACTTCCTGACCAAGTACATTATATATCTTGAGTTTAACTAATCCGGTTTCAGCCAAATTAAATTGAATAGACGTTTTATTATTAAACGGATTAGGATAATTTTGCTTCAAATCATAGGATAAATCTATTTGCTGCTGTTCCCCTGTGCTAATCAAATCAGGGGCGGATAGCTCCTTTATCATTTTACTATTGGAGTAACGTTTAAATTCAAAGGCATTCAAAGTACCAGTTATGCCATTTTCGCAATAAAAGAAAAAAGAATCGTCCAACACACTGGATATAAGGCAGTAGTCATCAAAACTTGATTTATCTTTATACGAGTGGGATATCTTTAATGCTACACACTCCTCCGAGTCGTAAGGCTCTCCATTTAAGTTAGTTACAACCACATTCTCATATTCAAACACATCTGGCTCATCATTTTCAGGAAAAGGGAAAATGATTGTGATAAATGTGTAATGATCTTTCATTTTGCCGGATTGCGAATACTTAATAATTTTACTCTCTTCAAGCTTTGTATCAAAAAAGACATAACTATTTAACATTTTACTGCTAATAGTGATATCTTCATTTTTTACCTGAGCAACATAAAAATTATCCGCCTTAAATAAGCCATCTTCCAATTCAAGAATCTTTCTATTTTGTTCAGGGGAAATATGCCAGCATTGATCAGCCGAATTATTAACACTTTGCTGCTCCCAATAAATATTATCAATAATTATCCAGTAATCATTACTAACACTCCCATCAATATTCGGTTTAATATAAACTACCTTGCGATTATGCTGATGTTCGAGACCGTAGCGTTCTTTAATATATCCATTCTCAATAATATCAAATTCATCCTCTATAATATATGTAAAAGGAAGTTTTTCAATGGTTCCCAAATCCCACCAATTATAATCACTTTGGTACCTTAATTGCCCGGCATTATTAACAACAACAGTGTTATGTGTAGCAGTCTCCTTGAAATAGGACCGAACCATATTAAATTTTGATGATGGTGTTATACCGGGTATAAGATTATGATAATAATCCGAATTAAAAGAGTCGATAATTTCGGTAAAGGATGAGTTTATATATCCAGCCGGATCAACCAGCATGTTTTTATTATAGCCGGCAACTTCAATACTTAATAAATCAGCATGCCCATGTTTTGAGTTTGTTGTGTACCCATTATAATTACCACCGGTTGGTATAATTTCTCCACCCTTATAATGCATATATCTTGCATCGTGATCAAGTTTTGATTGTCCTGGTACATTCCAGTTGCTTCTTGAAACAAAAAAGCCTGATTCAGGGAATGCCATACTGGTTTCTTCAGGTACAGAACCAGAAATGCTGGTATCGAGCAAAGAGGCAAAAATTAAATTATTTATCAATTTCTTATCATTCCAGTATTGTGAATATCCTTCAACTAAAGGGTCAGAAAGAATTGATGCTCCCCTGTTAAGGGAATCAAGTTTACCTTTCCATTTACCAACAATTGGATAATCAGAATCTCCTGATAAAGGAATATCACTTCTATAATTACAATGTGTTCTTCCTGATGTTACACTAATTGGTTTTACAGCGTACAAAAGATATTTGTAAATAACCTGCACTTTTTTATTCAATTTACTTAGTGTGGGAGTATTATAGGAAATGTAAGAATTATTTTGGTTATAAAACTTATTTATTCCATTCAGATTATATGCATACAAAAATGCATAACCAATAGAATGTTCATCGTATATTCCATCCTGAAGCACATGCTCAAATTGTTCATTGATACGTTCATCGGCTAATGCACACCAGTTATTTTTTTTATCAGAATCAGCTAATTTAAATGCCCACAGATGCCCTGTAGTATATATATAATTATTTAGCTCAAACAAAATAGCATGATTATTTTCTCTTGTAATATTGCTATAATATCTGAACCAGTTTGCATGTGATACCAGAGATTTTAGTAACCATCTAAAATCATCAAAATCATTATCGTTAGCGTTACGTATCCTGTATCTGAAAGTTGATAAAAGACGTTTTAATCTTATCATAATTGAACTTGGATTACCAAGCCAATTTGCATCACATTTATAACAATTATCTTCCATTCCGGAAGCTGTTGAAAACTGACGTAACCTTTCAACAAGAAAATCACCTAATTGGTTTGTTTCATAGAGCTCATCATTATCCCAGTACTCAGGTAAGTTTGATTCCAAATAATAATCAAAAAGGTATTCAAATGCTCTTCTATACTTTCTCCTAAAAAACTCATCCCTGCATAATGGCGAATCCAGCATTTTATTAAAGTTTATTCCCCTCAATAATTCCTTGTCACTAAATTCATTTTTAAGGGGACAAATAATAAATTGTGCATCCCTAACCAATTGGGAAGTTGATGAGTATAGCGTTCTTCTATTGTTAATATCAATAATCCCAAGTAATGTGTTATCCTTTAATCCATCGGCATTAACATCATCACCAGCTCTATGAAGTAAGCATATTTCAGCAGAACCATCACCATTAATATCTGCCGTACCAACACTTAAAACACCATCTTCAGGGGTAATATTTCCTGATAGAAATTCTGAGGGATTACCAGAGTAAATGGTTTTATTTTCATTATTGAATATTTCCAGAATTGTTCCGTCATTCACACCATTACCATCCAGATCCTCAAGTGCCGAATAACACACCAATATGTCAGGCGAACTGTCAGAATTAAAGTTATCGATGTAAATTGCACTACATCCATCAAAATTTTTGTCAGTCAGCATAGAGTATTTATGCTTAAGCATGATGGAGTTATCGGTAGGGTTAATCACAAATATTAAAATCCCGGACTCATAATTCATTGAATAAACAAGCTCATCAATGCCATCTAAATTTAGATCAACTGAATTAAGATTTTTTGCCGGAGGTAATTCCGAATTCAATTCACGACCATTTTCAATATTTATATCCATTGTAACATTTTCTGCCGGATTATAGAGTTCCAATTTATTCACATAACTTTCTATTCCATTAATATCAACAGTCAAATATCTAATATTGAGAACAACATCTTCCAGGTTATCATTGGTAAAAAATCCGGATTTAAATTCTGTCACAAAACAATCATTCTGTAGTGGTATATTTATTTCTTTTGAGTTTATTATATCCAGAATGGTCATTTTTGAATAGTCTCTAACTCCATCATGATTCCTGTCATCTCCTGCGTATTGACATATTAGAATATCATCACATTGGTCACCATTATAATCCATAATCTCCAGTTGGTAAACCTCACCCGAACCCGACTCGGTATCCAAATCAAAGGTATAAGTCAATTCACCATACAAATCATAAATCTCTACACTGCTTCCATCAAGGAAACCATCGTTATCCACATCCTCAAAAGCTCTTGATACAGTAGCAAATTCGTAATCACCATCACCATCAAAATCACCTGAGGCAAGCTTATAAGTCTGGTTGCTTCCTAAGCTACTATTTGGAGTGGCTAAGCAAAACAGGGTTTCGCCTGTGCTACCGTCAGTAACGCTAATATATGTCTGATCCAAAACACCATCAGCAATCTTACCGGAATATCCATATTTTCCATAGTCAATACCGGAGCGATAAGCAGTAACCAAATCATCCATACCGTCACCATTCATATCGCAGCCAACAGCCAGATACGCCTGTCCAACATTCTCTGGTATTACCGGATTATTGATGTTACCAATTGCAAACTCGGAGGAAGTTCTCTTTTCGCCAACCAATGTAATTTTAGATTTATCACCGTAAATATCATTGTTAACATCAGTACCTGAGTGCGAAATTACTGCAATTCCACTATATCCAAACCCTCTTTCAAATATTTGTGCGTTTACCAAAAAAGATGGTACAAGTACAAATAAAAAAATGCCAAATAATCTACGAAACATTAAAACCTTTAATTTTTGGTGTATGAAAATATATTGCTATCCTCATCTAAAAACAATACCACTATTGAGCCAGAGATTCCTTATTTTTGTAATAATTAATTCTAAAAAACAATAATAATATGAAAAGACCAAAACTGTATATAGTCTCAACTCCAATTGGTAATCCGGATGATATTTCGCTGCGAGCACTTAAAGTACTTAAGGAAGTAGATATTATTCTTTGTGAGGAATATAAACCTGCACGGCGTTTACTTTCGCAGTATGAAATTGTACCGAAAGAGCTGATTGCAATAAACGAGCATAACGAAAAAGAAAGCGTACAGGATGTACTTAATATGCTGCTTGAAGGCAAAACAGCGGCATTAATATCGGATTGTGGTACTCCCCTTTTCTCTGACCCTGGTAACCATTTAATACCAAAACTGATTGATTTTCAGGTAGAAATTACTGCTCTGCCGGGTGCAAACTCCCTGTTGCCGGCACTTGTTGGTTCCGGTTTTAATACTACCAATTTTTACTACTATGGTTGGCTTTCTCCTAAAAAGGATATAAGAAAAAGAGAATTATTTGAACTAAAAAAGAGAAAAGACCTTTTGGTTATAATGGAAACACCTTACAGACTTATTACCTTACTAAAGGACGTAAAAAAGTATTTTGGCGATTTCAAACAAATATGTTTGGCTTACAAACTAACAATGACCGAAGAGAAATACTATCGTGGTACTGTAAAAGATGTATTAAGGGATGTTGAAAAAGAATCGCTTAAAGGTGAGTTTGTGTTACTTATTGAGAACAGATAACTAATATTTGAGTTGATTTGTTCGTTTAATTTTGATATGATTGTATGAATAAACTAAAATGAAATAATTATTGGAGCCTATATGTTAGTTGTACAGGATGTTGATTTAACTCCAAATCCGCAGGCATTAAAATTTATTTTAAATACAAAGTTGCTCAAATTCGAATCCCGAAGCTTTAAGAGCAAGGAAGAAGCTACAGACGACCCTCTGGCAAGTGGTATTTTTGCTATAGATGGTGTGGTTTCTGTTTTTTATATGGATAAATTTATTACTGTTGAAAAAGACCCATCTGTTAGCTGGGGTGAAATACAGAAAAAGTTCATAGACTTTATTAAATCTTTTGATGCAGCTACAATTCCTACTGAAAAAGAAATTGAGCTTAATATTGACGAAACTGAATTGCTCAAACAGATTAATGATGTTCTTGATGAAAGAGTTAGACCAGCACTTGCCGGTGATGGTGGCGGACTTGAAGTAATTGGTCTGGAAGGTACTACGCTAAGTATTCGTTACCAGGGTGCTTGCGGAAGTTGCCCAAGTGCAATACGTGGTACATTGGTTGCCATCGAGAACCTGCTTAAACGTGAAGTTAGTCCTGCTATTGAAGTAATATCTGCATAATTGAATATAAAAAGGGGCGATTTTGTTAATCGCCCCTTTTGTTATTGTGAATTTTTTCTGTACCATCTATCCGACTTAAATTCCTCCGGAATATCCTGTTCAAAAGGATTATCGAAACCCATTTCTTCCAAAGTATCGAACCATTGGTTACGTTTTGATGATGGAAGTTTTGTTCCGCACCACGGAAAGTATGCAATCACACTTACAGCACACCCGCCATCATGGATTATATTCCATATTCATCAAATTTATTGTTATAGTAAATCAACGAATCAGCACATTCAAATTCATCGGCACAATTTGTACACTCAAACCAAACGACTGAATCCATAGATTCACAACAATGTTTATTCACTACACACACGCCTATATATTAGGCAACACTAGCCTGTTTAAAGTTTTCATGTTCTTTTATTCTTTCAAAATCAGCCTGCTTCTTAAGAAGAATTTCATTTAATTCGTCTTCATAGAAAAACTTTTCTTCGCCAAATGCAGGTTCAAGTTTATCTAACCAGGTTGCTTTTTCATCATATTTGGCAAAAAACGGACGTTTAACCCAATCTGCATTTCTGCCCTGTAAAAAGTTAAGTACAAATACTTTTTCACCATGTATTTCAGCTACACCTTCAATAGCTACTTTACCAGGAGTTGCCGACATAGATGGTCCGCGTACTGTTCTGTGCAATCCGGATACCTGAATATAAGCATCACGATAAATATTCAATGCTTTGGCAAGTGGAATAGCAAAATACTGACTCGCACCTGTATCTCGTTCAACAAAGAAATAATAAGGTATAATACCCTGTTTTACCTGTTCTTTCCACATAGTTGCCCAAACGTTAGCATCATCGTTAATATGCTTTATAAGAGGTGATTGTGAACGGATTTCGGCACCGATATTACGTATATTCTGAATTGCCTGCTTTGCAACATTTGTTGTAAGTTCAACCCAATGATTAAAGTGAGCCATAATTGCAAGGTGTTTACCCGCAGCAACTACTCTTTCAAAAAGGTTAAGGATATCAGACGAATCCTTATCGTTTACATATTTATAGGGCCAATAGCTAATTGATTTTGTACCAATACGTATATTGCGGATATGGTCAAACTCGGGAGAAAGTAACGGCTCAATATAGGCACGAAGTTTATCGTAACTCATTACCATAGGATCGCCACCAGTGAACAACACATCGGTAATATTTTTGTTTGCAAGTAAATACTGCTGGAATTTTTTTGATTCATCCGTTGCAAACTTTATATCATTCATACCTACGAACTGTGCCCATCGGAAACAAAAAGTACAATAAGCGTGGCAAGTTTGTCCTGACGAAGGAAATATAAGGCATGTTTCGTTGTATTTATGCTGCACACCGCGTACCGGTTCCTCATCATCCAAAAATGGAACGTTAGCCGTAAGCTGACCAGCAGGATGCGGATTTAGGCTAAACCTTATTTCATTAGCCAGTTCTTTTATCTCTTTTTGCGAGGCATCGCTTTTAAGAAGATCAGCCATTTTATTAAACTGTTCATCGGTAAGCATACCTTTTTGCATAAAAGTTAACTGATACATTGGGTCATTTGGAATGTTATCCCAGTTTATCAGCTCATCAACAATATAATTATTTGTTCTAAAGGGAAGCACATTTGCCACAACTTTAGTAGCAAATCTTTCGTCTTCAGGAACAGTCTGCAGCTGTGAAATGCGATCAATATCCCGTAAGCCGTAGAACTTCATTTGTTTTGGTTTAATCATTTAACCGTTCCCTTTCTAATTTATATTAATTTATTTTTTCGCAAATTTATCCAATGACGACTAAAATAATAAAGTCATTTTCCCTTGGGAAAATTCCCCATATGATTGATGGATTTATAGATGGACGTGAAATTATGCTTGTCCAAAGACAATATAATAAAAATAACCACTTATACAAGCGGAGGAGGGTGTTAAATAAAAGTTAAAATAAGCGGTGTTGAACATTTACCGCTTATTTTAGAGTAGTAACTTTACCAATATCTTCAACTTGTACAAGTTTTTCCTGGAACTTGTAAGAACCTTTATCCGATTTTACAGTTTTAACAAATTTTACGTTAATAACTGATGCTTTACCTTTTTTAGCTTTATCTGCGAAAGTCTGCGTTTTAGCCATAATTATCTCCTTGGTTATTATAACAGCCTACAAATATAATAACTTTTTTCCAAGAAAAAAATATTTTAATTATTATTTTTTCATTTTGCCCTGTTCCGAGATTTTCTTGTGATAGCAGTTTGTTAATCTTTAAGTTAAATTTTAATATAAAGAGAGAAATTTGAAGAAATATTTTATTGTACTATTAACAAACCTCATCCCAAATTAAACAAATCGCATTGTCGTCCGTCTAAAAAATTGAACAACAGAAGGAACAGATGACAATGGCTGACAAACTTTATCGATTACGTATTAACCGCGTTGCAGGCGGGGTTGCTGCCGGACTTGCTGAATATTTCAACCTCGATATCATTTTAATACGGGTGTTGTTTATTATTTTAACTTTTTTTAATGGTATTGGTATAATACTTTATATTATCTTGTGGATAGTTGTTCCGGAACAGCCGATTGAGCAGTATAATTTTTCGTACCAAGCTAAGACAGAACCTCCGGCTGAAGACCCGGAAGTTGTACACAAAAGAAGCTATTTACGCAATAACGGCAGAACAATTGCCGGTGTTGTACTAATTGTTATGGGTTTGGTGTTTTTGCTTGAAAATATAATCCCCTCTTTCTCTTTTGCGGATGTATTTCCGGTAGTTATTATAATTGTTGGTGTTAGTTTAATTTGGAATTCAATAGGAAAAACAGATGAAGACGGAATTAAGAATTAATCAGTTGTTTTGGGGTACTTTACTTGTTACAGGTGGTGCACTTTTTTTATTACTAAAGTTCGAAATAATTACTTCGGATATAAGCTTTATGGCTGATTTTTGGCCTGCTCTGCTTATTATCTGGGGTTTAATAGTAATATTCAAGCACAGCTGGCTACGTCCCGTACTTAGTGTTATCTCGGCAGTCTTAATGGCGTCGGTTATATTAGGACTTGTTTCAAATATATGGTATGATGATTTTAACGGTTACCGGAGCGATTACGATCAGGAGTTTTACGAATATGATAGTCAAAACTTTTCCGAACCACTTGATAGCACTGTAACCAAAGCCAAATTGCACGTTACAACAGGAGCGGCTAAACTTATAATGAACTCCGGTACAGATAAGCTTTTTGAAGGATTTGCCGGTAATATTAGTCGCGAGTATGTTGTAAAAAGCAATATAGATTACGACTTTGCTGATATAGAAGTATATATTGACGAGAAAAGAATTAGTCCGTTTGAAGACAAGTTTGGTAATAATCTTAAATTAAAGCTAAGCGATATACCAGAATGGGTTATTATGATGGATGTTGGTGCCACCAAAAACTATCTCGACTTTAGCGACTTGAAGATTAGTAAGTTGGAGTTAAATACGGGTGCTTCAAAAACAGACATTAAAATTGGCAATAAACTTAAGCATACCGATGTTGAAGTAAATATGGGTGGAGCTAAATTAACACTAAACATACCAAGGGATAGCGGTTGTAAACTTACCGGAGACATGGTACTAACTGCTCGCAATATGGATGGTTTGGATAAAATTGATAGCGATTATTACGTTACTCCCGGTTTCGATACAACTAAAAACAAAATTTACATTAACATAGATGGTGCAGTTAGTAAAATCAACATTGAAAGATATTAGTATTTCTCCCTCTTCCAATCAATAATTTTTAATATATTCAAAACCTCCGGAGTATCAATTATTCGGAGGTTTTCTTTATTAGAAAAAAAGTGAAGAGATTATGGAAGACTATGGTCTCTTAAAATTAATGGTAGAAGAAAATGAAGAACCTCTAAGTCTAAAAGAAACCCAGGAGTTCAATAAAAAAACCTGCAATGTTAACTGAACAATGCAGGTTTGTAATTAAAATTAAATAACAAAGGCTTACTTAACACTTTCCCTAAATCTTCTGAAAGCGGCGAAGAAAAATCCGATAGTCATCACAATAACACCAGCCCATACAAGGTTAATAAAAGGCTTAATGCTGGCTTCAACACTAAGCACATCCCTGGTGGGAGCTGCTTTAGCTTGTTGCTCGGTACTATTACCATGATCGTTACTTTTAACAGCAACACCAATTACACCTGATGCATCAAGGGCAGTAAGCTGCAAATCAACTTCAAGATTGTGTAAATGAAGTGGCACAAACTCTCTGGCACTGCCTGTACTCTTCATTTCCAGTTTAACTTCCTCTGATATATCCCCTTTCGATACGGTTAAAATTGCCCATATACTAAAAGGTTCACCGGACTGCATTTTACCCATCTGACTAATATCAAATGCTGTAAAATTGAGTGTTAGTCCGTTATGCTCAAGAGTTTCACCCTTTTTAATCTTAATTTGGTCGGAGCTACCACCAGCCGAACCTTTTCCTTCGTCATAACTTTTTGGTTCAATATATAGATCACGAGTAAAGTAATTAAGGATATCAGGTTCGCGCATTAAACTATTATTAAACTCGGCAATATACATAACAGGCGAAACTACTGTTGTATTGGTTCCGCGTTTAACCTCAACATCAAATGAGTATTTTTTACCACCTTCAATCAGCCTGTAACCCAGGAACTTAAAATCGTAGCCAAGTTTGCTTACTACCTGCTCTTTAGGTAATTCAAAAGTTTCACTTGATGTGTAAGCACCGGTTGCAATTACACCAAGGAAAAAGAGTGCAATACCAGCATGTGCAATATATGCACCAAGGAAACTGAGTTTGCCTTTAATTATTTTGAATGCTACTTCCATATTAACAAACAGTGCAAACGCAGTTGAGTAGGTAAAGATTATCATCATTACATCATAAACTTCACCAAATATAATTACACCAACTGTAAGTATACCGGCAAGGGCAAGCGAAACGATGGAATCCTTCAGGAGTAGCTTACCATTGGTTTGCTTCCATTTAAGCAAAAGTGAAAGTCCGTTTATAAGCCCAATTATAATAGCAATTGGTAAATTCCATTGATTATAAAATCTTATTTCGGTTGCCAATCCAAATATTGGAGCAGAGGTACCACCCAGTATATTAATGGCAGATGCAATCAATACAAATGCCCCTGTAAAAAGTGCTAACTCACGAGAGTAGAAATTTTCTTCATGATGGAAATTTGCTGAAAGATATTTCCATCTGTACAACACTCCGCCAATACCAATTGTGGTGAACAAAATCATAAAGCCCAGCAGGAATGTAAATACAATTTTTCCGGGGGCAACAAAAGAATGTACAGAAGCATCACTTAAAATACCACTACGGGTAAGGAATGTACTGTACATAACGAGTATATAAGTTAAAACAGCAAGAATAAGATTAGTTTTAACAAAACGTTGCGGATATTTTCTTTGGATGAGCATTGTATGAATAGCAGCTACACCAATAATCCATGGTACCAGAGATGAGTTTTCCACAGGATCCCAGCCCCAGTAACCACCCCAGCCAAGCACACCATAAGCCCAATAGCCACCCATCATAATGGCAAGACCAAGAACCATCATACCAACAAGCAACCATGGAAGCGAGTGTTTTATCCATGAGGAGTAATCATTTTTTACAAGAGCAGCAATACCAAATGCAAATGGTACGGATGTCATTGCAAATCCAACAAATAAAATTGGCGGGTGAATTTGCATCCAGAAGTTTTGAAGTAACGGATTTAAGCCTTTACCTTTTATAACAAAATCGGAAATATTAACTCCGTTTGCTGCAAGAGTATTAACAAACTCCTCGGAAATTTTCACAAAATTGTTACCCGAGTTTGGATCCTGAAAGATATACTTGCCAATAAATGGTAAGCTAAGATACATCTGGTTAACATACTTAATGTTAACAAAAGCATCCTCCGTCCAAAGGTAACTAAATGGTGATTTTAATGCTGGTGAAACCATTACAAGCAAGAATGTAGCTGTAAGAGTAAAAGGAATCATTACCCTTGGTTCAAGATCGCCCCTTTTGGCTGTAAAATCAAGAAGGAACAGCCCAACCAGAACAGTAAACAACAACCATAATAAAAAGCTTCCTTCCTGTCCGGCATAAAATGTAGAGAGCAATAGCCCCCAGGGAAGATCGTCACCCGAATAATTAAAAACGTATTTATATATAAAGTTATGATCCAAAATTGCATAAAGCAGAATTATACTTGCACCAACTACTGCAAACGTAGTAAGGTAATAACCAACTCTGGCGTATGTTAATGTATTTTTATACCCCTTCCAGGTAAAATAATACATAAGCATTGTAAAAAAGCTGGCAACAAGTCCGAATGTTAATAAAATATTTCCAGTCATTTAATTCCTTTAATAATTAGGTATTGGTTCTGGTTTCAAGCTCGGTTTCGTATTTTGACGGACATTTGGTCAGAATATCCTTTGCATGGAAATAGTTATCCGTATATTTGCCTGTAACTACTACACTGGTAGCTGACTCAAAATTATTTGGAATAGAGCCTTGATAAAGCACCAGCATTTCTTTTCCGTTTTCATCTTTCATGTAAAACGAGAACACATTTTTAGAATTATCCATTTTGTAATGTTTTTCCTTTACCCAAAAACCGGTAGCTTTTGTAGTTTTACCGGAAGCCATAATTGTATCGAAATCGCTTTCGTAGGCAATGTTTGTTTGAGTAAAAAGATATATCATAAAACCGGTGAAGATTACTATAATAGCTCCACCAATCATAAATTTTGAATCCATGTTACTGCTCCTTTATCTCTTTTTCAATCTCTTTTAATCTTTTATCGGTATTGTTCAGGTGTATAAAAATTCCGAACCATACAACAAGTACAATTACCAGTACGATATAAATTGAATTATTTTCCATAAATGTAATAATTGAATCCAACCTAAACCTCTATCATCTTTTTAGAAATTTTATCTTTAAGAATAATCGTTCTATAACCAATTTTCCACATTTGCCAGTAAAGAATTGTAAAAGCTGCCAGTGATATATAAAACACAAGTTGCATATTTCCGTTCATTTTGAAATCAACAACCGGACCTGCATTATCGTCATTAGCAGAACCAGGGTGCAAACCAACCATAATTCTAGGCATAATGAAAATAAAAAATGGTACAGTAAGAAATGCAAAAATTGAGTAAACAGCAGAAAGCCTTGCACGCTTATCATCATTATCGATAGCTGAACGCAGGGCAAAAAGTGAACCGTATATTAGTAGCAAAACAAAAATACTTGTTTCGCGCGGGTCCCAATGCCAAAATGCACCCCATGTAAATTTAGCCCAAATTGAGCCGGTTACAGTTGCCAGCACACAAAATACCATTCCAAGCTGTAAAGCCGATGCCGATTTTGCATCATCATCAAGGTCTTTTTTACGCAAATACTTGATACCGTAAATCATTGCCATGAGAAATGCCAGTACCGAAAGCCATGCGGTAGGTACATGAAAAAAAATGATCTTTGCCTTTTCTTCTAATCCCGGTATGTTAGGAAATTCATACCATGCCTGCGGATTATCAACAATTGGAAAAGAAATACCGGCAATTATTACAAACGTCATAAGAACAAGAAGGATAATTCTCCAAACCATATTTATTCCGTATTAGCTAAAAAATAGTAACCAGAAAACAAACACTGATAGTTCACAATAGTTTATTTTACGCACTAAAATAATCTATTCTTTATTAAAACAAAATACTAATAGATATACTGTTCTGAAATAATTTATTATCTAAAAGACAGGATATTAAGTTTATTGCAGTTTCCAATATCAACATAGGCTTATACTAAAACATAACATAAATATCCTTTTTACGTTCTATTTACTTTAATTAACTTGCCCATTAGTTTGTTTTGTACTTTATTTGTTAAATATGATAAAACCAACTTAATTTTGTATATTGTTAACTTACAGAACAATTTGACAGATTTATTATGCAGAACAATTTTTATAGCGAATTTGACATAGAAAAAATTCATCCCAGTAAACGAGATAATGACCATAGAAGTCCATTCCAAATCGATAGAGACAAGCTAATACACTCATCCGAGTTTAGGCGATTACAAGGTAAAACGCAGGTGTTTTTACCCGGTGAGTTCGATTTTTACCGTACCCGTCTTACTCACTCAATTGAAGTTGCCCAAATTGGTCGCTCAATTTGTAACTACCTTAACAAGGTTGATAAAGATCATTTCTCAGATGACTTCCATATTGATTCCGATCTTGTTGAAGCAACTTGCCTGGCACATGACCTTGGGCATCCCCCATTTGGACATGCCGGAGAAAAAACACTTAATCGCCTACTTGGTAATTATGATGGTTTTGAAGGTAATGCCCAAACTTTACGCTTGCTTACCGAAACATTTTACAGGGATGAAAATGGTCGCCGCGGAATGAATCCAACTCGTGCCCTAATTGACGGGATACTTAAATACAAGTCGCTACACTCCGATTTTGAAAACCCGCACAATCATTTTCTTTATAACTATCAGCAGGAATTTCTGGACTTTGTTTTCGACAACGAACAACCGAGAGATTATTTTAAACCGGTTGATGAGCTTAACGATTTCAGAAGCATTGAGTGTATGATAATGGACTGGGCTGATGATACAGCTTATGCAATAAACGACCTTGTTGATAGTATTGCTGCCGGATTTATAACGATAGAAAAGCTCCATAAATGGCAACGCCATAATGAAGATAAATTTACTCTACCCGAACACAATTATCTTGATGAAATAATCAACTGGATTAAAAGTGGTAAGTATAAAGCAAAGTTTGGTTCGCATATAGGCGACTTTATTTATGCTAGCTCAATAAAGGAACGCGAAAACTTTATGAGCAAAAAGACCAATCGCTATAAATATGAGCTTGTTGTTGTACCCGAAATTCTTCAAAAGGCAAAATTCTATAAAAGGATATCCATTGAACTAATATTCCGGTCATCTCAGGTGCACCAAATTGAGTTTAAAGGCGATTATATGATTAGTCAGGTTTTTAAAGTATTTGAAGATAATTACATTACTGCAAGCGGTAAACAACTGTTACCTGATTTCACCAGTAAAATTATTGAACGTGAAAAGGATAATAATAAGCGTGCACGGCTTGTTTGCGACTACATCGCAGGGATGACAGATACTTTTGCAATGCGTACATACCGTAGATTATTTGACCCTGATTATAGCTCTGTTATCGACCTTGTTAGTTTGCGTGAGTAATATTAGTAAAGACCAATAAAACATATTATATAAAAAACCTCCCCTGAAATTACTCCGGGGAGGTTTTTTGTTTGTAAAATATTTATCGGGGTTAACTAAGCCTCATACATTTCATCAATTAGGTTACCATATCTTTCTTCAATAACCTTTCGTTTAACGCTAAGTTTAGGCGTTAGTTCACCATCTTCAATAGTAAATGGTTTGTCTAGTAGTTTGAACTTGCGAACACGTTCAAAGTTTGCCAGATTCTTCTGGAAGTAAGACAAATCTTTTTCAAGTAGTTCGTAAATTTGTTTTTTCTGCACCAACTCATTTACATCATTGTATGATATTCGGTTAGCATCTGCAAATTCCTTAAGAGCCTCAAAATCAGGAACAATAAGTGCACTAAGGAACATTCTCCTATCACCAATTAAAACAAACTGTTCAATATACTTACTTCCAAGAAACATGTTTTCTATTGGTGTAGGAGCAACATATTTGCCACCAGTTGTTTTAAACAAATGTTTCTTGCGGTCTGTTATAACCAAAAAACCGTCAGCGTCAAAAACACCTATATCACCAGTATGAAGCCATCCATCCTTAAGAACAGCATCAGTTTCTTTCTTGTTTTTATAATACCCCTGCATAATATTAGGTCCATATGCAAGAATTTCGCCATCCTTGGCAATCTTTATTTCAACACCGGGGTAAACCGGACCAACAGTACCAAACTTAAAGTTGTTTTCCCTGTTACAAGCCAGTACCGGGGATGATTCCGTTAATCCGTAACCTTCAAGAATTTTAATACCTACTGCTTCAAAAAACTCACCTAAATCTCGTGCAAGAGCAGCACCACCCGATACAATAAACCTGAGATTACCACCGGTAATTGCCTTAAGTTTACTTAAAGCCAGTTTATCAGCAAGCTTTTTCTTTATCTTAAGACCAAGTGGAGCTCCTGCTTGACCCGGTCTTTCTGCCTGAGCGTATTGTCTTCCGGTTTCAACAGCCCAGTTAAATATTTTTTGTTTCTTTTCCGGTTGCGATTCCACATTTTTCATTATACGGCTATACATGCGTTCAAACAAACGAGGTACTGCTGTCATCAAAGTTGGTTTTATTTCAACCATATTTGTTGCAATTTTTTCAATACTTTCGGCATAAGCAATAATACAACCTCCGGCAAATGCAGCATAATAACCGGTTGTTCTTTCAAAAATATGACAAAGCGGAAGGAACGACAGGAATGTATCTGTTTCGCCAATATTATAAGCTTCGTGAGCACCTTTGGCGTTGGAACAAATATTTTTATGAGTTAGCACAACCCCTTTTGGTTCACCGGTTGTACCGGATGTATAGATAATTGTAGCAACATCATCTTCTTTTGCCAGCTTAATACTATCCCAAAAGAAATTTTCATTCTGCTTTCCAAACTCCTTACCCATAGCTTTTACATTGCTAAAGCTATACACATTAGTAAATTCCTCATCAATATCATTTAGTACAACAATACTTGCAAGGGATTTACACTTGTCACGAACCTTAAGCACTTTGTTAAGTTGGAACTTGTTAGAAACAACAATACATTTGCTTTCCGAATTATTAAGAATGAACTCAATATTATCCGCAGTAAGAATAGGATACAAAGGTACATCAATTCCGCCAATTGCCAGAATCGCCAAATCAGCATATACCCATTCAGGTCGGTTTTCGGAAATTATCGCAACATTATCACCTCTCTTTATACCAAGAGAAGCCAAGCCTAATGCAAACTCTTCAACCTGTCGGGCAACTTCAGAGTAAGATATGCCTGTATATTGCCTGTTAACTTTGTACTTAAATGCGGGTTTGTTTTGAGTTTTTCCAAACTCCTGAGTTACAATATAGAATAATTCAGGTATAGTTTTGAAATCTCTAATAATTCCCATGTACACTCCACGTTAATTTTCACCATAATAACGGTCTCAAAAGATACGGCAAAAAATAACAAATTTTTATATAAATTATACTTTAATAAATATTTTTTTTGCATATAGTATCCACATCAACCCAAGCCAAATTCCGATATAAACTATTGCATATAAAAGAGATGCATTTACCGGTTCAAGCCAGCTAAGGTAAAATGTGTTAAATATCCACGTCTTAAGAGTAACTTCGGCACCACTACTATCTGTCATTTTTATAATGTACATTAGTCTGCCAATAATGCCCGAAGCAAAGAAAACGGTAATAGCATTCATACCGTAAACTTCAAAAGGTTTTGCCCATTTTTTATAACCCTGCACATCAATAATCCAGTAGCACATTGTAAAAAATGTAAGAGCCAAACCACCGGCAAATAACACATACGAGCTTGTCCACAAAGCTTTATTCATCGGGAAAACACCATCCCAAAGGTATCCGCCTAAAAGCAGAAAGTTTGCAGCAACAAACATCCAAACAGCTTTTGTTTTAGGATCATTATCCTTACGTACCCACCATCCGGCAAGAATACCAAGTATTGCGGTTACAACTGCCGGCACTGTACTAAATACACCTTCGGGATCCCACACCTTTGTATGCGACCACATATGTCCGCTTAGCAAAGCCGAATCAATATAAGCCGAAAGGTTAGTAGTTGGTTCAAGATTTGCGTAGCCAACTCCCGGTACCGGTATAAGAGTCATAGCCAACCAGTAAAATACCAGAATTGCACCACCGGTTATTGCCAAACTTTTAATTGAAAGCCTTAGGAAAAGTATTGATGCAACAATATAAACTATACCAATCCTTTGTAACACACCTGGAATCCTTACATCAGAGAAATTAAAATCAGGGAAAAGATTAAGGAACAGCCCCAACCCAAATAACATTAGTCCCCTGCGAACAATTTGAACCATTAATTTTTTCTGGTCATCCCCTCTTTCCTTTCTTTTGGTAAGGGAAATAGTAATCGCAATACCAACAATAAAAAGAAAAAACGGAAAGATCAGATCAGTGGGAGTACAGCCATGCCATTTTGCATGTTTTAACGGAGGGTAAATTGCACTCCATGTACCGGGATTATTTACAAGAATCATCCCTGCTATCGTAATACCCCTTACTACATCCAGCGATAATATTCTGCTGCTTTTTTTAGTTTCCATTATTTATTCCACCCTATGAGTAATTAAGACCAATCAAACTTATTAAAAAATGTAAGATTATTAAAATTTTTTATGGTATAACACTTATTTTTTTTAAACTTGCAGATTAACGTAAACAATTTTTGGGTAAAATGGGATTTATAAGAAAACTATATGATTGGGTTCTTCACTGGGCTGAAACTCCTTACGGACCCGCAGCACTTTTTCTACTTTCGTTTGCAGAGGCTTCATTTTTTCCGGTACCACCGGATGCACTGCTAATTGCACTTGTACTTGGAGCAAGGTTAAAAGCGTTCCGTTTTGCTGCATACTGTAGTATTGCATCAATAACTGGTGCCTTACTGGGATATGCTATCGGGTATTTTGTTTGGTGGAATAACCCTGGTGAGTTTTCATCAACCGCAATGTTCTTCTTTAATAACGTTCCCGGCTTTTCCGAAAAACTGTTCTATAACGTAAAAGATATGTATGATCAGTGGAATTTCTGGATTGTATTTACTGCCGGATTTACCCCAATACCATTTAAGGTAATTACTATTTCAAGTGGTGCTTTCGATATTAACCTTATTATGTTTGTTATTGCTTCGGCAGTTTCGCGTTCAGCAAGATTTTTCCTTGTTGCAACTCTTATATGGAAATTTGGTGACCAAATAAAATCATTCATAGACAAATATTTTAATCTGCTGGCAATACTTTTTACAGTACTTTTGGTTGGCGGTTTTATTGCAATAAAATATTTGGTGTAGTTTAAACCAAAACAGGGCTGACCAAAAGGTCAACCCTGAGTGGATTAGAAGCAAAATAAGTGTATCATTTTATTAGAAACTTTGTAACAATTCTTTCGATTTATTTACTACATTTTCGGCAGTAAAACCAAATTTTTCGAACAATACCTTGTTTGGTGCAGATGATCCAAATGTTTCAATTGTAACTGCATCACCTTCAAGACCAATATATTTTTCCCAGCCCATTCTAATACCGGCTTCAACTACCAGTCTGGCTTTAACAGCTTTAGGAAGTACGCTCTCCCTGTATTCTGCATCCTGTTTTTCAAATAGTTCCCAGCTTGGGAAACTAACAACGCGAGTGCTTATACCTTCAGCTTCAAGCTTTTCGGCTGCATCAATACAAACATAAACTTCCGAACCGGTACCGATTAGTATAAGCTCAGGTTCCTTTGATTCGTATTTTAATACATACGCACCTTTTTTAACATCATCGGCAGGGGCATATTTACTGCGGTCAATAACCGGTAAACCCTGTCGAGTTAATGCAAGCAGTACAGGAGCATCTTTCATTTCAATTGCGGTTTTCCACGCTTCAACTGTTTCGTTGGCATCAGCAGGACGAATAACATACAGATTTGGAATTGCTCGCAATGCAGCAAGCTGTTCAACCGGCTGATGTGTTGGTCCGTCTTCACCAAGACCTATTGAATCGTGTGTAAATACATATTTTGGTGCAAGTTTCATTAATGCAGCCATACGAAGTGCCGGACGCATATATTCACTAAATATCATAAATGTAGCACCGTAAGGCATAACGCCACCATACAAAGCCATACCATTAAGAATTGCACCCATAGCATGTTCACGAATACCAAAATTAATATTTCTGCCGCTGTAATCCTGCGGTGAAAAATCTGGTACTCCTTTCATGGTAGTGTTGTTTGATCCGGCAAGATCTGCTGAACCACCCATCATATTCGGAAATATGTCTTTTAACTTTTGTATTACCTCGCCACTTATTTTACGAGTAGCTATACTTTTAGTATAATCGTTGTAAACAGGTAGCTCTTTTTTCCAGTCATCATTCAAGTTGCCAGACATAAACGCCTTATATAGTTTGGCTAACTCGGGATAAGTACCTTTATATTTTTCAAACTTGAATTTCCATTTTTCTTCTTCAATAATGCCTTCACCTTTAGCAGCTTCAAAATCTGCTCTAACTTCGTCAGGCACAAAAAAGTCTTCTTTATATTCCCAGCCAAGATTTTCCTTGGTCATCGCAACTTCATCTTCACCAAGCGGAGCACCGTGAGAGCTTTCGGAACCTGCCTTATTCGGGCTACCATAACCTATCGTGGTATCGGTAATAACCAACACTGGTTTATTTTTTATGGAAAATGCAAAACGGGCAACATTCTCAACTTCATTAAGGTCGTTTACATCTTTAATATGTAATACTTCCCAGTGATAAGCTCTAAATCTTGCACCAACATCTTCGGTCATGGTTTTATCAGTGCTACCATCAATAGTAATATTATTATTATCGTAAAACAGAACCAGCTTGCCAATTTTATTTGTCCCGGCAAACGAGGCTGCTTCATGCGATATACCTTCCATTATATCACCGTCACTAACAATTCCGGTAATATGACCGCTTACAATTTCATAACCTGGTTTGTTAAATTTGGCAGCAAGAAAATTTCTTGCAACAGCCATACCAACAGCGTTGGCAAATCCTTGTCCTAAAGGACCGGTAGTAGTTTCAACACCGGGAGTATGAAAAACTTCAGGATGTCCTGCAGTAAGACTGCCCAATTGTCTAAAATTTTTAATATCATCCAGTGATATTTCGTAGCCGCAAAGATGAAGAATAGAATATAGCAGCATACTTCCGTGACCTGCCGAAAGAACAAAACGGTCTCTGTTCCACCAGCCAGGATTTGAAGGATTGTGTTTTAAAATTTTAGTATAGAGGGTATATGCGAGGGGAGCACATCCCATAGGCATACCGGGATGACCTGATTTTGCTTTTTCAATCGCATCCATCGATAAGCACCTGATGGTGTTAACCGATAATTCTTCTATATTAACGGTATTTAATGACATTTTTTAATATCTCCCACGTAATAAGTATTGCTCTCGTAAATCGAGTCTGTAAATATAAGAAAATAAGAGTATCTAATAAACCCGGAATTACCTTCCTGGTTAAATATCCAAAATATTTATCATGTTTTATTCAACTAAATTACCTTACAAAATACACTGATGTCATAGTTTTAATAAGTAAAATAATCAATTTCAGCATGTAATTTTTAACCTGATTTAGAAGATTATTTAGTTGTTTTCAGTTCTCCGTTTACAACTGGAGTTACGCATATTAGAGGATTATCTGGTGTACCATAAGCTTCAAATAGTTCACTATATAGAAAGAAATGCATACCCCGCCGTTCCAACTTCGAGAATTTGGAATATTTCATAAACTCACCATCCTTGTCTTTGGGTGCAGGGAATTCTTCAGAAGTTTCAAATCCGGCTACGGCATTGTTTTTTAGGTAGGTTATTTTACTCTCGTCATCTCCATCGAGCGTGTACTTTACTGCACGTAAGGCTTTCACATACTGATCTTCAATAATCAGGTAAATATTTAGTATAGTTTCCAATTATTTCCCGTAATAAAAACGGGAGCCTAAGCTCCCGAGTTATAATTTTATTTATGATTTTGGTCCTAACATATTTTCAGGTTTTACTTTATCCCTGAACTCTTCCGAGGTAAGAACACCAAGTTTAACAGCAGCTTCTTCAAGCGTACTATTATCAGCAAATGCTGTTTTGGCAACTTTGGCAGCATTATCGTAACCAATGTGCGGATTAAGTGCTGTTACCAGCATTAGTGAGTTGTTAAGGAAGTAGTTTATTTTTTCTTCATTAGGCTCAATTCCGATAACGCAATTATCTGTAAAGCTTTCGCAAGCATCGGCAAGAAGGCGAATTGACTGTAAAAGATTGTAGATCATTACCGGTTTATAAACGTTTAGTTCGAAGTTACCACTAGCACCTGCAAAGTTAATTGTTGCATCGTTTCCCATTACCTGAGTACATACCATTGTTATGGCTTCGGCTTGAGTTGGATTTACCTTGCCTGGCATAATAGAACTACCCGGTTCGTTTGCAGGAAGCTGAATTTCAGCAAATCCGCAGCGTGGACCTGATCCCATCCATCTTATATCATTAGCAATTTTCATTATAGAAGCAGCTAAAGTTTTCATCACACCACTTGCTTCAACAATTGCATCATGGGCAGCAAGCGATTCAAATTTGTTTGGTGATGTTACAAATTTGGTTCCGCTTATCTCCGAAATTTTCTGTGCCGCTTTGAAAGCAAAATCCTTATGAGTATTTAGACCTGTACCAACAGCAGTTCCACCAAGTGCCAGCTCACTAAGACGAGGAAGGCATCCTTCTATACGTTTCAGACCATTTTCAAGTTGCTGTACATAACCCGAAAATTCCTGTCCAAGTGTTAGAGGTACTGCATCCATTAGATGAGTACGTCCAATTTTAATAATTTTGGCAAACTGTTGTGCTTTAACATCAAGTTCAACTTTTAGTTTGTTAACCATCGGAATAAGACGTCTGTGTATTTCCTCAACCGCCGCGATATGCATGGCAGTAGGAAAAGTATCGTTTGAAGACTGTGCCTTGTTAACATCATCATTTGGATGAACTGGTTTTTTAGAGCCAAGCTCACCACCAGCTAACTCAATAGCTCTGTTAGCAATTACCTCATTCGAGTTCATGTTAGTTTGGGTACCACTACCGGTCTGCCAAACAGAAAGAGGAAAATGCTCATCAAGCTTACCTTCAATTACTTCATCTGCAGCTTTAGAAATAAGAGAAGCCTTTTCTGCATCAAGAGTGCCTAACTCGGCATTTGTAAGAGCAGCTGCCTTTTTTAATATTCCTAATGCTCTTATAATTTCACGAGGGAATTTTTCAGTACCAATTTTGAAGTTCATTAACGACCTTGCAGTCTGAGCACCGTAATATTTGTCTGCGGGTACTTTAACTTCGCCCATAGTATCTGTTTCAACACGAAATTCCATTATATCTCCAAAAATATTATTAAACAAGTCTATAGTAAGAGTTAATTTATTCTTCTCGCACCAACGAACTTTTCAATATAAAAATCTCTTGCGAGTGAAGCAATGGTTACACCATATTTACTTGAAGAATGTGCAAATAGCGAGTTACCTATATAAATACCAACATGATCTGCACCATATCGTGCATCGAACCGGAAAAACACAAGATCGCCCGGTTTAAGCTCATTTTGGGTAATATACTCACCATACTCATATTGCTGATTTGCAGTGCGAGGCAATTTTTTATCATAAACAGTATTATAAATATTGCAGGTAAATCCCGAACAATCAATACCGGACTTAGTATTACCACCATACAAATATGGTGTTTTAAGATAATCAATAATAGTTATCATCAGTTCGGTAGTTTTATCGAATGGTACACCTTCATCCTTCAGGGATTCGAACTTATCGATAAAGGTGTCTTCTTTTTCAATCTCAGGTAAATCGGAATAGATTATTATACTTTTTTCATCTTTTGGGGGAGCCTCAGGTTTGCTGTAAGAGGTGTTTTTGTATCGAGTATTAAGCGAAGTTGGCGAACAACCGCCCAAGAAAAGGGCAGCTGCAGCTAAAATAAATAAAATTCTGTAAAAACGTTTATATAATACTCTAACCAAGGTATGCTCTTAAATTTTTACTTCTCGAAGCATGACGTAACCGTCTAATAGCTTTTTCCTTTATCTGGCGTACACGTTCACGTGTTAAATTAAACTTTTCGCCAATTTCTTCAAGTGTTAGCGAATGTTCCTTATTCAAACCGAAATAGAGTTTAATAACTTCTGCTTCCCTTTCGGTAAGTGATGAAAGTGCACGTTCAATTTCATTTTTAAGTGAGTCGGACATCAATGAGAAATCAGGTGTTGGTTGATGATCATTAGAAAGTACATCAAGCAGTCTGTTATCTTCACCCTGCGAAAAAGGTGCATCCATCGAGACGTGTCTTCCTGAAATTTTTAGCGTATCCGAAACCTCGTTAATATCCATATCAAGTTCGGTAGCAAGTTCATGAGCACTTGGCTCGCGTTCATATTCCTGCTCAAGATTGCTGTATGCCTTACCAATTTTGTTTAAAGCACCAACACGGTTTAGTGGTAATCTTACAATGCGGGATTGTTCAGCAAGTGCCTGTAAAATTGACTGGCGTATCCACCATACTGCATACGAAATAAATTTGAAACCACGAGTTTCATCAAATCTTTTAGCAGCCTTAATCAAACCAAGGTTACCTTCATTAATCAAATCCCCGAGGGAAAGTCCCTGGTTCTGATATTGTTTAGCTACGCTAACCACAAAACGAAGATTAGCCTTAACAAGCCTTTCCAGAGCAATCTGATCACCGTTTTTAATCTTTATTGCAAGATTAATTTCTTCATCCGGAGTTAACAGGTCAACTTTACCTATCTCTTGCAGGTATTTGTCGAGTGACTGGCTTTCCCTGTTCGTGTACTGTTTGGTGATTTTCAAGGCAATCTCCTCCTAAGTAATTTCAGAATTGATTGAATCTATAATTCCTATTATTGAAGCATCAACAGGAGCATGCTCAACATCCAAAGCTAAAGCAGCTTCGCTCATAGTCATGTACAAAACTGTTTCACCCGGACCAGCACCAATAGTATCAACCGCCACCAGAGGATTCCCAAATTCTTTCATCTGCGAGTTAAGCGGTTGAATGAGCTGCATCTTTTGTCCGGTTAATGTTGAATACTTTTTTGTAGCCCAAATAGTTCCTAAAACCTTGCCGAAGAACATTTATTTACCTCCGGCATTCTTTAAGCCTTCAGTATCAAGTTTATCAACAATTGCCATTATTACCGAATCAACTGGCTTATCCTTTGTAAAGTCGGTTTGTCTTGCCGAACTACCCTGGGCAACCAAAACGACCTCACCAACACCGGCACCTACCGAATCAACTGCAATAACAACTTTGTCCTGCGGTGTATAATCAAGATCAAGCTCCCTAACAATAAGGAACTTTGCCCCAACAAGGTTTTCATCTTTTCTGGTTGACCAAACAGTACCAATCACTTTACCTATTAACAATTTTACCTCGGGCTAATAATTATACAGCATCCAAAATTTATACCTGCCAGCAGATACAAATTTCCATTGTTAAAACTATAAATCTTTATAGCATTAATTCAAGTTAAGGGTGAATTATTTGTCGTTTTGGTTAAAAATTTTACAGGAAGCTTTCGCCGTAAAGTGCATTATTTACCTTGAAAAATGCAGCTACGGTTTGTGCAACATCCGAATATGTATTTCGTGTACCCAGATTTCTTCCGTTTTGCCCCTTACGAAACATTAGTAAGGGTACATACTCCCTGCTATGGTCAGTACTTTTAAGCGTTGGATCATTCCCATGATCCGAAGTAATAACCATAACATCACTTTCATCCATTGCCTCAATTATTTCCGGTAATCTGTTATCAAATTCTGTTAATGCTTTAGCAAAACCTTCCGGGTCGTTCCTGTGACCATAATAAACATCAAAGTCAACCAGATTAGTAAACAGGAATGAGTCCTTTGCCTCTTTTAGTTTTGTAATTGTAGTATCAATCCCCTTGTCGTTTGTTTTGGTAATTATTGATTCTGTTATTCCCGAATAGTTAAACAGATCATTTATTTTACCAATAGCAACGGTAGGAATTCCTTCATTCTTGCAATAATCAATAATAGTATCGGAAAATGGTGAAACAGAAAAATCTTTGCGATTGGTTGTACGAGTATAATTACCCGACTCGCCAACAAATGGTCTTGCAATAACTCTGCCTACAGAATATTTACCGGTACAAACTTTTTCACGGGTTACACGACAAATTTCATAAAGTTTTTCAAGTGGAATAACATCTTCATGAGCTGCAATCTGAAATACAGAATCAGCGGAGGTATAGACTATTGGAAAGCCTGTTTCAACATGCTCATCACCAAGTCTGGCAATAACTTCGGTACCTGAAGCAGGTTTATTACACAAAACACCTTCAAAACCGTTAAGTTCTTTAAACTTTTCAATCACCTCATCAGGAAATCCATTGGGAAAAACGGGAAAACTTTTTTCTATTCTTAATCCGGCAATCTCCCAGTGACCTGTGGTAGAATCTTTACCGGCAGATACTTCCGTCATTTTGCCAAAGGAAGCAAGGGGTTTTTCTTCGGGAGGTACACCAACAATTTCGGTAATGTTACCCAAACCAGCTTTTTGTAAATTGGGCAGGTCAAGTCCGCCAACTTTTCGTGAAATGTTACCAAGTGTATTTGTTCCCAAATCACCATATTTATCAGCGTCAGGTAATTCACCAACGCCCACACCATCAAGGATAAGAATCAAAAAATTATTCATACTAACCTTCCTAATTTAGGCTTTTAACAGTATTGCCACCTTTTTCAATAGCCTTGCCAAGAGCAAGTTGGGCATTCTGAAGAACTTCACCAAGATCAGTTTTCTTGAAAGCGGAAGCCACTCCAATTGAAACAGTAAAGGACTTTTGTTTGCTAATAACAGCAAGCTGTTTACGAGCAATGTGAGTTTTTAATTTTTCACCCCAAAGGTGCATATCTTTAGAATTGGCATTAAAATGATAAACACCAAATACTTTCTCATCAAGTCTGCCGAGAGTAAATGCAGGAGTAATCCTAAGTTGAATTTCTTCAGCAACAGCCATTAACACTTTCGGGAACAAACTATCGTCGAATAGCGTACCCTGGTCAAGAAAATCATCAATTCTTACAAGAGCAAGTGCACTTGGCAACTGTGCTTTTTCGGCTTTGAACATATCGGCTGTAACTTGCTCAAAAAACGAATTGGAATTTAGTGTTCGCGTTTCCGGATCGAGTGCAATTAAACTGTTCATTATTTTCTGAGTTGCAAACGTATAAAGAAAAAAGGATATTATTTTGGTTGAGCTACGCATAAAGCTAACATCGCCATTGGTATAAAAATTCTTTTTCCTCTTTTCAAAACAAAGCACTCCGTAATTCTGTTCCTCATATACCAAAGGTATAGCAAGAAAAGAGCCATCATAACTAATATCTTCCGAAGCCGAGAAGCGTTTAAATTTCTTGGATTTAACATCATCAATTTTTACTGGCAAGCCAGTCATAATAGCTTTACCCGTAAAGGTATTTTCCAGGTCTATTTCCAAATTTTCGCCAACATATTTATAGTCCTCGCGAAGTATTACCCTGGTAGTATTGAATGATTGTTTTTCCGGATTAAATCTTATAAAAACAAAAGCATCCCAATCAAGTATTTTATCAGCAATGCCTTCAACCATTTCAACAAGGTCTTTATCACCCTGATATTTTTTCTCTGTAGCAAATATGCTTGTAATGGCACTAAGACGTTTTTCGGCAAGAGAATCGGAGAAGCGTTTATCGAAAACGGTAATAAGCATTGATATTACACGTACAATGCGACCTAATGCATAAACCGTATCAAGACTAAAAGCATTTTTATTTTTTGAATCGAGTGCTATAACTCCTGCTAAAGTTTTGCCATAAAACACCGGTACACCTAAAAATGAGTTTATTTCCTGCGGTTTAACATAATAAGGTAAATTATCTAATTCCGAAACCGGATTAAACTCATGAATAAATAAAGGTTCGCCACCTTTAACAATTTTGCTTATGTGGTCATCATCCAAAATAAATGGTTTTAGTGCTACATCCCTGGTTTCGGATATATAGTTTTCCGGAGTAAACTCCTTACCACCTTCATCATACCACATAAATAGCACAGTATAAGCGTCGAAAGAACTTTTAATTATCTGCAAAAACTTTTCAAGAATAAACTCAAACTTTTTATTATCGTTTATATTGGAAGGAATTTTCTCATTGGCAATCTTTGTATAATTCTTTTTAAGTTCAGGATCGATAATCAATTTTTCAGGTTCATATTTCCCTGTTCCTACAATCTCTTCCGAACCAGCAATTTTAATATCCTTGTTCTGAGATATAATTTCCCATGAAGAATCAACATCATCACCGGAATATTCTCCCGGCTCGGATGAGTAATCTTCATCTTCATTGCCATACTCGAATTTTTCTCGGAATATATCGGAACGAGAATCCCTGAGAAAGATAATTACACCAACATAAATTACACCCAGTATAGCAGTTATTATTCGAAGTATAAAATTTTCCGTCAGGAATGGAATAACTGTTAAAATGGGGATAACCGAAAATATTAATATTCGTTTTTTATATCTATTGCTTAATCCCATAGCTCTTTTTTTCGCACTTATTCAACTTTAAGATTAAAATATAATTAAAAATATCAAATTATATTGACAAAAAGTATATGCTTATACTAAAATAGTGAATTTAATCGCTTAATCATTTCCTTTTTACCTGTACCTTTAACAGAAGAATAGCTAATTACATTATCATCAGGTGAGGCTTCGGGGAAATATTCGGTAAGACGGGTAACAGCATCAGCCTGCTGTTTTTTACCAAGTTTATCAACTTTGGTTAAAATAAAATTGTATGGTAAACCAATGTCATTCAAAAAATCATTTAATCCGGTATCGAGTGGGGTGGGTGGAATGCGACTATCAATAAGATGTAGCACAAGTTGAATTTTACTATTTGCGATCAGATAACGCTCAATAAGTTTCTGCCAGCCCTCGCGTTCCTTTTTGGATACTTTGGCATAACCAAAACCGGGAAGGTCAACTAAATAAAAACGCTGGTCAACCCTGTAATAGTTTATACCTCTGGTTTTACCAGGGCTACTACTTGTTTGAGCCAATTTTTTTCTGTTAAAAAGGGAATTAATAAATGATGATTTACCTACATTACTTCTACCACAAAGTACAATTTCTGGCATCTCATCATCAGGTATCTGCTCAAGCTTAAAAACAGATTTTACGAATACAATATCTTTCATACAACCAACAATCAGGATTAATTTTATTTAAATAACATACGAAATATAGCCGATTTAAAATAAAAAAAAGAGTAGCCGAAAATCGACTACTCTTAATAACCGGAAAACATTTTATATATTATTTATCTTCCTTTTTTTCTTCTTCAGCTTTAGCTTCGTCTTCAGTTTTAACTTCAGCATCATCAGCTTTAGCTTCGTCTTTTACTTCTTCGGTTTCTTCAACTTCAACGGCATCAACAACTTCTGCATTTTCAACAGTTTCAGCCGGAGTTTCTTCAACAACAGCTTCTTCAACTTTTTCAGCTTTCTGATCACCATCAGCAAGATTATAATCAACAAGTTCAAGAATCGCCATTTCAGCAGCATCACCAGGTCTGTGACCAAGTTTTACTACTCGGCAATAACCACCTGGACGATCACCAACTTTTCCAACAATTTCATCAAAAAGTATATGTAATACTTCTCTTTCATGTATATGTCTGGCAACGTATCTTCTGGCAGCTACATTATCAGCTTTAGCTTTAGTGATAAGTCTTTCCACCATTCGTTTAGCTTCTTTAGCTTTTGCAACCGTAGTTTTTATTTTTTTATAACGGAATAATGCAGTAGCCAATGCTCTAAGCGTAGCTAATCTGTGGCTTGTTGATCTTCCTAACTTTCTACCTTTAATTCTGTGTCTCATTCTGCTACCTTAAACCAATTTAATTATTATCAGGTTTATCTTTAATATATTTATCAACATCCATTCCGAACTCAAGTCCGTAATTTTCAACAATCTCAACCAATTCAGCCAGAGATTTACGACCAAAGTTTCTGAAACGAAGCATTTCACTTTCGTCTCTTCTCACAAGGTCAGCTAATATTTTTATATTTGCGGCTTTAAGACAGTTGTGTGAACGAACGCTAAGTTCAAGATCATCAACATTAGTAATAAGAATGTTTTTAATTCTTTCAGATTCAGCATCTTTTTCACTTTCAACTTTATCTTCTTCCTGTTCAACTTCGAAGTTAATGAACAGATTTATATGATCTTTAAGAACTTTACCAGCACCTGAAAGTGCTTCTTCAGGAGTAATAGAGCCATCAGTTAGCACACTAAGAGAAAGCTTCTCGAAATCATTTTTTTCGCCAATACGTACATTTTCTATATTATAATGAACATTCTTGATCGGTGTAAAAATTGAGTCAATAGGTATAAGACCTATTGTCTGATCAGATATTTTTTGTTCAGTAGAAGGGACATAACCTTTACCAATACCAAAACGGAGTTCCATCGTAATGTTGGCATCTGCATTTAATGTTGCAATGTGAACATCAGGTGTTAAAATTTCTATATCCGGACAACTTTTCTGTAAATCTTCAGCTCTGAAATCATGCGGACCGGTTAAGGAAATTTCCATTCTGGTGGCTTTTTTATTAACCAATCTCATTCTAACTTTTTTCAGATTAAGAATAATCTGCGTCACATCTTCCACAACGCCAGGAACAGCTGAAAATTCGTGTAGAATACCGTCAATTTTAATTGCAGTTATAGCAGCGCCGGTTAAAGAAGATAATAATACCCTTCTAAATGAATTTCCCAGAGTTACACCAAAACCTCTTTCAAGCGGTTGAACTACGAACTTTCCGAACGTATCGGAGGCTGATGCTTCTTCCAGTACTACACCATCTGGTAATTTCAAAAAAGGATAGCTCATTTAGAATCCTCGCTATTAAAAAATTATTATTTAGAATACAACTCAACAATTAGCTGTTCGTTAGCTCTTAGAGGTACATCTTCCCTGTTAGGAAGTTCTACAAAAGTACCTGAAAGTGAAGCTTTTTCCAGTGAAAGCCAATTGTAAAGATTATCTTTAGTTCTTCTTAAAGAATTATGTATGGTATCAAGTTTTTTACTTGATTCACTTACACTAATTACATCACCAGGTGAAAGTATATAAGAAGGTATATTAACCGTCTCACCATTCACATTAAAATGACGATGTAAAACCAACTGACGTGCTGCTTTTCTTGATGGAGCAAAACCCATGCGGAAAACCACGTTATCAAAGCGTCTTTCAAGAAGTTTTACAAGGTTTTCGCCAGTAACACCTTTCTGACGGTTAGCTTTTTCAAAGTAAGTTCTGAACTGACTTTCAAGAACACCATAAATTCTTTTAACTTTCTGTTTTTCACGTAACTGAACACCATATTCTGAATACTTGGTTCTTCTGCCTACACCGTGTTCCCCCGGAGGGTAATTTTTATTTTCAAGCGGACAAGCATCTGAAGTACATTTAGAACCTTTCAGAAACAATTTTTCTTTTTCACGTCTGCACAATTTACAACTTGGGCCAGTATATCTTGCCATTCTGCTAAATCTCCCTAATTAAACTCTTCTGCGTTTCGGTGGTCTGCAACCATTATGTGGTATAGGAGTAATATCTTTTATTGACATTACCTGTAAACCAGCTGTAGATAAAGCTCTAATAGCTGCTTCACGACCAGAACCAGGTCCTTTTACAAATACATCAACTTTTCTCAAACCAAGATCATGTGCTTCCTTAGCAGCCGATTCGGCAGTAACCTGTGACGCATAAGGTGTATTTTTTCTTGATCCTTTAAATCCGTTTTTACCGGCAGATGACCACGAAATAGTATTACCGTAAACATCGGTAATTGTACAAATTATATTGTTAAAAGAGGCTTTAATATGTGCCACTCCAACTGCGTCAACATGTACTTTTTTCTTAGTCTTTTGTCTAACTTTTGCCAATTCTTCAACTCCTGATTATAATCAATTATTTCTTACCTGGTGCTTTTTTCTTGCCTGCAACAGTTCTCTTTCTACCTTTACGGGTACGAGAATTTGTTCTGGTTCTCTGACCATGTGCAGGAAGACCACGTCTGTGTCTTAAACCACGATAACATCCAATATCCATAAGGCGTTTAATGTTCTGTTGAACTTCACTGCGTAAAGCACCTTCAACTTTGAACTCTGCTGTCATTATAGATCTAATCTTTGCAACTTCTTCTTCGCTTAAGTCAGCAATTTTAGTTTCAGGGTCAATACCTGCCTGGTTCAGAATAACAGTTGCACTATGCTGACCAATTCCATAAATATATGTTAACCCTATATAAGCTTTCTTGTTTTTTGGTAAATCGATACCTGCTATACGAGCCAAATCATATCCTCCTACGTTTCAGATTAACCTTGACGCTGTTTGTGTTTTGGATTTTTACAAATAACCCTAACTACGCCTTTTCTCTTAATTACTTTGCAATGTTCGCAAATTTTCTTTACCGATGCACGAACTTTCATAATATCAAACTCCGTTATTTATAACGATACGTTATTCTACCTTTGTTCAAATCGTAAGGCGATAATTCTATCGCTACCTTATCACCTACTAATATTTTAATAAAATGCATGCGCATCTTTCCAGATATATGCGCCAGTATTTCATGTCCATTATCAAGCTTAACTTTAAAGTTAGCATTTGGTAATGTCTCTGTAACTACTCCGTCAACTTTTATTGGTCCTTGTTTTGCCATATCAACAAATACTCAGTATTTCTGCTTTTCCATCTATTATTGCTATTGTGTGTTCAAAATGAGCAGAAGGTAATCTGTCGGCTGCATAAACTGTCCAATTATCAGGTGCTACCTTAACGTGACGTTTACCCATGTTAACCATTGGTTCAATTGCAATTGTCATTCCGTTTTTTATAAAAGGACCTGTGCCTTTCTTTCCGTAATTACTTATCTGTGGATCTTCGTGAAGTTTTTTACCTACACCATGACCACACAGTTCTCTTACAATTGAGTAACCATTGTTTTCAACATGTTTCTGAACAGCATTACTAATATCACCAATTCTGTTTTTTACTACAGCCTGTTCAATGGCTTTGTATAAACTTTCCTCAGTGATCTTCATCAGATGTTTTCTGTCTTCCGAAATATCTCCAACGGCTATGGTTATGGCAGCATCTCCATAATAACCTTTTTTGATTACTCCGCAATCAACAGAAATTATTTCACCTTCCTTAAGAACTCTGTTTCCCGGTATTCCATGAACTACTTCTTCTTCAACCGAAGTACACAAGGTACCAGGAAAATCGAAAGAGCCCGATTGTGAATAACCTTTGAATGCCGGAACTCCATCGTTGCTTCGGATATAATCCTCTGCTATTTTGTCTAGTTCGAGTGTTGTTACACCCGGTTTTGTAAAATTTTTTACTAACTGAAGTGTTTCAGCTACAATTTTATTACTTTCGCGAATAAAATCAATTTCTTTTTTTGATTTAATTAAAATCACGTCAGCTACTTCTTACTTTCTACTTTTCAATTTACCAGACTTCATAAATCCGTCGTAATGACGCATTAGAAGATGTGATTCAATTTGCTGCAATGTATCAAGTGCAACACCAACCATAATCAACAAACTTGTTCCACCAAAGAAAGCTGCAAAGCTACCGGATACTCCGAAGCGTGCAATAAGGTTTGGAAGAATTGCAACTATAGCAAGAAATATTGAACCAGGCAATGTAATTCTGGTAAGAATATTATCAATGAACTCTTTAGTCTGGTCACCCGGACGAATGCCAGGTATAAATCCACCTTGTTTTTTCATATTCTCTGCAACATCCTGCGGATTAAAAGCAATCGCAGTGTAGAAATATGTAAAGAACACAATCATCAAAGCGTTGATAACCAGATATGTAATTGAAGTATAACTAAATACTCCCGCCAACCACTGAACCGCAGTACTTTCAGGCATAAATGAAATGATTGTACTTGGAAGGAACATAATTGACTGTGCAAATATAATAGGCATTACACCTGCTGTATTAACACGTAGTGGAATATATTGAGTTACGCCACCGTAAACTTTTCTGCCAACAACACGTTTTGCATACTGTACCGGAATACGTCTTGTACCCTGAGTAATAAGAACAACACCTGCAATAATAAATACTAGCAGTATTAAAATTGCAACCTCAATAACAGGGTTTCTTGTACCTTCACGCAACAAACGATATTCATCGAACATTGCAAATGGCAAGCGGTTAATAATACCGATAAAGATAATAAGTGAAATACCGTTACCAATACCTTTTTCAGTAATTTGTTCACCAAGCCACATCATAAAAACTGTACCGGCAGTAAGAAAAACAACTGTTTGTACTGTAAAACCAAATCCTTGAACTTCTACAGGAACAATAGGGATTTCCATATGCTTAAGACTGCCTAACAAAAGTGTGATACCATAAGCCTGCATAGCTGAAATAAGTACAGTACCGTAACGGGTTAGCTGTGTAATTTTCTTTCTTCCGTCTTCCCCTTCACGTTGAAGTTTCTGGAAATATGGAACAACAGCTCCCATTAACTGAATAATAATTGAAGCACTAATGTAAGGCATAATACCAAGTGCAAATACAGCCGCATTTTTAAAAGCACCACCCACAAACAAATCATACAAGCCCATAAGCGAATCAGAACTTGAGTTACTCATTGCCTGCGAAAGCAAACCTGCATCAACACCGGGAAGTGTTACATGTGCACCAATCCTAACTACAATTAGAATACCAAGGGTAAAGAGAATTCTGTCTCTTAGTTCCGGTATTTTAAAAATATTTCTGAAAGTATCCTGTAATTTGCTCATTAAGATTTAATCTCGTTTATTGTTCCGTTAGCTGATTCAATTTTTTCTTTTGCTGACGCACTAAATTTGTAAGCCTTAAAATCAAGCTTAGCTTTAAGATCGCCAGTTGCAAGAATTTTATATAATGTATCAATCTTGTTAATCAATCCGTTTTTAAGTAGAGTTTCCGGACCAATTAGTTCACCTTCTTTAACTTTACCATCATCAACAAGATTCTGGATAGCACAAAGGTTAACTGCCTGATATTCAACTCTGAAATGGTTAGTAAAACCACGTTTAGGAACTCGTCTTGCAAGAGGCATCTGACCACCTTCAAACCATGCACGGTATTTAGAACCCGAACGCGATTTCTGTCCGTTACTACCTCTTGTTGCAGTACCGCCATGACCTGAACCCTCACCACGAGCAATTCTTTTTCTGTTCTTTCTTGAACCCTGAGCGTATTTTAAGTTATGTAATTCCATTTATACACCTATTCTTCAATTTCTTCAACTGTTACCAAATGCGCTACTTTTTTAACCATACCTCTAATCTGTGGGTTATCAGGTTTTTCAGTAGTGTAATTAGGACGACCCAAACCAAGTGCTTCAATAGTACGCTTCTGATCCTTTGGTCTGTCAATAATGCTACGTGTCTGTGTTATTTTTAATTTTTTACTCATGCTCTCCTCAACCTTACGCGTTAAACAATTCCGAAACCTTCATACCACGTTTTTTAGCCATAGTTACAGCATCAATAAGAGACTGCAAACCAGCAAGAGTAGCTTTAACCTGATTGTGAGGGTTACTTGAACCAAGTGATTTAGTAAGGATATCCTGTACACCAACAGATTCAAGAACAGCACGCACACCGCCACCAGCAATAAGTCCGGTACCAGGAGAAGCAGGTTTCAACAACACTCTGCCAGCACCATATTTACCAATGATTTCATGAGGGATAGTACCTTTAACCAAAGGAATTTTGTAAACATTTTTCTTGGCGTCATCTATACCTTTGGAAATTGCATCAGTTACTTCATTAGCTTTTCCCAATCCAACACCAACATGTCCAAGTCCGTCACCAACAACAACAATTGCATTAAAACTGAAGCGTCTACCACCCTTCACAACTTTGGCAACCCTGTTGATCTGAACAACTTTTTCTTTTAATCCTTCTATACCGCTAACTTTCTTAGGCTTCAATTTAATCTCCTATGATACAAATATCTTATAATTTCCGGGTATTTAGTTTTTGCTGCCGGAAGAGGATTCGAACCTCTACAGACGCCTCCAAAGGGCGTAGTCCTACCATTAGACGATCCGGCATCAAAATTAAAACTGTAAACCACCTTTTCTTGCACCGTCGGCAACTGCTTTTACTCTACCATGATAAAGGTATCCGTTTCTATCGAATACAACAGTATTAATGTTTTTATCAAGAGCTTTTTTTGCAACATGTTCACCAACTACTTCACTAATGGCAATTTTACCTTTAGCATCTTTTAATTTTTCTTCAAGTTCTTTATCCTTTGAAGAAGCTGCAACCAGTGTGGCACCAACAGTGTCATCGATAAGCTGCACATAAACATTAGTCAAACTTCTAAAAACTGACATTCTTGGTTTTTCAGTAGTACCAGATATTTTTTTACGCACACTGGCTTTTTTCAGAAGTCTTCTTTTATTATCTTTTTTAATCATTTCAGTCCAATCTCCAAAATCAATTATTTACCAGCAGCCTTACCAGCTTTTCTAACGATAACTTCATTTTTATACTTAATACCTTTTCCTTTATAAGGCTCAGGTTTTCTGAAAGATCTAATTTTTGATGCTACCAAACCAACAAGCTGTTTATCGTAACCAGAAACCTTAATCTGGTTGTTAGCAGGTATTTCAAGTTTTACACCTTCAGGAGGCATAAAATATATTGGATGAGAATATCCAAGGTTAAGCAGAAGGTTTTCACCTTTTAGTTCTGCACGATAACCTACACCAACAATTTCCAGTTCCTTGGCATAACCTTCGGTAACACCAATAACCATGTTATTTATAAGAGCTCTGGTTAAACCATGAAGAGCTTTATTTTCTCTCGTATCGTTTGGACGCTTAACAACAATTTCGGCTTCGTTAACTTCAACTTCCATATTAGGATGAACTTTGGCAGTAAGTTCGCCAAGTTTACCTTTAACGGTAATTACACCATCTTTAAGCTCAACTTTAACGTCTTTAATTTCAACCGGTTTTTTACCTATACGTGACACTTCATTACCTCGTCGCTTATAATTACCAAATATGACAAATTACTTCGCCACCAACATTTTCGGCTTTTGCCTGCTTATCGGATAACAAACCCTTGGAAGTAGAGATAACCGCAATACCCAAACCATTATAAACTCTTGGGATACTATCTTTATCTACATACTGACGTAAACCAGGTTTGCTTATTTTCTTAAGACCACTGATTGATGGAATTCCGTCTATATACTGTAAGTTAACACGAAGTACATTCTGTTTGTTATCTTCAGCAACACTATAATCTTTAATAAATTTATATTCTTGAAGAATTCCAGACAAAGTAACTTTCATTTTCGATGAAGGCATTTCAACATATTTTTTTCTTGCCCCAATCGCATTTCTTAATCTTGTCAAATAATCTGCTATCGGATCAGTAACTGGCATTTACAAATCTCCTATCTTTACCAACTGGCCTTTTTTAATCCAGGAATCTCACCCTTCAAAGCCATTTCTCTTAAAACTAGTCTTGATATACCAAATTTTCTATAATATGCTCTTGGACGATCAGTAATCTGGCATCTGTTTTTTAATCTAACTGGTGAAGCATTTTTCGGTAGTTTCTGTAAAGCTTCGTAATCACCATTTTCTTTTAATTCTTTTCTTTTCGCTGCAAATTTTTCAACCAATTTCTGTCTTTTTGCATTGCGGGCGCTCAAACACTTTCTTGACATCTTCTACCTAATTTTGTTGAATTTCTTTTTTTCTAAACGGAACACCAAACGACTTTAACAGCTCGTATGCTTCCTTGTCAGTTTTTGCAGTAGTAACGAACGTAATGTCGAACCCAAATATTCTGCTAACCTTGTCAACATTTATTTCAGGGAACACAATCTGTTCTTTTATACCAAGCGAATAGTTACCTTTACCATCGAAAGATTTATCGGAAACTCCTCTAAAGTCACGAACCCTGGGAAGGGTTACAGAAACAAATCTATCAAGGAATTCATACATCATTTTCTTTCTTAGAGTAACTTTGGCACCTATTTTCATTTTTTCACGAAGCTTGAAGTTCGAGATAGATTTTCTTGATAATCTAATACTCGCTTTTTGTCCCGTAATAGTTTCCAGGTCCTTCACAGCCTCTTCCAAAAGTTTAGGGTCCTGCACAGCTTCGCCAACACCAACATTCAGAACTATCTTTTCAAGTTTTGGAACTTCCATAATATTGCCATAGGCAAATTTTTCACGAAGTTTAGGAATCACTTCATCCTTGTACTTGTTAAATAACCTTGCCGGAACCGCTTGTTCTACAACTGCTTCTGCAGTTTCTGCCTGCTGTTCATTACCGGCTTTCTGTTTTGTATTCTTTTCTTTTTTAGCCATTTCTCAAACTCTGTCTTACAATTACAGTATTTCGTTGCTTCGTTTACTTAATCTTACGTTTTTACGTTTACCGGTTTTTTCATCAATAATTGTTTTCTTACCAATTCTTGTAGGTTCACCAGTTACAGGATCAATAACCATAACATTTGAAGCGTTAATAGGAGCTTCTTTTTCGATTATTCCACCCTGAGGATTACTTTGACTTGGTTTTGTATGACGTTTACGCATATTAACGCCTTCAACAATCACCCTTTCCATTTCAGGGAACACCTTCAATACTTTTCCGGTATTTCCTTTATCGTTACCGGCAATAACCATTACTTTATCATCTTTACGAATCTTCATCCTAAAAATCCTTTATTTTATAAAACCTCAGGAGCAAGGGAAATAATTTTCATAAACTTTTTATCTCGAAGTTCTCTCGCAACAGGGCCAAAAATACGGGTTCCTCTTGGTTCATTATTAGCGTTAAGTAATACTGCTGCGTTTTCGTCGAAACGTATATAAGAACCATCTTTGCGTCTAATCTCTTTAGCTGTTCTAACAATTACAGCACGCGATACTTCACCTTTCTTTACACCACCGTTTGGCAGGGCAGCTTTTACAGAAACAACGACCAGATCACCTACACTGGCATATCTTCTGCTACTACCGCCAAGAACCCTGATGCATCGAACTTTCTTTGCGCCTGAATTATCAGCAACTGTTAAATTGGTTTCTTCCTGAATCATTTTTAGCTATCTCCTAAACAATAACACTATTACTTGGCTTTTTCTACCACTTCAACGAGACGCCAGTTTTTATTTTTACTTAATGGACGAGTTTCCATTATTTTAACTGTATCTCCAATGCCGCATTCATTATTCTCATCGTGCGCCATCAACTTCGTTGTTTTCTTAAAATACTTTTTATAAATAGGGTGTGCTACTTTTCTTTCAATAGAAACAAGAATGCTTCTATCCATTTTATCACTAACAACAACACCTACTCTTGTTTTTCTCAATCCGCGTGTTTTCATCTCAGGTAACAACTCCTATAATTATTTCTTCTCTTCAGAAGTTTTTTCCATACTGCGTTCTTTAAGTATAGTTTTCATTCTAGCAACATCGCGACGAGCATCTTTAAGTTTAGCTGTATTGGTAAGGTTTTTCAACTCATTCTGGAAGTTAAGCTCTACCAGATTGTTTTCTTCCTCAACAATTCTTTTATCCAGCTCGGCATCGGTCATTTCGCGAATTTCTTCTATCTTCATAATACCAAATCCTTATTATTCGTAATCCGGTCTTGTAACAATTTTTGTTTTAATTGGCAGCTTATATGATGCAAGCTTTAACGCTTTATGAGCAAGCTCTTTTGGTACACCTGCTATTTCAAACATAATTCTGCCAGGTCTTACCACAGCAACCCAAAATTCTGGGGTACCTTTACCTTTACCCATACGAGTTTCGAGAGGTTTTTTAGTTACAGGTTTGTCCGGAAATATTCTAATCCAGATTTTACCATCTCTCTTGGTTGTTCTAGAAAGAGCAATCCTGCAAGCTTCAATCTGACGGCTGGTAATCCAACCTGCATCCAAAGCTTTCAAACCGAAATCACCAAAATCAATTCTGCTTCCGCGCCAGGCCTTACCTCTTCTATGACCTCTGTGTACTCTTCTGTATTTTACTCTTTTAGGCATTAACATAGTCAGAAACTCCTGTTCTCATTAGTCAGATAATCGTTTACCAAGTATTTCACCGTTACAAATCCATACTTTAATGCCGATAGCTCCGTAAATGGTCTGTGCTGTTGCAGTAGCATAATCAATGTCCGCACGAATAGTATGAAGAGGTATTCTTCCTTCTTTATACTGTTCGGTTCTTGCCATCTCAGCACCACCTAAACGACCTGAGCACATAATTCTTATTCCTTCAGCACCCATTCTTAAAGCAGTAGTAATAGACGATTTCATAGCACGTCTGAAAGAGACTCTGCCTTTAAGCTGCTGTGCAATATTTTCAGCAACAAGATTAGCATCAAGTTCCGGTCTTTTTATTTCACTTATCTGAACCTTAACTTCTTTATTAGTTATACTTTTCAATTCCTGTTCTAACTGGCTAATTTCCTTACCACTTTTACCAATAACTACACCAGGACGTGAAGTATGAATTGTAAGGATAATATTTTTTGATGTACGATCAATTATAATTCTGGATATTCCAGCTTTTTGTAATCTTTTTCTAATGTACATCCGCAATTTGCGATCTTCAAGCAATTTTGCTGTGTAGGATTTATTTTCGTACCAGTTCGATTCCCATCCGCGAATTACACCTACTCTAAAACCTATTGGATTTGTCTTCTGACCCAAAAAAAGCCTCCTGAATTTTAACTTTTCGTTGCAACCACAATTGTCAAATGATTTGATCTTTTCCTAATTCTGTACGCGCGACCCATTGGCGCCGGTAACATTCTTTTCAGATGCGGACCTGCGTTCACAAATACTTCCTTAACGTAAAGATCAGAAGTATCAGCGTCTAACTCTTCATCTTTCTGATAAAGATTAGCAACCGCAGATTTCAAAACTTTTTCTGCATATTTAGCAGCCAACTGAGGGCTGAAATGTAGTATCTCCATCGCCTTATCAACCGATTTTCCACGTATCATGTCAACTACAAGTCTCATCTTACGAGGCGAGGATCCTATATGTCTGTGTAATGCTTTAGCTTCCATTTAATTCTTTCCTCAACTAAAAAACTTTATTTTTTCTTGGATGCCTTTTCTGCTTTGGTACCAGGGTGGCCTCTAAAAATACGAGTTGGTGCAAATTCTCCCAACTTATGACCTACCATGTTTTCCGATACATAAACCGGAATCATTTTGTTACCATTATGCACTGCAACTGTGTGTCCAACAAAATCCGGAGATATTGTGCTGGCACGTGACCAGGTTTTAACAATCTTCTTCTGTCCTGTTTCGTTAAGCTTATCAATTTTACTTAAAAGTTTATAATCTATAAACGGACCTTTTTTAATTGATCTTGGCATACCTAATCTCTATTATTTTCTACGTTTCACAATATATTTATTAGATTCATTCTTTTTCTTTCTGGTTTTAAGACCTTTTGCTTTCTGACCCCAAGGAGATACCGGGTGTCCACCACCTGCAGTCTTACCTTCACCACCACCCATCGGGTGATCAACGGGGTTCATTGCAGTACCGCGAACATGTGGTCTTTTACCTAACCATCTACTTCTACCAGCTTTACCAAGGCTAAGGTTACTATGATCAGAGTTACCAACAGTACCGTATGTTGCCATACATTCGTTGTGAACCATTCTCATTTCACCAGAAGGCATTTTTAATGTAGCATATTTACCTTCTTTTGCAACCAACTGAATTGCAGCACCGGCAGATCTTCCTAGCTGTCCACCTTTACCAGGTTTCAATTCAACATTATGCAGGAAGCTACCAAGTGGCATGTCTTTAAGTTTTAGTGCATTACCAACAACAATATCAACACCTTCACCGGAAGCAACAGTTGCTCCAACTTTCAATCCATCAGGGGCAATAATATATCTCTTTTCACCATCCTCATAATGCAACAAAGCAATACGGGCACTTCGGTTAGGATCATATTCAATAGAGAAAACCTTTGCAGGTACATTATATTTATCTCTCTTGAAATCAATAATTCTGTATTTTCTTTTATGACCACCACCACGATGACGTGAGGTAATTCTACCCATGTTATTTCTACCACCGGATTTTTTCAGCTTAACTGTAAGCGATTTTTCCGGGGTACTTTTTGTAATCTCTTCAAACGTAGGCACCGACATGTATCTGGTACCGGGTGTATTTGGCTTAAATTTTCTGATACCCATTTAACTAAACTCCGATTCCTCTGCTATACTTCACCAAAAATATCAATAGTTTGGTCAGCCTTTAATGTAACAATTGCTTTCTTGAACTTGGGTGTTTTACCAGTAAATTGACCTTTTCTGGTAAACTGGGCTTTCCTTTTACCGTTATACTTAATAGTATTAACAGCAATTACATCTACTTCGAACCTTTCTTTAATGGCTTTACCTATTTCAATTTTATTGGCATTGTAGTCAACAATAAAACCATACTTTGGTGTCTGTTCGGTAAGAGCTGTCATCTTCTCTGTAACAATCGGTTTTATTAAAATCTTTCGCATCGTTAATCCAACATCTATTAGTTTAACATTCCCTGAATCTTCTCTACAGCACTTTTCTGCATTAATACGATCTGAGAATTTAAAATTTCGTAAGTATTAAGTTTTTCTGCTTCAAGCACTCTTACTTTTTCGATATTTCTACCGGATTTATATACATTTACCTGAGTACCATTGGTAACAAGTAAAGCTTTTTTTCCTTCAACATTAAGAGCTTTTAGCATAGCAAGAAAATCTTTTGTTTTAGGAGCTTCATAACTAAAATCATCAACAATCATAATCTGTTCTGATTTAGCTTTATAAGACAAAGCTGATTTTCTAGCCAGTTTATTAACTTTCTTGTTAAGCTTCTGACGATAGTTGCGTGGTTTAGGACCAAATATGCGTCCACCGCCTACCCATAATGGGGAACGACTAGTACCGGCACGTGCAACACCACGACCTTTCTGACGCCAAGGTTTTCTACCACCGCCTCTTACTTCAGCTCTTTCTTTTGATTTATGCGTACCCTGCCTCTGGTTAGCAAGATAAGCTTTAACAGATAAATAAATTACATGATCATTAGGTTCAACACCAAATACATCTTCGGCTAATTCAAACTGCTCGCCTGTTTTTGAACCATCTGTCTTAAATACATCTACTTTCATCGCCTAACCAACTACTTTTTTATTTCAATTATTGAATTAATTGATCCGGGAACAGCGCCTTTTATCATTATGATGTTCTTTTCCGGTATAACCCTTACAACACGAAGATTTTTAGTAGTAAATCTTGTATGACCAGTTCTACCAGCCATTCTGGTACCTTTAAAAACTCTTGAAGGCCATGAACTCTGTCCAATTGAACCAGGAGCTCTTAATCTGTTATGCTGACCATGAGTAGCACCGCCAACACCGCCAAAACCATGACGCTTCATAACACCCTGAAAACCTTTACCTTTACTTTTTCCACTAACAGAAACTTTCTCACCTTCGGTAAACATTTCAACACTAACTACATCACCAGGTTTAACTTCTGTTAAATCGAAACCTTTAAACTCTTTTACTACAGCCGCTGGTTTAAGTCCGTTTTTAGCATAATGGCCTGCAAGTGGTTTATTAACTCTCTTCGTTTTCTTTTCACCAAAACCAAGCTGCACCGCTTCATAACCGTCTTTTTCTTTGGTTCTAACATCAACAATAGTACAAGGACCTGCTTCAACAACAGTAACAGGCATCAAATCTCCATCATTGATGTACACACTTGTCATTCCTAATTTTTTACCTAACAATCCAGGCATAGCTTTAATCCTTATAACTTAATCTCGATATCAACACCCGCCGGAATTTCCAATTTGCTTAACGAATCGACGGTTTTGTTGTTTGAATTATGAATATCAATAATTCTCTTATGTGCTCTAATTTCAAACTGTTCGCGTGACTTCTTATCAACATGAGGAGAACGCAATACTGTGAAAACAGATCTTTTAGTTGGTAAAGGAATAGGTCCGGATACTACCGCACCGGTACTTTTTACCGTTTTAATGATCTTTTCTGTCGATTTGTCTATCAGTATATGATCGTACGATTTTAGTTTAATTCTTATCTTCTGACCAGGCAATTCTCATATCTCCTATCTTTACCTAAAAGAAGCCGGGTAAACCCCGGCTCCATAATATCAATTTATCTAATTCTATTTATGAATCTTAGTTACAACACCTGCACCAACTGTACGTCCACCTTCACGAATCGCGAAACGAAGTCCTTCTTCCATTGCGATTTCTGAGATTAGGTCAACTTTAAGTACAACACGGTCACCAGGCATAACCATTTCAGTATTTTCAGGAAGTGTAGCAACACCAGTTACGTCAGTTGTACGGAAGTAGAACTGTGGTCTGTAACCGTTAAAGAATGGAGTATGGCGTCCGCCTTCATCTTTTGAAAGAATGAATACTTCACCTTCAAAAACTGTATGAGGAGTAATTGAACCAGGTTTAGCAAGTACCATACCTCTCTGGATTTCATTTTTATCCACACCACGTAGAAGAATACCAGCGTTATCACCAGCAATAGCAGAATCAAGTTCTTTACGGAACATTTCAACACCAGTTACAACTGATTTTTTATGAAGACCCAAACCGATAAGTTCAACTTCTTCACCAACTTTAACAGTACCTCTTTCTACTCTACCAGTAGCAACAGTACCACGACCAGTAATTGAGAATACGTCTTCAACTGGCATAATGAAAGGCTTGTCAGCATGACGTTCTGGTACTGGAACATATTCGTCAACAGCAGCCATAAGTTCATAAATACACTGTGATCTTTCATCATCAGCAGAAACTGATTCATCAGAAGCAGCTTCAAGTGCTCTTAGTGCAGAACCTTTAATAATTGGAATATCATCACCAGGGAATTCATATTCGCTAAGAAGTTCTCTAAGTTCCATTTCAACTAATTCTAACAATTCTTCGTCGTCAACCATGTCAACTTTGTTCATAAAAACAACGATTCTAGGCACACCTACTTGACGTGCAAGAAGGATGTGTTCTCTTGTCTGAGGCATAGGACCGTCAGTTGCAGCAACAACAAGGATAGCACCATCCATCTGAGCAGCACCAGTAATCATGTTTTTAACGTAGTCGGCGTGACCCGGACAGTCAACATGAGCGTAATGTCTGTTCTCAGTAGAATATTCAACGTGGGCTGTTGCAATTGTAATACCACGTTCTCTTTCTTCAGGAGCATTATCAATACTATCAAATGATCTCTGCTGCGATAAACCTTTTTTAGCCAAGGTCATTGTTATAGCAGCTGTTAATGTTGTTTTACCATGATCCACGTGTCCTACTGTACCAATATTTACGTGAGGTTTACTCCTGTCAAATTTTTCTTTTGCCATCGAATACTCCTAATAAATTTATTTTGCTTTCTAATATTTTTGTTTATTAAATACTAAACAATTTTTTTATTCTTTTACACCTGATTTAGCTAATAATTCTTCAGCTACACTTTTAGGCACTTCTGCATAATGTGCAAACTGCATTGAGTAAATTGCACGTCCCTGGGTCATTGATCTCAATGTAGTAGCATATCCAAACATTTCTGCAAGCGGACAGTGAGCATTTATAACCTGCGCATCTCTTCTTGCTTCAAATCCTTCAATTTTACCACGTCTTGAATTCAGATCACCCATTACATCACCAAGATATTCTTCAGGAGTAGTAACCTCAACTGACATCATCGGCTCTAGTAGAACTGGCTTGGCTTTTCTTGAACCTTCCTTGAATGCCATACTTGCAGCAACCTTAAACGATACTTCATCAGAGTCAACATCATGATAAGAACCATCATATAATTTTGCTTTAATATCAACAACAGGAAATCCAGCAACCACACCATTTCTTAATGAGTCTTCAAGACCCTTAACTACCGCCGGTATATATTCTTTAGGAACAGATCCACCAACAATAGCATTTTCAAACACAAAACCTTTGCCTGGTTCGTTTGGCTCAAACTCAATCAATACGTGACCATATTTACCACGACCACCAGACTGTTTTGCAAACTTACCTTCGGCATTTACTTTTTCAGTTATTGTTTCTCTGTACGCAACCCTAGGTTTACCAATATTTGCTTCAACCTTAAATTCACGTTTCATACGGTCAACAATAATTTCAAGATGAAGTTCACCCATACCGCTAATCAAAGTCTGACCAGTTTCATCATCAACTTTTACTCTAAAAGTCGGGTCTTCATCCGAAAGTTTCTGTAACGCTTCACCAAGTTTATCCTGATCTGCTTTGGTTTTTGGCTCAATCGAAATCTCAATAACTGGTTCCGGAAAAGCCATTTTTTCAAGCAAAACAGGATCATCATCACTACAAAGTGTATCACCGGTTCTTGTGTTTTTAAGTCCAACAAGAGCAGCAATATCACCAGCTCTAACTACATCCATGTCCTCACGGTGATTAGCATGCATAAGCAATATTCTACCAACACGCTCTTTTTTACCCGAGACAGGGTTGTATATATACGAACCAGCTTCAAGCTTACCAGTATAAACTCTCACGTAGGTAATTTTACCAACATAAGGGTCAGTCATAATCTTGAACGCAAGTCCAGTAAATTTCTCTTTAGCTTCAACTTTTCTTGAAACTTCATCATCAGTATTAACATGATGCAGTTTCAACTCGCCTCTGTCAACAGGAGAAGGTAAAAGCTCAACTACAGTATCAAGAAGTTTTTGAACACCTTTATTCTTAAACGCAGAACCACAAAGAACAGGAATAATTTTAAGCTCTATAGTAGCCTGTCTTAAAACTCTCTTAACTTCTTCTTCAGTAATTTCCTCGCCTTCAAGATACTTTTCAAGAAGCTCATCATCAACCTCTGAAACAGCCTCAAGCATCAAGGTTCTGTACTTTTCAGCCAATGGAAGCAAATCTTCAGGGATATCTTTATCCTCAAAAGTAGCACCAAAATTATCTTCATGGTACATTCTTGCTTTCATAGTCATAAGATCAATAACACCGGCAAACATATCACCTTCACCAATTGGTAATGAGATAGGTACCGGATTTGCTTTTAAGCGATCTTTAATCATCTGAATTGCATTGTAAAAATCTGCACCAACACGATCCATTTTATTCACAAATGCAATACGAGGAACACCATACTTGTCAGCCTGCCTCCAAACTGTTTCTGACTGCGGCTCAACACCACCAACAGCACAGAACAAAGCGACAGCACCGTCAAGAATCCTGAGCGATCTTTCTACTTCAACCGTAAAATCCACGTGACCTGGAGTATCAATAATATTGATTTGATGGTTATTCCAAAACGCAGTAGTAGCCGCACTGGTAATTGTAATACCACGTTCCTTTTCCTGCTCCATCCAGTCCATAGTTGCGGCGCCGTCATGCACTTCGCCCAACCTGTGAGTTTTACCGGTATAGTAAAGAACTCTCTCGGTAGTTGTGGTTTTACCAGCATCAATATGTGCCATGATACCGATATTACGCACTTTGTCAATATTTACACGTTTTTTCTCTGCCATGATTTCCTTTACTTATATTTTACCATTTAAAATGAGCGAACGCTTTGTTTGCTTCAGCCATTTTATGAGTATCCTCTCTCTTCTTAACAGAAGGACCTTCACCGTTGGAGGCAGAAATTATTTCAGTAGCGAGCTTCATAGCAGTAGATTTATCTTTACGTGCACGCGAATAATTTCTTAACCATCTAAGAGCAAGAGCAATACGTCTTGCATGCCTTACTTCCATAGGTACCTGGTAGGTCGCACCCCCTACTCTTCGGCTCCTAACTTCAACTAAAGGCTGAACATTTTCAACAGCTTTTTTGAATACATCAAGGGCAGGTTTTTTAGTCTTATTTTCAATAATATCGAAACAGCTATAAACTACTTTCCTTGAAGCGTTTTTCTTACCATCATACATGAGGTAATTTATAAACTTCTCAACCAACACGTCATTAAACTTCGGATCCGGTTTAATGTATTTTTTTTCTGCTCTTCTCTTTCTCATAATTCTTTAGCTTTTTGGTTTTTTACTTCCGTATTTGGATCTACCTTGCTTTCTCTCTTCAACACCACTAGTATCGAGTGTACCTCTTAATATATGGTAACGCACACCTGGCAAGTCTTTCACCCTGCCACCGCGAATCATTACGATAGAGTGTTCCTGAAGATTATGTCCTTCACCTGGTATATAAGCAGTCACTTCAATTCCATTTGTAAGCCTAACCCTGGCAACTTTCCTTAACGCTGAATTTGGTTTTTTAGGAGTTGCGGTATAAACCCTAGTGCAAACTCCACGTTTCTGTGGACATGAATCCAATGCTGGAGCCTTGCTCTTCCTGGTTATAACCTTACGTCCTTTTCTGACCAACTGATTCATTGTTGGCATCTAAACTTCTCCAATTATATGTCTCTAAACAAAGTGAATTCAGAAACGTAAATTAAGAAAAAGAAATTCGAAAGTCAAGGAAAGTATAAGTTAAATTATACTTTCCTTTTTATCTATAACTTTTCTTCCTTCTGCACAGATTCACCTTCAGCCGAAGCTTCAGTTACTTCCTCTACAGGAGTTTCTTCTTCTGTTAAAATTATATTTCTGTATTTTTTTAGTCCTGTACCAGCTGGAATCAAATGACCCATAACCACATTTTCTTTCAATCCTACAAGAGTATCATATCTTGCTTCGGTTGCAGCATTGGTAAGCACTTTTGTTGTTTCCTGGAACGATGCAGCAGATATGAAACTTTCTGTTGAAAGTGCTGCCTGCGTAATACCAAGCAATACATTCTCGAAAGTTGCAGGTTCTGCTTCACGAACCTTCAATTCTTCACGACCTTTTCTTGTAAGATCGTTATTTATTTCTCTGTATTTCGATTTCTTGATAAGCTGACCAACCATAAGTTTTGAGTCACCCGCTTCTTCAACAACTACCATATCCTGAATACGCTGGTTTTCTTCAATAAACTTGTTACGATCAACATAATCTTCTTCAATAAAATCGGTATCACCTGATGAAATAACTTTAAGCTTCTGAAGCATCTGTTTAACAATTACTTCAATATGCTTATCATTAATTTTTACACCCTGCAGACGGTAAACGTCCTGAATTTCATTTACCAAATATTCCTGAACCGCACTTGTACCTTTTATTTTCAGAATATCATGCGGATCATTTGGTCCGTCAGTTATTTTTTCACCTGCTGGTATATCATCACCTTCCTGCACAAGTACATGCTTACCGTAAGGTACATTATATACTTTTTGCATTGAGTTATCAAAAGCTTCAACTATAATTTCGCGTGAACCTTTTTTACGGTTACCAAATTTAACCAAACCTTCAATTTCGGAAACTACAGATGGATCGTGCGGGCTTCTTGCTTCAAATAGCTCGGTTACCCTTGGAAGACCACCAGTAATGTCTCGTGATTTTGAACCTGATTTGGATATCTTGGCAAGTACGGTACCTGGTTGAACCTCTTCACCCTCCTCAACTGACAAGTAAGCTCGTGTTGGAAGAATAAAGTGTTTTTCCTTACCGTTTTTATCTACAATCACAATACTTGGCGTTAATGACTTTTCTTTTGATTCAGTAACAACCTTCTGTACGTGACCTGTCTGATCATCAGCAATTTGTTTAATAGTTACCTTATTAATAAGGTCAACAAATTTAACAGTTCCCGGAATATCAGTTAGAATTACTGAGTTGTAAGGGTCATGGTTATACAATGGTTGTCCTTTCTTAACCATTGAGTTTTCGGATACAAGTAGTTCCGAACCGTAAGGGATATCATATTTTTTGATCTGACGCATGTCGTTATCATAAATACCAATTGATCCCCTGCGACCAATAACAACCTTAACATTACCCATCCAGTCTGATTTATCAACAGCTTTAATTTTTTCGAACTGAACTTTACCATCAACTGCCGATTCTACCATTGACTGACTTGCAATACGCGATGATGTACCGCCAAGGTGGAAAGTACGAAGTGTTAGCTGTGTACCAGGTTCACCAATTGACTGTGCAGCAATAATACCAACGGCTTCACCTGTTTCAACCAGTTTACCGGTTGTAAGGTTTCTACCGTAACACTTGGCACATACACCTCGTTTCGATTCGCATGTAAGAACTGTTCTTATATAAACCGAATCAATCTGGGCATCGTCAATTTTTTCAGCAATTTCCTCACTGATCATTTCACCAGCTTCAATCAATAATTCATCAGTAACCGGATCGTAAACGTCTTCCTGTACAGTACGACCGGAAATACGTTCAGCAAGAGGTTCCCTTTCAAGTTCACCTTCTTTAAGAGCCGATACATAAATACCTCTAATAGTACCGCAATCTGTATCCGAAACGATCACATCCTGTGCAACGTCGCAAAGACGTCTTGTTAAATAACCCGCATCCGCAGTTTTAAGTGCAGTATCAGCCAAACCCTTACGAGCACCGTGAGTTGAGATAAAGTACTCAAGCACTGATAGCCCTTCTTTAAAGTTCGCCACAATTGGGTTTTCAATAATTTCACCGGATGCACCCGATAAACTTTTCTGTGGTTTCATCATCAATCCACGCATACCGCCAACCTGACGAACCTGTTCTCTCGAACCCCTCGCACCAGAGTCAACCATCATGTGAATCGGATTAAAACCACCACGGTCTGTTTTCATTATATCCATCAAACTCGTACTCACATTGTTTGTGGTATGAGTCCAAACGTCAATAATTTTATTATATCTTTCAGCGTCTGTAATAAGACCCTGTTCGTGTTCATTTCTAATTGATGCAACTTTCGCATTCGATTCTTCAATAAGCTTTTTCTTCTGCTCAGGAATAATTACATCACTAAAGCTGATTGATGCACCTGCTTTGGTTGCATAACGATACCCAAGAGATTTAAGATCATCAAGGAATTTGGCAGTAACTTTATTACCAAGCATCATAAACATCTTGTAAATAAAGCCACGGAAAGTTTTCTTAACAACCAGTTCGTTAAAGTAACCAATTTCTTTAGGTACTATCTGGTTAAATATTACTCTACCAACTGAAGTTTCAACTAGTTCGCCATCATAATAGAACTTGATTTTTGCATGAAGACTTACAACTTCATTATCAAGAGCTATAATAACTTCATCGGAACTATTGAAAATCATCCCTTCACCCTTTGCACCTTCAAATATTTTTGTAAGGTAGTAACAACCAAGAATCATATCCTGGGTAGGTACAACAATTGGGCTACCATTCTGTGGTGAAAGAATATTATGACTTGAAAGCATCAATAAACCGGCTTCCAACTGTGCTTCGTATGAAAGAGGCACGTGAACCGCCATCTGGTCACCGTCAAAGTCGGCGTTAAACGCTGTACAAACCATTGGGTGCAACTGAATAGCCTTACCGTCAATAAGCTGAGGCTGGAAAGCCTGAATACCCAAACGGTGAAGAGTAGGAGCACGGTTAAGCATAACCGGATGTCCCTGGATAAGCTTTTCAAGAATATCCCAAATTACAGGATCCTTTCTATCAACAGCTTTTCTTGCACTTTTAACAGTTTTGTAATAACCACGTTCAATAAGCTTTCTAATAATAAACGGTTTGAAAAGTTCTACCGCCATGTTCTTAGGCAATCCGCATTGATGCAGTTTAAGTTCAGGACCCACAACAATTACAGAACGACCTGAATAGTCAACACGTTTACCAAGCAAGTTCTGACGGAAACGACCCTGTTTACCTTTAAGCATATCACTCAATGATTTTAGAGGTCTGTTACCATCACTTCTTACAGCACTGGCACGTCTTGAGTTATCGAACAATGCATCAACAGCTTCCTGAAGCATACGCTTTTCGTTTCGAAGAATAACTTCGGGAGCTTTAATATCAATCAATCTTTTCAAACGATTGTTACGAATAATAACACGTCTGTAAAGATCATTAAGATCAGAAGTTGCAAAACGACCACCTTCCAAAGGAACCAAAGGTCGAAGTTCAGGAGGAATAACAGGAACAACACTAAGTATCATCCATTCCGGTCTGTTTTCAATTTTATCTTCTTTTTCCCTGAAAGCTTCAAGAACTCTTAATCTCTTAAGGTAATCATTTCTCTTCTGCTGGGAAGTTTGATCTTTTAGTTCAGATTTAAGCTTAAGAAAAGTACCTTCAATATCAGTAGCTTTCAATAATTCCTTAATAGCTTCACCACCAATTTTGGCAACAAACTTTTTAGGATCATCATCCTCAAGCGAATCGTTGTCATGCGGTAGAGAGTTTAAAATTTCAAAATACTGGTCTTCTGAAATAAGGTCTTTAGTATTAAGACCGGTTGGACCGGGGTTAATAACAACATAGGACTCGTAATAAATTACTTTTTCGAGTTCTTTTGTAGTCATTCCAATAATATTACCAATTTTTGACGGTAGTGCCTTGAAGAACCAGATATGCACAACTGGAACTGCAAGAGAAATGTGACCCATGCGTTCTCTACGAACACTTTTAAGAGTAACTTCAACACCACAACGGTCGCAAACAATACCCTTGTAACGGATACCTTTGTATTTGCCACAAGCACATTCCCAGTCTTTTACCGGGCCGAAAATTTTCTCGCAAAACAAACCATCTTTTTCTGGTCTGAAAGAGCGATAATTTATAGTTTCGGGCTTGGTAACTTCACCATGCGATCTTGAAAGAATTGCATCCGGGCTAGCCAAGCTAATGGTTAATTTTTCTATAGTTGTTTGTTTCGCTTTTTGAGCTTTTATTCTCATAAAAATTCCCCTTCAGAAATAAAATTAGTATAACTAATTGATTTTAACATCGAGACCCAATCCCTGTAACTCTTTCAGTAATACGTTGAAAGCTTCAGGAATATTAGGCTTCTGAAGATTTTCACCTTTCACAATTGATTCATATGCTTTGGCACGTCCGGAAACGTCATCACTCTTAATAGTTAGAATTTCCTGCAATATGTGGGCTGCACCGTAACCTTCAAGTGCCCATACTTCCATTTCACCAAAACGCTGACCACCAAACTGTGCTTTACCACCAAGCGGCTGCTGTGTAATTAGGGAGTAAGGACCAATTGAACGGGCATGGAGTTTATCATCAACCATATGACCCAGTTTAAGCATATATATATAACCACAAGTAACTTTCTGATCGAACTGGTCACCAGTTCTACCATCAACCAATGTAGTTTTTGAACCTACCTCGAGACCTGCTTGCTCAATATATCCTTCCACATCACTTACTTCGGCACCGTCAAAAATTGGAGTTTCAAATTTTTCACCCAATTTAATACCTGCCCAGCCAAGTGCTGTTTCGTAAATCTGACCAAGGTTCATACGAGATGGTACACCAAGTGGATTAAGCACTATATCAACAGGCTGTCCGTTCAACAGATGCGGCATATCTTCCGAAGGAACAATTTTGGAAACCACACCCTTGTTACCATGACGACCCGCCATTTTGTCGCCCACATTAAGTTTACGTTTTTTAGCAACATAAACTTTTGCAAGCTGTACAATTCCCGGAGGCAACTCATCACCACTTTGTATTTTTAATTTCTCACGTTTATATTCTTCACCAATATCAGCTAATACAAGGAAATAATTAGGGAATATTTTCTTAACAGCTTTATTGGCTTCTTCATCTTCAAACCATTTGGCAGTATAATCCAGCTTGGTAATATCTTCAAGCGAACTGAATGAAGCTTCGTCAAGAGTTAAACCTCTTGGGAATACTTCAGTTCCATCAAGGTCCTTAATACCAAGTGAAGTTTTGCCAGTTGTTAATTTGGTAAGTTTTTTAACAAATTTGCTGTAATGTGTAGCTTTTGATCTGTCAAACTCCTTATCCAAATTTTCAATTTCACGTTTTTCAGTTTTTTTACTTTCAGCATCTTTCTTCTTTCTGCTGAACAAACGAGTTTTAATAACTGTACCTTTAAGTCCCGGAGGTGCCTTAAGCGAAGCATCTTTCACATCGCCAGCCTTATCACCAAATATCGCCTTAAGCAATTTTTCTTCCGGAGTAGGATCAGTTTCACCTTTTGGTGTAATTTTACCAATAAGTATGTCGCCTTCCTTAACTTCGGCACCAATTCTTATTATACCATTTTCATCAAGGTTCTTGGTAGCTTCTTCACTTACGTTAGGAATATCTCTTGTAAGTTCTTCTTCACCACGTTTGGTTTCACGAACCTGTAATTCAAATTCTTCAATATGAATTGAAGTGTAAACATCTTCAGCAGCAATTCGTTCGTTAATAACAATTGCATCCTCAAAGTTGTAACCACTCCATGGCATAAATGCAACCAGAATGTTTTTACCAAGTGCCAGTTCGCCATTTTCAATAGCAGGACCGTCACATAGAACATCACCTTTTTTAACTCTCTGTCCGCTTCTTACAATAGGACGCTGGTTAAAACATGTTTCCTGGTTAGTACCCGAAAACTTGGTAAGTCTGTATTCAACTCTTCTTTCATCATCAAAATTTGTTAAAGCCTGAATGCTATCAGGATTATAATCATACTGCACTACAATTCTTTCCGCATCAGCAAAAACTATTTCACCATCATCTTCAGCAAGATAAATAGCTCGTGAATCTTTTGCTGCCAAATATTCCATACCAGTACCAACAACTGGGGCACTCGGATTAAGAAGTGGTACAGCCTGACGTTGCATGTTCGATCCCATCAACGCACGGTTCGCATCATCATGCTCAAGGAAAGGAATTAACGCAGCCGCAGCACTTACAATCTGCATCGGTGCAACGTCCATGTAATGAACCTCTTCAGGAGGAACAACCGGATATTCGTCCTTGCAACGACATTTAACCATGTCAAGAACAAACTCGCCATTTTCTTTTAATGGAGCATTTGCCTGTGCAATAGTAAACTCATCTTCCTGATCAGCACTAAGATAATCAACATGTTCGGTTACCACACCGTTTTCAACTCGGCGATAAGGAGTTTCCAGAAAACCGTAACTGTTTACTCTTGCAAAAATTGTAAGTGATGAAATAAGACCAATGTTTGGTCCTTCAGGTGTTTCGATAGGACAAAGACGACCATAATGTGAATGGTGCACGTCTCGAACTTCGAACCCTGCACGCTCTCTTGTAAGACCACCAGGTCCTAGAGCTGAAATTCTTCTTTTATGTGTAAGTTCTGAAAGCGGGTTGGTTTGATCCATGAACTGTGATAACTGGTTAGTACCAAAGAAAGCGTTAATAACACTACTAATAGTACGAGCATTTACCAAGTCCTGAGGCTGCAAGTTTTCAGAATCCCTCATATTCATTCTTTCACGAATTGTTCGGGACATTCTTGCAAGACCAACATTATATTGCTGCATAAGCTGTTCGCCAACAGTTCTTACACGTCTGTTGCCAAGATGGTCAATATCATCAACAGTAACATTACCGTTTTTAAGTTTAATGATACTCTTCATAATGGCAATAATATCATCAATAGTTAATATCTTGATATCCATTGGAGTATCTAGACCAAGTTTATCATTCATTCTGAAACGACCAACTTCACCAAGATCGTATCTCTTTTCATTAAAGAAAAGTTTGTCGATTAAAGCCTGGGCAGTTTCAATATCAGGAGCTTCACCGGAACGTAACTGACGGTAAATAGCAAAAAGAGCTTCCTCTTTAGTTTTGGAAGTATCTTTCTTTAATGTGTTTAATATAAGGTCCTGATCGAATGAAGTGCTGGATGAGATAAGTTGTATAGATTTAATTGATGATCTCTGAATACTGTCAATAATTTCTGCATCCAGCTGAGCGTCCTTGGCAGCAAAAATTTCACCGGTATTCATATCGATAATATCATCGGCTGCATAACGACCATCATGTTTTTCATAGTCGAGATCATCTACATTAATTTCTTCAATAAGGTTGAAGAGGTTTAAAATTTCCTCATCATTTTCATAACCGAGAGCTCTTAGCAATGTTGAAGCCGGGAATTTTTTTCTTCTATCGATATAAACATACATAATATGATTTATATCGGTGGCAAATTCAACCCAAGAACCACGGAAAGGTATAATTCTTGCGGAATAGATAGGTGTACCATTAGGATGCACAGTTTGTGCGAACGCAACACCAGGTGAACGGTGCAACTGACTAACAATAACGCGTTCAGCACCATTAATAATAAACGTACCTCTGTTAGTCATAAACGGAAGATTACCAAGATAAACTTCCTGTTCAACAGAGTTAACATATTCACCGGTTTCATCATCCTTATATGATAGCCGTAACTTGGCTTTTAACGGGGCAGAGTATGTTAATCCTCTTTCTTCACATTCAGGCATGGAAAAACGAGGTTTTTCAATATTGTATTCAATAAAGTCAAGTCTGTAAAACTCTTTATTATCCAAGATTGGAAAATTCATCATAAAAACTTCCTGAACACCCACATTATCCCTGTCCTGCGGAAGAGTTTTTAACTGAAGAAACTCTTCAAACGAATCGATTTGAATGTTTAGCAAATCAGGTGCCGGTATGGCGGAAGTTATAGAAGAAAAGGTTATCCTGTTAGTATTTTCATTTCGTTTGATATTTTGCAACCCTAACCTCCATTAAATGCTTGCAAGCACATTTATCAAATAATCTAATTAGTCTTTAAAAATGTAATAAAGTGGTAAGACGGACTTCTCCACCTTACCACTTTGGTATATATAATCTTTGAATAACTTCAGTATTATTTTATTTCTACAGTAGCGCCAGCTTCTTCAAGTTCTTTTTTAACTGTTTCGGCTTCTTCTTTAGAAACACCTTCTTTAATTGGTTTTGGCACACCGTCAACAAGTTCTTTTGCTTCTTTAAGTCCAAGACCTGTATGAGCACGAACAACTTTAATAACGTTAATTTTCTTTTCACCAAATGAAGCAAGGATTACATCAAATTCAGTTTGTTCTTCTTCTTTAGGAGCATCAGCAGCACCACCAGCAGCAGCTACAGCAACAGGAGCAGCAGCAGTTACACCAAATTCATCTTCTAAAGCAGTTTTAAGTTCAGAAGCTTCAACAAGAGTTAACTCTTTGATCTTTTCAACGATTTCAGTTATTTTTTCTGACATTTTTATTCTCCGTCAATCTAATTCATTTTTTAAGTAATAATAATTATGCAGCTTCTTTCTTTGAAATCTGATCAACAACACTAACCAGATCACGCATAACTGCATTAATGGCACCTACAATACCTGAAGCAGGAGCAGCAATGCTACCAACAATGCTAGCCATAATTTCTTCTTTACTAGGCATACTGGCAATTGCTTTAAGCTGATCGCCTGCATAGAAATCTTTATCTAAATAGCAGCCTTTAAGAGTAAATTTATCTTTAGCTTCAGAATACTTTTTAATGATTTTTGCAGGTGCAACGAAGTTATCTTCACCAGCAAAAACAAAACCTGTCATGCCAGTTAAAATATCCTTGAAGTCATCATATCCACCAACTTCATCCGCCGCTTTAGTAAAAAGGGTATTTTTCAGTACTTTGTAAGTAACCCCTTCCTTACGGAATTCGCCACGCAGAGCATTGATATCCTCAACATTAACGCCTTGATAGTCAACCAAATACACAGCAGTGCTTTCCTCAAGCAACTGTTTTATACCGGCAACTACTTCAGCTTTTTCATTTTTAGTCATCCTACACCTAAGTAATTCTTAAGTTTAACTTATATAACAATAGAAGCATTTGTATATATGAGTGCGTAAACTTTATTTATTTAACCATTGACATGGCTATATCTTTATCAAGCTTTACTCCAGGTCCCATTGTACTTGAAAGATACAAGCTCTTAACATAAGTACCTTTGGCAGCCGAAGGTTTTAATTTTGCAATCATCTGTAAAAATGCTGTTGTATTTTCAACAAGCTGTTCTTTGCTAAAGTTTAGCTTGCCAACTGAAGTATGCACGATACCAGTTTTATCCACTCTAAACTCAATTTTACCAGCTTTAACTTCCTGAACAGCTTTGGCAACATCCATAGTTACTGTACCACTTTTCGGGTTTGGCATTAAACCTTTTGGACCAAGGATCCTACCAAGTTTACCAACGGTACCCATCATATCCGGTGTAGCAATAACTACATCAACATCAGCCCAGCCGCCTTTAATTTTTTCAGCATAATCATCACCACCTGCATGGTCGGCACCGGCATCAAGAGCTTCCTGTACTTTTTCGCCTTTAGCGAATACAAGAACCTTAACTTCTTTACCTGTTCCATGAGGAAGAGTAACAGTACCCCTAACCATCTGGTCAGCGTGACGTGGGTCAACACCCAATCTGATTGCACAGTCAAGTGATTCTACAAATTTAACACTAGACTTTTCTTTTATTAACTCAACAGCCTCATCCAACTGATAATCTTTCTTCAGGTCAAGGCTTTTCTGTAATTCTTTTACTCTTTTCGAAGCTTTCATCTCATCATGCAAATTTTAATTATAAAATTAGTCTTCTACCGTTACACCCATAGCACGGGCAGTACCGGCAATCATTCTTTTCGCTGCTTCTATATCATGAGCATTCAAATCGGGCATTTTCATCTCAGCAATCTCTTTAAGTTGATCCTGTGTAACCTTGGCAACTTTAGTTTTATTAGGCTCTGATGAACCTTTTTTAAGATTGAGTGATTTTTTCAACAATACTGCAGCAGGTGGAGTTTTTGTTATAAACGTAAATGATTTATCACTAAAAACAGTTATAACTACCGGGATAATCAAACCAGCCTTATCCTGCGTTTTGGCGTTAAACTGCTTGCAAAACTCCATTATATTAACACCTTTCTGACCCAACGCTGGACCAACCGGAGGTGACGGGTTAGCCTGTCCGGCAGGAATTTGCAACTTAATATAACCAGCTATTTTCTTTGCCATTTCAAAACCTGCAATTAATCTTTAAATTACTTTTCTAATTCAGCTTGCACGAAATCTATTTCAACAGGAGTTTTCCTGCCAAAAATCGAAACCATAACTTTTATCTTCATCTTCTCTTCATTAACTTCTTCTATATAGCCAGAAAAGTTATTAAACGGACCATCAATAATTTTAACAAAATCACCAGCCCTGAAGATCGTTTCCGTTCTTTCACTTTCGTCATCTTTGGAAATTCTTCCAACTATACGTTTTACCTCGTCAGGTTGTAGAGGATTTGGCGTACTACCGGAACCAAGAAAACCCATTACAGAGGGAGCATTTACGATAAAATCTTTCACCAAATTATCCAAATCCGCCTGAATGAGTATATATCCCGGAAAGAAGTTTTTCGTTTTCGTACGCTTCTTACCGTCCTTTACCTCGAACACTTTTTCGGTTGGAACCAGAACCTCATGTAATCGCAGTTTAAGCTCTTCGTTATCACGAAGCTCAAACTCGATATTCTGCTTCACCTTATTCTCGTGTCCCGAGAAAACTCTAACTACGTACCACTTACCGCTATCCATCTTGTCCTACTAAAAAATATTTTTAAGTACTAAAGAAACAGCCATATCAATGCCATAAGTAAACGCTGCCAGAATTAAGCAAACAACAATTACTACAACTGTAGATTCTTTTAGTTCGTCTTGTGTTGGCCAGGTAACTTTTTTCATTTCCTTGACCACATCATCAAAAAATCTTATAATATTATCTTTCATAACACCAACATATGAATTATGCACGCGAGGAGGGATTCGAACCCCCAACCTGCGGTTTTGGAGACCGCTGCTCTGCCAATTGAGCCACTCGCGTGTATGTTTATTTGGTCTCTTTAAAAATTACATGTTTGCGAGCAACAGGATCATACTTCTTGAATTCAACTCTTGAAGGATGATTTCTCTTGTTCTTCTTCGTAGTATATCTATACCCGGTACCTGCTGTACTCTCAAGTATAATAATCTGTCTTGCGTTCTTCGCCTTTGCCATTGTATAAAACTCCGCCTGATCCTGAATTTCGTATGAAGACTACTAAAAATTGACAAAAAAAATGGCTTGTATTGCCATTCATTCTCTAGAGCTAACGACCGGGATTGAACCGGTGACCTCATCCTTACCAAGGATGTGCTCTACCAACTGAGCTACGTCAGCTTATTATTTTGTAAAACTTGTTGCTGGAGCGGGAGACGGGACTCGAACCCGCGACCAACAGCTTGGAAGGCTGTGACTCTAGCCAACTGAGTTACTCCCGCGTAATGTTGTGGGGAGGGAGGGAATCGAACCCCCTAAGGCTTAGCCAACGGATTTACAGTCCGCCCCAACTCTCCAACTTTGGCGCCTCCCCGGTTATATACTCATCGTTCCAAGAACATTTTACAACGACCAGCTAATATATAGCAACAGTAAATTAAATGCAAGAACATAATGTTTTTGTCGCATTTTTCCCCTCTCGATTGCGATGTGAAAGGCAATTCAAAAGAGACTGGAAATATAATAAAACTAAGTAATGATTTCCAAATTATTTTTGAAATAATTTTTATTTTTTCTCTCTTTTGATTCTCCTCTTCGGTTTGATCATATAAATTGTTTTGTTTTTTCCCTTTTCGGAAACATTTTGCAAAATCATCAATATTCAATGTGGTTGGTAATACTCCACGGCTAATTACCCCAAGAATGAATTCGTGGGCTGGAGTCTTACATCTGTAACCCACTACTAAAGTCATGGGGTACCAGAAATTTTGTTTGTACACAATATCTGATCGGTAGAGTACGAGTTCCCTCCTGCCATATCGCGTTAGCGATTACTCTTGTGTAGTATATTTCGGGTCTCCATTCCCCCTAATTAAAGTCCCGAGAGGGACGAAAGGTTTATAGAAATAGTATAGGGAATAGAATATAAAAGCCACGGCGTGGCAAATGGAAAGCACCAGTTGTGCGACTCATCTGTAGAAAATGTAATAAGGCGAGATTCATCAGCTCCGGCAGGAGTGACTCATAAGCACCCGAGTAATAGTTTTATAGAATTTACGTACGAACGATTCACATCCTGAGACTCCGATTTATCGGAGAATCGCCCTTATTTATCCCCCTTAATTAACATGAATTATTTTGACATTACTATTCATTCTTGTTAATTTGTTTTTAGTTATGGGCAAAATAAAACGAGAGCGTAATGAAAAAAGCTTTATACCTGATATTAGTTATTATGTTAAGTATTTCCTGCGATAGTACTGAACCGGAAGAGAACATGCCGGAAGAGAAGATAACTCTTGATATTTTGAATACTGAACCTGAAATCATTCAGCTAAAGTTTACCTCAACCAATATAAACAAAACCGATTCTATAAACATCTACCGCCAAAGCTCACCTCCTGTTAGACTTGCTGCTTTTTACAATGATGTTGCCGAAACAACAATTGTGGATAAAAATAGCGGTTTGGGTTTAGAATGGAATACCACATACAGTTACTATGCCGAGATTATCGGTAAAACGAATAAAACCACTACCCTAATTGAAACTACTACTGGTGAACCCGATACAACTACTCAAGATTTTACTTTTCAGGTTTTTGAATTAGGCGACAGCCCAGGAGCAAACTCATTTGCAAACGATGTTTGGGTTTTTTCAGAAAATAATGTTTGGGTTGTTGGTAAATTTAAACTTGGAGAAAATAACACAAATACATATACTGTTATTCATTGGGACGGAGAAAAATGGATACCGGTAAACCAAATAATTAACTCGTTTGGAGTTGATGCTATTTGGGCTGCTGATGAGGATAATATATTTATAGCTTCACAAATTATGTATAAATACAATGGCACTACATTTGACTACTGGGATTTTTCTCAAATGAATCCTAAAGGAGCACCATTGCATATTTGGGGTGTTGATAAAAATCATGTGTGGGCTGTTGGTACCGAGGGTTTAATATTATATTACGATGGTATTAAATGGAAGGAATTGGACTTTCCGGAAAATTATTATTTTAGAGCAATAACAGGTGACATAAATGAAGGTGTAGCTTACGCCTCGGCTGTTGACATCAATAAGACAAATACAATAATTGTAAAAATCTCAGATGTTAATACTGAAATTGTTTTTGAAAGTGAAGATTATAATATAGAATTAAATCTGATTGAATTTATCAAATATGAAAAAGAAAAATTAATCTGCTTTTCAGAGTCTTTTGGAAAAACTCTTTGGGAATTCAATCTGGCTAATAATTCAATTGCCTATAAAGAGATTGAAGAACCAGTAGGTATTAGCATTGATGACGGTCATTATTCAAATAGTAAAGACATATATTTTGTTGGTGATGATATAAATGGAGAGTGCAGGCTACTACATTACAATGGAAACAAAGGTAAAATTATTAATTTACCGTATAATAACATTTTTAAGTTTAGTGCTACTCATGGAATTAAAAACTTTACAGTTTCTTGTGGCAACAAAAACAATACAAAATCAATAATCATATTTGTAAGGAGGGAGTTATGAAAAAAGTTATTTTATTTATACTGTTTTTATCTTTTCAAATCTATGCAGTCCAAGGCGAAATTATCGTTAAATATACTGATGGAGTCAAAAGAAGTATCAGTGTTAAATTTACACCTTATGGACAATTATGGAGGCCTATTCCTCCAAATGCTAATTATACTCTATATAATGTGGGTGAATCAAATAATAGTCAGTATAGTTCTAATAAATATGATGCGGTCAATAATAGTACCAGAGCTATTTGGATAGATGCACCAAATTCCAAAGATGGTGCACCATTATTTCAGAATAATCATTTTTTACATCTGGACTGGGGATATTTTGCTGTTGAAATAAGCTCATATAGCACAACAAGAACCTTTTATCTTGATTTAAGAGATGAAAATTGGCCTGCATCTACTGACTATGGTGATACATATATTTTTATCAGTAGTAATGGAAATCATTTTTATTTGACAAGTCCAACTAATAACAATATTGAAATCACTCAGGGTATGGAGATTAAAATATGGGAATATTGGAGCACATTAAAAGGTTATACAATAACACCAAATCAATCTAATTTGGATGTAGCTGTTTTTCCAAAAAATATAATTGCTGGATACGATAATATTGGGCAATTGGTTCTTGATAATACAATTTATAATTCTGGAGAAAGAGTAACTTTACCAGATCCAGGTATACAGAATAATCAACTATATATAAATTATACCGTTCAAGATATCAGAGACCAAAATGGTATTGCTGAAAAATATGTTGTAAACGACAAAATCTATTATCCATTAACATGGTATTTAGATAATCTTTTGGATATCAACTATGGTAATCCATTTTCTGAAATTAAAGAGTTCAATATCCTTGCAACCAATAGGGGCAAAAAAGAAATAGATAGACATTACGAAGTAATACACAAATTACAATTAAAAAATAATGTTGAAGGACAAGCTCTTGGAGAGATTAAGTTTAAGAATCCAATAGAATCATTAAACTATGAGACTATAACCTTGAACGGTGATCCATTTGAATTGGATGAAGCCTTTGATAATTTAGATATTACAATTAATTCTACTCCAAATCAAAAGTACTCTGTTTATGCGGCTAATAATTCTATTATATCAGATGGCGTTACATTCAATTACGTTGGTGGTGATTTTGGAGTTGGATTAAATAATGCTAAAGAAATTATGCTTAATGGACCTGCAACCTATGAAGCAATTTATAAAGCTGCTAATAAAAGTTCTATTTCATCAGCCTTTGGTTCAAGCAGCAGGCGTAAAGTGGTAAAAACCAGTTTGGCATCCCATAAAGTATATGAAAGTATGGGGTATATATGGTACGAAAAGAAGCTGGATAATGGAACCTGGGATATAGCAAACGGTGGGCAACCGCTCGGGAAAGGTAAATCGCCGTCAATCACAACTATTATTAATCCATCAAGCGATAAAGATGCTAGTATTTTGATTGCTTATCAAAACTACACAAGTACAGAAAACACATTGGAATTAGTTTACTTTCCGTTTAATACAACATTAGAGCCAAAATATGAAAAATCTGTGACCTTTGATCAGAGCCTTACAGATTTTGAACCGACAATATCTACGTATGAAAGCAGTTTTTTTGTTGCTGCAAAGTCCGTACCGTTTTTTGGTAGTGCAATAAGCTATACAACAGGAAGTGTTACAGGAAATAGTATTGTCTGGGATGACGGCACAAGTCCGGTATTTAATACTGCTGGAGCGTCAACATCATCAGCTACTAATCTTACATCCGAGGCAGGTTCTACTAGTGGAAGTGAATATAGATTTCACCTTGCCTGGCAGGAAGGTAATACGGAAATAAGATACCAGTATTTTGATTACAATAGCAGTACTAAAGTTGTTACTGCAGGTTCTGTTGAACATCCTGATGATATTACCGGTTTTACAGAAAATACAAATCCTTCATTTGTAGTATTGGGTGATGGAAAACCCCGCCTTGTTTGGAGAGGGAAAAGAACTTATGGTCAGAACCCTGACGATCCGGGCAAGGTAACAAATTATACAGTTGTTGAACAAATGGTATTGCGCGGAAGACCGGGCGTGCTAAACGCTCAAGGCAGTTACTGGAACACAAGTACATTTAAATTTGGAAGTAATGTTAAAGATGTTCAAATAAATAAAAGTAATGATGGTAACTACATAATGACGTATTCAAATAACATTCATGCAAAGAAATTTGTAACAAATGCTGATTTTAATACTATTCATACCTTTAGCAATACTACCGGATATGGAACCCAAATAATTAACGCTAGCACAAGAGGTGAAATGTCATTATTTACAGTGGATAATGATCCGCAAAAAACAACTCCTTATGATATAGTTCAGTCTTCTACAGTTGTAACACCTGCAAAAGTTAATTCAGCAGATGTTCTTTTAGCCCGTGAAGGAATAATCACTTCCGAAGACTTACAACTCTATTTCATCCTGGGCGATATATTAGTTGACGGTGAGAGTATCAGTTTCCCCGAATATGATGTAATGGAAGTTCCTGTTAATGCAGACCTGCTTAAAACCAACAAATTTACATTAACCGATAATTCGGATTTTTCGTTAGGCATTGATTATGGTATAGTTTATGGCAACGAAGAAATGCTGGGAGAAGATGGTGCTGTAAACTTCAAGGTGGAACTGATAGACGCAAATACAGAGGCATTAATTGGACAGTATAACAGCTTAACAATTGACGCTCAAACAGAAATGATTAACGGCAGTAACAATTACCAAATCGATCCAAATGGCTTGGGTACAAGAGAAGTTTATCTAAGAATGAGAATAGATAATAATTTTGATGCGTCAACCAGTATATCAACCATAGTATCGCAAGATGAAATTATTGGTAAAGATAATAATTTTGAAGTATCAGCTGCCGGTGAACTTGAAGTAACCGAATACGGATTGGCACAGAACTATCCAAACCCGTTTAACCCAAGTACAACAATAAACTACCAGATACCGGAAGCTGGTATAGTAACAATCAAGATATTTGATATACTTGGTCGCGAAGTAACAACACTTGTTAACGAACAGAAAGCACAAGGTGTTTATACAGTAAACTTTAATGCAGCAAGTTTGGCAAGTGGTGTTTACCTTTATAATATTCAGGTAAACGATTATTCTGCTACTCGCAAAATGATATTGATGAAATAGCATAAAATCACGATATATTTTGTTCTATCAGGGCGGCAATTTTGTCGCCCTTTTTTTTACATTTTCAAGGAAGGTAATGTCTTATGTCTAACTACCCCACGAATGAATTCGTGGGCTGGAGTCGTACATTCGTAACCCACGACTAAAGTCCTAGGGTACCACAAATTTTGTTGGTACACAATATCTGATCGGTAGAGTACGAGTTCCCTCCTGCCGTATCGCGATAGCGATTACTCTTGTGTAGTATATTTCGCATCTCCATTCCCCCTAATTAAAGTCCCGAGAGGGACGAAAGGTTTATAGAAATAGCATAGGGAATAGAATATAAAAGCCACGGCGTGGCAAATGGAAAGCACCAGTTGTGCGACTCATCTGTAGAAAATGTAATAAGGCGAGATTCATCAGCTCCGGCAGGAGCGACTCATAAGCACCCTAGAAATAGTTTTATAGAATTTACGTACGAACGATTCACATCCTGAGACTCCGATTTATCGGAGAATCGCCCTTATTTATCCCCCTTAATTAACATGAATTATTTTGACATTACTATTCATTCTTGTTAATTTTTATTTAGTTATGGGCAAAATAAAACGAGAGCGTAATGAAAAAATTTATACTGCTATTTATAGTTACAATAGTTTTAGCTTCCTGCGATAGTACTGAACCGGAAGATAAAGAAAAACCAACCGTTAAAACTGAAAGCGGTGTTACTATTAATGTTGAACGATTTAGTTGCACATACGCATGGATTGATTTTGCCATACCCCCGGGTGGTAGAGTTGTGTACATGAATACAGAAGCTTTAACAACCCCTGCCGATACCTTCTTTACCAAAGATACAACTATTTACGTTGAACATCTTTTACCTGGCAAGGAATACACCATCACTGCAACCTGCCCCGAAACTGAAAGCTACATTGAGGAAACAATTACTTGCAAGTTTAGTACACTCGATACTACAAGTCACGATTTTACCTACCAGGTATTTGAAATTGGTGAAGGTATAACAAACAATTTGTACGGAGTGGATATTATCGATGAAAACAATATCTGGGCTGTCGGTGAAGTAAATAGGAATGATACTTTTTTTAATGTAATAAAATGGGATGGTAATAGATTTAACTATTATGATGCTATTGTACATCGAGGTGGAAAAGAATTACACCCATTATTTGAAGATATTAGTATGTTTTCTCTAAACTCAGTTTGGTTAACAAGTACACAACCTTCATATTATGACGGTCAAAATTGGGAATATCACGATTTAAGAGATTCAATAAATTCATCGGTTAGTACATCAGTTTGTTATGGCGAAAACGAAAACGAAATATACTTTGCAGGAAGAGGCGACAAAATAGTAAAATACGATCATGGCAGTTGGCAGTTGTATGATAAATACACAGATTTGCCAATTAATGAGGTTTATGTTAAAGATGGAACTGTTTATGCAACTGGTTCAAGCTCAGCAACTAATACAGGTATTTTGTTAAGAAAAGGGAAAGGACAGAATTTATTTACACCTATTATTGAAGGAGCAGATTTATCTGAAGAGGGTAATCTTCAACAGTTGTATGGTCGATTGGCTTCAATTTGGGTCGATGAAAACAATATATTATACACCGGATGCATAATTATGTATCAGTACAAAAATAGTAAATGGGATTATGTTAATAGTCTGCCTGGTAATTATTTTGGTAATTACAACATGATTGAAACGCGTGGCAATATTTTTGAGATTGATGGCAATGCTTCAAATGATATGTTTATTGCCGGTGACAGAGGGACATTAATGCACTTTAATGGAGTATCATGGCAACAAATTGGAGATGGCTATGATGCATATAGTGGCATAAAATTGTATAGTCTCTCCGTTAAAAATGAAACAATTTGTGTAGTAGGATTAAAAGATTCTAAAGCTTATATAGTAATTCTTAAACATTAAAGGAGATTTGTAGGGCAAAAGTATTCTTCTGCCGTTTTTGCCAACATTACCGTTTAATATAATACCACATGCCACCCCGCCGTAGCAGCATAATTATTATTCGAACCTACGAAATTTTTAAAATTTCGTAGGTTTCCTGTCCCACTACAATTATAGTATTGTAGGAAAGGAGTGTTCCCCTGCCTGTATTCTTTAGTATCGCGTTAGCGATTACTCTTGTGTAGCACTAATACAAGGAAACGATTTAATACTGCGTAGCAGTTACTCTTCTGCCACTCGCAAAATGATTTTGATGAAACGAAACACACCCCTGCGATGTGAACAATAAATTGCAGGGGTGCTGTCCTAAAATTAATATAATCATAAGATACCAACCCTCCGAAATTTTAAAAATTTCGGAGGTTTATTTTAACACTAATGTTTTGAGAGTCTTCGCGGACCGGCATTGATTACTTCATCACTGCAAACCGAAGCATACAGCTTAAAGTTTTCGATAAATCGTGCAGCGAGGGCATCGTATTTAAGCCAGTATTCTTCCTTACTGCCCCACGAGCTTGAAGGATCGAGTACATCATCGGGTACATCGGGACAATGAACCGGAACTTCGAAACCGAACAAATTATCCTCGCGATACGTTGTATTATCGAGGAAACCGTTTAGGGCAGCATTTAGCAAATTACGGGTATGCCTTATACTTATACGTTTACCAACACCAAATCTGCCACCAACCCAGCCGGTATTAACAATCCAGCAATTAACATCATACTGTAAAATACGCTCCTTAAGCATACGGGCATATTCGTATGGGTGACGTACCATAAACGGTGCACCAAAACAGGCACTGAAAGTAATTTGGGGTTCAAGTCCCAACCCAATTTCCGTACCGGCAATTTTGGAAGTGTATCCGCTTATAAAATGGTATTGAGCCTGTGCCGGATTAAGTCGTGCAATTGGCGGCATAACTCCCGAGGCATCGCAAGTAAGGAAAATAATATTCTTTGGATGCGAGTGAACATATCCTTCGGGCACCACATTAGGAATAAAATTGATTGGGTATGATGCTCGTGTATTTTCCGTAAGCGAATCATCATTCAAATCAATTTTCCTTGAAGCAGGATCATACACAACATTTTCCAGAATAGTACCAAATCGTTTGGTACAGGAAAATATCTGTGGTTCAGCTTCTTCCGAAAGTCTTATTACCTTTGCGTAACAGCCTCCTTCAAAGTTAAACACACCGCTTCTGCTCCAGCCATGTTCATCATCCCCTATAAGCCGTCTGTGCGGATCAGCCGAAAGCGTGGTTTTACCAGTACCACTCAGTCCGAAAAATAACGCCGCATCCCCTTCATCGCCTACGTTTGCAGAACAATGCATCGGTAAAACATCCTGAAATGTAAGCAAGAAGTTCATTACTGTAAAAATACTCTTCTTAATTTCGCCGCCGTATAAGGTATTGGCAACAACAGCCATCCTTTCGGCAAAATTAAGAACAATACCAGTTTCCGAACGTGTTCCGTCAATACGCGGGTCAAGATAAAAGCCGGGTACAGCGATAAGTGTAAATTCAGGCACAAAGTTTTTCAGCTCATCCCTGTTTTCAACAGTAATGAACATATTGCGGGCAAACAAACTATGCCATGCTTTTTCAGTTATTATTCTAACCGGCATCCGGTAGTCGGGATCAGCACCTACGTAACAATCCTGAACAAAAAGGTCTTCACCCTGGCAATATGCCTGCACACGTGCAAGCAATCCGCTCCATTTATCCGGACTCATAGGACGGTTATGTTCACCCCACCAAATATCATCCTCGGAAGTACCTTCCCTTACAACACACTTATCGGCAGCAGCACGAGCAGTATGCTTTCCGGTTTTTACGATTAGCGGACCATTTTTGGCAATATGGGCTTCATTTCTGAAAATTGCCTCCTCGTAAAGAGCCTCATCCGAAAGATTCCAATATACGTTATCAAGGTGTGTTAATCCGTGGTAACGCAGTTTGTAATCGGAAGTTATTTCGTGCGACTCGTCAAGAGCGGGCGTATTGAACTCAAGATATTTACTCATACCCAATCCCTCACAAGTTTACGTTCGCCTATATAAAGTTCGTTAGGCGAATTGAGGTCGAGAGCCCATTTCATTCGTTCAATACCTTCCCTGATATCCTTAATGGAACCACAATAGCTTAACCGTAAATGTCCATCAAGTCCAAATGCACTGCCAGGCACGGTAAGAACCTGTACCTTGTCAATAAGCATATTGGAAAGTTTAACCGAATCCTTTTCGTAAGCACTAAAATCTGCCAACAAATAAAATGTACCTTCAGGAACATGCACCCTTACACCTTCGAAAGAACGCAAATAATCAACAAGTACATTTCGGTTGTTCTGCAGGGTTGTACGTAAATGTTCAACACTACTCTGGATACCGTTAAGAGCTCCAACAGCCGCTTTTTGCAATACAATGGAAGGACCGGAAGTTTGATGCCCCTGGATGTTGGTCATTACCTCAATAAGCCTTTTGTTTGCAACAGCCCATCCAATACGGAAACCCGTCATGGCATATGCCTTGGATACTCCATTAACAAGTATAAGTTTGGAGTTTTCGGTAAGATCCCTAGCATAATCGTAGCAAGCAATATGCTTTTTCCCGTCAAACTGAAGTCTGTGGTAAATATCATCCATTATGAGGTAAATACCCTTTCTTTCACAGAAATCTACAATATCCGCAATAAACCCTTCCGAATATACTGCACCGGTGGGATTATTGGGGCTATTGATAATAATAGCTTTTGTGTAAGAACCGACTTTCTCCTCAATATCCTTCATGGTAGGATAAAAAGTACCGTCTTCGGGGTAAACAGGAACAGGAACGCCCTGACACATACGTACCATATCGGGGTAACTAACCCAGTAAGGAGCGGGGAATAAAACTTCTTCCTGTGGATTAAGTATTGCCTGAAGTGCCACCATAATAGCCTGCTTTGCTCCGCTCGAAACTATAACATGATCCGGGGTAACCTTACGGTGATAATGATCTTCCGTATATCGGATTATTGACTGTTTTAGTTCGGGAATACCGTCAGCGGGCGTATAGCGTACTTCGCCTGAATTAAGGTTCGATGCTGCCGAAATAATTGCATCCATCGGAGCCTTGCTTTTTGGTTCTCCTCCCCCTAAATGAATTACAGGTTCTCCCTTAGCCCGGAGAATAGCTGCTTTTTCATTAAGAGCAAGGGTTGGTGATGCCGTAATTGTCTTGGCAATTTGACTAATACACATAGTGTTTTCCCTTGTTAAATAAATAAGTTAAAGAACACAATAGATAAATAGCATCTAATTATCCAAAATTAAATTACTTAAATATTATTAGCAAGTAAAAACCGGTAAATGTTACTTTTTATGTTGTGGGCATTATATTGAAAAGCAAATAATTCCGTAACTCATCAATCTTATTTCCGGCTGCATTAACTGCCATAAACTGATCACCAAAAACCTTTCCCCTATCTACCGTAAATTCATAACAAGTTTATATTGATTATTTGATTTTTATACTTGCCTTTTAGTTTTAATCATAATATCTTGCCGATATAACAAGATTTATTATTCCGATTATAGCTTTTGAACGAGATCAATTAACCATAACAAATTTGTTCCATTTTCATAAACCCGCCTGTCTCACGTTAATAAGATAGGCTAATCTGAATAAGGAAGATTTATGGAAAACCAAACCCACAAAGGCTCAGATAAAAAGTGGTTAACAAAATCCTCCCCTCCACCCATGCTAAAAATGTTTACAATTATTTTATCCGGTGTGGCGGTTGGGCTACTCCTAACCTCTTTTTACATCTCGAATGCAGCATCATATCTTTCCGATGACTCGGAAACGTGTATCAACTGTCATGTTATGACACCTCAATTTGCAACATGGGAACGCAGTAGTCATAAAACAGTTGCAAAATGCAATGACTGTCACGTACCACACGATAACATTGTGGCAAAGTATGCTTTCAAGGCAAAGGATGGCATGCGGCACGCAACTATGTTTACTCTAAGAATGGAACCGCAGGTAATACGTATTAGCGAATCCGGCAAGGAGGCTGTTCAGCAAAATTGCATTCGATGCCATGAAAACAATATCCATCCGGTTTCACTTCGTGCACTCAGTAACAAAATGATCCATGATTCCGAACGTGTATGCTGGGATTGTCATCGTGAAATTCCGCACGGCAGAGTAAATTCACTTTCTTCGGTTGTTTATTCACGTTCACCAAAAATTAGAAAAGTATTTGAATAATATTATCAGATGAGGATAAAATGAGTTCTGGAAATAGTAAGCTAAAATTAAACTGGATAATTTTTGTTGTTGTGGCAATCGTAGTATTTGTTCTGGGGTTACTCACAACATCAATTATTGAAAGGCGTAGCGAAACCTACACATTGCAAATGGTTAAGCCAATTTCTGATACTGAAACCCGTAATGAGGTTTGGGGTCAAAACTTTCCAAGAGAATACGAAACATATATGCAAACTCTTGAAACAGATTTTGCAAGCAAACATGGTGGTGCAAAGATGATTGACTATCTGGAAAAGTATCCTGAACTGGTGGTAATGTGGGCTGGTTATGGCTTCTCAAAAGATTATAACCAGGGTCGCGGTCATGCATACGCTATTAAAGATATAAGGAATACATTGCGTACAGGCGGCACTAATGTTAGTCCCATGCCAGCAACTTGCTGGAGTTGCAAAAGTACCGATGTTCCGAGAGTTATGGAAAAAGTTGGTTATAAGAAATTTTACAAAGGGAAATGGATTGACAAGGGACATGAATTTGTAAACCCTATTGGCTGCAAGGATTGTCATGATAACGAAACCATGGAATTGGCAATTTCACGACCCGCACTCAGAGAAGCTTTCGAACGACAGGGTAAAAAAATTGAAGATTTCTCTCGTAACGAAATGCGTTCACTTGTTTGTGCACAGTGCCATGTAGAGTATTACTTTAAAGGTGATGGCAAATATCTTACTTTTCCGTGGGATAATGGTTTTAGTGCCGACGATATGGAAGAATATTATGATAATATGGAATTTAAGGACTGGACTCATAAACTCAGTAAAGCACCGATGTTAAAAGCTCAGCATCCTGATTATGAGTTATTTATGACTGGAGTTCATGCAAAACGTGGTGTATCTTGTGCAGACTGCCACATGCCTTACAAAACTGAAGGTGGTGTTAAATTTACTGATCACCATGTGCAAAGTCCGCTTGCAAATATAGCCAACTCATGTCAGGTTTGTCATCGTGAAGAAACTCGCACCCTGCTTGAAGATGTTTACGAAAGACAAGACCGTCTGGAAGAGTTAAGAAGACTTACAGAAAAAGCATTGGCTGCTGCACATCTTGAGGCAAAAATTGCATGGGATAATGGTGCGACGGAAAAAGAAATGAAAAATATACTTACACTAATACGACACTCACAATGGAGATGGGACTGGGTTGCTGCCGCAAACGGATTAGGTTTTCATGCACCTGTTGAAGCACTTCGTGTAGTTGGTACTTCGCTGCAAAAAGCTGAACAGGCAAGGCGCGAACTTGCAGTTGTACTTATTAAGCATAACGTAAGCTATCCACCTCAACTACCCGATATTTCAACAAAAGAAAAAGCTCAAAAAGTTGTCGGTTTGAAAATAAATGAACTAAAAAAAGATAAAAATGAACTTTTAGAAACTACAGTTGTTAAATGGGACGAGGAAGCCAAAAAACGACAAGGCACTCTAAAATCATATAATTAATTGAGGCTTAATATGTTAAAACAAATTATTGTTCTATTTCTTATTGCTGCGTCTTTTATTGCAGCCCAAACAGATTTTACTTTTAACGGACAGATTAGACCACGTGCGGAATATATTGACAAGAATTTCAGCTCCGATATCGATGGCAATTCAATTACTTATCTAAGAACCCGTTTCTCTGTTATGGCTCAGAGAGATAGAAACCTTACAGCATTTGTACAGATCCAGGATTCAAGATTTTATGGTCAGGAAGGCAGTGCAACTACAAACATGAGAAACCTTGACTTGCACCAGGCATGGTTTGAGCTAACCAACCTTTTTGAACTTCCATTACATCTTAAAATGGGTAGAATGGAAGTTGCATTTGGTAACCAACGATTAGTTGGTACTTCTAATTTTAGTAATATTGGACGCAGCTTTGATGGTGCAATGGTTACTTTCCAGAGATGCGACGAAAACAAAATCGATTTCTTTGCATATCGTGAAACCGAAGTTGGTACAACTGCTGACATAGGTGACAAATTCTTTTATGGTCTAAACTTTACTATTGGTGCATTAAAAGATCATACAATACAACCTTACTTCTTTGTTCAGTCTCAGGATCCTGCGAACTATCTTAGCAGAATGACTACCGGTCTTTATATTGCTGGCGACAAGGATCAGTTTACTTATAATGGTGAATTTGCTTACCAGTTTGGTACTCTTTCCGGTTTGGATATTGCTGCAATGATGGCTGCTGTTGATGCTGCTTATACCTTCGATTCAAAAATGGCTCCAGGTCTGCATGCAGGCTTTGCATACCTTTCAGGCGATGAAGACCCTATTGATGATACTTATGGTACATTCAATACTCTTTATGCTTCAAACCATGGCAAGTATGGTTATATGGATTATTTCAAGAACATCCCTAACGATACTTTTGGTAAAGGTTTAATGGATATACATTTGGGTGCCTCATTCAAACCTGTTAAAAAGTTAAGTGCAAAAGCTTCTTTCCACATATTTAGCTCTGTTCAGGATTACACTCTAATGAGTGGTTCAGATGCTACTGCTTTTGGTAACGAAGTTGACCTTACTCTTAAATACAAATATAGTAAAGATGTTAGCTTCCAGCTTGGTGCTTCAATGTATATGCCTGGTGAAATATTTGAAGACCTTATGGGTGAAGATACCTCTTCATGGGCTTATTTCATGACTACTGTAAACTTATAAAAGTTTAGTTTATTATATACAAAAGCCCCCGAAGTTTTTAACGGGGGCTTTCTATTTTTAAGAGTTTAAAGCAGACTGTTGGTACCATTCCAATAAGGGTAAAAGTTGTTCGCAATGTTCCACCGGAATATTCTCCCCCTGTATATAATCCGTTTACTTCAGTTCCTGTTGAGCTACCACCGGTATATACCCGGTATGAAGTACCTGCACTAACTGAATAGGGTTAATATATAAAAAGTAGTGCAACTCCGATTACAGCAATAAATGCCCCAACGATACCCTGCCAGGTTAATGTTTCCTTATAGTAATATTTTGAGATAGGTAGCATAAGCACCGGTACAGTTGCCATCAAAGTTGATGCAATACCAACCTTGGTATAAACAATTGCAACCATACTTAAAGTTATTCCAAGGTAAGGTCCTAAAATTGAAGCAAGTATTGAGTTTTTTAGAGCATACCTGTCGTTTTTTAATTTGCGAAACAAATTTTTTGCCTTACCCGCAGCCAATGCTACAACATACATTAGCAAAGTAGATGATGCCAATCTTACCAGGGTTGCTGAAAACTCATTCAATTCACCTGCGTTGAACGCATTTTTTGCAAAGATTAACCCAATTGCCTGACCAGCCGCAGCAAGAAATCCGTAAAAAATTCCTAATGCACTAAAACCAAAAATATTAGATTGTTTTTTGTCAAGAATAACAATTCCTACACCAACAAGTGTTACACAAATCCCAATTATTGTAAGTATTGTTAGTTCTTCCTGAAGAAAGAAGTAGGCAAGGACTGCTGAGATTGGGGGAGCAAGCGACATCATAAGCATACCAATTCGGGGACCAACCATTACATACGATTTAAGCATAAATGTATCACCAAATATAAGTCCTATTATACCACTTGTTATAAGATGGGTATATTGATACCCGCTAATCTCCATTGGTGCACCGATAATAATAACGGTAATTAGCAGGAAAAAAGATGCAAAGATTAGTCTTGCCAAGTTTGCATTAACCGTACCCATGTAGCTGGAAATATTGGTAAGAACAATAGAATTAAATGCCCATAAAATTGCAGCAAAGAGGGCAGCAAGTTCGCCGAGAACAATCATTACATCACCAAATAAAAAAAGAAGTGTGCTAATTTAGCAAAAAAGGATGGATTTATAGTTAGAATTTTTAATTTAACCGGTTTTAGGCAGCCTTATACTGCCTACTTCTGTTTTTTTTTGTGTAAACAACCTCCATCCTTGGAGACACTTCTTTTCTTTTGGTTCTAACTCTTTGCTCATCCGCTTTAGAAACACGATTGGGATCTTTATCTAGTTTAACATACTTCTTAGGTTCATTCGATTTTGTAACCCGTGCCGCAAAGTTTTCTTTTGTAGTAACTTTTTTTCTTTCGGGAGCAGGTGTTTTCTTCTTAGCCAACTTCTCCTGCTTATCCCTTTCCGAGTGTTTCTTTTCAGGAAGCTTCTCACCTTTTCCGCTTAGCCTTCTTAATAGCGAACCCAAATATGTTAAAATGATAGAAACAACTAAAATTATTGCTAATATCTTTAGTATGTCAACAAGTATTGTAGTTATATCTGCCATAAGCCTTCATGTCTTTGTTACTGTAAAAATAATTTAAACTGATTTTATAAAGGTTAGCATTTGTAACGATAAAAAAGTGGTATTGTACCTGAGGTATTTGTAGTTAAAAATACTACAATAAATTGGGTTAATTTGAACAATTAACTATTCGGTTAAAAACATGAGAGGATGTAGAGGCAAGTTTAAAACAAAAGATATACAAATACAAAGATCGTAACAAGTAGCTCAAAATTTATTGCCACAAATATAATTGCACATACAACTTAAAGCAAACATCACTTCAAATATAGTGCAGTAAAAATAAAGCCCTTCTTTTTATGAAGGGCTAAAAAATTATACTGGCTCTTTTGCAAGATACATATATGACTTTGGAAACAGGCAAGCAGGACATGTATCGTATGCTTTGGCTGATTCGTAAACATAACCGCAGTTAAGGCATTTCCACCAAACTTTGCCTTCTTGCATAAATACTTTATCTTCGCTAATGCTCTGTAACAGTTTAAGGTAGCGTCTTTCATGTTCCTGTTCAGCTACTGAAACCATTTTGAATGCTGTAGCCACTTTCGGAAAACCTTCCTCTGCTGCTACTTTTGCAAACTCGGGATATAGTTCTGAATATTCCTCATTTTCACCTTCAGCAGCTGCTTTAAGATTTTCAGCTGTTGTACCAACTTTACCTGCAGGATACATCGCAGTAATTTCAGTCATGCCTCCTTCAAGAAAACCAAAAAATCTGCGTGCATGTTCTCTTTCCTGATCAGCAGTTTCCTGGAATACGTCAGCAATCTGTTCGTAACCTTCTTCGCTTGCCATGTTTGCAAATAATTCATAGCGGTTTCTCGCCTGTGATTCACCTGCAAAAGCTTTTAATAAATTCTTTTCAGTTTCTGTACCTTTGATTGATTTTTCCATCGTAAACTCACCTTTGTAATATTGGATATTCTCATATTAAAATCTAAATAATAAACTGCCAAAGGTCAATCAATTCTTAATGAATATTAAGCTTACTTGTTTATAGGTAAAAACACATAACTTTCTGAAACAGGAAGATGACCATATAGGCTTTGATATTTAGCAGCATGACAGCAAAAGCCAGTTATTCGGATATTTATGAAATCTGCACAAACGGAAAGGAATATATAATTTGCGGATGATAATATTTACAAAAGGTTTCCTGCACTTTTAGGGGGGCACTTACACATATCCTAAAAACTTCAGGGAATTAGGTAAGCCAGAAGCAATAGCAAGGCTTAAGGCATATGAACTAACTATTAGTTATTATTTACCCTGTCGAGTCTACTTTTAACTACCTTCAGCAATTCCTCCATAGGTACTGGCTTAATCAGGTAACCATCCGCACCCAGGTCCATACCTTTCCTGAAAGACTTGTACTCTTCAAGGGCTGTAATAAAAATAAAGGGAATATCTCTTGTTGCTTCAGATTTATTATACAATTCCTTAATTTTTATTCCCGAATAATCAGGCAACATAATATCACATAAAATCAAATCAGGAGAACAAATTTTTAATTGTTCTTCCGCATCCTTGTAACTGGATGCTAAAATTACATCATATCCATACTCCTTCAACATCATGCTATAAACACGTTGGGCATGCATATCATCTTCAATAAAAAGAATACAACTCATAGTTTAGTTCTTCCAAATTTCAGTAACATCCATTCCCATGAATGTTCTTTATTCCTCAATAATTGTAATAACATTTAAGTTTTGAGGTAGTAGTTACTACCTCACATCCTGAATAGAATATCATTTTGGATAGTGGGGAATTGTTGATAGCAGTATAAGAGTTTTATAGTCAATAATATCAACATAGTTATCCTGCATTAATATTATCGGCATTTACATCAGCTTTTAGATAACGTAAATCGCTCACTAAGCTACGTTTATAGAATTATCACTGCCTCTTTTAAATCAACCAACCTAAAGAATTCACCACTATTTTATACATTCTAAAGTAACTAACCAACACTGCTAAAAGACATATTAGTATTTAAGCAATTATTTAAATATAATATTTATATACTTAATTGGGAACAGCATTATTTCATATTTTGAAAAAACCTACTGAAAAATATTTACTAAAAAGATAGAACTATTAGAATTAACATAAAGTTACTAATAAGGTAAAATCATACTCTTGTTTAGTTGTTTAACAGCTCTGACATTTGTGCATGTATTTTACCATTGGAAGCAAGTGTTTCCGTTGAAAATATTGTAATATCCTCATTGGCATAATTTGAAATTCTACCACCAGCTTCTTCAATTAACAAATAACCGGCACAAACATCCCACGGGTGTAATCTCGATTCCCAAAAGCCATCAAATATACCTTCAGCAACAAAACAAAGGTCAATAGCCGCCGAACCTAATCTTCTTACCCCCCTGCATTCGTCAAGCATGGATAAAAAATGCCTTTTGTTCCTTTCGGACTCCTTATCAGTATTATATGGAAATCCGGTAACAATTAAACTTTCCTTCAAATCATTCCGATCATTAACATTAATTTTTTCTCCGTTCCTGAAAGCACCTGCACCCTTTTCCGTTGAATACATAACATCACGCATTACATCATAAATTGCACCTGCAACAATTTCATCACCTTTGGTTACACCAATTGATACGGAAAAAATTGGTAATCCGTGAGCAAAGTTTGTTGTACCATCAATAGGGTCAATAACCCAAGTATATTCCGAATCACTTTTATGCTCACCACTTTCTTCGGCAAGAATGGCATGTCCCGGAAATTCCTTCTCAATAAACTCAATAATAGCAGCTTCACTTTTTTTATCAATTTCGGTAACAATATTAGATTTTGTTCCCTTAAATTCAATTGCAAACCGTTTACCGAATCCCTCTCTTACTATTTCGCCAGCTTCTTTGGAAATTTCCAATATTTTGTCTATCATATTTAACCAGAATTTGTTATTAATAACATAAACATATCAAAAAATATGCAATGGTAAAAATTAAGGAACTGTAAAGAGAATTTGTATCATTGTAGCAGCGTTATATATTTAATATATTTACAGGTTTAAAAATAAAAAGAAACTAGAATTAAAGAGTATGGAAGAAGAAAAAAAAGTAATGAATGACGACTATTCCGTTGTTGACGATATACCGGAAGTTTTACCCGTACTTCCTTTAAGGGACAATGTTATTTTTCCTTATATGATTTTTCCTGTGCTGGTTGGTAGAGAACAATCTATTAGAGCAGCAAATTATTCGCTGGAAAATTCGAAATATATTTTCCTTGCAGCCCAGAAAAAATCAAATATTGAAGAGCCGCTTGAAGACGATATTTTCCCTGACGGAACAATTGCCAAGATTATTCAAATTCTTAAGCTGCCTAATGGCTTAATGAAAATTTTGGTTGATGGCATTATACAAGGTAAAATTATCAACTTTGTTGAAAACCAGAATTTCTTCGAAGCAAAGGTTGAAGTTGTTTTACCTTCCTCCGAAGAACACAAGGAGCTTAATGCTCTTATACGCCAAATGACTACACTGTTCAAGGAATATGTTAAAATTAACCGCTCTGTACCTGCGGAAGCAATTAGTGCTTATGAGAATATTGATGAATCCGACAGGAAACTGTTTTATGTAGCGGCAAATATTAACCAGTCAATTGAGGTAAAACAATCAATACTTCAAAAAACCAACTTAAAGGATCAGCTTTTCGCAATTATCAAAATCCTTAATTCGGAAATTGATATTCTAAAAGTTGAAAAAGAAATTGAATCGAAGGTTCAGGAGAATATTGCCAAAACTCAGCGAAAATTTATAATTCAGGAACAGATTCGAATCCTCCAGGATGAGCTTGGAGATGAAGATGAATCATCACCAGAGTTTATTAAATTTCAGGAGAAGATTAAAAAAGCACGAATGCCCCGCTACGCTGAGGAAAAAGTTAACGAAGAAATTAATAAACTGAAAAAAACTCCTTCCAATTCTCCAGAATCAACTGTAATCAGAAATTTTATTGACTGGATGACCGATGTACCATGGAGTAAAAGGACAAAAGATAAACTCGATATTAAAAACGTTAGAACAATCCTTGATGAAGATCATTTTGGTCTCGAAAAACCTAAAGACAGAATTGTTGAACATATCGCTGTACTAAACCTCGTAAAACAAATGAGGGGTCAGATTTTATGTTTTGTAGGACCTCCGGGGGTTGGTAAAACCTCTCTTGGTAAATCTATTGCTCGTGCAATTGGCAGAAAGTTTGTTCGTATCAGTCTTGGTGGTGTAAGAGATGAAGCTGAAATACGCGGGCACCGTAGAACTTACATTGGTTCGATGCCGGGTAAGATTCTTCAATCCATGAAAAAAGCCGGTACTATAAACCCTGTAATCCTGCTCGATGAAATTGATAAAATGAGTATGGATTTTAGAGGAGACCCATCTTCGGCAATGCTTGAAGTCCTCGATCCGGAACAAAACTACAGTTTCAATGATCATTACCTTGATGTTGATTATGATCTTTCCAAAGTAATGTTTATTACTACTGCAAACGTGCGTCATAATATTCCGCTACCTTTGCAGGACAGAATGGAAATAATTGAACTACCTGGATACCTTGAGTTTGAAAAGCTTGAAATAGCCAAAAAGTTTATTATCCCTAAACAAATTAAGGCTCATGGTCTCGATAATTACAAAATTGATATACCCGATAAGTGTATTCTGGACATAGTAACAAAATATACAAGAGAAGCAGGCGTTAGAAACCTTGAGCGTGAAATTTCAACAGTTCTCAGAAAAACTGCACGCGATATTGTTCTCGAAAAAGCTAAATCCAACTCGAAAAAAGAGTTAACAAAAGTATTTAAAATTACTACTAAAAAACTTGAAGAGCATCTTGGTGTGCCACGGTTCCGTACTTCAAAATCGAACAAAAACAGTACCATAGGCAGCGTTACCGGCTTGGCTTGGACAAGCGTTGGTGGCGAAATTTTAGCTGTTGATTGTAATGTTATGCCAGGTTCGGAAAAATTAAATATTACCGGTCAGGTTGGAAACGTGATGAAGGAATCTGCTCAAGCTGCACTTAGCTATATACGTGCTAATGCTGAGAGCTTGGGACTTGAATCTAATTTCTATAAAGGTAAGGAAATACATATTCACTTGCCTGAAGGAGCAATACCAAAAGATGGTCCTTCTGCCGGTATAACATTATCAATGGCTATGTTTTCAGCTTTTGCCGGAGTACCAGCCAAAGGTGATGTTGCCATGACAGGTGAAATAACTCTTCGTGGTAAAGTTCTTCCTATTGGCGGATTAAATGAAAAGCTGATTGCTGCCAAACGAAGCGGAATTAAAACTGTTCTTATACCAAAAGAAAACGAGAAACATCTTAATGAAATTAAAGATGAGGTAAAAGACGATCTTAATATTATAAGCGTTGAAACAATTGCCGAAGCACTTCCTCATGTATTCGCAAAATTACCTGAGAAGAAAAAAGCAAAAGCAAAAAAAACTGATGAACTTGCAGATACCCAATCGAAAGAAAAGGAATCAGGCACAAATGAGTGATGAAATTAAATTAAATAAATCACTTTCCGATAAAGAAATTTATGAAGCTCTTCTTCCTCAGGTTGAAGGGCTTCTTGATGAATCGCTTCCAGTTATAACAAATCTTTCAAATTTTAATGCCGCACTATTTAATGCATTCAATAAAATTAGCTGGTGCGGATTTTATCTTGTAAAAAAAGACCTTCTTGTGTTAGGACCTTTTCAGGGAAATACTGCTTGTACAATTATTAAACCTGGTAAAGGTGTTTGTGGTACATCCTTTTCCAACAAGGAAACTGTAATTGTTGAGGATGTTGATAAATTTCCTGGACATATTGCTTGCGATTCAGGATCAAAATCTGAAATAGTATTGCCTGTTACAAAAAATAACAATATTTTCGGTGTGCTGGATCTGGATAGTTACAGCTATTCTGCATTTAATGATACAGATAAGTTTTACCTTCTCAAGTTTCTTGAGATTTTGAACAACAAAATAAACCTTGAAGATTTTACACTTTCCTGAACCGGAGAATAAATGAGTTACCTTGTTACTGCCAGAAAATGGCGACCACAAATATTTTCAGATGTTGTTGGACAGGAGCATATTACCAAAACACTTAAGAATGCTATTCTTAATAATCGTCTTGCTCATGCTTTTATATTTGCCGGTCCACGTGGCGTAGGGAAAACTACAACTGCCCGTATTCTTGCAAAGTCACTTAACTGCCTCAATCCGCATGATGGTGAGCCATGCAACAATTGTGAAATGTGCGATTCATTTAATTCATCCCGTTCACTCGACATTATTGAAATTGATGGTGCTTCAAACAGACGTATCGAAGAAATTCGTACACTACGTGAATCAGTTAAATATGCGCCAACAAAAGGTAAGTTCAAGGTATATATTATCGATGAAGTGCACATGCTTACAAACGAATCATTCAATGCACTACTTAAAACTCTCGAGGAGCCACCGGAACATACTATATTTATATTTGCAACCACTGATGTACATAAGGTACCGGCTACAATTATTTCGCGTTGCCAGAGGTTTGATTTCCGCCGTATTGAACTGCAAACAATTAAAGATTTACTTGCCAGTATAGCCAAAGCAGAAAATATATCAATCGATGATAAATCTTTAACCATTATAGCAAAAAAGGCTGATGGTGGCTTACGTGATGCCCAGAGTATATTTGATCAGGTTATTGCCTTCTGCGGCAATGAAATAACATCTGACATTCTTACCGAAATGCTTAACCTCATTGATGATGAGGTATATTTTACAATATCGGATTCCATATTAAACAAAAACTTTAATTCTGCTTTCGATATTACTACTAAGATATATGAAAATGGCTGGAATTTTATTGACTTTATTAACGGCTTAACTGAACATTTCAGAAACATCCTTACCTTTATTGTTAAAAAGGATACAAAACTGATTGAAACTGCTGAATCGTATAAAGAGCAATACAAAAGTTACGAGGGTAAATTTAGCGAAGGTGATTTACTTAGAATATTAACGCTACTTAATCAGGTTAGTTATGAAATTAAATCAGCACCTAACCACCGTATTAAACTTGAAATTACTCTTTGCCAGTTAATAGGACTTGAAAAAAGCGAAACAATTAGCAACTTGTTAGATGTAATCAATAACAACAAAAAGCTGGAAAGCATTAATGTTACATCTGCAGCTCCCGAGGTAGCTGAAAAAAAAAAGCCTGATGTAACACCTAAACCAAAGCCAATTATACATAAAGCCATTGTACCACCGGTACAAGAGCAACCCAGGCAAAAAGTAACCAAACCTTTAACAATGAAGGTTATTTCCTATCATTGGAAACCATTTACCAAACATGTTATAGAAAACACATCAGAATTGCTTTATCAAAGTCTCACAGCCCTCAGACCAAACAAATTTGGTAATAACACAATATCAGTTGAACTCGATCATAAAAGCGACTATGACAATCTAAACAACAAAAAAGTACAAAAGAAAATTAAACATTTTGCCAAAGAATACTTTGACGAAGATATCAAATTCGATTTCTACTTCCCCCAAGGCAAGATAGATCCAAACGACCTTGAATTTATTAATAGCGATGAAGCCAACACCCCACTAATTGAAGCCATAAAAAGCGATCTCGGCGGAAGAGAATATAAACAACACGAAGAATAAGATGAGGCAACTCTATTTCATGAATACAAGTCAATAATAGTACCCAAGTAACGTATCTTAAATTCTCACCTTAGAAATATCTAAAGTAATCATAACCAATACTTTAACAATATATTTAATATACTGTGGGGGCATTGCCGATTTACTTTTAGATTCACAACATCATTACAGGAAAATTATCATTTTACCCGAATCGATATATTACCTGACAAATGTTACTTCAAGTATTAAACAATAGATAACATCTAAGACGCTAATACATTCACTATCTCATTCTAATAATACTCATCATTTATAATATAAATATTCCATAGCTAATCATCTGCAATGTAAATTAAAGTACTAAAAGAAAGTAAAGGTAAAGGTGAGTTTATATTAAAATAGAAATAATAAGGCAAAAGAAAGTTTTTAGAAATGAAAGAGAAAAGAAAGGACATAAAAAAAGCCTCAATCGCGTAGCGAAAGAGGCTTCTAAAAATATTAAATTGGCGGCTACCTACTCTCCCATACAGTTGCCCATATAGTACCATCGGCGTGTAAAGGCTTAACTACTCTGTTCGGAATGGTAAGAGGTGTTTCCCTTTAGCTATAACCACCAAAAAACTTTTAATCAAAATTAAAGACGATTGGAAGAGAAGAATCATAAAGAATTTTAGAAAAATTAAAATAATTAAGTCTCACGACTTATTAGTACTGCTCGGCTGAACATGTTACCATGCTTACACCTGCAGCCTATCACCTTGTCATCTCCAAGGAGTCTTCAGAGAAGGGAAACCTAATCTAGAAGTATGCTTCGCACTTAGATGCTTTCAGTGCTTATCATTTCCGAACGTAGCTACCCAACCGTGCCACTGGCGTGACAATTGGTACACTAGAGGTTCGTTCGCCCCGGTCCTCTCGTACTAAGGGCGACTCTCCGCAAGTTTCCTACGCCCGCATAGGATAGAGACCGAACTGTCTCACGACGTTCTGAACCCAGCTCACGTACCGCTTTAATTGGCGAACAGCCAAACCCTTGGGACCTTCTCCAGCCCCAGGATGCGATGAGCCGACATCGAGGTGCCAAACCTTGCCGTCGATGTGAACTCTTGGGCAAGATCAGCCTGTTATCCCCGGAGTACCTTTTATCCTTTGAGCGACGGCACTTCCATTCGCAACCGCCGGATCACTAACTCCTGCTTTCGCACCTGCTCGACCTGTATGTCTCGCAGTCAAGCTCCCTTATGCGTTTGCACTCTACGCATGATTACCGACCATGCTGAGGGAACCTTTGAGAGCCTCCGTTACCATTTGGGAGGCGACCGCCCCAGTCAAACTACCCACCTAGTACTGTCCTTAGCCCTGATTCAAGGGCCAAAGTTAGGATACAGATAAACCAAGGGTGGTATTTCACCATTGACTCCACGTTAGCTAGCGCTCCCGCTTCATAGTCTCCCACCTATCCTACACATGATTTACCCGAACCCAATGCTAGGCTGCAGTGAAGGTTCACGGGGTCTTTTCGTCCGTATGCGGGTAACCGGCGTCTTCACCGGTACCACAATTTCACCGAGCTCGTGGTTGAGACAGTGCCCAGATCGTTGCACCTTTCGTGCAGGTCGGAACTTACCCGACAAGGAATTTCGCTACCTTAGGACCGTTATAGTTACGGCCGCCGTTTACTGGGGCTTCGATTCAAAGCTTCGCTTACGCTAACCTCTCCTCTTAACCTTCCAGCACCGGGCAGGTGTCAGTCCCTATACATCGTCTTACGACTTAGCAGAGACATGTGTTTTTGTTAAACAGTCGCCTGGGCCTTTTCACTGCGGCCTCTCGCGAGGCACTCCTTCTCCCGAAGTTACGGAGTTAATTTGCCGAGTTCCTTAACCACGACTCACTCGAGCGCCTGAGAATACTCATCCCGTCTACCTGTGTCGGTTTGCGGTACGGACTGGTACACAAACTATAAGGCTTTTCTAGGCAGTTTCTTCAATTAGCAACAATCCACCACGTTGCGTTTTCTCCGAACCTGCGTCCCCTTATAGTCATAAGCTTTCCAGGTGAAGGAATATTAACCTTCTTACCATCGCCTACGCTTTTCAGCCTCGGCTTAGGACCCGACTAACCCTGAGATGATTAACATTGCTCAGGAAACCTTAGACTTACGGCGAACAGATTTTTCATCTGTTTTATCGTTACTTATGCCTACATTTGCTTTTCTATGCGTTCCAACATGCCTCACAGCACATCTTCAGCACACATAGAATGTTCCTCTACCGATCTTTCGATCCCATAGCTTCGGTGTATAGTTTAGTCCCGAGTATTGTCGACGCCGAGTCGCTTGACTAGTGAGCTATTACGCACTCTTTAAATGAATGGCTGCTTCTAAGCCAACATCCTAGTTGTCTTAGCAACTCAACATCCTTTATCTGTTAACTATAACTTGGGGACCTTAGCTGATGGTCTGGGTTGTTCCCCTCTCGGCTACGAAGCTTATCCCCCGCAGCCTGACTCCCGACGAACATGTATAGGGAATTCGGAGTTTGTCTGGGGTTGGTACCCTTGTGAGGGCCCTAGCCCAATCAGTGCTCTACCTCCCTTACACTTTTAGTCGAGGCTAGCCCTAAAGCTATTTCGAGGAATACGAGCTATTTCCTGGTTTGATTGGCCTTTCACCCCTACCCTCACCTCATCCAAATCGTTTTCAACCGATACTGGTTCGGACCTCCAGGTCGTGTTACCGACCCTTCATCCTGGACAAGGGTAGATCACCAGGTTTCGCGTCTGCCGCATGATACTAAACGCCCTATTAAGACTTGCTTTCGCTTCGACTACTTCTCTTAGAGAATTAACCTTGCATCATACGAGCAACTCGTAGGCTCATTATCCAAAAGGCACGCTGTCACCCCGAAGGGCTCCAACCGTTTGTAAGCGCACGGTTTCAGGTACTATTTCACTCTCCTGCTAGGAGTACTTTTCACCTTTCCCTCACGGTACTTATTCACTATCGGTCACACGAGAGTATTTAGCCTTACCAGATGGTTCTGGCAGATTCCCACAAAATTTCACCTAATTCGCGGTACTCGGGTGAGCATTAAGATGATAAATTATTTTCAACTACAGGACTTTCACCTTCTATGGTTTAACTTTCCAGGAAATTCGTCTAATAATCAATCTATCTTCGCCTCTCCGCAGAGATCGGCTAATGCTTCCCACAACCCCGTTAACGCAACGACTGCGGTCTTTAACACGTTAAACGGTTTGGGCTAATCCCCTTTCGCTCGCCACTACTCAGGGAATCACTTTTGTTTTCTCTTCCTCCGGGTACTTAGATGTTTCAGTTCCCCGGGTTGGCTTCAACAACCTATGTATTCAGTTGCTGATAACAGAGCATTACCCCTGCTGGGTTGTCCCATTCGGAAATCTACGGGTCTTAGATTACTTCCATCTCACCGTAGCTTATCGCAGGTAGTCACGTCCTTCATCGCCTTCGTGTGCCAAGGCATCCACCGTACGCCCTTAGTAACTTAATAAAAAATTATATCTAAAATAACTTGTGATTCGTTTATAAGTAAAAACTTATTTTTACTCTTCCAATACGTCAAAGAACTTATGTAACTAATTGTGGAGCTAAGCGGGATCGAACCGCTGACCTCCGCCTTGCAAGGGCGGCGCTCTCCCAGCTGAGCTATAGCCCCGGGATAAATTTTCCCGGCTATTTTGATGAACCTGTTAAATAGCCTAACCAAGTGTGGGCCTGAGTGGAATTGAACCACTGACCTCACGCTTATCAGGCGTGCGCTCTAACCATCTGAGCTACAGGCCCATGGTCATCAATCTTCTGCTGAAATTAGCATATAAAAACATTATATCAAGAACATAAATCATGACAATGGTGAGCAAAGCGCTAAAGGATAAAGCGGTTACTCTTTAGAAAGGAGGTGATCCAGCCGCACTTTCCAGTACGGCTACCTTGTTACGACTTAGCCCCAGTTACCAGTTTTACCTTAGGCGGCTCTCTCCCGAAGGTTGAGTCACCGACTTGGGGTACCCCCGGCTTCCATGGCTTGACGGGCGGTGTGTACAAGGCCCGGGAACGTATTCACCGCGTCATGCTGATACGCGATTACTAGCAATTCCGACTTCATAGAGTCGAGTTGCAGACTCTAATCCGAACTGAGGACACGTTTATGGGATTGGCTCCACCTCGCGGCTTGGCAACCCATTGTCGTGCCCATTGTAGCACGTGTGTAGCCCTGGGCGTAAGGGCCATGCTGACTTGACGTCATCCCCACCTTCCTCACTACTTGCGTAGGCAGTCCCATTAGAGTGCCCAGCTTAACCTGATGGCAACTAATGGTAAGGGTTGCGCTCGTTGCGAGACTTAACCCAACACCTCACGGCACGAGCTGACGACAGCCATGCAGCACCTGTACAGCTGCTCCGAAGAGAAGAGTGCTTTCACACTCGGTCACCTGCATTTCAAGCCCAGGTAAGGTTCTTCGCGTTGCATCGAATTAAACCACATGCTCCACTGCTTGTGCGGGCCCCCGTCAATTCCTTTGAGTTTCAACCTTGCGATCGTACTCCCCAGGTGGAATACTTAATGCGTTTGCTGCGACACCGAGAACTTAAGTTCCCGACATCTAGTATTCATCGTTTACGGCGTGGACTACCAGGGTATCTAATCCTGTTCGCTCCCCACGCTTTCGCGCCTCAGCGTCAGTTATGGACCAAGAAGCCGCCTTCGCTTCTGGTGTTCTTCCAGATATCTACGTATTTCACCACTACACCTGGAATTCCGCTTCTCTCTTCCAAACTCAAGATTTGCAGTATCAATGGCAGTTCTACAGTTAAGCTGCAGGATTTCACCACTGACTTACAATTCCGCCTACACGCCCTTTACACCCAGTAAATCCGGACAACGTTTGCCCCCTACGTATTACCGCGGCTGCTGGCACGTAGTTAGCCGGGGCTTATTCTTGAGGTACAGTCAATTCCCAATGGTTTTTCGTCCCTCAAAAAAGAAGTTTACAATCTTACGACATTCATCCTTCACGCGGCGTTGCTGGGTCACCCTTTCGGGCATTGCCCAATATTCCTCACTGCTGCCTCCCGTAGGAGTCTGGACCGTGTCTCAGTTCCAGTGTGGCTGATCATCCTCTCAGACCAGCTAGTGATCGCTGCCTTGGTAAGCCGTTACCTTACCAACTAACTAATCACGTATAAGCCCATCTCTTGACGTAACCTTTAACAACATCACCATGCGGTGCCGCTGCATTATTTGGTATTAGCACCGATTTCTCGGTGTTATCCCAAATCAAGAGGTAGGTTGCCTATATATTACTCACCCGTGCGCCAGTTTAATCATTTTCCGAAGAAAACTTTCTCCTTGACTTGCATGTGTTAAGCACGCCGCCAACGTTCGTCCTGAGCCAGGATCAAACTCTCCGTTGTATAACATACTCTTCAAATTTTGTGTAACGTTTGCTTTATCCTAAAGCCTTCGCTTTAGTCACTCACCATGTCAATGAACCTATTGTTAAATCAGGACTCAAAACTTACATCATATTCACTTAATTGTCAAATAAAATCTTAACAAATTTTTAATAATTTCGCTGTATTAGCATCTCTCATAACTGAGCCTGACTGACAAAACATTTAAGAACAAGATTTCTAAGTTAAGCATTTTCGACTTTGAAAGTCAAGTAAAAAATTAAATCATTTCAAAATCTTTTCGCTTACTTAGGAATCAATACTTTCAGAACAATTTGCGATCAACAATTTCAAAAGTCGCAGACTTGAAAATTAACATTTTTCATTTTCTTTGTCAAGCATAAAATCATTTGTTTTTGATTTTTCTTTTGTCGTTAAATCAGCATTTCAATAAACACTGCGATTGCTTTAACTCAAAAAGTCGCAGACTTGAAAATTAATCATTTTAATTTTCTTTGTCAAGCATAAAATCATTTATTTTTGATTTTCTCTTCTTCGTTGTTTTGATCATTACGTTTAGAACATTGTGCTTTCGACTAACTCAAAAAGTCACAGAATTGAAACTTAATACTTTCTCAATTCATTGTCAACTCTTTTTTTTACTAACTCAAATATTTTTGTTTTAGTTAGTTAATCATCTCGCATTACGTTTTAGAACAGTGCCTTTTAGTTTTCCTTATAAAAAAGCAGACGCGAAATATACGGCTATACCCTATACATGTCAAACACTTTTTAAACTTTTTTATATTTTTTGAATATTAAGGTAAATGTAGCTCCTGCACCCTTCTTGCTTTTTACCCTTATATCTGCTCCATTTAGCTCACAATACTTTTTAACCAATGCTAATCCTAGTCCATTACCTTCAAACTTTCGTGTATAACCTTGTTCTTCCTGAGTAAACGGATCAAACAGTTTTGGCAGGTATTCTTCAGATATACCTATACCCGTATCTATTATATCTATATATACTCTTCTTTCATCTTTTCTTAGTTTGGTTTTAATGCTTCCCGTCTCAGTATATTTGATTGCATTATTATAAAGGTTATCAAATATTTTGGAAACCGCATAGTGATCTGCATATATATAGCACTTTTCTTCACAACAGGTATCCATTATCAATTCCAACCCCTTATCTTTTGCTACCAGTTTATACTCAAGATACATTTCCTCCAGTATATCAGAGCATAAATCTATTGCTCTTGGCTTATATTCAAACGTACCAACTTGCAATTCACTCATATTAAGGAGCAAATCTATGGTTCTTATAATACGGTCGCCCGAATTTTTAATTATCTTAAAGCCGGTTTGAATATTTTCATCATCGTAATCATCAAACTCTTCTCTCAATAACCCCAAAAAGCTAAGCATTGTATTAATAGGTGTGCGGATTTCATGACTCATCTGAGCCAGGAATTCAGTTTTTAGTCTGTCAGACCTCTCTGCAAGTTCCTTAGCTTGTTCAAGCTCCTTCTCAAACTTCTTCCTTTCATCAATATTCCTGACCACACAAACGATTTCCCCACTCTCAAGTTTATTAAGGGATATTTCCTGGTTAAAGGTTTTGCCATTTAGGAGCTTACCCACTGTTTCACCACTCCAATAGCCCTTTTTATGAAGAGTTGGTATAGCACTAATCTCCAACCTTCCAATTTCTTCCTGAGGATATAGTTCCCGCCAATTTAATCCTTTCAGCTCCATTTGATCTTCATAACCAAATATTTGAGCATAAGATTTGTTAGTATATATATACCTGCTGTCAGGATCCAAAATAGCCATCCCGTCAATTGCCGATTCCATGGCATTTCGATGTCGCTCAATCTCGGCTTCGTATTTCTTCCGCTCCGAAATATCCTTCGCAAAACCGGCAGCACCAACAATTACATCCTTACTAAAAATTGGGTATAGTTTTATTTCCATATATCGCAATTCACCACCAAGCGGGAATGCGAGTTCATCCTCAACAATACTACCCTTAAAAACCATCTCGGTTCTATTATATATCCATCCGTCAAAAACCTGCTTTGCTTCACTATATAGCACAGTGCCTTTTTTAACTTCGATTTGCATAAGGGCTTCGAAGGTACGCTTAAAGTTATTATTAAAAGTAATAATTCTGTAATTCGTATCTATTGACCAAATAAGATCGGTTGTATATTCAATAATTGCCTTTAAGTTACCTTCATTTAATTCAAGCTGCTTTGCCGTCTGAACCCTGTCATTTACATTTCTTATAATTGCTACCGCAAATTTCTCATCAGAAAACTCGCTTACATCTATATTTATCTCAACATAGTTTTGTATGCGATTAAATTTACTGGAAACCTGGGTAATAATATTAAAAGTGTCTTCGGTAGTTGCCCTGGAAAGGAAACCCTCAAGCGAAAGCCTGTCCTTATAAACAAAAAGATCAGGGAAATACTTGTTAACCAATCCTATTTCACCAAGCCTAAATAACTCTTCGTCGGTAACGTAAGCTTCAACAATATTGAAAGATTCATGGTCAATAATAAAAATTGAATCATGCACCTTCGAAAGCAAAGCATTAAAACGCTCAAGTTTCGATAAATTTTCCTGATATTCTCTAAAATAGGTTTTCCTAACCGAGTTTTGCCCTAACCCAATTATTTTATTTCTTAAGCTTTTGGAATCATGCTCATAATGCTTCTTCATAAATTACCTCAATATCTCGCACCACTGCCCTGCGGGGGTTTGTAACAAGACATGGATCGGCATGAGCTTTCAACGCTAATTGTGGGATGAAAGACTTGCTAACCCCCACATTCTGCAACGTCTCAGTAACTCCGGTATCCAACCTGAATTGTCTTAAACTGCTGAACAACTCCTTATTCTTCTCCCTGCTGGTTAACCCCTTTAACTTCGCACCGTATATTTTTGCTATCTTATTCATACGGTCAGAAGCGTTTTTATAATTATAATTAACCACATGCTCCAAAAGTAAAGCATTACATTGCCCGTGTGCCAAGTCAAGGTAACCACCCAAACTGTGAGACATTGCATGAACTGCACCTAAACTGGCGTTGGAAAATGCCAAACCTGCCTGTAAACTGGCAAGCATCATGTTACCCCTGTAAACAAGATTATCAGGATGCTTGATAGATAACAGCAAATTATTCTTTATAAGCTTTATAGCTTCAATAGCATGCATATCAGTAAAATGCGAACTTGCATTAGAAACAAAAGCCTCAATTGCATGCACCAGAGCATCAAGCCCGGTATGAGCCGTAAGCATGGGGTCCATCGAAACTATTGCTTTAGGATCTATAAGTGCAAGGTCAGGCACAACAGCTTTACTTATTATAGCCTTCTTAACTTTCTCAATATCATCTTTAATAATACAGAATTGCGATACATCGGCAGATGAGCCTGCCGTAGTAGGAATACAAATGAGTGGTGGTATAGGTACGGTTACTCTATCAACACCTTCAAAATCCAGTATATGCCGGTTATTGGAAACAACAATCCCAATTCCTTTAGCACAATCGAGTACACTTCCGCCACCAACGGCAAGAATTACATTACTACCCGATATCTTGTATTCCTCTGATCCCTCCATTACTTCATTATCCCGGGGATTAGGAGAAACATTATCAAATATGGTGCACTTCATTCCTTCAGACTGCATTTTATCAACCAGACTGTTAACCCACTCAAGTTCACGAACCACCTTGTCGGTAACAATAAAAACCTTTTTCGCTCCAAATTTCAAAAGATATTCTGCCGTAAGAGATATGGCGTCGTGCCCAAAAATAAACTCGGGTGCTACATATTTCCTTAATTCAAATCTATCTTTAGTTCCCATAATGCAATCCACATTCAACAAATAATTATCGAACTTACAGCCTAAATATTAAAAATTTTATTAATATGCACCCATATTTTTCGACTAAATATTGTTTTCGCAAGATAAATCGTAAAATAGGGTACTGTTTTTTCCCCATTAATAATTTTGATAAATTTATTTTTCTCAATATATTTTCGCTACACAATTTCACAATTAAAATTTTTCGGAGGCTATTTAGGAACAATTCTACGGTATTTAATTATTATCTTTAACCATTTTTACAGGAGTATAAAATGAAATACCCTGAAATTAATACCGCTATGAATCCGTTAGCCGACTTAATAAGTGATGACATCTTTTCCTTACTTAGTGAAAGGGGACTTATTAACGAAAAATCCGTTCGCGACTATCAAATCCGTCAAAAATTTAAGGTTATGCGTGCAAATAAAGTTCGTGCCGCTGAAGCCATCGACTCACTCAGAAAAGAATATCCATATCTGCAATTCGATACTATTAGAAAGATTGTGTACCAGATTAATCGATAAAATTACTCTTGACAATTACTAACACATAACATATCTTTATACTTGAAATAGAGTATTATCTATTTTTTCTTTTGCCCAGTGTATCCCCCCAACGCTGGGCTGTTTTTTGTTAAGTTAGGAGATACAATGGCTAAATCTAAAAGACGCAATATTCAAAACTCTGTTAAAAAAGCTTCGCCTTTTGTTAACTACTGGACTACAAAAAACTTTGTTTTGCTTTTTGCCGGACTCGCAGTTGTTTTACTTGGCTTTATTCTAATGGCTCAAGGTCCATGGGATAATCCGCTTTCTTTAACTGTTTCTCCACTTGTATTACTTGTTGCGTATCTTGTTATTATTCCTGCGGCTATACTTTTTAGCGGTAAAAAACAAAAAGAAGAAGACGTCTAATGTTTCTGGCAAAAGTAACAGGGAACGTAGTTGCTACTCAAAAAAACAACTACCTCGTTGGTCACAAGTTACTTATTGTTAGAGAAATTAACCTTGATGGCAGCTTTATAAGCGAAGAGGATATGGTTGCCATCGATCAGGTGGATTCAGGTATTGGAGACACCGTTATTGCAGTGCAGGAAGGTGATGCAGTTCAACAAATTCTTAACGACCTTAACGCACCTATTCATACCATGATTATTGGCGTTGTGGACGATATAGACTTACACGAATAACCGTAAATACATTTTGGATAGTGATAAATACTATAACTACCTTATTCTTAAGGCTTTACTTTCTACTGAAGGTATAGGGAGCAAAAGAGTTTTTGCCCTGCTTTCCGCATTCGGAAATCCGGATAATATTGCCCGCGTTTCCGCTTCTGAACTTCAGAAACTTAGGGGTATCGATTCAAATATTGCCCAACGCATAACAACAACATTCGCAAATCTTGCCACTATTGAAAAAGAAATAAAACTTGAAGTTAATAAATTAAAAGAAATTAACGCCGGCATTATCACTTTCCTCGATCCCGAGTACCCTAATGAGCTGAAAAACATATACGATCCCCCGGTTATCCTTTATTACCTCGGAGATATTAACCTCGCTTCCGAACCTGCCCTCGCTGTTGTTGGTACTCGCATGGCTTCAAACTACGGCAAAGTTATGGCTCAAAAAATTGCAGCCGATCTTTCTGCAAATAACCTCATGATTGTTAGCGGTCTTGCCCGCGGTATTGATACCATTGCTCATCGGGCTGCAATTGAAGCTAAAGGCAAAACTATTGCTGTTACCGGTTCAGGTCTGGATGTTGTTTATCCCGGTGAAAACAAGTACCTTTACGCAAGTATTGCCAGAGACGGACTAATACTTACCGAATTCCCCCTTGGTACTAAGCCTGACGCTCCAAATTTCCCTAAACGCAACAGAATAATATCTGGGCTTTCGCTTGGTACGCTGGTAATAGAGACTCGTAAAAACGGTGGTGCCATGCAAACGGCTGCCTTCGCACTCGATCAAAACCGTGAAGTGTTTGCCTTACCTGGTAATGCTAACTCGGAAATGAGTGACGGAACTAATATGCTTATACAAAAAGGGGAAGCTAAGTTGGTAATGAATGCCGATGATGTTATTGTCGAATTTCAAAATATTCTCGATACTGCTCGCAAAGTTAAAACTACCCCCGATATTACATTAAACTTGTTTGAGCAACAAATATACGATCAGATTGAACTTAACCCTGTTCATATTGATACTATCTCGGCAAACTCGGGTATCTCTACATCCGAATGCCTAATTCATCTGTTAAATCTTGAATTTGGTGGTGTGATTAAACAATTGCCAGGTAAATACTTTATCCGGATTTAATAACGCTTGAATCCATTCCAGATAAAACTAAGATAATCCTTAAGCTTCTTCTCCTGTCCGTTTGCAGTAGGAAAATAATACTGCTTCCCTTTCATTTCTTCAGGCATGTAATTCGCTTCGGTAAAATTGTTCTCAAAATCATGTGGATATTTATAGTTTTTACCGTACCCCAGATTTTTCATCAATTTGGTAGGTGCATTTCTTAAATTCATAGGAACATTATAAAGCGGCTTCTTCATTACATCATCCTGAGCTTTACCAATTCCTATATATGAAGCATTACTCTTAGGTTGAGAAGCCAGGTAAGTAGCACACTGTGCAAGAATTATACGTCCCTCCGGCATACCAATCTTCTCAACAGCACCAAACGCAGCCTCAGCCAATACAAGTCCGTTAGGAGATGCATTACCAATATCCTCCGAAGCAAGTATTATCATCCGGCGTGCAATAAACAACGGGTCTTCTCCCCCCTCAAGCATGCGTGCAAGCCAATACAAAGCTGCATCAGGATCGCTACCCCTAACACTCTTTATAAATGCTGATATAAGATTATAGTGTTCTTCACCCCCCTTGTCGAAATTTATGTTTTTCTGTTGTATTACTTCTTCAAGCAGGTTCCTGTTAATAGTAATCTCATCAGCTGCTGCCTCAAGAGCAACTGCCGATTCCATTACATTCAACATAACCCGGGCATCCCCACCCGATATATATACAAGGAAATCGCGATCAACCTCTGTAATATTGAACTGCTTTAGATAAGCATCCTTCTCAAGAGCAGTATCAATTATTTTGTTCAGATCAGCTTCGGTTAATTCTTCAAGAACATAAATACGCACACGAGAACGCAAGGCTGGAATAACTTCAAACGATGGATTTTCTGTAGTGGCACCAATAAGTATTATCTCGCCCGACTCAACTGATGATAACAACGCATCTTGCTGAGCCTTGTTAAAACGATGAATTTCATCTATAAAGAGGCAGGTTTTTCTATGATACTCAAGGTTAACCCTGGCTTTTTCAATTATGGCTCTAACATCCTTAACCCCAGATGACACGGCATTGATCTGATAAAAATCGCTTCCAGTTTTGTTTGCAATTATTCTTGCCAAAGTAGTTTTACCAGTTCCGGGTAAACCCCATAAAATAAAAGAGCTAAGCGAATCATTTTCAATCATGCGTCTTAGGGGTCGTCCTTTGCCAACAAGCTTCTCCTGACCAAAAAAGCCATCAAGAGATTGCGGTCGTATCCTTTCGGCTAACGGAGTTATCGGTTTTTCTGCTATTGCCATACTACTCCCTATTTCTCCTCAATCTCAAAACCTTCCTCGTTCCTACCCTTCATCATATACTCTTCACGTGCAACCTTTTCAATCTTGGCTTTATTACTCTTCAGGGAATCAATTTCAGCCTTTAGAGCCTTTACCTTGCCACGTTCTGCTTCCAGTTGCTCCCTCAAAATATCAACATCACCTTTAAGGTTTAAATACTCTTTCAGCCCGCCATCAGTAAAATAGACGAAGAAAAATATTGCCAGAAAAAAACCTACAGCAAGTCCCAATTTAACCATTCGGCTCTTAAAAAAATCCATTATATCGAATTCCTGACAATAGTATTAATCATTTCATTGAAGGAATAACCGGCAGCTTTTGCCATTTTGGGTAAAAGACTATGGTTGGTTAATCCGGGTAAGGTATTAACTTCCAGACAAAATGCCTCATTTTGGGCATTCAGTTTAAAATCAACCCTGCCGTAGTTTTTGCACTCAACAGCATGGTAAGCCTTTAATGCCTGCTCCTGAATATGCTCTGTAAGTTCCTCTGGTAATTTAGCCGGAACCTCATACTCACTCATTCCATCCGTATATTTACATTCGTAATCATATATTCTGTGCTTTGGTTTAATTTCGATAAGTGGAAGAGGTTTTCCGTTTATTATACCAACCTCAATTTCCCTTCCCTCAATAAACTCTTCAATCATTACACTATCGGAATATTTACCCGCTGTAAATAGTGCGTGGGCAACATCTTCGCTTTTTTCACAAATACTTAGCCCAATTGTTGAACCCTGGTTATTTGGTTTAATAATGCATGGGTATTTAATCCAGCTTTCAATAGTATTGAGCAATACATTTATATTATTCTTATCCTGCTCAAAAATTGTCCATCTTGCAGTGTTTACACCAACATGCTTAAACAAAATTTTAGAAACATTTTTATCCATTGCAATTGAGCTAGCCATTACTCCGGCACCTGTGTATTTTATCCCCTTTAGATCAAATAATGCCTGAATCCTGCCATCTTCACCCCACTCACCATGCAAAGCATTAAACACAAGATCAACATCATCAAACAAATCGCTTTCAACACACGAAAGATATCCACCGGCACAAACTTTATCGCTATAGGTTCCGTTAAAAAAGTCCCCAATCTTTTCCGGTTGGCGTTTACCCAACCCCGGATCAACTAATCTTGTATCATAACCTAACTCAACAAGGGCATTATAAACAGCCTTACCTGATTCGCAACTAACCTCACGTTCGGGAGAGGCTCCACCCACTAAAACAGCAATTTTCATTTTATTCCGTTAATATTTATTTCGTTTATCAATTCTCAAACCGTAAGTGCTTTCTGCAATATCATACAACTCCTGCAATTCGGAAGGTGATAAAGCTCTTAAAGAGCCAACACTTTTAGCAATACAGTAACTTTTGGCAGCATGTTCCAGCTTTTCCATTTTATAATATGCATCCTTAAGATTTTTACCAACCGATACAGCTCCGTGATTTTGCAATAAAAACACATTAGCATACTCTATATATGGTAACATGGATTCAGGTAACGCTTCGGTTGAAGGAGTGGCATAACTACATAGTGGTATTTTCCCCAAAGTAAGAACAACCTCCGGGAAAACGGGTACTTCAAATCCTATTGTTGAAGCCAATGCTGTTGAATATACTGGATGACAATGTACAACCGAATTTATTTCGGGACGGTTGCTATAAACCAGTAAATGAATTTTAACCTCGGTAGAAACCTTTCCGCTACCTTCAATCAGCTTGCCATCCATATCGCAAACAACAAGATCCTGCTCGGTTAGTTCACCTTTGTTTTTTCCTGAGGGAGTAACTAAAATCTTTTCCGAATCAAGTCTTACAGAAATATTGCCATCATACGCAGCCACAAACTCTTTTTCATATAGCTTATTGCAAATATTTACAAATTCCTTTTTCATCGGCATTGTTTTTCAAACTCCTCAATCAACTCCATATTTCTTAACGCATCCATACCGGTTACAAGAGGCTCCCTGTTTTCAAGGATAGCATTCTGGAATTCATACGTTAAATAGGGAACCTTGGCAGCCCTGCGTCTAAATGTTTTTTTCATCTCGCGATCAATATTAATTACCAGCTTACCAAGTCCCTTTTCACGGGCAATAAAATTTTCGATAGAAATGCCACCATTATGACCCAAAATATCAATACGGTTAAAACCTTTGCGGGCATTAAATGAAACATTAAAGTAACCATTTGCTCCCGAATCAAACTGTACAACTCCGGCTGCATGATCATCAACATCACTTTTGTATATCTGGTTACCCATAAAACCTTTTATGCTGGTAATATCACCACCAAGGTAAAGCATAAGGTCAATCATGTGGGTCCCAATATCTCTTAAAGCACCCCCACCACTTAATTTCTTGTTAAACCTGAAGTTATCGTTAGGAGCATAATTGGTATTAAAGGTAGCAGAAATATTAACAAGCTTTCCAATAACATCCTTGTTTATCAGCTCTTTACTTTTCTGAATAAGGGGGTGCACACGCATTACATAATTGGAGGATAATTTAACACCATGTTTTTTACAGACATCTACCATTTCTTTTGCCTGTTTTGCTGTAATAGCTAATGGCTTTTCGCATAAAATATGCTTGCCTGCTTTTGCGGCTTCAATTACCTGCCAGTAATGATCCGAGTTTTTACTGCCAATATACAATGCATCAAAATCGGAGGCTAAAAACTTCTTAAAATCATCAAATGCATATTTCCCGGAAAATTGATTATTCAGCTGTTTTGCACGCTTAATATCACTACTATATATTGATACAAACTCAGATTTTTTTAGAGTTTTTAATCCGGGAAGGAACGTCTTCTCGGTATATCTGCCGCAACCGGCAACCCCCCATTGTAATCTGATAGCTCGTTTCGCCATATTAACTCCAGCATTTATAATAGTTTATCTAACAATCGCTTAATTGGTTTGGAATTTTGCATAATATAAAAATGTATTGCAGGGGCACCATTATTCATTAACTCTTCAGCCTGTTTCATTGCCCAGTTACAGCCAACTTCAAGAACGTGTTCATTTTTAGCTTCCATTACTTCACCAACCAGATCGTCTGGTAAATCAAGATAAAAATTCTTTGGTATGCTTGTAATCTGCTTTTTATTGGTAATCATTTTTAAACCCGGTATAATGGGTACATTAATACCGGCATCCTTGCAAGCTTTTAAATAATCAAAATATTTTTGGTTATCAAAGAACATCTGGGTTACTATATAATCGGCACCGGCATCAACCTTGGCTTTGGTATGCAAAATATCAGTTTTGAGATTTGGAGCCTCAAAATGCTTTTCAGGGTAGCCTCCAACACCAATACAAAAGTTTGTTGGTTTTGCATCAAGAAGATCCTCTTCAAGGTAAATACCCTTGTTAATTCCGGAAATCTGACTAACAAGATCAGCAGCATACCGGTTAATGCTTCTTCCAAACTTTAACGGTTTGTTAAACCCGCTTTCATCCCCGCGAATTGCCAGCACATTATCAATTCTAAGAAAATGAAGCTCAATCATAAAATCTTCGGTCTCCTCCTTGGTAAAACCCTGGCATATTACATGAGGTACTGCATCAATATGATACTTATTCTGGATAAGGGCACATATTCCCAGCGTACCAGGTCGCTTGCGCTTTATTCGCATCTTATATTCACCGGATGCAGTTTCTTCATAAGCTACTTCTGCTGCATGACTCGTAATATCAATAAACGGCGGATTATACTTAACAATCACTTCCAGTAATTCCAAAAGCTGGTTAATATCTCCACCTCTTTTAGGTGGAATAATTTCAAAACTTATTAGCGGCTCATTTGCCTTTTCCAGATGCTCAATAACTTTCATAGCAATACCATCTATTTTTTCATTTTTTTAATCTCAGTAATTCAAAACCGGAATTTTCTATATCTTCAATTTTTAAAGGCACCTTTATATAATGATCATTCATATAATAATCCATCATATCATCATAATGCTCATTCATAAAATTACCCGACTGTCCGCCCGGCATTGCAAACCAGAAGAATTCGGGTGTGGAAAAATCGTATATATACCTCATGGACTGACCTACCCTTACATCAAAAGGATCAGTAACCGAGTATCCCGAACAATATATTGTAGTTCCTTCGCCACTAATTTCAAACGGACCAACATCAATCAGCTTATCCAGCAATTTCCATTTTCCGCTAAACGGATGTTTTAAGGTAAGTTTATGCAGTTTATACCACTGCCATTCTTCAATTCTCAATGAAACATTTTTTTCAAGAAACTCAAGGGCATCAATCAAACTTTTTCGCAAAATAAGATTTCTGTCTTCAATTTCGGGAGTATTGGTATTGTCATACCAAGTGTTATATCTGTCAGCCATTAACTCAACAAGCATTCTGTCAGGTACATTAGAAAGGAAAACATACTCCTCAAACATTTTGCTACCAAGTTCATCAAGTAAAATATTCTCCAGCAGTTTCATTTTAAATATATTAAAAAGTAAAGGTGCCTGGTCATCCTTATGCATACTAAAATCCCACTGTTTAAGCAGCTCAATGGACATAACAAGATTATCGTTGGTTAACTGTGTATTTTCAAACGATTCCAACAAATGTTTAACTATGGTTTCGGGGAGATCAGTAACAATATCCCGCTGCATTTGTTTAACATAATCTGGTGTTATGCTATCCGATTCTCTTAGCAGGTAGTTTATCCGATTTATGCGAGATTCCGGCTCCCAGATATTACCAACATAAAAGCCAAAATTGGCAACACTCTTATTATTAGCCGAAGCAATAAAATTTTCATCAGGGTTTAACACCTTTGGCAAATCTTTATAATCATAAAAACCGCTCCAGTTATTTCTCGATTCTTTTCCATCATATATAATTTTACCGAAATTTCTTCTTACTGGTATTTTCGCAGCAGCAAGGTACCCAATATTACCCTCTCTATCAGCATACACCAAATTCATCCCCGGAGTTGAAAACCCGCTTGCAGCTTCAATAAACTCTTCCTTAGTAGATGCCTTGTTCAATTTAAGAGTAGCATTAATTTCATTGCTAAACTCGTACCCTGTCCAACGCATACTTAAAACAGAATTAGTATCAACCCTGCCAACAGTAAAATTGTAGGTGTGAATGTCGGAAATTATAGGTCCCTTATTTGTTCTGCCAACATTAATCACAGTATCCTTTGCTGATTTAACCTTTATAGTATCGGAAAACATATCAAGCTTTTGCCAGTCACCACCATCATTATAATATTTGCCCGTATTATCCAGTTCCTCAACAAAAAAATCACAATCATCAACCATAAGGTTTGTATAAGTCCAGGAAATATTTTCGTTATTACCAATAACAACACCTGGTGCTCCCGGAATAGTAACCCCGGCAACATCCCATTCCGGGGATTTTATAACAGCCGTGTACCAAATATTTGGCAAGGTTAGTGGCAGATGGGGATCATTAGCAATCATTGGCTTACCTGAAACCGTTTTTTTACCATTAACAACCCAGTTATTCGAGCCAAACCGGCTACCTTCAAAACCAATAAACTCCCTGAACTGCTTATCCGTACTATAAAACCTTTCACCAATATCATCAACCTTTTTAAGATAGCTGTAATCAAAACTTTTACCGGGAGTAAAATCAGGAATAATATCCGCAGCTGTTGTAACACCATACCTGTTAATAATATGTGCGTAAGCAATGTCCGTCCACCAGCTTAAATTAAGCATCCATCCCATAAATCTGTTAATGAGGTAACTATCTTGTGGTTTCCATTTCTCGGGAATTTCATTTAGCAAATCCAGTTCCGGTGCAGCCTTGTTACCATTTACCTTAAGATAATAATTTACACCCCGTGTATAAGCCTCAAGCATTTGTTTGGTATAATCATCCAACCTTGAATAATTATCATCAACATATCTCTGCAAACCTATAGTACGAAACATAATATCAAAATCGAGAGTCTCCTCGCCGAACATTTCACTTAGCCTGCCCGAAGCAGCACGTCTGTATAAATCCATCTGAAAGTATCTTTCCTCGGCATGAACATAACCAAGCGAAAAAGCCGCATCGTACTCGTTACCGGCGACAATATATGCAATACCACAACTATCCCTGTAAATATCGGCATTCTCTTTAATTTCATTGCAAACAAGCTCACCATTATACACTGGCATAGTTGAGTTCATCATGCGGTTTATTATAAATACACCAAACAGAAGCATCACCACAATTACAAAGAATATTTTTATTATTACACCGCCTGCTTTCATTCTCTTCAATTTTATTATAATTTGCTTTACAAAATAACTAATATTTAAATACGTTTACTAATTTTTTTGATTTTACTGTGGGCTTATGGAGCAAATTACAGGAAACAACATAAATATTCTTCTTATTTCAACTTTACTTATTACACTGGCACTTATTGTATATCTTATAATCAAGTTACGAAATACAGAGAAAAGCGTGAGTAGTAATATTGAGCAAGGGTTTTCCGAGATTCGGGATGAGTTCGTTTCACTTATCGGGAAAAACAACTCGTATCAGAATGATACTCTTAAGCTTATCATAAATTCGCTTTCACAGCAATTAAAGGAAAACAACTCGGTTCAGACCGAAAAAATAAACGCACTCGTATCTCAGCTGGAAATGCTTCGCAAATCGAACCTCGATATATTTCAGTCATTCGACAAAATGCAAAACAAGCTGCTTAACGATACAAACCACAAACTTGATGAGATTCGTAATACCGTTGACGAAAAGCTTAACACAACACTCGAAAAAAGACTTGGACAAACTTTCCAGGCAGTTAGTGAAGGTCTTGAAAAAGTGTATAAAAGTATTGGCGAAATTCAATCTGCCTCAACCGATATTGCAGATATTAAAAACGTACTTACCAATGTTAAAACACGCGGCATATGGGGAGAGGCTCAGCTCAACAATCTTGTTGAACAAATTCTTTCACCTCAACAGTATTCAACAAATGTTGAGACTATAAAAAATAGCGGTAAACGTGTTGAACTTGCCGTAAAAGTACCTGAAGCTTCCAGCGAAAACGGTTTTGTGTGGCTTCCTGTTGATGCCAAATTTCCGATTGAAGACTACCTCAAACTTACTAATTCAGCACAGGGAAGTGCCGAGGATACAAAGAGCTACCATAAGGCACTTGAGCAGAGAATTAAAACCGAGGCTAAAACAATATTCGAAAAATATATTGAACCACCTTATACAACCGACTTCGGATTCATGTTTATTCCCGTAGAAGGATTGTATGCCGAAATACTACGCATTGAAAACCTGCAGGAGTACATTATGCGTAATTACAGAATAATTATTACGGGTCCGGTTAACTTTGCTGCAATTCTCAGTAGTCTGCGTCTTGGTTTCCGCACCTTTGCTATTGAACGTAGAACACACGAAATATGGAATGTGCTCCTTGAAATTAAACACGACTTTTCAAAATTTGGCGACTTGCTTGAAAAAACCGAGCAAAAACTGGAGCAGGCAAGCAGATCAATTTCCGAAGCAAACAAAAAAACCAGACAGATTTCGGGTAAACTAAACTTTGTTGAAGAGCTCCCTGATAAAAAATAATGGCGTATAGTTATTTTTATATTTATAATAACTAAAAACTTCAATATTTTTGAGTTAATTTCTAAAACTAATTACCCGGATTCGTATGGTTACATCAGTTAATATTGACAAACTTATTGAAGGCGTTATTGCTCAGAATAACCAAAACTCCGCATACTTTAATACGGAAGACGGTACTCTTGTTATTCTAACCGAAGATGAAATGGAACTGGCTAAAGTTCATACGCCTGTTGGAGAAGTACCCGAAAGAGAACAGGAACACTACCTAACTGCTGAACGTGTACTTAATTCTGAAACATGGATTCTGTTACCTCAATTGGGAAATGGCAAATGCACGGAAATTTTAGTAAATTTCCTTCAGGGAAATAATATTTCCGATATACCTGCCACTAACGATAAACTTGCCCTTTTGGAATATGTTAGGCAAAATAATATGGAAAGTAACTGGAAAAGCTTCTTTAACGATTATTTACGCAAGTTATGTATTGAGTGGTGCACAACAAACAAAATTGAATATCAATAATACCTGATGGAATTTTATGGAACATTTAGCCGACCTGATACCATGGTATGCAATATTTTTGCTTTCACTTACCTTGCATGAAGCCGCCCACTCTTTTGTGGCTATGAAACTGGGTGATTATACTGCATATTACGGCGGACAAGTAACTCTTAACCCCCTGCCGCATATACAACGCGAAATATTTGGTACAGTTGTCGTTCCAATACTTTCGTTCCTTTTTGGTGGCTGGATGATGGGGTGGGCTAGTGCTCCTTATGATCCCGACTGGGCAATGAGATACCCCAAAAGGTCTGCCCTAATGGCAATAGCCGGACCGGCAGCAAATCTGTTTCTCGTAATTCTGGCAGCAATTGCAATTCATGCTGGTATAGCATTAGGTTATTTTTACCAACCCGATTCAATTGGCTTTACATCAATTGTTGCTACTGATTTGGGAGGTATATACTCCGGTGTTACAAAAATGGTAAGTATAATGTTCTCCCTAAACGTGCTCCTTTTTGTGCTTAACATGTTGCCTTTCCCTCCTTTGGATGGTATTGCTGCTCTAAAACTTGTTATTCCTGAAGAGATGTCACGAAAGTATATGCACATTCTCATGAATCCATACTTGGGGATGGTTGGCTTCTTTATCATTTTCAGATTTTTCGGGTACATATATTCGCCCATCCACGTTATATTTATTAACCTGCTATATTGGGGCAGCAATTATCGTTAAACATTAAATTATCATGAAGGTAATTAAATGTATAATAAATACCCCTTTTGTTTTTACTTAATTAGCTCTCTATTTATAACCATATAATTTGGAATAGAGAGCATGTTGAATAGCTATTTTACTATTAACATTTATTAAATCAGCAACAATATTATAGTAAGCGTTTAAGTAAATCAGGAAATAATCAAACTGGAATATTTCAACAACAACTATTTCCGAAGCACTGCAAATATTTTTTTTGAAAGTTTTTTTATTTGTCAACGTTCTGGCACAATCTTGCTAAACCATATTATGTAAAGCAGTTAACAAACCGCAACATATTGTTTTTTGAATATTCGGGGTAATAATAACAAATAATTAATACTATTTTGTAAAATTTCAATTGATATTTTGTCTGGAAATATTACTTTACCGATTAAGATTTGAACAGTTTTTGAACCTAATGCAGATTTTTGGTGATTTTCTATGGCAGGTTTTATCAAATGTTCTAAATACTGTTCACTTCCTTACACAATGCACAGCAAAATTCAAGTTTATAACAAGTTTAACAAGGAGTTACTTTCCTTGTATGTAAGCTATAAAAATAGCTTTGATAAAGTAATAGGAAACAGCAAAACTAATTAGATAATAAATTCATTAGTTGTTTATAGTTTTCTTGTTCCAAAATCCTTATTGACTCATATACAAAATTGTACCAATTTGCTTAAAAGCGGTAGCCCTCCACTACCGCTTTTTTTATTCCATTAGTAAAGGTTGCGTTATGATTGAAGACAAACAAAACCCGAACCAATCTGATTTTGGGTTTGGTAGTATAGTTTCGGATAAATCAAGATTACGCCTTATTAACAAGGATGGCACTTTTAATATTTACAAACGAGGAATAAACTATCTTTCTTCTTTTAATATATTCTATTACCTGCTAACCATCTCATGGGCAAAGTTTATATTTCTTACTTCTGGTGGGTATATTCTTCTTAATATATTTTTTGCCTCTGTATTTATGCTGGTTGGTGGTAATGCACTTAGTGGTTCACCTGGCGACTCTTTCTGGATTGAATTCCTGCGAGACTTTTTCTTTAGTGTACAAACCTCCTCTACTATTGGTTACGGACATATAGCCCCTGTTGGTTTAGCTGCCAATATTGTTGTTACCATTGAGTCATTTATCGGTTTACTTGGTTTCGCCATGATTACCGGTCTTTTCTTTGCACGCTTTTCCCGTCCCGTTGCAAAAATTAAATTTAGCGACAATGCCCTCATTGCACCTTACAAGAATGGACGTGCTCTAATGTTCAGATTGGCAAACATCAGGAATGATCAAATTAACGAGCTTGAGGCAAAAGTTTCCTTTAGTTATTTGCGAGTTATAAACAGTAAACCCAAAAGAGAATACACATTCCTTAACCTCGAAAGGAATACACTTCCGTTCTTTCCTCTTTCCTGGACAATTGTTCACCCTATCGATTCCGAAAGTCCGCTTTACAAACTTACAGCAGATGAACTGGTTATGCGGGATGTAGAAGTGCTTATACTCGTGCGGGGTATTGAAGAAGCGTTTAACCAAACAGTTATTACTCGCTACTCATACAAAGCAAACGAAATTGTATTCGGTGCCCGGTTCGAAAACATTTTTGATCGTAGTGAACCCGGTGAACCATTAAGTGTGGGATTGCATAAACTTGGTAACTTTGAACTTGTTGAGTTGCCGGAAGAATAATCAAATAAGATCGGTTAGTTCGGCATCAACTACTTTAGCAAGACTGGAAGGTGCAATTATTATCTGTTTGCCTCTAACACCTGCACTAACGTAAATCTCATCAAAAAGCTGACAGGTTTCATCAATAAAGGTGGGAAATTTTTTCTTCATACCAATAGGTGAGCAACCACCTCTTATATATCCGGTTAAAGGCAGTAGTTGTTTTACAGGAATTAACTCAATTTTTTTTACTCCGGCACTTTTGGCTGCCTTTTTTAAGTCAAGCTCATAATTGCCAGGAATAACAAAAACAAAATACTCCCTGTTACCACTTTGGGCAACAAGTGTTTTAAAAACCCGTTCATCATTTGCACCAACTTTTCGTGCAACCGATTGAGCGTCCAGTTCATTTTCATCGAACTCATATTCGCTGGAACCGAATTTTATTCCATTCGATTCCAGTATTCTTTCTGCGTTGGTCTTAGCCATTCTACTTGATTGCCATTAAAATTAAGTCAGCAAGAATATGACCGCTTTCAAGTAATCTAACATCATCAAGCACTTCCCCCTCATCAATTCCTTTCTTTTCGGAAAGTTTTTCACGCTCAGCTTTTCTCGCTTCACGTTTAGCTTCCCTTTTTTCACGTTCGGATTTGCGAACAGTTTCATTTAGCGAAAAACGAGTTCTTTCATGATTGGCTTTCATTTCCTCAACATCTTCAACAAGATAATTAAATTCCTTGTCGTTCTTTACTCTCTTATCATGTTTGGAAACAAGCTTCTTCTTAAAATTTTTAATATTAGCGTAACGGCTAAAGTTAGACGTATTGATCTGATCCCATGGTAATGCACTTTCGTATGAGCTTTCACCATACTCTTCTGCCGAAAGAGCCGAAGGAAATTTCACATCCGGTTCTACACCTTTATGCTGTGTACTACTTCCCGTTATTCTGTAATATTTGGCAATAGTTAGTTTTAACTGCCCCATCTTATCCTCTGAAGGATTCATAAACCTGCTTAAATCAAGCAAGTTTTGAACAGTACCTTTACCAAATGTTTGTTCACCAATAATTAGACCGCGACCGTAATCCTGAATTGCACCGGCAAAAATTTCACTTGCAGAAGCACTAAAACGATTAACAAGTACAGCAAGAGGACCATTATATGATATACTTGGATCTTCGTCAGCACCAACTTCTATTCTGCCATTTAGCTGTTTAACCTGAACCACCGGTCCTTGCTCAATAAACAGACCGGTAAGGTCAATAGCTTCGTCAAGACTACCTCCGCCATTGTTTCGCAAATCTATAATAATGCCTTCAACATCCTCTTCTTTCAATTCGGAAATAAGTCGTTTTACATCCTTGGTTGTACTTTTGTAATTAGGGTCGCCGTTTGCCCTGCCTTCAAAATCAATATAAAATGCGGGTAAATCAATAACACCTAATTTAACTTTCTTACCTTCATGCTCAATTTCAATAACTTCTTTCTGGGCAGCCTGCTCTTCCAATCTTACTTTATCACGCTTAATTTTAATCTCTTCAGGCTCCATATCAAGTCCGTTTTCAGCTTTAAGCACACTCAGTTTAACTGTTGTACCCTTGTCACCACGGATAAGCTGAACAACATCATCAAGTCTCCAGCCAATAACATCAACCATTTCGCCATCATTACCCTGTCCAACCGCAACAATTCTGTCACCAGCTTTTAGCTCACCCGCTTTATCAGCAGGTCCACCGGGAATAATCCTTGATACTTTTGTATAATCGTTATCAGCCTGAAGCTGAGCACCAATACCCTCAAGCGAAAGACTCATATTAATCTTAAAGTTTTCGGAAGTAATTGGACTAAAATAAGATGTATGAGGATCAACCATATTACCAAAGGCATTCATATAAAGCTGAAACACATCTTCCGATTTATACTGCAAAATAATTTTATGATATCTCTGGTATCTTGTAGTTAGTGTAGATTTAATATCATCGGCTTCCTTATCTGCCAACTTAAGGTTAAGAGCCTCGTGTTTAATTCTTCTTCTCCATAAATCATCCAGTTCAGCTTCAGTTTTCACAAAATCCATTTCGGAGCGATCAAGATCAACGTACTCATCCTTGGTAAAATCAAAAGGCTTTTCAAGTCTGCCCATTACATAATGCATTCTTTCATTAACTCGCTTCTTGAATACATTAAATATTTTATAGGCAGCATCAAGCTTACCTGTGTAAAGATACTCATCAAAGTGGTATCTGTCCTTTTCAAACTCATCGATATCAGATTGCAGGAAATACATGCGGTTATTATCTAACGATTTGAGATATTTATCAAATATCACCGATGAAAGCGAATCATTAAGGTTAGCCCTGTTATAATGGTATCTGGTTAATATTCTTGAAATAACCTTGTTTATCTTAAAGTGTTTTATCTCAGGTTGTAAAACAGCATTCGAATCAATATCATGATTCTCTTCAGTTAATTTTTTTCTATCCTGAGGAAAAACTACAAAACTTATCAATATTAGGAGCAAAAATAATTTACGCATATATCCGTACCGTTAGTTAATTTTTTGTTTTATAACAACTGTGTTAAGAAATTGTTTCAATCCCAACATCAATTATATATATTTTAATTCAAAATAAGAACTATTGATAACAAAAATTGTGAGCTATTCATGGATTTGGAAAAATTAAGAAATTATTGCATGGCAAAAAAGGGAGTAACCGAAGATTTTCCTTTCGATGAATCGACATTGGTATTCAGGGTGATGAATAAAATGTTTTGTCTTACCGATGCTTATTCAGGTGCAACATGCAATCTCAAATGCGATCCGGAAAGAGCAATTGAGCTGCGCGAAACATACGAGGAAATAATTCCCGGCTACCATATGAGCAAAAAACATTGGAATACAATTAATCTTAAAGGCACATTACCCGATAACTTTATTAAAGAGCTTATCGATACCTCCTACTGGTTAGTTGTAAAATCTTTACCAAAAAAAGAACAAATAAAATTAGACTAATATTAGTTATCTATTTTTTATTATATTTACGACTCAATATCTTTTAATTATATTTGTATCATTTGGAATATTTTAATGACTATTAAAGAACTTACCAAAAAGAACAGAAGCTACCGCAGGTTTAAGCAGAGTGTTAAAGTTGAAAATAGTACATTGCTTGAGCTTGCAGATATTGCCAGATATTGCGGCTCCGCTGCTAATATGCAACCAATCAGATACATCCTGTCCAATACAGAAAAAACAAACAATATGATATTTAGTAGTCTGAAATGGGCTGGATACCTGCCCGAATGGGAAGGACCTGAAGAAGGTGAAAAACCTGCTGCCTATATTGTACTTACAACCGAACTTAAAAAATCAAAATATATACTCTGTGATGCCGGAATAGCCTGCCAGTCTATTTTACTTGGTGCTGTTGAAAAGGGTCTGGGTGGTTGTATATTTGGCTCTATTGACAGAGAAAAGGTAAAAGCAGACCTTAATATACATGAGGACTTTGAAGTTCTATTAATAATTGCCCTTGGTAAACCAATCGAGCAAGTTGAAGTTATTGATGCAATCAACGACAACATTAAATATTTCCGTGATGATAACAAAACTCACTACGTTCCAAAGCTTAAGCTTTCAACACTTGTTGCTAACCACGATCAGTTCGATTTATAAACTTGTGAGAATTATCAAGATTTAGATGCAAAATATTGTTATTTTAGTTAAATTGTGACGTCAGGCAAAATAATTTTATGCAAATTCACTTTTACACAAAATATATTTAACATCTGAGGGAAGAATGATTAAAAAAATTCTTACTGACCTTCAAGAAATGGGTGACGAACATATTGTTTCTATCTGGAAAAAACATGGTGCGTCAAACGAACATTATGGTGCTAGTCTTGCGAAAGTAAAAAACTACTCAAAAAATATTAGCAAGGATAATACTACTGCCGAAAATTTATGGAACACTAAAGTTATTGATTCCATGATATTAGCTACACTAATCTGCAAGCCAAGATATTTGGCTAAACAACAAATTAACGACTGGCTGAACGAAATTGATTTTTATCTTCTAGTTGACATTTTTGTTAATAATGTTGCCTCCCGTTCAAACTATGCTGTTGAGTTCATGCGAAAGTGGACAGCCTCCGATAATGAATTTGTTGTTAGAGCCGGGTATATGCTCCTTGGCAAACTTGCCAGTAAAGCAAAATCAATTTCAGACGATGAATTTAAAGTTTATCTCGAAATTATTCGCAAAAATATTCATAATACTCCTAATCGTGCCCGCGAAGCTATGAATGCTGCTGTTATTGCCATTGGCAAACGCAACAGAATGCTTAACAGATTTGCTCTTATAATTGCAAATAATATTGGTGTTGTTGATGTTGATCATGGGGAAACAAACTGCAAAACACCATTTGCTCCGGAAATACTTTCCGACAAAAAAATCACTTCCAAACTGTATGATGAAGTTCAGGAACCGGAAGAATTACTCGTTGAGGCAGAATAAGTTTGAAAAATACTATGCGCATTGTTGTTCTGCTCTTAACTATTACTTTTAGCTGTTACGCCCAGGTCGATGAATTTCGCCTGGGTGCCTCAGCTGGCTATGGTGCTTTTCAAAGCAATTCACCCCAAATTAGCGGCATTTACATTAATGCTACTGCTTCCTTTACTGTTCGACAAATACCATGGTTTTTTATACAATCCGATCTCGTTTACTTTAAGGATCGCGATTCCTTTCTGCCCTCAAACAGCAAAGGGAAATACTACCCATCAGTTTTACTGGCGGGTATTTCAGCCCAAATTAACCAATCGCTTACCGAAAGTTTTTTCCTACGTGCTTCTGCCGGACCAGCACTTCTGGTTGATAAAACTTTCTCGGATCGTAACGCTGCCAATACCGCATTATATTTTACCGCCGCACTTGGTTATCAAATAGCAAAGTACATTAATCTTGCCGGTAATTACAATACTGCCGTATCCTTCTCCGAAAATTCTGCATCATACAATAGTATAAGTTTGGGTATTGAATACAGGTTTTTCTAACTAAATTGCTGCCCAATTTGTCTGTATTGCATTACAATATTATATTTACACGTTAAATTATGAGAAATTTGGAGAGCTTTAATGCCAACCTATGATTACAAATGCAACGATTGCGGATACACTTTTGAAGCTTTTCAAAAGATGTCTGATAATCCGCTTACTGAATGCCCCGAATGTAAAGGCAATGTAAAAAGAATGATAGGAACCGGTTTAGCCCCTATTTTTAAAGGCTCCGGGTTTTATGAAACTGATTATAAATCTGCGAAAAAACCAAACACCAGTTCAACAAGTACAGTTAGTAAAAGTAGTACAACCACAAAGTCAGATACAAAAGTTAGCACAAATGATACAAAAAAAGCCTCGACATAAAATCGAGGCTTTCTTCTAAAAATCCAAACCAAGAGAGAAATAATATTTTGGTCCGCTAAACTCCCTCAAGTCGTACGACCATGCAACATCCATACGCCACAAGAAAATAAAATTCATTCTTAACCCGTAACCGGTACCAAGCAACAAATCTCTTGTAGTAGCCGTACCACTGGCGGTAGCATCAATTAACTGTAATGATTTATTATCATCCCAGGCAGCACCCGCATCTATAAACGCCACACCAATTATATTCCTGAAGAATAAGGGTAACGGTCCGGTTAAAAGTGCACGAATTACAGGCATCCTCAGTTCAAGGTTCATCAAACTATATTTTGTACCAATCTTCTCAGCGTAATCGTAACCTCTCATCGGCAATGCCGGAGAAAGAAATGCGAAATCGGAAGGATCATCCAACGGAATTTCACCGGTCGCAAACTGACGGTTAACCCAGTTTTCCGTACCACCAAGGAAAAACCTTTGTGGATTAGCACCACCGCTATAACCACCACTAAACCTTATAGCCATTGAGTTGTCATAAAAGAATCGCCAATACTTTCTGTAGTCGAACGATACAGAGAAGAAACTTTGCGAGCTGTTATTAAATCCGGGGTTACCAAATAAGCTAATATAATACCTCGAACCTTCAATAGGTGCTGTATAACCATACATGGTATTATCCTTAACAAACTTTATTGATGGCACAAAATAGGTTATCTGTTCATTTGGTACGAATATATTATCAAGATTCTCCGAGGAAATATTTAGTACACTCATGCTCATATCGAGTCGATAGAATCGGCTGAAAGGTAAACTTGCCGAAACAACCGCACCATAATTTCTAAAACGGTACAAATCTCTCGAATCCTTGTTTATCAGGTACACAAATCTGGCTGTATGAAAAGCTTCAATACCATAGTTAATTCTTTTAGGAAGGTAATAATAAGCCAATCCGTAATCACTATTTTTAAGATCAACCTGCATTGAAGTTAAGCCTATTATACGGTGGTTACCCAACATATCACTAAACGAAAGAACAGTTGTCCCTAACAAACCATAGTAAGTGCTATATCCAGCATTTGCATAAACCAAATCCGGACTAAAATTAATTTTATATTTATTTACAAGGAAATTACCATTATCATCAAGCGTACTGGCAAACAACGAATCCCGGTTAATCTGATTACTGCTATCCTTTTTTGAAACTACCTTGCCAAACACATAATTACTATAATCCTTAACCCTTGCAGTATCAGTAGCGGTATCCTCATATTGCCCGGTGTAAATACTCATACCTGTGGTAGTAAGGGTATCATTGTTTTCCGGCTCAACTTTTTTAACAACGGGTATAGCAGTTTCGGAAAAACTATAATTATCCAGACTCGTTAAAGATTCATCGTAATCACTAAAAACATCATCTGTCTGTTTGTTAAGCTCATCTTCCTTTCCTTTTTCAACAAGCTCAGCCATAAAATTGGTAAATTCAAGTTTTTCAGCAACCGGTTTAGCTTCAAACGGATTATTCATAAGGAAGATGTTATACCCACCTTTAAACAAGGTGCTAAATACTAGCTTCTTTCTATCCTTGCTGGCAGAAAGTTGTGCTATTCCGTTCAATGAATTCGTAAGGGGTACTGCAGGAAGATCGGCAATAGTTTTAACAGTATCATTCTCGGTAAGATAAAGTCTCTTTTTGTAAATATTATTTATACCATTATAATCCGAAACGAATAAAAGCTCTTTGCCATCCGGAGAAATAACCGGCGACTTTTCAGTGCTAAGCTCCCAATTTGTAATTCTTTCAACCTTTCTATTTCCCATTTCAATAGAGTATAAATCAAGCTGTTTATATTTATGGTCAGCAATCATAAAATCAGCAGGGGCATCATCAGCCGTTAAATATTTTCCCCTGTCGGAAGCAAAGAAAATTGTTTCGCTATCATCACTCCATCTTGGATCATTATCCGAAAAAATATCATTCGTTAAATTAACCAGATTCTTATTCTTAAAACTATACACATAAATGTCACTCTGTTTCGCAGTAGCACCCGAAAATGCTATTTTATCACCATCGGGAGACCACGCAACACTTTCAACACCATCAAGCTTAAATGGAAGTTCTTCTCCTTCATCCTCTTCAACATTATGAATATAAACACGATCATAACCTGCACTTTTTTTGGAAAGTGCTACACGATTATTATCTGGTGCCCAGGTTAAAGATGGGAACAAAACATTGAGCTCTTCAAAATCATTAGTTTTTCCACTCGAAATAATTTTATCAATTACTTTTCCGTCAAATGCGTCCATTACATAAACATCAAGGTAAATATCACGATCTGAGATAAAAACTATTTTGTCTCCCTGCGGTGATATAGCCGGACTGGTATTATAAAAACCACCTTCTTTTTTATTATCGGTCAACCTTTTTGCATAATCTTCGGGATCCTCACGTTCGGCAATCTCAGGCCAATATTCCTTTTTAAGGCTTTTTTTCCAACGGTCGTTAAGCTCTTCCAAAGTTAAACCAATAGAAGATTTTACACCTTCCTCAACATTACCAAGTCCCTGAATTTTATTTAGAAGTTCACCAATTTTTTCCTTACCGTAAGTTTCGGCAATGTAGTAAAATAATGACTGTCCACCTCTGTAAGCGAAATAGCCACCCAAACCATTAACATCTGGCAGATACTCATTTATAACAGCATCCCTGAGGAACATATCGGAATTTGTTTCCCACTGACTCGATAAATACTCTGCCATACCTTCATGGTACCAAAGAGGCAACTGAAGTGAAATGTTTTTTGCAATAATATTTTGAACAGTGCCGCCATACAGCATATCACGCATAACAGCATGAACAAGCTCGTGGTGAATAACATGCCTGAATTTTTCAAACGATCCCTCAAACGGGAACACTACCCTGTTTTTGAATGGCTCGGTAAACCCGCCAGTTCCCTGCCCTATATAACTATCGGTAGTATTAGTTTCCTGAAAATCGTTATGGGAATTGTAAACAATAAGCGAAATCCTGCTATTTATTTTATAATCAAGATAACCCTGCACAGAAGCCAAAGCATCCTCGGCAGCCTTTGCTGTAAACTCTGCAATTTTATCGCCATCCTTCGAAAAATAAATATCAAAATGTTTGGTTTGAATGAAGCGCCAGTCATAATCCTTATACTGCACTCTGTTCTGACCAAACTGGGCAAAAACAGCACTTACCCCAAGCAAAAAGAGGATGAAAATTTTTAGAACTCTCATAACGCAATCCAAAATTTATTATATATATAAAATTACCAGTTTGTAATTAAGACAAAAGTACAAAATCAATGCACCTTTTTTCTTCATCCACCCTAATAAGCTTAACCTCAACCTTATCACCAAGTCTGTAAACTTTTTTGGATACCTCACCAAACAGCAGATAATTCTTTTCATCAAGCAGATAATAATCATCATCCATATCCTTAAGGCGAACCAAACCTTCAGCCAGGCTTTCCTTAAGCTGAATAAACATTCCGTAATTGGTAACACCACTAACAATACCCGGAAATATCCAGCCAAGTTTATCTTTAAGGAACTCAATCTGTTTAATTTTAATGCTACGGCGTTCAGCATTAACAGCGTTACGTTCCTGCTCTGATGAATGCTTGCAAAGCTCGTCGAGTTCAGCAGCATTAAAAAGCAGCTCCTGTTTATTCTGCATGTGATGAAATAAAATTTTATGTACAAGTAAATCAGGAAACCTCCTTATAGGAGAAGTGAAATGCGTATAATTGCCAAAAGCCAAACCAAAGTGACCAATATTATCAATACTGTACTCAGCCTTAGCCATTGAGCGAATAGCAACTTCGCTTATAACCGCACTCTCTTCCGTCTCCTTAATCTGCTCGAATAAGAACTGGAACTGTTTTGCGATTGAACCCTTACCGGGCTCAAATTTGTATCCGAAAGACTTAACGAATCCGGCAAACTCGTTAAGCTTTTCAGGATTTGGTTTATCATGTATCCTATATACATACGGAATTGTACTTTTTTTCTCATAATTTTTAATATCTCCTGCCACTATCTGATTTGCAAGTAACATAAACTCTTCAATCAGTGCATGGCTATCATCTTCTTTTCTAGTTTTAACACCTAACGGCTTTCCATTGTCGTCCAGTTCAAATTCAACCTCATTTGAACTAAAGTTAATACTACCCTTGATAGTACGTTTTCTTTTAAGAGTCTTTGCCAGCTTATTGAGTTTAAAGATATGGCTAAAATATTTACCCTCACCTTCCTCAATAATTTCCTGAACCTGCTCATAAGTAAACCTGTGTTTACTATTGATAATTGTTTTGGCAATTTTGTAGCCAACAATTTTACATCTTGTTGTTAGCTCAACAAACACCGAAAACGTTAAACGATCTTTATGCGGAACAAGGGAACAAACTCCATTTGAAAGTTTTTCAGGAAGCATAGGTATTACCTTGCCTACAAAATAAACACTGGTAGCCCTGTAAGCCGCTTCTTCAAACAACTCCGAATCAATTGGTAGATAGTAACCTACATCCGCAATATGGATTCCTACTTCAAAATTACCATTTTCCAAACTTTTTATAGAAACCGCATCATCAAAATCCTTTGCAGTTTCCGGATCAATAGTAAAAATCTCCTCATTACGTAAATCAAGTCGGTTTGCTATTTCGGTAGCAGGTATTTCCTCCGGAATTTTAGCAACCTCCCTTAACACCGCATCAGGAAATTTGTAACTAAGATTAAACTCCATAGCCAATGCGGCAATCTCGGCATCATAGGAACCAGCTTTACCCAGAACCTCCTGAATTTCACCTTCGGGATTAAGCATTCCATCCTGCCAGTCGAGTTTACAAACTATTACCTTGTCGCCATCAACAGCACCATTCAGTGCATCCTTGGGAATGTAAATATCTCTGTGTATATCTTCATCATCAGGTTTAACAAAGAAAAACTTTGGTGTCTTTTTAAGTACGCCAGCAACTTCTGTGCGTCTTCTTTTTATTACACCTACAACCTGTCCTTCAAGACTTTTACCTTTTTGTCTGGCAAAAAGTGCAACCTCAACCATATCGCCATTAAACGCAGTGCCCAAATTCCTTTCGGCAATAAAAATATCGCCAATGTTGCTGCTCTGCATAATTACAAACCCGAAGGTTCCGCCACCGTTTATCTGCAATCGTCCAACCAGCTTTCCATCAGTTGGTGCATTAAACCTGTACCTCTTTCCAATTTTTTCAAGATAACCTTCCTTGGCAAGTTTAAACAATAATGCCTTTAAGTGGGCATAATCATGTGGTTTGGTAATATTAAGTAGCCTGGAAAGTTCCTTTGACTTAATTTTTGCCGAAGGATTTTTCTTGAAATAAGCTTTTATCTCATTTTTGTTCATTAAAACTCAAATCTGTACTGTAAACCCAATTCGTTAACTTTTTCCTCTAAACCCGTATTTTGAACAACAGGGTCTTTTCTTTCTAATCTTACAAGAAAGCTATTACTAAATAAATATGCAAGTCTCAAATTAGCTTTTTCTATATTCTCGAAAATTTCAGTAGTACCACCTAGTTTATAACGGAAACGCTGATACCTGCCCGATACCGAAAACTTGGTATCCTTTGTTGTCTGGCTTAATTGTATATTGTTTATGTAGTCTCCTACAGCCGAGTTTACAAACCCGGTTAATACTGATCCAAGGAATGATGTAGCTGTTGATTCAAACAACTCCGGCTGACTCGCAACCCTGTTTTTATCATCAGGCGTAAGGTCTTCCTTGAACCTGTCGAACAGAATAAATGAAATTGCATCCGAAGCATCATAAGATTCATCAGCAATATCATTCTGTATATTTCTGCTTCCAACATAAACTTTTATATTCTCCTGATTGGTAGCCAGGTTTTTACCAAGCTCATCAACCGTACCTTCAATATGTATCCTTACTTCCGTTTCAACAGTTTGATCAGGATAATTAGGCGGATTTATATACTCGTTATTATAAGATGCAATAATATCGAGATAAGGATTTTTCACATCCCCTTCGAACTTAAGCGAACCCTCTGCTTCAAGCACCTTGAAAAACTCAAGATTTGAACCGGATAGCAACGAGAACACACCCTGTGCTCTTTCAAGTCCGCCAATACTTGAATATATCATACTACCCCTTACATCAGCACTAAGCTTCTGTGAAGAGGAATTTGAGAGTGGAATTTTTACACTCGCTTCATTTATTGTGGATACCTGTATTTCAAAGTTAAAATCGGTGCTCTGCTCATCAAACAAACGTTGTTCATCCGTTGAATCTGTTAGTGCAGCAATTTTTTGAAACTTTATTTTCTGACTATCAATTTTTGATGGATCCTGAATAAAGATGTAATTAAATCCTCCTGTTGAAGAATACTTTCCACTTTCCGGCTGATAAGTAAGATTTACATCCTTGAGCAAAATATTCCCTTTAAACAAAGGACGTCCGTTCTGGTAAACAAGTTGCCAATCGCCATCGGTTCCAATAAAAACTTCACCATACATATTAGGGCTAACAGCTCTTGATGCTGAGGAAAGTACAGTTAAATCACCACCAACATTAATATCGGCACGCTGCAACGACAAATTATCTGTATTAACTCCACCGGTAATAATCATCTCTCCCTTGTTATCAGTCTCCTCAATATTGCCATTAGCAATTTTAATTAGCGGTACATCCACCCTGTCCTGATCAAAATCGCAACTAAACTCAAAATTGTAATCAAGATTGTTTCTGCGGGCATAGAGCACACCATTTTTAACCGCCAAATTACCATTATAAATCAGGTGGTCGTAATTACCGGAAACGTCCACAAAAGCTGTAAGCAAACCACGCTGATTTCTAACAAACGGTAACGTATTACCAAAAATATTCAAATCAAACTCTTCGGTAACAAACGAAAGCTTAATATCCCTGTCAGTTGGAAATCTATCACCCGCATTTACAAAAGCAAGGTTAACCGGTATTTCTCCATCCAGATTAAGCAAGGTTTTACCTTCATTTTCACCCGCACCTATAAACTTAAGCTTGTTAACCAGCTTAAGCGAATCGTAGTACATTGTGCCATTAAGGTCGCCAAAATCAATACCACCATAAGTAACATCATGCCAGTTAACATTAAGGGCAATTTTAGGTTTGGTTACATTACCATTTATATCGGCATCAATACTAATAACACCATCGGGTAATGTACCCGGCTCCATATCAAGATGCGAATTTAATGTACTTCCCGAAAAATTTTCGAGGTGCAATACATATTTCTGCACACCATTAAAGTCAAGAGTTCCATCAAAAGAAAGTGATGTAGTATCATTTACAAGCTTCATATTTTCAATGGTATATACTTCCGGCGTAAAGGTAATAAAAGGATTATCTTCATTATGCCATGTATTCCCCTTGTAATCCAGTTCAATTTCGCCAATTTCAAGTTCCTGCTTGTCATAGGACATTGAAAGTATTCCGCCAACATAAGCTTTAAGATAATCTTCATATTCACCGCTTATATCAAAAACAAGATTATTCTCATTAAATGTAATATCACCCTTAACATCACTAATATCACCACCGGCAAAAATCCGTTCACCCGTTATTGCCATCGAGCCAAACAAATTATCGAAAGCAAGTATCTGGTTATCTCTACTGAAATTAAGATTAGCATCAACATCAGAAAAATAGATTATATCATTTCCATTACGCCTAATAAAATAATCAACATACAGGTTGTTGGATATGGTGAAATTCTCCTTGTTATTTTTCAATTCTCCTTCACCATTACCGGATATTTCCAGAATTTCTTCACCAAGGAAAGTAGCAAACATGCTAATATCCTTAAACTTGTACCGGAAAGAAAATTCCAGCTCCGATTGTGATACCGGGGGAATAGAATCGTACAAAAAATAAACCGGAACAGCTTCACTTGTTCTTAAAGGATTAAACACCGAAACTTTTTCACCAATTACATCACTAACAATTTGCGACTGGTAAGTGAGCAGACTAATAGCAGTATCAAGCGAAAACTTTCCATTAAGATTAAAATCAAGAAAATCTGAAACCAGGTTTATTGCCCTCCCCTCATCATCTCTAATAAGTTCAAGCAATACATCGGCATCTTCAATAGTTTTGTTATTAAACTCAGAATTACTAAGCTGAATATTATAACGCCCCTTAATAGAATCAACCGTTAAACCTTCACCTTCTGCACTAAATAAAAAGTTAAGATTTGATGAATAAAGCGAATCATCAGTAATTTTGGCAAGATCAAGATTGGTAAATTTGCCATCATAATTATAAATTGGTTCAGGATTTTTATAATCAAAATACCCGCTAATTCTTGTACCAAATGATAACAACTCACCATTAAGATTTATTTTAATTCTCTTGTCATCCGAAATAGCCCTGAAATCAAGAGTATCAATATCAACAAAATCAAACTGCGAATTACGAGCCTTTACCGAAAATTGAGCAACAAGTTCCTCAGGATTAACTCCTTCGCCAATACCCTGCCCCTTTAAATTCAGGTTGGAACTTACACCAGTAAAAGGCTTAACATCAAAATTTTCCGTATTAAAAGTAATGCCATAATTCATCTTGCTATTTTTAACATCGAGATATACTTCCGAGTTAAGCTTACTCTCATCCATTTCGGCAGCAATACCGGCTCTGAACATTGTAGGCTCACCCTTCATCCACAAATCCAATCTGTCAATACGTGCCCCTGGAAAATCAGGCAAGTCAAGTCCCGGCATAAGCACCTTAACGTCATGGTAATTTGCATGGCTATTATCAATTTTAACATCAAGCTCAAGCAAATGAGGTGTATGTAAATTCCTTAAATTGCCCGATATATCAAGCCTCGTATCTCTGTATTCAAGATCAAGCTCGTTAATGTTTATATCACCAAACTTGCCATCAACATCAAGATATAGAGAAGGTTTACCTTTTAATATTTTGGTAGCTTCAACAAATCGGGTTAAATCATTCATATAAAAGTTTTTGGCATCAATAATTACCTTAACCGGATTATCCCTGAATTGCTCAAGATCAATAGGTGCAAACAAGTTGAAGCTATCCATTCGGGCATCAATAGTAACATAACTGCTATCGGTAATAAATCGCAAGTACTCAGCCGAAGCATAATCCTTAGTTATTCTGAATTTCCCTTTCAGCTTTTTAAGTCGGAAATCCTCAATATTGGGTTTTGCAGAAAGCTCAATAAGATTAAAGAATATATCGTTGGTACTTAAATCAGCAGCCAACTTTGCTGAGAGATTGAGATTTGTTACCACAAGGTCCGAAGCATTTAATTCCTGATACTCTGAATATTCGTTCCTTCTTTCCCACTGTTGCATACGAATAGATGCATCCTTTATAGAAAGATTGCCAACCTGAACCAAAAACTTTAGTGATGAATCGGAACCAGTAGAATCCTCTTCCGAAACTTCATCCTCACCCACTGTTGCACTGGTATCAGGTTCCTCCGGTTTGGGCGGACTGAATAAATACCCCAGGTTATTTGTACCATCTCCGTATGATAGTAAATTAAAATTTACTTTTTCCAGTTCAACCTTGCGAACATAAATTTTACTAATCAGCAAATGTAGCGGACTAATCTTTACTTCTATTTTCTTTACGCTGGCAAGAGTATCCTTATCGGAATAGAGGTTGGCGTTTAGCAGGAATATTGAGGTAAAAAGGGTACCATCAAGACGCTCAATAGTTAGCTTACCGTTGGTACCATCTTCAACAATGTCAACAATTTTATCTTTTAGAAAATTTCGGAATGTAGATGTTTGAGAAAAGCCAAAAGCAATTAATAGCAGAAAAAACAGTGCCATTACCGAGATGATAACTACATTAATTATCTTCCGGTAAAGTGATCTTTTCCGCTTTACTTTTTTCTCTTCTTCTTTCAATCTTCGTTTCTTTCAATTATAGTCTTTATTATTTTTGAGGTTGACTGGTCATTAACAAATTCAATTCGTTTTACTTCTCCGCCGTTGGCTTCAACTACATCTCTTCCAACAATATTTTCCAACGACCAGTCAGCTCCCTTCACAAGAATGTCAGGAACCAGGAAGTCGATAATTTCTTTAGGAGTATCATCGTCAAAAAATGTAACATAATCAACCGATTTAAGATTAGCTATTACAAAAGCACGACTATCTTCCTCAACAATCGGACGTTTTTCGCCTTTAATTCTTCTAACAGAGGCATCTGTATTTAACGCAACAATTAACGCATCACCAGTAGCCCTGGCTTTTGCCAGATAATCAACATGACCCGAATGCACAATATCAAAACATCCATTAGAGAAAACAACTTTTTTGCCTTCAGCTCTAAATTGCTCTCTAAGTTTTTTTAACTCATTCCAGTCTTTAATAATATTATTCATTAAAAAGCTCCCTGGCAACAGTATTAAACAATAAATCTGTTTCAATTGGCACTATACCAACCTCCTCGCAAACAAGTCCACCAGCATAATTAGCCAGATAACCAGCTTCCGAAACATCAGCACCGGCAGCCATTGCCAGCGTTAATGTTGAGATAACAGTATCTCCTGCACCCGAAACATCAGCAACCTTCCTTGCCTTTGTAGGAATTTTTTTCTCATCAACTCCACTTTCAAAAAGTGCCATACCATCTTCACCAAGCGTTAGTAAAATATATTTGGCATTAAGACGTTCAAGAAGCTCTTCACCGGCAGCTTTTAATTTTTGCTGGTCATCAATTCTCGTTCCCAATGCATCTTCGGTTTCTTTTCGGTTTGGTTTAAATACCGTAACATCTTTATAGTCAAAAAAGTTATTAAATTTTGGATCAACTGTTACAATAATATTTTTACTTTTACTGGCTTGAATAACTTCATGTATAATACGCGGTGTTAAAACACCTTTATTATAATCTTCAAGTATAACAGCATCAAATTCATCCAGTTTTGAATTAAAAAACTCCAAAACCTTATCTTCAATTTCCTTGTTTATATTTTCCTTGCTTTCCTTATCAACCCTTACTACATGCTGACTTGAAGCAATTACTCTGGTTTTTGCAGTAGTAGGTCTGGATTTATCGGCAATAATACCTTCGTGCGAAATACCAGCATCATCAAGCAGTTTGCGAAACGATTCGCCATTCTGGTCATCCCCAATAACACCAATAGGATAAGGAATACCACCAAGACTAACAATATTATATGCTACGTTGGCAGCACCACCAAATCTTACAAACTCGTCATCAACTTCAACAACAGGTACAGGTGCCTCAGGTGAAATTCGTTTTACCTTACCCCAGAAATAACAATCGAGCATAAGATCGCCAATAATAGCAATCTTTTTACCCTTAAGGTTATTCTTTATTTCGTACAGTCTTTCAGTTGAAATAATTTTCATAATTATATCCTGTTACCATTTTACCAATTCACTATCAAGTTCAAGTTTGTACACACCATTATCGGAGCCTAACCACAAACTTTCACCATCAAAATACATACTTAAAACATTATTTGGTATAGCTTCATCCAATACAGGAGTTACCTCTTCGGTAAGTAAATTTATTAATACAATTCCCCTGCCATACTGATTTTTTGAGCTTTCACCAAACTGATATAAACTAACCCAAATGTACTTACCAGTACGAACAATATCATACACGCCATTTGCGGGTAAGCCATTGGTTACATCATACTTTTTCCATTCGTTTCTACGATCAAATTTATACAAACCGCCCAAATTAAACTCAGGTCTTTCCGGAGTAATAAATTCATCCAGTCCAATCCAAACGTTATCATCTTCAAAAAGAATTGATGTAATAGAAACGCTTTCACCTTCGCCGTTAAAATAGTTAAGCTTGTTATCGTAAAACCTGATTGATCCTTGCCCTATTGAACGGCTTTTATCATACTTGTGAACTCCTGCCTCTGTACCAAACCAAACCAAACTATCGCCATCGGTAGCAACTGTTTTAATCATATTGGATTTATTATCACCGGCAACAGTGAGATCATAGTCTGTAAATCTGCGTTTTTTTTTATCATATTTAGTAAGGTATTTAAATCTGCCAATCCAAACAACATCATCATTTTCATCATAAAGAAGCGAACGTATCCAGTTGCTTAGCTGACCACCCTTGCCAAATTTCCTGTGGCTCCACTTACCCCGTCTCTTGTCAAGAATAAATAGTCCGTCGGTTGAACCAGCATAAACAAATTTTTTATCGCAGGCAATAGAATAGAAGAAATCGAAATTCAAATTTCCTTCAGTGGAAGAGTAATTGATAATTTTTTTACTTCTGGTGTTATACTTATATACACCATTCCCATTGGTAGCAAACCAAACCCCCTTTTCATCACCGGTAATATCGGTAACCTTTGTACCTTCAAGGTACTTTGTAATGCGGGGTTTTTCCTCTCCGTAAATATGGAAAGACACAAAAAATAATAGTAAAACAAACAGTGTCTTCTTCATAACAGATTAGTAGCTCTCCTCTTCAGTAGGGAATTTTACATCTTTAACATCCTGCACATAATTACCTACACTTTTTTCAATAATTTCAGCCATGTTAGCATACAACCTTACAAAACGCGGATGAAATTCGTTATTTAGTCCAAGCATATCAGGAGTAACTAGTATTTGTCCATCGCAATGCATACCTGCACCAATGCCAATAGTAGGAATAGAAATGCGTTCGGTAATTTTTTTGGATAGCTGATGAGGAATTTTTTCTATTACAATTGAAAAAGCACCAGCCTGCTCAAGAGCAACAGCATCCTCAATAATCTGATTAGCTTCATCTTCCTGCTTACCACGTGCCTTGTAGCTACCAAACTGATGGATACTTTGCGGAGTTAAACCAATATGACCCATAACAGGTATGCCTGCTTCAGTAATTTTTTCAACGGTTTCAGCAACTCTAATACCACCTTCAAGCTTAACAGCACCAGCATGTGTTTCTTTCATTATCCTGCCTGCATTTCTAAAAGCTTCATCAATTCTGGTCTGATAGCTCATAAAAGGCATATCAACCACAACCATAGCTCTCTGAATACCCTTGGTAACCGCTTTCGTATGATAAATCATTTCATCCATTGTAACAGGCAAAGTAGTTTCATTACCCTGAAAAACATTTGAAAGCGAATCGCCAACCAAAAGCAAATCTATTCCAGCCCTGTCAAGTAACTTGGCGGTTATATAATCGTAAGCAGTAAGACACGCAATTTTGGTGCCCCGTTTCTTGTAAAGCATCAGGGTTTTGGTAGTAACCCTTTTAATTTCATTATGAACGCTCATTTAAATCTAATTCCGGTTTATCATTAAACATTATATCAAATACATCTTCAAATCCGGCAACAATACATTCAGTTAAAACTTTATAATCCACCATTTCGCCGGTAATAGTTTCAATTTCAGTAGTTTTGTCTTTTAGTTCATCCATTAAATGGTCAATGTTTTCCTTATCAGCCAAATACTTCGGTAAATCCTGATGATAAGTACCACCAAGTATGGAACCGTGCTGCAAAACTACTTTATTTAATTTACGCTGTGCACTGCCAATAAGTTTTTTGCCCTTAAACTTAACTTCACTTTTTGCTGTACTTGCAAAGCACAACATACCCGAAGGCTCTTTAAGAAGCTCTGCAAAGTTGGGTTGTAAGTTTTCAAGCTCAACATCATTAAGTTTCGCACTATATTTTTTTAATCCCTTAACAAGAGCAAACGAAACCTTGGTATATATTTCCCGGGCAGTCATACCCGAGGCAAGAGGCAAAATAACCGAGTAAGTTAACTCTTCAGCATGCAAAATAGCCCTGCCACCGGTAGGTCTTCTTGCAACGCCAATACCATTTTCTTTAACAGCATCCATATCAAGATCGCTTTCACGCTGATTGGCACCCAGCGAAATACAATAGGGAGTCCAGCGATAAAAACGTAAATAAGCCTGGTCATCAGGACAAGTAAGTGCAAGTTTAATATCATAATCCATATTAAACTTGCCAGTATTAAACCCGGTATTTAGTAAATTCCACTTCATTATTTAAATCCGTGTCTGCTAATTTTTTCAAGAAATTCAAGAATATATTCTACATGGGTATTGCCAGCATACTTCTCGGCAATAAACTTTTTAGCATCCGACAAATTACGACCCGATTTATACAAGTCCATATAAGCACTTTTAATGGTGGTAATTTCATCATTGGAAAAACCACGTCTTCTTAAGCCAACAATATTAACCCCAGCAAATCTTAAAGGCTCGCCACCTGCAAGTACAAACGGAGGAATATCGGCAATAATTCTGTATCCACCGGCAACCATAGCATGTTTACCTATTTTTGAAAATTGATGCACAGATGTATCGCCACCAACAATAACCCAATCCTCAATAGTTGAATGTCCGCCAACCTGAACAAGATTCGCCAAAATACAATTATCACCAATAACGCAATCATGTGCTACATGCGAGTATGCCATTAAAAGACAATTTTCACCAACCTTACTATAACGCCGGTCTGTAGTTCCCTTATTAAGGGTAACAAATTCCCTGATAATAGTATTATCACCTACATAAAAATGGGCTTCTTCACCTTTATACTTTAGGTCCTGACCATCATTTGATATAGAAGCACCCTGGTAAATTTTAACATTTTTACCAATACGTGCACCATTATAAATTACCGAATGCGGACCAATATCAGTATTATCACCAATTTGAACATCATCCTCAATAACAACAAAAGGACCAACAGTTACATTTTCGCCCAGTTCAGCTTTAGGGCTAACAATTGCGGTTTTATCTATTGCAGCCATTACTTTTCCATTTTCAGTTTTTTTTATCTCTATCTACAACGGCAGCCATCATTTCTGCCTCGGCAACAAGCTGATTATCAACAACTGCTTTTGCCTTAATTACAACCATATTACGTTTTTTACTAACCAGTTCAGCTTCAAGCACAAGCATATCTCCCGGTACAACCGGACGCCTGAACTTGGCATTTTTAATTGAAGAAAACATAACAAGTTTCTCAGTTGGGTCTCCATAAGCATTAAGAAGCATAATACCGCCGGTTTGTGCCATAGCTTCAACAATAAGTACACCAGGCATAACCGGTTGTCCAGGGAAATGTCCCTGAAAGAAAGGTTCGTTAATGGAAACAGCTTTTATACCAACAACCTTCTTTGCAAGATCAAGCTCAACAATTTTATCAACAAGCAGGAATGGATAACGATGAGGCAATATTCTTTGTATTGCATTTACATCGAATACTACACCTTCTTTTTTCTTGTACTGATATTTCTTTACAATTTTTTTCTGCTGATACAATTCCCTTATTTTTTTAGCAAACTCAACATTCGCTTTATGTCCGGGACGTGCAGCAAGTATTTGTGCTTTAATAGGAACACCAATAAGTGCCAAATCACCAATCATATCGAGTAATTTATGTCTTGCAGGCTCGTTACGGAACCTTAGGGATTTATCATTAAGAAACCCTGTAGGACCAACGGTTATTGGATGCCCAACACCAATTTTGTCGCCAAGAGTATTAAGATCTTTGCCTTCAAGTTCGCGGTCAACAATAACCACTGCATTATCAAGCGTACCACCTTTAATAAGCCCCTGATCAGCAAGCATTTCAACTTCACTTAAAAAGCAAAAAGTTCTTGCAGGTGCAAACTCCTCAACATACTCCTGCTGAAGATCAAACAGACCAGTATGCTGGCTTCCCAAAGCAGGGTTCTGATAATCCACCATAACAGTCATTCTATAACCTTCAAGAGGAAGAGCAACAATATCAATTGCATTTTCTTCGTTATGATAAGTAACAGTCTGGTCAATAATCAGGTAATCTTTCGGAGCCTCCTGCTCAACAAAACCAGCATCAAGTAACTTTTCAACATAAGGCATTGCACTACCATCCCCAATAGGAGGTTCAATACCATTTAGCTCAACAATAATATTATCTATTTGTAAACCGGCAATAGCCGATAAAACATGCTCAACAGTATATACTTTTACATCCCCAATACCAAGTGTAGTACCCCTTGAAACGTCAACAACGTAATCAACAAGTGCAGGAATTTCAGGGTTACCGCCAAGATCAGCCCTAACAAATTTAATTCCGTGGTTTTCAGGAGCCGGTTTAAACGTCATAACACACTCTGTACCAGTGTGCAGACCTTCACCAGACAACTGAACCTCCTTACCAATTGTCCTCTGTAGTTCGAGCATTAATGTTCCTCTATGATTTTTTTTCTAATTCTGTAACCTTTTTGCCAAGCTCGGAAAGTTTTTCAGCATACTTTGGCAAATTTCTAAAATGAGCTTCAAGTTTTCGTGATTGGGAAATTTCTTTGGCAGGATATCCGAAATATGTACCCGATTTTTTTATTGTTTTAGATACACCGGTTTGTGCTGCTATAATAACATTATCAGCCACCTCAATATGTCCTACAACACCAACCTGACCGGCAAGGATACAGTGATCGCCAATTTTGGTACTACCGGCAACCCCTGATTGCGAGGATATAGCAGTATGTTTACCAATCTCAACATTATGAGCTATCTGAACAAGATTGTCGAGTTTGGAACCCTGGCGAATAATTGTTGATCCTATTGCGGCTCGGTCTATACTGCAATTAGCACCAATTTCCACACTATCTTCAAGAATAACATTACCAATCTGTGGTACCTTAATAAATTCGCCTTTTTCGTTCGGGTTATAACCAAAACCATCCGAACCAATTACAACACCGGGATGAATAATATTATTATTTCCGATAACACAATCTTCCCTAATTGTAACATTTGGGTAAACGAGTGTATTATCGCCAATAGTAACATTATCTAAAATCACAGTATTGTGGAATATTTTTGTATTATTGCCAATTTTTACATTTTCACCAACAACTACATTTCTGCCAAGCGAAACATTTTCGCCAAGAGAAGAAGATTCGGGAACAAATGCTGTTGAATCAATATTTTTAAGGTTAGGTTCTTTAACAACCCATTTCATTATAATTTGCTGTAAAGCATAATCAGGTCGGTCAACAACAAGATAGGCAATATCGTCTCTGGTACGTTCAAACTCAGGTTTAATAAGCACAACAGAAGCACTGGTATCCTTAAGATGTTTTACATACGTTTCCATGTAAAGAAAAGTAAGATCACCTTCAACTGCTTCATGAATTTTGGCAATTCCGGTAATTGTAATATCAGAATTGCCAATAATTTTACCACCTGTTAATTTGGCAGCATCATCTAGTCTTATTTTCATCTAAATCCAGCTTTAATGTTTCCAATACCAAGTTAGTAAGGTCATGCTCATCCTTTGCGTAAAGGAAAATAACATCGCCGCTTCTGTCGAAAACGTAATCGAAATCTTCATCTTCGGCAATCATCTGGATAGCATTAAATATTTTGTTCTGGATGGGTTTCATCAACTCATCCTGTTTATTAAAAAGTTCACCATTAACACCAAACTTCTGCTGTCTGTATGCCGATATTTCATCTTCCATACGTACAAGTTCTTTCTCAGTTTCAAGTCTTTTCTGGTCGCTCATAATAAGTTTACGTTTTTCGTAATCATCATAAGCCTTCTGCCATTCGGTTTCAAGTTTGGTTAACTCTTCCTGCCATTCCTGAATAAGACCGTCAAGTTTTTGCTGTGCGTCCTGTGCGTCCGGCAGTTTTTCCATTATTGTTTCCGAATCAACATAACCTATTTTAAGCTGACTAAAAGAAATACCTGCGGTGAATAATACTAAGAGAACAATTAGTTTTTTCATGGTGAACTTCCCAAATTTTATTTATTAGTTCTTAAGTAGTCCAAAACTTTAAAGGTTATGTTATATTCTTCATCAGCATGTAGTATTAGCGGTAGAGTTTCATTTTTATCAAAAACAAATTTCATACCTTCTTTTTTGGCAACAGCAGAAATAGCTTTTTTAACTTTGTCTCTAACAGGTTTTAGCATTTGTTCCTGTTTAACAAAAATTTCGCCATTAGGCTGAGAAAACTTCTGAGCTTTAAATTGCTCTGCTCTCTGCTGTTTCAAAAGTAGATCCTGTTCAGTTTGCTTTCTTTTATCTTCAGTCATATTAGCAGCCTGCTGCTGATATGTACCATAAGCTGTCTGAAGTTCTACTGACATACTGTCAAGTGTTCCCTGCCATCCGGCAATCATTGCATCCAGATCACTCTGAATTTTAATAGCTTCCGGTAGCTGCTCAAAAATAGCTTGCGAATTAACATAACCTATTTTTTGCGTTTGTGCAAAAATAGCAAATGATGAACATATAAAAACGACCAAAATTAATGACTTTTTCACTTTAACCTCATGTATTTAATTTGTTTTTAAAAACCTCTGCCAAACTGGAAGTGAAATTTCCAGGCTGGATCTGCTCCGTCAACTGCTTCCCTGTCGAAACCATATCCATAATCAAAGCCAATAAGACCAATAGGATTGATCATTATTCGGGCACCAAAACCAGCCGATCTCCTTAATTCAAAAAGATCAGTGTGATTTAAATCAAGGTATGTGTTTCCTGCCTCTGCAAAACCAATTAAATAAATAGGCATTGGTTCAAGTGCCAAAGCACCCCTTAATTCAAACGTGTATTTAGTCATTACTCTACCACCAATAACATCATCCTGCGAGTTACGAGGACCAACTGTTCGGTCATCATAACCTCTTAATGGTGTAGTAGCAATAATCATTCCATTACCACCCATATAGAAAAATTCGAATGGTTGGATTGTAGTACCTTTAACCAGTTCATTGATATAGCCTAAATTAACATTTGTGTACATTGTAATACGGTTTGTATTAAACAATTGCTTGTACCAGTCAACATTTAGTAATACCTTGTAATAATCAACATCACCAGGCAATAACGGACCGCCGGAAAGCTCCATGTTTAATGCAAGTTTTGAGCCTCTTGATGGAAACACCGGATTATCTATATCTGTACGGCTTATTGTAGCCCCTAATGTGTACTGTCTTGAAATACCTTCAGGATACCAGTTCCTTCCTTCTTTTACATCATTGTACTGGAATTTAAGTGATCCCTGAATATAGAAGTAGTTATCTGGCCATTTTAGCCTTCTACCTACCTTAAAACTAATACCCGACTGACTTAATTCGTAAACATAATTTTGTCTTGTATCGAACAAGTCGAAACCAACAAGAGTTGGTGTATCATTAAACCATGGCTGGGTATAACCAAGGTTAAAGGTTCTGTAATAGTTACCAACACCAAATTGCCAGTTAAAATTAAGAACTTCGCCACCACCCATCGAAAACGGATGCTGGATTGAGAAGTTTGTAAGAGTAACACCAATAGCACCGCTAAAACCAAACGCACCACTGTATCCAATCGATGCATTCAGATAATCGCTCGATTTCTCTTCAACTGTGTATAACAGGTTAACCGTACTATCACTAACCGGCACAGGATTAACCCCTGTTTGATATAATTGCTCAACATTAAAATACTGCAGGTTTGCCAACTGCTGAATACTTCTTAGTACAGCCGCTCTATTATAATAGTCACCCGGTACAGTATAAAGTTCGCGACGAATAACCTTTTCCATTGTTTTATCATTACCCGTAATATCGAGTTTGCCAATTCTGAAACGGTTATTTTCGCTTATATCAATAAAAATATCAAGTGAATCATCACCTACTTTTTCTTCCCTTTGTTGCAAATTGAAAGTAAGGTACCCCCTATCCTGATACAATGAGGAAATATCTGTTTGTTTTTCGTTAAATCTTAAATTCTGCTGAAATTTTTCAAGGTCGTAAACATCACCCTTTTCAAAATCGAGGCGTTCCATAAGAACCTCATCCTTGAAAACAGTATTTCCTGAAAAAACAACATCTCTTAATTTGTACTGCGGACCTTCATAAACATCTATAAAAATGCTCAGATCTTTTTTATCATTATCATACTTTAAACTATCTTTCAGGATTCTGAAATCCCTGTAACCGTTTTTGCGATAGAACGTTGTTAAAACTTCCTTGTCGGTAGTAAACAAATCTTTCTTGAAGTTACTGCTACTCCAAAACTTCCACCATCTTGCTTCCGAAGTTTCTTCAAATTCGCCTTTTAGATCACCATCTTCAAAAGCAGAATTACCGGAAAACTCAATATTGCGAATAATTACTTCATCACCTTCATCAAGATAAATAACAAGCAAAACCCTGTTCTTAACCTTTCTCATCAAACGTGAGCGAACATCGGGATCATAATCATATTCGGTTTCATATTCCTCGGTAGGGTCGTCAATATTCTTCCACAAAACAGTAATTTCATCATCGGAAGTATCAGCCTTGAAAAACTCATATTGCCTTGGATCAATTTTAACATTAAGATAACCATCTTCTTCATACAAATTCCTAATTTTTCTCTTAATGTTAAATATTTCCTGATCTTTAAGTGTTTGCCCAGGTATCATACTAATTTCTTCAAGGATATCATCTTCACCAATTTCATCCTCACCCTCAATCAGCACATCTTCAACACGCGGAAATTCCTTTACCTTAATAAGGAGGAAAACACCATTGTCAATTTTTTTATCGATAAACACCTGAACATCTTTAAATATGCCCAAATTCCAAAGACGATTAATTGCCTTAAGGGTAGCATCACTGCCAATAGTTATTTCTTCACCAACTTTAAGACCGCTATTTGCTATAACAGTATTTGCATCGGCTGATTTATTACCTTCAACAGAAACACCAAGTATTTTATAAGTGGCTCTTCTTCCAAACTGTGCGGATGCATCGGTGGCAAGGAATACAAATAGTAATAGAGCCATACTAACTAATCTGATTGGAAAGCTCCTTAACATTCTTGTTATTGCTTGTAGTGGTTGAAAGTTGTTCGCTAACAAGTCCAAATCTTCTCTCTCTTCTTTGATAATCTTTAATTGCTTCTAACAGGTCGGAAAACCTGAATTCAGGCCATAACACATCCGAAACAAATATTTCGGAGTATGCAAGCTGCCATAATAAAAAGTTTGATATTCTATACTCCCCGCCGCTTCTTACCATTAAATCCGGGTCCGGTATATCATTAGCTGACAAATTTTCAGATATCAGCTCTTCAGTAATTTCTTCCAGATTTATTTCGTTATTCTTATAACTCTCGGCAATTTTTTTACAAGCCTCGGTAATTTCCCACCTGCCACTATAACTAAGTGCAAGGTTAAGAACCAGCTTGTTATTATTTTTGGTTTTTTCCAAAGCAGAAACCAGCTCCGATTTAACAATATCCGGAAGCACATTCATATTGCCAATTGAAGTTAACCTTACATTATTACTATGCAGTTCATTGGTTTCGTTTTGCAAACTACGCACAATTAACCTCATTAGAGTAGTAACTTCTTCTTTTGGTCGTTTCCAGTTTTCTGTGGAAAATGTATATATAGTAAGATATTTTATTCCTAATATTGAACAAGCCTGAACCATTTCCCTAACTGTTTCAACACCTCTGCGGTGCCCTTCAACTCGAGGAAAGCCACGCTTCTTTGCCCATCTACCATTTCCATCCATAATCATGGCAACATGCCTGGGTATTGCATTCCCTTCGTCACGAAAATTTGCCAGAGCAATTTTATCTTGTTCTGTTAACCTGCTTTTCAAATCCAACTCAATAATTTTTTAGATAGACTTTCAAAATTAATTTCAACCAATCTCAATGTCAAGGTTGTTTATATCTTAATAAATGGTCAAAAGTTCCCATGTAATTAAAAAGTGTAAAAATTTAACAACCAGAAATAAAGTCTATTAAGATAAGGGTAACAAACATAAAAAACCAGAAAAGTTAATTTAATACAGGAATGTTTTGAAAAAAAGCATAAAAGTGGGTAATCACATAAAAATGATTAAAAAGAAAGGGGTGGGTAATTAAAAAACATGTTCAAGTTTAATTACCCATTGAAGATGTAGGAATTGGAACAAGTTTAATATTCTGACTATACTCTTCACCCAGTTCCGAAACAACAAACCTTGCACGTGTTAATAGTTCGTGAGGAACGCCAACAAAAAGCTTAACATCTTTTTTGCTGTATTTTGTGTGCCTTGTAGATAAGTATCTAAGTCTTTTCTGAATTTCATCACTCTCAAGGTCTTCCCTTCCAAGAGTAACGCCAATTGCCATTTTTTTATTGTATTTGGCAATTACATCAACTTCATACTCACCAATAGGTCTGGGAGCGGGTAAATACGTCCCGAATTTCCTGCTTACCGTAAGGTATCCGTTTTTCCAAAATTGATTCACGAGAGCATCAACCTTATATCTGTTAGTAATAACTGTATTCATTGTAACCTCCATGTTTAATTTATGGAAGGCATCACTGGTATTATCGGAGAAAACTGTGAATAGTTTAAGACCCGGATGTTGAAAATTCTATTATATTCAAAAACCTGTATCTTGTTAGTTTTTTTCTCTCTTCCGTAAATCACCTTGTTGCCATTCTCGTTAATAGTTACAAAATATGGTTCCAGAACTATTTGTTTTAATCCATACAAAAATGATACCGGTACTCTGTTCTCTATCGCTTTCTGAAATACATTTGTTTTCATTACTAAAATTCTCCTAATTAAAAGTTCTGATAACAGCTTTTACTTTGCCTACAATTGAAAAATCTTCGCGTCCCTTAACACTAATCGGAGTATAATTTTCGTTCTCCGGCATAAGGAACCAATCGTTATTTTGTTTTACATAACGTTTTAGTGTTGCTTCGTCGTTAAGTAACGCAACTATTATTTCGCCGTTACGTGCTTCTTTTTCCGGTGTAATTACAACAACATCGTTTTCAAAAATGCCGGCATTTACCATGCTATCGCCTCGCACCTTTAACGCAAACGAACCAGGCTTGAATTTGAATAAACCGGCATCCAGAGCAAGTTTACCTTCAATGTTCTCTTCGGCGAGAATGGGGTAACCTGCAGCTACACGTCCAATAATTGGCACAACGTGTGTATTCTCATTGCTACTTTCCACAGAGTCATCAGCACCTACAACCGAAAGTGCACGACTGGCGTTACTTTCAATACTTAGGTACCCTTTCTTTTCCAGGGCAGATAAATGTCTCTTTACTCCGTTAGTAGATGCTATATTAAAGTTTGCTCCAATTTCTCTTAGTGTTGGCGGATAACCATTATTTTCGATAAATTGACTTATAAACTCTAATATTTCTTTTTGTCTTTCTGTTAATTCTTTTTTCATACCATAGTGTTATTTTGTTCACTACTAAAATAGTGAACAGGTGTGCACTTGTCAAGATATTAATTTAATTTTTAAAGAATTTTTAGGTGTATTTCTATTTGTACCGATAATAATTCTATGTTATCAACCCGATTCGGTTAAGTGAATATTTGGTTGAAATGTTGAATATATCAGGTCTAAGTGAAGGAAATGGAACTGTGTTAACATTTGACACGTATAAATTATACATGGATGTGTACAAATTTTCAAAACAGACTATTAAGGGAATGCAGAGCAAAGTTAAATTACTTTTGGTTTTCAAAACACCTAAATAATTACTTTATGTTAGGCAATTTGATAAATATGTTCCCTATAAAGGTAAATTTACCTATCTGGTGTACAGTATTATTTCCTGACTTAAAAAGTAAAAAACGACATTATATAATAAGAGAAAGAACTTATCATGAATTTTATTTATCTTCTTCTAATCGGTTTTATAATAGGTGTACTCGCGAAATTATTAATGCCGGGCAAAGACCCTGGCGGATGCATTGTTACCAGTGTACTTGGTATTGCAGGTTCACTTGTTGCCACTTACCTTGGCGAGTTTTTCGGGATTTATCATCATGGTGAGCGTGCCGGATTCTTTGCTGCTGTAATTGGTGCAATGATTATTCTCGCCATTTACCGTGCCGTATTTAACAAACGTAACTAATTATTTAATTTTTGCTTATTTTATGCTTTATTGAATAATTACTACCTGAAATATGTTTCAGGAAATTCTTATATTTCATCTTTTTATATAACTATTCCCAAAGACCTGTATGGAACGAACCAAAATTGTTAAAGATGCCGAAGATTTTGTTAAACATATCTTCAGGGACAGATCACCGGCAAATAATATGTATCACGACCTCACGCATACTTGTGAAGTGGTTGAAAATGTGCTGGAAATTGGTAAGGCGTGTAAACTAAACCATAGCGAAGTTGAAATTGTTATGCTTGCTGCATGGTTCCATGATATTGGTTATGTGGATACTACCGAAGACCATGAAGAACAAGGCGTTGAATATGCCAGGAATTTTCTCGCCGAGCAAGATTTTCCAAGAGAAAAAATTGATCAGGTTTCCGATTGTATTCTGGCAACCAAAATTCCGCACAACCCTACTAACCTTCTACAGGAAGTAATGTGCGATGCAGACCTTCTTCACACCGGTAAGGATTCGTTCTTTGAACGTAATGAATTGTTCCGCATTGAGTTCGAACGTAAAACAAACAAAGTTTTTAACGAATTTGAGTGGCTTGAAAACAATATTGAGTTTTTGGTTGGACATAAATTTTTTACCGAATACGCTCGTAAAAATTACGAGGAGAAAAAAAACGCACACCTGCTTAAATTACAAAAGAAATTCAGAAAGAAATTGAAAAAAGCAGGTAAGGATAAACAACCTGAACCAATTCCAGATTCAATAGATCCTGAATTGCTCGACAAGGCTGATATAATAAAAAAAGGTGAACGAGGTGTAGAAACCATGTTTCGCAATATTATGCGTACACATGTTTCATTCAGTTCAATGGCTGATAATAAGGCAAATATTATGATTAGTGTTAACACACTTATTATTACTATCCTTGTCTCTGTAATGATAAGAAAACTTGATACTAATCCCCATTTAATTATTCCTACGGTTCTGCTAACTGTTTCCAGTATGACTACCTTGATATTTGCAATACTGGTTACTCGTCCCAAAGTTAACGAAGGTACATTTACCGAGGACGACATTAAACAGAAGAAAGTAAACCTTCTATTTTTTGGTAATTTTTATAATATGAAACTTGATGATTTCCGCTGGGGGATGTGGGAAATGATTAAAGACAAGGAATACCTTTACGATTCAATGATTAAGGATTTTTATTACCTCGGGCAGGTACTGGGTATTAAATACAAAAATTTGAGGATTTGTTACAACATATTTATGTACGGACTAATAATTTCGGTTATTGCCTTTGCTATTGCTTTTGCAATGTATCCGGAAGGAACAAACCTTACACCACTTGTTGAATAGGAAGAAATATTATGAAAAATCTTTTTCTGCTCCGACACGGAAAATCTAGCTGGAAATATACCGAGCTAACAGATTTTGAGCGTCCGTTAAACGAAAGGGGCAGAAGAGATATTTCACTAATGACCAGAGTTATCGGTAACCTAAATATAAAGTTCGATAAAATTGTAAGCTCACCGGCAACACGAGCTTATTTTTCAGCTCGCTCCCTTGCTTATGCTCTGGAATACCCTCTGGAAAACCTTGAAACTGACGAACTAATTTATGAATCAGGTCTTGATGACCTGCTAAAGGTTGTTAAACAAACCAATAACAGTATTAGTAGTTTACTGATAGCCGGACATAATCCCGGGCTAACAGTTTTAAGCAACACTCTATCCAATAAATATATTGATAATATCCCTACTTTTGGATTTGTTCATATATCACTCGAAATAGATTCGTGGTCAAAAGTTTCAGCAGATTGCGGAGAACTTGTTACATTTGAATATCCTAAAAAACATCTCGAATAACTTATGGAAAAAATTTATTTCAATCGCGAACTTAGTTGGCTTTCCTTTAACTACCGTGTGTTGCAGGAAGCAAAGGACCCAAGTGTACCACTTTACGAAAGAATAAAGTTTCTGGCAATATTTTCATCCAATCTCGATGAGTTTTTTAGAGTGCGTGTTGCCTCGCTTAGAAGCTTACTACGCCTTAATAATAAATCTAAGGAAAAACTTGATTTTGACCCCGAAACACTTCTGAACGATATACATGAAAAGGTTAATCTGCACCAACAGGAATTCGGGAAAATTTACAGGGAACAGATTATTCCCGAACTTTCGGAAAATGGAATTTTTATCAATAACTCCGAAAACCTGGATCAGGAAAAACTTGAACAGGTTGAGGACTATTTCCATAGTATTGTCAAACAGTATTTGCACCCTATGTTGCTTGTTAAGAACAGAATTTTGCCCTTTTTGCAAAACAGACAACTATACCTGGCTGTATCTCTCAAATCAGAAGAAGACAATAATTCCGAATATGCACTTGTTGAAATACCTTCCAATATGTTGCCCCGTTTCCAGATAATTATGCAGGATGAACAGGAATGCCATATAATTTTTCTGGACGATATTGTGCGTAAAAATCTCAACTATCTATTTCCCGGTTATAAAATCATTGATGCTTATTCATTTAAGCTAACAAGGGATGCCGAGCTATATATTGATGATGAGTTTTCAGGTAACCTGCTTAATAAAATAAAAAAAGGCTTAAACAAACGTAATACCGGGGTACCAAGTCGCTTTTTATACGATGAACAAATGCCAAAAGATATGCTTAGGTTTTTACGTAACGCCTTCGATCTTAAAAAGGAAGACCTTGTTGCAGGTGGAAAATATCATAACTTTAGCGATTTTTTCGGTTTCCCAAATCCTAAAAGTCCCGAACTTGAAAACGATAAACTACCACCACAACAATATTTACCTCTGGAAAGTAGGTACGGATTTTTTGATGAAATTGAAAAAAAAGACCACGCACTATTTTACCCATTTCATTCCTATAAATATGTTATTGATTTTCTTGAGCTTGCCGCTGATGATGAATCCGTCACTTCAATAAAAGTAACACAGTATCGTGTTGCACGAGATTCCAAAGTGGTAAGAGCACTTATTAAGGCTGCTCAAAATGGAAAAGATGTATTGGCTTTTGTTGAGCTTAAAGCTCGCTTTGACGAGGAATTGAATATTCAGTGGGCTGCAGAAATGGAAAAAGCCGGCGTAAAGGTTTATTACAGTTTTCCCAACCTGAAGGTACATGCCAAAATTGCCCAAATTACCCGTGTTGATAACGATACAGAAAAGAATTACTGCTATCTTGCCACCGGAAATTTTAATGAAAAGACTGCACAAATATACGGTGATATGGGAATGTTTACTTCACGTAAGAACATAAACGAGGAAGTATCGCAAGTTTTCAAGTATCTTTCACGAAACGAAATAACCTACGAATTTCAACATTTACTTGTTGCTCAATTTAATATGCGTAAAAGCTTTACGCAACTAATCAACAACGAAATTATTGCCGCCAAAGATGGAAAGGAAGCAAAAATTGCTGTTAAAATGAATAGTCTTGAAGATACAAAAATGATTAAGAAGCTTTATGAAGCCAGCAAAGCCGGAGTAAAAATTGAAATTATTGTTAGAGGAATTTGCTGCCTTGTACCCGGTGTTAAGGAATTAAGCGAAAACATTAGGATAACCAGTATTGTTGACAGATTCCTTGAACATGCACGCTTCTATATATTCCATAATAATGGTGATACTTTAATATATGCCGCATCTGCCGACTGGATGAAAAGAAATTTAAATAGACGAATTGAAGTAGGATTCCCTGTACTGGAGAGTTCAATAAAAAGCGATATATTAAAGCTTATTGAAATTCAGCTTGCCGATAATACTAAAGCTCGAATTATAGATGAGCATGACAGCAACGAGTTTAAACAGCATGAAGATGTGAATCCTGTACGCTCACAAATTGACTTGTATCACTATTTCTCAAATAAATAAGCGTATATATATTTTTTGAACAAAACTTTCCTTTCAGGAAAGAATATTGCTATTGTAGATTTTATTAAAATGAAGTTGAATAAATTTTATATCGAATAATAACATTGGGGCACCTAATGAGAAAACACTTTTTATTTTTAATTCTTTTTTCCGTTTTAGCTACATCACTTTTTGCTGCGGGCAATGTGATTAATAAAAACGGAGCCTATTATTATGCAGACAAACTTGTTGTAAAGTTTACAAGCAATGTTGCCAGTCTGGAATCTTTAAACCTTTCACCCAAAACAAGTAAAGCCCTGGAATATTTGGGTGTAACTAATATTGTACGCACCGTACAAGCTGTGAACAATAGCACGGAAGCAGCTCATGAATTAAGCAGGTTCTACACACTGGAATTGAAAACACTTTACAATATTGAATATATTGCTAAAAAAATGTCGAAACTAAGCGATGTGGAGTGGGCTGAACCATATTATCTATACACAACTGCCTACACTCCAAACGATCCATTGCAAAGCAGTCAGGGGTTCCTGAATGTAATTAAAGCATTTGAAGCATGGGATGTTACTACCGGCAGCAGTGATGTAATTATTGCCGTTGATGATACCGGTGTAGATTGGGATCATCCTGATCTTGCAGTCAATATTTGGGTTAACGAAGCCGAAGCTAATGGAACAGACAATGTTGATGATGATAACAACGGTTATATTGACGATTTACGCGGATGGGATTTTGGTGGTCTGAATGGAACTCCGGATAACAACCCGATGGAAGACAGACCCGATCATGGAACTCATGTTGCCGGTTGTGCAGCGGAAGTTACCGATAACAACACTGGTGGTGCTGGCATAGGCTTTAATTGTACAATTATGCCTGTTAAAACTGCTCGTGACGACGTAAGAGATAATGGCAATGCACTTATTTCATACGGTTACCAGGGTATTGTATATGCTGTTGATAACGGTGCCGATATTATAAATTGCAGTTGGGGTGGCAGTACCTACTCTCTTTTTGCTAAAAGCGTTATAGATTATGCCGTTGAAAATAATGTACTTGTTGTTGCCTCAGCAGGTAATGACGGTCAGGAAATGTTAAACTATCCCGGTGCTTATGATGGTGTTTTAGCAGTTGCTGCAACTTTTAACAGCGATGATAAAGCCGGGTTTTCAAATTATGGTTATTGGGTTGATGTTGCTGCACCTGGTGTTGGTGTTTATGCAACATGGCAAAATGATACCTATACCGGCTTAAGCGGTACCTCAATGTCTTCACCGGTTGTTGCAGGCATTGCAGGTTTGGTGAAATCTGTATTCCCCGAATACAGTGGTATGCAGTTAGCTCAACAAATAAGAGCAACTACAGATGATATTAGTGCAACCAACCCCGGTTATGATTATAAACTCGGTACAGGTCGTGTTAATGCATACCGTGCTGTTACCGAAAGTGGTGCTGTTTCCGCAAGAGCAGTTGAATATACATTTATTGATGAAGGTAATGGTAACGGTGTTCTTGAACCAGGTGAAACTGTTGCTCTTCGTGTAAACTTCCATAATTATCTTGCTGTTACTAACGCTCTTACTGTTACATTTAGTGCTAATGACAGTTATATCCTAACAAGTAACAATACATTTAACGCCGGTTCCGTTGGTGCCAATACAGCTTTCGATAATACAGATAATGAATTCAGATTTGAAGTAAGGAATAACATTCCAAGCAATGCTACGCTTGAGTTCAGACTCGACTTTTCTGACGGAACATATACTGATTACCAGTTCTCATCAGTTATTCTTAATCCTTCATACTTCGATCACAATGGTAATAATATGACTGTTACTATTACAAGCAGAGGTAACATTGGGTATAACGACTTTCCTGATAACAGTCAGGGAAATGGCGTAAGGTTCCTTGATGGTGATAATCTTAATTTTGAAGGCTCTCTTATGATTGGTGCCTCAACTTCACAGGTTATGGATGTTGCCCGTGATGCTGTTAATGATGCCTCTGATACCGACTTCCAGGTTCATACTCCATTCCTGATGAGTAAACCCGGAACAATTGCCGAAGAACAAGGTTATGGCGTATTTACAGATGCAGGTGCTCCAAATCCGATTGGATTGGAGATAGACCAGCATACTTTTGCATTTACCGCTGATGAAGACGCTAATTATGTACTACTAAAGTATGTTATCAGAAATACAAGCGGATCGGAACTTGATAATATTTATGCCGGATTGTTTATGGACTGGGATGTTGATGAAGACTATTATGGAACAAATGTTGCCTCATGGGATGAAGCGGGTATGTTTGGACTGGTTAATAATGATGATACTTCATTAGTTCCTTACTACTGTGCAACTGCACTTGTATCCGATGAAAGTTATAACTTTTATGCAATTGAAAACGGTGGAACACCAAGTATTTATGATGGATTTACTGCTGCTGAAAAATATACTACATTAAGTAGCGGTACAACTAATAATTCTGCGGGTCCCGATGATATTTCAACTGTTGTTTCCGGTGGTCCTTATTCAATTGCAGCAGGTGAATATATTGAAGTTGGTTTTGCCGTAGCGATTGATACTACGCTGGACGGTTTACGTCAGACAATTACCAATTCAAGAACAAAATATGCCTCTATAGTAACTGATGTTGAAGATGAAGAAGTTGCTGTACCTGTTGAGTTTAGTTTATCGCAAAACTATCCTAATCCGTTTAACCCGGTAACTACCATAAAATATTCGGTTGCCAGTGAAACAATGGTTAAACTGAGAGTTTATGACATCCTTGGCAGAGAAGTAGCAACGCTAGTAAATACAGTTCAGAAAACCGGTTCACACGAAATTAAATTTGATGCTTCGAACCTTTCATCCGGCATCTATTTTTATTCTATTGAAGCCGGTAATTTCAGGGATTCACAGAAAATGACGCTGCTTAAATAATTTTTCATATATATACACAACACAAAAAAGGGTAGCACATGCTACCCTTTTGCTCATAAATATTTTATATAACTCTACAATTTTTCAACAATAAAATCAGTAAACATTTTGAACAGATGTGGACGGGCATTATCACCGTATATGCTGTGGTTACGTTCCGGATAGAAAAATGTACGAATCTGCTTGTCAGCTTTTATTGCTTCTTTTATAAAATCAATTGAGTTTTGCAAATGTACATTATCATCAGCCGTACCATGTACCAGTAATATATCACCTTTCAAATTTTGTATATAATGTTGGGGAGCTGTATTATCATACCCCTCCTTATTAAGTGCAGGAGTTTGCATAAATCTCTCTGTATATACATTGTCATAAAAACGATAGTCGGTAACAGGAGCAATTGAAACGGCAACCTTAAATAAATCAGGTTTGCGGCAAATAGCCGAAAGAGAAACAAATCCGCCATAACTCCAGCCAATTATTGCTACTCTATCCCTATCTGCCAAACCTTCATCAACCAAATAGTTAACTCCCTCTGCAATATCATTTACTTCATAGGTTCCAAGCTGTTTGTACACAACATGTTTAAATTCAGTACCTCTTCTACCTGTACCACGATTATCGAACATGGCTACCATATAACCTTTTTGAGCCATGTAATAGCCCCATGTATTTAGTACACCACCCCATGAATTTTCAACCACATTACTTCCCGGTCCGCTATAATTATATACAATTAACGGATACTTTTTACCTTCCTCATAGTTGTTTGGTTTAATTAGCATTCCATTTATTTCCACACCATCGGAAGTATTGAAAGAAATAAACTGTGGTGTAGAAAAATTAAACTGTTTTGCCGGGTCTTTTTCCGGTATTGCCTGTTTCAGGAATTCGCCATCAACTTTATAAAGTTTTGTGCTCCAAAGTTTTGTAGCACTAGAAAACTTGTCGAAATAGTATTTCGGATTATCGCATATTTCAATTTCGTGCGTGCCTTCTTCCTTCGATAAACGTATAATATCACTACCATCAAAATCGGCAGAATACAAATCCTTATTAAATACCCCTGACTGATTGGAGGTAAAATAAACCTTCTCATTTTCCTCATCTACTGCCAGCAAGTCAAATAGTTCGCTTTCGCCAATATCATAATGGACTTCCTCATTACCATCGTAATCATACATATACAGATGATTAAAACCACTCCTTTCGGAACTCCACAAAAATTTATCCTCACCAACAAACTTTAGGTTACTATGAACATCAACCCAGGCATCACTGGTTTCAGCAAGCACAAGCCTTTTTTCAAGAGTATTAATATTTACAAACCACAGCTCATTTCTGTTCTGCAATCTGTTAAGCTTCTGGAATGATAGAAGTTCAGGATCATTTGTAAACTTAATTCTTGGTAAATAATAGTCTTCACCCTCAACCGGAACCCACATGGTTTTACCCGATTCAATATTGATTAGTCCAATACGAACAGTTGAGTTATCCGCACCCGGTTTTGGGTAATGAAAATCGAGCGAGTTAAAATAAAGCGAATCCCATTTGGCTATACTAATTTTTGGCAGGGGCGACTGGTCAAACTGGAAAAAGGCTATCGTCTTGCCATCCGGCGAAACTTCCCAGCCTTTAACTCCATCAAGCTCTTCCTGGTAAACCCAGTCGAAATGCCCATTAATTATAGTACCATTGCCATCGCTTGTTAATTGTTTTTCTGTTTTGGAATTTAAATCAAAAAGATATAGGTTATCATCACGTACAAAAGCTATTTTATCATTACCAACAAAGCCTGGCACCCATTGTTTACTACCCTCCTCTTGTTTAATAACAGTAAAGTCTGCCCTCTTATCGTCATAAATAACAATATCACCACCCGGTTTATCATATCGAGGCATAAGGTAGGTAGTTAATAAAAAGTATCGATTATCATCCGATACATCAAAATATTTGATTTTTTTATCCTCTACCCCAGATTCGGTAATAACTCCGCTTGAAAGTTCATCTTCAAGATCAAGCTTGGCAACTACATCATCAACAATTGTCCAAATAACTTTGCCATTATTCGACCACCTGACATTATGAAGCGATTTATTGTGAAAATCCTGGTTCTTGAAAATATCACTTATGCTGAACGACTGTCCAAAACTAACCGTACAGACGAGCAAAAAGGTTATCAAAACTCTTTTCGGAAACATTTTTCTCTCCCTAAACTTTAATATGATGCTTAAATAAATAATTTTCTATAAGATGAAAAGCCTGCTCGCTAGTATGTGGTTTATACCCTATTTCAGACTCGGCTTTAAGTGTAATCAATCCTGATTTTAGAGGGTATGCAACCTTTGCAGGTAATTCTTTGGAGCTAACCGGAATAATAAGGTCACTATTCAAATAGTAATATTCGGCAATTTTCTTTCCAAGCTCGTACCTCGATAATACCTCATCACCCGCAATGTTGTATATGCCGGTTTTCTTTCCAGCTATTAGCTTATCAATTGCGAAAGTTATATCATCAGTAAAAGTAGGATTATTAAAATGGTCATCAGCCAATTTAATTTCCTGCTCCTTCGAAAGGGCATCAAAAACCCCGGTTACAAAATCGGCACGGTAATCAACTGTTTTTCCATATACAACATTAGTACGAATTATTAGATGGTCAATACCGCTGGTAAGAATTGCATTTTCGGCAGCCAGCTTTGTTCTGCCATAATAATTTACCGGTGAAACCCTATCCCCTTCACTGTATGGACCAGCAGTCCCATCAAAAATATGATCAGTTGAAATATGAACCAGTTTGGCGTCCGATACATTCGCATATTTAATAAGGTTTTCAACAGCCAGAACATTAAGCTTCCACGCATAATCCTTGTTTTTCTCAGCACTTTCAACATCAGTAAAAGCAGCACAATTAATTATAACATCGGGGAAAAAATCAAGAATTGCCTTTTTAATACCTGCTTTTTCCGTCAGGTCAAACTGTGAATAATCTACATCGTCAAAAACAGACATATCAGAAAAAGAAATACACTTTAACATTACGGAGTTATTCCCCTTGTAGAATTTCACAATTCTTTGACCAAGAAGTCCGTTAGCTCCTGTAACAAGTATTCTTTTTCTAATCATCCTTTTTTAATAGTCCTTTCAGGCTGTCTGGATCCTGCCAGTTCTCAAACTCAGTTATTCGTCCCGCCGCCTTGTTAGCTTCAATTAGTGCCAACTTAAGACTTTTATTCTTGAGATAGTTATAGAAAAATACAGAGCCAAATACATCACCACAACCAATCGAGTTAATTGAATTGGCGGCGAATGGTTTTTCATAGTAGGAATCTATTTCACCCTCGCTATTAAAGAATAACTGTGCACCCTGGTTTCCAAGTGTTATTACAAGTGCCTTAACACCCATTTCGAAAACATACTCAATAATTTCTTCCTCGTTATCGGTATCCTTAAGAGTAAGAAGCTCGTTTTCATTAACCTGAACAATATCAGCACACTTTAACCATTGGTCAGAATCAGGAATTGGACGGAAGTTTCTTTCATACTTGCTATCAAGTCCACGAGAGAGCGTATGTACATCAAAATAAATTAGTCCGTCATATTTCTTTCTTATTCTACGCAACTCGTTAAGGGCAAGATCAAAACCTGTAATCATATTAACATAAATACCATCAAACTCGGTGCTAAAAACATCTTCGTTAAGCTCAAGTACATTTGGCAAACTATTATAGTGTTCTCTTCGCTCTTCAGTAGGAACAAGATTAAGATTTATTTTAGCCACTTCGTTATTAACACCATTAAGCGAAAAATCGAAGTAATTGTAAAGCGGCAGGAACATATCTATATTTTCATCAATTCCTGTGATAAGGTAAAAATCATCCTGTTCATCCGAAATTGCATTAAAAGCAGATGCCGAATAAAATATGCCACCTGGTTTAACTTTCACACCGTTTTCATCATATATACTATCTATAGCCGAATGGCCTATAATTAGAAGTTTCATCTTTTTCCTGTGTAGAATGAACGATTTTGTATAAATTGTATTGTATAAAATATGGAAATCATACAATAATTTCTCACAATTAGCGAAGTTTTTTATGAAAATTGGTATTACCTGTTACCCCACCTATGGCGGTAGCGGAGTTGTTGCAACCGAGCTTGGCAAGGCACTTGCAGACAAGGGTCATTCAATACATTTTGTAAGTTATGCATTGCCACACCGTTTACGCACTTTTTCAGAAAATGTTTACTTTCATGAAGTTGAATTCAGCAGTTACCCATTATTCGAACACCAGTTATATGCTCTCTCGCTGGCAAGCAAAATGATTGAAGTAATTGAATATGAAAATCTGGACTTGCTGCATGTTCACTATGCAATTCCTCATGCTGTAAGCGGTTACCTTGCCCAGCAAATATTACGTAAAAAGGGCTACAACATTAAAATGATAACCACCCTCCATGGTACTGATATTACTCTTGCAGGATTAGAACCTTCCTTTCTGCCCCTCGTAAAATTTAGTATTGAGGAAAGTGACGGTGTTACATGTGTTTCTCGATTCCTAAAAGAAAAGACACTCACAAATTATCAAATTGAAAAAGACATAAAAGTTATAAACAACTTTATAGATACCAATCTGTTTAAGCCAATAAAAAACGAAGCTTTAAGAAAACACCTTGCACCAAACGGTGAGAAGATACTTGTTCATACATCTAACTTTCGTCCGGTTAAAAGGGTATCCGATACAATACGAGTGCTTAACCTTGTTAAAAAAGAAGTTCCAGCCAAACTACTACTTATAGGTGACGGTCCGGATCGCTCGGAATGTGAACGACTATCAAGAGAGCTAAACATACAAAAGGATGTTATATTTCTTGGTAAGCAGGATGGTTTAACTGATATACTCGGTGCCTCGGATTTATTCCTCATGCCTTCACAATCCGAAAGCTTTGGCTTGTCCGCTCTTGAAGCAATGGCTTGTGGTGTACCGGCAATTACATCAAGTGTAGGCGGGTTGCCAGAACTTGTTTTGCATAACCAGACAGGATTTATAAGCGAGATTGGTGATATTGAACGTATGGCAAAATATACAATCGATTTGCTTGGCAACGAAAAAAAGATGAATAAATTCAGAAAGAACTCTAGAGAAAGAGCAGTTAACAATTTCGAAAAATCACTAGTTATACCTGAGTACGAAAACTATTATAACGAAGTTCTTAACAATTAGTGTTTAACAAAAATAAACTCCCGTTCTATTTCCCTGAACGGGATTGCAGCCAGGTCTTTATCGCTAACAATCGGATTTTCAACATTCCACTCAATATTGATATCGGGGTCATCATATCTGATAGACCTTTCAGATTGTTTATTATATGGAGCAGTACATTTATACAGGAATAGTGCATCCTCGGAAATAACTGAAAAGCCATGTGCAAAACCTGGGGGTATCCAAATCTGCTTTTTATTTTCGGCACTAAGAAGAGTAGAAAAATACTTCCCGAAAGTTGGGGAGTTGAAGCGTACATCAACAGCTACATCCATTACCTCGCCCTTAAAAACGGTGCATAGTTTACCCTGGGCATAATCACCAGCCTGATAATGAAGTCCGCGTATAGTACCTTTTTTAGAGTAAGAAACATTATCTTGTACAAAAGGGTACTTATCGCCCAGAAACGGATATTTTTGATAGTTAAAAACCTCGTAAAAGAAGCCTCTGCTATCACCATATACATCAGGAACAATTAATTTTATACCATCAATTATTGTTTCTATAATCTCCACATGCAACCCAAACTATAAAAATATTTTCTTTTGAGAACTGAATTTAAGGAAAATATTCCTAAAAAAAGAGCGGAAAAAATAATACTTGCATGTCCCTGTAAATTAAATTATTTTAGGGTGTAAAATAATTTTAAGTTTTAATGGAATGATACGGTGCTGAGAAAAGCTGAAACTATGGCTGATTTAACATGTGAGTTGGCGAGAACATGTAACGAAAAAGAAAATTACTTTGCTTCACTATTTAATCTCACTCCGGCTGAGTTTAAATGTTTAAGATTATTTACAAAAAAGAGCACACTTTCCATTAAAGATATTTCCCACAAAATGAAGATTACACCGGGAAGAATAACCCACATACTTACCTCTCTTGAAAACAAAAAATTTGTTAAACGACACATTGATCCGGTAGATAAACGAAATGTAAAGGTTTCGCTTACACAAAAAAGCACTCCCTTTATAAAAAACCTGAATGATAGCCATATTCAGTTACACCAGGATATTCTGGATAAAATTGATCCGGCAAAACATGAGATGGTTCTTGGTGCAATTTCAGAAGTAATTACTGCATTGCACAAATGGTCGGATTCCAAGCTGCAAAGTTAAAATTTCCTTAGACTATACTCATATTTCCCTTTACTCGAATTATTTCCTTTACTATTTTAGGAGCAGGCAGTTATTTTAAATATTTTAATAACCGGAGTTATTAATGAAACACTTTATTCTTTTACTGCTGGTTGCTTTTACTTTTGCATCAGCACAAAATATTAGCTTCTCCAACAAGGAAGTAATTAAAAGCTATTCAAATTTCGGCTTCACAAATCCAAGGTTTTCACCAGATGGCAATACACTTTATTTCGCCGGCGAAAACTTTAAAGGTATTTACAGCTACAACTTTACAACAAAAACAACCAACCAAATTAACGATTATTACGGCTCAGGCTATAACTTTACTTTCAGTGAAGACGGTAGCACAATTTATTTCAGAAAAGACGATTATGTAAATAATAAACGTTACTTTTCAATAATGAGCCACAGTTTAGAAACAGAAAGTACCGTTACAATTGCTTCTGATTTAAGAAACACTAATGCACCACAGGCAATTAACGGTAAAGTTGTTTACCAGGAAAATGGTAAACTACAAGGGAATATTGCCTCCGAAGCCTTAAACAACACTCCGATTGTTGAAATGGATTACACCAGTATAGTTCTTTATCTTAATGGCAACAGAACAGAGCTGGACCCGTTAGGTACAAACAGATACCTGTGGGCTTCCCTTTCACCTCAAAAAGACAAAATTCTTTTCCACAATGTTGGGGAAAACACTTACATTTGCGATTTAGCCGGTAATATTCTTTATGATTTAGGCTATGCCGCCGCTCCTCAATGGTCTGCTGATGGCAAATATGTTATATATATGCAGGATGAAGATGATGGTCATTTCATTACAAAATCTGATGTTTATGTAAGCTCCATTGACGGTGCTGTTACTGCTAAAGTAAACAGCGACGATGTTATGGCAATGTATCCTACATGGTCACCGGATGGAAAGAAAGTTGCTTTCTCTTCTGCTGACGGTTCAATTTTTGTTTATTCAGTAACTATTAACGAGGGAGAATAAGATGAAAAAGTTGATGATTCTACTGTTCCTTGCTGCTTCTACATTATTTTCCCAAAGTTTAACAGGTTACAGACTTTATGTTAACCCGGGTCACGGCGGTCACGATTCTGACGACAGACATATTCTTGCTACCGATTTCTGGGAATCGGAAGGTAACCTTACAAAAGGTTTGAAACTTAGAGAGCTGTTACAGGATCTGGGTGCTACAGTTGGTATAAGCCGTGTTACAAATAATACTTCAGATGACTTACCGCTCTCAACAATTGGTGGTCTTGCAAATAACTTTAACGCTGATTACTTCCACTCTATACATAGTAATGCCCATAACTCACAGGTAAACTACGTACTTCTGCTTTACCGTGGTTACGATAATAGTCCTGTTTTCCCTGCTTCAAAAAACATGGCTTCAATTATGTGGAACCAGCTTAGTAATACTAATCGTGTTTACTGGCAATACAGTTTTGAAAACATTCGTGGTGACTGGACTTTCTACGGCTCTACCTCGGGTCTTGGTGTCTTAAGACAGCTTACTATGCCTGGTACACTATCAGAAGGTTCATTTCATGACTACGTACCTGAATCATGGAGATTACAGAGTCTTGATTATCGTAAACATGAATCATGGGGAATTGCACGTTCATTCCTTCAATTTTACAATCAACCAAGTTACTCTCATGGTATAATTACCGGTCTTGTTCGCGATCCTAATGAAAACGTTTCATATTACTCTATTTCAAGCGTAAACGACCACAGAAAACCGGTTAACTATGCAAAAGTAACTTTACAGCCAGGTAATAAGGTATTTACTACCAATAATATGAACAATGGTTTTTATATGTTCGATAGCCTTGCACCAGGTCAATATACTGTTTATTTTGAATCACCCGAATATCAGCTTGATAGCTCGGTAGTTAATGTGCAGGCTGGTAAAACAGTATTTGCAGATGCTTATCTTCAGTTCGATACTACTATTCCTCCTGAAATTACTGAAACTACTCCTGCTGATGATGCAGTTGATGTACTAACTACATCTTCTATACAGATTTTGTTTAGTCGTAGTATGGACACAGAATCTGCCGAAAATGCAATAACAATTAGTCCTGAAATTGAAGGTACATACGAATGGACTGAAGATGATATGCGACTAACCTTTACACCTAATAATGTAATGGATGTTACAACCGAATATACTTTTACAATAACCACAGATGCAAAAAGTATTTATGATGTAAATCTAACTGAAGGAAAAGTATTTTCATTTACCACAAACGATCGTAACCAGTTTGCAGTAGAAGGTTCATACCCAGCTGAAGGTGCTACTGATATTTCCAAAACAGTACAGATACGTATAGCTTTCGATGCTCCGGTTGCACAGTCAACTATTAGTGGTAAAATAAACCTTTACGATTATGAAGGCACAAGAATTTCAGTTAAGAATGCCAGCATTTTCGCCGAAGATGACAAAGGTTATATTTACTTTGAGCCAAAAGATGAATTGATGTACCACTCTAACTACAGTGTTGTACTTAGTGCTGGTATAACAGATGGTGAAGGTTATCCGCTACCTCAGGATTTTGTACTTAACTTTACTACAACTGGCGAAGAAGTTGCTTCAGGTCAGGTTCTTGAAGATTTTGAATATGTTGACGACTGGACAGACCCAACAGAAAATGCACTATCGCAGAACCTTAATGGTGACAATTCCAGTATTGTTACAAACGCTAAAAGAAAAGTTAATGGATCAAAATCTATGCAGTTCGAATATCAGTTTGATGCTGAAACCGGTGTTGCCTATATAGCACCTGAAAACGATCTTTATTCAGTTACTTCAGAAGGCAAAATGGGTATTTGGGTGTTTGGTGACATGAGTAATAATACACTTGAGCTACATTACGACCTTAATGGTGCAGAACAGGTTTACACTCTTGATACTTTAAACTATACCGGTTGGAGAATGCAGACTATTGCCGTTCCGGTTCTTGGTGCTACCGATACTCTTAAACTTAAAGGTATTGTATTTAATAAGGTAAGTGAAGGTGCGGAAACTGGCAACATATATTTTGATGACTTCCAGAATGAACCAACTTTAACTGAAGTTGAAGAAGAAGTTGCCGCTCCTAACGGATATGTACTGTTCCAGAACTACCCTAATCCGTTTAACCCTTCTACTACAATAGCATTCTCGCTTCCTGAAAGTCAGAAAGTTACCTTGAAAATTTACAATATTCTTGGTGCCGAAGTTGCTACTCTTGTAGATGGACAGCTTTCTGCAAGTTACCATCAGTATAAATTCGATGCGTCAAATCTTGCAAGTGGTATTTATATTTACCAGCTTCAGGCAGGTAGCTTTATACAAGCTAAGAAATTTACTTTGATTAAATAATATGTAACACATTATATACAGTTTTACTTTCTACAAATGAACCCGGGCAAAACCCGGGTTTATTTGTAGATGCAAATAGGCATCTTAATTAAGATACGTAGTGATGAGGATTATACCAAACATTAAGTTTACTTACCAAATATTGGGGTGCTCAATAAGTTATTTCGAAGAAAAAGAAGACCAGAGACATTTAACCCTGGCTTTACAAATTATTTCATTAACATAAACTTCTTCACTTCTACATAAGAATCTGTAACCAGTTTGTATAAATAAACACCACTTGAAAGATTATTAGCAATGTATTTTACATTATAGGTTCCGGCAACTTTATGCTCATCAAGAAGCGTAGCAACTTCCTTACCCATTATATCGTAAACCTTAAGCACTACTTTTGTTTCTTCCGGAATTGAAAAACTAATAGTAGTTGAAGGGTTAAACGGATTCGGATAATTTTGTTTTAGGCTATACTCTTCAGGAATATTTGATACATTACCAGGTTTTGCAGCTTCCCTGGTTGGTTTTGCCATAACATAATAAGTATCTCTAGCTGTTATCTGGATACCATTAGCATCCCATGATTTAACCATTACTTTTATATCCGCACCAACAGTACTATCTCCATAGCAATATAGATTTGAAGGCATATAAAAATTTAGAATATGTTCATCATCATAAACATAATAATTATTTCCGTACATATTCCATATTTCTCCAGCATCTAAAGGCTCATAATCCATCCAACAATCAAGATGCAGATCTCCATACAACCTGATAAACCAATAAATAATATAGTGCCCATTTCCACCATTTATATTGGCAAGGTAAGGTCTAACTGTGTTCCAGCCCTGCGATTCTTCACCTTCAATTGTAACCGAAAAGGATTCGTTTCTTGCTTCTGGTGAGCTAACAAAATCCGACCATTCCCAATCAGCATATCTCGACTCATCCCAAGCTGTTTGATGTTTATATCCATCCAAATCCATCAAGAATCTTGGATCATTAACATTCGAGGCTGATGGCGGTGTAACTACTACTAAACTTCCAACCGCCGTTGTACCAAATTGCCTATAAGTAAATACTTTATGAGGTACATTATCTTCAACAAGATAAGGGATTGCACCATCTAACGAATCAGTATCGAAAGATACGTAGCACCAATTACCACACGACAACATCATTGGAAAAGACTGGCGTGGAATATCATGATCTACTTTAACCAAAAAAGGTGACTGATCAACTATACCAAATTCATCATAATTACCATGAATCGGATACGGGTTGTAACCATTTGTTAAAATGTTGTCAACACTAGCACAAACTGATCTTTGTGCAAAAGAAATGCCTGTTAGTAATAACAGAATTAATAGCACTCTTTGATATTTCATAGTTCCTCCTTAGGAATTATTAATTAAGTATTAGTTATTATCTAATGGGAAATACTGCCTTTTTCCTCATTTTGTTTGCAGCTTCGCCATTAGGTTAAGTTTACATACAACCTGTTTAATTCCTTAATAAAACAATAACACTATCCCAAACTTTAATCATATACTTATTATATGATTATAATATTCAAAAAATATCTATTGAATACTTTCGCACCACTTTATAAATTAGCCCATTCAAGTTTTGCTTTTAATATAAAATATTAAATTCTTTAATGCAATCATATTTTAGTATTACAGATTATGTAATTGTAAATTTTTCTGTTTATTTTGTAGATAAATGAAATTCATTTTGTTAACATTTAGCAAAAATCAACAGAAAAAATATGAAAAACACATCCATAAGGAAACTTGGTGATGAGGATTATACCGAACTTGAACATTTGCTTACCGAGTATTGGGGTGCTCCAAGAGTTGTATCCAAGGGGAAGATAAGAGAAGCCAGGGAGCTTGATGGGTATATTGCTGTTAAAGGTTCTGTTGTTACCGGACTGGTTACATTTATTGTTGAAAATGATGAATGTGAACTAATAACGCTCAATAGTTTCCATAGGCGGAAAGGATTGGGCACGCAATTGGTAAAAAAAGTAATAACACACGCTAAAATGAAGGGTTGCAAGCGTGTTTTCCTTTGTACCACAAATGATAATACCGAAGCACTTACCTTTTACCAACGAAGAAAATTTGTTTTTAAAGATATATATGTTAATCGTATTGCCGATTACAGACCCCTAAAACCTGAAATTCCCAAAACGGGTAACCATGGAATTCCCATACGTGATGAAATTGAAATGGAACTTGTTTTATGACCTGAATTTATTCCTTTTATAGCAAAACTTTTTAATATGTTTAGCGTCTTAATTATGGCTAATAAAGATTGATGTCGCAAATTTCGGGCTTTGAGGACTTAATCTTAACTTAACATAATTATAGCAATATATATCAAGCACTCCTTGTGAGTATTGTTTTGATTTGTAGATGATAAATCTAACAAGTTTTTATTAATCTAAAAGGAGATCCAACATGGCAAGCAGACTTTCGGGAATCTGCTGTATGATATTCCTGTTTCTATTCACAGGGTTGGTATCGGGGCAAACTACGTCTAATTCTCCTCTTACGCTTGAACAAGCTGTAAATTTGGCTCTTACCAAAAATAACGTGGTAAGATCAGCTAAATATGGTCTTGAAAAAGCTGAGTGGGATAAACGAAATGCCTGGTCGCAGCTACTTCCTTCAGTTACCTTTAATTCACGATTTTCACGAATTGATGACTCTACTCTGGCTCTGCGTGATTTTAGCTCGCAACTGGATTTTAGTCAGATATTTCCTGGCTCCAATATTAGCATACCTAAAACGGTTTGGCAGGAAACGTGGGCTCACTCAATAGACATGCAGATGTCTTTATTCAATTCTGAAATTTATGGCGGCTTATTTTCTGCCAACGAAGCGGAAAACATTGCTATTCATAGCTTAAAATCAATTAGAGACCAAATAACATTTCAGGTTATTTCTGCATATCTCGAAATTCTGAAAACAGAAGAATTATTAAAAATTCAGCAGCAATATCTCGAGCTTTCCAAGAAAAATCTTGATAAAGCCGAGAGAATGTACAAGGCAGACAGATATTCCAAAAATGAGTTTTTACGATGGAAAGTTGATTACCAAACCCAGCTTACCGAACTAAAAACCAGTGAAGCTAATCTGCGTAATGCAAAAACTGTTTTCAACAGACTTGTGAATCGTGATCTTGATACCGAAATATTAATCGACAAGAAAATACCGGTATCGTTAAAAAATGAATCAGGAAAAGTATTTACACTTTCCGATGATGAAATTCTTGCACTAATCAATCTGAAAGACGAATCGCTAGTGAGTAAAAACTCACAACTATCTGCTATGAAAAGTCAGGTTGAATTGCAGGATATTGCTTATAAAACATCATATGGCAGCTATCTGCCAAACATTTCAGTTTCCTACAGCTATGGATGGTTCGAGAATAATACGATTGCTTTCGATGATTATTCACCAACAACCTTAATGGTAAATTTCAGTATGCCGATATTCAGCGGTTTCAAGAATATCACCAAGGTAAAATCCAACCTTAAAAGCTACAAACAATCGGTTGAGGATTTCGAGGATTCGAAGAAAAATACTCGTTATCTGTTAACATCTCTTGTTAACAGAATTATTACACTAAAGGCTCAGCAGGATTTGATAAATACAAATGTTGAGCTTAACGAAAACAATTACCGTATTGCCGAAACCCAGCGCGAAAAAGGGCTCGTTTCTAACATCGAACTAATTGATGCAAAATTGCAGATGCAAAATGCTAAAATCAGCTCGGTAAATGTTAACTACGATTTTATTTCATCGGTTGTTGAGCTTTACTATATGCTTGGCAAGGTTAAACATGTGCTGTAGAAAATTTTAATTTGGAGACAAAAATGAATTTCATAATAAATCTTGTAAAATTGTTTGTAGTAACGGCATTACTTTTTTTGATGGCAGCATGCGAACAGCCTGAAGAAGAAGCCAAACCGGAGTTAATTGTTCCGGTTGAGGTTACCGTTGTAAGCAAAGATATTGTAAAACAAAGCATACCAATTACCGGTATGATTAAAGCTAATCAAAGTGTTGATGTATTACCCGAAGCTAATGGCAAGGTTACCAAGGTAATTAAAAAACTTGGTGACAGGGTTGTTAAAAACGATACTCTCGCATTTATTGATGATGTTGTTGCTCATGCTAACTATCAGCAGGCAAAGGCACAGGTAATTTCGGCAAACAATAATTTGCGTATTGCTGAACTTACCCTTGAAAGCGATAAAATTCTTTACAACTCGGAAGACATTTCCAAACTGGCTTATGAATCATCTATACTTGCAGTAAAAAATGCAGAGGCTAATCTTCTTTCGGCAAAAGCCAACCTTAGTATGCTTAAAAAGGCATATTTCGATACACGAATTGTTAGTCCTATTTCGGGTTTTATTGCTCGTAAAAATATTGAGCTGGGTACAATGGTTTCTCCTGCTGCTCCGGCATACAGCATTGTTGATATTAAAAAACTGAAGATTACATTGGGAATACCTCAAATGCTTATTGACCGTGCTAAAATTGGCACCCAGGCTAAAGTTACAATTACAGCACTCAATAATGAAACATTTATTGGTAAACTTGTTGCCCTTTCTCCAATGGCAGATGCAGGAACAGGTACTTTTGAAGCTGAAATACTTCTTGATAATACAGTTGATAACCGCATTAAACCAGGTATGACGTGTAATACCGAACTAATCTATTCTGATCATGAGCCTAAACTAACCGTACCAGACTATTCGGTTGTTAAGAAAAACGGCGAATTGCATCTTTACAAGGTTGTTAACGGTTATGCAAAACTTATTCCTGTTAAGGATGGTGAAAGTTTTGGTGACAAAATTATTGTTACCGAGGGTTTATCAGAAGGAGATACAGTAGTGGTTGTGGGTATGAATAACCTTGGCGAAAACACAAAAATTAAAATTGAAGCTGTTAACTAAACAAGATTGGGGAAAAATATGTCAATTGCAAAATTTTCGGTAAAGAACCCGGTACTTGTTAATTTCCTTATGATAGCTCTCTTTTTTATTGGCGGTTGGTCTTTAATTGCACTGCCTACCGAGCTTAATCCAAGGATACCATTTAACTGGGTATTCATTACCATTCCATACCCCGGTGCTGCACCTGCCGAGGTTGAAAGCTTGATAATCGATCCTATTGAATCGGAGATAGCGGATATTGATGATATTGATGAAATATTATCTACCTCGGGTGACGGATTTGGGTTTATTCAGGTAAAATTTAAAGATATAAGTGATAGCGAATTCAGGGAACGTTATGTTGACCTTAAAGCTGAAATTGACAAGGTTGATATTCCTGACGAGGCAGAAGACCCTGTTGTTGATGATTTTAGCAGTGAAGATTTTATGCCGGTTATTTCGGTTAATATGCTCTTCTCAATACCTGAGGATAATGCCCAGCAGATTGCCGAAGAGATTGAGGAAGATCTGAAAGACTTGCCGGGTATAAAAAAACTTGCGGTATCAGGTTTGGCAAAACGTGAAATATGGATTGAAGTTGATCCTGTAAAAATGAATGCCTTACACGTAACTTTCGACGAAATTATTGCTGCTATAAAAATGCGTAATCTTAACGTACCAGGTGGTAATATTTCGTTTGGTAAAACAGAATATACGCTCCGTGCTATTGGTGAATACAAAAACATGGATGAAATTAAAAACACTGTTATCAAAACAAGTGAACATGGTCATTTTGTAAAGGTAGAAGATGTTGCCGAAGTAAATGATACCAGAGAAGAAATGACAATACTTTCCAGAATTGATATGGAAAAAGCAGTTACTTTCTCGGTTTCCAAGAAAAGTGATTACAACTCAATTGATGTTATTAACAATGTAAAAGCTCTTGTTAAAGAATATGAGAACAAGGTTCAGGATGGTGTTTCATTTACCCTTACTTTCGATAGCTCGGTTTACATTAACAGAATCATCGGTATCCTGATGAATAATGCTGTTACAGGTATAATACTAATTGCAGTTTTACTATATGTATTTCTTGGTGGGTATAATGCAATACTGGCTATGCTTGGTATTCCAATTTCATTCTTTATCAGCTTTATTTTCCTTAATCTTTCGGGTTACACTTTTAACGGAAGTACACTGTTTGCACTCGTAATGGTGCTCGGTATTATTGTGGATGATGCCATTATTGTGCTTGAAAACAGTCACCGTTACCGATTGATGGGATATAGTGCAAAAGATTCTGCAATAAAGGGTACCAACGAAGTTATAAAACCAATTATATCCTCAATTGCTACTAATATTGTTGCGTTTTTACCTTTAATTCTATTGCCCGGCATAGTCGGTAAATTTATGCGTATTATTCCAATTGTGTTCTCACTAGCACTGTTAGCTTCAATGTTTGAGGCATTTATTCTTTTGCCTTCGCATTATGCAGACTGGACTGTAAAATCGGGAGTATATAACAGGGGCGAGAAAAAGTTCTTTAAAGTTCTTCGCAGGTATTATGAGAGTATTTTATTTAAGGTACTACGTTTAAGATATGCTGTTCTAATTGTACTGATTATTCTATTACCTGTTGGTGTTACATTAACCATATCCATGGTAGGTGTTAACATGTTTGGTGAGGATGAGTTTGACCAGTGTTCAATACTTATCAAAATGCCCGAAGGTACGAGTCTGGAAGAAACAGACAGAGTAATTTCCAAATATGAAGAGTTAGCTCATACCTTGCCAAAAGAAGAGGTAAAGGATATTATTACTAACGTGGGATTACTTCAGGGTAATGATGACTGGCAAACAAAGAAGAGCGTTGGACAGATACTCTTGCAACTTCAACCGGCTGAAGTTCGTACTCTTACAGCGGATGATATCTTAAAAATGCTTCGGGATAAGTCGCAAGATATAAGCGGACCAATTTCAGCAAGCTTCGAAAAATTGTCTGGTGGTCCTCCGCAGGATAAGGAAATATCAATCAAGGTACAGGGCAAGTACTTTGAGGATATAAAACGTGCGGCACTGATGCTTCAGGATTCAATTAAATCTGTTGAAGGTACATTTAGTATAGCTGACGATTTTCCTCCTGGAAAGGATGAAATAAACATCAGGGTAAATGATGAGAAAGCAGCCCTTTATGGATTTAACACCCAGTATATAGCACTAATTGTAAGGTATGCTTTCGATGGTGTTGAAGCAACAGAATACCGTGATGGTGATGATGAAATTGATGTAATTGTTAAATACAAAAAAGAATATCGTTCATCCATTGAGGATGTACTTAACCTTAAGATAACCAATTTGCAGGGACAAACTGCCGCATTAAGGGATATTGTTACTGTTAATGTTGAGCCGGGTAACTCCGAAATGAAACGTTTTGATCAGGAACGAACAATTTTAGTTACCGGTGAACTGGATCAGAATGTAACACCATTGAATGAGGCGAATATTAAAATAGCCAAATTCTTCCCTGCTATTGAACAGCAGGTGCCTGGTGTAAGGTTTAAGGTTGGTGGACAGTTTGCAGAATTTATGAGTATTTTTCAGGATATTGGAACACTGCTATTTATTAGTTTGCTACTGATATTCCTTATTCTTGGTACTCAGTTTAACTCATACACATTGCCACTGGTTATCCTTACTACTGTACCGTTTGCACTGCTTGGGGCAATGCTTGGACTAATTATCTCCCAAAATCCATTTGGAATTGTATCAATGTTTGGGTTTGTGGCTCTTGCCGGCATTGTTGTAAATGATGCAATCGTAATGCTTTCCTTTTATGCCAGCAGGCGTAAGGAAGGTGAAGAGGCTGGTATTATAAATTGCTGGCGTAGTATTATTGATGCGGGACGTTTACGTTTAAGACCTATTATTCTTACTTCAGTAACAACTATTTCGGGTCTTGTACCAATGGCGTTTGGTATCGGTGGTATGTCTGAAACATGGTCGCCACTTGCAAATACAATACTATTCGGACTAATGGTAGCTACATTACTAACCTTGTTTGTTATTCCTGCACTAATTGTTATTCTGGATGATATAAAAGGTGTTAGAAAAAAAATAAGAATCAAGTAATTATTATAAGACCTTATTAAGGTTAATAAATTTTCATATCACTTCTCGGGGGGTGTTGCACAATGTTTTGCAGCGCCCCTTTTTATTTACCAAAGAAATTATCATGAGGCCATTTATTGCTGGTAATAAACCCTCTTGAAACCTCGTTAAAGCCATTATCAGGATCTACGGCAGCTACAAGTAAAGGATAGCTGTTAGACTCAAAGTATTTGTTTACTGCATCAAGAAACATACTTTGCGATAGTATTTCGCTTTTTTCGTTAACCAGAACTTTCGGCATCCATTTTTTTCGTTCCGGCAAAACCCATACATCGGATAATATTGCTGCACTTTTCATAAACTCGCTATATTTACACCACCACCCGCGGCAATGGTTTGGGTTTGCATACTCAGGCATAATGTAATCTTTATTACAAAAATGATTAATATGGTAAAATATATATCCTTTAAGTAAAAATTTAGGAATTACTTTGTCGGTGTCAATACCAACCTTTTCAAGTAACTCTTTACCTGCACCCGTTTGTGTTAGTTTTAGTTGTTCGTTAATCGATTTTGCAGCTTTCTTACCGAGGTTATCAATACAGTTTGGACCAATAAAATTTTCCCATTCTGCCACATTTTTATACGCCAGATAAAATTTACCTGCAACCTCAAGATGGTAAACAGTTTGATTAAGCTTTATCAAATAATCAATTTCACCAATGGTATTACCTTTTACAGAGACTTGCTTATTTGCGAATATTGTTTCAATTTGAGGCAAACATCGCAAATAATATTCCCAAAGGGCTTCAAAGTATTTACCAAGTAATACAGTGTTTCTTGATTCAATAAATTGGTTTAAGTTAGAAAGATCATAAGGTATTTCATTTACTGCTAATTTTTCAATTACTGAAGGGAAGAATGTATTTTCTTTAAGGAGAGTTGGTGAGTTAACAACCCACAGAAAGTCTTCAACAACCTGGGAAGAGTTCATAATTAGTTACACTGCTAAAAACAAGACCGTCATAATAGACGGTCTATAGTTGGAATTATTAAATTTTTAGAAGCCGTAGCTAACAGAAAGTGAAACATAGCTGTAAAGGAAATCAACAGTAGTTTCCTGGTCAGCAACACTATATTTCATACCAGCACTGTTAAATTTGTACATAAGTTCTGCACTAAGGTTTCGTACTTCAACACCGGCACCAATACCAAGATAATATCCGTTTTCACCTTCAACTTCAATAGTACCTGCAAGGAAACCCGGAGTCATGCTGGCTTTGAAATCATCATCAGGATTAAACAAACTTAAACCACCATGTGCAATAAGTTTTGGTGATATTAAAGGTAGAGGTAACACTGTAAATTTAACAATAGCGTAAATTGGAGTAAAACCGAATGATCCGTTAAAATCTTCAATATCAAGTTCTCTTCCAGCCATGTAGCTGGCACCAACACCAACATCAAGAAGCAATAGATTAGCGGTTAATTCACCCGAAAAACTAAAACCACTTTTAACATCATTATCATTATCATTATCATCAAGTGTTGCAGTAAGAGTACCTGGCATTTCATAACCAGCCTTTAATGCAAAAGTTGGCAACAATTTTTGTGCATTAGCAAGAGATGCAGCGATTAGAAGAATAGATAACACAGTTAATACTTTTTTCATGATTACTCCAAATAATAATTATTTTAGGATATGTAAGAGAAATATATCCTAAAATAGGAATAATTGCAAGAACTGGATTTAAGTAATTATACAAGGAAAGCAAAAGTTCCGGTATGTACCGGAACTTTTATAATTTTATATCATGTACCCAAGGAAGGAAAACTTTTGTGCAAGGAAGAACATAATTATTGTAAATACAAAGTAGATTACAAGGGTGGCAATAACATATTTACCAGGGCTATCGGACTTATGAACTTTAGCAAAGCCAAGTCCTACAACTGCCCAATACCACCATCTAAGTGGTTCAATTTTACCAAGGAGGAAACCTGTAATCTCAGTTTTTTCCATTCCGAGAAAATCGGCTACAGTTAATCCGTTCATCAGGTTACCGGTTGCAATCATCGCAATAACAATGGCAATTGAGTTAAGAATACCCAAATATTGAGAAAGCCCATATGTTGACATAGCATGAGCAAAACTTCCCTCGCCTTTGAATAGCATTTTCAGGATAAAGAATAGTCCAGCCAGGAATACAAAGAAGAATATAAAGCCGGCAATAAACGCAATGATTGCCTGGAACAGGGCACCAATCACCATGTTCTCTTCCATCATTTTCATTATATTTTCCATTTGAGCTTCAGCCTGTTCTTCGGTAATATTACCGGCGTCTATCTGCTCCTGAAAACTTTTCTGCATTTCTTTCATCTGAACTTCAATCTGTTTCTGTTTTAATTCAGGCGTTTGAATAATTACAAACTGAAGAGCTACCCCAAAAATAATTGCCAGTATTAACGGGAAAAACCAGTCACTAAATTTGGGATCGTTATTTACTACAGATTTAAAAGTTTCACCCGGTTCGGTAAACACCCCAACAAGCTTGTCGAAGAACCCCAGTTCATCATCTTCCGGTTCAAGCATTACGTTGTTATTATCTTCCATTAAAACCTCATATTAGTAAGTTAGTTGACGATTAGACGTATGTAATTCCAGATGGTTATCTGTTAATGTTAGCTATATAATTACTTAACAATATGCATATTATTTTACATAATTTACACAGCTTTTCAATTTATATACCCACATGTTCCATAAATATTCAATAAAAAATGCCAAAATGATATTCAGTTATATCCTGTGACATTGTTTTACATCCCTTTACGGAACCATGACAACCCAACCCGGAACCTTATCGTCTTAAGGGGTGAACAAAATAGTTAAATAAATTCCGGGAGGAAAAAATGAAATCAGTAAAATATTTAATCGCTCTTTTAGTTTTAACTGCACTAACACTTAATGCACAGCAACTTACTTTAACTAAAACCGGCATCCAGAACTTGAAAAATGGAATAGCCTCCGAAAATCCCGGCTTGCAAAAAAGTGCTATTTATTATTCGGGGAAATACAAAGTAGAAGAAAATGTTGACGATCTGTTAAACGTATTAAAATCAGATAGCTCAAATGATATAATAGTTTTAACAATGAAAGCCTTACTTGTAATTGGTAATGAAAAAGGCATAAACGGGATAAAAGATTTGATGGATTCGCATGAAGTGGTTCTTAAGAAAAAGGCAGCAACGCTCTGGTTGTCTTACTCCTTAAATGATGGTTCTAACAAGGTAGCTTCTGTTACCAAATAGACTCTCAGAAAAAACTGCCGTCTTTCCCAGGACGGCAGTTTTGCTTTAGACCAAACCTTTCCAGTTTTTGCCAACTACATTAAACGCTTTCCTAAGTTCATCATATTCATCCGGTCGTAACGGACCCAAATCAAGGCAGTTAATACATTCTTTAAGGTTCTCAATATTTACTGTACCAAGTACCGCTGAATCAACACCATAATTAAATACTGAAAAACGCAAAGCCAATTGAGTAAGCGGCATGTTTGTTTTATAATTTATTTCCTGCCACCGTTTCCAGTATTCTTCAGCATAGTTGCCAACGGGTGTTTCGGAAAATCGCCAGAAAGCATTTGCCAGAGGTCTTTTGGCAATAACTCCCATACCTTTAAGTTTAGCTTTAGGAAGCATAAAATTAAGAATATTCTGGTCGCATATATTAACCGAAGCCATAATAGCATCAAAACAACCTGAATCAATTGCGAACTGCAAGGCTTCATTTTCACCGGAATAACCTGTAAATCTAACCTTTCCGGCTTGTTTTGCTTCATCAAGTGCAGTAATAACACTACCTTCATTCAAAACATCTTTTGAACAAGAATGCAAAAATACCGTGTCAATATAGTCAGTTTTCATTCTTTTTAACGATTTTTCAATTCCTTTTGTAACTGCTTCCGCACTCCAGTCGGGTACATCTTTAACACCATACCCCACTTTGGTAGAAATTAAAAACTTATTACGCTTGTTTTTTGCATATTTCCCGATACGTTCTTCCGAAAGACCGTATCCGGTTGCTGTATCTATAAGCGTTACACCATAATCGGGTAATACACCGATCAGGTGCTCAACCTGCTTCTCCTCAACAGCAGGATCACCAAGTTTACCTGCACCAAGTCCTAATGCTGGAACCCGTTCTCCGGTAATTCCAAAGTTCCTGTAAATCATCTATTCTCCGTAATATATATATTATTTCATTCTGATGAGATTTGTACTTTTAATTTGCTGCTAACTAAAATAAGATTTAAAAGACATACAAGTATTGTAATAAATCACTCAATGTAAATTCAATTCGTAAACACTATAACTTTAAAACATAATTAAAAATGTCAATAAATCCATTATTCAATACAGGGTAAATTCCCTGTACCTGAAAATAATCGAAAAATTTCAAAACAATTTCTATTATACCTAAAAACAGAAAAAATGTTGCTAAATTTTCAATTGCTATCCGGAACTTTTATAAGTTTTAAGAATAGAACTGAGTAAATTGTAATTCAGGTTCTGCATGTTTATAATTCGGTTTTCAGACAAAGCTTTAAGTATTACACAACAAATAGCTGCCGAAATATCATAAACCTGATAAAATTTGCTAATCAGAAAATTTAACTTAATTTTTTATCCGATTAAACTTGAATTTAATTAAGTTTGTCAATAATTAATATTTCAGAAATTTTTTCGGCTAATATAAAAATTATTGTTTTAATAACCAGAGAAAAGATTGCTAAGAACCGGACTACTAATACTGATAATTGTAAGCACTTCGTTTTTTGCACAGGATACCACCAGCAGCGTAATAAAGAAAAAAGGACCAATAAGGTTTTTACCTCAGCCAAAAATTAAAATTTTACCAAAACAGTATTCACTGCTGGCGGGCTATTCGCTGGTTCAGGAAGCCAATAGCGGTAATCTTTACGCACAGCACGAATTAGGTTTAAGATACCTTAATGGCTGGGGCTTCCCTACCGATACTCTTAAAGCTGTTGAATGGATAGGAAAAGCGGCGTCTAAAAACCTTATTCCTGCTAAATTTAATTTGGGCATAATGTACTATAATGGTATTGGTGTTAACTGGAACCCTTTTGAGGCTTATGAAAGCTTTAAGTACACCGCCTACAAAGGTTATCCAGGAGGACAAGTTGCTTTAGGCATCTTTTATCTGAGCGATTTTGTAGTTAACCGCGACCTGGATACGGCTTACAAATGGATTAAGTTTGCCGCTGATGCCGAAAATGAACAGGCTGCCGAAATTATTAAAAGTATGACCGAATCTGGTTACACTCCTCTGGATTCCAATTTGACAAACGATATTGTTATTGACAGCACCAGTTTTGAAGGTATGACCGATAATACAAAATGGGATATTGATATGTTCAACTTTGACGACATTGAGGAGCCGGATAGTGTTGAGTCAAAGATTTCAAGAGTATTAGCATCGTCTCCCGAAAAGCTTAAGAAAGTTTTAAACCTTAATGTTGTTAAGGATTCGCTGGAACTTAAGGATTCATCAAATATAGGTTTGGTAAAATATGCGGTACAGTCCGATTCGCCTGAAGCTTTGCTAATTCTGGGTAAAGCCTGTGAGGTTGGTAATTTGGTAAAAAAAGATGAAATACTTGCTATGGTTCACTACATAAAAGCTTACAGGTTTGGTTCAAGATCGGCTTCAAAATTTATTGCCAAACTATTTCAGGAACCGGATTTTGCAGGAAAACTTGATCTGGAAATAAAAAAAGATAACCCCGATGCCATGTTTGCACGTGCAGGTCTCATAGCTACCGGTTTTGATTATTCCTTATTCCCTGTTGATGCATTAAACTTGCTGGAAAAAGCCGTTGAGTATGATCATATAAATTCCATGATTGAGCTTGGTTTGCTATATTATTCCGGTAACCTGGTAAAAGAAGACAAGGAAAAAGCATTGGAGTTTTGGGAAAGAGCCGCTGCTAAAGGAAGTTTGGAAGCTGAAATACGTATTGCCAATGCGAATATTCAGAACAGGAATAGCAATACCAATCTTGCTGTTGAAATTGGTATTTTATATGATGCCGTTAACAAAGGAGACATGCTGGCAGAAACTGCCCTTGCACGTTGCTATGAAAACGGAATACATGTAAAAATGGATAAGGCAAAAGCTGCTGCCTTGTACTGGAAGGCAATGCGAAGAGGTAATTATGCCGCCTATATTTCATTAGAGAAAATGCATGATCAGATACGACCTAAAAAAGACTTATTCAAAATTTACGAGTAGAAGAAGAATTATTCTGCTTTTAAAATTACCATTGTAAGATCATCATGTACGGAAGCATTTCCCCTGAAACCAATTATGGATTGCATTATTCTTTCCTTAATTAGTTCAGGTGAATTATCGGAATTACGCTGTATAATTTTTTTGATAAATTCTTCGCCATAAGTTTGTTTATACTCGTTCATTGCTTCAGTAACACCATCAGTATAAAAGAAAAGGATATCTCCTCTTTCGGGAGTAATTTTTTTTACCTCAAGAGTCTTTTCAAACATATCCTGATTATTAAAGCCTATTCCCAAACCATTTGGTTTTAATTCAACGAAATCATCCTCCTTTTTTCTGTAATGTAAAACCGGAGTATGCCCTGCCCTGCAAATACTTATAGTACCGTTGGATTCGAAACATGCCGAAACAATAGTAAGAAAATATCCTTTGCTCAGTTTTTTTGAGAATAGTTCGTTCAACCTGATTAATACTTCCCTGCTCGATGAAACCTCCGTTGTAAGTAATTGCAGTATTGTTTGTAATTTTACCATATAAAGGGCAGCAGCAAGTCCCTTACCCGAAATATCACCAACAACAAGCAACTTTTTATCCTCATCAACTTTAATAAGATCAAAATAGTCACCCCCAACCTCTCTGGCAGCTTCATAAAAGGATGCTATCGAATAATTTTCCAGTTCAAGTTTATCTTTAGGCAGAAGTTCGGATTGTATTTTTTGTGCTAACTCAAGATCATCCTTAACGGTTAGCTTATCGGCAAGTTCAAAAGCAAGCAAAATATTAAGAATAAAAAAGCCAGCAAATGTATATGAATTAATTTCCTGAAAAAGTCCGATAAAAAAAACAGCAATAGCAGCAAGATAAAATAGTCTTCTGCCGGGAGATAGTTTTAAAATGAATGCATTAAACAAACTTCTTAAAAATATTAACGCTCGCATAAACTTGTTTCGTTTGCGATCCGGTTTTGGAATATCATTAGCAAAAAACTCATAAACCTCTGATGCGTCTCTCTTTATGAGCCTTTCAATTTCATTAAAACTCAAGTCAGATGTATATAAGTCGAAAATTCTTTTAATCGGATTTTTTCGGGCCATTATTTTTCCGGCAGATTATATTGTTTATTCCATCAATAAAGAGTATTATTTCGATGTTTATTTTAAATGATTATTAATTAAAGTTCAATCGGCTATTGTTTTTTTATGTTTAGACGGGCTATTATTATAATAAGTTTGGCTTTGGTTGTAAATTCGGTAGTAATTGCCCAAAGTTTTACAATACAAAAATATACTCTGGAAGATGGTTTACCAAACCAGGTAGTTTATGATCTGGCTCAGGATTCTTCCGGTATATTATGGTTCGTTAGTGAAAAGGGTATTTACACATACGATGCCTACGAATGGAAAATGCGCAGACCCGTTGGTGAACAATTAAAAAATTTTTACCGATATGTTGAGATTGATCAATTCGGGAAGAAATGGTTTTGTCCATGGTATACCGATATTGAATTTTACAGTTACCAGAACGACCGTTGGCATGTAATTCCCCCCAAACCTAATATGTATCGCAACTCTGTAAACTCGTTTGCTGTTTATTCCGATAGTATTGGAACTACATTATCTGCAGCTACAAGAAACGGTACATTCTTTTATAATAGTGGTAAATGGCAGGTATTAACATCAGAGGATGGATTACCCGAAACATTCTCAATGTCGGTTTTTGCAAAAGACGGGCAATTTCTTGTTGGTACTGTTAAGGGTCCGGCATTGGTTAAGAACCAGAAAGTAGATAGAGCTTTTTTTGCCAATATTGAAATTCCCGATGGTATAATTGTTGCCACCTACATTGATAAGCCTGATTCAGCCTACCGATACTGGTTACTTGGTAATGACTGGATTGGATATGTAAAAAACTCAAAATTCCATCTTGTTGATGACAGTTTTAGTTTCCCTATGTATAATATTAAAATGGAATATTTTATCATTTCGGACGGAAGAAACAGGATTTACATTGGGAACCAGGCTGCAAGTTACTGGATTGATATTAGGTACAATAAGCTTACACCTCTTAGTAATGATATTGAAATTATGAAAAGCGGTGTAACAAATGCAATAAATGATCGTGAAGATAATATTTGGCTAAGCTCAAGACGCGGGCTCATAAAAATTAAATCCTCTCCTTTCCTTAACTATTATACGCAGGATGGTTTAATCGAAAATGAAGTTTCATCAATAAAGGCGTTTAATAATGGTGATATGGTAATTGGTCATAATAACGGTCTCAGTTTTATGTCCCAAGGTAAGATCAAAAAAACCATCAACTACTTTGATGGATTAACCAATCACTCGCGCTTCAGAATTCTGGATGCAATTAATAAAAATGATACGATTTTTCTTGCTGGCTCTGACAAAGGAATTGGAGCTGTTGATAATAAATTTAATCTAAAATGGATAATAAAGGATAATGATTATCATTTTGCAACTATTGCTGAAGATTGTAACGGTAATATTTTAACTGCGGGTAACGATGGATTATTCGTGTTTGATGGAAAAAATATTAAACGTATAAAGATGTTCAAACTATTAACTAAAAGATCGCACTATGTTAGAAAACTCTTGTTTGATAATGATTGCAACCTAATGGCTGCAACAATGAATTCAGGCTTTCTTATTTCGGGTATTCCGGGAAAGAATAATTTGAATGGCTCCAATGCTCTCTCCAGCAGTGTGTATGATTATTGTATTGTAAATCCCAACCTAAAACTTGCTGCTACCGCTGATGGATTATATAAAGAAAAAGAGGGTAGGCTGATTAGAGCTTACCTAAATGGTCAAACGATTACTAATCCCATATATTTTATATACCCTGGTTATAAAGATGATATTTGGTTTGGTACCAACAACGGGGTAGAAAAATGGAATGGTCGTGAAATTATCCATTACGGACTTGAAGATGGTGTTAGCGGTCTTGAACTAAACAGAGATGCTGCATACCTTGACAAAAACAACAATTTTTGGTTCGGAACCGATAGAGGTCTATCATGCTACATACCTGAATACGATAATGCCAGAAGAATAAAACCGTATGCCCAATTTGCAAATCTTGAGGATGCTTCAGGTAAAAAATTCAGATTGGATAAGGATATTTATCTTGAAAGCACTCAAAATAATATTTGGGTACATTACAGGGGCTTAACATTTATAGACGAAAGTAAAACAACATATTACCTTACAATTCATAATATTGAAACAGGGTCTGAAGACTCGGTTACTACAACTCTTACCAATTACAGATTTTCCAATTTACCGGCAGGACAATACTATTTCACACTGAAAGTAAGAAACGTAAAAGGTATTTTAAGTAATCCGGTACGCTCATCCGTATTAACTATCCATCGTCCGTTTTACAATCAGTTATGGTTTTACTTTTTGGTTGCTATTTTTGGTGGGGCTTTCGTTTATCTGATAGTTGATATTTATTATAGTCGTAAACAATCCCGAGAACTGGAAGAAAAAGTTAATGAGAGAACTGAAGAGCTGATAAAATCGGAGAAAAAGTACCGTCAGCTTGTTGAAACTGCCCAGGATGCAATTATTTCAACTGATGACGACCTGAATATAATCACATGGAACGAATCAGCAGAACGTATTTATGGTTATAAGAAAGAAGAGGTTATTGGTAAAAACTTTGTTACTTTAACCCGACTTGCATATAAAAACTTTGGAATTGGTACCATTACCGAGCGTTTACAAAAGGCTGGTTTATGGAACGGTGAAATTGTGCAGTATAGTAAATCGGGCAACCGAATGGATGTTTTCGTTTCTGCTTCGGTATTCAGCGATTATGAAAATAGTGTTGCCGGTATTGTTGGTGTTTTGAGGGACGTTACACAATTAAAAAAACTTGAAAAAGACAGATCCTTCGCAATAATGAACTCCGTTGAAAAAGAGCGTGACCGAATTTCAAAAGATTTACATGACGATCTTGGTCAAATACTTACCTCGGTAGTTTTTAAACTGGAAACTTTTGGTTACAAACTAAGAATAAATGATAGTTTTTATACGGATTCAATTGAGTTAATTCGAAAAGCCGGGAAAGAGCTGCGTAACATTGTACACAATCTTCATCCGGTTGAAATTGACAAGGATGGTTTGGGTTCTGCAATTGACCTTTTGATCTTCCAAAACCAGAAAATATCGGGTACCAAAATTGAGCTTATTAAAGACGAATATAACAACGATCTTGATAAACAATCCGAGTTAATGCTATATAGAATAATTCAGGAAGCAATTAGCAACGCTTTAAAGCATGCCAACGCAAATTTAATTAAAGTTTCGCTTGAAAGATTCAATAATAGTTTGTTAATTATGGTACTTGACAATGGCATTGGGTTTAATCTTGAAAAAGCTCTCGAAAAAAGAGAGGATTTTTCGGGTAACGGACTTATAAATATTCAACAAAGAGTTGAACTTTTGGGTGGTGAGCTAAGTATTCATTCAGAAGAAAATGTTGGGACAAAACTAAAAGTAAAAATAAACTTGAACTGATATGGATAAAATAAGAATTTTATTGGCAGACGACCATGCTGTAGTAAGAGATGGGCTAAAAGCAGCACTGGAAATTGAACCACATATTGAAATAATAGGTGAAGCAAATAATGGCAAGGAAGCTGTTGAACTTGCAAAGGAGCTAAGACCTGATATTGTTGTTATGGATATGAATATGCCGATTCTTGATGGGGTTGGTGCAAGCCGTAAAATCAAGGAAGATTTGCCTGGTATCAAGATAATGATACTTACCATGCATGACAACAAACAGTTTATTCTGGATGCCCTTTCTGCTGGTATCGACTCCTATATGTTGAAAATGGCGAGAATTGAAGAGGTACACAAGGCTATTAATGCTCTTGCCGATGGAGATAACTATTACGACAAAAGCGTTACAGAAATAATCCTTGGTTTAAAAAAACAGGAAAATTCGCTTGGTTTTGGTGAAAACCGCTTTGAAGACCTTTTAACTGCACGAGAGAGAGAAATAACTACTTTCATAATAAAAGGTTTAACAACCGTTGAGATTGCCGAAAAACTCACCATAAGTCCAAATACTGTTAAGAACCACCGTAGTGCGGTAATTAAAAAGATTGGTGTTAAAAACGTTGCCGAACTTGTTAAACTGGCATTCGAAACCGGATTTATAAAGTTCTAAGTTATCTAAAGGATTTACTTTATCGAAAGGACCTCGGAGGTAATTGTTCCTGCGAGGTTTTGGTTTTATTGCAATTTTATATAGTTTATAAAAGTTTTCTAATAATATTTAATTACAACAAGTTTACCATCATTCTCCAGCTTTTCAGCCAAAAGCTTAACAATTTTGCTACGATTAAGAATACCCATTTGTGCAAAACTAATATCGCTGTTTGCAGGATTTTGTGCCATACCAACAAAAAAGTTTACTCTGTCAACAACACTAAGTAGCGAATAAAGATCAGTAACTGGGTTATCCTTATCGAGGGTACTGGTATCCTCATCCCACACGTTATAAACCTGATTAAGGGTAACGGCACCTTCAGTTACCAAATCTGTTCCGTCAAGATAATAGTTAACAGGTGTAATATTACTGGTATAGTTTTCCTCCATTTCAAGTTCGGCACCAGTTTCGCGAGCAACTATTTTGGCAGTTGTTGCCCCGCAAACAATTTTTAGTCCGGGAGAGGCAAAAAACTCTTCAACTATTTTCGAGTCATTATCAGAATTGGTTGGTGGACCGGTAAAAATATTAATAGTTTTTCCTGGTCGGAAATAAGCTGCCACAACAGTACAATCATCCTCCTGTCTGCCTTTCCATTTATTAATAGCCTCCCTTCTAAGCAGTTCCGGAATTTCCCTGTAAATTGCTCCATTCTGTAACTGGTCATCAATAAAACGCTGAATACCCTCATCACCCCAGCCATGTATATAACCTTTTCCTAATCCCGCCTGTTCAATACCATCACTGAGAAATACAAGTGCATCACCTGGTTGAATCTTAAAATCGGATTCCTTAACTACCCCCTTTTCAATCATCATTGAGCGGTTTTCAAGAACCATTGAGTGGTGTTTTGAAAGTGTAAATACAGGAGGCATTTCATAGGTAAGGACTGTTACCAAACCATCGGATAGAATACGGGCAATTGTAAAAACTGCGTATGGCAATTCGTTATTACGAGCTTCTTCCATTGTTTTAACGAGATTGCTAAATGCCTGTCGCAGGGTAAAACCACTTTTAACAAGTTCTTCCAAACGAGCTATGCACATTGTTGCCGCAATATTAGCCTTAATACCCGACCCCATTCCATCACTAATTATAATGGTAGTACAATTTGGGGTACGGAAATACTTTACAACATCACCGCATGGTTGTTTATCCCTTTTGGAGGATTGGGAGACCTCGATATCAACGTGTACATAATTCACATTTTACCTCGAGTAAAGGTCCATTAACCAGCGATTATCATTTCGCGAGTTTTTATCGTTATCATCTTTAGAAAGCTTGAGCAAGTTTTCAACAAGTTTTTCACCTCTGGCGGTATTTTCACCTAAAACTTTTGCAAGGTTTTGAGCCATGTTAATTTGGTGATCAAGCAGTTCCCTTGCTTGCGTAATAGTTTCATTACGCAGCTCGTCCAGCATCTCGCGGTCGCTAATATTTTTTGTAATGTTTACAAAAATGCCAACATACTGGTTATCTTCCTGAAGCATATACATTTTTTGATGGCAAACGATATTGTATTTATCGTGCTGCACCGTTGCTTCGAGCATTTTAATTGGTTTTGAGGCAAGCTCAACAAAAGGTTCAGGATCCATTAAATAGGAAATATTTTTGCCGCAAACGCTATCGGAACACATAAAAAATCTTTTGAATGCCGGATTCATACTTAATATTTTAAGTTCGTCATCAAGTATCACAATACCATTTGGTGATGATTCGATTATCTTGTCGGTACGTTGTTCTGCCATCCTGCGTACATACGGTATGCACATTTCGTGTTCTGCCATACCTTTTAATACTGCTTTGGCTTTATCACGACAGGAAAGGTATCCGCAGGCACCACAATTTAGTTCATCTTCAGGAGTTGTTTTTCCTGTTTTGGCTAAAACCTTTTTGATCTCTTCTTCGGTAAACTCTTCCCTGGCTACTTCTTTCGATTTGTATTCGGTAGTTAAATATATATCCGGTACTTCCGGGTTATCATTAACTTCTTTTTCTGCATTATATTTAAGAAGTGATTTTTTGCGATCAAATATTTTCTTTTCACTTTTGCTGCCAGGTCCGTTAATGCACCCGCTGTTACAGAAGAGAGGCTCAATAATAATATTGTCACGTGATGGGTCAACAGATTCAAGCAAATCCCTGATTTCATCATACCCCGAAATTGCAACAACATCAGTGCTGAAATGTCCTGAATCCATATTAACAGTTTTCGACTGTCCGCCTGCGAGAGCATAAAGGCGGGCATTACCGGCAGGAATTTCATCAAAACCGCTTTCCTCGCATCTACCCGGAATTATTTCTTCTTCCTCAAACAGATCAGCCAGTTCTTCAAAAGTAAGAACTGCATCAATCAGACCTTCATATTCTTCTCTTTCTGCTTCACCTTTTTTGGCAATACATGGTCCGATAAACACAACGGGCTTGTTGCCACCAAATTTTTGTTTAATTGCCTTGGCATGTGCAATCATCGGGGAGTTAACAGGAATAAGGGAATTAACAAATTTCGGTTGGTATTTTTCGATATAGTTAATTATAGCGGGACATGCAGAAGCAATATTTACCGAGCTTCTACCAGATTCAATATATTCGAGAGAAAGTTTAGCCGAATAATAAGCACCAACTGCGGTTTCGGCAATATGAACAAAACCAAGTTTGCGTAATGCAGAAGGTATTCGTTTAGTTTCCCAGGAATTATAAAATCCGGCAAAGGAAGGTGCAATTGAAACAGCCGGTTTAACATCGCCCTTCAACAATGCTTTTACTTTTTCAATTTCGTTCTTGTATTGTTTTGCCCCTTGCGGACACTCGCGGATGCAAGTTCCGCAATGAATGCACAATTCATCTTCAACATTTGCCTGTGCATCTTCCATTTTAATTGCTTTTACCGGGCAAGCACGGACGCAGCGATAACAATCCCTGCACCGTGCTTTGTTGGTAAACACTATTCCATTTCGTAATCCATCACTTTTCATACCTGTTCATCTCCTCAGGACATGAAACTACATCAGTAATTTACATATTAAGCTTGAACACCGCCGGTAAGTTTGGCAACATCTTTCAGTATTTTTTCAGTAGCCAACTCAAAAGTACATTTATGAATAAGTTCATCGCCAATAGTAACTGAAGGACCTCTGTCACAACTTTCCATACAGAATGTTGCTTTAACGTTAACAGCGTCTTTAAAATCCTTTTCGTCAATAAATCTTATCAAACGGTGTAAAAGATTTTGTGAACCTTTCACATAACAGCCGGTTCCCACACAAACGCTTATTTCCAATTTTTGAGAATTTGAACCGTTAATAACATCGAATCCGCTTTCAAATATACGTTTTCGATTACTGTAGCTTGTATGAAGCAATTTATGTGCCACATCGCTACCCGGTTCTTTAAGATGGTTATCGTAAACTTCCTTGATGTAAGGATTTTCCTGTGATTTATGTAACTGAAGCATTTTGTCGCAATCGTACAAACCTTTCGCACGTTTGCCTCTGGTTTTTTCATCGTACTGTACTGGCTGACCAGCACCGCCAACACAACCACCAGGACAAGCCATAACTTCAATTAGTGCATAATCTGATTTACCGGCTTTAACTTTTTCGGCAACAGTTTTTGCATTTTTCAATCCGTGAACGATAGCAATTTTAACAGTTTCACCGTTAAGTTCAACCGCATACTCTTTAATACCTTCATTACCTCTTATATCAACAAAATCAGGATTATCAAGTTTTTTATCAGTAACTTTTTCGTAAACATATCTTAGTACAGCTTCGCTAACGCCACCGGTGCTACCAAAAATTACACCTGCACCTGTTTTGAAACCAAGTGGCAAATCAAGAGATTCGGGGGCAAGATTAGGTAAACTCAAACCTGCTTCCTTAATCATTTTTGCAAGTTCGGTAGTGGTAAGTACGTAATCAACATCTTTTATATTTCCGTGAGTAAATTCGGGACGGTTAGCTTCAACTTTTTTAGCTGTACAAGGCATAATAGAAACAATGGTAATATCTTTTGCTTTAGCCTTCAGCTGTCCCGGTAATATTTCCTTGGCAAGTGAACCGAACATCTGCTGGGGAGATTTGCAGGATGATAAATTCCCCAACAATTCCGGATAATACTGCTCGGCATACTTAACCCATCCGGGACAGCATGAAGTAAATAGCGGGAGATTGCTATTTGATTCTTTTCTGTGCAAGAATTCATTCGCTTCCTCAAGCACTGTTAAATCGGCAGCAAATGAAGTATCATATACTTTATCGAACCCAAGAAGTTTTAGTGCAGAAACTATTTGACCGGTCATAGTCTGACCTGGCTCAAGTCCGAATAATTCACCAATTGCAACACGTACAGCAGGAGCAATTTGTGCAACTACAATTTTTTCATCGTTTTCAATTTCTTTCCAAACCTGCTCTGTATTGCTTTTTGGTACAATTGCCCCAGTAGGACAAACACGTGCACACTGACCGCAATCAACACACTCAACATCAGCAAGGTTTTTGTTAAAGGCTGGAACAACCATTACTTCCGAACCGCGGTTACTAAAATCGATAGCACCAATACCTTGAATTTCGTCACAAGCCCTAACGCAATCACCACACAATATACATTTGTTTGGGTCGCGGGTAAGTGCATCCGAGGAAAGGTCAAGAGGTATTATCTTATCGGTTTTCTTTAGTCTAACTTCACCAACTCCAAGCTCGGCAGAAAGTTCCTGCAACTTGCAGTTAAGCGACTTGCTGCATGAAGTACAATCCTTTGCATGATTTGCAAGGAGCAGCTCCATAGTCATTTTTCTTACATCTCGAAGTTCGGTTGTATGAGTTTTTACTTTCATGCCTGCTTCAGGTTTAATTGAGCAGGAAGACATAATACCACGTCCGGCAATATCAACAATACATAAGCGGCAGGCACCATAAACACTTAGTTCGGAGTGATAGCAAAATGTTGGTAAATTAATACCAGCTTTTCTTATCACCTCCAGAAGGTTTCTTTCATCGGCGAAACCAACCTCTTTACCATTTATAAATAAAGTTCTATTTTCCATTTTTAAGCTCCGTATTCAATTGCATTTAATCTGCATGATTCAAGGCAGGCACCACAGTTGATACATTTTTCCTGATCAATATGGTGTGGTTGTTTTCTATCGCCGGTAATAGCACCCACCGGACATTTTTTAATACAAAGACCGCAACCTTTACAATTTTCTTCAATAATTACCGGTTTTAACAATGCCTTGCATTTTTTAGCCGGACATGTTTTATCTATTACATGAGCTTCATATTCATCTCTAAACTGGCGTAAAGTTGAAAGCACAGGGTTTGGAGCAGTTTTACCCAGACCGCAAAGCGAACCTTTTTGCACAGCTTTTGCCAAACCTTCCAGTAAATCAAGTGTAGTTTCGTCAGCATTACCTTCAATAATATCATCCAGCAAGGCAAGCATCTGTTTAGTACCTTCGCGGCACGGAACACATTTACCACAAGATTCATTTTGAGTAAACTGCATGAAGAAACGGGCAACCTCAACCATACAAGTTTGCTTGTTCATTACAACAAGTCCACCTGAACCAATCATTGCACCAATACTTTTAAGAGAATCGAAATCAAGCGGGAGGTCAATATTTTCTTCGGTAAGGCAACCACCTGAAGGACCACCAATCTGAACTGCTTTAAAACCTTCATCGGTTATTTCGCCATCTTCGTTGGTAACACCACCACCAATATTGTAAATAATTTCGCCAAGAGTTGTACCAAGAGGAACCTCAATTAAACCAGTATTTGCAACATGACCAGTAAGTGCAAAAGTTTTTGTTCCCGAAGAACCTACAGCACCGCGTGATTTGAAAGTTTCAACACCATCGCGAAGAATAAGAGGTACGGAAGCAAGAGTTTCAACGTTGTTAATTACGGTTGGTTTACCAAACAAGCCACTCTGTGCAGGGAAAGGTGGTTTTGGTTTAGGCATACCACGTTCGCCTTCAATAGAAGCAATTAGTGCAGTTTCCTCACCACACACAAAAGCACCCGCACCTTCCATTACATGAATTTTAAATGAATGGTGTGTACTAAAAATATTTTCACCAAGAATACCCATTTTCTCAGCTTCGGCAACAGCGTTTTTAACACGTTCAACAGCAAGCGGATATTCAAGACGCACATAAATATAACCTTCATCAGCACCAATGGCTTTGGCTGCAATCATCATACCTTCAATAACAGCATGAGGGTTACCTTCCATTATACTTCTATCCATGAACGCACCCGGATCACCTTCGTCGCCATTGCATATCACATATTTTTTAACACTTGGTTCAATACGGGTAAACTCCCATTTTTTACCGGTTGGAAAACCACCGCCGCCTCTACCGCGAAGTCCTGATTCCATTACTATATTACAAACAGCAGTATCCTTTAATTCGGCAAAAGCTTTCCTGGCACCAGAGTAACCACCGTGCGATATATATTCGTTAATATCTTCAGGGTCTATTTTACCACAATCTTTAAGAACGTAGCGATGTTGCTTGTTATAAAATGGTATTTCGTCAGTACCCTTACATTTTTTACCATTGGAAGGGTCTTTATAAAGTAATCTTTCAACCACAACATTATTAACTAAGGTTTGGTCAACAATTTCTGCAACATCTTCCGGTGCAACCTTGCTGTAAAGAATACCATCGGGAGCAATTGTTACAAGCGGACCCATCTGGCAAAAGCCCTGGCAACCACTTTTGGAGACATGGATACTATTATCGTATTCATGTTTAAATTCTATTTTAATTGTAGCCTCAAGACCGGCTTTAACAATTTCTTCTTCAAATTTTTTGAGTACCTTTCTTGATCCGTTAGCAACACAACCGGTACCGGCACAAACAACAATACGTCTGGAAATCCCTTTTGTTACTTTATTATATTTTTCAGAAATTTCGTTAAGGTTAAGTATCTTATTTTCCATTTTTCACCTCGCTATCGCAAATCTTCTGAATTTCTTCAGAAATTGATTTAGGAGTTTGCAAAGAATGCACTACATCGTTGATAACAACCACTGGTGCAAGTCCGCAGGCACCAAGACAAGAAACTGTTTCAAGAGTAAACAACATATCATCGGTAGTATTTTTTTCTTCATTGATATTCAGTTTTTTCTGAATAGCTTCAACAATAGGTATAGATTTTTTTACGTGGCATGCAGTACCATCACAAACTTTAATTACATACTTACCTTTAGGTTCAAGCGCGAAGTGTGCATAAAAAGTAGCAACACCATAAACCTTTGCTGGTGAAAGACCAAGCGAAGTAGCAATAAAAGTTAACACCGCTTCGGGAAGGTATCTGTACTCTTCCTGGACGTGTTGTAGAATAGGTATCAACTTGCCGGGGTCATTGTTAAATTGTTCCAGAATTTCGCAAACTCGTTCGAACTTTCTGGCAGTAACCATTTTTTCGTCAACCACGGTACTCATTTTGTTTCTCCAGATATTTTCCTTATTAAAACCTGTTAATTCAGCACATACTAATAGTACATAAGGAGCGTTTTATCTCATTATGTAATTTATCGCCGCTCAAATAGTCAAGCTCCCTGCCGTCAATAACAACACCGGGTATAACCAAGCCAATATCTGGGGTTGTTTTGCAGTTCACTATTAATCTATTCGAATCGATATATTCCTTAAAATGCAGGTAAATAAATGATTTTATGTTTTCAGTCAGGTCACAATCGGAGTTATTGTTGCACAGAACTTCAACTTCGAGAGTTTTGATTGAAAGCAATTCGGGGTTTAAGGGCAGTACATTACCCCAGGATGTGGTAAAAGGAACCAGAGAGAGGTCTGCATCAAGCGGATCCTTGAAGAGCAGACCAATCAAATTCATTAAAAGATTACGAAAATATGCCCATAACCTTTTCATAAATCTACATCTCCCTGTCCATTTTCTCATTCAGCTTATGTGAAAGTACAGCAAGGCTTTGAGTTAGCTGGGCATTTTCCAGTATAATGCCTTCGGGTACCTTTACATGTATGGGAGCAAAATTCCAAATAGCTCTTACTCCGCCTTCTACCAGCAAATCCGTAATATATTGAGCTGAATGTGCTGGTACGGTAATCACACCAATATTGATGTGCATGCGTTGAGCCAGATCAACAACCTTACCTATTGGAAGTACGGGTGTATCATGAATAGTTTTACCAATAATAAGCTCATCGTTATCAAATGCTGCAACGAAATTTAATCCATACTCCCTAAACCTGCCATAACCAAGCATAGCTGTTCCAAGGCTTCCGGTACCTATAAGGAATGCATCTGTCTGGTTATTCCAGTTAAGAAACTCCTCAATTGACTTTATAAGTTCGGTGATATTAAATCCGGTTTTGGGCTTACCAATAATTCCCGTATATTCGATATCCTTGCGAACCTGTGTTGGGTCAAAGCTCAACTCATTAGCGATAAGTGTACTTGATACATTTTTTTCTCCCGCTTCTTTCAAAAACTTAAGCAAATGTAAGTACCTTGGTAACCGCCTTAAAGTTGGTTCCGGAGTTGGTTTAAATTTTTTGGTTTTAGTTTCCATTTTTTCATCCTGCATTTCGAGAAAATTATATCGATAATTTTTTCTCTACTGAAATGTAATAAATTACTTTTCAGTTGTCAACACTTTTCATAATAACTATTTAATTATCGTGATATTTTTCTCGATACTTAAATGTTTTAGTAATTCTGTTTGTTTTATTCAAATTTCAGATTGCTGTTACCCTGCCAATATTTTTTATTTATAACAGCTAATTTGCTAAATTATTTTATAACTGTTTTGTTTCTTTTGCTTTTATTGATACCAATAGTTAGGAGGTAGTTATTTTTCGAACTCCCTGGAACAAGCAATTCCTTTAATCATAGAATTACCATTTGCACATTATAAATTGATTCAAAATTTCTAAGATGCATTCTTCATAAATTTCCGTACTCAGTATAATGTACTATCGAAAGTTATTCGATAGTTGTTCACGCTGTATTTGGCAATAGACAAAACCCGAATAAAAGTCCAGGGAAAGAATAGCTTTTGTGGTACTATCCGATAAAATACATTACCAATAGGATGGTATCTCTAAAACGGCAGCTTGCCAAGCTCAACATTTCCACCCGATATAATTATACCTACTTTTTTACCTGCAAATTTTTCGGGGTTGTTTAGAACTACAGCCAAAGGGACGGCTGAGGAAGGCTCAATAATTATTTTCATACGCTCCCAAACAAGTCGCATAGCTGTGATTATCGACTCATCATTTGCGGTAATTATTTCACTAACGTTATCGCATATAATCGGAAAGGTTTTATCACCAAGACTTGTAAGTAATCCGTCACATATAGTATCGGGGTTTACCGATGGATAAACTTTATTATCTCTTACAGAATGAAAGGCATCATCAGCACCTGTAGGTTCAGCAGCAATAACTTTGGTAATCGGAGAAAAATATTTTGCCGAAAGAGCTGTTCCGCTTAATAATCCGCCTCCTCCAACAGGGGCTACAACATAATCAAGCGATTGTGTCTCCTCCAGCAGTTCCAGGCAAGCAGTTGCTTGTCCCGCTATAATGGAATAATTATTATATGGATGTATAAATAAGGCACCTGTATTGCTAACAACCTCATCCAGTTTATCTTCCCGTGCCTTTTGGTTTGGTTCACAGAAATATACGTTGGCTCCATAACCCTTTACAGCGTTTACCTTAACTTGTGGTGCAGTTTTCGGCATAACTATATGTGCCGGTATTCCTTTCATTTTGGCAGCAAGAGCCAATGCACCTGCATGATTTCCTGATGAATGTGTTGCAACACCACTGGCAAGCACTTCCTCCGGAAGTGATGAGACTGTATTTATTGCACCCCTGAACTTAAAAGCTCCAGCCTTCTGAAAATTTTCGCATTTGAAATAAAGTTCAGCACCCGAAATATCGTTCAGGTATGACGATGTTAGTATTGGTGTTTTATGTACAAAAGGGGCAATTCGTTTTGAGGCGGTTAAAATATCTTGGTTGGTTGGTACTTGGGGAAGGAAAAAATTATGCATTAACTAATTTCCGAATCATCGTATGAAACAGCTTGCCAGAAAAAGACCACATGAGACATAATTAGATCCTGTACATGCGAATAATTGCCTTCCATTTCGGGTAGAAGATTTTCAACTCTAATCATAAATAACGGTGATACAAATGAGTTTGCAAGTAGTAACGGATCTTGTGGCTTAACTACACCAAACTTTACCATTTCATCGAAAATCATCCACCACATTGAGCGGCATTGATTCATATAGTACGACAATGTATATGCCTGGTTACCCGACCTTACCGGTTGTTCTTTCATCAGGAATTTAAGGAACATCCTTTCTTCGGGGTTACTCCACTTCCTTGATAAACGAAGGGCATATACTTTTAACAGATTGTAACCATTCATCATTTCGGTATAAAAATCTTCAGGTATAAATTCACCACCAACCGTACTTTGCTCAAACATATGGAAGATATTGTTAAGTAAATTACTCTTGGAGGTAAAGTTTGATTTGAATTCCTGCTCGGATATATTTAGGTTACTTATTAAAAATGTATTGCTGGTTTTATTGTAACCGTTAAGAGTAAATACCTCAAGTGCTTTGTTGAGTAACTCATAACGCCTTTTTTCTTCTTCAGCAATTTGTTTTTGATAAGTAAGTAGTTCCAAAATATTCCTGCCGTTATTGATGATTTTATTGTACGCAACTATTTATTGGTATTAGTACTATCGATAAATAAACTAATATTTTTATATCTGTCAAGAAGATAAAACTATTTTTTTTAACATCCAACAACAAACGGAACATATCGAAAATGAAACTAACTACTGTAATAACAGCACTAATTCTGGTTCTTATGTATTCCGGTAAACTCACTGCACAAAATCAAAAATTCGGAATTGTAATACATGGAGGAGCAGGGTATATAACTCCGGGATCTATTCCTGATGATTTGGCAAAACTTTATACAAAGTCGCTAAAAAATGCTCTTGATAAAGGATACAAACTATTAAAAAATGGCGGTTCTGCCGTGGATGCTGTTGAACTTGTAGTTTCGATGCTGGAAGATGACACATTGTTTAATGCAGGCAAGGGTGCTGTATTTACCGAAGATTTCAAAAACGAACTCGATGCCTCAATTATGAATGGTGCTGATTTAAATTGCGGTGCCGTAGCAAGGCTTCATCACATTAAAAATCCTGTAAAACTGGCTCGTGCCGTAATGAATAAATCAAGCCATGTATTTTTAGCAGGTGATGGTGCTGAAAAATTTGCAAAGGAAGAAAAAATAGAGATGGTTTCTGCCGAATACTTTAAAGTATGGAGCCGTATGCCAAACGAAATGAAACAAAAAATGCCAGACAAGCATGGAACTGTTGGCTGTGTAGCCCTTGATAAAAATGGGAATTTGGCAGCAGCAACTTCAACTGGTGGAATTGAAGGCAAGAAATACGGCAGAATTGGTGACGTACCCGTTATTGGTGCAGGCACGTATGCTAATAATAATACGTGTGCAATTTCATGTACAGGGCAGGGTGAGTATTTTATAAGAAACAATGTAGCTTATGATATTTCTGCCCAAATGGAATATAAAGGGGTAACACTTGCACAGGCAACAGATTATACCTTATTCAAAAGGATGAAACGTACAGGTGGTGTTGGCGGAGTAATTGGAATTGATAAAATGGGTAACATTATATTAAAATTTTCTACAGAAGGAATGTTCAGGGGTTATAAGCTCAGTAACGGAGATTATCAGGTTTTATTATATAAAGGACAGAAATAACCATTGATTTAACGATTTGATAACAGATTTTATTCTCTTGTAAATATCTTTTTATTTAAATTATTCTTCATGTATAATATTAATCGAAAACGATGGAGGTTTAATGAAATCAATCAAGACTCTTTTTAGTATTTTGATTGTTGCGATGCTTTTTAGCACTGCATCATTTGGACAAACACTTATTGCTTACACGAGTTTTGAAGATTCACTTGAAGACGGATTATCAATCTACACCGATCTTGGTGATCAAACAGTTGATCATGCACTGCTTAATAATCCTGGTGAAATGATTGTTAACTATACCCAATGGAACCCTGAAGGCGAAATTGGTTTTTCTGCTTTTTATTACAATACAATGGATGGCTCGGGACTTACTGATGGTGATTATGTTGGTGTTACTGATTACGCTAGTGACGTTACTGCATTCTCTGATGGTAATCAGGGTTACCAGATGTCTGATACAGATGGTGAAGTAGTTGTTAGTCTTGATGTTGTTGATGTTAGTAGTTACAGCTCTACTGAAGTTAAAGTTGATATGTTTCTTCCTGCAGGTGGTATTGATAACGGGGATTCAATTCAGGTTAAACTTGTTATTGATGGCACTACTACAGTAACACTTTTTGACAATTATGGTCATGATGTTGATGATTTGGATGGCTATGGTGATCAATGGGTAACTATCGATACACTTATTGAAGGAGCTTCTACTCTTGAACTAAAATTAATTTGCGAAACTAATGGTAGTAATGATGCGGTATATTTTGATAACGCTAAATTTATTGGCTACTCTGATGTTGTACCTACTCAAGTTAATTTTGCGTCAGATTCATACAGTGCTAACGAAGCAGATGGTAGTGTTGATTTAACCGTTACAATTGCCAATCCTTCTGAAACTGATGCTACTACAGTTGACGTAGTTTTAACTTCAGGTGATGCTGCCGAACTTGGTAATTACACTACTGCTACTGTAACTTTCCCGGCAAATACTACTGATGCCCAGAATGTTACTTTAACTATTAACGATGATGACGTTGTTGGTGGCACTGAAAACTTCACTTTTGAATTGCAAAATGTTGCCGGTGGTAATAGTGCTGTAATTGGTGATGGTGCTACTACTGCACTTGAAATAACCGATGATGATTTCATCCTATATGATATTGTTTTTACAGAAATTTATTACAATGCTCCGGGATTTGATGATCCGTACGAATTTGTTGAGCTTTACAACAATGATGATGTAACAGTTGACCTTAGTGGTTATGTTATGACTCAGGGTGCTGATTTTGTATTCCCTGAAGGTGTTTCAATTGAACCTGGTGAATTTGTTGTAATTGCTAAAGACACTAACACTTATAACATGGGTGGATATCAGTATTTTGCATGGGAAGCTGGTGATGGCTTAAATAACAGCGGTGAAGATATTGAGCTTACCGATGCAGAAGGTCATGTTGTTGATTATGTAGATTATCAGGATGGTGATGCATGGCCTAGTATAGCTGATGGCGATGGTCCTTCACTTGTGATTGTTGATGCAAACGCAGATAATGCTGATCCGGCAAACTGGAGAGCTTCAAATTTTGCTTATGGTACTCCCGGTTATATGGAAGAACCTATTGAAAACACTTCATTCTTCACCATCGATGTACGTTTAAGAACTGATAATGGCAAGAAAAAATATCTTAAATTAGGTATTGATCCTTCTGCAACTAATGGCTTGGATAATGATCTTATGGAAGCAGAACTTCCTCCAATGCCACCTGCCGAAATTTTTGAAGCCAGATTCTCACTTCCTGAAAGAACTGTTGAATCATATTATGATTACAGATATGGTAATTCAGAAACTAATGATTCACTTGTACATGAATTAAAATGGCAGCTTGGTACTGGCAACATGCTTTATGTTGATTTTTATGTACCGGAAGTTCCAACAGCATTAACTATTAACCTCCAGGATATGTTTGGTGGTGCTGTATTGGATACAACTTCTAATGACAGCTATATTACTTTCATAGTAAGCAATGATGCTCTTTCTTCGGCTAACGTTGGTATTAAGTATGAAGCGGGAGTTCCTGTTGAGTTAACCAACTTTGCTGCCAATGTTGTTGATGCTGGTATTGAACTTAAATGGACTACTGCCACTGAAGTTAATAACAAAGGTTTTGAAATTTTAAGAAGCACTGACAATGTTAACTTTAATACTATCGGATTTATTGATGGCTACGGCACAACGACTGAAGTTAAAAACTATTCATTTGTAGATGCTAACGTTACCGGTGGCAGTTATATCTACAAACTAAAACAGGTAGATTATAATGGTACTTTCGAATATTCGGATGCTGTGGAAGTTACTTTTGCTCCTGAAAACTTTGAGCTTTCACAAAACTATCCTAATCCGTTTAACCCTTCAACTACCATTAGCTTTACTGTTCCCGAAAATGTTGATGTTAAACTTGACGTGTATAACACTATTGGTCAGAAAGTAACCACTCTAGTTAATAGCGTTAAGGAAGCTGGTAAATATGATGTTAAATTTGATGCATCCGAATTAACCAGTGGTATTTACTTCTACGTTATTACTGCCGGTGATTTTAAGGCTACAAGAAAAATGATGCTAATTAAATAAACTATACCCCAGTTTAGATTTTATTCCGCTATTCGGATTAAAACTACGTCGAGGTAAAATAAATTTTTCATGGGCGATTCAATATGGAATCGCTCTTTTTATTTTAAATATTTCTTCAACCTATGTCTTTTTTGGGATTCTGCTCTTAAAACAATAAACTAATTTCCTGTTAGTTTTGTATATTAAATATCAGGATTCAGCATCTGTTTATCCCTTTACCTCTACACTAAAATTTATTGTTTGGTAATTTACTAATTAATAAACTACTTATTATTTATAAGGGAATTTATGAAAAAACTAATTACTCTTTTACTATTCATGGGCATAGCTTCGTTAGCTTCAGCCCAGATTGTTATCACAGAAATTAACTACAATGGTCCGGAGAGTGGTACTGATTCAACGGAGTTTATCGAGATTTACAATAATTCAGATAGCTCAATTGATTTGCAGGGGTACCAGTTAACTTCAGGTATTGCATTTACGTTTTATGGTGGTGTAAATATCGATGCAGGTGAATTTATTGTAATTACGGTTGATTCAACTTTGATGCTTTGGCAGGATGTAAATTTTCAAGTTTATGAGTGGTCTTCTGGTGCGTTAAGTAATGGTGGGGAACCTCTCGCAATAAAAAATGCCTCGGGTGAATTGATTGATACGCTTAGATATGACGATGCTGCTCCCTGGCCATCAGAACCGGATGGTAACGGTCCTACACTTGAGTTACTTGATGTAGATTCCGATAACACAGATGCTGCAAACTGGGGAATATCTTCCGAGACTTATGGTTCACCTGGTGAATGGGGCAACACAGTTCCTGTTGAGTTAACCAACTTTGCTGCCAATGTTGTTGATGCTGGTATTGAACTTAAATGGACTACCGCTACTGAAGTTAATAACAAAGGTTTTGAAATTTTAAGAAGCACTGATAATGTTAACTTTGATCAGATTGCTTTTGTTGATGGTTATGGAACTACTACCGAAGTTAAAAACTATTCATTTGTAGATGCTAACGTTACCGGTGGCAGTTATATCTACAAACTAAAACAGGTAGATTATAATGGTACTTTCGAATATTCGGATGCTGTGGAAGTTACTTTTGCTCCTGAAAACTTTGAGCTTTCACAAAACTATCCTAATCCGTTTAACCCGTCAACTACCATTAGCTTTACTGTTCCCGAAAATGTTGATGTTAAACTTGACGTGTATAACACTATTGGTCAGAAAGTAACCACTCTAGTTAATAGCGTTAAGGAAGCTGGTAAATATGATGTTAAATTTGATGCATCGGAATTGACCAGTGGTATTTACTTCTACGTTATTACTGCCGGTGATTTTAAGGCTACAAGAAAAATGATGCTAATTAAATAAACTATACCCCAGTTTAGATTTTATTCCGCTATTCGGATTAAAACTACGCTGCGGTAAACCAAATTTTATAAGGGCGATTCTAAATAGGATCGCCTTTTTTATTGTAAAATCCTTTAGTTTTTAGTCATTTTGGGATGGTCTCGGTAGTAGTATTATTGGAAAAAGGGTATTACCTATGTGCCGAATTTACTTCAGCACACAGGCAAATTAAAACTAATCTATAACTTCCATAATTTCTTCAATAGGTTTTTTCTCACGGGGGAATGTTACACCATCCGGATAACCAACAGCAATGGCAGCAACCATTTCGTAAGGAGAAGGTATTTGTAAGTACTCCTCAATTTCTTTTGAAGCTACATTGGTGCCGGTTAGCCAGCATGCTCCAAGCTCCATATCAACAGCAGTAAGCATAAGGTTTTCAACTGCACCTCCCATTGTCTGGAAGTTGGGAAAGTTACGCATGCGATTAACTTCGTCATGAGTAATTTTACCATTTAGCAAAATTTTATCAACAACAGCTTCGTATGGTTTTTGAGTGGCAATAATTAGCACAGGTGCATCAATAAAGAAAGTAGCAAATTTTTCAACCTGCATTTTTACTTGTTTCGATTTTTCATGATCATCAGGATAAACATTACTAATTTTTTCGCGGGCAATTTCGCCAACTTTTTTAATCTTATCGGCATTTGTAACAACAAAAAACTTCCATGGCTGCGAGTTGGCAACCGAAGGAGCTGCACCAGCGGCAGTAATCAGTTTTTTAATATCTTCCATATCAACTTTTTTGTCTCTGAACCTTCTAACACTAGCTCTCTTTTTAATTACTTCGTTTAATTCCATTATAATACCTCAAATAAGTTTTACTAAAAGTTTAGAGTCCATAAAATATAATCTAAAATAAGAATAAGTGCGGAAGTAAGTACGAACGAACGAATAGTAGCATTTCCCACACCCTCTGCACCACCTTCGGTACTAAAGCCAATATGGCATCCAAGCAGTGACGTAACTCCACCAAAAACCACCCCTTTAATTATACCGAAGATAAAATCGCCAAACTCAAAAAAGCGTCTGACAGAATTAAAGAACACAGCAAACGAAACATCGAGGAAGTAATTGGAGATAAGAAAAGCACCAAACACGGCTATTACGTTCGCTATTACAACTAACACAGGCATCATTAAAACAGTTGCAAAAAAACGCGGCATTGCCAAATATCTTACCTTGCTTATCCCCATTGTTTCGAGGGCATCAATTTGTTCGGTAACTTTCATTGAGCCAAGTTCGGCAGCAATGGATGCTCCTACCCTGCCGGCAATAACAATAGCGGTAAGCACAGGACCAAGTTCGGTAATAATTGCACGACTGGTAGCCGTACCAAGGAAAGAGAGTGGTGCAATACCCTTAAGCTGATATGCAGCTTGCCAGGCAGCTACGGCTCCAGTAAATTCGGCAATAACAACCACCAGAGGCAGTGAGTTAACTCCAATATGCTCCATTTGGAATAGTAACTGTTTTCTGTTTTTTTTTATATAAGTAACAGATTTGAGAATACCGAAAAGAAGGATAAAAACTTCGCCAAGCTCTTCGAACAGGTCAATAGTAAGTTTACCGAGTTTGCGCATTTACACCGATTAGTAATTAAAAATTTGCAAATAAATATAATATATCTGTCACTAATAATTCAGCATTTTTAAATTAGTGCAATAATAAATATTTACAGAAGTTGGGAAGAAATAATTCCCCCGAATTATTATTGTCAAATGCCAAGTTTTTTATATATTAGTAATACATGTTACGAAAATAAAAATTAAACTAACCCGAAATGAATAACAATCTCAATATATTATTTTTACTTATTAGTCTGATTATTAGCAAAGTTTAGATATACTATGCCCGGTTATATTTTGCCGGGCATTTTTGTTTTAAAGATAGCTGTTCATTTATAATAAGATATGGTGTTAAAGATGCAAAAGATTAATTATCAGTTAATTAAAAGAGAAACTCCTGTAGAATTACCGGAACAGTTGATTTTTGGCAGAACCTTCACTGATCATATGTTTGAAATGGATTACAATCCAGAAAAAGGCTGGCACAACGCAACCATCAAACCATATGAAAACTTTTCCATGAATCCGGCAGCAATGGGCTTGCATTACGGTCAGGAAATTTTTGAAGGCTTAAAAGCTTACAAACAGGTAGATGGCAAAGTTGCCATGTTCAGACCTGAAAAGAATTTTGAGAGGTTAAATAATTCCTCAAAAAGACTTTGCATGCCTGAACATGATGTTGACTTCCTGCTTGAAGCACTTAAGGAACTGGTAAAAATTGAACAGGACTGGATACCAACAAAACCGGGACACTCTCTTTACATTCGTCCGGTTGTATTTGCAACCGATCCATTTCTTGGTGTACGTCCATCAGAGCAATATAAGCTAATGATGTTACTTAGTCCGGTAGGACCGTATTACCCAGAAGGTTTTAAACCTGTTAAAATATTGTGTAACGACAAGTATGTTCGTGCCGTACGCAAAGGTGTTGGCTGTTGCAAAACAGGCGGTAACTATGCTGCTGGTTTACTTGGGCAGGTTGAAGCAAAAAAAGAAGGATATTCCCAGGTATTGTGGCTGGATGCTATTGAGCAAAAATACCTTGAAGAAGTTGGAACAATGAACATTTTCGTACAATTCGAAAACGAAGTTGCTACACCATCACTTGCCAGCGGATCAATTCTTCCTGGTGTAACCCGTATGAGCTCCTTACAAATTTTGAGAGACTGGGGTTACAATGTTAATGAAAGAAATATTAGTATTGATGAAATAATTGCAGGTTATGAAGCAGGAACTTTAAGAGAATTGTTCGGAACGGGAACTGCTGCTATCATTTCTTCTGTTGGTAGATTAAAGTACAACGACAAATTGCTTCTTTTCAGTGATGATGAAGCTGGTGAATTGGGAAGCCGTCTTTATCAGGAACTAACTGATATTCAGTGGGGTCGGAAAGAAGATAGATATAATTGGTTAACTTACATCGACTAAGGAGATACCCTGTAATGCTTAAGAGAATTCTCTTAATTCTAACTGCCGCATTATTTTCAAGTGCGGCTGTTTTATGTAATGGCGAAAACACGCCTAAAAATGTTATATTTTTAATTGGCGACGGAATGGGAAATGCTTATGTTTCTGCTTCCGTACACTCCGACAAAAATGCTCAGTTCAGGAATTTTTCTACTGTTGGGTTGGTTGTAACCTGTTCTGCTGACAAACTAATTACCGATTCTGCTGCTTCAGGTACGGCACTTTCTTCTGGTACCAGAACATATAATGGTGCAATTGGTGTTGATATGCAGAAAAAGAACCTTAAATCAGTATTAGAATTTGCTGAAGAAAACGGATATTCAACCGGTCTTATTTCAACAAGCTCAATAACTCATGCTACTCCGGCTGCCTTTTACGGTCATGTTACCAGTAGAGGCGAACAGGATTCAATTGCTGTACAGATGGTTGCATCTGGTGTTGATGTTGCTATTGGTGCGGGCAGGGATTTTTTCCTGCCTAAAGGTAATGGTGGCAAAAGAGAAGATGGTAAAAATGTTGTTGATGAATTGAAAAAGAAAGGTTACGAATATTTCGATACATTTGAAGCGTTAAAGAATTATTCCGGTGATGCTCCCCTTCTTGGTTTATTAGCCGATAAATCTATTGAAAAGGCTACTGCACGTGATTATAATTTGGGACAGCTTACTTCAATTGCTATCGATAAGCTTTCAAAAAAGGATAAAGGTTTTTTCCTTATGATTGAAGGAAGCCAGATTGACTGGGCTGGTCATGCTAATATGCAGGATTATGCTGAAGGCGAACTAAAAGATTTTAACACTGCCATTAAAGCTGCTCTTGATTTTGCAAAAAAAGATGGAAATACTCTTGTAGTAGTTACTGCCGATCATGAAACAGGTGGTATGGCTATATATAGCGGTAACAAGGATGGCTCCGATCTTGAATTCAAGTTTGCTTCAAAGGGTCATACTCCGGAAATGGTTCCTGTATTTTCTACAGGTCCGGGAGAAAATAACTTCCGTGGCATCATGGAAAATTATCAGATTGGTGAAACTTTGATTAACTTCTTCAATAAATAATTTTTTACAAGGGGGTATTTTTACCCCCTTTTCTCACTCCGCTCTATTGGCACCTACATCCCAAACTTTATCCTGCCAAAATAGCTTCTGCCTTATCCATCTGGTTTGGTGTTAATTCAGGTGGTACAAACTCCTTTCCCTTTGCTTTGAATACCTTGTAACGGGCACAGCCTGAATTATCACCCAGACAGTATCTTTTCTTCATTATGCCCTTAATACTCGATAAACCTTTCATTCTGTCGTTAAAAAATGGGCATTTTGGTAAACATTCACAATCAGCCATCTTATCTCCGTACAATATTTTGGTTAATACTTCAATACTATATTCGAAAAAAAAAGGAACAGATTGATTCAGTTATCGGTAAACGTTGGAATTATATCGATATTCGTTTCAGATACAATTATTTAAGGAATGAATAATGTCTAATAGACTTAATACATTCAAAGTTGAAGGGTAAATTAACGCCCATATAATTTAAATTCAGAAGAGCGGTCTCTGCTTCTACAGTTCTAATGATAAAACGCGGAAAAACTACTGCACCGGATGTATCACAGGATTCCTTTCCAAGACTATACCATGCGTCCTGAATAGTAATACCCCTATCATAAAATCCGTTTAAATAATCTTCAACGCTGGAGAAAGCTTCATTATAGCTTTCGAACTGGTATTCGTAATAATACCCCTCTAACGGGAACTGGTATTTGTCGAGGTTTACTATTGTGCTGTAATAATTTCCCTGACTCTCAACCCCATGATCTCTACAAAATGTAACTAAGATTAGTATAAGTAAAATCAGATACTTTTTCATCTTAACTTCTGTTAGTGAAAATTGTCTGTAATTATTGTTCGAAATAATAATATCATTCGAATAAATATGCAATAAGTAAAGTACAAAGTACCGTATTTAACACAAAATTTTATTTGCCAGAAAATAATTTATCAGCTATTAACCCATTTAAGTGCTGATTCCGGATTATCAAAAACACGGGCTGTAAGTCCGCAATTAACAATAACAGTCTCCCAGAATGTTATATCATCACTATATTTCTTGTCAAAAACCAAAGCAAATTTGCCTGCACCTGGTATCTGCTCAACAACAAACTCGGCAAGTTTAAAGGTATCGAAAGTAGAAAGTCTATACTCTACCTTACGTTCATCAATTACAGCTTTAGTTATATTATTTTCTCGAGCAATATTTATAATACTCAAATTGTAATTTAATGCCTCATTAATGCCATCATCACAACCATTGGACTCAACAAGCAGCAAGTCATCTACTATTTTATATTCGAAAGTTATAGCCATACATTAGGTCTTTTTTTATATCTGTTACCTATCAAATATAATATATTTTTCCAAATATCCATATACCACAACAATTCTTAATAATACGATTTACAGAAAGTATATTTGCCTTACTAAATGAGGACAAAATTATGACCAAATATTCATTTGAAACTATTCAGGAATGTGAATTTTTATTTGTTGACAAGGGATTAACTTTTAGTTCAATCTCAAAAGCTATGGATGGAAAACCATCGGCAAAAACAATTGCCACTTGGGCAGCAAAAAAATCATCTGGAAATAAAAACTGGTTCGATAAAAAACTTGAAAACCGTTTTGATAGTAACGAAAATTTTCTGCCAACCGAAATAGCTGATAAAATTCAGCAAAAAATGAAAATTATTTTACAAAAGGATATCGAGGAGTTTTCGCTTAATGAAGCCAGGGCACTTTCGGTATTACACAAAATTATAAACGAAATTAACCAAACAAGATACGGACTGCCTTATGTAATCTACTCGTTAAGATTACTTACCAAACATCTTGAGAAAAACACACCCGAATTGCTTACTGAAAAGTTTGTTAGAACTCTGCTGGAATTTATCGAGAAACAGGAAAAGGCTAAACAATGAAAAGAACAAATTCTCCAGTTGTGCTGAAGGAGTACCTCAGAAAAAAGCTTGACACACTAGGCAGGGAAAAACTTATTCCTGAACAACGTTTATTGCGTAGAAGCAGAGCTGATTATTCTGATCTTGATTTTGCAACGATATACTTCCCCGCTATTTTTAATGAGCCGTGGAATAATCTGCATCTGCATATAGCACATTTACAAAGTGGGAAATATACTATTTCCGGAGCGAGGAAGTTTGGAAAAAGTGCCTTTGTAATGGTAGCAAAAGTAATTAAATCGCTCTGTTTACTTAATGAGGGCATTATAAATATTTCGTTGCGTACCCAGACAAATGCAAAAGAGCGGACAGCTTCAATAGTTAGACTTATAAAACGAAACAAGCTGCTTTGTTATGATTACAATATTAAGGTTACACAAAACCTAAAGGGATATTACATAATCAATGGTGTTCATTTGGTTGCAACCAGTGTACAAACCGGATTAAGGAGTATAATAAATGATAACTTCAAACGATTTAATCTATCGGTAAATGATGACCTGTACAATATCAACACCGTTTTTAGCGATAATGATAACAAAAAGGTTTACGATTTTATTACATCTGAAGTTTACGGGCAAATGGAGGATGACGGACTTTCCATTACTTTGGGAAACAGTATAAATGCAAAGTGTCCTATACGTATGTTGGCAGAAGAATATCCCGAAAATCATTTCAGTCTGCCAGCAACAAATGAAACTGGTAAAACAAATTGGGCTGGACACTCTCTTTATACTGATAGTTTCTGGAAGCAAAAACAAACCGAGATACCACATAGTGTATGGATGGGAGAATATATGGATAAACCGGTTGAGAAAGGAGAGTATTTTGATACCGCATGGATTAAATTTATTGATATCTCAAAGCTAAATTTCAAGGCAATTATTACTGTTATAGACCCCGGTTATGGCAGTTCCCCCTCGGCATGTAAGAAAGGTATTGCTACCCTGGGTATAACCCACGACAACAAATTTGTATGCCTCGATATTTATTTACGAAACGAGGATTACAGTCTTGTATTCAGTTATATAAAAGCATTGCAAAAAAGGTTACCACAGTGGAAAAATCTTTATTTCGAAAATGATTTTAATCAATGGTTTATTGCCAAGCCCTACTATGATGATTGGTGTAAAACTAATAGCAACTCAATTCCAATCATTCTTTTTACTGCACGCGAAATGAAGACGGAATTTTTTTCGTCTGACAAGGAAAGCAGAATTATGAATTTAATTCATCCTCATCAGACAGGTAACTTTTATTATTGTGAAAGTATGAAGGGCAGTGCTGATTACAAGGAGTACATTAGCCAATATACCGGCTTTGGTAAAAAAGGCTCACTGGTTGACGGATTGGATGCAATGGCTTCGGCATATATCCATATACAAAAATTCCTGAATTCAAACCAAATTGAAACATTTAATCAAAAGGAGTTTAACCGCGATAACATGTCGTGGCTAAATCGTTTTTAAAGGAGGCAATATGTTACAAATTCAAAAAACAGATGGCAGAGTTCCTGTATCGTTCACCACAGATTATTACAAACGGGCTGTAAAACAATACTACAACGGCTATACTGCTGAACTGATTGCACTGATGGAACAGGCAGAAATCGATAGTCATACCGCAGGCTGCCTTATGGGCAGATTTGCAGGTTTCGGCGGAAACTGGAAACTAACCGAGTTTTCTGATAACAGCAAGGACAAGGAGATTAGAGATTTTATTAACTCCGTTTTTGCCAATTTAAACCTCAGGGAGCTTTTCGAAGATATTTTTGATGCAAAACTAAAAAAGTTTTCAGTAATCGAATTATTCTGGGAAGTTGCAAATGGCTATCAGGTAATAAAATCGACAAGAAAGCATAACCAAAGATATTTTCATTTTGAACATACTAACAGCCGGGTAAAAATAAACACAGGTACTAACACACAAGAAATTCCCGAATACTCGGCTATAGTACCAATATACACCCGTAACCCGATATTACTTTCAGTGCTAAGAGATTATATACTAAAAGAATACGGGCTCAAAAACTGGTTATCGTTTATCGAAACATTTGGGGAAGCATTTATAATAGGTAAATACCCTCCGGGTGCTGACTACAAGTTCAAAATAAACATGCAGGAAGGTATCAACGCTCTTGGAGCTTCATCAAGAGGAATATTTCCACAAGGTTCCGATATTGAGATTATGGAATCCAAACGTACTACCGGCGATCATGACAAATTTATTACCAACTGCGACAAAGGTATTTCAATAACTTTACTTGGTCATGCCAATGCGGTTGAAAACTCAAAAGGGATGCAACTTGGCAACAATCTTTCTGCATATCAGGTTAAACGCGAAATTGCAATTTCCGATATACTTTTTATAGAAGAGTATATAAACAAAATTGTACGTATGCTAACTGAAAGGAACTTTAATACCGGAAACGCTCCCATATTTAGCATCGATAAATCTCGTCCAATAAATATACAGGAAAAACTAAATATTATTAGTCAGGCATACGAACAGGGTTATACTATACACCCCGATGAATATGCAAAGCTGGGCTTATACAAATATGAAAATCAGAAACCATTAAGCAAATTTAGCGAGGGATAAAATGAAACTGGTAGAAACCGTATGGGTAAAAAACTATTTCACGGCATGGAACAAATATTTCCTTAACGCCGATAGTACACCCGATGAATCTGTTCTGGAAAAGGAAATAGAAATGGCATCATCCGAATTGAGACAATACATTGATGTTGACCCGGACAATATGGATGACATATTAAAATACCACCTTTTGGTAATAATCAAGAAACGAGGATATGATCTGGAACACAAGGACGAAGGAAACGAATTTACTCCCCAGGTTGTAAAAGACTATTATGCAACATTATCGTACTTGCGTAAAATGGCAAGCGAACCCTTTAATACAGGGGGTGAAAGCGACTTCACCATTGAAGTAGGCAAACCGGATAAACCGGACTGGTTTGTGTTGTAACATTAAACACTACAAAATAATGATCGATTATAGGATTATTAAAGAAAGAGAAGTAAAGTAGTTTTGTGTTAAATTAATATTAAAACGGAACTTATTAGTAACAAGAACCATTAATAGAATTCAATTGAAACGAATAAAAATATATTGCGTCTAATGAAATCACGTATGTTAAGTTTTAGCTGATGTGTTGGAAATCAAATTAAATTACTATTAAGTTTACAATATTGAAAAGTGAAAAAAGAGAATAATAAAAATATAAACGGAGAAAACATGACAAACCTAAATTGGGAAAGCATAAGGAATGGAGTATTCGATTTCTTCAAAAAGCTCGCGCTTTATCTTGCACTCCTGTTTTTTGGTGCGGCTGCAACTGCATTTTATTTTGATAACCAGGTTGAAGTAAAACCTATAAAAGTATATGAGGCAGGCGAACTAAACATTTCGATTAATGAACGTTCGGAATTAATGTTCCTGGATCTTAAAACGGGAGAACCGTTTAAGATGGACAGTGTAATTACAGCGATTATCAACAACAAACTTGCAGGTGAAGAATACCTGAAAGTAAACATCGACCGTGGTTTAGCGAAAAAATAATCACAACCGTACTTTGTTTTATTACAGTCCACGGCGGATTTGCCTTGGAAGCGGGTATTATTACCCATTAATTGTAATTTATAACAAACTGGTGATATTATGAGATATGTAATATTGTTAATCTCTGCGTATTATCTGTTTACTCTGTTCGAAAAACCTGAAGTTGATTATACCTATAACCAGGAGGAAGTTGATGTATTAGCACTCGCTCCTCCAAACTATCAGCTCTACGAATACATGAAAATGTATTCTGACGAGTATGACATTCCTTTTGATTTTGCACTTAACTGTGCATATCAGGAAACAGGTTATCTTGGTAAATTCGATTTCCGTTACAGACCATTTACTGACAGGCTGCGTAAGTCGTACGCCGATGCTTTCGGTCCGTTACAGGTTCGTGTACCAACAGCAAACGAAATGTGGAAAAACCGGACCATAACAGAGAACGATCTTGCTTATGATATTAAACTTAATGTGATAAGCTCATTCAGATATAAACAATACCTGTTTAGGATTTACAAGGACTGGACAAAGGTATATTCGGTTTACAACCAGGGATGGAAAGGATCGGATCATATAAACAGTTACGCAAAGAATATTACAGGATACTCGAATACATAACTTGAAGCTCCGGGCAACCGGAGCTTAATTTTTTTACACCCAGGCAAGTAATAATGAAAAACAACGCGATAACCGTTTGTAAATAGTATAAGACCAAAGAAGCGCTAAACAACTCCCCTCAACCTCACTTCAATGCTTTTATCAGCAGGTTTTACATCCAAAAACCAGGATAAGGTAACCCTGTTAAAAGCAAAACTTTTTGTACACTCCGCACAATAAACCGAAAGCCAATCTGATTTGAGTCTGGCACCAACAATAAACTCACCAAGCATGTATAACCTTTCCTTGCCGAAACGCTTGTAATTCTTTAACAATAGAACAGTTAAAACATCCAGATCACTTTTGTGATACTCAAGCAAATAACCCACAAAATGAATACATAAGTCATCATACGCAGGATTAGCAGGATTTACAAAATTATTACCACAGGAGCACCTCCACTCAGCCGGTGCAATTTTATTACCAGCAAATCCAACTTCCCTCTTCCCAAGTTTGGAAAAGTTGAACCTTACAGAATGCGAATACAACTCGAGAGGTAAATCTGGAATTACCTCATCACGTCTTACATCATCAAGTATTTTTACCTTAACGCCAACTTTTGATTTAAGAATACTCATCGCTTTTTAATAATTAAAACAACCTTGTACATAGTTACCTTTCTACGCTCCAAAATAATAGGAGCCACGGCAGTATTAGTTGAAGAGAGAGCAATAAAATTAGGAGTATCAGGAACATGATTGCAAATTTTAACAGCTCCCTTAGTAGCATCCCAACGAGCAACAACAATATCCCCATCATGGACGCGGGCATTATAACTGTACATAATCTGGTCACCAGGCTGAATAATAGGCGTCATACTATACCCATAATCAGCATCAATACGCAAAATTGCATGATCATCCGGCGAATAATCAAGTGCCTCACTCTCAATCCAGTCAGTTAAATCAACCACATCAGCCTTACCTGCCGGCACAGTACCAACAATCTGGTATCGGTAACTCTTCTCGGCAACAAAACTACTATCGCCACCAACATAATCAATCTGATCCTCACTAAGAAGCCAATCAATATCGCACCCCAATTTTTGCAACTTACGCAATAACGGAGTACCCGGTTCCCTATCCCCCTTAAGGTACGCCTGCAAGTTGGAAGGATGCATGGCAAGCTCCTCGCTAAGGTTCTTTAAGCTTCCAAATTTAGTTGTAGCAAACTGTCTTATTTTATTTCCAAGCACACTCATATTATTCTATCGTATATTTTTCTTGACATTAGAATTACACTATTGTATATTCAGCTACGCAATTATTCTTTTGTGTAACTTATTAACTTATTCAAAACCAATATAACACTTTTGTATAATTTTTTAAAGTTAAAAGAGGTAAAAATGAGAACAAAATTAGCTAACCAGACTTTAACCGACCCTGAAGGGCGAGAAATACCAGCTACCATTATAAACGAATCAAGAATAAGAAAACATAAGCTTGTTGAAGATATCTTCGAAAAAGCGGAACGCATAGAAGAAAAAATGAAGCAAACCAAGAGTAGTTTTCATGACAAAATATCACAATACAAAAGTTGGCTACTCAAGAAAAACAAGCTAAACGATAGCTTCGAAAACCTTACACTCTCAAATTACAGTGGAACAAAACAAATACAAATACTATCGCATCGTGTAATTGAGTTTGACGAAAAGATTCAACTCGCCAAGCAAAAAATAGACGCCTGTTTACTAAGCTGGGGAAAAGAATCGCATCCACATCTTAAAGTATTAATTGACAGGTTATTCAAAACAAACAACAATGGTATGCTAAACAAAAACTCGGTAATCGGACTGTTCCAATACAATATAAAAGACAAACAATGGAATGAAGCCATGAACCTGATAAAAGAAAGCATAGTAGAAAGCCATCGCAAAGAATACTTTATACTCAAAAAGCGCAACAACTCAAAAGATTCCTGGCACACAATAAACCTTAATTTCAGCAGCATAAAGGAGGAAATATGACTTGTCCAAAATGCAAGAACAAAAATTTTGAAAAGTCTTCTGAATTCACTAAGCCGGTAAAACAAATAAAAACAGAAAAATACCCGCATGGTACTTATCGTAGATACGTATGCCTTCAATGTTCATATAAATGGGTGAGTATTGAAAAGTTCGATAGGGTAATTGAAATAAAGACACGATTACCGAAACGTAAGAAACCTGACCTTGGACAATATATCGGTTAATTCCAAATACCTATATGGATTTGGTTTTCTTTTATGGAACCATAAAACAATTTAGTTTTGAGTTACAATTAAATGAGGGCACAATGAAAAAACTTAAAGAACTATTTAACACACACAATACACTAAACAAACTTTACTGTAACAGCGAACAGATAAACATAACCAGTGAAACCAACTCAATTAAAATAGTACCTGTTGGCAGTTTTCCGCAACATCCTGACGGGGCACATGAAGTTACCGAAAAACACATTAGCGAAATGGCAGAGAATCTTAAAAATTCCGGAAGTGATATTCTATTCGACTACGGACATGAAAGCCTCTGGAACCCTTCTGCTGAAGCTGCCGGCTGGTCTAATTCTGCAAAAGTGGAAGCAAAACCTGACGGTCTATATATTGAGTATCCACAATTTACCGAAGAAGCATCTCAAAAAATTTCCTCACGAAAATTCAGGTATTTCTCACCTGTCTATTCACTAAACTACAAAGCAAAAGATGGTACTCATTCCGGTGCATCGCTGGTAAGTGTTGCTATAACAAACACGCCATATTTTAACTCGGAAATAGAACATATTCGCAACTCATTTATAAACAAACAAAAGAGGTATAAATTGGAAACAATTCGTTCATTTTTCGGAATTGATCCGGAAGAAGACATCGGCAAAGTGGATGATATAATCACCACATTCATTAACAGCAGTGGTATTGCACATTTTAGCGATATTCCCGAAAAATTGCTAACAAACGGAAATACTCTTGAAAAACTTAAAAAGGACATTACAAGCCTTAATGCAAAAGTAAATTCCGGTAAAAGCGACAAGGCAGAAATACTTGTTAATTCAGCCATAAGCAGCGGTAAAATTCTTGGGGCAGAAAAAGAGATATGGCTTCAGTTTGCCCAAAGTAACTTCGAAACTGCCGAACAAATAATTAATAATAAAAAAGTAAACTCAACATTGCCTCGCAATCTGAATACGGGCAATGAAAACAATTCACATAAATCCGGGCTTGATACAGCCGCTCAATACATTAAAGAGCTTGGACGAAAATAAAGGAGGCAATATGTTAATACAAAAAATAAGTTCCGCCGATCCGTTAACAAAACTGGTGGTTGATGGACTTTTGAGAACAGCACCTATACTGGCTGATGTTGAATTCTATTCCAAAACAGGTTCAGCCGATAGTATAAGAAAATCAAGCGACTCGGAAAACAACGTAATTTTCAGATCACTAAACGAGGTTAATGAGGTTAACCCGGCAGATGCAACTTACGAACCAGTTTCAAAAAAAATTATTTCATTTGATGCAAAAGTTGATGTTATGCTGGAAGACAGGAACGAAGACCCCGAAACCGAGCTTGCAGTTCAAACACGTATTGAAGCCGAAAATGCAGGTTACATTCTTCAGGATAAAATCTTCAATGGCAATACTGCCATGAATAATGAGGAGTTCGACGGCTTTATTAATATTGTTGATAACTCAAAGGTTTCTGCAATTGCTACAAACGGACTTGTACTACCATTAGGCAGCAGTGATTCAAAAATAACTGCACAACAGCAGGCAATTGAAGAATTACTTAAACTTTTTGCTTCGGTACGTGGAGGTGCAACCCATGCATACATGAACGAATACCTTAAAATCCGCTGGTTAACCATAGCCAAAAACCTTGGTTACTATCGCCAGGAAAAAGATGAGCTAGGCAGCACAGTTGAAAAAATTGGTAATGTTATTATTCGTGGTGCCGGATATAAAAAAGATGGTACTACCCTACTTCCATTTAACGAAACAATTGGTTCTGCAACAAATTGCAGTAGCGTTTTTGTAGCACGCTGGGGCGAGCGTATTGATGTTACTGCACTCACTTCAGTTGGTGTTAAAGCACGCTACGCAGGACAGTCGGGTAATTTATTAATAAACAATGTAAACCTTGATATGACACTTGTGCTTCAAAATGAAAATGCACTCGTTCAATCACAGGGATGGCGGCTGGAATAGTTTGCAGGAGGGAAAATGAAAAAGATAATAATGATGGCAATTATTCTTTCGGGAATACTTTTTTCACAAACACGCTGGATAGACGCCGGCACAACAAATAGTACCGGTGTTAACATTAACCTCGTAACTTTTGAAGGTGTTATTGACGGTTTCGATACTCTTTACAGCAAACCTTTTATGCTAAATAACACCGATCCGGAAGTTACCTGCTGGTACTTTTTAACCCAGGAAAACGATAGCATAAAAATAACTGCCGAAAAAGAAGTTGCCGGAATTGATTCCTGCTGGGTAAGGGTTAAACCGTTATTTGAGGATTCAATTGCAACACCCAATTACACTTTGGATACACTTGGAGTTATTCCACTAAGGTACAGGCTACGTGTGCGTGCGATATATGGTAATGGCAGAAATGCAAATTTCAAAATAAGTATCAATGCTAATAAAAAGTGAGGGACAAATGGAAACAGCATTTAAAAACAACACAACTTTAGGAGTATTGCCTATTGAACTTGGTAAGGTTAATGCACCTGACGAAACTAATCTATATGGTACCGAAGAAATTGAGGATTTTGTGGATCTAATCTACTCAGCAATGGAAGCCTACGAGAAAGCAATGAGAGACGCAAAACTTGGCTTAAATGATTTGATACTGCTGGGTAATGTTTTTGTTAATCTTGCTGCTTCGGTAAATGGTGCAAATATAGCTTTGGCACAAGCACTCGACCTTTCTGATGGCGAAATAACCGAACTTGTTAACCAGTCCGCCAAATTTGAGCTGGGTGAATCAACACCAAGATACAGACAAATAGTGAAGGAATTACTCTATAAATTCCAAACCTACAATGTATTCAGAAACTAAAAATAAAAGGCTGCTGCTTGTAAAGAGCAGCCAATGTTAAAGGAGGTAATATGTCAGCAAAAGATAAATTTGTATTTGATCACGATAACAGTCCGGCAACGAATTCATTTGCAATAACACCGAATAACACCAACGAATTAACTTATATAACGCGGGCAATATACACAGGTTCGGGAGGAAATATTAAATGTTTGTTGAAGGGAGATTCCACTCCGCAAGTATTTGCCAATGTACCAACCGGAAGTATGCTACCGCTTAGAGTAAAAAAAATATATGCCGAAGAAACAACCGCAACAAACATACTGGGGTTATACTAAAATGAAAGATTTATCTGTTTCAATAAACAATACTGGTACAGCATTTAACATGCACAATATTCCGGGATTAGTATTTTATGCTGATCCCGGGTCTCAAATTAGTGCTAACGGTTCTTCAACCGGTAAACGCTTTAATGATAACATACTGCTTAATCAAAACGTCCCGGTGATTACCAGCAACACCGAACTTTTACTTAATAATGATTTTAGTGATGGATATAATTACTGGACGGTTACAGGAAACTGGCGGGTTATAAATTCGATAATTAATATAAACAATTCTGCTCTTGATTCGATAATTAGTCAAAGCATCTTACTCGAGACGGGAAAATTATACAAAATAAGTATTGCAATAAACGTTTTAACAACCGGTAAATTGAAAGTTAATTTTAACGGAAGCGAGATTGCTATTTTGAATAGTACGGGAAAGTACCATTTTTATTATCACTCAACTTCTTCAGGTGCATCAGGCTTTTCGCTTGAAGCTATTGAAGCAACTACCGTATTGTCCGGATTATCGGTTAGGGAAGTTGTAAATGCCGACTATGCAATCCTTCAGAATGGGATGGAATCGAACACATTGCAATCACATAACGGGTTATATTTTAATGGCATTGACAGCAAAATAGACTTTGGGAACAGATTTAATCCCGGAACCAAGGACATATTAACCGGAATATGGATTAAACCAAATCACCAGCTGTTATTGCCAAACACTTTGCATATAATAACAAAATCAACTCCGTACCAGTTTTTCTTTGTAAGTATTGAAGGTAATCCAAGTTTCTATTTATCATCCGGGGAACAACGATACCAGAAAACGATTGTTAATATATGTGATAACGAGTGGCATTTCGTTGTTCTGGTGCATCGCCATTCAGGCGAAACATATATGGTTGTAGATAATGAAATAGAATCGCAACACAGTAGTAACGTTCTTAACGAATTGGAAAACACTGCATCCTTCTCTCTAGGAGGGAGCAATGCTGGAAACTATCTGAATGGAGAACTTGGTATGTTCTTCTATGCGGAATATGATGTAACAGAACCGACCACACCACAAATGCCAACTGATGTGACGAAAATCATAAACTTAATTTATGAAAATTGTGTTTTCAACTATACGTAACTATTGTGACTTATGATTAAGTGGATTGGCAGGGTTCTTGTAGGTAAGATTGGAAAATAATAAAGGAATGAAGTTATGGTGGATTATTTAATTGTAATGGGCGTATTTGCCGGATTTATTGGTTTAACATACAAACAAGCAGTAAAATTAGTACGAGAATTTTTGTGGGAGGACTAACCCTCCCTTCCTCTATTTCTTAAGAGAGATTCTAAAAGTAGTACCAACATCAACTGCCGAGTTTTTGAGGAATATCCTTCCATGATGGTATTCCTCAACAATTCGCTTCGAAAGACTTAAACCAAGCCCCCAACCACGTTTTTTAGTACTATAACCCGGGCGGAATATATCCCTTCTGAACTTTTTATCAATACCCTTTCCGTTATCAGCAACCTCTATATCAACAGTAGTTTCAAGATCAAGCAATAGTATTTCCAGTTTGCCTTCCTTTCTGCCAATTGCATCAAGGGCATTTTTAATCAGGTTCTCAATAACCCACTCAAATAAATCCGGGTTTATATTTACCGAAACATTCTTGTCGCCCGAAATTTCAATTGATACTTTTTTGCCAGTTTGCGGCAAACGGCGTTCAAAATATAGTACAACCTGGTACACTAAATCGAACAGATTTATTTTTTTCAGTTCGGGGAACGAGCCAATTTTACTAAACCTGTGTGCAATTTTGTTTAGCCTGCCGAGATCACTCTCTATTTCATCAGCAGCATCAATTACCTTAACCGGGTTATCATGGTAAAGCTTTAGTATTTCTGCCCACCCCATTAAACTGCTTATAGGTGTACCAAGCTGATGAGCTGTTTCTTTTGCCATACCAACCCAAATATTGCTCTGCTCACTTTTCTTAAGATAACTAAAGCCCATGTATGCAATAAGTATAAATGTAATAGCAAATATTATTTGTAAAAACGGGTAATACCGTAAACGGGTGATTAGGGCAGAATCGCCATAATATATTTTGTTAAGTACAATATCCTTCCCTATGGTAATTGGAATTGGTGGATTTATTTCAGCCAACTCCTTTATTTTTTTTTGTATCAATGCACTCTTTTGTTCCAGGGTTAAATTGGTATCAATATCAATATTACGAATACCACCGTTATTATTCCGGAAATTAACCTGGTCGTTTGCATCGGTAAGTATAAGCGGGAAATCTATTTTCTGTATTATGTTTTCAAAAATAAATGTTAAATCAATGTTATCCGTATTGCTGTTAATAATATAATTATAGCTTTCGGCATACAATTCAACAATACGCCTATCCCTCTCCTGTAATCTTCTTACCAAATCAGAAGTATAGAGAAAAGTGGAAACAGCAATAAGTATTGCAATTACAAGTAACGTAAGTTTTATATTAAGAGGAGTAGTTCGTTTATTAAACTTCATTTCAATATCCCGCGAAAAATCGTTACTACAAAAATAAAAAACCCGGCAAAATATACCGGGTCAAAAATTTTGGATAGTGTATAAAAATTATCAAAGCATAATAGTTTCACTTCTTCTGGGACCAACAGAAACCATTTTTATACCAAAACCGCAATAATCTTTAATAAAATCAAGATATTCCCTTGTTTCGGAAGGAAGATCGCTATACTCTTTTGCACCGGTAATATCCTGTTTCCAGCCCTTGAAAGTTTCATAAACAGGAGTAGCTTTTTCAAGTCGGGAATAATCACCGGGATAAGTTTTCAATTTGTGTCCGTCAATTTCATAACCAACACAAACTTTAATTTTATCAAGACCACTAAGCACATCAAGCTTTGTAATAGCTGCATGGTCAATACCGTTAATCATAGTTGAGTAGCGGGTAGCAAAAGCATCAAACCAACCACAGCGTCTGGCACGTCCGGTAGTAGCACCAAATTCGGCACCTTTTTTCTGCAAATATTTGCCAGTTTCATCTTCCAGCTCGGTAGGGAAAGGTCCAAGTCCTACACGAGTTGAATATGCTTTAACAATACCAATAACATCAGTTATTTTTGTTGGGGCAATACCAGTACCTGTACAAGCCCCACCGGAAGTAGGATTAGATGATGTGACATAAGGATAAGTACCATGATCAATATCAAGAAGAGCACCCTGGGCACCTTCCATCAAAATTGATTTACCTTCCTTAATTGAGCTATTCAAAAAGCTGGGAACATCTTTTATATATTTGTCTATTTTTTCATCAAAGTTCAAATACTCGTTAACAATTGCATCAACGTCAAGTTCTTCGTGATTATAAACTTTTTTTAGAATATTATTTTTTTCTTTAATATTACTTCTAATTTTCTGTTCAAGCACTTCCTTGTTAAGCAGATCAACAATCTTTATACCTTTTCTTGCATACTTGTCAATATAGCAAGGACCAATACCACGTCCGGTAGTACCAATTTTCCTGTCACCACTTTCGCTTATCGAATCAAGCAATTTATGATATGGCATAATAAGGTGTGCATTCTGGCTAATAAATAATCTTCCTTCAATATCGAAGTTCGATTTTTCAAGAAATTCAATTTCTTCAAGCAATGCATTGGGGTCTATAACCACACCATTACCAATAACACATATAACACCATCACGCAAAATACCTGAAGGAATAAGATGTAATATGTATTGCTGGTCTTTAATTTGTATAGTATGACCTGCATTAGCACCACCCTGGTACCGTGCAACTATATCATAATTTTCACTAAGATTATCAACTATCTTTCCTTTTCCCTCATCACCCCACTGGCTTCCAACAAGAACAGAAACACTCATAATCACTCCAAAACATTAAAACACAAAAAACAGACAAAATAAAACTCCGGTTGCAGCCGGAGTTTCAGGAATGGATATTAAAATTTATATTACTTCTCGAAACTTTCAACAGCAGCATCCACAGATTCAAAATGTTCGAAGATAGTAATTAGTTTGGTAATTACTAGCAAGCTGTTAATCTTCTCGGTAGCATTTGCAAGTTTTAGATGTCCGCCGCCATTTTTCACACTGGTATAGCCGCTAATTAGCATGCCCAAACCAGAACTGTTCATAAATTTAACATCGGCAAGATCAACAATAATGTTCATTTTATCCTGCTCAAGTAGTTTACGAAGTGTATCACTGAACTCCTGAGCTTCAGGTCCGCCCATAACGTTGCCTTTAAGCTGTACTATGGCCGCAGAGTATTTTTCAGTAACATTGATTTTCATTTTCTACTCCCTAATTAATACGATAATTACTTATATTTCTTTGCTCAAATATAACTAAATAATTCAACTTTACGGAAATATTATGAAATAATTTACAGATTATTATTAAGTTATAGAATATAATTATTAAAATAAAGTTATATTTAACTTGGGGATTACGTATCCGATATCCCTTTTTTGAAACTCTTAATCACTTAACTCGTCAAAATGAATAACACTGATAAATCAAATAAAAGTTCTGTTTCAACCGAGAGAACTGATCCTGATGATATACTTATTCAGGAGTTTATCGACGGAAAAGAATCTGCTTTTAGCAAGTTAATGGTTCGGCATAAGGAAAAAGTCAGGAATCTTGTGTTCCTTACCCTTGGCGATTCTGATTATGTTGATGATATTTCTCAGGATGTTTTCATTTCGGTTTACAAAAAGCTTGGTGAATTCAGATTCGAATCAAAATTTACTACCTGGCTATACAGAATTACTGTTAACAAGTGTCGCGATCATCTGCGAAAAAAGAAAGTTAGAAGTATTTTTGTTCCTATTAAGGATTCCGAATCTGAGCTGAGTGTAAGTGTTAACCATGAAAATATTGATATCCCGGCTCTGGTTAGGAAAGCTATTAAACGCTTGCCAGACAAGCTGAAAACCCCTCTTATTTTAAGGGATATTGATGGTCTTAGCTACAAGGAAATTGCTGAAAAACTGGATTGTGAAGTTGGAACTATAAAATCAAGGATATTTAGAGCACGTGAAAGCCTTAAAACTTTACTCGAGCCTTATCAAAAAGAATTGAATGCCTAAAGGTGCATCAAATGGATAACAAGTCATCTGAAAATAAATCAGTTCCATTTTCCAAAGTAGTGCCTATAGTTGGACTTATTACGCTTACGCTTGTTTTACTTTTCTACTTTAAATCCAACTCGAATAAAATGCACTTTTTGGCTGAAGGACAGAAAGCAATTATCGATTTTTACACCGATAATCTACGCCCTTTACTATTCAAAACAAAACTTACCAACGAAGATGTTTTTAATTTTGCCCTTTATAAAAACCTGCCAATAGACAAGGATAATAATAAAGTTCTGTTTATTGATGATCATGATTCAAATAGCCGGTTTTTTCAGATAAAGAACGAACAAATTGACAGATCAACAACAAATTATAAATTGTTCAAAGAATCACTTGGGCTTGCTCCGAAACAATCCGCACAGCTGGATTCCATTTTAACAGAATACCAAGATGATATTTACTCCCTCATACTTTATAATACAAACAATACAATTGCTGTTAACCCGGAAGTGGAAGTGCTACGTCGTTCTATTGCCGCTGATATAAATCGATTTGCCATTATTAGCAAATCAGCCGACATGCCTCCATCCTTAATAGCACAACTCAAAAAAAATCCCTTCCCTGGTATGGATGCCTACAAACAGTATGTAAAACAGAAAAAAAATGATAAGGACACATATATTTTCTTTGGTGCAGATACAATCTTTAACAGCAGTGTGTTCCTTGAAAAAGCTAAACTCGATAAATATATAAAGAAGTACAAATCGGATAAAAATCTTACTGTATCCGATCAGGATTTCGCTAATGTTGATTACGCAATATCTGTAGCAAGTTCAAAATCGGCTGGCACAGCAACTGCTACAGCAACAGCATCTTCTGCTTCAACTTTGCAAAATGTACACTTTGAACCTGAAGTTCGGAAAGCAACTATCCCAAGAGATTTTTATCCTGTTCCCGAAATAAATATTTTACCTGCCGGTTTGGATATTGATTCCCTTAAAGAATTTACCGCAGCTCTTGATGTTACAATGAAGGAATTAGGCAAACAACTTAGTATGAAAATGAATATTCAAGGTGATTCATCTTTTGCTTTTAATTATAATTTTAAAGATTTTGGACTTAATGAAAACATCTTGCCCGACAATTTGAATGATTGGGGTAACATGGGAATCGTTATTGACTCTACAGACAAAACATTTATGATAAATGTTAGGGATGGCGATAAAGAAGTTATGATCGATTTTTCAAACGGAATAAAGATCACTACTAAAAAAGCGAAAAAACAGAAATAATTATTTTCCCACTTTCCAGAAGATTATTGAATTCATGAAATTACCATTTGAGAAAATTAAAGATAGCAGGAAACTCGAAAATTCAATCTTTTTTGCGATTGTACTTTTTGTATTTAAGGTAATTTCACCAAATTCTACCTCCGCTATTGAGCTTGTTATAAATGAATTTTTATTGTTGGGATTAACTTACTTTCTAATACTTTATCTTTCATCTGTTGTAAAAAACAAAGCAAACAACCCGCTCTCACTTATTCTAAACACAGGCATACTTACTGCCCTGCTCTTCTTTATTATTACTGTTTCAAGCTCATTATACGAAGACCCCTACGAGCTGCCACTTGCCACCAACTTTATGGCAGCAATAGTATATATATTAACATGTTTAATTATAGTATTCATTGTAAGTTATATTTTTACAGTGTTTCGGGAATTATACTTTTTGCGTCAAAAACGGGATTCCAGAAATATCTTCAATTTTATGATCTGGTTTTTCATTCTTGCAAGTATATCATTTACTATACTTACGCTCGATGGCTCAAAGGAATACTTCTTTAATGCGTTCCTTGTAGTATCAATTATTCTGATACTATTTAACTCACTAAGAGTATCCTGGATTGCATTCCTCGTTAAAAAACAAAAAATGCAGCTACTTGTTATATCTGTTGTACTAAGTATCCTTTTTAGTGTTAATTTTGCCCACTCACTCAGGGATATGATTTTTAACCAGACACTGGTATTTTTCAGTCCCGCATTTTCGGCGTTCCTCAATATAATGATGATTTACGGATCAATTTATTTTGGAGTGCTTTTCTTTACTACCCTTTTCCATCTGCCAACAGCTGAAGTTTTCGACCGTAAAGCTGAAGAAGCTTCAACGCTTATGGACCTTAGTAAGCTTATTACCCAGGTATTCGATTTTAAGGAACTAGCTGAAACAGTTACCAACATTACAACTAAAGTTTGTTATTCCGATTCAGCCTGGCTTATGATCGACAAAAACGGCGAATTTGAAATAATTAGCACAACAAATATATCCCTGCAAAATGCAAAAACCCTTACTAATGAAATAGGTATTGAAAACCTTACACTCATTACAGATGTAAAAATAATCAATCCATCGAATTTGTTAAACACCAATCTTGGCGAAAACTCATCCTTCAAATCGTTTGCAGTAGCCCCCCTAAAAATTCATAACGAAGTACAAGGCTACCTCTTTGCTGGCAGAAGTGAGGATTTTGGTTTTGATGAGGATGACAAAAAGAATATAGACGCTTATGCTGATTACGCTGCATTAGCCCTTGAAAATGCAAAGCTTATTGAAGAGTCTCTTGAAAAGGAACGACTGGAAAAAGAGCTTGATGTTGCACGCGAAATACAATACAAAATTTTACCTCATGAAACACCCAAATGCGAACACCTTGATATAACCGCCGTTTTTATACCCGCTTTTGAAGTTGGTGGCGATTACTACGATTTCTTTAAGCTTGGTAACAAAAAGCTTGGTTTTGTAATTGCAGATGTTTCGGGTAAAGGCATACCGGCAGCTTTTATTATGGCTGAAATTAAAGGTGTATTTTCATCCCTTGCCAAATGGGTTGATAGTCCAGCCGAGCTACTAAAAAAAGCAAATACCATACTCGCCGAAAGTTTGGATAAAAAAACATTTGTTACTGCTATATATGGTATTGTTGATGTTGAAACAGGTGTTGTAAAATACGCACGTGCAGGTCATACCCCACTCCTGCATTTTACAGATGGGAAAGTACATAACTTAATACCAAAAGGATTAGGACTTGGGTTAGCGGCAGGAAAAGGTTTTGATCCAAATATTGAAGAAATGGAAATTAAATTAAATAATAACGATATTTTGGTGTTATATACTGACGGTATTCCTGAATCGCAAAATTCTGAATTGGAAGATTTTGGTTTCGACCGACTTGAGGAAATTGTAGTTAATAATGCTTCTGCTCCTACAAATACTCTTTCAAATGAAATTATAAAACAGGTATCTACGTTTTCAACAAATAATTCACAACATGACGATATAACACTCGTTATTTTTAAATGGAAAAATATTAACAACACCGGAGTAATTTGATGGCAGATTTCAGCGTCAATGTGCGCGGAATTGGGTTGGTAAACATAATCGACCTGAAAGGTTATCTGGATATGCATACTGTGCCCGAGCTTGAAAATACTTTTAACAAGCTTATCCAGGATAAAAAGTATAAAGTTATTGTAAATTTCGAAGATCTTATGTACATCAGTAGTGCAGGACTTGGCGTTTTTATGGCTTATATAGAACCCATGAGAGAAAACCAGGGCGATATTAAATTCACTAACATGAAGGATAATATCTTTAATATTTTCGACCTTCTCGGTTTCCCTATGTTATATGAGTTCTTTAAAACAGAAGATGAAGCAATAGCAAAGTTTAATCAACAGGAAGAATCTTGAGCGGCAAATTGAAATATCACGATGAAATCGTTGTTTCCAGCTCCACTGGTAATCTTGCTACTATCCGCACGGCTGTAAGAAAAATTGCGGAAAAGGCAGGGTTTGCACAGGATGTTATAGGTAAAATTATTCTTGCTGTTGACGAAGCTTGTACTAATGTTATTAAACATGCCTATAATTATTCACCCGATGGTGAAATTGATATACAGATGGACCTGGTTGACTCCAAACTGGTTATTAAAATCGTGGATGATGGTACCAACTTTAATCCTAACCATATACCCGACCCCGACCTTAAAGAATACCATAAACAAAAAAGGGTTGGCGGACTTGGTATGTTTCTTATGAAAAAGCTTATGGATGAAGTGCTGTACGATAACCCCGGTAATAAAAACCGTGTAACCCTTATTAAATACCTCGACTAATATTATGCAGGTGAATAACGAACATAACGCATTGAGCAATCTTACAGCTCTGGTGGATTTTAGTAAATTAATTAACTCCACGCTCGATCTCCAGTTTGCTCTTAACAACCTTCTTTTAACTTGTTTTGGAAAATTCCATACTACACGTGGTATAATCTTGCTTGTTGATAGTAACTCCGGACTATTAAAAGTTAGTGCCCACAAGGGAATTAGTGATAATGCGTTAGAAAACTTCGAAGGCATTCACCCTGTTGACTACTTAAACAATCCAGTTTTTAACGAATTCTTAATTAACAATAGAATTGAACTGTATCAGGAAATTGCTACCTCCGAAGGTATTAAAGGTATTTTACTACTTGGTAAAAAACTAATGGGCGGAAGCTATTCCGATAATGATATAGAGTTAGTTCAAACAATTGTAAATATTGGTGCTTCGGCTATTGATAACTCACTCGCTGTTGAAAAGCTGAAAAATGTTAACCGTACCCTCGATGCAAAAGTTAATCAGCTTAGTACCCTCTTCGATCTTAGCAAGGAGTTTAGTGGAATACTCGAAACCGAAACAGTGGTTAAACTGCTTGTACTTAGTATAATTGGGCAAATGATGGTTTCCAAATATGCTCTTGTATTATTCGAGGATGATGACCTTAACATACTGGATACAAAACTTAAACGTACCGATATTTTTGACGCAGCAAAAAAATACAATTTACGCGAAATAAAAATTACAACAGTAGCTAAAACTCTTGAATCCGAGTACCCTGAAATATATAATCTTGGAGTTGAACTTGCTGTTCCAATGCAGCTATCAGGTAAAACAAGAGGTTTAATTTTACTCGGGAAAAGAATTACCAAACTGCCATATACCAAATCCGATATTGACTATCTATACTCCATTGCCAGTATTGCAATAATCTCAATTGAAAACTCAAGGCTATTTGAGGAGGCTCTTGAGAAGCAGAAAATGGAAAAGGATCTGGAACTGGCTCGTACCATTCAGCAAAATCTGTTACCTAAAAAATTGCCCAAATCAGATAACCTCGAAATTGTCTCATATAATAATTCGGCACGCCAGGTTGGTGGCGACTATTACGATGTTATTGAACTGAACAAACGCAAAACGCTTTTTGCTATTGCAGATGTTAGTGGTAAAGGTGTACAGGCTGCTTTACTCGTTGCAAATCTTCAGGCATTTATTAAAACAATTTGCAAACAGGAAATTGAAATTTCAGAAGCAACTAACCTTATTAACGATCTCCTTTCCGAAAATACTGTTATGGGAAGTTTCATTACTTTTTTTTGGGGAATACTGAACAAGGAAACTTATGAGTTCTCTTTTGTTAATGCCGGGCATAACCCCCCTCTATTAATACGTAACGGCGAAATAATTAAACTAACAAAAGGCGGAATGATACTTGGGGTTATGGAAACTATTGTCCCTTACATTTCTGAAACTGTTAAACTCCAGCCAAATGATACCCTTGTTATGTTTACTGATGGTGTTACTGAAGCTATGGATACCTCCGAGAACGAATACACCGATGAACGTCTTGAAGAGTTGGCTCTTAAATACGCCGGGAAAGACGCAGAGACAACCCTTAAACTGCTTATTGATGACGTAAAACTATTTACAACCGGTGCGGAACAATCCGATGACATCACACTTCTAATATTTAAAGTAAAGTGATCATGATGCACCATATTTCAAACTTTTACATAAAGCACAGAAAACAGTTTTTCATCTTTTGGACGGTGCTGTTGCTGTTCATTTCTGCAATGAATTTCTATTTTATTTTTGAGGTTACCTACCGCCCAAACGATGAATGTATTTGGCAAGTTGACTCAAAAAACAAACAGATTATTTTCAGAAATGTTAAAATTGAAGGTGTTACCTGGCAAGCTGGTATTCGCGAAAATGATATTCTTTTGGAAGTTGAAGGAATTAGAACATTTAGCACACACCGTATAAATAGAATATTGCTCGATCACGATGATAACATTGTTGAATACAAGGTAAAACGGGGTAATGAGATATTTGAAACCAACGTTGAGATTAAGAAGCTGATTTCTTTTAACGGTTTTTCAGCTACTCTCTTTTCAACTATATGGCTCCTTATTGGCTTTGTAGTCGTAATGTCGAAACGGGATGGTGAAGTACAGATTGTGTTCTTTAGAATAGGTGCTGCTTTCGTACTTTATTCCATGTTTAATCTAATGCTCATCGATAATTATCACAATCCTATATTTAATTATGCATTTATCTACTTGCCTCTGGATTTTCTCCAGATACTTGGTTCATCACTAATTCCATTTTTGCTACTCCACTTCTTCTGGATATTTCCCAAAAGAACCAAGGTTATGGAGTATAAACACATTTACAAAATGTTGTACCTATCCCCGCTTGTTCTTTTTCTGGCTATTGCTGTAATAAAGGGAGTTACAGCAATAAAAAGTTTTGAATTCTACGCAATTACTTCAATTTATATACGTTATGCATTCTCTGCACCAATAATCTTTGCGGCTATTGTAAATATTGTATATCTGGTTTTAGGTTATCTTAAAATTAAAAAAGGGAATGAAAGAACTGCAGTATTATTTATTCTGATGAGCTATATTTTTACTATTGCCGTACTTGCTTACGCATTAACTATTACAGCATATTTTATAAACGCATATAATACACCATACTTTTATATGCCTGTAATTCTCGTGATACTTCTCCCCACTTCCTTTGCCTATGCTGTTTTCCGCTATTCAATGCTCGATGTATCTGAAGTTATTAAAACAACTATTCTGTACGGATTTGCTACTTTAGCTCTTGGTGGTCTTTACTTCCTCATTATTTATCTTATTGGACAGGAAATTAGCCAAATTTTTACACCTCGTTATCAAGGTATTATTGCAGCAGGAATATTTATCATTTTTGCTACCGTATTTCAATCAACCAAGGATCAGCTACAGACATACATAACACGTAAATTTTACCCCGAACAGTTTGCTTACCAGCGCGTACTTTATGGCTTCAGCAAGGATATTAGCGGCATAATTGGTAAGGATAAAATACTCGATAATACGTTTAATACATTTATTGAGGCTCTTAAACTCAATACGTTTGCAATTGCCATACGAGATGAAAACGACTTTTCTGTTGCACGTACCAAAAAGGTAGCTATCAGTTCAAAGCATTTTCAGCTAAAAGAAGAAAGGTTAAAACTCTATCTTGAAAACCGACTTAAAACTGAGCAGATGCCCATTATAGATTCAACTCAATTTAGTATATATTTTGGTGAATTTTCTGAAGTTTTGCTAAGCCAACAAATTTATACTGTTATTCCGTTACTCGTTAAAAACGAAATTATTGGCTTCCTCCTGTTCGGATTAAAATACTCCGGTGCAAAGTTTTCCGGGAAAGATATTGAGCTTCTTGTTACAGCCACTAATCAGGTTGCCTCACAGCTTGAAAACTCCCGACTGTATGAAGCTGAAGCAGAAAACCTTAAAATGCACAGAGACCTTGAAAATGCACGTAACATACAACAAACTCTGTTACCTGCTTCAATACCAACACTCGATAACCTCCAGATAAGTGGTGCAATGATTCCTGCCATGATGGTTGGTGGCGACTATTTTGATGTTATAAAAGTTTCCGATACCAAACTATTTGCCGTAATTGGTGATGTATCGGGCAAAGGTCTCTCTGCCTCATTCTATATGTCGAAACTACAAACTATGGTTCGTTTGTTTTGCAAGGATTCCGCTTCGCCTAAAGATATAATTCTTAAAATTAACAAACATCTCTTTGATGTAATGAAGCCCAACTGGTTTATTACAGTTACAATTGCACTCTTTAATTCATTCGATAATAGCATTAAAATTTGCCGTGCCGGACATACACCAGTTTTATTGCTTAAAAACAATAACCGGATTTTTTACACTCCTTCCGGTATGGGGGTTGGAATAAATAAGTCCCAAATATTCGCTGATTCTCTTGAAGAATTTACAACAACTTATGAAAAAGATGAAACCTATCTGTTCTTTTCGGATGGGTTAACAGAAGCAATGAACTCATCAAGAGAATTGTATGGTGACGAACGTTTACTGCAAGTTCTTAAAAACAATTCGCACCTCCCTGCTTCCGAAATTCAAAAGAAAATTCTTGACTCGGTTAAGTATTTCAGGGGACAGGCTGAAACTAATGATGATATAACAACCATTGTAGTAAAATGTGCCTAATTTTATTCGCTCTTAATGTTCATGAAAAATACCCGTTTATACTTGTTTCCAACCGTGATGAATATTACAACCGTCCCACACAACGCCCCCACTTTTGGGAAGAATATCATGATTTATTAGCTGGGAAAGACAAACAAAAGGGTGGCACATGGATGGGGATAACCAAAACCGGCAAGTTTGCTGCTATTACTAACTACCGTGATGGTAAAGATAAACGCAAGTTTACTACTTCACGTGGTAACATTGTTGGTGACTATCTTCTTGAAAAGGACAGCATAAATAACTACGCCAATACATTAACCGAAACATCCTCCTTATATGCGGGATATAATCTCCTTTTTGGTTCATTTGAAGAGTCATATTATTTTAGTAACAAACTAAATGAAACACAAAAAGTGCAAGATGGTATTCATGGTTTAAGCAATGCCTTCCTTAATACCGACTGGTTTAAAGTTACACGGGGAAAGCTTAAGTTCGCTGATATTATTAGTAGAAATGAACACCCTGATGTTGATGAGCTATTCAAAATGATGCAGGATAAAACAAAGGCTCCGGACAACTTATTGCCAAATACTGGAGTATCCAATTACCTCGAAAAAGAGCTATCGCCACTATTTATAAAAATACCTGTTTATGGTACTCGTTCAACCACTATTTTGCTTTATGATATTGATGGCAACATTACACTTTACGAACAATCATACGGTACATTTGGCAAAACTGGTGATCCTCTCAAGTTTAAGTTTAGCATAAAAAAGTAGTATAAAAATAATGCCTTAATCCCCCCTCCGGCATTTATCTTGCCAAGCAAATTCATTTTAAATAAAAAAACCCACGATAAATCGTGGGCTTTCTGTAAATAATATATTCAAAAACTTAGAACTGAATTTTCTGTCCTCTCTTGGTTGCATATTCGTAAACGAATGAGCTTGCAACGAAGATTGAAGAATAAGTACCGATAATGATACCAAAAGTAAGAGTAAAAGCAAAACCGCGTAATACTTCTCCACCGAAAATAAATAGAACAAGAACCACAATAAATGTAGTTACTGAAGTGATTATAGTACGAGGTAAAGTACTGCTTATACCATTATTGATGTTTCTTGAAAGTTCAGCAGTTTTATGTATCTTAACATTTTCCCTGATACGGTCGAACACAACCACAGTATCGTTAATTGAGTATCCAACCAATGTAAGGAATGCAGCCACAACGTTAATACTAATTTCAAGGTTAAGGAAATCAACCAATCCATACAGTAATGAGAACATACCCAATGTTATAAATACGTCATGAAAAAGAGCTACAACCGCACCCATTGCAAATACAAATTTGAATCGGAAACCAAGGTAAACAAGAATTACAAGTAGTGCAAGACCAATTGAGATCAATGCATCAGCTTTAAGTTCTTCACCAATTTTAGGACCAACATTATCCGATTTCTGTACTACAAACGGGTTATCTGGCATTTTCTGAATAAGTACCTGTTCAATCCAGTCGGCAATACCAACACGTACAAGTACATCAGAGTTATCAGGATCCTGACTAACACGAGTAGCCTGTAATTTGTCGAGTAATAATAATTCAACTACATTCTGTGCAACTTCCGGAGTTTGAAAATGGAAGGTAACAGATTTAGCTGTAGAATCGATAATTGACTTCTGTGCATCTGGTACTCTTTTATCAATATCTTTGGCAATTACATCAATAACCTGCGGAAATACTGCCGGAGGTATCTGCTGTAATTCTGTTCTAACTAATATACCACTTTCGTCACCGAAAGTTTTAACCTCGATGTTTCCCAAACCAATACCATCAAGGTCATTTCTAACGTCTGTAATGTCAATTTCTTTCTCAAAAGAGAGTGCAATTTCAGTACCGCCCTTAAAGTCGATACCAAATTCAAGTCCTCTTGTAAAAAGGCTTATTAAACCAAGTAAAATAAGAGTTCCGGAAACAATATATGCAACCTTTCTTTTGGATAAAAAATCTACATTGATGTTTTCAAAAATACGCATTTATTAAATATCTCCTGATTTCATTTATCCAATGTTTATACTTGAGCCTTTTGCCAGCATTACTTCAAAGACGAGCTTTGTAACAACAAGAGCACTAAACAAACTCGCAAAAATACCAATCATTAGTGTTAGGGCAAAACCCTGAATAGGACCTGAACCAAACTGGTAAAGAATAACAGCAACAAATAATGTAGTTACGTTCGAGTCAATAATAGCCGAATATGAATGCTGGAAGCCAGATTCAACAGCAGCCTTTATTGTTTTACCAGTACCAAGTTCTTCCCTAATCCTCTCAAAAATTAGTACGTTGGCATCCACCGCCATACCAATTGTTAGAATAATACCCGCTATACCAGGAAGCGTTAACGTAGCCTGGAAACCAGCAAGAATACCCATGATAAACAGAATAGTAAAGAAAAGTGCAAGGTCGGCAACCGAACCACCAGCCTTATAATAAATAACCATGAAAAATACAACCAGCATGAAACCAACCAATGTTGACATAAAACCCTGGTTAATTGAGTCCTGACCAAGTGACGGACCAACTGTTCTTTCTTCAATAATATCAACCGGAGCAGGTAGTGCACCAGCTTTTAGTACAATTTCAAGAAGTTTGGCTTCCTGAATATCAGCCATACCTTCAATCTGGGTATTACCCATAGTAATTTTATTTCTGATTGACGGTGCTGTATAAACAACATCATCAAGAACAACAGCAATACGTTTTTTAATGTTCTGACCTGTTATTCTCGCCCATTCCAAAGCACCTTCGCTATTCATTGCCATGGTTACAATAGGACTTGAAGTAGTCTGGTCAATTGTAGCACGTGCATCTGTAATAACCTCACCGGAAAGTTCAGCATCTTTAGCCAAGTTGTAAAGCATATAATACTGTATTCCATCTTCGGTAGTTACTTTAGGTTTGTCAGAGAACAAAAACTCAACATTATCAGGAATTGCATTCTGCACTTCGGGTAATGCAAGATAGTTTTCAAGTCTCGCCTTATTTTCAGCTTTAACGTAAGCATCAGCAGATCTCGCATCTCTTGGTATCATTGCAAGAGAGAAGAAAGGATGACGCTGAAATTGTTCATCTTCAGTAAGTGTTTCAAAATCAATTTGTTCACCGGTTTCAGTAGTATCGGCAAGAAGTGTTGAGTCGTTTCTTACAACTTTACTAAGCACTTCATCAATACGCTGCATAATCGGGAAAGAAAATTGTGGGTCTTTTACAAGTTTGAACTCAAGTAATGCTCTACCCTGCAAAAGCTGTTTGGCTTCTTCTTCTCTTGAAATACCAGGTAGCTCAATAATAATACGACGAGCACCCTGTTTCTGAATTGAAGGTTCGGAAACACCATACTGGTTAACCCTGTTGCTAATAATTTCGATAGCACGGGTTACCGCATCGCTTTCCTGTTCTTCAAGACGGCTTATAATATCTTCATCATCTTCACGAATGTTACCAAAATAACGGCTTAATCTAATACCATTTTCGGCAAGTTTACCTGTAAGTATAGAAACTACATTCTGCTGAGATAATTCTGATTCTTTAGCAGCTTCATCAAGAAGAGCAAGGAATTTTTCATCCGGTTCCTTAGCAATTTTTTCAAGAAGTTTAGCAGTGTTAACTTCCATTACAAGGTACATGCCACCCTGAAGGTCAAGACCAAGCTTAACTCTTTTATCTCTGTTTTCTTTTATTGATTCATCAGCAAGGCGTATATTATCTTCTTCAATTTCAAGTAACGATTTAATTTCCGTTTCGGTTATCTGTGGATTGTTTGTTACCAAACTATCTCTAACAGCATCCAGTCTTTTATTCATCTTTTTGGTATTTTGATAATCTGCATAGGTAGGATACAGCAGATACCCACTAAGAGCCACAAAAAACAGGATGAGAATAATTCTCATTCTAAATTGTTTCATTCTTTTATCTTGATAATTAGTTAAAAAAAAGGCGTATATTTAATTAAGATTTCTAATATAAAGAGACCCGCATGAAAAATCAATTTTACTTCAGCAAATCAGGGTCTCATATACAAAAGAGATAAAAAACTCCACTCAGATATAATAAATTAGCCGTTTAACACGGCTAAACATTATTCTCTTACCACCCAGGTTTTAAGTGTAACGGTAACTTCAGGGTGAAGTTTAAGAGTAACATCATAAATTCCAAGGCTTTTAATAGCTTCAGGAATTTCGAGTTTTCTTTTGTCAATTACATAGCCTTTTGCTTCAAGAGCTTCAGCGATCATCTGAGTAGTAACAGTACCGAAAATCTTGTCTTCTTCACCAACCTTAACAGGTATGGTAACAGAAACATTAGCAAGTTCTTCTGAAAGAGTTTTGGCACCTTCAAGTTCATGAGCCATTTTTTCAGCTATAACTTTTTTCTCTTCTTCAATTGCCTTAATACTTTCCGGACTTGCATGATAAGCAATTTCCCTTGGAATAAGATAGTTTAGAGCATAACCATCCTTAACATTAACAATATCGCCTAAACGGCCAATCTGATCAAAATCTTTTCTAAGAATAACTTTCATCTTTACACTCCTTATTATTTAACCGCTTCTGAAACATATGGCATAATAGCGATGTGTCTGGCACGTTTTATAGCTCTAACAAGTTCTCTGTGCTGTTTTGCACTCAAACCTGTAATTCTTCTTGGTATAATCTTACCCTGATCGGTAATAAATTTCTGTAATTGTTTAGCGTTTTTATAGTCGATATATTCGCTTATTACTCTTCTTACTTTTTTAGATTTCATTTAAACTCCATGGTTTTCTATTTATCTTTCATTAAGTCCGATTCTTCATCGGTAAGGAATTTATCGAACGATATATCATCATATTCTTCATCCGAATCGTCAGTATCTGAAAAGTCAGAATCTTCACCTTCTTCGGATTTATTGAATTTATTAAGGAACTGAATTCTTTTAGCCTTAATTTCAACTATCGTTCTGTTGCGACCATCCTCAACCTTAAAGGTACGGCTTTGTAGTTCACCATCAACAAGTACAGCGCTTCCCTTGCGTAACCTGTCCTTGCAACTATCTGCAAGTTTATTCCAGGCAACCACACCAACATAGCAAACATCTTCTTGCCACTGGTTCGAACTATCTTTGTATCTGCGGTTGGCAGCTACATGAAAATTCACAACCGGAGTATTATTTGACGTTTGACGAAACACCGGATCTTTCGTTAAATTACCCGCTACTATTACACTATTCAATTCTGGCATTTTAAGATCAGCCATCATAGACCTCCATACTTGTCAACTTGTTTCAATACATTCACTATTTTGATTCAGCGGTTTCTTCAGCTTTTTCTTCTTTTTCAGCAGCTACTAACACTTTATCTTCCGTCTTGTTCTTACGCATTTCATCGTAATATGCAACATCATCTTTTTCCAGAACTACAGTAAGATATCTTACTATTGTTTCATCGAGTTTATAAATTCTTTCAAGCTTGGTGATCATTTCAGGCTGTGCCTTAAAACGCATTACTATATAATACCCGCTTTTAGATTTCTGAATGGGGTATGCTAATCTTTTTCTGCCCCATCTTTCAACATCTAAAAATTCACCACCGTTGGTTTTTAAAAATTCGCTTACGCGTGAGAAGGTTTCTTCAATCTGGCTATCTTCCAGAGAAGCATTAATTACAACAACACTTTCATATTGTTTTATCGCCATGTATCCTCCCTATGGACTTTTGGGGATTATCCTTTTTATTTTTTTTGATAATCCCAGGGTTAATAAAAAAAATCGACTTAAAATATAAAGCTATTTTATCAGTGGTGCAATAACCAATGATACCACTGACATAAGTTTAATTAAAATATTAAGAGCCGGACCTGATGTATCCTTGAACGGGTCGCCAACTGTATCGCCTACAACGGCAGCCTTATGGGCATCAGAACCTTTTGTATATTTAAAACCATCTATTGAAACGCCGCCTTCAATAACTTTTTTTGCGTTATCCCAGGCACCGCCCGCATTAGCCTGAAATATTGCCATTAGTACACCACTTGTGGTTACACCGGCTAATAAACCTGCTAACATTTCCTTGCTAAAAAAGCCAACTACAACCGGTACTATAACTGCAAGTAAACCTGGTGCAATCATTTCCCTGATAGCTGCCTTTGTTGAAATTTCAACACATTTTTTATATTCAGCCTGAGCTGTTCCTTCGCGCAATCCCTTAATTTCACGGAACTGGCGTCCAACTTCAATAATCATTTCCTTCGCTGCACGTCCCACTGCTGCCATACTCATCGCTGAGAAAAGGAATGGTAGCATGGCACCCACAAATAAACCACTCATAATTACAGGATCGGCTAAATCAATAACTGTAATTTCAGCCTGATGCATATAAGCTGAGAAAAGTGCTAATGCTGTTAGTGCAGCAGAACCAATTGCAAAACCTTTACCAATAGCTGCTGTTGTATTACCTACAGCATCAAGTTTATCAGTTCTTTCCCTTACCTCACCTGGTAAGTCACTCATTTCGGCAATACCACCGGCATTATCCGAAATAGGACCGTAAGCATCAACCGCCAGCTGAATACCAGTAGTTGAAAGCATACCCAAAGCAGCAATAGCTATACCATATAAACTTGCAAAATGGAATGACCCAATAATACCCGCAGCAATAATTAAAATAGGTATTGCCGTTGAGTACATACCAACACCAAGTCCTGCAATAATATTTGTTGCCGAACCAGTAATTGACTGTTCCACAATACCAAATACAGGTCTGTTATCGGTACCAGTATAATATTCAGTAATAAGACCAATTGTTGTACCGGCAGCCAAACCAATAAGCGTTGAGAAAAATATTCCGTTACTTGAATATTCAAAACCTTCAAAAATCCATGTTTCAGGTAAAAGGTTTTTGATAATAAAATAAGCGGCAACAACCATCATACCAGTGGTACCAAACTCACCAAAGTTAAGTGCCCGCTGAGGATCTCCACCTTCTTTAACATTCACGAAAAAAGTACCAATGATAGAAAGTACAATTCCTGCACCTGCAAGGAATAATGGCAGAAGTACAGCTTCAAGTCCAAGTTCCGGCACATCTGGAGAGATAAACACAGCCCCAAGAACCATTGTACCAATTATGGCACCAACATAAGACTCAAAAAGGTCAGCACCCATACCGGCAACGTCACCAACATTATCACCAACGTTATCGGCAATAGTAGCAGGGTTTCGCGGATCATCTTCAGGAATACCTTCGTAAACCTTACCTGCAAGGTCAGCACCCACATCGGCAGCCTTGGTATAAATACCACCACCAACACGTGCAAAAAGTGCAATAGAAGAAGCACCCAAGGAAAAACCTGAAAGAACGTTGATAACCATCGTCATATCCCAGGCAAAAACATCATGGTAAAGAATAAACAAACCACTAAGCCCAAGAATGCCAAGCCCTACCACATTCATACCCATAATGGCACCACCTGAAAAAGCTATTTTAAGAGCTGGTGAAAGCCCTTTTCTGGCAGCATTAGTAGTACGAACGTTTGCACTTGTTGCAGCAATCATACCCAAATAACCTGCAAGAGCCGAACAAACTGCCCCTACAACAAAAGATACTGAAATGAGCCATGACGAATCAGCACGACTTGCATTGGCAAAACCAAGCAAAATAGCTACTGAAACAACAAAAACCAACAGCACCTTGTATTCAGTTTTTAGAAAAGCAATTGCACCTTCACGAATATGGCCGGCAATTTCAGCCATTTTATCAGACCCGACGGGTTGCTTGTTAATCCACGCATTTTTAAATAGTGAATAAACTAATGCGAGAAGACCCAGAAAAGGTATTAGATAAACAAGAAATTTCATAGATTACTCCCTGGTTTCATTCCTTTAATTGATTATTGGATACATCTTTTTTCGGTTGCGAAACCTTGCTGAACAGATTGTTCATCTGTAAAGTTCCGCCTTTAAGAAACTCTTCAACCAGATTGCAGGCTATTTCTATATTTTCATTCATAAAATCCAAGTCTTTATCACTAAATGGGCTCAAAACAAAATCTTTCATATTATCTCTGTAGCTTTCGTCCCATATGCCAAACCTCAATCTGGGGAACTCCATTGTAAATAAATCATAAATAATGGAATACAATCCGTTATGACCACCATCGCCACCGGACTTTCTAATTCGTATCTTTCCCAGGTCTAAATTTATATCGTCAGTAACAACAAGCATATCCTCAGGCAAAATCCCATAGTGCTCAAGTACATGCTTTGCTGCTTTACCACTTAGGTTAACATAAGTGGTAGGTTTTATTACAACAAAGCGGCTGGCACCAAAAGTACCATCCGCATAAAAATAATCACCTTTGCCTGCTGTAAACTTAAGACCATTTTTTTCGGCAAACCGATCCAGCACCATAAATCCAATATTGTGTCGGGTATTTAAATAATCTTTACCGGGATTACCAATTCCTAGTACAGCTCGCAAATAAACTAACTCCTGTTAAACAAAATTCTGATTATTCAGATTCTGCTTCATCAGCAGTGTTTCTAGAACCGGATACAACTGCAATAAGTGTATCACTTGGGCTCAATATTTTATATTTTTCCAGCTTAACATCTCTCATCAAATAACTTGTATTAAGTTCCATGTGAGAAACATCCAGTTTAATTTCTTCAGGAACATCGGCAGGTAAACATTCAATTTTAATTTTGTGTAGCGACTGACGTAATTTACCACCTTTTCTTACACCTTCAGCAGCACCTGTTAGTACCAATGGCACAGCTATTTTAACAAAATCAGTTTCAGTAAATCTAATCAAGTCAAAGTGTATTAACTTATCTGTAATGGGATCAAACTGTTTGTCCTGCATCACACATTTGTAAGTTTCTCCACCTTCCACTTCAAGGTTAATTACATGAGTTTTTTTAGTGTAAATAAGTTTGTTAAGGTTAACTTCAGGTGCATAAACTGAAAGTGCTTCACCATCTTTTCCATATACAGTTCCTGGAACGTTACCTTCTCTTCTCAACTCATTCAAATATCCTTTTGTAGAAATTTCTCTTTTCTTGGCACTTATAGTTAGCTCAGCCATTATATACTCTCCCTGAATTTCTATTAACTTTTATCTATTTCAAACAATTTACTAATCGACTTATTTTGGTTACATGCTTTTATTGCCTTGGCAAATAATAAAGCTGATGAACGTACTACTATTTTTTCCGACTCTGCTGCTTCCGGACCCAATGGAATTGAATCGGTTACATACAATGTTTCAAGCGGACTTTCATTAATTTTTTGCACAGCCGTACCGGAAAGCAAGGGATGTGTAATAGCACCGAAAATTTTTAGTGCTCCCCTATCCTTTAATGCCTTTACGCAATTAACAAATGTACCGCCTGTATCAATCAGGTCGTCAACAATCAATACATTTTTATCTTCAACATCACCGATAACGTTCATAACCTCGGCAACATTCTGTTTTGGTCTTCTTTTATCAATAACAACAATACCGGCATTAAGTCTTTCGGCATAAGATCTCGCCAACTTAACACCACCCATATCGGGTGAAACTACAACTAGATTCTGAAATTTTTCAGAAAGGTCGCTAGTAAAATTCCCCGAACCATAAAGATGATCAAATGGTATATCAAAAAAGCCCTGAATCTGGGCAGCATGCAAATCCATTGTTATAACCCTGTCTGCACCCGCTACTGTTATAAGATTTGCAATCAACTTGGCAGTAATCGCAACACGTGGCTGGTCTTTTCTATCCTGTCGGGCATAACCAAAATATGGTATAACTGCTGTAACTTTTTTTGCTGATGCACGTTTTGCAGCATCAATCATTATTAAAAGTTCCATCAAATTTTCTGCGGGAGGTTGCGTTGGCTGTACAAGATAAACATCCCTTCCGCGAATATTTTCCTTAAACTTAACCCATATTTCGTTGTCGCTGAAAATTCTTTTTTCTATTTGTCCCGGGGCAATACCAAGATATTCTACAATCTTTTCCGTAAATGCCGGATTAGCTGAACCTGAAAATACACGTGGTTCCGATATACTCATCTGTGCAAGTCACCTTTTAAAAAATAAACAGACACTAAATATACATATTATTGCATGTTTAGTCAAACAACAAATATTTATCAAAACCAAACATTTTGGATTATTGCTATACTATTGTATCATATATAATTATAAAATAAGCTGTTCAGTTTTAACAAACAACAAACTTACTTTTTACCAACCAAATATCTTTTAATTTTTTGTGTTGTAGTTTTCTCAAATTCGTTCTCTCTTACATAGAACTTTTTGATATGCTTAAAGCCCGTTAGCTGCTTATTGGTAAGCTTAATTTCATCTGCCATTATCTTTTCAATAAGGTTACTGGTAATCTGAACATTATTCTCTTCTGCATAAGCTATAAAGGCTTCACCATCCGGAACCAGCATGGCAGCAATAATTTCATCCTGTTTATCATCCTGCTCACCATAAACCATACTTTCAAGAACAAACGGACTTCGGTTAAGCACATCCTCAATTTCCTCCGGATATACATTTTTGCCACTCTTGGAAATTATTACATTTTTCATTCTTCCTTTAATGTGCAAAAATCCATCCTTGTCAAGAAAACCTATGTCGCCGGTTTTGAACCAGCCATCAGGCGAAAACGTAGCTTCTGTTTGCTTTTTGTTTTTATAATAGCCAAGCATAACATTAGGACCCTTAGCCCATATTTCACCAACACCACTGGAATCCGGCTCATGAATATTTATTGTAACCCTTCCCAATGGCAAACCACCTGCTTCATCCTTAAATTCCTTATCGCGATTAACAGCCAGTATAGGAGAAGTTTCAGTTAATCCATAACCCTGCAAAAAGCCAAATCCAAATTCACGCAAACCTTTTGCAACCAATGGATCGGGTGCAGCACCACCTGCAATAAAAAATCTTATATGTCCGCCAAACTTTTCATGAAGTGCCTTGAACACTTTTTTCTTTAACTGTCCCAGCCCAACCCTTGATGTTAAATTGGTAATGCCAATAAGCTTGGGTACAAGTTTGGCTTTTTTCTTGTCTTCCTGAATACCTTTCTGAATTCGCTTAAACATTTTATCGAAAAGCAAAGGTACACCAAGTAGCATTGTAGCCTTTACATTCTGGAGGTCATCAACAACGGTTCTTAATGAGCGTGAATAATGAACAGAAGATCCGCAATATAGTGGACATAACATTCCGCATGTACATTCGTAGGTATGATGAATAGGCAATACTGAAAGAAATCTATCTTCAGGATACATCATTAAATGTGCAACCATATCCATCAAGTTTGAAGCAAGGTTCTTTTGGGATAGCATAACCCCTTTTGCCCTGCCAAGCGAACCTGATGTAAATATTATTTCAGCCATATCATCAGGGTTAATTTTGGGAAGCTCCTCTTCCTTGGCAGCTACATTTTCCTCAAGTAACTTGGGCATTGAAAGAAAATTTTCTTCCTTGTATTCCTTATCCATGCAAATAAAGTTTTCAATTCTTTTTAATGCCGAATGTGCCTCACTGAATATCGATGAATACTGATCAGAAAAAATTAAAGCCTCTGCATCCGATTCATGCACGATATTTAGTATCTCATTACTATTCAATCTGGCATCAATAGGTACAACCACATAATTAAATGCCATGCTAGTTAAAAACGATACTGCCCACTGTACACGGTTTTCGCCTATCAGGGCTATATGAGTTCGCTCCTTAATACCAAGACTTTTTAACGCATTACCAAACGTAAGAACTGACTCAAGCAGTTTTGCGTAAGTAACTCTTTTAAGAGGGGTATCGTTAAGATCTTCCATCGCCAGTTTGGTTGAATATTTTTTTGCAGACTGTAACAGCATATCCTGAACAGAAACAACTTCAGGAACTTTGTTTAGCTTTAACTTTTTCATATACACATTATGTTTAGTGGAATATTAACGATTGAAATTAACCAAAATTATAATAAATGTTAACTAAAAAGTAGAGTATTTTTGAATAAACTCTTCAACTACTATTCAAAACTGGCAATTAGATATGTTTTGAGGCAAAAATCATTATCCTGTTTCTTAACTATTGAAAATCGCCACCTCTTAACTTATTTTTAGCTCGCTAATGCGATAGTATTGTTTATATTTACGGCGAAATATGGATACACTTAAAATTACCCCTAACCAAAATGAGGAAGCTATATTTGCATCCAGAATAGATACTCTTGATGATTTAGGGCATTATAAAAATTTTCTGGAACAGCTATATACGAAACAAGGCATAACAAAAATCCTGCTGAATCTGAGCTACCTCGGGTAATTGCTTAACAAGAAACTTTCGTTCTATTTCAAAAGCCACATTAGCCCCTAAATAGCCGATAACCAAATAAAGCACAAGTTTATAATGCTTCATTTAGTATTAAGTCGGTATTTTAAAATTAGTTATCGCCTTTAAGTTTGGTAATTTCATCACGAAGACTCGCAGCACGTTCGTAGTCTTCCTTTTCCAAAGCTTCGCGGAGGTTATCCTGAAGAGTTGCAATTTTGGTTTCAACCGAAGCAGAGGGTTCCTGATGTGGTTGTTGCTTAAGCGAATAATTCTCCGCATCTGCATCTTCTTGCTCCTCGGCAGAAGGAATAAACGAAGCTTTATCCATCACACTATCGGCAACAAAAATCTGTGCTCTCGATCTAACCGCTAACGCAATTGCATCGCTTGGACGCGAATCTACCTGATTGGTTAAACTCGATTGTTCAACTGTTATTTTAGCATAGAACGTATTTTCTCTTAATTCATCAACCAATATTTCTGTAATTGTTCCGCCAAGATTATCGATCATACTTTTTAGTAAATCATGTGTTAACGGACGCGGGGGTTTTATGCCTTCAAGCTCAAGGGCAATTGATTGAGCTTCGAATGCACCAATTATTATCGGTAGCCTTCTGTTTCCATATACCTCTTTTAACAACAAGGCATATGCCCCACCAGAAGAGGGACTCGAAGAGAGTCCCATAATTTCTACTTCAACTTTATTGTAGTTACTCATTTACCTATTCTGATTTTGTTTTTTTGATTTCCTTAATTAGCTCAGGAACAATCTCAAAAGCATCTCCGGTAATGCCATAATCGGCAATCTGGAAAATCGGAGCATCTTTATCCTTGTTAATCGCTACTATATATTTCGAGGAACGCATTCCTGCAAGATGCTGTATTGCACCCGATATACCAACTGCTACATACAAGTTTGGCGATACGGTTTTACCTGTCTGTCCAACCTGTTCGGCATGTGGTCTCCAGCCGGCATCAACAACTGCACGACTCGCACCAACTGCGGCACCAAGAGTATCGGCAAGTTGTTCAACCATCTTGAAGTTTTCTGCTTCCTTTAAACCTCGTCCACCCGAGACAATTAAATCGGCTTCGGCAACGTCAAGTTTACCTTCCGATTTTACAAGCTCGGTAACAGTAACCGATAGATCAGCCGAACCAATCGCTACTTCATTAACCGTTGCATCGGCACCAACTTCTTCGGCAACAAATATATTAGGACGAGTTGTAAACACTTTTTTATCACTTACAAGTTTAACATCAAGCAAAGCTTTGCCTGCATAAACTGGACGAGTAGCAATTACATCATCGCCATCCTTAGCAAATTCAACAACATCAACAGCAATACCGGCATCCATTTTTGCAGCTACTCTTGGAGCAAGGTCTTTACCCATTGCCGAATGTGCAAAAAACAGAGTATCGTAACCATTATCGTTAGCAAAATCTGCAACAGCCTTGGCATAGCCCGAAGCTGTATAATTTTCGAAATCGGCACTTTTAAGAACTGTTACGCTTGCAGCACCAAATTTACCTGCAGCTTCAGGAGCTTCAACACTACCGGCAGCAACAACTGCATCAACAGTATCAACAAGTTTTTTTGCAGCAGCAAGTACCTCAAATGACGATTTTTTGATCTGACCGTTTCTTTGTTCCAAAAACACAAGTACTTTATTCATAGTTACCCCCTATATAACTTTAGCTTCTTCTTTTAACAATTTAACCAGTTCGGGTACTGCGGATACATCTGAACCTAATATTTTACCCGGTGATTTTGCAGCAGGTTTTTTCATTTTAACTACTTCAAGATAATTTTGCGAGTCGGCAAGTTCCTTCTCTTCAATTTTCTTTCTTTTAGCCTGCATAATACCTTTAAGCGAAGCATAACGGGGTTCATTCAGTCCTTTTTGTGCAGTTATAACAGCTGGAAGTTTGGTAGCAACTATTTCCTTACCACCTTCAATTTCTCTTTCGGCTGTAATGCTTTCTCCATCAACAGTTAAACCAACCACAACGGAAACACAATTATAACCAAGAAATTCAGCAAGTAACTGACCAGTAACACCATCATCATAATCAACGGATTGTTTACCGGTAAATACAAGTTCGGCACCAAGTTCTTTTATTTCATTTGCATAAGCTTTTGCTTCAGCAACCGGATCGAGGTAAGATTCGGTTTTAAGTAATACAGCACTATCTGCACCCATAGCCAGGGCTTTGCGGATAGTTTCTTTTGTTTTGTCAGTACCGTAACCAAGCACAACAACTTCACCGCCGGCAGCTTCCTTAACTTTAAGTGCTTCCTCAACAGCAAATTCATCGTAAGGATTAAGGACATAAGTTACATCTTTTGTATCGATGCTTTTACCGTCAGCACCAATATTTATTTTGGCTGCTGTATCGGGTACGTTACTAACGCAAACAACAATTTTCATCTAACCTCCAATAAGAATGAATTCATGTACAGTAAGATATAATATAATGATAATATATTCATATTATCAAACGAACCAGAATTCATAAAACTTTTTTCACAGATTTTTTGGCTCCAAGTCCGTTTGCACCTAATCATTTGCTACTACAACAATAATAAACACAAAAACATTTCATTTGTTCAGGTAAGGGGTAAATGAATAATTTATAAAAGAAAGGACAGCAACATGATAAAGCTATTACCCGCCTATTCTATTGCCGACAAGCACTATTCCTTTACAGAAGTAGTTTCCAGGGCAGGAGTATTCTCCTGCTGATATTTACATATCGCGTAGCGATTACTCTTGTGTAACCTTGTGTTACAATGGAATTAAATACTGTGAGGCAGTTACTCATTATCTCTACAGTAGCCAGTTTTATTGAGCAGGGGATAAAAAAAACGGGTTTACTAAAAAGCAAACCCGCAACACTACAATGGTACAATACACCAACAACTAATTAATCATAGGAAACTTTACTCTTCAAACATTGCTGCATTATTTTCATTCAGGTAAGCCCTGATAATTGTACCAGATAATGTTAAATCTCCCTCACTCCAGCCGCTAACTTTTGTAGTTGTTGAAAGTAACGCCGCTGAAGACTCCTCCTTCGATATTATTGACCAGTTACACCAGCTAAGATTATAGGATTCCATAAAAGCAAGCCAGTCATTTTTCTTTTGAAGATTTATTTCACCATCACCACTGGCTTCACTAAGACCCCACTCGGTAACAATAACCGGTAAACCTGCATTAATCGCAGTAGCAGCCTTACCCATAATATCCTGACCGTGGGTACTGCTATAAAAATGGAAAGAGTAGGCAATATTCCAGCCAGCAATTCCATTATGCAAAACCGAATCAACATCCTGCGACCAATTAGGTGTACCTACAATAATAATATTATCCCTGTCATTTCTTCGAATTGCAGAAACAACTTCCTCTGCATACGGTTTAATTACATCATTCCAGGAAACATCGAGAGGTTCATTATAAATTTCATAAATAACATTAGGGGTATCGCCATAAGTTTTTGATATATAATCAAAAAAAGTAATTGCATCAGCCAAATGGTCTTCAGCATGATGATCATGCCAGTCAACAATTACATATATTCCGTTTTCAATAGCCGCATCAATAACCGCAGTTACTTTTTGTAACTCTGCTTGCGAGTTATCAAGATAACCACCGCTTTCAACTCCCATTGCTGCACGAACCATTGTACACTTCCAGTCATCAACAAGCCATTTAACAGTTTCGGCATTATAATACTCACCACCCCACTGACTCCAAAAGAGACTCATACCACGTAGGGCAACTATTTCACGTTTCTCATCAACTATTTTAACACCATCAATTCTCAACTGACCATGTTTATCAACAATAGTTTTCACGCTATCGTCTCTGCTATCAGTCGTTCCTTCCTCATCCTCGCATCCTGCTAAAGCCGTAACACAAAGCGATAGTAATAATATCATTAAAATTTTGATTCTGTTCATTTTTACCCCCATTTTAATACACTAAAGTTTGGATTGCATGAGCCGGAATAGTTTCGCTAACCGATACCTCATTAACAATCATTTCATAAGTTATTGCTTCATCAGTATGATTCATTACGACAGTTACCATTTTACCATATTTATTAAGGAATGATGTTGTTAACAGATGGCTGCGGCTCGCTACCGTACTAACCCTAACTGCTTCGGGACGTACAAATTTTGAAAAATGACCAATATAATAGTATGATGGAGTATATATCAGTTCGCCGGTTCTTGTATCGGCGTGCAATGGTGCAAAACAAAAATTACCCACATGATTTGGTCCTCCAGTGTGATCAAGCAGTATATTCCAGTCCGTCCAGCCAACTGTACCCTGATTAAAGTCGTTAATCATGGACTGACCATATCTTTCTGCATTAGACCATCTCTGATATTCTTTTTCATCAAAACTTTCAACACAACCTTCTGTAAATAATAATTTTTTATCCGGATATGACTCCTGTATTCTATCAAGATTTTCGTACATATATTCGCCGCCAGCCCATACTTCATACCAGTGGAAGCCAATTCCCCATGCATATTTGGCTGCTTCAGGATCATCAAAAATTGTATTTGCACGATGAGTAATCAAATCACGGTTATGATCCCACACTACAATATTTTTATCGCCAAGTCCTTCACGCTGCATAACCGGACCTAAATAGTTTTTAAGAAAATCGCGTTCAGCTTCGGCTGTATAAATACAGGATTCCCAACGTTGAGTTGCCATTGGTTCATTTTGTATTGTAATACCCCAAATAGGCATACCTTCTTTTTCGTATGCTTTTATAAACTTGGTATAGTATAATGCCCAGGTTTCAAAATATTCTGGCAAAAGCGTTCCACCTTGTAGCATGTGGTTGTTGCTTTTCATAAATGCAGGCGGACTCCAAGGACTTGCGTATAATGGAAGTTTGCCACCAGCAGCGGTAATTGCTTTTTTTATTAACGGAATTCTGTATTTTTTATCGTGATCTATACTAAATGTTTTTAACTCTTTATCACCTTCCTCAACATAAGTATAACTACCCGAGCTAAAATCACAACTGTGAATAGTTGTGCGGGCTAATGAATACCCAATACCTTCATTTACATCGTAATATGCTTTCAAAAACTCATTCTGCTTATCTTCAGGAAGCTTGGCAAATACCTCTGCCGATGCGTCTGTTATTGCCCCGCCAATACCCCAAAATTTTTGAAAAGTTTTATCGGGATTTACAAACACAGCAACTTCCGATTCAAGAGGTTGGTCTGCATCTGTAAATTTTTTGTGCGATGTTTTGCTTAGTCGTAAGTCTGTATCAGAAGCAGTAGTGTAAACAGTAACTTCTTTTCCATTAGCTGAATAGACTTCCTTTTTTTTCTGCTTTGTGCACATAACAGCAGAAATAAAAATTGCAATTAGTAAGGTTAGTAAAAAAATGTATTTTTTGTTCATCGTTGCTTTCCCGGAGTTCTTATGATTAAAGTACAGTAAAAATTGGATACATTAATCTTGCCACAACAAAGTGCCCTTTTTAGTCAATAAACCCATATTTCCAACCTCAATATTATAATGAATATAATCTGGTAGTATCAGATTGATAAGCATTTGGTTGCAAAGTAACAACAACAAAAGGAAACCTTTGGTCTTTTATAATCATTATAGAAGTGTAACCTAAAAACTAAAGGAATTTTTATGAGGCACATAATATTATTTTCGGTACTTGTAATGTTATTAACGGTAAGCAATATTTTCGCACAGGATATGAACGATGAAGCGGCAAAACTTTATAAGGAGCTTAACACACCCGGCGAGGAACACGCTATGTTAGGCGAGTATGAAGGGAAGTGGAAATCAGAAGTAACTTCTTTTATACCGGGCATGGGGGAGTCAACTTCTACAGCCAACGGTGAAGCCAGACTTATACTTGGTGGCAGGTTCCTCGAAATTAAGTCAACTGGTGAATATATGGGTCAAATGGTTGAAAGTATTTCAATACTCGGTTTCGATAAACGCTTTAAGAAGTTTACCCTTGATGGTTACGATACCATGGGTACTTATGGCACACACTCCGAAGGGGAATACGATAAGGGGAAAAATATTATAACGTATAAAGGCAAAAACTACGAGCCCTTGATGAAGGCGTATATTGATTATACATTTAAGTTCTATTTAACCAGCAAGGATGAATTTTCATACGAGCTTTTTTTCCACATGCCTGACGGATCAGACATGAAATTATTTGAAGTAAAAAATACACGTATGTAATTAGAATGTATGGCAAAAACGACAGGAGAATTCTCCTGCCCTACCAATCAGATATTGTTAGAGTCCCGGAGGGACGGAATATTTGTAGAAACCTGACAATGAAATAAATAATAGCCCCGACGGGGCGACATATTGGTTTGCCTGCCATGAATTGTTGGTAGAAGGTTGCCGACATACAAAACCCAGATAGCGTGTTTTGAAATGACATCAAGTATTTTGCATTTAGAAAATCTAGATGAATTTGTGTTAAACGGAATATGATGTTTGAGCAACGAAGTTGTGTGTTTCATATTCCCTAACTAATTCATATGGATTTTTAGCTAAATACTTGATGTCTTGATTTTCTTTGCAACTTTCTTGTATCAAGTTTACCCGCCATGGAGGGCAGAAGAAAGTTGGGCTACTTATTAATACTAATAAATATTCGTTTAGATGTTTATATTCCAGCGTATAATTTTTCGGCAAAAGAAGCCGCATCAAATGGTTGGAATTAAAGTGGGACAGGAAACCTTCGAAATTTCGCAGGTTTGAATAATAATTATGCCCCTCCCCCGGAGCTTTTTGTTTGTTTTGTTTTATTATTTTCTATAAACATTTCGTCCCGGCGGGACTTACGGCAGCACATAGCACAACACTACTCAACTGCTATGCAGTATTAATTCCTTTTGCCGATTCAATGCTACACAAGAGTAACTGCTACGCTATATTAAAGAATAACGGCAGGAAACACTCCTGCCCAAAGAAACTTAACAGGCAGGCATTATTAACAAGAAAGGGCGATTCCCCAAACTTACGGAGTATCGCCCCTACGAAATTTTGTAAATATGCAAAACTATATTTTAAGCCAAATCTTTAAGTATTACCTTCAACTTTTCAAGCGAACTTGTCCAGTCATGCTGTTTTGCTTTTTCTCGTTCAACAACTTCAGCAGGTGCATTGTTAACAAACTTTTCGTTTGAAAGTTTCTTCTCAACACCTTTTAACACTCCTTCAAGACGTGCAATTTCTTTTTCAACTCGGGCTTTCTCAACATCAAGATCAATCAATCCTTCAAGTGGAATATATATTTCGCAGTCGGTTACAACTGATGACGCTGATGCACCCGGTTTGGTAACATCCGGACCAGCAACAATTTCTTCAGCTTTAACTAATGCCTTAATATAATCTCTCTGAACATCGGTAATTGCTTCAGTCTTTAAATGCACATTCAAAATTTTGGAAGGAGCAATATTCATTTCGCCGCGAATATTACGAATAGCCGTAACAATTTTCTGAACAAAATCTATTTGCGCTTCGGCATCTCGATCAATAAGATCATCGCTTGCTTCCGGCATGTCAGTAACCATAATGGCTTTATCTGCTTTTTCAAATGGTAGCAGACTGTAAATTTCTTCTGTAATATATGGCATTACAGGATGAAGTATTTTAAGCATATCGCCAAACAGCTTTATTGCACGCGAAAGTACGGCACTTTTTTCTTCCTCAGTTCCTGTGTAAAGGCGTTTTTTAGAAAGCTCAATATACCAGTCGCAGAAATCGTTCCATATATATGAATAGATTAGTTTTACAGAACCGTTGATATCAAAATCATCCATTGCCTTGTTTAGCTTAACAAGTGTATCGTTAAAACGTGATAGTATCCATTTATCACTAAAATCAAGATGTTTATCAACAAGACTAAAATCGAGTTTAATCTTTTCTGTATTCATTAGCAGGTATCTACCCGCATTCCATATTTTATTGGCGAAGTTTCTTCCTATTTCACATTTTTCAACATCGAATAGCACATCCTGACCAAGTGGGGCAATATATAGGATGGTAAAACGCAAAGCGTCTGCACCGTAATCGCTAATAACATCAAGCGGATCTGGTGAGTTACCGAGCGATTTACTCATTTTGCGACCCTTACCATCGCGTATAATACTGGTAAAGTAAACATCCTTAAATGGTATCTCTTTTTTATATTCCATACCAGCCATAATCATACGTGCAACCCAGAAGAATATAATATCGGGTGCAGTTACAAGCAGATTTGTAGGATAATAGTAGTTTTGTTCTTCTTCGGTTGTAAAAACATCGTGTGCCCAAAGCCAGCTTGAAGCCCAGGTATCGAGTACATCCTCTTCCTGTCTCCAGTTTTCAGGGTCTTTTGGCGGAGTAGTTTCACAATGCATTTCACCAGTTTCCTTGTGATACCATACTGGTATGCGGTGACCCCACCATAACTGACGCGAAATACACCAGTCACGTATATTTTCCATCCAGTGATTGTATGTTTTAACCCAGTGAGCAGGATGAAAATTAACCTTTCCATCGTTAACAACTTCAAGCGATGGTTTAATCAAATCGTCCATTTTCATGAACCACTGTTCCGAAAGATATGGCTCAATTGGTACACCACCACGTTCGCTATACCCAACCTTGTTTGTATAATCTTCTATTTTTTCAACCAGTCCAAGTTCTTCAAACTGTTTAACAATCATTTTACGCATTTCGTAACGATCTTTACCCCTGTACTCTTCAGGAGTATTTTCATTACCAGTTGCATCCGGATGCAATGTATTGATAAACTTAAGATCATGACGTTTACCCATTTCGTAGTCATTAACATCATGAGCCGGAGTAATCTTAACACAACCGGTACCAAATTCCATTTCCACATAATCATCGGCAATAATTGGTATTTCCCTGTTAACTATTGGAAGCATGATAGTTTTGCCAACAAGGTGCTTGTAACGTTCATCATCAGGATGAACTGCAACTGCGGTATCTCCCAACATAGTTTCGGGACGTGTAGTTGCTATTACCAAATAATCATCAGTACCAGTTATTGGATAACGGAAATGCCACAACTTGCCATTTACCTGCTTAAAGATAACTTCCTCATCAGAAATAGCCGATTTTGATACCGGACACCAGTTTACCATGCGGTGACCTTTATATATCATACCTTTTTTATACAGGTCAACAAAAACTTCAATAACTTTCTGGTAGTAATGGTCATCCATTGTAAAACGTTCACGTTTCCAGTCGCAGCTAACACCAAGTTTGCGTAACTGACTAATAATTATACCACCGTACTTTTCAGTCCATTCCCAGCAATATTTAAGGAATTCATCTCGACTAAGCGAATGTTTGTCAATACCACGTTCCTGAAGCATTTTAACCACTTTGGATTCGGTAGCAATAGAAGCATGATCAGTACCAGGTACCCAACATGCATTAAAACCCTTCATTCGTTTAAAGCGAATATAAACATCCTGAATAGTATTATTAAGAATATGACCAAGATGAAGCATACCGGTAACATTCGGGGGTGGAATTACAATAGTATAAGGTTCTTTTGAATCATCTACCTCTGAATGAAAAAGATCATTCTCCTCCCAGAACTTGTACCATTTGTCTTCAACATCCTGCGGATTATAAGCTTTTGGAATATCATTAACGGAAACGGCTGACATAACACTCTCTATCAATTTATTGCAAATTCAATCCGTAAAAATAATAAATAGAGCACTTTATTCATAATGGAATATAAAAACCCATTAATAAATAGACTACCCAACAACAATCCCGGGATATGCCTATGAATTCATTCATAGCATATCCTGCGACCCCAGCCCGAAGATTTATCTGCGGGATAAATTCATCCCTCCATAAATCAATCAGGGACTTCAACCATCACCACAGAGAACTCATCCATCAAACAGTCATGGACTCTCCATCATCCAACTGCCCACCCCCTCCTTGTTTATTAGCAGGGAAGTTTTCGCCTTAAAATACCAAACATACAGGTGTTGGTGCGGTAATTTCATCAACGTAGGTTAACATACCTGTTGTTTTGTCGCGTTTATAGGATACAATATTATCTGTCTTTTGGTTGGCTACCAAAACGTAATTTTCATCCGGAGTTAGGGTAAAGTTGCGAGGCCAACTACCTCTTACGCTTTCCGTACCTTTTAATGTTAATGTACCGTTTGATTTATTTACTTCCAGAATTGAAATGCTGTTATCACCACGATTTGAAGCATATACAAATCTGCCATCTGATGAGATGTGAATGTCACCGCAAAAACTGGCACCATCAAATTCTGCAGGTAAAGAACTTGCAGATTCACCCAAATAATGTTCGCCTTTTTCTTTTAATACAAGTGTAATTGTGCTGTTGAGTTCGTTAACAACATATATCCATTTCCCATTTGGATGGAAGCATAAATGACGTGGTCCTGCACCATCTTCAAATTTAAGTTTTGCCTGTTCAGCCGGAACAAGCTTTCCAGCTTTCTCATCAAGTTTTGAGAACCATAATTCGTTAGTACCCAGATCTACAGCTATAACTTCATTGCTTCCGGGAACAAACCAGGCTGAGTGTGCATGAGGTGCTTTTTGTCTATCAGTAGTACCGTGACCGGTATGCTGCTGCACAGAAAGTAAATCGGAAAGGTTACCATCTTCTTCTACTTTTAACAAACCAACATTACCACCAGTATAATTGGCAGTTAAAACATAACCATTATTGTTAACAGCAACAAAACAGGGGTGTGCCCCACCCGAAGACTGTCTGTTCAAAAGTGTACCAACATTATTCTTTATGCTGTATGATTCAACAGTACCTTCAGCCAGCTCGTTAACAGCTATAAGGTAATTTTTATATGACGCAATAAACGAAGGTCCGTTACTTTTGGCAACAAGATTAAGACTATCGAGTTTACCATTAGTATTAATTTTATATTTGTAAATTCCTTCACTATTACCCTCAGTATAAGTACCAACAAAAAACTCAAAACTTTTACCATTATCCACTTTAGTTTCTCCACAACCAACAATTAATAAAACTACTATTAGAAACAAAAAACGCTTCATTGCAACTCCAATTTGTTTTGATATAAAAATAACAGAATAAAAGGGAAACATCAAAATAGAAGGATAAATAATCTGGAAAAACTCTCGTGTAATTACCACCCAAATGGAGTGCCTTCACTGTCGGCAGAGGGCTGCCAACCTACATATTCCAACACCTATTCCGTCTTTAAAACAAGTAAGGGCGACCCATTTAGAATCGCCCCTACAAAAATATATATTTCTCTTTAAAAGTCCCTCCCATTATAGGGGAGGGATTTAGGGAGAGGTATTATTTCATTAGCATCATTTTCTTTGTATCAACAAAGTTGCTACCATCAACACCCTGTGCAGAGATATGATAAATATACATACCACTTGCAAGTGCAGATGCGTTAAAGTTTACAGACTGTACACCAGCAGCAAAGTTATTACTTTCAATCATATCAACTCTCTGACCCAATGCATTGTAAAGAGTAATAGTTACTTTTGCCTCAACCGGCAATGCAAACTTGATAGTTGTGCTTGGGTTGAATGGGTTTGGATAGTTCTGGTAAAGTGAGAATTCGTTTGGTACAAATTCAGACATGATAACAATACGACTGTATTTGCTATCGCTGATAGTTAACGAACTTCCTTTAGCCACTGACTTTGTAATCACATCACTACCATTTGAAAGCTGAATAGTTAAATCCAAATCGTTGGAAGTAAGTATAACAGGATATTTACCGCCTGAAAGTACAATTTCGTTAGATGCAGCAAGGTCTTCAGCCATAGAGTTAGATGAGAATCTTGCATCGAAAATATTACCTGGAGCAACAGGAGGCATATCATAATATGATTTGCCAGAAAGGTTTTCGGCAAGATATAGCTGTCTGTAGTTACCGTCAGCATCATTTAGGGTAATTGTATTGAAGTTTTCACTGTTTGCAGATTTAACACTGTTTGAAGCTTTTGCTGCAACAGCACCAAAGTATAAGTTACCAGCATCAGAAACTTTAACCCAATAACCTTCACCAGGTAAAATTTCGGTAGCAGCAGAATAGCCGTTATTGAAACCAAAGTACTGTGAAGTTACTGATACGTTAGCGTCTGAGGTAATATTTTCAATAGGTACAGCTTCATAACCTGAACCAATAATATTCCAACCAGCAGCAACAGGAACAGCATGCATTTCTGGTTCACCTGTCATTTCGTGATGTGCAGCAGCATCAGCTTTCAACCAATAACCTTTGCCCATCATCAATTCGCTAACAAGATCGTAACCATCATCAAAACCATATACTAGTGCAGCTTCAGGGAATAAGGTGGCGGCAGACATATCATCCATATGCATTGGAACAGACATCAGGTTCCAGCCTTCTGTTATATCCATTGCAACAGTCATTTCTTTAGTAAAAGTAATATTTAATGAATTAACAGCACTATTATCTACAACAAGTGAATCCTGTCTTTTCATATCAACATTATAAACAACGCCCAAAGCGTCAGTTAGCATAAAAATACCATTTGGAAGAGTAGCAGCATCCCAGCGTAAAGTAAACGGATAACCTGCTTCACTTGGCTGTAATTTCAAGTTCCATACCAGACTGTCTGAAAGGAAGCTTCTAATATCAGTATAAGAGGCGTCTTCAGTTGGCAGAAGGAATCTTGCATCAAATACACCAGTAGGAGGTACAGGTGGAAGTGCATATTCGTTGTAACCATCATCTATACCATCGGTAGCATCACCAGCCTGACCAAATACCAAGTCCATACCAGCTTCGGTTCCTGCAGCATCAGCTACAGAAAGAGTAGTGTTCCATGGACCATCACCTTCGCCAAGTACCATTTGTACCGGTACAGTAACCGAAGGAGTGTTTGGATCGTTACTTGCAACTACAACATCCATTGAGTATAGTCCACCAGGGAAATCTTCAGAATGGAAAGTAAGTTCTATATCAACTTCGTTGCCATTAAATAAACGACCATTACTAACATCGTTTGTTAACCAGCCAGGTTCTGAAGCAAATTGTAATGCTTTATTATTTGCAAGGTAAGTACCACCGTTGTATTCAACCTGAAGACCATCAGTACCATCAGGACTTTCAATACCAACTGTAGCACTTGTAAGATCACCGGTAAGTGAATTATAATAGATTATTACTTTACCACTTCTGAAAATTACAATCTGGAAGGTAAATGTACCTGAAGCAGAATATTCAGGCCAGTTATCATACTGTATAACAAATTTATCACTAAACTGCTGTACGTAACAGTTTCCACCGTCACCATCAAGGTCATCCCAAACGGCAGCAATTATTGCATTAGGAGCATCAGTATTTGGAATTTCCTTATTCGAGAATAGGCTGCCAGAGAATGATTCGAAGGCAACAAAACCGTTTGTATTCAGGTAAACTTCCGAGTATTCGGTATCGTAGAATTTGAAAGTGAAACCAAGGTCAAACGGACCCGCAATACCTTCATCCAAAGGATCGTAAGTACCAGTTGCCTGCCAGTTATCAACTAAAGTACCGGTAGTTGAAATATCATTCCATTCATAGTTCGGACCGTTAGTTTCATCACTGTCAATCCATTCGTAACCAAACATATCAGGACCACCAAATCCTTCGAGTGAAAGACCACCTTTTTCCACAGGTTTGTCTTTTGAGCCACCTTCAGATTCAATAGCTAATGTTTTTGGTACAAGTTTAACCTGAACAGCATCTTCAGGGAAGGTGTTGTTTTCAAGAGAAACTGAAAAATCAAGTGTTGAGTTTGTTGCAGAAACGTTTGCAATTTTAACTGTATCAGTTAATGTTGACATTGCAGGCAGAAAATGACCTAATTCGTCAGGAGTTACCTGAACAACAGGAGCATCATAGGTGGTGCCTGAAACAAGATTTGATAATTCTGAATGGTTAGACCAAATATCGCTTGAGATAATTGCAAAATAATATTCAGTTGAAAAATCAAGATTTTCAATCATTATGGTTTCTGTTTCGCCAGCTTGATTTGGAAGCTTGGTGAAAGGAACCTGTTCTGCGTTATAAAAATCAGTTGTATCGTTTATTGGTGAAGTTGACATTCTAATGTCAAAACCTGTTACACCATTTGCAGAAGTATCAACTGGTACTGTCCAGGTTATAGTTAGTTCGCTTGAAGTTATATCTGAAACAGCAAGGTCAACAATAGTTTCCGGAGGAGTTTCATCAGGTGTTCCAAGCGAAAGAAAGGCAGCGTAAAGGTCAATAAGACCAACACCATAAGTGTTGTCTTCGCCTTCAGTACCAAGATCTTTTGCAGTAGCATAAAGAGCTTCTTTAATTTGTTTACCAGTTAAAGTCGGGGCAAACTGTCTAAGAAGAGCAATTGCACCAGTAACGTGAGGAGCAGCCATTGAAGTACCGCTAAGTAGCGAATAACCACCACCAGGATATGATGAACGAACATCATCACCAGGAGCAGAAGCTTCAGGTTTAATTTTTAATGGACCTTCGCCATCACAAACTGAAGGACCACGGCTTGAGAATGACGCAATAGGATCGTTGCTACCATTAAGGTAATTTGCTCCGTTTATTGCAGCAGTTGCCCAAACGTTTGTAGTGTTTGTATTAATGTTTTTAGGAGTGGTAATAGTCTGTGAATTTGGACCACTGTTACCAGCAGAGAATACAACAGCAATACCGGTAGCTTCAACAGCATTAAAACAGTCAACCCAAACATTATCACATTCATCAGAAATTGAAGGGTCATACCAGCTGTTATTGATAGCATCTGGCATATCATCGATAGTATTCACATCCTGGTCAGGATTCATTGCCCACTCAAAGGAGGCAATAGAATTTGATGTATGAGGTGAACCACCACAAAGCGAGTTTGAGGCAATCCATTCAGCACCAATAGCAACACCAACAGTATCGCCGCCTTCAACGTAACCAGTCATAGTACCCATAGTGTGAGTACCGTGTCCATCGCAATCTTCCGGTGAACTTGAACCGCCGGTAGGATCGAACCATGCCTGATCAGCAGAAACGTGTGTACCACGCCACTTATAACTAAGTGCAGGGTGAGTAGGGTCAACACCAGTATCGATCCCCATAACGATACGTCCCTGACCGGTAATACCCATCGCCCAAAGTTTATCAGCATTTATTATTTTCAAACCAGGTTCAACTGAATTGATTGCTTCCTGTGCTGGATCGTCTCTTTTAATAGAAACAGGTTTGTCTCTTTCAAGTCGTGCATCAAGATCAATCATGTGTACGTCTCGCCTTGTAGCAAGGTTAAGAATTACTTCCGGTTTGGCTTCTACCATAATTGCGTTAACAATCCAGAATTTGCGGTAAGTAAAGACCGCTTCGGTAGCTTCCATCCTGCTAAGATAACTTAGCAGTTCTGGTTGAGTCTGGTCAGCTTTTTTCTGAAGTGCAGTAATCACTTCGTATGTTCTTCTTTCAAGAGTAGCTTTTTCAGCGTAGAATCTTGCATCCATGTTTGCAACATCTACCTGATCATTAAGAATAACAAGTGAACGAACGTACTCGTTGCTCTCTGTTTGGTTAAGTGCTCTTTCCAAACGACCTGATAACTTGTTTTGCTGTGCAAATACAGTACAGGCAATGAAAAGAAACAGTAATAACGACTCGCGCATTAGTCTCATTAGTACTCCTTAGATGGTTTAGTTTTTTGTGAAATGAATAATTTGATTTGTTTTCAATTTTATATCTTTCCAGATTAATAAAACATACAGGATAGCAAACAGAATATACAAAAATTCAAAATATATGCTACTGTTATTTTTCTTTTAACTATTTTTATATGTTATATGGCGTAAAATATTTTATGTTTTTTATGAGTTTTTTTGTATTTAGCCTGCAATTGAATTTCTAAATTTTTAGGTGTGTATGAGATTATATTTACTCCTTATTATGCAATTATTATTTGTGGATATTTTTGCACAACAAATACCTGAATTCAAAGAACTTAATGGTGTCTGGGTATCTTCTGATAAAACTAATCCTGTTGCTGAACAATGGGTGTATTCACCGGGGTATATTGCTGGCAAAGGATTTATAATCAGAGATGGCAAAAAAATTGTTCACGAGCACCTTGCTATAATTAAACTTGGTAACAGTTACTATTATTGTGCTCATCCCAAAGAGAATAGTATGCCGGTTATGTTCAGGCTGAAAAAATTTGAAAAACATTACTGGCAGTTTGAAAATCCCGAACATGATTATCCCCAAATGATATCGTATCGTATTTCCCATGTTGAGGGAAAGGTTAAATTGACTGCTGAAATTTCGAAACTTGATGGTACCCAAAGAAATTCTTTTATTATGTTTAAGAAGGAAGAAGAAAATTGATAGAAATTAAAAACCTTAGAAAGAGCTTCGGTAATAAGAAGGTTCTTCGTGGTATTAACCTTACCATAAATGAAGGTGAGGCACTTGCCATAATTGGCAGAAGCGGGTGTGGCAAAAGTGTTATGCTAAAGCATATTGTTGGTCTTCTTACTCCGGATGAAGGTTATGTAAAGATTGAAGGACAAATTGTTCATGAACTTAATCCCGCAGAGCTTTATGAAGTTCGCCGAAGATTCGGATTCCTTTTTCAGGGTGCTGCATTGTTCGATTCTCTTTCGGTTGAAGAAAACATTATGCTCCCTCTTGTTGAAAACGAATTTGGTTACCGCTCAAGTGAAATTGAAAAGCTTGTTCATGAAAAACTTGAGCTTGTTGGATTACCAGGTATTCAAAAATCAAAACCTTCCGAGCTTAGCGGTGGTATGCGTAAACGCGTAGGACTAGCACGTGCATTGGTTACTAATCCCGAATTTTTATTGTATGATGAACCTACTACCGGTTTGGACCCAATCATGTCCGATTCAATAGATGACCTGATAAAAGAACTAAACGAAAAACTTAATGTAACCTCTATAGTTGTTACACATGATATGTTCAGCGTAAAAAATATTGCTGATAAAATTGCTATGGTTCACGAAGGTAAAATTTACTTTGAGGGAACCCAGCAAGAAGTTGAAAATACTAATGATGAAATTATTAAATCATTTGTTAGACGCACAGGTTTTTAATGGCAAAAAAGAAAACTATATATATATGTACCAATTGCGGACATAATTCTGTTCAGTGGGCTGGTAGATGCCCAACATGTAATGAGTGGGGTACCTTGCAGGAAGAGATTGTTACAAACTCCAAAGGAAGTATTCCAAAAAAAATTGAAAAGCATACTCCGGTTATACTATCGCAAGTAAGGAGCGAGAACCGTGAAGAAAGAATAAGAACAGGTATTTCCGAATTTGACAGAGTTCTCGGTGGTGGTTTTGTTTATGGCTCGGTAGTATTAATTGGTGGTGATCCCGGCATTGGTAAATCCACTCTACTGTTACAGGCTGCGGCAAAACTTACAACCAGCTCCCTATATATTTCGGGTGAGGAATCGCAATACCAGATAAAGAGCCGTGCCGAACGACTTGGAATTAAATCCGATAAAATTAAAATATTTAGCGGTACTGATGTTGATGAGGTTGTTAGCGTTGCAGGTATAGAAAAACCAGGTTTAATAATTGTTGATTCAATACAAACTATCTATTCTCCCGAGTTGGATAATTCGCCTGGTACAGTTACACAAATTCGTGAATGTACAATGAAGCTTATGCAATTTGCCAAGACTACCAATATTCCAGTAGTGCTTATTGGGCATATTACCAAGGAAGGATTCCTGGCTGGTCCGAAAGCGTTGGAACATATTGTTGATGCTGTCCTACATTTCGAGGGAGAAAAAAACAACTTTTACCGAATACTTCGGGCAAATAAAAACCGTTTCGGTAGTACAAACGAAATTGGTATTTTTGAGATGAAATCGGATGGGCTAATTGAAGTTGATAATCCAAGTAAAATTTTCCTTAACCAAACCGAGCAACATTCATCAGGCTCTTCGGTAACTGCCATGATTGAAGGTACTCGTCCAATACTAATTGAAGTACAAGCACTTGTTACACCCGCTCATTATAGCAATCCACAGCGAGTTACCACTGGTTTCGACCAGAAAAAACTTTCCATACTTTTAGCTGTTCTTGAAAAACGTGCCGATATAATGCTTTCCGGGCATAATGTTTTTATTAATGTTGCCGGAGGTATTAAAATTGATGAACCTGCCGCCGATCTTGCGGTATGTATTGCAATTACTTCTAGCTTCAGGGATGTGGTTGTTAGCAAGGATACGCTTATTATTGGTGAAATTGGACTTGGTGGTGAACTCCGTGCGGTTTCAAATATTGAGAAACGTGTTACCGAGGCAGTTAAACTTGGCTTCAAAAATATTGTACTTCCTAAAAATAATATAAAGGCACTTGAAAAAATAAAGGGATGTGCCTTGCATCCGGTTGTAAACCTTGAGCAGGCAGTTAATATGCTTGTGAGAGGATAATAATTCATTAAATGGAAAATTTATTCTATGAAATTTCACAAACTGCTCCTTATTGTACTCTTTTTGCAAATTTCTCTATTAGGTCAAACCAGAGTAGCTATAACAATAGATGATGTACCGAATACTTCAAAATACAAAGCTGACAAATTTAATTCGGAACTGTTAAACAAGCTTGATTCATTTGATATTCCGGTAACTATATTTATTAATGAAGGGCATATTTACAGAACAGACTACGTAACAGAGAATTTCAATCTCCTCAATACGTGGATTAAAAAAGATTTTGTAACTCCGGGAAATCATACTTTTTCGCATCCAAAGTATTCCGCTGTTGGATTCGAGAATTTTACAAATGATTTAATTAAAGGAGAGTGTATAACTAGAGAGCTTGCCCGAAAATACAATAAACCACTCAAGTATTTTCGCTTCCCGTTTAATGATCTCGGAGCTGATTCACTTCAACATGATAGCATCCGTACATTTCTTGATAACTACAATTATGTTACTGCTCCTTTTACAGTTGAAAGTAGCGACTGGATGTTTAATTATATTTATGAATATCACCTCAGGAATGGTAATAATATAGAGGCGGAAGAAATTGCTGATGTGTATATAGAAACCACTATGGAGTATTTTAAGTATTTTGATTCTCTTTCTCTGGAAATGTTTGGCAGGCATCCTAACCAAATATATTTATGTCATGACAATTCAATAAATGCCGATTATCTTGATGTTATTATCGCTAAACTTAAAGAACTGGATGTTAGTTTTGTAAGTCTTGATGAGGCTATGGAAGATGAAATGTACAGCCAACCGGATACCTACTATAAAAAGTGGGGGGTATCATGGTTTTACCGCTGGATGAGCGATAAATCCAAGATGGGGCAGTTAATGAGAAATGAACCGGATATTCAGGAATATTATAATGAATATGAAAGATTGATAAAGCTGGAGGAATAAATATATGTTCCTGAAAAAACTATTGCTTCTGCCAGCATTTATAGCTTTTGTATTTATCGGTTGCAACAAAAGTAATAGCACCGATACAAAACTACCAATAAAGAAGTTAACTTTTGCTGAAGTATTACACCCATATACAACAATCAGTCCGCGAATAGATAACCTCCTCCATCTGAGCAAAAATGAGCTTAAACATGAACTTGATAACCTCTGGAGTTATGTAAATAAAAATGGTTTGCCACTCGTAGAGAAGGACTCGTTACAACGCGATTTTAAGTTTATTACTTTTTTGTACAAGGCTAATAGCCCAAATGATGAAATTTCGTTTGAAGTATTCGGAATATACAGCGACTATCATTTCGGTGATATGAAACTTCGCAGATTGGGTAATACAAATTATCATTATCGTTGCTACAAGGTTCCATCTAATATTTGTTTTTCGTACCGATTTGTTATTACAAACGAAAAAACAAACAAAAAGTACAAAGAAACAGATAAACTTAACTCTAACAGAATTCCACACGGTGAAATTAAAAATTACTCCTATTCGGTTTTAGACCTAAACAAGCCGGCAATTGATTATAATATGAAAAAGCTCACCAATTCAGGCAGCAGAATAGATACGTTCAAATATACCGACAAGATTGTTAATAGAGAGCGAAATATTTACGTTTACTTACCTCCTGGTTACGATAAAACACTCAAAGGTACTTACCCCGTTATTTATCTTTTTGATGCTTTTATTTACATGCATCGTATTGAGGTGCCAAATATACTGGACAACTTGATAGCTGAGAGTAAAATAGAGCCTATGATTGCAGTTTTATTTGATAATTACAGTACTACTCGCGGAACCATTCTTCCGCTTAATCCCGAGTTTAAAAATGAATTTGTAAACGAATTTATACCTTTGGTAAAGAGCAAATATAATGTTAGCTCAAATCCGCAACAAAATATAGTTGGCGGGATTAGTTTTGGTGGTTTGGCAGCCGGTTACTTTGGGCTTTTCAACCCAGATATATTTGGTAAGATACTTGCACAATCAGGTGGCTTTTGGGTCGATTTTAATTATAAAAACTTTAATGAGGAAAATATAAGAACAGATTGGCTAATTGAACAATATATAACCCTGGATAAAAAAGAGCTCAAAATTTTTATGGATTGGGGAATTCAGGAAAATCAGGTTTTAAGTAGCAGCCGCAGACTTGTTAGGGTTTTGGAGCATAGGGGTTACAATTATAAATATATTGAGTTCAATGGTTGGCATGATTGGGCAAATTCAAGGAAAACATTTGCTGAAGGTTTGCTTTATTTGCTCGATTAGTTGGAATGTTTATAAAAACCTTCGAGGAATATATTCCTCGAAGGTTAGCTGTTTAATTTCTATTTAATTTTTACACCTGGTAGTTCTCTGCCACCCTGGAATAGGATAAGACTTTTTGTATTACCATTTTCATCCATTAAAAATTCAACCTGAGCATCTACTACCTTAACAAAAAACTTTGTTTGGCTCAACGGGAATATTTCAAAATTGCCTTGACCAGTAGCCTCAGCGTATATATGCCCATCACTGGTAGTAACTACAATTGAAAAATTTGGAGCAAGCTGGTATTCACCAACATATTTGTTTAATGTTTCCTGAGGCACAATAACTTCTTTTGTTTTTACGTCTACACCAAGATTTTTCAGAATTTCGACCGCATTATTATTTGCCGGATTTATTTCAAGAGATTTTTTATAATTTTTAACACTTGCATTCGTATCACCAACAGCAAGTAATCCTTCAGCAAAACTATCCCATGCATTAGCAGATTCAGGGTATAATTCTGTATTCAGTTTAAAAACTTCTAGTGAAACTTTAGGCATATTAAGATTATAAAGGAACTCGTATCCAAGCGAATTAATTACTTTTTCATTTTTACTGAATAATTCCGGTTCTTCCTTAAGCAGCTGGTTTATTGTACCAGCCAAATCAATTGTATTATCTTTTTTGTAGAGTTCGTAAGCATATTCAGCAACTGATTTTTTAGGTACTTCAAAGGTATCATTAAAGTAAATATTAAGTAACTGCTGTGTTATTTCATCTAATGGCGACCCTTCTATATTAGTTAGTAATACAGCAACAAATTCTTTCTCGGGAACTCTGCATATAAATGTACTAAACCCGTTTATACCGCCGCTATGCTGAATAAGTCTGTATTCGCTACTATCATTTGCTTTATACTTGCCAATACCCCAGCCAAAACCATAACTACCTTTACCAGGTGTGTACATTTGTTCTTGCAGGGATTGAGATAATATTTCGCCATTTAACAAGGCTCTGTCCCACTTGAACATGTCTTCAACAGTAGAATAAAGTCCACCTGCAGCACCTGGAACAGTCATATCAAGATAATGTGAATTTCTATAATTCGTAAATCTTTTCATATAACCATGGGCACGTTTACTAATAATTTCGGAATTGCTGTCATACCCCGAGTTATTCATTTCCAGAGGTTCAAATATTTCTTTTTTAACAGCATCACCGTATGGCATACCGTAAAGCTTTTCTACAATAGCACCTAACAGGAAGTAGCCGGAATTGTTATAAGAATATTTTTCTCCCGGTTCGAATTCAAGATCATTGCTACAAAACTTTTCAACAAATTCTTTTGTGTTATACGAGAATAATGCCTCCTTTCGCATAAATCCGTCCAGATTGGTATAACTTGGTATTCCCGATGTATGATTTAGAAGATGTTTTATAGTTACCTTGCTACCGGTATCCTTTCGATAATAATCCAGCACCTCCGAAAGTTTGGTTTCAAGAGTTAGTTTGCCAGCACCAACAAGTTTCATTATCATTGTTGCCGCAAACTGCTTACTAACTGAAGCAAGTCGGAATTTTGTATCTATTGAATTAGGTAATTGCCATTCAATATCGGCATAACCAAATGCTCCTTTGTATAGCACACCCGATTCGTCTGCTACCAATACAGTGCCGTTAAAACTACTGTTTTCACTACACTTTTGCATATATGATTCATATTTATTTTGTGCAAATATTGTTGTAACAATTACCAGATGTAAAAATAGAATAATGATTTTTTTCATTACTATCCCCTTAAATTAATAAATACTATTTATGAATACTATAAACAAGACTCCTTGCCTTGTTCAAGGTCTTAGAGTTATTTTTCATGCAAAATGTTTCAATTATATTATGCAATTTTATTTACCTTTCAATTTAAAAAGTGAATTTGATAATATCAAAATAAACTGATTTCACGAAAATGAATATTAAATTCGTATAATAATTGACTGTACTTAATACTACTACAATTAAAAGCTACATTATCCACAAGTTATGAGCTATTTCTTTTTGAAAAGGTTACAGGTTTTATTAACTTCTTAGAATACTATATTTTTTCAACATTAGTAACCATGGGAATTAAAATGAAATCAGTATTATTAGTTGTAATTGGAAAAAGAAAAGAATCAGCTGTAAAAGTTCAGCAAATTTTAACTGCATGGGGTTGCATGATTAAAACAAGACTTGGTATTCATGATGGCATTCTTGATGATTGTTCGGAAGAAGGTATGCTATTTATGGAATTACTTGGTGAAGACGAAAAGAAACAGGAACTTGAAAGAAAGTTATCTGTATTGCCAGGTGTAACCGCCAAATTAGTTGAACTTGAAGTAAAAGACTAAGTTTTTATTAGAACCTTCGAGCTAACAATTAACTCGAAGGTTTTAATATACCTGTTCGGAATTTCTTTATTTTATCTCGCAAACGTATAACATTTCTTTTATATCGGAAACCAAATAGATTAGCCCGTTAGTTTCATCAACTGTAACGCCTTCAACCTGCTGAATTCCTGTAAAATATTCCTCAAGCACTTTACCAGTTAATGTACATTTGTAAAGTTTTTTATCTTCGTCGCTTATAATCCACAAGTTATTATCAGTAAAGCAAATAGCAGCGTAATCCTTTGCGAAATTTAGAACAATTCTCTGCATCTCGTTAAGCTCTGAATCAACAACTATTAAAAGCCCGGGGTCTTTTTCGTTTAGTAGGTAGTAATTTCCGTTTACTCGGTTAATTGTAATTCCCTCAAGCCCCTTGTTAAGGTCACCGGTCAAATCCAGTTTTGCGGATTTAATAACGTTACCAAGTGTATCTACAAGTAGTATTTCGCGGTTACGTTCGCAAATAGTAGCAAGCAGATTTGTATCAACCACGCAAATACCCTCGAGGTCATCTCCGTTTGTCTGAATTGTTGATACGGTTTTACCTGTTTTTGTAATTAGGTAGGCACGGCTATTGTCATCGCTAACCGACCATAAATAATTGTTATCGAATGAAAGTGACAGTCCCGATGGCTCAGGAAAATCGACCTTATATTGAGCCCTTATTTTGAATTCTGGTTTAATTTCAGTCTTTTCTTCAGTGCAATTAGTAAACAAAATAAGAGCGGGTAGAAGTAAAATTGCTAAATATCTCATGATTGCTTCCTGATAAGTTAAATAACAGGTAATAAAATAATTAAAATAATTGATTGTATATAAGTAAAAAACTCATTAACTTTACAATCCTGTTTTAAGCGGGAAAATATTCTTGCGTTCAGGTATTATATTTATTAAGTTTAAAGTCTGTTTAATGCAAATATTAAGGAAGTAAAATGGCGCATCATAAGTCGGCGAAGAAGAGAATTAGGACAAGTGAAAGACGCAGATTGAGAAACAAAGCTAGTATGTCAAAATTAAAAACTTTAATCAAAAAAGTTTTTACGACGGAAGATAAAGCACAAGCAGAAGTAGTACTTAAAGAAGCCGTTTCTTACATCGATAGAATTGCAGTTAAAAATCGTATTCACAAAAATAACGCTGCCAGAAAAAAATCGCAGCTTACAAGATACGTAAATGCACTAGCTGCGTCTGCAGAATAAACTTTATTTTATTCTAAAAGTTTCAGGGTCGATCCATTATTTTGAACCGACCCTTTTTTTATTTTAAATCTTCAATAGCATCGATACCTTCGGGCATTGGCAGAATATATTTTATTTTCTGTACAGACCCATCCTTTTTAACAAGCTTTTCAACTCGTTTCTGAACAATAATACTATGTTCAATGTGCAGGTCGTCATCTATTGTTGAACCGAATATATAGCTTGTACCTTTTACAGTTACGTTTTTACCAATTCTTAGCGGGTACTCATCGCTACCGGTCATATTAACAGAAGATTCAATTTTTGAGCCTTCGCCAATAACAATATTTCCCTTGATAATATCGCCCCACAGGATAACTACATTATCTTCAATTTTTAATGTCTGGTTATCGAAGCATGACAGATGTGCAAATTCGGAAATGCTAACATTTTCACCGAAAACAATATTACCATTAAGATACACATTTTTTTCAAGAGTAAGGTTGTAGTTAAGCTTAACACCCTTACCTACATAAACACCTTTTCCTAATTTAATATCAAGAGGTATTCCCTTGTTATCCATTTCCAAAATATCATCAATAACAGTTTCGTCAATATAAAAATCGTCCGGATCTTCAATTTCAACAAGGTTTTTAATTTTATCATAAACCAGTTTACGGGCAATGTTATCCATTTCCTTTAGTACCGATTTATTATTAAAACCCATAATTACATGCTGCTGTTCAGGGTAAACGGCTCCAACACTATAACCTTTTTTATTGAAAAGATGGATAAGGTCTGTAATGTAAATTTCATTTTGAGCGTTATCACTTGAAAGCTCATTAATCAATTCCATTAGTTTATCGTATTTGAATACGTAAACGCCTGAGTTAAATTCGTTATTCTCAATTAGCTCCTGGCGTGAGTACTGATATTTTCTGTTATTGAATACTATTTTGTATGTTTCATCTTCACCAAGACTTAATATGTCCTTGAATTCCTTAATTTCAACAACTTTTCTAAAATCATCACCTGCAGGTTTACCTTCTGCATCAATATCTTTCACACGGATAATTCTTCCATAGCTGTTTTCTAGCGGATCGCCTTCGTAAAGACCTGTTAGTACCATCATTTCGTTATGAGAGCTTACAAATTCGTTACGAAACATACTCATTGTTTCGTTATCAATCAGTCCCATATCACCAGGAAGTACATAAACCAAACCCTGGTATTTATTTTGGTCGATACTTTCAAGTCCAACCTGCACAGCATGTCCGGTACCATTCTGAACAGCCTGGTGAGCAAACATTGTATTTTTTCTGTTACCAATAACCTTAATAACATCCTGAGCTTTAATACCAACAACAACAGAAATGTTAACATCTTTCAAACCACCTCTACAGGCATTATAAACACGCTCAACAGTAGGCACACCCCATATTTTATGAAGCATTTTTGAAGTATGCGATTTAATCCTTTTACCATGACCTGCAGCCAAAATAATTGCAGTTTCCTTCAGGTCGTAGCTAAACTCGGATGAATAAAGATCAATTAGCCCTTTAACTTCCTGATCATTTACTATATCACTCATTATTACCTCGTTATATTTATTAATTGCCAAATAAACAGAATATTAAGAATAACCTCAATTTTCTGAAAACAGAGCATAAAAATCTTTTAAAAGTTTAAAATTTAACTTTGTTCTTCAGCAGGAATAGAAAATGAAAACTTGCTGCCAACACCCGATTTACTTTCAACCACAATATTACCACTATTCCTTTTAATAAAATCCTTGCAAAGGAGTAATCCAAGACCTGTACCGCGTTCATTATTGGTACCTAACCGAGGTTGTTTATTCGAGTCCTCAAAAATACTTTTTACCTCATCGGAAGTCATACCAATACCAGTATCAGCAATAGCAACCTCAATTGAGCCGTTACTATCCTTTACCGATATATTTACTTCCCCACCCGCCTGGGTAAACTTAATAGCATTGGAAACAAGATTCCTGAGAATTGTGTGAATCATATTACTATCGGCGTAAGCAATACATTTGCCATCAAAGAATGAATTGATTTTTATATCCTTAAACTGAGCATTATCATTTAGCAGTTTAATAGCTTTTTGAGCAGCCTTGCACAAATTAACCGGTTCGGGCTGGAAGTCTATTCTGTCGAGTTGAATACGTGACCAGTCCAAAAGGTTGGAGATAAGTCCGTTAATTTCCTTGGATACGTTATGTATATGTCCGTTATATTCTTTAATCTCATCCGAGGAAAGCTCATCAAAATCTTCCTGAATAATTTCCGAATACCCCAAAATAGTTGAGAGAGGACTTCTGAGATCATGGGAAATAATAGAGAATAGTCTATCCTTGCGGTCATTGCTTTCCTTAAGTAAACTATTCAGTTCCTTCATTCTATTTTGCTGGTGTTTAATCATAAGGTGAGAATTTACACGAGCAGCCAGTTCTTCATGCTGAAACGGCTTTGTAATATAGTCAACACCACCAGCATCAAACGCACGGATTTTATCCCTGTGAGTAGTTACAGCACTAAGAAATATTACCGGAATATCCATAAGGTCAGGTTCATCTTTAATTACTCTGCACACCTGATAACCATCTATCTCCGGCATAACCACATCAAGTAAAATCAAATCAGGTTTGTTTTCCTTAAGTAATTTAAGTGCAGTTTCACCACTATCAGCAGCAACAACCCTAAATCCCTTTTTACTAAGGTAATTAAACAATAGAGCAAGGTTCGAAGGGTTATCATCTACGATCAATATTTGAGAATCTGAAATGTCAATATTATTTTGAGCCACATCTATCCCGCTTAAATCAACTTATAATATAATAAAAATATATTTTCTTATGTATATCTTAAAACTCGAAACTATGTTATATTTAAAAAAAAGTTTTAAAATAATATGTAGTAGATTTAACTAAAATGAATGATGAACCGCAAATAATTAGTATTAAACTTGCTTCAGACTATATAATCACAATAAATTATAATGATGGTGTTAAGGGCGATTACAATTTTTCGAAAGTTATTGAACATGATGACTTGAAAGCCTTGCAGGACAAAGCTTACTTCGGAACTGTTAAAGTTTGTGAAAAATCGGGCGACCTCGTTTGGCAAAATGGCGAGTCGGTTTGCAAGGATGCACTTTATCGTCAGCTAACACTTAGGTCAATGCTCAATAATTTAAAAATTGATGAGGAATTACTGTGAGAGTTCTTCTGCTCTTTTTTGCAATGTGTACTCTGCTTTTTGCCCAAACTGAAGATCACAGGTGGGAAAAGACAAGCCCTTATTACAAATTTGTAAAAGGTGAACGGCACGTACACAAAAGCAATTCCGGGGTTATGGGATTTTTATTCCTGGTTTATCAGCATGGATTTTCAGACCATGATGGTGATAATTGTCCGTTTCATCCCTCATGTTCAGCTTTTTTTGTCGAATCGGTGCAGCGAACAAATTTACTTAAAGGTATGCTAATGTTTAGCGACCGCTTTACAAGGGATAGCAATTTATTCAAATCAGCAGCTCAATATGGCTACGATAATACCGGGAAACTTTACGACCCTGTTGAGAACTATATGCTCTTCAATAAAAAAATAAAGGTTCACATTGAAGAGAATTAGTTTAATAATTGTACTTGTTGCTTTAGTAAACTGCTACTCACAAACAGGTAGTTTTTTTTCGGCTGAAAACAAACTCCGTTTTGCAAATTCGCTTTATAATGAGGGTGATTATATTAGAGCTATTGAAGAATTCAGAGAAGTTTATAAAACAATTCCAGATGATACGCTTTTGTTTAAAACAGCAAGGGCATATTCCTCACTAAACAGGTATTCAGAAGCCGAAGATATATATAGAAGTTTACTTGGTAATAACCGTCTCAATACAATATCTACAATAAATATTTTTGCAGATAAATTAAGAGAAAGAGATATAGCCTCATTTGAACGATTGCTAAATGACAGGCTCGTTTATCCTGACACAGGCTATTTGCAGGTTAATAAAATGAAACATATCCTTGAATATGAAGCGTTGTTGCCTGATACTTCCATATATATTGATTTTACCGATAGCCAGTTACCAGCTCTACGCAACCTGTATAGCCTCAGGCAAAATGCTGTAACAAAAAGTCCCGCAACAGCAGCAATACTTTCGGCAGTTTTACCGGGCAGTGGTAAAATATATACTGGCGATTATAGTGATGGTATAACTGCTTTCCTCGCAAACGTATTACTGGCTTACTTAGCTTACGATAATATAAAAAATGAAAGGGTTTACAGGGCTGTAATATTTTCAGGACTTTCAGCCTGGTTTTATGCCGGTAATATTTATGGGAGTTATGCTTCTGCACAGATATTTAATGCCAGGCAACAGCAAACAATAAGCGTAAATGTATATTCGCTCCTTAAAAAACTAAACTATTTTTTGCCGGAACTGTAGTATGAAGAATTTAATAATAGTATTTATCCTTCTTGCAAGTTCGGTTTCTGCACAAACCGAACTCGAAAAACAGTTTGGTTATGCTAACAGGTTATTCGATAATGAACAATATTTTGATGCGGTTACTGAATACAAGCGACTAATATTCTTTGATACCAATAACGAATACAGCAAAACTGCCCATTACAAAATTGGAATTGCATATAAATATGGTGGCTTTTTCGAAAATGCTACATGGCATATTGGAAGAGCCTTATCTTTTACCAAAGATAACGATACCCGATTCAGGTATTCCACAGATTTAATACGGGTTAACTTGTTAAACAGTAATTTTCAGAATGCTAACCGAATTATAGCTTCAATGTTAACCGACTCTCGTTATGTTAACCATTATGAAGAACTAATCTATTGGCGAGGGTGGTCGGAAATGCTTAATAATAAGTGGGAACTTGCTGCTTCTACCTTCGGCGAAATTGAGTTGGGTAAAGAGCTAAAAAAAATATGCAATGAGGTTTTGAATTCAGAATATAATGTTACTTTTGCAAAAGTTATTTCTTATATTATACCCGGTTCAGGACAATTTTACAGCGGGGAGTATTTCTCCGGAATCCTTTCGCTTGGATGGTGCGTGTTGTGGGGGTACGACTCCTTTACCGCCTTTGCAAACGACAGGGTTTTTGATGGAATTATGGTTGCAAATTTTCTATGGTTACGCTTCTACAGAGGCAATGTTCAAAACGCAGAAAATATTGCAATCGAAAAGAACCGACAATTATACATAAAAACTGTTAATTATTTATTTACAAAATTTGAAGGAATGAAACCTTGAGATTTACTGAAGAAGAACTCAGAAAAATGACAATGGTGGCAATTGAAGAATTAGGTGAAAAAGCTTCACCCGAACTTGTAAAAAAAATTCTGTCGAAAACTATTTCATCAATGGATCCCAAAAAGAGTACCGGAAAAGTTTCCGATAGCGGCAGGGTTATCCTTACAGCTTTTGGTATGAACAAGCCAGGCATTATTGCCGCCATATCTGCCGAAATTGGTAAGTGTAATTGTGATATCCATGATATGAGTCAGAAGTTAATGGATAACTTCTTTACTTTAATTATGATACTTGATATTACCACGTCACGTCATGATTTTAAACATATTCAGGATAGAATGAATAGTGTTGCCGAAGAGCTGAACCTTAAAATTTATATTCAGCATGAAGATATTTTTAAATCGATGCACAGAATTTAAGCGGATAACCTATGAATTATAATTTTGAAGAAATTCTAGAAACGATAAAAATGACGGAAATCGAACATTTCGATATCCGTACTGTTACCCTGGGTATCAGTTTGCGCGACTGCTTTCACCCCGATGTTAAAATCGCGGGTCAGAAAGCTTATGATAAAATAATGAAATATGGTAAAAACCATGTTAAATATGCACAGGACGTTGAACGCAATTATGGTATTTCCATTGCCAACAAGCGTGTTTCAATTACTCCAGCTTCAATAGCTTTTGATGGCTTTAAAATGGAAGAGTTCCTTTACATTGCTGAAATGCTCGACAAGGCAGCACAGGAAATTGGTGTTGATTACCTTGCCGGTTATTCGGCACTTGTTCAAAAAGGATTTACCAATAGCGAAGTTGAATTAATTAAATCGATACCTTTTGCACTAACCAATACACAACGTGTTTGCTCAAGCGTAAACATCGGATCAACAAAAGCAGGTATTAATATAGATGCTATTAATATGATGGCTGATGTTATTAAGGAAACTGCCGAACGTACCGGTGACCGTGATTCAGTTGGCTGTGCCAAACTGGTTGTCTTTTGTAACGTACCGGAAGATAATCCGTTTGTTGCAGGTGCCTTTCATGGTGTAACCGAACCGGAAGTTGTACTTAATGTTGGTATTAGTGGTCCTGGTGTTGTACTCGATGCAATTAGGGAAGCTGGTCCGGTTGATATGAACAGCCTTTCGGAAGTAATCAAAAAAACCATATTTAAGATTACGCGTGCCGGTGAGTTAATTGGTCGCGAAGTAGCTTTCCGTCATGGCATTCCATTTGGTATAGTTGATATTTCACTTGCCCCTACACCTGCCCCCGGCGATAGCATTGCCGATATTCTTAAAGCAATGGGTGTTGAGGATGTTGGTGCACCAGGTACAACTGCGGCTCTTGCAATGCTAAACGATTCGGTTAAAAAAGCCGGATTAATGGCTAGTACATCTGTTGGAGGTATGAGTGGTGCTTTTATTCCGGTTAGTGAAGATCAGGGTATGATTGAAGCTGTTGAAAAAGGTAATCTTTCTATTGAAAAGCTTGAAGCTATGACTGCTGTTTGTTCGGTAGGACTGGATATGATCGCTGTTCCTGGTGATACTCCTGCCTCAACAATTGCAGGTATTATTTCCGATGAAGCTGCTATTGGCATGATTAACAACAAAACTACTGCTGTACGTATTATTCCGGCACATGGTAAAGGTGTTGGTGAATATGTTGATTACGGTGGTTTACTTGGCAAGGCACCTATTATGCCGGTTAGCAATTTAAGTAGTCAGGGATTTGTTGGACGTGGTGGTAAAATACCGGCACCAACAAGGAGTTTAACTAATTAAACTATATACTGGCATTAGTTGTTAAGTGTTCTTATAATTATTTGCAATTTTTAAGCATCAGGAATGTAGTCTATTGAATATTAGCGAAGGTGTATCACTATTTAACGATAAGAAGTATTTTGAGTGTCACGACTATTTCGAGGATTTGTGGATGCAATGCAGTAACCGCGACCGACTGTTTTATCAGGGTATGGTTCAGGCTGCTGTAGGATGTTACCACTATAACCAGAATCATTATAATAGTGCCATAAATCAGTTTAGAAAAAGTATCGATAAATTAAAACTGTATCCTGATGTGTTTCTTGGTGTTGGGCTTGCCAATTTGATTAGCGAGCTTTCCATAATGAAATATGAGCTGGAGATAATTGCAAATGGTAAGAGCAGAGAAATTAAAAAAATTGATTGTCCTAAAATTGAATACAGTAATTTTTAAGAGAGGAGTTTAGCAATGGCTATAATGATAACAGACGAGTGTATCAATTGTGGTGCTTGTGAACCCGAATGTCCGAATACCGCTATTTATGAAGGTGGACAGGAATGGGCTTTAGGCGACAAAACTTTTGGTGAAGATGATTCATCTCCAAAAGGAGAATCCGGTTTCTACTCGGAAGAGTTTTTCTATATTGTACCCGATAAATGTACAGAGTGTAAAGGTTTCCATGATGAACCGCAGTGTGCTGCTGTTTGTCCGGTTGACTGTTGCATACCTGACCCTGACAGGGAAGAATCCGAAGAAGAGCTTCTTGCCAAAAAAGATGAGCTTGATGCGTTAGGCAGATAGTTTATTTTTATACATATTCAATTTTTGAAAACCCCCAAATCGTTTTGTTTTGGGGTTTTCTGTTTTTGGGGTAGTATTACATGATCGGTATTGTTTTTTTAATCATTATAAGTTTTGGTTAATACGAATCATTCCATAACATATTTGTGCACCTATTCCGTTAAGGAGTGGTTCTAAACAGCAGGGTAAAATTATTAGAGTCCCGGAGGGACGACATATCTGTAGAAACCTGACTCGCAATAGAATATAAGCACCGGCGGGGCGACATATTGGTTTACCTGCCATGAATTGTTGGTAGAAGATTGCCGACATACAAAACCCAGATAGCGTGTTTTGAAATGACATCAAGTATTTTGCATTTAGAATATCTAGATGAATTTGTGTTAAACGGAATATGATGTTTGAGCAACGAAGTTGTGTGTTTCATATTCCGTAACTAATTCATATGGATTTTTAGCTAAATACTTGATGTCTTGATTTTCTTTGCAACTTTCTTGTATCAAGTTTACCCGCCATGGAGGGCAGAAGAAAGTTGGGCTACTTATTAATACTAATAAATATTCGTTTAGATGTTTATATTCCAGCGTATAATTTTTCGGCAAAAGAAGCCGCATCAAATGGTTGGAATTAAAGTGGGACAGGAAACTTTCGAAATTTCGCAGGTTTGAATAATGATTATGCCGCTCCCCCGGAGCTTTTTGTTTGTTTTGTTTTATTATTTTCTATAAACATTTCGTCCCTCGCGGAACTTTAATTAGGGTATGGAGATGCGAAATACACTACACAAGAGTAATCCGATAACGCGATATGTAAATGTTGACAGGAGGCTGCCAACCTACGAAAACTGCCAACCCAATAACAAGATAGTTTTAAGACACACAACCTACGAAGTTCGGAAAACTTCGGAGGTTGAGTAGTTATACCCTTTAAAATAAGTAAGGGCGATCCATTTAGAATCGCCCCTACGTTAAAATATATATTTCTCTTTATAAGTCCCTCCCATTATTGGGGAGGAATTTATGAAGAAGGTTTTATTTCATTAACATCATTTTCTTTGTATCTACAAAGTTACTGCCATCTACACCCTGTGCAGATATCTGATAGATATACATTCCACTTGCCAGTTCAGATGCATTAAAGTTAACGGTCTGAACACCTGCGGTAAAGTTGTTACTTACTATTTCATTTACTCTCTGACCCAATGCATTGTACAATGTTACTGTTACTTTTGCTTCTACTGGTAGAGCGAATTTAATAGTAGTACTTGGGTTGAATGGGTTTGGATAGTTCTGCTGTAAGCTGTATTCGCTTGGTACGAATTCTACTTCTACTACATCACTATATGCATAGGTTCCGTCAAAGTCAACCTGACGTAATCTATAGTAGTAGGTACCGCCTACTGCGTTTCTATCTGTAAAGATGTAGCTCTGAGCTTCTGTTGTGGTTCCCATACCATCTACAAACGCTATTTTGCTGAAGTTTTCTCCATCTTCTGATCTTTCTACTTCAAAACCTTTGTTGTTGGTTTCTGTAGCTGTTGACCATTCAAGGTTTATTGATTCGCCTGCTACGTTTGCTGCAAAGCCGGTTAGCTCTACCGGGATTGGGGCGGTATATGCTATATTCAGGTTTAGTGCACTTAGGTTAGCATTATCTACTACTACCTGTGTGGTGCCTTCTTCTACTACCTGGCTAAATACTGCTCCACCAAAACCATCTACTATTGTCATTTCTACGGTTCCTGGTACTTCTGGTATCACGATATCCAATGTTAGGGCATCAGCTCCTGATGAATATTGCCAGCTTAGGTCATATTCTACTGTACCACTGTAACCTGCGTCACCTGTACGGTAATCCATTGGTGAAGATGTTGTGCCATCTGGTAACATTAGTCTTGCATCAAATACACCTGTTGGTGGCATTGGTGGTAGTTCGGTTTCGCCAAGATCGCTATCTATGCCTTCTGTGGCGTTTGGATCAAGACCTAGACCTAATGCATAAGAACCTGTTCCGTTATCACTTACCATCATGGAAATGGTGTATAGTGCGTCCATCTCTTCTGTTGGCTCAGTTTTACCTTTTTTAGCTGCAACATTTAGTACAAGGTCGCCTGCTTCGCTTGCTTTTACCCAGTAACCATAACCCGGAGTTAGTTCGTCAGCTACTACATACCCATCCTGGAACATGTAGAATACTGAGTTTACAATACCTGCAGGGTTTGTTGTTACATCTGATACTGCAACTGTTTCGTTAAAGCCTGCTACAAGGTTCCAGCCTGCGTTAAGTGCTACATCAAAGCTTTCTTCCTGACCATACATCTGGTGTGGTGCATCCGCGTCAAACTTCAACCAGTAACCTTTTCCCATTTCAAATTCTGTTACTGTCTGGTAACCATTTGCAAATTCAAATGCTTCAGAAGTAGCGGCAGGGAACATGTTCGCTACTGTCATATCTGGTGTGTGTACAGGAACTGATAGTATATTCCAACCAGATGAAACATTCATTTCTGCCATGTTCATTTTGGTATATACTATTTCAAGTTCTGTTATATTTTCGTTTGTAACTTCGTAGTAGCTTGCAGTTGTCATGTCAACATTAACAATACTACCAGTTATTTTATCTCTTAGAACTACCATACCATCTGTTGGTAGATCAGCTCGGTTCCAGTTAAAGTGCATTGGATAACCATAAGTGCTGTTAGGCTGGAATTTAACTGTCCAGGTATAAGTAGCATTATCAAGACCACGATAATCAGCCAATGAAGCCATTTCGCCACCTGGTAGAATAAAACGTGCATCATAAACACCTGTTGGTGGTAATGGAGGTAGTTCATTTTCACCAAGCATCTCATCAAGACCATCAGTACCAAGTGGATCAGTACCAAATGTTAGGTTTAGACTTGTTTTAGCTTCGTTATCAGCAAGACTAACTGTAGCTTCCCAGCCAAGGTCAGTGTTACCAAGATACATTGTAACAGGAACAGTTAGAACCGAGTTATCAGGATCATTACTTGATACAATTAGGTCCATACCATACTGACCAGCTTCAAGACCTTCAGTCATGAATTCAAGAATAAGTGCAGCAGAAGAACCATTATAAAGAGTACCACCCTGTGCACCAGTTGCTAACCAGTCTGGCTCAGCAGAAATCTGAACAGTTTTTTGACTTGCAAGGTAAGTAGCACTACTTACAACATTAAGACCAATTGTATTTAACTGATTTTCAATACCAATGGTAGCACTTGTAACGTCACAAGTAACGTCATTATAGTGATAAAGAATTTTACCGCTTTTGAAAATAACTATCTGGAAGTCAATAGAACCGGAACCGGAATATTTTTCCCAGTCAGAGTACTGTATGGTAACTTTTGAATCTTCAACTTTATAGTAACAAGAACCTGATCCAACTTTAAGGTCATCCCAGAAAGCACAAAGCATACCATTAGGAGCATCTTCATCAGGAAGAGTTGTGTTTGAGAAAGCAGAACCGGAAATTTGATCGAAAGTTACGAAACCATTGGTTGAAAGATAAATCTGGTTTTCAGTTTCACCGTAGAATTTAAAGTCGAAACCAAGATCGATTGGACCAAAGTAACCTTCATCTTCTGCACTATAAGTACCAGCAGCGGTCCAAGTAGAAACAGTAGTACCAGTAGAAGAAATATCGTTCCATTCAAATTCAGGACCGTTTTCTTCGTCACTGTCAATCCATTCGTAACCAAAAGCATCAGGACCGCCAAAACCTTTAATTGAACCACCTTTAACTTCCAAAGGCTGTTTTTTATTTACATATTTTGGAGCTTCTTTTGGAAGAAGAACCAAATGAGCTTTCACATTTTCAGGGAAAGTATTGTTATCAAGAGCCACAGTGTAGTCAAGAGTAGAGTTGTTTTCTGATACATTCTGTACATAAACGGTATCATAAACATTCTGACCAACATTAAGAGCTCTAGTTATTTGTTCAGGGTTAACAGCAATTTCAGGAGCACCATATGTTGAACCAGAAGCTGAGTTAGAAATTGCTGAAGTATTATTCCATATATCAAGAGCTTTAACAGCGAAATAATATTCAGTACCCATGTCAAGATCAGTTAAAGTATATTCCTTTTGAGTACCAACTTCGTCTGACTGACCGCCCAAAACAACAGAGGTAGCAGCTTCAAATTCAGAATCGTTAGTAATAGCTGTAGTAGCATATCTAATGTCATAAGTAGTTACACCGTTAAAAGTAGTATCCATCGGTGCAGTCCATGTAAGCTCAATAGAGTTAGATGTAGCATCACCAGTTGCAAGATCAGTAATTGCTGTTGGAGGAACATCATCAAATGGAATCTGTTTAACTGTAGGCTGTGCAGGATCACCCATAAGGTTATACATTTCAAGGTATCTTAGAAGATCACTACCAGAAGAAACACCACCACCATAATGATTCATTGTAGCAAGTTTACCAGCATCCATCATTGGGGTAAGTCTGTTAGTACCATTATACCATGCATCTATAAGTTCTTTTTCAAGAATATCATCTTCGTCCCAGTAAGAGTTTACTGAAGAACCATAGAAACCGGAAGCACCGTTTTCAGTTCTTAACCATGTTTCAGAGAAACATTCGCCGTAATCAAATTCACCAGTAACACAAGCAAAGGAGAAAACGAAAGGATAAATATCATCGTTTGTTAGAGCTTCAACCTGATCCTGAGTAAACTGAGGACCATCTGCCCAGTATGTAGTAGCACCATGACCAGAATAAATACCGAAAACCTTACCAGCATTAAATTCGGTAGTTACTTGTGCAGAAGTAGCATTATAAGTAACCTGATAAAGTTTTACGTTATCATAACCTTCCGGTTCAAAATAATTTTCGATAACGTGGTTATGAGTACCTTCAGTAATACTGGAGTTATCAACAGATGCCATAAAAACATTATTTTTTTCGAAAGTACCGATATGACTTTCCATATAGGTAGTTTTATGAATAGCATTTGCAAGGTCATTAGCATCAGCTACTGAAAAACGACCGATAAAAGCATCTGCATAGTAGTCATCACCTTCCAACTGAACATAGTTGAGATCGGTTGAAGGAGTACCGTTACCACTACCATTCCAGCAAGGAACAACGTTAACGTCACCAACTAAAAGAATAAATTCAGGTTTTGTAAGAGCATTGTCATACTGTCCCTGAATATAAGATTTAATTGAAGAAGTAGTAGTACCAGTAACATCAGTAGTAACCATTGTTACCTGATAACCATTATTGTTTTTATAGTTAACAAAGTCTGCCATACCAGCTTCAAACTGTGGAGCAGTAATAATAAGGTAGTTAATACCAGCTTTGCTATCAGTTGCTTCGTAGTTAATAAATACTTTTTCGAAATATTCGTTGTAAGCTTCTGAATAATCATTTGCATAGAATGCCTGTCCGTTACTAATTACTTCGAAGTGACCAGCTTTAACAACAGTTAATTCGTTAGCAGATGGATTATAGCTAAACGGAGACACATTTACAGTAATGCCTTTAATACCATTAATCACGAATGGTTCAGTTGTTTCAACAAATTCGTGATTAGCAGTACCTTTTGAAAGGTAATAATCACGATTTATTGTAAACGGTCTGTCGGCTATTGGTTTAGATTTTTCCCAAGGAGACTGGAAAGGATAAACTTTTGAATCAAGTGAAATAACTTCAAAATCATCAATAACAAATTTTACAGTAGCTCTTTCAAGTTTATAAGGAACAGCAAGATTGAAAGAAGCGATTGGTAGAGCAGGGTAGCCAGCTTCAGGATATACACCATATCCGTCAACTAATATTTTGGTGAAATATTCACCATCAACTGAAACGGTTTTAACAGCATAATCTTCAAGGGTAAAATTGAAGCTGTAACCGTTTGCTGATTCGCTGTAATTGATTCCTTCCGGTTTTATTGCACCATGCAGCAATGCAACCGATATCAAAAACAGGAGTAAAGTAGTAACAACGCGTTTTGAATTCATTTAGAACTCCTTTTGTGATAGATAGAAATTATATAATAAATCGATAAACAAATAAATGTTGTTAAAAATAAGGATAAATTTGGTTATTCTCTTCTTATTTCTTTATTGGAACTTAATTATTTGGGCAATATTTAAGCAAAAAGTAACTAATTTTCTTATCATGTTATTTAATAAAGATTGCAAATTACTAACTATAATAAAATTTGATTAAACAATTACTGCACAATCTTTTATATTCAATGTAGAATAATGGTTAAAAGGTGAATTCATGGAACTTAATGATATCAGAAAATTATTTCCGCATATAAATAGCGGCAAAGTTTATTTTAACCATGCCTCAATAGGTCCGTTACCCAATAATGTTAAGGATGCAATTGCCAATTATACCGCACAAAGAAACCTGGAACCTATTGGTAATTATGCCGAGTTTGTTGAAACAGAAAAAAGAGCAAAATCAAAACTTGCCAGGTTAATTGGATCTGAATTTGGGAAGGTTGCCTGGACAAATAACGTTGCAAATGCAATGAGTTTTCTTGTAACAGGTCTTAAATGGAATAAGAATGACCACATACTTATTCACGACATTGAGTTTCCTTCTAATGCCTACCCGTTTTTGAACTTAAGAAACGAAGGAGTAAATGTTGAAGTAATTAAAACCAAGGAAGGGCGAATTGATTTTGAGGAGTTGAAATCGAAAATTACCAAACAAACGAAATTAATTTCAGTTAGCTTCGTACAATTTTGGTCGGGTTACAAAATTGACTTAAATGAGTTTGGTAAATTTTGCACGGAACATGATATTCTATTTTGTGTTGATGGTATTCAGGGAGTGGGTACATTTCCGGTTGATGCAATTAAAAATAACATAGATTTTCTCGCGGGGTCATCCCAAAAATGGTTACTTTCCTTGCAAGGGTGTGCATTTTTCCATATATCAGATAAACTGCACGCCATGATTAAACCGAGGGCTATGGGGTGGTACTCCGTAAAATCCGACTGGGAATTGCTTAATTACGATATGGAGTTAAAGGATGATGCCACAAGGTATGAAACAGGTACGAGGAATGCTCTTGGAATAACAGCATTCGAAAAGTCGCTCGATATTTTTCTGGATACCGGCATTGAAAAGGTTGGTGAGTATATTCTCCAAAACACAAAATATTTAATGAGCTTGCTGAAAGAGACAGGTATTGTGCCTTTACTTGATGGAGTAGCGGACAAGAATTTATCCGGTATTGTAACTTTTAGATATGATAAACCTGATGAATTGAAAAAATTTCTGGGAAAGCGGGATATTATTGTAGAAGTAAGAGAAGGATGTATAAGAGTTTCTCCTCACTTTTACAATACTAAATCGGAAATTAATAAGTTGATGGAAGGGGTAAGAGATTTTAACTCATAAAATCGAAATACCACCTTACTGCAACTATAATAAGGAGTATTGCTCCCTCGGTTCGGGAAACCTTCCAGCCGGTGCGGAGAAATGTTACTACCACCATAAGTGCTATTACAAGTACAATAATACTGCTATATGCACCCGGCTCAATGGAAAGCGGTTTAATTACTGCGGCAACACCAAGTACACCTAACAAGTTAAATATATCACTACCAATAAGGTTACCTGCCGACATACCATGTCTGCCTTTTATAAGAGCAACAAGTGATGTAGCCATTTCGGGAGCAGAAGTACCTGCTGCAACAATTGTTACGCCAATTGCCCATTCGGATACACCCAGTAAGCGAGCAATCTCGGAAGCAGAATCAACAAAGTAATGACCGCTAATTACTATTACTGCAACCCCAGCAACAAACAGCGGTATATCGTACCATTTGAAAGGTTCTTCCTCATGGAACTCAACATCTTTTTCCTTGTGAAATAGCAAGTATCCAATATAACCGGCAAGAGTAAAAAGAAATATTATTCCTTCTGTTTTACTTAGCACAAAATCAGAAAAGAAAATAAGTAGCATAATTGCTGTACCTATTAACACAGAGCCATCACGATAAACCATTTTCTTGTTCGATTGAACTGCTGCAACAAGAGAAATTAACCCAAGGATAAAAAACAAGTTGAAGATATTTGAGCCAACCACATTACCAACCGACATGTTAGTACGATCAACAATAGCGGCTGAAACAGTTACGGCAAACTCGGGAGCGGATGTTGCAAAGGAAACCACAGTTAATCCAATAACCAGATCCGACATACCCAAACGTTTGGCTATTCTGGATGCACTGAGTACAACAATATCGGCTCCCTTCCATAAACCCAGGAGACAGATAATAAGTACCACCATTGGTAAAAGCATTTCCTGCAAATTCCCTACACCGTATTTTTTTAGCGTGAATTCACAAAAATAAGAATTTTTTTCATGAATATTAATTTATTGTTAAACGAAAATAGTATTCGCAATAAATACTATGCGAAATTTTCCAATAATTCATTTATGGTGTGATCTATATCAAAATATTCCAATAATTTTAGAATAACATCATCAACAACTTTATCAGGGCACGATGCCCCACTTGTAATTATTATCCTTACTTTCTTCTTTATCGGAATATAATTGCTGGCTTTAACTACTTTTTTACTATGAATATCAAAATAAGAAATTTCGCTTTGGCAAAGCTCGTTTGAGGACGAGATAAAATAAACATCAAACTTTTCTTCAAGCAATTCAACAAGATGTGTTGTGTTTGAACTGTTATAACCACCAACAACAATTGCAAAATCAGCATTCTCGTTAAGTAAACCTGATGTTGCACGCTGATTATCGTATGTTGCATAACAAAGTGTATCGCGTGTATCGGAATAATGCTCGGAAATAACACTAATGCCATATTTTGCAATCATGCAATCCTTTAAATACTCTGCAATTTCCTGTGTTTCCGAAGCAAGCATTGTAGTTTGATTTACAACACCAATCTTTACAAGGTCTTCTGAAACATTAAATCCCTCGGAATACCTGCCTTTGAACAATTCATAGAATTCTTCAGCATCAATTTCGCCACTAATTATTTTACCAAGGGTTTTAGTCTCTTCAATATCTCGTACAATAACGGCTGGTGAGTTTTTTACCGTATGCGAAAAAGTAGCACGTGTCTCTTCATGATTATACTTTCCATGAATAACTATGGTATGGTTGGATTCGCCAAGGGTGCTGGCTTTTTTCCATACTTTTTCAACAAAGGGGCATGTTGTATTATAGAGGTACTGATCGCACCCTTTTTCTTTTAACATGGTTTCAATTTCAAGTGTGGTTCCAAAAGCCGGAATAATTACAACATCTTCGGAAGTGATCTCATCCCACGGAATAAGTTGGTTGCCTTTGGTATCGAGTATAAACCTGATGCCTCGGCTTTGCAAATCTTCATTAACCCCCGGGTTATGAATCATTTCGCTAAGTAAATAAACTTTTTTACCAGGATTTTCCTCCAATGCTGTAAACGCAATTTCAATAGCATTTTCAACTCCGTAACAAAAGCCAAAATGTCGTGCAATCAGGAACTCAACCTTACCAAAATCAAGACTTGTAGGACTAAAATCCTGTTTTCTTGGGTCCTGTGATTTTCTGTATTCCTTAATTGTAGAAATAACTTTACTTCTGTAGTATTCCGGTATATTGAATTTCTTCATAATTATCCCATGGTTCCAAATGTAAATCTAATAAATATATTCTACTTTCTAAATAGTATTTACTGTCTTGTAAAAAAAGAACCATCCGTAAAAGTTTCAAATGTTATAAAAAACTTAACATAGCCGAAAGTTATTGTAATAAAGTAATTTAAAGCAAAGAGTGTAAATGGCTCTTGTTTTTTTAATCAATAGTTAACAATATGGCATTTATTCTTAAAAAAAAATGAATTATATTAAAATTATCTTTTCCACAACCTGAAAGGATATATGGCTAAAGCAAGTGCAAAAACATTCATCCTTGATACAAACGTAATCCTCCATGACCCAAACTGTATTCACCAGTTTCAGGAAAACAATATTGTTATTCCTCTGGCAGTTATTGAAGAGATAGACCATTTTAAGCGTGGAAGTAATGTAATTAACCTTAATGCCCGACAGTTTGCACGTACCCTTGACGAACTTACCGGCAATGCCATTTTTAACGGTGGTATTTCGCTTGGAAAGGGTAAAGGAAAAGTGCGTGTTGAAATTACCAAAGGTTTAAGTAACGAAATTAGGGAAGCATTCCGCGAAGATAATCCGGATCACAGAATTTTAAGTGCTGCCTACCACATTTTTAAGGAATCAAAAACTCCTAAAAAAATCATTCTTGTTTCAAAGGATGTTAATCTCCGCATGAAAGCAAAAGCTATGGGTATTCTTGCCGAAGATTACACTACGGACAGGATAAGGAGTATTGAGGAATTATATTCCGGTAAGGAAACGGTTGAAGACTTTAATGATGACTTGCTGCAAAAGTTTTATCAACCACCTTACGATGTACCGGCAGATGAAATATTTCCCTATCTTGATGCTGAAATTGTACCAAACAAATATTTTGTACTCAGAAATCAGAACAGGTCTGTGCTGGCACATCTTGATAAGGATTTACAGTTATTCAGACGAATTGATAAACAAAGTGTATTTGGTATAATTCCGCGTAACGCTGAGCAAACTTTTGCTCTCGATGCACTACTTAATCTTGATGTACCTCTTGTTTCGCTTACAGGTAAGGCTGGTACTGGTAAAACACTTTTGGCTCTTGCAAGTTCGCTGAACGTTAGAAAATATTACAGACAAATATATATCGCCCGTCCCATTGTACCGCTTTCAAACAAAGATATTGGTTACTTGCCGGGTGATGTTGATAGTAAACTTGGTCCTTATATGCAGCCACTTTGGGATAACCTTAAGGTAATTCAGGATCAGTATAAGGAATCGGATAAAAATTATATTACGATCACCAACATGGTAAAGGAAGACAAGCTGGTGATTGAACCATTAAGTTATATTAGGGGACGCAGTTTACAAAGGATTTTCTTTATTGTTGACGAAGCTCAGAACCTTACTCCCCACGAGGTTAAAACGATTATAACACGTGCCGGTGAAGGGGCAAAAATTGTACTTACAGGTGACATTTACCAGATTGACCATCCCTACCTTGATACCGAATCGAATGGACTTTCCTACCTAATTGATCATTTTAAGGGACAAGGTTTATATGCCCATGTTAATCTTGAAAAAGGCGAACGTTCCGAGCTTGCAGAACTGGCAAGTAATTTATTATAAAGTTTTTATTACCCTCCTCAACTTATATAACAGCTATAGGGAATGTACCCAACATTCCCCTCTTTTTCATTATGTTTATTTCAAAATTAAATTCCTCACCAGAATATTAAATGGTTTTTACTAAGGTATTACCAATTATTCCTTAAAGGAATGGTCCTTAACGAGCAGGAAGATACTGCTTTAAAATATGTAAGGGCGACCTATTTGAAATCGCCCCGACAAAATTATATATTAAACCACTTTTTAACTCTCCTCCTTTTCAAGGAGGAGTACTCCAAATGAAATTTGGAGGAAGGTGGTCCTTCGATACCGTATTACGGCATTGATGAACATTAGCAGTGCAATAAAAACAGCCCAATATTAAAATATGTTTTTTTAACTCGGTTTTTTAATATTTTACTTTCGTAATGTTAATGAAAGGGGAGATATGAAAACCTATAAGACTTTAATCATCATTTTGTTTGTTAATTGCGTTATTGCTGGTCAAGCTTATAAAGTTGTATTTGCTAAACCAACAATTCATCCGAATAGTGGATTTCATATTGAATTACTTAGAGAGCATACTTCGGAGAAAATTATTGAACCGGTATTAGCCAATACTGAAACAAAAATTCAGAAAAAATATCTTGAATTATTTTATAGCTGGGATACAAAAAGAGATCATAAATTGACAGTTATTGTTCATCAATTAATGGATATTGATTTATTGTATGTTGATAAAAACAACGATAATAATCTAGCTAACGATGGTGAGCCGATTGTATTTCCTCTTGAGCAAAATTCTATAATTTTAGATGTTCATGCTGAAAATGATACCAATCAAACATTAAAATTGAAGCTTTACAGAAAGCCGGAATTGCAAGATAGCCTAATTAATCTCTATTATGATAGCTCGGGTAATATGCTTTCTGTTTATCCATTAAAGAAAGCACTTGAAACATTTTATTCCGGTTTTACTGGTAAGGCAAGAACATATTATTTTGATGATCGGGTTACTTTTAGAAAAGGAGACTTAATAATATGTGATTCTGTTTATAGTGTTGGACTTTTTGATAAAAGTAATAATGGCTGTTATTCTGACAATGATGACATGTTTATTATTGATTTGCATAAAAAAGGAAATTATTCATTGTCGATGAATCAAAATGCATACTCAATTACGGATGTGTTTAGTATTGGAAACAAAAACTATAAAATAAGTAAGGTTAATAAGTACGGTGATTTTGCAATAGTAAGAGAAACAGAAGAGGAAGTAACTCATAAATATCATATTGAGTTTGAAAAAGCAGCTTTAGGAATTGTTAGGAAGGGGCAGCTGAAAACTGATATTTGGAATTATCAGTTAGTATCGCTGAATGGTGAAACAGTTAAACTATCAGACTATAAGGGGAAAAAATTGTTCCTTAGTTTTTGGGGCGAATGGTGTAAGCCATGTGTTAATGAACTAAAATTTATAAACAAAGCATTCGAAAAATATAACACTGAAATGGCATTTCTTGGAGTGATGAAGGTAAATAATTCAGATAATGCCAAAAAGCTTATTCTCGAAAAAAATGTTAAGTGGAAGAATTGCTATTTATCTGATATGTTAGCTGAGGTATTTAATATTAATAGTTATCCGCAGAATTTTATTATTGACGCTGATGGCAAATCAGTAGTTGCAACCAGAAGTGTTGGAGAAGCATTTTTTAGCAAATATGTTAAATAACAATTATTAGTTAAGCAAAATGAAAAATACAGGCTTAAATTAACACAATATTTTTGTTAAACTATAGTCTTGCTAAGCTACATAAGAGTAATTGCTAACATATAATGTTAGAGTCGGCAGAGGGCTGCCGACCTAAATACTCCAAGACCTATTTCGTCTTTAGAATAAGCAAGGGCTACCCATTTAGAATCACCCCTACGTAAATTTTAGTCGTACGAGCAATTCACGTCCTTAGACTCCGATAAATCGGAGAATCGCCCCGACAAAATTATATATTAAACCACTTTTTAACTCTCCTCCTTTTCAAGGAGGAGTACTCCAAATGAAATTTGGAGGGAGGTGGTTATTTTAGTAGCATCATCTTTTTTGTTTCAACCTGGTTATTGGATTTTAGTACATAAAAATATACACCGCTCGATAAATTCTCGGCATTAAAATCAACAGTAAAATTACCTCGCTGCTGAAATTGGTTAACAAGTTCGGAAACTTCTTCACCCAGCATGTTATAAACTTTAAGTGAAGTAACACCTGGATTAAGCAATGAGTAACTAATTTGCGTTGAAGGGTTAAACGGGTTTGGGTAATTTTGTGCAAGTCCGAATTCACTAACCTCACCTTCAATCTCCTCAACTTCTGTAAAAACATCGAAGCTAAGCCAGTTAAGATTAAATCCGCCAGATACAGCCTCTAACCGTATTGTTGAATTACCTTTAACAAGTTCGGCAAACTGCCCAACAGACTTCCAGTTTTGCCATGCTCCGGTTGAAGCAATACCAACGGTAAACTGTTCATTGCCATCAACAAGAAATTTAAGAACGCCACCACCATTTTCACTTGCTATTCTAAAACGTGCATCATAAGTACCAGTAACACCTATATCACAATTATACTCAAGCCAGTCACCATCGTCAATATAGCCAACATTAAGTCCACCACCGTAATCGGAAGTCGATTCAGTTTGTACACCAAACATATCGGTATAATCTTCAGCTTCAATTTTACCAGGAACTATCTGAAATGATGATGCTATGGTAAGGTAATTTATAACAGGAGCATTGTAAAAATAGGTAAGTTCTCCACCATCAGCAGAAACAATATTTCCTGATTTGTAGGATACTGTAAGTACGTCTTCTTTTGAATATGTTGCACCAAGTTCAAAAACCAATCTGTTTTCAGAATTTGTGCTAAATGAAAAATCGGTAACATTAATACTATCTGTTCCGTTAATAACAACAGTGAACTGTGCAGTAGTACTTGCAGAGTTGTTCATTGATTTGTTAAAATCCATTTCAATTTTGTTGCCACTTTGAGTTAACATTGCAGACTGAAATACTGGTGCAGAACCAGTGGCAGTGTTATCGTAAGATGTTAAACCAAATCCGTATGGAAATAGCGGATCATAATTATCATCACCAAAGTTCATTGGAATTGTTTCGTTTGATTTATGCCAGGTCATAGGCAATTTACCTGTTGGAAGATAATCACCGAAAAACAAATCAGCAATACCGTCTGCTTCTGTACCAGGTAGCCACGCAGCCATAAATACATCACTGTTGTGCATAGTTGCATTTGTAATCATAGGGCGACCTGATATAAGCACCGTAATTACAGGGATTCCATATTCTCTTAGTTTCCTAAGCATTTTATCATGAGCTTTATCAACGGAAAGATCAAGCTTATCACCATCACCTTCAGCATAAGGATGCTCACCAACTACCGCAATAATATAGTCTGCATCAGTATCCGAGAAAACGCCATCCTTGTTAAATACGTAGTTGTTACCCGGAGCAACTTCCTGCAAACCTTCAAGAATAGTTGTACCCTTAGTAATTTCACCAGCTTGACCTTGCCACATAATTGTCCAGCCACCACATTGCAAACCAATATCATCAGCATGCTGACCAGCAACCAAAATTTTAGCACCAGTTTTAGGCAATGGAAGTACATTATCGTTTTTCTTTAGCATTACTACCGATTCGCGGGCAGCTTGTCGGGCAACTTCACGATGCTCTTCAGCACCAACCAGAGGTAAGAGTGATCTATCTGTCATTGGGTGTTCAAACAAACCAAGCTCGAACTTAACTCGTAAAATTCTTCTAACTGCATCGTCAATTCGGCTAAGAGGAACATCACCGTTATTAATAAGTGTTCGTAAAGTGGAAATGAACCCTTCGAAATCATGAGGAACCATAATCATATCCAGCCCCGCATTGATTGAAGTCTTTACATCACTTGCATAATCACCCGGTAACTGATCAATAGCCGCCCAGTCAGAAACAACAAAACCTTCGAACCCAAGTTCTTCTTTAAGTAAAGTTGTAATAAGGTAATGATTACCATGAACCTTTTCGCCATTCCAGCTTGAGTAGGAAGTCATTATAGTTTTAACATCATTTTCGAGTGCTGTAAGATAACCCGGAAGGTGGATCGCTCTAAGTTCCTCCTCTGTACATTGTGTATTACCCTGGTCATCACCATTAGTAGTACCACCGTCACCAATATAGTGTTTTGCACAAGCAACAACACTAAGCGGATCGTTTAGTGAATCACCTTGCAAGCCAGCAACAGCAGTACCGCCAAACATTGCAGCAAGCTCGGGAGTTTCACCAAAGCCTTCATAAGTTCTGCCCCAGCGTTCGTTACGCGGTACTGCAACACATGGTGCAAAAGTCCAGTCAATACCGGTAGCAGCAATTTCAAGTGCTGAAATGCGATTTACTTCCTTTACAAGTTCGGGATTACGTGTTGCACCAAGTCCAATATTGTGTGGAAAAATTGTAGCACCAACAACATTACTGTGTCCGTGCATTGCATCAACCCCATAAATAATAGGTATTCCAAGTCGGGTAGTTAAAGCCTGCGTTTGAAGTGCATCATAGGCATCAGCCCAGTTTTCGGCACTGTTTCCTGCTTCAGGATCAGAATTACCACCACTCAAAACCGATCCGATAAAAGAAGATGCAACATCTGACGGATCACCAAGAACAGAAAGATCTGCCTGGGTCATCTGACCAATTTTTTCATCCAGAGTCATTCTTGAAAGCAGGTCTTCAACTCTATCGTTAACCGAAGCGGTTGAATCCTGATAAACTTGTGCGAACCCCCAGAAGCTGCATAATAATGTAATTAATAAAACTTTTCTCATAAGATTGTCCCTGTCGATAATAATATTTATTAAAATGATAAGCTTATAATGATTTAATAAAAATAAACATGGTTAATATTCAATAAGCTTTAGTATATGCTATTAATTATGCAAATATCATACCGGTTGGGATTTTAATAGATTTACTTGCAGGAAGCTCTGCCAATAACCATTTTTAAGTGACTGTTAAACCAAACAGCACTGAAATAGTTGGATTTGTTATCCTGATCATGAGCTTTGTTGCTAAGCGATTAGTGTGTTTTATTGAGTGTTGAAAATTTTATTGCGACATTAAATGCCGCAATATTTTTTACTAAACTCCGAAGAAAATAAAGAATTCTAACTTCCCATTATATATCGTTTTAATTCCATTATCTCTTTTTCTTTTGAGGAAATAATAGACTTAACAACATCACCAATTGATATAATTCCGAGTAATGCTCCCTCTTCAAGTATTGGTACGTGTCTTATCTTTTTATTGGTCATCAAAGCCATAACTTCTTCCATCGTACTTTCGGTATCAACGCAAAATACTTCGTTACTCATAATATCATTTACCAGTAATTCGCGTGAGGATTTACCTTTAAGTATTACTTTACGTGCATAGTCGCGTTCAGTAAAAATACCCTTTAAACTATTATCCTTTATTACCAGCAAAGCACCGATGCCTTTATCAGCCATAATTTCCAATGCATGATAAACCGTATCGTTTGGTGTAACCGACCAAACCTGACTACCTTTTTTCTTTAATACCGCTGATACTTTTTCCATATACGCCTCTATCTTAACTTATTTAGGGTTAAAACAATGTAACGAATAGCAGACAAGATGTCAAGTTAAAAAATATTGTAATTACTTATTTGGAAGTATTTTACAGGATTTCAGAACTTAAAAATCAAGTTGAAGTGATTTTTCAGCGAACGGTAACCCGTTTAATATTATTGTAAATTTTTGCACACCCGGATACAATTTTCGTGTGGTATAATGCTTAAATGTAAACTTTCGCGTAGCACTGTATTCTTCACCGGCTTTCAGGACTTTCTCAACAATCTGGAATACCTTGGTAGAGGTTTTACCTTTTGCCTTACTAAATTCAATAGAGTATTCAGCTCTTAGTTTTGTGCTTTTATCGGATGTATTTTTAATTGCGAAATGCATGTTAACCGAATCACCAAGTGTAATATTTTCCTTATCAAGTTTAAAATCGATCAGTTTAAATACAGCCGGGTCTTCAAAACCAAATAACCGTAATGCACGTACGTTACCACTTTTTAATAAAGTTCGTAGTGCATGCTTAATTATTTTATCGCGGTTCCTGTTAGCTCCAAACCATTTTTCGGCAATATCCAGCACCAAATCCGGATTGTCTTTTGAAATGTCATTAAGATTATTGGCAACACTTCGTCTAACATATTCTTCGGGGTCATCTTTCAGGTTTTCGAGAATTGGTAATATTGGTGCGGGATTTTTCTTGAACTCAGGCAAAGCTACAGCCCATGGCAAACGTGGACGGCATCCTTCACTTGCCAATCGTCTTACATGAAAATTTGGGCACTCTGACCAGGCTAACATTTGCTCCATTGTTTCGTTGGGGTACTTAAGTATAAATTGCCTGATGGCAAACTCGGAACTGCATAACTTGGTAAATACTTCCAGAGCTTTTATAGAAATATTATAATCTGCCAAACCGTAAGTCTCAACAAAATCAGGAAGCACCATTGCCTCGAATCCCGACATACCTTCGCTAACATGTAATAAAAGCTCTATTGATTCAAGATAAGATTTTGGAATAAACTCGTGCATCTTTACTGTTATATGATGCATTCTTTCCTTTAGCTCAAGATTTTCCCAATTGGAATCAATTACCGAATCTGTGAAATTTTGGACATCAAACTCCGGAAATCCCGATTTTATCCTGTTAGCAAACTCGAGAACAGTTTCTTTGTTATACATGTTTTTAAGTTGAAAATCAGCCATACTCAAACATTTTGATTTGTGAATTTTAATAATAACAATTGAAGCTGAGTTTTACCTGCCAAATTATTCAATTGGGGAAAAATAATTGGTGATGTTTCGCAAAATATTTAACCAAATTTCAATTTGATAATAAATATGGGTAGTTTGTAACATCTTATAAGGAAACCCAATGTCGAATATCGAAATTCTTGCAGCAGTAATTATATTTTTTGCCTCGTTTGTTCAGGGGTTTTCAGGCTTTGGATTTGCCCTGGTTTCTATTCCTTTCCTTACTATGTGTATGGATATGAAAATTGCTGTACCACTTGGTGCAATGTGCGGACTTGTAGTAAATATTTATCTTGCACGGGGATTAAGTTCACATTTCAATCTTAAGGAGTTAGCTCGTATGTTCATAGGTTCATTACCTGGCATACCGGTTGGGGCATGGATACTAAACTCTGGTTCAACAGGAATGCTAAAAGTTGTGCTGGGAGTAATTGTAATACTTTTTTCATTGTTATCGTTAACAAGCATATTGAAGAAAACAAGCGTTGACAGTAAATGGGGTTACCTTGCAGGTTTATTTTCCGGTATTCTTGGCGGAGCATTTAATACTAACGGTCCACCAGTGCTAATTTATTTTTACCTTAAGGGGTGGGATAAAGTAAAGCAAAAAGCAATGATAACCGGATTTTTTCTTGCTGCTTCTTCAGTAATTGTTGTTACACACATTGCAAGCGGATTAACTACAGAGTATGTATTTACGTTTTTTCTTAAAATGTTACCGGTAGTTTTAATTGGTATTGTTGTTGGAAATAATCTTTTCAGGAAAGTTTCAACAGAATTGTTTAACAATGTATTGTTGTATGCACTTTTGGTACTTGGGGCTTTGCTGGTTATACGTTAAGGCTCCCAGGGCTGGGTTGGGAGCCTTAAACTCAACTAATTAAGATGAGGAGTTAATTTTTGTACAAGATGTTGTTTTGGTACTGCACCAATAACAGCGTCAACCATCTGACCACCTTTAAAGATTCCTAGAGTAGGAATACTCATAATACCATACTGTGATGAAACACTTACATTTTCGTCTGTATTTAATTTTACAACTTTAAGTTTTCCATCCAGTTCGTTTGCAATTTCTTCAACAACCGGTGCTACCATGCGACAAGGACCACACCATGGTGCCCAAAAATCTACAAGTACTGGTATATCTGAATTTAAAACTTCACTTTTAAAGTTAGCATCTGTTCCTGTTACTACATTTTCCATTTTATCTCCAATAAATAAATAATTTTTGTAAGTTTAGATGTAGGTGGTTTTAAAAGGATTCAAAAAAATAAACGGGGTAAAAATGAAGATTATATTCTTTCTGCTAATCTCTTTTACAATAGCAGCTCAACAGCAATTTGATGCCAAAATTGATTCAGCATTCGCGAATGCAAAGAAGGGTGTTCAATGGTCGTTTTCACATATTCCCGATTCGAAGAAAACGCTTAATCATGATCTTATTGTTGGAGACAAACTTGTTTCTTCAACAAAGCTCTATAAAGAATATACAGGTGTTAAGGTAGTTTCGGAAGGCTACTTTGAAAGTATCTCTGTTAGTATTACAGTTTATAAGTCGTACAGTAATCTGGTATCGGAAGGTTATATTAGAAAAGCTGACCTTGAATTTATTAAACGGTGAATAGTTAAATGTAACAATTATGAATCAAACCCAATGTTTTAGTATCTTAACATAATCAACATTTTTGTACTTGGTAAAATTATAAATTCAAAATACAGAACAGATATGAAAACATTTGGTTATTCAATATTGGCAAAGCTGATATACAGATATGCAAATATACCTGTAACGCTTGTGCTTACTTTTTTCCTTATCTCGGCAGCATTAAATATAAGTGAATCAAAATTTGCAATACTTTCGGTACTGGTACATATAATACTAATATATATTATTAACCGGTCATACCTTAAATGGTATAAACTATTCCCTTATACAATTAAAGCAAATAACGAAAAGATAATTTGCACAAACTATTTCTTTTCATCTAAAAAAATTGAAATAAAAATGGCTGAAATTGTTGAAATAAGGGGCGGTATATTTGATCAGAAACCTACTGCACCAATATATATAACAGATTTAAAAGGGCAAATTATTGGTATAAATCAGCATTTAAGTAACTTCAATAAGTTTACTACTCTGCTATTGAGTAATGTTAAGAAGGAGTTATACGAAAGTATTCTTGAAAAGCTTCAGGTGAAAAAAGAAAAGCCGTCAAAAAAATGACGGCTTAAAATTTATGCTTTTGGAGGGAATACTGAATCCTGTAAAGTTTTTGAAACTTTGAATTTAACTAATTCTTTAGCAGGTATTGTTATTTCAGCACCAGTCTGTGGGTTTCTGCCCTTTCTTTCCTGTCTTACAGAAGTTGTAACTTTACCAAGACCAGGAATAGTAAAATCATTTTTAGCTTCCTGATATGCTAATTTTACAAATTCATCTAAAAAATCATTAGCAAGTTTTTTAGTTGTTCCTAGTTTTTCTGCAAGAGCATTTACTATATCAGATTTTGTCATGGGTTTTGAGTTGGCCATATCACCCTCGAAATTAATGAGTATTAAAAGTACAGTTAATTAAATTAGTATATCTGGTAATCATATATTATTTTTCTTTTGAAATATCTTTTGATAAATAATAACTATAATAAATTTTATGAACTTATTTTTGCATTGATTTCTTTAAGGCTCTTACAAAACAAGCCTTTTCAGTGTACAAATATCATAGGTATAAGTTATTAAAGCATTAATAATAATTCAATAACAATTTTTAATAAATGTTAAAAAAATCACTTTATTATTACGGTTAAGCTCATGAAAAAGGTATTATTCGCTCTGTTTTCAATTACTATTTTCCTTTCCACACTATTTCTTTTTAATTTGAAACTTGGTGTTTTACCACCAGCTGGCAAATTTTTAAGCCCTTATTCGGGCTTTTGGCAGAATAATATGCAGGCTGAACGCATCCCTGACTATATTGAAGTTACCTCATTAAATGACACCATAAAAGTATTTTTCGATAAAAATGGTGCAGGTGTTCCTCATATTTTTACTAAAAATGATTATTCCCTCTATTTTGCTCAGGGATACATCACAGCCCGCGACCGCTTGTGGCAAATGGAATTCCAGTCTATAGTTGCTTCAGGACGACTTTCAGAGTTTGTCGGAAAGGATATGATCGAACTTGACAAGTTTATGCGTAAAATAGATTTGCCTGCATCCGCTGAAAGAGCTACAGAAGAGATGATGAAAAACAAGGAACTGGCTGATATACTTATTGCCTACTCGGAAGGAGTTAATGCATATATTGATCAGCTTACTAATAAAACTCTTCCTGTAGAATATAAAATACTGGATTACGAACCTGAACACTGGAAACCGGTAAAAACAGCTTTGCTTCTTAAACTTATGGCTCTTGATCTTACCGGCTATAATAAAGAGATGCAAACAACAATTGCTCATAATAATCTGCCCGAAAAAATATTTCGGTTCTTGTATCCTTCACAAAAATATTATACCGAGCCAATTGTAAAGTCTGATAGAAAAATTAAACTCGATACGGTAACAAATAGTGTAAACTATAAATATACTTCCTCCGGATATAATTCAACCGATAACTATATAGGAAGTAACAACTGGGCGGTTGCACCAAAAAAAACCAAAAGCGGGAATGCAATATTGTGTAACGATCCACATCTTGGATTGCAATTACCAAGCCTTTGGTACGAACTTCAACTAAATTCACCTGGTGTAAATGTTTACGGTGCGAGTCTGCCAGGTGCACCCGGTATTATTATTGGATTTAACGAGAAGATTTCGTGGGGTGTAACAAACGCCGGCAGCGATGTAATGGATTGGTTTGAAATTGAATTTACAGACTCTACCCGAACAAAATATAATTATAACGGAATGGAACTACCGGTTAAAAGGAAAGTTGAGGTATATAAAGTAAGAGGTAGTGATGATGTTGTTGATACAATATTATATACTCATCACGGACCTGTAAGCTACCTCCCGGGTGAAAATCCATATAAAGCATCATACCCGGTTGGTTGTGCCTTACGCTGGACTGCTCATGATCCTTCACTTGAAGCACTCACCTTTATAAAATTGAACAGGGCGAAAAACTACAATGATTTTGTGGTTGCACTTAACGAATATGATTGTCCCGGGCAAAACTTTATTTATGCAGATGTTGAGGGAAATATAGCCTACCGTCATCAGGGTAAATTTCCAAAACGTAAATTTGAACAGGGACGCTTTATTAATAATGGTGCTGATAGCACATCAGAGTGGAGAACTTATATTCCTTTTAATGATTTGCCATCGCAATTTAATCCCGCACGCGGATTTGTATCATCTGCAAACCAGGCAGCAATTAACAAGGAATCATATCCATATTACCTTGGTGATACTCATGCCGGTTTTGAACGAGGCAAGCGTATAAATGATATTTTACGAGCCAACAACCATATTGATAAAGAATTTATGACAAAAATGCAGCTCGATAATTATAATCTTTATTCTGAAAAACTTTTACCAATTGTGCTTGGTAGCTTATCGGTAAACAATCTAAACAAGAATGAATTGGTTGTTCACAAAATACTTTCCGAATGGAAATACAATTACGATGCTAATGAAAAAGCACCACATATATTTGAACTGTTACTCGATAATATTGAAAAAGTTTTGCTTGCTGATGATATAACTATTGATTCAACTTTACAGCTATTTTCAGCAAGCAGGGATGTAACACTCAAGATACTTGAAGAAAACAACGCCTACTATATCGATAACATAAATACCAACACTGTTGAGGATATTCATACAATAGTTGATACTGCTTTTAAGCAAACTGTAAACGAATTGTTAGCAGAACACGAAAATATTGATAGCTTGCCAACCTGGGGGGCATTTAGAGGAACCGATATCAAGCATGTTGCCAAAATACCCGGATTTAATATTGGCAATCTTGTAACCGGTGGTAATTACACCTGTATAAATGCTACCAATAAGCACTTTGGTCCTTCATGGAGAATGATTGTTGAAATGGGTAATCCGGTTACTGCTTATACCGTTTATCCGGGTGGACAGTCAGGCAATCCGGGCTCTGAGCATTATAGTGACAAAATTGAAAATTGGAGAACGGGCAAATACTACAAAGTCGATTTCCTTTATTCCGAACCTGATGCAACAACAATCAACAATTATAACAGGATGCTACTGAAATGAAAACACAGGAAATAATATCTGCAATTATACTTTCAATGATATTACAAATATCGAGTGATTTATGGTATTGGGTTATGGTTGTACCTTTTGTTTTTGCCGTGTTTAGGGAAATGAATATGAGAGACTCAATACTTTTTGGCGTAATAGTATCAGCAGCTTCCTGGGGTGGATATGCAATTTTTATAAGCACTCCCGAAATAACAGAAAAGGTTACAGCAATGATGGGTTTGGGTAGTAGCTATTTGCTAATTCTCGCTACAACTATTATTGCAGCTATTGCAGGATTTGTGGGTGGAGTTTCGGGGAATTTGATGAGAAAGGCTCTTAACTCATAGAGTTTTGCCTAAAATGCCAAAGGTATTACTGCCTTGCCTGATGAAGTAAAATTAAGTAAGGCGGATTTTTCAATCCGCCATAATTTTATTGTTCTCTTATTATTGTATTTACTCTTCCTGCTTAGCACCAACAACGGCAATAGCACTCATGTTTATTATATCGGAAACTGTAGCACCACGCTGCAGTATGTGTACAGGTTTGTTCAGACCTTGTAAAACCGGACCAATAACAGTTGCATTTGTTAGTCTTTCAAACAATTTGTATGCAATATTACCAGCACTAAGATTAGGAAATATTAGCACGTTTGCGTTACCAAATATTTTACTGAAAGGAAATTCATTTAAAGCTATTTCAGGGGCAACAGCTGTATCAGCTTGCATTTCGCCATCAATTACCATTTCAGGGAATTTAGCTCTAACAATATCAGTAGCTCGTTGAACCTTAATGGCATCTTCATGTTTAACACTACCAAAGTTACTGAAAGAAAGCATGGCAATTTGAGGATTACACTCAAACTGTTTTACAGTATCGGCGGTAGTAATTGCAATTTCGGCAAGTTGTTCAGCAGTTGGATCGATATTTACTGTTGTATCGGCAAAGAAATAGGTTTTACGATTAATCAGTACAATATAAAGCCCGGATGCAACCGTTAATCCTGGTTTCATACCAACACACTGTAATGCCGGTTTTATAGTTTCGGGATAGTGGGTAGTTAAACCCCCAATAAGTGCATGAGCTCCACCGGTTTGTACCATCATTGAGCCAAAATAGTTAGGACGCATCATAAGTTCGTTAGCTCGTTTAAGAGTAATACCCTTGCGCTGACGGTTTTTATAAAAGTGTTTTGCATACTCACGCGTAATTTCAGAATTAGCAGGATCAATAATTTCAAATTCATCAGGGTTGTACCCCAGTGATTCAATTGTGTTACTAATAACCTTTCGGTTACCAAGAAGAACAGGTTGACCCAAATTATCATGAATTACTTCATTAGCCGCACGAATAATTTTTTCTTCCTCACCTTCGGCATATACAATCTTACGTGGATCTTTTTTAGCTTTATGAATCATTACCCTAACAATTTCCTGACTCATACCAAGGCGTTCCATTAACTCTTCCTCGTATTTATTCCAGTCGGAAATTTTAATACGTGCAACACCAGCATCAATAGCCGCTTTTGCTACCGCCGGAGCAACTTTCCATAGCACACGGGGATCAAAAGGTTTTGGTATTATATAATCACGTCCAAAAGAAAACTCCTTTCCGCCATAAGCGTTAATAACAACTTCGGGTACTTTTTCCTTTGCAAGATCGGCAAGAGCTTTAACGGCAGCCATCTTCATTTCTTCTGTAATTGCCATTGCTCTCACATCAAGAGCACCACGAAATATAAATGGAAAACCAAGTACGTTATTTACCTGGTTAGGAAAATCGCTTCTGCCTGTTGCCATAATAACATCTTGTCGTGCAGCAACGGCATCCTCGTATGTAATTTCGGGATCGGGATTAGCCATAGCAAATATTATAGGATCATCAGCCATAAGTTTCACCATTTCCTGCGAAACTACATTCCCTTTTGAAAGTCCGATAAAAACATCAGCACCGGTCATCGCTTTGGTTAGCGATTCGTAATAGGTTTTATTTGCAAATTCCGCTTTATATTTATTCAGGTCAGTTCTATCAGCATGGATTAGACCTTTTGAATCAAACATAAAAATATTTTCTCTTTTTACACCTGCGTGGACATACATATTACAGCAGGCAATAGCAGAGGCACCTGCTCCACTAACAACCAGACGTATATCTTCCAGCTTTTTGCCGGTTATTTCGGAGGCATTTAACAGTGCGGCACAAGAAATAATTGCTGTTCCGTGCTGATCATCATGGAAAACCGGAATGTTCATTGTGCGTTTAAGTTCTTCTTCAATCTCGAAACATTCGGGAGCTTTAATATCTTCGAGATTAATGCCACCGAAAGTTGGTTCAAGTAATTGAACGGTGCGTATTATTTCTTTTGGATCTTTGGTATTTAACTCAATATCAAAAACATCAATATCGGCAAAGCGTTTAAACAAAACCCCCTTGCCTTCCATAACTGGCTTGCTAGCGTGGGCACCAATATCGCCAAGTCCCAGTACAGCAGTACCATTGGAAACAACCGCCACAAGATTTCCCTTTGCGGTATATTTAAAAACATCTTCATCGTTTTTGTGGATTTCTCTACAAGGCTCCGCTACGCCGGGCGAGTAGGCTAATGATAGTTCTCGGGATGTAAAGCACGGTTTGGTTGCAACTACCTCAATTTTACCTTTGCGACCTTCGCTATGATATCTTAATGCTTCTTCTTTCCGAATACTCATAATTTATCCTATGATTGTGGGCAGGATTTTCAACACAGTACAAATATTGAAAGGACATTATTGCACTTCCAAATTATCATATATAATTTTAAAATGCAAAGCTTGTAATGTTGAAGTCAGCCTGTGGCTGTTGATTTTTTTAATTTCAGAATTGTGATTTATAAATATAGACCCATGAAATATTTGTAATTACCAAAATGAGTATTCGGGATCATTTTTTATTTCCTTATTGGCAAGCAAATGCTGATCTCAAAAGAAACAAATTGTATTATCGCTTAGTCATAAAAATATGCCCTTGAAATTTTTCCTAAATAATACAATTATTGTACAGTAAATATTCTGAATCTTAAGAGCACATAATTCTTAACAAAATATTCTCTTTTGTTTGGAATGAAATTTTAACATGGTGTGTTAAGCGGTTAAAATAGACTGGTAAACTTGTGAAAAATATACTAATACATTTATTGTTATTAACAACAATTATTTTTGCCCAAACTGGTGGAGTTACCGGAAAAGTAACCAATAATAGTTCTCCCCTGCCTGGGGTTAACATTCTGGTTATGGGCACAACCACCGGTACTGTTTCAGACGCTAAAGGTAATTACAGAATTAGGGAGCTTAAACCGGCAATCTACGAATTAAGGTATAGTGCCGTTGGTTATAAAACAATCTTTAAATCCGTTGAAATTACTGCCAACCGGCTTATTGAAATAAATATTGACTTAAAAACTGATATTATTGAAGTTGGAGAAGTAAGGGTTGTTGATGATTATAGTCAAAAACAGGATGATACCCGCACAAGTTTAATTCAGGTTAAACCGGAAAAAGCGAGAGTTTTACCCGGTGCTGTTACTGATGTATTCCGTACACTGCAAGCTTTGCCCGGTGTACTTGCTCCCAACGATTTTTCCAGTCAGCTGGTTATAAGGGGTAGCGGACCCGACCAAAACCTGATAATAATGGATGATGTTGAGATATTTAATCCGTACAGACTTTATGGTGTAATCAGTATGTTTAACCCTGAGGCGGTTAGCGAAATAAACCTTATTACAGGTGGTTTTCCATCAATGTATGGCGACAGGCTTTCGGCTGTTCTGGATGTAACCAACAAGCAAGGTACTGTAACCAAAGATTTTGCAGGAAATATAAACGCCAGTATAGTAGCCGCAAATTTTGTTTTTGAAGGTAAAAATCCCTGGGGCATTCCAGGTAGCTGGCTTATAAACACCAGACGCACATACTATGATTTGGTGATTGAGCCATTTGTTAAAAATTCGGGACTGGTTGAGGAGAATGTATCCTTTCCAAACTTTTATGATGTACAAACAAAGTTGGCTATTGGTCCGTTTAGCGGACATAAATTTTTAATTAACGCAATACTTTCCCGCGATGCCGTTGAACTTATTAGTGGTAACGACCGAAATACTCCCGATAGTGTTAGCGTAAACGATTTAAGTAAAAACGACCTGGCAAGTTTCGCCTGGCATTACACTCCAAATAAAAATACTCTTAACAAGTTTATTGTTTCGTGGTATCGAAATGGAGGGGATTCAAATTTCGATTCAGAATTTTTGGACCCGTCACTTAACAGGGAAAGTTTTGAGGAAGTTGAGACAGATACTCTTGCCCCCTACTTGCTTGGTTTTCAGTTTGAGAGTGACTATTATTTTGAAAAGATTTCGATTGATGACAAGTTTTCACTTTTCTGGGGAGAAGGTAACGAGTTAAGAGCCGGTATTGGTATGGATTTTATGAAGACTGTTTTTGATTTCGATTTTGAACTCGATCCGCAGTTAGAAGCGATTGTACAATCAAATCCTAATGCCCGTTCAGCATTAGCCGATCTTAGCGATACCAGAAACTATAAACGTTACAGAACGTATTTACACAATAATTTCAAGATTGGTAAAAGATTATTTTTTCAGCCGGGTATAAGAGTTGATTATTACGATATACTCGAAAAAGCCTATTTTGCACCAAGAGTATCAATGTCGTATGCACTTGATGACTTAACTACTGTTCGTGCAACCTGGGGGCTATATTATCAGTCGCCCGGCTACGAAAAACTGCGTGATGCACAGATATTTTATGATCTCAACCAGTCAATTACCCGGAACCTTGAAGCTGAAAAAGCTATCCACTATGTATTTAGTATTGAACGCTGGATTACAGAAGAGTGGCGAGCAAAATTTGAAACATACTATAAGCGGTTTGATAACCTGATAATCCCGGCAGTTGCTCAAGGTAGTACCTACTATACCGAGCTAATCCCAGGCAGAAATCCAAAATTGGCTGAATCATGGACACGTCCGGTTACCAACCTTGGTGATTCGTTAACTCAAATTCCGCAAAACAATGCTTTTGGGGAAGCTTACGGATTCGAGTTTTTAATTGAAAAAAAAAATATTGCCGGATTTGATCGTATAAATGGTTGGGTATCATACGCACTTGCATGGGCAAATAGATTTGAGAGCGGATTAAAAATTCCTTTCCGGTTCGACCAAAGGCATACAATGAATGTAATTCTTAACTACAAAATAAATAACTGGCTGGATCTTGGAGTGAGGTTCCAACTTGGTTCCGGTTTTCCACTTACCGAAGCAATTGGTATAAAGCCTCGTATTATTCTTGAGGATAATGATGGCGATCTTGTACCCGAAACTCCAGTTGTTGCAACCCGCACAAGTTTTGATGGCAATCAGAAAGAAGTTATTTACGATGTTGATTATGGTAATAGAAACAGAAGGTTGTCTTCCCGCCGACCAGTATATCATCGTCTTGATTTAAGATTAAGTGCTACTGCCGACTATTGGGGGTACGACTGGGTATTTTATCTTGATGTGGTTAATGTATATAACAGAAGTAACGTTATTAACTACGACTACTACATTACCGAAAACCTGCAACTTGGCAAGGAAGAAACAACTATGTTCCCAATTCTGCCTACCATTGGTTTTAACCTGAAATTTTAGTTTGCTAATATCATATTTTAGTAGCAGAGAGTGTAATATGAAATATTACATTATTAATGGTAATTCTTCTCTTATAGCTCTCTCGCTGCAATTTCTTGCATTGAATTTCAGTCTTGCCTGTCTTAAATTACATGTTTGTTTTCAATTTACTTATTTTCTAAATGGAGTACTAATGCGCGTTAAATCACTCTTATTATTACTGTTGTTTGTATTCGCAGCATGTGTAACTAATGCACAAACACTTGATGCTGAATACTGGCAAACTAACAGAGAGGTATATTTTAAATTTAAAATGCCTCAAATGTCTGTTGCAAAGGAACTTGCAAATCAGCTTTCAATTGATGAGGTTAAAGATGGATTTGTTTATGCTTATGCAAACAAAAATGAATTTGAAAGTTTTAATAACAGAGACATTGAATACGAAGTTCTTACACGTCCCGGTGTAAAAGATTTTGTGAAGATGAGCAACAATATTGAGGAGTTGTGCGAGTGGGATTCATACCCAACTTACGAAGCTTATGTTGATATGATGTATCAGTTTGCCACTGATTATCCTGATCTTTGTACAGTTCATAACATTGGTACAACTGTTGAAGGAAGAGCACTTCTTTTTGTTAAAATTTCTGATAATGTAACCGTAAAAGAAGCTGAACCTGAATTTATGTACACTTCTACAATGCATGGCGATGAAACAACCGGTTATGTTTTAATGTTAAGACTTATCGATTATTTGCTTTCCAATTACGGTACTGATGACGAAGTTACTTATTTGGTCGATAATCTTGAAATCTGGATTAACCCTGCTGCAAATCCCGATGGTACTTATAACGGCGGTAACAGTACTGTAAATGGTGCTACAAGGTCTAATGCAAATGGCTATGATATAAATAGAAACTTCCCCGACTGGGACGATGGTCCTAATCCAACCGGTACATGGCAGCCGGAAACTATCGCAATGATGGAATTTGGTGCTGCACACAACTTCTCCATGTCTGCTAACTTTCATGGTGGTGCAGAAGTAGTTAACTATCCCTGGGATACTGTTTACGATCTACATCCTGATAATGACTGGTATATTAGTGTTTCCAGAGTTTATGCAGATGCTGTTCATGCTGCTTCTTCAGGATATATGACCGGATTTGATAATGGTATAACTAATGGTGCAGACTGGTACACAGTTGCCGGTGGTCGTCAGGATTATTATAACTATTACCTGCATTGCAAGGAAGTAACCATTGAGCTTTCAGATACCAAACTTCCCGCCGGAAGTCAAATGCCAACTTTCTGGAATTATAACAAACAGGCACTTCTTGATTATATGAAAGAATGTACTTATGGTTTTGGTGGTATTATAACAAGTAGCCTTGGTACTCCTTTAAAAGCAAAAATTGAGGTTGTTGGACACGATGCTGTTGAATCTTATGTAATGAGTGACAGTACAACTGGTAGATACCAGAGAATGATAGATGCCGGTACTTATGATGTTGAAGTATCTGCCGAAGACCATTTCACAAAAACTATTACAGATGTTACTGTTGTTGATGGTGAGTTTGTAAACCTTGACATTATGCTGGTTTCTTCTCTTGGTGTGCCGGATACAGTTGCTCCTGATCAGGTTGATGATGTGCTTGCTACTGAAATCACATCTAATTCATTGAAGTTTACCTGGACTGTTCCAAATGATACATCAGTTGGTGGAATTGTTGATTATGATTTAAGATATTCAACTTCGGCAATTGAAGATGATACTGATTTTGATAACGCAACCGAAGTTGAATTTTCAGGTACTCCGGCTGCTATTGGAGAAACAGAATCAATAACATTAACAGAGCTTGAGTTCAGCACAACTTATTACTTTGCTGTTAAAGCCAAAGATGTTTGGAGTAACTATTCATTACTTTCTACCCCAGCTTCTGCAACAACTTATCAGGCTCCTGAATTGTCAGTTTCTCCTGCCTCAATAGCACATGACACAACAGTTAATACTGTAATGTATGATACAGTTGTTGTTTCTAACGTTACTGCAAATAACTCAACTCTAGATTACACCATTCTACTTGGTGATAAAGGTTTAACTTCCGAAAATGTAAAAGTTAGATTTGAAGCGGTTACCTCTAATGAAGTTTCAACTTCCAAAGGTGCAAAATCTGTTAAGGGTGGTGCTGCACTAAAAGGTAGTGGCGGTCCGGATACTTTTGGTTACGAATGGATAGATAGTGATGAATCTAACGGTCCAACTTATATATGGGATGACATTTCGACTACTGGTACAGTGGGAAGTAACTGGGCAGCAACAGGAACTTATGGTGCTGATGATGAAGGAATTTTGGGTCCGCTTGCCCTTGGCTTCGATTTTGAATATTACGGTACTGATTACAGTGAAGTTTATGTTAGTACAAACGGATTTGTTTCTTTCGATTCATTTACCGGTGGTACTTTCTCAAATGCTGCAATTCCAGGATCAGTTGCTCCCAACTCACTAATCGCAGCTTTTTGGGATGATCTTAAAAAAGGTAGCGGTGATGTTTATTATCAGCAGTTCTCAAATAAATTTGTAATTCAGTTTAATAGCTGGAGTAAGTATTCCGGTAGCGGTGAATTTACCTTCCAGGTAGTTCTTTACAGTAACGGTAAAATTGCTCTCTATTACGAAGATATGCCTGGTGACGTTACTAGTTGTTCTGTCGGTATTGAAGATGCTGCTGGTAATGTTGGACTTCAGATTGTAAAAGACGGAAGTTATTTGCATGATCAGCTTTTGGTTGAGTTCTCTGCAAAACCTGAATGGGTGCTTATGGACCCCGCTGAAGGTACCATATATAACGGAAACTCTGTTAACATGATTCTTGAAATAAATACTACCGATCTCGAAACTGGTATGTACAGCACACAGATTGATATTTATTCTAATGATCCTGATAACGATCATGTTGTTGTGCCAGTTAATATTAGCGTAGGTACTCAGGGTTTGGTTTCACTTGATGTTAATGTTAACAGTGGCTGGAATTTGCTTTCGGTTCCTGTTGCAGTGGCTGATATGTCTGCCGATTTTGTTTTTGGTGATGCATCCGGTGTTGCATACGGTTTCAATAATAATTATTACGTAGCCGAAACTCTTGAAAATGGTAGTGGTTACTGGGTTAAATACGAAAACTCAAGTAGCGTTAGCCTTGTTGGTTCAAAAGTATCTGCCCCTGTTGAAGTTAATCAGGACTGGAATATAATTGGTTTCTACGATAATGATGTAGCTACAAGTAGTATAAACTCTAATCCTGCTAATCTGGTTTCAACTGTGTTTTATGGCTACAACAACGGCTATTATGTTGCCGAAACTCTTAAACCGGGCAAAGGTTACTGGGTTAAATGTAATGCTTCCGGAGAGCTTACAGCTGGTAGTAAAGCTGCAAAATCAGCTTTTGAAATGCCTAACAGAGAACTACCTGCAATTATCCTTGCTACCGAAAATGGTGCTGCAATTAAATTGTATTTGGGTTATGAAGGTAACGTAAATACATTCTCATTACCTCCATTGCCTCCAGCCGGTAGCTTCGATGCTCGTTTTGCAAACAATGCAATTGTTTCTAATGAACTTAACGATAATGTAAAATTACAGGCAAATGAAGTTGTAACTCTTAAGGCTGTAAACGAAAGCCTTAATATTTCATTCAATGGAAATGTTGTAACTCTTGAAGCTGGTGAAACTTGTACCATACCAAAGGGTACTTCTGAGTTGTTTGTATCTTCTGTTACTATTCCAACTGTTTATGAATTGTCGCAGAACTATCCAAACCCATTCAACCCAAGCACAACTATTAAATTTGCTCTACCAGTAGAAGCAAAAGTAACAGTAACATTGTACAATGCATTGGGTCAGAGAGTAAATGAAATAGCAAGCAACAACTTTACTGCAGGCGTTCAGACAGTTAACTTTAACGCATCTGAACTGGCATCTGGAATGTATATCTATCAGATCTCTGCACAGGGTGTAGATGGCAGTAACTTTGTAGATACAAAGAAAATGATGTTAATGAAATAAAACCTATCCCTAATCCGCCAATGGCGGACCTCCCCTATAATGGGAGGGATTTATAAAGAGAAATATATATTTTAACGTAGGGGCGATTCTAAATGGGTCGCCCTTATTTGTTTTAAAGGGTACAACTACTCAACCTCCCCGAAGTTTATCTAACTTCGTAGGTTTTGTGTCTTAAAACTATCTTGTTATTAGGTCGGCAACCCTCTGCCGAGGTAAATATACCTCTACCTTTTTGTTTTATCAGGTTGGTGGTTACCCCGTAGGGGTTACTCCTGTGCAACACTAATACAACAAAACGAATTAATACTGCGTAGCAGTTACTCTCCTGTAACCGGAACGTCTATTGCCGTCAAGGATCATTTCTTGAGGGAGTAAATATACAATCTATCACGGAATGGTTCATAGCAGGCAACACATTTGGATCACTCAATATGCAATGTTAATGCACTACGAAATAGGGATACTACCGCAGAAACACATCACTCAAACTCTTTTGGTACCCCGCAAATCATCACAAAATTTTCATCTGAAGAGGCATTGCGATACTGATGTTTTTCGTTCGGAAGAACCAGTACAAAATCACCTTTTTCAATTTTTTGATATGTACCATTTTCATCAACAATTTCCCCGCTCCCCTCAATAATATAATTAACATGCTCATAATCATGTTGGTGATATGGTGTATGTCCTTCCGGTTCAAGTGTAAATACTCGGAGCGAATAATTTGGTGTACCATCAGCTTGCGAAACCGGCACCTGTTTGAATGCATTTATAGCACCGGGCATATCAACTTTAGTTTTTATTACATCTGTAATTTTATTTACTACCATTTTATTACCCCATAATTAAAACAAGACATCGAAACTTTTATACAATTTCAATAGTTTAATTGAAAAATTCGTTCAAAAATAATAAAAGTTAACATTATGAAGCTTAAAGAATTTTTCATTTTTACGATAATTTCAATATTATCAAGTATAGCAATTTACGGAAATACTATATACATGGAGCCATTAATGACAGAAAAGAAATTGGAAAAAGCTACCGTTGGTGGTGGTTGCTTTTGGTGTATTGAAGCAATATTTCAGCAGGTAAAGGGTGTTGAGTCTGTTGTATCCGGTTATGCAGGTGGTGAAAAAGATGATCCGTCATATCAGGAAGTCTGCTCAGGTTCTACCGGTCATGCCGAAGTAGTGCAAGTAAATTTCGATCCGGAAGTAGTTTCATACCGTGATATTTTAGAAATTTTCTGGCGAAGTCATGATCCTACAACTCTTAATCGTCAGGGTGCGGACGTAGGTACCCAGTACAGATCGATTATACTTTATCACAATGATGAGCAGAAAGATATTGCCAATAAATTCAAAGCAGCCCTTAACGATTCAGATGTTTTTTTTGATCCCGTTGTTACTGAAATAAGTAAGTTCGACAAATTTTACCCTGCAGAGGATTACCATCAGAACTATTACAAAAACAATCCTAACAAGCCATATTGTTCTTATGTAATAGCTCCCAAGGTTGAAAAATTTGAAGCGATATTCAAAGACAAACTTAAATAAATTACTCCGACTGGTTTATGAAATCCGGTAGCAGTTGCTCTGCTATCGGTACTTCATTAAGCGGTACCATAATTTTAAGCTCATTAATCAAATGTCCTTTATAATCGCCCGATGATCTGAACATGGAATAATCTAAGCCACCCAGTGAAATAGGACTTGTTTTGCGTGTATAAACCATTGGATGAAGTCCTGCTTCATCAAGACAGGATTTAATATAGTCGGCATTAACGGCATAGTTAGTACCGTAAACCCTCACCATATTCTGGAATATCTCATACTCGGCATGATCATTACAAAGAAATTTTCGAGTTACCTTACCACCGCATTCGTCGCAATATGCTTCACCACAAATAATACAAACACCCTTTGCATCAACATTATTATGGTTTTTGCACTTTTCGCCTTCAACAAATAGCTCGCCGCAAAAAGGGCAAAAATCATAATCTTCTTTTACTTCGTTATCACAATAATCACAAATAATTTTATTTTCTGACATAATACCTCCGGTTTTCAACAAATATACGCATTTTCAGGTATTATATTCATCCTCTTAATTTATCAAGGAGTGTATTAAGGGAAATTGCCTCATCAGTGGAAAGTTTTTGTAATTTTTTTTCAAAAGTTAACTGATGCTTGTCAATTTCGTTTAGTAAATCGAGTCCTCTTTTTGTAATTGTGATATCGGAACGCCTTCTGTCATGTTCGCAATATTCTCTTTTTAACAACTCTTTAACTCTTAAACGCTCAACAAGCCGGGAAGCGTCTGACATTTTATCCAGCATACGTTCCTTTAATAGCGTAACTGTTGCTGGTTCGGGGTGGCTACCACGTAATATTCTCAAGATATTATATTGCTGAACGGATATATCATATTTTTTAAGTAATTCATTTTGTAGCTGTAATAGCCAGCCGTGAGTAAACATAATATTCACGGCTAGCTTTTGATAATCATTGCTGAACTTCGATTTTATTTCTTCTTCAATTTTCATTATGATTTTTTTGTTAGCTCAATATTTATTTCAAGTTCAACTTCCTTACCAACAACAAGTCCACCAGCTTCAGTAGTAGCACTCCATTTTAAGCCATAATCAAATCTGTTAAGTTCACCAGAAACCTTAAAACCAGCTTTTGTATTTCCCCATGGATCTTTAACTACGCCATTAAACTTAACATCAAGTTCAACTTCTTTGGTAACACCTTTCATTGTAAAATCACCAACCAGAACGTATTTTTTACCACTTTTTTTCTTGAATGATTTACTCACAAATTTCATTTCAGGATATTTTTCAGCATCGAAAAACTCTTCAGATTTAAGGTGAGCATCTCTTTTTTCATTATCAGTATTAATGCTATTTACATCAATGGTAAATGTAATTTTTGCATCTTCAAAATCATCACTACTGCTGGTAATAGAACCATCAAATGATTTAAATTTGCCTTCAGTTTCCGAAATAACCAAATGCGATACTGAGAAACCAACGCTTGAATGAGCTGCATCCAAAGTCCATTCTGTCTGTGAAAATATTGTTGAGGCTGCGAAAAGAAATATAACGAAAAGTGATTTAAGTTGTTTCATTAGAAACTCCTGTGTTATTGTTTTATATTTTAATTATTATATATTTATTTAATGTTGCAACACGCAATCATTTTTGTAAACCTGCATCTAATTAATTTAGTTCCCGTGATTGAACATTTTTTTGTTTTTTTTCATTTAACTATTACACAAATGGAATTCTATTATGCATTCATTTACTGATATTCTTAAAAAACTTGAGGAAGCAGGAACCGAACAAACTCGCAAGACCTATAAAAACCATGGTGCCAGCGATAATTTGTACGGAGTAAAATTTGGTGATCTCAGGAAAATAGCCAAAGGTATTGGTAACAATACTAAGTTGGCAAATGAGCTTTGGGGCACAAAAAATATTGATGCAATGTCCCTTGCTATTTTAATCGCCAATCCACATGATTTCGATAAAGAGATGCTTAATGAATGGGTAAGGGATATAAACTATTATCCTGTAGCGGATCTCTTCGTAAGCGAAATTGTGCTTGAAAGCGGTTTAGCATACAATATGGGTGAAAAATGGTATCAGGATAGTAGTGAATTTGTTGGCAGATGCGGATTTATGGTAATTGCCCACATGGCTCTAAAGAGTGATTCAGTTGAGGATTTTTGCTTTCTTAAACATCTTGAATACATTAAAAGTAATATAAAGAAATCGGCTAACGGAAAAAAAGAGGCAATGAACTCTGCACTTATAAATATTGGCAAGCGTAACCATGAGCTTAAATCAATTGCAATTTCAATTGCCGATTTAATTGGTCCGATTGAAATTAACCATGGCAAAACTAGTTGCTACACTGCTGACGCTATTAAAGTTATTAGCAATCCAGAGTTACATGATAAATTTGTGAAGTAAATAAAAATAGTTTAGTTTATACTTACATTTTTATAAATATAGAAACAATATGAAAGCCAAAGAACCTTTATTCGATTATAAAGCAATGTATTCTTCAAACAAAAGAATATTGGAGGGAGATTCTTTAGAACTATTGAAGTTAGAAGAGGATGCAAAGTATAACCTTATAATCACCTCACCACCATACAATGTTGGGAAAGAATATGAAGTTAAGACGTCTATAGAAAATTATCTGGAAGAACAAAAGGTTGTAATTGAACAACTTGTTAGAGTTTTGGCAGATACAGGAAGCATTTGCTGGCAAGTAGGTAACTATGTTGAAAAAGGAGAAATATTTCCATTAGATATTTACTATTATAGTATTTTCAAGGAATTCGGATTAAAACTAAGAAATAGAATTATTTGGCATTTTGGTCATGGGTTACATGCCTCAAAAAGATTTAGTGGTAGATACGAAACAATTTTATGGTTTTCAAAGACTGATGATTACATCTTTAATTTAGATGATGTAAGAGTAAAAGCAAAATATCCTGGTAAAAAGCATTTTAAAGGACCCAACAAAGGTAAACTTTCAGGTAACCCTAAAGGAAAGAATCCAAGCGATATTTGGGAGATAGTAATAAACGATTGGGAAAATGAACTCTGGAACATTCCAAACGTAAAATCGAACCATCCGGAAAAAACTGAACACCCTTGCCAATACCCTGTTGAGTTGGTTGAACGTTGCATTCTTGCTTTAACCGATCCGGATGACTGGGTACTTGATCCTTTTGGTGGGGTTGGGACAACTGCTATTGCAGCAATAAAAAATAATAGAAATGCAACTATAATCGACAAAGAACCGGAGTACCTTAAAATAGCTGAATCTAGACTCGAGAAGTTTTATAATGGAGAATTGAAACTAAGACCCATTAATAAACCTATTCATCAACCGTCACCTAACGATAAGATATCACAGCTACCTTTAGAGTGGAAAAAAGTAGGACAAAAATGAGAATAGCACAAAAATACTCACATTTAAACGGAGAAGAATACCTTATTGTACACAAAGAAGAATTGTACAATGAGATTAAAAACGTTATTAGCTCTGTTGATATTGATACGCTCCCACCTAAAATCAGCAATGAAAAAACAATGAAAGACAAAGAGCTTATAAGTCCGGTTGAACTAAATAAAGTATTTAAAGAAAAATTTAATAACCTCAATTGGAATGAGAGTAGATATCAATACTATATTACTTTAGATCGAGACTTAATGCAGGACTCTTTGACTCTTAATTTTAAAGAACAAAAAGAGTTTCTTGTATCGAAAGGTATCAAAGAACCCCTTCACTCATATAAGCAAACAGATTTTGTTAAAGAAGAGATCGCTGTTGAAGTACAGTTTGGCAAATATGCATTTGTAGCTTTTGATCTTTTTGTTAAACATATGCTTTTTTATTCAGGGGGTCTAATAAACCTCGGGATTGAAATTTTGCCAACAAAAAAGATGCAATCTCAAATGTCCAGTGGAATAGCATACTATGAAGGTGAAGTTTATAATGTTATGAGACATGGCAGGAATAATCCACCGGTTCCATTACTAATTTTAGGTATTGAACCATAGTATCATTCGATGGAATATTTTCCTAACTTTGTAGTCAAAAGAATTCTGATTACGAAATAGTTATTTTGGGAGAATATCCCCATGAAAATTTTTAAATTTGGCGGCTCAAGTGTTGGTACACCTGAAAGAATTAATCAGGTTATTGATATTGTTCAGAATGAACTTAACGAAGGGGAAAAACTTGCCGTTGTTTTTTCTGCCTTCCAGCATGTTACCGACAAACTACATGAAATTGGCAAACTTGCACTTCAGCGTAACGACCGATATAATACTGAACTTATTGAACTGGTTAACAAGCACAAACATTTTATTGAGGTGCTGAACGGTGATTATGAGGCAAAAGTTATTTGGGGACTTATTGACCCACTATTTTCTTCGCTTGGCGAACTGTGCCATGGTATTTATCTTATCAGGGAGCTAACTCCCCGTACGCTTGACCTTATACTTTCTTTTGGCGAAAAACTTTCCTGTACTATTATTTCCGAAACAATGAGACGAAGGGGTATTAAAGCCGAATACCTCCAGGCGGATAAAGTTGTTAAAACCGATGATTATTTTGGTAGTGCCAATGTTAATTTTGAACTTACCAACAGGAATATTCTCCAATATTTTGCTACACGGTCTGCTACTCAAATTATTACCGGCTTTATTGCCTCAACCAAAGAGAATGTAACCACTACTCTTGGTCGCGGCGGAAGTGATTATACCGCTTCAATTTTTGGAGCTGCCCTTGATGTAGAAGAAATACAAATTTGGAAAGATGTAAACGGGATACTTACTTCGGACCCGCGTATTGTTACCGACACGAAATCCCTAAGCTCGGTTACCTACGAAGAGGCGATGGAACTTTCCCATTTTGGTGCCAAGGTAATATATCCGCCAACATTAATTCCTGTGGTAAAGAAAAAAATAAAAGTTAGGATACGTAATACATTCAATCCCGCATTTCCCGGTACAACTGTTTTTGAAAAAAGCGATGATTATCCTTTTGCTATAAAGGGTATATCATCGATTAACAATATTTCGCTGTTACAACTTACCGGTAGTGGTATGATGGGTGTAACCGGTACTGCGGCACGCCTGTTCAAATGTTTGGCTGATGCGAAAATAAATATTATACTTATTACCCAGGCTTCTTCCGAACACAGTATCTGTTTCGCAATTCAGCCAGAAAATGGAGATAAAGCACGTAAAATTGTTGAAGAGGAATTTCGTTGGGAAATAAGAGAAGGAAAAGTTAATCCTGTAAATATCGAAGAAAATCTTTCGGTGGTTGCGGTAGTTGGCGAAAACATGAAACATACACCCGGTATATCTGGCAAAGTATTTAGTGTACTTGGTGAAAATAGTATAAATATTCACTCCATCGCACAAGGCTCTTCGGAACTAAATATATCTTTTGTTATATCTGGGAAGGACCTTAAGAAGGCAATTTCTGCTCTTAACAAAAACCTTTTCAGGGGTGTAAAACAATCATACAGCATATTCCTTGCAGGAGCTGGACTTGTAGGTTCAGCTTTTATAACTCAGCTACAGGAAAACAAAGACAAAATATTCGCTCTTACAGGAGTAAAATATGAGATTGTGGCAATTGCAAATAGCAGAAAAATGTATTTTGGTGAAGAATCTGTTACTCCAGAAAACTATAAAGATTTACTCGAATCCTCAGAACTAAAAAGCAATCCTGATGAGTTTGTTAACAAGTTACTAAATACACACAACGGCACTCCGGTATTTATTGATGCAACTGCTACTCCGGTTTATTCAAAATTCTACTCTAAATTGCTTGAGAATGGAGTTAACATAGTTACTCCAAACAAAAATGCCAACTCGGATGCATTCAATAATTATGAGGCAATTCATTCAGCCAGGAATTCAGGCAAATCAAAATTTGGATATGGTGCCAATGTTGGTGCTTCATTGCCAATTATAAATACCCTTAAAAATATTGTTGAAAGTGGTGATACCGTAACCAAAATAGAAGGTGTATTTTCGGGTACTTTAAGTTACATATTTAACTCGCTAAGTAAAGACACAAACTTTTCGGATGTTGTTACCGGTGCTCGTGATAAGGGTATGACCGAACCAGACCCCCGTGATGATTTAAGCGGACTCGATGTTGCCCGCAAACTGCTTATTCTTGTTAGAGAGTGTGGCATTAAACTCGATCTTTCCGATATAAAGGTTGAAAGCCTTGTTAGTGCAGAAGCTAAGAAAGCTGAGTCAGTTGAAAAGTTTTTGGATGTATTAAAAACCGAAGACAAGAGTTTTGCTAATAAGATACATAAAGCCACCGAAAAAGGTAAAAAGCTTGCATACATTGCAGTTTATGAAAACGGAAAAGCCACGGCAGGCATTCGTGAAATTGAAGAATCGCACCCGTTTTATAACTTGCAACACAGCGATAATATTGTATCTTTTACAACCGGCATTTATGATGAAAGACCACTTATTATAAGGGGTCCGGGTGCCGGTGCTAAACAAACCGCCTTCGGAATAATTTCCGATTTAACAAGAATTGCGAAAAACAATGAGTAAGATTATGAGTAATAAAATACCGGTTGGAATACTTGGTGCTACTGGTAGTGTTGGACAAAAATTTATTGAGTTATTACTTAACCATCCCTGGTTCGAAATTAATGAACTTGGGGCTTCCGAACGTTCTGCCGGTAAAAAGTATTGCGAGGCAACGCAATGGAACATGCCCGTTATGCTACCTGAAAGCATCGCCAGTATTAAAATTAAAAATTGTATTCCAAATTTTAACTCGAAAGTAATTTTCTCTGCTCTCGATTCATCTGTTGCAGGCGAAATTGAAACTGATTTTGCAAAGAAAGGCTATTTTATTATCTCTAATGCACGTAACCACCGTATGGAGTGTGATGTTCCTCTCGTAATACCTGAGGTTAATCATGAACATCTGGCTATGGTTAAAAAGCAAAATTGGGATGGTGCAATTATTACAAATCCCAACTGCTCAACAATTGGACTCGCTATGGCATTAAAACCACTGCACGCCAAGTTTGGGATAAAAGCAGTTAATGTTGTAACAATGCAAGCCATATCAGGTGGTGGTTATCCCGGTATTCCCTCTATGGATATGCTTGATAATGTTGTGCCTTTTATATCAGGTGAAGAAGCTAAAATGGAAAGCGAACCATTAAAGCTGCTGGGAAGCTTGGAAAATAACAAGTTTAAAAACGCTGATTTCGTAATTTCAGCACAATGTAACCGCGTAAACGTTCTTGATGGTCATACCGAATGCGTACAAATAAATCTTGAAAAACAAACTACCGAAAAGGAAATTATTATAACCTTGCAGGAATTTACTTCCCTGCCACAAGAACTTAATCTTCCTTCAGCACCTGCACATCCCATAATATATATGAATGAGGAACGACATCCCCAACCAAGGATTCACAGAAACCTGGAGAATGGTATGGCTGTTTCTGTTGGCAGATTAAGAAAGGATACCTTATTCGACTATAAATTCGTGGTGCTTTCACATAATACTGTAAGGGGTGCCGCAGGTGGAACAATTTTAATTGCCGAACTACTTAAAGCACAAAACTATTTTGAATAATTATGAATACAGACTCTGTTAAAGTTTTTGCTCCCGCTACGGTTTCTAATGTTGGACCCGGTTTTGATATAATGGGCTTTGCACTTTATGAACCGGGTGATGAAGTAATTCTAAAGAAGAATAATACTGGCAAATTAAGAATAGTGGATATTACCGGCGATAATGGGAAACTCTCATACTCCCCTGCCGAAAATACTGTTACTATTGCCATGAAATCCCTGTTAAATGAGCTGGAATTACCTGACAACTTTGATGTTGTACTTAACAAAAAAATGGGTATTGGTAGCGGACTTGGTTCAAGTGCAGCCAGTGCCGTTGCCGGTGTATTTGCGTTAAACAAATTGCTTGGTTTAAACCTAAGTAACGATATGCTACTTAACCATGCACTGATTGGAGAAAAATTTGCATCCGGTTCAATTCATGCCGATAATGTTGCTCCTTGCTTGTACGGCGGATTTATACTTATTCGAGGTTACGAACCAATAGATATAATTCCTCTTAACTCACCGGTTGAATTATACTGTACTGCTGTTTATCCTGACATCGAGATTAAAACCAGTGAAGCACGCAAGATTTTGCCACAAATGTACTCGATAAATGATACTATAAAACAAGCTGGTAATAGTGCCGCTTTGGTAGCAGGGCTGCTTACTTCAAATTTCGAACTAATTTCGCGTTCAATTGTGGATGTTGTAGCTGAACCATATCGTTCAAAACTTATTCCTTTTTACAACAAACTTAGAGATGTTGTGCTTACAACCGGTGCACTAAATTGTAATATATCCGGTTCCGGTCCAACAATGTTTGCCCTTTCAGCAAATCCGGAAACTGCCGAAAAGATTGCGGAATCAATGAAAACCGTTTTAAACGAAGAAAATGTCAATCACAATATTTATATATCCCGGGTAAACAAAACCGGACCCGAGGTGAGAGAATAATGTTTTATTATAGTACAAATAACAGGAGTCTGAAATATTCTTTTAGTGATGCTGTACTTAAAGGACTTACACCGGATGGCGGATTATTTATGCCTTCTGAAATTCCAGCATTGTCAGCCAATTTTATTGCAGACCTGGAAAATCAATCATTTTCTGAGACTTCCTACCAAATAGCAAAAAGTTTTACTGATGACAAAATATCGAATAGCGATCTGGTAAAAATTATTGAATCTGCCATAAGTTTTCCCGCCCCTCTTGCAAGGCTAAATGATAACTTGCGGGTGTTGGAACTCTTCCATGGTCCTACATTGGCATTTAAGGATTTTGGAGCAAGATTTATGGCTCGTGTTATGAGCTACCTTGTAACAAAGAGTGGTAAAACATTAAATATACTGGTAGCTACTTCGGGTGATACCGGTAGTGCTGTTGCAAACGGTTTCCTTAGTGTTGATGGAATAAACGTATTTGTACTTTATCCTTCAGGCAAGGTAAGTAATATTCAGGAAAAGCAACTTACAACTTATGGTAACAACATTACTGCTATTGAGGTTGATGGCACTTTTGATGATTGCCAGAAAATGGTAAAACAGGCTTTCTCTGATAATGAGCTTGGTAGCAAAATAAATCTTTCATCAGCAAACTCAATTAATATTGCCCGTCTTATTCCACAATCATTCTATTATTTTGAAGCTTACAAACAGATAATTAATAAGAATAACAAGATTTTGTTCATTGTACCATCAGGCAATCTTGGTAACCTTACTGCCGGACTGTTTGCAAAAAAAATGGGTCTGCCAATTAACGAGTTTTTGGCTGCTACCAATAAAAACAAAGTATTCACCGAGTTTATTGAAACCGGTATCTTCAACAGCCGTGCATCAATTCAAACTTACTCAAACGCTATGGATGTAGGAAACCCCAGTAACCACGCAAGAATTGTTGATTTATACAACAATAATATCTCCAGCATCAGAAATGATATTAAGTCATACTTCATTACTGACGAACAAACGCTTGAGGGAATAAGGGAAGTTAACGACAAATACAATTATACGATTGACCCGCATGGTGCTGTTGGATACATAGCACTTAATGAATATTACAAGTTAAACGGAGAGGATGGAATTTCAGCAGTTATTCTTGAAACAGCACACCCCTCAAAATTCCCGGAAGTTGTTGAGCTTGCAACAGGCAGAAAACCAAACATTCATTCGGCATTGCGTACAGCCCTGGCAAAGGAAAAACAAAGTATAAAATTAGGCAACTCATACAGCGAACTAACTGAACTACTGCATGAGTTACATATATAATTTTATTTTTTTACTACTTTAAAATCACCTTTATCATTACTTTTTTCAACCTTCCAGCCATTGTATAGTTTAATGGTATAGTTTGCACCTTTTATTACGCTTTCGTTAATACTCACAGGCTCGGGAAATACATAGCATGAAAAATCATTTGGTATAAAAACGCCATCTTCACCTATACTTGAATTCATCTTAAAATCACCAAAATGAAAATCCTTCGAGGCATTTGCTGAAATATTTGTATATACCACTCCGGTATCACTCAATGTAAATATACTATTCATGTCATAGGTAACACCATAGTCTTTTTGAGCCTCAATGGTAAGAGTGGGCTTCTCAAAAAACAACTTGTTATAAAAATCAGTGTTTTTATTGTTCTCCTCTCTTTTGATTATTTCTTCGGCTTCAATTTCAGAAAAACCATTCCTTAATTTAGCATCAGCAACAATTGTATCACTTAAATTGATTTCACTGCCCAAATATTCAGTCTCATATATTTTTAGAAAATCATATATTTTTCCGGTATCCAGCCCGATACGCCAATCAATAAGTAGATAATCAAAAATAAGTCCATAAGCCGCACCTGTTGCGTACGCAAATGAACGGGTTAGAGTTGATGCCATTGTTCTCTGATCAATTTCTTTCATTACTAAAATATACTTGTTTGGTATTTTTGTGAGCTTAAGCTCAGTATAAACAGCCAACCCTTCAACCGTTTCAAGATCAAGTTCATTATGTACATGTTCAGGGTAGCTATTATGTCGCAGCTTTCTGAAAACAAGAGCATCATTAACATGTTGTAGTATTGTATCTTCAGGAGCATTCGCATTCATTTTCTCCATAACTTTGTTAAGTGCCACAAATTCAGATCTTAAATATAACCTTGCCAAATAATTATCAAGATAGGATACGGCTCCTCCGTTCAGAGAGTCAACAAGTCCAAAATGCATTCTGTGGAATAGCTCATGGATAATTGTTTTATTATTTTTAGCATACCAGGGCATTACTGTAACAAAACTTCCACCTCTAAATTTTTGTACAGTATTAACGTAGTTAAGCTCATTCTCATTAAATTCAAGGGAGTATAGTTTGTCGGAAACCTTTTTACTTCCCCTTAAATTTAAGAGTGAATAAACACATTTATTGGACTGATCAATTACCAGAATGCTATCACTCCATAGTGAATGTCCCCAGAGTTTGCCAGCATCTTGCTCTAAAATACTTTTTGCTTCGTATAATTTCTGTTCAAAAACTGATAATTCCTCACCCGACGCTTCACCGGCAATAGCTGGGTTTACCTGTAAAAAGGTTATAATTGAAATAACTAAAAAAACAAGTTTCATTTATCCTCCGGATAATATATTTAGATATTTGTTAATTTTTCCATGAGGGTAAATATATGTTATATGCCTATATCAATAGGTTTAGAATGGTATTAGTACCGGTTTATATTTTAAACTTTCTCAGCAATTCTATTCTGCTCGATACATGTAGCTTTGAATAGATATTACTTGAATGTGTTTTTACCGTGCTAGGTGAAATAAATAGTTCGGCAGCAATATCCTTGTTGGATTTACCCACCAAAATAAGTTTTAAGATTCTCTCTTCCTGAGGAGTTAGTATTATTTCTTGCGGATTAGCACTACTCTTCTCTTTTCGCAATTTACTTCTGAGAACCAAAATTATAATGATTGAAGTTATACTAACAAACGATAGTATAATAATTACGAGTTTACTTAAAGCATATCTCGTTTTTATCGTTGATAGCGTAATAGAAGAAATTTTTCTATTAAACTGTTGATAATATGAATCTTTACCATAATAATTGCTAAGTTCAGTTTGTATGTTCAAGTAAAAATCGGGGGAATTATTAAAATCATCATCCAGATTTGTTACCTCCTTTTCAATTTCGCGCACAGCAAGAAGTTTTACAAGGGGAAAATCCAGTGAATCATTACAGAAATTTCTAATCTCATTTACAAATTTGTCTTTAGTTGTTTTCTCAATATCTGGATTCTTTGAGCTGATATATTCGTTGCGAAGTAAATTTTTATAATCCAGCAGTTTCCGGAGTTGATGGTCAGCAGTGTTAGTATTAGAGAAATCATCAAACAAATTCCCAACATTCGGATTAAACACTATTGTATCGTTATTTGAAAAAATAAAATTAAGATAATTCTTGTTATTTCCACCGAAGTGTATTTCCGTGTTATTTTGCCTCGTAGGAATATCTGCATGAACCCGATACAGTTTATTCTTATCGGAAAGCAGTTTACCCTTAAATTCAAAGTAACCATTCCGGTCAGTTTTGGTAGTTTGGAGAACTTGATCCCATGATAAATATTCTTCCTCGTTATACTGTAATAAACTAAGATAGACGGTTTTCACTTCCTCTTTTCCATCTATATAGCCTGAGATTGAATATTGTCCTTCAACTCTTGAAAATAAAAATACAAGTATAATAAGGATTCTGAATAGCATAGTTCTATAATATTTTGAATACTAATATGTTACAAGGTAAGTAAATTTTAGCAATTCTTAAAAAAGACCGGTTAAATTACATAGTATTTAACATTTTTTAACTATTAAACAGGAGAGATATTTCGGTTCCTTTACCCTTCTCTGATTTAACTTGAATATCAATTTTATTGAGGTCGCAGTAATTTTTAACAATAGCCATACCCAAACCGTTGCCCTCAAATTTTCTGGTGTAACCCTGATCTTCCTGTGAAAATGGAGTAAACAGCATTGGTATATATTCTTCGGAAATGCCAATACCAGTATCCTTAACTGTTATAATAAGCTTACCTTCGCCACTTCGGTCAATGTATGTAACTACCTCACCTTCATCAGTAAACTTAACTGCATTATCAATTATATTGAGTATAACTTTGTTAATTGTGTATTTATCGCCTGTAATTGTATGGTTTTCAGTATTATTATAAAATCTAAAACTAACATTTTTTGCCGCCGATCTGGATTTGTACTCGAACAATATACCAGCCAAAATATCTTCAAATATATTAAGATTGGTAGAATAAAAATCTAGTGTTCCGGTTTTGATTTGCGACATTTCCAGCAACATATCAATCGTACGGATAAGTCTTTTACTTGAACGACTTATAATTTCAAACGACTCTCCAAGGTCTTCACTTCTTTTCATTTTATAACTTTCTTCCAGTAACCCTGTAAAAGAAAGTATGGAGTTTAGTGGAGTACGTATTTCGTGCGACATCTGTGCAAGGAATTCCGACTTCAGGTTATCTACCTTTTCGGCAGTTTCTTTTGCAAGTATTAACTCCTGCTGAGTTTTTTTCATACCGGTTATATCTCGCAAAATTCCCTGGTAACCACGCTGGTTAACTTTTGTTGTCATAATAAATACTTGCGACAGCAGACAATCGCTCGTGCTGCCATCTTTCTTCCTAACAACCACTTCTCCGTTAAGTACTGCCGGGTTTTCATTTATATAGTCTGCAAAATCACCCGACTTGTTATCAAGCAAATCTTTAAGATTCATTTTGTACAATTCGTATCTGCTATACCCAAATAGCGAGCATGTTGCCTGATTAACATCCTTTATTTTACCCGATGTATCAGCAAAATAAATTGCATCGAGGGATTTTTCAAAAAGCATTCTGAATTTACGTTCATTTTCGGCAAGTGCCTGTTCACGTTTGTGTTTGGTTGTAATATCGTGCATAACAAACACATAATAAAAATCATTACTCACACTTTTTTCCAGCAAGGTTATGGAAATATTTAGCAAATAATGTTCAGCTTTTAAATTGTATGCACTAAAAACATAATTCGATTTTTCTGCAATAAGCTTGGCAAACAATCCGGACAGGTTCTCTTTTGTTAACACTTGTCCCTTATCATCAAAAAAAGTTAATATTTCATCAACTCTTTTTTCCTGATTACAACTCGATATATTAAAAATCCGTTTGGTAGCCGGATTGCAATCGGTTACAACAAAGTTACTATCGGTAGTAAAAAGAGGCTCATCGAGGGAATCGAAAATAGTACGCAAGTTATTTTGAGTTATTTGCAAATTCTGATTGGAGCTATATAGTTCTTTAGTTTTTTTACTTACCTGAATATTAAGTGCAATTACAAACAGCAAGCCAATTAAAATAACCAAAATACTTAACCGTAAAGCCCACATTGCCCACTGTGGCAATTTACCACCGTTTTCAATACCTGTTAGGTAGCTATCGATTATTGACTTATACTTCGATTTACTATCCAGTTTTATTTGCTGTAAATGTTTGTCAATTACAGGAATAATATCAGCGGAGGTTTTTGCGGCTGCAATTTTAATTTGGGTTGGTGCAAATACAATATTGGTATTTACAAGATTATAAGTTCTGTAATTCATGATACCATATAGTCGGTTTACCAAACCAGCATCAGCAACATTATCCTTAACACTTTCAAAAACTTCCGAGTAACTTGAACAAGGTAAAAACTCAACATCCAGATTAAACTGTTTGGTAATCGTAATAAATCGCTCGGCATAAAAATCATCAGTTAGTATTGAAACCGTTTTGCCCTTTAATTCAAAAATACTTCGATAATACTCATCAACACCTGAATATATTTCACCCCAGTTGTTCAGAACAAAATTTTCTGAAAAAGTTGCAAATATTTTTCTTTCTTCATTCTCGACAACACAGGGGAGTAAATCTATTTTTGAATTTTTTAGTAATTCAATACATTCGGAAAAGCTATAACGCTCTACTTCTATTATCCAGTTTTCTTTCTCGGCAATATCCTTTAGTATATCACCAAAAATTCCTGAAACACTTACTGAGGAGTCAAAATATATTAAGGGCGGATTATCGTACACACCAATGCGAACAACCCTGCCGGATTTTGCAAGAGGTAACTCAACAGCACCGGATATGCTTACAAAAAAGAGTAAGCAAAGTAATGCGGTTATAACCTTCCATTGTTTAACCGTATCTAAAATAAAAGTTTTCTTAAAATCCATTTTCAGTATCTTAGGTGATTAACCCGCTTAATAAATGTTAATGAACCCCGTAAATATTCAATCTTAAAATCAAGTTATCCCTTACAACACTTATCTGGTATTTCGTTATCCTATTAGCCTTAATCCTATTGTTATACGAACACCTTATCACTCCCGGAAATAATATAATTTAAAAAAACAATAAAAGTCTATTAAGTTTTATCAATTGTCATTCATATTACTATTATTTAGTTAGAATATTTTAAAATACATAATTTTAATCCATTACAATCCGCAATTAAACAAATGAGAGATTATCATATCGCCGAGTACTCATTATCAGTTTGATAACATTTTTGACTTAAAACACCATTGCATATAGGTATTATCAGGCTTACAATATTAGCATAGTTTTTGTTTATATCTAAAAATCTTTAATCATATTGGAGGTATAGTGCCAAACTTTACTTTTCTTAAACTTACAAAGCCTGGTATTATATTATTACTGGTTTTTATTGTTACCGGAATTGTATTTTCTCAAAATAACCCCGCAGCGGAGATGGAAAAAAAGATTGATAATTTATTAGCAAAAATGACCCTCGAAGAAAAAATTGGTCAGATGCAGCAAATGTGGCCATATAGCCGAGGCTCAAGAGAAGAGCTTAAGGCTGCTGTGAAAAAGGGATTGGCTGGTTCTTTCCTTAACGCTGGTGATATTGAGAGCAAAAACGAATTACAAAAAGTTGCTGTTGAAGAATCTCGTCTTGGTATTCCGCTTATTTTTGGTCGTGATGTAATTCATGGTTACAAAACGGTGTTCCCTATCCCACTGGGACAAGCTGCTTCATGGAACCCTGAGATTGCTCGCAAGGGTGCAGAGGTTGCTGCCAGAGAAGCTGCGTCAATGGGTATTCACTGGACTTTTGCTCCTATGATGGATATTGCACGCGATCCGCGTTGGGGTCGTATTGCCGAATCCCTCGGTGAGGATCCAAAACTTGCCAGTGATTTTGCCGTTGCTATGGTTAAAGGTTTCCAGGGTAAGGATATGAAGGATAAATATTCGATTGCTGCCTGTGCAAAACATTTTGTTGGTTATGGTGCTGCCGAATCAGGTAAAGATTATAACACTACTCTTATCCCCGAAAATGAACTCCGCAACATTTACCTTAAACCTTTCCACGCTTCAGCCAATGCCGGCGTAGCTACTATGATGAGTGCCTTTAATGACCTGAATGGTGTGCCTGCTACCGGTAATAAATTTACCCTCCGCGATATTTTGCGTGACGAATGGAAATGGGACGGTTTTGTGATAAGCGACTGGGGATCAATGGTTGAGATGAAAAATCATGGTTTCTGTGAAGATGATATAGATGTTGCTTACAAATCAGCCCATGCTGGTATTGATATGGAAATGGTTTCGGAAGCTTACCAACATAACCTTAAACAGGTTGTTGAAAGTGGCAAAATTCCGATGGAGTATATTGACGAGTTTGTTAAAAATATACTTCGCATAAAATTCAGACTCGGATTGTTCGAAAATCCGTACTGCACCTTCGATCCGGATAAAGAAATATTAACCGATGAAAATCTTGCAGCAGCTAAAATGGCTGCTGTTGAATCTGTTGTTATGCTACAAAATAATGATAACCTGCTTCCATTAAACAAATCAGTAAAAAGCATTGCTGTTATTGGTCCACTTGCAGATGCGGCTAAAGACCAAATTGGTTGCTGGGCTCCCGATGGCAATCCGGAAAATAGCATTACACCGTTTACCTCACTAAAACAAATGCTTAAAGGTAAAACAGAAGTTAACTATGCCAAAGGTGTTGAAAGTGCTCGTAGTACAGATAAAAGTTTGTTTGGGGATGCTGTGGATGCAGCTAATAGCTCCGATGTAGTAGTTATGTTTATGGGTGAAGACGAGCAGCTTTCAGGCGAATCCCACTCGCGTGCATTTATTGGGTTACCTGGTGTACAATCCGAACTGATTGAAAAAGTTTCGGCTACCGGTAAACCTGTTGTGCTGGTTATTATGGCAGGCAGACCTTTAACTTTTGGCGAAGTTACCAGTAAGGTAAAATCTATTTTATACGCTTGGCACCCTGGTACAATGGGTGGTCCGGCAATTGCCGAACTACTTCTTGGTAAAGAAGCTCCTTCTGCAAAATTACCGGTTTCATTCCCTCGTACAGTTGGACAGGTTCCTGTTTATTATAATCACAAAAACAGTGGCAGACCTGCTTCTCCTGAAATTTTGGGTAAAGAAATGGGTACTCCTGAAAATCCGGTTGGTTTCGCTGCTTACTATCTTGATGTTGATTACACCCCTGCTTACGATTTTGGGTACGGACTTACTTACACAACATTCAAATTTAGCGATCTCAAATTAAGTAGTAACACTTTGGCAACAGGTGGTTCCCTTGAAGTATCGGTAAATCTGGAAAACACCGGAAGCAGCAAAGGTACTGAAGTTGTACAGCTTTACATACGCGATCTTGTAGGTAACGTTACACGTCCGGTTAAAGAGCTTAAGGCATACAAAAAAGTAACTCTTGATGCTGGCAATAACACCACCGTTAAATTTACACTTACCGAAGAAGACCTCAAGTTTTATAATATCGAAAACAAGTTTGTTAGCGAACCTGGAAAATTCCACTTGTTCGTTGGTAACTCCTCAAATGATAAAAGCTTACTAAAAACAGAATTTGTATTGACTGGTAAGTAGTGCGTTAGGTTATGGCGGGAGCACCCCTCCCGCTTATTTTTAATATTTTGGTACCGTTTACCGTAATTTATTTGAGTGCGGACAAAATAACTGCTTTCAAATGTTTATATGAATTGGTAAATTCAAGAAAAAATACAACCCATTCAAGAAAAGATTTGTTGTAATAGGCTTTCAAATGTTTATATGAATTGGTAAATTCAAGTGTTTCTGTTGATAAAGTTGGTGCAAAAATGTTGTAATAGGCTTTCAAATGTTTATATGAATTGGTAAATTCAAGCTGCGAATAAGCCTTGCCCAAACCGCTATTGTTGTAATAGGCTTTCAAATGTTTATATGAATTGGTAAATTCAAGATAAATTTAGATGATATGGCAACATTAAATGTTGTAATAGGCTTTCAAATGTTTATATGAATTGGTAAATTCAAGATTGTGGTTTATTATATGAATTTTCTGGTGGTTGTAATAGGCTTTCAAATGTTTATATGAATTGGTAAATTCAAGTAGTCGAATCGTAATACCGAAGCCAGTAATAGTTGTAATAGGCTTTCAAATGTTTATATGAATTGGTAAATTCAAGTTTGCAGATTCGTACTCATTAAAAAGAATTGTTGTAATAGGCTTTCAAATGTTTATATGAATTGGTAAATTCAAGGATTGTGCATTAGATACTGTGGATGCAATAGTTGTAATAGGCTTTCAAATGTTTATATGAATTGGTAAATTCAAGTAAATAATTTTGCTGATTTGCTACTCAAAAGTTGTAATAGGCTTTCAAATGTTTATATGAATTGGTAAATTCAAGTTCTAAGCACAGAAAACAACTTACAGGGCAGTTGTAATAGGCTTTCAAATGTTTATATGAATTGGTAAATTCAAGCCGGCATAGGTGGATTATTTTTTATACCATAGTTGTAATAGGCTTTCAAATGTTTATATGAATTGGTAAATTCAAGGAAATGCTCCAGAGTTACCTGAAAGAACAGGTTGTAATAGGCTTTCAAATGTTTATATGAATTGGTAAATTCAAGTTATATAACGCATTGCCGGTAACTCTAAACGTTGTAATAGGCTTTCAAATGTTTATATGAATTGGTAAATTCAAGACGCTCAAGCTGCAATTGTTCAAATTGCTAGTTGTAATAGGCTTTCAAATGTTTATATGAATTGGTAAATTCAAGTCAGAATTATTGTCAGAATTATGGTTGTCAGTTGTAATAGGCTTTCAAATGTTTATATGAATTGGTAAATTCAAGTTATATTATGGTTGTTGTTGTCAGAATTGTGTTGTAATAGGCTTTCAAATGTTTATATGAATTGGTAAATTCAAGACAATTCTGACAACAATAACCATAATAATTGTTGTAATAGGCTTTCAAATGTTTATATGAATTGGTAAATTCAAGACAATTCTGACAACAATAACCATAATAATTGTTGTAATAGGCTTTCAAATGTTTATATGAATTGGTAAATTCAAGAATTAACTAAAAGCAAATACTAAAAATAAGGTTGTAATAGGCTTTCAAATGTTTATATGAATTGGTAAATTCAAGGCTCCAAAAAATGTATTTCATATAGATTTAGTTGTAATAGGCTTTCAAATGTTTATATGAATTGGTAAATTCAAGAGAAACCACCATAATTCATTTTATTACAACAACTTACAGCATTTTTACGATGCACGAATTTGCAGAAATTTAAATGCCGCATTTGCGGCATTTATTTTAGAACAGGAATTCCATTTGAGGTGGCTCCTTGAAATCCGTTACTTTACTTTTACCTTCAAATATTTCCATCATTTCGAATTGTTTGTCAGTAATTGAAAGGATTCCAACTTTTCCACGTGAGGGGAGTGCATTTTTGATCCGGTTTACATGAACTTTCATATTTTCCCGACTGGAACAATGACGAAGGTAAATTGAAAACTGAAACATTGAAAAACCATCCTTCATCAATATTTTCCGAAAATTAACGTATGCTTTTTTCTCTTTTTTCGAATCTGTTGGCAGATCGAAAAACACCATAACCCACATGTTACGATACTTGTTGAACCACATATTCAAACTCGGGATATACAATTTTTTTTAATTCGCCCGAATAAATTTTAGCGATTGAAGAAGTAGTTTCCTGTACTGCATTCATAAGCGGTCTCCTCTTTTTGTTAATTGTAATAACAACCGAAGAAATTCCGATAAGTTGTTTTTTAATTGATTTGTTCAGTTCGTAAAAATCTTCACCGTTTTTTATAATCTGGTAAACAACATTATCCACAAACGGACGGTATGGCTCCATTACATCATCTGCCAGGGCAAATGCATTATAACGGTTCTGGTGGTGTATGCCAAGCGTGGGAAGCAAACCTGAAATAACAAGTGCCCTTGATACAACGCTCCTTAAAATTGCGTACCCATAGTTTAGTAGCTGATTGGGAGCATCTCCATCATACTCCCTTTTAAATTCAAAAAATGCCGAGAACAATTTTTTCCAGTAGTACCTTGCTGCCCTTGCTTCAAGATTTTCAGGATCACCGGATTTAACTTTTCTTGCCAGTTCATTAAGCTTTTGTGATTTTTCCGCAATTGATTTAAGATGCAATGCCTGATTTTTAATTTTGGCATACATGGTTTGTTTCCACAAATTGTTTTTAAGGGCATCCGAAACCTTGATTTGTTTTGCAAATCTCTCATTTTGTATTACGTTACCATCTAACGGAAGAAACAACCCTGAAGGCATATGCCTTTTATCGCATACAATAACTGAAGTCCGGTTTTCCAGTAAATTATTAAGTACCGGCTGGGTAAGTACAACAGCCGGTGTATCCAGTATAACTGTGCCAAGATCTTCAACAGACCACGAATGTTCCTTTTCTTCCTCTTTAACATTATATTTTAGCTGTTCATCTTTTATTTTTAACGAACCACCACTTGCAATATATACTGTTCTTTTTATCATATCCTCCTCTCAATTCTGCCCAATATATCTACTTCTACCTTGATATATTTTTGTTTACTACAATTCATTCGCCATAGATTTTTATTTTCGGAATCACAATGGTGTAATATACCAATTTCATTTCCTGTAAATTTCCTGATCTTATAGAGGTGATTAAAGATATAATCCTTATCGTCAGGAATATCATCAATGTTTTCATCCAAGATCAATAAATAATCATCTTGTGTAATTGTAAACAAATATTCAAGTTCAGGAAAATCATCGATTAGAGATTGATTTCTTATTTTTCTATTGACTGCATCATAAAAAGAAATGATATTCATAATTTTTTTACCTTTTTTATTGGCATAAATATTTGCACAATAGTTATTCTTTAGCATAACATTTCTTTCGGAAATTTTTCCATTCTTATCTTTAACAATAATGCTCTGTGGTTTATGCACTGCTTTTATCCTTACACTACGAATCCTGACTCCTTTTCCCGCCTCATTGTATTGTACCAGGTCTTCATTCAATACTTGTTTAATAGATTTACCAGTTAGTTCAGCAGTTTCTTTAATAAGTTCAATAATTGGCTTATCAACAATTTTATCTACTTGTTCTGGTGTAAGTTTACTCAGCTGTTTTTTAACAACATACTCTTCTCTTCCTGAATAGGGATCCAATATTTTACCATAGATTGTTTCTTCATGCAGCTGACCTCTTACCGACATAATACCTTTTTGATGTTCCCGGCTACCAGAACGTCTGTGATAATACTTGTTATTTTTAGTTGAGAGTAATCGTTTATCCTTTCGATGTGAAACCAATATAGAGGAAACAAACTTTACTACTTCGTTCCTAAAACCTTCGAACGGTGGTTCAAACCTGTCCTGAATAACCTTGTCATGAATTCTTAGGCTATGGTACCTGCTAATCTGTTGCAAAAACCTTATGCTGGTGTAAGCAATAACAATAGCATCAATAGCATGATGGCGGTGGTCATCCCTGCTTTTTTTATCCTCTTCCGATTTTATTATAGTATTAAGTCCCCAATAGCGTCTTAGTTTTGCAGTAGCAGCACCATTTGTAACTTCAACACTTTCAATAGCTTCAAGGCATTTTTTCTTTAATGCAACTGCAACCCAGCGGTCATTATTTAGCTGATCGGGTCTAAACTCATCAGGAATTTCTTCGAGCAGAAGTCTTTCTTTTTTTGCATTTCCGAACTTGGTAGTACGTTGCTTAAATTTTCTTAATTCGTCTTCATTTTCAGCAAAATATTCTATTGGTGTTTTGTTTCCTTTATCACGATTAAATGTTCTTTCGGACAAAGTTTTATTTGCGAATGAATCATCAAAGGAAACAGAGTAAGGAATAATATGCTCAACTTCATATTCAGGACTAAAAAGGCGTTCAACTGAAATCACCTTACCTGTATAAACCGAAATTCTGCCGCACTCAAGCCATAATCTAAATTTTTCCTTATCTGAAGGTTTTACATTTCTGCTAAATCTTCTAAAATCATCACTGGAAAGTTCACTCGTTAATTTGGAAAGTTCAGCACCACTATGCTCAAGTTCAAGCCACAGTTCAAACTTAAGCAATTCACTTTTACCAACTCTATCAAAATGGAATTTTTCTTTAAGAAATTTTTCATATTCATCTCGTAATGCACGCTTATCCCTGTTGTTCCTATGGCTCTTTTCTCTTATATCCTTTGGCATATTTAGATCGCGTCCCATTTCAATACGCACAATATCAGGTTTGCCATACTTTTTAATTACAGCATTAATTACTTTAATGCACTCGGTAACCGAACGTTTTACCAGAGGACTCATAATCTGCGAAAGAACAGGGTCGTTGTTGGAAACTAAAATCTTTTCGGTAAGCGGTGGTCTCTCTTCCCCTTCAAGAAAATAATCCGAATGCCGATAACCTTCTTCTTCACAAGCTTTATTATACTCCTTACCCTGTTTAAGATGCTTTAATATTTTACCGATAGCCTTTGTACTTAAGTTGCCATAGTCTTGTTCTAAAGCAACATTGGCAAGTTTTTTTGCAACATCCAAAGGCAATCCGTGTTTAGCTTGCAAGTTATTAACCAGCCATTCCGAATCATGAGCATAGTACAGTTTTTCCCAAATTAAAAATAATTCCCTGTCAGAAAGAGAATTAAATTTATCTGTACCCACAACTTGCATAATTTTGGAATAAGTAGTATTACCCTTTATTTTTGGAGGTAGATCGTTTAGTGAGGCTGATGATTCAAGACTAAGAATCTTTTTAATTTTAGCATGACTAATATCGCTATTAACCATTAAAAAATTTGCCAGTTTTAACTTTTCAGATTGCTCAAGTTTTCTATGAATTTCTTTTTTATCATCAACTCGAATACTATTTATGGTGTGCCAAATTCTAAACTCCTGAAATTGAGGTGAACTTTTTGGTGCAACTCTCTTTTTAGGTTCAAACCTGCATTTGGCTACCAGGTGCTTTTGTGATTTTAGCGGGCGTGCATAGAAGATTATATTATCTCTTATTTCTATCTTGTTTTTTTCAGTTAGTGTATCAGGATAGAACTCAGCTTGTTTATCCCAAATCAAATCAAATTCGGTAATATAATTATCCCGATACACAAACCTGGCTCTTATTCTCTCATTTGCCTCATAAGTATTATCGTTCAACTGGCTTCCCTGTTTGAAGAGGGTGTAAAAATATTCGCCAACTGTACGGCAGCCAAACAGTTTTATTTTTTCATTTAGTTCATCCAGTTCTTTATAATAATCCGACTTTGATTTTGCCTCTTCGCTCTGTTCTGATTTTCGATTACTTTTAAATCCACGTCTTTTATTTAACAACAGTAATATTCTACCAAGCTGGAATAAAGTAATTCTCTCATCAAGCCCCTTTGCTCTCAGTTCGTATAACTCAGCTGGTGTTTCAGTAAAATGCTCGGGGTACATGTTTAAATCATCTAACTTTCGCATAAGTAATTCTCTTCGCAACTTATAACGGAAAAGTTTTCGCCTTATCCCCCTTGCTTCACGCCTTTTTACATTTCTCGATTCTTCAACACCTTTAACTCTATTAACCCCCTCGGAGAAAATTCTAACTCCTGTATCAATAATTCCATTTTCATTTATTAGTGCCCAACCAACTGAATTTGTACCAACATCAATACCAAGTGTATTTTTCATGTTACCCTCTTGATTTTTAATGAACAAATTGTATTTTTGTAATGAAAGCTTATTACAATAAAGATTTTTCTGCAGGCTATATAGCCTTTGCTCCGGCTCGACCGGAGTTTTTATTTTTAAATAAAATAATAAAAGATTTGATAATTTGCACTAAATAACCCGGACTTCACCCTCCTGTTAATAACAATTAAGTTGCATAATTGTTAAACACAGCTGGACAGATAACAATACGCTTCAATAATATCTCAAATTAAATCCCATCTAACAGGATATAACTCAATCTACTCTGATCTGCCTTCGGGTACGCCAAATTCTTTTTCGAGTTGTTTTTTAATATTACCAGTACTCATAATTACAAGGTAATCGCATTTTGCAATTTTAATGCCTTCGGGGGGATTTTTATACAATTTGTATTTGCCGTTTTCGTTTTTGGAAATACCCATAAGTATTGAGTTAAACTTCTTTTTCAACTCCAGAAATACATCCAGGTAATCCTTTCCAATCATCTTGTTGGGCTCAATAATTTTATACTCGGCAATATCATATTCAAGTTCGCTATTGGAGGTACCCATCAGTTCTTCGGTAAGATCAGCAACATCCGGCTCAAAAATGTAGCTTGCTACAAGTCGGGAGGTTATTTCATCACGTGGAATTGTTTTTTCTATACCGGCAGAAACAAATGTATCCTGCAAGTTTGAGTTTTGCAATGCAACAATAAGATTTATATTACCATAAATTTTGCGTGCGTTAAGCACATAAACCAGTGATTGGGTATCATCAGGAAAGCTTACAAACACAGAAGAGGCATCTCTGATGTTCACCTTGTCCAGCGAGCCGAAGTTTTCATAATCGGCAAAAAGCGTAAATACTTTTGTACCGTAAAGGTTGTTGATAAGATCAATATCATCCTTGCTGTTAGTTACAACTGCAAGCTCCTTGTTTGCCTGAATAATTTCCTTGGCAACTTTCTGACTATAATTATTCCAATCTATAATAACCACATGATTTTTAAAATCAGTACCATACTGTCCCAACTTCTTCATCTCCATAAATCTGTTAAAAAAGGATGTAAACTTACCAATAAGGTAACCAATAAGTCCCACGCTGGCTATAACAAAAACGTAGCCAATAATTTTGCCTTCCGGGGTAACGGGATATTTGTCGCCATAGCCAACAGTAGTAAGCGAAACCATCATATACCACAAACTATCCCAAATATTGTTAATACTTGAGCCATTGGCACCACGTTCAAAATAGACAAGTAGCATGTTTATACCAATAACCAAAAGCAAAACAAACGCGAATTGTATATTTGCAACCGTACTTTTTTTCATTTAATAATTCTTTTTGTTCATCTATCTCAATAATACAGAACAAAAAACATTTATTCAAACAATTGAAGTTACTACTTTAATTTAATTCTGTAATTATCCATTGGTCATTAAAGTTAGTAGTCGAAGCACCCTTTTCATGGAATAAGTCCCATGCGTTTAAATAGGTGGTATTTGGAGGGAATTTACAGTAAACTGATGTGTTGTTTAAAATTTTGTAGCCCATATAAGCATCTTCTTTCCCATAATAATCAGCATGGATTGTAATATCAGAGCCTGAATTGTTTTTAATAGTAATTGTTTTAGAAGAATGATCACTGCCAACAACCCAATAAAACTCGTAATTATCAACTATAGTTTTTTCTGCTAAATAGTCATATCTTTGGGCAGAACTTGTCTTATAAGCAGAAAGGGTATAAACTTTCTGTCTAATATAAAATTTTCTCTCATCTCCAGCTAAAAGATACGATAAACCTGCTACAGGATCGTTTGATACCATCCAGTCTTCAATTAACTGATCATTTGCTTGAATGCTAATAGTCTCATTCGTAGGATTTTTAATAACGATTACCCCTGTTCTTCCAACATTACTCCAGTAATAAACAGGAATCAAGAAGTCTCTTTGTGGATAAGATGAGTTCATTACAACTTCATATTTTCTTTCAAAGTCGTCTTTATCAATCCAACCAATATCCGTCCTAACGTCATTTGAGTATGGATTTGATATCCAGTAATTGAAATAGAGATAATGTAAACCATATTCTATCCCAACTTTTTTTGACTCCATACCAGGACTCAAAGCAGCTATTTTTGAACCGGTTTTGCTGTTTAAATAAACATCCACTGAATAGTCGTTAGAAATACCATTTTTACCACTGTCAGGATAAGAAAATTCAATGGTCCCAACCCCCAGACCTCTATCGCCCTCTGTGATAATCCATTCCGTCCTGTCTACGATACTATTATTATTTGACAGAACAATTTCCCATTGTCGATAAAGCGATGTAATATTTGGGTCATTTACGTTTCCAACATCATTCAATTTCCAAATCCTAAGAAGTTTTGAATCATTTCCATCATTTGGGACATCAATTAAGAATTTTTCATAATTTGGTTCAATGATTTTAATAAAGTTATTAAATCCATCAAATAATAGAATATAATCATCCAATGTATTTGTCACATAAAGATTTCCAGAATAATCTTCATCACTATTTTCTCTACTAAAAATAATTGAGTTGTCATTTGTCTGTTCAGATAGGCAACTGCTGATTAAAACAAGAAGTAGTATAGATATAAAATATTTTCGAAGCATTTTTTTATATCCCTATACTAAAAATTGTAAAGTCCATATTAAACATCAATGACCAACCGCCAAGGTAGAATGCATCAAAATATTCTTCCTTTTCCTTAAGGTAACTAAAACGTGAAAATGTATAATTCAGAATTATTGCTACGCCATTCTCATTTGAAATATTACTCATTCCATAAAATCCAACTCCTACAGTTAAGGATTCACTATCGCTAAAAAATTTCTCTTTCTCTTTAGCTTCATTCTCTTCACTCCATAAACTGCTCGAGATCTCCTTGGAATATTTGAGTAGGGAGACTTTACTAATTCCAAATTGTAGAATAAACGGTTCTTGCCTTAACTTTAGAAACATTTTTTTCTCCAGTAGGTCCATCTTATAAGTTATTCTATTTGAAACTGTGCTTGAGGAATAGTAAGCTGAAAAATCAGATTGGGTTGATTCTATATCAAATGCAAATTTATTTCTTGTAAACCCAATACCAAACCCCAAAGAAACGATTTTATGTCTTGTAAGATGTACTTCCAAAAACATATCACCCGAAAAGCCTAAAAAGTTCTCTGGCTTACTAATATCAGCTGGACTAACTTTACTAATGAAAGGGCTGAATTTAGCTTCATATTTACTTATCCCATATGCATTTCCGCCAATATTAAAACCCAAACTAAACAAACTCCATTGTGCAGTTAAATTAGTTGCAATAAATAAAAAGAATATCAGTAGAATTGATCTTTTCATTTTAGTCTTCTATTTTCCAGTAATATGTAGAATCTGACTGAATTAGTACATTTGTTTGAGAATGTGTTGCAGTTGTGCTTAAATTTTTTGCTATAAATGAATAAGTAGTTTCTTTAGCAAGAAGAGTATAAGTCATACTCTCATTAGCAGCAATTGTTGACATATTCTGAATTGGTTCATCTGTGTACATAACGTTTTCAACTAACTTGCTTCCAACCCAAATCTGCAATGGGATAGATGTTTGATTAGTTATAGAAATATTACCATAAAGTGTCTCTGCTAAACAACCACTGCACCAATGCGGTACTTGTCTAAAAACATCCTGGCGGCTATCATTTAGCACTAAATATATTGGCACTTCATTACCGTTAACAACCTCTTTTTCAACCCAGCCTAATTCTGTTTCTGCATCAGGTGTATTTGGGTCAGAATACCAATATCTGTAGTACAATGTATAATTCCCATAATCAACACCAACTGTTTTGTTTGTTTGCCCCGCTTTAAGCGTTGCAAGTTTTGCTCCGGTTCTACTATTTAAGAAAATATCAACTGAATTTTCAGTTCCACCTATATAACTAAAGGTTAAGCTTCCACTTGCTATTTCAGTATTATCAGATTTAATTAACCAAGTAACTCTATGCTCCAATTCCATACTATTATGCAGTGGCACTTTCCACCTTTTAAATATTTTGGAATTATCAGGATTTGTAAGGTTTTCTTTGATATCAACATATCTGTACACTTCTAGCTCGGATGCAATGCCTGAAGGGTTTGCAATGTAAAGTAAAAAATCCTCTGAAGTTGCTGGTAAAACTCCAATTTTTACTCCTCCTCTATAAAGGACTAGTTCCTCTTCTGTAAAATTAAGAATCACCAGATTGCCTTCGGTAGCCGACTGAAGTAATGTTAGAGAATTATTGTTTGAGCTTATTGTATCTTCCTCGTCGCATGACAAAAGGAGCATAAAGAAGAATAATAAAAGAATTATTGAGTGTACTTTCATAATGCCTCAACTTTTAAATTGTCCTCAATCTTATTAACAATTTAATCGTTAAGACTTTAAAAGTCAATATGTTTTATTGTTAACTATTAATAATTTAATATATATCCCAGTTCCCTTTAAGATAATAGCGATAAAGCACAGGTTCGTGAATCCGGTTAACTTTTACACTATCCACTTTAAAAGTATAAATATTTTTCCCGAAAGATGTAACAAGATTCATCGCTTCGTTGGTAAGCCATTTAAGATTTTTACTATCATAATCCTGTGCATGCAAAACATTTTTAAGATTTCCATCCATACTGGTTTTACTGCCGAGCACCCAACCCCATTCACCCATGGTAATTATCTGGTTATGCAGCCGCACAGTTTCAAATCCCGCTTCATTCATGGTTTTATCTATACAAAGAAAAGCCTCGGTTGCAAAATAGGGCGAGCCTGCCTGCGTAATTATAAATCCGTGCTCACGCAGGATATGCTTGCACATACTGTAAAACTCATAACTATATAGCCTGCCAAGCTCAACCGAACGCGGATCCGGCAAATCTATAATAATAACATCGTAAAAGTTTTTGGTTTTTTCAACAAAATGAAAACCATCGGTATTTATCACATTAACCTTGCTGTTGAGGAACGAACCCTTGTTCATTTCGAGGAATGGCGGATACGTTTTTGCCAGATCAGTCATTGCCGGATCAAGGTCAATCAAATCAATTTTCTTCACGGACTCGTACTTAAGTATTTCACGAGCTGCACAACCATCACCACCACCAAGCACAAGTACATCCTGCGGAGCCTTAGCCAACGACATAATTGGGTGTACAAGTGGTTCATGATACATAACTTCATCCAGCGTTGAAAGCTGCAAGTTACCATTAATATATAACCAGTAATTATCTTTCCAGTTTGTAACAACAATCTTCTGGTATTTACTTTGCTTTTCGAAAACAATTTTATCCTTGTAACGAGCCTGCTCACTATGCAAAATAATAGGACTCGCAAAATACAAACCGGCAGCAAGCAAAGTAACAGTAACGACACCAAACGATGTTATCCTAACCCTGTCAAGCCTCACAACATTTGATGAAACCATTACAAACAACCCAACTGCAACAGTAAAGTTGAGTGTTCCGAGAATAAACGGAGTATAGGTTAATCCAAAATAAGGGAGCCCAACAAATACAAAGAACAAACCGCCAAGCAAGCTTCCGTAATAGTCGTTTTCAATAACCGAGGCAACATTTACCTTAAGTACCTCAAGCTCACTGTTTAATCTAACAACAAGAGGTATCTCCATACCAATCAGAACACCAATTGATATGCTAAGAATATATATTATAAGTCCGGTATAAATAGTATAAGCTGAAACCGTGTAGGCAATAAGAGGTGAAAATGAAACCAGCAGGGAGAGTATAAACTCAATAAACACAAATTTTATTAGCAGATTAGTTTCAAGGTAACGGCTTAAACGGCTTCCAAGTCCCATAGCAAAAAGCATGGTTGAAACAATAAGCGACCACTGCACCACAGAATCGCCAAGAAAGTAAGTAGCAAGAGTAGATAAAATATATTCGGCAACAATACCGGAAAGTCCGGTAGCAAAAATAGCAATTTTAAGTATCCAGGATTTCACAAAGTACCCATAAAATAGTCAATCATATATATAAGTAAGGGCAATTCATGAATTGCCCCTACGGTATAAAATATTTAATTTTTTGTTTATAACACCCATGTAATAAACACAGCACCACCAATGTACGCAAAAGCTTCTATTATGGCACTACCAATGTTAGGTTTTTCCTGATTTATAATTTCATCAGTAAGGTTTCTGCCCGGCAATAAAACCTTATCGGCAATAAACCTGGTTAGAGGTAGTAATACAACACCAATTACTATATCGATACCAGCATTAAGCAAACTTTCTTCCCAGCTTACAAACTCGGGTAAAATCGCAAATCGGATAAGAATACCAATAGAAACAAGTGCACCTGCAAAACCAACACCAACCGCAACGTTATCTGCTTCTATGTGCTCATAAACATCGTACGGAGTAATAAAATTATATACATAAGCCACAAGTATAAGTGCTAACTGACCAACAAACCAGTAAACAAGGGCAGTTAGGTAACCACCACCTTCACCTGTAAGCGAACCCCATAAAATAAGACCGGTAGCAATTGCACTGGCGGCTTCAACCACACCTGTACCGGCATTCTGGTCTTCTACAATTTCCTTGCGTGTTGAAAACTTTTTAAGAATTACCTTGTCGTTAATAAACATTGCAAGATTAAGTAAAATTATACCCAGTAAGCCATAAGTACCAATATCTATCAGGTCGTTAACCATACCGGCAGAAGGACCGATAATTACACCACCAATAACAAACATTAAACCTATAAAATAGCCAGTATGGGCAATAGCAAAAGCAAGGTTATCCTTTTCAACAAGCTCTTGTTTTACATTTAGCTTTGGACGAAGAATATCGTAAACAAACTTGCCAACTATGAAAATAATATAACAGGCAAGCAAATAAATTACCGATGAAATTAAGCCATCAATTGTAGTAATCATAATCTGTAAAACCTTATAATATTTTTATTTACCAAACCCGCGACTGGATCGTGATCTTGAACCTGATGTACTATACCTGGAACTGTTTCTGCTTCTTCTGGCAGTCATTTTCTGGTTCCATGTTGAGCTTGGATTAGTTTTCTTTGCAAATGTACTTCTGGTACCAAATGTTCTTGCACCAGTACTGGTTTTGGCTCCATAATATGGTTTTGAGCTTCGGCGGTAATTCCTGTCGTAATCATTCCATGTATTACGTCCAACACGGTAACTACCCCAGCCAAGTAAATCACGCATTAATGCATACTGCCCGTAAAACACCCAAAAACTGCTTCCACCGCTATTGTTCCAGTAACCATAACGATTATTACCAACATAGTTGGCATATCCGGGAGGACTTGCAACCTTGCTAACCTTACCATCTTCTGTTTTGGTTACAATTGCCATTCCCATATCATTTTCATGTGCCCTGAAAAAATCTTTGGAAACTTCGTACCATCTCGTAACATTAGCCGAAGGTATGCTATCGGTTACACTAATAATTTTATACTGATGTTTGTATGTTTTAAAAAACGTTCCTTCAACATCCATATCATACAAAATTATAGAATAAGATTTTTCATCAGAAAGTTTTTTCACATAATCATCAACTGGTGATTTTGTAAATGATTTACTTGCACATGAAGTTAATAATATAATAACTGCTATTACTATCAAATATTTCAGGTTTCTCATAATCTATCTTCTTTTATTGTTCGCTTGGTATAATATTAGAAATTTCAAATTCTTTTAGCACTTTGCCGTAACTTGCTTCAAACTCTTCTTCACCCCACTGCTCAATACAAAGGGTCAGCTTGTCATCCTCGTCAAAATATTCCCACGAAATAAACTTGGCAGGATCATTTTCCTCATATCCGTTAAGCCAACGGAATTCACCAATTTCCTCGCCATCAGAATAAAATTTGGTATCCTTGTACACAAGTTTTTTTGGAGGAGCTTCTTTTTCAAGGATAACTTCCGGCAGGTCTTCCTGAATTGCACGAATTTTAATTTTTTTGGAAAGAGTTATAAAAACTTCGTCGTCATCATCAACACTAAGGAAATACTCTTCGTCACCACTATTTACTTTGTATTCCTTGCTTGTATAGTTATTGCCCCAGTCGTAACCGTAAACTTCTTCAACAACCCAGGTTTTCAGGTCGTAATCAAAGATAAACCCTTTGTCAAGATCAGTTACCTTCATGTTAAGAGGATCGTAACTTTTCTCTTTTTTATCTTTTTTGAACATGTCGAATAAACCCATCGAAAGCCTCAATAAATATTAAAATACAATATAACAAGAATTAAACGGAAATTAAACTATCCGCTACTTTATATACAATTTGACGGGTGAATTATTCATTAAGTTTTTTTGTATGTAAACTTTTAACCTTCCGAAACAATTTTTGTATTCGGTAGCAGTTATTTTATCTTATATAGGTAAAAGCCCTGAGCAAGCTAATACAAACTTTCTCAGGACTAAAAAATTTTATTTTAGAAGCATCATTTTGCCAGTTTTACTATATAACTTTTCACCACTTTCGGAAGCAACATCAAGCCTTTGAATATACATTCCACTTGCCAATCCGGCGGCGTTGAAAGTAGCAGCATGCATACCAGCCTCCTGGACCTCATCAACAAGAGTAGTAACTTTTCTGCCCAACATATCATAAACCGAGAGCGTTACCTTTGCTTTTTTCAAAAGAGAGTACCCCAGTTTGGTTGATGGATTAAACGGATTTGGATAGTTAGTAAACAGGTAAAAATCCTCTACTTTAAGCTCGGTATCAACTACAGGGGATGTAGAAGTTGAAAGCTTTAATAATGCTGTTCCCCTGGCAGGAATGGTAAGGTTGGTACTTACCTCAAAACCACCAATTTCATCAGATGTAGCAGTTCCAACAACTTTACCTGTTTGCAAATCAACAAGCTCAATATTGGCATCATAATAATTAGTAGAATAAATAGATAAATCCGGATTGACATGGTCATTTGGAGAAAAGTTGTGAATAACAAAAACATACTCATCGGTAGTATATCTGCAAAAAACCCAAAGGTTAGCATAATCAGTCTCGATACTATTATACTTGCCCAATTTAAGAGCGTTACTGTTATTTCTGATCTTTATCAAATTTCTGTACTGTGTCCATATCGAAGTTGAATCAGTTTGTGCAGCAGCAACATTACGCGTTAAGTAATTAGAGTTAACACCCCTCCATGGAGTACCATTCGTAAACCCTGCATTCGAATCATTAGTCCATTGCATTGGAGTTCTCTTGTTTTCATCAGCACCAGTGCCAGTCATACCCAGTTCCTCGCCGTAATACATAAATGGCACACCGGGAACGGTTAAAAGAATTGACGCAGCCAGTTTCATTTTGCCCTTATGCTGTCCAATTTGGTTATAAACCCTGTCCATATCATGATTAGTAAGGAAAGGTGCAAACTGAAGAGCACGATAGTACGTATTCATTCTTTGAATTTGGGTATTTATACCAGTCCAGTTATAGCTGTTAACTCCGCTAATAATATCCCCGGCAAGATCAAACTCAAAGCACATATCAAGTCTGCCTTCACTTGAGTATTTTGCCACCCAGTTAATTGAAGACCAAACCTCACCAACTGTCATAGCTTCATTATTAACACCCTTGTAATAATCATTAAACTCTTCAAGAAAGTCAAAAGTAGCATCAACATGCTCCATTTCTTCCCCATCTTCAAACAAATGTTTAATAGCGTCAAGTCGGAACCCGGCAACCCCAACAGTATCAAGCCAAAATTTGGAAATATCAAAAAACTCGTTTTTGGTATCTTCATTAGCCATATTCATATCCGGCATACCGCTCCAGAACATACCAAAATAGTAATCGCCATTTCGCTGGTGCCATACCTGCTGCCCCCATGATCCGCTATATCCCGGGTTATTATCGGACCATATATACCAATCGCGAAACTCAGCATTTGGACCTGTAGCAGAGTTAATAAACCATGGATGGCGGGTTGATGAATGGTTCATCACAAAATCAACAATTACCTTTATTCCACGGGCATCGCAGCTATCCAAAAATTCATGAAAGTCGTTCATTGTGCCATAGTCGCTTTCTATATCCCTGTAATCAGTTACATCGTAACCGTGGTAACTTGGTGAAGGGTTTATAGGCATTAGCCAGATACCGGTAATACCAAGATCAGAGTCTGTTTCCGGATTACCATCATTCAGATAATCAAGCTTTTCAATTAGTCCTTTAAAATCACCATTTCCGTCACCATTACTATCGTAAAAGCTTCTAACAAAAATTTCGTAAAATACAGACTGGTTCCACCAGTAACCGTCACCCTGTGCAAAAATATTGGAAACACCAAAGATCAATACCACATATGTCAACAGCGTCTTTTTAATAATCATATCATCCATTTATTTATTACTAATCGATTTATTATACTCAATAACCTTATTCCGGTTAAACAGCAACATCACAACACCATAAATAAGCAATACAAAGAAAATAGTTGTAAACGCACTCTTTAGCAATGCAAATATCTCTCCGGCTGAAACAACCGACTGACTAATTCCAGGATACTGATTAAGCATTATTGTAAAGCTTATATTTTCAAAATAATCAAACAAACCTGCGAAAATTGGTAATATATTCAATTTGTTTATCAGGTTATTTGGGTAGAGTGCATGCTTAAAGAGTAGCGTTAGAAGGAGCGAATAACTAACCATAAATAGCCCCGGATATACAAAATCTATTGGTAGTTGAACAAACTGGTAGTAATCTCTTCCATCCTGACCAAGAGCTGTAAATAATTCCATAATATAATTGAGGTCAAAACCGGAAGGCATCATATCAGGTATTTTTAATCCCGCTGCAATTTCGGTAAGATGGGGTATGGTAACAAGTAGCATAAAGAAATAGACTACCTGAGTTACAGCAAACAATGTAAATGCCAGCTTCGGATTAGAATTTCTATCGAGCCAGGCTCTTATCCTGTTAAATTTAATAATTGCCATATAACTTTAATCATTTTAGAAAAAGGTGCAAAATAAGCAAAATTGCTGAAATCGCCTTAATTGTTGGTGAAATAATCAATATTTTATTATCGATTTTTGCCAAGGTAAATAAATAAACAAAAGCTGAAAGAATTAGGTAACCGGCACAAAACATCATTATTGTGAAATGAACATTATAATTGCCGACAAACAAATAGTGGTTTAACAAAACCAGCACGATAACAGCAAAAAGACCAAACACTTCGTTAAGCCAACCGAATTGCAGCATTTTTATTGTATTATCTTCAGGTTCCTTTAATTTGGTTGTTATTATCCGGTAAAGTACCGTGAATGTAATAATCCAACTGGTAATAATTCCAAGACTAATAAAGAGTAATATTTCATTCATATTTAGCATACTGTATTTTCTGGAATAATCATTAAAATAATAAATGACGAGTTAAGAAGATATTAACTTTTTAAAAATAAAAAGCTGCCCGTTTGAGCAGCTAATTACAAATACGAAAAACTTAATAAGTATATTGGCTTAATTACAATCCCACATTAACAGAAATTGAATAAACATCAGCATATCTGTCTTCGAAAGTTTGTCCTATGAAACCAAGATGAGGTTCATCATCATTTACTTTGTCCCAATCTGTGTGGTTGTAATCAAAGCGGAAAGATACTTCGTTGCACATACTTACAAATTTGTGCACCGGAATATTTAACCCAAACCCAAACTGATTGGCAGGATATTGAGGAGTTGACACATAAGCGTTATCATCAATTTTATTTTCATTCCTTCTTCCATAGCGAAGAGATAGAATTTCATAACCGGTAACCTCAAGTCCAAAGTTTGGATTATAGGTTTTATTCTCAAATTCAAATCTGTTAAATATTAGATCGCCGGCAAGAAGAACTTTGAGCGGAGATAAACCTTTGTATTTGCTCTTAAATGGCACAAACTTATATGAAGTACCAAATCTTAATTTCTGAAATATTTCACCATTCATTATTTCGGACTGAAAAATATTCAGGAAGTATGCACCAAATTTTAACTCGTCATTCGGAGTAATAAGCCAGTTTTCAGGAGCATTTAACAAAACGGCTAACCCAACATCTGCAGTACCGTTATTGGAATCTTCAACATAAGTATTGGTTGCTGTGCCAAGATCGGTTGTGTAAGTAGGCAATAAGTAATTATAATAATTAACAGAAACACCAACAGCCAGATATTCCTTGAATCTTAGACCGTATTGTAATGAATAGTTCATTAAAATTTCTGCATGCCCATCATAATCAAATTGCATTTTGGAAAAATAAAATGCAAATGTACCCGGTATCATATCAACATTAGCAGATGCAGCAAAATCATACGACAAATATTTAGAAGTCCAATCAATAAAAAATAACCCTGATCCATCATTACCAATTACATTTACACCTTTAAGGTCAGCAAGTCCGGCAGGGTTATAATACACACTCTCAAGCCCGTCTGCAACGCCTGTAAAAGCTTCACCCATTGCAAGCGGACGTGCGAATCTGGCTGAACGAATTATACTTCGTGCCCCCTGTGCAGAAATTGCTGTAACCAATAAAAAGTTTACGATTATTGCATAACCCATTTTCTTTAACATAAAGTCCTCTATTTTTTAATAGGAAAATTTAGCCCATTTATTTAATTAACCTTTTGTTAACATAAACAATTCTTGTAAATACTCAAAACAGCTTTTCTTTTGGATGATTTGAAATCACAGGGAAAAACAGGAATTTTATTTATTTGGTATTTTAACACTATTCGTTTTTCCCCCGGTTTACTACTTTTTGGAAGAATTTGAATAAAAATCAGGTAAAATAACAATTGCGAGTACAAAAAATGTAACATCCCCTGATTTTATCCAGTTTTTACTCGAAAGTTATTGATGACCTATATGCCGTAATTAATACCCAGAGTGAATACATGGTTATACTCCTTAATTGAATATGTATCAACCACAGAAAGTCTTACTTCGGGATTATAATCGGTACCAAAATCTGAGTAGCTATAATCAAATTCCAGCACAAAATTTGGTAGTTCATAAATTAGCCTTTTGAATGGCAGTGTTATACCTGCTCCATAACTCGCAAGGGTATTAACCCCCTTTTGATTTGCCAGTCCGGCAGGATTATAATACATAGCTTCAAGACCGGTTGCAATACCGGTATAAACACTACCCATGGCAAGAGGTTTGGCAAACCGTTTACCACGCAAATTGTAAAAATTACCGCGTTGTGCGGAAACCTGAGTAGAAAGGAATAGTAAAACTAAAACAATCAATAATGATTTCATTCTTAACATGACGTCCCCAATTTGTGAATAAATGAAATCGTATAATTTTTAATATAAGCTAAGTCCTCTTAATGTTAAAATCCCATTTTGATTAAATCTTCTTCGCAAATTCCAGTTTTGGCAATAACCTGTTCCCTGGTCATGGTACCAAGTAAACGGGTAACAAAAATATCGAATGTTTCACCAAACTCAATTACGTTACCATCGGGGTCAAATATCCTGAATGAACGCTGCCCCCATGACTCCTCCTTAATTCTATTAAAGAATTTGATTCCGGCTTCCTCAAAGCGTATATAGTCGCCCTCAATATCACTTGTTTCGAAACAAAGTTCCAGTGTACTGTTTACTGGTTCACTATTTTTTACCGGATAAAATGGAGTGCTTTCCCAAATTGCAACACCCTCCTCAAAAATAATATTGGCACCAAAATCATTTTTAACAGTAAAACCCAACATTTCTGTATAAAACTTTTCAGCTGCTTTTACATCTTTTACCACAAGTACTGTTGATACAAACTTCGCCATTTTGTTTTCCTTCAATTTTAAGTTAGCAATATACTAAGATGGAATAGCATTACAATGGCAAATTATCAGACCTATTTGCATTTAAGAAGTGCAGAGGAATTTATCCAGAGTATATCCCCCGAACCATTTAATGGATTGTATAAATATTCCTCTTGCAATTTTTGGTAAGTATATTTTGAATTAACATAGTATTTCCGTTCAATAGATTGGCGGTTAAAAAACAGATATTTCCCATCAGGTGAGAATGCGGGAAATCTTTCGGCACCACCGGCATTAATTTCCGCACCTAAAAATCGAGCTTTACTCCATGCACCTTCATCACCCCTAAATGAAACATACAATCCTGTACCCCCATCCCTTCCTGTTCCGAAAAAAACCAGTACATTACCATCAGGAGATACCGCCGGGGAATATTCTACACCAATGGAATTAACATTTTCTCCCAGATTTTCAGGATACAAATATTTACCCTCTCGAAATTTCTGGATATATAAGTCGGCTCCGCCGAAACATGTTTCAAATCCACCCCAACCAATAATACTTTTGTCTTTAAGCATTTGATAAGCCCAAAGTTCAGGATGGAATTGTTTATTTAACTTTGGATTGTTCCAGCCAGTCCCGGTTTTCTCTACATACCAATGCCGAAATTTCTTTAGTGGTTCGGCACCAATTGAATCTGGTCTGAACGATAAGAAATAGAGTCTCTTGCCATCGTTACTATAAAATGGATACTCATCACGGTACAATCCTGAGAAGGGAGCGACTTCGGGAGTTTGCCATACTCCCTCTTCATTCTTTTTAATTTGAAGAATCACCTTCTGCCCATTAATTGAAACTGTATAGAACATTTCATTCATATCAGGAGAAAATATTGCAGCACTATGCTCATGCAATCCCGTACTCACAATCCTTTCGGCAAAAACTTTTGCTGAATCTTCCGGTATCGAAGGGTCTATATACTTTCCACTAACAGAGTTAATCACCTCACTTTTTTCACAACCCCAAAAGAGTGCAGTGATTATTAACAGCAAAAGAATTCTGAATACCATATTATTCCCTGGATTTTTTCATCAATTGTAAAACCTATATTATTAATACCAGGTATTATAAACCTGCGGAAAATACAGAATATACTCCTGGCGTTTTAGTACCGTGATTTAATTTTGTGAAATTTTTTACATTAGGAATGAATAATTCTTCAAAAGGTAATATAAACCTGTCAAGTGTAAAAATTGAATAGCTATATTAACTATCAAATTACATATAAACGAAGTTAAACGGTTAACTCTATCATGTTCCCTTCAGGATCAAGTATTGTGCTTTCATAATAGCCATCACCTGTATTGTAGGGTTCCTTAACAATATGTACCTTGTCATCCCTGAAAACCTTGGTCATGCGGTTCACCTCTTCCTTGCTACCAAGAGATAGAGCGATATGTGCATAACCATAAGTAAGGTATCGAAAATCCATATCCATTTTTGAGGACGTCATCAGTTCAATGCGTGCACCTTCTTTAAACGAAAGGAATATGGACTTAAATCCATTGCTCTCTCTTTCGTAAATATTACCGGGAGTAACATCAAAATACTTTTGGTAAAAGCTGTTCATCAAATCAAAATCTTTAACCCAGATGGCGATGTGTTCTATTTTCATACCTGCTCGCGAATATTATGGAAGTTGCCCTCTTGACAGTTTGCTAAATAATTGAAAAAATACCTACAAATGTGGAAAGAAAAAGAAGAAACAATCCTGCTGCGATTAGTATTTTCATATCCGAATTAGCACGTAACATAATTTTTCCTGTAAGTTATTTTCCAAAATTAATGTTGGTAAAATAATAATTCAAAATTCTTACAGCAGTTAGTTATATCAAGTTCCTGATTCAACAGGATACAAATCACAGCAGGCAAAATTTAATACTATATTTACGATCCTTTGCCCGGTTTTGAGAGCTGGAATAATGCCTGCTTGGGTTTTATTACCTCGGTAACTGTTATTTCGGTAACATATTTTTTCCAGTCTTCCAAAATGGTATCAAGCTCATCCTCGCTATCTGCTTCCCATACCGACCACAACAGAGCAGGATCATCCTTCAGGCAATAGGAATCGCTAATCATGTGACTCCTATCCAACTGCCCCATCATAATTTTCATTGCAAATTCTTTTACTTTCGATTTATCTATTCTAACCGTTACCTGGTAAAGCATATTGTTTCCTATATAATCAACTATATTATTTAAATTCACAACTAAAATAATATAAAAACATTTTATTAACTCTATCTAAGAGAGTCCTATCTTCTTCATTTGCAAATATAGAATCTCTATATTTATAAAATAACGAAAGAATCATTGATTCAGTATTTTTATCAATTAAGGATAGGTCCAACATGTAGGAGTTATTTAGATCATTGGGCTCAAATTTATTAAGACCATCTCCATATTCTCTCTTATTTTCATTAAATATTTGACCTGCAACATCAGTTAATAAATAAGCAAAAAGTAAATCGACATCAATGGAAGTAAAAATATCATGTTTCAAATAGATACAATGAAATGTTGTTAAATTACTAATCATTGCTTCATTTCTAACAAACTTCAATCCTTTACGATTGAAAACACCGACCCAAATTGGTGACGGAGGTCTATTCTCAAGAGAATACCAAGGATTTCTTTTAGAAGTCAGATACTTTTTGTGAATGCCTAGTTCTTCTCCATATTTTAAATACTTTACAACATTTTCATCCAAATTATTTTTAGCATTTAGCAAAAAGACAGGAGCATTATTTCTTTCAAGTATGTCGAAATTATTTTTTGTAAAAAAAGGAGTTTTTACATCCTTCGATTTTGCTATACACGGAAGTAGATACTGCTTACCAATTCCATATTTTTCAACTTTTTCACGGTTAAAACAAAAAAATTCATTTGATCCGGTTGCAATTCCGCGAACTACTTTCGCAATAGTATTAAACTTTATCAAATTCGTAAACTTGTTATCCTGCTTTTTCTTAAAATACCCTCGCCATTTAATTGATGGGTCTAAGTCTATTGTTGCAAATTTATTTTTTTGAATATTTGGGAAATTTTGGATTTGTGATAAACTTGAGATATTAGAAAGATAAACGTTGGTTGTAACTTCTTTCTTCTCTAGCAAAACAATGCTACTTGTAGTCTGAGCATCATCAAAAAGCTTCACATTAATATCAAAAGTAATAATATGATTTAATGTATTCGATTTTATTAAATAAGACTTAATATACTTTCCATAGTCTGAATTTAAAAACTCAGAAGGAATAATAAAAGCTGCTCTTCCATTATGTTTTAATTGATATATTGCCTTAAGAAGAAAAAGAGTATAGATGTTTGTAAAACCACTTAAAGTAATATTAAGTCTTTTTTTTATCTCCTCTAACGACTCAATATTCCTATAATCATGAAATTTGAAGTAGGGTGGATTACAAACTATTGCATCATACTTATTATCCCAATTTGAAAAAAGATAATCTTCCAGAAAAAATATTATGTTTTCATTTGTTGCAAAGTTTTCCTTAGCTATGGATAATATTACTGGATCAATATCAAAAGCAGTTATATTTACTTTTTCAATCTTTTGAAGTATAATTCTTGAAAATACACCTAGCCCAAATGCTGGTTCTAAGAGAGTATCTATGTGTGCCCCCCCCAAGACCCAATCTACCATTAGCTTTGCTATGGGTTCTGGTGTGAAATACTGTGCATATTTTTTTCTATGCTTTTTAGCTGTATATGTTTTGTACTCTTCTTCTAATACCATGTTATAAATCTTCAATTCCTAACAAAGATTTTAAGTTTTCTATATCAAGATAAGCAGTACCATTCTTAAATGTAACATAAAAAAGTAACCGCCCCCTTCGAATTTCTTTGCGAATGCTTGAATGCTCAGGTTCATCAATTTTATTAGCGATTTTGACAGTTTTCTTAGTATTAATTTTTACAGTAATTTTATTCTGATTTTTAATATCTCCACTAATTTCATAATATTCGCCCTCTTTTTCGGTCTCAGTTAGTAAAGTCAGAATATCTTTAAATGAAATACCGAACGATTTATCGAAGAATACTTGGATATAATAATGTGGCACATTATATGTTTTAACCCATTTATACACTACTTTCAAATCTTCAATTTTCGGAGTTATACTTAGGTAATCACGTTTTTGAATTACAGACAAACTATCTTTTAACTCCTTAAATAATTTTGTCAATTCTTGCAATCGTGAATTAGACTTCCAACTTGGTCGTCGAAAGTTTATTGCATGAATTGTTTCTGCATTGATTCCATTTAATACTTCAATATATTGATTACGTTTTGGCGATACTAATAAGTCTTCATATTTGCCTAGTATTTCATCTCTTATTCTGTAAACATTATCTTGGTGGTAAGTTGTTCTATCATGCATTTCAGAATCATACTTATTTATTAGAAAAGAACTAGACCTTATTTCCAAACCAGCTACTGCTTTTTTTATATATTCTGTTATTGTAGATGGATTTTCCTTGCTAATATCTAGCCCATATTCCTCATTATAATCGTCTTTTGAAAAAACTAAAAGGTCTGGTCTTTTCCCAATGCAATCTAACTCATTCTGAAATTCATTATAGAAAGTCTCAAATCCTTCATCCCCGGCTACAATATCGTCAGATTTTCCATATCTCACAGCAACATAATTTTTTGAGGAATCATTTATAGCTCGAAAAATTAAATCTTCTGCCCAATCACCCTGTTCTTTATTTGTAATAAAATTCGAGGATGCTTGAGTTGGTGGATTAGACCTATCACGCTCTGTTCTTAAATCAATAATTGTGTCAGGAATTTTTTCTATGAGTTCTGAGATTTTTTCAGAATATTTTTTCATTTATTTTACCCTCTTATTTTGCTGATTATCTTACTTCAATGCATCTGTTAGTCCTTTGGTAAAGTTTTCCGCTAAACTTTTCAAACCATTTTCAACACCAACAAAGCCGGATTTCATGTACCATTTACCTGCAGGAGTAGCAAAAAAATCAGCCATTTTTTTAAGCTCATCATCCGAAAGTTCAGCATATTTGGCTAAAATGGTAAACTCAACAGTCTGCTCAAGTTGTGCAGCCATCTGTGTTTTCATCATCTGCAAACCCATCGAAATTTCACCTTCACTTTTTCTCTGTTCCTGAGGAAGTATTTTATTCATGTTGTTCATCATCAGTTCAACAACTATAGTTGATATTTCTGTCTGCACTTTTATCAAATCTGTGTTTTTAATATACTCTTGCAAATACTGTTTCCTGGTATCACTCGGAGGATTAGTCATAAAGTTTTTCATCAGCTCCTGAGTTTTAGCCTGGTTTTCAGGTGTATTTGAATCAAGTTCAACATTTATTATTTTCTGACCAAAATCAGACTCATAAAATTCGATTACCTTATTACATTTTGCCTCATCGTATCCGCTTACATAACCCTTCTTCATTTCAGAAACGATACTTTTAACTCCTAAATATTTTTCAAAAACTTCAGTTAATTTTTCACCCTTGGGATGAGCACTTAGCCCCATTTCCATTAATCCGGCTTTAAGTCCATCTGAAAGCTGTTTCATCTGTTCTTCAAATTTGGTCAACTTTAAAAGTTTGGAAATATTCGCTTCTTTACTCTGTGCAAATAATGTAAACATTGGAACGATAAGTAATAGTACAATAAGTTTTTTCATTATTTCTCCATTAAATTGAATTCATACAATATACAAACAATATGTATATTTATTCACTCTCCTTATCAAATTGTTTTGTTAGTTCAGTAAACGGAATACTAATATTAAAATACAATTCGAGTGAATCCTTGCTGCTTTCATGGTTAATTAGCATTTTGTCGAATGAATAACCATCGTGGGAAATCAACTGCTGCTCCAGTCTATGAGCTCCCAGCCAATCCATAAAATGATATTCCTCTTTCGTACTTACTACAATTATCGCATACTCGAATGATTTTCCATCAGAATAGGTTAACATCGATTTTGCCAATTCGTCATAAACCTTGTAATGAAATTGTGACTTGATACTATCGCCTGTTTCCCTGTATATATACCCAAGAAACAAATGCACTGGCATATAAATAAATTGTGAATCAAGTATTCCGAGTGCAGTTTTTTCAGCAGCCTTATGATTGCCTGCATTCAAACTTTTTATAATTTCATTCCGCTCATCCTTAAAATCCAGACTATAATAAGAATATGATTCGAGCTTGGTAAATGCCATCCTTAACGTAAAAAAATCATTAGACTTACCTTTTTTTACGCTATCCAATAAACTGTAATAGTCTTCAGCATGCAAATTTTTAATATAATCGAAAAGGAAATAGTTTGAAGTTGTATCAATATCCATATCGGAATCCTTTGAATCCTGACAAAACATAGTAGTAGAAAATAAAATTACAGTTAGTATTATAGCTCTCATTTTGCCTCCTGATTTGAATGTGTCTCTTATACTCAAAACCAAAATTAATGTTCTGCACATCTTGCCTAAAATAAAAAGGCGATTCAAAAAATGCATAAATTTTTGTTGAATCGCCTCAAATATAAAAGTACAAATATAATTTAACTGCTTGGACGAAGTGTTGTTACTCCGTAATATGCACCAACAATTGTTGTAAGGAAACCAAAGCCCCAAATAATTATGGTCTGAACTTCCTCAAGTTCGTCAACAATATCGGTTCCGGCAAGTCCATCAATAAATGCACCCACAACAATTAAAGCGAAAATAGCTACAATTACATACAATGCAAGGTAAGCCATCTTCCTTCTGTTCTGGAACCTTGTAGTTGCAAAACGGATAAGCTCCTTTTTATCCTCATCGGAAAGCTCACTATCCTTGGCAATTTCAATCATTCTTTTTAACGGGTCTCGTGATGATTCAGGAGGATTTATAGTTTGAAATCCACCCCAAATAGAAGTTTTTTTTGTTACTTCCTGTTTAGTTTCTTCTGCCATATTTTCCCCTGTTTGTGATACTTAAAGGTAAAACATGCTGAGAACCAAAACAACCCATACTCGTTCAAATTTCAACTATACCCAATTAAATTATTGTTATAATTTAAAATATAACTAAAAATGCCTACCAAGTTTAATGGAAGCCTCAGGACTAAATGCCGCTGGTTTAAATATTTCGTTAACTAAATTAAGCTCTCGTTGCCCACCAATAAGTGCGTGTGCTGCCACCCAGGGATTAAGATACAGATTGCCTGTAAGTTTCCATACGTAACCACCCTCAATAGTTGCAACAGTATTATCATAATACGCAGATTTGGAAAAATTTTTCTGCTCAACCGATGAATCCCAATATTCAAATCCACCAACCTTCATAATTGGGTTTGAAGAAATAGTCAACTATAAAGGCGTAAGCGTTAACCTCATTATTTTCGAACTTGTCATCAATAAAAAAATCGGGTACACCCACCTTGGCAATTACTCCTCTGAAACGCAAGTTATCAACACCGTACCACACCGAGCCATAATAGCCGCCGGTAGCGTAAGCAAATACATCGAGTTCAAAGCCCAGAGTTTCCTTCTTCTTTTCCTGTCCCACCAAAAAACTGGCAAGAACGAGAAAAACCGCGAACAAATAGATTTTCAGATAATCCTCATTATTTATTATTTAAATTTATTTTATAACTGAAAATCCAATAATGAAATCCAAAATATTTGCGGTCAAATTACAATACCCTTTTAAATACGATTGAGTTTTTTTAATTTAGAATTTAGTCTTAAATCACTTAATGAAAATGGAGTTGACATGACAGAAAAACTAATTGAATGTGTTCCCAATTTTTCGGAAGCACACGATATGTCAGTTATCAAACAGATCACAGATGTAATTGAAAGTGTTGAAAATGTAAAACTGCTTGATGTTGATCCTGGTCCGGATATGAATCGTACTGTTGTTACTTTTGTCGGCTCGCCTGAAGGAGTAAAAGAAGCTGCTTTCCTTGCTGTTGGCAAAGCTTATGAACTGATAGATATGAGCAAACATCAGGGTTCACATCCGCGTATGGGAGCGACTGATGTTTGTCCATTTGTACCGGTTAGCGGTGTTACAGTTGAGGAATGCATTGAACTTTCGAAAGAGGTTGCCGAACGAGTTGGTAACGAATATGGAATACCGGTTTACCTGTACGAAAAATCGGCACAAACTCCAGAAAGAGAAAACCTTGCAAAAATTAGAGCTGGTGAATACGAAGCACTTCCTGAAAAACTGAAAAAACCTGAATGGAAACCGGATTACGGTCCTGCTAAATTTAATGCAAAAGCTGGTGCTACCGTTATGGGTGTTCGCGAATTCCTGATTGCGTATAACATTTCGCTTAACACTCGCGAAAAAAAATATGCCAGTGATATTGCTTTTGAATTACGCGAAAAAGGCAGATCATTTAGAAAACCTGCAGGCAAACCTTTCTACTTTAAGGGTGGCGACCTACTAAGATATTCAACAGGTGCATACCCTGCCGGTGTTGATGATTTTATTGGCAGCACTATCGATGAAACAGCAAACTATGTACAGGAAAAGTATGGTTATGATCTGAAAGCACTACTAAAATTAAACAACATTAATCCTGAAAAACCGGAAGGCAAACCGGTTAAAAAGCCGGGCAAGTTTCAGTTTTGCAAGGCAATTGGCTGGATGGTTGGTGAGTACGACCGTGCCCAGATATCCATTAACCTTACCAACTACAATGTTACATCAATGCATCACGTTTTTGAGGAAACTCTTAAACTTGCTGCCGAACGCGGACTTGTTGTTACCGGTAGCGAAATTGTAGGACTTGTACCATTCCCGGCACTTCTTGAAGCAGGTAAACATTTCCTTCGCAAGCAAGGTCGCTCAGCAGGTATTCCAGTAATGGATATACTTAACACAGCCGTTCAATCACTCGGCTTAAGCGATGTATCGGAATTCAACATAAAGGAACGTGTACTTGGTCTCCCAACCTACGAAAATGATCCGCTTGTTAATATGAATCTGTACGAGTTTTCAGACGAGGTTTCTCGCGAATCACCGGCACCCGGTGGTGGTTCAATAGCTGCACTTGCCGGTTCTCTTGGAGCAGCACTTTCTTCAATGGTGGCTAACCTTACGGCAAATAAACGCGGTACCGAGGAAATTGATGACATACTGAATAATGCCGCTGATAAATGCCAGGCTATTAAAGACCAGCTGATGAAATCGGTTGATGCCGATACCAACGCTTTTAATGCTTATATGACAGCAAGACGAATGCCCCAAAAGACCGATGCCGAAAAAGCAGCTCGTGAGCAGGCTATGCAGGACGGACTAAAACAGGCAGTTATGGTTCCTTTAACTACTGCACAACTTAGTTACGAAGCTATTGAAGCTGCTGAAACCGTTGTTCAATTTGGTAACATCAACTCAATTACCGATGTTGGTGTTGGTGCCAATATGGCTTTTGCCGGTGTTACAGGCGGTATATACAACGTACTTATCAATCTTAAGGATATTACTGATGATGAGTTTAATGCAGATATGCGTTCACGCTGTGCCGACCTAAAACAAAAGGCTATTGAACAGCTTAGTATTGTAAGCACCAAAGTTGAAAAAGTTCTGGGGATGTAAATTAGAATATTAACGTGTCATGAAGAAACGTTTGCTAACGATTTATAATTATACTTGGCATTACTGGCGGGAAACACTTTCCGCCAGAATTTTTTACCGTTAAATACAATTTCCTTGACGGAATAGGTTCAACTCTGTCACTGAATGGTACGCTACAGACAATTACACCTATAATGTTAAACCTCTGGTGTGGTTCTGTTTATATCCTGCTCATAATGTTTCTACTAAACTTTAACCACTATATTGTAAAAACCAATTTACGTTATACAACTACAAGTTAAACCATATAAAATTACATCTATTCTCAGCAAGTCCCTCTCCTTTAAGGGGAGGGATTTAGGGAGGGGTCCAAGATACGGCAATATCCCTATTTACGTAATGTGGCAGCCCTCTGTTAACATTAATAATTATAAAGGATTTATATCTAATTACCACACGAATAATTTCGTGAGCAGAAGTATTATCCTGCAATTTTTGGTATCGCGTAGCAATTACTCTTGTGTATAAAGGTTTGAGAAAAAGTTAATCTTTATCCCTCATAAAACAGCTTGAGTAGTTTTTCGGCGGCGGTAGTTGCCGGTAATGTTTCGTTTAGTATGCTTTCTTTTATATCCGGCATAGCTGCCTTAATACGTGGTTCGGTATAAAACCTTTCCTTAAGCTCCATTTCAATCATGCTGAAAACCCACTCCAGGGACTGGTTTTTTCTGCGTTTCTCGAAAGCTCCATTATCCTTGGTTAAACTTTCAAACTCTTTTATTACATCCCAAATTTCAGGAATACCCTTACCTGTTATTGATGATGCTGTATAAGCCTTCGATTGCCATCCCTTTGTTGCTGGTTGCAAATAATGTAATGCATTACTATACTCAGCTTTTGCACGGTTGGCTGCAAGTTCATTTTCACCATCTGCCTTGTTAATCAATACCGAATCCGCAATTTCAACCACACCTTTTTTAATACCCTGCAATTCATCTCCGGCTCCGGCAACGAGTACAAGCAAGTAAAAATCAACCATCGAACGAACGGTTATTTCATTCTGACCAACCCCAACTGTTTCGATAAGAATAACATCAAAACCGGCAGCTTCGCAAAGAGTAATAGTTTCGCGAGTTTTACGTGTAACTCCGCCAAGTGCACCACCTGAAGGAGAAGGGCGTATAAAACAATTAGCCTCTCTTGATAATTTTTCCATGCGTGTTTTATCACCAAGCACGGAACCATGGGTAACGCTTGAACTTGGATCAACAGTAAGTACGGCAACCTTGTGCCCCTTTTCAATAAGGTACAACCCAAGTGCCTCTATAAAAGTTGATTTACCTGCACCCGGTACGCCCGATATTCCAATACGCAATGAGTTACCAGCTTCAGGCAGTAGTTTGGCAAGTACATCCTGTGCCGTTTCCCGATGCTTTTTGGAGTTACTTTCAATTAGTGTAATTGCACGGGCAAGTAAAATCCTGTCCTTGTTAAGCACACCATTAGCATAATCATCAACCGTTAATTGTGGTCTCTTTGAATTATTATATTGTTTGCCTCTATTATAATCAGCTTTTTTATATTCGCTTGCAACACCTTTAACAACACGTACTGCAAACTCCTGACCAGCATTTTCCGGATGCCAGTCCGGTTTATAGGATCTTTCTTCGTTATCTTTTTTATTATCTGTACTCATAAAACCTAAAACTAAAACTTAATTATTACTAAAACCTGTTGTGTAAATAATCTTCCTTTAATATGCCGTAAACGATCAAATCATGAAACGTACCGTTTTTGCAAACATGCTTACGTAATATACCTTCGTATTTCATACCTGCTTTTTCCATAACCTGACCGGAAGCCGGATTGTTCCCCATATAGTGAGCAAAAATCCTGTTAAAATCCAAAACCTCAAATCCAAACTTTACGGTTCTTTTAGCTGCTTCGGTAGCGTAACCCATATTCCAGTAATCTACACCAATCCAGTAACCAAGTTCTGCATTATCAAAATCTTTGTTAAACTTTAGTCCGATTGCACCAATAAGCTCATTATCGGATTTAAGAGTAACTGCAAAGTTCGTATTTCGCTCTTCCTGAAAATCAACAACCTGACTACTAATCCAGTCAATTGCATCCTTTTCGGTATAGGGGTGCGGAATGTAAAGAGCTGTATCAGACACAAGTTTATTATGCAGCAGTTCTGTAACCCGCTTTACATCCGTAATAACAAACGGACGCAAAACCAACCGTTCTGTATGAAGATTTGGAAGTTCATAAATTGGTTTCATATTCCACCTGCTAACAAATATTATAAGTGATATGAAAAGAAATCAGAGAACAACCCAATAGAAAACTCATGGAATTTATTATCTGTATTACCAGGCATTACATTGAAGCGATATTTTGTATATACGGCAAATATACCATAAAACTTGAACCACCCAATACTTGCTTCGGCACCAACACCATTAAAGCCGTTAAAATCCGTAAACCCGGAAACACCACCCGAAAGGTATTCAATTCCACCTGGCTGGTATAAATATTTATAACCGGCTCGCAAATGGTGCTTATTTTCTATGTCGTAAATAAAAGCATACTCCAAACTAAAAATATGATCGGGATAAGGTAACCCGGTTTTACTAATTGTAAGAAGGGGTATTTCTTTATTTAATCCCAAATGCGATTCATCATCAAACTGTGCAACCGTAAATGATGGCATTCCGAAAAATGCTCCGCCAATACAGCATGTAGTAAATATGTCAAGACTCTGTTCGGTTTCAATTTTCTGTTCAAAGAAAGGAAGCACCAATTCGTACGGACCACTTTTAATTTTTTTACCATTAGAGGTAGTAATGAATATATTATAAATTGCAGTAGCCGAATCAAATTCAACATCATTAAAATCGTACTTGGCAGAAAAATCTTCAAGTGGTTCTTCTGAAACTACATATTTATAACCCTGATCAAATACAATTTCAGCACTAACTGCCTCCGAAACAAAAAAGGATATTCTGAATTCGTAAGGTGCCTCCGGTGTAACATAGGAATCAATTAAAAACAGTTCAATTTCGTCCTGTGCAAAAATGTTGGAAAACAAACTAAACGTAAATAATACGGTAATGGCAGTCAGTATTCTGTTTTTCATATTCTATTTCTTTATTGATTAATAAACACTTCCAAATAACAGCATCATTAAATATAATGAATTAGCTCTATTTATTTGTTATATTTAGAATTATTCTATATTAACAGCTTATTTTTTATTGTAATTATCAGATGCCGGAAAGAAATAGTAAATATAGCGGAATGTCAAGCCAAAGTTACAGCAAAGTTATACTTTTAATTGTACCTTTACTAATGGTTATTGCTTTGCTTGCAGTTAGCTGCAAACATAGTGATGATGGAATAAATACCGGCTGGACAGTAGGTTTTTTGCGTGGTTACGTTAGAGATGATTCCACTCTTTCCTACATTGAGGATGCTACTATTGAACTTGACGGAGAAGTTTACGAAACATCATCCAATGGTTACTATACCATACTTAATGTTACCCCTGGCGAAAAGTTCCTGATGGCATACAAGGATGGTTACGATACTGCCTCAACCTATATAAATATTAGTGTGGGAGATACTTCATACGCAAATTTTTTCCTCACCCCCGAACCCGAGGAACCGGAATACGCTTCCATACAAGGCTTTATAAGAAACGTTACTACATGGGAATTTGTAACGGCAGCCGAAATACATTTTGAGGATAGCATTTATTATTCGAACTCTTCAGGCAGGTATCTTATTAACCGCATTTTACCGGGTTATCATACACTAAAGGCTACCAAAGCAGGGTACGATACCATGTCCCTTATAGTCGATGCCCAAAATGATCTTGATGCAACAGCAAACTTCTACATCCGCAAGGAAGAAGATGCTCCACCTGCCGATACCAGCAAAGTTGTTTGGACATACACTAATACAGGTTCAAATCATATTGTTTCTATTCCTGTAAGTATTTCCCCAACAGTTTACGGAGACCCACTTTTACCTGGTGATATGATAGGTGTTTTCTACGATTCACTTGGTACAGATGCATGTGCCGGTTATGCTGTTTGGGATGGCTCCTCCAATTTACCCCTTGCTGTTTGGGGTGATGACAACACAACAAACGAAAAGGATGGTTTAACTTCCGGTGAAACTTTCAAATGGAAAATCAGACGAATCTCTAATTTGAAAACTTACGATGCTACTGCCACATTTTCATCAGGAAATGACTTCTTCGTTTCTAACGGTTTATCAATACTCTCCTCCCTGAAAGTGGAATAATTTAGCCCCTTTTCGTAACCAACTAATAATTTTATTACACTCTTTATTTCCCTATATTGCATATTCGAATTTTTGTATTCAAAATATTGGAGTTTTACGTGGATATTCTCGTTAGCAACGATGATGGTATAGATTCCCCCGGATTGTATGAACTGGCTAATGCACTTAAAAAAATTGGTAATGTAACAGTTGTTGCTCCCCGCACAGAACAAAGTGCTGTTGGGCATGCAATTACCATGAAAAACCCCCTTCGAATTACCGAATTTTATAAAAATAATGAGTTCTTTGGTTATGCCGTTGATGGTACCCCCGCCGACTGTGTAAAAATTGGTATGAGAAATATTCTTTCAAAAAATCCTGATGTTGTTGTTTCAGGAATTAACCACGGTTCCAATACTGCTATAAATATAATTTATTCCGGTACTGTTTCGGCTGCGAGAGAAGCAGCTATTTTTGACGTACCCTCAATTGCAGTTTCTGTTACAAGTCATGATGCAATACATTTTGATTTTGCCTGTGATCTCGCAAAAAAACTGGCACTTGATATTAAAAAGAACGGACTAAAAAAAGGTACTCTTCTTAATGTAAACGTACCAAATGTACCTAAAGAAGAAGTTGCCGGGGTTAGAATTACACATCAGGGTAAATCCCGCTGGGATGATACATACGAAGAACGAATTGATCCTTATGGTAAAAAATACTACTGGCTTACAGGTCAGCTTGAAGATGTTGATACAACACTTAATCTGGATCAGGGTGCAATAAGAAACAAATTCGCATCTGTTAGTCCAATTTATTTTGATTTAACAGATTATGAAACATTCGAAAAGCTTAAAGAATGGAACATAGAGGAAACATTCTCTGTAGAAAAATAAAAACTTTATGAATTATCCTGATTCCTTTAATATATCTTTTTCCTACAGCTACCTGTTTTTTATTGCCGGAATGGTATTGGTAATTGCTTTCACAATATTTAATTACCGGATAACTATTCCCCGCATTAGCGGTTTCGAGAAATTAGTACTTGTTGCAGTGCGGTCTCTTGCTCTTGCTCTTATTCTTCTGGCAATATTTGAACCAGTGCTAAATCTTGTTTACAAGGATGTTGAAGAGCCAGAAAACCTGCTATTTGTTGATAATTCGCAATCAATGGTTTTCAGGGATAGTTTGGAAAAAGCGGAAAAGATAAATGAAATTATTAGCAAGTTCTCCGAAATACCAAACACCCGTACAGTTTTGTTTGGTAATAAAATTGCTGCTGAAGCTAACGCTAATCCCGATTTTTCATCTGGTAATACAAAGCTGGAAGATGTTTCAAATTACCTAAAAGATCAAAAACATCCTGTGGCATCTGTTACAATCCTGTCGGATGGAATTATTACAGAAGGTAAAAACCCAGTATATGACCTTGAGAAAAACAATTTCCCGGTAAATACAATTGGTATTGGCGATACTCTACGCAAGCCGGATATTTCAATTGCAGCAATTACAAAAAACCGTACTATATACAAAGATAAGGAAACCTCAGTTGTCGTTTCGTTAGAACAATCTGGTTACGGTAACCGCAAAGCTGTTTTGGAGTTTTACGAGGATAATGTAAAGTTAACTCAAAAAAACATATCCCTGAATGCTAATGGTTTGACTAAAGTAAAATTTAACTATACCCCCGCATCATCAGGCGAAAAAAGACTACGATTTAATGTTAGCCGTTTTGAAAGCGAAGAAAATATTGAAAACAATTCGAAATCAGTTTTTGTTAATGTTCTCGAAAACAAGTTGCGTGTAATGATGCTGGCTGGTTTGCCTAACTCCGATTACTCATTTATTAAAAATATTCTTGAAAAGGATGAAAATATTGAGCTATCGGAATACATAATCATGAAAAACGGTAAAACCATTGGTACAGATAATCCACTGCAAAAAATTGATAGTGCTGATGTATTAATCACAATCTCCTTTCCTTCGCCTTTTACCAATGATAAATTTGTGAGCGAAATTAACAATCTGCTTAACAGAAATAAAACACCAATCTTTTCTTTGCTTTCCAATGGTATTGCATACAACAAACTAAAGAAACTTGAAACTGCATTGGCTGTAAAAGTTGGAGGCTATAACAAAGGCTTCAACGAGATACAACCTTCTGTAAAAGATATAACAAACCCGATATTAACAGCAGAGGGAATAACATTAAACGACTGGCTAAACCTTCCTCCTGTTTTTGTTAGTAACAGCCGAGTTTCAGAAGCAGCCGGCTCAAAAATAATTCTTGAAAGCCTGCTAAACGGTGTACCCCTTGGAAAACCCCTTGCATATACTTACAATGCCGGCAAAAAGCGAAATATTGTAGTAAACGCCACCGATATATGGCGTTGGAAACTGCAAAGCTCAAATGAAGGTAGCAGACTTCTGGAGGTATTCATTAATAATTCTGTAAAATGGCTTGCAGTTGACCGTAACAAAAAACAGGTTAACATTACCACCGATAAAAAGTTCTATTCCGGCAATGAAACTGTAAGGTTTTCCGGTGAAGTTTATGATGATCTTTTTGAACCTGTTGATGATGCAGCCGTTGAAGTAAAAATTGGCACTGAAACTATACTTCTGGAAGCTGTTGGTAACGGCTTATATGAAGGTGAATATAAATCTGTTTACACGGGATTGCAAACCTATACAGCCTCTGCAAAAAAAACGGGTAACCCACTTGGTACAAACACAGGGAAATTTAGCATTGGCGAAGTTAATGCCGAAAGTCTTAATCTTGTTAGGAACTCTAAACTACTTAAGGATATTGCGGCACTAACAAATGGTAGTTATTTTGATATCGATAACAGTAATAAGCTTTTTAAGAAAATAAACGCTCAAAATAGTTCAGGCAAACGAATTTTATACTCAACACAAAAATATAATTTATGGTCTGAGTCAGCTTTACTTATTACTATAATAGTATTACTTTCCGTTGAATGGTTACTAAGAAAACGGGCAGGCATGCTATAAAATTAATTGGTTTTTATTTCTTTTTGTAATTATCTTATACTTAAAATAATTAGTGAAAGAAATAATTCTATTCCAGATAAATTGGTCTTATTGTAAACATTTCCGAGAGTAAAATGATATTTATTGAATGGTCCGCCGAAGAAACAATTGATGTACAAGATATTGATAAACAACACAGCGAAATGGCTAATATTCTAAATATACTCCATACTACATTAGGTACAGATCAATATGATAAAGCAAAGATGTACTGTAAGGAACTTGTAATTACATTGCGCGAACACCTTGATACCGAAGAAAATTACATGAAAGATAATAAATATCCCAACTTCATATCTCATAAACTTGAGCATGACAGGTTTATGAAAAAGGTAGAAGACTTTTGTCGAAAAGTTGAAACAGGTAACGAAACGGTAAATCTTGAGTTTCTTAATTCAGCTAAAAAATGGCTGTTCAATCACCTTGCAATAAATGATAAAAAGCTTGGGGCATTTCTTATTTCTAAAGGAATAGTTGAACCCGCAAGCAACAAAAAAGTAAATGCTTAATAGTTGGGAAATAAAGTCATGGTACAATCAGTTCCTCGATTTTATTTTCCCGCGATTTTGCTTTCAATGTACAACAAAACTTGAATCCGGGGAACTGTTTTTGTGCGGTTCCTGTCTGGAAAAACTAAAATTCGTAACACCTGATAAAGTTGAATTTGAATACAACAAAAGCCTCGCCGAACAAAGCTATGTCGATTTGCTGTACTCCTTGTTACTATTTGAAAAAGACAAACCTGTTCAAAAACTATTTCACCAGCTAAAATATAAAGAAAAAATAGGTGTGGGTAGTTTTCTTGGTAACATGATGGCTTTTTACCTTGCCGAAAAAATTGGTACCCTTAAGCCGGATTATGTAATCCCTGTGCCGTTACACCGAATAAAAAAGATTGAAAGAGGATATAACCAATCTGATAAAATTGCCAAAAAGTTTGCAGAAGTATCGGGTATGAATTATTCGAAAAAAATACTCAAGCGTAAAAAATATACAAAAAGCCAGTCCATGATGCACTCGAAAGAACGAAAGTTAAATATAGCTGATGCATTTAAGGTAAACAAACCGGATGTAATTATTGGCAAAACAATCGTGGTTGTTGACGATATATTCACTACAGGTTCCACCTTACAGGAATGTGGGAGAGTTTTGAAAATTGCTGGTGCAAAGAAGGTTATCGCTCTTACGGCAGCTTTGGCAAATTAGAATGATATGGCAGAACAATCATATTCTGTCAAGAAATGGTTTGTCCCCGCATGTGAAAAATATAATGTATGGTAAACCCATGACTTTAGTCGTGGGGTGATTAGATGCATGAATTCTTTCCAATTATTCTGATAAGAAGTTGTTCTTGACGAGCAGGAAGATACTGCTTTAAAATAAGTAATGGCGATTTCCCGCTTGCGGAATAAACATGAATCGCACCTACAAAATTATATCTATCCTGGGCAAGTCCCTCCCATTATAGGGGAGGGATTTAGGGAGAGGTCCTTCGATACCGCACAACGGCACAGGCTAGGCTCAGGAACCATCCTTCAATACCCCATTATGTCACGAACCACGTTAGTGGTTCAACAAATCAGGTAAAGTCCTGGTTACACAAGAGTATTTAGATCTTTTCGTTTTATTAATTGCTACATAGAAGTAATCGCTAACGCTATATATAAATACCGGCAAAAAAAACTCCTGCCCTACGAAATTGATACTGTGTATAAACGAAATTAGTGGTAACCCATAACTTTAGTCGTGGGTTACAAATGTAAAACTCCAGCCCACGAATTCTTTCGTGGGATAATTAGACATATGGGTTTACCAACCAAGAATTATCGGCAGAGGGCTGCTAACCCGATAACAAGATAGTTTTAAGACACAAAACCTCCGAAGTTCGGAAAACTTCGGAGATTGAGTAGTTGTACCTTTTAAAATTAGTAAGGGCGACCCATTTAGAATCGCCCTTAAAAAAATATATATTATAACCACTATTTAACTCTCCTCCTTTATAAGGAGGAGTACTCCAAATTTCATTTGGAGGGAGGTGGTTCTTCGATACCGCATCGCGGCGTAGTCGCCAGACGAAGACGGATTATTTCATTAGCATCATTTTGTTAGTAAGAATCTGGTTACCAAATTTAATGCTGTAGAAATAGATACCAGAAGTAAGACTTGAAGCATCAAATTTAACAGTATGGAAACCTGCATTAAGAGATTCGTTTAACAAAGTAGCAACTTCTTTACCAAGAACATCATAAACTTTAACAACTGCGTTACCATTTTCAGGAACGGAGAAGCTAATAGTAGTTGAAGGGTTGAATGGGTTAGGATAGTTCTGGTTTAGTTCAAGAGAAGTTGGAACAAGAGTAACTTCAACAGCACTTGTATAAGTGAAAGTACCATCAAAATCAACCTGTTTTAATCTGTAGGCAACATTACCGGCTGCGTTATCAGTAAAAGTATAACGAGAAACTTCAGAAGTAGTACCGTTACCAGCAACGAAACCAATATTTTCCCAAGTATTTTCAGCTTTTCTTTCAATTTCGAAGCCTTTATTGTTAAGCTCGGTAGCAGTAGTCCAGCTAAGAGTAACAACACCATTAGATGCAACAGCAGAGAAAGAAGTTAGTTCTACCGGTACAGAACCAGCAGGCATAAAGTCAGTATAGAATCTTGGAAGAACCTGATAACCTTCATCATAAGGTTCAGAGCTATCATACTGACCGCCACAACCAACAACATCAGCAGGCCAAGTTGGTTCAGTTTGACCATCAATATCAGTATCACTATCAATTCTCATGGTTAAAGTACCAGTTTCATCTTCAATAACCAAATTGGCGGAACTACCTTCAGCTGGCCATTCAGGACTACCATCAGCAAGAGAAACATTCTGGAAAGCAACAACCATGTTTTCATACATTTCTGCATTATCAAGGAAATCAGCAATTGTTAAAATTATTGGAGCCGGTAGAGGAACATTCTGAGCAAGAACAGTGATACCATCAAGAGAAGCAGGAACAAGTTCGGTAGCACCATTATAATGCTGAACTTCACCAACTACTTCTACAAGGTCACCTGGTAGTAATTCCATGTATTCGGCATAATAGAAAAGCATAGCACCAGCAGTAGCATCCTGCATATAATACTGTACTCTGCTATCACCTTGGTAGCTATTACTTGTAACAATACCAATAGCTTTATAAGTTTCGCCTACGTGATCTGGTACTGCGTCGTTATTTTCATCAGCAGTAATGTAATCAAGATTCATAATACCAGTAACAGAACCGGCAGCCTGGAAGTCAGAATAAAATCTTGGAAGAACCTGATAACCTCCATCATAAGGATCACTGTTATCATACTGGCTAACACAACCCATAACATCAGCAGGCCAAGTTGGTTCGGTATTGCCATTAATATCTGTATCGCTATCAATTCTGATAGTAATTTCGTCAGTACCATCAGTAAAAGTAAGGTTGTTAGAACCACTTGTAGGCCAGGTTTCACCATCAGCAAGAGAAACGTTTTTAAGGCAAACAAACATGCTTTCGTACTGTTCAGCATTAGCAAGAAGGTAACCAATAGACATAGCAGCAGGAGAGAATAAAGTATTATCAGTGCTTTCAACAACTATATCATCAAGTGATGAAGGAACAATTTCAGTAACACCATTATAGTGTTGAATTTCACCAGTTACAGTAACAACATCACCCAGGTTTAATTCAAGGTAATCGTTATAATAAAATAACATTACACCACCGGTAAGGTCCTGCATTAAATACTGTATTCTTGAAGTACCTTGAAAAGAAGGGCTTGTAATCATACCGGAAACTGTAACAATCTGACCTTCAAGATCAGGAATAGCATCGCCATTTAAGTCGGCAGTAGCTTCACCAATGCTGGTTTGTGCAAACATAACGCTTGTAAGAAACAAGGCTACAATTAGTAGAATTCTTGATTTTAACATTATTCCTCCATGTGAGAATTATTTAGTAATAAATTTGAATATCATCTAATAAAATTAAAAAAAAGATTAGAATAAACGAGCCAAAACGCCTAACAATTTCATTAAGAAATTATCAATTTTTTACCGGAAATTAAAGAAACTTTGAATAAAAAGATTTAAAACCAGCAACGTTTGGTACTTGTATTATGTATAAAACCATTTTTTAAGTTTTTTTGCATTCCTAACACTAACAGCAAAAGGTTCGTCACAATTTTCAAGAAATATTTCGTAAGAATGCATTGAAAGTTTTTTTAGGCTGGCAATAAAATTTGTATTTATAATGGTTGATCTATGTATTTGTAAAAATGATTTTCCCGGAAGAATATCGAGCCAACGTTTAAGAGATTTACGTATTATATACTTGTTTCTGTCAGTGGTAACAACCTTAGTGTATTCCCGTGAAGCAGCAACGAAAAGAATATCTTCAAACTTTATTATCCTTAAATTGGTACCAATTTTCACCAGAATATGGTCTTCCCTAACCGGCATATCTTCCGTTGCCTCAATAGTTTCCTTCCTTACCATATCAATATGCTCTTTAAAGAGTTTGTACTTTTTTAACCGAGCATTTATAGATTCTATTAACTCAGCACCTTTAACAGGCAAAGGTAAAAAGTCATCGGCACCAGCTTTCATTATGGTACGGATATAATCAAAATCCTTCTTGCAGGAAAGATAAATGAGGGGTATAAATTTTGTTCTGTCGTGGTTGGCTAACTCCCGAATTACATCTTTACCACCACTTCCACCATTGTTAATGTCACAAAGCACCAAATCAGGGGTATAAATTTTAGCTATTTCAACTCCGTTTGAAACATCTTCGGCAAGGTAGGTATTAAATCCGGCATTAGTTAGTAAAACATTCAGCGAACGAATGTTTTCGTTGTTATCGTATATAAGTAAAATTTTATTCAATAATTCTCCTTACAATACCGTAAAACTACATAAATACTGCGTTTATAACTTACAATAATTTACAATTCAATCAACTAACGTTTACAGCAAATTTTGAACGCTGGTTGAAATATTCGCTGTCAAATATTTTTAGAGTGACATAATATACTTATTATTTGCATAACTATTTTGAAATAAGACTAACACATCAACATATATTTTAGAAATAAGTAACAGGAGGAAGAATGAACAAAAGTTCTTTCCAAAAAAGATTAGTTCTAATATTTTTAGCAATTCTTTTCACATCTGCATTTGCACAATCAAGCGTTGAAGTAAATGCTAATGCCGATTTTGTAAGCCGTTATATCTGGAGAGGTATTGACTTTGGAAAATCTCCGGCAATACAACCTTCAATTGGTGTTGCATACAAAGGATTTGCTATTGGTGCATGGGGTTCTTATACACTTAACGAAACAGCTTCCGGTTCAGATGAAATTGATATGTGTATTAGTTACACTGCCGATTTTGAACCAGTTTCATTTACTGCTATGGTTACCGATTATTACTTCCCGAACAACGGAGTAAAAATTGGCAATTATAACAATTACGATGATGAGGATGGTGCCGGTGCACATACTCTTGAAGCAGGTATCTCTGCAAGTTTTAAAAACTTTCCGCTAAACATTTCAGGTTATTTTAATTTTTATAACGACGAAGGTAACAACAGCTATTTCCAGGTTGATGTACCATTTACCGTTAAAAATTACGACATGAGCGTATTTGTGGGTGCTACCCCGGGTAGCGAAGATACACCCGACTATTACGGTGCTGAAGATTTTAGCGTAATAAACTTAGGCGTTTCAGCTTCAAAAGAAATCAAGATTACTGATTCGTTCAGTATTCCTGCTTTTGTTAGCTACATTCTTAATCCAAAAGCAGAAATTTCACACGTTGTTTTTGGTATTAGTCTTTAATATTTAATTTACGGAGATATTTATGTTCGATACTGGCTCAACCGGTTTTATGCTTGTTGCTACAAGCCTTGTTATGCTTATGACTCCGGGTCTTGCCTTCTTTTATGGCGGACTTGTAGGAAGAAAAAATGTACTTAGTATTATGATGCAAAGTTTTATATCGCTGGGTTGGACTACTGTAATATGGTTTGCAGTTGGTTACTCACTTTGCTTCTCCGGTGGTGAGGGTGGAATAATTGGTAACCTTGATATGGCTTTCCTAAACGGTATTACTGTTAATAGCGTTTTTGGTGAAGGAAGTGCCGCTATACCTACTTACGTATTTGTAGCTTACCAAATGATGTTCGCAATTATTACTCCTGCCCTTATAACTGGTGCCTTTACCAATCGTGTACGCTTCCCTGCCTATATGATGTATCTTACTATCTGGCTATTCTTTGTTTACTTCCCGCTAGTACACATGGTTTGGGGTGGTGGTTTACTTGCCGACCTTGGTGTACAGGATTTTGCCGGCGGTATTGTTGTACATGCTTCGGCTGGTATGGCTGCCCTTGCTTCAGTTTTTTATGTGGGTAAAAGACGTGTTATTGAAAGAGGTCCTCACAGTATTCCTCTTGTTGCACTTGGTACCGGTTTACTTTGGTTTGGATGGTACGGTTTTAATGCCGGATCAGAACTTCAGGTAGATAATATTACTGCTACCGCTTTTTTAAATACTGATATCGCCGCCTCTTTTGCTGCTGTTACATGGTTACTACTTGAATGGAAAGCATCTAAAAAACCAAAATTTGTTGGATTGCTTACCGGTGCTGTTGCCGGTTTGGCTACTATTACTCCGGCAGCTGGTTTTGTTTCTCCATCAAGTGCTGCAATTATAGGTCTTGTATCCGGTGTTGTTTGTTATTATGCTGTTTCACTTAAAAACCGTCTTAACTGGGATGATGCTCTTGATGTTTGGGGCGTGCATGGTGTTGGTGGTATTCTTGGTACTATCATGCTTGGTGTTCTTGGTTCGGCTGCTATCAACTCAAATGGTGTTGACGGACTTGCCTTTGGCGGTACCGGCTTTTTCTTTACACAGGTAATTAGTGTTCTTGCTGTAGCTTTATATGCTTTTGTATTTACTTACGTTATGCTTTGGCTAATCAACAAAATTACACCTGTAAAGGTTACTGTTGAAATTGAAGAAACCGGACTTGATAATTCATTCCACGGTGAAATTGCTTACGAAGACGAAAATTAATCCCGTACATTCAAAAAAAAAATCTGCCAACAGATTATCCAAGTTTCATCTGTTGGCAGATATTTGTTTCTTGCAAATTATTGGTTACCCTAAGGGTTCAACAAATTACCTTCTGAAAAACTTCCGCTTCCGCCAATCTTAAATACCATAATCTGATCATTAAGCTCTTCTGAAAGTCTGTTTAGTTTCTCAATTTCCAAAGCAATTTGCTGTGTGCTATCAGCCGATTGTTGCGATACATTGTTAATAGATTCCAAACTTTTACTTATTTCGGCAGCTGCACTGGATTGCTCCTCACTTGCCGCAGCAACCTGGGTAATTTCACCAAGTACCCTTCCCGAAGAATCGATAATCATTTGCAACGAATTACCGGCAGAGATTGCCAACTCCTTACCCTTCTCAACTTCGGAAGTACCAAGCTCAATTGATTCAACAGCAGCTTTTGTATCAACCTGAATTTGTTTAATCATATCGGATATTTCTTTAGTCGCCTTGGTGGTTCTTTCGGCAAGTTTTCTTACCTCATCAGCAACAACAGCAAAACCACGACCCTGTTCACCGGCACGTGCAGCTTCAATTGCAGCATTTAATGCAAGTAGGTTAGTCTGGTCAGCAATATCCTCAATTACCTGTATAATTTCACCAATTTCATCACTACCCTTGCCAAGCTTTTTAATTGTAGAGGCTGCATTTTCAACAACTTTGGTAATCCTAATCATACCTTCAACAGTAGCTTCAACCACCTTACCACCTTCGCGGGCACTATTACCCGATTCTTTGGCATTTTCAGCAGCAACCGAAGCATTCTTGGTTGTTTCCAGAATTGTTGTAGTCATCTCCTCAACAGCACTGGCAACTTCATTGGTTTGAGCACTCTGCTCCTCACTACCGGCGGCAAGTTCCTCTGCACTTGCAGATATTTCGGAGGCTGAAAAAGTTACAGAAGATATTGTATTGCTAACAGTATGCATAATATTTTGTAGCTTGTGTATTGCCCGATTAAATCCTTCAAACAGTTTCGCAATATCATCACCTTCCTTTTCAGCTCTCACCTCAATAGTAAGATCACCATCCGCAAATTTATCCATGGCAATAAGCATCCTCTTGGTATGCTCGGAAAGGTACTCACTCTGTTCCTTGGCAAGTTTACCGGCAGCTTCAGCTTTTCTTGCTGCTTCTTCGGCAATATCCCCTTTTTCTCTAACCTCACGCATAGCTTTTTTGATATTATCAATCATTGTGTTAAAAGTTTTTGCAAGTACACCAACTTCATCACTACTATCGAGGTCAACATGTGTATCGTAATCACCATTCGATACCTTAAAAGCAGTTTCCTGTAAAAGCCTTATAGGACGCCCGATAAAACCTGCTATCAGTATTCCGGCTATTAGCACAACAACCACAGTAATCCAAATTGGAATAAGTGCCTGGTAATTAAAATCAGCCATAGCCACATCAACTTCATCCATATAAACACCTGTACCAACAAACCACTGCCATGGTTCAAACAATTTTACATATGAGTATTTTGGCAACGCTTCGGTTTCACCCGGCTTGGGATACCAGTAAGTAACAAATCCCTCACCATCCTTTTTACATGTCTGAGCCATCAGCTGAATAAGCTTATTCCCTTTTTTGTCTGTTAATTCCCACCTGTTGGTACCAACCTTTTCAGGATCGGAACCAAGTAATTTGGTATTCCCCTTAAGATCGTAACCAAAAAAGTATTCCTTCCCTTCATAACGCAATATGTTTAACTCCTTCGCTGCAAGCATCTGAGCTTCATCAACTGTTATTTCCCCCTTTACAACCAATTTCTGATATGAATCCATTACCCCATGAGCAACTTCAATTACCGCTTTAAGTGTACTTTTTCTATCTTCCAGAAATTTTTCCTCAATAGTAGGTCGAACGCTCAGATAAAAAATCATTAATATCGGAATTGTTGCAATTAACACCAGTGAGATCAGCTTATATCTTATTGGCCAATCCTTGAAATTAGTCATATACCTCTCCACTTAATATTACAGTACGATCTATTATCGACCAATCAATTAAAAATTTAATATACTAATGGTAAAAGAGGGTAATATTGCACCAATCACTTATCAAAATAGCACAATACTAAAATTTCACATTGAAGAATTTTAATTTGGGAAAGTTAATAGAGAAAGTATCCGTTATAAAATAGATTAGCAGAGGAACTGCTCCGGTATAACATTTCCGGAGCTAAAAATCTACTCAACATGAGCGGCAGTACCGTAAACAAGTATTTCAGCCGCATTTTGCATAATATAACTTGTTGAGTATCTTACATCAATAACTGCATTTGCACCCAGCTCCCTTGCCTGTTCAACCATCCTGTCCATTGCTTGCTCTCTCGATTCGGCAAGTAATTTTGTATATTCTTCAATTTCACCGCCAAGAAGATTTTTAATTGAAGCGATAAAATCCTTTCCTACATTTCTTGCCCTGATAGTGCTCCCTCTAACAATACCATAGGTTTTAGTAACCTCTTTTCCGGCAACAAATGGCGTAGTTGTAACAATCATCTTTGTATCTCCCTGTATTTGTCCTTGAGGGACGTTGTTATTTTTTCTCTTATAATCGATATTAGCAATATAATGAAACCAAGTGCAACCAACGTAATAGCTATTTTTACAAAGCTCGGAATACTTTTATTAATAATAAACCTTCCAACTAAATCATAAATGGCAAAACCACCTAAAATAATGGCTCCAATAACAAGGAGTATCCATCCAAAACTTCTTTCAGCCTTGTTGAACATTTTTGTCCAGTAGCTATCCCAAACTTCCCTGCCAGGATTTTTCATCATCATTTTGCTTAAAGCATCTTTCACCTTTTTCTGCTCAAAAAACTCTTCTTTAAGCACCGGATCAGCTTCAATCATTCTATTCAATTCATTCTCTTCGGCTGCCGTTAGCTCATTATCAAGATATTTTTCAACCAGCATTATAAACTTTTCATTTATCATAATCTCCCCTCCATTGTCTGGTACAGTTTCTTTCTTGCGTAATACAATCGGGACATAACAGTACCTACCGGAATATCCATAACCGAAGCAATTTCCTTATACGAAAATCCTTCAAATTCCTTGAGTATCAGTATTCCCCTGTCTTCAGCATTTAGTTCAAACATAGCCTTCTGAAGGTTATTTTTTAATTCTTGTTTATCAAAATCATCCTGAGCATCATCCACCGAGTGACTCGTATCATAGTCAAGCACTTCAAGTTCGGTATGTTTTGCTTTTTGTCGTATCATATTAAGACAAAGGTTTTTCAGGATTGTATAGTACCAGGTAAAAAAGTTTCTCGAACGGTCAAATTTATGAAAGTTATCATAAGCCTTAACAAAGGCAGCTTGCGATGCCTCCATTGCCTCGTCGTGCGAACCAAGAAATCCTAATGCAGAATAGTAAGCACGCTTCATATTTAATTTAACCAATCCGGCAAACTCTAAATCGTCCGGCATTTCCATTTTCTTTTTCAAAATTAGTTTCTTTAATTCTGATACAATTCAACTCGTATTTTATTCAATATTAATATTATTTCCTAAAACTTTTCTCAAATTTTTGCGACTAAATATTAAAATAGCGGAAAATACAAATTCATGTCGCAAATTATAACCTATAACCTAAAAGCTGAGGGCAGCTCTATTAACTTCTATAAAGAGCTTTCCATTTTTACATTTCAGATTATTGAAGAAGCTAACATATTTTTTGAAAACTTTTTAGCTGATTATAAAGATTACATAAGCAAGCACTCCCTCGAAAAACTCCGCTCCAATGAAGAATATATATTCGATTTGCTACTAACAGGTTTACTTTGGGACAACTATCACTTTAATGCATTAAAATCAGAGCTACTGTTCACGCTACTTCATAAGAAACTTTATAACATGAGACGAAAATACAAATCTGCAAAAAAGTGGATTGATAATATAAGATGCATCCTGGCAACAAAGTTTTTGGAACACAGCTCAAATAGTGAACAGACTGAAGTATTTAATACTCCCCACTTTAAGCGTTTAATAAGATGGCTGGCTGCCACAGGTGAGTATCAGGAAGAAGTTGAAAGATTAAAACTGCTATGCACCTGGATTGAACAATTACCCGAGAGTATCTCGATTAGGTATCTTTCGGAAATTCATGCATTTGCCAAGCTATTTACAAAACAATCCGAAACTGTGTTGGGAAAATATACTTTTAATGCAAATGCCTTTATTGAAAACAACCTCGAAAAATACAAAGAAAGGAAAGACTATATTTTTTGCGGCAAAAAACAGGTTGAGTACCACCTTAATATGGTAGGCTCAGAACTTATGAACATTTCGTTTTCAAGGGATTTCCATAGTACTGAAGAGAAAGCGTTATTACTACCTGAGTGCATGAGACTACACCTTAACGATAGCTGCAAGGCTAAACAAGCCGGACTTGATAAAATTTGTAGCGATTGCTCATCAGATTGTAACGTATATAAATACAAGAAACTGGGTGAGGAGTTAGGATTTACAGTTCATATAATTCCGCACTCAAACGATTTTTCCTGTTGGTTGGAGTCATTTGCCGCAGGTAAAAATGTTGGTGTTATTGGCGTTACATGTATCCTCAATCTAATCCAGGGTGGTTTGGAGTTAAAAAAGTTAAACGTTCCGGCTCAGTGTGTTTTTCTTGATTACTGTAGCTGTAATACTCACAGGAATAAAAATGGGTTTTCAACTGATATTTGCAAGGAAAAGTTAATCAGCATATTAAATATTCGTTAATTGTATAGATTAAAACATTTTTTAAACTATAACTAAAGCACATCTAATTATTTGTAATGATAATTTCTTATAGTGGGATTATACACATTAAACGGTTAAGGGTCTGCACAGTTGGAACAAAATGGGTCTGTTCGCCAAAATATTCTTTTTCTCACTTGTTTTACTTTCATTTACTCTGGTTATTACTACATTTTCATGGTTTAGGTCCAACTCACTTGGTGAAGAGCTAACTGCACAAATGATACTGAAACAATTTGCCAAAGCAAGAATTCTGGAAAAAGAATTCGTATCAACTCGCGAAATTAGTGTTGTTAACAAACACAGTCAAATTATTACCGACATCATCAATACTATTGAGAATAAAAATCAAAGTAGGCTTTCTAATAGTATTGCTAATAAATTTCGAGAGTATGAAAACCAGTTTGGCAATTTCATAAATATCACTAAAAAACGCGGACTAAATGAAAACAGCGGTGCCGAAGGAGAATTCAGAAAATCAGTACATGTTATTGAAGAATTGGTTAAAACAGCAGATAGAAATGATATTCTGGTTCAAATGCTCATGGCAAGAAGAGCCGAAAAAGATTACTTCCTTTTGGGCACACCAAAATAAAATTATTATTGAGCTTGATAATGCGTCGGTAATAATAGATGATTTGCTTAACAGTATTCTTAAAGAAAAGCAGGAAACCGCAGCATTTTTCAATAACCTGATGTACACGGCTGTTATTGTAACATTTATTATAGGCTTGTTACTTGCATGGCTAATTGTAAGTCGCCTTACAAAACCTGCAAAAAAACTAAAGCTTGCTGCCGAAGGAATAAACGAAAACCTTGAAAGAATACAACATGTATCAAGAAACTCGCTTGAGAGTGCCGAAAAAATTACAAGTGCCGTTGAACGATTAAATCATCTTAGTCGCGAACTGCAAATTATAATGTGCGAATTTAAATTTGAAACAGAAGAAGAAAAGGAAAGATTTCTTTTAAATTAAGCTCGGATATTGATTCCAAAAATAATTACCTGACAGTTTTTTCTTGCCGTTAAGGACCACTCCTTAACGGAATAGCCAGCGACAAGCAATAACATGTTGAACCACTAACGTAGTAACGTAATCATCCTCTTCACCGAATTTCTACTAAACTTTAACCACTCCGTGAAAAAAGGTATTATTAGGCAAAAAATGTGATTATTTGTGAAGGTTGGCGTTAAAAAAAGCGGATGCAAATGCACCCGCTCCGCGAATAGTGACTCTCTGTTATGAGAATTAAGATTTATACATCATAGTATAATGCAAATTCATGCGGATGTGGCTGAAGTGCCATTGGTTTAATTTCACGATCGAATTTGTAATCAATCCATGTTTTAATAACATCTTCAGTAAACACATCACCTTTTAGCAAGAACTCATGATCATCGGCAAGTGCTTTTAGTGCTGCACTCAATGATTCAGGAGTTGAAGGCACATCTGCCAATTCTTCAGGATCCATATCATAAATATTTTTATCTAACGGCTCACCTGGGTCTATTCTATTTATAATACCATCAAGACCAGCCATCATAATTGCAGAAAATGCAAGATATGGATTAGCTGAAGGATCAGGACATCTGAATTCAACACGTTTGGCTTTTGGACTGTTTGAGTATAGTGGAATACGGCAAGCAGCTGAACGGTTACTTTGTGAATATGCTAGTCTTACCGGAGCTTCAAAACCAGGAACCAAACGTTTGTATGAGTTTGTAGTTGGGTTTGTAAATGCTAGAAGTGCAGGGGCATGTTTAATAATACCACCAATATAATAAAGTGCTGTTTCACTTAATCCGGCATAACCATTACCTGCAAAAAGTGGTTTGCCATCTTTCCATAAACTTGAGTGAACATGCATACCACTACCATTATCGTCCATAATTGGTTTAGGCATGTAAGTAACAGTTTTACCATGCATTTTAGCAGTGTTTTTAATAATATATTTGAACATTAGCAACTGATCGGAAGCAGCTAATAATTCATCGAATTTAAGATCAATTTCACACTGACCACCACTTGCTACTTCGTGATGCTGTGCTTCAACTATCATACCTGCTTCTTCAAGGTTAAGTACCATTTCGTTACGAAGATCATTTAGTGCGTCTGTAGGTGGTACAGGAAAATAACCTTCTTTGTAACGAGGTTTGTAACCAAGGTTTGGACCTTCATCGGTACCAGTGTTCCAGCGACCTTCTACAGAATCAACCATGTAATAGGAGCTGTTTGGAGTTGAATCGAAACGTACATCATCAAATACGAAAAATTCTGCTTCCGGACCGAAGTACGCAGTATCGGCAATACCTGTTGATTTAAGATAAGCAATTGCCTTTTGTGCTATGTTTCTTGGGCAACGGGAGTATTTTTCTTTTGTAAGTGGTTCGTAAACATCGCATATTAAACTTACAGTAGGAGCTTCAACAAATTTATCAACAAAAAGTGTATTCGGATCAGGAATTATAATCATATCACTTTCATCTATTCGCTTCCATCCGCGTATTGAAGATCCATCAAAACCATAACCATCGTCAAATGAGTCTTCATCAAGCTGATGTGATGGAACTGTGAAATGCTGCCACTGACCAGGGAAATCCATAAATTTGAAATCAACGAATTTGATTTCATTCTCTTTAATAAAATCAAGCGTTTTTTTGATCGCTTCTTTTCTTTCCATTATTAACAGTCTCCTTTTTATTTATCGGTATTTTTGTTGTCTCTTTAATTGTTGATAGTACAAAATTGGTAATAGTTCTTGCTACACCTGGCCACGACTGTATTTTAGCTAACAGTTGTTCAAGATCGGCAGTATTTTTAACTATAGCTTTTAACAGATGTGAACCCTGCCCCAATACTGAATAACATTCCACAATTTCAGGAATATCTACAACATTTTTTTTAAGCGTATCATAATTCTTTGATGATTCCTGCGATACTAGAATGAAGGCCATAATATCATAGTGAAAAGTTTTGCGGTTTACTTTTGTAAAGTAACCTTCAATGATATTGTGGTCTTCCAGCTTTCTGATGCGCTCACTTAATGATGGTAGTGAAAGTCCAACTTCTTCGGCAATCTGACTTCTTTTGCGACGACCATGCTCCTGAAGTATATTAAGAATTCTTAAATCCATTTCATCTAACATGAACAACCAAACTAAATTATTAAGGAAAGTTTTTAATTATGGCTCAAAATATAAGGTGTTGTTTGTGAAATGTCAAACATTTAACAATAATTTTAAACGAAAAGGTTAGATGTTATTTCTGGTTGGTTTTAACAAGGGAATAAAAATGATAACTTAAAATAGTTTATTTTCTTGCTTAATTTATTTTAATTAAGTTTGAATTTTCCCTGACTGATTATATTTGTTTTATTACATCTTCAAAAAGAGGCTTACTGTGGGTATTAACGGAAATAATTTCTTATTCTTGTCATCTATCGCTTTCATTTTATTTTTAACCGGTAATTTATTTTCGCAAAAGACAGATATTGAAATTGCTGCCGAAAAATTTTTCAGGTCTCCGCAATATTCTGATGTTCAGCTTTCACCGGACGGAAATAACCTTTCTTATTTGTCTCCTTCCCCAAACTTTAAACTTTTTATATACAACCTAACCACCAAAGAATCAAAGCTAATGGGTGGAAAAACCATTGGAGAAAATGCACAAAGTTTACTTGGTAATAATCCGTTCAGAATGTTCACGAGATTAAAACAGGATATAATTGCACATACATGGATTGATAATAAATATTTGTTATTTAGGGTATCCGGACAAGATTACTATGACTTTGGTTTGTGGCGGACAGATAAGAATTTTGAAAATGTGAAAAGGTTAGCAACTGACGGTAGTTCTTCAAAATTTTATACCGTGCTGGATCCCTTGGTTTCCAAGGATAAAAAATGTCTTGTTGGTATTAAAATGAAAGGGGAAGAGTATTCCTCTGTATATGAATTGGACGTTGTTTACAAGGATGAAGACCTGGTTGCGGAGAATAACGGTAAGGTTTATAAATGGGAAGCTGACCTGGATGGTGTTGTTAGGTTAAAGTCGGAAATTGATTCATTAAGAAGAAGATACTATTTACGTGATTCTGTTGATGATAATTGGGAGGAATTAGTTTTACCTGAAAACTGTTCCCCTATATGCTTTTTCACCAATAATAGTTTAATCGTAAGCGATGGATTAAATCAAAATACTTATGGAATGAGTTTATATGAAATCTCATCAAAAAAACTTACCAGAAATATTTTTCGGGATGAAATATATGATTATCTGTCTTATAAAAATATTAACCTGATTAGATCATCAAATGATAATAAAATAATTGGTATTGAACTACTGAGTAACAGACCCAAAATGTTTTATTTCGGCAAGTATTTTAAAGACGCAGGAAAAACCGTAAAAGCAATTATGCCTGAAACAATAAACACAATAATGGGCATTATTAGCGGTGATTCCAGTAAGGTTCTGGTTAAATCATATAGTGATATTTATCCTATATTTTATTCTGTTTTTGATTTGGATAAAAATGATTATGAGATAATTGCCCAAAGTCAGTCATGGATAAACCCTTCTGAATTAAATAAAGTAATCCCGATTACTTTTCCTGGTAGGGATGGAAAAGGGATACATGGTTATTTTTCAAAACCAGCCAATTATATTTAAGATACACCAATGATTATAATGATTCATGGTGGTCCTTATGCTCGCGATGTGTGGGGGTATGATTCTGAAATACAATTCTTTACCTCCTTGGGATATAGTGTTATGCAGATAAATTTTAGAGGTTCAACCGGTTATGGTAAGGAATATTCGATTAATAAACACGCTGATATTTGTAAGTATAGTTTGGATGATGTTAAGGATGGTATTGACTGGGCAGTAAGAATGAAACTTGTTAAACCGGGGAAGATCGCAATATACGGTGCTTCATTTGGTGGATATGTCTCATTAGCGAGTGCAGCTTTTTACCCTGATTTGTTTGAGTGTGCTATTGGGTATGCAGGTGTTTATGATTGGATTGTAGAGTTTGAAGCAGATATGAATAATAGTGAAAAATGGTTTGAAGATTTTGGTCCGATGTTTTTGGATTTGGAAAAGGACAGACCAAAATATATCAAATGCTCACCAATTAATAATGTTGATAACATTAAAATACCAGTTTATTTAATTCATGGTAAATCTGATCATACGGTTAATAAATCACAAACTTCAAATATGGCTGCAAAATTAAGTAAAGCAGGTAATGAACCTAAGGTTGATTATTTTTCATGGGGTGTTCATGGGCATGCAAACGAAAACCATAGAATTGAATTTTACAAAGATTTGGCAAAATTCCTGGAAACAAATATGAAATAGCTCCTGGTATTTCTTCAATTAAAGTTATGATGGCAGGGGGCTGCCACCCTACGTATTTTTTACCATTTATAGGTAGGGCGGCAGTCTCCTGCCGCCGATAGCTATTTACTGTTTTGAAAAAATTAGCTTGCCATCCGAATTATAATCAATATAGACCGTATCTCCATTGCTGTAGGAATTCATCAACAACTCGGTTGAGAGCGGATTGATTATATATTTTTGAATTGTGCGTTTTAATGGGCGTGCACCGTATGTAATATCGTATCCGGTCTGTATTATAAACTCTTTTACCTTTTCGGAGACTTCGAGGTTAATATTATTTTCGGCAAGACGTTTACCAAGAAGCTGCAATTGTATTTCTATTATATCTTTCAGTTCCCACTTTAATAGTGGTTTGAAGAGTACAATTTCATCTATGCGGTTAAGGAACTCGGGACGAATAGTTTTTCTAAGCAGTTCGGTTAGCTGAATTCTAATGTCACCGAGCATCTCTTCATAGTTATCTTCGGTAAACGAGCTTAACCTTTCCTGAATAATATGCGAACCCAGGTTGGAAGTCATAATTACAATTGTGTTCTTGAAATCAACCGTTCTGCCCTGATTATCGGTTAGTCTTCCATCATCAAGCAACTGAAGCAGAATATTAAAAACATCTGGATGAGCTTTTTCAATTTCATCGAGCAGCAATACCGAATATGGTCTGCGGCGTATTTTTTCAGTTAACTGTCCACCTTCCTCGTAACCAACATATCCGGGAGGTGCACCTATAAGTCTTGATACCGAATGTTTCTCCATATACTCCGACATATCAATTCGTATCATTGCCTTTTCGTCATTAAACAGGTATTCGGCTAATGCACGGGCAAGTTCGGTTTTACCAACACCGGTTGTACCTATGAAAATGAAAGAACCAATTGGGCGGTTAGCATCCTGCAAACCTGCACGACTCCGGCGGATGGCGTTTGCTACGGCTGTAACAGCATCATCCTGTCCAACAACTCTCTTGTGCAATTCCTGTTCCATACGAAGTAACTTACTCTTTTCACTTTCAAGCATTTTGTTTACAGGAATGCCTGTCCATTTTGCAACAACCTCGGCAATATCCTCTGCCGAAACCTCTTCCTTAAGCATTTTTTTATTAGCCTGAATTTTCTCAAGCTCATCAGTTTCATGCTTTAATGCCTTTTCGAGATCGGTAATTTTACCATAACGTATTTCAGCAACTTTACCAAAATCGCCTTCACGTTCATAACGTTCAGCTTCCTGCTTAAGATTTTCAATTAAAGTTTTTTTGTTACGAATCGACTGTATTCTGCTTTTCTCTCGTTCCCAGTGGGCTTTAAGCTCTGTACGTCTCTCTTCATAACCCTGCAATTCTTCAATAATTTCCTCAAGTCGGCTTTTTGAGGCATCATCAATTTCACGTTTTAAAGCCTCACGCTCAATTTCAAGCTGTTTTGTTCTGCGTTCCAGCTGATCAAGCTCCTCTGGCATTGAATCAATTTCTATTTTAAGTTTTGAAGCAGCCTCATCCACAAGGTCAATTGCCTTATCAGGAAGAAAACGATCTGATATATACCTGTTGGAAAGTTGAACGGCAGCAATAATAGCACCATCGGTAATACGTACACCATGATGCACCTCGTAACGATCTTTCAATCCGCGTAATATAGAAATTGCATCCTCCTCGTTGGGTTCAGCAATTATTACCGGCTGAAATCTCCTTTCGAGAGCAGCATCCTTCTCAATGTGTTTTTTATACTCTTTAAGCGTAGTTGCTCCAATTGCATGAAGTTCACCACGAGCTAAAGCCGGTTTAAGTATATTGGCGGCATCCATTGCACCATCGGTTTTGCCAGCACCAATAAGTTGATGCATTTCGTCAATAAATAAAATTATTTCGCCGTTTGCAGTCTGAACTTCCTTTATAACAGCTTTTATACGTTCTTCAAATTGCCCACGAAACTGTGCACCGGCAACCAGAGCACCGAGATCAAGCGAGATAATGGTTTTGGTTTTAAGGTTTTCTGGTACATCGCCGGAAACAATACGATGTGCAATACCTTCGGCAATAGCAGTTTTACCAACTCCCGGTTCGCCAATAAGTACCGGATTGTTTTTGGTACGGCGTGAAAGCACCTGCAATACGCGTCTTATTTCCTCATCTCTACCAATAACCGGGTCGAGTTTACCTGCTTTTACCAGTTCGTTAAGGTCACGTCCAAATTTCTTGAGGGATTGATATGTATCTTCCTGGTTTTGCGAAGTAACCCGTTGCGAGCCTCTAATATCCTTCAGTACCTTAAGTATTGTATTTTTAGTAATTCCGTTTTCTTTAAGGAGTTTACCAGCCTCACCCTTTGTATTAGAGAGTGCAATTAAAAGATGATCTGTAGAAATGTATTCATCTTTTAGCTCACGGGCTTCTTTATCTGCGTCATCAAGCAAGGTTTTTGATTTACCAGAAAACTGTTGGCTTCCTACTCCAGCACCAGATACTTTTGGAAAGTTTTCCATAATACCGGTAAGTGCCAATTTAATTTGATTAACATTACCACCTGTTTTCTGAATAACAGAGATGGCAACATTTTCGTTATCCTGTACCATTGCAGCAAGAATATGTTCAGGTTCTACAATCTGATTGTTAAAATTCTGTGCAATTTCAATGGCGTCTTGAATAGTTTCCTGTGCTTTCACAGTAAACTTGTTAAAATTAACAGACATAACACCTCTTATAATTTATTAACAATCTAATAATTCTTTAACTATAGTAAAACTACTTTTAATAATATTATACTTTGAAAATTGTAGAAGAGTTTCTTAAATGATATCGATTTGTATTGGTGAATACATCAAAAGATTGAAAAACAGATATTAAGATGTTATATTTAACACAATATTAACCTCTTGATTTTGATTAAGTTATTCACATTCAGTATAATTGGTAGTCAAATTTAAAAAGACTAAAATCTTACACAATGATAATGGAAACAACGGAAATTAAGGATCCCGAGATAATAAGAGAACTAGATGTTCTGAAGGACAGAATAAGGAATCTCGAGGAACGTAATCAACAGAAAAAACTTTTTGAACCGGAACCTGTTGCAGAAATTATTCCTTCCGAAAAAGAAGTAAGAAGAAATTTATTAAAACCCCTTTTAAGTGTGCTTTTTTTTACAATGGTTTTAATGACCATATACGAAGTATTAAAACAATGGATTGCACCTAATATTACAATTTGGACGTCTCATACAATTACAATTATTTTTGCAAGTGTTGTAGCTCCCATAGGGGCATACTTTGCCATAAAACAAATAGAGTTTTTACGACTTAAAGCCCTGGGCGAAATTGGCGAACGGGTTAAGGCAGAAACAGCATTACGCGAAACACATGATATATTGGAGGATAGGGTAGAAGAAAGAACAGCCCAGCTTTCCGATTTGAATGCCCACCTTAAAAAAGAAATTAAAATGAGAATGGAGGCTGAAGAGGAGTTAAGAAAGTATGCCGAACAGCTTTTAATAAATAAAGATTTGCTGGAAAATAAAGCAAATGAACTTTCGGAGGTTAATGAGCAGCTTCAGAAATCCGAAGGTGAATTAAGGGAAATGAACAAAAGCAAGGACAAGTTTTTCTCAATACTTGCACATGATTTAAGAAGTCCGTTCACTTCTCTGCTTGGCTTAAGCGAGTTCCTTGAAAATGAAATAGAAACTCTTCAAACCGAAGAAGTACAAAAAATTGTGATGAGTATTTCAAGCTCATCAAAAAAAGTTTACCGTTTGCTGGAAAACTTGTTGCAATGGTCGAGGATTCAAACAGGTAGATTGGATTTTACACCTGATTATTTTGACCCTAATGAAATTGTACATGATATTGTTGAATTATACAAAATTAATGCTGCCAAAAAAGAAATAAAAATTTCTACATCTTTTGAAAAGAATTTGAGTGTTTTTGCTGACAGGAATATGATTGACACTGTCCTGAGAAACCTTCTTTCTAATGCTATTAAGTTTACAAAAACCGGTGGAAGTATTGAGCTATGCACAAATAAAGTGGAAAATGCTGTTAAAATTAGTGTTAAAGATACAGGTATTGGCATTAGTAAAAAAGAACTAATCTCATTGTTTTCTCTCGAATGTAACTCCACCCGCCTTGGAACTGAAAATGAAAAAGGTACGGGACTGGGATTAGTGCTTTGTAAGGAGTTTGTTGAAAAGAACAAAGGGAAAATAGAGGTAGATAGTAAAACGAACCGGGGAAGTATTTTCAGTTTTACTATTCCTGTCAAAAAACCAGCAATTCTTTCAAATCCGGAGAATAATTAGAATATATGGAATCCCGCTCTAAAACAAGGGAGAAAATTTTAGATGAAATTCAGGAATTATCATTACGGCTAAAATCTCTGGAAAATAATTCATCTGTTACTCCTGTAAATAGCAATAAAACTTTTTCAGGTGGAAAGTATGGCAAGAAGCCTTATCTCGATATATTTATTAAGTTAATTCCTACCCTTGCATTTATATCCTTTTTGGCAATGTTGATAATGGCTTTCTATGAAGTTGCCAAACAAAGTTTGATTCCTCAAATATCAATTTTGGCATCGCATATTATTACTATTGGGTTTTCCGGACTGGTTGCTCCGGTTGCAGCTTATTATGTTTTGCGTAAATTTGAAATGCTGAGACGTGAAGTTGAGAGGGAAAACCAGTATAAACTAATTAGTGAAAAGGAATTACAGCGATACAAGGATGAGCTTGAGTTGCGGGTTAAGGAACGTACTTCACAGCTGCATTCAACTAATCAACGCTTAAGAGACGAGATTGAGCTTCATAAAAAAACCGGAAACGCTTTACTTAATATTGAGAAGCGGTATAAGCATTTATTTAAAAAATCTCCGGTCGGAATATTTAAATATGATCATGATTTTTATATTACCGAGTTTAATGACAAGTTTGTTGAATTAGTTGATCTTGAACCAGCTGAAATTAAAAAAATAAATCTCCTACATCTTTCCGATAAAAGAGTGATGCCAGCATTAAAAGGTGCACTTAAAGGTGAAGAGGTAAATTACGAGGGAGCATTCAGGATTCTTGAGAACAGCAATGAATATCTTATTTCCATTAAGGTTGCACCTCACTACGATGAGAGTCAGGAAATTAGTGGTGGTATTGCAATAGTGGAAAATATATCGGAACGCAAAAAAACTGAGGATAATTTACTGAAAGCCAAAGAAGAAGCCGAAAGATCAAATAATCTAAAATCGGAGTTTCTTGCTTCAATGTCTCATGAAATCCGTACCCCAATAAATACTATTCTAAGTTTTAACTCGCTTATTAAGGAAGAGGTACAGGATTTTGTTAATGAGGATTTGGCTATTTCGTTTGATCACATGGAAAAAGCCGGGAAAAGGATTATAAGAACTATTGATCTTATACTAAATATGTCGGAGTTACAAACAAATACATTCGACTATCAACCTCGTATGCTCGATCTTTTTGGTGATATACTTAAAAACGTGTTCCATGATTACAGAAAAGAAGCTATTGTTAAAGGTCTTGATTTTAGATTACTTAATGAGATTACAGATACTAAAATAACCTGCGATGAGTATTCACTAAAACAAATATTCGGTAACCTGGTTGATAATGCAATAAAATATACTACTGAAGGATTTGTTGAAATAAGGATTACTACATTTGAGGGCAAATTGACTGTTGAAATAGAAGACAGCGGAATTGGTATTTCAAATGATTATAAAAAACAGCTATTTACTCCTTTTTCGCAAGAGGAACAGGGCTATACCAGGAGGTTTGAAGGTAACGGTCTTGGACTTGCACTGGTTAAGGAGTATGTTGATATTAATAATCTTGAGATTTCTTTTACAAGTAGCAAAAATGAAGGTTCAACTTTTAGAGTCCTTTTTCCTAACAATATGAAAATTTAATGGAATTTTCATAACCTGCCATATGTTTACTTTTCTAACTGATTAATTTTTAGTTGATAATAATAGGATTTTTCTGTTTTACTGCACCCAAACCAGATTATTATTATCATATAGTTAATCTTATTTAGTAAACTATGTTATTAACATTTCACTAAAGAAAAACATGAAAGAGAAAAATATAAGCGATTACCATAAGGAATTATTTGATCATTTTGGATATAATTACGGTTTTGTAGCGGATCTGTTGGAGAAATATTTCGAGGACCCAACATCTTTATCTGAATACTGGCAAAACTACTTTGGAAACCTGACTGCAGGAAACGGGGAAGCCGCTAAACAGGTAAAACAAAATAGCACTCCCAGAAAAGCTACCATAAAAAAAGAAAAACCCGTAGCATCTTCCTTTGAAATTTCAGATGATGATGAAGCCCAGTTGGTAACAGGTATTAGTGCCAAGATTATCGAAAATATGGATAACTCTTTAACAATGCCTACTGCTACTTCACTTAGAACTATTTCGGTTAAATTACTCAGTGAAAACCGCCGAATTATTAATCAGCATCTTAAAAGAATGACAGGCGGAAAAGTTTCATTTTCAGCACTTGTTGCTTTTGCATTGGTTCAGGCTACAAGAGAGTACCCTAATGTAAACAATTCCTTTGCAGTTATTAGTGGCAATCCCAATATTATCAAGAAAAAGCATATTAATCTTGGTATTGCTGTGGATACAGTGCGTAAAGATGGTACCAGAATACTGATAGTTCCAAATATTAAAAAGGCTGACAAGCTTAATTTTAGTGAATTTGTTGATGCATATAACCAACTTGTGTTTAAAGCAAAAAATAATAAAATTGAACCCTCCGATTTCCAGGGTACAACGCTAACGCTTACTAACCCGGGTGGTATTGGTACTGTTTCTTCTAATCCAAGACTCATGACTGGACAGGGTGCTATTATTGCAGTTGGGGCAATTGATTACCCGGCAGAGTTTAAGGCAATGCATGATACTGCTCTTGCTAATTTTGGTGTAGGTAAGGTAATGAATATTACCAGTACCTACGACCATCGTATAATTCAGGGTGCAGAAAGTGGCGAATTCCTTAAGAAAATTGATGAGTTGCTTTTGGGTGGCGACAGCTTTTATGACAAAATTTTTGAAGACCTGTATATTCCGCAAAAACCGGTTGGCTGGGGATTAGATACTTCTACTCGCCGTGAAGGTATGATTAGGGACAGGGAAAGAATTGAAAAACAGGCTAAAATTCTTCAGTTAATAAATATTTACAGAGTGCGTGGTCATCTTATTGCCAATCTTAATCCCCTTTCAAATGAAGCACAATATCATGAAGAGCTGGACCCTTCCAATTATGATTTAACTATTTGGGATTATGACCGCTATTTTATTAGCAACATTCAGGGACTTGAAACCGGAAGTTTAAGAGAAATTCTTGATATTCTTCACCAAACATATTGCGAAAAGATTGGTGTGGAGTACATGCATATTCAGAGTCATAAAGAAAAACTATGGTTACAGGAGCAGATGGAACCCGTTAGAAATACTCCAAACTACTCCGAGGTGCAGAAAAAAAGAATACTTGAGAAGTTAATTATAGCCGAAGGATTTGAGCATTTTCTTCACACCCGTTTTATTGGGCATAAAAGATTCTCGCTTGAAGGTTCGGAAACTGTAATCCCCCTACTCGATCATCTACTGGAACTTGCCTCAAGCGAAAATTTTGATGAAGTATTTCTGGGTATGGCTCACCGTGGCAGACTTAATGTTCTTTCGAATATTATTGGTAAAAGTTACGAAAAAATATTTTCTGAATTTGAAGAGGATATAGACCCTGAATCTCCGCAAGGTACGGGTGATGTAAAATATCATCTTGGTGCATCCGGTGAATATGATACCCTTGGCGGAAAAAAAATCAAGGTATCTGTTGCTTCAAATCCAAGTCACCTTGAATGGGTAAACCCTGTGGTTGAAGGTATTGTACGGGCAAAACAAAGACGCAAAAAGGATAGAACTTTCAGCACAACCTTACCTGTGCTTATTCATGGTGACGCCGCATTTGCAGGTCAGGGCGTGGTTGCCGAAACGTTAAATCTTTCGCAGCTTAAAGGTTACAGAACAGGTGGTACAATACATGTAATTATTAATAACCAGATTGGTTTTACTACCGCACCTGAAGATGCTCGTTCATCACCATATGCAACTGATGTTGCCAAAATGGTACAGGCTCCAATATTCCATGTAAATGGTGATGATCCCGAATCATCACTCTGGATTACCGAGCTTGCTTACCATTATCGTAATACATTCCACAAGGATGTTGTAATTGACTTATTTGGCTACAGACGACATGGGCATAACGAAGGCGACGACCCTGTATATACCCAGCCACTTATGTACAAGGAAATAAAGGCTCATCCCTCAGTTCGCGAAATTTACGAAAGCAAGATGGTTGACCAGGGGCATATTTCAAAAGATGATGCGGAAAAACTTAATAAGGCGATTTACGATAAACTGGATAAGGCTCTTAAGAGTAGCAAGAGAAGTAAACAAACATTTGTTCCCGACAGACCATTTGCCCTGAATGAAGAAGTGTTGAAAGATCAGGTGAAGAAAAGCGAAACAAAAGTACCAATCGAAACATTGTCTCAGGTTGTTCGCGGGTTAACAACATTTCCTGACAAATTTACTCTTAATCCGAAATTAAAGAAACATAACGCCAAGCGTAAAGAGTTGCTTACCGGTAACGCCCGAATTGATTGGGCATTTGGTGAGGCACTTGCTTTTGGTACTTTGTTGATGGAAGGTTTTCCGGTAAGGTTGAGCGGACAGGATAGTGCACGTGGTACGTTTAGTCAGCGTCATCTTATCATGACCGATATGAATACTGGTGAAGATTTTGTTCCGCATAATAATATTACTGAAGATCAGGCATATATTGAACCTCTCGACAGTTTGCTTTCCGAAGCTGCTGTTATGGGCTTTGAATATGGTTACAGTGTTGCTGATCCATACACCCTTACTATGTGGGAGGCTCAGTTTGGTGATTTTGCCAACTCTGCTCAGGTAATTATCGATAACTTTATTGCACCAGGTGGAACAAAATGGCAGGTTCCTTCCAATCTAATATTGCTTTTGCCGCACGCACAGGAAGGTCAGGGACCGGAACATAGTAGTGCACGAATTGAGCGTTATCTGGAGCTTTCGGCTGCAAATAACTGGTATGTTGCCTATCCAACAACACCGGCTCAATATTTCCATTTACTTAGAAGACAGATTCATGACGAATTTGAGATACCGGCTGTGGTATTTACTCCCAAAAGTCTATTAAGATTACCTGATGCACGTTCCCCAATAAACGAATTTACCGAAGGTAAGTATCAGGAAATTATTGATGATGATTCCATCACTAACAGGAAGAGTGTTAAGAAGGTAGTGTTAACAAGTGGTAAAATATATTACGATCTGGTAAAATACCGTAACGCTAATGGTATTGAGGACTTCCCGATTGTAAGGGTTGAACAGTATTATCCGTTTAATGATGATTTACTACTTAATATACTTAAACAATATCCTAATGCAAGAACAATTAACTGGGTTCAGGAAGAACCGGAAAATATGGGTGCATGGCGATTTATACAGGCACACTTGCTTAACATATTACCAAAGAGTAAGAGGGTTAAGTATATTGGCAGAGAAGCTAGTCCTTCTCCGGCAGCGGGTTCAACCAAGTTATATTTAGCCACCCAAGATAAATTGCTTAAACAGGCATTTAAATAAATTTTATAATATGGCGGATTACCCAATCCGCCATGTATTTGCTCGAATTGCCTATTGCTGGCTTTTCCTTTAAGGAGTTGTCCTTAAAGGCAGTGTATATAGTTTTGTGGTTGAAGAGTAACTGCTTCGCAGTAATAATTCGTTTCGTTGTATTAGTGCTACACAAGAGTAATCGCTACGCGATATGTAAAACCGGCAGGAGAATACTCCTGCCCTACCAACTAATATGGTTTGTCTATCCTCATTATAGTCCCGGAGAGACGACATATCTGTAGATACCTGACGAACAAAATAATAATAGCTCCGGCGGAGCGACTTGTGGGTTTACCTGCCATGAAACGTTGCCAGAGGGTTGCCAACCTACAAAACCCGGATAGCGTGTTTTGAAATGACATCAAGTATTTTGCGTTTAGAAAATCTAGATGAATTGGTGTTAAGCGGAATATGATGTTTGAGCAACGGAGTTGTGAGTTTCATATTCCGTAACTAATTCATATGGATTTTTAGCTAAATACTTGATGTCTTGATTTTCTTTGCAACTTTCTTGTATCAAGTTTACCCGCCATGGAGGGCAGAAGAAAGTTGGGCTACTTATTAATACTAATAAATATTCGTTTAGATGTTTATATTCCAGCGTATAATTTTTCGGCAAAAGAAGCCGCATCAAATGGTTGGAATTAAAGTGGGACAGGAAACTTTCGAAATTTCGCAGGTTTGAATAATAATTATGCCCCTCCCCCGGAGCTTTTTGTTTGTTTTGTTTTATTATTTTCTATAAACATTTCGTCCCTCGCGGAACTTTAATTAGGGTATGGAGATGCGAAATACACAACACATGAGTAATCCGATAACGCGATATCTAAATGTTGACAGGAGGCTACCAACCAACGAAAACTGCCAACCCAATAACAAGATAGTTTTAAGACACAAAACCTCGGAAGTTAGGAAAACTTCGGAGGTTGAGTAGTTGTACCTTTTAAAATTAGTAAGGGCGACCCATTTAGAATCGCCCTTGTAAAATTTTACCTGTCCATAATAGGTATAGCTGATTAGCTAATCAGCAAAATTTAATTCTCTTTTATGTATCTTTCGTAATACATGCGAGCTTGTTCGAGGTCTTTTTGGGTATCAACCGAAAGGCTTTCCATTTCGGTAGTAACGATCTTGATACGCATACCATGCTCAAGCATACGTAATTGTTCCAGCTTTTCTACAGCTTCAAGATCAGTAGGCTCAAGCTGGGTAAATTTTAATAATGCATCCTTACGGTAAACGTATAAACCGATATGCTTGTAACAGTCAGCCATCTGTATGCGTTGAAGATTATTTTTGGCTTCCCTTACAGCGGGTATTGGTGAGCGGCTAAAATACATTGCCATATTGTTGTAATCAAAAACAACTTTTGGTATGCTGGATGATTTATATTCATCAACACTCATAATTTTTTTTGCAAGAGTTGATACATGAATAGATTCGTCAAACAATAGTGGCTCAATAGCCTCATCAATCATTCTACCCGGAATAAAAGGCTCATCCCCCTGAATATTTACAACAATTTCGGTATGTTCAAGATTTTTGGCAACCATTGCAATACGGTCGGAACCGGTTGGTACCTCAGTAGGAGTCATTACAGCTTCCGCACCAAAAGCTTTTACAACATCGTAAACCTTTGTATCGTCAACAGCAATAATAACATTATTTAGAAGTCTTGATTTTTTTGCACTTTCCCAAGTCCACTGTATCATAGGTTTGCCACCAATATTGGCGAGTGGTTTACCCATTAGACGGGAAGAAGCAAATCGGGCGGGAATAATTCCGGTTATATTCATATTTACCTTTTAATTACACGTGGAACCTTAAAGTGTTCATCATCTGCTGAAGGAGCATTTTTAAGAGCATCGTGTGTTTTAACTGACTCTCTCCGTTTGTCCTCTCTCATAAAACCCTCCATTTCAAGCGGGTGGGAAAGTGGCTCAACATCAGATGTATCAAGCTCATTCAGCTTTTCAACATATCCTAATATATCATTCATTTGCCCGGTGAAGTTTTCAATTTCGTCTTCACTGAATTTTAGGCGGGCAAGAGTTGCAATCTTTTTAACTTCTTCTTTACTTACGCTCATAACTATCTAATATTTATAGTAATAATTTTCTGCATGTCATTATTAAAATCAGTAATAACAACAGTAGCTGTTTCACCAACAGAACCCACTGCGGTAATGTATGCTATCGAGTTATCGGATGAAGATGGAGCTACGGTAACTATCTTGTTATTACTTGTATTCCATAAATAGTAAGGGTCTTCTTCTACGAGGTATGATTCAGCCTGTACCGATACTGTTTCACCCTGGGTTATATCAAGACTCGAAATACCTTCCGGATTTTCGGTGGTTGAATTAATAAATACTCCGGGTGATACAGAATAAAAAGTACGGCTATTGAACTGACCGTAAACATAAGAATTGTTACCTGTATATACATTGTTTTCAATCATCAGTTTTACCGTAACAATATTATCTCCACGTTTTGGACTAAGATAATTTAGCAGGTAAAAACTGTTGGCATATTTTTCAAGATTAAACTGAATTTCAAGGAATGTATCGGTTAGTTCATCTATTGAATCGGCTTTATAGAAACCTGAATTCCCCAGCATACCAAGAACAACGGTATCAACTTCCTGTCCAAGCCCAATTGTATAGAACCGTTTTCCTGAGATTGAGCCAAGTGCAGATTCAAGAGAATGTTTACCCTGTGTATCGGTACCATCAGTAAATAGCACAATACTTGTCTGTTCAATTTCCTCGAGAGTAAACTTTTCAGACCATTCATCAGCAGCATCAATAACAGCACCGTATAAGTCGGTTGAGTTGAAACCAAGATCAATGCTGTTTATTGCAGAGATTAGCAAATTTTTATTTGATGTAAAGTCCTGCAGTAAAGCCGAGCCATCGGAAAATTTGTAAAGTGCAACCTTCTGATTAGCATCCATATTGTTAACGAATGCAATAGCTGCATTTTTCAGTTCCGGCAAGTCTGTACTTAAACTTGAGCTGTTATCCAGGAACAATATTGTTTTGAGTGTATAATCAATCTGTTCCTTTTTCCGAACGCGAACTGCTGATTCAAGTTCAGAGAGCATTATATCGTTTTCCAAAATATAAAAATCATTTTCGGTAAGATCAGTAATACCTGTACCATTTAGGTCAAGTACCTGGAACAAAATATTAACGTAGCTTGGAGTTTCAGTTGTAATATCATGCTTAAGCATCACATAACCATCAAGCGATGTTGCCACAGGTTTTGTTTTGAAATTCCATACAGGTCCCCAACTTTCGGTACCATTGGCATATTTACCAATTACACGCCAGTAATATCGTGTATCGAGTTTTAGTCCGCTTACTGAAAGAACAGTAACATTAGTATCCGAAGCAAGAACTGAATCGGGTGGATTATTTATATCAAAATAAACGTCGTAAGTTTCGAGGTTATTGGCAGACCATGAAAGGTTAGCCGATGTTTGGATGTTAATTGAATTATTTCTCGGCGAAGGGTTTGAAGGTGCTTCTTTTAATTCGATAGGGGTTTCATCATCAACCGGATCGAATACACATCCGGCAACCAGCAGAACAGACAATAATATGTATAAATATTTTTTTATCAATCGATTACAAATCCTGTAAAAAATAGAGTATAATTAAAATTTTATCAAATATAAATATAATAAAACCAATCTAATCAAGTTGTATGGAATTAATATGCTCAACACGTTTTTTTATCGAAGGATGGCTATAAGAATACCATTCAACAAGTGGGTGTGGTTCGCGGTCGCCAAGATTTTGTTCGGTTAGTTTATCGAGAGTAGCAATAAATTCCTCACGCTTTCCGGTTTCCCTAATTGCGTATTCATCTGCTTCGTATTCAAATTTTCTTGAAATTATATTTGAAATTGGCGTTTGAATAAACCCGATGAGCATACCCCAAAGAGCCAGTAAAGGCAATGCTGCAACTTCAAGTATGGAACTGAAACCAAAATACTCAACCGAATTTGAATACAATAGTGCTATAAGGTAAAGTGTAAGAAAACTTGAGGCAGTTCCAATGAAAATATTCTTAATTATATGTTTTCGTTTAAAATGTCCTAACTCGTGAGCCAGTACGGTTTCAATTTCATCTTCAGTAAAATTTTCGAGTAGTGTATCGCCAAGTATTATTCTTTTGGTTTTACCGAATCCGGTGAATGCAGCGTTGGCTTTTTTAGTGTTTTTGCTCATGTCGAATTTGTAAATGTTTTCAACATTCATTCCGGCATTGTTACCCAGCTTAACAATTTTGTCTTTTAGCGAATCATTTTCAATTGGTGTAATTTTGTAGAATAGCGGGAGAATTACAACAGGTGCAATTTGTGCAAGTAATACGCTGAATACAAACATGAAGATGGCGAATGGAAGCCACCAAATTTCTCCAAAATAGTTAAGCACCCAGAAGAAGACCAGCAAAATTGGAAAGCCAACTATACCACCAACAAGCGTACCTTTAAGTTCTTCCTTAAAATACTTGCCAATAGTTTGGTTGGAAAGATTGTACTTGTGTTCCAGTGTGTAGCCGGAATAAAAACCAAGGGGGAAAAAAAGTATGCCTGAGGCAATACCCGTAAGTAGTGTAAATAGTATTAAATTTATATAATCGTTATAACCGTATTGTGCAATTATATTGTATGTCCATTCGCTCAAGCCTGTCGAAACAAAAACAATTAGTGTAAGCAAACTTAGTATAGTACGAATAATTCCAAGAGTTAATTTTGTGTTGTTATATTTTTTTGATTTTGAGGTCATAATTACCTGTAAAGAGCTATTAAAGGGTGTATGAAACTTGTTCAGTGAAAAAGATTTGATTAACTTTCCAAACTTATTAAAAATTCCTGCAAAATTAACAATTTTTAACAAAAATAGATTGAAACTTTTCAAAAAGGTAATTGTAAAATTGCATTGTTCACATTAATAATTTAGAGGAAGCGTTGGAAATTACAGAATTAAACGAGAAGATTAAAAAGGAGAGTGAATTTATTGATACTCTCTTTGGTGAGCTTGGTAAAGTTATAGTTGGTCAGAAAGAGATGGTTGAGCGACTTGTAATTGGTTTGCTTGCCAACGGTCATGTTCTACTTGAAGGTGTTCCCGGGCTGGCAAAAACACTTGCTATCAAATCGCTTGCACAGTCTATGAAAGCCAACTTCCAGAGAATTCAGTTTACCCCTGATCTTTTACCTGCCGATTTACTTGGTACGGTAATATATAACCAGAAAGATGGACAGTTCAGTATAAAGAAAGGTCCTGTTTTTGCAAACTTTATTCTTGCTGATGAAATTAACCGTGCACCTGCAAAAGTGCAAAGTGCTTTACTTGAAGCAATGCAGGAACGTCAGGTTACAATTGGTGAAGAAACATTCAAGCTTGAAGAACCATTTCTGGTACTGGCTACACAGAACCCTATTGAACAGGAAGGTACTTATCCGTTACCGGAGGCACAGGTTGACCGTTTTATGCTGAAGGTAAAAATTTCATACCCTACCCGCGATGAAGAACATTTAATTATGAAACAGAATGTTGAAAAAACAATGGGTAAGGTTAGTCCGGTTATTTCACCTGAAGATATTAGAAACGCCCAAAATTTGGTTCATGAAATTTATGTAGATGAAAAAATTGAACGCTACATTCTTGATATAGTATTTGCTACAAGGAACCCCAAGGATTACGGACTCGATAATTTAACTGACCTTATTAGTTATGGTGGTTCGCCACGTGCAACCATTAACCTGGCACTTGGTGCAAGAGCTATGGCTTTTGTTAAACGCCGTGGTTATGTTATCCCTGAAGATGTTAGAGCTATCTGTATGGATGTGCTTCGTCACAGAATTGCAGTTACTTACGAGGCAGAAGCTGAGGATATTACATCGGAAACAATTGTTAATGAAATTCTAAACCGTGTTGAAGTACCTTAATTGATTGTGATACTATGCTAACTAAAGAATTATTAAAACAGGTTAAACAGATTGAGATTAGAACCCGTGGACTGGTAAATGAAGTATTTTCGGGAGAGTACCATTCTGCCTTTAAAGGTAAGGGAATGGAGTTTGCCGAGGTGCGGGAATACCAGTACGGTGATGATATTCGATCAATTGACTGGAATGTAACTGCCCGGTACGATCATCCCTACATTAAGGTGTTTGAGGAAGAACGTGAATTAACTGTTATGCTGATGATTGATATGAGTGGTTCCCTGCTTTTTGGTAGCGGTGAAAAAACTAAACAGCGTATTGCTGCCGAGTTAAGTTCTATACTTGCATTTTCTGCCATGAAGAATAATGATAAGGTTGGACTTATACTTTTCACCGATCAGATAGAAAAGTTTGTACCACCACGTAAAGGTCGTAGCCACGGTTTAAGGATAATTCGCGAAATACTTTCCTTTGAACCAACAGGTAACAAAACCAATATTAAATCAGCTCTTGAGTATCTTAATCATACAATTAAAAAGAAAAGTATTGTATTCCTGCTTTCCGATTTTATTGATGATAATTACGATAAAATACTTAAAGTGGTTGGCAAAAAGCATGACCTGGTTGGTATGATTCTTAATGACCCTCGTGAAATGAGTATGGAAAATTTCGGGCTGGTTAAGTTTAGAGATAACGAAACAGGCGAAATTAGACATATTGATACCGGTAGCAGAAAAATACGAGACTGGTATAACCAGAAAATTAAAGAGTATGAACGAGACCTGAGGACGATGTTTGTTTCGGGCGGCATTGATTCAATTCGTATTGATGCCAGCAGGTCGTATATTAAACCTTTGGTCGATTTTTTCAAATTACGTGAAAGACGATGATAAAGATTCTGGCAAGATTATTATTATTACTAATTATTACTCAAAACCTGCTTGCAAGCGGCAGCATTGATGTAAGAGCTTATACCGATAAGGATGATTACTTTATTGGTGATTACATTAAATATACTGTTGAAATTACTCGCGATGCTGACGTGCAGGTGTTTATGCCGCCTGTTGAGGACTCGGTTACCGTGCTTGACTTTATTAAGCAGGAACCTTTGATAACCGATGATAGCGGTAACAGGTTAGTTGATTACTATACTTATATATTTAGCAAATATGACAGTACTGAAATCGAAATAAGTCCACTGCCGATTAAGTATAAAACTGCCGGCAATGATGAAACGGAAACTATATTGACCAATGAAGTATTATTGGTGGTTAGAACCCTTGATATTGATATGCAAAAAGAAATAAGAGATGTAAAGGCTCCTGTTCGTATCGCATTCGATTATCTGTTTTGGTTATTGGTTATAGTTCCGCTGATTATTATAGCTGTTATCTTATATATAATTTGGAAGAAATATCTGAGACGCAGGAAGGATAATTCTCCTGAAAAGATTAAAGTTAAAATTCCACCTCATAAAATTGCTATTAAAGAGTTAATGCAGCTTGAAGAGAAAAAACTTTGGCAGCAAGGTTTGGTTAAGGAATTCCATACAGAGATAACCAATATTATCAGGTCTTACTTTGAGAAACGATTTGATGGCTTTACTGCAATGGAAATGACATCGGGTGAGATTATTGAAAAGCTAAAAACCCTTGATGAAATTCAGCCGGCTTTTGATAGTACTCGCAGTTTCTTCGAAAATGCCGATATGGTTAAGTTTGCCAAGTTTGAACCCATGCCTACTGTTAATGAAGAGATGATGAAACAGGGTTACGAAATTGTAAAACTAACTGTGCCGGAAGAGAAACCGGAAACCTCTGAAAATCAGGAGGTGAAGGATGTTGGCTAATGTTGAATTTGCATGGGCGTGGGTATTGTGGTTGCTTGTACTTATACCTGTTATTATCTTCTGGTATTTTAAGCGGTATAATAAAATTACTCCTGATATTGCATTTTCCAACTTTAAAATAATGGGCGATATGCCTAAAACGATAAAAGAGCACTTAAGACATGTTCCTTTTATTTTTAGAATGTTGGCACTTGCAGCATTAATAATTGCTCTTGCTCGCCCGCAAAGTTTTTCAACCGGCGAGGATGTTTATACCGAAGGAATAGATATTGCCGTGTTACTCGATATTTCGGGTAGTATGCTTGCCGAAGATTTTAAACCTAACCGACTTGAAGCTGCCAAAACAGAAATAGAGAAATTTATTGATGGCAGAAAAACTGATAAAATTGGTCTGGTTATTTTTGCAGCCGAAAGTTTTACTCAGTGCCCTTTAACAATTGACTATTTTGTACTTAAAAATTTACTTGGTGAAATTGAAAGTGGTATGCTTGATGATGGTACCGCAATTGGAACTGCTATTGCCAACGGTGTTAACCGTTTGAAAGATAGCAAAGCCAAGAGCAAGGTTATTATTCTGCTAACCGATGGTCAAAACAACCGTGGTGAAATTGATCCGGTTACTGCTGCACAAATTGCAAAACAGTTTGGTATAAGGGTTTACACTATTGGCGTTGGTACTATTGGTGAAGCACCATACCCGATACAAACTCCACTGGGAATTCGTTATCAGAAGGTGCCAGTTAAAATTGATGAAGAAACTTTAACTAAAATTGCTGAAATAACTGATGGTAAATATTTCAGGGCAACCAACAATAAACGCCTCGAAAATATTTATTCGGAAATTGATAAACTCGAGAAAACACGAGTTGAAATCACATCTTACAGACATGCAAAAGAGCTATTCTATAATGTAGCATTTATTGCTCTTGCTCTTCTGCTTGCTGAATTTTTATTAAATAAACTTTATTTAAGAAGATTACCGTAGAAGCTATGTTCAGGTTTGCACATATAGAGTATTTGTATTTGTTATTTATTTTGCCGGTTTTGGCAGTGTTATTTATTGCTGTTTATTATCAGCAACGTAAAAAACTTTCCTCGTTTGCCGGAGAAAAATTGCACAAGGTTTTATTTCCGTTACGAAGCGGTTTTAAACTTTGGAGCAAATTTATTATTTATATTGTTGCCGTTGGGCTACTTATAATGGGTATTGCCAATCCGCAGATAGGCTCAAAAGTTGAGGAAGTTAAGAATGTTGGTATAGATGTTTTTATCCTGCTTGATGTATCGCTTAGTATGCAGGCAGAGGATATTAAACCAAGTCGTTTGGAAAAAGCCAAGTTCGAAATTTCAAGACTTATTAAAAAGCTGCGGGGGGACAGAATTGGGCTAATAGTATTTTCGGGTAATGCTTATGTACAGATTCCGCTAACTACTGATTATTCGGCTGCCGATTTATTCCTTTCTGCCGTTGATGTTTCTTCAGTTCCTCAGCCGGGAACTGATATTGGAAAGGCTATGGAACTGGCAATGCAATCATTTAAGCTTGATTCGGAAACAAAAAAAGCTATTATTGTAATCACTGATGGCGAAGACCATGAAGGTAACCTGGATGTTCCAATAAAAAATGCTGTTGATAATGGAATTCAGGTATTTACAATAGGTTTTGGTTCTACATCGGGCGTGCCTATTCCTGTATATAATGCTTCCGGTGTTAGAACGGGTTACAAAAAGGATAGGCAAGGTGAAGTTGTTCTTACCAAACTTGGCGAAACTATGCTTATGGATATTGCCGATAAAGGAAATGGTGAGTATTACCATGCAACTAATACTTCAGATGAGTTAAATAAAATTTACAATGATCTTTCGAGTATTGAGGAAACCGAGTTTGGTGCTACAAGGGTTACCGAATATGAAGACCGATTCTACTGGTTTATCGTACCCGCTCTGGTTTTACTTTTACTGGATGTGTTAATATCATTAAACAAATCAAGATTCATAATGAAATTTGATGGTGAATAAAATGAAGTTTTTAGGATATATATTACTTGCTGTTATTATTGCAACACCTTTAATAGCACAAAGAAGCAAAATAAATAGTGGCGTTGATAATTACGAGAATGGTAAATATGCCGATGCCGAGGTAAACTTTAAGAAAGGTCTTGAAGAAAACATGGAAAGTTTTGAAGGACATTTTAATCTTGGTGATGCTTATTACCAGCAAGGCAGGTATGATGAGGCAATAAAATCATACCAGAATGCACTTGGACTTGCAAAAGATGATTACATGAAATCGAAAGTGTTTCATAATATTGGTAACAGTTTGCTAAAAGCTCAAAAATTAAAGGAAAGTGTTGGTGCCTATGCCGAAGCCCTCAAACATGATCCGAATGATATTGAAACAAAGTATAACTTGTCCTATGCATTAAAACAGATGCAGCAACAGCAGCAGCAACAAAACCAGGATCAGAATCAGGATAACAAGGACAAAAAAGAACAGAACAAGGATCAGCAACAAAAGCAACAGCAAGACCAAAACAAGGATAATAAAGAGAAGAAAAATAAAGATGATCAGCAGCAGCAACAGCAGCAGGATCAGAATAAGCAAGACCAGAAGCAACAGCAACAACAACCTCAGCAGCAAAAAGAGCAAATGTCCAAGCAACAGGCTCAACGTATTCTCGAAGCTTTAAAGAAAAATGAATCGGACTTACAGAAAAAGCTGAGAAAGAAAAAAGCTAAAGTTGTTCCTAAATCAAAAGATTGGTAACAGGTTTTATAAAAATGAAAAAACTACTAAACATATTTTTATTACTATTTGCAATTAGTTTTACTGTTAATGCACAGCAATTCAAGGCTTCGGTTGATAAAACCACGGTTGGCGAAAACGAACGCTTTCAGGTCTATTTTGAGTTTGAAGGTGGTGACTATAATAAGGTTCAAAACTTTCAAGGTCCCGCTTTTAAGGGACTAAGGAAAGTGGGCGGACCAAACCAGTCGCAAAGTATGCAGATAATTAACGGCAGGGTTCAAAGCTCAATAACTTACAGCTATGTAGTAGTTGCCCCTCAAAAAGGGACATATACTATTGAAAGTGCCTCCTTGCAGTATGAAGGTAAAACCTTAAGTACAAACCCGATTAAAATTAATGTTGTAAAAGCGGGGTCTAAACAAGGTGGCAGAAAAGTTGGTGGTATATCGCGTGAAGAGCTTGAAAAAAACTGTTTTATTCGTGCAATTCCATCCAAGCGTGAGGCTTATCTTGGTGAACAAATTATTGTTACATACAAGCTTTACACAAAGCTAAGAGTATCTGGTTCAAAAGATAGCAAGGCTCCTGTTTACAGCGGTTTTTGGTCGGAAGAACTTGAAACCGGTGGCAGTTCAGGATTAAAACCGGAAATGTTTAATGGCGAACGCTATAGTACAGTTGTGCTAAGCAAAGTGGCACTTTTCCCAAACAAGGTAGGCACACTTACAATATCTCCAATGGAGATGCTTATACCTATTGTCTTGAACCGCAGGCGTTCTTCAAATGATTATTTTGACGACTTCTTTAATGATCCTTTTTTCAGACGTAATGAAACAGTTGATCATTGGGCAAAATCGAAGAGCCTTAAAATTAAAGTTAAAGAGCTGCCAGCAGGTAAGCCGGCTTCGTTTAATGGTGTTGTTGGTGATTTTAGTTTCGATGCAAAAATTAACAATACCGAAGTTGAAGTAAATGAACCTGTTACGGTTAAAATTAATATCAAGGGTACTGGTAACCTCAAGTTGCTCGAGCTACCAAAACCCGAGTTACCTTCCGGATTTGAAGTTTATGATCCAAAATATAATGAAAATATTAGCCGCAAGAATTATGTTAGCGGAACAAAACAAATTGAGTATCTTATTGTACCAAGGGTACCGGGACAAAAAGTAATAAAACCGTTCGAGTTTTCATTTTTTAATCCAAAAACTGGTAAGTATGAATCCTATTCCAGCGATGAGTTTACTATAAATGTTAAGGGTTCTGCAGGCAGTTTTGATGCACCATCAGCTGGTTCTGGGTTTTCGAAAGAAGATATTAAGCTGCTGAGTGAAGATATCCGTTTTATTAAAACTACGGTTGAGCCTTTGGAAAAACGTAGCGGTGAAGTTAATATTGCTTTATGGTTCTGGGTTATGCTTGTTGCTCCTGTTATTGTTCTTTTAATAACTTTTGGCGTTATAAAGCGTAATGAAAAGCTTGCAGGTAATGTTGAACTTATAAAATCGCGCAAGGCTGAAAAACAGGCTAAAAAGCGACTTAAAAAAGCGAAAAAATGTTTGTCGGATGGCAATAAGGATCAGTTCTATACCGAGGTTTCATCTGCATTAAATGGTTACCTTGAAGATAAACTGAATATACAGCGTGCTGATTTTACCCTCGATAAAGCGGTTGTGGCATTGAGTGAACGAAATGTTGATGAAGATACTATAACCCGAGTAAAAGCAATATTTGAAAAATGTGAATTTGCCCGTTTTGCTCCCGGTAGAGATGGTATGCAGGCTGAGTCTGATCTTTACGATGAGACCATAAGAGTAATTGTTAAACTTGAAAATAATATATCGAACCGAAGATGAGAATAGAGAAGTTAATAAACGTATTATTTGTATTGTTATTGATTGCAGGCACAATTGCTGCCGGTCCGCTCGATAAAAAGTTTGAGGAAGGTAACAAGTATTATCAGGATGGCGACTATATTACCGCTGTTAGTGTTTACGAGAATATACTTTCGCAGGGGTATGAAAGCTCCGAATTATATTATAACCTTGGTAACAGCTACTTTAAGGTTGGCAAAATAGGTTATGCAATACTCAATTATGAAAAATCACTGAAGCTTGCTCCCGGTGATGAGGATGCTGAATATAATCTTGAGCTTGCAAAAGCCAGAACTGTTGATAAAATTAAGGAAGTACCAAGGCTTTTTATTCTTGAGTGGAGTGATGAGTTCCTTTCCGCTTTATCAGTGCATGGTTGGCAGATTGTAGTTGTGGCTCTTTATGTTGTCTTTATATTCTTTATCGGATTATTTTTACTTGGCAAATCCTCCTCACAGCAGAAAGCTGGTTTCATCTTGGGTACGGTTTCTTTTGTGGTGCTTATTGCTTTTTCAATTATACTGTTTGCAAGTTATAACCGCGAAACAACATCGGACTATGGGGTAGTTGTTGCCGAAACTGTTCCTGTTAAACTTTCCCCTGATGTAAAGAGTAATGACGCATTTGTTATTCATGAGGGATTAAAATTCAGTATTGAAGATGATTTGCAGGAATGGACAAAAATTCGTCTTCCTGATGGTAAGGTTGGTTGGCTGCAAAATAAAACTTTTGAAGAAATTTAGTGTGGTTGCGGCAATTGCTGTCGCAACACAATTTATATACCACAATAAAACTTACATTACAATATTAAGTAGTTTTGCCTGTTCTGCGGGCAATCGGAATATCTTTTTACCATCCTTTTCTTCCAGCATATTAGCTGCCAAAATGTTCATCCATTCGCGTGAGGCTTCAATCCGTTCAAATGAAAATATGGCTTCATCACCTTCCGAAATTAACTCGTAATCATACAGGGTAATCTTAATTGGGCTATCTTCCCCTTTTAACAGCACTTCAATATTTATTGATTTATTAACCGAATCGAGTTTAAAATTAAGCATTTTACCATACTCCCTTATATAATAGGTTACTATTCGTTTTACTGCGGCTGATAGCACCGAATCCTTTCCGGATTTAAGTATGTTTTTAATAAAATTCATAGAGTAGAAAATAATACCTTGCGTATTATTATTGAATTATTTACTTACCATTTAAGTTTCTAATATATGTAGCTTACTAAAAGGAGAATTAAAATGCGAGTAAAATATTTATATATACTCCTATTGGTTGTGTTTTTGGCACTAACGGCTTTTCAGACTTTTAGATATAAATCGGACACACCATTAAAAGCGAAAACGGAATGTCCCTACAAAAAGCAGCAAAATCAACAATCAGGCGGTTGTCCATATTCCAATGATAGCAATGAAGTAACCGAGGATGACGAAGAAACGGTAAAAGTTTTGAAGGTTAATTTATCCTGATTATTTCCAGATAGTTTCAATGTTGCAATGGACTTTTTCGTTTAGTATAACCGAATGTCTAAAATGGTTATCGTCAAGTTTTTCGGTTATTACTTCTATGTTTTCGTTGCTACCAATTTCCTTGCTGTACATTGTTTTTAATTGCACAAGCTCTTTGCCTTGCTTAAGTTCCGGAGGCAAAGTTTCAAGAGCCCATTCAACGTATTTTATGTTGTTAACATGTCCGTTTACATCAATATCACTCTGCCTTACATGAAATGATTTTTTGTAATCATCCTTTTGGGCATTGGGCAATTTTTCAAGATGAACAAATCTGTCTTTGCAGTCAGTGGTAAGACCATATTTTTCGTACATTATATCAAGTACCTTTTTGGGTCTTCTTCTTATTGTATCAATAAATAACCATTCGGCTACAGCATCACATATAAGCTCTTCATTTTCATCATAAATAAAATAATGGCGTGTGGCGTAAAAACCGTTAAAGGCGTATGGATCAGTAACCACCTTAACCGTGTCTTTAAATTTTGGATAACGGTGAATATTGATTTTCCATTTATAGATAACCCATCCAACGTTCTGGGCGTTGTAATAATCCATTCCAATGTTTAATCCCTCGCTCTGGAGAAAGGCAACATCTTCAAAATACCTCATTATAGAGGCAATACTTAGTTTTAGGTTAGTATCTGTTTCGTAACTATGAACAAAGAAATTTCTTGTATATAACATAAAAGCTCAATTTTTATTGACAAAAATACAGAATTATGCTGAATTATTCTTGTAATTACACAGCTATGATGTTGTAATTATATAAATATTATGGCAATTATTTGAAATTTTGCAGATGTTCGGTTAACTAAAATATTGGAAATCAACTGAATGAAGTCAGAGCTTTACGGTGCATTAACCAGACAAATTGAATATAATAGCGAAAGAAATCTGCTCTACATTGCCACTGAAGATGTGATAGATGTACACCCTGAATTCGAGATGTTTTTGAATAATCTGATGAATAGCGATGATACTGATTATGTTGATACCATTCTTAACGAACTAATAAGCTTTGCTGTAAATAAATTATGTGAGTCGGTTTATGCTATAAACCAGTTTATTAATATTAGTAAGGAAAAGATAGTTGAACTTGAAACGATTTATCGAAACACCTGGGAATTGATGTGCGATAGTGGAGATATAAGGCTGGTGCTCCAAAAATCGCATTATCCAGCACTATCAGTTTGGCTTTCTGAAATTTACCCACCTGTAATTAAAGATGTTTTACAATTTGAAAAAGAGATCGGAAAGCTGGTTTGCGAGGAATATTCCCCCGAGTTTCAATTACATTTGTTTGGTATTAATTTGCGAAACATTAACGAGCCGGTGCTTGATATAGGTTGCGGTAAACATGGTAACCTGGTGAAGTATTTAAAGGATAATAAGGTAAACGCAACTGGTATTGACAGAGTTGTTGAACCATGCGATACGTTATTGCCAGCTGATTGGTTGGAGTTTGATTTTGAAAATGATAAATGGGGAACAATTATTTCAAATATGGCTCTTTCAAATCATATTATTTATGCCTCTAAATATGATAAGGATTTGTATCATAAATATATTGTGGTTTTTGGTAGAATATTAAAAAGTCTAAAACCGGGTGGAGCATTTTTTTATGCTCCCGGTTTGCCTTTTCTGGAAAAGGGTATTTCCATTGAAGGATTTGAAATAGTAAAAGAACAAAAATTTACAAGGATAGCCAGGTTTGCATAGAATATGTTATTGCCTGCTAAAAATTGTTTAGTAAAACTCGGCAGGAGAAAACTCCTGCCCTATAAACATGCTAATTCATAATGCTCCGGCAGGGCGACTTGTGGGTTTACCAGTCGTGAAAAGTTGGCAGAGGGTTGCCAACCTACAAAACCCGGATAGCGTGTTTTGAAATGACATCAAGTATTTTGCGTTTAGAAAATCTAGATGAATTTGTGTTAAACGGAATATGATGTTTGAGCAACGAAGTTGTGTGTTTCATATTCCGTAACTAATTCATATGGATTTTTAGCCAAATACTTGCAGTCTTGATTTTCTTTGCAACTTTCTTGTATCAAGTTTACCCGCCATGGAGGGCAGAAGAAAGTGGTAGGAATGTTTTGCAACATTTATGAATGATTAAGAAACCATGGAAGTAAAAGTTAACGCAACTTACTCGCCTCTCAAAATACATAGGGAAATGCTGGGTATTACGTGTTGCGAATTATTCCGTAACAAATTTGTGCACCTATTCCGTTAAGGAGTGGTTCTTGACGGCAGTGTATATAGTCTTGGGCAGAAGAGTAACTGCTATGCAGTATTTAATGCGTTTCGTTGTATTAAGAGCTACACAAGAGTAATCGCTAACGCGATAAAAGACGAAATTATGCTTGCTAGCACTTGTATGATGAATTGGCGGCATGGGGTTGCCAACCCAATAACAAAATAGTTTTAAGACACAAAACCTACGAAGTTCGGAAAACTTCGGAGGTTAAGTAGTTATACCCTTTAAAATAAGTAAGGGCGATCCATTTAGAATCGCCCTTACGTTAAAATATATATTTCTCTTTATAAGTCCCTCCTATTATTGGGGAGGAATTTATGAAGAAGGTTTTATTTCATTAACATCATTTTCTTTGTATCTACAAAGTTACTGCCATCTACACCCTGTGCAGATATCTGATAGATATACATTCCACTTGCCAGTTCAGATGCATTAAAGTTAACGGTCTGAACACCTGCGGTAAAGTTGTTGCTTACTATTTCATTTACTCTCTGACCCAATGCATTGTACAGTGTTACTGTTACTTTTGCTTCTACTGGTAGAGCGAATTTAATAGTTGTGCTTGGGTTGAATGGGTTTGGATAGTTCTGCTGTAAGCTGTATTCGCTTGGTACGAATTCTACTTCTACTACATCACTATATGCATAGGTTCCGTCAAAGTCAACCTGACGTAATCTATAGTAGTAGGTACCGCCTACTGCGTTTCTATCTGTAAAGATGTAGCTCTGAGCTTCTGTTGTGGTTCCCATACCATCTACAAACGCTATTTTGCTGAAGTTTTCTCCATCTTCTGATCTTTCTACTTCAAAACCTTTGTTGTTGGTTTCTGTAGCTGTTGACCATTCAAGGTTTATTGATTCGCCTGCTACGTTTGCTGCAAAGCCGGTTAGCTCTACCGGGATTGGGGCGGTATATGCTATATTCAGGTTTAGTGCACTTAGGTTAGCATTATCTACTACTACCTGTGTGGTGCCTTCTTCTACTACCTGGCTAAATACTGCTCCACCAAAACCATCTACTATTGTCATTTCTACGGTTCCTGGTACTTCAGGTATCACGATATCCAATGTTAGGGCATCAGCTCCTGATGAATATTGCCAGCTTAGGTCATATTCTACTGTACCACTGTAACCTGCGTCACCTGTACGGTAATCCATTGGTGAAGATGTTGTGCCATCCGGTAACATTAGTCTTGCATCAAATACACCTGTTGGTGGCATTGGTGGTAGTTCGGTTTCGCCAAGATCGCTATCTATGCCTTCTGTGGCGTTTGGATCAAGACCTAGACCTAATGCATAAGAACCTGTTCCGTTATCACTTACCATCATGGAAATGGTGTATAGTGCATCCATCTCTTCTGTTGGCTCAGTTTTACCTTTTTTAGCTGCAACATTTAGTACAAGGTCGCCTGCTTCGCTTGCTTTTACCCAGTAACCATAACCCGGAGTTAGTTCGTCAGCTACTACATACCCATCCTGGAACATGTAGAATACTGAGTTTACAATACCTGCAGGGTTTGTTGTTACATCCGATACTGCAACTGTTTCGTTAAAGCCTGCTACAAGGTTCCAGCCTGCATTAAGTGCTACATCAAAGCTTTCTTCCTGACCATACATCTGGTGTGGTGCATCCGCGTCAAACTTCAACCAGTAACCTTTTCCCATTTCAAATTCTGTTACTGTCTGGTAACCATTTGCAAATTCAAATGCTTCAGAAGTAGCGGCAGGGAACATGTTCGCTACTGTCATATCTGGTGTGTGTACAGGAACTGATAGTATATTCCAACCAGATGAAACATTCATTTCTGCCATGTTCATTTTGGTATATACTATTTCAAGTTCTGTTATATTTTCGTTTGTAACTTCGTAGTAGCTTGCAGTTGTCATGTCAACATTAACAATACTACCAGTTATTTTATCTCTTAGAACTACCATACCATCTGTTGGTAGATCAGCTCGGTTCCAGTTAAAGTGCATTGGATAACCATAAGTGCTGTTAGGCTGGAATTTAACTGTCCAGGTATAAGTAGCATTATCAAGACCACGATAATCAGCCAATGAAGCCATTTCGCCACCTGGTAGAATAAAACGTGCATCATAAACACCTGTTGGTGGTAATGGAGGTAGTTCATTTTCACCAAGCAGATCATCAAGACCATCAGTACCCAAAGGATCAGTACCAAATGTTAGGTTTAGACTTGTTTTAGCTTCGTTATCAGCTAGGTTAACTGTAGCTTCCCAGCCAAGAGTAGCATTACCAACATTAGCTTTTACAGGAACAGTAACCATTGCATTATTAGGATCGTTACTTAAAATTTCTACATCCATTTCGTAAAGACCAGCTTCAAGGTCATCTGTAGTAAACTCGAGTTCAACAGCAGCGGTAACATCATTATATATTGTACCACTTTGTGTAGCCGCATTCAACCAGTCTGGTTCAGCAGATATCTGTACAACCATGCCATCAGCCAGGTAAGATGCACTGTTAACAACTGTAAGACCCATACTGTTATCAGGACTTTCAATACCAACAGTAGCACTGGTTACATCACAACTTATACTATTGTAGAAATACTGGATTTTACCGCTTTTGTAAATAACTATCTGGAAGTCGATAGAACCGGAACCGGAATATTTTCCCCAATTAGAGTACTGAATAGTAACTTTTGAATCTTCAACTTTATAGTAACAAGAACCTGCTCCAACTTTAAGGTCATCCCAGAAAGCACAAAGCATACCATTAGGAACATCATCATTAGGAAGAGTTGTGTTAGAGAAAGCAGAACCGGAAATTTGATCAAAAGTTACGAAACCATTGGTTGAAAGATAAATCTGGCTTTCAGTTTCACCGTAGAATTTAAAGTCGAAACCAAGATCGATTGGACCAAAGTAACCTTCATCTTCTGCACTGTAAGTACCAGCAGCAGTCCAAGTAGAAACAGTAGTACCAGTAGAAGAAATATCGTTCCATTCAAATTCAGGACCGTTTTCTTCGTCACTGTCAATCCATTCGTAACCAAAAGCATCAGGACCGCCAAATCCGCGGAAGCTACCGCCTTTGGTTTCAACAGCGTTTTCCTTGTTAGTATAAGTTCTTGTAGAGTTGTTTACAAAAACAAGTTTTGATTTTACACCTTCAGGGAAAGTGTTGTTTGTTAAATTAACTGTATAGTCAAGAGTTGAAATATTAGCAGACACGTTACTTACAAAAATTGTATCCTTAACAGTCTGGTTAACCTCAAGCATTTTATTTATTGATGCCGGAGTAACAGAAAGCGTAGGAGCACTATAAGTTTCGCCATAAACCGCATTACTCATATCTGATACGTTAGCCCAAACATCCTGAGCTTTAATTACAAAGTAGAAACCCTGTGCAAAATCAAGATTTTTAAATTCATAAACTTTGCTCATACCAGCTGAATCAGGTGCACCGCCAAATAATACAGAAGAAGCAGCGTCAAATTCGCTATCGTTAGTAATTGGTGAAGTTGAGTATCTAATATCATAGCTTGTTACACCACCAACTGAAGAATCCTGAGGTGAAGTCCAGCCAAGAGTAATTGAATTTGAAGTTCTGGAAAGAACAGCAAGGTCAGTAATAGTTGTAGGAGGCACTTCGTCAGGAATCATACCGAAAGTCATTACTGTTGAACAGTCACCAAAGATGTTATACTGTTCCATAAGTTTAAGACCTTCACCTGAGCTTCCACCCCACTGGTCCATTGCATACATTACACTGTTAAAGCAAAGACCACCAACTGTTTGTTTATCTCGGTTTACCAGTAATTCGGTTGCATGACTTTGCATATCACAAGGAGGTACCCAAGAAGCGTTAGTTGATGCACCATAAATCGCAACAGCACCTTTCGGATCATTCAAATCACCGGCACGCAACCATGCCTCCTCAAAACATTCATTTCTTGTAAAATCACCATTCTGACAGGCAACATCAATAAAGAACGGGTTTTTATAACCGTTCGATAAACCATGTACATCCGATACATCAAAACCGGTTGTTGACCATGAAGTACCTGAACCATGACCGATATAATTAAGTACACTACGACCTTCATTAATAGCAGCAGTAACTTCTGATGTTGATGCACCGGGATCATAAATTTCATCTACATCAGTAAAATTCATATCATCCATAAGCATGTCGCGTAACAAACCCGCTCTGTCATAATCCGGGGGGGAACCTTCGCTACTTGCAACACCTGTACCTTTTAAGTACCATGCAGAGTTAGCACCTGAAAATGGTTCTGCTTCATAACGTTTAATTTTATGAAGAACGTATTCAAGGTTAGAAGTACCTGTAACCGAGATGCGAGAAATAAATGCATCCGGATAAGCATCATTACCAACAAGTTTAACATAAGAAGGATCGGAAGGTGCACCTTCGTAGTTACCGCTCAATGTTGGTATTTCATCAGATTCACCAACAAGAACGATAAATGTTAAACCTTCGGTCTCGTTGTATTTGGTTTCAATATAGCTCTGAATTGAGCTTGCACCGTTTCCGGTTTCAGTTGGGTATTCGGCAGTAATTGTTGGAATACCTTTTGAAATTTTCCAGTCAGCGTAAGGCTGAATCTGTGCAGAATAATCGGAATGGTAAATGATTAACAAACGACCAATTTCAGGAAGTGAGGTATAACGGCTTTCGGAAAAGTTAAGAAACAGATTGCTGTAAATACCTTCGTATGATTTAGAGAAACCGTTAAAAGTTCTGGTTCTGTTAAAAGGGTTAACAGCACTTTCGGTATTGTCGGAATAAATTTCAACAACCATTCTCGTGTAAACTTTTAGCTGGTTAGTAACAGGATTAAACTGTACTGGTCTAACTTCAATAGTCTGACCTCTAAAGTCTCTTAAAATATAAGGTGCATCCAAAAAGGCAGTATTCTGTGGGAACCATTCATTAGCACTATAAAGCTGATCGAAACTGTAAGAAATTGATTCCGGATCAATATTTCTGGTAAAATTTCCTTTTGAAGGCGCTACAGGATACGAATCAATTGTTGTTGATTCGGAATCAATAACTCTGAGCTTCATGTTATCAAGATCAGGTATAATAACGCTTCTTCGTACCACGGGTAGGTCTGGTTTACCCTTTTCCATTAAAGTTCTGAATCCATCACCGGAAAGTGTAATATATTCATTACCATTAATGTTAACTGTATTTTTGTTAAATCCGTTAAAAATAAACTCAACGGTCATTGAATTACCGTTTGAGGAAAGCATATTTACTTCAACACCGGTTTCCCCATTCTTGAAGGATACCGGGTCGCCGGGTCTGCCGAACAGACTTGTACCCAGTATAGCACAAACCAGTAAGGCTTGAAAAAATAATTTGAAAAGGTTTTGTTTCATAATAACTCCATGATATATAAAACGACGCAGTTGTTGTTTTAGTAACTGAAAATTTAATGATTGGTAAAATAACTTATTGTGACATAGGCTTAGTTAAAATTATTCTTTGGAATATTAATATGAATAAAAGACTAATAACACCTATATTGCTGTTGATTGAACGTAAAAATATCAATGCAATTACGATGTTAATCTTAATTATCCATAAACATTGCAAGGGTAAATTACTATCCTTCAATAATGGTAAACAGAGGAGTAAATCCGGCAATCTCAAAAACTTCCTTTATATGCTTTTTTAACCCGCTAAGAGTAACGGAGCCGGATAGAGCTTTAAGCTTTTTAGCACCAACCAGTAAAACACGAAGCCCCGAACTGGAGATGTAATCAAGCTCAGAAAAGTTAACAATAATTTCGGTTTCGCCATTTTCAATTGCTGCTATAACTTTTTCTTCAAAATCGTTAGAGGTTGACGCATCAAGTCTGCCAATTACTTTAAACTCATAACCGTTATCTAATTTTTGTTCTAAAATTTCCATATATAATCCTTAAAATTTTCTTCGCAATATAATATGATTTTTCCCGTTTTGCCTCTGGTAATCGAAAAAACTCATTTTTTGTTTTACAAAATAAATCCCGAGTCCACCAATCTGTCTTTTCTCAATCGAAAGCGAAATATCTGGGTCTTCCTTTTCAAACGGATTAAATTCTTTTCCATCGTCAATTATTTCAATCTTTACGGTGTCGTCTTCATTTTCAAGGTTTAAATAAATATCGTGGTGCTCATCATCTTCAAATGCATACAAAATAACATTGGTAACAAGCTCATCAACTGAAAGGTTAATATCGAACAGGGCATCAGGGGGTACACCATTACTCATGGCAAATTCTTCAAGTATTACACTTATACGTTTTAACTCATCAAGATGATTTTTTAAAGCAAACGATTTCATGATTTTCCGTTTGTGAAGAATTAACTTGTATGAAAAATTGAATATATTAAAATTTTAGTACAATGACACCCCATTTCAATATATATTTATTAATATGTAAATTAATTAATTACATTATAAGGCGTTTTAACGGATACCATGGCTTTAAGTCTTAATAAAGGAAGTATTATTAATACCCCAAAAGGTAATCTTGAGCTAATTAAATACCTTGGTAGTGGTAAATCAGGTTACTCATGGCTAGCAAAACTTGATGGCATGAATGTTACCTTTAAACAGATGCATAATAACAAATGCAGTTATTATACCTTTCAGGATAACAAAACGAACCTTGAAGTAAACGCCTATAAAAGGCTGGTAGGTACGGGTATAAATATTCCTGAACTTATCTGTTTTAACACTTGTGATAACTACCTTGTTAAGGAGTTTGTGGAGGGACGCACCGCCGCCGAGGCAATAGGCAATAACGAGATTACGGACAGTTTAATTGCCCAACTTTTTGAAATATCCGGTACGCTTGTGCAGAGAAAAATCAACATAGACTATTTCCCTACCAATTTTATTATTACACCCGATGAAAAACTGGTTTATATAGATTATGAAGTAAATGAATATATGCATGAATGGAGCCTGGAAAACTGGGGCATATACTACTGGGCTAACACTAATGGTTTCAGGAAGTTTATTGAAACGGGCAATGCTACACATATTAACGAAAACGAAAACTCCGGCATACCAATAAAAGAACCGTTCAGGAAAGTTGTTACCAGGTGGATTGATAGGTACGCAGATAGGAAATAGTTTTAATATACCCCAAATTTGTTATTCATATTATCTTTCAGTAAATTTTGAAAGATAAAAGGGTAACCACAAAATATTGATTACTATGATAACTGAATATCTCGGCAATTTGGCAAAGACCTACCAAAAGGGTGATGCCCGTGAAGAATCTTATTATGAACACCTTTCTGCTTTCCTGCAAAAGTATTCCCAGGAAAAACGTAATAAAGTTATTGATATAACTACTCTACCCAAAAAGACCGAAGCTGGAAACCCTGATTTTCGTGTATGGGATAGTAGTAAAAAGCATGTTGGATATATTGAAGCTAAAACTTTGGGTACAAACCTTGACACAGTTGAAGATTCGGAGCAGCTTAAAAGATATATATCCACTTTCCCGAATGTTATTCTTACAAATTTTACCGAATTCAGGTTATACAGGAACGGCGAAATAGTTGAAAAGATATTTATTACTCGCGATTATATTATTACTAAAGTTGGAGTAAAACCACCTGTTGAGCATGAAGAGGAGTTTTTTAATCTGCTTAACCGCTTCCTTGATTTCTCCCTGCCACGTACATTTACAGCCAAGAGCCTTGCTGTGGAACTTGCAAAACGTACCAGCTTTCTAAAAGATCAAATTGTTACCCGTGAAATTGGTGAAGGAAATACCGATTTGCTTGGCTTTTTTGAGGCATTTCAACAATTTCTTATAGCAGGGATTAACGAAGCCGAGTTTGCCGACCTCTATTCGCAAACAGTAACATACGGACTTTTTGCAGCCCGTCTTCGTTCGGAGAGTGAATTTAATCGTACACTTGCTTTTACCTATATTCCAAAATCAATTGGTATTTTAAGAGATATTTTCAAGTTTATTTCCCTTGATGAACTACCCAGACAAATGCAGGTAATTATTGATGATATTACCGAAGTACTGGCAGCTGCAAATGTTAAAAATATTCTAGAGGAATATTACCAAAGCCATAAGGGAGATGATCCTGTTGTTCATTTCTACGAAACTTTTCTTTCGGTTTACGACCCTGCTACACGCGAAAAACGCGGCGTTTATTATACTCCCGAACCAGTTGTTGGCTATATTGTTCGCTCCCTCCATAAAATTTTAAAAGAAAAATTTAACAAAACTGATGGTTTTGCTGACCGTAATGTTAAGGTTCTGGACCCAGCAGGTGGTACGCTTGGTTTCCTTGCAAAGGCTATTGAGGTAGCTGTTGAGGAGTACAATACCAAACATGGTTCGGGGGGAACTGATAAGTTTATAAAAGAGCATATACTACAAAACTTTTATGCCTTTGAGCTTATGATGGCTCCTTATGCAATTGGGCACATGAAAATGTCATTTTTGCTTGAGGAACTTGGTTACAAAATGAGTGATGACGAAAGGGTAAAATATTACCTTACCAATACCCTTGAGATGAAAGAACTCGACGAAACAAAATTCCCCGGTATGTCTTCTCTTTCAAAAGAAAACCACGATGCCGGTAAAGTAAAAAAAGATGCCCCAATTCTCGTTATTATGGGAAACCCGCCGTATTCTTACGACTCACCAAATAAAGGAGAGTGGATTTCGAAAACAATTAAAGAATATTACCAAATTGAAGGTATTGGGCTTGGTGAAAAAAACCCTAAAGGTTTGCAGGATGATTATGTTAAGTTTATACGTTTTGCACAATGGAAAATTGATAAGGCTGGTGAAGGTATTGTAGGGTTTATTACAAACCATGGATATCTCGAAAATCCAACTTTCAAGGGAATGCGTTATTCACTTATGAAGAGTTTTGACGAAATTTATATTCTTGATTTACATGGTAATAATTATAAAAAAGAAGCTGCACCCGATGGAAGCCCCGATAATAATGTTTTTGATATAAAGCAAGGTGTTGCAATAATATTTTTAATTAAATATGCTAAAAACAAAACTAAAAAACTTATTACACATAATGAGTTATATGGTTTACGTAACCTTAAATACGAATGGCTAAATAGTAATATTTTAACACCCGAACAGTTTGAAGAAATAAACCCTGCTCCTGAATTTTACCTGTTTAATAAACAAGATAAGGTTTTAAAAGAAAAGTACAATAAGCTTTCAAAAATTAGTAATTTATTTTTTAGTTTTAATTCTGGTTTGTTTACTTCGAGAGATTATTTTGTTGTGGATAGAAATCAAAATATTCTTAAAAAAAGAATATTCGCATTTCAAAGTGATAAGATTGATAAAAGTTTTTTAGTAGATACTTATGGATTAAAGGGAAATAGCTCCTGGAATATTGACAAGCAAAGAGAAATATTAAGAAAAGACGAAAACTGGCAAATCCACTTTCAACAAATTTTGTACCGCCCCTTTGATATTCAATGGATCTATTATCATGATGCACTGATTGAGCGGTCGCGCAAAGATATTATGCGGCATATGTTTCAGGAAAATATTGCTATAACAATCGGCAGACAAGCCTCAGCGGTTGGTTCGGATATTTATGATATAGTATTCATTTCAAATTTTCTCGTTGATCTTAATTTATTTCGACGTGGTGGTGAATTATTATTTCCTCTCTACTTATACCCTGAAGTAAAAAAAGATGATTTATTTAGTGAACATGAAAGTGGCGAAAGGCAGCCCAACATTAAACCGGAATTGTTTACAATATTACATACCGCCTTTGGTAACGAGGTAACCCCCGAACAAATATTTTATTACATATACGGGGTATTATACAGCAATATTTACCGCACAAAATATAACGAGTTTTTACGAATTGATTTTCCGCGTGTACCATTTACCGGCAATTACGAACTGTTTATAAAAATTGGCGAAACAGGCAAAAAAATAGCTGCTTTACATTTGTTAAAATCGGATGAATTGAATAACACAATCTCCAAATTTGAAGGCAAAGGCGAGTGCAATGTAATTAAGCCGGTTTATAAAGATGACAACGTATTTATTAACGAAACACAACGCTTTACCGGCATACCGGAAGAAGTATGGAATTATAAAGTTGGTGGTTATCAGGTATGCGAAAAATGGTTAAAGGATAGAAAGAAACGATATTTAAGTCTAGAAGAAATTGAAACATATAGCAAAATAGTAACAGCCTTAAGTAAAACCATAGAATACCAAACCGAAATTGATGAGTTATATAACAACGTTGAAGATAGTTTACTGGAGGTAAATCTTTAGTATATTTTGCTGGCAGGGGGCTGCCGACCTACCATAATTTTTGTAGGGTGGTACTGTGTGCCACTAAAAACCTACCGTGCCAAGGGTTTTAGTTTTTTTTATCCCGGAGGGATTATTCTTGTGTAGCCTTGGTGCCACCAACGATAGTGGTACCACGTAGTGGTTAGTCTTGGTTTGGGGTTTTGCATATATTCAGACGAATAAATAATCCGGAAAGTAACGCATCAGCGGTGCGGCTCACTCATTAACAGGTTGTAACGATTAGCTGCTACCGAAATAAAACCTCCGAAATTTCTAAAATTTCTGAGGTTTATTGTCCCTGAATATCAATTTATATTAACTTCATTTTACGCTTAGGTTAACTACTCCATTTGGAAGTGTGCATCCTTAATCATGGTGTTAATAAACTTTATTTCACTTTCAATTATTATGAGGGAATGATTAAGCCAGCTAACCTTGTTAAAATTTGATTTATCGAGAGGCGGGTTTCCGGAATCAGCCTTAAGCTTTTCAAACCTGCTCATCAAAAAACCCTTGCGAATTTTAAGGGCACTAATAATTTTTTCCCATGAAAGAATATTACAACCACGCAATCCAATATCAAACAACACATTATTTTCGCGTGAGCTGCCGAGGTAATGCTGAATTTTTTCGCGTAAGGCAGTCATACCGGTTTCGGTAACTTCAAAATGATCGACAGAAGGTTTTTGGGCTGATTTGCGAATTTCGCCATCACTGGAAATATAATCTGCTTTTTTAAGTTTGGTAACCGACACAAACACACTTTCGCCCGAGGTTATATCGTAACCGGTTTTCCACTCGCCCAGCAATTTGGAAATCCCGGCTAAAGTTGTGCCGGGATTATCATTTATTTCAAGCAAAACCAAAATTTCGAAAGGAGAAAGAAGCATCCTGTTTCCGCCTTAAATTATAATATCTTGTCAGTTTCAAGCTCCATTATGGCAGGTTCAACCTCTTCAGGAGTTCTACCCTTACCAAAAAACTTGTCCCATTTAACCCTAATAGTATTAACTACAAGGAACAATGACGGTAATATAACAAGAAGAATGAAAGTTCCAAACAATAAACCGAAAGCTACCGAAATTGCCATCGGGATAAGAAACTGAGCCTGTCTGCTTTTTTCAAGAATTAAAGGTGCCAGTCCTAATACCGTTGTAAGCGTGGTAAGCAAAATAGGACGCAAACGTGAAATACCAGCTTCAAAGGTAGCATCGAAAACTTTCATACCAGCTCTAAGATTTCGGTTAATTTGGTCAACAAAAACGATACTATCATTAATAATAATACCGGAAAGAGCAATAATACCATAAGCTGAAAGCATGTTAAGCTGAATACCAAGTAAACCGTGCCCCCAAATGGCACCAAGTACACCAAGCGGTATAAGTGAAAAAATAACAGCCGCCTGCAAGTATGACCTGAATACCAAAATAACAAGGATGAACATTATAAGCATAGCAATAGGGAATACCTGCTGTACCGACTTGGCAAACTTTGCCTGGTCTCTGGACTGTCCTTCATAAGCTGCTTTAACGCCATTTACGTGCGATAAAACCTCCGGCACAACATTATTTCTAATATCGGCAAGGATAGGTGGCAAATCGAGTTTTTCATCGGCAAGATTGGCTTCAATACGTATTTCCCTTTTTCGGGCAATATGATCAATTTTTGTAAGACCGCGAGCAATTGTATATTCGGCAATTTCACTGAACGGGTATTCAGCACCGGAGTTTGTACGTATTCGGAGGTTATCAATTAGTCCAAGTTTGCTTCTGTCTTCCAGACTGTAACGAACCCATACGCGAATTTCATCAATACCACGTTGGATGCGTTGAACTTCGTAACCAAAAAAGCCCTGACGTACCTGACTTGCAACATCGGCGAGAGTTAGCCCCAGTGAGTATGCAAGTGGTTTGAGCTTTATATTAAGCTCCTTTCTGCCTTCCTGGTTGGATTCGGTAACGTCTTTAAGCGAACCAAAGCTCTGGAGCTTTTCGTAAAGCATATCCTTGGCTTTGTTAAGTTCATTCAAATCGTTACCCAGCAAACTAACCGAAACAGGTTTACCGAAAAAGCTTATTCTACCATACGTAATATTCTGAATACCTTTTATTGAGCCAATTTTTTCACGCAAACGATTAGCAATCAAATAACTATCCAGATTCCTTACTTCACCATCTATAAGTTGAATAGTTACCTTACCTGTATGACTACCCGATTCACCAAGATCGTTACTGCCAAGTTCCCTTAAAACGCCTTCAAACAACTGTCTGCCATCAGTACGCTCAGCCGACATTTCATCGTTAACTTCCCATGCTTTCTTTTCAATTTCGGCAAGAACGGAATCGGTAATTGCTTCCTGCCTGCCGGAAACCATGGAAATGTTAACAGGTAAAGTATCGCCATCAATAAACGGGAAAAATGTTGTACCAATAAATCCGCCGCCAATAAGTCCCACAGTTATAAAAACCATACCTACAGGTATTGCAACAGAAACCCATTTGAACTTGAGGGCAAACTTAAGTACCGGAGCGTACATTTTATAAGTAAGGTAGCTTATAATACCTTCAATTTTTTTTCTTACAAAGTGCTGTTCGTGCTGTGGTTTAAGTCCGTTTGAGTGAGCCAAATGGGCTGGCAAGATAAGAAACGCCTCAATTAGCGAGAACACAAGTGCCGAAATAACCACAAGAGCCATCTGCCAAATAAACTTGCCAAAAACACCATCAAGGAAAAAGAAAGGGGAGAACGCAATTACCGTGGTAAGAACCGATGTAGTAACCGGCATAACCATTTCCTTTGTACCATCAATAGCAGCACGCAAGGCATGTTTGCCCCTTTCAAAATGGGCAAAAACATTTTCGGCAACAACAATGGCGTCATCCACCAGGATACCCACGACTATAATCATACCAAACAGGGAAATTACATTTATGGTAATACCGGAAAAGGCAGCAACAACAAACATACCTGCAAAGGAGAATGGAATACCAACCGAGACCCATCCCGAAAGTCGTAAATTAAGGAAAAATCCTAATGTTATTACAACCAGTATAAGTCCGATTAAACCATTGTTTATAAGCAGACTAAGCCTTTGGGAAAGAGGAATTGTTCTGTCATCAACAACTTCAGCCTGTACATAAACATTATTTTCATTGAAAGTAGCAACCAAATTTTTTGTAGTCTCAGCTACATCCAGAATATTTTCCTGCGAAGTCTGGTCTATGTTTAATCTTACCGCCGGTTTGCCATTATAGTAAAGTCTCTCAGGGTCATCAGCAAAAGTTTCCTTTATTTTTGCAAGCTGACCAAGTGTAATTATTGAGCCATCCGAAGTAGTTCTAACCGGAATAGCATTTAGTTCATCGGCAAAATATTTTCTGCCATAAGCCCTAATTAAAATTTCCTCTTCCGAGGTTTCAATTTTACCGCCCGTAACATTAAGGTTTGCACTAGCCACAGCATTGGCAACTTCGGCAAAACTCATATTATATTTTCGGAGTACTTCTTCGGTAACTTCTACAGAAAACTCGAGATCAGGGATACCGGTAATAGACACCTGCGAAATACCATTTTCAGATATAAGGTCGTCCCTCATTTTATCGGCAATAAACTTAAGGTTGTAAGTATCAGTATTCCCCGATAAAATTATTGAGAGTGCACGCGTTCTGAACTTATTAAGTGATACTACAGGTTTTTCAATTCCCTGCGGAAAGTAGCTAATACCATCAACAGCATTTTTAACATCGGCAAGTACCTTTTCCATATCGGCACCCCTGGTAGCTTCAACAGTAACAATACCAATGTTTTCGCGAGATACGGAAGTTACTCTTTCAACATCATCAAGCCCTTCAACATTCTCTTCAATTTTTAATACAACACCCTCTTCAACTTCCTCGGGTGATGCACCGGGATAAACTACCTGAATTGTTACAATATCAGGCTGTATCTCGGGGAAAAATGAATAGCGTAGTGATAGTGCACCAATGATACCAAAAATAAAAACACTGAACATTACTACGTTTGTCCATACCTTGTACCGGACAAATAGTTCAACTATTTTTGTCATCAGGAGTTACCTCCTTTTATTTCATCCACTATACCTCTGGCTGGCATACCTGGAACAACACCCTGTAATGTTTCTGTAATAACCGTATCGCCGTTTTCAATACCATCGGTAATATAAACCAGACTAGTTTCCCTGCGATCAATTTTAACATCGCTTAATGCAATTTTGCCATTTTTGATAATATAAACCGAATGATCGTTATAAATAGCACTGCGTGGTACCACAACCGAGTTAGCAACTGTTTTTCCGGTGAGGGTTACGTTAAAGAACAAACCGTTAAACTTGTATTCGTGCAAACTGTTTACGTCAATGTAAATATTAACTGTTTGAGAAGCTCCTTCAATATTGCTACCCATTCGTTTGATAGAACCTTTCCATTCACCCGGCAGAGTTTTGCTTGTTATAACTGCCTTGTTATTAATATCCAGCCAGTTAAGATCAGAAACAGAAACCGGTGCCTCAATTTCCATTTGGTCCAGGTTAATTATTTGCCCAAGCTGTGTACCAGATCTTATACTTGAACCTGGTCTGTAACCAACAGAAAGAATGGAACCATTAAATGGTGCACGGAAAAAATATTTGGAATGAGTAATTTCCTTATTTTTAATGGAGAAATAAAGCTTATATACATTGTTACGGGTTAAATAAAGCTTTATCTGCTCATTTTCGGCTTCCGGCATTTTGGGGAGTTTGTCTTCAAAAGTAACACTTCTGAAGTAGTTCATCCACTTGTCATAATCTTCCGGAAACTCAACCTTTATATTGGGGAGTACCAAAGCAAAAGCGTTCAGGAAATCACTCTTGGTACTGCTTATTTCAAGCTGCATCTGTCTGTCATCAATTTTAGCGAGAAGATCACCCTTATTAAAACGTTGACCCGGTAAAAACTTAACATCACCCTTTAGTAATTCTCCGCTAACTTCTGCGGTTAAAATAACCGGTTGGGAGGTGACCATTCTACCATAAACATTTATATTTGCATTGTAATTATCCTTTACCGCAACAACGGATTCATATGGTTTGGCAACAACCATCTTTTCTTTTTTAGGAGGATCCTTTTTGAAAGAAAGCAATACAAACATTAAAACAGCAGCAACTGCAATAACAGCTACACCTGCCAAAATAACACTATATTTTTTCATCTATTACCTGAAATTTTAGTTTAACGAAAAACTTGCCATTACTTTTGAACTTGATCTTGCAAACATTAAATTTATTATTTCAAACTCCATTTCATCATAAATAGGGAATTCAGCCAAAATCTCCTCAACCTCCTGTTCATCTTCAGCTTTAATCAGCATCCATAACTTGGATCTGTCGAGAGCAAGAGAATAAAACTCCAATTTGCCTTCATCCACCAAATCTTCAAGCATCTCTTTTTGTTCCGGTATTTTACCAATAAAGTTTTTTGTCCATTCAGTTGGTATTGTAGCTTCAATCATAAATTCTTTCATAAAAAATCTAATAGTCCTTTTCTTTTTATATATTTTATAACAAGTTACTTTTTGTGTAGGCGTGCCGAAATTTTTTCAAGTACATCGATTGTAATGTCAATATCTTCGGCAGTTATACCATAGGTAAGTTCATCGAGAGTTTTAGACGCAATTTTTTTACAAACAACTCTTAACTCCCTTGCCTTGTTTGTAAGCTGCACACGCTTAATTCTTTTATCAAGCTTATCTGTAGTTCTTACAATAAGGTCTTTCCTTTCCATTACATCAAGTTGACGGGCAACACTGGTTTTATCCTTTTCGCATAAACCTGCAATATCTTGCTGATTCATACCGTTTTGTTCTTCCAACACATTAAGGAGGTACCATTGTTCCTTTGTAATATCCAAACCAGCTTCGTGAAATTTTTGGCTAAGATTGTTACCCATTAGTCGGGCAGTCTTCGAAATTGAGCGTCCAAGTATTCTTTTTTCCATTCTGCAAAGTAATTAGTTGCATATACATCAAATATACAACCTTCAACAAAATATTTCAATTTTAGTTCCTGTTAGAAAAATTAAAATAGTATTAAAGAAATATTTTCTTGGTTAAGCAAACTATTTGGGGTTTTGGCTAAAAAAAAGAGAAAGTTTTTTTAAAATATGCACTAACCTTGTTGTGTGTTATATGTTTTTTTTTGTATTATCATAACATAAAATTGTATTGATATTTTTCGCTCGGATTGTTACTGATTAGTTGTATCGATGCTGGCAATAACAATAAATATTTGTTAGATGTTTATTGTTTTTATCAGTATGGTAACCATGTAAAAACAACGAGATACACCTCATTAGTAACTTCTTCTTGTGCATAGGGGCGGAAGGGATGTAAATTCCTCTCCGCTTTTTTTATATATTCAAATGATATTAGTATTCTATTCAATTTTTTGTATCTTTGACATTCAGTTATTAGCACTATTGAAATAATCTCGGATGTTTTATGCTTAATTATATTTGGCTTACTCTTCTTGCCCTCGGAATTTTGGCTGCCGTTACGTACGACCTTTCGGATAATATTACCGACAAATATCAAAATGGTAAAAAAATTGAAGTGTCTATTGATTCTGCTTCGGTATCAAATCTTACTGCACAGGGTAAACACGAGCTTAATCTTACCATCATCAAAAGCATATTTAACAAACATTATGCCGACAGTATAAAAACTGATCTTAACTTTAGTGCTACTTTATCGAACGATACCACCAAATCGAAATCAAGTTTATACTTCAAGATTACTGACAAATTTCCCGGAATATGGAAAGATGTTGCCTCTGCTCAGGGTGATGAGGATGATATAACCGCCGAATTTATTACGGAAAACAATCAATACTACATTGTACCCGAAAAAGTGGGTTTTCTTAAAATGAAAAGCCTTACCAACTCTGCTCTTAGTTATGCCGGTATTGCTGTTGAAATTGCACTTGGCTTAATTGGTATTATGGCTATGTGGCTTGGTATTATGAAAATTGCCGAGGAAGCTGGAATTATAAATTATATAGCTCGCGGTGCACGTCCACTTACCCGTCTCCTGTTCCCCGAAATACCACCGGATCATCCGGCAATAGGCTCAATGATAATGAATATTTCGGCTACGTTCCTCGGTTTGGGGAATGCGGCAACTCCTTTTGGCATTAAAGCCATGGAAGACCTTGATAAATTAAATACCAACAAGGGTACGGCAACCAATGCCATGTGTACGTTTCTGGTAATCAATACCGCCAGTTTTGCACTTATGCCTACTACCGCAATTGCCTTGCGTGCAGCAGCGGGCAGTTCTGATCCAACAATAATTATCGGCACAACAATGTTCGGATCTTTCTTTGCAACTGTAGTTGGTATTACACTTGCAAAAATATTTGAAAAATTCCCAATTCCACTGAAGGAGCTACCTTCAATAGCAGCTAGAAACATGAGACTAATTACAACTGTACTTGGTGGTTTAATTGCATTTGCCGCTATGGCTTACTTTGGTGTGCTTTCAGCAATAGGTAGCCTGTTTTCCTTTATAGATGTAGCCCTGCTTAAAACTATTGTGGGGTATATCTCAATTCTTGCTATTCCAACACTTATACTTACATTTGTTACACTTGGTGCAATTAAAAAAGTAAAAATTTACGAAACCTTTGTTGAAGGTGCCAAAGAGGGATTTGATGTTGCTGTTACAATTATTCCTTTCCTTGTAGCAATACTTATGGCTATTGGTATTTTCAGGGCTGGCGGTGCAATGGATTGGCTGGTTTGGGCTATTGAACCGGTAACAAACCTTATCGGGTTCCCTGCTGAAGCTATACCAATGGCTCTTATGCGTCCGCTTTCAGGTAGTGGTTCGCTTGGTATTATGGCGGAAATTATTGCTACTCACGGACCTGATTCTTTTATTGGTATATTGGTTTCAACTTTTTTTGGCAGTACCGAAACTACCTTTTACGTTCTAGCTGTTTATTTTGGTGCTGTTAATATCAAGAATACACGCCATGCTTTACCTGCCGGACTTATTGCAGATATTGCCGGTATTCTTGCTGCACTATTTATTGTTAGATTAATGTTTGGGTAAATTATGATTAGATATTTATTACTCGTTGTGTTTATGGCAACATTATTTGTTTCGTGCTCAAAAAGCACTGATGCCGATAAGCCAAAGGTGGCTTTTTCATTTGATGATGGCAGTACAAAAAATATTTTGAATTATGACTGGCAAGAGTGGAATGGTCTTATCAGAAAACAGCTTAAAGAGAATAATGTAAATGCTGCATGGTTTGTAATGAGTAATGCAGTTGATAATGAAAAAGGAGAAACATTGCTTCAGCAATGGAGTGATGCCGGAAATTTGATTGCTAACCATACCCATAGTCATTACAATTACAACAGCAGCAAAGTTAACTTCGATATGTTTTCCAATGATATATTAAAGTGCGACTCGATTATAAATGGTTATAAAAACTTTACAAAACTGTTTCGTTTTCCATACCTTAAAGCCGGCAAAACAGTTGAAAGCCGCGATAGCATAAATAACTTCCTAAAACAAAATGATTATAAACAGGGCTGGGTTACTATTGATGCTTCGGACTGGTATGTATATAGCCGACTTAGAAAACGATTAAAGGAAGATCCCCAAGCCGATATTTCAGCTTATAGGGATTATTATCTTGATCATATCCTCGGAAGAGCAAAATATTACAATGATCTTTCATTAAAGATTAATAAACGTCAGATACCGCATACACTTTTGCTGCATTTAAATTTAACCAGTGCATTGTTTCTTAACGATTTAATTGAGCGATTCAAAAGTGAAGGTTGGGAAATTACAAATTATTCCGATGCAATTAAAGACCCTATATATTCCAAAATGCCGGATGCCATGCCAGCTGAACAAAGTTTAATCTGGATGATGGCAAGAGAGACTGGAGAATATGAGGATATACTACGTTACCCCGGCGAAGACAGTAAATTTGAAAAAGAAAACATGGATAAGCTTGGACTTTAGAAATAACTAATAGTCCAGCACCAAAATTTGGAATTTTTCTGCTCTCTTAATCTGAGTTAATTTATCTCCAATTTCATCCGAATTATTGGGGTTATTCACAATCACCACATTACCCTGATAAGGTAGCAGTATATTTTGAATCAGCTTTTGGTTTACAGTTTGTCCGCCAGTGGCACCTGCTAACTTGTTATTAAACAGAACAATCTTCAAAGGTATGTTACGGTTAACTAACTCAGTAATACCAAGCTGACCAGCAGCGATAAACCCAAAATCACCGGTTAGTGCCCAAACATCCTTGTATCCGGCAAGGTAAGCACCAATTGCATTTGGTATGCTGCCTCCCATATAAGTAACGATATCAATGGCGTTGTACGGAGGTAAAACAAAACTACTGGATATAGTGGTATCTCCTGTTACGATATCACCACGGTACTCAGCAAACACATTAAAAAATGGAACGTATAACTCAACAGTTTTTTTGTAAGCTTCCGGTACTCCCTCAGGAATAACAGGAATACTTTCTTCATAATTTGGCTTAATACCCCCGGAAGTTTTACATAAATATTTTGAATATTGATAGCTTGCAAAGTATGGATGCACAACATGTTCAAGGATATTCCGTTTATACTTTTTATTGCAAGTATCGAAACTAAAGCTTGGGCTAAAATTGTACTCCTTTTCTACAAGCTCGGAGCTGGTTAACACAACAACCGGCAACTCCTTTTGTTCGGAAAGGAGGTATGCAGCATTAACTGTTTTCTGCGGATTTGCATAATCCATATCGATAACAGGTATCTTAAAAGCTTCAAGAAAACCGTCAATCTTCAAAATACTATCGCTGTGCGAACCTGTATAGTCTTCAAAAACAAAAAGAACAAATCCGGCTGTATTATCAGCATAAATAACATCGGTTAGGCAATTAGCCCCTTTCATTAAACCATGAGCTTTTATAAGTGAGGCAGACCGTTTACCAACAATTGCTGCCGTATGTGCAATTGCAATAGCAGCTTCTTCGTTAAACGAATGAGGGGTTTTGTTACCTGTAAGTTTATTATACTCATTAAATACCTGAGTACCCCCAAAACCGGGTACATGTGTTACCACAGATACATCATTTTTCACAATTGCATCGGCAAGTATTTCGGATAACTTTTTATTCTGCATTAGCTTTTTCCGTAAAGCATTTAAAATCGCTACCGCTTGGGTTCTGGAAAAGGTCAAGTTCAAATGCGTGTGTAATTGCCATTATATGATCGAAAATATCGCTTTGTATATTTTCGTATTCTACCCAGTTAGTTGTGGTAGTAAACACATAAATCTCGAGTGGTAAACCATTAGGACCAGGTTGTAATTGTCTTACGAGCATAATCATATCGTTGTGAATATCTTTATGCTTACGCAAATATTCAATAAGGTATGCCCTAAATGTACCAATATTGGTTAGTTGTCTGGCATTAACAAGATCATCCTCGTTAATTTTTTTTAGCTTGTTAAACTCATCAACATCTTTCTGTTTTTCTTCAATATAGTTTTTGATAAGGCAAATATTTCTGAATTTCTCAGCCATTTCCCTATTGATAAACTTCACACTTTTCATATCAATAAATATGGAACGTTTAATTCTTCTGCCACCTGACTGTTGCATTCCACGCCAGTTTTTGAATGATTCCTCAACAAGCTTGTATGTAGGCACAACCGAAATAGTTTTATCGAAGTTTTGTACTTTTATAACATTAAGACTAATATCAATTACATCACCATCAACCCCAAACTTTGGAACCTCAATCCAGTCCCCCTCTTTAATAAGGTCGTAGGTAGAAATCTGGATGCTTGCAACAAAGGAGAGGAGAGTATCACGGAATATCAATAAAATAACCGCAGTAATAGCACTCAAGCCGCCAATCAATGTCCATGGCGATTCACCCGAAAGTGACCCGGCAATTAGAATACCGCCCCAAATAAAAAGCAGAATATTACCAACCTGAATATACCCTTTTACAGGTCGGTCCCTAAACTTGGGCAGATTATCAACATAATGACTAAGAGCAGTTAAAATTTTACTAATTGCCAAAATTAGAAAGAATACGATACCTGATTGTGTTACTCTAAGTAGAAACTGTTCAATTTCGGGTACCAGGTATGCAAACTCATGAATTATAAGCAAGGGAAAAATATAAGATAACCTCTTAATAACATGGGGTGTAAAAAACACATCATCAAGTTTGGTTTTTGTCTTATCAACTACTTTTTTAAGGTGTTTAAGTATATACTTGTGTACTAACTCAAATGCAATTAACGCAAGTAGTATTACACCAAGAAATTTAATGTAATTTAGTACATGCGGGTAATCCGAAAACCATAGAGAAACATCTGTATATAATTCTTTAATTAATTCCACGTTAACCTTTTTTTGCCAATTTTGTTAATTCATCACCAGTTAGTCTGTAAACAGTCCATTCACTCATAGGCAGAGCTCCCAGACTCTCATAAAATTTTATTGCAGGTTCATTCCAGTTAAGTACAGACCATTCTAACCTGCCACAGTTATTTTCAACAGCAGTTTTAGCCAAGTGTGTAAGCAAAGCCTTGCCGAGCCCCTTACCTCGCATTTCAGGAATAACAAATAAATCTTCGAGGTATAATCCCCGTTTTCCCAAAAAAGTAGAATAATTGTAAAAGTACAGAGCAAAACCTACTGGCTTATCATTATACCACCCAACAACACATTCAATGTTTGAGTTCTCGCAGAACAGAGAATCTTCAATCATTTCCTCAGTTGCGGTAACATCATCAAGCATTTTTTCATAAATAGCAAGTTGCTTTATTAGGTCAAGAATTACAGGTACATCTTTTCTTTCTGCTTTTACTATATTCAGGGTTTTAGTTGATTCCATATTTCACCTTAGACTTTTTCAGGAAATAATAAAGAGATAATTGTGTAACATAATATTTTCTGGATAAATTTGTAAACCTTATTTAGGAGAATATCTTGTCACAGTCGAACTGGAAAGCCTACGCAGCGTGGGTAACTATTTGTATTGTTTGGGGCAGCACCTACCTTGTAATAAAAATTGGTGTTGAAACCATGCCCCCAATGTTGTTTGCCGGCTTACGCTGGATTACAGCTGGTGCTATACTTATTCCTTTCTTGCGTTTAAGAGGAATTAAATTTCCCAAACCTGCCGAGTATAAACATATTGCTGTTGTAGGTCTGTTGCTTATTGGAATGGCAAACGGATTTGTTGTCTATGGCGAACAATGGGTTCCAAGTGGTTTGGCAGCTTTACTTTTAACAACAATGCCTTTCTGGATTAGTGGTATTGAGTCACTTTTTCCAAATGGCGACAAATTTAACCGTAACAAAATTTTAGGATTACTAACAGGATTTGTCGGTGTATCTATTGTAATGTGGGATAACTTTTCCAAGCTATTCGTATTTGAATATGCGTTTGGTATAATCTGTATTTTGTTTGCTGTAATAATGTGGGCACTCGGTACTAATTATTCCAAACACTTTAAAGTTACTGCTCATCCATTTATGAATGCTGCATTCCAGATGCTAATTGCTGGTACGGGGCAAACTATATTAGGACTTATACTTGGTGAGCATAACCATTTCCACATGGATGCAAACGGATTGTATGCAATGCTTTACTTAATGGTAATTGGCTCTTTTGCCGGGTATGGCTCTTTTACATATGCAATTCAGCACTTACCGGTTTCGTTTGTTTCAACATACACTTATATAAATCCAATTATTGCCTTGTTTCTTGGGTGGCTTGTACTCGATGAACAACTCAATATATTTGTTTTTATATCGCTTGCTATTATTTTAATGGGTGTATGGATTGTTAAGAAAGGTGCTTTTGGTAATAGATGACAAAATTTAATTTACACAATATCGAAAAAAGGATAGACCGTTTACGGGATAAATATCCACAATTAAATTATCCGGGTAGAGCATGGGTTTACTTTGTAAATTATTTTATTCGCTCTGTTAGGCAAGGTCCGGCAAAAGGGTTAAAACTAAAGCTTTGGAGGGAATCGACAAAACTCCTTTTCGGTACAACCGGGGTAGATGAAATAAACCTGATATTAAGTTATCTTAAGCCTGGTGATACTTTTATTGATATTGGTGCAAATATAGGTTATACAGCAATGATAGCTTCACGTATTGTGGGTAGTGCTGGTAATGTAATGGCTTTTGAGGCACATCCTGTAACATTTTCAAAAATGTTAACAAATATAAAGCTTAATAATATTAAAACTATTGCATGCGTAAATAAGGCGGTTTCATCGAAAACGGGCACTTTGGCTATGACAGATGCTGCCGATTCATCACGTACCCGTGCTGTTGAAAAAGATGAGTTTGCTTTTGTTGCAGAAGCTATAACCCTCGATGATTATTTACAACAAAATAAGAGTATTATACCAAACCTGATAAAAATTGATGTTGAGGGGCACGAAATTGAAGTGTTACAGGGAATGTTAAAAACCCTTGGCGAACATAAGCCTGTAATCGTGGTTGAAATTCATTATCTCGGGGAAAAATTTATTGAATTCTTTTACTCGGAACTGGAAAGTTTAGGGTATAGATACGTGCTAAAAGGGGGAGGCGATTTACCGAAATCTGCATCGTTGTATCAGGTGACACTTGTTCATAAAGATAAACTTGCATAGATTAAATCGGCGGAGGAACAGCATAGTACTGCTCCCCCTGGTGTAAAGGAAAAAATTGTTTTAGCCAATCCAGTATTCTGACATCATTGTGTCGTATTTTGGATAAAAATCAACTCTTGATTGCTTGTTTACTTTTTTGATTGGTTTCTTTCTTTGATGAGCTGTTTCACTCATTACGGCTTTTGATACTGATGGTTTATTTCGGGTAGCTGATTCTTGCGTCCTTTCGTCACTATGCCCTTCTCTATTCATGAATCCTCCGGTCTTATGTTATATACACAAAGCATTTACATCGTTCACTACTACAATTAAAAATTTTTTTAATATAATAGCAATAATATTTTGCGGAATACTTATATTTTTGGAAAGAATTAATATTGGCGTTAGAGTATGATAGTAAAAAATGACAGGAATGAGTTTGCAGATTATTTGAAGGATGCAGCGAATTACCAGGGCACTGCGGATAAAATATATTTTCCAGAAAATACGGAAGAAGTTGCTGAAATTTTACGAGAGTGTTATAAAAGCGATATACAAGTTACAGTTTCCGGCATGCTAACCGGATTAACCGGTGGTGGTGTACCAGATGGCGGTATAATTATTTCTACACAAAAGCTAAATAAAATTATTGAGATAAATACCACTGATAATTATGCGGTTGTTGAAACCGGAGTTATCCTGTCCGATTTACACGATGGATGCAGCAGTGCTGGACTCTATTATCCACCGGATCCCACTGAGCAGAACTCATCAATAGGGGGTACTATTGCCAATAATGCTTCTGGTGCAAAAACTTTCAAGTACGGTTCAACAAGATGCTTTGTTATGGAACTTGAGATTGTACTTGCTGATGGTGAGATTATTTCTGTTGAGCGGTATAAACACGTTGTAGAAAATGGCGTTATCACTATTACAGCCAATTCCGGTAAAAGTATTACCCTGAGTATCACGGCACTAAATATGCCTTCTGTTAAAAATGCATCCGGCTATTACATGAAAGAGAATATGGATTTGATTGATCTTTTCATCGGTTCGGAAGGTACGCTTGGTATTGTTACCAAAGCAAAACTTCGTTTACTAAAACAGCCCGAAAACTTTATTTCAGCAGTTATATTTTTTCCCTGTGAAAAGGATGCCCTGGATTTTGTAGCAGAAGTACGTGATACTTCATTCAGAACACGTAATTCGCAAACCACCGGTATAGATGCGTTGGGTATTGAATTTTTTGATAGAAAGGCACTAGAATTCCTGAAAGACGACTACCCCGTAATTCCTGATAATGCAACAGCTGCCGTATGGATTGAACAGGAAGTAACCGAATCCGTAGAAATGGAGCTGCTGGAGCTTTGGACGGCAATTATTGAAAAACACAATGCCAGTCTTGATGATGTGTGGTTTGCTTCCGATAAAAAGGACAGAGCTAATTTTCATGAGTTCAGGCATGCTGTTTCTGGCAAGGTAAACGAATATATAACTGCAAATAATCTTAAGAAAGTTGGAACGGATTTGGCAGTACCCGATAGCAACTTTACCGAGTTTTACAAATTTTGTAAGGACTCTGCTACCGAGACAGGCGTTCATCATATTACGTATGGACATTTTGGAAACAGCCATATACATCTTAATTTTTTACCTGCCGATGAGGGAGAGTTTTGCCGTGCAAAAGAGATGTACAAAACTTTGTGTGAAAAGTGTATTCAGTTTGGGGGAACAGTTTCCGCCGAGCATGGCATAGGTAAAATAAAACCCGACTACCTGGTGATGATGTATGGCGAGGATGGTGTTAATAAGATGGCAAGCGTAAAAAAACAACTCGATAAAAAGGGTTTGCTTGGCAGGGGGAACATTTTTTCGACTGATTATTTATAATATTTCCATAGTTTTACAATAACAAAAAATGAATAATCCCTTATTATGATAAAAAAACTCTTTCTGATACTCTTAATACCATTTGTGCTATTTGCACAAAATGCAAATTTTCAGAACAAGTACCGCCTGGCTCAAACTTACGAACGCAATGAGCAATACAACAAGGCTGAAAATCTGTATCGTGAACTGCATAACATGCAGCCAAATAATATGCAGGTAAACAACAAGCTAAATAATTTACTTGTTCAGCAAAAAAAATATAATGAGTCAATCAACTTTCTTGATGAAATGATAGTCCGATTCCCCGGTGATGTTAACTATTATGGTATGCTTGGCAGTACATATCACACTATGGATAACCGTGAAAAAGCCGAGGAAATTTGGGATAGGGGACTTGCAGCAAATCCGGGTTCTGCCGCCACATACAGAATACTCGCCAACTTTGCAGTGAAACATCGTAATTTCGATAAAGCTATTGAATACCTTGAAAAGGGTAAAAATCTGCCAAATGTATTCAGAATGTTCACTTACGATATTGCACAGATTTATTATCTCACAATGCGTTATGATGCCGCCACTAAAGAGTATTGCGAAATATTATTACGCGATCCCAAACAAATAAATATTGTACGTACCCGAATAAACCAGTATGTTGACGGGCACGATGCATTTCAGCAGATTGAAAAGGTTCTGAAGGAGTATTCGGAAAATACCGGCAATAGTATCTTCACAGAGCTAATAAGTAATATTTACATGCGTACCGGCAGATATGATGAAGCATTTGAACTGCTTGTATCAATCCCTGAACTGAAGGCTAATACCATGTATAGTTTCGCGAGAGACGCATACAGGGAGGAGGAGTTTGAAATTGCCTCGGCTGCATTAACATGGTTTATTGAACACTACCCCGATGCCCCTTCCATTCCATCAGCACGTAATACCCTTGCTGCCGCACTAAAGGGAAACGTTGATACTAAACTTGGCAAGAACAAAGAATCGTGGAAACCGCTTTATAAAAAGGATACCACAGGGGCATATCTTTATCATTCAGTAATTGAAGTATATAATGAAATTTCAGCACAATTCCCAAATACACCTGTTGCATATACTGCCTACTATTCTATGGCTGACCTATATGTAAATGAGCTTATTGATTATAAAAAAGCAGATTCTGTTTTGAGTATAATTACAAGTGAGGCACCACTTTCGAAACTTTATGGTGATGCTTTATTGTTAAAAGCACAAATTGCAATAAAACAGGATGATCTTGAGCTTGCACAAAAATTTTTAAAGCAGACTTACACAAATGTGCGGGTATCGGATGAAACAAAATCAACCGCAAAGTACCTTGCTGGTAAAATTCTATTATGGCAGCAACATGCCGATAAAGCGGTTGAAATGCTTGTGCAGGTTACAGATAATTCAACATTGCGGATTGTAAACGATGCACTTGAATATGCAATGATTATCAATACATTCAAGCAGGATTCGGTTAATTTCGCAAAATTTGCCGAAGCCGATTACCTTGCAAATTCTGGCAAATTTAACGAAGCGTCAGAAATATTCAGACAACTTGCACAAGATCCGTCTTTAATTGTTCTGAATGAAATTGCCGAGTATAATTATGCGATTACACTGCTGGCAGAAAATAAATATCAAGAGGCTATAAAAATATTCGATAATATAGTTGGCAATAATACAGACTCAATTTATTCCGACTATGTCCAGTTTTTGAAAGCCGAAACATACAGGTTAGGATTACATAACGAAACTATGGCGAAAGCAGAGCATCAAAAATTGCTTGAATCTTTCCCAAACTCGTTATATCTTGACAAGTCACGAAAAATTTTAAATGATTTGAGTAATAAAAGTAAGATATGAGTGATACTAAAGAAAACAAGTTAGTAAAGTGTTCGTTTTGCGGACGTGACAGTAGTGAAGTTAGCAGCATGGTTGCTGGTCCTGATGTATATATTTGCGATATATGCATAAGAACAAGCGTTGACATACTAAAAAATAACCTTGCAGCATACAGCACCAAACCGGACCAGAGCGGTACACTAACTCCGGAAGTTATTAAAAAAAGTCTTGATGAATATGTTATAGGTCAGGAAAGAGCTAAAAAAGTGCTTTCTGTTGCTGTTTATAATCATTACAAGCGTGTTAACTCCAACGCATCATTATTTGAACTTGATGATGTTGAAATTGAAAAAAGTAATATTTTACTTATAGGTTCTACCGGTGTTGGTAAAACTTTAATTGCACAAACCCTTGCAAAAATACTGGAAGTACCGTTTGCAATTGCCGATGCTACAACACTTACCGAAGCCGGTTATGTTGGTGATGACGTTGAAACTGTTCTGGTAAGACTTCTTCAAGCTGCTGATTACAACCTCGAAAAAGCTCAGAAAGGTATTATATATATTGACGAAATTGACAAAATTGCCCGTAAAAGCGAAAGCGTTTCAATTACTCGCGATGTATCGGGTGAAGGCGTGCAGCAAGCATTACTAAAAATCCTTGAAGGTACTGTTGCAGGTGTTCCGCCTAAGGGTGGCAGAAAACATCCTGAGCAGAGCTTGATTAACATCAACACAAAAAATATACTTTTTATTGTTGGTGGTGCATTTGATGGAATTGAACAGATTATAGCTACCCGTATTAACAAAAACCGCATGGGTTTTGATACCGATATTGAAGATAAAAAATCTCTTGAGAAAGATGATCTTATTCAGCTTACCCAGCCGGAAGACCTGCTATCATACGGTTTGATTCCTGAACTTATAGGACGTATTCCGGTTGTAGCACCACTTCATGAGCTTGATGCCGCTACTCTAAAAAATATTCTTACCCAGCCAAAAAATGCTCTTATAAAGCAGTACAAAAAATTGTTTATGCTTGAGGGTGTTGAACTTGAATTTGATACAGCTGCTCTTGATGCAATGGTACAAAAAGCACTCGAAAGAAAAACCGGTGCCCGTGCCCTTCGCTCAATTGTTGAAAATGTTCTGCTGGATGTAATGTACGAAATCCCTATGCTCGATAATGTTGACAGATGCCTTATTACCGAAGATACCGTTAAATATGGTAACGAACCTGTTTATATTGAATCAGACAGAAAATCAGCGTAAAAGCTATAAATAAATTTTCCATCCTAAGTGCCTTCCCTAACCGGAAGGCTTTTTTTTGTCGAGTTTATTCAAATCCGGGATAGAGTATTTAGGTAGTTTGAAGGATGTTTCTTAAACATCAAAAAGCCCCGAACGTAGTAAATTTCGGGGCATTTGAGTACGTGGGAATTACTGAAGTACCACTGCGTTGTTAATCTGTGTATCCGGTTATGCGTTGTCACCAATAAACTTTTCTATTGCCTCTTTAACCTTGGTGCTACCTGAATAACCCTCAGCAATTTTTATATTTGCCTTGTTTAAGGCTGTTTCGGCTTTATCCCCAATATTACCTGTAATTATAACATCAGCATCATATTTTTTTATAAGTTCGGCAGCTTTGGGTCCGGCTCCACCCTGCATTTGTTCACCAAGATTTGAAACTGCATCAAACTTTTCTGTTTCCGAATCATAAATAATAAAGTATTCGCACCTGCCAAATCTTTCATTTAACATGGCATCCATCGATCCGCCTGTTGACGAGACAGCAATTTTCATAATTACACCTTAATTTTTATTAATTTCATTTTCTATATTATTCCAAATCAAGAGCATATCCTGTCCCAATCCGGGATTATATTTCATAATATCAGTACCATTATTTACTGCCTCAATAAATTGAGTGTTATAGGGAATGCATCCAAGTAATTCGGAAGATTCCCGCTTTGCAGCATCTTTAATTTTTTCCGTTACATTAACGTTCAAATCATACTTGTTAATAACGATACCCGATTTGATTTTGAATGTATTAAGCAATTGAAGCAATCGTTCCAAATCATGTAGCCCTGATAGAGTGGGTTCCGTTACGATAAGTGCCAAATCTGCTTCGGCTATTGAGGCATTTACCGGACACCCTATACCGGGAGGTCCGTCTATAATTACATAACCTGTACTGTCACTAACCTTGCCAAGTGCAAGCTTTTTAAGAGCACTTACCAACTTGCCTGAGTTACCTTCTCCGGGGACAAGTTTTGCGTGGAAAAAGGGATTACCGTTCTCAAGTACAGATTCAAACATATAGCCTGTTTGTGCGGGCAAAAATGTAATTGCCTTGTTGGGACAAACATTATAACAGAACCCGCAGCCTTCACATGACCTTTGGTCAATTTCATAATTATGTATTGCATCAAAACGGCATACCGACATACACAATCCGCATTGTAGGCAATCATCTGAAATAATTTCAGCCTTGTTGGTGCCGGTGTAGGGTGTACGTGTAATAGTTTTATGTTCCAGAACAAGATGCATATTTGCGGCATCAACATCGCAATCCACTACAAGGCAATCATTGGTATTATTTGCAATAAATGAGGAAACAGTAGTTTTACCCGTACCCCCTTTACCACTTAGTACAACTATTTGTTTTACATTACTGCTCATGTGCAACACCCTGTAATTGTTCGATATAGTTATACATTGCCACAAACCTTTCTTGTAATTGCAGGTTATCTGCTACGGGCAATTTACCTTTTGAGTAGTTCTCTGCAATTTTTCTATCCAGCTCTATCCTTAATAGAACATTTACACCAATGTCATCAAGGTATTCCTCTAAATCAGTATAGTCACTAATATACTTGTTTATAACTACCCCAAAACTTATTCCTATTTTTTGGAGTACATCAATTGCCAGTTTTAAGTCATTCAAACCAAAAGGAGTTGATTCTGTAACGAGGATGCAGTAATCAGTATTTTTAACGGTTTCAACCATTGAGCAGGAGGTACCGGGAGGTGAATCGATAACTGTAGTTTTAGATTTATCAACCCTATTTTTTAATGCTGAAATAAGCGGCACTGCAGAGACCTCACCAATATTTAATGTGCCATTATAAAACTCAACATTACCAGCTTTGCCATACCCTACTGTACCAATATATTTGTCTTTTTCCGTAATTGCTTTTTCGGGACAAAAATAGCTGCAAGCACCGCAACTATGACACATTTGCTCGAATACAAGAATTTCGCTACCAAGATTTATGAGTGCGTTAAAATTGCACACATCAGAACATTTATTACAAAAAGTACATTTTGAATAATCTATAGCAGGTATTTTTCTGTAAACCAGTTCTGTGCCTGCAATTTCGGGAGAAAGCAAAAGGTGACCGTTAGGTTCTTCAACATCACAATCGTAATAAACCGAATTGACAAGCGAATAAGCCAAACTTGCCGCAATAGTTGTTTTGCCCGTACCTCCTTTACCCGATGCTACTGATATTACCATTCCAATTCCAAATCTTAATTATTTGCACCAAAACCAGCTCTGTTTCCAAAACCGCGATTACTTCTGTTTCTCATTCTTCTCCTCCGACCGGAACTACCTCGTCCCATAAAACTTGTATCGGCTGCGTTTTCTTCAATTTTATTATCGACTCCGCTGCATGGTCCTTGTCTTCTTCCTGTTCCGGAACCTTTACTACCGGGACCAGTTCCATCTCTATTTGGCATAATTTAACTCCATTTATAATATTTATATTCTATCCTGCTTTTCAGGATCGCTAATACTCTTATTCAACTATCATACCGATTAAAATAAACTACTTAAACGCAATTTTAGGTAAATATCCTCTTGCAATACTGCAACTATTTTTGCAATTGTATTGCAATTATGCAGTTAAATTGCAATGTTGTATTAAAAAAAATGAGCTATTGATGGAAGTTAAAAGGATTTTCGACAGAAATAGGAAAGCTCTTGTAATACCTGACGGACTAATTGTTATTAACAGAGAGCATAATATTATTGTTTTTAATGAGGCAGCTTCACGCCTAACAGAGTTCGGGGAAGTTGAGATAACAGGTAAGAGTATAAACAATCTGGTTATTGGGGATGAGGTTAAAGAGTACCTTTATAATTCCTTTAACAAGGGAAAAACATACTCCAATCTCTCAATTACAATAATTGATAAATCAGGGAAAGCCAGGAGTGTGGTAACTTCAATTACTCCGGTTATTCGCGATAACGAGGTAATTAATTTGGTAATTATTTTTCGCGATACCATTGAAATGGTTTCTCTTGCTGAGGACCTTGAAAGAAAAACACGCGACCTTAAAGAGCAAAAGAACAGACTTGATGCAATATTCAACAGCAGCATTGAGGGTACTTTTACAATTGATGAAAACTGGAATATCACCTCATTCAATAATTCAGCAGAAAAGATAACCGGATATAGCAGAGCTGAAGCAACAGGTAAAAAATGTTGGGAAATTTTTAATGCCGACAAATGCCGTAATGGTTGCCACATGGAAAAAACCATGCATGACGGTTCTTCAACCATTGGAAACGAAATTGAAATTATTACGAAAGAAAAGAAACAAATACCCATACAGGTTAACTCAGCAGTACTACTTAATAATGATGGTGAAAAAATTGGCGGAGTTGAGACGTTTATTGATGTAAGCAACGTAAAAAAACTTTACGAGCAACTCGAGGAAAAGCACAAGTTCGAAAATATAGTTGGTAAGAATAATCAAATTAAAAAGATTATAAGCATTCTTAAAAGTGTAGCCCCAACAGATACAACTGTATTGATAACCGGTGAAAGTGGTACCGGAAAGGAGCTTGCAGCCAAAGCAATACACATGCACAGTTTAAGGAGAGAGGGTCCGTTTGTTGCAGTTAATTGCAGTGCCTTTGTTGAAACACTTATTGAAAGCGAGCTTTTCGGACACGCAAAGGGTTCTTTTACAGGAGCAATTAACAGCAAACCGGGTAAGTTTGAACTTGCTAATGGGGGCACAATATTCCTCGATGAAATTGGCGATCTCTCCAATGCAGTTCAAACCAAACTACTAAGGGTAATTGAATCTCGCGAATATTCAAGAATCGGTGAAAATGAAGTACGAAAACTTGACGCCAGAATTATAACAGCAACAAACAAAAACCTGATGGCTGAAATAACAAAAGGAAACTTTAGGGAAGATTTTTACTATCGTATAAATGTAATTAATATCCATATTCCGCCTTTAAGAGACCGCAAGGATGATCTCCCCTATCTTGTGAGTCATTTCTTCAGCATTTTTAATAACAAATTTGGCAAAAACATAAAACGCTTTACTCCCAATGCATATCAAAAACTTATTGATTACCACTGGCGGGGTAATATTCGTGAATTGGAAAATGTAATTGAGCATTGCTTTGTGCTTTGTACGGGTAACACTATTAGTCTTGAATGCCTTCCTGAGAACATAAGGGAGGAGAATGCGGAGCCAGCTGAGGCTTCACCTGATAGCAAGGTAAAGAATTATGAAAAGGATTTAATTGTAAAAGCTCTGCAAAGAAATAACTATAATAGAAAAAATACTGCCATTGAATTGAAGATTAATACTTCAACATTGTGGAGGAAAATGAAGAAATTCGGACTATTACGTAACTGATATTCACAATAAATAAGGTATAATAGCGCTTTACATGACGGAGCAACAATTATTGACTTTAATTTAATTTACAAAATTATTTAATTAAACCTCAAAAACCAGAGAATTATGTATAGATTTACCTTCTTTCTTTTGCTTGCATCAATAAGCTTTGCACAGCCCAAACTTTTAATATATATGGACCTTAACCAGAATGATCATCTTAAAGCCTATGGTATTACTTTTAATGCCCTTAAGGAGGGTAAAACTGCCGACTGGCTTTTGAATTACCGGGGTGGCTCATTTTTGCTTGATTATTCAGAACAGTTGGCTGCAAAATGCCGTATTAAAGGAGTATCGTATAAGCAGCTATCTACAACCGAAGCTATTAGTATTTATACCGAAGTACAAAGTGACGAGCAAAATATGGATGTGGTTCGACTTGAAAAAGCTCCTGAAATTGCTGTTTATGTTACTCCCGGTCATGAGCCATGGGATGATGCTGTTACTCTTGTTCTTGAGTATGCAGAGGTACCTTACGAAAAAATTTGGGTTGAAGATATTTTGAGGGGTGACCTTGATAAATATGATTGGCTGCATCTGCACCATGAGGATTTTACAGGGCAGTTTGGCAAATTTTATGCTAGTTACCGTACCGCTCAATGGTATATTGCCCAGCAAGCTTTGTATGAAGGAGAGGCAAAAAAAACAGGTTTCACAAAGGTTTCCGAAATGGAACGTGCAGTTGCCGTAACAATTAAGGAGTATCTCGCCAATGGGGGTTTCCTTTTTGCAATGTGCAGTGCTACCGATTCATACGATATTGCACTTTCGGCAATGAAAGTTGATATTGTTGACCAGATGTTCGATGGTGATCCCCCTGATCCTGATGCTGCTAATAATATTGATTACAGTCAAACTCTTGCTTTCGAAAATTTTAAGCTTGAGATGAATCCCTATGTTTACGAATATAGCGATATTGATATTGCACCAACCGAAGTGCTTAATCAGGATAATGATTACTTTACCTTATTCGAGTTTTCGGCTAAATACGATCCTGTACCAACCATGCTAACCCAAAACCATCTTAATGTTATACGCGGATTTATGGGGCAAACTACAATGTTTCGCCGCAAATACATTAAAAACTCTGTATATATTTTAGGTGAGCGTGCCGGCACCGATCAGGTAAAATATATTCATGGTAATTTTGGACGGGGCTTTTTTACATTCTATGGCGGGCATGATCCCGAGGACTACCGTCATGCTGTTGGCGATCCTCCTACCGATCTAAATCTACATAAAAACTCTGCAGGGTACAGACTTATTCTTAATAACATTTTGTTCCCGGCAGCAAAAAAGAAGAAACAAAAAACCTGATATACTAAAACTATGATTTTTCACCGTAACCCTTCAAGTAATGCAGATACAGACCGAACTTTACAAATACGGTTTGGATTGAAATCCAAACCTCCGTTTTAACCAAAAAATGACTCGCTTTGGGGTATATTTTTTGTTATACTTTGTTTGGAAAATAGATTAACATACCAGTTGTCTGTGATATGTTTTAATTTAAATGGGAAACATTTATTGTTGAAGATGAAGCACGTTATCCTGTTATGCATATTGTTGGTATCTTTACCCTATTGGGCACAGGATAAAATCGGTGTGTTTCCTGTAAACAATAATCCATTCTCCAAATATTACTACCAGATTTGGAACAGCACCAACGGACTTTCTCAAAACTCTGTAAATGATATTTGCCAAACCAGGGATGGTTACCTGTGGATTGCAACTTTCAATGGGTTGCTCAGGTATGATGGGAGCGGATTTGTTGAATTCAACAACCTGTACCCTGAAGCAAATCTATCCAAACGCATCTCTTCCCTTCATGTTGATTCAGTAAATAATTTATGGATTACAATAGAAACAGGTGAACTATTTCGTTTTAGTAATGGCGAGCTTCATAATTTCACTGCCGAATACAATCTTGAAAATTTACCTGTTAATAAATTCGTTCAACTCTCTAATGGCGATTACTATTTTAATTCGAAATATAGTATCTACAAATATGATGGCAATAATATAAACCAAGTTGAAATTGCAACCGATTCCAAGGACGCTACCTTTCATGATTTTTCAGAAATATGTGGTATTGGTCTTTTTACAATAAGCTACAGGAACAGCTATCTTATATCCGATAAAACAGTCAAAGTTTTCCAAAAAGCAGAAAATTCAGCAATATCTTCAGTCCTGATGGCAAAAAATGGCACATTGTATATTGGCACTGATAGAGGATTAACTTTCTCAAATCAGGATAACTATCTGCAACTAAAAAAATACCCCGGTACTCCAAATATTATTGTTAGGTCTTTATTTGAGGACAGTGACGGGCGGATTTGGATCGGCACAATTGCTAACGGTGTTATAATATTGGAGGATGGTAAGTTCTATAAACCCGATGATATGATATTCAAACAAATGCGCGTTGATAAAATTTTTGAGGATGATGAGCGCAATATTTGGCTGGGAAGCCATAACAGTGGTCTGATAAAATTTAAAAGAAAAGCTATAACTCATTATCTTTCCAATGTTTTTTCCAAAAGTGCATTTTCTGTTAGTCCAATTATTGAAACCACCGATAAAAGTATATGGATAGGTTTTAACTGTGATGGTGTAAAACGTATAAGAAATGGGAACATTTACCATTACGGCAGAGCATCGGGTATGTTTAATGAATGTGTATGGGCACTTTACCAGGATCACTCCAATCACCTTTGGCTTGGCACCTACGGAAGTGGAATTTATCGTTTCGATGGTAAGAAGTTTGTTGATTATAATAGCGAATTTGGACTTACAAATTATGTGGTTTTTGCCATCTTTGAAGATAGCCAAAAAAACTTTTGGGTTGGTACTTATGATGGGGTTATTAAAAAATCTTCTGATGGACTAATACGTTATACTACACGCAATGGATTAAGCGATAACAACAATAAGGTTATTTTTGAAGACAGCAAGGGACGTATCTGGTTTGGCTCATTAAAGGGTGCCAGCTATTACCAAGATGATAAATTTAGTACAATTATTCCTGCCCCCGATATTAAGGAGTCTATAGTCCGTTCGTTCTATGAAGATAATTACGGCAATATATTTATTGGTACTTACGGTGCCGGAATTTTTATCCACAAAAATAATGTAATAAAACAGCTATCAACCAAAAACGGATTAGCTGATAATGTTGTTTCTGCAATGCAGTTAGACAACTATGGTAGAATCTGGATGACAAGTAATGTTGGTATTTCTTGTGCCGATACTGCTGAACTTAGTGCTTTTGCCAACGGGATAACGAATTATGTTTCCACCCGAAAATTTGGTAAATCCGATGGGCTTGTTACCACGGAGTTTAATGGCGGTTTTGCCCCTTCTTCAATGAAGGCTGCCGATGGCAAATTATACTTCCCTACTGTTGACGGTATTGCAGTTGTTGACCCTCATATTGTTAGTACCAAACCCCTTGCACCAAGAATATATATTGACAAGGTAGTAATTGATGATACAGTATTTGTTCATCCTGAAAGTATTGAGGTTGATGCAGGATTTGAACGAATAGAAATATTCTATAATGCAATTGGACTTAATTCTCCAGAGAATATTAAATTCATTACCAGAATGAACGGAATTAACGAAAATTGGGGTACTATAACAAACCGTAAATCTATATATTACAATTATTTACCTTCTGGCGATTTTACCTTTGAAATTAGTGGTACCAGTAGCCATGGTATGTGGAGTACCACGCCCGCTCAATTAAAAATAAGAATTAATCAGCATTTTTATGAAACCTGGTGGTTCTATTTAATTGCTATAATTGTGCTTTCGGGTATCATTATTTTAATGAATTGGTACCGAATAAGGTGGTATAAACGGAGACAGGTAATCCTTCAGGAAACCGTAGATGAACGGACAAGGGAGCTACGTACAGAAAAATCGAAAATTGAGGATTACCTGACTGCCCAGAAAAATCTTAACGAGAAAATTAAGAAGCAGAAAATTGAGCTTGAAAAGCTAAATAATTCAAAAGACAAATTTTTCTCCATAATATCCCATGACCTTAAAAATCCGTTTAATACCATATTAGGATACTCCGATTTACTACTTGCTGATTTTGAAGGTTACAATCGTGATGAGATAAAAAACTTTATTAAAGAAATAAATATAAACTCCAACCATACATTTAAGCTGCTTGAAGATTTGCTTAGCTGGGCAAACTCGCAACAGGGCGATATCAACCTGGACATGGCTGTTTTTAATCTTTCCGAATTAATTAGAAAAAATATTGTGCTTAATTATGGAATTGCCAAACGGAAGGAAATTAAAATTGTTAATGATATTAAAGCTGAACTTATGGTGTACGCTGATATAGAATCAATTTCAACTGTACTAAGAAATCTGATTAGCAATGCAATAAAATTTAGCTATCGTAACTCCGAAATAATTGTTTCTGCTAAAGAGGAAAATGGTAAAATAATTAGTGAAGTTAAAGATTTTGGTTCAGGTATGGATAATAATCGGGCTGCATCACTATTTTCGCTGGGAACAAGAAGCACCCCCGGTACTGAACGTGAAAAAGGTTCAGGATTGGGACTAATTATCAGCAAGGAGTTTGCTATTAAAAACGGTGGCGATCTTACCCTTAAAACAGTAAAGGGCAAGGGTACATCGTTTTTCCTTACCCTGCCAGCATATAGTAACGGCAACCATTTTTAGGTTTACTCCCTTAACTTATTTCAACAAGATTATATTTTTGGTTTGGGTATAACTCCCCGCTTCCAGTTTGCATAAGTACATACCGGAGGCAAGGTTTTCATTGTTTTGTGTTCTATCTATTTACCACTTCAAAAAAAGCTTTTAGTTTTACTTCATCAAGTTTGCCGCTGGTTCGTACACCGGAGCATATATCTAGTCCGTAAGGTCTAACCTGTTCAATAGCCTCGGCAACATTTTGCGGATTTAATCCCCCTGCAAGAAACACCGGCTTATCTGACGTTTCAACTATTTTTCTGCTTATTGCCCAGTTATGAGTTTTCCCTGTACCACCTAGAGTTTTAACTTTAAGAGCTGGGTTACCGGAATCAAGCAGCAGAGCATCAACTTCGCCCGGCATATTTGCAACCAGTTCAAGTATTGATTCGTCTGTTACATGTATAACCTGAATAATTTTTAGTCCGGGAATAGTCTTTAGCTCCTTGTAAACCGAATGGTCAACATAATCAACAAGTTGCAGTGTTGTAACCCCAAGGCTGGTAACCTGATTGATTATTGCACCGGCTTCCAGTTCGGATGTTAACAGTACAGGTATAACAGGAGGAGGAGCAGAATTGGCAACAGATTTTATTATATCGTCGCTAACTACACCGGGTCCGCTTGGCATTTTTGATACGAGTCCCAAAGCTGACGCACCATATTTAATAGCAAGTTGTGCTTCTCTTAATGAAGAGATACAACAAATTTTAACACGTATAGTATTGGAATCAAACATCCTTTACCTCTTGAAATTGCTCAAATTCTAAATATTCCTGTTTGTAAACATCGGCAATTAAATAATAAAGGAAAAATTATCACTATATTATAAAGCACTATTTTTAGCAATTATTACTTATGAGGGGAGAAATGAAAATTTTTCGCATTGTATTACTGGTTTTAATCAGTTCAATTGTTTTGCTGGCACAAAACAGTATTTATACCCCGTATCTTAATGATGAAACGGAATCAAAACTTGAAGATATGGGGAAAATGTGGACTTTCGATGAAGTTCCGGTTAACCATTTTGAGAAAGAATATGGCTTTAAGCCATCTGATGAGTGGCTACGTGATGTTCAGCTTTCAGCATTACAGTTTGCAAGTTGGTGTTCCGCTTCTTTTGTTTCCGAGGATGGACTTATAATGACTAACCATCACTGCGGTCGCGATGGAATGCGTAATCACCAGAGAGAAGGTGAAGACCTTTTCAAGACAGGCTTTTACGCAAAAACAATAGAAGAGGAAAGAACCATTCCCGGTTTTTATGTTGATCAGCTTGTACTTATGGAAGATGTTACAAAAGAAGTTCATGAAGCTTTTAATTCTAAAGATACCGATGCTGAAAAAATTGAAGCCAGAACTGCAAAAATAAAGGAACTTGAAGAAAAGTATTCAACTGATACTGATCTTGTATGCAAAGTGGTTACTCTTTACAACGGAGCAAAGTTTACATTGCACGGCTACAAACGTTTTGAGGATATTCGCCTCGTAATGGCTCCAGAGTTCCAGGTAGCTTCAACAGGTTGGGACTGGGATAACTTTACCTATCCTCGTTACGAACTCGATTTTATGTTTTTCCGTGCATACGAAGATGATAAACCGGTTAAAATAAACAACTGGTTTAACTGGAGTAAAAGCGGTGCTGATACTAAAGAGCCGGTATTTATTATTGGTCGCCCCGGTAATACGGACAGGCTTCTTTCAGTTGATGAGCTAATTTTTGACAAAAGTAATACCACAATTCTGCTTATGATTTACAACGCTCTTTATGATATTAACCGCAAACTTTACGACAAGTACCCCGATCAAGAATCAAGATACCTTAACCGTATTATGAGTCTGGGTAATGCCAGGAAATCGCTTGCAGGTAGCGTTGCCGGACTTGATGATTACGTTGTTAAAAGAAAACGTGATTTTGAAGCAAAACTGATGTCGGCTGTTAAAGCAAACAACAAACTTTCGGATAAATATGATGACTTGTTTACATCAATAAAAACTACTATTGAAGAGCTTAAAAATTACTATCCCGAATATTGGGCTTATACTCTTGGTAATGGCTGGGGTCCAAATTACCTTAAAGCTGCAAAACAACTTGTAGAGCTTAATACCCAAATGAAGCTTGATGAAGAAAAGAGAGCCAAGGGATATAAAAATGATGAACTTCAGGGTGTGCTTGACAAAATAAAGGCTACACAATTTGATGATGAACTGGATATGATGTTGCTAGAAAAACATACCGAAATTTTGGCAAGATTGCTGGGAAAAAATCACGAACTATACAAACTTGTTTATGGCGATAAATCTGGCAAGGATGCTGCCCTGCATGCAGTGAAAAATAGTATGGTAGCTTCTTCGGTTACTATGAGCAAAATAACACTTGAAAACCTTGATACATACATAACCAAAGGTGATGCTTTTATAAACTTTTATAAATGGACTAACGAACAGTTCCCGGCAATTGAAAGTGGAGTTGTTGAAGCTTATGCTACGCTTAAGGTTTTAAATCAGGAGCTTGGCAATATGTACGCCGATGTTTACGGTAACAAAATTGCACCTGATGCAACTTCTACCCTTAGAATAACTGACGGGCGTATCAAGGGTTACGAATATAATGGTACTCTTGCACCTCCTTATACAACATTTTATGGTATGTACGACAGATACAACTCCTTCGGTGGCAAGGTTTACCCGTGGGGATTACCGGAAAAATGGAAAACTCCTCCAGCCGAACTTGATTTGGCTACTCCGGTAGGTTTTGCTTCAACAAATGATATTGTTGGTGGCAACAGTGGTAGTGCCGTTATTAACAAAAATGGTGAAGTAGTTGGTATTGTTCATGATGGTAATATGGAATCTCTGGTAGGTTCAAGTATTTATTTACCAGAAAAAAATCGTGCCGTTGCTTCCGATTCACGCGGAATAATTGAATCGCTAAAACACGTTTACAAATGTGATCGATTAGTTAAGGAGTTGGAAAACTCAAAAATCACCGAGTAGTATAAGTACCTCGCACAAGTTTTTATTAGTCGGCATCCTTACTTATTTGGGTTGCTGGCAGTAATTTTTTTATAAAAAACCTGCGGCGTAATAGCAACACCGCAGGTATGCTCCCCAAAGGAATCAAATCTGAATCACAGGTTTATTTTAACAATACCATTTTTCTGGTTTCGTTAAACTCGCCAGCAGCAATTTTATAAATATAAACACCTGTACTTACTTTACTTCCGCTATTATCCGTACCATCCCATTTAAGGTTATAGGTACCGGCAGACATATCACTGTTAACAAGTGTTTTTATTTCCTGACCAAGTGTATTGTATATTTTAAGCGTTACACCAGCTGATTCAGGCAGACTGAATCTTATTGTGGTAACAGGGTTAAACGGGTTAGGATAATTTTGTGCAAGCTCGTACTTCGTAATCTCTGCAAGTGTTTCGTCATCAACTTCAAGAAGACTGCCATCTTCAGGTGATTCAAGTTTATTTGTTGTGTAAACTCTGAACTCACCAGGTGCAAGTGTAATTGGATCAAGAATATTGGTAACCATAATGCTATCACCGGTAAAATATTCGTACCACTTGCCAGCCTGAGGGAAGTTAGGAGTAACATCGCCTTCGGTAACATCAAAGTTGCCAAGTACAGTTATACTCATATCGCTATGTACAAGGTTAATTCTTTTCTTGAAACCGGCAACAGCCATAGTTAAACTTGAAGGATTACGGAATGCTTCATGTTCTTTTCTAAGTTTAATCATTTCCGACATTACACGATAAATATTGGTTCTGCCAAACTCATCAAGATATTCCCATTTTGGTGGTTTGGAAGAAGTTCTGTCATCATTAGTGCCCGATGGCCAATTAATTGAAAGGTCAAATCCAAGCTCACCAAATTGCCATATCATTTTCGGACCAGGGAATGCGAAGAAGAATACGGATGCAAGTTTTACCCTGTTTAGAGCAGTACCAACATCTTTTACATCATAATCACCACTACTGTTACCATAAGCCAGATTTTTGAACATCATGCGTTCTTCGTCATGACTTTCCATATATGAAACCTTGTTAGGAGCACTCCAGCCTGAGTTAAGGTACCAGGTACCACTTAGGTTAGAAGAGTAGCCCATTGCTGCTTCAAGATATTCATGATTCATATTGCCCCAAAGCATCATGCCATTATTTGAAAGGACAAGCTCTTCCGAATTATCGGCAAAATGCTCAAGAATAACGTAAGCAGAAGGATCAACCGTCCAAATTTCATTTGCCATCCGGGTCAAAATATTTATACGTGACTGATCATAATTACCCCACGCACCTGTGTTACCAAGTGTATTGGTCTGGGTAAAACCTTTTGAAAGGTCGAATCGATAGCCATCAACATTGTATTCTTCAATCCAATATGAAGTAACGCGGTCAACAAAATCTTTTGTGTATTGACTTTCGTGGTTCATATCGTAACCAACATTAAAATCGTGTTTTGCTGTTACATTAAACCATGGGTTATCACTAGTTGGATTACCGCCACTGCTGTATAATTTAACAAGAGGAGAATTACCAAACTGATGGTTTAATACTATATCAAGTACAACAGCTATACCTTTTTGATGACAAGCATCAACCAGCATCTTCAGGTCATCCTGCGTTCCATAATATTTATCAACAGCAAGCATAAACGCAGGGTTATAACCCCAGCTCAAGTTACCTTCAAACTCCATAACCGGCATTAGTTCAAGAACATTCACACCAAGGTTTTTAAGGTAATCAAGTGTATCAATAAGAGTTTGGTAATTATGTTCGGCAAGGAAATCCCTAACCAGACATTCGTAAACAACCATATCAGTTTTTGCAGGTTTAACAAAATCGGTAACCTGCCAGTTGTATTGTGGTTTACCCGGTTGTAAAACAGATACGATACCTTCGGCAAATTCTTCCGGATATGGTTTCATGTTTGGATAGGTTTCTTCATCAATGTATTTATCGTTCCACGGGTCAAGAACCAATTCAGCCATCGGATCTGCAATTTTAAGTTCACCATCAACAAGATACTGATAAGCATATTCTTCGGCAGGAGTTAATCCGGTTATATCAACCCACCACATATCACCATCAGTCGATTTATTCATATAGTAATTGTAATCACCTTCCCAGTTGTTAAATTCACCAATTACATATACGTTTTCCTTATTTGGTGCAACAAGAGCAAGAATAGCTTCGGTATCGCTAACATAGTTGATACCCATTTTTGTACCGGCAGGAGGATCGGCAACTGTTACATCCTTATTAACAATGTAATAAAAGGAATCGGCTGAAAACACACCATTTGCATCCAGTGCTTCAATTTTAACATAGTTTTTAGCAGCCTGGTCAACACTAATCTGATATTCAAGAGTATCATTATCAACAGAATAGGTGAGCTCATCGTTAATATAAAGTTTAAGAGATTCGGTTGCCTCAGACGAGGCTACGAAAACATCAATTGTTTCGTTAAGATTAACAAAATTGTGATAGTTTGTAGGTGTTACAACATTAACACCCTGGTAAAGTGCAACAAAAACATCTCCACCATCGGCAGTTTTACCCTGAAGTGTAGCATCAGCACTACGGAATACAAATGATAAATGAGTTATTTCCTCATCAGGTTCAAGCGAGTTACCCATAGAGGTAACATAAAACTCGAGTATGGAAGGAGAAACTACAAACTTGTAAAGATCAGTCCCAATCCTTTCAAGTTTAAGTTTATCAATGTTTTCACCCCAATCGGATTGTACATACCGCCATGCACCAGGGTTACCCGGTTCCGATTCGCTAAGCGAGGTAATAAGTCCTGCATGAACATACACGTCTCCTGTGTAGCCCATTAGTCCCTGGTTACCTTCGGCTGCGTTGAAAATAATCTCAACACTGTCTTCCGGAGTAAAATAAACCGGAGTCCAGTTTACAAGCTGTGCGGACAAACTTGCAGATATAAATAGTAATAAAAACATGGTTACTCTTTTCATTAAAGTCCCTATACTAAATGATTATAAATTATACAAGTATATAAAGTTAAGAATAATATTGACACAAAAAAATTGATTTTTTAGGTAAGAATTTATCTAAATGTAAAAAATTGTCATTAATCACAGTGAGATAAAGTTACAAAATATTATTGAAAATTTTAGAATTAACAAAGCTGGTGTTACACAATAATATTATTCAAGGCTGTTATTTAGTACGGCAATATTTATGGTAACCCATGACTTTAGTTGTGGTTTACGAATGTAAAACTCCAGCCCACAAATTCATTCGTGGGATATTTAGACATGCGGGTTTACTTAACAAGTAATTGCTTGTCGCAAACCATTCCGTAACAAGGTTGCACATATTCCGTTAAGGAATGGTTCTTAACGGCAGGGTAAACGTTTATATCTTCAATGGCTACACAAGAGTAATCGCTACACGATATGCAAAAACGGTAGGAGAACACTCCTGCCCTACAAACATGCTAATTCATAATGCCCCGGCGGGGCATCTCATCTGTAGAATAAGCATCATAACAAATTTTAAGCTGCGTAGCTGCTTTTCGTTAAAACTATTTCTCGGGTGCCTATGAGTCGCTCCTGTCGGAGCTAATGAATCTTGCCTTATTACATTTTCTACAGATGAGCCGCACCGCTGGTGCTTTCCATTCGCCTCGCAGTGGCTTCTATATTCTATTCGCTATTATATTTCTATAAACCCTTACACTACACAAGAGTAATCCGATAACGCGATAAAAGACGAAATTATGCTCGCTCGCACTTGTATGATGAATTGTGGGCATGGGGCTGCCAACCCAATAACAAGATAGTTTTAAGACACACAACCTACGAAGTTCGAAAAACTTCGGAGGTTGAGTAGTTATACCCTTTAAAATAAGTAAGGGCGATCCATTTAGAATCGCCCCTACGTTAAAATATATATTTCTCTTTATAAGTCCCTCCCATTATTGGGGAGGTCCGCCATTGGCGGATTAGGGAGAGGTTTTATTTCATTAACATCATTTTCTTTGTATCTACAAAGTTACTGCCATCTACACCCTGTGCAGAGATCTGATAGATATACATTCCACTTGCCAGTTCAGATGCATTAAAGTTAACGGTCTGAACACCTGCGGTAAAGTTGTTGCTTACTATTTCATTTACTCTCTGACCCAGTGCATTGTATAGTGTTACTGTTACTTTTGCTTCTACTGGTAGAGCAAATTTAATAGTAGTACTTGGGTTGAATGGGTTTGGATAGTTCTGCTGTAAGCTATATTCGCTTGGTACGAATTCTACTTCTACTACATCACTATATGCATAGGTTCCGTCAAAGTCAACCTGACGTAATCTATAGTAGTAGGTACCGCCTACTGCGTTTCTATCTGTAAAGATGTAGCTCTGGGCTTCTGTTGTGGTTCCCATACCATCTACAAACGCTATTTTGCTGAAGTTTTCTCCATCTTCTGATCTTTCTACTTCAAAACCTTTGTTGTTGGTTTCTGTAGCTGTTGACCATTCAAGGTTTATTGCTTCGCCTGCTACGTTTGCTGCAAACCCGGTTAGCTCTACTGGGATTGGGGCGGTATATGCTATATTCAGGTTTAGTGCACTTAGGTTAGCATTATCTACTACTACCTGTGTGGTGCCTTCTTCTACTACCTGGCTAAATACTGCTCCACCAAAACCATCTACTATTGTCATTTCTACGGTTCCTGGTACTTCAGGTATCACGATATCCAATGTTAGGGCATCAGCTCCTGATGAATATTGCCAGCTTAGGTCATATTCTACTGTACCACTGTAACCTGCGTCACCTGTACGGTAATCCATTGGTGAAGATGTTGTGCCATCTGGTAACATTAGTCTTGCATCAAATACACCTGTTGGTGGCATTGGTGGTAGTTCGGTTTCGCCAAGATCGCTATCGATTCCTTCTGTGGCGTTTGGATCAAGACCCAGACCTAATGCATAAGAACCTGTTCCGTTATCACTTACCATCATGGAAATGGTGTATAGTGCGTCCATCTCTTCTGTTGGTTTGCTCTGTTTAGCAACCATCTTATTAGTATTGATAACTCCATCCTCACTTGCTTTTACCCAGTAACCATAACCTGGTTTTATTTCAGTTGCTGTAACATAAGCATTATCAAAACCGAAGAAATTAGACTCGATAATACCACTTGGTTCTGTGGTTAGTTCGGCAACCGACAATGTATTTTGTAAACCACCGATCATATTCCAACCTGTAGAAACAGGAATTGCAATATTTTCTTCATAACCTGTCACACTTTGGGTAACAGCGGCATCAAATTTTACCCAGTAACCAATACCAACTTCCAATTCATCAGCAGTTTGGTAACCATTATTGAATACAAATGCATTTGAGGTTGCATCACTAAATACAGATTGAACTGTCATATCATCAGTAGTTAGTGGAGTAGAAACCATATTCCAGCCGTTATTTAGATCAAAATTAACTGTTGTGGTTTGTGGACCTCCAACAAGAAAGCTGTCAATAGGAGCGAATTCACTTCCACAGAGAGAACAATCAATAGCTTGGACTGACCAATAATATTTTCCATCCGGTAAATTTTTGATTATGTGTGAATTCCTTTTTATTAAACCTTGCTTGGCGATTTTTCTTACACCAGTAGCTAAGTTTGCCATTGGTGAAATAATGTTACATGCATTTTTCTCGGTCGATATATAAATATTATAACTTAATCCGTCCTGAGCAGTCTCATTATCAGTTGCTTTATCCCATGTAAGATTAACAGCACCATCTAATTCATTAAAACCAAGATTTGCAGGTGCGTTCGGTCTGGTATTAGGTGTTTCTGCTGTGTTCTTATATAAATATGATCTGTATTCAACGTAAAATCTTTTTCGTCCTGTAATAACAAAGTCAAGACGGTTATCATTGTTATAATCGCCCCAATTTATCGAACCTTTATTTAGGGCATGATAAATAGAGTAAGGGTCTTCTTCAAAACTATCATTACCAATGTTTTTATATAGTTTAAAAACCTCAATGTCAGCGTAATTTATTCCAGTTATGACAAAATCCAGATTACCATCATTATCGTAATCACCCCAAGACAATTTTCCGTGAAAGTTTTGAATATTATTTAGAATCAACTTTTGAAATGTATCATTTCCAACATTTTTATAAACCTCCGTGTACATATCGCCATATTGATCTACCCCACTAATCAGAAAATCCAGATCACCATCATTATCATAATCACCCCATTCCATTCCGGTGCCTTTAATATTATTAAGATAAAAACCAGTTAATGGTTCAAAAGAGCCATCATCTAATTGTTTTAATATTCTGATAACATAATCATCATTATTGATCGATCCCGAAAAGAGTATATCTAAATCTCCATCTGCATCATAGTCACCCCAAGCTACAAGACCAAGCACAAGATTAGAAATAGCACTATCACTTACTTCTTCAAAAGAACAATTTCCAACATTTTTATATAATTTTGTTAGATGATCTGAATCGGAAGATCCAGAAAGTAAAATGTCAGTATTGCCATCATTATTATAATCTCCAAAATCAATACCGCGAGGGCTGACTGCTGGCAAATTTGTGCCTGATATTTCTTCAAAAACATTATAACCTTGATTTCTATATAATTTAGTAACTCTGACACCACCTGCCATATGTCCAGAAATTAAAATATCAAGATCATTATCATTATCCAAATCAATCCATTTTACGATTGGGGAAGATAAACCTAACAGGTTAATTGAGTTGGGTGCATAGAATGAAGCTGCTACTCCTTCGGGATTGCAATAAACCTCTGTAACCATTTCAGGCAAAGCACTACCTGACAGTAGGAGATCGAGGTTCCCATCATTATCGTAATCTCCCCAATCTGTATATGAATAACGGACATTCTTAATTCTAATTTGTGGATCTTCTCGAAATGGTTGAGAATAAATTTGTGAACAAAAAAGCAGAAAAATAATAAATAGAAATTGATTCATTCCTTGCATACAAACCTCTTTAATGATAAATAAATTATAAAAATAATTAGCTAAAATTGATGTCTATACGCAGAGAATTCTATCTTTAATTCAAGCAAAGCTGCCCCTTTAATTTTCTTCCTGGAAAATCTGCAAATCAAAATATAGAAATTGGGAAACTGCGAATAGTATCATCAAATTTAATCAAAACATTATTAACCTCTTTAAGAAACTTACAAAATGTTTATTCAATTTTAAAGATAAAATCATTGGTTTTATTCGAGGTTAAAGATTTTGTGGTCTTACCCTTTAAAATAAGTAAGGGCTATTTCCCGCTAACGGGATTAACATGAATCGCCCCTACGATAGAACAAAGTATTCAATTTAGCAAGAGTGTTCCTGCCGACCTAATAACAAGATAGTTTTAAGACACAAAACCCCGAAGTTCGGAAAACTTCGGAAGTTGAGTAGTTATACCCTTTAAAACAAATAATGGCGACCCATTTAGAATCGCCCCTACAAAAATATATATTTCTCTTTACAAGTCCCTCCCATTATAGGGGAGGTCCGCCATTGGCGGATTAGGGAGAGGTTTTATTTCATTAACATCATTTTTCTTACAAGATTTACATCATTACCTTCAAGCTTGTAGATATAAAGACCAGAAGCTAAACCGGAAGCATTAAAATCAACATTATATTCACCAGTAGCAAGATTTCTATCTATAAGAGTTGCAACTTCCTGACCAAGAACGTTAAACACTTTAAGTGAATAGAAACCATCATTCTGTACACTAAACGAAATTACAGTAGAAGGGTTAAACGGGTTAGGATAGTTCTGGTTAAGTGCATAATTAACCGGACCATCAACTTCGTTTTCTTCAACACCTGTAATTGCATCGCCAACAAAAAGAGTACCATCTTCGGTAGCAGCATAAAGTTTATTGTCATCACTGTTAACAAAGATAGAAGATACCTGATAACCGTTAAGTCCAAGATTTGACCAACCGCCAACCGGAGCGTTACCAACAGGATTAACATTAAGTTTGTAAACACCACTCATCCAGGTAGCAACATAAACATCATCATTACCATCAACTCTAACGTTGTAAATGTATGAGTTACCCAAGCCAGCACTGGCATCAGACCATGAAGTACCATCTGCTGAGTAAAGAACACCACCGCCGTAAGTAGCAGCATAAATATGATCATTAGAGTTAACCGCAAGGTCCCAAATGTGATCATAACCACAATCTACATTAACCCATGCATTACCATCAAGTCTGTAAATACCAAGCTGGAAAGTACCTGCGTAAAGATCACCAGTACTTGTAAACACAAGCGAATGAACAGCATTACCAACAAGATCAGTATTAACCTCAGTCCAGTTTGCAGCAGCATCAACAGATTTGTAAACACCGTAACCCCATGTACCAGCGTAAAGTACATCATTATCGGCAGGATCAACCACAACTGATCTTACATCAATGCCTGTAAGTGAAGTAGCACTCCATGTAGCACCATCATCATCCGATTTGTAAAGACCAAGTTCGGTACCGGCATAAATTACACCATTACCATCAATAGCAACATCCCAAACGTAAGCAACATTCATGGAAGTATTAAGAGTATCCCATGTAGCACCGTTATCATCGGAACGCATTACCAAACCGCCCCATGTACCGGCAACAAGGTCGCCATTAAGGTCTTCAGTCATAGTCCATATAACCTGATTGGAAGCGATCTGACCAACTGCCTGCCAGTTAACATTCTGGTTATTACCACCGTTGCCATTTCCACCATTATTAGGATTGTTACCAAGATCAACATAAACAGAAGCTGTGGCGGTATTGTTATTAGCGTTTGTGTCAAATCCGTCCATAGCAGTAATTTCAGCAGAGTTAGGAAGAATTGGATCAACAGGAATGTTACCAACAAAAAGTTTATTATTAAACTGACCCTGACCAATTACGTTTTTAGCAATCATCTGTCCGTTCTGAACACCGGAAACAAAGTTTACAGTAGCTTTAGGTGCAAGAATAGTACCGGTTACATCGATAGCAACAATTTTAATATTAGTTGCCTGGTTAAAGTTGAAAAGAACGTTTGTAAAGTCTGTACCAACAACATTCAAACCACCTGTCCACTCGATGTTATTTCCTTCAACGTTAATAAGAACAACAGAGGCATTAGGAACGTCAATCAGAAAATCGTTAGCAGCGGTTAAATCATCACCATCAACTGTAAAAACGTTTAATAGCGGATTAGTACCTACGCATTTAACCTGACCCCACTCAAAAGTGGTAGTACCATTTTCGGTATAATTAGAAAGAAGGGCAGAAAGATTATTAAGGTAATCAGCAGCTGCATTAAAATCAACTACAGTATCTTGTCTGATAGTACCATCAGTAATACTAACTCTGCCTTCGTTAAGTGCATTAAATCTTCCATAAACAACGTTACCGCCGTAAACAGCACCACTTTCCCATTTTACTTTACGACCTACAACGAAAACGTCCTCGGTACCACCCGAGTTAGGAAGAAGAGCACCAATACTATAATTATCAAGTTCAGCATTTCTACCAACAGCAACCTTACCTTCGGTATCAGCAGATGGCTGTGTTAAATCTCTTAAAACAAACAAGTTAAAATCTGCAACCGGACCTAAATTATAAGGTGCAGCATTAACACTGGCGTAATCAACTGTAACAACAATATCCAAGCTTTCGGATGAGTTACCTGCAACTGTCCCAACTGTCCATTTACCAGTAACTTCATCATAATTTGCAGAAGAAGCACTAACAAAATCAAATCCGTCCGGTAGCGGATCGTAAACAATTACGTTCTCGGCATTATGATCGGATGGGTTAATAACAGTAAGTGTAAATGTAATGTTATCACCGTCTTCAATTGTTTCATCACTAACAGTTTTAGTTAGCTCAAGATCTATATTAGGAACCCATTTGTAAACTTTCTGAACTTCCTTGGTATCAACTTCAGGAGTAGCAAGAACAAGTTTCTGCTTTCCATTAGGATCAGTTGAGTGGAAGTATCTTGTACCCTGCGGAATAGTTACAGTAGCTGAGGCAGTAATTGTAGCAACGTTATCACTGGCATGCGTTAAGGTTACAACTGGAGACTGACCATTAACATCGGTAGTAACGTTGGTTGTGCTTAAAACACCATCTGATGAAGTTGATATTGTTACGTCAATATCTGGAGCAGGCACATTGTTTTCATCAAAAACTTCAATAATAAAGCTAACTGTTGTTCCCTCAGGATTTAATGTATCGGCAACCGGTAAAATATCAAGAGTTTGAACAGGCAAAATATTATTATGATTTGCATCTGCATCTGCGGCAATTGCCAGGGCACGATTTTTAATCGTTCCATTAGTGATTGTGTTAAGATCAAGTCCATCACTAAAATGCCAGATTGCACACTGAACTGCAGCAGCCTCATCTTTAATATTTGCCGCAGAGCCGGCATAGGGATAAGAGACATATGGGAAATAGTTATTCAATACGTAAGTAATTTCGCTTGATGTACTTCCCTGGTCATTATAAGGGACATTCCATTGAATATTATGCCCAAGATCAATACAGTAAAAGTTGGCTGGTGAGCCATTTATGGTACCGTTAAAGGTACCCGTTTTATATGTACCATTTGCATTTGTAACAGGATTAAGAAATGTCACATTTTTACTATCTGAAGAAACCCCGGTTACGATAGCAATACTGGTACCATCATCCGGTGAGGGAAGTTTGTTATCTCCCGAATTCGAAGCAAATAGTGATATGCTGGTTAATAATATAACCAGAAGTGTAAACGATAATTTGTAATTTGTCTTCATTATTACCCCATAATATGAAACTTATATAATGTTTATTTAAATTTATGAATTTTTCACGTTGTTTATTGTAACCCAAATGTTGCAATAATAGTAGCAGATTTAACTACATTTAAATAGCTTCATCAGCTAATGCAAAATTAAAGGTTATTAGTTATTTTTGAATAAGTTTTTGACGTAAACACTATTTCACTCGATAAAAGGGACAAATTTTTATGCGAATAATCTTAAGAACAAATATAAGTATGATTTTAGTTCTACTTGTAATTAATTCGGTAACCATAAATGCACAGTTCGACAAATTTCTTGAAAAATTGGGCGGATTAACAAAATCCAAAACTTTGCTTTCCAACGACAAGGTTGTTGATGGACTAAAAGAGGCATTAAAAATAGGATCAAAAAATGCCGTTTCAACTGTTTCGGTAACAGATGGTTTCTTTAAAAACGAAGCGATTAAAATACTTTTACCTAAAGAAATTCAGAAAATTGAAAAAACTGCAAGACGTTTTGGTTTGGGTAACAAATTTGACGAACTTATTCTTGCTATGAACCGGGCAGCAGAACAATCGGCAAAGGATGCCTTGCCAATATTTACCGATGCACTCGTTTCAATGACTATTAGTGACGGATTAAAAATTTTGAATGGTGCTGAAAATGAAGCGACAAAATATTTTAGAGAAAAAACTTACGATAAGTTGTATGCAAAATTTCAGCCGCACGTACAATCTTCCATTAATGCAGTTGGTGTAACACAAATATATAATAAAGTAAAGACTACCGTAAACAAAATACCTTTTGTAAAACTTAAATTACGTAATCTCGATACCTATGTAACCGAAAAAGCACTGGACGGATTATTTTATCAGCTTGCAGCTGAGGAGTTAAAAATAAGGAAAGACCCTGCAGCAAGGGTAACCGATTTGCTGAAAGATGTTTTTGGCGGGGGTAAATAAAAATTACAGGGCGATTTGGTTAACAAATCGCCCTGTTTGTAACTAATTTTTTTCTACTTCTTCAGCAATAACAGGCGAAACAAGAATTCTACCACATGATTCACAAGTATAAATTCTTTTGTTCTGGCGTATTTCAATCTGGCGCTGTGAAGGCACCACATTATGACAACCTGTACAGGCACCGCGAATTACCGAAACAACAGCCTTTCCGCGTAAAGCTTTACGAATACGGGTATATGTGTTGTAATCAGATTTTCTAATATTGGCTACAACCTGCTCGCGTTTTTCTCTTAGCTTAATTTCTTCTTTTTCGTTTACAGCAATAATCTTTTTAAGCTCGTCTTCCTTTTCAGTTTTTTCAAGCTCAAGTTCTTCAAGCTGCGGAGTAAGTTCGGCAATTTCATTTTTCAATTTTTCCATTAAGGTTTCAATTGCCTTGTTTTCTGATTCAAGCGTATCAATATGCTCTTCAGAATGATCAATTTCTTTTGTTAGCGCATCATACTCCTTGTTATTTCTAACCTGGTATAATTGTGCTTTATATTTTGTAAGGCTGTCTTTAAGTCTCACAGCTTCCTGGTCGTTTGCAACGCGTTTATTATTAGATTCTTCTTTTTCGCTTTCCTTGGCATCAACCTGGTCTTTAATATTCTGCATCTGTCTGTTTAATTCACCAACGGTGATAGGCAGGTCACCACGCAATTCTTCAAGTTCATCCAACTGATTATCCAGTAACTGCAACTCATAGAGCGTCCTAAGTCTGTTAACCATTTTATCACACTCCTCTATTATTATTATAAAACATTATCGGATTTGTAGAACCGGAAAAGTTTTTAACTTCAATCTGTTCGTTTTTCTGTTTGAAGTATTCTTCAAGACGTTCTTTAATTTCATCGGTAATAAATATCTCTGTTTCGTAATGCCCGGCATCAATAAGCATAATTAAGCCTTTGGCATCAAAAAAAGTATGATATTTAATATCGGCTGTAATTAAGGCATCAGCACCGCTTCGTATGGCGTCATTAACAAGTCCGGCACCCGACCCACCGCAAACGGCTACTTTTTTTATTTTTTTATTTTTTCCGGTTGTATATCGTAAACCATTCAGATTAAGTTTTTTAGAGACGTACTCAATAAACTCGCTCTGTTCAATTTCATCTTTTAGAAAACCTGTTGCACCTTCACCATAATTCATATTTTTATTGGCAACGGGATATATATCATAAGCAGGTTCTTCGTAAGGATGACTTTCGTTAAGTGCGGCAAGCACCTTACCAAGGCTCCATTTATTTACTATAAACTCTGCTCTTGTTTCGTTTACCTTTTCAAAGCTTTCTTTCTTTCCAATCACCGGTTCGGAATCAGCAGAACCTTCAAATGTTCCGGTACCTTCTGTCCTGAAACTGCATTTACTGTACTCACCAATAATTCCGGCACCAGCTTCAAACAATTTTGCAGCAACTTCTTCAGTATTTTTTTCCGGAATAAATACTACAAGTTTAACCTGGTTAGCTTCGGCATAGTTAAGAAAATCAATATTTGTAAGACCAAGTTTTTCAGCCAACACAAAACTTACTCCACCTTTAGTATAATCGAGATTAGTGTGTGCTGAAAAAAGTGAAATATCATTTGTTAACAATTTCTTAATAAGGATTCCGTGGTAACTGGTCTTTGTGTTGATGTTTTTCAGAGGTCTGAAAATGAAAGGATGATGTGATATGATTAAATTGCAGCCATTATCGATTGCTTCGTCGAGGGCTTGCTCTGTTAATTCGAGACATACCAGAATTTTACTTAATTCGGCATCGGGGTCTCCAACTTGCAGCCCTATATTGTCACTTTCCCAGGCGACCCCCGGTGGCGCCCATTGTTCAAGATATTTTATTACCTGTCCAATTGTCATGCTAAAAAAAATGCACCTTTCCTGTGGGGGTGCATGTTTTATCTCCTGTACAAATTCTTCAATATTTCAACGAATATTTTCAATATATCATAGCTAGTCTGTTTCACTAAGTAAATATAATTGAAATTCTACAATTATTCAAGATGTTGAAATTACTAAATATTCGAAGGCGGGTCAGTCCACCTTCCATTATCCTTAATTAATTGGATTAATTCATCAACAGCAACTGCCGAAGGTATGTTTCTTTTAACCACTTCCTTACCCTTGTATAGAGTGATTTTACCTACACCAGAGCCAACATACCCAAAGTCGGCATCAGCCATTTCTCCGGGTCCGTTTACAATACAACCCATTATACCAATTTTTACACCAACCAGATGCGATGTACGGCTTCTTATTTTATTTGTAACTTCAACCAAATCAAATAATGTTCTGCCACAGGAAGGACATGCAATATATTCTGTTTTAGATATTCTGGCTCTACACGCCTGAAGCAACCCAAACGAAACACGATTTAACGTTTCCACATCCTGATTTGCACCTGATTTATTAGTTATCCATGTGCCATCACCAAACCCGTCAATAAATAAAGCACCAAGGTCGGTTGCAGGATAAACAAGTTGCTGTTCATAAGAAAGATTTTCATACTCACGTTTTATAATAACCGGAGTTTTTATGTTATCATTCAGCATTCTCAAGAATAAGCTTCTCTGCTCTGCCATTCCATGCAAGTTATTTGTTTGCAGTACAAAAACAATATTTTTAGCTCCTGCAAGTTTTTTTACCAGGTCTTCGGAATAAGTATGTATATTTAAGCCAATAAAGTTAAGAAACGAACTTTTGCTTTCGGCATTCAGAAACTTTTCCAAATTGTTAAAATATGGAAAACATCCCTTTTTAAATTCTTTCCAAATCGAATAATTATAAACTACCTTTACATTCTGCGGAGCTTCAAAACCAAGTTTGTTGTTACCGGCGAAGACAATATCGCATGCAAAATCTTTAAGTTGCCATTTATCCAGTTCGGGGTTGTAGTGGTAACCTGCCGCGTCAAAATCTTCAATTTCAATATTGTTCTTGTAACTAAAATCAGCCGCAACAACCGGAACGTTATCACCACCAATATTGGTAATGCTTTCCGAAACCCTTTTGGTATAGTTAAAGAAATCAAAATTATTAGGTACTTCCGTAATCGGATTATGTTCACCGCGGTTTTTGTATCTTTCAGCAAGCATAATGGCAACCGGTACTTCCGCTTCCGGTTCCTCGGTAAGCGAAACCCTTATTGTGTCACCAATACCATCTTCAAGCAAGGTACCAATACCAACGGCTGATTTTATCCTGCCGTCCTCACCATCGCCTGCCTCGGTAACACCAAGATGCAGAGGATAGCTCATACCTTCCTGCTCAAGCTTGTTTATAAGCAATCTGTAAGCCTGAACCATAACCTGTACGTTACTCGCTTTCATTGAAAGTACGATATCATGATAATCGAGGTCTCTGCATATTCGAACAAACTCAAGTGCCGATTCAACCATACCATAGGGAGTATCACCATACCTGCTCATAATCCTGTCGGAAAGCGAACCATGATTAGTGCCGATCCTTATTGCGGTACCCTGTTCCCTGCATATTTTTACAAGTGGGGAAAACTTTTCACGAATACGTTCTATTTCCTCATTATACTCTTCATCAGTGTATTCAATTTGGGCAAACTTCTTCTTATCAATATAATTACCGGGATTTACCCTTACCTTTGCAATAAGTTTTGCAGCTACTTCAGCAGCATTAGGAGTAAAATGAATATCAGCAATAAGGGGTACATTTACCCCTTTTGCCAACAACTCATTTTGTATATTTTCCAGATTTGCAGCATCCTTTTTACTTGGTGCGGTTATTCTAACATATTCACACCCTGCATCAACCATTCTTATTGTTTGTTCAACTGTACCTTTTGTATCCATAGTGTCAGTGGTAGTCATGGATTGTATCCTTACTGGATTATCACCACCAACCGGCACACCGCCAATATTCACTTCTCTGGTTAAATATCTTTTATAGTTAAATATACTGTTGCAAAATTTATTGTTATCCATATTACTTGTTTTCCAGATAATTATAAATGTGTTCGGCAAAACTTTCCGCTGCAAAATTACTGTTTGCTGTAATTATGTTACCATCGGTTATAACATCAGTTCCAGTAAAATTTACTCCATTTTGCAAAAATATCTTTTCATATTTCTCAAATACAGTTGCGTTTTTACCTGCAATAATACCAGCGTTAAGCAGAATAACCGGTGCACCGCAAATAGCTGCAACACATTTATTAAGTTTATTAAATTCTTCTGTAATTTTTTTCAGGAGTACATTATTAAAATATGCGGGAATACCTTTACCACCTATTAAAACAATTCCTTCGAAATTTTTGGGGTGTACGTTAAACAGCTTTACATCAGGTTGAACAAATAAACCTTTGCTGCCCCTGCAAAAATTAGTTGCATCACTACAAATAAATATCTGATATTTGGATGCCAGTTTTGATTTTACCGAGGTAAACTCAATTTCATCGAAACTTTCCGCAGATATAAATATTAAAACCGATTTTCGCAAACTTTTCACATCGAATATATTTGATAAAAAGCACAGAATTAAATATATAGATGAACCGGCACAATTGCCCGAATATTTTATTAAATCGTTTTAAATAAAAAAAAATTTTTATAAGTTCTCTCACAGTAATATTTTCTGGTAAAATTATAATATGCGAATCCCTGAACAACAAATTGAAAACATACGACAATCCGCCGATATAGTTGATATTATATCCGGTTATATACAACTAAAAAAGACCGGTAGGAACTATCAGGGATTATGCCCCTTCCACCAGGAAAAAACTCCATCGTTTGTTGTTAGCCCCGACAAACAAATTTACCACTGCTTTGGCTGCCACGCCGGGGGTAATGTTTTCAAGTTTCTTATGGATTACAAAAATGTATCCTTTGTTGAATCGGTGCAGGAAATTGCATCTTACCTGGGTATTGAAATTGTAAACGAAGGTGGTGATAGCGACCGTGTAGAAAACAAAAACGAGGAGTATTACGAACTCAACCAGTTTGCAGCCCGCTACTTTGTTGACCAGCTGAAAGCTACCCCCGATGATGCACCGGTTAATGTTTACCTTAAAAAACGTTTGCTTGATACCAAAACAGCCCGCAATTTTGGCGTTGGGTACGCTCCGCACGGATGGAAGAACCTTTCCAATTTGCTTATTGAAAAGAAGAGTGATCTCGACAAGGCGGTTGAGTTGGGACTAATTGGCTCCAAAACCAGGGGCGAGTATTACGACCGGTTCCATGACAGACTTATGTTCCCTATATTTTCAACAAACGGACGTGTTATTGCGTTTGGTGGAAGAATTCTTGAAAAGAACAGCGATTTTGCCAAGTATATAAACTCACCGGAATCGGTAATTTATAGCAAACGTAAAAGTTTGTATGGTTTGTACCACTCCAAGGAAGAAATACGCAGACTTGATTATGCTTTCCTTGTTGAAGGTTACATGGATGTAATTTCGCTTCATAAACACGAGGTTAAAAATGTAATTGCCTCATCGGGTACGGCATTAACCGAAGAACAAATTACACTTCTTTCCCGTTTTACTAAAAACGTTACTATTATCTTTGATGCCGACGAAGCTGGACAGAACGCTGCTTCAAGAAGTGTTGAGCTGTTCCTTAAAGCCGATTTTAATATCAGGATACTTACCCTGCCAAACAAGGAAGACCCCGATAGTTTTGTAAACAAGTTCGGTAAAGAAAAATTTTTGGAAGTAGCCTCTAAAGCTGTTAACTTTCTTGAATTTCAGCTTTCCCGTTTCGAAAAGCTTGGCGACCTGAATGATCCCGATAAACAGTTGGATGCAATTCGTGAGGTTGTTCGCTCAATATCATTTCTGAATGATGAGCTTAAAAGAAATGTAATGATTAAATCGCTTGCCAAAAAATTTGGTTTAAGGGAAATAGTGCTTGAGCGTGAACTCGATAATTTTCTCAAGGCTGAAAAAGCAAAAAATCAGCGAAGAGAACAGAATCGCGAATTACCACCACGTGAAAATTATGAAGAAGTTGAACGCCCCAAATTAAGCAAGGATACACTAAAAACAGAAGCAGAACTAATTAAGCTATTACTTGAAGGTGATGAAAAAATTACCGGACATATATTTGACCACATGCAGCCTGATGAGTTTCAGGAACCACGTTTCAGTTCAATTGCAAGGATTATTTACGATAATTATATGAATGATGATATCGATCCCTCAAAAATTGTGAACTCTGTTACAGACGATAATCTTAAAAATATATTAATTAAGCTTACGTTTAAGGAGAACAGAATTAGCGAAAAAAGATGGGAAGAAGTGCTGGACGATCAACTCGTTAGAATGAATCGTTACAATTATGCCGTTGATATTATTCGTAACCTTGAATTACGTAAGCTTGATATGCAAATTAGCAAAATTGCCATGCAGATTGAACAAACAACAAATGAAGATGAACTGGCAGAACTATTACGACTTTCCAACGACTTAAGAGTAGAAAAAAACAATATTATCAATAACGATCAACATAATTGATTTGAATGATGAGATTTGGAGTTATAAATGGTTAAAAACCCCGCTATATATGAAATAAATACAAGGGTCTGGATAAGACAGTTCGATAAAGACAAAAAGCGTGCTAAACTAACTGACATACCTGGTGATTACTGGGATGACCTGAAAAGCAAGGGAATGCATTATGTATGGTTAATGGGTATCTGGAAAACAAATGAGGAAGCTGTACAAAAGTATTGTTTTGAAGATTTCCTGATAAGAGAATATACTCATGCATTAAAGGATTTTAGAAAAAGTGATGTTATTGGTTCACCTTATGCAATTGAAGACTATATTGTAAACCCCGAACTTGGAAATTTCAAAAGTTTACTTACCCTTAAGCGTGAACTTAATAAACGCGGTATGAAGCTTATTCTGGATTTTATTCCAAACCATTTTAGTGCTGAAAGTCCGCTGATAAATTCAAACCCCGAAGTATTCCTTGATGCAAATGAAGAATACTATGAGGATGATCCGCATACTTTTTATAAACCATCTGATAACTCAACACGCATATTTGCACATGGTCGCGACCCGTTTTTCCCTGCCTGGCAGGATACAATACAGGTTAATTACTTCAATAAAAAAGCACGCGAATTTATGATTATGGTATTGGTAAAACTTACCAAACTTTGCGATGGGGTTCGTTGTGACATGGCTATGCTTTCACTGAATAATATATTCAAGAATACATGGGGTGGCACTCTTTCCAATATGGGTTATACAAAGCCGGAGGAAGAGTTTTGGAAACAGGCAATTACTATAGTTAAGGATGTGAAAAAAGACTTCCTGTTTATTGCCGAAGCATATTGGGACCTTGAGTACCAGATGCAGCAGCAGGGATTCGATTATACTTACGATAAAAAATTAACAGACAGAATTGAGCAGGGTTATCCTCCCGAAATTAGGGATCACCTTCTTGCCGAGTATAGTTATCAGCATAAATCTGTACGGTTTATTGAAAACCATGATGAAGAACGCTCGGTTACAAAATATGGGAAATACAAGGCAAAGGCTGCTGCTGTTTTAATTTCAACTTTGCAGGGTATGCGTTTTTATAATGACGGACAATTTGAAGGCAAACGTGTTAAACTGCCGGTTCAGCTTGGCAGGGAACCTGAAGACAAGGGAACCAGATGTATGCCTGCATTTTATGAGAAACTGCTTTCTATAACCAACCAGGAAATTTTCCTGAATGGTGATTGGACACTACTTAAACTAAAGGAAGCCTGGGATGGCAATCAGTCGTTCAGAAATATTATTGCATATCAGTGGGAACACAAGGATGATCGAAAACTTGTTGCAATCAATTTTTCCATGCAAAAGGCTCAATGCAGAGTACTTCTGGATATGAGAGGTTACCCTGAACAGGTAATAATGCGTGACCTGCTAAATGATAAAAGTTACGTGCAAAACTCGCAAGAGCTTGCCTACCAGGGCTTGTATATTGATCTGCAACCTTTTAGCAGTCATATTTTTGAGTATTAGACTTCATAACTCTGGTATCGGTAAATCAAAATCATTTTGATGGGAACTATAAAAGAAGAGCAGCCTGAAGCTGCTCTTTGAGTTTGTTGAAAAACATGACAAATTTTAAGATAAACCCCTACCGGGGTAAAATAATCATTTTAACAGGTTTTCTACACAAGAATAATCCCTACGGGATATTTTAGTAAAGTACTATATAATATAATGTTACTGTGATAGCAGTTTATATTGTGTAGGAAAATAATTGGAAATATAATTCTTATCACGTAGTAATTTGACTTTGTTAACAGTATAAGAGCAGCCTGAAGCTGCTCTTCCTGAATCATTTATTCTTGAATTGTTTTTTAACTTTCATTACTTCTTTTACCATTTTACCAAACCCCTTATCCTTCCTGCGTTTTTCAAAATAACTCATCTCGTAGTGACGGGATTCGCGCAAAAGTTTCAAGTAGTTTTCATACCTTTTAGGATCAATCGTACCTTCTTCAAGAGCGTCAAGTACGGCACAACCTGTTTCGGTAGTGTGTGTACAATCGCTGTACTTGCAATCGCGGGCAAGCTCGGATATTTCATCATAGGTCACATTTAATCCGTCATCAGCAGCAAAGTTTGCAAGCTCTCGCATCCCCGGAGTATCAATAATTACAGCACCATTCTCAAGATTTATCAAATTCCTTGAGGTTGTGGTGTGTTTACCTTTTCCATCCGACTCGCGAATTGTTTTTGTATCGTACTCACCTCCAACAAGATTATTGAGGAGCGTGGTTTTACCAACACCCGATGATCCAAGCAGGCAATATGTTTTACCTGGTACAAGTAAATTCCATATTTCGGATATACCCTGTTCTATAACATTGCTAAAAGTAATTATTTGCAAATCCGGGTTACGTTTAAGAACTCTTTCTGTCAACTCATCAAGCTCATCTGGTGTAACAAGATCACTTTTACTAAGTAATAAAACAGGTTTAATACCAGCCTGGTTAACCATTACAAGATAACGTTCAATACGGTTAACGTTAAAATCCTGGTTAAGCGACTGCATAATTAACGCTGTATCGAGGTTAGTGGCAATTAACTGGTAATCAACCTTTTTACCGGAGGTTTTCCTTTTAATACTCGCAAAACGGGGCAATACTTCATGGATTAAAGCCATATCATCAAAAACGGCACAATGCACCCAGTCGCCCGTAGCAGGCAACTCTTCCGGGGACTCGGCAGCGTACAACAACTTGCCGGTTAGTTCTGCTCTCAATTCCCTGTCTTCAAGAAATATTTTATAACTTTCCCTGTTAACAGATGTAACTCTTGCTAAAGTAAAAGCTTCATTATAAGATGTAAATTTGGATTTATTTTTCCAGTTTTCTAAAGTCAATTCAAAATTGTTATTCATTGTTTTACCGAAAGTAATTGGATAAATATTTAACCCCAAACACCTTCCGCAACACTGAAAACATACCCACCAACGTAAACATGAATTTTACCATCTTCCTTAACTGCCTTTAGCGATAGTTGTGATGGTCTTCCTATTTCATAACCCTGACCGGTTTTAATATCGATATTATCCGAATGGAAGTAACGATTTTTCACCAGCCATGCAGCAAGACAACCATTTCCGCTACCAGTTGCAGGGTCTTCGGGGATACCATAACCAACCGGAAAGACTCGTACCATAAGCGACTGTTTATCGGTATAACCACCGCGGCAAAAAGCAATAACAGACTTTGCATGAATTTTATGATCCATACGCGAATATACATCCATGTCAAAATTTATACTCTTTAATGCAGCAGCCGATTTAAGTGGCACAACCAGATGAGGCAAACCTGTTGAAGCTTCCTCAACCGGAAAATCCGAATCAACACCATCGGGTGAAATACCCAGAAGTTCGGCAGCATCCTCAACCGATATTTTAGACCCAAAATCGGGCTCAGCTTGCTTCATCCAAAGTTCGCCGGTTTCATCTTCCGGAAATTTAACCGGTATCTGACCAACGCCAAGATTAAGAACAACCTGTTTAGCCGGTTTACTCATAATATATTTTTTCAGTATAAAAGCGGTACCAAGAGTAGGATGACCGGCAAATGGTATTTCGTTGTTTGGGGTAAATATTCTAACATTATAGCCACCATCCGTTTCGTCTCTTGAAGTAATAAACGTTGTTTCGGAAAAATTTATTTCCCGGGCAATAGCCTGCATTACCGAGGTTTCAAGCTCCCCGCAATCCACAAAGGTTGCAAGCTGGTTACCGGTGTATTTTTCCGATCCAAATACATCGGTTATATAAAACTTGGGCTTTAACATCATCCTCCTTTTTATGTTAGAATTATTACTTTGTTTCAAAATTTAGCCATTTTACGAATTTAATGACACATTAAAATTTAAATTGAGCTAATACAAGATGTGTTCGACGTTTTTTTTTCAATTTAGTTTGACGTATTATCAAGTATTAATATAAAGCCCTTAGTATTTTCTGCGAATTTAAATTAGAGCTGATGTAATATTTTGATTTGCCACGTAGAACTTTTTATGTTATATTTGCGTCAAATAAATGACTGCGAGTCAGCTATTAAACTAATTCAGGATTGTTATGGGAATTACGGAACGAAGAGAAAGAGAAAAGGAACAGAGACGTAATGATATTATAAATGCAGCAGAACGGGTAATCTTTTCAAAAGGTCTGGATTCAGCCACAATGGATGAAGTTGCCGAGGAAGCCGAACTTAGTAAGGGTACTTTATACCTCTACTTTAAAAGCAAAGGCGAACTCTATTTTGCAATAATTAACAGAGGAATGGAAATTTTATTTAACCTTTTTAACGAAGCAGCGTCCAAAAAAACGTCGGGAATTGACAAGGTAAGAAATATTGGTGGTGCCTTTATCGAGTTTTCTCGTGAATACCCTAACTATTTCAAGGCGTTCCTTGATAGCAATTCAATGGAGTTCGACTTTACAAACGCCAATGCGGAAGAGATGAAAAACCTTCCGTTTAAGAAAAAAAGTATGGAAATACTTATTGAATCAATACAAATGGGTATTGACGAAGGAGGTATAAACAAGGACCTTGAGCCGAAAAAAACTGCCGTTTTACTATGGGCTCACCTGAATGGTTTACTCCAGCTTATTGAAACAAAAAAAGGCATTCTCGAAAGATTTTTTGAAGTGGAAGTTGATGAAATTCTTGAGTATCATTTTCAATATACATTAAGAGCTCTTACATAGGGCACCTTTTTTTACCCTAAAAATGACTGTTAGTCAGAATATTAAACTAATATCAGGAAATATATTGTGGTTAAATTTATTATCTCGTTTATAGTTGTATTTTCTGCGACTATAACCTTTGCCGAGGAAAACAATCTCGAGTATTATGTTAATCTGGCACTAAAAGAGAATTTGGCATTAAAGCAGAAGGACTTCTCCTACCAAAAGAGTATATCTGCACTTAACGAAGCCAGGAGTCTATTTTTGCCTACGGTTGATATAAAAGCAAGATATACCCGTGCCGGTGGAGGCAGAATGATTGATTTCCCTATTGGTGATTTAATGAACCCCGTTCACCTTACCCTCAATCAGTTAACCGGAGCCGGGCTTTTCCCGGGCAATCTTGAAAACGAGTCCATTCCCCTTTTACGCGAGGAAGAACATGAAACGAAAATTAGCGTTGTACAACCGGTATTCAATCTTAAACTTCTACACAACTACAACATGCAATCAGGTATTAGTAATCTCCAGCTTGAAGAAAAAAAGCGTTATGCAAGAGAACTTATTGCCGAAGTAAAAAAAGCATGGTTTAACATAAGTAAAGCAGATGCCGCACTGAACATTTACCAAAATGCCCTGAAACTGGCTAATGAAAATCTGCGGGTAAGCAACTCTCTTGTGAAAAATAATTCGCGTACAGCCGAAATTATTTATTCCGCCGAAGCAGAAGTTGCTGATCTTGAAACCAGCATAGCCAACGCCGAGAAAGACCTTACAATAGCAAAACAGTATTTCAATTTTTTGCTCAATCGCAACGCCGATGAACAGATTAATATTGCAATCTCCCGGGATGAAATAACCGAAATAACAGATAACCCGGATTACGCGAACACTGCCGGCAAAAACCGCGAGGAGCTGAAAAAACTCAAGTTGGCAATGGATGTTACAAGAAACCAGGTTTCACTTGCCCGTGCAAATTATTTCCCAAATCTGAATCTTGCTTTTGAGTATGGTTTTCAGGGTAAAATGTACCGCTTCAAATCTGACGATGACTACTGGATGGCATCACTTGTTCTTTCCTGGAATATTTTTAACGGATTTGGTGACAATGCAAAAATTGAACAGGCAAAGTACGATAGCAGAGCTTATTCTGCAAAATACCAAGAGACCCAAAAACTTATATCCATTGAGGTAAAACGTATTGCCGCACAAATGAACGTAGCAGCGAAAGCAGTAAAAACAACTCGCAAGCAAATTGAGGCAACCACCGAATCATATAAAATTATTGCCCGAAAGTACAAGGAAGGTATTACCAACCAGATTAACCTTCTTAAAGCACGAAACGACAAAACCATGGCAGAGTTACAAAACTCAATAGCCCGGTTCGAATACAATACTGCTGTTGCCGAGCTTGAAAAAGCAGCTTGCTTAATTAACATTGACGAAAAACTAAAAAGTTTGTAAAATGAATAAGGACAATAAAATGTATAAAACTATTACCGGGATTGTAGTTCTGATACTTAGCCTGCTTGTTTCAGGATGTTCGAAAGAAGAGAACAATATTAGAAAGGAAAAATCGGTTGTTAACGTAAGAACTGCTAAAATAACCATGGAAAACGTAACTGTTCCTGTACACACCAGCGGAAAAGTTTATTCGAATTCGGAAAAGAAACTTGCCTTTAAAACAGGCGGAATTATTGAACGTATTTTTGTAAACGAGGGACAAAAAGTTAACAAGGGTAAGATACTTGCCAGATTAAATCTTTCCGAGATAAATGCAAATGTTAAAAAAGCCGGTGAAGCTTACGAAAAAGCCAAACGGGATATTGAACGAATTACAAATCTATATAACGATAAAGTTGCTACACTTGAACAGAAACAGGATGCGGAAACACAATTACAGGTTGCAAAAAGTAATCTTGAAATTGCCAAATTTAACAAGGAACACTCGGTAATTACTGCTCCGGCAAACGGATATATACTTAAGAAACTTGCCGAAGCAGATGAACTTATCGGACAAGGCACACCTGTTTTTCTTTTTGGCAGTTCCGATAAAAACTGGATAGTTAAAGCCGGTGTTGCCGATGTAGATGTTAATCGTATATCATTGGGTGATTCGGTTGTTGTTAATCTCGATTCATACAGCAATGCAAAACTTTCCGGCATTGTTACCGAAATTGGGCATTTTGCCTCACCATACAATGGCACATTCGAAATTGAGGTTACCTTTAACGCAGCAGGTAAACAAATCCGTTCAGGTTATGTAGCCAAACTGGATATATACCCGGCAGCATCACGACTGGCAAAACTTGTTCCAGTTGAGGCAATTGCGGAGGCGGCAGGTAACGAAGCTTTCGTTTATACCATCAATAACAATGCTGCTGTTAGAAATGAGGTATATACTGATCAGATATTAGGCAACAAGGCTATTATATCTACCGATTTACCTGTTGGTACTACCGTGATTACCGATGGTTCGGAATATTTGGTAAATGGTATTAAAGTTAACATTGTAATGAATAAGTAACGGAGCAACTAATGAAATTACCAAAATTAGCAATTGATAATCACCAGTTCACAATAATCCTTATGGTATTACTGGTAGTTCTGGGAGTTGCGAGTTTCTTTACGATGCCCCGCTCAGAAGACCCGCAAATTACCGTACCGGGCACAACTGTAATTGCTGTTTTACCAGGAGCCAATCCGAAAGACCTTGAAGAACTTGTTGTAGATCCTGCCGAAGAAGCACTGAATGAGCTGGAAGATATTAAATCGATTGAGTCAAAAATATTTGACGGTCTTGCAAACATCACAATAAAGTTCGAAACCGGTGTTGATCCTGACGAGAAATATGATGAGGTGGTACAAAAGCTTAATGAAATTGAGCCGGATTTACCCGAAGAGATTGCACGTTTTGATTACTGGCAGTGGAAAAGCACCGATGTAGTGGTATTTCAGGGTGCAATAATTTCGGAAACCGAGGATTACAAAATGCTGGAGAAATCTGCCGAAAAACTTAAAAAACAATGCGAAAAAGTTTCGGGTGTAAGAAAAGTTGAAATAACCGCCTACCCTGAACAGGAAATCCACATTCTTGCTGATATGGAAAGAATGAATCAGTTTAATATTTCGCTAAGCCGGTTAATGAACAGCATCCAAAGTAACAACGCTAATATACCGGGCGGACATATAAATATTTCCGGGAAAAAGTACAACATTCAAACAAGTGGCTCCTATGATGATATTGCACAGATTAAAAACACTGTTATTGATGCCCGCGAAGGTAAGGTACTTTATGTAAAGGATGTGGCAACTGTGGAATACTCCTACGAGAATAATGAATATTTTGCCCGTTTCAGAGGTAAAAATGCCATGTATATAACCGCTGTTCAAAAAGAGGGAACCAATGTATATAATATTCTTGATGGTATTAATGAAAAAATCGAAAACTATAAAAAAACTCTTCCGCCATCTATTATATTTGAAAAGGTAATTGACCAAACCACCAGCGTTTCATACAGATTGAACAGCTTCTTTATGAATATGCTGCAAGGGCTAATATTAGTTGGACTTGTAGTTTTGGTTGCAGTGGGATTAAAACCATCCCTCATTGTATTGCTTGTAATTCCATCTTCAATACTCATTGGTCTGTTCTCAATAGATTCAAGCGGATTTGGTATTGAGCAAATGTCTATTGCCGGATTTATAATTGCACTCGGTCTGCTGGTGGATAATGCAATAGTGGTTGTGGAAAACATCACCCGGTTTATAAAACTTGGTTACAAACCCCTTGAAGCTGCTGTAAAAGGTACTTCCCAAATTGGTTGGGCAATAGTAAGCTCAACAGCAACAACTGTTTTAGCCTTTGTACCGATGATAATGATGAAAAATACGGTTGGTAACTTTATTAAAAGTATGCCTGCAACCGTTGCTTTTACACTTGTAGGTTCACTAATTGTGTCACTTACTTTTACGCCTTACCTAACCGGAAAGCTAATTAAATCCAACGGAAATATGCAGCCCAACTGGATTAGGCGTAAGCTCGATAACTTGATTGAAACCAGATACAGAAATACACTAAGCTATTCAATTCGCAAACCCTTTGTTGTACTTGCAATTGCAACAGTGGTATTTCTTGGAAGTTTGGGATTATTTCCGCTTGTTGGTATCAGCTTTTTTCCTTCTTCCGATAAGCCCCAGTTTCTTATTGATATAACCGCTCCCGAGGGCACTTCTATCGATAAAACAAATGAAATTTCGCTTTATGTTGAAAGTGCACTGGAAAAACGAGATAACGTAAAAGTTTATGCCGCCAGTGTTGGCAAGGGTAATCCAAGGATTTATTACAACCAGATGCAAACACAGAACAAGAGTAATTACGGACAAATTTTTGTGGAGCTCGATTCCTATGATCTTGAGAAACTAAGACAAACAGTTGCCGAATTAAGAGAAGATTTTAATGACTACCCAGGTGCACGCATCGAAATTAAAACATTTGAACAGGGTCCACCAGTAGATGCACCAATAGCAATAAAGTTTTTGGGCGAAGAACTGGATGTACTAAGAAAAATAGCTATGGATGCCGAGAATATTTACAATTCAGTTCCCGGTGTTATAAATGTAGATAATCCGCTGCGAACTTCCAAAACCGATCTTGAGCTTAATATACATCGTGAAAAAGCTTCTATGTATGGTGTTTCAATTGTTGAAATAGACAAAACGGTAAGGGCTGCAATTGCCGGTTTACCAGTTTCAAAATTCCGTGATAAAGCAGGCAAGGAATATTCAATTGTCCTAAAATTACCTTCGGGTAACAAACCAACTATTAAGGATTTTGAAAAGATATATGTTAGCTCGGTTACCGGTAGTCAGGTACCCTTGCTTCAGCTTGCATCGCTAAGATATACATCAACACCACAGAAAATCAACCATTACAACCTTGATAGAAGTGTAACGATTACAGCGGATATGGAAAGTAACCAGAATGCCCTGAAGGCAACAAAGGAAATAGCAAAAAAGCTTTCGCAGTATAATTTCCCTAATGGTTATAAATACTATGTTGCCGGTCAACAGGAAAGTCAGCAGGAATCATTCGGAGGAATGCTAAATGCAATAGTTATTGCATTGCTTGGAATATTTGGTATTCTTGTCCTGCAATTTAAATCTTATTCGCAACCCCTTATTGTTTTCTCTGCTATACCTTTAGCAATAATCGGGTCAATTCTGGCACTACTTTTCTCTGGTAATACATTTTCGTTTATGGCGTTTATAGGTATTACAAGTCTTGTTGGTATTGTAATCAACAACTCAATTATACTGGTTGACTATGCTAATCAGTTAAGGGAGGAAGGTAAGTCGATAGTAGAAGCTGTAAAGATTGCGGGAGAGACCCGGTTTGTACCAATAATCCTTACCACTGGTACAACAATTGGCGGCTTGCTACCATTAACCCTAACCGGTGGTAATCTTTGGGCTCCAATGGGCTGGACGATTATAGGCGGACTGCTTGTCTCTACCGTTCTAACACTTATAATTGTACCAGTGCTTTACAAACTTTTCTCCAAAGAAACAGTTACTGCCTAAGTATCCCCGAAAGCAGACTGTTAAAGCTACTGAACCGCTCTTATCCCGGGAGCGGTTCAAATTTATGAATCTTGCCTGCAACTAAACTGTTATATAATAAAACAACCAGGAAGGATGTGACAAAACAGGAAGTTATTGAACAGTTAAAGGAAATGGGTAATCCGAGGGCTATCAAGATTTGGGCACGTATGGATATGGATACCAGCAATTACCTTGGAGTTGGTTTAACAAAACTTAAAAACCTTGGAAAAAAGATAAAGAAAAACCACCCGCTATCAGTTGAACTGTGGAATAGTGGTATTAGGGATGCTATGTTACTCTCCTTTTTTTTAGCTGATCCAAAAGAATTTACTCCTGAAATAATAAACAAATACATCAAGAGAATAGATTTCTGGGATATGTCTGATAATTTTGCAGCTACATAATTGCAAAAACTCCCTATGCAACCAATATTATTGAAGAATGGAGGAAAAGTGATACAGAAATAACAAAAAGATGTGCCTTTATTCTTGTTTCTCAATTAGCGAAAAAAGATAAATTACTTGATGACCAATATTTTGAAAGCTTTTTGGTACAGATTGGAAACGAAATAAAGCATGACAAAAACTGGGTAAAAGAAGGTATGTTATACGCACTTATTGGAATAGGAAGCAGGAACAGAAACCTGAATACTACCATAATTAAATTATCAGACAGGATAGGCGAAATTGATATTGATTACGGTGAAACAAGTTGTGCTGCCCCTAATCCTTCAAGGTCGCTACGCAGCGAAAAACTTCAACAAAAACTTTCCTAATAAGTATTTGTTGAGATAAACCAAAGAAAAGTTAGAACAAACAACAAAGCACTGGCAAGTGGTAGTTGGTTTACAAACTCAAGTTTAAGCGGCAGGTAAGTTCTTTTTTCCTGTGGATCAAAAACAATTAAACCGCTTCTGTTTGCCATATTATTTACATACTTCATCATTTCCGAAGAACTTGGTTGAACCATATCCAAAACCAGAAAGGATCCGGTAGCTACAAACTTCTCAGCCCAGGGAGAGGTTTCGGCATCAGTGCCCGATAATTTGCCTTTTTCGGGAAAGTCACTTTTTAGCTGCTCCAAAAATTTATTAATCTTTGGGTCTATATTGTGCGATATTTGTTCGCCCGCACTAAATTTGTCATATATCCTCTGAACATCAACGGACTTAACCGGCGTGTTCGAATGCATTAGTAGTAATTTATAGCTCATCGTCCCCTCTAAAAATTGTATTGCCTCAAATTTTAGAACCATAGAGCGTATGGTGTGCTACAATATACATTTTAAATACTTCAATTTAAACGGTAATACTAAAAAAAGAGAATAAATAGTGCACTTTTTCTGGTTAAAATTGGTACTCCTAAAAATTTAACAAATATTTTTTTCGCATTTCAATTCATTTATTATATTTTTATCACAACAATTTTAATCTCAAACCAGTGAACTTATTATGGTATCGTTTGAAGATCAAATATTCGACCTAAAAGAAGAGAGCAATGTCCTTAAAAACAAAATTCAGAAAGAATTTACCAATTGCGAGGATGAGCAAATAATTAAAGAGCTAATACCTCTGTTCGATAAAATAAGCTTGCTTTCCGAAACTTACAATACAGATTTTAAAGCGGCAAAGTTTTATATCAATGATGCCATTATTGTTATCCTTAACCGTACCTTATTAAAAAAGCACCGATTACTAAAACACCGTAACTTCGGGTTTCAGTTCGATAGTGCTATAAACACCCTCCATAATGCTATAAGTTTTCTGGAAAGCAGGGAAAATAGAATTGTTGGCTTTGAGTGGGCTGATATTGTAAAGCTCTTTGCTATCTCCGATTGTTTTGTTGCCCTTAAAAAATTCGATGAAGGATTCAGGTTTATCGATAACTTACGCTCAAAACTAAATGGTACCATAAACTATTACCTTGAGGATGCCTGGAATAACCTTATTGAAGATGACAGGGAAAGGTTCTTTAACCGTTTGAAGCTGCAATATGATTACTGGACATTACCAAACCTTAAGCTTGGCAATACCCTGATGCTGCCAGATATTATAATTGAACATGAGTTTGCAGGTAACAAGTTTTCGCGTAATGGTGGTGAGTATTATAATTGCTTCGAAATTCTTGCTCCATACCTTCAGAAATCGGGTAAGGATAACTCCGTTTTCGATGGACTTTATTCAATGGTTCTTGAGGAAGATAGACTTGAAGAGGCAATCGAATTATTTAATGATGCCTACTTTTCCAAAGAATAATACCGTATATCATTAAATATTGTTACCTTTGGGTTATACGTTAATTAATAAAGCAATCTGTACTTATGTACGAATCCGAAATATATTACAAGAAAGAAAAGCTCTCTTCCATTCCGCAATATGCCATTGAGAAAGCGTTACAGCTCCGTGAAAAAATTTCGTTTAAATCTGTTTTATACTGGTCCGAACATTGTACCGAATGTGCCGTACCCCAGTGTTATAGCACATGTAAATTGTATGAACAACGTATTGATGGAAAGTGTCAACGATTTAACAACGGAATTAAACGTATTGAAATGGATTCGTTCTATGAAGGTTACTTTATCAAGCTTTCTTTTGCACGCTGGGGCAAACTTTCTGCACAGGCAAATACACGGCTATTTGATATGCTAACAGCCCAGCTAAAGGATGCAATTTATACCAGACGAACAAATAGAATAGCCGAATTTTCCCCCGGCTCAGTTCTTCGAAATACAATTTACAGCTATAACAAACTTAAGGCAAAATTTTTAACTGGCTTTCTAAATAAAACTCCCGACAGTTTTTTGGTTGAATATTTTAATCCCTCCGAAAAGCTGTATGATTTTAGTATAAGGATTAAAAATGACGGGATAACATCCCCCGACAGGATATTCAACCACAGAGCAATTCTTGAGCCAGGATACTCAACCATTAACATCAGTTTTAACGAGATTAAAAAATTTGTTGATACCGGCAAAACATATCGGATTGATATTATACCCAATAACCTTACCCCCGATAACATGGTTTACTTCGGTATTACTGATTTTATTATAACCAAACCGAAACAATTGATAAAACAGCAAAAGAAAAAATGTGTAGTCTGGGATCTCGACAATACACTTTGGCAAGGAATACTTGTTGAAGACGGGAAAAAAAGTATAAAACTTAATGATGAGTTTGTTGATCTGGTTAAGCAACTTGATGAACTTGGTATAATAAATAGCATTGCAAGCAAAAATAATCCGGATGAAATAAATGAAATTTTGGATGAGTATAAAATTAGAGAGTATTTTGTTAATCCCAAAATTTCCTGGGAGCCTAAAAGTAAAAGTATTAGTGAGATTGCTGCCGAATTAAATATAGCAACAAACACTTTTGTTATAATTGACGATTCTCCATTTGAGCGTGCCGAAATAAAAACCGAGCACCCCGATATTCTTGCTATTACTCCCGAAGATGCTCTTTTACTTCCCTATCTTGAGGGAATAAACAAAACAGTAACAGAAGAAAGTAAAAACCGCAGAAGCTATTATAAGGATACTGAGAAACGAAATATTGCAAGCTCATCGTTTGAAGGCTCATATAATGATTTTCTGAGAAGCACCAACCTGCAGCTAACAATTACCAAACTTTCCGAGGAAAACTTTGATCGTGTTGTTGAGCTAACATATCGTACAAACCAGTTAAATTTTAGTGGAAAAGTATATACTGAAAGTATGCTTGCCGAGATACAAAAGGATAATAACATAAATGCCTTCGTGCTTTCAGCTGCTGATAAATTTGGCAAGTATGGTATTATTGGCTTTGCTCTACATGAAATAAAAGCAAACACCTTACGCGACCTGATTTTCAGCTGCAGGGTTATGGGCAAGTATATAGAGCATACATTTATTGGTTATTTGGCAAGTAAATTTCATTGCAAAGATAATCCGCTTAAAGCTTACTACCTTGAAACCGAACGGAACAAAATTAATGGTAAGGTATTTCAGCAAACCGGTTTTAGTGTTATTAAGGAAAATAAGGGACTAAAGATTTTTCAGTTAACGAGAAAAAACGATTTCCGGTTTGCCGATATTGTAAGTATTATTGAGAGTTAGCTTTCTTGCCGCCTTCAGTAGTATAAAGCAATCTAATCATCATAAACAATGTAACCGAGTTAAAGAAATGCCATAGAAAATGTGTACCAAAACTAAAAACATTAGTTGCGTGCATATCTACCTGCCTGAAGAATAACGATAGTGAAAATATACCAACAATTACTAAGGACTGCCTGATTATCTTAACTCCCTTAATGTAATTGTATAGCTGAATAACAATCAGATATGATATGGCTGCCGAATAGCCTGCACCGTCGTTACCAAACACTACGGGTATATGTGTTGCAAGCAATGTAGCAACAACCGGAGTATAGACAAAAAATCCTGCAAAAAGTAATAATCTGGATAATAGTTTTGGTTCGGCATGTGCCAGGTAAAAGTAAAGATAGGATAGTACGAATATCATAATAGGACCGGAATCCATCCATAGGGTTACAGGAGTACGATATAAGTGCCAGGCAAAACTTCCAACCCCAATAATAATTAGCATCGTTGAAAGATATAATCCCTTTCCATCAAGCTTACCACTCTTTTTTAGATGCATCAGCATCCAGATACCGGCAATTATAAAAAAGAAATTGGAAAGTGTATTAGCCGGTTCAAAAAAATTACCCCAAACAGGTTGCTCAGCATATTTTGAAAAATTATCCATGGTTCTCCAGAAATTATTCCTGTTAAATATAGAACTATTCCTTACGAATACAAAAAATTTTATACATTCTCCAAAAAAACGGATGCGAATGTAGTATTATTTTTTACCCGAAAAGCTCTCACTTTTTTTATTATATTTAATATTGAATCATAATTCACTTTACAGAATTGCATTGGGGCATTTACAAAACATTATTAATTATTTTGTACTGGAGGGAATCCGTTGCAATGACCAAACAAGCCCTAAAACTACTATCTTTGTTCAATTTCCTATTTGCATGTAATTTTTACTCACAATCATTTAACAATACAATACCACCTGCCGAACTTGCTGAAGAAAAGGAAAAATCGAAAAGAATTGATAGCTCATTAAAAAGCTCAAATATTTGTTATAGTGAAATTATTCAAAAAATTCGTACTCTACTCGATAGAACAAAAAGAGTCTGCGAACACTTCAATTCAATTACCTCATTTAAGATAGAACAAGGTAATTTGGTTTTCGGGTGTAAGTATTATAACGCGGATGGTTCAAAATTTGAAATGTCGCACAGCCAGTCGATACCAATTACTGCAATCGACTTAAAATACAGCAAACTTGTGTGGGATAGCAAACAGAATCAGGGCAATATTAAGATTATTACTACTTTTATTTCTGGTTCAGTTCAATTATACAATGTTTGCACAAGAGACTAACGATGAGGAAGTTTAAGTTTTGACAAGTAAAAAGAAGAGTAAGTATCTATTGAGAAACCCGGAGCCTGGAGCCCCGGGCAATAAATTTATTTCTTTGGAAGCCAGCTTTTAACTACTTCCATATTTTCATTCATCCATTCAGTAGCTGCCACTAAAGGAGCACCTTCAGATTGTTCAATCTTGTTCATAAGACCACTTAACTGTGCATCATCGAGAAGAAAGTTTTTGAAAAACTGAGCAAGTTCAGGTTTGTCTTTTGCAAAATCGCTACGTGCAATAGTATGGATATTTTCAACATCACCGTACACACCTTTTGGATCTTCAAGGAATTTAAGATCGAAACGGGCAAATTTCCAATGAGGTTTCCAGCCTGTAACCACAATATATTCATTTTTATCGATAGCACCCTTAAGTGCAGCAGTCATAGCAGGTCCACTTGATGGCACAAGTTTATAATCAAGATTATATTCAGGAATTGCTTTTTCAGTAGCTTGCATAATACCGGCACCCGAATCAATACCAATAATTTTTTTATCCATTTTGGATTTAACCTTGTTAAGGTCTGCAATTGTAGTTGCATCAACATAAGCAGGAACAACCAAACCAATTTTGGCACCTGTAAAGTTATATCCAAGGTCGGCTAATTTCCCCTTATACTCTTCCATGTAGCTTTTATGAGTAAGTGGTAACCATGAACCAAGGAATACGTCCTGGTCGCCATTAGCTAAAGAAGCATAAACAGGACCCACATCAGCCGAGGTTAGTTTTACATTTATATTCATTTGTGATTCAAGTACTGCTTTAGCCAGGTTAGTCATAGCAATTGTACCAGCCCAGTTCACATAAACAATATTAAGAGTTTCGTCTTTTTTATCAGAAGCCTTTTTATCACAACCGGTAAATAAAGCTACTGCTAAAGCAAACGTTATCAAAAGAGTAATTCCCTTTTTCAAAAACATAATATTAATCCTTTTTTCTATTTTTAAAAATATCACCAAGAGATTGAGTTATTCTATCAAGTACAATCGCTAAAATCACGATTGCCAAACCACTTTCAAATCCGAGTCCTACCTTTAACTGCGTTAAACCCTTAAGGACCTGTTCACCAAGTCCGCCAGCACCAATCATTGCCGAAATAACCACCATTGAAAGAGCCAGCATAATAGTTTGGTTCATACCAGCCAGAATAGTAGGTATTGCTGTTGGCAGCTCAACCTTAAATAGCATCTGGAAAGGAGTAGAGCCAAACGAAATAGCAGCTTCCCGCACTTCCTCGGGCACCTGTCTGATACCAAGATTAGTTAGTCTTACAGCAGGTGGCATAGCAAAAACAAGTGTAGCAATAATACCTGGTACCGGACCTAATTTAAAGAAAAACACAGCTGGTATAAGATACACAAAAGCCGGCATAGTCTGCATAAAATCAAGCACCGGACGAACAATTTTTTCTACAACATTATTTTTGGATGCCCATATACCAAGCGGAACACCAACAAACAAGGCAATGATAGAGGCTGTAATAACAAGAGCCAAAGTTTCCATTGTATTTGTCCACAAGTTCATACTATATACAAGTAAAAACCCGAGAACCGTAAATAGTGCAATTCCCCTGTTAGCAATAAAATATGCCAAAGCTGCAAAAACAGCAATTGTAACATAAAATGGTGCAAAAAGAAAAACAGCCGAAATTGAATCAACAAGAGTTACAACCATTACACTAATAGGATCAAAAATAAATTGCAGGTTATTGGTCATCCAATTTATAATAACCTCAATAAACTCACCAATATGTAAATCAACCATTGCTTACCTCCTCAACTTTTTCAGGTCTATTCTCGAGAGGTTCAGGTTCAGCATCACTTAAAAGCACTTCTTCATAATCACTTTTAACTTCAGCAATAACAGTTCCCCTGGTAAGAATACCAAGCAACTTGTGGTACTCATCAACAACAGCTATTGGATATTTATTGGTTACAGCAGTTGCAAAAAGATCGGCAATTGGTGTATCGGGTTGTGTAATAGAAACATTATCATCAATAATCTCATCAAGATTATTTTTATTCTGCTTCACCGATTTAACCACGTCATCAACTTTTACAACACCTTTCAATATACGGTCGCTATCAGTAACAAACAGTGTTGAAAGCCCTGCTTGTTCCAATTTACGATGAGCCATTTTAATACCATCCTTGGGAACCACAATTGTTTGGGGCTTCTTCATTACTGCGGAGGCAGGTATTACTTTTGCAGCATCAACACTTTGTATAAAAGAGGCAACATAGTCATCAGCCGGATTTGTTAATATTTCTTCCGGGGTACCAATCTGCCTTACCACACCACCCTGACCAAGAATAACAATTCTATCACCAAGCTTAAGAGCTTCATCAAGATCATGAGTAATAAATACAATAGTTTTTTTCATTTTAGTTTGTAGCTCAAGCAGCTCATCCTGCATTTGTGCCCTAATTAATGGATCAAGAGCACTAAAAGCTTCATCCATTAACAATATTTCGGGTTCGTTTGCAAGAGCTCTTGCCAAGCCAACACGCTGCTGCATACCACCACTAAGCTCGGATGGATAGCTGTTTTCGTAACCTTTAAGTCCAACAAGCTCAATTGCTGCTTCAGCTTTTTCAACTCTAATCTCCTTTTCAATACCAGCAACTTCAAGTCCGTACTCAACATTTTCAAGTACAGACCTGTGTGCAAAAAGTCCAAAATGCTGAAATACCATTGACATTTTAGTACGTCTTAATTTCAAAAGACTCTCCTTATCCATGGTAACAATATTATCACCATCAATAAGTAATTCGCCTTTGGTAGGTTTAATTAGGCGGTTAATACAACGAATAAGTGTTGATTTTCCTGAACCGGAAAGTCCCATTACCACAAATATCTCCCCTTTCTTAATTGAGAGGGAAACATCATTTACAGCAACAGTACATCCGGTTTTTTCTAATATATCTTCTTTGGAATTATTTTCACCTACAAGCTTTAATGCTTTTTCAGTGTTCGTTCCAAATATCTTAAATACATTTTTTATTTCTATTATTGACATTCTATTACCTGTTAAAAGTAGAATCCTATGTTTATATTATACCTTATATTCCACTCAGCATCCGGATCACCAGCACCAAGACCCTGACCAAAGTTATCTGTTAACCATGGTTGGTTTTTACCCATTGCTACGTCGAAGTAAGTATAAATACTACCCGCAGTTGCCAGGAAGCCAAGTATGTTTTGATGTGTATCTTCAAAATTTTCTTCATCTTTCATGGTAATAGTATAATCATTGTAGAAAGTAAGGTTAGTAACCGGACCAAATTCAACAGGAACATCGTAGCTTAAACCAGCTACAATCATTGAAGCCGTTGCAGCTACATCGTATGTACCTGAACCATACGCACCCATCTGAACTATTTTTAGTTCGTTACCTGTATCGTCTTTTATATCATAACTGTAATAAACATATTCAGCTTTCAGGTTAAATTTATTAAAGCTGCTATTTAGATGAGCGGCAAATGCAAAACTGCTATTCATTTCATCAAGAACAGAGTTATAAATCTGCCCATACTGACCTGAGATACCAAATTCGGAATTGGCGTTATCAGAATGAACAAAGTTATATGCTGCTCTTAAATTGAACTGATTTTTTTCCTGATTGTGCTGATTTGCCACGGGAATAACATCATAAGAGTATCTTCCTGATCCGCCAACTCCATACGATACATCACCCGGTGCGGGACCAGCTGGTTCCGGCTGCATAAAGTATGCAATGTCCAATGTAAAATTGTTTTTGGCATATCTTAATTTTAACCCCATGTCGTAATCATCTTCCAGACCAACATAATAAGGTGTAACAAACCACCAACTATGAGAGGCATACTTAAGATTACCAAAAGGCACCTGAGTAACACCAAGTTTCATATACCAGTTTTTGTTAATTGCATAGCCTAAAAAGCCGTGATGAATAAAATGGGTATCGAAAGTAGGGTAGAAACGGTATTCAAAATCAAGGTCAACACCGTTTGTGCGGGCTTTAACATTCAGTCTCCATGTATCCCATGTAAACTGTCCGTCGTTAGCATTTGCGTCTGATTCATAGCTTGTATAGTACAAGTTATATCGAACAGCTCCACCGAATTTCACATAGTCTTCCTGAGCTGTTATAGTAGTAAAAGAAATTAAGGTAAGAACAAATAGAATTAAACTCGTTTTAAAAAAACTCAAAACGCTCTCCTATATTGTAAAAAAATTGTGATCTGCCTTAAAATAAAAACAATATGGAGAAATCAAAATTTGAGGGTATTAAGTCTGCATAATTTATTTAATATTAAATTATATGCATAAAACAAAATTCAAAATCTTCTGTTACTAAAAATAAAACTCACTTTGTAAATAAACCGAACTGCCGTAGTACCAGTATTCGGTAAATGTATCGCCGAAGCTGTACTGCCCACCCAACATAAGGTTAAGGTTTTGCAACACATTATAACTGATTGTTCCGTTAAGGTAGCCACTGTTATCACTAAAATTTTTATTAACTCCAAACATTGCATTTACCAGAGCATTTACCTGATAGGTAGCCTGCACATTCATATAATGCCTGCCAAGGTTGAGAAGCTTGCCAGATAACAGATCATTCAGATTATACTTGTTTTTATCATCTTCGCCGGCACCATTATAATGGTATTCCACCAAAGTATATAATTCAGCAGTAAACTGGTTATCAACCCCTGCTATAAAGCTTGTAAAATTATCATCAGATTTATCCTGATGCTGTGAATAAACTCCCTCGAACCTTAAGCCCGCCCCGAAAAGATTACCAGTAATATCGAGTCCGCCAACCAGGCGTTTGTCAAATCTGCCGACAATTATCGAATAATCATACACCCCAATATTAGTTCTGAATCTGGCTCCAAAATTACTATTTGCAATTTTTTCATTAGGATTAAACACAATATCAAGATCAGTAAAATTGCCAAGGTAAATAGCTGAAAGGATAGCATCAGCACCATCCTTTTCAATTTTTGCAAAATTTGCCGGGTTTATTGGATTGAATAAATCGGTAGGATTCCACACACGCCCCGATCCCCACGCTATACGCTGGCGACCAACAACAACATTACCCCAGTCAAAATCCTGCCTTATGTAAAACCTGTCGATTATATGGTTTAATATATAGTTATTACCGTCAGCAAGCTTTCCTGAAAGGTCAAAAATTTGCCGATTAGTTTTACCAACCGATGTAACCGGAATGGCTGCCGATTTGTTAAAGTACAAACCAGCAGCCTCATATTCCAGGTTTATTCTGGTATCCTCAAACAAGTAGAGTTCGGGCTTTAATCTCACTCGATTGAGGTTCATGTAGATATTTTCATCTGCTCCAAACAGTTTCGCTGCATCCTTCCCGGGGTTTTGATAAATAGGCATTTCAACAACATAGCCTGTAAACTCAAAATCCTGAGCAAGCATACCACCAGCAAATACTAATAGCACAACAATAAACATTAACTTTTTCATCGTTAATCCTAAACTTCTATTAAACCGTCTTTTATTCTTACTAATCTCTTTGCACGTTCAATAACCTGCTGGTCGTGTGAGGAAAACACAAATGTAATATTCTTTTCTTCGTTCATCTTTTCCATTAAATCCAACAGATTACCACCTGTTTTTGAATCAAGATTAGCGGTTGGTTCATCAGCAAGCACAAGTGCGGGACTATTAACTATTGCACGTGCAACCGCAACTCTTTGTTGCTGTCCGCCCGACATTTCATTTGGTCGCTTGTTTGCAAGTTCCTCAATATCAAGCTCTTTCATCAGTGCAAGAGATTTTTCATGTCGTTCTTTTTCCGAGGTACCGGAGAGCATCATGCTGAATTCAATATTTTCGAGAGCAGAGAGTACGGGAATAAGATTGTAAGCCTGAAAAATAAAGCCAAGTTTTCTTAACCTGAACTCTGATAGCTCAGTTTTTGTAAGCTTGGATATATCCTCACCTTCAAAAAATATATCACCTTTCGTTGGTTTATCAAGAGCACCAAGCAGGTTTAGCAACGTAGTTTTACCTGACCCTGAAGGACCGGCAAGAACCATATATTCACCCGTTTTAACATCAAGATTTATTCCCTTTAATGCATGTACCGGTACTCCATTATCATCATAAATTTTTTCAACATTCTGTGTTTTTAGAATTTCCATTTTATTTTCCTGTTAGATTTTACACATATCGCATAGCCGCAACCGGCTCAAATTTTACTGCCTTAACAGCTGGGTAAATTGCACCCAAAACGGCTATGAATGGCATCATTATTAACATGTTTAATACATTGAGTATTGATATTTCAGGATAAATAACCGCACCAACCGAATAGGAGCTTAAACTTTCGGCATAAATACTTAAATCGAAACCGATGTACTGGAATGGTATAAATACTATGTACCCAACTATTACACCGGCAATTGTACCGAACAAGCCAAGTATAAAAGCTTCATAAATTATCATGGCAAAAAGTTGGCGGTTTTTTAATCCTATTGATTTTAGTACACCAAACTCTCTTATCCTTTCGAAAACAGCCATTAGCATTGTGTTTATAATACCGAATATCAGGGCAACACCAACAATAAGATTGATTACAAACATCATCTCTTTCGTCATATCCATTTGCATAATAACAGTTGGCAGAAGCTCCCTGAAATTGAGTACCTCAAAATCATTTCCAAGAGAGGTAGTTAATTGCTCATCAATATTTTCGGCAGTTGTGAAATCTTTTAATATAAGTGTGTATTCATAAATATTATCACCAACATTAAGCAGTTTTTGTGCTTCCTCGTTGGTAATAAAAATATTTGTTTTGTCGAATTCGCTACTGAAAGTTTCAAAAAAGCCGCATACCTTGTAAGCCTGGATACCAATTGAACCATCCGGTGTATTTGACCGAAGTACAACAGTTCTGCCCAATTTTACCGAAAGTTTTTCGGCAGTACGTTTACTAATAAGTATTTCACGTTTAGTGCCGGATAGATATTTTCCAACCTTAACAAAATCCTTGATGTTCGATACATTAGGCTCTGCGTTAATATCAATACCGTTAATCGATACTCCGGTTGAATTACGACTACTGCTAATTAGTCCGTAATTTTTTACACGTTTTGCAAAGTATTTTATATTATTGTTTTGTCTTAAAGTTTGCTCAACCTTTTCCTTATTGGGAATAAATGCATTAACCTCCACATTATCCCGGTAACCTTTTTTATGAATCTGGATATGACCAACATCTGTATTTATGCGGTTAAATAACATCTGGTTTAACATGCCGTTCATCAAACCGTCAAGCCCCATAACAGCTACAACCCCAACAATTAGTGATACCATAACCAGTAATGACCTTCGGCTGTTTCTCCAGATATTACGCCACGCAATATTTATTAACATCTCAATTTCTCGTCTAATAGTTAGTAATTAAGTATATCTAATACCTTTTAACGGTTCCAGTTTATAAACTTTTATAAGCGGAATTATAACAGCCAAAACACTAATTGCCAGCACGGCAATACCCACCGAAATAAATACTTCGGGGTTTAGCGTTGATTCAATCCTTGGCAAAAAACCATACTCTTCAAGCATCCAGTCGAATTCCGCACCCATCTGTACAGGGTTATTTACTATGTAAAGATTAATGAAGAACCCAATTACTTCGCCCGCAATTATTCCGCATGTTGAAATCAGAAAAGTTTCTATTGTTACAAGATATACAAGCTTGATATGCTTCATACCGATAGCCAGGGTAACGCCAAACTCCCTGAACCTTTCTGTAATCGACATAAGTACCGTGTTCAGTATTCCGAATGCTACAATAACTATCAGGATTAGCAGCATAAATATTCCGCTAACATTATCGAACTCGATAGATTGCCTGAAATCGGGCATTAGCTCTTCCCAGCCAACCACTGCAATATTAGTATCATTTATACCCGATTTAAGATAACTTACAACAGCATTCTGATCCCGAACTTCATCAATATTTATTGCAATTGCATTTACCCTATTGTACATAAAGAGTAGCTCACGAGCCATATCAATTCCAATAAATGCAGACATTTTATCGAATTCGGAAATACCTGTTTTTATTATACCGGAAACTATAAATTTAAGGTTACCCATTGAACCATCAAATGCCTGGGAAAGCACAACCACTGTATCCCCAACCTGTACCTTCAGGTTTCTGGCAAGAGTTTCTCCCAATACAATTTCGTTAGTATTTGTAGTTGAAAAGAATTTACCCTGCTTAATTTTTTCCATCATTTTGGATGTATTTTTTTCAGTAGCAGGATCAATACCAAAAATTGCAGTACCAAAAGTTTGGTCGTAAAAGCTTATTAGTCCTTCCGAGTTTATTCGTTCTGAATATCCTGTAATTCCGTCACTGTTATCAAGCAGCGATTTCATCTCATCCGAAACCCTGAAGCTTTTCCGTAAAGATGGGGATTTATGGTAACCATCCTCCTGAATCTGAATAAATCCCGGGAAAAAACGGGTAGCAAATTTTATATTAACATCGTAGCTGCCTAACTGGATACCTCTCATAGCGATTGCGGCAAATGTTGCAAACATAATGGCGAGCATCGTTAAAATTGAACGCCGCCTGTTTCTCCAAATATTTCGCCAGCCAAGTTTAAATAATAACTTCAATTTAGTTACCTCTCTCAAGTTCTCTGAAAGAAAACATTCTCTTCTTAAGCTTTATATCAAACTCCATAGATTCAACCCTGAATTCAGTGTAACGTCCCTCTTCAAGATTATTTACCATTTTCCAGATAGTAGGCATCATCCTGTCATGCATTTTTTTTACATCGGTAAAGTAAAGAGTTCGTACGGAAACACCTTCTTCATCAATGTAATCAATTGCTGCTGGCAAGTAACCATCCTGTCTAACCTTGTAAACCAGTTTACCCCACACCACAGGTGCATCCGGCTTGGGAGTAAGCTCAATTATCCAGCAATTTTCACCATCGAACATTTCCACCCCAACTATCTTCTGGATGTAATCGTCAGAATAGTTTGATTCACGCACCAAATCATCATTGGAAAAATCAGATCCGTTCCACGATTGTAACATCATGGAAGGAGGAATTTTCATTGTGGTTTCAGTATTTTTAAGATAATTCCACATTTCATTTCCAATTTTCAAGGTTTTATTACCGGCTTCCCTTTTTGGTGCATAAATTTTAATCAACGCCTTCTCATTCCCCTGCCACCAACTTTCCATTTCTATAGTGCGGGTATAATCCTCGGTTACCACTGTCATTTTAATTTTGCCATGTGCAGTTTCACCTTTAATTGAGTTTTCAGCCTTGTCTATTATTTCCCTGGCAGTTTGCCCGATGCTAATAGAAGTAATAATAGCAAGTATCAAAAATATTTTCTTTGTCATTTTAACCTCACAATTTTAGAATGACTAACCGTTCAGTCAAAACTTACTATGAAAATTTGGATTTGTCAAGTTAAATCGCATTAATTATTTAACTTTAATCTTCATTATTGACAATTTACCCGCTTTTAAGTATTTTTGACTGACCATTTAATCATTATAACGTATATGCCAAGAACAGCAAAACAAAATAAAGAGATACGCGAAAAAACACAGCAGCTAATATTAAACACCTCGCTAAGGTTGTTTTCACAAAAAGGATTTCATGCGACAACAATTGCTGAAATTGCGAAAGAAGCTGGAATTTCCAAAGGATTAGCATATAATTACTATAAAAGCAAGCAAGATATTGCTGCTGCATTATTCATGAATCTGGATGATCTTATTGATTCGTTCAGGTTTGCACTTGCCGATATTGAGGACTATTACGAAAAGTTAAGATTTACGATTTTATCCATGCTGGAGTTTGTTGATCAAAGCGAAGAGTTCTGGCGATTGTATATTGCGTTTATTCTGCAACCTGAGAATGCCGATTTAAGCAAGGGTGCTCTTGAAAAATTCTACACAGAAATGATGAGTATAACCATTGAGATATTTGAGGGATTGGAAGTTAAAAACCCTAAAGTTGAGGCACGTTTGCTTAGTGGTCTATTTGATGGTATTATACTGCATTATTATATAGACAAGAAAAACTATCCTCTTAAAGAAATATTGAGCAGAATTATTGATATGTACAGTGTTGAAAATATTGAAAAGATGCGGCAGAATTAAAGACGAATTACCATTTTTGAACCAACTATTGTATAGTCATATAACTTTAGTGGTGATTCTGCAACACCGCTAATAACCTCTCCCTTTAAATTGAAACGTGAAGACCCCATTGATGAGCATTCAAATTGTTTTTCGTCTGGAAGATACTTAAGGGCTTTTTGGCGGTGGGTACAATGGCTGGATACTATAACGTAGGTGCTTTTACTTGAATGGACTAACAAAATGTGGTTCTTAAGTTCCGGGTCTTTAATAAGTACACTTGCCCCCACATTATTTAATTCATCAATATTTGTGAGGTCAATCTCCAATGATTTATTGGGGTTAATATGGTACTCCGTTTTGTCGAGCTCAGGAGCCTGGTTTACATATACAAATGTTTCGCAGTTAGCAATAAAAACGACCCCAAAAAACAGAAAGATGATATTTAGAAATACCAGTAAAGTATTTTTAGTCTTGCGGAATTTCATTTTTGAAGATGCCTTGTTCCCAAATATTATTTAACACTATTCAGCATTACCCATGCTGAAATAAAGCTTTGTTAAAAACAAAAATGATTAAAGAAATTTCATTTTCACAAATAAATTTAAATATAATATTTAGCAATAATTAGGCATAAATTAGTGCATTTATTGGCAAAACAGTATTCAAACACAACCCCTTTTTACTTCTTTACCAACACTTTTAATCAGTTTATTTCGTACAGTAAAAACTTTCCACCACTTTTAATAAAAACCAGCTCTGTACTAATGCTCTGCTTTCCACTGCCAAACTCAACTTTTACATAATACTTATCAGCATTGCTGTCACTTCTTTTAGTAATACTTTTAATACTGTAATTATCGGCAACCATTATAAGAGCACTAATTTTTCTGCTTATTCTTTTGGCTTTTTTCTTCTCGTTGGTTGAATTCGGATTAAGTGGTGCCTTAAAATTTCTCTTTTGATTATTTCCGGTATAAACGGTTTTTTCTGCTACACCTCTGTAATCGTTCCCTTTGCAAGATTTGAACAGCTGTTCAACTGCTCCCTTCAGACTCATTTTTTCCTGAGAGCTTTGAGCCTGTGTTACGCTTAATGCAAGCATGAATAGAACCATACCTGCAATGATATAATGTTTTTTCATCTTTTAGCCTTACTGCTATTTACTTAAACCAACCATTCCGGTTACCCGGGAAATAGCTAGAATACAAAATGTTTTATATGTTCGCCTTTAGTCCCAATTTCAGTCATTGACTCGATGCCAATCTCAAGATGCATATTCACAAAATTATCAGTAACGTATTTATCGGATTTCTCCGTTTTAATTCCTTGCTCAAACATTGGTAAATCGGAAACAAGCAATAATGCACCTCTATTAATTTTATTCTTAAAGCCTGCTATAAATAGCGTGGCTGTTTCCATATCAATACCAATTACGCCCAATCCAGCCAAATAATCCTTAAACTTGTCGTCAAACTCCCAAAGTCGGCGGTTTGTTGTATAAACCACTCCTGTTCTATACTCCATATTACGTGCAAGTACCATCTCGGATACAAACTTGTGCAGCTTAAACGAAGGCAATGCAGGTACCTCGGGGGGCAAATAATCGTTACTGGTTCCTTCTCCTCTTATGGCAGCGTTTGGAAGGATAAAATGACCAATTTCAGTCGATTTTTTTAATCCGCCACATTTCCCCAGAAACAGCACTCCCTTTGGATTCTTTGCCATCAGCAGATCCATAACCAATGCTGCATTAGGCGAACCAATTCCAAAATTTATAATACTCAATCCATTTGAGTTTGTGGCACTCTGCATCGGTTTGTTTTCGCCCTTTACTTCGCATCCAAATTTATCAGCAAACATATATACATAATTCTTGAAGTTGGTAAGAAGCATATAATCTCCCAGCTCTTCAATCGCCGAACCTGTATATCTTGGCAGCCAGTCGTTTACTATTTCAAGTTTGGTTTTCATACAATCAGTTTAAAGTTTTCGGTTTATTACATCCAAGAATATAATTAATAACGCTTAATTATAAAATGGCAAATAACGTATCTTTCTATAATTAATTACAATTACTAAGACAATATTCAAGTTTATTCAAAATATTATTATAAAAACAGCCTAAAATGAGGGTACTTTTTGTGTTTTTGGCAACATACTTCTTTCGAAGTATCATAAAGATTAAAGATTAGATATGGTTTACTAACCTTGTGGTGTGGATTTATAGATTTGTTTTTCAGCAAATTGGGCAAGCAAAGCAAACAGATAGCCAATAACACTGCCAATTATAGCACCGGCTACAATATCGGATGGGTAGTGAACCCCAACATAAGGACGGGATATAGCAATTACTGCTGCTGAAATTAACAACACCCATTTTAACTTTGGGTATAGCTTGTAAAAATATACAGCAATTGCAAAATTATTAACTGCATGAGAAGAAGGGAATGAAAAAGAGCCAGTGCAACCAACAAGTATATTTACATCCGGCAGGGCATTACAAGGACGTATTCTGCCAACTGCATGTTTTAGAAAATTACTGGAAAACTGATCGGCAGAAGCTATTACCAAAATAGCACCAATTGCGGCTATTTTACCAATGCGTCCACCCTTAAAAAAAGCTATACACCACATAATAACATATACAAGGTACCAGTGCCTAACCTCGGTAATATAAGGGAAAAACTTGTCGAACAAGCTATTGGAAAGCGTATGGTTGATAAAATAAAAAATTGAAGTATCAATTGAATATAAAAAATCTGCCATTTATTCCGTGTAATTTATGATATGTTGATTTTTATTTTACCATTCCGGCATCATATGTTTACGGTAACCGGAATGGTAAATATTTATTTAATGCAGACTAAAATAATTAGTCCATGTGCATAACTTCTTTTATATGACCCAACGCCCAGTCAATTTCTTCTTTTGTAATAACCAGCGGAGGAGCGAAACGAATAACGTTATCATGAGTTTCTTTACACAATATACCTCTATCAGCCAAAGCTTCACAGAAACGGCGTGCACCACCGGCAGCTTCGTTAAGTTCAACACCAATAAACAAGCCTTTACCTCTTACTTCCTTAACGTGTTTTGAACCAATTGCGACAAGCTGTTCGCGGAAATACTGACCAAGTTCAAAAGAGTTTTCAACAAGTTTTTCTTCAACCAAAACTTTTAATGATTCTCTTGCAACAGCTGCACCAAGCGGATTACCACCAAATGTAGAGCCATGATCGCCCGGATTAAATACACCAAGAACTTCTTTTGTTGCCAAAACAGCAGATACAGGATAAAATCCGGCACTAAGTGCTTTACCAATTATTACCGCATCAGGTTTAACTTCATCATAGTAGTGAGCAAAAAGTTTACCACTACGACCCAAACCAGACTGAATTTCATCTGTAATAAAAAGAACATTGTTTTGTTTACAAAGTGCTTCACATTTTTTAAGGTAACCATCCGGAGGAACTACAACTCCACCTTCACCCTGAATTGGCTCAACAATAAATGCAACTGTATTTTTTGTAATAGCCTGTTCAAGTTCTTCGGCGTTTCCATATTCAACAACCTTAAAGCCACCAGGGAAAGGACCAAAACCATCTTTATACTGATCTTCGGTTGAAAAACCAACTATTGCAATAGTTCTACCTGCAAAGTTATTTGTACAAACAATAATTTCAGCAGAATCCTCTTCAACACCTTTAACTTTATAACCCCATTTACGGGCTGCTTTTAGTGCAGTTTCAACAGCTTCTGCACCCGAGTTCATTGGTAACGACATTTCATAACCGGTTAGCTCGGTTAGTTCTTTATATAGTAATGGTAGCTGACTATTTCTGAATGCTCTTGATGTAAGAGTTACTTTTTCAGCCTGTTCAGTCATAGCTTTTAAAATGCGTGGATGGCAATGTCCCTGATTTACAGCCGAATAAGCAGCAAGACAATCAAGATACTTTTTGCCTTCAACATCATAAACCCAAACGCCTTCAGCTTTCTCAATAACAACATCCAACGGATGATAATTATGTGCTCCATACTCTTCTTCAAGAGCAATATAATCTTTAGCCAGCATATTGTTTTCCTTCTTTAAATTAAATAATATAACATTTATGACTATTTATTAGTCAGACTATAAAATTAAGGCTATTACGCCTCATAAGTCAAGTAACTTATTTAGTTTACTAAAAAGATTTCCATATATTTATATAAAATATTTCTATGGAGTTTTTATGAAAACTGTTACCATATTTGGCAGTTCTGTACCCAAACCTGGTGAATCTGATTACCAGATAGCTTACGAGGTGGGGCATGAACTTGGCAAGCGAGGTTTTGACATTTGTACTGGCGGATTTTTTGGCATTATGGAAGCAGCAAGCAAGGGTGCAACAGATGCCGGGGTTGAAGCAATTGGAATAACCGTACCTCATTTTACAGGTACTCCAAACGCCTACGTAACCAAACACATTCAATGTAAAACTTTATTTGAACGCATTACAAAACTTATTGAACATGGTGATGCCTTTGTTACACTTACGGATGGTACCGGTACATTGCTTGAGCTTTCGGTTGTTTGGGAGTTTATGAATAAGGAAATAATGCAGCATAAACCTGCCGCTGTTCTTGGCGATTTCTGGATTCCGTTACTAAATTTTATGGATTTACGTATGGAGTTCGAAGGTCGTGAAACCAACGTTATAAAACAGTTTAATCATGTTAGCGATTGTGTAGAATATATCACCAAATCATTGTAGCTGTAATTTCTTCTTTTGTAATTAGGGAAAGTATAGAATGTGCATTACCATTAAATGCTAATGCCAGTACTCAATCACAAATATTGGGAATCATGGTTAACATATCAGTCATTTAATTTACAATAACTTTTTTAACGATATCGAATACCTGTTTTACCTCAAGTTCGCGTATGCATTTATACATAACATCCTTACGTTTACAGGTAAGAGGTTTGGGAGAGTAGTAAAAACATGGAGAGCACTCCAGGTTAATTGAAGCAATTTCGTACTCGGTTTTCCACGGGTAAATATAGTTGGTGTTGGTTGGACCAATTAGAGCTATTACCTTTCTTTGCATTGCTGCCGAAACATGCATTAGTCCGCTATCATTGGTTACCATCAAATCGCATTGCTTAATAATAGCAGCAGTTTCGGTTAACGATTTTGTTTGTACATCAATGCAGTTTTCCGAATTAATCATTGTAGCTATATAATCCTTCAGGTCATCCTCATCCGGACCGCCAAATAGCAAAACAGTAGCATCAAAATCCCTTATTAGTCTTCTGCCAAGTTCAGCAAAACTCTCGGGTGCCCATCTGCGGTTAATATGATTTTTAAGTGTTTGGCAACCCGCATGAAATCCAATAACCAGTTTCTCCTCACCATAAATATCATCTACAAATTTGTGGGCAATATTTTGAGCATCATCAGAAAGCGGGAATTCAAGAGGAGGATACTCCGAATATTTTTCACCGGTTATTTGCTCAACCATTCGAATATTTTCTTCAACATTATGAAGTTTATCATCTTCCAGAATACGGGGACCGTTAAGAAATCCCAAGTTCCAAAAATCCTTTCGAAGGTATTTTATTGCCAAACGGTTTTTTGCACCGAGCAAAAAATTAATACCATTATACTCAACCCTGTTACTGGGGTAAACACTAACGGAATAATCATAATTACCCCTTAAGCCTAAAACAAACTTAAATGCAGAAAATTTGCTTTGGTTAAGAAAATCGAAATAATGAACCTTATTAATTTCAGGCATTTGTTCATAAAAATCCTTTACACCCTTAAACATAATTAATGCATCAATTTTTGCATCGGGTAAAGATTTTTTTAACAATTTGAGGGCAGGGGTGAACATAAGAGCGTCACCAATTCCCGAAAGGGCAATTATCAATATTTCAGGTGATTTTTTACTTCCGGATGACATTTAGAATACTTCCAGTTGAGCCTTAAGAATTTATAGCAACACTTTTATTATGCTGTTTAAAATATAAGGGTAATTTTGCAATTACCCTTATATTAAATTCAATATATTCAATAGTTTATTTATTCAGCTTTACTTCGGAGCTGTCTGCATTTCTTGCCATTGCCTTGTACTGATTAAGCATTGACTGTATCTGCGGATTGTTAGGTACAACATTGTTTAGTCTTTCGAACACATCCACAAGTTTATCGTACTGGTTAAGATTTTCGTAAATATCACGCAGAATAAGATAAGGGCTGTAACGATGATTTACATCTCTTGGGTTTTCTTTCATTTTCTGCCATGCAATTTCTTCAATCTCTTCAGCTATCGGAAGATACCTGTCTATAGCACCCGCCTGGAAATATATATTACCTACGTCATGCAGTAATCTGTAATCAAGCGGAATAATCTTTCTTGGTAATTTTTCTTCCATTTCGTCAAGAGCTGCAATAACTTTTTTATTATCCCTTGCAACATGGTAATAATACATAGCCAAACGGATAAATGCATTTCTGTAGTTACCTGTAAGTCTCTTGTGGTTCTGGTCAAGGAACAACGTACTATCATTCAAACCTCTGAATTTAAATCCTGGACGGAAGCTTTTGCTGTACTCATCAGAATCATCAAAAATTTGTTTTGCCATCAAATCTTCGTTTACTCGTTCATAATACTCAGGACGTTTAACCGGAGTAACACGCATTGCTAAACCTTCCATAAGAAGATAATCCTGCATGCTAAGTTTTGAATCATCAGAACAAGTTACTGCAAAGTAAATTGGTCTTTCCCAGGCATTGGAACGAATAATATCAAGAGCAACCAGATCCTGTACACGGGCAGCGTTTATATCACCAAAACGTGTTGGAGGATTCATTCTCCAGGTAAGTTTACCTTTATTTATTAATGAAGTATCGGTAACTCCATTTTCCCTGTAAACGTTTTCGGGAACAGGAATACTCATATTACGTGCTTCAAATCTGGCAGGTCCAATTCTATCTATTTCAAGATCACTGTACGACATCTTAATTTTATCGGTACCATGAGGAGTAGTATTTTTAAGCTGTTTAATATACCATCCTGTGTTAAGTAAGCTAAGGTTGGCAATTCTTACATCACGGCGCACACCTTCAACATCCTGCAAATACCAAAGCGGGAAGGTATCGTTATCACCATTTGTAAACAAAATTGCATTTGGTTCTACACTCTGTAACAAGTTGTAGGAGTAATCCCATGGAATGTAGTTTCTTGAACGGTCATGTTCCCAGTAGTTAGCATATAGCATATTAACCGGAACAGCAAGGAATGCAAGCAATATTGTAATTGCCGGAAGTACAGGTTTCATTTTGCCGGAAGTATCCCTGGCAAAACCAATTACCATGTCAAGAATACCTCTTACACCAAGAGCAACCCAAATTGAGTAAACAAAGAAAGCTCCCACATAGAAGTAATCCCTTTCACGCGGCTGTGGTTGCTGCTGATTTTGATAAAACGCCGTCAGATAACCAAGGAAAATAAACATCACAAAGAATATAGACGCCATTTTCCAGTCTCTTTTAAAGTGGTATAAAAATCCAAACAAACCAATAAGGAATGGTAAGCCCCACATATCAGACCAGTCAACACCACTATCCTGAACAGTCGAACCTCTGCCTATATAGTTCCACTCAAGATATCTGTTGAACATGTGATCCATCTGGTAACTCCACCAGAAATCACCATCGGAAGAATAATTTGAATAAACAATCTGCTGGTGAGGTTCCTGGGTATATCTTCTTTTGAATGTAGGGAAATCACCATACTGTTCCCTGTTTAGGTAGGAAACAACTTCGTTAGGTGTTTTAGGACTATTAAGGTTAATTGGCGGGTCCTGGTTTGCCCTGATAATAATCATCAGGTAACTTGTTAGCCCAACCATTACAAACAAAAGGCTTTTGGCAATAAGGTTAAAGGTACGCTTATTAGTATTGTGCGTCCAGTAAATCAGGTAGAGCAAACCGGCAAAAATTCCAAATAGAACTAGCATATTTATAGTTTCATCGTTACCACCAATTTTGTTCATAATTGTTGGTACATACTTAACCATACCAGGATAGGTTGCAACAAGTGCCATACCACCAAGTATAATTGGTATGTAAAACGAACTTGCTTTCAAAATTTTCTTCCAGAAAACGCCCATATATACCATTGAAACAGCAACTTCAATCATCAAAAATCTGCTATCAAATGCACTATATGCATCCCTGCTTGGTGGGGTTGATCCTGTTTCTGTAAACCATAACAGGAATGCAACAACAAGAGATACTGCAACGTGTCCGGCAAATATAATTGCGGTGTTTTGTAGCACCTCGTCATCTTCAACATAATTTTTGAAGTAGATAATCATTACAATTGGTACTGTTGCCAGTACAGCCATAAGGTGAACACCTGCCGAAATACCAAGTAGGTAAGCAATTAACAATATATATTTATCATTTGAATGATGATCTTCATCGGCATTCCATAACATAATGAGCCATGTAACAAAACCAATAAAGAATACTGAAAGGGCATAAACCTCTGCTTCCACGGCATTAAACCAGAAAGTATCGGCAAACGCAAGTGAAAAGGCACCTACTGCCGAAGCAAGATAAGTTAACAGTGCATCAAAATTGTTTTCATGTTCTTTTTTGTAATTTTCAATAAGTTTTACTGCAACCAGGTACAAAAACAGCACGTTAAATGCACTGGAAAGAACAGAGACCATATTTACCCTGAAGGCAATATTCTCTCCAATAGGGAGCATTGAAAATAGTTTTCCAAGTATTAGGAAAAAAGGCGTTCCCGGTGGATGCGGTACCTGCATTAAATATGATGATGCTATAAATTCACCACAGTCCCAAAACGAAACTGACGGCTGAACTGTCATCACATAAACGACCAGTGCAAACAAAAAGACGGCAAACCCTACCAGTCTGTGTAGTAATTTTTGACTCATTACTTCCTCTGTATTCAAATTATTCTTATTTACAAAACTTTACTCTTCCTGATTGTCACCCTCAGGTTTCTTGAAGAGGTGATCATAATTTTTTCGGGGGCGGTTAACGTAATATTTTTCGTAATACCCTTTTAGTCTTTCCATAGAGAGTTTATCAAGATCCTCGTCATCACGATGCCTTTTATACAACATTCTGTAATCATCAAGCTCTTTTTTGTCGAACTTGTTTTCATATCGTTTTAGTTTTTCGAAATACCTCGTCTGATCTCTATACGTCATACTATGTATTTTTTTTGTTAAAATATTACTATTCAATTTTACAATATAAAAAAAATTAATGTAGCTTTTCATATATAAAATTAAAATATGAAGCAAATATGCTGTTATACAAAAATTTTACACCACTGGTTTCAGTAATTCTGCCAACTTACAATAGAAAAAACTACCTTGAACGTTCTGTTATTTCTGTTATAAATCAGGATATGAACGACTGGGAATTAATTATTGTTGATGATGGCGGTAACGATGATTCTTTTGAATTCGTTAAATCGGTTCAAAACGACCATGATAATATAAAATATGTGCGTCACAGCAACCGAAAACTACCCCTTACAATGAACACCGGAATACAGATAAGTTACGGTAAATACATGGCATTTCTTGGGGATGATGATGAGTTTAAGAGTAACCACCTAAGTTTACGAACCAAATTTATGGAAACTTACACCGAACTTGATTTATTATACGGTGGTGTTGAAATTGTTGGTAATCCTTATGTGAAGGATAAAAACGATTTAACAAAACAAATTCATATTTCCGAGTGTGCTTTGGGTGGTACATTTTTTGGAAAACGTGAGGCTTTTTTGAGGCTTAAGGGCTTCAATAATGTTAAGTATAGTGAAGATTCCGAACTGCTTGAGCGTGCAAAAGAGTTCTTAAATGTTCAGGAGGTTTCGTGGGAAACTTATATTTACTACCGAGATACTCCTAATAGTATTTGCACAACTATAACCGATTAAGATTAGATACGCCTAAAACGCGGCTTAAATAAAATGGAGTTCTATGCAGAGCAACGCCAGTAATAAAAGCGACTTATGTTACGGACTATATTTACTAATGGGTATTAACCTGATCCTACATCTGTTTTCAATAACCGAGTATGGAATCTTCAGGGATGAGTATTACTACATTTCCAACTCAATGCACCTTGGTGCCGGATATGTTGATCATCCTCCGCTAATTGGATATATAACGTGGCTAATTACTTCAATACTTGGCAAATCAATATTTGCACTCAGAATTGTGCCCGTACTGGTTAGTGGTGCCAATATTTTTGTTGCCGGACTAATTGCCCGCAAACTCGGTGGTAAAAAACCTGCACAATTCCTCGCCGGTTTCGGTGTGCTTTTTTCACCTGTTCTGCTTTCTACTGCCTCCTACCTAAGCATGAATGTTTTCGACCAGTTTTTCTGGAGCATAGCTGTTTTCTATTTTGTTAAGTACACCAAAAAAGAAAACCCAACTGACTTATACATTTTTGCATCTATTACAGGAATTGCATTTCTTAACAAAATTTCAATCCTGTTTTTGCTTTTTGGGATATTTTGGGGTATAGTTCTTACTGATCAAATCAAAATTTTCAGACGGAAAGAATTATATATTTCCGCTGCAATTTTTGCAATTTTGGCATCCCCCTATATTATATGGCAATTTGTTTACGATTTCCCTACGCTTGAGTTTATGCACAATGCAAGTGCAGATAAAATAGCAGAAGTTTCGACATTCGATTTTATCTCCGGGCATCTGCTTGAGTTTGGTCCCGCTAACTGGTTTTTCCTTGCCGGAGCTATTCTATTTTCATTATTCAACAAAAAATACAGGTATATTGGAATAATTTATATTTCAATTCTCGTCTTTTTCCTTTTGCAAAAAAGTAAAACATATTACATGGCTCCAACAATTACTTTTACAATTGCAGCCGGTGCAGTTTATGTAAATAGCTGGATTGAACGCTTCAATAAAAAGTGGATACTACCAGCATTCCTATTATTTTTGCTCCCCGGAGCGTTATTCCCAATTCCGCTTGCAACCCCTATATTTTCACCTCAGGGGTATCTAAGCTATACCCAGGCAATAGGACTCGCACCAAAAAATGCAGAAGTATATGATAGTGGTGCTCTTCCACAGTTTTATGCTGATATGTTTGGTTGGCAGGAGCTGGCAGATTCGGTTGATGCTGCTGTTAGTCGCTTGCCGGAAGATGACCTGAACAACCTGCATGTATTTTGCTGGAACTACGGAGAGGCAGGTGCATTAACCTACTATTCTGATCAGCTAAACATTCCACCCGTTATAAGTCCGCATAACAGCCATTACCTTTGGGGTTATGGAAACTACGATGGAAAGAACCTTCTCTTTATAGGCACATCAAAAGAGTATCTGGAGAAATGGTTTGAATCTGTTGAACTGGTAGGTAAAACAAAATGTGAACTTTGTATGCCTTATGAGTCGGATAACCCAATCTGGATATGTAAGAACCTTAAAGTTACAGTTGATGAAATGTGGAAACAGGTAAAGAACTACAACTAATTTGGGACTTAACAGCAACTTAAATTGGTCGCCCATTACTTGCATTATATTGTTCAGCTTCCACAATGTAATAAAATTGGTTAGCCTTGATAAATGCTATTTACTTTAACCAGGCTTAGCAAATAACCCAAGTAATTTAAATGTTACACAAGAATAAAAATAGCGGCAACTATTGCCGCTATAAAATTTCAATAAATTAAACTCCGGACTGTATTGCAAAAAGATGAATCTGTAACCAATACCACCAGATTTAATTTTGTGAAAGCTTTCTGAAGTTACCCGGAGTTTTAGCTAACTTATTCAAGTCCAAATTTCGTGCTGAAACTTTACCAGCCGTTGATCCGGAAGTGGCATAATTATCTTTAATCATAAACTCATCAACAGAGATAGTACAAGAATATGTACTCCTGAAACCTGCTTCCAAAAGGGTACAGTTAATTGCTTTACCAATAGCTGTTTCAAGATCGGGAATCCATGCAGAGTTAATTATAGTTGTACCATTAAGGGTAACTATTGTTTTCTTGTTCTCATCGATAGTAATGAGCAACTCATTGGAATTATCAGTTCCGTAATTCATCCCATCAGAATATCCTTCGGAATTATCACCTGCATAATACCAGCTACCTTCAGTTTCATCATTCTCATAAAAATAGCAATACAAACCATAGTTGGTTTCATTTAGTCCGGGATAAATTGCAAAGTATATTATCGGTAACTGCAAATCCGCTAACTCTAGTATAAGTCCATAATGCGAGCTATCATCAAAAGCACCTTTGGTAGCCATTTTTGTTGAAATATCGTAGCTGGAAGTTTCATCACCCTGCAAATTTTTCAGCATAATTGCATCATAAATCTGCACTGTAGGCTCCATGTACATTCTTCCATTTTCAAAAGTTAAATCACCATATCCCAGGTTCCAGTTAGCATAGTTAATTACACCATCTTCAAACAACTCATAAACCGGACCGTAAACATTGATGTCTATTGATTTTTCCAATTCGGAATTACCATCACTAAGATTTAGCTTAACTGTGGCATCGGTAACAAACTTGGGTGCAACCCATCTAATTTCACTATCCACATCCCCCGGAGCATATGACCCTACATTACAGCTCCATGAATACTTAAGGTTTTCACCTTCGGTATATGCAGTAATATCTACAAAATCATCGTACCCAAATGTATGTCTCTTTGCATAAAGGCTACTAATCTTAAGTTCTACCTTATTTTCTTCATTTGGTGAATCTTCATCACACGAAACGAACAATAAAACCGATAATACGAATAGAAGTAATTTCCTCATTTCTCCTCATTGTTTATTAAATTAGTTTTACACCCCAAAGTTTAATTTAATTATTAATAGAGTACTAAAGATAGTTATAAATTAAAATTTTGGCAGTATAAAAAATTCTCTACAAACTAATCATCCAGTAAATAAACCAATAGAAACAAAAGCTCTCAAACAGTTATTGTTTACTCTATTTTATCAATTAACAATTATAGAATACCAAAAGAGCACACAATAGTAGAACAAGTCAATTTACAGCCAAATCATATTAAATTTTCGTTATAACGTAAACAAATAAAAATGCCCCGTGTTTACGGGACATTTCGTCTATCGTGTAAGCTTTTTATATTTAATTCGTTTCGGAACATCAGCATCTTTGCCAAGTCGTTCGCGTTTATTCTCTTCATAATCCGAGAAGTTACCTTCAAACCAAACAACCTGGCTATCACCTTCAAAAGCAAGGATATGTGTACACATCCTGTCAAGAAACCAGCGGTCGTGACTAATAATTACAGCACAACCAGCAAAACTGTTTAGCCCTTCTTCAAGTGCACGAATTGTATTTACATCCAGATCATTGGTAGGCTCATCCAGAAGTATAACATTTGCACCCGATTTAAGCATTAATGCAAGATGCACCCTGTTGCGTTCACCGCCCGAAAGCACTCCAACCTTTTTCTGCTGATCGCCACCACTAAAGTTAAACTGCCCAACATAAGCACGGGAATTTACTTCACGATTACCAACGGTTAGCATATCCGCACCTTCGCTAATCTGTTCCCAAACCGATTTATCAGGATCAAGCACATCCCTGCTCTGTTCAAGGTATCCAAGCTTTACAGTCTGCCCAATATTAAAATCGCCGGCATCTGCTGTTTCCAAACCGGTAATCATTTTAAATAATGTTGTTTTACCTGCACCGTTCGGACCAATAATACCAACAATTCCACCGGGAGGCAGCGAAAAGTTAAGATCTTCAAATAATAGTTTTTCACCAAATGCCTTGGTTACATTGTTCGCATCTATTACAACATTACCAAGTCGCGGACCGTTAGGGATGTACAGTTCAAGTTCCTTCTGTACCTTTTCATGTTCTTCCTTTAGCATATTTTCGTATGAGGTGATACGACTTTTACTTTTAGCATGTCTTCCTTTTGGCGACATTCTGATCCACTCAAGCTCACGCTGTAATGTTTTCTGTCTCTGCGATTCGCGTTTCTCTTCATTCTGCAAGCGGTTCTGTTTTTGTTCAAGCCATGAAGAATAGTTTCCTTTCCACGGAATACCTTCGCCACGATCAAGCTCAAGAATCCAGCCAGCTACATTATCAAGGAAGTAGCGATCGTGAGTAACGGCTATAATTGTGCCCGGGAAACGCTTAAGTTCGGCTTCAAGCCACGCAACCGATTCAGCATCAAGGTGGTTGGTAGGTTCGTCAAGTAGCAGAATGTCCGGTTTTTTAAGTAGCAAACGGCATAAAGCAACTCGGCGGCGTTCACCACCAGAAAGCACATTTACTTTTTGGTCTGCCGGAGGACAGTTAAGTGCATCCATAGCCATCTGCAATTTGGAATCAATTTCCCAGCCATCCATCGCATCAAGTTTATCCTGCACTTTACCCTGGCGTTCCATCAGGGCTTCCATTTCTTCCGGAGTCATTTCCTCGGCAAACTTTTCATTTATTGCGTTGTATTCGGCAAGTGTATCAACAACTTCCTGTACACCCTCTTCTACCACTTCGCGAACTGTTTTGTCAGTATCAATCAAAGGTTCCTGCTCAAGGTAGCCAATGGTATAGCCCGGAGAAATTGCTATTTCACCATTGAAATCCTTATCAACACCGGCTAAAATTTTAAGCAAGGATGATTTACCTGAACCGTTAAGCCCAAGCACACCAATCTTGGCACCGTAGAAATATGAAAGATATATATCTTTCAATACGGCTTTTTTATCGTAATACTTACTCACACCAATCATGGAGTAGATTACTTTTTTGTCATCAACACTCATTATTTTCCTGTTTTATTATTTTCAAAATTATTCCCTGCAAAGATAAGGGAATTATTACAAATGTTTATTATAAATTGCAATAATATTCTTTAATTTCAATAATTTACAAAAATAAAAGCCCCGATAAAACTACCGGGGCTCAGGGGAAACAACAACAAGTTAAATGAGTTATTATACTACTTCGTACAATTCTTCTTTCGATTTACGAACTTTAACAAAATCCTTAAATTCATCATCTTCGGCACGATAACCAACTGTGGCAAGCACAACCGATTTAAGTCCCTTTTCCTTGAGTCCAAGCACTTCATCAAATTTTGAAGAATCAAAACCTTCCATAGGACAAGCATCAACACCTTCTACGGCAGCCGAAGTAAGCAGTACACCTAGAGCAATATAAACCTGTCTCGATGCCCATTGGTCGTTAGTTTCATCGCTGTTATTGGAAACAGTTGCAGCCATACCCTTGGCAAAACCTTCGAGCGATTCAGCCGGTACGTTTCTTGCTTTCACAATTCTGTCAACATATTCGTCAACATGTTTCGTTTCCAGCTTGTCTGGTATGCAAAATACAAGCAATTGGGAGGCATCGGTAATTTGCGACTGGTTCCATGCATGTTCACGTAACTTTGCACGAACTTCGGGGTCTTCAACCACAAGTATATTCATTGCCTGCAACCCGTATGATGTTGGAGATAAACGAGCAGCTTCAAGCAGTGTATCAAGTTTATTCTGAGGCAGTTTTTTGCTACTGAATTTTTTAACTGCATATCTCCAGTTTAATTGTTCTATTAAGTTCATTTAGTACTCCAATAAATTTATTTGTTATTATTTTTGTTTCTGAATTTATCTAGTATATCGCTCAATACTTCCGATTCCTCATCGGTAATACTTCTCTTCTTTTCTGTCTCTTCCTCAATAATTGGATCAGTAACTTCTAGTAGATCCAAACCTTTTCGTGTTATCTTCAGTTCAACTTTACGTCTGTTCACAGGACATTGATTCCTTTCAACTAGTCCTTTTTTCAAAAGTCTGTCAATAAGTCTTGTAAGGTCTGGTGTTTTATCAAGCATAACCGCTTTTACTTCACCGGCATTACACACCTCGGGATATTTTCCACGCAAAATTCTTAGCACATTATATTGAGCATGAGTTATGCCCTTCTCTTTAAGCCTTTTATCAATTGAGTAATTAAGCCAGTTGGCAGTATAAATTATATTGATAATTGCCTTTTGATAAGGGCTTTTGAATCTGGTTTTTATTTCTTCTTCTATCTTCATATTCCGTTAAACAATATTTGTTACAACAAATATACGTTATCTGCTCCCAAATAGTTCCATTTTATTATTATTTTTTCGAAAGGTATGATTTAGACTTGGGGATAATATTGGTACTTTAAAATAAAAAACCTCCCCTGGCTAATTGGGGAGGCGTGTGTGTGTTTTTTGATACCAAAATGCTCTTTATCGAGCTATAGTATAGGGGTTTCAAACTCTTTTAGGACTATGTAAAATCACTTTGGTAATTTGTTGTTTTGCTACAACCTAATACACTACTACAATCACAAAAAGTATTTACATCCAAAACTACCATATTTTTATCGTTTTTCAAAGAATCTTTTTTAGGTTTTTACAAGTTTTGACATAAATAGGTATTTCTATTTCATTTTACATAAAAAAAAACAACAAAAATATTTTCTATAAATTACACTTATTGTCTAAATGGGCTAAAATTAGACTCCCCTCTCTTTTATTGAACAAATATTCAATATTCAATTATAAATTTCGAAGATATAGTTGAGGCTAATCCGACATAAAAGTATTTCCATTTTACTACGTACTGCTCAATAGTATTTCCGCAATAAATGCAATACTGTTATCTTAAACATATTTGCCTGTAATCATACACGATTTCTGCATTTTGCAATTTTTTTTATTCTTTAACAATCCAGGCAGCCAATTATTACAAGTGTTACATCCGGTTTATTACTATATTAAATTATTCTGTAATTAGAGTTCAAGATTTAGAACAATGAAAAAATACACAAAATTATTCCCCTTGGTAATCTTTCTGATATTCACAATTAATATTTGCGGTAACCCCAAAATTGATTCATTATTAAATGAGCTAAAATCTGTTAAAGGGGATAGTATTAAATACTCAATCAATCTTAAAATTGGTAATGCTTATACCAGAATTAACAGAGACTCTGCAATATTTTACTATAACCAATCTCTTTATTGGTTAAATCGAGCAGATTTGGAAACTCCCTATTCTGCGTTTTCTCCTCTTTACGGAAAAATGGGGAATACCTTCCTTTACCAGGGTAAAATTGATTCAGCAAGACTTAATTATACAAAGGCTTTAGATATTTATAAGCAGGTTGGAGATAAAAAGGGTGCATCCAAAATGACGCATAACATTGGCGTTACCTATTGGATGGAAAGTAATTATCCCAAAACTCTGGAATATAACATCAAAGCTCTAACACTTAGAGAGGAGATTAAAGACTCGGCAGGTATCAGTGCTACCCTTTTGCTTCTTGGTAACATCTATATGAAGCAGGAGCAGTTTCAAAAAGCACTCGATTCATACAAAAGATCGGCTGGCATTAAAAGCAGACTAAAACAAAAAAATGTTGCTATGGCTTGGCAGGCTATTGGTGCTGCATATACAAAACTTAAAAATTACAACCTTGCTCATAGCTACACTCAAAAGGCACTTGAGCAATACTTAGTACAAAATTATAAATCCGGTATTGCCAGTTGTTATTCTAATTTAAGTGTTATTTACGAAGAACAAAACAGATTTGAAGAAAATATTACCCTTCTAAAAAAAGCTCTCAAGATAAAGGAAGAAGAAAAAGATAGTACGAATATTGCTATAACGCTTAATAATCTTTCAAACTTACACTACCGGATAGCTGATTCGCTAAAAGCTAAGAATGATTTTACTAATGTAAAATCACACGCAAGTGAAATGATTGGTTATTCCAAACGTGCTCTTTATATATCTACACGCATGAATAATCTTGCACAGGTTTTACTCTCTGCAAAGCACCTAAAAAACGCATATTCACTTCTTGGTAATTACAAAAAGGCATACGAATATTCTAATCTTTATATCGATACTCAAAATGAAATTAACAGCGAAGATAAAACCAAAGCTCTTGCCGAAATGCAGACTAAATACGAAACCGAGAAAAAAGAGCAGGAAAACACACTACTGAAAAAAGATAACGAGCTTAACCAAAAAACCATTTACGCAATTGGTGTTTTTGCACTACTGGTTATTGCTCTGGCTATTGTGTTTTTCAGGGGACGACAAAAACAGAAAATGATTAACACCGAACTGGAAGACAAGAATAATCTTATCAGCGACCAGAAAGAAGAAATTGAAGCTCAGGCAAACACACTTAAAGAGGCTCTCGATAAACTTCAGGAACTCGACCAATTTAAGGAAAGCATGACCAGCATGATTGTTCATGACCTTAAAAACCCTCTTAACTCAATACTTAATGTGCCTTCTAGTTACAGCGAGTCAAAAAAGCTTGAGTATATTAAGCAAAATGGTAAACGTATGCTTAACCTTGTTATGAATATTCTTGATGTTAACAAGTTCGAAAATGCTAACATTACTCTCGACCTGGCTGAGCATACAATATTCGATACTGCTAACTCGGCAGTTGAACAAATAAACCTTCTTGCTGAAGAAAAGGATATTACACTACTTAACAACATACCTGCCGGTTTAACAGCACATATTGATAATGAAATGATACAAAGAGTAATGGTTAACCTGCTTACTAACGCTGTTAAATATACTCCGGTTAATGGTAAAATACTACTTGATTCAAATGTACTGGATGAGCAAAAGGTACGTATTTCAGTTACTGATAATGGTTCTGGTATCCCGACAGATAAGTTAAGTAGTGTATTCGATAAATTCGGGCAGGTTGAGGCAAGGAAATCTGGTGAGGTACGCTCAACCGGTATTGGATTAACATTCTGCAAAATGGCAGTTGAAGCACACAAAGGCACTATTGGTGTTGAAAGTAAGGAGGGCAAAGGCACAACTTTTTGGTTCGAGCTTAACTTTTCTAAAATTCAAAATAAGGTTACGAAGAAATCCTCACTTGAAAACAATAGTTTTCTTATAGACCTGGATGACAGATGCAAAACCGATTTGCGACCCTATGCAGAAGAATTAAGTAAGCTATCCATTTATGAAATCTCTGCGATAAGAAAAGTGTTACAACAAATAGATAGCAACTCACCTGAATGTTACAACATATGGAAAGATAAAATATTTACTACAGTCAGAAATGGTAATAGAAACAGGTATAATGAATTAATAAACATTGTTTTGAAAAATTAGTATTTCTTAAAAATAAAGTAATTAGATGAAAAAACACTTTTTCTACTTGTTCGTTATATTTTTAGTGATAATTACTCTAAAAATTAGCGGTAATCAGCAGCTCGATTCACTTTCAAATGAATTGAAGACATTTAAAAATGATAGCATCAGTTCAAAACTTCATTATCAAATAGCAAAAAAGTTATCAAGAAGGCAGAGCGACTCGGCATATTTTCACTTCAATAAAGCTTACGAGTTCTTTCAAAAAGCTGCATATAAGAATCGGCGGGAAACTGAAGCTGCTATCGTCTCCGATATGGGTAACAATTTTATTTATATGGGAAAGTATGAGTTAGCCCGAGAAAAATATTTCTATATACTCGATACTATAAGAGCTATTGGAAATAGTGAAAAGGAAGCATCAATATGCAGCAACGTTGGAATTACCTACTGGTATCAGGGAATTTTTGATTCTGCCCTCGTCTATATTTTAAAAGCAAGCAAAATTGCAGAAGCCAATGGTAATATGCAACAGCTATCCGCTACATATATTTCAATGGGTAACTTGCTTGCCAATATGAACAATTTAGAGGATGCAAAAAAATATTATCAGCAAGCTATAAAAATTAAAGAAGAGTTTTTTCCGTATGACGAAAGTGCTATGGCAAGAGGAAACCTTGGTGGAGTTCTCGTAAAACTTCATGAATATGATGAAGGTGAAAAATACCTCAAGGAATCGCTTGAAATTTATACCCGCTTAAATAATAAAAGAGGAATGAGTCGCTGTCTGATTAATCTCGGCATTATGTATGAAGAGCAAAACAGATATAAAGAAAATATTGAAATATTGGAAAAGGCTCTTTCTCTAAAAAGAGACGCAAGAGATAAAGGCGGGCTTATTATTACGCTGAATAATCTGGGTAATATGTATAACCGACTTATTGACACGCTTAAGCAATCCAGCACTTCTAATCCTAAAGTTATATCCGATTATGCAAAAAAAGCAATTGAATATTCAACAGAATCTTATAAACTTACGAAAGAAACAAAGGATTTTGATAATGAGGCTACAGCAAATAAAGTACTGATGTTTGCTTACAGTCATTTGGGTAATTCTGAAAAGGCATTCGAGCACGCACTAAATTATATACTTATAAGAGAAGACCTGATTAGCGAAGATAAAACCAAAGCTCTTGCCGAAATGCAGACTAAATACGAAACCGAAAAAAAAGAGCAGGAAAACACACTACTGAAAAAAGATAACGAGCTTAACCAAAAAACCATTTACGCAATTGGTATTTTTGCACTACTGGTTATTGCTCTGGCTATTGTGTTTTTCAGGGGACGACAAAAACAGAAAATGATTAACACCGAACTGGAAGACAAGAATAATCTTATCAGCGACCAGAAAGAAGAAATTGAAGCTCAGGCAAACACACTTAAAGAGGCTCTCGACAAACTTCAGGAACTCGACCAGTTTAAGGAAAGCATGACCAGCATGATTGTTCATGACCTTAAAAACCCTCTTAACTCAATACTTAATGTGCCTTCTAGTTACAGCGAGTCAAAAAAGCTTGAGTATATTAAGCAAAATGGTAAACGTATGCTTAACCTTGTTATGAATATTCTTGATGTTAACAAGTTCGAAAATGCTAACATTACTCTCGACCTGGCTGAGCATACAATATTCGATACTGCTAACTCGGCAGTTGAACAAATAAACCTTCTTGCTGAAGAAAAGGATATTACACTACTTAACAACATACCTGCCGGTTTAACAGCACATATTGATAATGAAATGATACAAAGAGTAATGGTTAACCTGCTTACTAACGCTGTTAAATATACTCCGGTTAATGGTAAAATACTACTTGATTCAAATGTACTGGATGAGCAAAAGGTACGTATTTCAGTTACTGATAATGGTTCTGGTATCCCGACAGATAAGTTAAGTAGTGTATTCGATAAATTCGGGCAGGTTGAAGCAAGGAAATCTGGGGAGGTACGCTCAACCGGTATTGGATTAACATTCTGCAAAATGGCAGTTGAAGCACACAAAGGCACTATTGGTGTTGAAAGTAAGGAAGGCAAAGGCACAACTTTTTGGTTCGAGCTTGATTATTCTTCCTTTAGTAATGAATTATCGAGTACAAATACCATTCAATTATCTGAAAATATCTTTATATTGGACGAAGAAAGTAAATTAAGTCTGCTTAATACCGTTGCCAGTCTTAAGGATGTACCATTCTTTGAAATAAGTACAATAAGAAAAATTCTTTCGCACGTTAACAATACTCACCCCGATAAAGCTTTGAAGTGGAAAGAATTAGTATTAACATCTGCAAGAAATGGAAACGAGCAAAAATTTAACGACTTACTGGAGTTGATAAATGAATAAAATTCTGATTATTGATGACGAACCGGATAATCTTGATGCAATAGTTGATATTATTGAATGTATGGAAGATGAGCATACTGTATATCAGGCTCTGGATGGAAATACTGCGTTAAAGATTGTTGACAAGGTTTGTCCCGACCTGATAATTACAGATTGGGAAATGCCTGAAATGAATGGAATTGAGTTCATCCAAAAATTAAAATCGAATCCGAAATACTCTGATATTCCTGTAATAATGTGTACTGGTGTAATGACCACTTCCGACAATCTGGAGACAGCATTAAAAGCAGGTGCTGTTGATTATATAAGAAAACCGGTTGACAAGATTGAACTTATTGCACGTACAAAATCGATGCTGGAACTTTCTAAAAGCTACGAGGAAATAAAGGAACTAAATCTCTCAAAAGATAAATTATTCTCAATAATTGCTCACGATCTTAAAAATCCTTTTAATGCACTTATTGGTATTACCGAACTAATTATTGATGAAAAAGATACGATTGATGATAAGGAACTTGAAGACTATCTTAAAATAGTTAATGAATCAGCACGTAGAGGTTATGACCTTCTTGAAAATTTGCTGGAGTGGGCATTAAGTCAGTTAAACAAAGTTAAATACGAACCAGAGCTGCTAAATTTACACGATCTTACCGAAAAAACAATTGCTGTATTAAAACTAAACCTGAAAGCAAAAAAGCTTAGTCTAAAAAACAACATTCCCATTGATACCCAATGTTATGCAGATAAAAATATGATTGAAACAGTTTTGCGTAATCTGGTAACCAATGCTATCAAATATTCATTTGAGGAAAACAAAATTGAATTGGAATTTGATAAATCCGAAAATGAAATTATTTGCTCAGTAAAGGATTATGGAACCGGTATGAGTGAAAAGGTTCTGAAAAATCTGTTCTCTCTGGCGGGTAGCAAAAGTAATCCGGGTACAAATAATGAAAAAGGCACCGGACTTGGGCTAATATTATGCAAGGAGTTGGTTGAAAAAAATAATGGAAAACTATGGGTTGAAAGCAAGGAAAATGAAGGTTCAACATTTCATTTTTCCCTGCCGTCAGTTATCAAAACCAATTGATTAGGCTGCCAGTTGTTTTTTACCAATTATTGTTTCACCCTTTTCTATATCTGCCTTGTAGTCGCGATAGTTTTTATGGTTATGTTCTGCAAATCCGGCAAACATAACCCCTACATCAATATTATGCTTTTCAGTTCGGAAAAGGTGCCACATTAAACTCCAGAATAAACTACGTGATGAGCTTTTCACTCCAAGGGAAAAAACAATTCGGAATACCGTTAGCAAGTCCTTTAACTTAAACTTTCTTTTAATGCTGTTCCTAACTTTCGATTTTCTTTCCAGCTTAAAATATTCCCTAATTCTTTTATATGAGTTTTCGGGTGAATGTATTCTTTCCAGTAAATGTTTATAGCCCTCGGTTAACTTTTCCGGATTCATGAGTGGAATTACATTACTTCGGTTCAAATCAAAAAAGTAATCACCTGTTAAACGGTTTTCACGTTTAAGTCTGTCATAAAGCTCCGTACCCGGAGGTGCCTTTAATATGTTGGTTGTAACCAGTGGTACAGCACTTGCCTGTATAAAATCTGCCTGCTCATCAAATACATTTTCCGTATCGGTATCAAGTCCTACAATATACCCGGTAAAGGCGAAGAACCCCTTACGCTGTATTTTCTTAAGGTCTTCCAGAATATTACGTTTCATATTCTGTTTTTTCCTCATGGCTTCAAGTGTAGCCTGATCAACAGACTCAACACCAATAAATACTTGTCTGAAGCCTGCTTCAAGTAACATCTGCATAAGCTCTTCATCATCAGCCAGGTTTATGGTAAGCTGTGTTGAAAAACTTGGGGCATACTTGTTTTTATCACGCCACTCAATCAGTGCTGGTAAAAGCTCATCCTTAAGCAAACGTTTGTTACCAATAAGATTATCATCAGCAAAGAAAATATTTTCTTCGGCACCTCTTGCCATCAAAACATCAAGTTCGGTAATAACCTGCTTTACTGTTTTGGTACGCGGACGCCTGCCAAACAAATTTGTTACATCGCAAAAGTCGCACATGTAAGGGCATCCTCTTGAATATTGTACCTCGGCATAAGCATAATCACTTTGCTTTAGAAGCTCCCACATTGGTGCTGGCGATTTATGCATATCGGCAAACTGTGCACTTTTGTATATTCGTTTAGGTTTGCCAGCCAGATAATCATCAATAAACGGCTGAAGAGTTAATTCGGCTTCATTTAGCACAAAGTGGTCAATTTCAGGAAACTTTTCATGCTCGTGTGCAAATAATGGACCCCCGGCAACAGTTGTTCTGCCAAGTCGTTTACATTTATCCGTAATATCCTTTATAAAAGCCACATGCACACTCATAGCACTGATCATTACAAGATCAGCCCAGAGCACATCATCATCTGTTAAAGGATTCACATTTATATCAACCAGCTTCTTGTTCCAATCAGAAGGGAGCAAACTGGCAACTGTTAACAAACCAACCGGTGCAAATGTATTACTTTTACCGCTAAGTTTAATTAACGATTTAAACTGGAAATGTGTTTCCGGCATTTCAGGATAAACTAAAAGGATATTCATATACACACTTTCATAATAGTTTCAATTTAACATACAAAATAATATATTAACTCTTAATATTTCATTATTTCTAGAATATTTTATCAAAAAATAACAAAAATCACAATTTTTACACCTTTAAAGTAAACTTTTGCCCGCCTCTCAACTTTTATATTATAACCATTATTTCTTGAATCTTCAAACACATACCCACATTAAATATACTCAGGGGAGGTAAAATGTCAGAAAATAATAAAGCAGAACTGTACCATCCTTCAGATGAAGTAGTACAAAATGCACATATAAAAAACTGGGACGAACTAAATGAACAGGCTACTAAAAACAACATTGGCTTCTGGGAAGAGAGAGCTAACGAGCTAGAATGGTTCGAAAAATGGGAAAAAGTTCTCGATGACTCCAACGCTCCATTTTATAAATGGTTTACAAATGCAAAAACCAATATAGTTTATAACTGCCTCGATACTCATCTTAAAACACACCGAAAAAATAAACTTGCACTAATTTGGGAAGGTGAGAACGGCGATTTCCGAACCATGTCATACTTCGCACTCCACAGGGAAACCTGCCGATTCGCTAATATTCTTAAAAGTCTGGGTGTTAAAAAAGGTGATCGTGTTACAATTTATATGGGTCGCATACCCGAAATTGTAATGGCTATGCTTGCCTGTGCACGTATTGGTGCAGTGCATTCGGTTGTTTACGGTGGCTTCTCTGTTGAAGCTCTGCACGAAAGGATTGAAGACAGTCAGTCGAAAGTGCTTATAACAGCCGATGGTGCCTTTCAACGTGGCAAAATTGTTCCGCTTAAGGATATAGTTGATGAAGCCCTTCAACGTGCCGCCACAGTTGAACACGTTCTTGTTGTAAAACGTACCGGACAAGATGTTTACATGGAACAAGGTAGGGATATGTGGTACCACGAACTCGAAAAACTTCCGGTAGCTACACGAGGTTGCACCCTTGAAAAAATGGATGCCGAAGACCCGCTCTTTATTTTATATACAAGCGGTACCACCGGCAAGCCCAAGGCAATACTCCATACGCACGGCGGTTACATGGTAGGAACATACACCTCCCTGAAATACGTTTTTGACATAAAGGACGAAGACAGATACTGGTGTGCTGCCGATCCGGGTTGGATTACCGGACATAGTTACATAGTTTACGGTCCGTTACTTAATGGAGCTACATCATTCCTTTACGAGGGAGCCCCCAACTATCCTTATCCTAACCGCTGGTGGCAGATGATTGAACGGTACGGTATTAACATTCTTTACACTGCACCAACTGCAATACGTGGTTTAATGCGTTGGGGAGATGCGTGGGTTAACCGACATGATCTTTCCTCCCTTAGATTACTTGGGTCGGTTGGTGAGCCTATAAATCCCGAAGCATGGAAGTGGTATCATAAAGTAGTTGGCAACGGAAAATGTCCTATAATGGATACCTGGTGGCAAACAGAAACCGGTATGTTCATGATAACGCCTATGCCTTCGGTTCCATTAAAACCTGGTTCCGGTACAAAACCTTTCCCCGGTATTATTATGGAAATTGTTGATGAGGAAGGTAAACCGGTTAATGATAATGAAGAAGGTTTTCTTACTATTAAAACACCTTGGCCCTCAATGATGAGAACAATTTATGGTGATGATAAGAGATACGTTGACCAATACTGGTCAAAATTCCCTGGTGTTTACCTCACCGGCGATAGTGCCAAACGTGATAGTGATGGTTACTACTGGATTATTGGTCGCGTTGACGATGTTATAAAAGTATCGGGTTACCGACTCGGTACTGCCGAAATAGAAAGTGCACTTGTAAGTCATCCCGCTGTAATTGAAGCTGCGGCAATCGGGCTACCTCATGAAGTAAAAGGTAATGCTATTCACGCTTATGTTATACTCGCTCAGAATGTTGAACCAACTGATCTGCTAAAACTGGAACTTAAGAAACATGTTGGGCATGAAGTTGGTCCTATTGCCAAACCGCACGAAATACAATTTGTTGACTCACTACCTAAAACAAGAAGCGGCAAAATAATGCGCCGCTTGCTTAAGGCACAAGCACTCGGACAGGACCCCGGCAATATTTCAACTCTAGAAGACTAACGAAAAAGGGGGAGTATCCCCCCCCCCTTTTTTACACAAATCTCTCTTTTTCTAACGAAAATCGCATTTTATTTTAGTTTTCATTTTTACTTCCGACAATTCTTTACAGGGAATAATCACGAATTCTATCCCGTGGAATTCATACAAATTGGAGGTGTAATGAACAACCTTATTAAAAACTTTTCGCTTCGTAAAAAGATATACGGAGGTTTTGGGCTTTTAACAATTCTATTATTAATTATTAGTATTGTTTCAATTTTCACAATAATTACAGGTGCAGATGGTTTTACCGAATATCGTTCAATTGCCAGAAACACCAACTTCTCGTCACGTATTCAGGCTAATCTTCTTGAAGCTCGCCTTCAGGTAAAGAATTTTGTTCAGACAAGTGATTTTGAGCACGTTAAAATCTATGAAGAACGTTTCGCAAATCTAAATCAATATTTGGATAAAGCACTTAAGGAAACAAATGCTGAAAAGGATAAGCTTATATTGAAAGATGTTGATAAGCTTTCAACCAAATATAACAAAGCTTTTTTTGAGGCTGTTGAGCTTATCAAGCAAAGAGATAAAGAATACAACAGCATTTGTGCATTCGCAAAAGTAATTGTAGAAGATCAGCTTAAACCCAGAATAAAAAGAGGTGACAGTAATGCGGCAGAAGCTGTACGATACTTCCTTCAGGCAAGAGTAGAAGTTATGAAGTTCCTCAAAGATAATTCGTATGAAGCATCTGAGCAGGTCTTTGAAGAATTAAAATCAATGTCGCGATATAATGCCCGTATTGGGAGCAGTATCATTAATCAAAACCTGGAAAACTACATAAAGGGTTTTCGCAATATAGTTGAAATTGATAATGCCAGAAATAATATCATCAACCAGCAACTCGATGTAATTGGGCCTAAAATTGCAGAGAACATTGAAACACTTAAACTTGACCATAAAGAACAACAGGATGTATTGGGACCATTGTTGGAGGCATCCAATTCTAATGGGATAACTATTACAATAGTTGTGAGTGTATTTGCAGTTATCTTCGGTCTTCTTTTCGCCAGTTTTTTTGCAAAACAACTTGTTACTCCTATTGTTGAGGTTAAAGAAACTGTTGAGCAACTTCAAAATTCTTGTATCACAAATCTCGAAAAAGGTCTTAAGGCTATGGCTACAGGAGACCTGTCTTACAAAATAAATAAAACCACCCTGCCAATGGAGATGGATCAAAAAGATGAGATTGGTGATATGTCAAGAACCATTGACCAGATGATAATTAAAACCCAGAACGGTATTGATGCCTACGATGAAGTTCTCATTAGCATTAAGCAGCTTAGCAATGAAGCTCAAATGCTTATAAATGAGGCTCGTGATGGCAGGCTTGATAAAAGAGGTGACATTACAAAATTCAAGGGTAGCTATAAAACAATTATCCACGGCTTTAATGACGTACTCGATTCTGTAATTACTCCTATCAAGGATGGCTCCGATACATTGGCTATCATGGCAACCGGCGATCTTACCGTCCGTGTAAACAATGAATATAAGGGTGATCATGCAAAAATAACCAACAGTATAAATCAGCTTGGTGATTCTCTTGAAGCACTAATACTTAAAATTACCGAGTCAATTCAGGCTACTGCAAGTGCAAGTGCTCAAATATCATCAAGTGCCGAGGAGATGGCTGCCGGTGCACAGGAACAATCATCACAGGCACATGAAATTGCCAGTGCAATAGAACAGATGACAAGCACTATTCTGCAAACTTCCCGCAATGCCAGTGGTGCCGCCGATAACGCAAAGAACGCCGGTGAAACTGCAGATTCAGGTGGCAAGGTTGTCGGTACAACGATTGAAGGCATGAACCGAATAGCTACAGTTGTAAGCACTACCGCAGAAACAGTTCAGAAACTTGGTGACAGTAGCAAACAAATTGGTGAAATTATTCAAGTTATTAATGATATAGCCGATCAAACCAATCTGTTGGCTCTTAATGCTGCAATTGAAGCAGCTCGTGCAGGTGAACATGGTAGAGGATTTGCTGTGGTAGCAGATGAAGTTAGAAAGCTTGCCGAAAGAACTACAAAGGCAACCAAGGAAATTGCTGATATGATAAAGCAAATCCAAACTGATACTAATGGTGCAGTAAACTCAATAAATGCCGGTAATGAAGAAGTTGAAAAAGGGAAACTGCTTGCCGAAGAAGCTGGTTCTTCACTAAATCGAATAATTGCTGCAACAATTAGCGTTGTTGACGATATTGCCCAGGTTGCAACTGGTAGCGAGGAACAGTCAACAACAGCAGAGCAAATTAGCAGAAGCATTGAAGGTATTAGCTCTGTTGCTAACCAAACCGCCAGTGCTACACAACAAATTGCTCGTGCCTCGGAAGACTTAAGCGTTCTTACCGAAAACCTGCAAGATATGATACTTCAGTTTAGGGTTTCCAATAATCATTTAAGCAGTTTCCATGTTAAGGAGGATGGTTATTTGCTTGAATCCTAAAATTGCTTACCTCAGTTAATACCGGTATTTATACTTGTAATACCGGTATTTGTAACAGTTAGTAAATTTAACTGAATCACAATAGTTTCTTACCAGACCAAACCAACATCAACTTTTGTCGCAGGAATAGTTTAATTTTCATCAATTTGCACCGATAATATAATTGGTTTTAATAACAAAAATAGTGTTCAATTATGAAGAAAATACTTATTCTTTTTATATTAACTTCTATTACATTTTTAAATGGGCAAACCAACGATATACTTTCAAATACCAAACTTCAGTTTTGGGGACAAGCTCACTATATAAACAGTGAGGCAGACAATGTAAATGACAGTTTTTTGCTTAAACGGTTCCGTATTGGTGCAAAAGGCAAATTGCTTGATGAACTAAAATTTGCTTTCCTGTATGAAATGGCTGGCTCCTCTCCTTTCCTCCTTCAAGGTTGGCTGGACTACTCATTACACCCTCTTGCAAACTTCAGGGTTGGTCAGTTTAAATATCCGTTTGGACTCGAAAACTCTGTTTCTGCTACTGTGTGGGATTTCATTAACCCAAGTTTTGTAACAAAATCAATAACCGCCAAACTCGGTTTAGCCGGGGGTAAACTACGCGATATTGGTGTTCAGTTTTCAGGTAAATACAGCTTTTCAAAAAATGTTGCCTTGGATTACCGTTTAATGATTATGAATGGAAATGGTATAAACACTACTGATAATAATAAAAACAAAGACTTTACCGGCAGATTGCAACTACAATTTACAGATATTGGACATATTGGTGTTTCTGTATATAGTGGTGTTGACAACGGTCCCTTAGATATTTTAAGACTTGCACAAGATGCTTACGGAACAGAGATATTACTTAAGGGAAAAGTTGCTGAGCAGAAACTTAAATTCCAGAGTGAGTATATTATTGCAAATTACGAGCAGGTTTCCGGGGAGGTTAAACCCGAAGGATATTATATTCAATTACTATCAATGTTTTTGAACGATAAACTTGAACCTGGTATAAGATACGATTCCTATAATCCAAACTCCGATCAGGAGCTTAAACAAACACGATTTACAATTGGAATAGCTTACTATTTAGCGAAAAAACAAAGAATTTCGGCTAACTACGAAATCATTGAAGATGAATTCTCGAACCAGGAAGGAAACTTGTTTACTATTCAATTTCAATACGCAATTCAATAAAGGAAAATCACATTATGAAATTATGGAAATCTCTTAAATTGAGAATTCCGTTGGTAGCACTTACAGGTATTATTGCCATTTCTGTTTTATTACTTGGGCTGTTTTACCAATACCAAAATAGGGAGTTCAAAAAGGAAATACATTCCAAATTTAATCAGTTTGGAAAATTGTTTGATAAGCAACTTGACATAAATAAGCAAAACCTCAAGATGGCTATGGAAGTTATGCTTAATGATGAAGAGACCCTAAAGCTTTTTTATAATAGGGATAGAGAAACACTTCAAAATAAGCTGATACAGCTTTATAATAAAAGGTTGAAACCTGAATACGATATTTCTCAATTTCAGTTCCACCTTCCTCCGGCTACTTCTTTTTTAAGACTTCATAAACCGGCAAAGTTTGGTGATGATCTCTCAACATTCCGAAATACTGTTTTGAAAGTTAACAAGGATAAAGAACCGGTTGCCGGACTTGAAGTTGGTAGAGGTGGTCCAGGTTTAAGAATCGTATATCCTGTAAACTATAATAATGAACACCTTGGCTCTGTTGAGTTTGGTGGCTCTATATACCACCTGCTTCTTATTGCCAAAGCCCTTGATATGGAATATGCTATCGGTATAAACGAAGATGTATTCCTAAACGCCCGCCGCTTTACCGATGAAGCCAACGATATTGTTATAGGTAATCTGGTTTACTACAAATACTCAAATGATACCGCAAAAAAATTGTTACGCTCTATTAACCATGATGATTTTACTGAAGGGTTTGAATATAATAACAAGGATTTTCTGGGTTACTATTATACTTTAAAAGATTTTAGCGGTGCTGAAGTTGGGAAGATAGCTCTTATAAGAGATATAACTGAAAATACTTCTGCACTTTTTACAAATACTATTAATAATTTTATTATTGTGCTTATAGCCTCTTTAATTTTAATGGGAATTTTGTGGGTATTCTTTAAAAAGTTTTTTACTGATAGAATGAATAAGATAATCACATTTGTTAAAAACCGTGAACTTAAGGTAAAAAACAATTTTATAAATCCTGAGGATTTTGACTCGGAAGAATTTATTATGCTTTCCGAATCCCTTAAACAAATGTCTGCACAAATTGATAAACAATTACAATACCTTGAAAATTTGCCCCTTCCTGTTATGTTAGTTGACAAACAGTACAATATGGAATATATGAATATTGCCGGACAGAAATTGCTTGATAAAGGACTGGATGATCTCGTTGGTAAGAAGTGTTACGACTTTATGAAAACCGGGCATTGCAATACAGAGAAGTGTGCAGTTGCTCAGGCTCTTAAACTAGAAAAAACAATAACTGAAGAAACCAAAGCTTATCCAAATAATCATGATTTATCTATAATGTACACGGCATATCCTGCAAGAGATATTGATGGTTCTGTTTCCGGGGCTTTGGAATATATTGCTGATATAACCGAAATGAAAAATCGTCAGGAATATCTTTCCAGAAGTACCGACACTATGGTGCAGGCAATGGAACGCTTTTCCGATGGTGATTTAACCGTGAATGTTCTTCCGGAAATACAGAATGATCAAATTGGAAAACTATTTAATGCTTTTAATAAAACCATTCAGACTATCCAGCAAATGATTTTGCAGTTAATTGACGCTGTTGATGCCACTGCAAGTGCCACTGCCGAAATATCTGCAAGTGCTGAGGAAATGGCCGCCGGGGTGCAGGAACAGTCCTCACAATCAACAGAAATAGCCAATGCAGTTGAACATATGGCGGAAGCTATTGTTACAACTGCACACAGAGCTAAATCAACTGCTGATATGGCTGTTAACGCCGGAGAAATTGCTCAAACAGGTGGCAACGTTGTTGAAACTACAATTAAAGGTATGATTCGCATTGCAGAGGTGGTTAATGAATCTGCTTTTACTGTTGAAAAGCTTGGTGACAGCAGTACACAAATTGGTGAAATTATTCAGGTAATTGATGATATTGCTGACCAAACCAATCTACTTGCTCTTAATGCCGCTATTGAAGCTGCACGAGCTGGTGAACAGGGTCGTGGTTTCGCTGTGGTAGCTGATGAAGTGCGTAAACTTGCAGAAAGAACATCTAATGCGACTAAAGAAATTTCAGCAATGATTAAACAAATTCAGACCGACACTAAAGGTGCAGTTGAATCAATTAAAATTGGTAACGATGAAGTTGATAAAGGACGCGTACTTGCCGAGGATGCCGGTAACTCGCTTAAGGAAATTATTTCAACTACCAGAACAGTTGTTACCAACGTACAGGAAGTTGCTTCAACTAACGAACAACAGTCTTCTGCTGCCGAACAGATTAGCCGAAGTATTGAAGGTATAAGTAGTGTGATTTCTGAAACAGCCGGTACCACTCAGCAAATTGCCAGTGCTGCCGAAGATTTGAACAGACTAACAGATAATCTTCAAATACTGATTCAGCAATTCAAAGTTTCTTCTGAACCAATGGTAACTAACCATTATAATGGAAACGGTAAATTATTAACTGAATAATTCAAATTTTTACTTCTCCCAAAACAAATCATAACTCTCATGGCCGGCTTCCCACCGGCCATTTTTTTATTTTCACTCCTAAATTGGTAATCGAACAAAAAACATATATTCCCCCTTAATACATAATAAAAAAGCCTTGCAGACTTTCGCTTACAAGGCTTTGCGGAAGCGTCCCGCATTTTCAATTCCGGGATAAAGAGGGATTCGAACCCTCCCGATCTTCGGGGTCAAGACTCAACGGTTTTTCCACTTGTGACCCCGCAAAGCGGTGGCAAGACAAAAACATTTATTTATCCATCTGTTTATCTATATCCTGTATTAGCAACTTAAATGATCTGCCACCCTTGTAGCTTTTTATTTCCATCTCGCGTTTATATGCCGTTTCTTTATCGGGGTATTCTTCAGTGTAAATCAATTCCCATGGTATGTATGGTTTTGTCGATTTAACTGAACCACTATTATGCCTTTTTAATCGTGATGCCATATCTCCGGTATGACCTATATAACGGCGTCCGTTTTGTTTACTCCGCAATATATATACTATATACATAGTTCCCCCTTAATACATAATAAAAAAGCCTTGCAAACTTTCGCTTACAAGGCTTTGCGGAGGGGGAGGGATTCGAACCCCCGGAGCCGATCAAGACTCAACGGTTTTCAAGACCGCCGCATTCAACCACTCTGCCACCCCTCCAAAAAGGAGTAAAAATTTTGAGTCTTAAATTTAATTAATATTGTTTAATTTGCAAAAACTTTTTGTTCTTTTTTTTATTTTTCATATAAATAATTAAAATATTTCCGAGGTGGCATTTGAATCTTTCCAATAATCACAAAAGTTTTATTGATAAAAACAGGAAGAAATTATCCGCTAAAAAAATCGCTGATAAACTTAACATTCAGATTAACTTTGTTCAGGAATATCTGGATAATAATCCTCTACCAAAAACACCATGGTATTTTTACGCAATTCTTGTTCTTTTACCATTTATCCTTTTAACACTTGTTGAGGTTACATTAAGACTAATGGACTATGGTTCTGCTTATGAACAATGGGTAACTGTTGATGATAACAAATATATGTTGAACAGGGAATTCGCACGCCGTTATTTTCACAAAACACAAAATGTGCCCACTTCATCCAGTGATGTTTTTGAAATAGAAAAACATAAAAATGCATATCGCGTTTTTATATTAGGTGGTAGTAGTGCAGCCGGGTATCCTTACTCCCCCAATGGATCTTTTGCAAAATATGTACGAAAACGTTTAAAGGTTATTTATCCCCGCAAAAAAATTGAAGTTGTTAATTGCAGTATGGCTGCAATAAACTCCTATACATTGTTGGATATGGTTGATGGCATCATTGAACAGAAACCCGATCTTGTACTTGTATATGCTGGTCATAATGAATATTACGGTGCAATGGGTTTAGGCTCAATGGAGTCTATTGGTAATTACCGTCCTTTAATATTGTTATCATTATATATGAATAACTTCCGCACTTACCAGCTTTTGCGTAATACAATAAAAGATTTTACGGAGTCTGGTAACAAAAAGTCAAAAACTACTGGTACTCTTATGGCACGTATGGCTAAAGAGCAGTCAATCTCTTACAACTCTGAAATGTTTAACGCTGGTATCAATCAGTTCAAAGATAACCTTGAAGATATAATATCCAAATTCAGAGATAAAAACATTCCGATAATTGTTGGTAATCTTGCATCCAACTTAAAGGATCAACTGCCATTTATAAGCGATAAGGCAAAAAACAGCTTTAATGCACAAAAAGCTTATAATGAAGCATTCAATAAACTAAACGATTCCAGTTATGTTGCTGCCGATTCACTTTTCAGATTAGCCAAAGATTACGATATGTTACGTTTCCGTGCTCCTGAAAAAATAAATACTACCATTAAATATCTTACCAAAAAATATTGTATTCCAATGGTTAATGTCGATTCAGTTTTTTCTGCCAATTCACCAGATGGTATTATTGGCAATGAACTTATGACGGATCATTTGCACCCCACACTAACAGGTTATCAATTAATTGGCAGAGCATTTTTTGAAGCTGCTGACGCCAATAACTATTTTCCTACAAAGCAAAAACTTAAAATACCATACGATACACAGAATAAAAAAGTAGTTGATGACTATGATTTTAGTGTACTAGATAGCACAATAGCAGAATACAGAATTATTATACTTAAGTCTGATTGGCCTTATGTAAAGAACAAATTATCACCCAAAAGTATTCTTAATAAAATGAATCCAAAGAATATAGTTGATTCACTTGCAATGTTAGTTGTTAATGAGCAACTGAACTGGGAAGTAGCTCATCGCAAATTAGCAGACTATTACTTAACAAAAGGTGATGTTGATTCATTTATGAGAGAGTATAACGTAATTATTGACAAATTTCCATTTATAGGTGATTATTATAATTTTGCCATTGAACGTCTTGTTCATTTTAACAGAACCGATGAAGCCTATAAATTGGCATGGATTAAACACCGAATGAAACCAGATGCCTTCTCATATAAGTGGATTGGCATTATTGATATGAGTAACAAGTTATATACAAAAGCATTAGGTTATTTGGAAAAAAGTGCAGAACTAAAACCAGATGATGCCCAACTATTATACAACTTGGCTGGATGTTATTACGAAATAAAACAATATAAAAACTCATTTGAAGCAATTGAACGATGCATTGCAGTTGATCCCCGTTTTCCAAATGCAAAGAAGTTTAGAGAATATGTAAACAAACTAGCCAACCCGGTAATTAACATTAACTAAAACTTTTTGGGCATAATAATTTTTCTTTAAAATAGAATACCCCGACTTTTGCAAGTCGGGGTATTTTTATATCAAAAATGAATATATTATTTCAATAGCATCATTTTTTTAGTTGCAGTAAATTCACCAGCCTGGATTGAGTAAACATACATACCAGAAGCAAGCTGAGAAGCATCGAAAGTAACATTATAAGTGTTAGCACCAAGTTCTTCGTTAACCAAAGTAGCAACTTCCTGACCAAGTAGGTTATAAACCTTAACAACTACATTAGCAGCTTCAGGAATACTGAAGTTAATAGTAGTTGAAGGGTTGAATGGGTTAGGATAGTTCTGAGCAAGGTTAAATTCAGTTGGAGTAATATCAAGTTCTTCAACATCTGAAAGAATTTCATCAGTAAGATTAGTTGGAGACATGTTGCCCCAAGTATCATTAGCTTTACAACTTAAAGTATTGGTTTTAAGAGTAATTGAGTGATTTACACCAGTACCACTTTCGTTATCGTTTGTACCATTATTTGAGGTAAGACCCCAGTTAGCACCATATTTGTATTCGAAGTTAAGAAGTGAATACTGAGGGAAAGTTAAAGTAATTGACCAATAACCGTCACCAGCAGTTTCATCACCATTTGTACCATCATCATGAAGGAAGTTAACCAAAGTTGAATCTTCTGGTGGCCAACCACCTTCCGGCCATGCAAGTGGAGAAACTGCACCAAGAATACCTACACTTTCAATAGAACTAAAAGCATTACCTTCGCCGTCAACAGCTCCATTCATATCAACAACGAAAGTTACTTCAACCGGATAGTGAGTAGAGTTGGCAAGAGATGCATCGTTAAATGCTCTTGAAACTAGAGCAAACTGATTGTTAATATCATCAGAAGTTACTGTATAAACTCTGTTATCACCATTTTCCCAAGTAGTACCACCAGCAGTAATATAAGCATATTTATAGTTAATAGTTTCATCAGCAAAATAGCTGTACTGACCAGTAAATTCAAATATGTTTGAGTTACCAACAGTTGGAGTCATTACATCTGAACCGCTCCATCCGTTAAAGTCGCCTCTAACAGTTAAAGTGTCAGTTGAAGGATTGAATCTTCCTGAAAGTTTTTCAATTTCCATATCAACCTGGAAAGTAACATAAATTGGGATACCACCACCAAGATCATCATTATAATAAGCCTGGAATGAACCATTTTCGTGAGGTACAACAAGTTCTCTATTCGGATCATCTTCCCATGTATCAGTATTTATAACATATTTGAAATAAACTCTGTCACCAGGAACCAAACCACTAACAGTAGCACTGTAAATCTGATCACTATCAGTATCAGTCATTTCAGTAGCAGTTGCACTCCAATCGTTGAAAGAACCGGCAAGATGAGCTGCATCAGTACCAGCAGTGAAGGCACCTTCAGCAATTTTAACAGCCATGTTAACTCTGAATTCAACATCAACAGGATCAACAACTCTTTCAAGATGCTGAATCATGATGTTTGAAGGAGTACCATAAACACCGATGTATGCATTGTTACCATCATATGAAAAATCGATACCACGAGGTCTCTGTGAAGTAGGCTCAACATCATCAAACATGATCCAACTTAGTGAGTCAACCATTACGTTGTTAGTTAGGTCATAAGCATACCATGTATTGTTAGTGTAGTAAGTACTTACACCTTCGAAACCGTTACCAGGATCTTGTGCAGAACCTGCAGATACCCACAATGTACCATTTTTTCTGTCCCATGCACATGATTCAGCAGCTATACCAGGAAGGAAAGTAGAATCAGTAAGAACGAAATCAGAGAATTCATCTTCTCTGGTATAAACATAAGTTACATCTTCAGTAAAGCTAAGGAAATAGATAGTATTACCATCTGCAGAAACTAATGAAGTTCTGGCAAAACTTGGTGTTGATTCCAAAGCATTACTAAGGAAGTTAAAGTCTGCATCATAAATTTTAAGAGGGTTACCAGGAACAACAGGACATACATAGATATCACCGTTATCAGCAACACTTGGTGAGGCAAGTGAACTCATTTCAGCGTTTGTATAGTTCATACCAGCACCAGTTTTATAGTTAAATCTCATTAGTTCTGAACCAGCAGTAACATAAAGAATATTACCATTGTTATCAGTTCTTAAACCATAAGAAGCACTGGTTAAAGTATCAACAACACCATCATGTTCAATTTTCCAGATTGGTGAGAAGCTAGCTTCTGTACCATCAGGATTAAAAACACGGATTACTCTTGTTGAGATAGTATCGTCGTCACCAGTTACTACACTTTTTGCCCAGTAATCTGATGCCCAAATTTTACCATCAGGGTCAACCGCCATTCCCTGTGAACTACTATATAAAGTATCTTCACCAGCCGGGAAAGGTCCCTGGTTGTTCCACTGACCTAAGCTTAAACTGCTCATAAAAAGCACCAAGCTTAACACAAATAGAAGTTTTTTAATCATGGTTACTCCTTGTTATATTATTAAATAAGTAATGTATTAGGTTAATGCGTATGCATTCATTTTTATAAATCTCGTCCATAATATGGAGCTGTTTGTTTTCCCGTTACAACTTTTACTATATCCCATTCTTTAACTACATCTGTGTTTTCACCAGCTTTATTGTATTCTCTTACATAATACAAATCTTCTGTTGTATTCCAATGCATAGCAGCAACATTAGGCTGATATTTTGGGTTAGTTTCAATAGTAGGATAAAATTGTTCAAACTTTTTGTCAGGTGTTAATATAGCAATTGGAAATGGTGCAGTTTTATACTCTTTAGGATATTCAGCATCTCTTGCTCGATGAGTTAACCCAAGAAATAAGGTTCCGTCAGTGGTAAAGTTAATATCTGCAAAAGCCACCGTGTCACCAAAATCTGTTGAGAAGTCATAATATTCTTCAAATGTACCTAGTGTTCCTGGTGCTATAATTGGTGCAGAAATTACTCTATATAAACTATCAGTATCTACTCCTGCATATAGTCTGTCATTAAAAACTCTAAGGCAAACTACTGACTCTTCAAGAATATTTTCAATCGCAGTACCACCAACTAATTCTGATTCACGCAAGACACCCCATATTCTATTCAGTCCATCATCTGAACCGACATAAAGAGTAAGATCCTTGTCAAAATCCATAGCTGAAAAACTACCATCATCAATTTTTTTATAAACATTTCCGCTGCTACTTTCATCAATGTAGAATATTGCTCTCTGACGCCTTACACCAAATATTTTGTTTTGTTCACCCACAAGTAACTTTCTGTAAATACTACTTGATCCATTAACTAAAATTGCAGGAACTGCACCTGGTTCAATCATAATGATCTCTGATGAACCACCTCCGGGAGATGTTCCTTGCAGATAAACATTATCGTTGGCATCAATAGCAATTGCCCAGTATTTCTGGTTACTTTTATCAGATATTTTTTTTACCGGTGCTCTAAAATGATAGATCAAGCTATCACTAAATGCAGCAGCATAAGTACTAACTGAAACTATAACTTCCTGAAGATCAACATCATCATCAATTGTGTAGTCAGGAGTAAGAACATTAATTTCGGTATCAGTATAGCTATTTATTTTACCAACTGAACCACCAAAATAAGTTACAACACCGGGACCTGCATCATGTGAAAATCCTTCACCTCTTAAAGTTACGCTTTGAACACCTGCCAAAGCATAGTCTGCTGGCTCAATAGAAGTTAGAACCGGTCTGTTCTGCTGATTATCATCATAAGGATCAATCACACCATAAGGTCCGTGATTGGCTGCTGAATCAACATCTGGTTCACCCTCTGCACAGGCAGATAGTACAAATATTCCTGCGATTATCACTATAACCGCAAGAATTTTTTTAATCTCTAAACTATTTATAAGTGTATTCTTCATTTTTTTTCCGAATAATCTTAATATAAAACTTTTTCTAAAATCCACGCAATACTTTTTTTGTGGAATTAATATGCCATGTTTATTGTGATTCTGTGCACATCATCAAATACGCCAAATGGTTCATAACCGTAATCTACAGCTAAATTAAAACCTGCAAACTCCTGTTTAACACCAACACCGGCGGCTAAACCTCTTTCATCATGAGGGAATGAATAACCACCTCTAACTGAAAAAGTATTCATAAAAACGTACTCAGCACCAATAAACGCCTGTTCTTCAAAATCCCTTGGATGTGATGCATCCACAGAAACAAGTAAACTATGAGTATCTTTATCAAAATCAGTAAGATCAAACACATCCATTGATAAACCTATTCTGAAAGTAAGTGGTAACTGGAACTGTTCTTCAATGTACTTAATTTCCTGTGCAAAGTTTCTGATACTCATACCAATGTTAAGAGATTTAAAACCTGTTTTGTAAATTACACCAAAATCGAATGCAATAGCATCAGTTTCAAATTCTTGATCGTTTACACCTGTTCTGGTTAGCTCAATAATAGCTGTTCCCATTGATTGTTTAACATATTTAATGTTACCACCAATAGAGAATTTGTTTGAAAGAGCTTTTGCATAACCAAAACCTAAAACAAATCCTTTTGGATTAAAGGTCCCTACATCAAGGTAACCCTGGTCGTTATTAGCTCGTATGGTACCCTGAAGATCGCCATAGTCAACCATCATAAGGGAAACACCAAAAATGCCATAATTAAAATCGAATGGTTGAAATGCAGCAGTTGCATGCATGTAATTTATATCAGCAATCCAGCCAGTTTGGCCAAAGCTTACATCAACCATCTTATCAATTTCCGCCATACCGGCAGGATTGTAAAGCATCGCACTGGAACCCATATGAACAGAGGTAATTGCCTCACCCATGGCACTAATTCTTGCATCCGTAGAAACACTTAAGAACTTAAGACCGGTTTGGGCAAGTTTTCTGTTCTGGGCAATGCTGCTTCCTGATATCAATAGTAGCAAAACAGTTGTTAATGCTAAAACTTTATTATATGTTTTCATTGAATTACCCATTTAAACTTCAAATTATCTGATTATTGCGAATTTCTTAATTGCTTTTTCACCATTTTTACCATTGGTAATAACTGCAATATATATACCGCTTACTACCACCTGGTTAGATGAAGTTCTACACTTCCAGTATTCATCACCCGAACCATCAGTATGATCAATTGAGATTACTTTTTCACCCAATTCTGTATATATATCAATGGTACATTGAGCAGGTATATTAAAAAATGCAAGTCTGTCCGAGTCTGTTGCACCAAATCTTATCTGGGCAGCACTAGATGATAGAACAAATGGATTTGGAACAATTCTTATTTTGTCCATTTCATCTGTTGCAGGACGTTTTAGAACTGCCGGATCATAAGTTTGAGTATAATATCTTGAACTCCTCAGTGGTACGCTTCCATCATTATCAGCAGGATCACCAACTGACTGAATGTAATAATAATAGTTTACACCACGTTTAAGATCAGTGTCATTATAAGCTGTAACATCCGGACCAAGTTGAGCAATTCTTGTGTATGAGCTATCATAAGCACCCTGTGCACGATACAACTCATAACCTCTTACTACCGGACCTGATTGTGTTGAAGGTACCCAGGTAATTGCAATTTTATCACCACCCGATTCAACAGTAAAATACTCCGGCGGCAATGGTGGCTCCGGTATTGCCAAACCAGATTGATAATTATCATAAGCTTTTCTGAAAACATTAAATAATGAATCCTTACCGGTCATTACATATTCGTTTTTAGTTTTTGCTGAAATTGTTCCATCTTTAAATTGTCTTCCATATAGAATGTTTTTTTCGCGACTTAAACCGCCTACACCTTCTGCCCATACAATCTTCACACTTTCGCCCATATCGAGCGTATAAGGACCGTAACCAAGACAGTTTGAATAACCACCAGAAGAACCTTGTGCAGGATCACCAGTTGGTTCGGTAAATTTACCTTCTGGCTCAATTACATCACAATGTCTTTTATCCTGACTCTGAATTGACATCAAGTTATATTCCTGAGTCATTCTTGTAACGTTGTAGGCATCGTTATTTGAAAAGTATGGTTCATCTGAACCTAACCATGACATTACACTTGGCTGAGCTTCATTAAGATATGAAGAATCAGCATCAAGTGTTACTATACCAATAAACTGACTTGCTCCTAAACGACCAATTGTATCACCAGCTGTTGTATATGCTGTTCCATCTGGTTGCCATATCGGACCACCAATATTGTCATATTGTGAAAATCCAGGGAAATAACCATGCCATGCATAAGTTGCTTTAAGGTCCAGATCAGTATCGTTCTTTCTTCCGTCACCTCTAAAGTCAATCATTGTATTCATACCCCAACCGGTACCATTACCAATTACGTGGCGGGAATTCTGACATATAGCTAATCTAAATGCATAGAAAATATAAACATCTTCAACTGTCTGATTTGGTAATTCTATTTCAGGATCAGCATCTGTATTACCAGTATTGGTTAATGTTACTTCAATAATATGATAATCATCATGATCCTGCTGACTAAACTGATAAATTTTACGTTCCATGGTAACACCAAGTAACGTATTAACCTCATTTACAATAAGTCTGTCATAAGGCATGTTTTCATCAATGGTATGTTCAGGTACATCTTTAAGGTAAGAAGTTACACCATCAACAGAAACTGTTGGAGGAGCAAACTTGCAATACATTTCGTATTTAACCGGGAAAAATTCACCGGAACCAGTAACACGCGGACCAGCATGAACAACCCTTGTTGGATAATTTATGCCGAACTCATCAGTTACATTTTTGGCACCAATCCATACACCATTAGCAGCCTGCATATCCTGATATCTGTAGATAGCCGGCCACTGTGCACCAAATTGCTGGCGACTTTCCCAACCTACTTCTATCTCGGTACCAATTTCGGAATACCAGTTATGATAATCACCAACTGCCATCCACCAGTTTGTGTACTGGGCATTAGTACGGCACATACCGCCTGTTACTACAAGAAGAAAAACTGTAGCCAGCAGATGTTTAATACTTAATTCTTTTATAAAACTCATTTTATCCTCAATATTTTTCTATTTTCTTGACTATAGCAAGGCATTAAAATAGTTCGAATGATAACTTAACACCCCAGTAAATATCTCTTGGGTTAAGGAAATTCAGGAATTCCATATTTGGCATATTGATATACTGTTTATTATCAAGTATTTCATCAACTTTGCCCTGATCTACTTTTTCCCAGGAACCATTTACAAACTGTTTGTAAGTTCTTGAACCGGTATCCCAGTAAATTGCACTTTCCTTAATCTGTGCTACCTGCATAGTTTCGGTATTTGCCTTAATCATTGGAACATAATCGCCACGTATTCTATAATCACCAGGTTTGTCATCACCAGGAATATTTGCAATTCCGGCACCAAGTTCATTCAGTTTGTCTTCTGGCAAGTGTAACGATTCCATATAATCATAATAGTCATTACCATCATAGAAACCATACTGTGTCATGTATTTTAGATTAAGAGCGTTTGAAATATCCGCAAACAGCTCAAGATTTACACCGTAAATATTAAAATCTTTACTGATACGTAGGTCAAGTCCCCAGCTATCGTTCCACTGGAAATTGTTTGAAATACCTGGTATTGAACCTCTACCAGTATAAGTTAGGTAGTAGCCATTGCTCCAGCTACCCAAAATATTCAAATTCCAGTCGCCTAGAGGATAAAATCCTTCATATTCCGGTCCAAATTCTTCTGGTGTAAATATATTAAGATTTACCCTTGCATAAGGACGTGGAACAGGTTTACTCTGGTAAGCATCTGTTTCTTCGCGTTCATAATTGCGCTGCTGACCAGGGTTTTCATAATAACGGCTAAATCCAAAACGTCCGGAGGTACTTACCTGATAAGTATAGTTTACAAAACCTCTTACCCACATACCACGGTTTTTACTTAATGTAAACTCAAAACCTCTAATATCTGCATATGAGTTTGGTTCAGAAATAAGATAGTTAACATCATTTGAGCGGTTTGTATATCTTACTGTAAGTGGCTGTTGTGTTACGTCTTTATAATAGCCTGCCAATCTTAACAGGAACATATCGTAAATATTATGTTCGTAACCAAGTTCATACTGAATAGTTTTTTCAAGCGGGTTGTTCGGATTAGCTATACGTTCAACTGATCTGGTTCCTGACTGGCGAACCATGTAAAGGTTTTCGGGAGTAGGAATTGATCTCTGATGACCATAGTTAAAGAACAATTTGCTATTAACAGAAATTGGGAATGCAATACCCAAACGAGGACTAATAGTTAACTGTTTTTCAGTTGCTTCTTTTGGAAGAAGGCTATCAAGTCCTGGTGCTGTAGCATCTTTAGCCATAAAGGCACTGGTATAAGTATCATAAACATACCATTCACCACCCGGATCAAGATAATCAACACGTAAACCAACGTTTGCAATCATACCTTCAAATTCAAGTTTATCCTGAACGTAAAGACCACCATAAACAGGAGTTGATTCCCATTTTGATTGTGTATTTCCATCTTTCAGGTATGAGTCGTAACTTGCATAATTAGTTCTGTTATCTGTATATGTCATTTCAAAACCAGTTTTAATCTGGTTGTATTTATCTAACTGACTTGTATAATCAAATTTGGCTCTGTAAACTGCAACAAAAGATGAGTCTCGAGAGTTACTCATACCAACACCACTTCTCATACCTGAAGCAATACCATTTGAAGGATTTGGCATAAATCCGAATGGTGCTTCATCAGTATAGAAACTTGAACCAAACAGGTAATTACTGTCAAGGTCCCTGTTTCTGCCCGGGTTAGTTGAATAATCTGAAGCAAATCGAGAAACAATAAATTCATAAAACGATCTTTCCGAAAGAGCGTGAGTTAATTTAAAACCGATGTTATTACGTTTTACAAGAGTTGGTGCCCAGTAATCTGTAGCAAACATTCTTGTATCAGTATAACTTACACGATCCATAACCCCAGCAATACCGGAAGTTGAGCGGAATATACCGGTAAGACCACTGTTGTTGTTATTTGTACCAGACTGTTCGCCATACAAAAATTCACCCATCAGTTTCATTCCTGGCATAATATCACCAGTAACTTTAAATGATGTTGAAAAATCGGCATAGTAGTCTTTTGATAAAGGGATAACATACATTTCCCTGTTACCTCTGTATGAAGCAAGGAAACGAAGGTTACCGAAGCGACTAAGATAAGGAACAGGACCTGAAACAGACATATCCATTTCATAGTCAGGGTCTTCAATATCAAGGTCTCTTCTGTGCTGCCATAAAAACAGTTCCTGAGCAGCAGCAGGAGTTAAATCGTTTGTAGGATCATCATCCTGTAACGAAGCAAGAGCAACAGCATTCCAGCCTTCAAAATCCTGATACTGATTTTGTGTCCATTCATCCCATGCACCATTCTGAGTACCAGTCCAGCAAACTGCATCATCAGTATAAGAACGCAAGAAATATGAATTAAGTGAGTGTGCCGGATCGCCAAAATGTTTAGGACTTGCAGGTCTGTAACGACCAATAAATCTCACACTATATTTATTAACATCACCCTCACGGGTAACAACATTTACCAAACCTGAACGAATGTTACCATGTTCTGCATTAAAACCACCTGTTTGAACCTGAATATCTTCAACAGAGGTCATACTGATAGCGGTATAAGGAGTATTATCCCTTTCATCTCGCATGGTAATACCGTTAATAACATAAGCAGTCTGTCTTGCAGTACCACCACGAATAACAGGACCGTCATCACCATAAGTAATACCAGCCTGAAGAGCAATAACTCTGTTAGCATCGGTAGTAGGAAGAGCTTCAATTTCTTCCGAGGAAATATTTGCTCTTGAAGATGCAACGTCCTGTTGAACAACAGGTTCTTCGGCAACGATTACAATTTCATCCATTGCTACATCTTCGGTAGAAAGATTTATATCAATAGAAGTAGTTTGGTCGATATTAACACGAATATCAACAACTTTCTGTGCTGTATAACCTATATATGAAGCAGCCAGATTATATCTGCCCGGAGGCAAGTTAAGGATAGCATAAAAGCCATCAATATTAGTAGCTGCACCATAATTGGTTCCTTCAAGAATAATGTTCACACCAATAAGAGGTTCACCAGTATTAGCATCTTTAGCATAACCGGATATTTTACCTGTAGTTTGCGGAAGCACCTGAGAGAAACCAATTAGAACGCCAAGCAATATAAGGCGTAAAATATTTCTCATTTTAAATTCTCCTGAGTTCTGATTTTTAGTTAACATGTTCATAAAGTTACCTGCCAGCTTAAATTTCAATTATTATTTTTGCTGTACCTTCAGGAAGAACATCCTCAACAACATTAAGCATATACGATGTTCCTGTTTGAACATCCTGAGGAATAGTTGCTTCAAGTACCGGATAAGTAATAATTGAAGATAGAACTGGATTTGTTGCTTTCAGAACAACCGATATTTTAGCTCCGGATAAATCTGTTGGAAAAGTTAAACCTGAAGGAGCATTGTTAAGAAAATCTTCACCAGGAAAACCAAAAGGATTAGCACCCGAGTAACTGTTATCCAGGTCAGCACCAATTGCACTTGAGAATTCTCCGGTTGATACTTCTGTACCATTTATTTCAATAAATGCTTCATAAGTATAACCAGTTCCAGCCACACCAAAACCTAATCCTGCAACAGGACCGTTTTCAAAACCAACTGAATCAACGAACCAAAATCCGCTTTTTTCATTGTCAGTTAAATCGTCTGTAGGAGTAAAAACTGTATAGTAATTATTCGTGCCGCTATAACTGCCCATGTGAGTTTTGGAAGTTATATCAACATCATTTGCGAACAAGGAACCTTCAATAATTCTTAGTCCCCTGACAGAAGGATACGTTTCGCTATAATGTCCTGTCGTATCTTCAATGGTAACAAAAAATGTAACCATATCATGAATATCGAATAATACTTTGTCAGTAACAAATGAAGCTGTTCCATCTTGATTTACATTAAAGTAATCAACAACACCATCAACTTTCTTATTGTTGACCATTCGGTCCTTGAAAGTGTTCCAGACTACATAAGTAAGTGTATCTGGTAGTTGCTTCAAGTTTTTAAAACTGAACTCAACCTTCGATACATTTTCTTTGTTTTCCGGTTCAATTACATCACAAGCCGAGGCAATTACCATCAAAAACAAAGCTAAATACACTACTAGTTTTTTCATGAAAAATATCTCCAAATTTTAATTGGATTTTGAATATTGTTTAACGGTTATTTGTACTTTTATAAAAACCCAAAATTACCGACATCCAAGATATCAAATTATCTCTTAATTCAATGTTATTAAATCTAAAAGTTATACGTTTTTTTTTAATTACTATAACAAAAACTATTAGTTTTCATTAAAATTACTACTTAAGCAGCAACATTTTTTTACTCGATACAAATCCATCAGTCCTTAGTGAATAAATATAAATACCACTTGGCAATGAAGAAGCATCAAACGTAGCTGAATAATAACCGGCACCGAGGTTTTTATTTACCAGCTCAGTAACAAGTTCACCTAACATATTGTACACTTTAAGACTTACATTGGAATACCTTGTAATCTGGAAATCAATTCTGGTTTCCGGATTAAACGGGTTAGGATAGTTCTGGCTAAGGTTATATTCCTGAGGAACACCAGTTTCAGCAACATCAACACCAGTTGTTGAAGTTTTAAAGTAGTGTGGTTCCGACCATTTACCATCGCCATACTGATTGCTACCTCTAACTCTCCAGAAGTGGAAAGAACCCAAGGCTAACATTCCATCAAAATAAAACGAAGTATCGGCAACTATTACTGTATCAAGTACAACTGAACCGGGAGCAAAATCTCGACTTCTTGCTGCCTGAATATGATACTCTTCCGCTGCTTCAGTTGAATTCCACTCAAAGTCGAAGTTTGTTGGCGGAACACCACTTACTCTGTCCGGAGGATAAATAGCAACTGAATTTCCCGGGAATGCAGTAGTATAGCTGAATGAACCTGTATATTCACTTTCACCCGCAAGATTTTCTGCTTTTGTACGCCAGTAGTATTTAGTTAATCCATCCATATCAGCAAATGTGTATGTAGTATCAAGTAATCCCGATTCATCTATTAACAGATTTTCAAAATTTTCATCGCTAGCTACCTGAAGTCCATAGGAACCCGCTCTTTCTGCATAATTCCATTTTACTGTTAATGTATCTTCGGCATCATCAGCCTGATCAGCTGGTGAAGCTAACAGTGGTAGTTCAGGTCTTGTTACTTGAACATAATTACTGTTACCACTTTCGTTATTACTACGATCTAGTGAAGTAACAGTTATATAAATAGACTCATCGCCTATTGCTTTAGGATATGTTGCAATTGGAGCACCTACAATATCCAGAATATTTTCATTGTTATCAAAGTCAGATGGTGCAGCGTTCTCATCTGCAAACTTGTATAGTGCATAGAAGAAAGCTGAATCATTATCAGAAGCCAGTGAAGGTTTTTCCCACTGAAGTGCAGCATAAGCTGTGCCTTCAACACGCTCAAATACAATATTTTGCGGTGCATTTGGTGGTGTACTATCTTTCCAGTCCATTAGTGGTGGTAGAGCGGGATCCTTGTAATAGCTGTTCTTAAGCACTGTATGAAAACCAAACATATTGTCTACAAGGTCTGATGCTTTAAAGAATACACTTCCCTTAATTTTTGCATTTCCCCTGTCGATATCAAGCTGGTTTACCAATTCAGCGGAGGAATACTTTTTATTAAATATATGTCCCGGATACATATGTCTGCCATAGGCATCTGCCGAATCAGCCCAGAAAGTTGACAAAGTTACATAATCCTGACTTCCACCAATTTTCCAGTAAAGCTGTGGAGTTAAGTAGTCAATAGAATGTTCGCGCAACCATGCCATAGGATCGGCATAAATTACATTATATGCATCCATACCGGAAATATTTGATGGCACATGGTTTTTCCAGATACCAAACGGACTAATACCAAACTTAAGGTATGGTTTAATAGTATTAACGCTATCCATAATCATTGCCATCATACGATTAACGTTATCTCTTCTCCAGTCGCCCCTGTTTGTAAAACCATTATTGTGTTGCTGGAACGTAGCATCATCCTGGTTGGAAATCTGATCTGGCGGGTATGGATAAAAGTAGTCATCCATATGAATACCGTCAATATCGTATCTGCGAATTACATCAGCAATAATTTTAGCATTGTACTCGCGAACTTCGGGAAGACCCGGATCAAGTATTTTAATTGTACCAAAATCAAGTATCCATTCTGTATGGGTATTTGATATGTGGTTAGGTGAAACCGAATAAAGTCCAACCTTTTTTACTGCACGGTAAGGATTAAACCATGCGTGTAATTCAATCCCCCTTTTATGGGCTTCTTCAATCGCAAATTCAAGCGGATCGTAAAGCGGGGATGGAGGTGTACCTTGTGAGCCTGTTAACCAGTAACTCCATGTTTCGTAAGGCGATTTGTAAAGAGCGTCGCATTCCGGACGTATCTGAAACATAACAACGTTAATGTTTGCCTCTTTAATCTGATCAAGCATTTCGATAAGCTCGGCTTTCTGCTCATGTACCGGAAGGAACGGAGTTGAAGGCCAATCGAGGTTTGTAACAGAAGCAATCCAGGTAGAGCGGAACTCTCGTTTTGGATTCTGTGCGGCAAGAAATGTTGCCGCACAAAGAAAGATTAAAAGGATTTTTTTCATATTGTCTCTAACCCAATATTATATTATTTAGAAATTTATTGATACAGCAAAATGTTGTACTTCTTCCAAAACATCCATATCCTGATATGCATAATCAAATGATACTACAAGGTTTGGAGCAAACTCATATTTAAGTCCCGCACCGAGTGTATAACTTTCAACCGAATTATCAAGGAAAATAGATTTGTAACCACCACGCAATGCAAGAATATTCATAAATACATATTCTGCACCGGCATTAAGTGATTCATCATTATCATTTGGATGGAGTGCATCAACAGCAACAGTAAGTTTATTCATATCATCATTAAAAACATCCATTGCCAGACCAACCCTGAATGTAAGAGGAATTGGGAACTCATCCGTGTTTAGTTTGGCAAGTATCTGATTATTATTACCATTACTATTAGGATCAACATCATGCTGAACGTATAAAGCCTTACCGTCAATCTGCATATCGCTACCAAAGTTGGTAATGGATGAACCAATTCTTAAACCATAAATTTCAGAATGGAACAGCACACCAATATCAAAGGCAACCGTACTTGCAGAAGAGTTCCATATAGTTTGCTGAACATATTTCACAGTTCCACCCATAGAAAATCTGTCAGTTAAATTATATGCGTAAGTAAGACCAATAGCCATATCCGAAGGATTATACATTTCACCGGTACCTTCCTGTTCAACGAGGTTGGTCACTTCAATATCACCATAATCGAGATATTGAATTTGCATACCAACTGCACCCATTTCACCAAGATTTACAACAGCACCGGCATAGTTATAGTTAATATCGGCAAACCACTGTGTATGATTAAAAGTAGCTCCACTGGTACCCATTCGCGAAACACCTGCGGGGTTCCAGTAAAGTGCAGTAATATCATCAGCAGTTGCCACAAAAGCCCCACCCATTGCAATTGCCCTTGGACCAACGGCAATGTTCAAAAATGGAGCAGCAGTAGAACCTGTCTTGCTCTGCCCAATAACGAAGCAGGTAGCAAGAAGAAAAGTTAACAATATCAAAATCTTTTTCATTTTCTTACTCCATTATTTAATCAGGGCAAATTTACCGATTTTAGTACCAATGTTAGGAACCTCAACAACAAAGACGTACACACCAAATGCCACATCAATGTTTTCTTCCGTTCTAAGATTCCAGGTAACATTACCCTGGTACAAATCGTTATGATGCAATGTTTTTATTAAATCGCCCCTCACTGTATATATCGATATCTTCGCATCAGGAGGAACTTTTGTAAACCATATCTCTCTTTCACCGCGTCCGCTCGATTGTGTACTTAACAGTTTTGCTTCTGCTGCATGTGTTACAACATATGGGTTAGGTACAACTTTGATATCGTCAAGACTAGCACTAGCTGCATCCTTATCAATATATGCTGATTCCATTGTGAATGTTAGTTCGTCAACACTACTGAATGGTTTGAGGGTAGAAAGAGATAAAGTACCACTGTTTTCAATAGGAGCATTTAAAGAATCATAAAAAATCTCGATTCGCCATGTAGGTAAATATTCACCCTGAACAGGTTCTTTCAACACTATTGTGTGTGTAGTTGAGAAATTACCGAACGTCCAGTAAGAGAAGTTTACATACTGATCAGTGGTAAGGTTTTTAACCTTAAAATTAACATCCTTGGCTGGAATAAGGTTTGAACCAACCGGTGGCCAAGAAAGTGTATCTGCCACTGACTGTCCAACAACTTCATCAAAAAACTCAACCTGATAGTTATTTGGAATGCCGTTATTTCTAACAGCTGGTAAAGGACCAGCAGCATTTCTGGTAAATTCGTAGAAGTTGTAAGTTGGTGCAGGATCAGAACCAATTCCTTCAAAACCAGATTTGGATGAGTCAATTTTCACCCTCCAGTCGTTTTGAATTTGAACCCTGAAACCATCCCTGATCGGAGTTTCACCTGAAAATTTGGTTGATTTGTTAATAAGCGTATCATATTCGGCTTTATAACTTGTTAAACCGTTAACTCCAACTTTTATTCCGTTAACCCTTATTGTATCAACATCGGCAGGAATAGTAACCGAGTCGCCAGGGCTTACAAGGTAAGAAGTATTAATTTCAGAAATGTAAACTGAATCCGGTCTCTGCAAATCAATAAGCGACCAGGTTTCGGTTAAACCTTTTTTAGTTGTATCGGTAAATACTATTTTGTAACTGTAACCATCTTTAACCGATGCATCATCAATCATATCAAGATAGGCACTACCAGTTGCACGGTATGTACTACTCTTTACAAAATCGGTATATTCGGCATCTTTATAACCTGCCGGTCTTACACCCGGTGTAATAACACCAGTATTTATATCGGTAGTAACTTCACCGGTATTTTCACGATAAATAAATTTCGAGTTTTCCGATGGGAAAATATCAAGTGAATCTGCACCCCTGTCGTAAGCACAAACTGCATAATAATATGTTTGACCAGCAGTTACTGTACTATCAACAAATTTATTTATTAAACCGGTATCTTCACCAAGATTAAAAGTAACACCACCAATCTGGCTTAACAATTCATATGATGGATAGAAGTATCCTTCGATACCATCATCAAGATCGTACTGTGCAATTGGTTTATCAAATGATAGAACACCTCTTGCATTAGTAATTGTTCTTGCATCCTGGAAACCGTCATCAGTTGCCCTGTAAATCTTGTAACCCTGAAAATCGTAATCCTTTGTAATAAAGTCTCTTGAATTTTCAGACTCTTCACCATCCCAGTAAATTACAACATTACCATCTTCCTGAGCAAGTGTAACTGTAGGTTTTTTAGGAGGCTGAGGGAATTTGTAACCAGCGTTATAAATCTGCTGAACAATACTTTTGTTTGAGAAAATATCTCTTCTGTCTTCACCAAATAATAGTGAAACGGAAAATCTCTCAATACCTGTAATATTTAGGTCTTCATTAGAAGCAGGAAGCGGGAAGTAACCAGAAGCATATATAAAGTCACCATCCTGAGGCTGACTTGAAACCACATCGAAAGCACCCGGAACCATTCTTAACCAAAGGTCGGCATCGTTATCCATATCAGGAGCTTCATTAATATTAAAGAAGTTAAAGCTGGTTAAACCAATCTGATCTGATTCATCAGGGTCAGTTCTACCAAAGTTTGGTTCGCCCTGTGTAGGCACACCATCATCTTCACCTAAATCAGGACCAGGATAACCATCATCATCAGGACCAAGTCCATCTGTACCAAGGTCATCATAATCAGCAGACCAGTCACCATCTTCATCAATATCGTTGTCACGTCTTTCATCGATTAGCGGATCAGTTGCTTCAAGCGAACTGAAATAATCAGTATATCTTAAAGCTTCGTTACCGTTATCAATTCTTGAGTAAACATGAATAGCAATGTTTTCATCAATAAGACCATCAAGGTCGTTATCAATACCATCAACAGCAGTTGTATCAGGATTCCAAACACCACCGTTATTTTCTGCATGACCTTCCTGAACTGTCATTCCCGGATAAACATGGAATTCAGTACCAAGAGACAGAAGTGTAGTATCTGTATTAGCTTCAATAGTGAAGTATGACCTTTCGTAAGTATCCTCATCAATCAGGATAATTCTATCGCCGGCATTATAAGTAATTTCATCGAAATCACTTACAGATAATTGCGGGGATGCCGGGTCTTCTGAATCACCATCATTATCGATACCATCGTAAGGGTTACCGGGAGATTCAAGGTAGGCATAACCAACATAACCAACTTCCTGCCCTTCGTTACCAACGTTATCATTATCCCAGGAGTAAGTTATCCAGTCCTGCGAATCGAAGAACCCAAGGTCGTCTCCACTATCACCGTCACCGCCGGCAAGAGTACCAACAACAGTACCAAAGTTAGCTTTTTTATAAGTTGTTGTACCTTCGTTTTTAATATCATATAACCAGAAGATTACGTCTTCAGCAAGGAAACTTGACCACTGAAAACCTCTTTGGCGTAGTTGCAAACCCATACCGTGTCTTTTAGGATCGGTACTATCGGGAATAAACAATGTAGCGTTATCATTATTATCCGGCTGGTTAAATTCATCATCGGACTGATCCCATGCAACGAAGTAGCTTTCCTGGTCGGCATTTATAATACCACGTCCAAAATAGCCCCACCATTCGGTGTTACCTTCTTCATCCACATAGTTCTTAACTTCGGGGAAACCACCGGGATCAGGCCATCCGCCAAGGGGCCATGATTCTGGAAGATGGCTCATGGCAACAGATTCGTAATTAGGATTAAGATAACCGGCTACAGCATTAAATCCCCAAAAGTAACCAAGTTCGGGATGTTCTTCCAACGACTGGTTTTGACGAGGACCACGGGAGATACATACCGAATGGAGAGTATCTTTGTTAAGATTAACAAATTCAACACCAATAAGTGGAATAAGATCGCCGATATAGTTATAGCCGGAACCTAATGGCCACTCACCACGGATATCAGTACCGACATTATAACCGGCAATCTGTCCATCATTATAGAACGAAATACCAGCCCTGTTACCATTATGGTAACCAATACGACGCCAACTTATGTCAACACCGTATTGAGCCATTACCTGACCGGTATATATAAACATTAGTAGTAATAAACTTTTAATTATTTTATTCATACCCATTTCCTGCAAAAATTAGAAATAATAGGACACACCAAATTCAACTCGTCTCGGTTCAGAGAAATACCCGGGATTATTATATAAATCGTCCAGAGTATTGTTGTATAAAATTGGATCTAAATTATTTTCGGCTTCCCACTTGTCGAATGTAAATCGCGGATCGCCTGTATCAGAGTAAACTCCTGTTGGATTTTCAGCATCAAGTAAGTTGTAAACTTTCATAAAAAACGAAAGTTTGTTACCAAATACCTGGAAATCCTTGTAAGCACGTAAGTCAACATTTACAATACTTGGTTTAACTGCCGAGTTTCTTGGGAAAGCATTACTGGCAACCCTTGTATTCTTGTTGACCGCAGGAGTGTATGGCTGCCCTGAGTAATAGTTACCGATAATTGAGAATCCGTAATTATTAGGAACAGAGTATGCAACAGACAGGTTAATTGTATGTGGCTGGTTCCAGTCAAGTGGAGCAATAAATGTTTCCGGAGCAGCTCCGCCGGCAAGTGCATTTCTCGCGTCCGAAGGATTTGATGCATTACCCTTGGTTATTGAGTATGTATAGTCAAGATTTATTGCAAGACCCTGTGAGAACCTTTGTGAGAATTTGAAAATAACACCTTTTGAAAAACCAAAATCGGAGTTTGCATACCGGCTATAAGTTTTTGTCTTTCCGTACATTTCAATTTCGTCAGCCTGTGTACCTGTAAGGTTTCTGAAGTCTTCAAAAAATACTGTAACATCAATAGCAATATTATCTGTAAGTGCCTGCTGAATACCAATTTCACCTTTAACGGTTTTTTGCGGATTAAGATCAGCATTACCAAGAATACCTACGTTACCGGTTCCATCATCAAATTCAAAATCAGGGTTGGAGTATAGTAGTTCATATCGTGGAAGCTGAAAGAAGTGACCGTAGGAAAAGTGAAGTACACCAGTTGGTGAGTATGGAAACGCCAAACCCAAACGTGGACTAAGCTGTGTTTTAACAGTTGCGTCCTTGTACCAGTATTTTAATCGGTCTTCAACTGTTTTGCCAGCCTCACCCGGATCCTGAATTCCATTACCGTTGGCATCAAAAAACTGATTTTCCGGTTTAATAGGTGATGTAATTGTTGGGTCCGAAGGATCGTTTAGCACAACACCATCAGGATCAAAAACATCAAAACGAACACCAGCATTAAAAATCAGGTTAAATGCTTCAAATTTAGTTTGAACATAACCGGATGTTTCAAGAGGTTCCTTTGTATATTGGTCATTGTTCTGGCTTGAGGCTGAAGGTATCATAACATTGTAAGGAACTACCTGCTGACCGTTTTCATCGGTCATTGGAACCAGGTTGATGTTATGATAAAAAAGTTTGTGCTGACGATATTCGGCACCAAATTTCACCTCAAGCTCAGGATTTACCTGAGTTGTCCAGTCAAGCTTTGCAACATAAGTGCTTGAATTTCTTTTAAAACGGTTATTGTTTGTACCACCAACAGTAAAACTGTAAGGAGGGGTACTTCTGTTACTAGGGTTTATATATAACGTTGAACCGTCTTCGGTATATAAATCCTTAAACAGATAATGTTCGTAGTCTTTAAAATAATAACTTGCACTTAAAGTATAGAAACTGCTTGCGGAAATTGCATGGTTTAGGGCAAGAATATTTGTATTGGAGCTTTGGAACCTTTCAAGGTTATTATCAGGTGTTAATCTATTACCATGATCATAATACTTGAATTGTCTGTCTTCAAAAATATAATTGTAGCTAAGGTTCATGCCTGGCATTACACGATAGCTTAATTTACCCTGTGCAAAAATCCTTTGATGAGGGTTCATCGGCACATATTCCTTATCCCCGGTAGAAAGTACAAACCATTCATTACCGCCAGTCTGTTTAGCCGTTACAGCATAGTCGGTAATATTGTAAGTACGTTTACCAAAGAAATAACCCTCATTATAATAATAACGACCGTTTGTAAAGAAAAACAGCTTATCTTTAATTATGGGACCACTAAAAGAAGCTTCCATATTTCTTATGGCAATCGGGTTAATATTATTAATATCCCAGAAAAGGTCTGTGCGATCAGAAGCATAATCACCAAAATAAGCAGCAACGGAACCATTAAAGGTATTTTTACCGTCTTTAGTTACAAGGTTTACAACACCCGAAAGTGCCTGACCATATTCGGCGTTAAATGCTCCCGAGATAACTTGCAACTCCTGCACAGCTTCTGTGTTAACATCAACAACAGTACCGCCATCATAAGCATCCGTTACCGGCACACCATCAATCTGGTAAGAAATCTGACCTGCTCGTCCACCTCTAACATGTAACGCACCGCCAGGTGATACAACAATACCCGCCTGAAGACTTAGCACATCGCCAATTTCAGTTACAGGTAACTCTTTGATAAGATCGCTTCCAACCACAGCAGTTGTAGCTGTTTGGTCTTGACGAATTAACGGCTTTTCAGCCGTAACAATAATATCCTCCCCTAATTCAATTGAAACGTCAGCCAGCTGAAAATCGACCTTTGTTGTAAGATCAATGTTCACCTTAACTTCCTTATAGGTTACAGGATTGTACCCAATAGCAGAGGCTTTAACGGTATAGCTACCCGGAGGAATATTATTAATAGTATAATATCCTTCAAGGTCCGTTGCCGCTCCCATACTACTACCCATCACAATTACGTTTACGAAGGGTAGAGGTTCTCCAGTGGTTTTGTCAGTTATTCTACCTGAGATCTTACCGGTAGTCCCAATACCGTATACAGGAAGAGAAACAAAAACACACATAAATAGAAATAAGAACAGTTTGTAGACTCTCTTCATACTAACCTCACTCGAGAGATTTATGGTTACTAAAAGAACATTTTGGTATTTATTATCCGGTTGATAAAATTAATAATATTCGCATTAAATCAAAAAAGATTCGGTAATATTATTTTATTAATCTTCTTTTTTTCAATATTTTGGCTTGTTCGAACTTCAATTTATAGGTAACGATGTTAAAAGATGACGCATTAAACGCCATTTTGGCAAAAAAGACGCTGCTTTCAAAGAATAATTTAATTTGCTCCGATGTTGAACGGAAAAATTATAACTACGAATTTACCGCTTCCGAAAATGGCATCAATATAAAAATACAGTTATACTTTGGGAAAAAAGGATTAAAAACAGTAATTCAAGGTAAAAAGGAAACTGCTCTTTATCACAGAATTATTAATATACTTGAAGGCAAACAGGAGGGAATTTTCAACGACACTGATGAAGTTGAGGAACCAAATAGATATATTGGTTCGGATGAATCGGGGAAAGGTGATTTTTTTGGTCCGCTTGTCGTTGCTGCTTTCTATTGTAATGAGAATATTAGTAAAAAATTAGTTACTTTAAAGATTAAAGATAGTAAGAAACTATCCGATAACAAGATTAGTGTTCTTTACAGAAACCTTGAAGAAGACTTTGGTAAATACTTTGCATATAGAATTGTTGAACCGGAAGAGTACAACAGGTTATATAAGCAGGATAATAATCTTAATATACTCCTGAATAAACTCCATTCCGAAGTTATTCAGCAATTGCTTTCAAAATTCCCCAAAACCGAAAATATTGTTGTAGATAAATTTTCCGAACAAAAACTTGTTCTCGAGAGTAACAATGCCCCCAATATTACTTATATTCACAAGGGCGAACGATACCTTGCCGTAGCTGCTGCTTCTATTGTAGCTCGACACAAATTTAACCAATGGTTTGAGCAGGAAGAAATATTTGATCTGCAAATTGGGAAAGGTGCCTCTGCCGCTATTAGCAAAAAAGCTGCCGAACTTGCTCAAATATTTGGTAAAGAGAAACTTGATAAGTACGCAAAAGTACATTTTAAGATATATAATAAACTATAAGTATAATATTCCATAAGGATAAGTATGCAATCCAGATCTAAAACAGTTAAAAGAATCGGAATATTGACTGGCGGTGGCGATTGCCCCGGACTAAACGCTGTAATTAGGGGTATTGTTAAACCTGCTAACGAACAGGGTGTTACCGTTCTCGGTATCCAGGATGGTTTTGAAGGTCTTGTTGAAGGCAAGGCTAAAGAAATTTTTAACAAGGATGTATCCGGCATTGTTGCCAAAGGTGGTACTATTCTTGGCTCATCTAATAAAGGCGACCCTTTCCACTGGCCTACCAGAATTGGCAAGGAAATTCAGATTATGGATCGCTCCGAAGATGCAAAACGCAATTACGATGGCTGGAACCTCGACTGCCTTATTGCTATTGGGGGTGATGGCACTATGCATATCTCTAAGGATCTTGGGGATATGGGCATGAATATAGTTGGTGTTCCCAAAACTATTGATAACGACCTCGATGCTACCGATATTACTTTTGGTCATGATACCGCTGTGGCTTGCGTTGCCGAAGCTATTGACCGTCTGCATACAACTGCCTCCTCGCACCACAGATGTATGGTTGTTGAGGTAATGGGAAGATATGCCGGCTGGATTGCTCTTAACGGCGGACTTGCTGGTGGTGCTCACACTATTCTTCTTCCTGAAATTCCTTTTAACTGGGATTATGTGTACGATAAGGTTGTTGAAAGGCAAATGCTTGGTAAAAAATGCAGTATTGTTTGCGTTTCCGAAGGTGCCAAAGCCAAGGACGAAGAAATGGTTGTTAAGGAAATGGATATTAAACGTACCGATCCTGTGCAGCTTGGTGGTATTGGTGAGCATGTAGCGAAAATGATTGAAGCCAATACTAATATTGAAACTCGTACAACCGTACTTGGTCACCTGCAACGTGGTGGTAGTCCTACTCCATATGATCGTATCCTTTCAACAAAGTTTGGTACATACGCTATTGGTATGGCAATACGCAAGGAGTTTGGAAGAATGGCTTCACTTAAAGGTAGCGAAGTTATTAGTGTGCCAATTGAAGAAGCTATCAAAAAGCAAAAACTCGTTACTCCCGAGTGCCAGGCACTGCAAGCAGCCAAGGCAGTTGGAGTTAACTTTGGTACCGAAGAGTATTAAAATTTTTAATCTATATAAGCCTCCGGAGTATTTGTTCTTCGGAGGTTTGTTTACCCACTTTTTGAAACCCATCCGATAAAAGGTAATCCCTACATTCTTGTTGTGCGGCACCTAATACCCTAAGTAACATTTCTTTTTGAAGGATAATCCCTACGGGGTATTCTTTGCATTCCGGTATTATAAATGCTACACAAGATAAGTCCCTACAGGATAAAACATACCTGCTAATAATTCCAATTTATATATTAGGCACAATTATAATAGGGCTTATTGTCAATTATTTTGAAAACGGTTTGTTTTCGTATTTTCTTGTACCTCAACCCCTGCCCTTCTCATACGAGGAGAAGGGAGTAATAGTCTATCACTTATAAAAACTCAACTTTAAATTGCTCTTTACAAAAGTCAACAAATTAGACCAAAAGTCCCTCCCATTTTAGGGGAGGGATTTAGGGAGCGGTCTGGTATCTATAACTTAATTTTCTTATATTGAGAACAAAAATGGGCTATGAACAAAATTCCTAAACTGATGCGTAATAATGCTTTAACAGCAGCACGTAAATTACGTACTAATATGACAAACTCTGAAAAACTACTTTGGAATAAACTTAGAAACCGGGGATTAAACGGTCTAAAATTTTATCGTCAAAGAATATTTTTCGTAAGCTACCTTGATAAACTATCCTTTTATATTGCTGATTTTTATTGTCATGAAAAATGCCTTGTTGTTGAGGTGGATGGCAAAATACACGACTTGCAAAAAGAACGAGATGAAATCCGCGATATTGTTATGCACGAACATGGTCTTCATGTTTTAAGAATTACAAACGAAGAGGTTGAGAATGATATTAAAGGTTGCTTGCATAGAATTGCTGAGTTTTAGTGTACCTCATCCCCAACCTTTCTCCTCCGAGGAGAAGGGGGTATTAGTCCACCACTAAAATAACTCAACTTTTAATTACTCTTTATAAAGTCAACAAATTAGACAGTAAGTCCCTCCCATTTTAGGGGAGGGATTTAGGGAGAGGTCATAAAATAGTCATTTACTACTATTGCCGGTATCCTCAATTTTGATTATTTTAGTTTGAAGTTTGGGAATACCTAAATACATTTACACCTATGCTTCTCTTTTTGTTGACATCAAAAAAACAAAAATTAGCGTGTTTTAGCACTTTCTTTTACCCAGCCGATGTCTAGCAAGCTCAACCCAAACTTTACACGCTTTAGCGTGCCTTCTCCTACGAGGAGAAGGGGGTATTAGTCCACCACTAAAATAACTCAACTTTTAATCACTCTTTACAAAAGTCAACAAATTAGACCAAAAGTCCCTCCCATTTTAGGGGAGGGATTTAGGGAGAGGTCACAAAATAATCCCTCACTACTATTGCCGGTATCCTCAATTTTGATTATTTTAGTTTGAAGAACAATACTCTAGTCTCTTAACAAATATCATTTTGTTGATATCAACAAAATGTTTTTTTAGAGCAATAACGCAACTTTTAGAATAAATATGGATATTTATGAAAAAAGAAATAATCGCAGAATTATTTTCTAAATTTGAAGAAGCATGCAACAATATTAATGGATTGGAATTTTGGAGTGGAAGAGAACTTCAAATTATACTTGGTTATAAAGAGTGGCGAAATTTTAGTTTAATTGTGATAAAAGCTATTGAGGCATGCAAAAATGCAGGGGAAAAAGAAGAGGATCATTTTTTACCTACAAGTAAATCTATCAATATAGGAAAAGGTGCTAAACGAGATCTTGATGATATTGCACTAACACGTTATGCATGCTATTTAATTGCACAAAATGGTGACCCATCTAAATCTGAAATTGCCTTTGCTCAAACTTATTTTGCATTTCAAACAAGAAAACAGGAGCTGATTGAAGAAAGACTTCTTGATATTGCTAGAGTTACTGCACGAGAAAAACTTACATTTTCGGAGAAAAAATTATCAGGTATTATATATGAAAGAGGTGTTGATAATAAAAGTTTTGCAATGATTCGTTCTGAAGGTGATAAAGCCTTATACGGTGGTAAAACTACTAGATTTATGAAAGAGAAACTAGGTGTTCCGTCTAAAAGACCTTTAGCCGACTTCTTGCCTACATTACTAATTAAAGCAAAGGATTTTGCAACCGAACTAACAAGCCATAATGTAATTGACAAGGATTTGACCGGCGATGATGCAATAAAAGAGGAACATGTAACAAACAATTCCGAAGTTAGAAAAATGCTTCTTAAACGTGGAGTAAAGCCTGAAAACCTTCCACCAGAAGAAGATATTAAAAAAGTTCAACGAAGAATAGATAGTACTGAAAAGAAAATTCTATATGATATAAAAAAAGAGAAAAAGTAAAACAAAATAGGTAAAAATGAGCAAATCTCCATTTGATAAAATTTCTAAAAGTAGTATTAAGTTACCAACATTAAAAATATTAGAAGAGCTAATCGAATCTGCACATGCAGAGATTATTTCACTAAGATTAAAGTTTAAGGATGAATTCAAAGAGGAAGAATTTTTACCTCAGTTTTTCTACTTTTCATTACAAAGGGTTATTGATATTGGTTTAAGTATCAAAAAACTAATATCATCAGACTTAATTTCGATAAATATTCTGATGAGGTCTATTTTAGAAACTGTTGTTGATTTTTTATGGATTTATTCAATCCATTTAGATGACAGGAATTATTCTGAAAAACTAGCAAAACGTTTTTTTCAATTTGGAGCTAAAGATTTCTTATCAACAGAGGTTGATTTTGAAAGGTTTACTTATAATGATTTCTTTATTAAAGAAATAAAAGAGAAACTAAATCCTTTACAGCAAATTTTTAATGCGAAAAAGACAAAAATAATTGAAATATGTCCCAAAAATATTACTAGAGATAAAAGAAAATTATATAATAAAAAATGGAGAGCATTACCAGAGTTAATACAAAATATAAACGAGATTAATTTTTCAAGTAGAGCTGACAAAGCTATTCAAGTTGCTAAAGATATTTGCAATCTAAAAAATCCATCATACAAAGAGAACTGGGCAATATTGAATAGGTTTACGCATTTAACATCAGCTACGATGCCAAAATATGAATCGGAAGTTACCGGAATATTGTATTTAAGAAGCTTAAATTTATGTCTTGGATATATACATGATACTCTACAAATTACATATGATTATTTAAATATTATTCCTCCTGAAGGAATACGGATGGATAGACAAAAATTTTTGTACTATTCAACATAACCTCCCCCCCACATTGAAACTTTCCACCCACCTTACAAGTTATAGCAATTTGGTGCGGTAATCTTTGTTACCTCGCTATAAATTTCTTAAATTTGGGATAGTAATAATCTTATATATTGTCCTAATTATACTATGGCTTGCGAAATTAAAATAAATTAAATTATTAAGGATTTCATTATGGATGAAAACAGATCAAATGAATTGAATCATTTGGATGACGAAGAAACCAGGGAATGGTTGGAATCGCTTGAGTATGTGCTTCAGGAAGGCGGTCCTGAAAAAGTAACCCAGTTACTTCACGACCTCGATACATACGCTCACGAAGCTGGAGTTGAACTACCTTACACAGCTAACACCCCCTACATAAACACTATACCCAAACACAAACAACCTACTTATCCCGGTGCTCGCGAAATTGAAAGACGTGTAAAATCGATTATTCGCTGGAACGCTATGGCGATGGTTGTTCGTGCAAACCGCGAAGCAAGCGGCATTGGCGGACATATTTCAACTTACGCATCTGCTGCAACTCTTTACGAAGTTGCCTTTAACCACTTCTTCAAAGGTAAGGATGATGGTAAAGATGGAGATATGATCTATTTTCAGGGTCATGCAGCACCAGGTATTTATGCCCGTGCATTCCTTGAAGGACGCTTAACAAAAGAACAGCTTGAAAACTTCAGACGCGAACTTAAACCTGGCGGCGGACTTTCATCTTATCCGCATCCGTGGTTAATGCCTAACTTCTGGGAATTCCCGACTGTATCAATGGGTCTTGGTCCAATTCAGGCTATTTACCAGGCACGTTTTATGCGTTATCTTGAAGATCGCAAACTTAAAGAACCAAGTAACCGCAAAGTTTGGGCTTTCCTTGGTGATGGCGAAACCGACGAACCGGAAACACTTGGTGCTATTAGTCTTGCAGCCCGTGAAAAGCTGGACAACCTTATTTTCGTAATCAACTGTAACCTTCAAAGACTTGACGGTCCGGTACGTGGTAATGGTAACATTATCCAGGAACTGGAACGTAACTTTAAAGGTGCGGGCTGGAACGTGATTAAGGTTATCTGGGGTAGCGAATGGGACCCGCTTCTTGAAGATGATAAACTTGGTGTTTTGCAGAGACGCATGAACGAAATGATTGATGGCGAAAGTCAGAAATATATTGTTGAAGGTGGAGCTTACACACGTAAACAGTTCTTTGGCAAATACCCTGAACTTGAAAAACTTGTTGAAAAATATACAGACGAGCAGATTGAAAAAATGAAACGCGGTGGTCATGATCCTGAAAAGGTTTACGCTGCATTCGAAGCTGCCGTTAATCACGAAGGTGCACCTACTGTAATTCTTGCCAAAACTGTTAAGGGTTACGGACTTGGTGAAGCTGGCGAAGGTAAAAACATTACCCACAGTCAGAAAAAACTAAACGAAGACGAACTAAAACATTTCCGTACAAGATTCGGCATTCCAATTTCGGATGAAGATGTGGCAAACGCACCATTTTACCGTCCAGCCGAAAACAGTGCCGAAACATTATACATAAAGGAAAGAAGAAAAGCTCTTGGCGGATCAGTACCAAAACGTGTTGTTAGAACAACTCCGGTACTAACTCCATCCGAAGAACTGTTCGAAGAGTTTTACAAGGGTACTGGCGAAAGGCAGGTATCTACTACAATGGTATTTGTACGTATGCTTACCAAGCTACTTAAAAACAAAGAAATTGGCAGTAATATTGTACCAATTGTTCCTGATGAAGCTCGTACTTTTGGTATGGAATCACTATTCCGTCAGGTTGGTATATACAGTCATGCAGGACAGCTTTACGATCCGGTTGACCGCGATTCGCTACTTTACTACAAGGAAGCAAAGGATGGTCAGATTCTGGAAGAAGGTATAACCGAAGCAGGTGCGTTTTCATCATTTATTGCCGCCGGTACTGCTTATGCAAACAGCGGAATAAATACAATACCATTCTTTATTTTTTACTCGATGTTTGGCTTCCAAAGAATTGGCGATCTTGCCTGGGCAGCAGCCGATATGCGTTGTAAAGGTTTCTTACTTGGCGGTACAGCAGGTAGAACAACACTTGCAGGTGAAGGTTTACAGCATCAGGATGGTAATAGTCTGCTTTACTCCTATGCAATACCAACGTTAAAAGCCTACGATCCAGCATTTGCATATGAGCTTGCGGTAATTATCCGCGAAGGTATTTACAGGATGTACGAAAAACAGGAAGACCTGTTCTATTATATTTCTGTTATGAATGAAAATTATGCACAGCCTGAAATGCCTGGTGATGTAAAAGAAGGCATCCTGAAAGGTATGTATAAATACAGCAAATCCGATAAAAACAGAAAAGCAAAAGCACACTTGCTTGGTAGCGGTACAATTATGAACGAAGTGCTTAAAGCCAAAGATATTCTTGAAGCCGATTACAACGTGTCTGCTGATGTTTGGAGTGTAACAAGTTACAAGGAACTTCATCTCGATGGTATGGCTGCCGAACGCCATAATATGTTCCATCCTGAAGAAGAACCAAGATTACCTTATGTTACCGAAATTACAAAAGATGAAAAAGGTGTTTTTATTGCAGCATCGGATTATGTTCAGGTTCTGAAAGATTCAATTTGCAGATGGTTGCCTGGCAAAATTGTATCACTGGGTACATTTGGTTTTGGTCGTAGTGAAACTCGCGAATCATTACGCGACTTTTTCGAAGTAGATGCAAAGCATATTGTTTATGCTACATTGTACTCGCTTGTTAAGGAAGGTACGGTTAAAATGGATGTACTTACTAAAGCGGCTAAGGATTTGGGTATTAACCCTGATAAACCAAATCCTCACGTATCATAATAAACTAAGTGTAAATTAAAACTCAGGATTAAAATGGCAACTGAATTTAAGTTACCCGAATTAGGTGAAAACGTTGATGCCGCCGATGTTACCGAAGTATTGGTTAAACCTGGCGATGTGCTCACCGAGGGTACAAGCGTAATTGAATTGGAAACCGACAAGGCGTCGGTAGAAGTACCGTTTGAAGGTAACGGTAAAGTAGTAGAAGTAAAGGTTAATGCAGGCGATAAAGTTAGCGTTGGTAATGTAATCTTTACTTATGAACAAGATGCAGAAGCTGAAGAAGCGGATAATGATGAAAAAGAAATAGAAAAAGCAGTAGAAGAAAAGAAAGCTGAACATAAAGAAATAAAAGAATCTGTTGGTGCTACCGAATCTAACTCTGCCGAAGTTGAATTCAAACTTCCCGAACTTGGTGAAAATATTGAATCTGCACAAGTAACAAATGTAATGGTTAGCTCTGGTGATACGGTTGAAAAAGATCAGTCCGTGCTTGAGCTTGAAACTGATAAAGCATCAATGGAATTACCTATTGATATAAGTGGTAAGGTAATGACTGTTTATGTTGAAAATGGCAGTAATGTTAGTGTTGGTCAGCCAATATTCAAAATACTTACAGGTGGTGCCGATGCCGCTCCTGCCAAGGAAACACCAGCAAAACCGGAAGTAGCAGAAGCTCCAAAAGAAACACCAAAGGTTGCTCCTGCACCAAAACAGGAATCAGCACCTGAAATAGTTAAAACTGATGTTCCGGGTGTTCAGCATGAACTTCAGGATGTAAAACCTGAGAAAAGTGACGCAAGGGTTCCACGCCGTTCTGAGATGCCAGCAAAAATTGCTCCGGCATCTCCATCTGTAAGAAGGTTTGCCCGCGAAATTGGTATCGATATCAATCAGGTATCGGGTAGCGGTAAACGCGGACGTATTACAGTTGAGGATGTTAAAGCTTTTGCAAAACGTATTAACGAACAAATTACCAAGGGCGTTGCTCCTTCGGGTGATGTTGCTCCGGTAATTGGTATGCGTCGCGAACAGCTTCCTGATTTCAGCAAGTTTGGTGAAACCGAAACTGAAAAAATGTCGAAAATACGTTCGGTAACTGCTAATCATCTTTCTTATGCATGGCAAGCTATTCCACACGTAACACAGTTCGATAAAGCTGATATTACAGAGCTTGAAAAGGTACGTAAAAAACTTGGTGCCCGCGTTCAGACTGAAGGTGGTAAACTTACAGTTACTGCTATACTTATTAAAATACTGGCAATTGCTCTTAAAAAATTTCCGCAGTTTAATGCCAGTGTGGATATGGATAAAAAAGAAATAATTTATAAAAAGTATTTTAACGTTGGCGTTGCTGTTGATACCGACCGTGGTTTACTTGTGCCGGTTATTAAAAACGTTGATAAAAAGAATATTACCGAGCTTTCTGTTGAGCTTGGTGAAATTTCCAAAAAAGCCCGTGATAAAAAACTTACACTTGAAGACATGTCTGGTGGTAACATTTCTATCAGTAACCTTGGTGGTATTGGCGGAACAGCTTTTACACCAATTGTAAACTCACCGGAAGTTGCCATACTTGGTGTTTCTCGTGGCGGTTTCGAACCTGTATTTATTGATGGTGAATTTCAGCCTCGTCTTATGTTGCCTTTATCCTTGTCTTATGACCACAGGATTATTGATGGTGCAGACGGTGCTAGATTTATCCGCTTTATCTCGGAATCACTGGAAAATCCATTCCTGCTTTCATTGGAAGGATAACCGATTTTTTTTGGAATTGATAATGGAGAATTAAAATGTCAGTTAACACTGAATTAGTAGTTATTGGTGGTGGACCCGGTGGTTATGCAGCGGCTTTTCTTGCCGCCGACAAAGGTATGGATGTTACCCTTGTTGAGAAAGATGAAAATCCCGGCGGTGTTTGCCTCTATAAGGGATGTATTCCTTCAAAGGCTTTGCTTCACGTTTCAAAACTTTTGCGCGAAACCAAGGAAGCTGCCAAATGGGGTGTTACATTCCAGGAACCAAAAATTGATCTTGACAAGCTTAGAGAATTTAAAAACAGCGTTGTTAATAAAATGACTGGCGGACTTGGTCAGCTTACAAAACAGCGTAAAATTAACTACATACAGGGTAAGGGTACTTTTGTTAATTCCAATACTCTGTATGTTGAAAAAGTTGATGGTACCAGCGAGGAAGTTACATTTAAAAATGCAATCCTTGCTACCGGTTCTGTTCCTGCAACTGTGCCTATTTTTCCGCATGAATCAGAACGTTTAATGGATTCAACCGATGCTCTTGATCTGCCAGAAATTCCTGAAACAATGCTTGTTGTTGGCGGTGGAGTAATCGGGCTGGAACTTGGCTCTGTTTACGCTTCTCTTGGTAGTAAAGTGTCTGTTGTTGAAATGCTTGACGGACTTGCACCTGGTGCAGACAAAGATCTTATTCGCGTTTTTGAACGCAGTTTCAAAGACCTTATGGAAAATATTTACGTTTCTACCAAAGTTGTTGAAATGGTGGAAGAAGGTGACAAAATTAAGGTTACCTTCGAAGGTAAAAAAGTTAAGGAGCCAGTTCAGTACTTTGACCGTGTATTGGTTTCTATTGGTCGCAGACCTGTTACAAACGGTTTAGGTCTTGAAAATACCAAGGTTAAAACCGATGCAAAAGGTTTTGTTGTTGTTGATGGTAAACTTCAGACAGATGATCCTAACATTTATGCAATTGGCGATCTTGTTGGTAACCCTATGCTTGCACATAAAGCCAGTGCCGAAGGTAAAGTTGCTGTAGAAGCTATCCTTGGTCATAAAGTAGTTTTTGAACCTGCTGCAATTCCTTCGGTAGTTTATACCGATCCTGAAATTGCATGGGCTGGCTTAACCGAATTAGAAGCTAAGGAAAAAGGAATTAAGGTTGAAGTTGCCAAGTTTCAGTGGGGTGCCAGTGGTCGTGCAACATCAATTGACCGCAACGATGGCTTAACCAAACTGCTTGTTGACCCTGAAACCGAACGCGTACTTGGTATTGGTATGGTTGGTGTTGGTGCTGGCGATATGATTGCCGAAGGCATGCTTGCTATCGAAATGGCTGCTACTGTTAAGGATGTTGCCCTAACAATACATCCTCACCCAACCCTTTCGGAAACTGTAATGGAAGCTGCCGAAGTTTATTACGGCGAAAGCAGTCACCTTTACAAGCCAAAACGAAAATAAATCAATTTAAATATTTCGTATGGGCAATCATTTCCATAGACTCCGATTTATAGGAGAATTGCCCTAAAGATGAAAATAATTTAACCTCCTTTGTTTTTGAACATTGGAGGTTTTTTTATTATAGGATGGTAAAATATACTACAATATTTTATGAGCGTGTTTAAAACGACCTCAAGTATTATGCGTTTGGAAAATTGTGGAAATGTAGCGTTAATAAAGAAATGATGTTTGAGTCCAATGTTTTTGGACGAGTTTCATTTCTTTTAGCGGAATGGAATAATTTTTAGCAAAAGACTTGCAGTCTTGATCTTCTTTGTAACTTTCTTGTATCAAGACAAGAAAGTTATGAACATAATTATCAGAATAGATATGTATCACCCCTCTGGGGTTTATGGTTTTGCAGGTTAGGCTTTTCTATAAATATTTCGTCCCGCCGGGACTCTTAAAATTTACAACAATTAATATACTTGTCGGCAGGAGGTTGCCGACCTACACAAAATTAAAATATAATGGGAGCACCAGAGGTGCGGCATGTCTGTAGAAGTGATAACAAGGAGATAATAAGAAACTCCTCAGTAGTGACATGTATAAAATTCTTAGAGACAACCAAACCTTCGAAGTTGTGGAAACTTCGAAGGTTGATTGGACTATTTGTTCGTAAAATTATTTTTAGCAGGGGGCTGCCGACATGTTAAACATTTGGTGTATTTGGTAATTCCACTAACTTTATTTAACCAACACCATACCTTTTGTTTGGGTCTGTTCCGGTGTGGTTAAACGATAGTAATAAACACCACTGGAAATACTACCCGATTTATAAGCATTAAATACAAAGTTGTAATTACCCTGCTGCAAGTACCCGTTATGAACTACTTCAACCAGCTCACCAAGAGTATTATAAACTTCAAGTCGTACATCATTTGCCTTATTTAGCTGTACGTTTATTGTTGTTGAAGGATTAAACGGATTAGGATAGTTTTGTGAAAGCACAAAATCGGTAGGAGCAATAAACTGATCCCTAACACCAGTGGTTGGCTCATCACAAATTATACGAAATGCATCAACAATTGCTTTACCGGTAATGCTTTGCTTAACTTTTATTGTAATTTTGGATTCGTTTTCCAGTTCAACTTCACGCAAACCATTCCACTGGTTTCCATCAATCTGTTGTGATCGAATAGCAGTTACGCTATTACCATCGTAATTAACTTCGAACTGTGTGTTAAAGCTGTTCTGACCATTAGCTTGCCACCAACCGTATATAGAGTATTTACCTGGTTTAAGAATTCCTGTTTCAAAAACAGCATAACTTGCATCGGTTCCTTCATCCAGTATATAATAGTTGTCGCCAAAAAACTCTTTACCAAAATCATCCTCCTCATAAGTGCCATGAACAACAGCCTGATTATTATCAACAACAAAATGCTCCTCATGGTTAAGTTCAAGGAATTCGGCAAGGGCGTAAAGTGAAGTTTCACCTAGTTCGTGAAGATTTTCATTAGTTACCCATATATCAGAAGAATATCTGTCATAAGGTGTTTCGTAAGTTAGTGCCATCACTTGTTCGCCGTAATTAGCCCACATATATCCTTCAGGGAAAATTGGACGTAATGATGACTCGCGTAAATCAACCGGATCAAAATACGGGCTATCGGATGTATTAAGATAGGCAAGCTGGTACTCGCGTCTGTAAAACCAGTCGGAAGTTGATTCAGCAGTGTGTATCCAGAAAGTACAGGAAGAACTTGCCTGAGAATGCATATTGAGAAGAATATCGAACGGTTTTTCTTCACACAGCACTTTCATACGTCTTTTCATTATCAATGGTTCTCTTGGTGTTTCATTATCCGGTTTATTGTATTGACGTTCACAATCAACTCCATCGTAATTAGTTCTAGACCTGCCATAATATACACCTTCAGGATTAGCAAAAGGAACAGTAAAAAAAATTATGGAATCGAGGTAAGTGTTAGTTGCTGCCTTTCCTGAGAGAAGTTCATCAATAATTCCATCAAAGTGATATGAACAAGGAGTTTCACCGGGGTGTACACGTGCGTGTATCCATACCCGTTTTTTTAGTTCGTTAGGTACATTTTTGTTGGTTATAATCATTTCCTGCATTGGAAAATTTCGTTCTGTAAACCCTAAAGTATCAAGCTCAACATATTCACTTTGCTCCCACTCAGCCAATCTTTCCTGAAGATAGCTATAATTATAAGGGGTGTAATAGGATACATAAACAGTATCGTGTTCAAAAGTTTTCCTGAAATTGTTTATTTCCGGAGCTTCGGGAGCAGTAAAACGCTGAAACGTTTTGTTGTCATACGAGTACATCGGACGGTTACAATCGCTATTAGTTACAGTTACATTAATAAAACGGTTCTTAACACCAGTAATTCTAAAGTAGAACCATCTACCCCCAATATCACTTACTGTTGTAACATTATAGCTAACCGAATCAGTAGTTGTTACCTGGTTAATATTACCTGATTCAAAATCAGCATCGAATTTTACCTGTGCAAATAATGTAGCAGATAAAGCTAAAAATAGTAGTATAGATTTCATCTCTCACCCTTAAAGTATCACTAATAAAAAATGCTAAATTTTATCCTCAAAGTTAATACAATATTTGAAATTACACAGCAAATGTGCTCTGTGTTACAGAAAAAAAGTTATTTAAAACTTATAATATGCTTGTAACGTTATGGAAAGTGTTCTGAAGTTTGGAAAAAAGATAATAAGATAATGGTACATTTTTTTGGAGAAAACGAACGTATGAGTAATGGTATATCGAAGATAGTGAATAACAAATCAAAAATATTTTTAAGAGGAGTAACAGGATATTTCCTGCTACTTACTTTTATAATACTTTTTGAAATGATATTGCTTAAGACAGGAATAACCCAAAATATTTCTATTGGAATGGAAGAAGTAGTGCTTGCCCTCGCCGGATTTATAGCCGGAATATTTCATTCAGCATTTACAATAATAAGGGGCTATTGAGCCTGCCCCAATCTCTCTGCACTATCAGCCAATTTAAGTTTTTCGATCAACTCGTTAAGATCACCTTCTACAATATTACTCAAATTATAAAGAGTAAGGTTTATTCTATGATCTGTTATTCTGTTTTGGGGATAATTGTAAGTACGAATTTTATCGCTTCGGTCGCCACTTTTAACCATTGATTTTCTTGCCGATGCAATTTCTTCGTTATGTTCAGCAAGTTTTAAGTCGTACAAACGAGTTTTTAATACCTTCATTGCCTTTTGGCGGTTTTTAAGCTGACTTCTTTCATCCTGACATTGAACTACAAGTCCGGTTGGAATGTGTGTAATACGAATAGCAGTTTCAACCTTGTTAACATTCTGTCCGCCGGCACCACCACTTCGGTACACATCAATACGAAGATCATTAGGATCAACTTCAACCTCAACATCTTCAGCTTCAGGCATTACAGCAACAGAAGCAGCAGATGTATGAACCCTTCCGCTTGACTCGGTAGCAGGAACACGCTGAACGCGGTGAACACCACTTTCAAATTTTAGGTCTGCAAAAACATTTTTACCTTGAACGCTTAGCACAACTTCTTTTAAGCCACCCACACCCGACTCATTAAGTTCAATTATTTCTGTACTCCAACCACGTAATTCACAAAAACGCGAGTACATACGAAACAGATCGCCTGCAAATAAAGCTGCTTCCTCGCCACCGGTACCGGCACGTATTTCAAGAAGAATATCCTTGTCGTCATTAGGATCTTTAGGAACAAGAAGGAGTTTAATCTCTTTTTCAAGATTTTCCTTTTCCGCTTTGTAATCAGCCATTTCTTCTTTGGCAATTTCAACAAGTTCGTCATCTTCATTGGCATCAATAATTTCCTGATTACCCTCAAGATTCTGAACAACATCAGCATATTTATCATAAACGGCAACAATCGGTTCAAGCTCGGAACGTTCCTTCGAAATGGCAACGAACCTGTTTTGATCCGAAATTATACTCGGGTCCGACATCTGGTCGGTTAATTTATTGAATTTGGCTTTTGCTTCTTCAAGCTTCGCAATTAAATCCATTTATTCCTCAAACCTAAAACATCAAAAATAGTAAAAATCTCTCTTCAAGTCCAAACTAAGTAATTATTTCTGTTTATCAAGATTATCCATAATTTTTCTTAATTCAACGGGATCTTTAGTTCTGCCAAGAGCCAGCATTAACTTAATTCGTGCTTTCTGTCCGTTAAGATATTCCGAAAACATAACACCAATTTGTCTTAACCATTTACCTGCACCCGGATAACCGTAGAGGTCAAGAGTTTCGCCGGAAGGACATCTGGAAACCAGTACAACCGGAATTCCCTTATTAACAGCATATTCAATACCTTTGTAAGCATCTGGAGGCACATTACCTAACCCCATGGCTTCAACAACCATACCGGCAACACCGCTATCAGCTGAAAGCTTGAACAGTTTATCGTTCATACCAGCATAGGTTGTTATAATATCAACATCGGAGTTAATCTTTTCTGAAGTTAAATCTTCAAGATGGTATGGTAACCGGTTATAAATAACTCTTCCTTTTTCAACAAAACCAAGTGCCCCAAAATCAAGGCTATGGAAAGTTTCGAGATCTTCCGTATGGGTTTTTGTAACCTCGGAAGCTGCGTTAATTTCACCGTTTAAACAAACCAGTACACCAAGTTTGCGACTATTATCGTTTATACAGATATGAATTGCATCTGTTAAATTTTTAGGACCATCCCAATCCGGTTCCGAACTTGTTTTCATTGCACCAATTACAACTACCGGTTTTTGAGTATCAACAGTAAGATCGAGCAGATAAGCTGTTTCTTCCAGGGTATCTGTACCGTGGGTAACTATTACTCCATCGTATTGTGGATCCTCAACAAAACCTCGTACTATTTTGGAAAGTTGCAACATTCTTTCCGGAGTCATGTGCGGACCAGGGAAATTGCCGAAATTAAAGATATCCAATTCTGCAAGTCCCTTAACCTGGGGAATCATTTCAATTAATTCTTCACCATGATAATAGGGAATTGCACCGCCGGTTTTTTCATCAATTTTCATTGAAAAAGTACCACCGGTAAAAACAACAATAAGTTTTTTCATTTATTTTTCTTTCTTTTTAATGGCTGCCTTATAAATTGAAATAGCTTTATCAGTAAGTAAAGCCAGATCAAAATGTTCTATAATTCTTTTACGCGCATTAATTCCAAATATCTTTCTTTCTTTTGGTGAAAGGATAAGCTTACGAAGCTTTTCAGTGAGGTCGTCTTTATTTTTTGCTTCAAAAAACCAGCCTGTTTCGCCATCAACGTTAATATCCAATACGCCATCGGCAGCAGCTGCAACAACAGGTTTACCCATTGCCATGGCTTCGGCAAGAGCAATACCAAATGCTTCGTTATGTGAGGGGAAAGCAAATATATCCATTGCAGAGATAATATCGGGTGTATCGTTTCTAAACCCGGTAAACTTTACTTTATCTTCCAGTTCGTACTCCTTGTGCATAGAGAGTATTTTATTACCGTAATCATCTTCACCACGGCTTGGTTCACCAACAATCATAAACCTGAGGTTATTAAATTCGGGAATAAGTTGTTTTGCAGCATACAATACATCTTCGTGTCCTTTGCCCTGACTAAATCGTGCAAGCATACCAACAACAATGTCATCGTTTTTATAACCAAACTCTTCGCGAATTTTATTCCGGTTAGCCTTAACAGGAGCAAACTTGTTGGTATCAACTGCGTTGTGAAGCAATAAAACTTTGGATTCATCGAGGGGACAAGTATCAAGCAAATTCTTTTCAATTACCTTACTAATTGCCAGTGCGTAATCAAGACGTTTATACACCCACCTGTGGAGAAAATCTTTTTTAACGACAAATGAGCCCAACTGTTTTGTCATAAGGAGCGGGATATTTGAACCGGCAAGTCTCAGTGCCGGCACAAGAACCCAAAGGTCTTTTGAGTATTGTGTATGCACAACATCAAATCCACCTTTTCTAATTATTCCCGCAAGTTTGTTTATTGAAACCGGATTAAAATAGCCGGATGCTTTTAAGGGATGTACTTTTACTCCCTTGCTAACCGCATCTTCTTCCATGCGTGTACCTGGATAGCAAATAAGTTCGGCTTCATGACCTTTTTTTTGAAGTTCAATACAAGCGGTAACAGCAAACATTTCCATACCGCCCCAACTTTTTGACAAGCAGGAATAAAGTATTTTCATTAATATATTCTCGAGATTTTAGCTCCACAGAAATAGTGAAGTAGTATTTCGTCAAATTTGTAACCTATTTCGCTCATTACTGCAGCACCAATTTGGCAAAGACCAACTCCATGCCCCCAGCCAGCACCTTTAAGTACAAATTTTTGAGGGACACCATCTTTTTCGTCATATTTTTCAACAACAAAAGCAGAGCTGTAAAGATGTGAGTCAGAAAGAATTCTTCTTATTTCCAATTCCTTGCCAATTGTAACCGTCTTTTTTGACCCAACAATTTTAAGCTTTATCAAGCGGGCAGATTCGCCTCGTTCAACAGGAACCATATCAAGGATTTCACCAAAATCGAAACCTGATTTTGTATTAAGTAAAGAAGCTATTTTTTCTTGGGTGTATTCTACATTCCAGCGATAAAAATCTTTGGTATCCTGATCAAAATCCTGCAACACCTGCGAAAGTATTTTTTCATCGTGTGTATTACAGAAAGCAGGCGGATTACCAAGTATCCATTCTGTAGCAGCTTTTTCGTCGGTTAAATCCATCTTGTAACCATCCGGATCAAATTTGTAGTCAACAACTCGATCAAGGTAAGGGTGATTTACCGGTTCCCAAACATTTTCAAATTTTTCGGCAACACCACCACAGGATTTTGAGAATCGTGCATCACAAATTTTATTATCATAATTAAGAATTAAGCCGGCAGTTTCCTTAACAGCAACTTTCGAATTATGAGCATAAAGTTTGGTGATTCCCTGATACCTTTGGCAGTGGTCGTCAGCACAAACATCATAAAGTGTATGGTCTTCACGATCGTACCACTTTACGTATTCTTCATCGTTTTGCTGAACCGAATTATAGGTTTCCTCGGTATCTGCAAGTTCATTTCTTTTTTCAATCTGAGCAAGTAGCCAGCTTCTTGAAATTATTGCATGTGCCTTAAGAAACTCAACAGAGCTGTTTGCATTCATTTCCGATGAAATTACACTTGTAAGATAATCTTCAACTGGCAGTACGTTTACTGCTACAAGCTTTCCATCTTCAACAAGTAATTTAATTGAACCGAGAAAACGTTGCTTCTCTTTCTTTTGCCAATGAAACTGAATTCCGATAATAACATCATGAATAATTACCGAATCACTTTCATAATCATCAGGTGTAAAAACAATTTCATTATCAAAACTTAGTTCGTCCGTTCCATTTACAACTACAATTTTTCCACCATTAATAGTTGCATTACATTTTCCGCGGTAAAATTTTTCCGACCCATTAACAGAAAAATCACCATGCAATTCAAAGACAATGTCGTCCGACTTCAAAATTGCAACAGAAACTTCGGGTTGTACCATAATATCTCCCAAATCATAAAAAAAAGCAGTCTGAAATATAAAAAATGATTATCCGAGAATAAACCGAATTAATCTTTTTGCGTAAAATCTATTAAGAATAGTAACTTATTCTCATCTTATTCCAAATTAATTTGGCAATTTTGTAAAAATCATTATTTTTTATATTATTTGTTACATATACTTTTCGATAATTAAAATATATTTCTGTAAATTATTGTGTGGCTAATTAACCAAGGTACTTTATGATCAGATGTATGATTGTTGATGATGAGGAAATGTCTCGTCAAATTTTATTAAAATTTGTTGAGCAGACAGAATTTCTTGAATGTGTCGGGTCGTATTCAAATGCAATCGAGGCGTCCAATATTTTGCGCAAAGATCCGGTTGATGTTATTTTTCTGGATGTTGAAATGCCAGAGATGAGCGGATTGGATTTGATTAAAACTCTTGTGTCCAGACCACAAATAATTCTTACTACCTCAAAAGAAAAATATGCGGTTGAAGCTTTTGAACAGGAAGTAACCGATTACATAGTTAAGCCTATTAACTATGCCCGTTTTGTTAAGGCTGCTACAAAAGTAAAGGATAAACTGGATTCCGAAGGGGCTAATACCATTACCGAGGAAAACGATAATAGTTTGTTCATCAAGGTTGATTCAAGGTACGTGAAGCTCGATAAACATGAAATAAACTATATTGAAGCTTTACGCGACTATGTTGTTATCAATACCGACAAGAAAAAATATACTGTCTTTTCTACGATGAAAGGTATTGAGAAAAATTTGCCTTCAAAGGAATTTGCCCGAGTTCACAGATCATTTATAATACGAATTGATAAAATACTCGATATTGAAGATAATAACCTGGTTATAAATAACAAGATTATTCCTATTGGTCCGTCATACAAATCGGAATTGATGAAAAGATTAAATATAATTTAGAAATATTTCCATTATACAAGTTTTAGGACGAGCTCCCTTAAGTATTATACTTGGGGGAGTTTTTTTTATTTAACAAGCTAATAAAGTAAAGAGCAAAATCTGTACTAAACTTTGCCCTTATAAACTTGTAAATAACTCACTAATAAGTTACAATTCCAGCAACGCTACATTTTCAATATGGTATGTATGAGGGAACATATCAACAGGAGTCATTTCCAGCAGTTTGTACCCACCTTCGGCAAGTAACTGAATATCACGTGCCTGTGTTGCAGGGTTGCAACTTATATATACAATGCGTTTTGGCATTAACTCGAGTATATCCTTTACAGTACCCGGATGCATACCTCCACGTGGCGGATCAGCAACAATAATATCTGGTTTTGGTACATTATTCTCCTCCATTACCGGAAGGAAGGATTTATCGAGATTGGCTGTTAAAGGTTTATAGTTTGTTACACCATTTAAGTCAATATTTATAAAGGCATCTTTTACAGCGGGTTCAACTGTTTCAAATCCGTAAACTTCCCTTGCGTTTTTCGAAAGGTATATACCGATTGTGCCTGCACCACTATATAAGTCAAAAACCACATCATCTTTCGTTGATTTTGCATACTCTACTGCTTTATCGTAAAGTAAGCGAGCCTGGTTTGTGTTTGTCTGGAAAAATGAGTTTGCACTTATTCGGTACTTAAATTCACCAATTTTATCGTAAATAAATCCAGGACCAAAATAAACTTTTTCATAATCACCAAGGGCGACCTGTGCTTTTTTGGTGTTAATATTGTTTATAACGTTGGTTATAGTGGGTACTTCCTTTAATAAAACTTCGGTATATTCTTCCATTAGCTCGGGTCTGTCTTCGGAGGTAACAAGGTTTACCATAAGGTCATCAGTATTTGAAGCGTGCTTTATTACAAGATGACGCAAATATCCGTCATGAGTTTTGGTTGAATATATGGTTTCGTTACGTTGCTTAAAAAATTCGCGGGTAAAGGTTAAAATTCTGTTGCTTTCTTCGGATTGCAAATAACAGGCTTTGAGGTCGAGAACTTTTTCAAACATTCGGGGGATATGTAACCCCAAAGCAAATTCACGGTTCTCAATCTCCTCTTCGGAGGCAACTTCCTCTTCGGTTAGCCATCTGTATTTAGCAAAACTAAACTCCATTTTGTTGCGATAAAAGAATATCTTTTCGCAACCAATTGCGGGATAACAAGTAACATCATCAAACCCACCAATCTTCCTGAAAATATCCTTCACCTGTTCAGTCTTAAAATTAACCTGAAGCGGATAATCCATATCCTGTTGTTTACATCCACCGCACACCCCGTAATGACTGCACCGTGCCTCAACATGCATATCGGATTTGTAAATAAACTCAACTATTTTAGCCTCAGCGTATGATTTTCGCTTCCTCATAACCTGAACTTTTACTTTATCGCCTGGATAGGCACGATTAACAAAAATAACGAACTTGCGTCCGTCTTCCAGTTCTATACGTGCAACACCTTTTCCTTCAAATGCGTAATCAACTATTTCTACATCAAGTATCGAACCTCTTTTCAACTCAACTCCTCTTAAGTATCATTGCCATAAAACACATATATTTTTCACCCCCCTGGTCCAGGTAAACATTACTTTCATGACTAATCTTTTTAATTAGCTTTTTGTGGTAAGATTTCTCCTGTTCGGAAAGATGTTTAAGACTTTCATCAAGCTTGTTGGACATTGATTTGTAAAAGCGATTAAGTGTATATGACAAGTCTTTGGTTTCTACAATCTCAAAGTTTTTTGATTTATAATACTCCTGATAAGTATCGAGGTACAAACCTTCGATACCGGAACTGTAAAAAACGTCCTGAATAAATACTGGCGGGTTATCAGTTTTAAAAAGCATTTCGCCAATACAAAATATTGCATCCGGTTTCGAAATACGTTTTAATTCCTTCAGGATACCCTTGCGTCTCTCATCCGATATTGTACCCTGAGCATAAACAAGATCGAACTCAGCCTTGTTAAAATCGGTAGCTTCAAAATCCATAAGCCGAATATTTACATTCGGGAAATTTTCGAGTCCCAGCCGTGAATTTATAAGCGAGTCGTAATCCTCCACAATAAGGTCGGCAGGCACACCGGAAGCTTCTGCAAGCTGCTGGGCTACACTCTCGCTGGAAGAACCCAGAACGAGGCATCGTTTGTTTTTAAGGTCGCTTTTTATTGTTAAAAACTTAACCTGCTCGTTAAGTCCGGGCAAAAAAGTAGGTCTTGTAAGTTCCATATCAATAATTACTTTTGAAATTCTTCAAAAAAGATTAAATTTGTGAACCCAAATATACGAAGATAAAGTAAGAAAAAAATTTTAAACTTGACGACAAAAGAATAGATTTATATATTTGGGGCTTGTCTGTATGGCAAAATGGCGAGGTAGCTCAGTAGGTTAGAGCAGTGGAATCATAATCCACGTGTCGGGGGTTCGAATCCCTCCCTCGCTACAACAAAGCCTTTCGATTATTTCGAAGGGCTTCTTTGGTTTAAAGAACTATTCCACACTTCAAAAAGGTTAAACTTCCCCTCAAATTAATTCCATGTTTTGTGCAGTAACCTGTTCTTTTTTCACCCCTTTATCCTTTATTTCGCCAAAACTTATCTCCAGCTTAACGCCAAGTGCATTGGCAACCTTTACGAGGGATTTTACCGAAAAGTTATAATCACCGGAAAGTATTTTTGTTAGAAATGGATACAAAAACAGGAAGTGGTGTACTTCCTGTTTCCCTTTTGGGCTGAAAATAATTCTTTTTGGCTAGATTAGTAAGCTGTGGAGTGTTTACTGCTCTCCACCTTCCCAGTCACCCATATCACCACCACCGTTAGCATCCGGATTACGTTGGCGTCTGGCTTGCTGGTTAAATGTGTAGCGTAAATTAAGACTAATATTAGGATACGATCTGGTAAACTGGGTATGAGCATAATATGTTGGAGATTCGCTCGTAAACTCGAACTTGCCAGTATCAAAGATATCCCTGAACTGCAATGTGGAGCTTAGTACACCTTTAATAATTTCGTAGCGTACACCTGCGTTAAACATATAAAACGCTTCACGTTCGCCCTGTGATGATACTGATGGACTATTATAAAAGGCATTCATCTGAATTCTTAAACGTTCGCTGAGGGTAAGTGTCTGGTTGAAGCGTACATCCCAGGTAAAACTTGAACGGTCGAAGTTTTCCTCATCAGTAGAACCTTCTATTCTGTAATTGTAAAGGTTACCCATCAAATTCATATTCCATGCTTTAATAATATTAAAGTTCAGCATAAGCTCAGTACCAAACGCATAGGAATTACCAACATTACTTAAGGTATGCAAGGTAATATTATCGCCATAAGCTGAACGTAAACGCTCAATTTTGTTTGATATTGCACGGTAGTAGGCTTCTGCGGAGAAAATTGTTTTACCAAATAGTGCCTGGTAACCGGCTTCGAATGAGTTATTAAACTCCGGCTCAAGGGCAGGGTTACCTTCGCGTACGTTGTAAGCATCCATCCATGTCTGGAACGGTTCAAGCTCCCAGCCACGGGGACGGTTTATGCGGCGTGTATAACTTGCCATAAACTGATGCCCCTTTGCAAACTCGTAAGAAAGATGAAGAGTTGGGAAAAAGTCGAACCTGTCAATAGTAAATTCACCCTGGTTGGTAGTTTCAATTTTACGACCTGTATATTCACCACGCAAGCCAATCTGATAACCAAGATCATTCAGCTTTCCGCCTGCCATTGCGTATATGGCATGTTCACTTTTATTATATTTAACAAGGTTGTTAAACTGTGATTGTATTTCATAATCGCCAATAACTGTTGAATATTCATAAAGTCCGGTTTCTTCTTCCTCAATTTCAATTTCGTTTTTATAACCAGCTTCAATTTTAAATTCTTCTGACTGCTTATAAAGGTAGTCAACTTTCATTTCCAGCTCAGTACCGGGACCAGCTTCGGTAGTTTTTTTACCGCTTGTTACAATGTTATTTGCATCAAGCTGTTTATTAATTGATTCTTCGTCAGAATCATCGGACTCAAACTGTACTTCTATAATCAGGTTGTGATCTTTTGGTGCAAAGCGGTGTTCGTAGTTCGAAAATATTTCAAACTGGTCACCACTGCGTGATCTGTCTGATACTGTTGTGTAAATAGATCTAATTGGCTGGGCATCACTCCACTCTTCATAGGTTCGGGAGCCATCCCCACCAAAATCGCGATAGCGGTATCTACCACCTATTGAGAAGAAATCACTTTCGGAAAAATCAAGACCAAGTTCGGTACGTACACCCAGCCTATCGCCACCCCTGTTTCTATCTCCTTTGGAGTTTGCATAAGAAGTAACACCGTTAAATGTGGTTTTTCTTTCATCCGTAACGCTACCATCGTGATTACGATAGCCATAATCAACACCGGTAGTTAAACGGTAAAAATCTTTTTTATACTCAACAAGCACCTGACCGCCATAGCTTTCCGGAGTGCCTGCATTCAGTTCAACCAGCGTACTGAAATTATTTTTTTCATCCTTTTTCATGATAATGTTCATTATACCGGCAGTACCTTCGGGATCGTATTTGGCTGAAGGATTTGTAATTATCTCAATACTTTCGATAGAACTTGCAGGAATCTGTTCCAAAATATCAGCCGGGTCCATAATAGTTGGTCTGCCATCCACAAGAACGGTAAAGCTGCTACTACCACGCAAACTAACATTCCCTTCAATATCAACGGTAACCGAAGGAACGTTTTCCAGAATATCGATAGCAGTACCCGATGCAGCTGTTAACTGCTCGGTTACGTTAATAACCTTTTTGTCGATTTCATAAGTAATTGGTGCACGTTGTGCTTCAACAACAACATCATCAGTATCATAACTTTTAGCTTTAAGTTTAACTGTACCGAGATCAAGTACATTTCTTCTTTTTAATTGAATATCATCAATGGTTTGGGCATCAAAACCAATAAAGCTAACTTTCAAGTAATAATTCCCGGGTTTTACTTTTGTAATTTCAAACAGACCCTCAACATTTGTAACTACGCCTGCAGCTTGAGAGCTATCTTCTTTTGCAAACAAAACAATATTGGCATACTCCATAGGAGTTCCGCTGGAAGCATCAATAACTTTTCCTTTTAGTCCGGAAGGCATAAATCCGGTCGGTTGGGCAATAACAGATGCGGTTAGCAGAGCCAGGAAGGCAAATAACTTAAGTTTCATTAGGGTAACCCTTGCACTTTCTACATTTTTTTAGTATTTAATAAAATTGTGGTATTTAGAATAAGACACGTAATAAAGTAAAAAAGTTTAAAACCTCGTATAATATTTATAAAGAATGTTATACTTGTGTCAATTAAAAAAGAATATTATATTAGAAGACTTAATACTATTAATTTGTCATAGAAATATATTAGAGAAAAGTATGTATTCATTTTTGGTTTTAGTTACAATTTTGATTTCGATTTTATTGATTATTGCAGTTTTGCTTCAGGCTTCTAAAGGTGATGGTCTTGCAGGCACAATTGCTGGTGGTGCCGGCGGCGGAATGGGTCAGGTATTTGGTGCACGTAAAACAGCTGATTTTTTGAGTAAAATAACCTGGTATCTTGGCACTTCAATTATTGTGCTTGCTTTGGTTATTAACTTATTCTTTTTGCCTGGTAAACAGACTCAGGAGCAAAGAGAAAGTATTATTCAGCAAGCGGGACAGCAGGTTCCTACCTCTCCAAACTTACCTCCTGAACAGTTTAACCAAACATTAGACCAGGATCAGGACGCACAACCAAAAACTGAAAACAGCGAATCAAAATAAATTTAATTTTATACAGGTTTAAAAAATAAAAAACCAACTCTTTCGGGTTGGTTTTTTATTATCCATTCCTCTATACACAAAAAAAACCCCGATATATATAAATCGAGGTTATAAAATACTATCTGTTAGCTCTGGCATTTTCGCGTGCAGATCTTCTTTTAGCCTTAATCTTTTCCATTCTTTTTTCAACGGACGGCTTAGTATAGAAATTCCTCTTCTTATACTCTTTAAGAACGCCAGATCTCTCATATTTCTTCTTAAAACGTTTTAATGCTTTATCAATATTCTCATTTTCAGAAACTATGATACCTACCAATTAAATCACCTTCCTCGGGTAGTTTTAAATTATAAAATTCTTTACAGCAATAAAATATAATAAAATAGTTTCCATTAGTCAATTATATATTCGTCCTGTTTTGGGGAGATGTTACCAGTACAGGGCATTTTGAGTGCTTTATAATTTGCTGTGCAACTCCGCCAAGTAACGTATCCAGAACACCGGTACGTCCATGTGTTGCTATAACAATAAGTTCAGCATTAATTTCCCTGCTGTATTCAATTATTGCTTCATGACTTTTACCTTCCCTAACATGAGCGGTAACGCTTCTTTCGCTTCCATTCCTAAATTGAGCCGAAAGCTCGGCAAGCTTATTGTTTATTGCATCCTCGTTAAGAAAATCATCAACGTCATCATTATCAAATACAGGGGGTGCAACCTCCTTTACATGAAGCAAATGTATAGTTGCATTATATTTGTCGGCAACATTCCTGGCGAGTGCAAATGCAGAATATGAAGCGTCGCTAAAATCAGTTGGCACAACTATATTTTTTACATTCAGCATATCGGTCATATATAATCCGGTATAAAATTGTCTTCAGCTTCAAAACTTGTATCGTTAGTATAAAGCGTAAAAAATTTGCTCTTGGCTTTCCAAACAAATACGCTAACTTTACCATCATTCCCTTTCAGGAAGTTATTATTTTTAAGGTATTCGCAAAAATTATCACCAAGCAAATAATTACCGTCACTATTTAATTCATTTTCAGAAAGCTGAATAAGATGTACAGTTTTCCCTTTTTTATTGTTAAAAACAGAGTGGGCAACATTTTTACCGCTGCAATCGCAAATAAAAACACTATTTATTTTCCAAACCTTGTTATCATGTAGCTCAACTTTATAGTCAAGGTTTTGGGTATCAAAATAAGTTCGTGCATCAGCAAGATTTACATTACGCAAGCGGTCATGAACCGGCTCATCGTTAAGCACCTGCCCGAAATGTTTTTCACTAACAGTAAGAAGGGGAGAATCTGTTTTGTATTCATTAAGCAGATTATCAAGATTAAAAGGATTCCTGAGGTACTGAAATACTCCTGATATACCAAACATCAGCATTACCGATAACGCCGGTATGGGATTAACGAAGTATTTTCTTATGCGTTGGGTAAAACCATTGCGTACAACCTTTTTTTCTCTCTTTGGTTTTGCCGAAGCTTCATTAATTATTGTAGCTTCAATTTGATTCAGAATGCCTATTTTCAGATAATCAGGTGCTTTTGTCCGCATTGAAGTCCGTGAAAGACGTTGCTTAATAGCACTTTGAGAATTGAATTCAAATTCAAAATCGCTGTTTGAGGAAATTAAATTTTGCAGTTCCTTCTGCTTGTCATTTTCACTGATCTCACCATCAGCAAGGGCAGTAATAGATTCAAATGTAGTGTTCATGTTTCCTGTTTAAATATCTTCGTCTGATTTATTTTTTATATAGCCTTTATCGGATGCATATTTGTATAGTTTAGTATAGAGCATCTTTCTTGCACGATGAAGTCGGGACCTAACAGTACCAATAGGGCAATCAACAAATTCTGCAATTTCCTCGTATGTAAAACCCTCAATATCACTAAGAATAATAACGGTTCTGAAATCTTCGGGCAGATTGGCAATTGCACCGGAAATATCATCATCAAGAAGCTTACTAAACTCGTCATCAACCAGGTGAGAAGATTTAACTTCACTTGCTTTTATATTTTCGTAGAAATTTTGTATATCATCATAATCAACCTTGTCAGGCTCTTTACTTATTTTTCGGTAGTCATTTATATATGAATTTTTTAAAATTCTAAATAGCCAGGCTTTACAGTTTGTGCCCTGCTCAAATTTATCAAAAAACTTAAATGCTTTCAGATATGTTTCCTGAATCAAATCGTCTGCTAAATCCGAATCGCCCGTCATCTTAAGAGCAAAATTATACAACGCATCCATGTGAGGAATAGCTTCACGCTGGAAAACTTCGTATAATTCTTTTGTACTCTCATCAACAAGGGAGTTTTGTTCTAACATTATATTTCCTAAGGAAAAATTAACGTATTAATAATATTTGATTTATTTACCTTTAAATCAAATATAAAACCGTTAACTATTACATAAAATAATTTTTTGTCTCTATAAAGTAATAAGTTTGCAGCACTATTTAAAGAAAACTTAATGTCTTTTTTGTGTTTTGCCGCATAGAGGTTTATTGGTAGTCTTACAAACGGATTCTCAGGTAATTCCTCACAATAGGCACCGGTGTACCCTTTTTTAAGTAATTCAAGGGCAATCCCTTCTGTAATATCAGAAAATGAATCAAAAACTTTATCGTAAATTTTCCCTTCGACCAGTGTAAATCCTTCACAGTTTAGCTCGTTATAAGCTTCATAAGTAGATAGATCGCCAACATCATCTATTCTACTGCTAAAATAATACGACCTCTTGTCATCTGTATTTTTTTCATCGCGTATTATACCGATATCAATTATGTAGTCATTGCCATTTAGATTATAGGTAGCCTTACGAAGCAAAAGATCGAATAGGGATCTGTCGTTTTCCGGGATACTATTATAGTCTTCTACTGTATAGTTCTCATATATATTGTTGGCAATCATGTAGAATCCAGACAACAGTGCTGTATAGTTTAGTCTTCGTATAAACTGTTTCTCTGTATCGTTTTTCCATCCGCCAGACTCAATCAAAACAGAGCTTGTACCCCATTTCACAAAATTATCACCAAAAGCACGAGGTTCAAAATCATCGCTGTACCTGCCAATATGACCAGGGATATAACTCGATAAGTGTTTATACAATCCACCAATAAGTTGCATGGTATTGGTACGAACTTCATTCATTTCCTTTTCGTAATTATATGCCGGTGCAAGAAAAGAAATGGTTGCAGGGTGTTGTGTTCTGCCAGCAGCATAATGAATACTTTGGTCGTGCAAATTAAACCCGAATACAGGTTTAATTGAATCCTGTAAACCCCTTAACAGCTTTGCTTCCGGACTCTGAAGCCTTTCTGCATCGCGGTTAAGATCGATATTGAGAAGGTTACGGCGGGTAAATGCATCCGAACCGTCGGGGTTTAACATGGGCACAAAATAGATGGTTAGTTTTTCCGATAATTCTTTTACGAAATCCTTGTTCTCATCCGATTTAAGGAAATTAAATATATCAAACAATGCCATCGTAGCAGTAGATTCGTCACCATGCATCTGCGACCAGCAGAATACGGAAACGGAGCCGCTGCCAAACGTAATCATGTTTATTTCTTTTCCGTTTATTGATTCACCAACCTTTTTAACAGTAAATATTTTTTCGGATCGAAGTGAATTAATTAGTTTTAATACGTCATAATGCTTTAAACGTTTTGACGAAATTGATTTTTCAGAAAACGTGGCATGATTTGTGTAAAAATCTTTTGGTATTACCTGTGTCAATAAATGCCCTGCAGTAATTGTGAAAAAAAATATTATCAGTGTTATAATCTTATTCATATTTTTAATCCCTTGCAATGGGAAAAACCGTAATTCAATAATAACTTATTACAATAGCGATTTTTTGAATACTCACGCTATTTAATTCAATATAGTAAATAATTTATTAAAATAATATTTATATCTATAAAATTGTAAATTGTAGATATGGTAAATTTCGGGAGTTAAAATGAAAAAAATGTTTGTATTAATGATGCTAATGCTTGCAACATTAACCTTTGCACAAACAATTGGTGGTGGAGTATTTTTAGGTTTGCCTCAGGGTAATTTTAAAAAAGAAATTGATCGTGTTGGTTATGGTATAAACGCGAGTGCAACTATTACCACTCCGGACAGGGTGCATCCTGTTAGTTTTGGTTTGAATGTGGGTTACATGGTTTATGGTTCCAATACCGAAAAACGACCTTTAAGCAACACAATAAGAGAAGTTACTGTGGATGTAACACAACGTAACAGTTTGGTTAATTTCCATTTGTTAATGCGTGTTTCACCTGTTTCAGGAGATGTTAAACCTTACCTTGAATTTCTTGGTGGTGGAGAATATATTTTTACTACAACCGAAGTAGAAAGCGAATATGATGTTGATAATGTTTTCGAATCGACAAACTATGATGATTTTGCCTGGAGTTACGGTGGTAGTTTGGGTATAATGTTTAAAATTGCAGGTGGACCTAATGGTATGGGTTCGGTTATGCTGGATCTTAAAGCTCAATATTTAATGTCATCGGAAGCAGAATACCTTAAGGAAGGTGATATAAGATTAGACCAAAACAATAATATTTATTATACTCCTTCCAGATCATCTACCGATTATCTTGCCTTGCAGCTTGGTGTTGTTGTTTCGTTAAGATAAAAATTAACCGGCTATGGCAAATTAACACATAGCCGGCATTCAAATTTTTATATAGCAGGAGCTTGGCTGTTACTCGTCCTTTAACCCAAGGAAATCAAGCAACCTGTCCTCACCTTCTTTTGGAAGAGTTACATTGTAGTTTTTGTAAAAATCTATTGTGTGAAGTACAGAGTCCTTGTAACTCTTGCATGAGTCACACTTTTCAAGGTGCTCCTTAATAGCAATGCAACGTGGTGAGCCAACATCTTCACCAAGGTTATCGCAGATGTGAGACATCACATCCCTGCATGTTACTTTATACTCGTTCATAGTCAAAACTCTTGTTAATTTCATTTCTTAAAAATGCTCTGGCACGGTGCAATCTGGATTTTACAGCTGGTACCGAAAGTTCAGTAATCTTGCCTGTTTCCTCGGTCGATAATCCTTCAATATCCCTCAACAAAAATACAATTCTGTAATCAGGGGGAAGCTGCTGTATTGCATCGTCCAGAATATCTTTTAACTCATTATTTTCCGTAACCCTTGTTGGAGTTACATTCCAGTCTGTTATACTTTTTTCATCGATTAGTGTATCTTCATCATCAAGGGAAGATTGATACTGCATCTTTTTCCCGGATCTTGCCATCATAAGGCAATGATTAGAAACTACAGTATATAACCATGTTGATAATTTTGACTTACCACTAAACTGCTTAATATTTTTTACCATACTAAGAAAAGTTTCCTGCATGGTATTTTCTGCCTTTTCTTTATTTCGGCATATCTTGAACGCAAAATTGTAAACAGTCTGTTCGTAATTTTTTACTAATTGTGTTAATGCCTGCCTGTCACCAGACTGGGCTTTTTCAATTATTTCAAGTTCATTCATAATGTAGGATGCTTTCTATGTAAATCAGATTCATTTAGTCGAGAGTTTTCCATAAATACCAGCAAGCCACTGTACTATATGGATGCCAGTTATTTTTGTTTGCCAGTTCAATTACCTGCTTTTCATCGGGATACTCATCAAATCCGTAATTGAGCTTAATTGCTCGTTTTATTCCCAAATCGGTATATGCTACAATATCAGGTTTGCCAAGTGTAAACATAAGAAACATTTGTGCTGTCCACAAACCTATACCTTTAACTTTGGTAAGTTCGACAATAATTTCCTCCTCCGGCATTGAGGATATTCCATTAAAGTTAAGCTCACCCGAAACAGTTTTTTCAGCAAGATCAAGTATATACCTTGCTTTAGGTTGAGAAGTTCCGCACTTGCGAATCTCATCAACTGTTAGCTTCGATACCTTTTCTGGTGTTACCGGCGAAAACATATCGTAGAACCTTTTTTCTATTGTTGCTCCGGCTTTAATGGATAATTGCTGATTTAAAATTGATTCCAGCAAACTATTAAAATAGTCCGACCTCGTTTTTAAATTGCATCGGTCAAACTTTTTTATTATAGTTGATAAAATATTATCCGATTTAGATAAATGTTTTATTGCTACATCAATTTCGTTATTTTCCATAACATTAATTTAACATTTCCGGAAGCCAATGTCCATGTATCAGGAAAGCACGAAAATTCTTCAGGCTAACAAGTTATTCAATAATATAGAAGTTGAACTTGAAAACTCATCTGTTAAGGGAAATCTGGTTTCTTTTAATGATGGCGAGTTTATATTCAGCGAAGGGGACTCATCCGATTCTATTTTCCTTATTGTTAAGGGTGAGGTTAAAATTGTAAAAAAAGAAGAACAAGGCAGCGGTGAAATTATTAGCGTTACCGAGGACGAGTTTTTTGGCTTTTATGAAATGAATAATAGTAGTAACAGAACTTCATCGGCTGTTGCAATTAGCGATACTTATATTATTGAAATTAGTTTTGATGAATTAGCCTCACTGGTAAACTTATATAATGGTATTTCTGATAACCTCAAAGCATCCCCACTGATGAATGGCGATGAGCTTAATGCGGAGCTTTTTGCTGCTTCGGATGAAGCGGATGCACCAGCTGATATTTTCGCTGATGATGATCAGGAAATGCCTGGTGATGAGAATGACAATTCAACTAATGAAATAGCTGAAGAGACGGAAGAAGAGGCTCTTGAAGAAGAAGTAACTAATATAGACTTAACTGAAGATAGCGATGAAACTACTATTCAACCGGAAGAAGAACTTTCTGATGAAGTTGGAGAACCACAACAGGAAGATAGTGAAGAAAACGATAATGCTGAACCGGATGAAGTTGTAGCTGAAACAGAAGATTTTGATGAAGAAACAAAAGATGAGCTTGAAAAACTACCGGAAGATACAATTGCTATTGAGAATGATGATATATTTGAAGAAGCACCTGAGGATTTGCCCGAACCTGATGAGGAATCTGGCGAACCTGAAACCCCGGAAGAAGTTATAAAAATTGTTCCTGAAGTTAGAAGTGTTTATTGCGACAGACTAACCAACGCAATTAAGGAAATTGTTGCTATTACCAATGCTGGCGATCTAAGTAAAACTTTCCTTAATAAATGTGTTGATATGTGTAATGCCGAAAGTGGTGTAATATACCTGTTCAATGAAGTTTCTGGTTTATATAAACCTTTTGTTGCTACCGATAGCATTTACGACCATCAGTTTATTAAACCGGGTGAAGGTGTTGCCGGCTGGACAGTTGAAAAACGCAAACCTCTTATGGTTAATGATGTAGAAATGGATGAGCGACTTAGAGAAGAGTATGACGATTTTGAAACGGAAAAATCGGGTAGCATGCTTGTTCATCCTGTGGTTGAAAATGATGAAGTTGATTTGGTAATAAAACTGTTTAATAACAACAACGGCGAATTTAATGATACTCATGCCGAGTTTATTAATGTACTTACTTCTGCATACCGTGCAGCTCAAAACAATTTGCAGGTTTCGGCTGAGCGAATGAGTGAAATGAGATTAGGATTCCTTAAGAAAATTTCAGCGTATTTGCAGAAAGATATAAAACAGCCTCTACTTGTTACCAAAAGATATACAGAGCATCTCCGTGAAAAATACATTCCGGAGGATATTGACAAGGTTCTTAAACGAATTGCCGATCAGCTAACCGAAACTACTGATAACCTGAATACTATCTCAGAATATTCAACTGGTGATTTTAAACTTCGGAAAAATGCCATTTATCTTAATCGATACCTTAAGGATCTCGCAAAAAATGTTGAGCCGTATCTTGGTGACAGAAACTGTACGCTTGAACTTGAAACAGATAAACAATGCCGCATTTATGTTGATACCCATAAACTGCGTATCGTACTTAAAAACCTTTTCGCAAATGCATGTAACGCTATGGAAAACGGTGGTACTATTCTGCTGAAAACCGAAGTTTCGAAAGAGATGGTAAGTATTTATATTTCCGATAGCGGAAACGGTATTGATCCTGATGTTAAGGAGCATATATTTGAACCGTTTATTACTACTGATGAATCAGCCAAGGGTCTGGGACTATTCCTTGCCCGGGTTATTCTGCAAAAACATGGTGGTGATATTTCCATTGTTGATACCGGCAGCGAAGGAACAACTGTAAAGCTTAGTCTTCCTTTGGCTAACGATATTTAAACCAATGCAGTACGATTATATTACTATTCTTGGTCCTACAGCAGTTGGTAAAACAACAATTGCCTGTAACCTGGCTTACCTGTTTAACGGGGAAATAATATCTGCCGATTCACGTCAGGTTTACCGCGGTATGGATTTGGGAACCGGTAAAGACTATTCTGATTATAACATTAACAATATTAGCATACCTTATCATTTAATTGATATTGCTGATCCCACCGAAGAATATAATGTATTCCGTTTCAGGGAAGAATTTACAAAAGCTTTTACCGCGATTGAGGAAAGAGGTAACCTACCCATTCTTGCAGGTGGCACAGGGATGTATCTTAGTTCTGTACTGCAAGACTATAATATGGTTCCGGTTGATTTTAATTCCGAGCGATCAAAGCAGCTAAATAGTATGGAAAGTGATGAACTCGAAAAAATTTTGGTTTTGCTAAATCCTGATACACATAATATTACCGACCTTAATGACAAAGCAAGAACTATAAAAGCAATTCTAATTGCCGAAGCACAACAGACCGGCAAAGATAAAATAAACAGGTTTGAAAAGCACTCCCTTATAATTGGTGTTACTGACGAAAGGGAAGTAATTAAATCCAGAATAAGAAAACGTTTAAAAACCCGACTTAAAGAAGGTATGATAGAAGAAGCCGAGAGTTTGCTTTCATCCGGTGTAACCCATGAAAAGTTGCAATTCTTTGGTTTGGAATACAAATTTTTAAGTCTGTATATTAAAGGCGAGCTAAACTATAACGATATGTACCAAAAGCTTAATAGTGCAATTGCTGCATTCGCAAAACGACAAATGACTTGGTACCGAAGGATGGAAAAAAACGGCGTTGAAATAAACTGGGTAAAATCGGGTGATGTTGATGCGGCAATATCCCTGGCAGATAAATATTTTGAACGGAAAAGATAAAGATGAGTTACGATAAGTTGCATAAAAATGTTGAAAAGTATCTTAACAAGACCGGCTATACTAACTGGAAAGTTAATGTAAAGGATGAAACAAAAGTTTTTGAATATATAGTAGTGATACCTGCCATAAAGGAATTCGAGAATCTGAAAATTCTTGTAAATTCGCTTGAACAGACCGATAACAAACATCATGATACCACCCTGTTTGTGTTTGTTGTAAACAATATTCAAAGTGCTACCAGCGAAATAAAGGAAGATAACAGTAATAGTATTGAGTGGCTAAACAAGCTGGTTGGCAAAAGCAAGCTAAACTTAGGTGTGATTGATGCTTCAACCGGTGAAAATGCAATGGATGATGTTGATGGGGGTGTGGGAGTTGCACGTAAAATAGGTATGGATGCAGCTCTAAGTTTATTCGATTACAATAGCTCCAACAAACTAATACTCGGTTGCCTTGACGCTGATTGTACAGTTCAGCATAATTATATAAATGCTGTTGTTGAGGAATATAACAGTAATATTATAAAAGCCGGACACGTTGGCTATGTGCATCCAATGCCGGAAAATGAAGAGCAGAAGTTGGCAATAATTTGTTATGAAATATTTTTAAGAAACTATGTATTAGGTTTACAATTGGCAAAATCTCCTTTCGCCATACACACAATTGGTTCAACAATGAATTGCGATGTTGAGCATTATATAAAGATTGGCGGAATGAACAAAAGGAAAGCAGCGGAAGATTTTTACTTTATGGAAAAGCTGGCAAAACTTACCGATATAAAGTATATAAGGAGTACGGAAATTTTCCCATCCGGCAGGGGTTCTTTCAGGGTGCCGTTTGGTACGGGACAAAGAGTAAATCGTTACTTAGCCAAAACGCATGAGGAATATAAGATATATTCACTCGAAAATTTTCTTGTACTGGCAAAGTGGGTAAAAACATTTCATAACGAGGCAATTAAAACCAGTAGCGAATATCTGAAAGAAGCCGAAAGTATATCTGTTCAGTTAAAGGATTTTCTTGAACTCAACTCATTTGCAACACAATGGGATAAAATTGTAAAAAACTCGGGAAGCGAAAAGCAGATCATCAGGCAAAAAAAAATATGGTTCGATGGATTCAGGACACTAAAACTTGTGCATTATTTGCGAGATAATGGTTATCCCAATAAAAATATGTTTCCGGAGCTTAACAGAATGTTTGAGCAAACTGGCAACCCAGTATTTGAATTAGCTAATACTATACCCAATATCCTGACTCAGGAAAAGATGCTTAATCAGCTTAGAGAAATAACATAATAACCGAATTTCAATTCAACAACCTAAAACCACTTTTTACGTTTCATTACAATAACCATAATAATACTTATTACAACCATAATTACTATTACAACCGGATAACCAATTTTGCTTTCCAACTCGGGCATATATTTAAAATTCATACCATATACGCCAGCAATAAAAGTTAGTGGTAAAAATACCGTACCCATGATAGAGAGCGTTTTCATTACAATATTCATTTTCAGGTTCATATTGGAAGTATTCAAATCCCTCAGGTTAACTATCATTTCGCGATATGTATCGATTGATGAAAGAAGTGAGCTAAGATGATCTGTTAAGTCGTTAAAGTAAACCAGATCAGATTTTCCGGTAATTTCTGTTTCAAATTGTTTGAAGGCTGTTACCACCTCACGAACAGGTAATATAAACCGCCTGATGTTAATTAAATCCTTACGAAGCATCATAATTTCGTTTATTCTATCGTTTGAATAGTTTACCGTAAGGGCATCCTCCATTGTCTCAATATAATCTCTCAACTCCTCAAGCACCGGAAAACAGTTATCAATAAGTTTATCAATTAACTGATACAACACATAGCTTATTTTACTTCTCCTTATTTTGCCCCGGTTATTTTTAATTCTCTCAAGTATAGCAGCATAATCCAAATTATCATCCAGATTAAAACTGTAAAGTATATTTTTGCCAAGCAAAAAACTTTTATGATGAAAGTTGATTTTATCATCCACTGAAAGGATATTTTGCAGTGTCATAAAAAAAAAGTCGTCTAACACTTCAGCCTTTGGCAAATGTTTTCTATTAAGTATATCCTCTTTTATAAGTAAGTGTAGACCAAGATCAACATCAAGAAATTGATGATTCTGTTCAATGTTTTTTATATCCATCCAGTTCTTTTTTGCAGGATCAATATGTTGTAGTAGCTCAGCAGGATTATCAGCCTCAAAAATATTGCACGATTCTTTATCATATACAACAAGGATTGCAGTTTTATTCGCTTCTTCCATAAAAATCTCACTTTTCAATTATATAACAGGTAAATTATGAATTATTTACCTGTATTAACAAATTTTAATATAAAAATTGAAAACTATATAATAAAAATTTTCATTATAATAGCACCATTAGTCTTATTAGTTCTATTCAATTAATATAAGGAGCAACACATGAAAAAAAATCCGGTAAACTGGTTTGAAATACCAGTAACAGATATGACACGTGCAAAAAAGTTTTATAGTAGTCTGTTCGAATCCGAATTATTCGATATACCAATGCCCGGAATTGAATACGCTGTTTTTAACATGGACGAAAAAGCTCCCGGTAGTAGTGGTGCACTTTACAAGGATGAAACAAGCAAACCTACACATGACGGCTTAAAAATATATTTTACTACTACCGATATAGAAGCAAAACTTGCAAAAGCTGTTGAGCTTGGCGGTAAAGTTCTTTTGAAAAAAACTCAAATTGGCGAACATGGATTTATTGGGCATTTTGAAGATACCGAAGGAAATATGATTAGTTTGCACACTTCACCATAATGTTTGGCGGCTTTGCCGCCGATTTCTACTATTTGTTTTCCTTTTTGAGGTAAGCTTCAAGATATACATCATTCTTCAGGAGTGCACCAATAAATTCAAAAGGCATTAAAAGTAGTGATGTTAGAAATGGTTTTGATAACAATTTGTGACTGAGGAAACTAAATTTTCTGCCAAAGTTATTTAATTGAATAACTGAAAAACCTGTATTCTCAACAATATTGCCAAATGATTTTTTTGTAAATCCGTTTATATGAAATGGAGAATGAAACGGTTTTAACCTTGTTGATACATCTCGCTTTCTCATTACAGTATAAATAAACCTTTTTACACTATTTATGAAACTATCCTCATTTGGAACGCCTACATACATTATACCGCCCGGCTTAAGAATTTCATAACACTTTTGCATTTGTTCAACAGGCGTTGTTACATGTTCCAGAACTGAATCCATATAAATAATATCAAAAGAATTGGGTTTTATCTCACTTTGGGGCAATTTCCCTTCAATAAACAGGATATCATTAGCCTTGGCTTCTTCCATCCTGTGGTCAACTATATCAAGTCCGGCAACACTCCACCCTCTATTTTTTGCTTCAACAAGAGTTTTTCCTTCACCACAACCCACATCAAGGTAGCTTTTTGTTGGGTTTAGAGCAAACTTTTCAATTGTATTAAAACGTTTCGTCAAATCCTGCCTGCGTTTTCGTAGTAACCACTCAGACTGGTTTTCGAAATATCCGTTACTATATAACTTTACCCACTCACTATCATCAAAATCAATTGGTGGAGTAACAAAATAGTAGTTACAATTAGTACATTTTACAATCTTGTATTCCTGTCGTATAATGTCATTTGCCGCACTATTAACTCTTGGAATTCCATTAAGTACCAGAGAATTACCACCGCAAACCGGACAAACAACATTTTGCATTTTTCACCTCATTAATTTTCATTTGAATAAGGCTTAAAAAATACAGTAATTTATTGCCCGTGCAATACCTACCAAATTTTAACACTCATCAGTTTTGGCACTATTTCAAAATATTCAATCACTAACCAAGTACCAGAAATTCTTTATTCAGACAAATGTAAACTGTTTATCTTAACTCTATTACAGCCGAGTTTCCTGATTCAACTTTAATATTATACAGATCGCTATATTCCCTACCTGATAATATTTCTTTACCGGCTGAATGTTTTGCAAGTATCTCATCAAATCTGTTTGTTACGGTAAACGCCTCATTCCCCTTGTTAATAACTACCATTACACAATCATCATCATTCTGCCTGAAATACACATAAACATTTTTATGCGGAATAAAATGAATAAGCTTTCCATCATGTATTACACTTTTATTTTTTCGCCAGTTAAAGAGCTTTGCTATATAATTCCAGGCTTCATTTTCTGAATCTGTTCTACCTTCGTAAGTAAATGCATTACGCAAATCACCTTCCCAACCTCCGGGATAATCTGCACGCAACACTCCATGGTGTCGCCCTTCCATCAATATTTCAGTACCATAGTAAATTTGAGGAATTCCACGCATAGTGGTTATAAGAGTTATAACCTGTTTAAATTTCTTCATATCACCGTTAACCAGTGTATATAAACGTGTAACATCATGGTTATCGGCAAAAATCAGGTTGGTATTGGCGTTATTATATAAAAAATCCTGCGAAACTATTCTGTACAAATTCCTTATATCCTTGTCCTTACCGTAAACATCCTCAATTGCTTTCTGAATTGGGAAATCTGTAATAGCCTCCAGTTCTGAACTAAACCCGTCATGAAAGTTAGTCCCCTTCTTCCAGTAGGCAATAAGTGAAGGCTCCGAAAGCCAAACCTCACCAACAATAAAAAAGCCGGGGTATTCTTCCTGAACACGCTTTACCCAAATGTTCATAAATTCCTTGTAATTATACTGATATGTATCAAGGCGGATGCCATCCAGCTTTGCATATTCAATCCAGAATATAGTATGTTGAATAAGGTAGGTAGCCAATTCGGGGTTTTTCTGATTCATGTCGGGCATCATACGGTCGAACCAACCGGCTAACATCTGTTTGCGGTCATATATCGAAGCATTGGGATCAGGGATAACCTCACCTGTAAAATTCGAATTGGTAAACTTTCTCCAGGTATGAAACCAGTTGTTTGCAGGAATATCCTGCATCCACCAGTGATTATCACCAATCTGGTTAAATACCACATCCTGAATAACCTTTAGTCCCTTTGCGTGGCACTGCCTAACAAATTCAAGGTAACCATCATTACCCCCGTAACGCAAGTCAATGTTATAAAAATCAGTTATACTATAACCATGATAAGAAAATCTCCTCTGATTGTTTTGTAGCACTGGCATGGGCCAAATAGCCGTAAAACCCATCTTTTTAATATAATCCAGATGCTCAATAATTCCTTTGAGGTCACCCCCATGTCTGCCGAAAGGTTTGTCCCTGTTAATACCTTCCAGTAGAGGTTCAACCATATCATTTGCTTTATCACCATTTGCAAATCTGTCAGGAGTAACAAGATACACTGCATCGGATGCGTTGATTTCTGCAGGTACAAATTTGGACTCACGCTCTTTAAGCTCATAATTTATTTCAATAGGAGTATCATGATTGTTAAATAGAAAAGTCATATTTCCCGGTTTAGCCTCCCGGGAAATATTAACATATACCCATAAATAATTATTGTTATCGGATTTTACTACCTTGCTAATTTTTACCCCTTTGTAATGCAGTTGTGGATTAAAACTGCCAATGTTTTCACCATAAAACATAATTTGCAATTCTGTATTCTTCATATTGCTCCACCAAAATGGGGGCTCTATACGGTTAACTGATTGAGCCACACTAATAGCATAAATACAAAATAGAAAAACCAATAACTTTTTCATTTGAGTATTCCACAAAATGATATCAAAAAACACTTTGCCAGAAATTACAAAAGTGTGCTGATACCATACAACTGTTATGACATCTTTTTACATTTCGATTGATAGTGAAATTTTATTCTTTATTCATTATCTTTGAATAAAAAGAAAGGATTTGCTGTTTATGCTTAATCTGAACTTTGATCCATTCCCAATTTTAAATACCGAGCGTTTGCAATTACGTAGGCTAATGCCAGAGGATGCACCCGATATTTTTAAGATACGGAGTGACAAACTTGTTGCCGAATACCTCAATAGGTATTTGCAGCATGATGTATCAGAGGCTGAATCGTTTATTGAAACAATTAACGATGGTATAGATAATAATTCCTGGATTATGTGGGCAATTGCAGAAAAAGATAATCCCCGTTTAATGGGTACAATTTGCCTGTGGCAGATTGATGAGATAATGGCAACTGCCGATATTGGCTATGAAATGATGCCGGAATTTCAGCGTAAGGGATATATAAAGGAAGCTATTGAGCCGATTATTGATTATGCTTTCGATAACCTGCAGCTTAAGGCTATTGAAGCTGAATCTTCACCCGAAAATGTGCCCTCCCTGGCTCTCCTTGAGTATTTTGGTTTCGAAGAAATTGAAAATACCAGGGAAGATAAAAGCCTTGTAATTTATTCGCTTAAAAGACCTGCTACCTAACTTCGCCAAATGCTTTTAGTTCAAGCAGAATTATTGGCAGGTCTCCTTCTTCAAATACTTCTATTCTTACGTATTTGGCAGTCTTTTTCTTTACCTTTTCAATAATTTTGTAACCTGGTGTTGGCGTTTTACTGAAATCGGCATAAGGCCACCATTTTTTATAATTTCGACTATATGTAATGCGGCAGCGGTATTTATATTCAGGGTACTCAAAATAAGGCTCGTACCTGTTTATAAAATGATTTGCGGTAAAACTAATTGTTAGTATATTCCCCTTTTCCTTATCGAATAGAGGCGACCATCCGGTTATAAAGTTACCATCGTTAACGTAAACTGGTATATGCTTTTTTTCGTACGGCATTTGGACTACAGGTTTCGAAACAGCAATATTTTTCAATTTACCAGAAACAGGCAGGTTATTGACAATATCTTTTACTTCCTCTAAACTGCTAATGCTCCCGTCCTTCGCAAATTTCAGTTCGGCAGCATGCACATGACCAAAAGTATGTTCTTTCTTATAATCGGAATAATGATTACCCTGAAAGAATAAAAAATGTTGTCCTTTAACATTCATTAATGCTGGTTTTGAATCTAGGAAAACATATCTTTTTTCCGGTTTCCGGGTATCAAGCTGATAATTTTTTGGTAAAGTAAAGTTTCCAAAAAGGGATTTGGAGTAAATATACTCAATCTGCGGAAATGAGTCGTCTTCTTTTAATCGAGTATAAAACAGGTAATAAAAACCATTATTATAGTATAGAACACTACCCTTTTCTGCTTTACCTTGTACATTTTTAAGAGTAACAGTTTTTACTATTTTTTTAAGATAATTTGTGGAGCTTTTATCATTCTCTAATTCATATAGCTTAAAACTTTGTCCGGATAAATAAACTTTGCCGGAATTTGGATCCTTAAATGGCTTTAGTAATCCATTACCAACTTTTACTGATTCACCAAACGGACCAAGTGGTTTATCCCCTTTTTTAACGTAAGTTAATGTTTCATTTTTATTAGTATGAAAAAAGTAATATTTCCCATCCTCACCTTTTATTACACCCGGGTTGTTGTATTCATCAAAGGTAACACCCTTTATCGGCTTAGCCCTCCAGGAAGCAAAATTGAGCGATACCCATGCCAGTGGTTCGGCATCCTTGTAATAGCGGGGGTCACCATCGGGACTTGCATAAATAATGTAATAACCACCGAGAGCAGTAGCGTATGGTTCGGCATAATAACCGGGTAAAAATGGTCGCTGTTGACCTGCCATAACAGCACCAAACAGTAATAAGAAAAGAATATTAAAAAGTTTCATTTTTCCCTCAAAAACTAAAGTAAAGGGGAGCAAAGCTCCCCTGAAAACTATTTTACTTGCAACAAGAAAGAACTGGCTGGTAACCCTGCCTTGTTAGATAAAGTAGATGGGGTTGTATTTCCCCATGCGTATTTTACAGAAACCGGATACTGAATTTCGGCATTTCTCAATATTAACTTTTTACCTTTTACCATTGCTTCGGCAGGTAGGAATTTACCATCCTCACCACAAATTTCAAACTGGTTTGGTTTGGATTTATTGATTACCATTTCACCCGGATCAAACTTAAAAGTAACTTCTACTTTTCCACCAACGTAATGTGCCTTATCGGCTAAGGGACCCGTATAAACGACATTTTTGCCATAATCTCTTGCAAGTGCCCACAAGGCAAGTCGTTTACCAACATCCTGTTTGTTGGATGGGTGTATATTGTCGTTTATTCCAATATCATGAGTTACCACCATTCCAGTATTAGCCAATGAAAGTGTTGAAAGTTGAGCATCACGCAACCATTCGGAATGACCTTCACCATACTGCCATGGAGCTATCTGTACAAAATAGAACGGCATATCTTTAACGTTAAATTTATTTCTCCAGCTTTTAATCATGGCAGGAAATACTTTTCTATACTGAACGGAACGCCCTACATTCGCCTCACCCTGATACCATATTGCACCCTTAATTCTATAATTAAGAATTGGGTAGATCATAGCGTTATATAGCATTGAAGGTGTTTGTGATGAAATATTACTTGCTGAATTTGGTCTTTCCGAAAATTCATTTTTGTTTACATCAAAAAGGTAAAAAACACCATTTCTTAATTCAGCAGTTGGCATATATTTCCATAACCCCTGAAGATCAAACTTAAAGCTCGCATCATCAGCTTCAAGGAACATTTTTTCAGGCTGACCGATAAATCCGCCACCACCACCATTATCAATTACTTTAACAGCAATAACATTTTTACCAGATTTTAAGATACCCTTTTCAAGCTTATATACTCTATCTACATTCCAAAAACCACCTTGCTCGTAACCACCAACACGTTTTCCGTTAACATAGGTTACATCCATATCATCAATTGAACCAAGTGAAAGGACAGACTTTTGGGAAGCCTGTTCAGAAGTGAGGCTTACTACTGTTCTAAACCACACTACTCCATCATACGGACCAAGTTCAGATTGTTCCCAAGGTCCAGGGAGAGTCATACCTTCCCATGATGAATCATCAAAATCAGATTTACTACATTGTTCATCATTAAATGAAGTACCCCTGAAATCACCCGCAAACATTTTTTTTGTGTATTCAACAGTTTTTCTCTTCGCCAGAAATCCTTCAATTTCACTAAGTTGCTCAATCAGTTTGTCAATATTGTTAACCACCGACAAAAATTCGCCTTCCTTCTTCAAAGTTTCAACCGGAGTCCATGATTCAACCGGAGTTCCGCCCCAACTTGAATGGATTAAACCTACCGGAATACCGGTTTGTTTATGTAACTCTCTTCCAAAAAAGTAGGCAGTAGCACTAAACTTCGGAGCGTTTTCTGGAGTACAAACCTGCCAGTCGCCCTTAACATCTTCAAGTCCTTTTGGAGAAACAGCTTTTGCAACCGTAAACATTCTTACTTCCGGATAATTTGCCTCGGCAATTTCCTTTTTGTAGTTATTTATAGTATCGTTTGGCTGCCAGCCTTCCAACGGCATTTCCATATTACTTTGTCCTGAACAAAGCCAAACTTCGCCAATCATTACATTTTTTAATACTTTTTCCTCATCACCTGCCTTAACAGAAATTGTATAAGGTCCGCCAAATTTTGGAGTTGTTATTTCGGCAATCCACTCACCCGAAGTTGCCGAAGCCTTTGCACTCCAACTTCCCCATTCAGATTTAATTTTTACATCGGCACCTTTTTTGGCACTCCCCCAAAGTTTCACTTTGCTATTCTGCTGCAAGACCATATTGTCCGAAATTACAGCAGGAAATTTTAATTGTGCAGTTATTATTCCGCTAAGTAACATAACAATGATTACCCCTGTTCTAAGCATTGTGTTAGCCCTTTATAGTTAATTAAATACTTTTTCAAAAATTAACCTTTTTTACTAGTAATTAAAAGTTACCGTTACTGTTAGGAGGAGATATAATCATGAAATAAGAGCTTATTTTAAGAAATAGTTCTGTTCAACACCTGCAGCTAACTAATACTAAATTTGCCTAATGATTAATGCTGATCCGATAAATAGCTAAAATAGCCTGGCAAATTTTTCCCTGAAATAGGTTATTAATGAAATACCAACTACAATAAAAGTGTGAATAGTATTATGTTTGTTACTAAATATTATGGATTACCATGGAATACTTTGAAACAATAGAATATGAGAATGAGACTTCTCTAGAGAAAGGAACATACGAAAATTGTACTTTCACCAACTGTATAATTCCGCAGGCAGATCTTTCCGAATACGAATTTTTGGAGTGCAAGTTTACCAATTGCGAATTAAGTAACTCAAAACTGCGGAGTACCGCTTTTCGTGATGTTACATTTAATAATTGTAAGCTAATTGGTATGATGTTTATGGAATGCGATAATTTTAATCTTACCCTAAAGTTTAATGAATGCATACTTAACTACTCTTCCTTTTTTAAATTAAAAATACCAAATACCGAGTTTGTAAATTGTAAACTTGAAGAAGTTGAGTTTGCTGAAGCCGACTTAAAAAATGTGCTTTTTGATTCATGCTTTATGAAGAGAGCTACATTTTTCAGAAGCAATCTTGAAAAAGCCGACTTTAGAGGTTCACAAAATTATTCTCTTGATCCCGAGTTTAATATTCTCAAAAAGACAAAATTCTCCCTACCTGATGTTATTGGTTTGCTTGACAAGTACAACATTATTATTGAACAATAGTTATGCGGATATCGTTATAATTTAAATTATAACCATAAAAAGGTGTGTGTATTATGGATAATACCGAACTAACAATGATTAACAACCTGCATAAAAATACAGGTAAAACTCTTGAAGAGTGGATAAAAATAGTACAAGCACAAAACTTTATAAAACATGGTGAAATAATAAAGTACCTTAAAACCGAACATGGTTTTACTCACGGCTTTGCAAATCTTGTTGCACACAAATCAAGAGGTTCAGATGCCGGATCTGTTGAAAACAAGGATGAGCTCGTGGAAGCACAATACAAAGGAAAAAGCGACCTTAAGCCTGTTTACGATGCTATTATGAAAGAAGTGTCGAAGTTTGGCGATGATATAGAAGTAGCCCCCAAGAAGGCATACATTAGTTTAAGGCGGAACAAGCAGTTTGCAATACTCAAACCGGCTACCAAAACCAGGTTCGAGTTACAACTCAATCTGAAAGGTTTAATTCCCGAGGGAATACTGGAAGCTGAAGCAAGTGCAAATGCTATGTGTTCGCATAAAATAAAACTTGCCTCTATTGATGATATTACCGACGAAGTTTTTATGTGGCTTGGTCAGGCTTATGAAAGAGCAGAGTAATTAACGTTTAAGTTCCTGCTCTACTTTTTCGGCAAGGTAAATTTTCATAAGCGACTGATAAGAGACATCCTTTTTATTAGCTATCATCTTCATTTCACTTAGCAATGATTTAGGTAATCTTAATGAAATTGATTTGGTTTAAGGTTAGGAAATATAACACTGCTTGCATTATCCCAGTCAATATATTCTGTTGAATCATGCTCAGCCCAAAATTTTCTCTCTTCCGTTTCCGAAGTAAAATGTGGTATTCCTTTATCCATAAAAACAACTCTTTTTTCTATTTATTAGTTATATTTGGTTCCATGCCCAAATTCCGTCACGAATTTCTTTGGGAACGGAATGTCCGGATTGCTTTAAAGTAAGTAAAATATTACCTCTGTGGTGTGCCTCGTGGGATATAAAATACCCAAGCATTACAATTGCACCTCGCTTAAAACCCTTAACCTTGCCATCATCTTCAATACTTCGGTTGAACCATTCAATATATGCTGCCTCGCTATCTGCCAGCTTTTTTTTTAGCAGCTGACGTGTTACAGGTTGGCTAATATCAATGCGGGACTGGTTAACTAACAAGTCTTTAGCATATTTTTCGAGTCGATAAATCCGGTTATTGTGAATATGTGCAAACTGGAGAGCAACATTTCTGCCACCCCTTTTTGAAAGCGTACATTGTAAACCCTCATCACTAATTGCATCGAGCAACATAAGGTTAACCCTATTATTGATCTGCCATGTATCCAAAATTTGATTTGTCATAATTTCACCTTTTATATATTTAAGGTAATATTACAGAACCAAGTTCACTGGTTTAATTTTTAGGGGGAAGTGTGTCTTGCCATAAACTCTGTTAATGCGTAAAAGTTAGAAAATTTATCATGTTACTCAAAAAAAAATCCCCTTCGGTAGTTGAAGGGGATTTGAAAAACTTATCTAACGTGTTTCCACCAGTAGAAATACTTGTCTTCAAGTTCCTGAACCGATGGCATTGGGAAGAATTTCATTTCGTCAACAGTTGCAAACCAGAAACCATGACGTATAAACTTGTACGAAATATCTCTTAATATACTGCCAAGACTAATAGTTTTAGTTTTTTTCTGAGGCAACTCCATCAGCTCTGTAATACAATCGTAAAATCTATATGGATTAACCGAAGGTAATTCAATCTGGTAAATATCCTTGTTTTTGTTAGTTTCAACAAAATAAGGAATATCAAACTCAATTTGCGTAAACAAAATTTTGGGTGCTCCCTTGGCTTTGTTTTCAGCAATATATTTGCCAAAACTTCTCTGATCAAGGTTTGAAGCAACCAAAGTTTCAAGCGGACAAATTTCCTGATAAATACGTAAAACATCCTGTTCGTTATGGGCTGTATAATCAGCCGGCTCAAGAGGCAAAACCTTACCACTTGTAGTTACAAGGTAAAGTTTCTTGATAGCATCAAGTGAAATATGTTCAAGTACATTATAGGAAGAAATAAACTTTGTTTTTTTAGGCGAACCATCTTCGTGGGATTTGGTATTTTCAAGATAATATTCAATATCAAAATACGGGTCCCGATAATTTAGATCTATCTCGGCAAAAATCACTTTTCCGTTAAAGTGCTTGGCACTACCCATAGTATAGTGTTCGGCAAATTTATCCGGTTCAAGTTGCGAAGCTACAAGTGCGTTTGTAGGAAACACAATCATATATAAGCGTTTTGGGTATTCCGGCATGTAAGTCTCCATTTTCTCAATACAAACTTTTGGAAAGTTAAATCTATACAAATGTTATGTCAAGAGCAAGTAAAGATATGAATCCTTTGTAACTAATTAACATCTAAATTGTTAAATTATTGGAGAATATTATGTTTATTGACGACAAACTAAAAGCTGAACTACAAAACCTGTTTGCTGAGTTAACCAGCGAAGTTAACATTTTAATGGTTTCCCAAGAACTTGAATGCCAGTATTGCAAGGAAACCAGACAATTACTAACCGAGCTTTCTGAAGTTTCGGATAAAATTAACCTTGAGGTTAAAGACTTTGTAAACGATAAGGAATATGTTGAGAAATATGGTGCTGATAAAATTCCTGCAACAATATTGCTGGACAAGGATATGAATGATTATGGTATCAGATTTTTTGGTATTCCTTCAGGATATGAGTTTTCATCGTTAATTGAATCCATTAAATTGCTTGGTACAGGCAATACAGGTTTTAGTGAAGAAAGCATTAAAAAAATTCAGGAAATTGATAAACCTGTTCACCTGCAGGTATTTGTAACCCCAACATGCCCGCATTGCCCTGGTGCAGTTGTAATAGCTCATCGTATGGCGTATATTAATAAAAATATAGTTGCAGATATGGTTGAAGCTACGGAATTTCCTCAACTTTCACAGCGTTATAGTGTACGTGGTGTACCAAGAACTGTTGTAAACGAAAATGAGTTTATTGAAGGTGCAGCACCGGAAACTATGGTTCTTGATAAAATTTTTGAATCTCTTGGAAAGGAAAATTAAGTGAGCAAAATTTTTGGTAATCCAAAACTGAAACTTGCTGTTTTTGTATTAGCCGGTGCCCTAGCTGGGTACGGTTACTATTATTATGTTGGTTGTTATTCGGGAACTTGCCCTATTACCTCGAACCCGTGGGCTTCAATTGCTTATGGTTCGCTTGCAGGACTAATACTTGGTTTCCCGGATAAAAAGAAAAAGAAGAAAGAAAATGCAGAAGATATCGAAACAAATTGAAATAGAAGACCTTTTGCGTGTACTACCATCAGCATCGGTTTACCTTAAGGAAAAAGGTATAAAATGCCTTGCCTGCGGTGAACCGATTTGGGGTACTCTTGAGGATGCTGCAATAGAAAAGAATTTTAACGATAACGAAATTGCAGCTTTTGTTGAAGACCTTAATAAAATGCTGGAAAAATAGCACACGTTTTTACAGGAACATTAATATCATTATCTTTGTACACTTAATAATATTATCCGGAGATATTAATGGCTACTGCAAAAAATACTAAACCTCAGAACGATAAGAAAACACTTACTGAGGAAGAACTGGCACGAAAAGAAAAAATAAAAAACAGAATAAACTGGGCTTTATTTTTGGGTGCTGTTTTAATATTTTTTATTGTAAATAACATCAATGGTGATGACGAACCCGGAGCTTATCCGCCATATTACAATCCTTTGGCACCTAAAGCTGGAACCACAGCCCCCGAGCTAAACCTGGTTTCCCTTGATGGCGATTCTCTTTCGCTGGCACAATTTAAGGGTAAACCCGTTATACTAACCTTCTGGACTACATGGAATAGCCCTAGCCTTAATACAATGAAAACTCTGCAAACAATATATCAGCAGTCGGGTGAAGAATCTCTGGCAGTTGTAGCTGTATCCCTTGATGAAGTTTCCAGAGGCGATTTGGCAAAACAGGCTGTAGAACCATTCGTAAAGGATAACAATATTACGTTTCCTGTTGCTCATGGCAATGCAAAACTTGCAGAAAAATATGGAAAGGTTACAACGTTCCCTACTACCTTTGTTATTGATAGTGATGGAAAAGTTGCTTCAAGATTTAACCAGCAAGTTAGTCCTATGGTATATATGAAAACACTTTCCAGACTCGCAGCAATTAACAAGTAAACAGTTTTTAATGCTTTATAATTAAACCTTGTAAAATACCGGATAATATTTTTACAAGGTTTTTTTATATATAAAAGTATGTAACTGCTGAATTAACTTAACTTTAATATTTAAATTCCGAATATTACCAATAGTTGAAGGATTTTTACCCCGTTTTTACTTGCGAAAATTTTATTTATTTATTTTATTTTATCGTGAATTATTTCACGATATGTTTTGTTATAATAGTACAGATTGAATTTTTTCATAATGTTTATATATTATTGTTCCGGTCAAAAGTTAGTATTTAACAAATGTAAACTTTTCGGGGTTAAATTAACTTTAAATCATATCATAGGTTCCCCGCCGGATTTCGAAAACTGGTATTTATTCTTAAATTGCCTGTTCTTTTAGTCTTGATAATTTTGTTGTACAAATAGATGAGTGAGTGTATGGATTACAAAAGAAAACTCGGTGTTTCCCCGGATGGGAAAATGCCTAATCCAAAAAGGTTAACGCAATATATTAACCTTAAACTGGCAGCTCTTGGCCAGCCAACGCTTGAAACAAAAGCAGATATGAAGTTTATGGATATTGCCGGTGATTTAATTAGTAATCATCGACAAAAAAACCGACTTCTTTCAAATTATTTATGTCCCGCCGATCAGAGAGTTCAAAACTTTCTTGATTCCTATTTTTCCGATATTAAGGATAAGCCTGAAATCAGAATGCCGGATAATACTTTTGTATTGGATTATCATGGTATTGCACGTGTACTTTCTTTACCGCACGGTGCAGACAAATTTGAATCTGATGTAATAAAATCGTACAGAATTAAACAGGGTGTGCTTCATAATCCGGTTAATGACAGACGTACTACCAAAGGTGTTTTTCATGTTACCGAAGGTGGTTTGCCTATTCCAGCTGATAAAAAAGCTGTACCAAAGATTGCTGCAGCACACATAATTAATTCTGCCTTAACTCCACCGGATGATTTAATGGAGCTTCCATTTACTTCATCTCAGGAACATCACGCAAAACTTTTTGTATCGTTATATCTTCGTCCAATAGTTCAGCCAGGTGTTCCAGGCTTCGATGAAGAAAAAAGCATGGAAATAAGATTCATTGTTCCGGGTAACCTTGTTAGTAACCTCGATTTTGTTGAATCTATTTTTGGTAATGCCGGCGATCCTTATCTTCCTGAAAATGATGCAGCACTTGATACTGACCATTGGACTGGTCATACTGGTGCAATTATTCTTGCTCCGCATATTCTTAAGCTTAAAAAAGCTGATATCGGTTTGCCTCACAAAAAAGATGCAACCGAACGCCAGATTAAAGACGGAATGTGCTATGAAAAGGAAGATGAACTTTATAATGATGGTAAACCTTTCAAGCTTACTTTAAGAACTGATGAAGGAAGAATATTTACCGTTATTGCCGATAACTATTTTGGTTACTCGAAGAAAGAAGTTAAAACGCAAATTAGTTACTCTGCTAACCTGTTTGGTAATGTTGAAGAAGAACATGCCGGTGGTGCACTTGCATTCCCAAGTTACAACCTTGGTGATGAATTTTTTGCCGATAGCCATGTTGAAACCAAAAACCATACCCTTGATGAAAACCTTAAACTCCATGGCGAGTTTATGGAATTAACCGAAAAGGGTTATGCTATTGATAAAAACTTTGACAACATACTTTATCTTCCTCATGATGCGAGATTTAATTTACAATCGCAGCTTGTAACGTGGAAAAATGGTGGTGACCAGGAAAACTCTATAAAGGTTCAGCCGGACATGACTTATATTTTACCTTCCGGTTATAAAATAAGGATGTCGAAGAACCCATCTGTTCCGTCATGGCGACTTGTGGGTACTCAGGCAGAAGGTACATTTTGCCACAAACCTTGTACAGTATCGGGAGGTGGTAAATCCGAAATTTCAAAATCGATTGATGATTCTATTATTTACGGTCCGTTTTTTGTTGCCGATAGCGAGCTTGATTTCGCTATGGTTGATGAAATTCTCGACAAGGATTACGGCGACAGATTCACAATTAAGGTTGAAAAAACAGTTCCAAGCCGTCCAATTTTAAGTCCGCTACGTTCACTTGGTTCGGTAATAAAACTTCTTACTCCTTCCGAAGAATTTACCGACGAGTATAACGACTGGCTAAATGACATTCCACCATACGTAAAAGGTTTGGTATTTATTATTAAACGTTTTTACAAACAGGAATGGGAAGGTGACTGGAGAAAACACTTTACTGTTGATATTATTGATGACAGAAGTGGTAACGAACTTAAATACCACGAACGTAAACTTGTTGCCAGCTACTTACGTGTTGGTCTGGATGACAAAGGTTCATGGCGAACATATAAATTGCGTCAGGATTTCCTTGCTTCCGATAAATTGCAACTTGAAGACGATATTTCTGCTTCTGTTGTTGTGGGCACAAAACAGCTTGAAAATCTCAACCCTGATTACAAAAATGAAAGTATTAAGTTCTCCGTAAACTGTGAATACAGATTTTTCCAAAGACCTGATGAAGCTATACACAGAGGTTACGACAAACAGGCTGAAGCTGATATTGCAACCCCTAACACATTTATTTCCAACTTTGCCCCTCTTACAGTTGAAGATGCTGAAGAAATTGTAGAGGATGCAATTGGTTTTGATACATATACCGAACCAATTAAAAACCTTATTAGTGAAGTTGCCGAGAAGAAAGATTGTACTTACTTTGTTTCTTCTTCTCATCCGAGAATTGTTAATGGTAAACCTTCCAAAAACTTAAGGTATTTGCAGACAAGACCAGATGTTCTTGATAACTTTAACTATTATATTGCCGAAGTTGGTACTAAACTTTTCCGTAAAGTTCCTGATGGAAAACCGGTTTACAATCCGGTAAATGCGGTTCTGCCAGGTAGAAGAAATAATCCTGCCGAACCCGGAATCAGACCACTTGCCGTTTATAACCCAATCCACTTCCAGGAACTGCCTGAGTTGTTTATGGATTTTGTTTGCTCACTTACTGGTAAATCGCCATCTACAACAGGTGCCGGTACCGAAGGTGCTTTAACCAAAGGTCCTTTTAATGCGTTACCTTATGTAACCGATCTTAATAATGCATTGCTTTCATTTATCCTTTCCGGTTATGACGGTTATACTACAGCTGCTGGCTATATCGGTCATAAATACAGGATGGATCATGATATAAGCTTGCTTATTCCTGAACTTTGGGCTCGTTTATCTGTTGGTGAAAGAGATTCCAAATTCCTGATTGAGGAAGGTTATCTTGAAAAACTTGATGATTTTGAATATGAAGGTAAAACGATATTGGGCAGCCGTTTGGGTTACAGAATAACCGACAAGTTTGTTCATACATTCTTTGGCAGAGTATTCGAAAATCCAAATGCTGTATTTAACAACGAAATTCTTAAACCTGAATTGCAAAGCATGGAAAACTTTGTTGATGGTATCAACAATATTGTTGAAGCTCAGGAAAAAGTTGCCAAAAACTACTTTGAAGATGGTAGTATTGATGGTGCGTGCCCTCCGCTAAAAGCTGTACTACATGTTATGGCTTATGGCGAATATGAAGGTAAAACAATGGATGATCCTGAAATTCGGAAAATGTTTACTCGTGAGTATTTACTTGAAAGTGAATGGTACAGAGACAGATTACTTGATAAACAGCTTCATGATATTGCTTTATGGCAAAACCATGTAGAATATCTTAAAGATTTCTTACAGAAAAAAAGCCATGAAGATGAAATTGAAAGACTTAATTTAAGAGAAAAACTTGACAATGCTAAAAAGCATCTTGATGAAGCAAAGTCACCTGCTTATATTAAAAAACTTTCTGGTACTATTGGTCTTGACCCGCTTTACAAAGGCTAAGTATAAAATGTAATTGAAACAAAAACCCTTCCCGAGTAATCAGGAAGGGTTTTTTATTATAAATATCCGAGGTTCTGCTGCCCCTGCAAGCTGCTTTAATTTTGTTATATGGTATCAGGAAAGTAGCTTGTAACCAATTCCGTGTACTGTTAATATAATTTCAGGATGGTTACTGTCTTTTTCAATTTTCTGACGCAACTTTAGTATAAAGTTATCAACTGTTCGTGTAGTTGGACTACTTTCATAACCCCAAATATCATTAAGTAGTGAATCGCGGCTAACCGTCTTATTTTTATTATTCCAAAGATATTTTAATATCTCGAATTCCTTATGGGAAAGCTGTACCTTTTCACCATTTGAAATGGCGTTATACGTTTCAAAATTTATCGTAAGGTTTCCAATAGTTATATCGGAAAGGTTCTCAGCTTCAGTTTCCGGTTTTCTTCGTAAAACTGCTTTAACACGAGCAAGCATTTCACGTAAACTAAATGGTTTGGTAATATAATCGTCGGCACCAAGTTCCAGACCCAGCACCTTGTCAATTTCTTCTCCTTTTGCGGTAAGAAATATTACGGGTGTGTTGTTCCCTTCCTTACGGATAGTTTTGCATACATCAAAACCTGACATTTTTGGCATCATTACATCAAGGAGTATAAGATCATATCTGCCGCTTCTAATTTTGGTTAATCCAACACTTCCATCCTCTGCCGAATCAACATCATACCCTTCAAATTCAAGATTATCGCTCAACCCCATCCTCATTGAGGGTTCATCTTCAACTATCAATATTTTCGCCATGTTCTACTCCGTTTTCCATTAGAGGAAATTTTAATGTGAATGTTGAGCCTTCACCCGGTTTGCTTTGCAGTTCAATTTTACCCGAATGAGCTTCCATAATATGTTTAACGAGCGAAAGACCAAGACCCGTTCCCTTTGCATTATGAACCAGTCCGGTTGATACCCTAAAAAACTTGTCAAATATTTTATCCTGGTCCTCGGAAGAAATACCAATGCCTTTATCCTGAACAGAAATAAACGCATAATTTGCATCCTTGCCTGTCATTATGGAAATTGATTTCTCATCCTTGCTATACTTCATTGCGTTATCAATAAGGTTAACAACTGCTTCAGCCACCGCCTCCGGATCAACATAAATCTCATCCAGACTTTTATCTGTTACAAACTCCTGTGAAAAGCCTTTGTTTTTTATATGGAAACTGTAAGATTTTAATATATCCTCAACTATAACATTAAGGTTTACTTTCGACATCTGATACTTGCGTTTACCAGCTTCCATTTTGGAAAAGTTTAGTATTTTATTAACAATTCGGCTTAGTCTGCCAGCTTCCTGACTAATAATTGAATAATACTCTTTTTTCTTCTCTTCGGTTTTAACCCTGTCCATTTCGAGCGTTTCGGCAAACATACTAATTAGTGCCAGGGGGGTACGCAGCTCATGAGATACGTTCGATACAAAATCGGATTTTATCTGTGCAAATTCAAGTTGCCTTTTAATTTGACGGAAGGCAAATGCGGCAGCAATTATAATAAATAGTGTTAAGCCGGATATTAAAAATATATTTGTATAGTTACGAGCTTTTGCAAGTTTTTCGAGGGATGCACCTTTTAACTGAATACCAAGAAGGTAATCAGGGAACAGCCACAATTTGCGTTCGCCCTCAATGTTAACAATATCAACATTTTCAAGTGGATAAATGATTCGGGTTTTATCCTTGTCCGTAATAGTGATTATAAACTCGGTTGATGCCGATTCCTCAATTTTAGGACGCAGATTACGGTCAAAAAACATTTGCGTGTTTATCATCATACCGCAAAGTTTGTAATTCTCGTCATTTATATTTGTTAGGAAAACTACAACTGTATAACGATTATCGGGAGTAGTACCAAGAGGTTCTGTTTTAGCATATCCCTTTTTATAGTATTGTACAAGTCGTTCAATCTTTTCACTGTTTTCAACAATCAGGTTTTTATAATCATTGGTGTGGGTTTTCGTAAACTCGTCCTTTTTGGTAATTACCTGTAAACCCGTACCGTCCGGTTTACTAAAAAACATATATCCAACCGAAACATATCCGCGTCTAAGCTCTTCAAGTTCTTTCACAACCTGTTCCGAACTTTCCACTTTGCCAAGCTCAATGTTTATATTGGATTGCCATTCATTCATCTGGTTATTGGAATGCTGATTTATTGAAAACAGAATGGCTTCGAGTCTGTTTGTATAGATGCCTTCAATCGCCTTTTCGGTATCATTAAGCGAATTAAACTGAATTATTGTTACCACAATGGAGGGTATAACGATAATGATTGTAAGTATTAGACCCGTAAGTTTTAGTGAATTTGGCTGCATCTGCTAACTTTTTTTTGCCTAAATATACATATTCAGCAAATAATAATTTGTAAAAATGTGTAACAGTATGTAAGCAACTGGTTATAGGAGGTAGAAAAAGTTGCTGTTAATAATTATATTTAATTATAAATCGATGGCAATAGTTGGGTAATATATGGTTGAATATAATCTGTCCAGTATTGAAAGCTCCATTCCGTATTTAAGCAAAAATTATGTAAAGTATTTACCTGAAGCCAGTATTGTATGTTTCGAAATAACAAATCATGTTAAAAATACCATAATGGCAATTGATGGACTGACTAAATCAGAAATACGTTTTCACTGGAATAGCGTTGATCAGATTACAAAAAAAGTCACGCTGATATACAGGAAGCAACTGAGAACGGAGCTAGTTTATTAGCCTTCATCATCATCAAGGAGATTACTGACTACGATATTATTGAACGTTCAGCAAAAAGGGATGGTTTTGATTATTACCTTGCAAAAAGCTCCGAAAATACTTTTTTAGATAATATCGCAAAACTTGAAGTTTCAGGGATCTTGAGAGAAACTGACAAGAATACAGTAAACAAAAGAGTGAAACTTAAGAAAAAACAAATTCTAAAAAGCGGTAAAGAATTGCCGGGATTTATTGTTATAGTTGAGTTTAGTAAACCTAAAAGTTATATTGAGAGTGTATGAAAAGCAATAAAATAGAAATAACTCACAATCAGGCAATGGATATTGCCGAAAAGGCTTTTATTCAGCTTAATAATGGAAATGAAGAAATTGCAAAATCTTTGTTTCACCAGGCATATCTTTTGGAAAAGGAAGCTGCTTTTAGTCTGATGAAAAATACAAGTGATGCATTAGCAAAAACTATTTTGCTAAAAAGTGCCGCTTCCCTTGCTCATAATTGTGATAACTTCTTCGATTCAAGAGAGCATATCAAACAGGCACTAAACTGTAATCCCCCTGAAAATTTAGAACACGAATTAAATGAGATGTTGGCTGAAATGAATGAAAGCCTTAAAACAATCTCGTTCAGACGTAAAAAAGCAGTTTCAGGTTAGAAAACTCCTCCTAAAAAAATACCTTCGCAAATTTTAGTATTCCCTGTTTCCATGGTACACGGTGCGAAATACCCGACTGACCGGTAAACGTATCAAGGTTTTCAAGATACCATTTATAGTTACCAATTAAGGCATCTTTATTACTGTATTTGGGAGCGTACCCCAAAACCTTCTCTGCCTTTTCAATAGACACAAACGAATCTTTAGAAGCAGTTTCATAAACCCACTTATATAGTGGCGATATTTTTAATGCTTCAAGCACTCTTAGTGTCCAGATAATTGGAGTAGCAGGTAGTCCTCTTATTTTTTTACCAAACCCTGCATAATCAAGCACCGCCTGGTAATCTTCTTTCATTGTAGTAAATTCCTTAGCCCCAATATTAAACGTGTCATTTACCTTCTCTACTTCAAGTTCAACACACAAGTTTATAGCATCGCACAGGTCTTCAACATCAAGGAGCTGATAACGGTTATTTCCGCTACCAATCATTGGGAAACCCTTGCCATCTTTAGCCCAGTCGTAAAACAACGCAAATACACCCAGGCGTTCGGGTCCAACAAACGATTTAGGTCTGATAATAGAAACACACATGCCACGTTCGCGAGCCTTAAGGCATTCTTCTTCAGCCTGTATTTTTGCTTCACCGTACGGACCAACCCCATCAAGTTTATCAGTTTCAAATAAAGGATGATGATCAGGTATGCCATACACAGCAGTAGAGGATATATGAATAAAACGTTTTACATTTTGTCGCTCTGCCTCTTCAATTACATTACGCGAACCTTCAACATCGGTTGTATAAATTTCTTCGGGAGTATAAAGTGGTAATGCGGCAGCACAGTGCACAACAACATCAACACCCTGCATACATTCCTTAACTGTTTCCTTGTTACGTATATCACCCTTAACGGATTTAATATCATTCATGCAATCGGGATAATCAAATTCAACCAAATCAATGTTAACAATATCGTGTCCCTTTTTTAGCAGATAACGTATCAGATTGATTCCTAAAAATCCCGAGCCACCAGTAACAAGAAATTTCATTTTTATATACTCCTTAATTTTGAATTAGTAAAATTACTAAAAACAGTACTTTATTATTAGTCCATTTATGAATAAAGTTTCAGAAAAGTGTGGGTCAGCATTTTATGTATTCTTATTTTTGGATAAACAATGTATTTTAGTTAACAAAAAATATTGAGGAAAGAATGAGAATTCTGGCGGTAATTTTAATTTTGGTAACTACGGTTAACGCCAATAACTGGAAAAATTTTATAGATAGCCTTAAGGCTGGTAAAGATGTATCGGAGTTTATACAACAGGATGAGCTTGCACTCTCAAAACGACTAGGAATTACCTACAAAAAAGTTGTAAATAAAACAGTAATATCATACGAGCCGGTACAGCCTGAATGGAATAAAATTGAATTTAAATATACCGACGAAGCTGATGGTAGCGGCAAACTTAATCTTAAAGATAAAAAACAGGAACTAAACTACTATTTTATTGAAGGGAAGGTAGTTTCGCCCGTTTACTATTTTTCAAGAACCTGGTTTACCAAGGAGAGTAAATATTTTGTTTACAAATGCGAAGATGCATCTCTTTTGCTTGATTACAATTTGGAAAAAATGGACAAGTTTGTTGAGTCTGTATTTGAAAAATTAAACTTTACTGATGAGCTAAAACAAAAACTGGAAAAGGAAAAGATTTACTACTTTCTCTGCAAGGATACCGACCAAATAGAAAAAATTACCGGATACGATACACGAGGTATATATAATCTGGCATTCGACTATATAGTTACTACATACCAGTGTCATTATCACGAGCTGGTTCACCTGATGGTAAATTACCGGTTGCAAAATCTTAATTTATATACCAATCCGTTTTTGCTTGAAGGACTTGCAGTTGGATTGGGTGGTAGAGGTGGCAACGAACCTGAACTTCAGTTACAGTTAGGGGCTTTTCTGCATGAAGCAAATTTCCTCAAGATGGATGAGTTATTATCATCAGCAGGATTTTCTGCAAATGATGTATCACTTAGTTACCCGTTCGCAGGTTTTTATAACGATTGTTTACTCAATATTATGGGTGCAGAAAAGTATCTGGATATATATGCAAAATATGGTTCCAAAACTTTTGCAACATTACCTACAATACAACAGAAAGATTTACCCGACACTAGTAAATGCAACGAGTACATTACAAATAAAGATTATAAAACTGTACATATCGATATGGAATCAGAAACAAGTCAGGTTGTAAAAGGAGATCATTACATTATTGAAGAGAATGTGGACTGTTACCTCTTTTACCTCAAGAGCGATATGGCATTTAACGAAGGCGGAAAATCACCAATAACAAACTCCTCGAAGTTTGAAGAGATTTATCCCGGGAAGGAATTTAATGGTGCCAAATATTTGATTACAGTTAACGATAATGAAGTTTCCCTATATAACCTGTATTCAAACAACCTTGTTGCAAAGTATGCTGCCGGTTTCACTCTTACAGGTAAAACAGTTACCAAAAAAAATGATATGTACTATTTTGCAATACCCAAAAAGTATTTTGATGAAAACATTGCTGATCTTGTAATTACTAAAGTAGAATAATACATATCCCGAAAAGTTTATTAGTTATACCCCAAAGATACATTATATCCTTGGGGTTTTGTTTTGGTATGAACTTGCCAGTATAACAAATCGTTACAACCTTAAAAGAAACCGAATACCATGAATAAATATCTTAAAATTGCCCTTGCACTAAGTATTATCACAATAATTTATAATTTAATTGAAGGTGGAGTATCTGTTTATTACGGACTTGAAGATGAAACACTCTCACTTCTGGGTTTTGGTGTTGATAGTTTTGTTGAGGTTATTTCCGGGATAGCAATTCTGCATCTTGTACTACGATTGCGAAAAGGACAGGCAGAAGAGCGGGACAGATTTGAAAGTGATGCATTGCGGGTAACCGGACGTGCATTTTATCTACTTGGGGTTGGGCTTGTGCTTGGCTCAATTGACCGACTAATACACAACACTCAACCCGAAACAACGGTTGTAGGTATTATTGTATCCGTAATATCAATTGCTACAATGTACTTTTTGCTTAGTGCCAAACTTAAAACCGGTAAGGCTTTGGGTTCGCAGGCAATTATAGCTGATGCCAACTGTACCAAAACCTGCTTTTATCTTTCAGTTATCCTTTTATTTTCGAGTGGCATTTATGAGCTTACAGGTTTTGCCTACATCGATGTTGTCGGTTCACTGGGAATTGCATGGTTCAGCTTTAAGGAGGGCAAGGAAGCTTTCGTTAAAGCAAGTATGGACGGATTTGCATGTGCCTGTGGTGATAGTAAACATTTATAACAGAGCGAATTGAAGTAATTCTGATTTAGCTATAATTATTGTAGCCGCTATAACCTGTATGAACCTTATCCTTAAAGAAGTTAAAAGCTTTTTCCACGTATATATTTCTGAAGTATGGTATTAACATTGTAAAGCCTGCAATATCGGTTAGCAAACCGGGTGTAAGTAATGTAATTCCACCTATTAACACAAATAAACCATGTAGTAATTCCTTACCCGGTATTCTTCCTTCACCCGATGTGGATCGAATTTGACTAATAACATAAAATCCCTGCTGCCTTGTTAAATAGGCACCCAATATACCGGTAACCAATATTATGGCAAGCGTGTTTAACGTTCCAATTCGGGAACCAACTTCAATCAGGAAATATATTTCAATTACCGGCACGAGTGAAAAAAGTAGCAGAAGTCTTATAAACATATACTATTTGTCTTCCTTTACTTCAATAATTTGTACTTCTGTAATACCTGTATCTTCACGACGAATAATTTCAACCGAGAAATTTGCTGCTAAACCGGCAAGTGCAACAACCGCAGTAAGCATAGGGGCAAAAACTGCACCAATTATTCCAATTGATACTGGTAGTTCCATATACATATTGCCATCTGTATTTTTAACCACAATACGGTTAACATTACCTTCGCGTATAATACTTTCAATTTTTTTTAGCAAGTCTTTTCCACTAACTTTAAATTTCTCTTTATATTTGCTATACATCTTATCCTCCAATATATCTTTTTTTTCCTTTAGATGAACTAATTTAATGTTTTGTTCCATAAAATTGCATATATCGTTACTGATTATATTATCGTACTGAAATGAATATACTTAAAACAGCCAAAAATCCGGAGCTTGGCATAATTACCTTTCGCTCAAACAGACGTAGCAAACGACTCTCGATAAGAGTTAAGGGAAGGGATAATATTATTGTTACCCTACCTGTTGGTTACCCGGTAAAACATGCCGAAAAATTTGTACTTGAGAAAAAGGAGTGGATAAAAAAATCGCTTCAAAATCTGGAAAAGAAGAAAAATGTTTCCATAATTGCACCTGATAATCCTTACCAGACAAAACTCCATTTGATTGAGTTTTTCCCGGTAAATAACACTAGCTACAATATATATTTTAACAAGGGTAAAGTTAGAGTTGATTACCCGGAGCTACATAAACAGAATGAACATATGCTTGCCGATAACCTTAAAAAATGTATTGAGGAAATTTTAAGACGAGAAGCCAAAATTGTTATTCCTGATATGGTTATTAGAATGGCAGCAAAACATGATCTTTCTTTTAACCAAATATCGGTTAAGAATATGGTAACCAGGTGGGGAAGCTGCTCTGGCAAAAGAAATCTTAATTTTAGTTTACACCTTATGAGAATACCCGATCACCTGATTGAATATGTTGTACTGCATGAACTGGCACATTTAACCGTAAGGAACCATGGGAAAAATTTTTGGACACTGCTTGATAAATACTGCAACGGTAAAGCACGTCAGCTCGATAAGGAAATGCGTAATTACACAGCAAGATGGTAAGCTATCTGTTTCCCAAATGCCAAACTGTCTTCAAAATAATTTCAAATTATCATTTTTATCCCGGATATATTCCATTCATCAACTTTATATTCAGTATTGAAATTGAAGTTTGACTATTGTCTTCCAATTAATATTCTCTATTCTATAAATGATTTTATATATTTAGGTATTAGTATAAAAATAAGTTTGGTGTATGAAGCTCAAAATTTCTCTTTTCATGTTTTTACTACTTGGTTCGGTAGTTATTGGACAAGAATTATTTGTTTGCGAAAATTATACGGAAGATGGTACTCCGGTTGATGTAATGGAAAAGGTTAAAATTAGACCTGGCGGCGAACATCATTATCTGCTACTAAAGGATAAGAAGATAATAGACGGCAGTATGGTTTATCTGTTTATCGACAAGTTTGTTAATGGTAATTTTGAACCTTTCGAAAGTAATCCCATTCATCTTGACAGGGAAAAAAACTGGCTTGTTTATGAATATTTTTTCAGGGAAGAAGGCAGATATAAAATAAATATTGTTAGCAGCAGCAACAAACTTCTTGCTTCAAAACGTGTTAATGTTACTGTTGAAGAAGAATACCTTGAACCACAGGATACATACTACGAAACTACATACTCAACCAGGAAAATTAAATTTGCAGAAGCAATTTTAGGTGGCAAACCAGCTAATATTGTATCATCACTTAAATTGCAACGCGAAAACAATGTTGTTTTTATTTACCTCGATAACAGGGCTCCTCTCCATACTACAAGGATACGTGTTGAAATTGAAAGAGATAATGATGGCAACAAGGATTTTGAGGAAAAGGTAACTACAAAAAAATATAAAGTTCAACCCGATTGGAAAGATACTTATTTCAGGTATGAATTTGACAAGGCTGGAATTTACAAGTTTACAGTTTTTAACGAACTGGATTTGATGATTGATTACGGATATTTTACCGTTTACCAGTAATAAAAGCCGGGAGAAACTCCCGACTTTCAAAAGCAAATTAGTCCTTTAGACTTTTTGAAAACTTAATCGCAGTACGGAAAATTTTCATTAAACTTAACGGTAACCCCATCACAATAGCCGAAACCATAATTCCTGACATCATAGCACCTGTAATACCATGTCCAGCAGTATCTGCTCCCGTAAGGTACAGGTTTTTAACCGGTGTACGATAATTAGCCGATTTCATTTTATATCTTTCAGGTGTTGCCGGAATACCGTAAATATTTCCTTTTTCATAATTAAGGTAATGTTTGGTAGTTAAAGGTGTACCAAGCTCGGTATAATCAACCAAATCCTTAAAACCAGGATACCTGTCATCGACGAATTTAATCATGCTATCAACAATTTTTTGCTTAAGAGCTTCGTAGTCATCACCCCTTTGCTTAAACGGAAGTTCTTCCCATTCCCTGAAAGGATCATAATCGGAAAACGTTAAAAGTTGAGCAGTATATGCAGCCTCTTCCGTTATTTTGTGTTTGGTAAAAGAAAGATAACCTGCATTTACTTTGCCATCAACAATATCATTTCTTTCTTTAAACTCATCAACCAAATCAGTTTTGGTATGTATCCAGTGATTTTCTCCTTTAAAACCAAGCTTTTCAGGGTTATCCTTTAACCCGATAAACAAGGTAATATTACTTACCCAGTGTTTAATTTTATTTAATTCCTTAATCTGGTCAATTGCATACACAGTTGGCAGCAACTTATTATATGTTACCTCAGCACCAGCGTTGGAGATTACAAGATCGGCATAAAATTCTTTTACACCTTCATCCTTGTTTTTTTTGTTAAATGCTTTAATACCGACAGCTTTACCATTTTCAACAATTATATCGGTAACCATGTGACTGGTTAGTGAAGTTCCTCCAGCATTTTCAATAATTGGCAATACCGAATCGGCAATTGATTTTGAAGTTCCTGATGGTGTGTACCCCCCATCAAAATAGTGATTCTGTATAATACAATGAATTACAAAAGATGACATATGGGGTGGTAATCCATGGTCACCATAACGGGCAGTTAATACCGCTTTAAGTCTTTCATCATTAAAATGCTCATCCATATACTCTTTGGTTGTTTGCAGAGCAAACTCGGAGTTCAGATATTTGATTGAGTCGAATAACGAGTTAGAGCCTGACATGGTCATTAGTAAGTTATACTTCATAAACCATCTTAAAGCTTTTTTCATATCCTTGAAATATTGTACAATTGCTTTTTCCTCAGCCGGGAAAGCTTTTATAAGATCAGCTTTATAATTGTCCTTGCCCTTTCTTACATCAAATTTAAAATCGGGAAAGTTTATATGTTCAAATGTATCTGGCAGCTTTTCCCATTTTACATTGCCCCCGGTAACATAATCCATAATAGCACGGGGTTTATCATCCTCGCCCATAGCACCCACATAATGAACACCAACATTCCATACATATTTTTTTTTACGCTTAAAGATGTGAGTAAATCCGCCAAGTTTGCCATGTTGTTCAATTAGCAAAACTTTTTTGCCTGCTAATTGAGATAATATACTTGCAGCTGTTAACCCGCCCATTCCCGAGCCGATAATAACTACATCAAATTTATTTTTCATATACTTTGTTAAATTGTTTAAATTCAGTTACTTATTTGATGCAATAACATAACAATAGTTTTAACATAATTAAACATTCTAATACGGGCTGGGCAATAATTATGAAAAAATTAATACACGATTTTGCTGATTTTCCGGAGCATGTAAAACTCTTCCACGAATTTATTGATGCAGTATTTCCACGGGTTAATTTCAGGGAATTTGAACAGAAAGGTTTTTGGGTCAAATCATATAAACCTTTTTCCATTGTACAGGATGATAAAATAGTTGGGAATGTTTGTGCCGCCGAAATGAAACTTTTGATTGATGGTAACCTTGTAAATGCAGTTCAGGTTGGCGGAGTAGGAACGTTGCCTGAATACAGAAAGATGGGTATTTCCAGACGTTTGATGGAATTTGTTTTTGATTTTTATGACGACAAGGTTGATTTCTTCTTTCTGTTTGCTCCAGTAGATGTGCGAGACTATTACCCAAGATTAGGATTTACCCCCATTAAAGAAGCCCTTTTTGTTTGTGATGATTGCATTCCCAAACCCGCCGGTGAAAGTATTAAGCTTAACTTCGATAATCTGGTTGACTACAACATACTTGTAAAAACCATTAAAAACAGACTCCCAATTTCTACAATTTTTGGAGCCGAAGATTACGATTATATTACTATGTGGTATGTAATAAACTTTTTTAAAAATAGTATTTATTACATTAAGGAAGAAAACGTAATTGTAATTAAAGAAGAAAAGGATGGTATTCTTTCGATAATTGATGTGATCTTTACTGATAAAATTAACTGGGATAACATTTTACCCAAAGTAATAGAAAGTAATGATATTAGGGAAATTCGATACTATTTTACTCCGGATCAGGTTAAATACAAACACAACAAGGTTTTTATAGATAATAACGGATTGCATATAAAAGGTAATTTCAGATTACTTGAGCAAAAAGTAAGGTTTCCGTTTACAGCTGTTACATAAATGATACTGATAATTAGGTTGTTAGCACAGGATAAACCTTTGTTAACAACTTTATATATATACCCCCGTCTAAAATACATGCTTCCGTTTCTGCCATACAAGGACTTAATAATGTACTTTTTGTCTTTTGGAATAAAATTAATTAAAATATTTTTATTTATCGGCAGTTATTGGGTAATCCCTTATTACGGATTTTATTATTTTTACTTCAAATTTAATCTTTCTTGGCTCATTATTTTCGAACAAACTAAATTTTTTAACCGGGAGATGGCTACATGAAAAAACTATCTTACAGTTTCATAATTTTATTAACCTTTCTTGCTGCAATTACTATTGCCCAGGAAAAAAAATCCGTTGAATCGGTAAAGGATGTATCACTCAGCGGACTTAAATTTCGTAGTATTGGTCCGGCTGTAACAGGCGGACGAGTTCGTGACATTGCTGTAAATCCGGAAGATCATTCCGAGTATTACATTGGGGTTGGTGATGGCTCCCTATGGAAAACCACCAATAATGGAATTAGCTGGAATCCTGTTTTTGATAACCAGGGGGCTTATGCCATTGGTGCAGTACGTATCGATCCGCAAAACACAAATGTTGTTTGGGTTGGTACCGGAGAAAGCAGTAACCACAACAACTCCGGTTACGGTGATGGTGTTTACAAAAGTGAAGACGGTGGCAAATCATGGAACAATGTTGGACTAAAAGAGTCGGAACACATTGGTGGTATTGCAATAGACCCCAAAAACCCTAATACCGTATATGTGGCTGCTATGGGTCCGCAAAGGCGTGCGGGTGGAGAACGTGGTATCTATAAAACTACCGATGGTGGTAAATCATGGGAACATGTTCTTAACATAAGTAAATACACCGGGTGCTATCAGGTGCATATTGATTCGCGTTACCCTAATATTGTTTACGCAGTTGCTCATCAGCGTATGCGTAAATTGTATTCGGCTGTTTGGGGTGGACCTGAAAGTGCGTTTTATCGCTCAACTGATTATGGTAAAACATGGGATAAAATGACTAATGGACTACCTTCAAGCGATATTGGACGTTCCGGTATGACAATCTCTCCAGCTGATCCCGATGTTCTATATGCAATTATTGAAGCTAAAACAGGCGGCGGGTTATACAGAAGTAAAGACCGTGGTGCGAGCTGGTCTAAAATGAGCAGCTACGTTTCTGCTTATGCCTTTTACTTCCAGAAGATTTATGCTGATCCGGTTGAGGTTGACAGACTTTACTCAATGGATGTTTTCCTTAAGGTTTCGAATGATGGCGGTAAATCATGGGAAAATGCTGGTGAAAAATTTAAGCATGTGGATAATCATTGTATGTGGATTGATCCTGATGACAACCGTCATGCCGTTGTTGGTTGCGATGGTGGTATGTATCAAACTTACGATCAGTGTAAAAACTGGGATTTCCTAGGTAATCTCCCTATATCTGAAATTTACAAAGTTACAACTGATAACTCAAAACCTTTCTATAATGTATATATAGGTACTCAGGATAACAACTCGCTTGGCGGTCCTTCAAGAACTGTAAGCTCGGCAGGTATAGTTAATGCTGATTGGTATTTTACTGTTTCAGGGGATGGTTTTGAAACACAGGTTGACTGGAAAGACCCTAATATAGTTTATTCACAATACCAGTATGGTGGATTGTATCGCTACGATAAAAAGACTAGTGAAATTCTTTACATTAAACCACAGGATTTTGCCGATACAGCTTACCGTTTTGACTGGGATGCAGCATTGCTTATCTCAAAGCACGACAATAAAACTTTGTATATGGGTGGTCATAAATTGCTAAAAACTACCAATCAGGGTAGCTCGTGGACTGAAATTAGCGGTGATCTTACTCGCGGCGTACCAAAAGAAATTATGAAGCTAATGGATAGAAGCTGGAGCAAGGATGATCTTGCTCGCAAAGGTAGTATGGCGATAATTTCCAGTATTGCCGAATCACCACTTGATGCAAATATTCTTTACGTTGGCTCAGGTGATGGTTTAATCCATTATACAAATGATGGTGGAAATACCTGGCAAAAATCGGCTACACCGGATGACCTGCCAAAATATTCACGAATACACAATATGGTTGCCTCGCATCACAATAAACTGGTTGCTTATGCTGCTACCCAAAACTTCCTTGATGGGGATTTTAAACCCTATATGCTTAAAACCGTGGATGGTGGAAAATCATGGAATTATATAAATGGCGATTTGCCTGAACGTGGCAGTTCATACGCAATTGCCGAAGATCATGTTAATAAGGATCTGCTTTTCTGTGGTACACAGTTTGGTGTATTCTTTACCAATAACGGAGGTAAAAGCTGGCTGAGAATGGGAGCAGGTATTCCCAAGATGATCACAATGGACCTTGAAATACAAAAAGATGAGAATGACCTTGTAGTTTCAACATTTGGACGTGGTGTATATATTCTTGATGATTATTCGCCGTTAAGGTATATGGACAAGGAAACTCTTAACAAGGAAGCTTATATTTTCCCTGTAAAGGATGCGTTAATGTTTATTGAATCAAATCCTTACGGATTCCCGGGTGTTGGTTTTATGGGCTCCGATTTTTATGCTGCCGAAAATCCTCCGGTTGGTGCTGTATTTACTTATTATGTTAAGGATGCACACAAATCGTTGGAAGATATACGCCGCGACAGGGAAAAAGAGTTACAGAAAGAAAATAAAGACGTAAAATTCCCTGATTATAATACGTTACGTGCCGAGGGAGAAGAGCCTTCACCTTTCCTTTTGTTTACAATTACCGACGAAGAGGGTAATGTTGTACGCAAAATAAAAAAAGGTATTTCAAAGGGTGTACAGCGTGTAGTTTGGGATTTCAGACACAGTGTTCCAAAGCCTGTCTCACTTACTCCGTTTGATGATTCAATTCCATGGGCTGAACCAGACCTGGGATATATGGCGGTACCGGGTAAATATTACGTATCACTAAGCAAATTTGTTGATGGTAACTTTACCGAGCTTGTGGCAAAACAGCCATTTGAATGTAAAACACTCAACAGTGCAACTATACCGGTTGAAGATTATGCGTCATTAAAAGTATTTAACAAAAAGGTTCATGAACTTACACGTGCAATCACGGCAATGAATGCGTACAGGGGAAGTCTCGATAAAAAGATTAGCTACTTCAAGAAAGCTTTTGTTGAAACTGCCGAAGTTCAGGGCACGCTTTACAACAGAATACTTGAGCTTGAACTTAAGCTTGATAAATTTAATCGTGAGTTAAATGGTGACGGTTTACGTTCGTATTATGAGGGCGGAACTCCTACTACGGTAAGTGGCAGGGTTGAACTAATTACTTATGCATTATGGTCAACAACTTCTGCACAGACCGAAACTTTCAAAAAATCGTATGAAGTTGCTGCAGCGAGCTACGATAAACTTGAAGCTGATTTGAAGAAGCTTGATAATGAAGTGAAATCAATTGAAGCCGAGCTTGATAAGCTTGGTACATCCTATACACCTGGACGTTTTCCAAACTGGAGAAAGTAACCTTTAGTTTTGAAATATATAAAACCTCGGAGGAGTAAATACCTCCGAGGTTATTTATAAACTTGTTTATTCGTCTTCGTTGTATGAAAGCTCAACTTTTATATGGAAATCGGCACCGCTAAACATTGTATATTTTACTTCGCCGATTGTGCATTTATATTCTTCGCCAACAAGTTCGCTTACAACTTTGGCAATACCCAGTTCAAGTTCACCAACACTTACGCCTTTTAGCTTGTTGGAAAGTAATTTGTTTACATCGATTGCTTTTTCTTTATTATCTGCCATAGTTTTATCCCAAAAAGTTTGAGTTTATAGTTTAGACGGAATAAATATTTATTGGTTGCTTAACTTCTTATAAAATCAAGCAGCTCATTTGTTTTTTCTTCCATTAGGGCTTTATCGCCTTTTGATTCAACATTTAATCTTATTAACGGTTCGGTGTTACTCAATCGAACATTAAATCGCCATGTATCATATTCAACCGAAACACCATCGGTATATTCAACTTTGCCATCCTGGTATTTCGCCTTTATTTCTTCAAGCTTAGCCTGAGGATCGTCAAGCGTTGTGTTTATTTCACCGGAGCAAGGATAGTTATCAATCATTTCGCCAACAAGCTCGCTCATAGTTTTTCCTTCAACACTCATCAGTTCCATGATAAGCACAAATGGAATCATACCACTATCTGAATAATAGTTATCGCGGAAATAATGATGGGCTGACATTTCGCCACCGTAAACTGCATTAACTTCACGCATTTTCTGTTTAATAAACGCATGACCGGATTTTGATTGAACGGCTTCACCACCAGCTTCTTTAACTATATCAAGTGTATTCCAGGTTAAACGCGGATCATGAACAATATTGCCTTTTTCAAGTTTAAGAATCGATTTTGCCAACAAGCCAACAATATAGTAACCTTCAATAAAATTGCAATTTTCATCGAAAAAGAAACATCTGTCATAGTCACCATCCCAGGCAACACCAAGATCAGCTTTGTGTTCCTTCATTGCATCGATTGTTGGCTGACGCTTTTCAGGAAGCAAAGGATTAGGAACGCCGTTAGGAAACGTTGAATCAGGTTCGTTATGAACTTTAACCAGTTCAACCGGCAAATATTTTTCAAGAGCATCAATTGCAGGTCCCGCACAACCGTTACCGGCATTAACAACCACTTTAAGAGGTTTAATGTTTTCAGCTTTATAAAAAGTTCTCAATCTCTCAATAAATGGTTCCATTAGGTCAACTTCTTCGTATTTACCTCTTTCAGCAGCTTTTTCGCCAAGATCATCTTCAATAATCATCTGTTCAATATTACTAAGTCCGGTATCATAACCAACCGGAACAGAACCCTTCTTAACAAATTTAAGTCCGTTATATTCCGGTGGGTTGTGGCTTGCAGTAATCATAACGCCACCATCAGCATCCAGATAAGGTGTACCAAAATAAATCATTTCGGTACCGCAAAGACCAAGATCAACTACATCGGCACCTGCCTGAACAATACCTTCGGCAAGAGCTGCTGCAATTTCCTCTGATGATTCTCTAACATCGCGACCAATTACAACTTTTTTACAACCGTGATAGCTAACAAATGCACGACCAACTTTGTAGGCTACTTCGGTATTTAATTCCGATGGCACTTTGCCACGTATATCGTAGGCTTTAAAACCGGGTAATCTTGCCATTTATTTCTCCAATTTATTTTACTATTAATTCAATATTTATTTCTACAAAAATAAAAAAACTATTGCATAGTGAATTAATATAATTAAATATTTTAACAATTATTCACCAGGAAGATTATATAAAAGTTATATAGCGGGTTAATTTGGCTATTTAACAGCTAAAACCAATTCAATGTTTCTGTAAAAACTTGCCGAAAGTTATATATATTGGATTAACTATCCATAAGAGTATTAGGTGGTTTGCTACCTTTTTATTGCAAACAGGCTAACTCAAACCTCTAAACGTAGGATTTTATTCCGGAATTTTATTGACTTCCAATCACAGCATCATTACATTTCGAATATTAACGAAATGATATTGGCGTATGGAAAATACAACTGACTTATTTAAAGCACTATCCGATAGAAGTAGATTGAGAATATTAAAAGCACTTCAATCAAAAAGATTATGTGCTTGTGAAATTACACGGCTCCTTAATTTGGCAAACTCAACTGTTTCGCGTCACCTTAAGATTTTGAAGGATACCGGATTTATTGTTGAGATAAAGGATGGGAAATGGGTTAATCACCATATTAACCATAAACCGGAAGACCCACGAGTAGCAACAATTCTCTCCTCTCTCGATTTTTGGATTGCCGACGAGAACCTGATAATTGAGGATAAGAAAGTAATTATTACCCTCGATCGTAATGAGATATGTAAAACGATATAAAACTTTACTTCGAATCAGTTCGAAATAATAAAGAAACGAGACAAATGAAAAATAATAAAATTCTATACATTGCTGTATTACTTACCGTTTGGTTTTTGGTCTATTTTAATCTTGAAGCCATAACAAACCTGTTTATATACGAACTCCTTGGTTTGCAAAAAGGGACACATCTTACTGAAACTATTTGGTTCTTTACTTTCGAGGTACCCAAGGTGTTTATGTTATTATGCCTTATTATACTGGTAATTGGTTTCATTCGCACCTACTTCTCGGCAGAAAAAAGCAGGAAATTGCTGGGTGGCAAAAATAAATTTTATGGTAACATACTTGCAGCAAACCTTGGTATAGTAACTCCCTTCTGCTCATGTTCTGCTATACCGCTGTTTTTAGGGTTTATTGAGGCAGGTGTGCCTCTGGGTGTAACCTTTTCGTTCCTTATTGCTGCACCAATGATTAACGAAATTGCAGTAGTTCTGTTATTCGGTCTGTTTGGATGGCAAACAACCCTGTTATATGTAGCTACCGGACTCTTCATTGCTATATTCAGCGGATGGCTAATAGGCAAGCTTAAACTTGAGCACCTTCTTGAAGACTGGGTACAAAATATACAGAAGAAAGAAAATATTGATTATACCGAATCAAAAATGTCGTTTAACGAAAGAATTGATGCTGGTATTGAGGCAACAAAAGAAATAGTTGGTAAAATCTGGATATATATTATTCTCGGTATTGCAGTAGGTGCCGGGGTTCATGGTTTTGTACCGGAAAACTTCCTTGCCGGGATTATGGGTAAATCTGCCTGGTGGTCTGTTCCACTTGCTGTAATAATGGGAATTCCAATGTATTCTAATGCTGCAGGAATTGTACCGGTTGTTCAGGCACTAATTGGCAAGGGAGCATCACTTGGTACATCACTCGCATTTATGATGTCGGTCATTGGTCTGTCACTCCCCGAAATGATAATTCTTAAAAAAGTTTTGAAATTGCCACTAATACTGATCTTTGCCGGTATTGTTGGTTCAGGAATTATTCTCGTTGGATTTTTATTTAATTTAATTTACTAATGGAGTAAATATGGTTATTAAAGTTTTAGGCACAGGTTGCAAAAAATGTAAAAAACTTGAAGAAAAAGTTAAAGAAGTTGTAGCAGCAAACAATATTGATGCTGAAGTTATAAAAGTTGAGGATATTCAAAAGATTATGGACTATGGTATTATGATGACACCCGGTCTTGTAGTTGATGAAGAAGTTGTTTCGGTTGGTGTAATACCCAAAGATGATGAAATACTTAACTGGATTAAATGATATTAAAAGTAAAAGGTGATTTAATGAGCGATAATTGTTGTTGCGGTAATAAAGCTACTACTCTGATATATTCCTGTTCGGGAGCCGCTAATACAGGTTTTCTTGCCGATAGTACAGCCAGAAAACTGATGAAGGAAAACAAGGGTAAAATGTGCTGTCTATCTGCAGTTGGTGCCGGTAAATCGGGACATATTCTTTCGGCTAATGCGGCAGACAAAAATATTGTTATTGATGGTTGTAATGTTAAGTGTGGTAAAACAATTTTTGAAAAACACAAACTTCCATTTGAGCATTTTATTGTTACGGATTTTGGTATAGAGAAAGGCAAAACTGAAATCACTACAGAAGTGATTGATGATTTTACAGAAAAGATAGCCAAACAAATTGGATAACGAGATGAACTTATTTAAGAACATTATACTTTTTATTTTAATTTTTACGTTTTCTGTAGTAGCACAAAACAATAACACAAAAGCTAAACAAGTAAAACCTGTAGTTACTTTTATAGAACTTGGCTCGGTTAATTGCATTCCATGTAAAAAAATGCAGTCAGTAATGGAGGCAGTTGAAAAAAAATATGGCAGCCAACTTAAAGTAATCTTTTATGATGTTTGGCAAAAAGACCAAAAAATATATGCACAGAAATATAATGTAAAACTTATCCCAACCCAGGTATTTCTTGATGAAGACGGAAAGGAATTTCATCGCCATGAAGGATACTATCCGGAGAAAGAGATAGATAAAATATTAACCGGAAAGGGTTTAAAAGTTTTACAGGAATTAAAAAAGTAATGGGAGGTATTTTTGATATTCTTTATGAATGGATGGCAGGTTCATTTCTACTGGCAATGGTTGCTTCTTTCGGATGGGGGGTGTTAAGTATTCTTCTTTCCCCATGCCATTTATCTGGTATTCCGTTAATTGTTGGTTATATAAGTTCTCAGGAAAAGATTTCAGTCAATGGTTCATTCAAAATATCATTTGTCTTTTCAATTGGAATATTGATTACAATTGCTCTTACAGGTATTATAACTGCCTCACTTGGCAGACTAATGGGTGATATTGGTACTACCGGCAATTATATTGTTGCATCAATTTTTTTCCTGATGGGATTATATCTTCTGGATATATTTAATTTTACTCCTAATACGTTTGGTTTAACAGACACCAAATTTAAAGGTATAAGGGCGGTGTTAATACTTGGTTTTCTTTTCGGCATTGCCCTTGGTCCTTGTACTTTTGCATTTATGGCTCCGGTTCTTGGAATAGTTTTACAAACTGCACAAACCAATCTTATTTTGGCAATTCTATTTTTATTGGCTTTTGCACTTGGACATTGTTTGGTTATTGTATTGGCTGGTGTTATGGCTGGTAAAGTTCAAAAATACCTTACCTGGAACAGTAAAAAAAATGCAATTATTCATATAAGGCGTATCTGTGGTATATTGGTTATACTGGGTGGTTTCTACCTTATTTATATCACATGATATTATTTACAATTTAAATTTGTTGAATTGCTCCTGTAGATGTTTGCATAAAAAATATCGCGGATATATTCAATAAATGGCAAAAACGGGACGTTTTTTTGCATAGAATTAAAATAATTAAGGTGTTATATTGTTTTGGTAATATTTATGGAGGTTAGTATAAAAACTAAATCTACTATTCTTAAAAGCTTCGCCAAATGTAACAACTCAAAGTGCGGAGTATCATTTCTGTTCGACACACGCGAGATACTTGGGGAAACTGGAATGTTGTGTCCTTCTTGCAGAAAGAAACTTGATACTCACCATGTGGTTCAATGCTCAAACTGTCAATCTATAATAAATTTTATTGAAGCCGAGCCAAGTGAGGAACCGGTTGTTTACAATACAAAAAAATGTTCGCATTGTCATGGTACTGCTGAGGACGAAAGAGAAGTTGTACCCTACTTTTTTCCCGATGCGTTTATTTAATAATTTTTAAGTCGGCTTATAGTCGGCTTTTTTTTTACCTTCCATTTTACTTATTTTTAGTATTCACAATTATTATTCTGGCGGATAACACTATGAAAAAATCTACTAATCTTTTTTATTTACTGATTGTATTGTTTCTATTTAGCTGCTCAGCCTCCGAAACAGCAGTAGTAAATAATGCTCAGGCTACATTTAATCCCGATACCGTTACGGTTAGAAAGTTTGATACCGGTAAAATGTGGACTTTTGAAGATGCACCTGTTGGTTATTTCGAGGATACTTACGGCTTTAAACCCGATGAGGACTGGTTTAAAGATGCCCGTTTATCTGCACTTCAGTTTGCAAGCTGGTGTTCTTCTTCATTCGTATCGGAAGATGGTTTGATTATGACCAACCACCATTGCATTGATTTTAAGACCAAGGATATTCAGGAAGAAGGGGAGAATATTCTTAAAAATGGTTTTTATGCAGAAACTCTTGAAGATGAAAGAAAAGTACCGGGTGTTTTTGTTGATCAGCTTATTTTAACTAAAGACGTAACTAACGAGATTAAACCCGAAGTTGCCAAAGGTAAAACTCTTGAAGAAAAACTGGAGCTTAGATCACAAAAAATTGCCGAGCTTGAAAAACAATATAGCGAAGAAACAGAACTGAAAATTAAAATTGTACCTCTGTACAATGGTGGTAAATATTCACTCTACGGCTACCGCACCTACAATGATGTTAGAATGGTACTTGCCCTTGAAAGCGAAGTTGGACTATATGGTGGCGATCCGGATAACTTTACATATCCACGTTACAATTGCGATTTTGCATTCCTGCGTGTTTACCAGGATGGAAAACCATTAAAAACCAAAAACTTTTTTGAGTGGAGCAAGGAAGGTCCTAAAGAAGGTGAACCACTCTTTTGCATTGGTCGTCCGGGAAGAACCGAACGTCTTAAAACTATGGCACAGTACGAGTACATGAGAGACTATACAATCCGAAATACTTCTTATATGCTTAATTTTATGGTTGATTTATATGAAAGATTGATGGCTGAAAGTGAAGAAGCAAGACAAAAATACTCGAATACATTTACCATGATTACCAACTCTGCTAAGGTTTATCGCAACCAATATAAGGCACTTAATGACGAGTATCTTATGGCACGTAAAAAAGCTTTTGAAACCGAGCTAAGAATGAAAGTAAGTGCGGATCCGCAACTAAATAAAGAATATGGAACTGTATGGAACGAAATTGAAACACTTACTCAGGAAAAAAGGAAATACGCTCCTTACCTTAGTGTATTTCAATATAATGGTTTTATTGCTTCAGGTTACCTAAAACGTGCCCAAAAATTGCTTCAACTCAATAAAAAAGAAGGTTTGATAGAAGATGCCGATTCACTAAAACTAATGCTTGATGAAATTTATGACGAGGAAGATGATAGTAAGGTAGATTTTGCCAAACTTGAACTATTAGCTAACCTCTTTGAAATGAATATAGGCAAAAATGCTGAATACAATAAATATTTTGGTAATAACAGCGGTAAAAAAGCTGCCCAATATATGATTGATAATTCATTTAGTTCAGATAGAGAAAAACTTGAACAATTTATTCTGGATGGTGGTGATCTTTCTAAAAGCGATGACAAGTTTATACAATTTATACAGGATGCTCCGGGTAAAGTTAAGAAAGCAACTGCAAGATCCGGTGAAATTAGAGAAACAGAATCTGTTCTGAACGAGCTACTGGGACAGGTAATATTTGCACTAAACGGCACAAATATACCTCCTGATGCAACCAGTACATTACGTATAAACGATGGTGTAATGCGTTCCTTTGATTATAACGGTACAATTGCACCAATTAATACAACTTTTTATGGTTTGTATAACCGTTACTACTCCCACAAGAAAATATTCCCTTGGGACTTACCAAAGAAATGGCTTGATGCCGAAGATGATATGGTTCTCTCTACACCATTAAACTTTGTTACTACAAACGATATTACCGGTGGAAGCTCTGGTAGCCCGGTAATTAACCAGAAGCAGGAAATTGTTGGTATTGCATTCGATGGTAATGTTGAATCTATTGCAGGAAGTTACCTGTATGATGATAAACAAAACAGAATGGTAGCAGTTCACTCATCAGGAATTTTGGAAGCTATTGGTAAAGTTTATAAAGCAAACCGAATTGTAAAGGAATTAAAAACTGGTAAAATTGCTGATTAATTTTGTACATTAAAAATTATTTTAGCCTCGCAGATTAATTATTGCGGGGCTTTTTTGTACACAGTTAAGTAATCAGCAGTCAGTCTATTTGTGCAAAAGGTTTGGTGAAACGATACCTTTTACCATTTAATGTTTTCCCAATAAATGTTGATCTAACAAACAGGTGGTATGTAATTATAGAAATTGCAAACGAAATAATGTTTACAATTAAAAATTTGGCAATTGTATCCATTTCAATTTGGGCAAGTATTATTTGCAAAAACATTACTAATGGCAGATGAACAACATATATCCAGTACGAAGCTTCGGAAATATATTGAGCTACTTTTGACTTAAAATTAAGTAACTTGTAGAATACTCCTACCAAAATAACGGATAGCAGCCATGTTATAGCAGTGTTTGCCGAAACACTTGCAAATTTGGTAAGGAATCTTTTATCAGCGTGATAGGTGAAGAATAGCACTATTGCAATTGGAATTAAAACTATAACCGGCAAAATATAATAAACTAGATTGTTCGTTATACTTCGCAAAATAATTTTGTTTTTGAAGATTAACACACCAAATAAATAGAAACAAGTATAAAACAACCACATGTCTGCCAGGGGCACAAATCCCTTGTCTGGTATATCAAGTAGTACATCCTTCATAAAAAGAGCCATGGTAAAAGTTGCAATTACAATTACTGATACAAGTAAAATCAACATATATCTGCCAATTTTGAAAACACTTTTGTCTATTACAGCCCAGTAAACAAATATGTGCAGCAATACAAGCATAAAGAGATAATACAAATACCATAAATGCTCCGGATTAGCATTCAGGATAACCTTAGGTGAACTAATATAGTTGTAAACCTCCGTAAGGTATGCGTAACTAAATCCATTTCCAACATTATAAAAGTCACGAAAAATATATAAAGCCGGAAATACAAATGCGTAAATGGTAACAAATATGAGGAATGGAATGAGTATTCGCCTAACCCTGTGTTTCAGGAAATCAGAAATACCGAGTCTGTTTATAAGCATACTACCGAAAAAACCCGACATAATAAAGAATATGGGCATTCTGAATGTGTGAATAACAAAGTAGATATAAAAGTAAGGATTATACACTTCATTATTCGGAACAATCCACCATTCATTTGAAGTTTCAACCAGGAAAAGTGAAGAATGCAGCATAATCCCAAGAAGCATTGCAAATGCTCTCAGGTAATCAAATGAGTATATTCTTGGATTGATACTATTCATACTTTATCAGCAGGCTAAATTATTTGGTAGTAAATTGAATAGGTTATAATATTATTGATATAATTTTAATTGTTGGGTATTTTACCATATAAACTTACGATATATTATTTTGGATATTAAGTTTGATTTTTCCAACATTTTCGACATTTTTTTTATAAATATTATAGTAACTGTTGGTATTTATTTAAAAAGTAATTAGTTTTTCAGTGTATCGTAAAAAATACTTGTATATCAAATAATTGCGCTTTTATTACAAATTTAATTTTGAGGAAACAAAATGGCATTAATTATAACTGAAGAATGTATAGCATGTAATGCTTGTGAAGCAGAATGTCCAAACACAGCTATTTATTCACCAGGCGAACCATACAATTACGGTGGCGAAGAAAAAGAAGCTTTAAGTGATGAATTCACTTATATAGTTCCTGAAAAATGTACAGAGTGTGTTGGTTTTTATGATGAACCACAGTGTATGTCTGCTTGCCCTACCGAAGCTATTGAATATGATCCTGATCGTAAGGAAACTAAAGAAGAGCTTATGGCTAAAAAAGAAAAGCTTGATGAAATAGGCAGATAATTTTTACGATTATATATCGATATATAAACCCCGATGTTCGCGAATCGGGGTTTTCTATTTTAAACCAATCACTTCACATTCTTAATACCATCCCAAATATTGCATGATGAGGCAAAAACCTGTAAACTTGCAAACCGATAACTGAATTCGTTACAAAATATTTTATTGAATTAGTGAGAATTGTTATTATAGAAACCTGCGATGTTCTGTAAAAACCAATTCGAACATCGCAGATTAAAAATATTTATTACTTGAGAAGCATCATTTTTTTGGAAATAATATGGCTGCCTGATTCAAGTCGGTAAATATAAGTACCGGAAGCTACCATATTACCCGCTTCATTTCTGCCATTCCATTGCAAGTTATATGTACCTTTTGCATACATACGGTTTGCAAGCGTTTTAACCAACTGACCGGTAATATCAAATACCTGTATTTTCACCAATCCGGTTTTTGGAGCAACAAACGATATTGTTGTACTAGGGTTAAATGGATTAGGATAATTTTGTTTTAGCTGGAAATCTTCAGCAACCTGAACATCCTGTTCAACTATTACCAATGAATTCAGATCGAGCTTGTACATGGACCTACCATGTGTACCGGCAACAAGAAAGTTTTCGGTTGGGTGAATTTTCAAATCATATACAGATACGAGTGGCATACCTTCACCCAGAACTACCCAACTTGCTCCTGTATCGAATGATACAAACGGTCCAACATCGGTACCAACAAAAATCCATGAAGGATTTTCATAATCAACTGCAATGGCATTAACCGGGGAATCGGGAAGATTGCTGCTAATATCCACCCACGTATCTCCCATATCGGAGCTTCGGAAAACATGCGATTGCGGTTCACCCCATTTTAGACCTGAAAATGTAGCATAAACCACATTTTCATCATGCGGGTCCGGTAATACTCGTGTAACCCATCGTTCCGGAGTACCATTATTAATTTGCGTCCATGTATTACCTTTATCGGTAGTTCGCCATATATGTGAATCATCTGTACCAGCATAAATTATATCGTTATCAATAATAGAAACTCCAATGGTACTCATTGTACCAAAACGCGGATAAAGCGGATTATCTGCTGTAAGTTTATTGCTTATTGGAGTCCAGTTATCCCCTCTATTGGTAGTACGGTAAATACGGTTCGAGCCATAATAAAGCACTTCAGGATCAATAGGGTCCATAACTACCGGGGTTGACCAGTTTTTCGGTTCATTATCATCAATACCGTTCATAATATAGTCATAATTACTACCATCATTCGTAAATCTGTAAAGTACACCATACTGGTATTCCATATAAAAGGTTGTATTATCGGTATAGTCAACATTTACATAAAAACCGTCACCACCCAAAATTCTCTGCCAACTGTCAATTCCGCCATCATAGGTACGGATTGAATTATTATCCTGTGTGCCGCCATAAACACGAGCAGGATTTATATAATCAAGTCCAATTTCATAAAACTGTGTTGCAGGAAGATCAACTTCAGCAGACCAGCGAGTTCCGCTATTAGTTGATTTGGCTATACCACCATCGTTACCAACAAGAACAATATTAGGACTTGAAGGATGAAACGCCATTGCATGAAAATCAACATGCGTATCATTCTCTCCAACAATACTCCAGGTTGAGCCACCATTAGATGAATAAGCAAGATATTGATCCAGCATAAAAATTTTGTTTTCATCATTCGGGTGCATTCTCACCTGTCCAAAATACCAGCTAAATGTAGCAACAGCCTGACCGGCAGAATTAGCAGGATCAATATTTACCCAGGTTTCACCTTTGTTATTCGATTTATACATACCGGAGTAAGTGCCCCCATCGGTATATAAGGCAATAATAGCTTCTGGGGAGGAAGGACAAACGGCAAACCCGATTCTGCCATTATCACCATTAGCATCCTTTAAGCCTTCGGGAGTTCCAAGTTCTGTCCAAGTGTCGCCTCCATCAGTGGATCTAAAAATACCGGTAGATGGACCACGAGAAGTTTCAGTCTGACCGTACCCGGCTTTTCTATATCGTTGCCACATAGCGGCATGTAAAATATTCGAATCTTCTGGCATCATCACAACATCAATACCACCTGTTGAATCATCAACAAACAAAACTTTTTCCCAGTCGGTACCACCATTTGTTGAACGATAAATACCTCTGTTTTCGCCTTTGCGGAAGTTAGAGCCAACAGCAGCTACAAAAATACGCTGTGTATTATCAGGATCAATTATAATTCTTCCAATCTGTGCAGTAAGCTCAAGCCCAATATTATTCCAGGTTGCCCCTGCATCGGTTGATTTGAATACACCATATCCGGGGAAATTGTTATGAGAACCGTTAGGCTCCCCTGTACCTGCATAAACGATATTTGTATCCACAGGATCAATAGCAAGATCGCCCATAGGGAGAACAGCCTGATCATCAAATACCGGAAACCATGTTTCACCAACATTGTACGATTTAAAAATACCACCGGTTGCAGCAGATGCGTAAACGGTGTTACCATCAAGCGGATTAAATTCAAGATCAACAACTCTACCACCAATATTAACCGGACCAATAAACTCCCATTTTGCTTCCGAAACTCTGCCGGCTTTTTCGATTGCAGCAGAACGTATTTGTTGAGTTTGCTTCATAGCATCATACTGTGCCATTTCATCTGCTTCGAAATATGGAAAAGTTCTCTGCATCCAAGCCCACTCGGCAGGATACTGATCAGGTCCGTCACTTTCCATATTTTTCTGCGAATTAAAATCAATTGCTAGAAATGCAAATGTAATTAACCCCGTAAGCAAGGTAATAACAATCAAAAACTTCCTTTTCATAATACTCCCAAAAGAATGATGCTCAAGATTACTTATTACTTCTTTAAATATCAATGTTAATAGATTGGTATAGTAAACATTGTATTACAGGTAAAATGAAAATAAGACAAAATATATTAGAGGCGGGCAACTAATATAAAATAAAAAGGGAAACCTAAAATGGTTTCCCTAAAATATCAGACAATTCTTTTACCTTCAAAATGAGCTCCATATTCCTTATCCGTTTTCAGGATATGATCTTGCAGCTATTTCGTGAGAAAACTTAAAAGCTTCACCGTTAAAGCTGATTCACCGTTATCATACTTTCTTTTGAACTCAACAACCTGATTAACCAGTTTTTCATGTTCCTGCTTATGCGAAATGTACTTGGGATAGCCAGTTTGCACCATAACTTTTTCTTCGCTTCGGAAATGATATTTGGTGTAATCAATTAGTTCGATTAGTGTTGCAGCAATTTTTTGTTTACCTACACCCTGACTTATTGAATTGTGCAGAGCGTTAAGTATTTCTACCAGTTTTTTATGTTCGTTATCGAATAATTCAACATGTGCACTCAGTCGTTCTGTTCAGGATATTAACGCCATGTTAGAATATTACTCCTATTAATTTATACCTTTGCTGTTAAAACTTTCCGAGTATTTTTTATCAACACCCTGAATATGTTTCATCAACCAATCTTTAAGAAAATTCATTAATTGAATAGATACAACAGCAGAACCCTTTTTGAATTTTTCATTGATATCAACAACCTGCTGAATTAGTTGGGCATGTACTTTTTTATGTTCCTCAAGATCGGCATAACCAATTTTAGCCATCATGGCTTCTTCATTAGTAAAATGATAGCGGGTATAACTAATTAATTCGTTTAATATTTTACCCATACTTTCTTTTGCCTTGCCTTCTCTCATTGCATCATGAAACTGATTAATTAAGTCAACAAGTTTTTTATGTTCGTTATCAAGGTGACGAACCTTAACGCTATATTTTTCGTCCCAGGTTATTAGTGCCATATAATTTAAGCCTTTTTAATTTTTACAAAATAGTATATACCAGAATCATTATCGAACTGATTTAGCAAAATTCAAGTTAGTATTTATTAATTCTATAAAGTATTAATAGTTGAATAAACTGCTAAATTATTGTCTAATATATTTCTCTATAATTTAATATTTTTACGTCAGAACATCATGCAGTTATTATTAAAGTATTGGCAAACATCATATTCAACTGTGATATACTCTTTACCCAATAGACATGGTAGCAAGCCCCTATAAAGCAATAATCGGAGTTTAAAGTATTATTGGCTTTCTCGGCTTATTTAGCACTTTCTAAAATGTTAATAACTTGTTGATAACTCGCAAAACTACGAATCACCTTTTTCAACAATTTTGACTTAGCAAACGAATAGTGCGTTTTTAGCCTGTTTTCCAACTTTTATAAAAGTCAACAAAAAATAAAAAAATAGTTTTGTAAAAAACTGCTTGACTTTAAAATTGTTAATAACTTCCAAATCATTTAAATGTCATTCTCAGCGTCAATCTGACAAACGCAAATTAATTATTGCCCTTTCATATTAATTCTTTATTAACATCACCCCTATTTTTAAATAATTCTTTAATTACTACTACAAACGAAAAAAGCAGACCATAAGTATTTAGTCTGCTTTTTTCACCAAAATTTAGTTGTGTTATTTAATTAAATATAGCTCGGTTTGGCGAGGAGATAAAAATTCACAGCCATCATCAGTAATAACAACTTCTTCTTCAATAGTTGCTATACCAAAGCTATCAATTGTTAACCTTGGTTCAATTGTAAATATCTGATCTTTCTCCAGTTCCATATATGGAAGGTTTCCATATCTTTCCCACTCAGGAGCCAGTAATGCACCACCATCATGAGCAACACGACCAACCTGATGACCCAAACCATGCGGATAACCTTCGTAACCATTTTCTTCTATATAACCTCTTGCAACTGCATCAATCTCGGTAGCTTTTTTGCCCGGTTTAATAGCAGCAGCCGAACGAGTAATCGATTCAACAATTACATCAAACCCTTTATACACTTCAGCCGGGGCATCTGACTCACTTTCACGAAGTATGTACCATGTACGTTGCAAATCTGCACAGTAGCCATTAATCTTTACACCAAAATCCATATTTACTACATGACCGCGTTCAACCTTTCTATCAGTTGGACCCGAATGTGCACCCGCAGTATCGGGACCAGTAAATACAGCCGGGCAATGTTCTTCGTCCCACGAAAACTCGTAACCCTTTTCATGAACAATATTTCTAACAAAATCAGCTACATCCTTTTCAGATACACCTGGCTTAAGGTAACCGGTAACCTGGTCAAAAATGGCAAGTGTTTCCTTTATTGCCAGTTTCATGTGCGATATTTCGGTTTTCGATTTTCTTCCTCGCAACGCAGCAACTATATCTTCCGAAGAAACAAGTTTATCCTCGAAGCCGGTACCTTTAATAAAGCCAATAAGCTCCTGATACATACCATAGGTTAAACCATCTGCCAAACTTGAATTTCGGGAGAAGTTTATAGCTATTTTATTGGGATTATACTTTTTAAGTGTTTCTACCAAATCATCCTTAACCGATTTAAGATAACTTTTAATTTCCTTAAAAGTACCAACTGTTTCCATATTGGCTTTTTCCAGTGAACCAACAATAGCAACAGTATCGCCAGATGCAGTTAATATAAATGCTGAGTGCCATGTAGCACCTGTACCCACAAGCATATCGAGCATTGGGTCTTTAATATTGCCTGTTTCTCTTACAAAGGTAAGCCACATATCAATATTTTTTTCCCTAAGAATTTCAATTGCCTGGTTTTGTTTTTCAAGAATCATTTCATTATTCATATAAAATCCTTATCACTTACTTTTTTTTCCACATCGGAATTTAAGAATTCCGCAGATGAAGCTTCATACTTTTTAGTAAGAAACTGAATTTTTTTTGCTTTTATTTCAACTATTGTAAGATTTAAATCTGATTCATCCCTAAAAGTATTGCTTTGCAAAACACCATCAATAAGAACAGCATCACCCTTATGTAAAAAACTCCTGCAACTCTCAGCAAGCTGGTTCCATGCAACTACACCAACAAAGCAAACATCTTCTTTCTTTTCGTTATTGCTTTTCCTAAAACTCCTGTTAACAGCAATATGAAAGTTAATAACCGAAGAACCGTTTTTGGTAATGTTAAAAACAGGATCCTTTGTAAGATTACCGGCAACACGAACCTGGTTTATTTCGGGAAATATTAAATCACTCATTATAATTACTCATGCTTACCCCAGGAAAACTCGCAAGTTTTTAGATTTTGATTTATGGCGTAATCTTCTCAAAGCCTTTTCCTTTATTTGGCGAACCCTTTCTCTGGTTAGCTCAAATTTTTCACCAATTTCTTCAAGTGTTAGAGGATGAAATTGACCAAAACCAAAGTACAATCTAATTACTTCTGCTTCCTTTTCAGTTAGATGCGAAAGGCTGTATTCGATCTCATTAATCAGGGATTCATTCATCAACAACCTGTCGGGTGATGGTGATTCCGCACTAACGAGAATATCCAGCAATTTATTGTTTTCCCCCTCGGAAATTGGAGCATCAACCGAAAGCTGCCTTCCCGAAACCTTTAATGCTCCTGAAATCTCTTCCTTGTTCATTTCAAGTGAAACTGCAATTTCATCGAGTGTTGGTTCTCTTTCCAGAACCTGCTCAAGCTGACTAATTTTTTTACCTATTTTATTTAATGCTCCAACACGGTTGAGCGGTAACCGTACAATGCGGGATTGTTCGGCAAGTGCCTGTAAAATTGATTGGCGAATCCACCAGACTGCATACGAAATAAACTTAAAACCACGTGTTTCATCAAAACGTTTAGCCGCTTTTATCAAACCCAAATTACCTTCACTAATCAGGTCAACTAAAGACAGACCCTGATTTTGATATTGTTTAGCTACACTAACTACAAAACGAAGATTAGCCTTAACGAGTTTTTCCATTGCAGCTTTATCGTCTTCCCTAATTTTTTTGGCAAGATCAACTTCTTCATCGGCAGTTAGCAAGTCCATTTTGCCAATATCCTGAAGATATTTGTCGAGTGATTTTGAATCGCGTCCGGTATATTGCTTTGTAATTCTCAAGAGTTCCCCCTGTAATTACTGAATAGGATAATTAGATTGGTAGAATTATAATTTTTAATGGAGAGTTTAATGTCGCTTTTAGTGCAGAAAAGATTTGTTAGCTCAAAATATGAGCCAAAATGAGGTGAAAAAAGAAAAGTAGTAGGTTTGTTTTTACTCATCAGCAACAGCATGCTTTCAGGATTATTTATTTCATGATATAAAAATAATCCTGAAAGTCAATACATTTGCAATATTAAGTTACCAATTACCTTACATTTTCTATTCTCTTAAGTGAAAACTTGTGTAAAATGTATAATAAAAGAATCATGAGTGCGATACCAATTACAATAAGGATGGCAGGATTTACACTGGTAAATCCAACAACAAGATAAAGCATTGCTGCAACCAAAGCCCCAAGAATTGCATAAGGTATCTGAGTAGTTACATGATCCATATGGTCGGCACCGGAAAATATTGAAGAAAGCACAGTAGTATCGGAAATAGGTGAACAGTGATCACCAAATATTGCACCGGAAAATACAATTCCCGCCATTGTTACAGAAGTATATGGATCGCCAGTCATTTTATAAACCAGTGGAATAGCAACCGGGGTAAGAATAGTCATAGCACCCCAGGAAGTACCGGTTGAAAAGGCAATAACCATGCTAAGTACAAACAAAATTACAGGTATAACCTCAAAAGGTAAATTCCCCGAAACTATTTCAATAAGAAAATCGGCTAGATGCATTTCCTTGGTAATTATACCAAGGCTCCATGCAAGCACCAGAATAGCACAGGCAAGCAGCATAAGCTTCATACCATCAATAACAGTTTCCATAATATCCTTTAGCGGCATTTTATGCTTTACACCAGCCAAAAGCATACCTGTTGCTGTCATGGCAAAAGCCGCCCAAAGCAAAGCCTTTGCAGGATCAGTTTTTTCCAGCACTTCCATTAGCGTACTGCCCTCGCTACCGGCATACCAAAAGCCAAAAGCCGCAACAGCAACAAGTGCCAAAATAGGAAGAAAAAATGTTGATAGTCCGGCATTACTATCACCCGGATCACCAAGCTCATTGTTTACATCCATCATAGGGGTAGAACCCTTACGAGCAGTTTCACCTGTTTTTTCAGCACGTTTTTCAGCCTTTAGCATGCTACCAAAATCCCAACCGGTGTAAGCAACAACACCAACCATAAGTACGGCAAGTATGCAATAAAAATTAAACGGTACACTATACAAATAACCGGTAAAAGCTGGTATTGTTTTAATTTCGGCAGCATCTAACCCAGATTGAATCATCCCAATCTGGAATGCAATCCAGTCGGAAATAAAAAAAGTAGCAACGGGTGCTGCAGTTGAATCGAGCACATAGGATAGTTTTTCTTTAGATATTTTTAATCTGTCAAAAATATCGCGGAAAGCATTACCAACAATCGCGGCATTAACATAATCATTAAAAAACACAAATATGCCAAGTAACCACGCACCAAGATTAGCATGCTTTTTTGTTTTAATTTTTTTTGATGCAAAATTGGAAAGTGCATTACTACCACCAAGACGCCATATAAAAGCAACCCCCGAACCCATTAGCAAGTTAAAAACCAAAAGACGAGCATTCCAGTCATCGGTAATAGATTTGATTATTGTATCAAGAGTTAGCTCAATACCCAGTAGCGGATGGTATCCGGAAAGTATAATACCACCAACAAGTATTCCCGAGAATAGCGATAACAAAACGCGTTTGGTTAGAAAACACAATACAATAGCTGTAAAAGGAGGTACAAGAGAAACGATTCCAAAAGATGTTTGTTCTTCCATTCTAAACCGGATTTGTGAGTATTTTAGAATTAAGATAACAAAATATCCGTTTAATCAACAATACGTAGTAGCTTGGATGTTGATTTAAAAGTGAGTTAAAATGCCGGTTTTTCAAAAACTGATTGTTTGAGAATTGTAAGTTAACATAAAAAACCCCGCATGTTTTGATAAATGAATTTAACATGCGAGGTTCAATATTTATTACGTGTTTAACGTAGCGTAGTATTCGGATAAGACCCCAATAATTCTATTAGCTAAGCTGAATACTTTAATAAGCCCAGGAAATAGTTTATTTCATTAACATCATTTTTCTTGTCTGAACAAAATTACCAGCAGAAAGCTGATAAATGTAAGCACCAGAACTTAACTGAGAAGCATCAAAATTAACCTGGTGGAAACCAGCGTCAAATGAACCACTGGTAATTTCAGTAACCAGTTCACCAATCATGTTATAAACAACAAGTTTTACTTCCGACTGTTCAGGAAGTGTAAAAGAAATTGTTGTTGAAGGGTTAAATGGATTCGGATAGTTCTGACCCAGTGCAAATTCAACAGGAGCATCGAGCTCAACTTCAACACTTGCAACAAGAGTAGTTGTGCCATCATAATCAATCTGGAAAAGTTTGTAAGTATTTACACCAGTTACAGCATATTTATCAGTAAAAGAGTAAGAAGTTGCTTCTGCTTTAGTACCCTGACCATCAACAGTTGCAATAAGTTCTTGGTTTCTGTAAACCTGGAATTCCTTGTTATTAAGCTCGGTGGCAGTGGTCCAGTCAAGTTTAACAGCACCGTTAACCTGAACGGCAGAAAATCCTGTAAGCTCAACAGGAACAGAAGTATTTTTAAGTGGAGAGAAAGTAACTTCACCATAAGCACTATTATCAACACTATGGTATATATGATCTTCTACTTCTGCAAGGTCGTTTGTACCCCAGTCATTATTCTGCGCAAGGAAAGCTTCGCTGGTATTGTTATAAAGGTCATAAACATCACCATCGTAACCATTATTAAAAATTCTGTTGTTACCACTGTTTGAAGTATCAGCGTCATTTACATTACCAAGTTTTGGTAGTGGACCCGGAGAAACAGTGGTTGCTCCACTCATAACAGTAATACCCCATACGTTTTCAGTAATTGTATTCCATGCAATAAGAGGTGTATTAAATGATGAGCCATAAAGGTTAATACCACTACCTGCCGCCATTGGATCAGGATTTTTATCGTTATTGTGAATATAGTTGCCAACAACTTTTACGTTTACAACACCGTTAGAAGAACTGTAAAGTGTTATACCAAAAGCATTATCATAAATTTCGTTATTTACAATTTCTGCATTGGAAAACAATGTAGCACCATATACCCAAATGCTGATACCACCAGCCATGGCACCACCACCGTAAATTTTATTATTAGTAATTATTGGGGAGCTATCTCCTTGAATACCAACTGCAATTTGGTTTTTAAAAGAAGACTGTTCCACGTTATTGTATCTGATAACGTTGTTATCAATTGTAGGATTTGAACCAAGAGTCATGGCAATACCATAGCCATAACAATATTCAATAGTATTATTCATAATCATGGCATCAGAACTACTAAGGCGAACACCATAATTACAATTTAAGATATGAGAATTTTCAAGAGTTGGAGAAGTGCTTAGTGCACGGAAGCCATAATCAGCATATTCAACTTTCGTATATGCAAGTTTACAATTTGCGGCATCACTTTCTTCCTTGAAATAAATACCAGCCCAATCACCAACATTTGCTGGAGAATAAGCAGTAAAAGTAACCATGTTATCTGCTGTACCAACAGCCGAGAAAGTACCTTCAACTTCAAATCCGGCATTACTATTCGTAAAATATACAGTAGTACCTGCTGCAATAGTTACTTTATCGCTCTGAGAAATTAAAACTTCCTCATTTACGTCGTAACCATCTGTACTTGTAGTTACTACGCCGCCTGAATTTGTAACAAGATCATCAAGCGTCCATTCAACACCTGTGCCGGGTGTTGTATATTGACCGAAGACGGTAAAAGTTAAAAGTAGAAATATTAGTAGTTTCTTCATGTGTAACTCCGGATTTTAGAAAAAAATTTTCCCAAACATACTAAAATTTAGTTTATAAAAAAATACTAAAAACCGGTTTTGCAATAATGTAACGTTACAAAAGTGTAGATTAAACACGTAAATATTTAGACCATATTTTGTAAAGCCTGAATGTTGCCACAACATCATTATAACAGTATTGGGCAATATCCCGGCACTTTCCTGCCCTGAATAACTCGTTCACTTCCATTCCTGTAACGCCGTGAGATTTTGGTGAATCTATGCCAAACGACTTACAGTAAAAATCGAGATTAAACTTCCTTATTGCTCCGTTAAAAGTAAACTCATCCTGCAAGTCCAGATGGAATGATTTATCGTACTTACTCGTAATAATATTAGCAGAGGGTTTAACCCCCAAAAGGGCTGATCGCATTGTAAGAAAAGGTGCATCGAAATTTTTACCGTTAAACGTTATTAGACCCTCAACCCTGGTAATATAATCCCAAAATGTTTCCAATATCTGTTTCTCAGTCATACCCTTGTAAACAACCTGTTTATCGGGATGTTGAAACTCTTCAGGTTCATCGGAAAGATAAAGCACCTGTGAATTTTGCGTGTCGGTATTCGTCATACCAATAGCTACAACACGCGATGTAAAAGGGTACAAATTCATATACCTGATTGCTTCATCTCGCTTTTCTGCCCTCACTTCAGGGTCTTTTTCTCTTTCGGCGTACCGCAAAATATATTCCTGCTGCGATTCCTCAAGGTCTTCCAGCTTGTATCCGGAGGTTTCGATATCAAAGACCAGCTTCATTTAATTAGCCGCATTTATTTCAAAAAGTTACAATCTTCCTCAAAATCGCGTACAGCTTCAACAAATCCTTTTGGCAACGGAAAAGGCATTTTTGAGTCCTTCAAAATATAAACCATAACTCCACCCCCACTGGCAATAATTTCACCATCGGAATTTCTCTCAACCAGATGCCTGAAACCAAAACTCGAGTTTTTTACAAATTCAATTTTTGTATGAATTGTAAGTTCATCATCCAGCAAACCGGGTTTATAATAATCACAATTATTGTGTGCCATAATGAAGAACTTGTTATCACTCATCAACTCTTCCAGGTTATAAAGTTTCATCAGGTTCTGGAGGTAAGCAAGACGGGCATCCTCAAAATAGGTAAAGTAAACTGCATTATTGCATACTTCCAGCATATCAACTTCATGGAATTTTATTTTTTCACCAATCTGGTGTTTGTATTCCGATTTATTTGTTTCTTTCATATTATTTCAACACTTCCTTTAATATTTCAATTGCTTTGGTTGTTTCTTCAATACTTACATCAATATGGGTAACTATTCGTATAACTCCTACTGCCACGGTAGAAACAAGCAATCCCTTCTCCCGGCATTTTGCAATAACATCTTCAACAGTAAGTTTTTTTGGACTAAAAGTTAATATATTACTTTGTACTGATTTGCTATTACACTCAACTGTACCAATTGATTCCAGACTTTCAGCAATCATTTTGGCTTTTTGATGATCCTCATTCAGTTTGGGCAAATTGTTTTTGATAGCATACATACCGGCAGCAGCCAATATACCAATTTGACGCATACCGCCACCCCAGGCTTTCCTTACCCGAAAAGCTTCTTTCATCATTTCTTTTGTGCCTAATATAACAGAACCAACCGGTGCTCCAAGTCCCTTTGAAAGGCAAACCGACATGGTATCAAAATATTTGCCATATTCATCAAGCGGAATACCGGTTGCTGTGTGTGCGTTCCAAATACGTGCACCATCAAGATGAAAGCTCAAACTATATTTATTTGCCAGCACTCTTAATTTTTGTATTTCATCAATTGGATAAACTGTGCCTCCAGCACGATTATGTGTATTTTCAATAGCAATAGCCTTAGTGCGAGGCATATAATATGCACTTTCGGGACGTATTAGTGGCTCAACCTTATCCGCCGTAAATACACCGTTTGAGGTCTGGATAGTATTAAGCATTATGCCACTTAGTGCTGCCGGTGAGCCTGATTCATACTGGAAAATATGTGCACCATAATCACAAATTACTTCATCCGATGGATTTGTTAGCAAGTTCAGGCATATCTGGTTACCCATCAATCCGCTTGGAACAAACAAACCTGCTTCCTTGCCAAACAATTCGGCAACGTATTCTTCAAGTTTATTAGCTGTTGGGTCTTCCTTGTAAACATCGTCACCAACCTCGGCATCATACATAACCTTTCGCATTCCTTCATCAGGTTTGGTAACTGTATCACTTCTTAAATCAATTATCTTCTGCATTCTTTTTCCTGAAAAAACCAAGTATAAATAGTATAATTATTAAACTCGAAATTATTGTTGCAATTCCCGGTATTAGCAATGGAAACTGTGTATAAAAGGTTTGCGTATTCAACAAACTAACATCACCTGTAATCCATTCGCGCCGGAATAGATTAGTTTCCTGATGTGTTCTTCCCGAAGCATCAACAAAACATGATATACCCCCATTTGCACATCTTATTATATTTCTTCTGTTTTCAACTGCACGTAATTTGGCTATTTCCTTATGCTGAAACGGACCACTTGAATATCCATACCAGCTATCGTTAGTAACAACAGCAAGTAATTGTGCACCCTTTTGTACAAAACGTGCATTAAAATCGGGGTAAATGGATTCAATGCAAATTGAACCGGCAATACTAACTTTCCTTTTTCCGGCAGTTGTATTAAAAACAACATGCTCCTTACCTATATTCCATGATGAAATACCAACTTCCCATTTAAGCAACTTGCCAAGGAAAGGAATTACCTCAACATAAGGTACTTTTTCACCAAAAGGTACAAGTAGCATTTTGCCATATTTTTGAGGCTGAATTTTTCCAGGCTCAAATAATAAAACAGAGTTGTAAGAAGTGTAATGCGTATATACCCCATTATTCTTAAGGGGCTTGGCTTCATCCGGAATTGAATCATTTTTAGTATAAAAAGTTGCATCCGGCATACCGGTTAAAATAACAACATCATTTTCGTTAACAAACTTTCGTATTCTCGCTGCCTTGTCATTATATCTGCCATTCATTAAATAAACCGGCAAAGCGGTTTCTGGCCATACAACAATTTTGGCTCCGTTATCAACACACTTTTGCGATAAATCGAGGTAAATTTTAAGCTGCTCATTAAGATTACCCGCATCCCATTTATTCCAGGGATTAAGATTAGGTTGAACAATACCGGCTCTTATTTTTAGTGCGTTGGTTTCATCAGGACCGTTATAAACAAAACCGTAACCCAAAACCACAACAAACAAAAATACTGCTAAGATGGCAGGTTTAACTGCACTTTTTTTATCGGATATTAAAGCCAGGTAAATTGCAAGGTTAATAAAAACAATTACCAATGAAATACCGTATGCACCAATTATATCAGCTATCTGTATAAACGGATGAAAGTCGGTTTGACTATTGGCAAGTGTTAACCAGGGAAATCTGAACTCGGTAACAGTATAAATATACTCAAAAAACACCCAGATCAATGGAAAGAGAACAAGAGCAACACGCTTGCCAACAACTTTCCTTGCCATATAATAAACGGTAGAAGGGATAAGAAAAAATATCGGGTTGAAGAAAATAAGCATCACACCCGATATTTTAAGAAACGGATCAGCTTCGGGAGTCCAACTACCAACCCAGTAAAGCGAAACCACGCTCATAACAAATGCAAAAAGATATGTTGCACGGTTAATTGCACTAAAACTTTCTCTTTTTTCAATTACCTGAAACAAGGGTATAAATGCAAAGAACATAAGAAAATTTAGCGGGAATGGAGGAAAAGCTAAACCAGCCATTAGCCCCCCAATAGCAACCATACCCAGCTGCTTTCTGTTTATTCTTCTTTCGTCTGCTTCTTCAATTAGTATAAACTTGGTTGAATCGCTCACGATTTATTTCCGTATTTTTTTAAAATTACTCTGCCAGTTAATACAACAACTAAAACACCGGTAACAATTAGCAAGGTATTTGTATAAGTAGATAAATAATAATCAATCAGCTTTACATTATTACCGATGGTAAGTCCTAAATAGACAAGAAAAACATTCCACAAAACTGCCGAAACCGTAGCAAGTGCAATGATTTTAATCGGTTTTAGTTTATGCAACCCGGCAAAAAAGCTTATAACTGCACGTGTGCCCGGTAAAAACCTGTTTGCAACAATAATATAGTAACCATATTTGGCAAACATTTTATCGAGGTATGCAATACTTTCTTCCGAAATAAACTTAAACCTGCCCTTCCTTAAAACTTTTTCACCCACATACTTGCCAATAAAAAACATTGTTACAAAACCTGTTGCACTACCAAGACTAACAATAAACAAAATAAGCGGGGATGAAACATTTAAAGTTGCCAGTATTGAAACGCCAACAACCACAACAACATCGCTGGGAGAAGGCGGGAACAGGTTTTCGATATATGCAAAGAAGAATAACAGCACCATAATTACCACATAGTGCGAACCGGATAAATATTGAAGTATTCCCTCAAGCATAATTATTCATTATTGTAAACAAGTACATTTGCATAGGCAGCAATACCTTTTTCCTCACCTACAAAACCAAGTTTTTCGGTAGTGGTAGCCTTAACCGATACATTTTCCACATCGCATTTAACAAGGTCGGCAATAATTTCGCACATTTCGTTAATGTAGGGAGCAAGTTTGGGTTTTTGTGCAGCAACCGTTGCATCAATATTACCAATACTATAACCCTTATCTTCCAGAAGCACAACGCACTCGCGTAACAAAAATTTACTATCGGCACCAAGGAACCGTGGATCAGTATCAGGGAAATGTTTGCCAATATCACCAAGTGCAACCGAACCAAGAATAGCATCGCTAATTGCATGCAAGAGCACATCAGCATCCGAGTGCCCTGCCAAACCTAATTTATAGGGAATATTCACACCACCGATAATCAAATCCCGATTTTCGGCAAATGCGTGAACATCGTAACCAAAACCAATTCTAAAAGGTATATTCAACGTTTAATCTCAAAAGTTAAAAATTCGTAAGTTGCTGTTGACCATTTTATATTATGCCCTCTTACCTGTGAAGAGGAGGGACCAATTTTAATACGGTTGTATAACTCTTCAAGCAAATATTTGGGTCCTTCAGCCACCGTAATAACTTCACCGGTAAACAGGTTTTGTGTATAACCGTTAAGATCAAGCTCTACTGCATTGCGATAAACAAAATATCGAAACCCGACACCTTGAACAAATCCGGAAACCAGTATTTCAGCTCTTTCAAACTTTTCCATTTTTCCTTTCGAAAACCTGTGTTACAAACAAACCGGCAAATATAAGAGCAGCACCCAGTAACCCAAACATAGTGAATTTTTCGTTTAATAAAAAGAACGCAAAAATAGCAGCAAAAACCGGCTCAAACGAATATATTATACCTGCCTCGGAAGGGGTTACAAATTTTTGAAATTTGGTCTGTATTGTTGTAGCAAATACCGTAACTACAAGACCAGTATAACCAAGTCCAATTAAAAGACTTTCATCATACACAAGTTTCATTTTTTCAATATTGGTGGCATCAAATACAAAAGCAGCAATAAAACCTGCAACTGCCGATACGGCTATCTGCATAAATACCAGCATACGTGTTGAGTGCTTTTTGCTAACGTTATCCAGATAAAGTACATACACTGCATACAATAAGGCACAAATAACAGTAATAAAATCGCCAATATTAAATCCCGAACCCAACTCATCAAGCAACGTTCCGAACTCGGTAGCGTTGGTAGTAAGAAATATTATACCTGGTAAAGCCAGCAGTACACCAAGTAATACAAAAGGCGAGGGTAATTTACGTGTAACAACCAGATGGAATACAGGTATCATTATTACTACAAGTCCGGTAATAAAAGCCGATTTGGTAGCAGTTGTATATTTTAATCCGATAGTTTGGGTATTATATCCCAGAAAAACAATTACCCCGAGTATAAGTCCTGCGTAATACGTTTTCCTGTCTGCCGTTTTTAACTGCTTCCAAACAAAAGGAAGGAACAGAATAAGTGCCATCGTAAAACGCAAAGCAACAAACAATTGTGAAGACACATAATTAAGAGATACTTTAATTATCGGAAAAGTTAAACCCCAGAAAAGGGTAACCAGTAAAAGTATAAATACTGCAAATTTTTCGGAGTTAATAATATGGGAGTATTTATTCATTACCAGGTGAATATCCGTATTTTTTAAGTATTTTTTCGTCAGTACGCCATTTGGGTTTTACCTTAACAACAAGCTCAAGATAAATCTCTCTATCAAGGAATTTTTCTGCTTCATCACGACTATACTTGCCAAGTCTTTTAAGAGCCTCACCCCCTTTACCAATAATAATTGGTTTCTGTGAGTCACGCTCAAGAATAATAAGGGCACGAACGTAATCCTTTTTATTTTCGCGCTCAATAAAATCCTCAATAATTACCTCTGTGCTGTAAGGAATTTCTTCCTTGTATAGCTCAAATATTTTTTCACGAATAATTTCAGAAACAAAAAATCTTTCATGAGCATCGGAAAGCTGATCGTCCGGGTAATATTTTGGTCCCTCGGGAAGCAATTCCACAAGCTCATTTTTAAGTGTATCGAGATTAAACTTTTTGGTAGCAGAAACAGGTATTACACTCTTAAAAATTTCCTGTTTTGTAAATTTTTCAATTACCGGGAAAAGTTTTTCTTCATTTATTGTGTCAATTTTATTTAGTACCAGCAATTTGTTTGTACCTGTCTTAACAAACTCCTGCACACTTGGGTTATTGAATAATCTATACCCTTCCGGATCATCTTCCATATCCAGCATAAACACTACTATATCAGCATCCTTCACTGATTGATTAACAAACTCAACCATTTTTTCCTGAAGTTTATATGCAGGTTTAAGCAACCCGGGTGTATCAAGAAAAATAATCTGGTAATCCTCGTCGGTTAATATTCCCAAAATACTTTTTCTCGTAGTTTGTGGCTTATTTGTTATAATTGAAATTTTTTCGCCTATTAACGCATTCATTAATGTAGATTTACCAGCATTTGGTAACCCAACTATTGTAATGTAGCCTGACTTTGTCATCGTTTCTATTCCTGTTTATTTAACAAACAAAAATAATACATTTTAATTGTAATTCAGGTATAGTTATAAACTTTTTGATTTGAGATGTATTTAGTATAATATTCTACAACTTGCCTAATTATTTCGACACCAAATATTATGGATCATACTAAAATATTTGAAAGTTAATAATGTTGTGATTATTTTATATCAAAAGTAATTTAATTGATACATGAGTTCATCCACACCAAATATTGTGTTTCGCTTTTGCATAATTTTTATAGCGGTATTGTCACTTGCACCGGTAGAATTGTATTCACAACAGGAAAGTAGCTCGAGGCATAACAAGTCAAGTACGTTCGCAATATCAGTTCATTACTTGCACATAATACCCGACAAAGAGTTGGATAAAACGTGGAATGCTAATTTAAGTTTTGGCGGATTTGTTAAGCATAATTATTATGATGGTAATCTGATTGCAGGAATAGATTTTGCGAAATACAACAACAGGTACTCTACCGAACCTTCTTTCTTTTCTTTATACACTTATATCGGATGGGAGTGTCCGTTTTATGTATCCAGACAACTTACAATTTCACCGGCGTTAACTTTTGGTTTATGGAATATGCAGTTTGAAGCTCACCCACTTAAGGATAATGAATCAGTGCTGGAAATGGAGTTTGCAATTTCACCCTGGGTAACAGCAAACTTTAACTTCACTGACGAAATCTCTTCCTACTTCCGATTTAATCCCCTGATGGTATTTACGAAGAAATACATTAATGAATTCCATATAGCTGCGGGCATTCAATATTATTTTACAGCCCCCAAATTTGTATCGGACGTACTAAAATGAGATGTTCATTTACAAAATATTTACTCCCTTTTTTGTTGCTCACCAAATACTTTGTTAGCGGACAAAATTCAATTGTTTTTGATGAAAGCACTCTGAAACAGAAAGGGGCTACCTGGATTACTGATATACTAACCTATCCAAACGTAATTAATTACTCTACGGTAGATAGCTACAATTACAAATATTTAATTAATTATCTAAACATTATTGATAATCAGGATTGGGATATTTTTCTTGATGGCATAAAAATTAGTGCTAATTATTTTGGTCTGATTAGTGTAAACTCCCTGCCTGTTAATATTGACAATATAAAATCGGTTCGCCTGGTAACAGCTCCGGAAATCAGTATGGGAAGCTTTGCAAAAAACGGACAAATTATTATTACCACAAAAAACTTCAAGGAGGGTTTAACCATCCAGGGAGGCTTTTATGCCGCTAACGAATCAGGTGATCCTGGTCCCTACCTCTACACTGACCGTAATTGTAATTCGGAACACTTGGGTCCGGATGTTAATTTTGGTGTTAATTATAAAAACAGCAACTTTTCAACCGGATTATATTTATCACAAATACGATACCCGAATCTAAAAGAAAATACAAAACAGAGAGCTGCAATAAAATGGCATAACAAACCATTTATTGCATACTTTGCCTCCGGATATAATTTAACGCACATACATAAAAACGGCGAAAACAAAATACTATTTATGTATTCGCAAAATGGGGATGCACCGCTTTACAAAAGCTTTTATTATGGAAACTCCAATTTGTTTTTGGAGCCTTTAGGTCACGAAGTTTCTGCAAGATTTATAATGCGAAACCTTGGCTTTTCAGGCTTTTATGATTTTGGAGATAACCAAAGATTAGACTACTCGGCTTCGTACTCTGCAAACTCATTTAATTTGAAGGAAAATGAGAACTATCTTTTCAGCAAACTTGATGTTAATAATTACAGATTAATGACTCAGTACTCCCTCGAAAGTTTTGATATTGGTTTATCTTGCGAGCAGGAAATGAACAAATCTGACAATCCGGAGTTATATAATTCAATAGAACGATACTCAATGTTTACAAATATTGCTTTACCGGAAATTGCTAATACCTCGACACATATTGGTGTTTACCTTACCGCAATTAAGAATAAGCTGGAAATAAGCTCCAACATTAGCACAAAATTATATACGGATGAAATTTCCCGAATATATATAAATGTTTCATATTCCGAAAAATTACTGGAATCAATAAACTCGCTTCTATATAATTTCAGAGATTATACCGAAGCTATTTATAAATATAATATTCTAGATAATCTTAATCGGGATTTATCAAAAAGCAATAAAATTACAGTTGATCTAAACTATAGTTATAGCAAATCGGGATTTACAGGTTACACATCAATAGGATACCGGTATTTTAATAACTTGTATAACGAGCAGCAACTTTACTATTTAAAAGATACTCCGGAAAATATTTCAGCAATTAACAGACTTGATAATAACCTTACCGGAGGTTTGCTAACATTTATGATTCGGGGAGAATATACTTACGCCAATCTTTCATTTCAGCTGGGTGTATCTTCGCATTACGAGCCAGGTAGTAATGAAGAATTTAGACAAGAATGGAATAAACTCCCCACCTATATCCTGAATGGAGCAATAAATTATAATGTATCTCAATATCTGAACATTTTTGCAAGTTTAACCTTCAATGATGTTTCAACCTGGTATGAAACCGAAGCAATAACCAAATCGGAAAACAAGTATAATATCAGCTACAATATGCCCTCCAGACTAATACTTAATCTATCAATCCAAAACTGGTTTTTCAACAAGCAATTTGCTACAACTATAACCTTAAACAACTTGCTGGATAACGAAATAAAATACCATCCATTTGGTTCTTGCAAACAACTTCTTTTTGGTTTGAATTTGAAATTTAGCACTACTTTGGTAACAAAGTAGGTAAGGAAAATTAAATTGATGAATGGTTTGTAAAGGAGTATATTAAAATAATATTCAAAAAGGAATGTACCATTTTCAAGACGTGTTTTATCAATTACGTAACCTTTAATCGCAAACTGGCGTAATATATTTGTTGCCCAAATTCTAAATTTTGTTGTACGTTCCGAATTTACTCTATATCCAACAGAAATAATTGCATTTAAATTGTACATATTAGTATTATAATTTTCCCATCGCTTGCAGTTATTCGGAATTTCCTAATAGTTCCCTCCCGCAACCAACCAATTCATCCTACATCTAACAGCAAAAGAACCTTCCTTAACACTTTTATGTTAGGAATTAAAATTATGTATATTTTGATAAATTATTTTGGGGATCCCTATGACAGAAAATTTAGATATGATCCAAAAATTTTACGATTCCTTCCTTACTAAACTTAAAGATGTAAGAGCCGTATTAAACAGACCATTAACTTATTCCGAAAAGATTCTATATACTCACCTTTATGAAAGCACCGGCAGATCTTTTGTCCGTGGTAACGATTACGTTGAACTTTCTCCCGACCGTGTTGCCATGCAGGATGCAACCGCACAGATGGCGTTGCTACAGTTTATGAAAGCCGGACGTGAAAGTGCTGCCGTTCCTTCAACAGTACATTGCGACCACCTTATTCAGGCTCAGGTTGGTGCCAAAGCTGACCTTGAACGTGCTAATAACGAAAACCGCGAAGTTTACGATTTCCTTGAAAGTGTTTCTTCCAAGTATGGAATCGGCTTCTGGAAACCGGGTGCAGGTATTATTCACCAGGTTGTTCTTGAAAATTACGCATTCCCGGGCGGAATGATGATTGGTACTGATAGTCACACCCCTAATGCGGGCGGACTCGGTATGGTTGCTATTGGTGTTGGTGGTGCCGATGCAGTTGATGTTATGGCGGGTATGCCTTGGGAGCTTAAATGGCCAAAACTTATTGGTGTTAAGCTTACAGGCAAACTTTCCGGTTGGACTTCCACCAAAGACATTATACTTAAGGTTGCGGGTGTACTAACCGTAAAGGGTGGCACCGGTGCAATAGTTGAGTATTTCGGAGAAGGTGCAAATTCAATTTCAGCAACCGGTAAGGCTACAATTTGTAATATGGGTGCCGAAATTGGTGCTACTACTTCAATTTTTGAATATGATAACAAAATGGCTGATTACCTTAATATTACCGGTAGAAGTGATGTAGCAGAGCTTGCACAATCAGTTAAGGATGAACTGAAAAGTGATAGCGAAGTTTATGCTGATCCTGCTAAATATTATGACCAGGTAATTGAGATAAACCTTGATGAACTTGAACCACACCTAAATGGTCCGTTTTCGCCGGATCTTGCGGTACCTGTTAGTAAAATGAAAGAAGTAGTTAAAGAAAAAGATTACCCTGCTAAATTAAGTGTTGCACTAATTGGCTCATGCACAAACTCCAGTTACGAAGATATTGACCGTGCGGCGAGTATTGCAAAACAGGCATTATCAAAAGGATTGAAAGCTACATCACAGTTTACAATTACTCCGGGTTCCGAACAGGTACGTGCAACTATTGAACGTGACGGTCAGCTTGCAAAACTTGAGGAGCTTGGTGGTGTGGTACTGGCAAACGCTTGCGGTCCTTGTATTGGTATGTGGAACCGTATGGATATTAAAACAGGCGAAAGGAATACAATTGTAACCTCGTTCAACCGTAACTTTGCAAAACGTAATGATGGTAACCCTGAAACTCTTGCGTTTGTTGCAGGACCCGAACTTACAACTGCACTTGCAATAGCGGGCAGACTTGATTTTAATCCAATTACCGATGAGCTGGTTAACGATAAAGGCGAAAAGGTACTACTTGATCCACCTGTTGGAGATGAGCTACCTTCCAACGGATTTGACAAAGGTGAATCCGGTTATATTGCCTCCGAGCCTAATAGCGATGTAAATGTTATTGTTAGTCCGGAAAGTGACAGATTACAGCTGCTTGAAACTTTCCAGCCATGGAACGGTGAAGACTATACCGACCTTAAATTACTATTAAAAGCCAAAGGTAAATGTACAACCGATCATATATCAATGGCAGGTCCGTGGTTAAAATACCGTGGTCACCTTGATAACATTTCCAACAATATGTTCCTTGGTGCAATTAACGCTTATACCGGTATTGCCGGAGAAACCAAAAACCAGCTAACTGGTGAATACGCACAAATACAGGCAGTTGCACGAGATTACAAGGCAAAAGGTGCCGGTTGGATTGTAATTGGCGACGAAAACTACGGTGAAGGTTCATCACGCGAACATGCCGCAATGGAGCCTCGTCATCTTGGTGGTAAAGTAATTATTGTTAAAAGCTTTGCACGTATCCACGAAACTAATCTTAAAAAGCAAGGTATGTTACCTTTAACTTTTGATAACCCTGCTGATTATGACAAGATTCAGGAAGATGATTCATTTGATCTTCAGGGGCTAAAAAACATTGCTCCGGGCAGCCAAATTAAGCTTGTAATAAAGCATTCTGATGGCTCAACAGATGAGGCATTACTTAACCACACATTTAACGAAAACCAGCTAAAATGGTTCCGTGCCGGCAGTGCCCTAAACCTAATTGCTGCTCAGAACAAGTAATTGATATAAAACGACTTAACCTCCGGAGTGACCATCCCTTCGGAGGTTTTTTGCTTTAAAGTATGTAATGTTATTTCGCTTTACATTTAAATCAGTTTTTAGCATATTGTTGTTAAAAGTTAAAGTAAAAAACGAAATAAAATGTCTGATAAAATTTATATACATGTTGCCCCTGGAATAAATGATGCTTGGAGTGTTAGCAAAACAGGTGCAATGCGTGCTTTGCGAAACTTTAAAACAAAAAGTGAGGCTATAAAATTTGCGAAGCAGATTCATAAAAAAACTAATGAGGACCTTGTAATTCATACTTCCGAAGGGTGGGTTGAAAAGATTTATGATTCAAATGGGCAGCTTACTAACTAAATAATTTAATATATGGATTCTTTTGATAAGAGCATCTTTATCAATTGTCCGTTTGATGAAGATTATTTAAAATTATTACATCCAATGCTTTTTACTATTTTATACCTTGGTTATAACCCAAGAATAGCATTGGAACGTAGTAATTCTGCCGAAACAAGATTTAGTAAAATTGTTGAGTTAATAGGAAATTGTAAATATAGCATTCATGATTTATCGAGGTGTCAGGCAGCAAAACAAGGTGAGTATTATCGCTTAAATATGCCCTTTGAATTAGGACTTGATATTGGTGCTCGAGAATTTAATAAAGAAAAATTCCATGGAAAAATATGTTTAATTTTAGAGGAAAAGAAATTTCGTTATCAAACTTCTCTTTCGGATATTTCTAATTCCGATATTAAAATACATGAAGGTAAAGCTCTTGGAATTGTAGAAGCAATAAGAAACTGGGTTGCAGAGAACTCTACCAGCAGAATTCCAATATACAGTTTGATATGGAGAATGTATCTGGATTTTACTTCGGATTTTTACAAGATGTACAAAAACGAAGGGATAAAAATAGGACAAATTTACGAATTTCCAATCCCTGAAATAATTAGGGAAATGAGGGAGTGGATTAGCAAAATAAGATAAGAGATTGTGAACTGGTAATTATCTTTACATTCTTGTTTATTTTTGCAATATTATGGTTAGTAGTTTATAAAATGGTTTAATAAACATGGAAAATAGTATTTCAATACATGTTGTAAAAGGTCCAAATGGTGGCTGGAACGTAAGGAAAAAGGGTTCTATGCGTGCTTTGCGTAGTTTTGGAACAAAACCAGAGGCAACCAAATACGCAATGCAACTTAGTAAGAAGCTGCAAAGAGACTTGGTAATACACGAAGCAACAGGGTATGTAGAGAAAAGGATTCCTGCAACAATTAAATAAAACAGACTAATTATGGATAGTTACGAAAAGAATGTCTTTATCAACTGTCCGTTTGATGAAGCTTATAAACCATTATTACATTCAATGATTTTCACTATTCTTTATCTTGGCTTTAATCCAAGAATAGCATTGGAACGCTCAAATTCTGCTGAAACGAGATTCTCAAAGATATGTGAGTTAATCGACTCAAGCAGATTGAGTATCCACGATCTTTCCAGAGCTCAGGCAAAAACTGCGGGGGAGTTCTACCGGTTGAACATGCCTTTTGAATTGGGTCTGGATATTGGTGCACGTCAATTCAATCCGGATATTCATTCTACAAAATATTGTCTGATACTTGAAGAAAAATATTTCAGACACCAGGCAACAATTTCCGATCTCTCCAATTCTGATATAAAAGCACACAATAACGATCAAACTGATATTATTCAGGCTGTGCGTGACTGGTTCTCTGAAAACAATTTTTGCAAGGCTCCATTCCATAGTAATATTTGGTATCACTATTCTGATTGTCTGGATGATATTTACAATAAACGTAAAAACGAGGGAATGCAGCGTAAGGATTTACTAAAACTTCCAATCCCGGAAATAATCAGGGAAATGAGGGAGTGGATAGCAAACCGTAATAACTAACCCTCTTTCACTGCAACCATTGAATACACCATAGGTAGTTTGTTTTCGTAGCCTTTTATGTGGAATTTACCCGATTTTACTTCTGTGGTTGACTGGAAACAGTTATATGGCGAATAGTTATATTCGTTAAAGCCTGTTACCGGCAAACCATTATTTTTTAATGCGTTATATACCTCATCAAGTGGGTGATTCCAGCAAACGGATTTATTCTTCAGGTCGGCTGTAAAATCAGTGTAGGTGCCTTCATCCTCTTCAATAATTGTATCAACGTTAAAGTAGCTATACTGCACATGCTTAAATTCGTCATCAAACATCCACACAACAGGGTGGAACTCGACAAACACCAGTTTGCCACCGGGTTTAAGAAAATGGTTAATAACCTCAGCCCAGCGGTTCAAATCGGGCAGCCAGCCTATTACACCGTATGAAGTATAAACAATATCAAACTTTTCGTCCAATATTTCATCAACCTTAAATACATCGCTTTCAATAAACCTTGTATCTGTGCCGACAAGTTCTGCAAGCTCTTTTGCTCTGGTAATTGCTTTGTCCGAAAGGTCAACTCCGGTTACTTTTGCACCCATTCGTGAGAGGGCAATTGAATCTTGTCCGAAGTGACATTGGAGATGCAGGATACTTTTGCCCGTTATGTCACCAAGCAAATCCAGTTCAATTGAATTAAGCGGATTTCTACCCTTCAAAAACGATTTGTTATCATAAAACTCGGATGCATAATGTACATCCGTTTTGTTATTCCAGAGTTTTTTATTTATTTCAATATAATTATTTTCATCAGACATGAATAAATTCCCCAAATTTTTGTATTAAATTTAGGAATATATTTATAATCAAAAAAATAGTATCGGGCAAAAATGAAGAATATCAACTGGTTTGAGCAAGGAATAGAGTTATTAGTTGTATTTATTGGCATCACGGCGGCATTTCTGCTAAACAACTGGCGGAGCGATCTTGAAACCAAAGAGCTTGAGCAAAAATATTTGCATAGCCTTCTTGAAGATGTGAGGGCTGATTCTGTACTTTTACAGAATGCTATGGAAACCAACCATAAAAAAACCGAGGCAATACATAATTTCCTGTATGAAACTATTGAGCAAAAAAACTGGTCGCTGGACTCAGTATTAACAATAAGCGTTCAGGTATTTAATGTAATAAATTTTAGTCAGAACCGAACCACATATACATCTATACTTAATAGTGGCGATTTTAAGATATTCGAAAATTACGACCTAACCAAATCAGTTGTTAAGTATTATAAACAATATGACCATGTAAAAATTGTTGAGGATATTTACCTTAATTCAATTAGTGATATGTGGACACCCTTTTTATTTGAGCATATAGATGTTATCCATAATAAACTAATCAACGAAAAAGTTTTCCGGCAACCACAATTCAGCAATCTGGTAGCTGGAGCTTATTCGGGACTAATGCAAAAAGATAACAGCTACGAAATTATGGACAGTTTAAATAATATACTTCGGTTGAAACTTATCGATAATATTCACTAAATTATATATAACAAATATCAAAGAGGAAAGGCATGAAAGTTATTAGTTTATTACTATTGGCAATTCTGATTGTTTGTTGCTCGGGGGGTAAAGAACAGTCTAATCAGGAAGAGGAAAAAATATTTACCGAAAATTTGCCTGGTTATTACGATACTAAAGATGTAGATGTACCTGCTGTAATTGTTGATGGCATAGAGGGAATTGCTTCCAGAATGGAATATCCATATACAGCTAAAAGTACTAACAAGGGTGGAAGGATATTCATCAAGGTTCATATTGATGAATACGGTGATATAAAAAAAACAGAGCTTATAAAAGGCATTGGTTATGGTTGTGATGAAATAGCAATGAAAGCAGTAAAGGAAACTGAATTTATACCGGCAAAGAAGGATGGAAAAAGTGTAAAATCAGTTGTTTTCATTCCGATTGTTTATAAACCTTAAGGTATTGATAAATAGTATTAAGTTAAATGTTATTAAAAATATTCCTTAAAAAATAGAAATAGTTTTGGTTAAAGGAGAGTTATGCGAATTATTTACTTTTTCTTGCTAATTGCAATTATTACATGCTGTTCAAGTGAAAATACACAAATTAAAGAAATAGAAAAAAAAGACACTGTATTATCTGCTCCCACAAATCACAAAAAAATTACCCCTGATAAAATGCCTGTGCCAATTGGTGGTATTGAGGGTATTAAGTCAAGATTGGTTTATCCATACACAGCCAAACACATAAGAAAAGGTGGTAAAGTAATTATTAAAACTTATATAGATGATTACGGTGATGTACAAAAAACTGAGATTGTGCAAGGCATTGGTTATGGATGTGATGAAGCTGCAGAGAAAGCAATTAAGGGAACAAAGTTTATTCCTGGTAAACATAATGGTAAATATGTTAAATGTATAATAAGTATTCCTATTCTGTTTCAACCAGTTGCTTATATCTATTAGCAATTAATAAACATCTTCAAGTTTTTGCCATGAAGTAGCACACCACTGCAAAGTATTTTAAATTGCCGCCAAGGACCATTCCTCGACGGAATACGCTCCTATGCAAAGTATTTTATTACACGTCATTTCATGCCGCCCCGCCGGGACTTGTTAAACTTACTATACATTCAAGTAATAAATCGGTTTATGTGAAGCGACTTATTAAGCCACAACCATACTTTTACAAAAGTAATTTTATTATCCTAGCCAATAGTTAAAATCAATGAGGGTAGTAATTTTGCCAGAAAATCCGGCTATCCAAACTTGCATTTAACCACTATTAATCTAAATTTAGACTTGTTCATTTAATGATGGCAACCTAAAAATATTTTGAGGGAAATATGAAATTAAAGATCTTAATAGTTTTTATAACTATTCTATTCGCCTTTTATGGCTGTAGCAATGATGCACCGGTTCAACCTGACATAAATAATCAGGAACAGGGTAACGTTACAATAGCAATACCTAAAACTGCAATACCCCAATACGTAGCCACAATTACAGCAGTACTAACACGAGATGGTTACGAACCAATTGAGGAATCGGTTTATGTATTTGATGGTCCATCTGCTGATATTATATTTAACGAAATTATTGCCGGAACCTGGCACCTGGAAGTAAATGCATATAGCAGCGATAACACAATACTTTATTCTGGTGATACGGATGTAACCGTTAATCCGGGACAGCAAACTAACGTTAATCTTACTCTTTCGGCAGCTACCGGCTCAATAAACCTGACAGTAACATGGGATACAGGTACAATAACCGGATGGCATTTGTCGGAAGAAAACCCGGTATTAACTTATGTTGAAGCTGCAATACCAAATGTAACAGGAATTAGATACCCATTGGTTTACAAAGTTGGAAATCAGTGGAGAATGATTTTTACAACAAGTTATTATGAGTATTATAGCAGTGCCCACTGTGCTATTTCCGATGACGGTGAAAACTGGACACTTGAAACAACTAATGAAATTTTACACAGAGATGGTTACAGCTGGGATGGTTTAAGTATTTCAGGACAGGCTATTGTAAAATTTAATGGTGTTTATTACTTGTATTATGGCGTAATACATGGTGCCTATAATCAGTGGATGCTTGGTGTAGCAACCTCAACCGATGGTAAAACCTGGACAAAACAACCCGAACCTATTATGACTGGTCAGGAATGGTATTATGCTTTTAGCGTCCGTTCTGCAATAGTAAAAGATGGACAGGTATATTTATACTTCACAGGAATGAATTCAGCCTGGCAGAATAAAAAGTTTGGTTTGATGACCTCCGAAAATGGTATCGATTTTTCAATGCACCAAAATAATCCAATACTTGAAACCAGTTACGATTGGGAAGGTGATGGAATTGATTCACCATACGTAATAGAAACTGATGATGGTTACGAGATGTATTATACTTCTGTAAAATCTTCTGAAAACCACATTGGTAAAGCTGTTTCTTCGGATGGTGTTAACTGGCAAAAACTCGGCAATCCAATACTTGAACACAATAGTGTTGTACTTTTTGATAATGATGAGAGAGCATTATACCCATCGGTAATTGAAAACAATGGTGTTACTTACCTTTACTACACAGTATTCCAGCAAAACCAAACTTTCTCAGATTATATTGCTTTGATTAAAAAATATTAGATTATTGTGGGCTGACTGCTTTTAGTCAGCCCGTATGAAACGTTACGAGTAATATGAAATACCGTAAAAATACCACCAGATGTTTGTTGCCATCGAAGAGCTTTCCCTTATGTTTGGTGTTAGCCATTTGAATTGCCGTATAGAAGCACTCCACATGCCGCCTCACAGGGGCTCTTAATATTTTCTAATCGTTTTTTCTATATATATATCGTCCCGCCGGGACTTTTTAAAACAACAAAATGGTTTAATTGACATCAAGTATTCTGCGTCTGGAAAACTGTAATTGATTAGTGTGTTGAGGAATATGATGTTTGAATGATATACTCACTAGTTGAATTGCCGTCGAGGAATTTTCCTTGATGAAATATATTAGGGTATATGTCCATTATATCACCGATATAAAAAAAGACGGATTAATAAAATCCGCCTAAAATTTTTGCCACATTTGCATTACGATGTGAATAAGGAACTACAAATCAAGCTGCTCAAGTACCTCTTTTATTGTATGTACCGGCAGTTTACAGGTATAATTAGAACAGACATATACCGTTACTTTGCCATCAATCGTATTGTAATTTTTGGTATATTCGGCAATCTTTTCAAGTCTGGTTTTATTAGCAGGAATATGCACCAAAACGTTATTTGGCAAATATTTTTTATTTAGTTCTGCTACTATTTCCTGACAATCTTCTGAATTTTCATCACCGGCTATTAAAATTTCGGTTGATTTACCCAGTAAAAACGCAAGAGCACTTTGCAGCATAGTGAATGCAGTTGGTGCTTTTTCAAGTGGACCCGCAGCATACTTAAACAATTGTTCTGCCTTGTCTTCCCATTCCGTATTGCCGGTAATTCTTCCAAGTCGCAACAAATTAAGAGCAGCAACCGAGTTACCTGATGGAATTGCCGCATCAAAAATTTCTTTTTTTCGTACCAATAGTTCTTCGGAATCGGTTGGGGTAAAGAAAAATGCACCCTTATCACTATCCCAAAAATCGGCAACCATTATTTTTGTAAGTGTTACAGCCTCACCAAGAAAATCAAAATCTGCCGTTGCTTCATATAATTCGGTTAAACCCCATACATAGAATGCATAGTCATCCAAATTGGCAGTAAAGGTAGCTTCATTATCTCTATACCTGTGCAAAAGTTTTTCACCAATTTTCATCCGGCGGTCAATAAACGAGGCTGCATCAATTGCAGATTCAAGAGCCTGCTGAAGTCCAAACACTCTCGAAGCCTTTGCCATTGCAGCTATCATTAAACCATTCCAGTCGGCAAGAACCTTATCATCCTTCAAAGGTCTTATTCTTTTCTCACGCTTATCAAACAGCACCTGATTTATTCTTTCAAGGTTAGCTCTTAATTCAGCTTCTTCAATACCCTTTTCATTAGCATATTCTTTAATTGTAAGTTTTGTATAAAAAATATTTTGTTTAGTTAAACTCTTTGTAGCTTCGTCAAGGAAATTACCTTCATCATTCAGGTTATAAAAATCTTTTACAAGGTCAACATCATTTTCATCCAGTATTGATTCAAGTTCGGAAACAGACCAGATATAAAATTTGCCTTCTTCTCCCTCGCTGTCGGCATCCTCCGCAGAAAAATACCCACCTCCATCTCTGGAAAGATCCCGCATTACATATTCAACAATTTCGTATGCAGTTTCCATAAAAAAGTTATCACCCGTTACCTGATAAGCTTCCGTATAAGCCATTAGCAGCATAGCCTGGTCGTATAACATTTTTTCGAAATGGGGCAGAAGCCATTTTTCATCTGTTGAATAGCGATGAAAACCAAACCCAAGATGATCATACACACCACCCATACGCATCTGTTTTAACGTATGAGTAACCATATTGATAGCTTCTTTATCGCCAGTAGCATTATAATATCGAATAAGGAACAGGAAGTTTTGTGGTGAAGGAAATTTAGGTGCTTTTCCAAAACCGCCATTTTCACGGTCGAATCTCTCAGCAAATCCGTTAAAGGTAACATCAAATATTTCCTTACCTGGTAAGCTTCCCGGTTGCTCATTTGAAAAACCTTCAAGATGGGAAATGATATCTTCAGTAATTTTATCAATATCTTCCTTTCTACTCTTCCAGGCTTCCTTTATTTGTCGGGCAAGACTAACCATACCTATACGTCCGCCACGATCATTTTTCGGAAAATATGTACCGCTAAAGAAAGGCTTTTTGTCAGGTGTCATGATAATGGTGAGGGGCCAGCCGCCTCCACCTGTCATCATCTGGCACACAGTCATATAGATATTATCGATATCAGGACGTTCTTCCCTGTCAACCTTAATTGAAACAAACGTTTCGTTCATTAGTTTGGCTACTTCCTTATCTTCAAATGATTCACGTTCCATAACATGGCACCAGTGGCATGTTGAATAACCAATTGAAAGAAAAACAGGTTTGTCTTCTTCCTTAGCCTTGTTAAATGCCTCATCACCCCATGGATACCAATCCACCGGATTATAAGCATGTTGAAGAAGGTATGGACTTTTTTCGTTAATAAGTTTATTTGGTTTTAATGTTTCATTTTTTTCGTTCATTTTAATTCCTGTAATTACAATTCCCGCCAAAAGAAAAGGAGAAATATATTTAAGAAGTTTCTTTATTTTCACTTTTAATTAACCCTGGTATTATAGCAAGTGATAGCAAACTTGCAACTGCTGATATAATAAATGCTGTATGCATATCAAAAATATCAGCAAAAAATCCAAGCGACATAACTGCTGCCGAGCCGGCAAGAAAACTTATTGAAAAGTAAACACCGTTAATCATAGCCGGAAAATTGGAATCTGTTTCATTTACCAACGCAAGCAACACCGGTTGTGTTCCGAATATCGTTAATCCCACAATAGCGAGAAAAAGATATTGTACATAACCAGCAGAAAGTAAAAAAGACAATAGTGATAAAGGTGCCACAATTGAGATTATCAGGAGTGCTCTTTTTTTACCAATTTTGTCGGACCATGAACCAAGTACGAAAGCACCGGCAGCACCAAATAGCTGGTAACCTGCAAGTGCATAAACACCAAATTGATAGTCTCCGGTTTGCTCACTAATATATGTGGCAAGAAAAGCATTTAGTGTTGATCTGATAAGTGCATGTAAAAATGATACAAATGCAAGCCTAACTAACAGGGGATACAACTTTGCAAAGGTAGCTTTTATTCCACCAAGAGAGGTATCTTTTTTAATGCCCGAGCTAATTTCGAATGAACGAAATTTTTGAAACAGAATAAATGAAAAGAGCAAACCAGCAGGCATAACACGCCAGGAACCTTCCAGTCCCCATGTTGATACCGCCCATAATATAACTAGCGGACCGGTACTACGTGCAAACTCACCGCTTAGCATAAAATACCCCATGCCTTTACCAACTTTATCACCCGATATCTTTTTTATTAGTACAGGTGCAGGAACATGGAAAATAGAAGCTCCTATTCCCATCATAAACAGGAGAATTACAAGTACAATATAACTGGAAGCCAAGCCAATAAGACTCATACTAAAAGCGGTTAGTGAAGGTGCAATAATAAGAAGATAACGAGCCTTAATTCTATCCGAAAAATACCCTACAAAGGGGTTAATAAGTGTAGGTAGTCTCTGCACAACCGTTAGAAAACCCGCCGCCGAGTATGATATCGATAACTTTTCAATTAGTAATGGCAGCAAAGGAGCAAGAAATGATGAATAAACATCGTGAATGTAATGAGCAAGTGATATAAGTATAATCTTTGAACGGTCGAATTTATTTGGAGCAGCTTCCATAATATACCTGAAAATTTAACATCGAAAGATAAGTATAAAACCTCTCAAATGCTTTTGGGGAAAAATTTTCGGTATTAAAGAACTATTGCCATGATTCACACAGAATTATATATTTGGAAGTTAATTATGAATGTTTTTTGGACTAATAATGGAAATTAAACCTGGAATAGGAATAGACGAAGTAAAACTGGGCATGACCAGGGAGCAGGTGCTTGACATTCTTGGTCCGCCTGATGATGCAAGAATCGATGAAGAGATGGATAACGATGTGTATATCTATTACAATTCATTGCGATTAAGGTTAAGATTTGAGAGCGAAGAGAATTTTGTTTTAACAAAAATTTCAACAACTAATCCCGATGCCGCTTACCGTGGTTTCCCAATTATAGGGCAGCCTATTGAATTTGCCAAGGATGTTATATTTAATGATTTGGCAACAGACTGGCTAATTGATGAATACGAAGTATTTGATACACATTTTAATGAACAATACTGGTTCAACCTCGATACCGAGTTTGGTACGGTTACCGAAATTCAGCTTGGTGTACCAATTAGTGAAGATGATGAGTTTATCTGGCCGGAGTAGCCTAAAAAAAATCCTGAGCGGGGTGCTCAGGATTCAATTTTACTTGTTCTCTTCGGTAGTTTTGGTTTTGCAGGTTGATATACCAAATGGCATATATAGAGGGCACTTTCCGGTTAGGGCTGTTAATAATGGAATAATACCAATTAACCCAAGACAGTTTTCAAAATAGAATCCGGCACCAAGTACACCTGCACCAATAACTATACGAACAACTCTATCTATACTACCTACGTTTTTCATAATATCTCCTTTTATGTTTATTATTACAACATTAAAAAGAGACATTTAGTTTATTTTTGAAAGATGTATTTGTAATCCCGGTCTTTTCCAAAAACGAAATATTCCTCTGGTATTACCTTCCAGTTTTTAGTTTCTGTAACCTTAATATCACCTTCCTTTTTAATCCACTCCATAATGTAAAAGCGAAGGTCTTTTTCGGTACTGCTAACTATACGGGATGCAAGTTTATCATGCTCTATACCGCAACCTTTTGTAAGGTGACCACCACCGCCGCTTCCGCGATATGAATTTAGAGCAACCTTGTATTTGGAATCAGTGTTAAACCCCCTGCCATCCGAGAAACCTTTAATTGTAACACGTTCACCATAATGTTTCGAAACATCAACTGTGTATTCTATGCCTTCAGCATCATCAAAATTATAATAACTATGTTTGAAGGCTGAAAAGCCTCTGTAACGTCCTTTTTTCTTTTCAACTTCCCTTACGTTTATTAGGTGCTCATCCTTGTTGCCCATTGTTCGGTATCGCAAGTCATAACTGTACTCAAGAAAATCCTTAATCTCCTTACCTGATAGCTCCATGGTATAAAGAAGATTTTCGTATTTGTACAGACTAAACATATCCTTTACATAAACCGCACCTTTATCAAGTGTTGCATTAAGCGAAAGTGGTGCGGCAAAAGATAAATCGGCACCAGTAAGCTCAAGCTGCACCTTGTGTATAAGATCAATTATTGGAGCATTGTTAAATACTGCTTCACGCATAAATAGTTTTTTGTCAAGCGTTCCAATTTCCCTGGAAATATATTCTTCAACCGTCTTAAACTCTTTTTCAAATTTATTGAGATAGTCTAAATCAGGGGTGGTTTCATCCAGTTTAACTATGCTTGATGAAAATGTTTTGTTATCACCGTTAAACTCAACTTCAACTATAGCCAGGTCTTTGGCTTTACTTTTAGTGCCGGCAATTATTACATCTTTTCCATTCGGATCTTTTATGGTTTTATTCCATCCACGGTGATCGTGACCTACAAAAATAACATCAAAGCCGGGTACATTTTCACCAACAAGTACTCCTGCATTCTCCACAACTTTTTCTTCGGTAGAGCCACTTTCACGTCCTGCACCCGAGTGGAACAAACCAATTAGTATATCAGGATTATGTTTATCCCTGATTATCTTTACCCATTTTTTTGCTGATGGCACCAAATCCTCGAACTTTATACCCGACCAGATATCAGGTGGTAGCCAGTTAGGAACAGCAGGAGTTATCATACCAAGGACGGCAATTTTTTTACCAGCCTTGTTAATAATGGTGTAAGGCTCAAAGTATGGTTTACCGGTTTCCGTACTTACAGCATTTGCAGCCATCCACGGAAATCTAACTTCCTTGGCAAATTTATCGTAAACTATATGACCCGGTTCAATATCATGGTTTCCTACACTAGCTGCATCGTACTCCATATAATTCATTACACGTGCGTAAAGATGTGTAGCGGAAGTATCAACAAAATTGTAGTAATAAACTACAGGCGTACCCTGAAGAATATCACCATTATCGAGCAGCACAACATTATTTTCCTTACGAAGTGTGTTAACATAAGTTTTTACACGTGCCAGGGATCCGCCGGCATCTTTACCCATCATAAAATCGTAAGGGTAAATTGCACCGTGAACATCGCTGGTTTCAACAAATATAATTTTTTCGTTTTGCGCAAGCAGACAAAACGCTGCCAACAGATAAACAAATACAAAAAGCTTTTTCATTTATTTTCCTGTGTTTTTACAATATCAATATTACTTTTTAGGATTGCTTCGGAAATACTAATTTACATTTTCGCGAAGGTACATAATAAACTCCTGGGTAATAAGAAAATGTTCAAAAATCAGATCAGGTAATTCATCAGATGTAATTTTATCCTTGCCTAAAGTTGCACCAACAAAAAATTGTTTGTTAAAAATAAGTGGCTCAATTTCAGCTGCATCCATTAAATCTTTAGGTAGTCTTTTTAACTTTTCTCCCTGAACCTCACCAAAAGTTTCAACAAGCTGCGGATTTTCAATAACTTCCTTAAATTCTTCCGGATTGGCGGCAATACTGTTACGCAAATTTTTAAGCTGCTTGGTATCCAGCATATACCCACCGGCATAAATTTGAATAGTATCCTTGTCGATTTGGAAATAAAACCCTGGCATCAACTTGTCCTTACGGGCACCCGGTGAAATAATTGCCCCTATGTGTGTTTTATAAGGAGTTTTATCTTTCGCGAAGCGTATATCCCTGTTAAGTCTGAATATGCAATCCTTTGGATACATATTAATATCAGGATCAATATCTTTTGCACGTAAAATAAGCTCCTGAACAAATGCATAAAAGGGAGCCTTTACATGTTTCTCGTAACGTTTTTTATTTTCCTTAAACCATTCGGAACTGTTGTTAAAGGTTAACTCTTCAAAAAAAGAAATAAACTCGGATGAAAAGTGAGACATATATCCTCCTGCAACTATTTTAGCAGATGTTTTAATTTTAGCAATTCGGTTTCAAGAATTTCGTGTTTACCATTGAACATATTAAGAGTAAAACGAATACTTGACTGTTTCAGTTTTATTATACCCTTGTCAACTTCAGCACGATCAATCATTTTATCGTTACTACCAAGCAAGATGTATAATTCCTTATCCTTTAAATAATCTGTATGCTCTTCATAATTTATTTCATCTGGTAAGCCACCAGACCATAAAACGATATTATTAACATCGGGGTGTTTCTTTGCTATCCATCTCATGGCAGCAGGTGCACCCTGCGAAAAACCAAGCACATTTACATTAACTTTCGATAAATCCAGTCCATTGGTACACATCTTAAAAACATCATCAAGATAATTAATATACGATTTTATTTCATGCTCGCGGCATTCTCTTGTCATCCAGCTTGCTCCAACCTTGCCAAACATACCAGTAACATAAAACCTGCTAAGAGCTTCGGGAGCTATAAGAGAGGTGTTGCTGTTTTCAAGGCGGATAAACTTTTGCATAAAATCCTGAGCTGACTCACCATATCCATGCAGAAGAAACCAAATGGTTTCAGTGTATTCATCAAAATTACCAACTGTAAAATATCTTGCAATCCGCTTAACCGGAATAAGGTTCTCTTTCATATCGCATCCTTGGGTATATTAATCTGTTCATTCACTAAAATAACAAATATCCATAAATAATTCCCCAATCGTTTTGGGATAGTTACTTCAGAACGAATCATTTTCGGTTATTCTAAAAATAGAGAAAAAATGTTTTTATCGGGCATTATTTAATGTTTATCGAAATTTAACGATTATTTAATATAACCTAATATATTTATAATAGAATTTGTTGGAGGTCTTATGTTTATGTTAGCTGTTGTTTCGTTTATACTTTTTTCTGCCTTAACTGTTGAGTTCGGACTAATATTACTAAAAATTGTAAATAAAGATACAGTTCAAAATATACAAGATCGTAAAAACGAGTTAATGAGAAGAAGAAGATTAGCTTCAATTTATAAAATCAACAACTACTGATTTTCCCCAGTAAGTCAGTGATGCCGGGATAGTGGTAGGAAAGTATTTGGAAGTGAAAATATATGTTATGCCATGAGAGAATGAATAAGGCTTATCCCGGTATTACGTTGTTGATTGTTTAATTACGAGTATATAACTTTGAGCTAATCTTTAAGAACTGAAAGGTAAAGCTCAAATATGAAATTGTTTCGCTTTTTATTATATACCATTGTAATTGTACTTGCATCTGTTGCAATAAGCTACGCTATATTTAACCAGCCAAAACCATCCTATAATGCTACCGATAAAGTATTTCATAAAGATTATAGAATTGTTGCACCACCGGTACCGGAGGATGCCAATTTTGCTGGTGAGCTAATGCCCCTTGATAATTTCGAAGTTTTTGAAAGACTTGAACGCGAGTTTATTGTTAATACCTATTGGCATTCCAACAGTATATTATTTCTTAAACGAGCTGCACGATGGTTTCCGGTTATTGAACCGATACTTGATAAAAATGGAATACCGGATGATTTTAAATATGTATGCATGATTGAAAGCAACCTTACTAACGCTATTTCACCCGCTAATGCTGTGGGCTTCTGGCAGTTTCTTAAATCTACTGGTAAACGCTACGGACTGGAAATAAACAGTAATGTTGACGAACGTTATCATGTTGAAAAGGCTACCGAAGCAGCGTGCAAATATTTACTGGATGCCTATGAAGAGTTTGGAAACTGGACTCTTGCTGCTGCTTCCTACAACATGGGTATTGAAGGAGTAAAGAAACAGATTAGGCGTCAGAAGACCAATAATTACTATAATCTTGTACTTAGCAACGAAACATCAAGGTATATTCCCCGAACAGTTGCTACCAAATATATGATGGAAAATCCGGAAAAGTTTGGATTTTATATTTCCGAAATGGAAAAATACCAACCTTATAGTTATTTTAATGTTCCGGTAGATATGCCTGTTAAAGATCTTGCTGATTTTGCACACAAGTATGGTATTAACTATAAAATACTCAAAATGCTGAATCCATGGTTAAGGGATAACTACCTAAAAAACAGAAGTCGCAAGGAATACCTTATTAAAATACCTGTAGTTGGGAGTATAAAAGTAATTGAAGACCTGTGAAATGAGTTCAAAGTTAAGAAATAAAAAAGAGATTCAGGATATAGCTTCCGGATTTCAGAAAAGCAGAATATTATTATCGGCATTCGAATTAAATATTTTTTCTGTTATTGAAGGGAATTCATATAACGCCAAGGAAATTTCCGAAAAAATTAATTGCAGCCTACGAGGAACAACCAAATTGCTCGATGCACTTGTAGCTATCGGTATATTACATAAAGCCGGAACAAGCTATTTTAATACCGAACTTGGTTCACGTTATCTTGTAAAAGGTAAGGATGAATACATGGCAGGACTTGGGCACACCTCTGACACATGGAATATGTGGCACAACCTTACCGATGCTGTTAAATCTGGTACCATGGTTAACTACAGCGAAATTAATGAGCGCGGACCCGAATGGCTTGAATATTTTATTGGAGCAATGCATTCACGCGGAGTATATCAAGCGTCAATTTTTTCCAACATTCTTGATTTTAATGGTGTAAATAAAATTCTTGACCTCGGCGGAGGTTCGGGTGCTTTTCTGAACAGTTTCCTTGATAAGGCAAAAGAAGCAAAAGGTGTATTGTTTGACCTGCCCAACGTAATTCCAATTTCAAAAAAGTTTGTTGAAAAATCAGCTAACAGCAACCGTATTGAATTTGTTGAAGGCAGTTTTGAAACTGATGATATTGGCTCCGGTTATGATTTTATTTTCCTATCGGCAATTATTCATATGCTTTCCTACGAGGCAAACAAGTCACTAATTATAAAATGTGCTGATGCACTTAATGAAAACGGTAAGATTGTTATTTCCGATTATATTGTTAGCGAGGATAGAACCAGACCTGAACGAGGTGCCCTTTTTGCAATTAACATGCTTGTTGACACCAGTGAAGGCGATACCTATACCGAACAGGAAGTTAACGAATGGGCTGAAAATGCAGGACTTACTTTACAAAATAGCATAAATACTCCTTTTCAAAGTTCGTTAATTACTCTTAAAAAATAATTGTATAATTGGTAGTTCTTTGCATATTTTTAATTACCCAATAATTAAAAAAATACTACCAATATGAACAGAAAAATTGCTATTCTTACTGAAGGTAAATCCAATCCGCATGTGGGTAAAACCGCCCGCAATTTAATGCTTTACAAGCCCGAAGAAGTTGTTGCTGTAATTGACTCAACTCAGGTAGGCAAAACGGCACAGGAATTATTTAACAGCGGTAACAACATACCAGTTGTGGCTAGTGTTGATGATGTTGATGCCGATACTCTGCTGGTTGGTATTGCAACTCCCGGTGGTGTTCTTCCCCCCGAACTTAAAAAAATTGTTATCCAGGCGGTAAACAAGGGTATGAATATTATTTCCGGTTTGCACGAATATCTTTCTGATGATCCGGAAATTACAGAATTGGCTAAGGTAAAAAATGCCACTATTTGGGATGTCCGTAAAAATGACGAACATGATGTTGTACACCGCAAAAATATTAACGAAAACTGTTTCCGTTTACATACTGTTGGTAATGATTGCTCACTTGGTAAAATGATTGTAAGCTATGAACTTTCCAAATCCCTTAATGATGCCGGATGCGATGCAAAATTCTGTGCTACGGGTCAGACAGGTATTGTACTTGAAGGCGAAGGCGTACCAATTGATAACGTAATTGGTGATTACATTAATGGTGCAGCCGAAAAACTTGTACTTAAAAACCAGCATCATGAAATGATACTTATTGAAGGTCAGGGTAGTCTTGTACACCCGCGTTATTCAGGAGTTACATTAGGTTTGTTACATGGCTGCCAACCCCATGCAATGATAATGTGCTACGAAATGGGACGCACACACATTCACGGTGTTGATGGCTTTGAAATACCTCCTCTAAAAAAAGTGATAAGCTTATACGAACAAATGGCATCAGTGATGAATTATTCTGAAGTAATTGGAATTGCAGTAAACACCCGTAAATTTGGTGAAGACGAGGCAAGAGCCGAAATTGAAAGAGTTTCCGATGAGTTTAATTTACCTGCAACAGATGTTATTCGCTTTGGAACCAAACCCCTTGTTGATGCTATAATTACCTACAAAGCTGAATTGATGGGTTAGTTACACAAAGTTTTAATTTAATATGTTGTTAATGGGCTAATTACCATAGTTAGCCCTTATATTGTAATTTTAACCAATACAATTTCATGTAAGCTACCAAATATACCCTCTTCTCAGAAACAATATTGCAAAATCAAAAATCCGTTATATAAAATCACAAATTGTATAACTCCTTTATAAATTGTAAATTTATATGATTAATAATTCAAGTCTTGCAAAACTCAAGAGCCGGTATGTACAACAAGGAAAAACAAACCATATTTAATTTTTGTCTGGAAAAGTTAAAACCACTGGGTCCATATTTCCCGGTAACCAAACTTGCCGAAACCGGGATACATCCTGCAATAAGTACGTACATAACAGCGGCAGTTGATTTTCTTGTTTACGAAGACAGACTGTTACTATTTAAAGACAGCAAGTTCGATTATTCCGGTGAAAAGGTTCAAAAGTTGCTAAAAGAGATTGGTATTGAGCTGAAAGAGAATAAAAAGTTTGCCATTAAATTTTATCTTGATCTGGTAAAAAAGGCAATTGATTTTAATATAAACTTCCTCCTTTCACCAAATGAGGAAATTGAAAAACTTGTGTACAGTGGCAAGCAACAGGCTACGGCTGAAGAAATTAGTCTTAAGCTAAATTATATACATTATTACGGCTACCTTAAAAACATCCTTATATCCTTTATTAGCCGCAAAAATGTTGTGCTTCTTAACAACGAGGAATTCAACAAACTGCTTGGTAAGGTTGATCAGCTTAGCACGGAATCGAATAGGAATGACATACTCCAACAGGCGGTTAGTGGAATTGGTAATTTTTTCAATTATGGCTTAAACGGTCCAGAGCTTGTACCCCTTGATGCAATAAAATTATTCCTTAAAAACAAGAGTCTGTTTGAACTCGAAGAAATGCTTGAAGCAAAAACCTCAATGGAAGAAGACAAACTTCCGCAATCGTTTTTTGAAGAGCTACTTTTAGGGAATGTTTCCAAAAGCAGTGTTCCTGAAACTGAACGGACAGAATCAATTGAGAGCACTACGGAGGTAACTCTTGATAATACTTACTCAATTGATGTACATGAAGAGAGCAGTGCAGATAACGAGTTTACCAATACCGAACCGGAAAGTAAAGATGAACCGGAAAGTGTTACGCTCGAAATTGATGATGTAACCGATTCAATTGAGTTTGTTGACGAAGATGATGATCTTCTACTTGATAAACCGAAAGAAACAGATAAGCAGGATGAAAAAGTATATACCCTTGATGAAAAGATAGAAATGCTCAAAAACTCGGCTGAAGAGTTTAGCGATGATGATTTTTCCGATTTCGATTTTAATATGTCAGAGTATTCCGAATTTTTGGAGAGTGGTGACGAAACTCCGAAAACTCCAAGAATCGAAGTATCGGAATTGCTCGAAAATAAAAAAATGACTCGCATTATAGAAAAAGTTTTTGATTACGATATGGAGGAATTTGCCGAAGTAATTGAAAACATCTCCAACTCATTCAATCAGAATGATGCACTCGTGAAGGTAAATAAAACACTTGCCCGAAACAGCATCGATCCCGATTCTCCCGAAGCCAGGGATTTCAAAACAATTATTAAAGATTATTTTAATTAGGTTATTATGTTTATAGATTACGCAAAGATATTAATTAGTGCCGGTAAAGGTGGTGATGGTGCTGTAGCTTTCCGAAAAGAAAAATTTGTACCCAAAGGTGGTCCCTCAGGTGGCAACGGCGGAAGGGGTGGCAATATAAAATTTGTTGCTAACGAAAATCTTGGTACGCTTCTCGATTTCAGATATAACAAAAAATATGAAGCGGAAAATGGTGTACCCGGTGGTAAATCACTAAAGGATGGCAGAAACGGCAAAGATATTATTATTCAGGTACCAGTTGGTACAATAATCAAGGACGAGGAATCCGGAATGGTTATTTGCGACCTGGATAAAGATGGTTTTGAGTTTATTGCAGCCAAAGGTGGCAAGGGTGGAAAAGGAAATAGTAACTTTGCAACCGCAACTAATCAGACTCCCCGATATGCGGAGGACGGCAGACTTGGTGAAAGCAAAAGTGTTATTCTGGAGCTAAAACTTATTGCTGATGTTGGTTTGGTTGGTTTCCCTAATGCGGGTAAATCAACTTTTATTTCGGTTGTTTCTGCGGCAAAGCCCAAAATAGCCGATTACCCTTTTACTACTCTTCAACCAAATCTTGGAATTGTACAGTACAAGGATTTTAAAAGTTTTACTGTTGCCGACATTCCCGGAATTATTGAGGGGGCTCATGAAGGTAAAGGTTTGGGTCATCAGTTTTTACGACATATTGAACGTACCGGCATTCTTTTGGTTATGATTGACTGCAATGAGGAAGATATACCTGCAACATACAACATACTTGTTAATGAGCTTGAAAAGTATAGTCCCGTACTTGCTAAAAAACCCCGTTTACTCGTTATTACCAAAATTGATACCGCAGATGAAGAAAAACAGAATGAGCTAAACAATCTTAAAATAGATGAATATGATAGTAAAATCTATAAAATATCATCAGTTGCACGTTTTGGAATAAACCAAATGATAGATACGCTTTGGGAGAAAATACAGAGTGAGAAGTAGGTTCCTCTCAATAAAGCTTCCATTACTATTTTTACTGCTAATAGTATCTTTTTTTATCGGTATTTCATACGGTAGCACAAACACCAGCTTTAGTGATATACTTTCATTTTTCGCGGGTAATTCGGAAAGTTATCTCAATACTATTATGACCGAAATACGCATTCCCCGTGTGTTGCTTGCATTAGCAATAGGCGGAGGACTCTCGGTTGCAGGTGCAGTTTATCAGGCAATTTTACTTAATCCCCTTGCCGAACCATATATACTTGGTGTATCGAGTGGAGGCACTCTGGGTGCTGTAATATCATTCCTGATTGGTGCCTCGTTTTTTGTTACCCAGCTTTTTGCCTTTACCGGGGCATTAACTGTAGTTTTTCTTGTATATATTGTTGGTAAACGTTTTGGTAAGCTTGAAGCCAACACCCTTTTGCTCTCGGGTGTAATGATTGGAGCATTTTTTTCGGCTGGTATAATGCTTTCAATGGCATTTATTGAAAACTCACTTCGCAATGTTGTATTCTGGTTAATTGGTAACTTGTCCCTCGCCGATCCCAATAATGTTATTTATGTTCTCCCTGCATCAATTTTAATTACAATATATTTTTCAATATTTGCATTTAAGTTTAATATACTTGCTACCGGTGAAGAAAATGCACGTCACCTTGGTTTAAATACCCAGCAATTATTTCTTGTGTCCTATATTTTAACAAGCTTGCTAATAGGGCTTATTGTTTCGGTAAGTGGTATTATTGGGTTTGTTGGGCTTTTAATACCTCATGTATCAAGGCTAATATTCGGAATAGATAACAGGATAGTTATTCCGTCATCCTTTTTATTGGGAGCCTCATTTCTAATTTTATCCGATACACTTTCGCGAACGCTAATTCCCCCAGCCGAAATACCTGTTGGTGCAATTACAGCATTAATAGGGGCACCTGTATTTATCTATCTGTTAAAACGCAGTAAACACCAGTTAATTTAATAACCGGTTTTTCGCAGCTCGCTGAAACTTGTTAAATTCTGCTCTTTCAATAGCCTTATAATTTTCGGCATGGTTGTTTTAAGATTAACATAACTCTTAAATTTTCTAACGGCACCCATTTGCAAACGAGGGTGTCCCGGATCAATTTCTCGAGGATGCACATAATAAACAACGCTTCTGTTTTCGCTGTTAACCTTTTTGCTCATTTTGTTTATTAAACCGTATGGAAAAAGCCTTAAATAACCTCCACCAAAAAAGCATATCCTTTTGCCAAATATTTCTGCCACGCTAATCGGGTACTCCCTAATAATACCATATTCGGTGTTAATATCATATGGAAACATATTAGCGTCGTTAATGCCACCATGACCCCTTGCAGCAGGAAAAATAGAGGAATCATATTTATATCCTGCTTTAGCCAGTTCTTCCATTGCCCAGGGTGTATCTTTGGTAATCGAAAAACCGGGAGCTCTGTAACCACAAATTTCCTGTCCCGAAATATCCTCAAGCATTTTTTTTGTTTTGGTTATATCAGCGGCAAACTCTTCTCTTTTAAGTGTATAAACCAACTGGTGAGCAAAACCGTGAGAAGCAATTTCATGACCACGTTTGGCAGCTTCCCTTATAATCTGGGGGTGCTTTTCGGCAACCCAACCAAGAATAAAACAGGTAACTGTGGTACCCGTTTTATCAAATTCATCCAGCATATTAAAAAAGTTTTTTTCAACTCTTGATTCCAGACCATCCCATTTACCTATGTCTGGTGTTGATTCAAGTTCAAGAATATGAAACCAGTCCTCAACATCAACCGAAAGTACATTTTTTATCTTCAATTTTAATTACCAAAGTATTTATCAAAAAACACAATTATAAGTAATATAAATATAAAACCAAGATATTTTTGAAAACACTATTATAGAAAAATTAACCATCAATTTTTGCACCTACTACGAAAATTTTTCATACCACATTTTGCAAAACATTCAAAAACAGGTTAAAAACAAATTGGTCTGATATTTGTGTTATACATCACAAAACACTAAATGTGAAAATTTGTTCAGGGAGGCAATTAAATGTTAAAAAAATCTCTACTCTTTATAATTTTAATGGCATCTATTATTATGGCTAACGGGGTAGCAGTAGTAAATTCATCAGCTGGTATTTATTTACCACTTAAAACATCGTATGTTGATGTAACTGTTAAGAATCAGGTAGCAGTTGTTAAATCAACTCAAATATTTAAAAACACCTTTTCATACGACAGAGCAATCAAATATGCATTTCCTGTAAAGGAATCAGCAACAGCAACTAATTTGCGCTGGTTTATTGACGGGGAATGGCATGAAGCTGTTATTAGTCCGGTTCCTCAAGATACAACTACACCAGGAGGACATGATCCGCATTGGACATTCACCGAATATCTTGGTGATACCCCACTATTCTTTGATATTGAACAACCGGTTAAAAGTGATTCAACACTTATTGTTGAGTTAACTTATGTTGAATTTCTGGATTACAGATATGGTAATGTAACATTCGATTACCCTAACGATTATACCGTTATACAAAGTGCACCGGTAGATTTAATGTCATTCAATTTCAAATTGAGTTCCGGCAGGGCAGTGGAAAGTGCCAACTTGCTGACTCATACTGCTGATACATCTGTTATAATGACAGATAGTGCGTACATAAGTCTATCCCTAACTGAGAAGACACTCGACACTGATATTCAGCTAATATATTCTCTTAGTCTTGACCAGCTTGGTGTATTTAACTTTAGCACATTCCAGCCCGATTCCATTGTTCCTGATGAGCTTGGTAACGGATATTTTACTTTTGTTGCCGAACCGGATCCTTCGGAAAGCTCGGAAACAATCGAAAAGTATTTCACCCTTATTATTGATGAATCGGGAAGTATGCAAGGCTCCAAAATTGACCAGGCAAAAAATGCCGCCGAGTATATTGTAAATAACCTTAACGAAGGTGACAGGTTTAACCTTGTACGCTTTAACGCATCAGTAAACAGTTTCCGTCCTGCACACGTTGATTATAATGAGGAGAACAAAGAAGCGGCACTTACCTTTATTAACAATATTTATGCTGGTGGAAGTACAAATATTAGCGGTGCTTTTAGTGCGGCAATTCCACAATTTGCAACTGCATCCGATACCACAGCCAATATAGTTATTTTCTTTACAGATGGTGAAGCTACCACAGGTATAACTTATACAGATCAATTGGTTGAACATATCGATGAACTGGTTGCCAACTCAGAAAGCAATATTTCAATTTTTACATTTGGTATTGGTGGCTCTGTAAACACACAACTTCTTTCTATTATTGCAGATCATAATAAAGGTTCTGCTACTTTCCTTGCTGATGATGTTCTTGAAGAAGTTATTACCAATTTTTACAACCAGATAAGAAACCCTGTGTTGCTTAATACAAGTATTGAAATACCCGGAGGTTACATGTACGAAATATACCCTAACCCTTTACCAAACCTTTACAAGGGTCAGCAAATGATTGTTTCGGGTCGTTATGATAATCCCGAACCAATAGATGTAACGCTTAAGGGTACTGCATTTGGAGCAGATGTTTCATATACATACAACATCGATCTTTCGGCTCAGCAGCATTTTGAATTCAACTTTCTTATGAAAATCTGGGCAAAACAAAAAATTGATTATCTAATCAAACAGTATTATCTCGCTGGTGAAGACTCTCCGGAAGCTGAAGAGCTTAAAGAGGAAATTATTGAGTTGAGTATGCAGTATGGTGTAATTACCGAGTTTACAAGCTTTACGGTAACCCCAACTGACCTTGAAGAGGAACTTGAAGAATTTACATCTGTTCCTGAAGGATTTGTACTTCACGGAAACTATCCAAATCCTTTCAACCCAAGTACAACCATCAGGTTCTCACTAAGCGAACCTTTGTTCAAAACCATTCACCTTAAAATCTTTAATTCACTTGGTGAACTGGTTCGTACAATTGCAGTTAACCTAAATGGCAGCGGCTTTTACGAAGTTAAATGGAACGGCTTGCTTAACGACGGCACAAATGCTTCTTCCGGTATTTACTTCTACGTTGTTGATTTCCAGTCATTTACACTGTCAGGAAAAATGGTACTGCTTAAATAGACTATTACGATACCACGGATAGATAATACCCATTATTGGTAGTGGTTATTCGGATTGAAGGGCTCAATCTAATACAGGCTCCGGTTTTACCGGAGCTTTTTTATTAATTAACTTTGGCAACTCATTTTATTATCTTTCTTTTTTTAATAAAATTGAACAATACCATGCGAAAACCAATACTTATATTTGTTGTTCTATTTAGCCTTTTCTCAACTATTTCATGCCAAACAAGTAATTACTTTAACGATATTTACAATAAGGCAGAATATAGAATTAAAATGCGTGATGGCGTTACTTTGTTTACTGCTGTTTATTCACCAAAGGATACAACCGAAAAGCATGCAATACTTTTGTGCAGAACTCCTTACAGTGTAGCCCCCTATGGAGAAGCTTACAGAAATATTCCCTCACGCTTTATTGAGGAAAACTATATAGTTGTATTTCAGGATGTTCGCGGTAAATTTATGTCGGAAGGCAAATATGTTAACATGCGGGAATATATTCCCGAAAAAACTGGTAACGAAACTGATGAAACTACCGATACTTATGATACCATTGATTGGCTTGTAAAAAACATTAGGAATAATAATGGCAACGTAGGAATGTGGGGTATTTCTTATCCCGGATTTTATGCTTCAATGGGTACTATTGATTCTCATCCTGCATTAAAGGCGGTATTGCCTCAGGCTCCTATAGCCGACTGGTTTATTGGTGATGATATGCATCATAATGGTGCACTTTCGTTACTATTGTCATTTAACTTTTTTTCTGTTTTCGATATCACAGTTGATACACTCTATAAAAACTGGTTCCCCGGTTTAGGTCTCAAAACTCCCGATGCTTATACATTCTTTAGAAATATGGGTCCGCTAAGTAATGCAAACAAATATTATCTGCATGGAACAAAACCTTTCTGGAATGACTTAATGGAGTTTGATACTTATTCGGACTACTGGAAAAGGAAAAACATATTGCCACACCTTAAGAATACTAAACCTGCTGTTATGGTAGTTGGTGGCTGGTATGATGGCGAAGACCTCTACGGTGCATTAAATACGTACAGAGCACTTGAACAACAAAATAAGGACAATTTTAATATTATTGTTATGGGTCCCTGGACGCATGGCGAGTGGGATAGAGGTGACGGTCGCAGTTTGGGCGATATTGGTTTTGATAGCGAAACAAGCAAGTTCTACCGGGAAAAACTTGAAATGCCTTTCTTTAATTATTTTTTAAAAGGAAAGGGTGATTATGTTCCTGCTGATGCAATGATGTTTGAAACCGGCAGTAATAAATGGAAAAAGTATAGTAGCTGGCCCCCAAAAAATACTTTTCTGCAAACTTTTTACCTTAATAGCAATGAAACACTCACCAAAACAAAACCGGAATCGGATAGTGGATTCGATGAATATATAAGTAATCCGGATAAACCTGTACCATACACCGCAAAACAACAGGATGCCGCTTCATTTTATTACAAACCTTATTTGAATGAAGACCAAAGGTTTGCAGCTTCACGCCCTGATGTACTTGTTTATGAAACAGAACCACTGGATAAAGATATTGTTGTTGCAGGAAAAACGGAAATTACTCTGGAGTTTACGTGCTCAACAACTGATGTCGATTTTGTAGTTAAGCTAATTGATGTATATCCCGATTCGGCAAAGAAAGTAAATAATGTGGAATTTGGGGGATACCAGGAGCTGATCCGGGGCGATATATTTCGTGCCAAATTCAGGAATAGTTTCTCAAAACCGATAGCAATTACTCCTCAAAAAGTAGAAAAGCTACAATTCAATCTGCAAGATATTAACCATTGCTTCAAAAAGGGACACAAAATGATGGTACAAATACAGAGTAGCTGGTTTCCTTTATTCGACCGAAACCCCCAGGAATACATAAAAATCACGGAATATCAGGGAAATTTCCGAAATAGTGCAAAAATAAATGTACTTAGGAACCGAATTAACAGTTCATTTGTAAAGTTACCAATATTAAACAATTGATTTTGCTCATTTTTCGAAATATTTCTCTTAATAAAACGATAATATTATAAATTTATTAAAGAGGAAAAAAAGCTTTGGCATATAACTTGTTTATTATTACATTAGTGCCGGTCAAAATTAAAGTTTGGCACAATAAAAAACGATAATAATAGTGATAAAATTTCTTCAATCGAATTTAATCGCATTAAAAAATAAAGTTTTACGACAACGCGCATAGTAACTCCTTAGATGCGGTTTCTCCCCAAGATTCCGCATCTTCTTTTTTAAACACTCACATTGCCTTAGAAAGTCATGGTAATTATTATTAACTTTGAATTTTGTTTCATACGGAATCGATAACGATGAGCTTTGCAAAAGAATTAGATAAAAGAAAAACTCTCGCAATTATTAGTCACCCCGATGCTGGTAAAACTACACTTACCGAAAAATTCCTCCTTTTTGGTGGTGCTATTCAAACTGCTGGTGCAGTTAAATCGAATAAAATTAAAAATAGTGCTGCTTCCGACTTTATGGAAATTGAAAAGCAAAGAGGTATTTCGGTTGCTACTTCGGTTATGACATTCAATTACGATAACAAACGTGTTAATCTGCTCGATACTCCCGGACATAAAGACTTTGCCGAAGATACTTACCGTACCCTAACTGCTGTTGATTCCGTTATTCTTGTTGTTGACTCGGCAAAGGGTGTTGAGGAACAAACCAAAAAGTTAATGGAAGTGTGCCGAATGCGTTACACTCCGGTTACTATTTTCATTAACAAGCTGGATCGTGAAGGCAGAGACCCGTTTGAACTGCTTGATGAGTTGGAAAAATTACTCGACATTCAAGTGCGTCCCCTTACCTGGCCTATTAGTATGGGAAGGAATTTTAAGGGTGTTTACGACTTGTACCGCAAACAACTAAACCTTTTTAGTCCAAATAAAACCAAAATTTCAGATGATATTCTTTCGGTAACTGATCTTGAAGATACACTACTTGATGATAAACTTGATTCGGATGCTAAAAAACTGCGTGAGGATGTTGAGCTTATTGAAGGAGTCTATGAACCGTTTAATCTTCAGCCATACCTTGAAGGTAAGCTGGCACCTGTATTTTTTGGAAGTGCCATTAACAATTTTGGTGTAAAGGAATTACTCGATACTATTGTTGAAATTAGTCCTAAACCACGCGAAAGAGAAACTGACCTGCGAAAAGTTTCTGTTACTGAGGACGCATTCAGCGGATTTATATTTAAGATTCATGCAAACATTGACCCAAAACATCGTAACCGTCTGGCTTTCCTAAGAGTTTGCTCAGGCAAGTTTGAACGAAATAAATTTTATCATCATGTAAGACTTAATCGCCCACTAAAATTTTCTAATCCGGCTACTTTCATGGCTAGCGATAAAAGTATTGTTGAAGATGCATACCCCGGTGATGTAATTGGACTTTACGATACTGGTAACTTTAAAATTGGCGACACCCTTACAGAAGGTGAAAAAATGATGTTTAGGGGTATTCCAAGCTTCTCCCCTGAAATATTCAAAATGCTTATTAACACCGATCCCATGAAAGCAAAACAGCTTGATAAAGGGATTCAGCAGCTTACAGAAGAAGGTTTGGCTCAGCTATTTGTTCAGGAAATTGGCAAGCGCAAAATTGTTGGTACGGTTGGTAATCTTCAGTTTGATGTTATTCAATACCGACTGTTGCATGAATATAGTGCATCATGCCGATTCCAGTTAATGAGCTTTACAAAAGCGTGCTGGATTACCTGTGATGATCAGGATAAACTTGAAGAGTTTACCAAATTCAAAGATGAAAATCTTGCTTATGACAAAGATGGTAATCTTGTTTATTTTGCCGATTCGGAATGGATGCTAAATAAGGTAATTCAGGATAATCCTGATATCGAGTTTCATTTTACATCCGAATTTAAAATGGAAGCCGGCAGATAACTCCTCCGGTCTATTTAACCCACACAGTTTTAATATTAACAAATTCCTTAATACCGTAATGCGAAAGTTCTCTGCCGTACCCGGAAAGTTTTATTCCACCAAACGGCAGACGCGGATCCGACTTAACCATACCATTTATAAACACAGAGCCTGCCTCAATTTCTTCAGCAATTTCCTCTGCAAAATTTTTATCGAGAGACCAAATTGAAGCACCAAGTCCATACTCGGTATCATTAGCAATTGCAATTGCATCATCAGTATCGCGAGCCTTTATTATTACGGCTGCGGGACCAAAAAGCTCTTCATTATAGGCAGGTTGTTCCTTGCCGGTAACTTCCAATATGGTTGGCGGATAAAAAGAACCTTTTCCTTCAACCGGTTTACCACCCAAAACAAGATTAGCACCTTTTCCAACCGAGCGTTTAATTTGGTCATCAAGCTCAAGCATTAAATCCATTCGGGCAACCGGACCAAGTTCGGTATCCTTCTCCATAGGATCACCCATCTTTATCTGCTTCATTTTCTCGGTAAACTGCTCAAGAAACTCATTATAAACAGCCTCAACTACAATAAACCGCTTTGCAGCAATGCAACTTTGTCCGTTATTTATCATTCTTGAAATTACCCCCCAGTGAACAGCTTCCCTTATATCGGCATCCTCAAGCACAATAAACGGATCGCTTCCACCCAGTTCCATTACGGTCTTTTTAAGTTTGTTACCGCAAGCCGAGGCAACTTTACTTCCGGCTAACTCGCTACCGGTTAATGTAGCTGCCTTAACAAATTTGTGGTTAATTACACTTTCCACTTTTTTGCTTCCAATTAGTAATGTAGCAAACAGTCCCTCAGGTAATCCGGCTTCCATAAATATTTCTTCAATTGCCAGGGCACTCATAGGAACATTACTGGCGTGCTTAAGTAACGCAGCATTTCCTGCCATAAGAACAGGTGAAGCAAACCGGAATACCTGCCAGTATGGAAAATTCCACGGCATTACAGCTAAAACTACCCCAACAGGATCGAACCTTACATAGCTGCTAGAGGCATCCGATTCCAGAACTTCCTTTTTAAGAATATCCACAGTATTATGGGCATAATATTCACATACCCATGCACATTTTTCAACTTCGGCAACTGCCTGTGTATAAGGTTTACCCATTTCAAGAGTTAGTATTTCAGCATACTTTTCCTTTTTTTCCAGCAGTATTTCACCAGCCTTTTTAATTATACTACCTCTTTCCTCATAGGAAAGTTTTTTCCAATTCAAAAATGCTTTATGCGATTTTTCAATAATTTCCTGAATTTCCTTATCGGAATATTCGTTAAATTCCTTTATAAGCTCATTAGTTGCCGGATTAATAGATTGTAAAGCCACAGAACCTCCTGAATACATTGGGTAATTGAGTTCGCAAGTTACAATATTTTAATAAAAAATAAAGAAGTACACAAAAGAAAATGGCACAATTAAGAACAGGTACATGCAGTTGGAAATATGATTCATGGAAAGGGTTGGTATATTCCGAAGTTGAAAATCCCAATTACCTAAAGAAGGAGTTCTTTGAGTTTATGCGGGAATACAATCTCGGCATAGTATTACTCCAGGGTTACTATATGCCTCCTGTTACCGAAGTATATGAAAAGTTTTCGGAGTATTTTAACACAACAACGGTGTTAAGGTTACACGGACCCGATAGAAGCGGTATTGAAAAAATTACAGGGGCAACTGGAATAACATTGTACAGCCCAAAGATAGTGAGCTACCCGGTATAGTTAAAATTGTAAAGGACTTGCTGGCAAAGGAAATTTATGTTTACATTAATGTTAATAACCATTACGAGGGAGCCGCTCCACTTACAATAAAAAAGATCAGATCATTACTTCCGGAATAATGGAGTAAATCACATTGCCTTTATTTTTATTGGTTTAGACCCTATAATCATAATATTTTTTCGTATATTTGTGCAAGCAAAGCTGTTATTATGGGATAACGATATAAGATAATAAGCTCTGGTTATATGAGTTAACAGGATTAGTTATGAAAGTAGAAAATATAGATATTACTGAATTTCAGAAGAGCAAACTGCAGGATTTTAAAGATAGGTTTATTGAAGAAACCATACCTGTACAATATTCAATGCCGGCTGCTTTTGTATTACTTGGAGATCATACACATTACAACGAGGGTTTAATACTTTCGGCATTTTTAGATAGGGAAACAACTGTAATATTTGCAGAAAACAATACAGATTCAACCAAAATGGTTTTTCAGGATCCAGATACCGAACTTGAAGTGGATTTTGAAATTACAAGTGAAAGAATAATTTCCGAACTACTTAAATCCCTTCATGCAAAACTTGTTAGAATGAGATTACTTAAAAGCAGTTACAAGTGTTGTATATCAACAACGCTTACCCTTTCAATGGGCTTAAGCTACTATTCGTCTATCTTGCAAACTTTTATTGAGGGTGCCCTAAAGTTTGGTAATGGAAGTATTAGTCCGGTACAGAAAGTTGAAATATTATACGAAGCAGTTTACAGTGTAATTGGCAAAATAGCCAACAAGGCATACTTCCTAAACTATATTGCAGAAGCTCCAAAAAGTTTTGTTAAAACCGATTTGCGTGGCGATAAAATTGAATCGCTTTCTGCTGATTTATCAAAGTACAGTTTTTTGATAATAAGTTCGCAAAACATAATACACAATATAAAAGACACCTGTAACCAGCGAATTGATGAATGCGAGGTTGGCGTAAAAGGATTAAAATTGTACAAGTGGGGTATAAAAAGCCTTCGCGATATTGAAAGTACATTTTTAACCCGACATCTTAATATGATACCGAGGCGTGTTTATAACAGGGTGTTTTATAATGTTACCGAGCGAGAAAGAGTTGAGATGGCTTCAAAATATATCTATTCAAACGAAATTGAAGAACTTGGCAAACTAATTAACGAAAGCCACAATGTACTTGAGGATAAATACGAACTAAATTACCCCGAAACAACATTTTTGCAAAAAGCCGCTGTTAAACTCAAGGGTGTTATTGCAGCCAAGTTTATTAGTTGTTCTCCGGTAAAAAGTATTTATGCAATTGTTGAAACCGAATCGCTTGATCATGTAACCGAAACATTAAGTAAAAAGTACACGGAAAAGTACAACAAAACCCTATCTGTTATTGCTTCCGGATTATTGTAGCAAGAGGGAGATCAAAAAGCATACAGATTCAAATTATTGCAATAATTTTCGAACATTTAATATAGATACGTTGTTTTATACACTACTAATACAGCGTATTTATAAATAAATTAGTGTAGTTTATAAAAATTTAACTATGCTTTTTATATCAAAAGTTTTATTTTAAGATTGAGTCCGCATAGTGTTCTAATTTCATCTTGATTTTTGGGTTCAATAGTAATAGATTTTCAATTAAAATTTTTAGGATTTTGATGAATACTCCTGAAGAATTCTTTGAAAATAGCAGCAATTTTGAATTTGATAAAAACGAAATTCAAAGTAGAATAGCTTCCTGTAAAAGTTATGTGGAAGAAGGGAAATTGTTTGCTTTTCATGAATTTATAGAAGAAACTATTCAGATATGCATTGAGCATGAAATTATAGATGACGGATTACTTCTTACCGAAGCTCTCCTTGAAACTGCACCTTATAATTCCGAATTGTGGCAATATAAGGGTATTTTCCTCAATAATATTTTTGAATTCGAATTAGCTTACGAAGCTTTTAACAAAGCTCTTTCGCTTAATCCGAGTGATGTGGAAACAATAATCAATAAATCTGTTTCAGAAGAAAATCTTGGTTTTCTTGACGAGGCGGAAGAATCCCTCGAGAAAGCACTTTCTCTTGATCCAAATAACGAAGATGCACTTTTTAGTCTTGGTGTTCTTTACGAACGCAAGGAAGAATTTGACATTTCGATTTATTATCTTGAAAGAACCGTTGAAGCAGACCCCGATTACCCCGAAGCGTGGTACGAATTGGGTTACTGTTATGAATCAGTAGATGAGCTTGATAAAGCATTATATGCTTATAATAAATATCTGGAACTTGAACCTTACAGTGCAACCGGTTTGTACAACAAGGGAATTGTTTTCCTTAGAAAAAACGAATTTACAGAAGCTACCAATTGTTTCGAACTTTCCATTGCCATTAAGGAAGATTTTTCGAGTGCATGGTTTAATCTTGGTGTTGCTACGGCAAACCAGGGCAATTTAACCAAAGCATTGGAATCGTTTACAAAGGCAGCTGAAATAGACCCTTATGACGAATCTGCATTTTTTAATATAGGGCAAACTTACGAAGACCTTGAAAACCCCGGTCTGGCAATTGAAAATTACACTCGTGCTATTGATCTCGATGCTGACTATTACGAAGCTTTACTTGCAAGAGGTTACTGCCTCTATAATTTGGGCAAATATGATATGGCACTTTCAGATTTTAGCAAGGCAATTCAGATTGCCGACGATTCATCTGCTGTTTCCTGGTTCCTTGAAGGAAGTGATGAACCGGTATCGAAAGAAGATATACTGAACGAGGAGACTGAACCATCAATTGTTATTCTGGAAAATACCCTTGAAAACTGGTCGAAACTCGCCAGATTTTACCTTGAAAAAAGCGATTACGAAAATGCACTTATGGCTTTTAATAAATGTTTAACATTTAAATCCGATGATGCAGATGTACTTTACGGACTTTCGAAAGTAAAATTTGCACTTAATAAAACGGATGAGGCTGTTGAGCATCTTAAAAGTGCATTCAGCTTTGAGCCAGAATTAAAAACAAGGTTTGAAAAGGAATACCCCGACATAAAGTCTTCGAAGTTATATCAAAAGATTGTTGAAGAAAAAAAGTGATTAGATGATTCAGGATTTTAATAATTTGGAAAACACCAAGATTGTTGGTGTTATTGGGCATCCTATCCGCCAATCTCTCTCCCCGTTTATGCATAATACGGCTTTTGAGATTGCCGGTCTTGATTATATTTACCTGCCATTTGATGTTCCCCCTTCCAATTTGAAGGATGCACTACGTGGTATGGTGGCATTAAACTTTAGTGGTTTTAACGTTACCCTGCCGCTTAAGGAAAATATTGCCGACTACCTTAACGAGATTTCCGAAGAAGCGGCTGTTATTGGAGCTGTAAATACAATTGTTAACGAAAATGGCTCACTACACGGGTACAATACCGATGTGCATGGTGTTGTTGAAACACTTAATGATGTTGCCGAAGAAATTAACGGCTCTATTGTTACCGTTATTGGAAGTGGTGGTGCTGCACGTAGTGTTATTTATGCACTTATTCGTAATTATTCTCCCAAACTGATTAATATTGTTAATCGTACAGCCCAAAAAGCTGAATCGCTAACCGAATATTTTATAGAAAAAATGCTGTACGAGGATTTTGCCTCTTATGAGCTGGTACCTCCTGATCTTGTTGATGTTTTTAAGAACTCCAAGCTAATTGTTAATACTACATCCATTGGTATGTTCCCCGATGCCGATGATTCGGCTACTGAAATCATTGATTCCTTCCACGAAGGTCAGATTGTTTTTGATGTTATTTATAATCCCTTAAAAACAAGATTACTCTCACTGGCTGAATCCAAAGGTGCAAAAACCATTAACGGATTAAAAATGTTTCTGCACCAAGGTGCCAGAGCTTTTGAACTTTGGACAGATAATAAAATGCCGGTTGATGAAATACTCCCCCGACTTGAAAAAAAATTACTGGAAAAGCAATCCTGATAAATTAAAACCCTCGCTATTGCGAGGGTTTTTGTTATTCACTCATTCCCTATTGATTTGAACCAATAAGACTAACACGAGAAGTTTTCAAACTTTTTGTTTGCCTCAGGTGTCCGGCACAAAGCTTAACCGGACACCCTAGGGTAAGGCTATTTAAAGGGGGAAACTTCGGATATGTTCTCAGCTATACGCTGATTCATATCATAAGTAATTGTAACTGTTGAAGTAGCTTCATCTACTGAAAATGCATCAAGCCCGTCATCCGCCGGTATAAATGATGGAATATGTACGCTTGTACCATATTCACCAGCATTTACAGCCGGACTTGCATCAATGGCACGCTGCATTATAGGTAAACGTATTCCAAGATCACTCATTCTTCTTCCCTCACCGAAGAATATTTCCTGACGCATTCTATAAAGCAGCTTATATAATCTTGTCTGGTTATCAGTGCCGTATATCATTGAGCTATCGATACTGCAATTACTTATCTTGCCCATTTCAACTTTTTCAGATCTGTCGAGTATTAATCCCTCTAAAGATTCTCCTGCAAGCTGAACCTTCCAGTTGGCACCGGTAGGTCTGCCATCTCTGGTATCAGCATCACCATATACTTCGAATGATCTTGATTTAGCCAAATCATAGGCGGCTTTCATATAATCCTTTGCACCACCAATATTGCCATCGGTAAGATTTATTTCGGCAAGAATCAAATATGCTTCCTCAGCTTTATGCGTATAAATTGCATCCGCCTGTCCTGTATATTTTGGATCAAGAAAATCGAGACTAGGCAAAGGCTGCAAATCATTTGAAGAACGACGTACATTAAACAGATTTAATCGATTAGTTAGGTTAATAGGGTCAAGCTCGGCAGCAAACAGGTATTGACTATCACCACCAATCACCTCAAGGGCAGCTGCCTGTGCTTCTGCCTTATTACCCAGCAATCTGTTTGTTCTGGCAAGTGCAAGCTTGCAGCGTAACAGATTATAATCAGCTTCATCACGTTCAAGTGAAGAGTTTAATTCCTCAATTGCAACAAGCAATGCATCTTCCGAGCGAACAAGTCCGCCACCTTCCTGAATTTGAAAAGCACTGAAGTTTTCAGCGAGCATAATAAGTGCCATAGCTCTGTAAAAATGAGTTTCGGCATAATCAGCATCTTCCGCAGTGTTATCGGCAGGTAAAATGGTATTCAAACCAAAAAGTGCCAATGCATTAAGAATTTGCAATTTGAATTGTATTTCTCTTGTATCGTTTAAATATGATTCTGTTGGTGTTATTTCTTCCGGACTATCAATAATAGTTGAAACAAAAGATGACGTATTATCATAATTATCTGAAGCTGTCTCGGTAAATACTATAGCACGATTTACTGCATCCGAATAAGCATATTTAAGTCCTGTTACAAGTGGCTCAGCACCACCGGACGCATCCTTAAACAATTTTTCCTGGGTTATGCCGGGATTTTCTACCTCGGTAGGATCAACAAGATCGCAAGCAGTAAAAAGCCAGGCAGAAAAAAACACCAGGATTCCATACTTTATATATTTAATTGATTTCATTTATTACCTCTGAATTATTTTTGTTTTCGAATTACAAGTTTAATCCAACCGAAAATCTGAATTGGCGCGGTGCGGAATAATCTATAACTCCATAACCACCGGTATCTGCACCATTAGGCTGGTATCCGTTAAGTTCGGGATCGGCACTGGCTGTTACACCGAATGTAGCAACATTACGAATTGCCATAGAAAAAGTAACACCATTAAACAACAGTTTAGGCATTCTATAAACAACCGAAATTTCTCTAATCTTCACCCAATCAGCATCTTCAAACCATGAGTTTGAGGCAGTTTCCCATGTATAGTTTTCGGGAACTGCATCTTTTGCATCCTCAGTACCGCTAAAGTAACGTAAAGTTTTCTTTAGGTTAACGAAGTTATGTCCAAAAGCATATTCCATCAAACCATTTATAGAAATATTTTTAAATAGGTTTATACTTAAACTAAAACTACCAAACTGTTTTGGCAAAGCATTGCCAATAAGCTGTTCTTCATAGTCACCAGTAAAATTACCATCTGCATCAGCAACAGGAGTTCTCACCTGAAAAACTCCAACAGGGTAACCTTCAACTACGCGTCTTGGTAAAAATGAAAATGAAGCAAGATCAAATGGAGCAGCACCACCAAGACTAACAACCTTGTTTTCAAGTGTTGAATATGAAAGACGTGAAGAAATAGAAATATCTTCCATTTGGAGTATGCGTGAAAATATAGAAAATTCGAGACCTTTATTTTCGATTGTTCCAACATTTTCTAACTGACTTGTAAATCCGCTTGCAACATCCTGAGGCACACTAAACAATGCATCATTTGTAGTCTGTATATAATAGTTTAATTCAACCGAAAGTCGGTCGTTAAACATACCAGCATCAAAACCAACTTCCCATGATTCTGTTTTTTCAGGTTTTATATTGTCATTACCCGGATTACCAAAAGAAATACCTGTTGATTCATTAAATGAGTTTGCAGTATATGTTCTATCGCGTGTAAAAGGTGCAGGGAAATTACCTGTTACACCCCATGATGAACGCAGTTTTAATGTAGGCATTACACTTTTAAGCAATGCAGGGTAAAAATCTTCACGCGAAATATTATAAGCTACGCCAACTTTAGGATAAAACTGAAAACCAATATCATCACCAAAAGTTGAGTTTACATCTACACGGAAGCCCATATCGAAGAACAATTTATCCCAAAAACCAACTTGATCCATAAGATAAAAGCCTCCGGAAAATAATTGACGGTTGCTTTCCTGTGCGTCAATAAGCGAAGCATCATCAAAATCTTCGGTTCCTGGAATGCCAAAACCTTCACCGTAAGCATATTCCTGTCTGTCCTCAACCCTGAAACCCTGCATACCGCCGGTAATGTTTTGATCAACAAAACCAAATAGCTGAGGCACTTTGTAAGTTGAATTTAATTCCATTGTTAAAGTAAGATATTCACGGTCAGCACGCTCAAGGTCGCCATTAACAACACCGAATAGATCACCGGCAGTTTTAGGTACAAAACTGCGTTCTTCATTTTTTCGGTAATCGAGACCAAAAGTTACTCTGTATGTAAGATCATCTATAAGTTCATGGTCGAAGTTTGCCGCCATAAAGAAACGATCAACATCGTCATTAATCTTTGCAAGTTTCATTATTTCAAGATCAGCATCTCTTAGTTCATCAGTATAACCAAGCTGGTCACCATGCGAACCATCTTCAAACCCACCGAAAGGTGATACAAACGCATTATTATTATAAATACGGTCAAACTGGTTCTTAACGTAACTTGATGAAATCTCAATATTCATTTTTTCGGCAAGATGAACCCTGGTACCAGCAGCAAAGCTGTAGTTTTTAATATCGTTAAGATCATCAACAATAATACCCGTGTTTTTATACATTTTACCGGAAACATTGTATGTAAAGTTTACCGTACCACCGGAAAGCGAAGTTTCGTACCCCTGATAGGAGCTGGTTTGCATTACGTTATCTTTAACATACTGTTCCTTAATAAACTGGTATTCGGGTATATCAAAACCCTGTGTAGTTTTTAGTGAAAAGCGTGGGGCACCAGGCATACCTTTTTTGGTAAAAATTTGGATTACACCATTTGCAGCTTCCGATCCGTACATTGTAGATGCTGCACCACCTTTAATAACCTCTATATGATCTACTTGACCAACTACAAGGTCAGCTAATGCAGATGATTCGGCACCGCCTGTATCGAGGGCAAGACGAAAAGCATCTCCGTTATCAACTTTTACATTATCAACATAAACAATAGGGGTTGATGAAGTAACAGTACTTTTTATACCACGTGTTGAAACGCGTCCGCCAGTACCCGGCATACCGGAAGAGTTGAATGCAGCCAGCCCGGCTACACGACCTTGAAGTAATTGGTCAACCGATTCAACTGGCGAGTTTTTAATTTCATCTGCCCTAATGGTTTCAACATTAGAGGAAAGTTTGCGCCTTTCAATTGCTGTGCCCTGACCTGAAACGACTAGTTCATCCATTTGAACAGCTGAAGGAGATAGTGCGATATCGAGCTCAGTAACCCGATTGGCAGAAACAATTACTTTTGTAGTAAATGTTTTGTAACCCACAAAACGCACTACTATTTCGTATGTACCTTCCGGTAACTTTTCAATTAAGTATTTACCATCAATATCTGTTGATGAACCTGTTTGAAGTTCGGGGATGTAAACATTAGCCCCAAGTAGAACTTCGTCAATTGATTTGTCGGTAACCTTACCAACAATTTTACCTTTTCCCGATTGAGCTGTAATATTACCGCCCATCAACAGGAAAACAGATAAAAAAATAGATAGCAGCCATCTTCGGCTACGAAGTTTCTTAGACATATATCCTCCTGGTTAAATTAAGGTAGTTTTTAAATCAGACAGTTCTGATTTTTATTGGCGGTATGTATTTGTATATAATGAGCATTAGATTTTTTCCCCGGCTAAAAATAGTTGCCTGCAATAAACGACTCTAAAACTCATTTAACAATGGTCCGATTATGTGGTTTTATTTGGTAGATTATTAGGGTTTGAATTATTTGCTACATAACTATGCAGTTTTATGAAAAGTCAGTATAATTAATTGTGCACTTTTAAACTTATTTAGGTTTTAGAGATTTTTTTGTGCACATTATTATAATATTATCCGGCGTAACATATTTAATTACAAGTTGTTATACTAAGAGGGTTAAATGTGGATTTATGGTTTTATTATCCGATTATGCGGCTATACTAAATGTTAGAATAGATAAAATGGAAACCAGAAAGGCAATTAAAAGACAGGAATACCGTTTTCCTAAAGCAGGGGTAATTTTGTTCGGGCGTCGAGTTTATACTTGCGTTCACGGTAAAGTTGCCCTATTTCTGCACCAAGAATGAAAAGAATAGATGAGTAGTATATCCAGAATGCAACTACAACAATAACTGCATACGTGCCATAAACCTTGTTGAGGTTGGCAAAATGAATTAAATAGTAGCCGAATATTCTTCTGGCAAATTCCCAAAAAATTGTTGCCCATAATGCAGAAACAACCGGTACCGAACGACGCAGTTTGTCATAAGGTATAACAGTATAAAATACCCAAAACAGCACAAATACAATTATAATAGAACCAATTGAAAACAACGTATCCATCAGTTCCGAAATTTGGATAAAATCAAGTAAATCAATTTTCTCAACAATTATATTTAGAACGTTTAGTATTGGCAGTATAAGTGTTGTAAGCAGCAGGAAGATCATAAGTAAAAATACCATACTCAGGTCACGAAGCTTTCCAATAAGCAGATTCTTGTCTTCCGAAACACCAAATATTTTGTTAAGTACAGTCCGCATACCGCTAAACAAACCGCTTGAGGCAAAAAGCAAACCAATACCACCAACCCATGCAGCAAAGTTTTTGTATTCAATTACTTCAGGAACACGCTTCATTATAATTTTGGTAGTATATTCGGCATATTTTGGGTAAGGAATAAATGTTGCAATAAAATTGGAAATTTGTTCCTCAACAGATGCTGAATCCAAGACGTTACCGAGCACAGAGAAGACAATAAGCGTAATAGGAATTATACAAATAAAGATAGAGAACGCAAGTCCGCCACCAAGCAAAAACATGTGGTGGTCGTCAATACGAAGAAACAGACCACCGAGATAATGCTCAAGAAACGCCCATATTTTCTTCCTTTTTTCCTGTGTAAGGAAGAAAAATATTTTACCAAAGTATTTATAAATTTGCATTCATTTTGTTGGATATTGAATTAAAATACAAGTCGGAAAGTTTAGCAAGATCAAAATCATATTTGCCGTTAACCTTAAGTGAACTTCCACCGGTTTTACCAATTTTGGTAAAAGGTACAAAGCTTTCGGCGGCAAGTCTTTCGAACTCGTTTTTGTTATCGCTACTTACACTAACAATTACACGCGATTGTGATTCGGAGAAGAATGAGAAGTCTTCACGGGTTTTAACCGGTAACTCAACTTCGGCACCAACCTGTTTATTACGATTTGTAATACAGCTTTCAGCAACAGCTGTAATTACACCGCCATCACTTACATCATGAGCAGATTTAACGAGATCAGCCCTGATAAGCTCAAGCAGCAGTTTTTGTAAATCTTTTTCGGTTTGCAGATCTAGTTTGGGACATTCACCTGTAACAAGATTGTGAGCAACTTTCATAAACTCACTACCGCCAAGCTCTTCATTATCTTCACCAAGCAAGTAAATCAGGTCGTCTTCATTCTTGAAATGTGAGGTTGTTATATCGTTAACATCTTCAATCAATCCCACAGTACCAATAACAGGAGTAGGATAAACCGAAGCATCAGGACTTTCATTATAAAAACTTACGTTACCACCGGTAACCGGTGTGTTGAAGAAACGACAAGCTTCACCCATACCTTTAATAGCTTCCTTAAATACCCAGTAAACTTCAGGTTTGTAAGGGTTACCAAAGTTAAGACAGTTAGTTACACCCAATGGCTCGCCACCGGAACAAACTACATTACGAGCAGCTTCTGCAACTGCTATCTTAGTTCCTTCTTTCGGGTTAAGATATACATAACGTGCATTACAATCGGTTTTAACTGCAATAGCCTTGTTCATTTCTTTAAGATAAATAACAGCAGAGTCGCTGCCCGGACCAACAACAGTATTGGTTCTTACACTGGTATCATACTGTTCGTAAACCCAGCGTTTAGAAGCAATGTTCGGTGAGGAGAATACTTTTTCGAACATACCCGGTATATCATTAACTTCAAGTAATGTACTAAAATCAAATTTTCTTGTCTTTTTAAGGTATTCAGGTTCTTTTGTTTCACGAATATAAACCGGAGCACCACCACCAAGCACAAGGTCATAGGCAAGCATTTCAGCTTTCTTTTCGCCATCCTTGTGAACATGTATAAGACCATCATCAGTAACTTCACCAATAATAGCACTCTGTAAGTCCCACTTGTCAAAAATTTCCTTAACTCTGCCCTCCTTGCCTTTTTTAGCAACCACAAGCATACGCTCCTGACTTTCGGAAAGCATTAACTCGTATGCAGACATACCATCTTCACGCATTGGTACATGGTCAAGATTTACATTCATACCAGCGTTACCCTTTTCACTCATTTCGGAAGTTGAGCAAGCAATACCGGCAGCACCCATATCCTGAATACCAACAATAAGGTCTTCCTTAATAATTTCAAGAGTTGCCTCAAGCAACAGTTTTTCGGCAAACGGGTCACCAACCTGTACGGAAGGGCGTTTTGCTTCAGATTTTTCACTAATTTCTTCGGATGCAAATGTAGCACCATGAATACCGTCACGTCCGGTTGAAGAACCTATAATCATTACCGGATTACCTTTGCCAGATGCAGTAGCCGAAGCAGTACGGTTTTTATGCACAATACCAACTGCCATTGCATTTACAAGCGGGTTACCTTGGTAGGACTCATCAAAGAATACTTCGCCGGCAACAGTTGGAACTCCAAAACAGTTACCATAGTCGCCAATACCTTTAACTACACCTTCAAATAAAAATTTTGTACGTTTATCATCAAGAGAACCGAAACGTAATGAGTTTAAGGCAGCAATTGGACGAGCACCCATTGTAAAAATATCACGAAGAATACCACCAACACCCGTAGCAGCACCCTGGTAAGGTTCAACCGCTGAAGGATGGTTATGGCTTTCAATCTTGAAAGCAATAGCGTAATCACCGCCAATATCAATTAACCCGGCATTTTCCTCACCGGCACCAACCAGCAGTCTGCCACCTTCGCGTGGTAATGTTTTAAGAAGAGCAATACTATTTTTGTAACTGCAATGTTCACTCCACATTACCGAAAAAACACCCAATTCGGTAAAATTTGGTTCACGACCAAGCTTTTCACAAATCCATTTATATTCTTCTTCTGTAAGTCCGTGCTCAAGGGCTAACTGTAAATCTACTTTCGGTTCATTCATGTAAGTCTCAAATTTTATATTTAACAGCCTATAAATATAACATTTTTTGCAGGTAGTTGAAACAGGGAGCTTTTGCGATTTGTTATTTAGATAATCTCATCAGTGTTTAGTACATACTTGATTGAATGCTATATTAACAAGTAAATGCTGGTTCAAACAAATTTAGTTGCGGGAAACAAAAAAGTATTCGCTAAATGAATAATCATCAGGATTGCTTTTTGAAGTTATCTTAATTCTGTAATGATGGGAAAAAGCTATATCATTGGGTATATTCCAACTGGTAGCTTCTATATCAAGTGTTGTTTGGGCTATTTCATATCTTGGGGATGATTTTTGTAAACCTCCAAAATAACTTCATCATTACTTTGGTCGCTGTTTCATGAAATATTTAATATACTGCCGGGTGTATAACTTTTCAGTTTTTCCGGAGAATTAAAAGTTACTTTAGTAATTGATGAACTGGAATTAAAATCAGTACCAACAATCGAATCATTTGATTCATCATCGCACGCAGAAACTAAAAGTAAAACAAATAGAAACACATTAATAAGGAGTATTTTCTTCTTCGGAAGTATCGTCATGTAATTGTTCATCGGGCAATTCCTCTTTTACATATTCAACTTCTTTATTTAATTTAGCTTTGTTTTGTACTTCAATTTCATGATAATATTCATATTTTTTATTTATAACAACTGTTGAAGCTATAATATCATGAAGAGACTGTTTTTTCTCCGTAAACGCTGTAACTAAGTATCCAACACCAAAGAAAACAAATGATAAAAAGCTGGCGAGGTATCTTAAGCTGGCAGTAAGGAAAGAAATTTTATTGCCATACATGTCCGTTACCTTTATGCCAAGTGCAGTTTTACCAACAGTTGCTTGTGCTTTTGATGATTCCAGCAATGCATAATACAACCACGATACCAATACTGGCAGAAGCACGAATATGCCAAAAAGGAAAACAGGATTTAGATCGTCATTATTATACTGTTCAAAATATGCTATGGTTTTATAATGTGTAAACACCTCATTTTCGCTACCGTTAATCGTTCCCAATCCGTTTGTATAAACATCAACAATAACAAAAAGGGGAATCATTATAAAAAACCATATTGAGCCAATAGCAAACTTATCGATTATATAAGCAGTTACCCGCTTAAAAAAACCAGCATATTTATAACCATCCATACAGCCACATACTCCAATTCAATTGTTATAATAATATGTATATTCAAGAAAACATACCATAGGCAGAAAATTATTTCCTAAAAATATACCCAAAGTTATTCATCATTAAGAAAGGCAAGGTTTCGTTTAACCCCTTTAAGTCTCGCCCTGTTAATTGGACTTTCCGAATATTCTTTTTTAAAAGTTGAGTTGGAATGTTTTTCAATTTTTTCTCTAACAAATAACTTGTTATTGTATTTGTAGAAATCAGGCTCATTTGTATTGGACTGTTTTTTATTATTCCATGGACAAACATCCTGACAGATATCGCAACCATAAGCCCAGTTATCAAACTTTCCTTTAAATTTGGCTGGGATATCCCCCTTATTTTCAATTGTAAGGTAGCTTATGCACCTCGAAGCATCAACAACATATTCATCAACAATTGCATTGGTAGGGCAGGCATCAATGCAAGCAGTACAACTACCGCAATAATCGGTATGGGGAATATTATAATCGAACTCGGCATTACAAATTATATTGCCAATAAAAAACCAGCTTCCAATTTCCCTACTAATAACATTACTATGTTTGCCAATCCAGCCAAGTCCGGCTTTCTGAGCCCACACCTTATCCATCACCGGACCGGTATCAACATAATAAACTGCTTCAAAATCGGGGAATTCGTTATTTAGACTTGCAACGAGAGTTTCAAGTTTTTCCCAGAGTATAAAGTGGTAATCCCTACCCCAGGCATATCGGGAAATTTTATTATCACCCGGCTCAAATTCTTCATCTCTGTAGTAGTTAATACCAACAGATATTACACTTTTAGCCGATGGTAAAATTTCCTTTACCGATTTTCTTCTTTCGGTATTATTTTCCATATAAGCCATACCGGCATGGTAATTTTTACCAAGCCAGTATTTTAATCTTTCAAATTCAAATTCAAGAATATCGGCAGTAGTAAAACCGGTAATATCAATACCAAGCTTTCCTGTTAGCTCCAGAACCCTGTTGTTTGGTATTCGCATAACCTTTAGAAGTTCCAGTTCACTGCTTTTTCGAAAGCTTTTACATACACATCATCATTATCTATAAAAACCTCATAAGTGTCAATTCCCTTACGCACACCCCCTTGTTTGCCGGTTTTAAGATCGAACTCCCAACCATGGGACGGACAAACAACACATCCATTTTCAATAAATCCATCATATAAAACTGCTGCATGCTGATGAGGGCAAACGTTACTTACTGCATAAATTTCGCCATCAACGAGGAAAACCGCTATATCAACATCTTCAACAAAATATCGTTTTCCCTGTCTGTCTTTCAGATTAGATTTTTTGCAAATCTTTTTAAATCCGTCAGGTATCTGCGTCATTTAGTGTGCTCCACTGTTTATCTAATTTATATCCTTTATCAGATTTCATTACCGTTCCACATGCCGTTTTGGTATCATGTTCAAAAAACAATAACCAGTTTTCCGCAATAGCCTTCTTGTAAATCTCTTCTTTTTCCTTAAGTGTTACCAAAGGTTGAAGGTCAAACGACATTAAATATGGCATAGGTATATGTGCAAATGTAGGAATTAAATCGGCACAAAACAGCAAAGTTTTTTCGCCATCTGAAATTTTTACAAGTTGCTGATCAATAGTATGCCCATTTGTGGTAACAAGTTCAATTTCATCATCAAGTTGTATATTCCCTTCACCTAATTCAAGCACGCCCTCTTCATAAAGGGGAACGAATCTGTTCCGATAAAAACTGCCCTTGTCCTTATCCGAGGGGTTAGCTGCCCAGTAATACTGTTTTTTTTGAACATGGTATTTTGCATTGGGAAAAGCCGGAATATATTTATTACCTTCTCTGATAACCGCACCACCGGTATGATCAAAATGGAGGTGAGTTAAAATAATATCGGTTATTTCGTCCGGATGCACACCAAACGGTTTAAGCAAACTCACAAAATCGGAATATCTATCCGCAATATCATAAATAGATGAAAATTTTTCATCGTATGAATGCCCAATGCCGGTATCAACAATAATCTTTCTCGTGCCTGATTCAAGAAGTAACGATCTTGCACCAAGTTGTATTCTGTTGCGGTCATCGGAATGTATCTGCTTTTCCCACAGGGGTTTGGGTACAACACCAAACATTGCTCCGCCATCCAGACCGAAAGTACCAGTCTGGAATTCGGAAACTTTATATTTACCTATCTGCATATTTTCTGCTTTCTGTTCTAATCGAACATTAGTGAGTAAGGACGCTCGAGTTCACTGCCGAGTTCTTCGATGCCAAAGTTTCTGCTTTTACGTAAAACTTCCTGTCCGTTGAGGTAAAATAAGATGGTAGGTACAGCAAAAATGGAATACTGTCCGGATATTTCTGCTGACTCCTTGATGTTTACATAAACATTCTGAAATTTTGGAAAATTTTCGGCAAGAAAATTAACAAGCTTTGGTTTTAATACTTTACAAACATTACATTCATCATGGCTAAAATAAAGCATTACAGCTTCATTATTGTTAACAAACTCTTTAAGTTCAGATAAGTTACTAATATTCTTCATTTTCATTAATTCCGCAAATATCACAATTATTACAATTAACCGGGTTCTTAATGCCGAAATAGTTTTCAATAAATGAGCGGCGGCATTTTTCCGTACGGATATAATTTACCATCTCCAAAAGCTTCATATTATCGCTTTTAAGTTTGCCGGCAAGGTAGGCTTCATCTTCAAGTTGCAAAGGTAACTCGGCTTCAACCTTAATGTTATTCTCTTCTACACTGCCGGAAGTTACACCATAGCGATCAAGCATTGAAAGAGCCGTTTCAAGACGGAAATCACTCCTATCTTTGTAACTTAATTCCTCTCTCAAAAATTCAATGTCGTTCGAATTTACCTTGTCCGAATCATTTTTAAGGATAGAGAATAAACGATAATAATAATTAGCACCTGGATTACTCCATTTTATAAACTCCATTTGGGTATGCAGATCCTGCTGGTTGTAAATCATCATACACAACGCTTCTTTACCATCCCTTCCTGCACGTCCAATTTCCTGATAATACGACTCCACCGAACTTGGTACTTCCGCATGCATCACAAATCTTATATCAGCCTTGTCAATGCCCATTCCGAAAGCATTTGTTGCCAGTATTAGCGGTTCGTTACCATCAATAAACCTGCGTTGAATATCTTTACGCCTTCTATTTTCAAGCTTACCATGATAAATAACATTACGTATTTTTTTGCGATCCAGCATTTCAGCAAACTTTTCCAGAGTTTTTATAAGGGAAAAATAAATAATTCCGGGACCACCCATTTCCTCAATTACGTTTAACATTAATTGCAGTTTTTGATCATCATCGTAAACTTCAACTGCCTCAAGACGTAAATTTTTTCTTCTTATGCCCTCATGATAAATTGCCAGATTATTTTTATCGAGGTGGAGTTTCTCAACTATCTCTTTTTGTACTTCCGGGGTAGCAGTTGCAGTAAGTGCAATGGTTACCGGATTTCCAATAATCTCCCTGAATTCACCAATCCTGGAGTAATCAGGTCTAAAATCATGCCCCCACTCGGCAATACAATGAGCTTCATCAACAGCAAGTAATGAAATATTAGCTTGAATTATTTGCTCAACAAACACTTTTTTCCTGAACCGTTCCGGTGTAACGTATAGTAATTTTAGCTTACCCTTTACAAAATCGGCAAGCCTGTTTTCACGGTCTCTCCTCGAAACCGTTGAGTTTATAAATGAAGCCGGTATTTTTTTCCTACGCAAGGCAGAAACCTGATCCTGCATAAGTGCAATTAGCGGACTAATAACAATAGTGCCCCCTTTAAGGGCTAATGCCGGCACCTGATAGCATAACGATTTGCCACCACCGGTTGGCATTATAACCAGGGCATTTTTACCATGTATGGTTACATCATTTATAATGTTTTCTTGGGGACCAAGAAATTTGTTGAATCCAAAATTTTCTGATAATATTTTATTTATATCCATAAAAAAAGAGCCGCCAGGCAGCTCTCTCCAAAATTAGTTGTAAAGTAAATATTTATTTATTCTTCAGTTTCTTCGCTTTCCGAATCGCCTTCGTATTTATAAAGCTCGGTTTCATAAGCGGTAATTTTTGCCTGAAGATTTTTTTCCATAGCAATAAGCTGAGAAATTTTACCTGTGTATTCTTCTTTTTCTACCTCAATATTGGCAGTTTCCAGTCTTAATTCCTGCTGCTGCTGTTTATATTCTTCAATTTCAACTTTAAGGCGTTCGGCTTTTTCTTCAGAAACAGTAATTTCCTTAACAATACTTTTCTGTTTTTCTTCCAACTCCGCAAGATTCTGTTCAGCAGAAGTAACAATCTGTTTAATATCAGTTTGCAGATCATCACGCTTAGCCATTAAAAATTCACCTTCCGATTTCAGCTCCTTGTTAAATAATTTAAGTGAGTTTTCCTCATCCTTTATTTTATTAAGGTTATCATGCAGTTCAGCTTTTTCAGTTTTAAGCGAATTAATTAATATTTCAGTAGCTTTCTTTTCTTTCTGTAAAACTTTTATTAGTCCGCTAAATTCGGCATACTGAGATATTTTTTCCGAAACCTGCTTTTCCTTGTCCCTGAGCACCTTACCCATATCAAGGATTTCTTGTTTAAGCTTGTTAATCTGGCTTTTGTAGGCAGATGAGTCTTCCATAAATTTCTGAAGAGTACCCGAAAGTTTATTTTCTATTTCAAGATAATTTTCTTCCATCTGGAATTTGGTTTGCTCAAGCTGATCAGTTTTTTCCTTAACCCTGTTAAGTTCGGTGTTTAGTTTTTCTTCATCTTCACGTTTTTCAAGAATTTCATTATTAAGCTCGCTCTTAACCGATTCGAGGCGTTTTATTTCGTTAGTAAGCTCATCATTTCTCTCTGTAAGGGAATCAATTTCTTCCTTAACACTATCGAGCTTGGTTTGCTCAAGCATAATATCTTGTTCCATTTTGGCAACATCATGCTGCTTAGCCTGAATTTCCTGTACAAGCTCTTCCTTTTTATCGGAGTAATCCTGGAACAGTTTATCTTTCTCGGCAAGCTGATTGGTTAAAGAACCAAGACTTTGGTCAAGGTTCGATTTAATTTCCTCGTTAAACGAAATCTTTTCATTGAGATCGTTAAGCCTGTTGGTTTTAATATGTATTTCACCGCGAATTTCATCAACAGCTTCCTCAATTTTTGTTTTTTCCTCACGCAATGTTACAATACGTTTTTCGGTATCAACAATTTCGGATTCGTAAGCATCGCTTTGTTTTTTAAGCTCATCGGTACGCTGTTCAAGTTCTCCAAGCGTCTTGTTCTTTTGTTCAATTTCTTCAGCAAGTCTGGCTTCTGTTTCTTTCAACGAGGTTGCTTTCTGTTCAAGATCAACAATCTGCAAATCCAAACCTTCCTGTTTGTTGGTAAGGTCTGCAATTTTTTCCTCAAGCCCATTAACTGTACTCCGTTTTTCCTCAACAGTTGAATCAAGTTCTTCCGAATCTCTTGAATCGATATCCTGTTTTACCATTAGCTGTTTAATGGTAGCTTCCAAACTTTCTATTGTTTTATTTTTCTGTTCTTCTACTTCTGTAAGTTCAGAAACCGTTCTATCAAGTTTCTCTACTTCAGTTTTTCTTTCGTCAATCTGCTGTTCAAGATTTTTTATATCGATAAGTAAGCTGTTTTTTTCGCGAGCGATGTCAGTAAGCTCATCGCTTTTCTCATTCATCTTTTTTTCAAGCTCGCCAAAGCTATCCACTTTTTCCTGCAGGGCATGAAGCTGATTTCTTAACTCATCATTCTCTTCTACAAGCTTCTCAACTTCCTTGTTAGTTTTCTTCAAAAAATTCATTTAGCCGTACTCCTGATATGGATAGTAACTATTTATTCCGGATATTTAGTCTTTGCACCAAATAATTCCATTTTCGTAAATGTAATTTAAATTTATATAAAGGACAAATTCATATTTATTAAAAATGTACCTTTGTTGTTTCGTTTTATCTATTTTGTTAATATTAAGCTGATTTTTTTTTAGATAATTAATACAGACATTAAAGTTAAATCTTTGTAAACCGTTATATTAACGCCTTAACTACAACTTGATTGTATGAAACCAGAAGAATTTAGTAATATAATAAAACCCGAAATACAAAATGTTATTTTTAGTAACATCGGGATGCAGCCTGCCAGTTTTGCATTAAAATATTCGGAAATTAAAAACTTTCCGGTACGAGCGGTAGCCGAACAAATTGATTGTTTGCAAAGAGCTGCTAAAAAACTGCCCGGATTTTCCGGCAAACGTTTAGTTTACCATAAGGAATCTCTTGAGCAAGCATCCGGTGAAGCTGCTGCAAAATACAAAGCTACGCTTGCAAAAGGTAGCAGAATCCTTGATATGACAGGTGGAATGGGTATAGATTCTGTTTGCTTTTCCAAAAACTTTGATTATGTACATTATTGCGAACTCAACAAGCTTAAAGCTGATATATTTCGGTATAACATAAATGAACTATGCATCAGTAATATTATAGTTAACAATACTGATTCCACTACTTATCTTCAACAATTTGAAAAGAACTATTTCGACTTCCTCTATATTGATCCTTCCAGAAGAAGTGAAGGTAAACGCTCAACCGATTTGGCATTCCTTGAGCCAAACATTATAACGTTACACGATACACTACTTGAATATTCGCCAAACATAATTATAAAACTATCACCAGCTTTCGATTTTTCTGAAGCCAAACGTCACTTTCCCGAGTTGAATAGCTTTATTGTTGTATCGGTAAATGGTGAGTGCAAGGAAACTCTTCTCATAGTAAGCAGGGATAGCAAAGAGCTAGTTAAACAAGCTGTAGTTATTAGCAGTGCCGGAATAAATAAATTTAGAGGCAATGCCAACATCCAGCCAGTTTTAACTTATTCAGGTGTTATGGATTATATATACCTTCCGGATTGCTCGATTATTAAAAGTGAGTTAGCTGGAGTTACAGCCGAAACTTTTAACTTATGCCGATTTAATAATTACCCGTTTATATTTACTTCATCAACTACCAATACAAATTACCCGGGACGCGTTTATAAAATTACCGGAAACAAACTGAATAGTAAAAAAGAATTAAAACAGAAACTTAAAGAACAGGGTATATCACGAATAAATATAATTGCCAAAGGTACAGGCAAAAAACCTGAGTATTATTACAAACAGTTCGGATTAAAAGAAGGCGGCAGTTACTACCTTATAATAACTACCGACAGCAATAAAAAAACTTTGCTACTGCTTGGCGAATTTGTTACGAAACCTCAAAGTTAAAACGAATACCAAATTTATCTTCGAGATAATCAAACGCCCTGTTAATAGTCATATTTTCATGATGTTTTTTAATAATTCCAGCAATTTCCACTATTTCCTCACATTCAAATTTTCTATCAGCACCATTCCACTTATTTTTATAGAAATAGTTTAAAACATTACGAATATTATCAAACCTACGTAGAATTTCTTCTTTATCTTTTAATTGCCGTAGCATTACAATTTTAATAAATTCAAGAATAAGGGTTTGGTAACCGGATATTCTGTTTTTTAATTCATCAAAATTTTGCATGGTAATATTTCTATCTTTCATTTTATCGATAAGATAAGTAGCATTATCGAGTCTCTTTTCACTTAATTCAATATTAAGCAGATTGATATAGCTATCCCTGTGATTACCATATTTTATTACATTATTCCACAACATGGCTTTGGCATTTGTTGAGTTACCAAGTTGGTGTTCGGAAGCTGCATAAACATCAGCAATTTGTGGTAAATCAGTATTGATTGTAAGTATTTGTCTCGCAATACTTTTAGCCGTATTATAATCATGGTTATGTAGTGCACGCTTTAACTTTGTTACCTCATCCGGTTGAACCTCTTCTTTAGCCAATGGCAGAAGGTTAATATCATCCAGGTAAATTAGCGGAGGAGGATCATGCAGAGGCTGACCAACTGATTTATTGTTATAAAGGTCAATTTCACGTTTTATTATTGAATCGGATTCCTTTATATACTCATCAATAAATTCATTCGATTTCTGATCTTCTCTTTTGCGGAATGTACCAAGCAGGCAATCAATTGAATGAATATCAGCATACCGAAACATTCTGGTCCATAATTCAAGGTCGCCAGCATATTCATACTCGGTTGATATATGATTACCAGCTCTTTCGTATAAACCTCTTCGCCAGAATGTGCTTTCCTGTTGAATAAACTTGTAATCATAGTTAAGAAATTTTTTGCGGGACCAAAATCTTAGGTCAAGCAAAATCATGCTGCCACTGTTTTCATTTATCATTGTTGGGCGACCAGTTATCCACTCAACATCTTTTCTGTCATTAAACACCGAAACAATTTTTTGGAAAGCCAAAGGTAACACTCTGTCATCGGAGTTGATCCAGCCCATAATTTCGCCGGAAGTTTTTGCAAATCCGTCATTAAGAGCATTATACTGTCCACCATCAGGTTTACTTTGCCAGTAAGCAAGATGTTTCTCGTACCGTTTTATTATATCAACGGAACCATCCGTACTACCGCCGTCCATTACTATATATTCAAGATTTGGGTAACCTTGTGAAAGAACCGAGTCAATTGTTTCCTCGAGATATTTGGCTTGATTAAAAGAGGGAGTAACAAAACTGATTTTTGGCAATTCAGATTTTACGCTGAAGTTTATATCCATAAATTGCATTCCGGCTGAAGTATTTGCCTTGTTATCATCAACCGATGAATTTGTGTTATTTCCTTTATTTTCAACCGAGTTATTATACTCTGCAATAAGTTTTTTATATAACTCAACATAACGAGCGGGCTGCAACTCAAGCGGGTATTCGGTTTGGGCACGGTGAATTGAATTTTGTGATAGTTCTTTTATATTACTTTCGTATAGAACCCACTCAATTCCTTCTGCAAGACTATTAATATCTTTCTCGTTAGCCAGATATCCGGTTTTCTTGTGAACAATCATATCCGGAACACCGCCAATATCAAAACCTACAACAGGGGTACCGCTTGCCATTGCTTCAACCACTGTATTAGGTAGGTTATCTTCAAGTGAAGGAAGAACAAACACATCCGAGAATGAATATATTGCTGAAATTTTTTCTTCTTCCTTTATAGAACCAAAATTATAAATTGGAATTTCAAACGGTAGTGAAAAATTTTGCGGAAATTTACCAAAAAACGCAAATGCAAGGTCCTTGTGCTTTGGTGCAATAAGCTTAAGTGCTTCAATAAGATAACTTAAACCTTTTCGTGTATTACTAATATGATCGGCACCAAACAAAACTACTTTCTGATCCAGGGGAATGCCCAAATTACGCCTGAGGTTATCTCTGCCTTTATCATTAAACTTGTCAAGCGGAAATCCGTACGGTATTACATGATGCGGCATTTTGCCAAAAAGTGAACTTTGCCGTGAAGATTCACCCAGCCATTTACTTGGTGTTACAACGTTAATGTTTAGCTTATCATAAGCTTTACGTTTGGTTTCCCAATTGTCGTAACTAATATCGCGGGTATTATTGCTTCCGAGCTGCGGACAAGCTTCGCAGTGTGTTTTGTATTTTTCACAACTACCTGTATAATGGCATCCGCCTGTAAACGCATTCTGATCATGCAACGTCCATACAATTGGTTTGCCACGCCACATATTAGGTAAATAATTAAAATCAACTACACCGGCTACCCAATGAAAATTTATAACGTCAGCATCCTCGAACTCAGGACAGTTTAAGTAATCAAGATAGCAGCGGGTATCAGTAAATATCTCAAGTCCCCCGGGTCTCTTCGGATAGTCCTGCAACATTTTCATCCAGTCATTCCACAACTGATGATATTTTGCTGGAATATGTTCGTCCTCACTATTATCAGTATAACGCCCATTAACAGGTTCATCACGCTGATAATAAACATTAGGATTACCAGATCTTTTACTTAATGTAAGCATCCTTGAATCTATACCAATAGCCTTCAATCCAAGATGTAATCTATATGCTGCGTTTCCTGCACCACCAAAGTCCTGTGTCAGGACGTGAAGAATTTTCATTTAACTGCCTCCATAAATAGAGAATCCGGTTTTCTAACTCTGCCATCCGCCAGAACATCCAAACCATATTTTTCAAAACCAGGAATAAATGATTCGTTAGCCTTGCAAACCTTCACAAATCTGAAACCTGCATCCTTAAGAAGTTTACCGGCTGAATATCTGTCATACATCCACTGATGTACCTCACCCGACATTCTGAATGTACCAACAGCCTTAGGATCAGTTGGTTCAACAGCCTTGTTCCTGTGATATTCACGATTTTTTTGTACAGAGTCAATAAAGTTTGTTGCTTCAGCTCCAAGCCTTTCAACAATATATTTATATGCAGGTACCGGGTTTTTAAGCCAGTGTTTAAGCATTTCACCACCTGAGAAATTTCTAACTGTCTGGTCGTACATTTCCAGCATAATCCAGTTATATTTTTCAGCAGCATCAGGATTACCCTTCATTGCATCTTCCATATTACTAAGATATTCCCTTGCAATGGTTTCCAGGTCAGGAAAAGCTATTCGTAAAATACCTTCCGGTTTAAGAACCCTGTAACATTCGTTAATAAATTTTGGTGCATCATTTTTTGGAAAATGCTCAAGCACATGCGAATGGTAAACAACATCAAAACTGTTATCCTGATAAGGTACACCCTCGCGCAAATTATGAGCCTTAACCTGAGGTGTAGCTGCAACAAAGTCAACATTTTCCCAATCAGGGTGAAAGTGGAAACCGCACCCAAGGTTCAGTTTCGATAATTCTTCAGGTTGTTTTGAGGTAACTACCGATTCAAAAGGCAAGGTTTCCTGCGGTTTTGAAAACCATACACCTGTAAAATCAATTTGGTTAACCTGTGGAGTTATCTTACGGCTATCAAAAAACTCGTTAACAGCTTTACGACATCCTTCCCAATGCCCGTAATCATCAACCTGCAAAATACCAGCCGAACCCACATTATCGTAAAGGTTATCCAGTATAGCTTTGGTTGAATCGTACCAGTCACCATCAAGATGAAGAAATGCGAGTTCACCAACTTTCGATTTATACTGTGGCAAGGTATCCTGAAACAATCCCTTAACCGGTTTAACCAAATCGAAAACGCCCATTTTATCACAAACTTCCCTTAAACTTTCCATAGGAGCGGCACAAGTACCCGTACCCCATCCGGTATCGTTAGCCATTACGCCACCTGAAACATCTTCATTGGTTGGTTCAGGCATACCTTCAAAAGTATCGAAACTGTAAATGTTACGTTCTCTTTTACTGTAATTTTTTATTACCCATGCAAGTAAGGCAGATGAGCCTCCACGTGCAACACCACACTCGGCAAAGTTACCCGGAATATCATTCTGGCATATGTCCTTTGCTTTTGAGTATAAAGAGTATAACCTCTCTGTACTTAGCATGGTATATGGTCTTATTTTTTTAAGTATCGTCTCAAATTCAGGATCGGAAACAGAACGAAGGTGCTCATCCGGCAAGGTAGCCAGCATTTTTTCCGCTACCGAGTTATCAGGGAAAAAGGCAAGTTCTTCAAGCAATGACTGCTTAACCGAAGGCAGCTCATTTTTTCTTGAGAAATAGATTGCACGGGCAAGATCAAGATTACGTACAGGGAATTTATATGACTTTGCTTCATTAAGAAGTTTAAATGCATTTTCGAGGTCGTTTTCCTCGAGCAAGTGCAGAGCTGTATTCAGCATTTCATGAACAATTTCGCGGTTATCCATATTGGAATCAACAGCCACAGGTTCATTTACAACCGCTTTTGCTGTCTGCTCTGGCATACTACCCAAACGCTCACGAATCAGTTTATCAAATTCCAGACTTCTTGCTTCCATTGAATAGTCTTTATTACAACGATTAAACCCGGCAAGAGCAATCTCTTCGCGAAGATCGTGATTAGTTGAGTACAATTTAATTTTTTCTATCAGGTCGCGTTCGTTTTCGAAGGCGACTATTTCCTTTCCAATTTCAAAATAATTAGAGAGGTTTTCAAAATTTTCGGTTAACAGAAGTCTGCCCAAACCGGTTGTTTCGAAAATTCGCATATTCATTGTTTCTTTTTTGGCAATATCATCGGAAAGGTTAGGGTTACTGCTAAGGTAACGAATATCGCCCCTACCATCAAAAATCATTTTACCACGTTTCATTTCATGATAAAGCTCCATACCGTATTTATCGCCCTGGTTAAAGCGTGCAACAGCAGGATCAATATAATCCACATCACCACTAAGGAAATACCTTAGTGAAAAATCATTTGAGCTTTCAGCCATATATTTTAGGTAAGCATTACGTTTTCTGTGCTGGTTAAGTGTATAGCTACCACCAAAAACCAGATCGGTATCAGCTTCAACATCAAACAGCTGATCGTTAATCCAGCCAGGAAAACCGGGCACAAATGGCAAAGCTTCTTTTGCACCAATTTCAAGTGCTGTATTCCGTACACCTTCAAGTCCGCTTAGTATAACATCAAAACCAGTCCAGTCGGTAGTAGCCGGAATATCGGCAGCCCGCCACCCAACAACAAGTTTAGGTTTATAACTAAGACTTTGTAAAAAGCGTGCATCGAAATTTATAGGATCGGAAAGGTAAAGTACATCCGGCTTAATATTCTCAATCTGCATTTTGGTAACTTCAATTGCGAAGTTATTATCCATAGGTTTGTTAATGTTATTTTCCTTAAGCCAGGCAGCTTGCGAAAACCTGTTATTAGCAACCACAAAATGGGAATCGTATCCCCGTTTTGCCATATAAGGGGCAAAAATATGAATACCGCTAAATCCGTCCTCAATCAGTTTACCAATTTGCTGACCAAAGCTAACCGTGGTTAATCTTGGATCCCTGTTATAAAACTTGTCAAGATACCTCTGGTAAAAAGTATGAATCTGCATAAAGGAAAGAGGCTTTTTGATTTCCGGCTCTTTAAGGGTATCACTAATTTTTATTTCCGGAGCCACCTTTTTTGGTACTTCAGAAGAAGTAAAATAACTTTCGTTCTTTCGAATTACCTTGTAATCAAATTCTTCTTCCCAATAAACCATAGTATTAAAAAACTGCGGTTTAAGATATATTAATGCTGACAGGGCTTTTTCTCTATTGGTTTGCGGACTAACATGCATAGCCATCAGAATATCATTTTTGATGCCTTCTATTTCTTCATCGGAATATTCTTCGAATAACAACACACCATTATGACTTCTTACTTTCCAGCGGTGGTTTGATGCTTTGGCAGTGTTTAACCACATATCCTTGGCACTGGTTGGAGTTTCAATATAGCCTCGTTTTGCAACACGCATAAGTTCGGAACAAGCTTTTTCAGGACTATCAACATGTTCAAGTACGTGCGAAGTATATACAAAATCGAACTCTTTTTCGGCAAAAGGAATATCTTCAACATTAAACTCGTAAACCGGCTTGTTACCAACATGCTTAAAAGGAGTGCCTGCACGACCGTATGCATGATCGGTAGTTGAAATATCAGAAAGATGCGTTGCATACGGAAACGGTATATGTCCGCTACCAACATCTATTACCATTTCATCAGCACTAATATTGAAGTCGAAAATTCTGGACTGATATAATGCAAATCGTCCTTTATCTCTAATAATTTGATATTTATCAAAAACTTCAGCTAAAACCTCAGTTGAATACTGTGGAAAATTATCAGCTAAAATTTCGTAAACATCAAATGCATTATCGTGTTCATTTTTATCGAACAGTTGCCTGGCTTCGTTAAGTAATCCTTCCGGGTTTTGAGAAACTGGTAAATACTTTTTACGATTACAATTTTGAGATATAGCCATTTAAACTCCTTTTGCGGTTTAACCAAGAAAATGGTCCAGTTCGAAACCTATTCTTTGAATTAGCGAATCAGCCATAAATTTTACACCCCAGTTAGGTACTGAAAACGCACAATACTCACCCTGAACCGGATATGACCCAAATAGTCCACCCTGCATTTCGGGGTTTAACGGACTATCCATTACCTGAATTGTTTTAAGTGAATCAAGCATTTTATTAGCAGTATCAATAAGTTCCAGCTCCGGAACCATATTTCCCATTTTTCTCATAAAGTATTCAATCTGGGCATCACCGGTAATGCATGACCATGCATCTGTACTCTGCCAATTTCTATCGAATGTACCTGGCAATGCATTGGCAAGGTTTGTTACAAGCGGATTGCTATTGTAATATTGTTTTATATTTTTTGCGGCTTCACCAAGTTTACCAACAACAGTTTCCCTAAAAGGAGTATCTTGCAAAAGCTCAGCAAACTTTAACATACCTGTTAAGGTATAACCTGTAAGATGCGTCCATGGTTTTGCCGGATCAGTTAAACTGGTCTGTTCAATCCAGCCGTTATTGTTTACAAGGGTAATAGCCCAGTTCATAAAATTTTCAACAGAATCGGCATATCTTTCATCGTTGGTAATGTAAAACATTTCCAGCATAACCCAGGCAGTACGCACATGGTATGACCTTGGACCCTGGTAGGTATGTTTACTCCAGTAACCTTCCTTTTCCTGAATATCAACAAGCCAGTTGGCAGCTTTTTTAAGTGCCACGAGATATTTTTCGTTTTTGGTAGCGTTTAGTAATGAAAGCCAGCCTAGCATCACTTGTGATGTATTAAACACTCTCGGTTTTTGTCCGTAAACGGCAAATGGTTCACCTACACCACCATCCTGCCATTGTATATCAATTTCCCACTGTCCTGCTTTTTCAGCAAGCTCCATAAATTCGGTTCTACCTGAAAAGCGTGCATAACTAACAAGGTTAGGTATTATATATCCGGTTGTTTCGGGATAGGAAACAAGCCAATCCTCATTAACCGGATCATACATTGCACTAATACCTTCAAAACCATTAACTTTAGCTGCATTATATAACCAGTTCATTGCTGCATCAAGGTGCTCCTGATCTCCTTTGGTTTCGGGATTAGGCTGATTATATTTCATTAGTTTTTGCAAATTCTGCTGTGTTTTTGCCGAATCCTTGTGCTTGTTTTTTGAGCGGTTGGTAAAATCAGCAATTTGGGTTGCAACAGTTTCAAAACCCATGTAAGTACCAGCATACTTTTTAAGCAGCTTTACAAGATCATCGTAACGCTGGTTTTCGAGTAGTGCATTATAAATGTAGTCAAACTCCTGCTGAGAAATACTTCCATACTCATCCTTATACATTAGGGAAGTCCACTCGGTAAGTTTGGTTTTATTCTCTTTCAAACTTTCGGTTGAATCTTTTTTCGTTTCTTCAATTTTAACTTCTTGTTTAACAGCCTCAAGAAAAAACATTTGTTCAGGTCTGTTATCAAGTTTTTCCACGTTGCTTATACGGCTATCAAGATATTCTTTTTGCTCAACCAAACCAAATCCGGCTTCCTCAAACATCAGAGCAAGAGTTTCATAATCGTAAACAAATTTGCAATACTTACCTTGCGATTCGAATCCGTAAAACCAGTTATTAAACTTGTCAGCCATAGTTTTACCTGGAAAACGATCTTGCCCGTTTTGACCTTTCTGGAAGAAAAACTCCATATCCCCGGAAACATAATAATTTGCAAGCATTTTAAGATCCTGGGTAGCAAAACGTGCAACACCACCAGGTTTGAGCACTCTGAACACATCGTTAATAATTTCCTGTCCGCGTTTTTTGTCGAAATAATTAATTGCGGAAATACAAGCTAACTCATCAACGCTATTATCTTCAAAAGGAATGAGTTCTTTTTCGAGATCGAGAACAATATCGGCAGCCGGATAAATATCAATATTAACAAAATCCTCAAGTAATATTGAGCCGCTGCATAGGTTTACTTTTTTCATATCTGTATGTTTTTTTGGTTCGGGTTTAGTTGATTTCTTCATATTTGCTGATGGCACATACGTCATACAGTAATCAACGCAAAATTGTGGTGCTTCACCACGGAAAATATCCCATCTAAATTTTCGGTACTGCGGACTATTCCAAATTTCGAGTACATCATTTTCGTAAATATTGCCAAACTTTGTTATGTTATCGTAATCATGGCAACAAACAACCACTGAGCCATCAAGGTTAATTGTAAAAACCTCTTTCGGGTTAACACAATCGCTCATTGCATGTTTCAGTTCTGCTTCCGTATCATATTCAGTTCTGCGGTATTCCTGATAATCAGATACACTAAAATTACCATCTGTTTGTCTAATATAAGGGGCTTTAAATTCGGGACGCAAACCAAGTGATTGTACATATTGTGCAAAATCCCTAACCTCATGCTGGTTATGTTTAAACACAATAAACTGCGGGTAAAGCTGGGTTTTGTTACCATGTTTTTTATTTGCATCAATAAGGTACTGTAAACCTTTAAAGGCATCATCAACCTTTCCACCAACACGATATTTTTCGTAAACATCCTGTGTAAATCCGTCAATTGAGATAATAACTTCGGAAACATTACTGGCAATAAGTGCTTCAGCCTTTTCCTGAGTTAAAATTGTTGCGTTTGTGCTAATGTTGGTACGGCAAAATGTGGATGCATGTTTAACCATCTCAATAATTTTTTTATTAAGCATAGGTTCGCCCCACAGATGGAGGTACAAATATTTGGCAAACGGTTTAATTTTTTCGGCAATATGGAGGTAGTTTTCGTATTTCAGGTAACCCTTTTTACGGGAAATCATATCGGCACCAATTGCACATTCGGGACATTTAAGGTTACATGCTAAAGATGTTTCGATAGTAAAAGTTGTGGGGAAAAAGGTGTTAAACTTGTTATATAATTCTAGTTTTTCCTTTGAATTTCCTGAAACATTATTTTCCAGGCTTTCCTTAATCTGAAGTAAAATATCATTAGCCGGATTTTCAACCAGCGAATTTATTAGTAAATCAATTGCCTGCCCCATATTGCCCTGAGCAAGTAAAGATTCAATTTCTGCAGAAATTGTTTTCATATACTACTTTCTCAATTTTATAGTTAAAATGCAACTATGTACTACCATTATTATACCAAAATAGTTTTTCAGGAATTTGGGTAGATATTTAAGCTTTAAATGTCCGAATATGTATGAATGGATAATATTAGCCATAGCTGGATAAGCTATCTGATTCTTTGCACCAAATAAAAATTATGAATCTCTTCAACTACCATTTCAATATCTTCATTTCTTAAGCCGGGATAAAGAGGAAGTGCCAAAATGCGATCCTTAAAATTGTACGCATTCGGGAAATCGCTTGGGCGGTGGCGGTAATGTTTATATGCCTGATGAAAAGGAAGAGGCACGGGATATAGTATTTCCGACTCAATTCTTTTCATGTATAAAAAGTCTTTTAGTTCGTTTCGGTTTTCTGCCTGAATTATGTAATTTTTGAAAATTTGACCAGAATCCTCATTTACCTGAGGAACCTCAACTTCTTCAACATCGGCAAGAAGTTGGGTATATTTTTTTGCAATTCTAATTCTGTCCCTGTTCCACTCTTCAATATACTTTAGCTTGATATTAACAACTGCTGCCTGAATTGTATCCAATCTGCTATTTATACCTTCCATCCAGTGTTCGTATTTGTCGGACTGCCCATGGTTTGTAAACATGCGTATATTTTTGGCAAGTTTGTCATCATTAGTTACCACAGCACCTGCATCGCCAAAAGCACCAAGCGGATATTCGGGGAAAAAGCTAAAAATAGCTGCATCGCCAAAAGTGCCGGTATATTTGCCATTGATTTTACTAAAGGGAGAGTCGGCACAATCCTCAATAAGATACAAATCGTACTTTTTGCAGATATTGATTATTTTATCAATATCGCAGGGGTTACCATACTGGTGAACAGCCAGCAAAGCCTTAGTATATTTTGTTATCTTGTCTTCAATTTTGTTTATATCTATTGTGTAGTTAAGGTTGTTATCAATAAACACCGGGGAAGCACCTGTTACGGATACAGCTTCGGATGAGGATATCCAGCTGTTTGCAGGAATAAGAACTTCATCACCCCTGCCAATTCCAAGCATCATAAGCACCGAGTAAAGACCATCGGTACCATTACCAACACCAATACAATTTTTTATTCCAAGTTTATCGGCAAAATTTTTCTCAAACATCGAAACATATTTGCCATGAATAAATTTTTGGCTTTGTATAGTTTCCTGAATTGCCTTGTTAGCTTCTTCCTGAATACGGTTATTTACATGTGATTTATCGTTAAACAGTATATCCATTAACTCACGCAATTTATGTTATTCAGCAAATATAGAAAAATTAGATACAATACAAACTTAAAATTTACATGAGATTGCCAAATTGGCTGTTAATAATGCTAACATTAATTATTTTTAGGAAATTTCAGCACAAACTCGGTACCTTTATTTTTAACACTGTTTACTGAAATTTTAATATTGTTCAAATCGCAATAACGTTTTACCAATGCCATTCCAAGTCCACTCCCCTCATAGGAGCGAATATACCCCTGTTCTTCCTGTGTAAACGGATCGAACAGTTTTGGAATAAACTCATCAGCAATACCAATACCAGTATCTTTAACAATAAAGGAAAAACTATCCGCATCATTATGTGTTAAAATAGATACTTCTCCTTCGCGCGTATATTTTACTGCATTATCAATAAGATTTGAAAATATTTGAGTTACAGTGAACCTGTCTCCCTCGAACATAAACCTTTGAGTGCTGTCATCTATTTTTAGTGCTAATTGCTTCCGTTTTGCCTTAATTGAATATTCGTCAACAAGAGGGTTAACAATATCGCCCATAACATCGAGTATTGCCTTATTTGGTATATAGGTTCCTTTTTGAATATCAGACATGTTAAGTATTAAATCTATTGTACGAATAATCCGTGAACCGGCTCTTTCAATTGCACTAAAATAATGATCAGAGACATCACTTATATATTGTTCGGTTTCCTCCTTAAGCATTGAGGAAAAGTTAAGTATAATACTAATCGGTGATCTAATTTCATGGGATATTTGTGCAAGGAAATCGGATTTTAATTCGTTTTGTTTTTCTGCAATATCTTTAGCTTCTTTCAGTTCTTCACTATACCTGGTAAGTTTTTTATTTGTACTTTTAAGAAGCATATTCCTGTTAACCAAAAGCATAATAAGTAATGCAGCAAGTATAAGCACAACACACATAAACCCAACAAGCATTCTGTTGTTGCTTATTCTTAGATCAGATATTTCCTTTTCTTTTAACTGGAGTGCATATTTTGCATTCAACTCAACAATCTCAATCAGGTTTCTCTGATTCGTTATTGAGTCTTCCAGTACTTCCGACATCATCATGGTATCGTAGGCTTCTTTGAACCGCCTCATTTTGTATAGCAGCTCAGCTTTTTTACCTTTCACCTTTCTGGAAAATGCGATACTGTGCAACGAATCAGAAATAAACTCGGCTTTATTTAACAACTCCAGCGCACTTTCATTCTGCTTCCTTAATACATGAACTTTGGAAAGAGCATAATAGTCCTCGGCAAGCATTTCTATATGATCTTCCTTGCGGTTAAATTGAATCAGGTTAAGCAAACTTTGTTCAGCAACATCCAGATTACCATTCTGAATTTCCAACTCAGCATCATTATGTCTGGCTTCAGACCATAAAATACTCCTTCTTGTTATTACAGATGCTTCTATTGACTTCTTATAATATTCATCAGCTTTCAGGTAATTACCAGATTTTCTGTATCTGGTAGCAATATTTTCAAGAACTGTTGCAGTTACATTTTTATGATTTGTATTCCTGAGTAACTCATAACCTTCCAAATAGGCTTGCAAAGCCTTCTCAGTCTCACCCAACTTGGCGTATATTAATCCTATGTTTACTATGCTTCTTGCCTCACCCGGAATATTACCTATTTCTTTAAATATGGCTCTCGTAAATAAGAAATGATCAAGGGCATCGGCAAAGTTGTTGTTAAGCAAATCTATTACACCAATATTTACCCTCAGTGCTGCCATATTATATACGTCATTAAGTTTTTCATATATGGTAAGTGAGGAATCATAATATTTTAGTGCATCCTCAAAATTTTTCAGACAGTAATAAGCATATCCGTAATTTCTGTATGCAAAAGCAAGATTGTTTTCATCATCGGTAGCGGCAGATAACCTGATTACCTTTTTTGTATAATCAATTGCTTCATCATTCTTCAACATCTTATTACTGGCTGAAGCTAGCTCGTTCAGTATTGCACGTGTATATTGGTTATTTGTGCTGTCTTTTGCCAGTTCTGCTTCACATAGGTCAATAACCAGTTCGGGGTTTGCAAACTTGTATCTATTAATGCTATCAATAATAGCATCTTTCTGTTCAAACCCGTATAAGTTGCCAAACACAAACGGAATTAGCCCAAATAAAAACCAAATGATATTTATTCCAAATTTCACAAAAATTCCAAAAAGAAATAATACTTAACAATGGATTATCGACATGATTGGTCAGTAGTTAAATAATATTGACCTAATTATGAAAGGCTAATAATTTTCTATTCGCAATTTATTGAGGATTGTTTGTTTTAGGTTTTGGATCTGGAAGTAAGAGTGATTGTATCCATTATGAATGGTTAGAAGGGCTCCTTGTTTTCTATCTATTCAAACTTTCGGTGTCTATATGGCTCTGCATTGAAAGTATATCAATCAAAATAAAATTCAAAAATAGTCAACTGCATCAATAATGGCATCATGCAATTTTGGACGGAATTTGATTATACTTTTGTTTTCACGAGTTGGATTTACTCGGTTAGTGAGCAAAATAACAAACAGATCACGGTCTTTATCAATCCATATTGATGTACCTGTAAAACCTGTATGCCCGCATGAGTTTAGTGAAAATTTGCTACCTGCTGAGGAATATCCTTCGCTTTTGGTATCCCAGCCCAAACCGCGACTACTTTGAGCGGACTGTTTGGATGTCCATGTACGGACAGTATTAGGATAAAATATTGTTTGTTTCTTGTATTTGCCGTCGTTCAAAATTGTATAGGCGTATTTGGCAATATCATCAGCCCTTGAGAATAATCCGGCATGCCCTGCAACACCATTAAGTGAAGCTGCTGACTCATCGTGAACCGAACCTTTAATATGCTTATGACGCCAGTAGTTATCTTCTTCGGTAGGTACAGTAAAATACTGAAAGTCAGCCGGGGGATTGTAGCAAGTATGGTTCATTTCCAGTTTATCGTAAAGGTTGTTTTTGAGGAAAACTGGGTATGGTACACCAGTAACACGCTCAACAACTTTTTGCATGGTGATCATCCCAAGGTCACTATATCTGTAAGTTTCGCCAGATTTACTTTCAAGTTCACTCGTCATAATTGCATTAACAACACCTGCAGAATCCAGTCCCATTTTATAAAATGGCTTCCACGAAGGTAACCCAGAGTTATGAAGCAGCAAGTTACGAATGGTAATATTCTCCTTACCGTTGTTGGTAAATTCAGGTAAATAGTATCCAACCTTTTCGTCAAGCGAAATAAGTCGCTGATCTACAAGAATCATGGCAGCAGGTGTAGTTGCAACAACCTTTGTAAGAGAGGCAAGATCGAAGATTGACTCGGTAGTTATTTTTTGTGAGTTAGCATCATAATTGTGTCTTCCAAAAGCTTTGTGGTAAATAACTTTTGATCTCTGTCCAACAAGCAACACACCACCGGGGAATACCTTATCATTAACAGCATTTTGCATAAGTTTGTCAACAACTTCAAAATTGTAATTTGTATCGGCATTTTCCTTTTGGAACCACAATCCATCGCTTTCCTTGTAAATACCATCACCAACAATAAATCCGGCTTCCGGTACAGAAACCGGTAAAATACCACCAATATCGGTTTTGCCCAGTATGGCATTTACAGCAGCCTTCTCGGAAATATCGGCACTACCGTAAGTGGCAAGATAACATTTTGCCTCTGGTAACTCACCAATTAAATAGGGACTACCCAGACTAACAACTACCACTGGTTTATCGAGTTTAATAATATCGCGAACAAGGTCGAGCTGTTTTTCAGTAAGGTTAATACTACCTCTGTTTATTTTCGGGGTAACATACATTGGCATAATAACCAAATCCGACTGTTTTGCTACCTTCAGTGCTTTTTTATGCGTACTTTTTCTATCCCGATTATCCACTTTTACATTTTTAACATATTTGAAATTTTCAAACACAAATTTTTCAAATGGGTACTGGTGTTTTCTGCCTTTGCGGTAGCGAAAATCGAGCATTGTTATTAATGCCGTTTTATGATATTTATTAGGATCAACCGGTAAATAATCATCATTATCTTTTAGGAGTGTAACCGATTTTTCTGCAATTTCTTCAGCCAGACGCCAATGGTTATGCTGATGCAGGGAAGTGTACATTTCATCTCTGTTAACAACATTCGGATGGTTATCGTAGAGTCCTAGCCAAACCTTAGCCGTTATCAGTTTTCGCACAGAATAATTAATTCTGTTCAATGGAATGATCTTTTTCTGAACAGCGGAAACAAGAGCATCAATAGTTTCCTCTTCCTCAATCGGGAATAAAATAAGGTCATTTCCTGCAAGTATAGCATTTACAGCAGCTTCTCCGGGAGTAAAGTTATCGGTTATTGCCGACATATTCATTGCGTCAGTAATAATCAATCCGCTGAACTGCATTTGCTGTTTAAGTAATCCGGTAACAATATTTTTTGAAAGGGTGGCAGGAACATCAGGATTAAACTCATATGCAGGGACAGAAAGATGCCCAACCATCACAGATTTAACATGTGACGCAATTGCTTGCCGGAATGGTACAAGGTCATCCTTGTTAAGCTGATTAATATCGAGTGATATAAGAGGTAGTTCAGCATGTGAGTCGGTATCGGTAGCACCATGCCCGGGAAAGTGTTTAGCGGTTGTAAGCAATTTTTCCTGATGCATACCGTCAATAAAAGCCTTGCTTTGTTTACTAACAATATCCCTGTTATCCGAATAGGCACGAGTGTTAATTATTGGATTGTTTGGGTCGTGGTTAATATCGAGTATTGGAGCATAATTCTGGTGTATTCCAAGAGCACGACTCTCGAGCCCGATTACCTTACCCATATAATAAGTTAAAGTAGTATCGTTAGCAGCCGCAACAGCCATGCTGGAAGGGAAAGCAACACCATCCTCAAGACGCATACCAACACCACGTTCAAAATCGGATGAAAAGAGAAGTGGATGTTTTACAGATTTTTGTAGGTTATTTATAATTGCAGTCTGGTTTTCAATATTTCCCTGAAGGAACATGAAACCGCCAACAAAATAATCATCAGCAAGATGTTTAAGGCGTTTGAAATCATCATCGGATTTTGTGGAATCTTTACCGTAGGCGAAGGGAATAACAAGTTGACCACATTTTTCCTCAATCGTCATATTCGATAGAATGTAGTCAACCTGGTTCTTCTGATTATAATCTAATTTAAAAATTTGGGAAGTAGCTGAAAAATCGTCGTCCTCCTCAAACACTAAAGATTTGGGGAATAGTATCACAAATAACAGCAATATGAGCAGGGCAACGATCTTTTTAATCATCAGGCAAGTTCTTCCTTGGTTTTCTTTCCAAATTCAGGATCAATTTTAATGAGGCTGGAAACAATAAACGCAGGAACAGTAGCAATAAGCACCCAGATAAAGAAATGCTGGTAGCCAATAAGCTCCTGAAGCCAACCACTAATCATACCCGGTATCATCATACCGAGAGCCATAAAGCCGGTACAAAGGGCATAATGGGCTGTTTTATGTTCACCATCCGATATATAGATCATGAATAGCATATAAGCAGTAAAACCAAAACCATATCCAAACTGTTCAATTGCAACGCAAGCACTTAAAATAATATGCGATTCCGGCTGAAAATAAGACAAATATACATAAACTGCATTAGGAAGGTTCATTGCAAAAACCATCCACCATAACCAGTGTTTTAATCCGTTACGCGAAGCAAGATACCCACCAACAATACCGCCGGCAAGTAGTGAAAACACACCGTAAATACCATATATAAGACCGTAAGTACCGGTAGTTAAACCAAGTCCGCCGGCTTCCTTTGCATCCAAAAGGAACGGAGAAGCAAGTTTAACAAGCTGGGATTCACCCAAACGATAAACCAATAGAAAAACAATAGCAAGTCCAATATTTTTCTTGGTAAAGAATGCCTTGAATGTATTGAAGAATTCCTTGAAAACAGAATTGTCGCCACCGGCAGTTTTGCTAACATCTTCCTTTGGATACGGCAACATAAACTTATGATAAATAGCAAAGAACACAAACATAACTGCAAGAAAAATAAATGTAACGATCCATGCCAGAGGAATATTACCAGCACGCCCGGCAAAAGAAGCTTCACTTGCGAAGTTAAGTTTCGGGTCAATCTGAACTACCGCAAAGGCAGGTTTGTTCCAGTTTTCTTTGGTAAATACAAATCTAGTACCTTCAATAAGCTCAAAACTATTATCGCCGGAATCACGACCAAAGTTTAATACAACCGGGTCATCATCTTCGGGTGCCTTTGAAAGGTGGAAATATGCAACACCAAGGTTACCAACCATATTTGCATTTGACAAAGCTTTCTTCTCAACACCAAAATTATCGCGAATAAAGTTTTCGAGCGGCTCAACCATTGAGTCCCATGTACTTTGTTCAGCACCAACCTTTTCGGCAGCAATAACTTTTTCTTCAGCATAAAAATTATTTTTAATATTCCATGCCTTGTAATATGCAACAAGAGAGTCAGCTTCAATTTTGCTAATTTTTTGAGTATTAACAACCACCTCACTAGTTTGTGAAACCAGTTTAAGTTCGCCATCAAAAGTTTGAGTTTTTACTGAATCGGGATTAACGAACTGAACAATAGCCTGGTTAGGGTTAGCTTTAAAGGTTATTTCGAGCGGCTCAGGACCAGTGGTGCTTTCCAGATAACCGGCAAGAATAACAAGTAAACCTTGTCCGGTAAGCATTGCAAAACGATACAAGGTATTTCTGATACCAACATAAAATGCCTGATCACCTTTCGAAAGTCCAAGCATATAAAACCCGTCTGCGGCAATATCATGAGTGGCAGAACCAAAAGCCAAAAGCCAGAAAAAAGCCAAAGTGTATTGGAAAAACGAAGGAACAGGAATAGTAAAGGCAACGCCAGCCATACCAGCTCCCACAACGAGCTGCATGGTAACAATCCAGAACCTTTTTGTTTTAAGAATATCAACTATCGGACTCCAAAGTGGTTTGATAGCCCATGGCAAATAAAGCCAACTGGTATAAAGTGCAATATCGGCATTTGAAATACCCAGCCTTTTATACATGATTACTGAAATGTACATTACAATTGCGTATGGAATACCTTCGGCATAATAAAGCGAAGGAACCCATGATAACGGACTTTTTTTCTTTACCGTATCAGACATATCCGCACCACCCTTATGATATTAATTATTTACTCATTTCTTTAGCCATAACTACTGCACCCATAACCGGTGCGTAATCTTCTTCCTTAATAATAACTTCGGGAAGATATTTGTTTATTTTATCTCTAAACAGTTTAGAGTAATAGTTCGTAGTAGTTATTGTTCCCCCAACGAAACAAACCTTCATACCACTATTGCCAAGTTTTTTACGCATGGCACGTATATGAAGCAACAAATTTTCTGCTTCTTCTTCAATTATTGCAGCACAAATTTCATCTTTATGTTCAGCGGCTTTAATAACCAGCGGAGCCACTGATGCAATATCAAAATTGTTTTTGTAAATTTCAATGATAAGTTCAGAGGATTCTTTAATATTATGCTCTGCTGCAAGATATTCTGTAAGTAAAGTTGAAGCTCCCCGTCCATCCATATTTTTTGCAACAGCAACCAGACCTTTTCTGCCCAAGGTATAACCACTACCTTCATCACCAATAAAACGACCAAATCCGCCAACACGATGAATTTCGCCATCCTTATCTTTACCAAACATTATAGAACCTGTTCCAGCTATAAGGATACTTCCGGCACCACCGGAAAATGCACCTTCAAGAGCGATACGTGCATCCGATTCAACATGAAAGTTTTTAATAGTTAAGTTTTTTGTTTTAAGGTAATTGGAAAATCCTTCTTCCATACGTTCGGCATCCGAGCGTCTTCCTGCACCTGTTGTTCCAAGAACTACAGAAGCAACATCAGAAAACTTGATTCCTGCCATTTCAACACATTCGTTAATAAGATTAAAAACTGTTTCAGCTACCTTGTCAACTCCCTGCAATAAAAACGTGGAAGGACCACCGGCACAGTTATATAACTCATTCAAATTTTCATCAGCAATTACGCATCGTGTCTTAGTGCCTCCACCATCAAGTCCAATATAATAAGCCATTATATATATTTCCTATTCTTCTTAATAATCACAGTTGTTTCAAATATCGAAATAACATATTTGCAGAATAGCAAATTACAAAAATATATGGATTAATATCGGATATTCATGGAATATTTATAAAATAATGGGGTAATTGAGCCTGTTTAGGTTGCATGACAGGAGTAAAAATAAATCCCGGAGATTATAATTTCTCCAGGGATTTATGTAAATGAAACTAAAATTGTGAGTTGCTTTCATTTGGTTTGTTGTTGATATCGAATTTACCAGCATCAAACCAGTCAATTTTGCGTGTTAAATACATAACCAAAGAAAGCACAACAAATAAACCGAGGCTACCTACCAGCAGTGCAAAATCCTGAAGTTGGAGCACAACGAACAGGAAGCCGTATAATATGGTAAGGATACCTGCAATAATTGTAGCTGTTGTTTTACTTTTAAAAATGTAACTGGTATAAAATGCAACAAGGAGTACAATAGCCAGTGCAGCAAGAAAGTATGCCAGCCAAAATGCCATTTGCTCGGTAAAGGAAAGGAGGAGCGTATAGAAGATTAACAGGGCAAACCCAACCAATAGATATTGTATTGGATGTACCGCCTTGTTATGCAGAACCTCAATAACAAAGAACGCCATAAAGGTTAATGCTATAAACATAATAGCATACTTGCTCGTGCGTGAAGTTTTCTGGTATTGCTCCACAGGTAATTTGAAATCAACACCAAATGAACTTGATTCAAGATTATATTGACTATTCTTCCATTGCTGCGGAAAGTTTCTGTTTAGATATAGCACTTTCCAGGAGGCATTAAAACCCGATTCGGTAATATTTCTTTCAGCAGGCAGAAATGCACCGTTAAAACTGGGGTTTTGCCAGCCCGATTCAATCTTAACCATTGTTTCCTTACCAACCGGAGCAAACCTCAGTGATTCACTTCCCTTAAGCTCTACGGGAATAGAAAATTTGCGACTTTTGAAAATATCATCCTGGTTCAGTTTAATTGCCAGAGCACCTTTTTTATCTGAGGCTTTCCTTATTCTGAGATCGGTAAGTAAAATATCTGTTTGTAATTTTTCGCCATACCCATTTTTATAAACTGCAGAAGGTTCGGCATCGTACTCATTACCGGAAAAATTCATTTTAACCAGATTTTTTATACCGCCCATGTCAGAAAATGTAACTGCAACAACAGCATCCTTCCATATAATATTTTCTTCATCAATATTAAGATCATCGAAGTCCGGCTTCTCAAATTCACCCTGCAACAAAATATCGCCTTCATAAACTGCTATATCGTAAATACCCCTATGCAACTGTTTGGCTTTCACATTTCCCGTTATGTTCAAGGTTTTTGGCAGAAAATTAGCGTACCTTATCGAAATTGTCTCGGAACCTTCCTTGTTCTTGATCTTTACCTTGTATGGAATTGTTAAAACGGGACCAGTAATTACCTGACTTGTTCCCCACTTGCCTGAAACTTCATCCTGTGCATCAATCATTCTTTCCTTGCGTTCATCAATAAGATTCGTGATCATTATTTTAGGTATTAGCAAAAGAAGAGTTAAAAAGGCTATTATAGCCAGTCGTAAACCTATTGAGTTTTTTAGGGTTGATTTCGCCATTTTGCTCCTTAAATATAATTGATTAGTTATGTGGTATAACTTTGTGCATCTTTTATATTTTCGGAAACTGCAAAAAGTTTCAATTGGAACTTTTTTATTTTGGGGTAAAATTTGGTAGGCTTTTTAAAATAAAAAACCTCCGGAATCTCTACATGCCGGAGGTTTACATTCCACCCAGTAAAGAATACTTTTATTCCCTTTGAGCAACAGCACCTTTACTTTCATTGTGTAGTCTATCAAGAGACGTAACCATATATGCAAACTTGTCTTTATCTTCGTCTTCTATTTTGTAGGATAGTTTACCATTCCTTACAAATGCTTCAATATTTGCAGGATTGGAAATATCCATGTCGGAGTCTTTTTCGAATTTGTAAACTATATAATATTTTGGAGTTTGTCCGTCTTCGGCTGGAAGCGGCTGTTTCCATTCAACAAAACTGCCTGTTGAATCTGAAACAATTTTACAGCTATCCGGAGTGTTAGGAGCAATTTTATCTTTCCATTCCATAACCTGTGGTAATGCGGGATACTTGAACCAGTCGTTTTTAAGTGAATCTGCCATTCCTTTCCAGTTGTTAAAAATAGCTTTTGCACTAAAATAAACTACTCCGTGTACATTATCTGTTTTACGGTTTAATCTTAACTGAGCTCCAAGTTCACCTTCCATATCTTCGTTACGGTCGTTCATAAAATAAGTTGCATACTGACCAGCATACAAGTGCATATTTTTAGTAACCTTTGCCCACCATGGCAACAGCTTGGAATATGGAGCAGCCTTGTGATCCATTTTCCAGTATAACTGGGGATTCATATAATCAAGAACCTTGTTTTCAATCCAGTACAATGGATCACAATAAAGCACATTATAACTTTCGAATCCATCAGTATCGGCATAATGGTTCTCAACTATACCAAATGGTGATATACCATATTTAATATGTGGTTTAACCGATTTTATAACTTCGTAAATATCACTCATTAACATGTTAATATTATCACGACGCCAATCGTCAATATCGGTAAAACCTCTACTATATCTTGCATATGATACCGAATCTTCATTGGTAATCTTTTTGTAAGGGTAAAAATAATCATCGAAATGGATTCCATCAATATCGTAACGGTTAATAAGATCGGAAACGACATTTAATACATATTCGCGAACTTGTGGCTGACCCGGATCAAGTATCTGCAATTTACCAAACTGCATTAACCACTCAGGATGAGTAACCAAAACATGATTTGGAGCCGGTTCGAAATAGCCGGTTTCAACAACTGCACGATAAGGATTTAACCATGCGTGTAATTCGATTCCTCGTTTATGGGCTTCATCAATTGCAAATTGCAGGGGATCGTAATATGGTTCGGGAGCTTTGCCCTGTTTTCCGCTAACATACCATGACCATGGTTCGTAAGCCGATTCGTAAAGAGCATCACATTCTGTACGTACCTGAAAAAATACTGCATTAATATTGCAGGCTTCAAGCGAATCGAATATTTGTACAAGGTGGGCAATTTGTTCACCCGATGATTGAGTGTTTGAAACGGGCCAATCTATATTTCTAACAGTTGCAAGCCATGTAGCACGCATCTCACGCTTCGGGTATTTTTGCCCGAAAGTTTGCAAACTTATAATAACCAGTAAGAATATTAAAGCTCGTTTCATCTGTAACCCAAAATAATTTATAAGTTTACCTTAATTTAAGATAATGAATAGTAATAAAGCAACAAGAAAGTTATTTAAATACTTGGAATAACCGATTTTTTTTGTGCAGTTACAAAATGATTAAGACTTTTATTATTATTTCGATTACTGACTCGGTAAATATCATGGCTTTTTGTGGTAATATATCGGTAATCCTGAAGTCTGTTTTACTCTTGTTTTAATTCTTTCACAATCCTTTCGTATATTTGTATAAATTAAACTGGAGAGAATATGATTAAGCAGGAATTACTCGATATATTATGCTGTCCCGAAACAGGTGCAGATTTGGTACTTGATGGCGATACCCTTGTATCCGTTGATAAAAATAGCCGTCGCCGCTACAGAATAGAGGACAATATACCAATTATGCTCATAGATGATTCGGAGCAACTTGCCGAAGAAGAATGGAAAGATATAATGAAAAAGCACGGGAAAGCATAGTACCTGAATATAGATAAGTTACCCACTGCTACCATTATTTTTCGTACTAAACATAAAACTTGCCTTACAGATTTATGCAGATAATGCAGTAACTTATACCGTAAGTAACATTTCTTTTTGAAGAATAACCCCTACGGGGTATTATTTGCATTCTGGTATTATAATGCTACAAAAGATAAATCCCTAAGGGATAGATTATACCTGCTAAAATTTCCAATTTGTATAGTAGGTACAATTATAATAGGGCTTATAGTCTATCACTCAAAAAACTCAACTATTATTCACTGGCTACACATGTTTATAATTTGAACAAAAGTCCTTCCTATTTTAGGGTGGGTTCACCATTGGTGGATAGAAAGAAGTTTAAGTTGTGAGGTCTGGATTCAATAGCCAGTTTCTATAAAAAAACCTCGCAAGTTAACCCTGCGAGGTTTGGTATATAGACTTTAGCATCTATCACTAATTAACTAATTATGCTGCATCGAGTTTTCTTACTGCAAGAATATCATTTTCCGAAAGCAATCTTACATCACCAACAAAAAGTGTAACAACGGCAATTGTTTTACCTGAACCAGTAACAAATTCAACTTCAACTCCATCAGGTTCGTACATTTCAATTACTGCACCAATATCACCGGATTTTATTCCATATTCAGGGATATTCTTTTGTAAAACTACCGTATCAAAAATTTCTATTTTCATTTCTTATCTCCTGGATATGCTGTTATAAATTTTGGAGAATCCTCATTATTCCTTATAATCCAAATTGTAACAACCTGTTCTGACTTTTGAGGTCAGGTTAATTCACCAGAAACTTCATACTTTTGACCATATTCAGATTGTTCTTTTTCCACGGCGTTATTTCCAAGAATACTCCGTATATCCTGTTCTAATCTTTCCCAAATTCCTGTTGAATAACCAAGTGAAAGAAAAAACTTTACCTTAAACTGTCCAATAGCATGTGTCTCAGATAATAGATAATCCACCAGTTTTTCTTTAGGAATTATTGCCTTTTCAAAGTTCAGTAATATCACTTCATCTCAATAAATGGTCATCGCTCAGTTATTTAAAAAATCTTTAATATCAAGACTAAACGAAACGATTTACTAAATATGAAATTGCAACAACACCCTTATGTTTTCTTTTTTACCAAAATATAAAGATAACACATAGTCTAAAACAGAAAAGCTATTGTTGTTTGGATATTTCCAAAACTATGCCTAACACGCGAATACTTGATTAGTTCCATACCGGGCTCAACCTGGTTTCTCTTTGCTTCAATCATATATTCGGGTTCGCCCAAATCCAGGTATCGTAACATTAATTGTAATCTTCTATGAATTTTAATACCAGTGCCAATAAAAAACACAAAGGAATATGTAGATTTATAATCAATTGAATTATACTCTTTCTCGATATTTTGCTGTATTCTTAAACGGGAGTTATTATATGAAGGACCTTCTGTAATATTAAATCCGGCACCGGCTTCAAAGAAAAGTCCTTTGAGTAAATATCTTTCAGCATTATACTTTATTCCAAAAGTTATCGGAATGCTTGTCCAATATCCGTTACTATCATAAAAATCATTTTCAATTGATCTTGGATAGTCAAGGTAGCAGCGATTTACCATTATATTGCCAGCCAAACTAAAATAAGAATCATCAATTTGATATGCATATTCAATTCCAAAAGTAGGACCACCAATTGCATATCCGGCTTCCTCACCACTTTGTTTAGCCAAATCACCTGTTGGTAAAACAATTCCACCATAAATTTTAAAATTTTGGGCAAAAAGAATATTTGTTGAAATAAATAGCCCTATTGTAACAACCTTTAATATTTGCATATCATCCTCTTTAATTCGTTTGAAAGACTATAAGACGAATATAATTCCGGATTAAATAGAACTCAATCGATTGTGGGGCTATAAGGGATGACCGGATTTTCTTTTACACAAATTGTTAACCGAAAATAAGGTGCTCCATTCGAGGTATTAATTGGCTACACAAGAATAATCCCTAACGGGATATTAATGGATAATAAGAATCAAAAACCCCTTCTCATTTAAGGAGAAGGGGTTTGGGGATGAGGTATAGTTAACCTTCCAAATTATTTGATGTCATTTTTGCCTTAAAGAACTCACGGTTCATTCTTGCAATGTTGGTAATCGAAATACCTTTAGGACATTCGGCTTCGCAAGCGTAAGTATTGGTACATGAACCAAAACCGTTTGCATCCATTTCCTTAATCATTGCTTCAACTCGTTGTTGTCTTTCAACTTTACCCTGTGGCAGAAGTGCAAGCTGTGAAATTTTGGCACTTGTAAATAACATAGCAGAAGCGTTCTTACAAGCTGCTACGCAAGCACCGCAACCAATACAGGCAGCAGCATCCATAGCCTCGGCAGCAATTTCCTTGGCAATTGGAATTTCGTTAGCATCAGGAACACCACCGGTATTAATTGATACATAACCACCAGCCTGGATAATACGGTCAAGTGCCGAACGATCAACTACAAGGTCTTTAATAATCGGGAATGCTTTTGCACGGAAAGGTTCAATCCAAATTTTATCGCCATCGTTAAAATGACGCATATGCAACTGGCAAGTAGCAATTTTTGGTAACTGTCCGTGTGGCAAACCATTAATTACAAGTCCGCAAGTACCGCAAATACCTTCGCGGCAATCGCTTTCAAACGACACAGGTTCTTCGCCTTTTCTTTCAAGGTTGTCATTTAGCTCATCAAGCATTTCAAGAAATGAAGCATCAGGAGAAACTTCAACTTCATATTTGGCAAAATTGCCCGGAGCATCAGGACCAGCCTGTTTCCATATATTAAGTGTTAGTTTAAGTAATTTCGCTTCCATTATTTGTAACTCCTCTGAGCTAATTTAACATATTCGAACTTAAGCTCTTCCTTATGCAGCTTCCAGTCGCCAGGATTAGTAAATTCCCATGCAGATACGTGACTGTAGTTTTCATCATCACGTTTGGCTTCGCCTTCTTCGGTTTGGTATTCTTCACGGAAGTGACCACCACATGATTCGTTACGATTAAGAGCATCAACAGCCATTAGTTCGCCAAGTTCAAGGTAATCGGCTACGCGTCCGGCTCTTTCAAGATTCATGTTAAGTTCCTTGTCTTTACCAACAACCTTAACTTCTTTCCAGAACTGTTCACGCAATTCGGAAATTTCCTTGATAGCTTCATTCAATCCTTTTTCGTTACGAGCCATACCAACCTTGTTCCACATAATGCGACCAAGTTTTTTATGGATTTCGTCAACTGTCATTTTACCATTGGCAGAAAGAAGTTTACCGATTCTTTCATTTACGCTTTCTTCAACTTTGTCGAATTCTGCATTGTCGGTACCAACCATTTCAGGTTTATCACCGGCAAGGTAGTTACCAATTGTATAAGGTATTACAAAGTAACCATCAGCAAGTCCCTGCATAAGAGCACTTGCACCAAGGCGGTTAGCACCGTGATCGGAGAAGTTTGCTTCACCAAGCACAAACAAGCCCGGAAGATTACTCATTAAGTTATAATCAACCCACAAGCCACCCATTGTATAATGTGGAGCAGGATAAATTTTCATTGGAGTTTTGTAAGGATTTTCACCGGTAATTGTTTCGTAAATTTCAAACAGGTTACCATATTTTTCCTCAATAGCTTTTGCACCAAGACGGTTAATAGCATCAGCAAAATCAAGATAAACAGCTTCCTGACCCTGAGCACCGCGTCCATCGTCAATAGCTTCCTTGGCACTACGTGAAGAAATATCACGAGGTGAAAGGTTACCAAATGACGGATATTTGCGTTCGAGATAATAATCGCGTTCATCTTCAGGTATATCGGTAGGTTTCCTCATATCACCTTTCGATTTGGATACCCAAATACGTCCGTCATTTCTTAGTGATTCACTCATAAGTGTTAACTTGGACTGGCTTTCACCATGCACAGGCAAGCAGGTTGGGTGAATCTGGGTGTAACATGGATTGCCAAAATAGGCACCGTGTCTGTGACTTCTCCAAGCAGCAGTTGCATTACACATCATAGCGTTTGTTGAAAGGAAAAATACATTTGAGTAACCACCGGTAGCAAGTACAACTGCATGAGCAGAGTATCTTTCAACTTCACCGGTAATCAGATTACGACAAATAACACCTTTAGCAACACCATCAACTACAACAAGATCAAGCATTTCGCGTCTGGTAACAAGATTAACTTTTTTCTTGGCAACCTGGCGAGATAGAGCACTGTAAGCACCAAGCAATAACTGTTGACCAGTTTGTCCTTTGGCATAAAATGTACGCGAAACCTGAGCACCACCAAACGAACGGTTATCAAGCAAACCGCCATAATCGCGTGCAAAAGGCACACCTTGTGCAACACACTGGTCAATAATATTATTTGAAACTTCGGCAAGACGGTGTACGTTAGCTTCACGAGCACGGAAATCACCACCTTTTACAGTATCGTAAAATAATCTGAAAACCGAGTCACCATCGTTCTGATAATTTTTTGCAGCGTTAATACCACCCTGTGCAGCAATACTATGAGCACGTCTGGCACTATCATGGTAAGTAATTGCAGTTACGTTGTAACCAAGCTCACCAAGTGTTGCAGCAGCCGAAGCACCTGCAAGACCAGTACCAACAACAATAATATTAAACTTTCTTTTGTTAGCCGGGTTAACAAGCTTCATATTGAACTTGTGATTAGTCCACTTTTCGGAAATATGTCCTTCAGGAATTTTTGAATTAAGCATTGTCATTAGTTGCCTCCCGTAATTAAAAAGTAAATTGGAATTGAAGCAAACGCAGCAGCAATAACAATTGAGTAAATAGTACCAACCGATTTAATAATCGGGAAGTATTTACTATGATTCCAGCCGAAGGTTTGGAAAGCACTCTGGAAAGCATGATACAGGTGAACCCCAAGTAAAATCATTGCCAGAATGTAAAACCCTGCGTAATAGTAGTTGGTAAAAGCAGAAACAACCAAATCATAAAGAGTACCGCTTTTGTGTGCTATGTTATGATCGAACCAGAACTGCTTTAAATGCACAACAAGAAATATAAAAGTAATTGATCCTGTCTGGATCATAGTTCTTGAAGCTAGTGAAGCACCATCCGAAACTTTTTTAAATTTGTAAGCAACGGGACGAGCCTGTTTGTTATTTAACCATAAATACACACCATTTAGCATGTGTATAAGAAATACGAGTGCCAGCACTAATTCAATTACCTTTATAAAAGGTATGCTTTGCAAGGTTTTTGCATAGTTATTGAACGTTTCACCACCATCATTCACAAATAACGTAAGGTTACCTACCAGATGACCTACGAGAAAAATGATAAGGGAGATGCCGGTAAGAGCCATGAGAATTTTTTTCCCTATGGAAGAGTTAACACTCCTGAAAAACCAGCTCATTAAAGTCCTCCTGTCTTTTATTTATTTATTATTTATTATATACCGGATAAGAATATTTCGAATAATAAATTTCTAATATCTAATATAATTGGGTTAAAAGGTCAGATTATCTCAAACCAGCTTAAAATTCTTGCGGTTCGGGAAAACACAGACACACTACCGTAAAATAAGGAAAAGCGGTAAATAATAAAACCCGGGAAATGCTGCCATTGTCAAAATAAATTAATGTTGCAGGGTTTATCAACAAACGAAATAGTAAAAACTATTGATAAGTATAATAAGATATTTATCAAAATATAAAATAATGAAAAAAAATTGAAACAATGGTTTTATTATGGATAAATATTTTGAAGGGGGAAAAAGAGCCCCGGCTAAAAAGAGAGGCCGTTGCGCCGGGGCTACTAAACGGGATAACATAAAGGAAAAGTACGGGAATGAAGTAGGGAAACTTTTGCTATGCTATACACATATATAATTTTTTAAGCATTCTGTTTTTCGTCAATCACTAATTTTAGTGTTACAGGTAAAAATATTAAAGCCGCTGTTATAAGTAGTACAATTATCGCTTCCATGTGAAATATCTCCTTAACTGTTCGCTCAATATTACTCAAGTTGAATGCCAAAATCATTAATGCCGAAAATAACCCGTATTTCAACATTTTAGAATTAATGCACATGTAAATATTACATGTAATATTTTTTTACAGTAATTCTTGCAGGTACTTTTCGGTTTAGTACTAATTTTGGGAGTTTTTGGAAAGCAAGAAGGTTGTGATGTGCATATATTTCAAATAATTATTACGAGCTAAAACATTCTCGGGGCGAGAATATTATACCTTACACAACTATCGAAATTACTTTGCATTCTATTTTTACCGTTTCCGGAATTGCTGAATATAGTTAATAAAAAGCAATTCCCGATTACTGTTTATCCCTACAACAATTATTAAGGGTATCGAAAAGCTCATCATATTTTCCAAGAAGTTTGTTCATTTCTTCAATATCAAAATTGGTTACTGCGGATTTTAATGCAGTTCCGGTTTCAATTATTGGAGTAACTCCATTACGATTACCAAAATTTAGTAGTGAATCTGCAAGACTGGCAACATCGTTAACAAACTTGGTACGGGCAGCATTTTCCCATTTTGGTTTAATTTCTTCGGTAAACATTTCAAGAAACTTGTCAAGATCCTTTACTTCATAAGTTTCCTCTACTGCTTCCTCATTACTATCTTCCTCTGCCTCATCCTCCAATAATTGGTACTCAAGAAACTTTTGCAGCTCATTGAAGAGTTCCGATTTTTGTACCGGCTTCATTAAATAACTATCAAAACCGGCATCAACAATTTTTTGCTTATCCTCTTTCATTGCCGATGCAGTAATGGCAATTACCGGAATTTTCATAATTTTAGGCGTACTCTTTATAATTCCAATAGCTTCGTAACCACTCATAACAGGCATACGAATATCCATAAGAATAATATCCGGCAATTGCGTTTCAGCAATTTCAACTGCCGATTTACCATTTTCAGCTTCAAAGAGTGTTACGTTACAATTATAGAAATACTCTCTTATTAAGTTTCGGTTAGTATCAACATCGTCAACTATAAGAATTTTATAGTTTTCAAAAATTATTTTATCAGCATTAATAAGCACTTCTTTCTGCTCCCTCGCTGGTGCTGCTGCTGCGGCAACATTGTGGAGAACCAAACTAAATTTGCTACCTTTACCCAGTTCACTTTCTACTGAAATTTCACCACACATCATTTCAACTAGTCGGCGGGTAATTGCTAATCCAAGACCAGTTCCACCAAACCGTTTGGTGCTTTGACCTTCTTGCTGGCGGAAAGATTCGAATATAATTTGTTTCGATTCCTCCTGAATACCAATACCGGTATCCTCAACAGTAACAATTAAATCAACGGTACTTTGCTCTTCATTCTTGAAATACTTTTCCATTGTAAGTTTTATGTAACCTTTTTCGGTAAACTTAACGGCATTACCAATAAGGTTAAACAATACTTGTCTAAATCTTACTTCATCAAGTAGCAGACTTGGAGGGAGTTCTGGATCAATTTCCGTATAAAACTCAAGGTTTTTGTCTGCAATACGCATTGAAAAAATATTCTTTATATCGTTCACAAACGATTTTGGATCTACAGGTTCAACGTTTAATTCCAGCTTACCGGCTTCAATTTTGGAAAGATCGAGGATATCATTTATAAGTGTTAACAGGTTTTTACCAGCTGTTTTAATTGCTTTCAGGTAATTCTTCTGTCTGTCGTCGGTAACAAATGAGTTTAGTACATCGGTAAATCCAAGGATAGCATTCATAGGAGTTCTAATTTCATGACTCATATTAGCAAGGAACTCGGATTTAAGTCTGGAAGCTTCAAGAGCTTTTTCCTTGGCAAGTATAAGCTCCTGCTCGTTACGTTTAAGATCGGTAATATCCCTTGCCGAAGCCAACACAGTTTTAACAGTATCATCCTTCGAAAACTCAGGCGATACAATAAGGTCAACCCACTGGTTATCACCCATGTTAAATTCCATACGGGAGGATTTTGAAGTTCGGAATACTTCATCAATTGACTTTGAAAGTTTGCCCAGTATATCCCCAAAGTAATCGATTTTTGAAATCGATTTACCCTTAAAATCTTTTAGTGAGGTGCCTGTCTTGTGGTCAAAATCCTTATTAAAATAAAGGAGGCGAAGATCCCTGTCGAAACGCATAATAGCATCGTTTGTATATTCGGCAAGAGCTTTGAATTTCTCTTCCGAATCCCTCAAGTTCTCCTCAATTTGTTTCCTGTCCTCAATTTCTTTACTTAGCTGTTCAACCGCCTTTAACAGTTCAGAGGTTCTTTCTGCAATACGTTGCTCAAGTTCTTCGTTAATTTTGCGAAGTTTGTTTTCAAATCGTTTACGGTCGGTAATATTAACAATTACATTTAGTATAGCAGGTTTGTGATCGTATGTAATTCTTGCTCCCCTTACTTCAACAAAAAGCTTGGTGTTACCTTTGGCAATTAACTCAACTTCGTACGAGTCAATATCCAGTCCTTTTTCACGTTTTCCAAAATTATCAGCAACCAGCTCACGATATTCCTCGGCTACAAAATCAATAACAGATTTGCCATTTATAGCCTCGCGACTGTAACCAAGTAGTTCTTCAAGAACAGAGTTTACAAACAGAACTTTACCTTTTTGGTGCACAAGCACAAGGTCTGGCAGATTTGAAACCAGTTCGCGATAACGCTCTTCACTTTCCTTAAGAATAATTTCAGCTTCACGCTGCTTTGTAATATCCTTGGCAACTACTGAGGAATGTGTTACTTCACCACTTGGTGAACGCAGTGGATAAAATCGTATATCAAGGAAAATAGATTCGCCATTTGGCATTACAAAATTATTCTGGAATGACTGAACCTCTCCTTCAAAACAAAGGTCGAGTGCCATCTTCATCCCCTGAAGCATCAATTCGTCGTCAATAATTACTGAAAGACTGTTACCAACTATTTCCTCTCTTCTAAGAAAAACATGTTCACAAAAAGCCTGGTTAATCGCTTCAATCTCGTATTTGCGGTTAATCAGTGTCATCATATCGCGAGTTGAGTTAACAATAAACTCGTATTTAATACGTCCTGCCTCAAGCTTTTTCCTTTCGGTAATATCTTCCTTAACAATAATAAAGCTGGTTATTTCGTTTTGTTTGTTTTTTATTGCCGAAATGGAAACATTTTCCCAAAACTTTTTGCCATTCTTTTTGGTATTTAGCAAATCACCACGCCAGGTATTACCACTTTTAATTGTGTTCCAAAGGTTATTATTTTGCTCGGGATGCTTTTCAGCTTCCATTAGGAATGATGATGGTTTACCACGTAATTCGTTAACAGTATAGCCGGTATCCTGCTCAAATTTCGGATTAACATATTCAACTGCTTTATCTGTATTGGCAATCATAATAGAAACCGGACTTTGTACAATTGCCTGTGAAAGTTTTCTAAGTTCTTCCTCGGCTTTTCGGCGTTCAATTATTTCAAGCTGCAAGTTTTTGTTTGAATTTTCAAGCTCATTAATAGCAAATTCAAGCGATTCAACCATCAGGTTAAATGATTCGGCAAGTTTGCCAATTTCGTCACGCGACTCAACATCTGCTCTTTTTGTAAGGTCGCCTTTCGAAATATGATCGAATGTAGTTACAATTTTACCAAGTGGTTTTGTAACAACCCGGCTTATACTAACCCCGGCAAATATTCCAAAGAGTATCATAAGGAAGGTGCCAAATAAAACCTTTTTACGGAATTCCTGTACCTCTGCGTATATTGGTTCAAGTGAAAGACCAAGAAAAAGCTCACCAATAAAGCGGTTATTGTTTTCAACCGTTTTGTAAACTTTAAGTACCTGTGTATCTTCGGAAAGAGTATTGCCCTTGGTGGCTTCCTGATAATCTTGTTCAATAGCAAAATCTTTTTTATAGGAATAAATAATTCTGCCGCTTTTATTTTTAAGAACCATATAAGCCAGGTCTTTATTTTGCTCGGCAATATTAAAGGCATCTTCCTTGCCCGAAAGCATTTCAAAATCGAGTGCAGCCCTAATGCTGTAGGCGGTCATAGCCGAAATACTTTCAGCCTTTTCCCTGGCATTTTGAATTGAAATATGAGTTATTAATTGAGGTACGGAAATATATATTAAAATAGCTATAAGCGAAATAGACATTGAGATTAAAGCTATAAGCTTACTGCTAATACTATGCATACCGTCCGGCATTTTATTCCTGATAAGTTTTATCATATCACGTCCTTGCGAAAGGAAATCAGCAGAAAAATGGAAGTAATTACTTAATTATTTTAGCCAGAGAAATTAGTTCGGAGGAAATTTCATGTGAGTTTTTTGCAAGAGTACTGAGGTTAATAAGAATTTTATAACGTTCTTCCTCCATATCTTTGCCTACACCAACCGATGCTTTTCCTTCGATTATATACTCTGGTTCGCCCGAGATAAACAGTTTGTTTTCAAGACTAAATATTTTACTTATTCCGGCTGCCGAAACTCCGGCAACAATATACACAACCTGAATATTTTCGTTTATTGTATCTATTGCATTAGGATGTGTAGCAATTACGTTTATGTCTTCCTTGGTAAATGCATCAATCAAGTCTTTAGGGTATTCACTTTTGGAATCATAAACAAGAAGCACAGTCGGTGAAGGATTTTCAAGTGTTTTTACATAAGTAAATATCTTTTTAAATAGGATAGCCTGCTCAGCAGCGGATATTGGTGTTATTTGTGCATTAGCCTTGCAAACATTCAATATTACTAAAATATATATTAAAATCGATATGTTAATTTTACCTAACAATCATCGTCTCCGTGATTAAACTACCATTATACTTAAAAGGTAAAATTGCTTTCATAGTTTATCCTTAATATCAACGAGCTGGTTGGAGCCGGAAGCGGAGCCTTGTAACCATTAAATGGCTGAATATACTCAAAATCATTATTAAACAGATTCCTGATTCCGAGGTCAATATTCAAACCTTTAGTCAAAATATCTTTGGTTCTAAAGTTTACGTTAAGCATTGTTGTAAACTCAAACTCTTTTAGTACACCTTGTTCATTCGTAGTTAACTTCTTACCAATGTTGTTTACTATAAATCCTTCAATGTAGCCGTATCGTGGACCAAAAAATGTAAATGAAGGATTAATTGAAAGGTGTTTGGAAATATTTATACCTGCAAATATATTAAACTGGTACTCGGGAAACCCCAATGCACGATTATTCTTTTCGGGTACCTTGTATGCATCAACTGTATTTTCAATTATAGTAGCGTATGAAAAATTTGAACCGAGACGAAATATTTTCCCAACATATTTATACTCGAGTTCAAATCCGCGGGAACGTATTACGTCCTGATTGTCATAATAAAACGCTGTGCTATCGCTGTTAAGTTTATAGCTTATAACATCTTTGTAAAGTTCGTCGAACAGGTTGAGTACCATAAAATGATTTTTGGAGAACTGGACGCCGGTTTCCACTTCATAGTTGATACCTTTTTCAGGTTTAAGATTAAGATCATAATATTTACCACCAGGCACACGGAATGATTTGCTTGCCATCAGTTTGAAATGAAATGGTCCGAAAATTTTTGTTAATGCCAAACGAGGTACAAACGAGGTACCAAAATGTTCATCACTTTCATACCTTCCACCAACAGTTACATTAAAAATATCATTCTTGAACATCAGTTGTGCATACGAAATAAATGTATGTGCAGAAATGTCATCATAATTTTCTTCAATACTGCCAAAAGGTATTTCAAGTACACCAGGTTCCGGATCACCAATTTCTACTTCAGTACGCGTATATTCAATACCAGTTAATAAATGCAAATTTTTGGTAATAAAAAACTGACCGTTAAACGCAAAAGCCGATTTGTTTTGGGATTTGTTATTCGAATAGGTTGTATCAACTACCTGACCGTTAAAAACAAATTCAGATTGTCCACGTAGTTCCCATGGTTTTTGCAATTTTGCATTCCAGTTTACATCAAGGTGAAACCAGTCGGCTATTTTATAATTTTTTTTGAGTTGTAGTAAAAGCGTACTAAATTCATAATCAATATCATATTCCTGTTTGTACCTTTCCAGGAATGCCCTAACATCATAACCCTTGTAGTTCATATTGATATTGAGGTTGGCAGTGGTAAAGTTTATGGTTGAACCACTTTTTTCGGGTTTCGAAAAATAAGGAACAAATGTTCTGTCGCTTAATCTACCCTGTCCGGTAAAACCGGTTACAGAGTATTTAAATTCGTTTTCCTTGTTACCAATACCAAAAGATATATTGCGATGTGAATAAGTATCGTACATTCTCGAAAGACTGGTAGAAACATACGAACCAGGTTTTTTCTCAAAACTACGGGTAATAATATTTATTACACCAAGTCCGGCATAACCACCATAAATAACCGAACCGGGACCACGAATAACCTCAATACGTTCAATGTTTTCAATTGAGAAATGATTGCCAAAAATTATTCCGCCGAACCCTTCATCATTAGCTTCAACACCATCAATAAGCAAAAGCACCTTGCCTTCATAAGCCCACAATCCTCTAACACCAAGTCCAATGGGACCATAATCGGATTGAAGGAATGTAAAGCCAGGAACAAGCTGGGTAAAAACATCAACCAAATCTCTTGCACCGGAGTTAAGGATATCCTCTCTGGTAACAAGAGTAACAATACCCGGAGCTTCTCTCATTGAGAGGGGTATTTGTGAGGCTACGCTTATTTTCATATCCATAATATCGGTAAGAGCCATTTCCCTTAGCTTATTAAGGAAATCCTCATCTTTCAATATTTTGTTTTCCTGTGCAGTTAAACTAACTGTAACAGCAATCAGGAAAATAAGGATATGTAATACATTTTTAATTTTTAGCATTATGCAATCAGAATAAAATACAAGGTGTTAAGATAAATATATGTTAATTAAAATGCACCGAATTTGAATATCAGATTAGAACAGAAAGCTCTTAAATCATTATCATTAATGCCTTCAAGATCAACACCGCTTACAAATCTGTACCCGGCACCAACCCCAATTCTAAAATACTCAACAACATTAAGTTCAATATTGGCATCAATTTCAAGAACAAAAAAAGCAGATTCCTTTGAATCCTGTATATCGTAATCATCACGAAGTGAATATCCGGCACCACCTGCACCAATAAGTGTTTTAACGTTATAGTGAAGTAATTTCATAGGCGAATCAATATACTCCATCATAAACCCGCCATACCCAACTTGCAGGTAATATTGTTTACTTGCGTCAAGACCCGCATCTTCCGGGGCTTCAATTTTATTTACGAGTCCGGAACCACCACCACCAATCATAAACTTGTGATTGATAAGCCAGCCACCGTAACCACCCATCAAAAGAGCAAATTCCCCCTTAATGCTACTAAACTTCATAGTTGCAGCACCGTACCCGCTCGATTCAATTTCACCTAATTGAATCAGGTTTTCTTCGGATTGTGCAAAAAGACTAAAAGAAAGAGCTACTAATATGAAACAAATTTTGCGAAACATAATATTCCCGAAAGTTTTATTTTACTATAAACCTCCCAAAAAAATCATTAGCTTTTTCGGGGAGATGTGTAAAATGGATTTTATATCCGAACTGAACTGTATCTTCAGATTCAATAATTTTTGCATACAAATTTAGTGATGAATTATCTGTTGGATCAGCAATTACAATTTTAAGGTTGCTAAATACCGGAACAGCATCTTCAAGTATAATAATCGCCTTATAACCCGAAATATTAACTATTTTACCTTTTTGGGCTATATGATCAGCCGATTTTTCATCAAGTACAATATATTCACACTTTATATCATCTTCAAGGGCATAAAATGATTCATTACCGGTTGGTTTTGATACATTGTAGGGACTGCCAATACTTTCTATATCGAAAAGTTTGATTGGGGCTGCAACTCCCTTTGGATTTACTTTAATTTCCTTTTTGATCTTCAAATCAGATTTTATTGAGTCTTTGGTAAGCTCCGAAACCAAAACCTGGTTACCTACGGTATAGCTTTCAATTCTTGATGCAATGTTTACGTTTCTGCCAACAACACCATATTTTGCACGTTTTTGCGAGCCAATATTTCCAACAATCACCTCACCGGTATTTATACCAATGCCCATCTGAATACGCGGAAATCCTTCCTTACTGTATTCTTCGTTAAGCTCAATCATTTTTGCCTGCATTGCCAATGCACATGCAACAGCCCTTTCGGCGTGATTGGTTTGCTCAACCGGGGCACCAAATATTACCAGTATGGCATCACCAATAAACTCATCAATTGTACCTTCGTAATCAATAATAACATCAGTCATTTTGCTAAGGTACATATTTAACATTTGAACAACCTGGTGCGGAGTAAGTGTTTCTGTAATGGAAGAAAAACCTCGAATATCACTCATAAGTATGGTTACGTTGGAATTATCACCACCTACGGTTAAACCGTCGGGCGATTCAAGAAGATTCTCAACAACTTCATCCGAAAGGTATCTTCCAAATGTGCGGCGAATAAAATTGTTGCGAACCTCAAGATCTTTAATACGCTGGTTAAGGTCTTTTTCCAGTTTGCGGATTCTAAGATGAGTTTTAACTCTTGCAAGTACTTCACCGGCTTCATAAGGCTTTGTAATATAATCAACAGCACCCTTTTCAAAGCCTGTAATTTTATCGGTTGTTTCGGTAAGGGCTGTCATGAAAATAACCGGTATGTGCTGTGTAGCCGGATTATCTTTTAGTCTTGTACATGTTTCGAACCCGTCTATACCTGGCATCATTACGTCAAGCAAAATTAAATCAAGATCGCTATCCTGAGCAATTTTAATTGCATCTTCACCATTTGTTGCAAAAGATATATTATATTTTTCCTGTACCAGAATATTTCCAAGTACCTGAATATTTCTGGGAACGTCATCAACTACCAGAATTTTGAAATCGCTGTTTTCTGCCATGCTATTTCTATTATGTTTTTATTGCAATATAAGAATATAATTTCATTGCTAAAAGAAAAGTAAATATTTACCACTTTTAAGCACTTTGATTTATTTTAATTAAACAGTCAGTTATTAAAGTAAAAATTTGCTAATATTTTTGAAGTTAATAAAATTTTAATTCCTTTTTATAGTTAAATGTTGTTATTTGAATACAGAAATTTTTTGGAGTTATTTTTATGGCATCTACTGTTGGTACTGATAAAACAGTGAATCAGAATGAAAACAAGAAAAAGGGGAGAATGCTCCTCGAAAACTTCTCGGATGAGGAGGAGATTTATATAGATGACAAGGTTGCAAGTGAATCATTTCTTGATGGATTTGAAGATGAGGATGATGATAACTGGATGGAATTTGATGACGAAATTGAAGACCTGAACAGTTAATTTTTACTACTTGCCTAAAGTATCTATTGTTAATGTTTTAGTGAAGCTTTACCTTTTTGTAAGGCTTCTGTTATACTCCCTTCCGTAACTATAACAATACTTTTTATGCTTTTCTGTGTGCAGTCTATAATTTTATTACGGACAAAATTATGTTTTACAAACGTGCTAACAAATCCAATATTATTTTTCTGCTTGTAGTATTTGTAATAATCATTGTACTATGGTTTCTTCCAACCGGCTTCGAAAATCCTGCTCTTACCAATTCAACTATTAGGGAAAAAGGGGAAATTACTCGTGTTGATAATAGCGACCTTGAGAATCATTCCATTATTACTGTTGGTACTCAAAAGCTTGAAATGGTAATTCTTTCCGGCAATTTTAAAGGTGATACCGTTTCTGCTACCAATATTTTGATGGGCAGAATGAAACTTGATAAAATTTATAAACCGGGTGACAAGGTTCTTGTAGTTTTGAAAACCACAGAAAACGGGACAAAAATTTTTGAGGCCCGCCCGGATGATATTTACCGAATAAATATTGAAATTATTCTCTTTGTTCTATTTTCAATTTTTCTTGTAGGTTTTGCAAAATGGACAGGCTTAAAGGCGTTACTTTCGTTTTTATTTACAGCACTTACATTATGGAAAGTTCTTATACCTCTTTTCCTTAAAGGATACTCGCCTGTGCCTATATCCTTTGTGGTGGTTGCAATACTCACTACTGTGATTATTTTACTTATTACCGGATTTACAAAAAAAGGTGCGGTTGCACTTTCCGGTTCAATAGCAGGAATTGCACTTACTACTATTATGGCATTGGTATTTGGTCACTTTTTCAGGATACCGGGAACGGTTAAGGAGTTTTCCGAAACTTTACTTTATGCCGGATTTCTCGATATTCGCATTTCCGATATTTTTATTTCTGGCATATTTATTTCGGCGGCGGGTGCTGTTATGGATGTTGCCATGGATATTTCGGCAGCACAAAATGAACTAATGGAAAAGAAACCTGATATTACCACAAAAGAACTAATCAAATCGGGCTTTAGTGTTTCCTATCCTGTTGTTGGCACAATGACCACAACTCTGCTTTTTGCCTACTCCGGCAGCTTTATGTTTGTATTTATGGCGTTTATGGCTAAGGGTACACCCATGATTAACATATTTAATATAAACTATATTGCAGCCGAACTTTTACACACGCTCGTTGGCAGTTTCGGATTGGTACTCGTTGCTCCGGCTACATCAATTATAGGTGGTTATGTTTATACCAAACACCGAAAACTATTTATACCGGAAAAACCTGCTAACAATTGAAGCAATACTATTAAAACATTAACAATTATTTATTCCATGATTGGCAAGTTGTTTTTGAAATGTATGCACAATTTTGTTTAAATATGTAGTACGATTTTTTTTCACTTTCACATTCATAATTTTAAGCCGGGGAGGCAGAATGAACAATCCGGGAGTTTTTATAACATTAAAAAGACGAATAAGTCTATTTATAACGCTTTCAATTATAGTATCTTTTTCAGCTTGCAAGAAAACAAATACCGAAGAAGCACTTAATACTTTACCAGCAAATTTTAAATCAGCCAAATATGTTTTCTTTTTTGTTGGTGATGGTATGGCTCTTCCGCAAATTAACCTTGCCGAAGCAGCATTAGCAAACTCATCTGAAGCCAGCAACATGGTTGGCAACCTCTGTTTTACAAAATTTCCTGTTGCCGGACATGCAACTACTTACGCAGAAGACAGATTTATAACTGGCTCGGCTGCTGCTGCAACTGCACTTGCCACTGGTAATAAAACCAGCATTGGTACGGTTTCCAAAACTGCCGACCACTCGGCAAATTATCCAACCATTGCAGAAATGGCTAAGTCAAGGGGAATGAAGGTTGGTATTGTTACATCTGTATCAATTGACCACGCTACACCGGCTTGTTTTTATGCTCATGAGGATTCAAGGGGCGAATATCAGAAGATTGCCGCACAGATGGCTACTTCCGGATTTGATTATTTTGGTGGTGGTTTTGCCAAGGGAAATAACAAAAAGTATGGCGACCTGGATATTCCAAAACTAATGAAAGATGCCGGTTATACGCTTGCTACCACAAGAAGCGAATTGGCTGCTGCAAAGGGCAAAGTTTGGGCTTATAACCACACTTGCGACTCTGATAAAGCACTATTTTATGAAATTGATCGTCCCGAAGACCATTTGTCTCTTGCCGAGTTTACTCAAAAAGGTATTGAATTGCTTGATAACGAAAACGGCTTTTTTATGATGGTTGAGGGGGGTAAAATTGACTGGGCTTGTCATGCCAACGATGCCGGTTCGGCTGCCGGGGATGTTATCGCTTTTAACAAAGCTGTTAAAAAAGCGGTGGAGTTTTATAACAATCACAAAGATGAAACATTAATTATTATTACCGGTGACCATGAGTGTGGTGGTTTAACTCTTGGATACTCGGCAACAAAATATGAGTCGGCTTTTGATGTGCTGAAAAACCAGAAAATTTCGAACCTTAATCTTTCGCAGAAAGTTAGCAAATGGGCTGATTCAAAAAATGTATCTTTCAATATGGCTCTCGATTCACTTAAAACCTACTTTGGGTTTAATGATGCTTCAAAAAATAAAGCTCTGGTACTTTCCAAATTGGAAACCAAACAGCTTAAAGAGGCTTTCCGAAAATCAATGAAGAAAGAAAAGTTTGGTTCAAAAGAACCCGAATACGTTAAATATGGTCCCTACGACCCTTTTACTGTAACAACAACACATATTCTTAACAACAAGGCTGGCATAGCATGGACAACCTTTTCGCATACTGGTGTGCCAGTGCCTGTATTCGCTATGGGACACGGACAGAATATTTTCTCCGGTTATTACGATAATACCGATATTGCAAAAAAAATAATAATGGTAGCCGGTTTAAACAAATAGTATTACTAGCGTTTGAACCGTTAAACGGAATTAGATTTTTGCTCCGGGAAATGCCCTGTTTATCGGGGCATTTTTATTTTAAACGGACTGTGTGGGTAACCAGTTAATTAACTTGCCATTTGTTGAAATTAGTTAAATATTAAAGTACAATTGTTCAGGTGAATATAAACTTGGTTGTTGATACTTCTGCTATACTCGCAGTTTTGCTTAATGATGATACCAAGTCTGAAATTTTGCAACTAACGCAAGGTTCAAAAATTTTTGCTCCGCATTCATTGTATTGGGAGGTTGGGAATGCAATATCTGCAATGTTTAAGCGAAATAGAATTACACTCCCTGTAGCTCAAAAGTTGATAAAAATCTTTGAGATGATTCCAATTTCATTCTTGAACACTGAATTCGAGACTGTTCTTTCGCTTTGTTACAGAAGAAATATATATGCTTACGATGCCTACTTTATTGTTAGTGCAATCCAAACCGGATACAAATTATTATCAATTGATAATGGAATGATTGAAGCTGCGAAGCACGAAAACATTGAGATTCCGGAGGTTTAAGATGAAAGTTTATACATATAGTTCGGCGAGGCAAAATTTTGCAGCAGTATTGAATAAGGTAAAAGATAATGGTGTGGTTTTTATAAAACGCAAGGATGGTTCAATGTTTGAGCTTAAACCTGTAAAATCTGATGGCTCACCACTTGATGTTGAAGGGATTGATATTGGCACAAACAAAGATGAAATAATAGATATTGTGAAGGAAGCCAGAGCAGGTTATACTTCAGGGAAAAGCCCAAACTCCTGATTAAATACCATGGTTGCACAAACTGTTTAGTTACATTACCTGTCACGAACTAATCCGTGACAGTTGAATACTAAGAAATTTATACCGTCAAGGAGTGGTCCTTGACGGACAATATCCTTATATAAAAATCAACACATTTTCCTTACAGCTTTCGGGCTACTACTATTGCCTTTTTGTATGTTTCAATTACGTTGTTACTTCCATCCATTGCTTCAAAAAATATTATATATATACCTATTCGTAAAGGGTTATGGGAATCATTATAACCGTCGAAAACAATTGAACCGCTTTTGGCTGAAGGATAATCTTCTGTAAGAGTTCTTACAAGTCTGCCCTTGCTATCGAACACCCTCGCTCTGATTTTGTTTACATTACCGGCAAGATTATAGTTGATTGATGCGAAATCCTCGAATCCGTCATTATCGGGTGAAAAGGGATTAGGAGTAATTGTTATACCACTTTCGGAACCAGGGTTGCTTATAAAGATTGAATTTTGCTTACCCGGCGTATATCCTTCCAATGCTACTGATGTTGACCAGTTAAATTTGTCATCGGAATTACCTGATGGCAAAATTCGTTCAAGCGACTTATGCTCGGTATTACTATTTTCAAGATGCCAGTTGGGTGAATATGTAAGTGAATCTATAAAATGGGCAAATGGGTCAACCAGAATTATCCGGTTAGCTGTGCTTGATGCGAGTATGTTAACATTATTGATGTCGCATAAATACGGATCAACATAATTAAGAAGTAATGAATCACGGGAAACGGTAAAATATTCGTTGGGGGGCAGCTCAACAGTTTTATTGGAAATATATGAGTTATCACCCGAACCTAATCTCCAGCCATTCAAATTAAAGGTTTTATCGGAATTATTATATATCTCTATAAACTTGCATAAAGATGGATCGCAATCGTAGTAAATTTCATTTATTACAATATCGTTGAAATCAGCACTATCAGCAAAAGCTATTGAGTTTATTTTACCGGGTGTTGCACCGGCAGGATCAAATGACTGGTTAAGATTTATTGTGCAATTATCGCAATACTCCAGTGATACCCCTTTGGGAGATACTGAAGAATATTCAAGCGAATGGATTACGCGGTAATTAGGGTCACGTAAAGTTAATTTTGTTGTTGTATTAGGCATGGTAATATTTTGCGTTTGCAGATAACTAACATCTTTCAGTCCGGTAGAATCATCAGAAAGCACAAAAAACTGATTTGGTGGCAGATTATAGTCATCTTCAGCCAAAGTGTGGAGTCTCTCCTCTTCTTCACCAACAACAAGTTTCCACCCCTTAAGGTTAACATTGTGGTTGGTATTATTATGCAATTCAATCCATTCGGGATAATCTGTAATTGGATTGTACATAATTTCACTAATGGTAACTTCTTCTGGTGCCCCTGATATGTAGTAAACCCTGCTGTAACTATTATTACTTAAATCATCATCCTGCTCCATAGTGTAAATAATCTCAATATGAAGTGAATCGTCATTCGGGGCAACAAGCTCGTATAGGGATAACCAGTAATTTATGCCTGGCTCTACTTTTCTTATCTGATTAAAGTATGATTCGGGTGCAGCAAGTTCACCATTTATATACACCTGTACCCGGGTTATATATACATCTTGCTTACCTATATTTGAGTAATACCAGAACAGGTTATAAATACTACCGTAGAGGAGCGGTTGAGGTGTAACACGTGCGGAATCAATTTTGAAATCATACTCCTTTTTGGCAATTGAGTTTATCTTTCCCGGAGTACCACCCGGAGTAGAAACAAATATTACCGAATCAGGATTGTTGATAGTTTCCGTGGAAATTCTTTCGAGCGAGTAACCTTTGGTAATTCCTGAATTATCACCGTAAGTAACAGTATCAATAATAGAATATAACGAATCCATTACGGATATTTTATCAGTATCATTATTAAGTACAGGCAAGTTTGTCAGGATCAGGTTATCAACTCCGCTATAATAATTTTTCAAACTGCTATCTGAAGATATCACAAGGTACTCGGAAATGTTGAAAAAATATTCATCTCGCGTGAGTGATACCGTATCTCTGCTGTCGGCAATATTGTAATTTTTCAGATTTATAGTTCTTCTACTATTATTATATAATTCAATCCATTCAGGTCTTCCGGTTAACGGATTAGGCATAAACTCGTTAATTATAATATCCTGATTGCTTTCAGTAGGTTGTACAACTTTTATTTGCGTGGCGAGTCTGTTATTCCAGCTAACCTGATCAGAAGGGTACTTTATTTCTGCATTAAAGTTATAGGTTCCGGGATTATTGTATGAGTGAGTTCCATTAAAAGTAACAGATTTACCAGCCATAATACTCGAAATGTTTTGCGATAAAATACTTCCCGAAGCGGAATCATCCCTTACAATTACCTGAACATCCCGGGCAATATTTTTACCTGTATTGATTACAGTAAATGAAAAATTGAGAGTGGTATCAACTGGTAATATAGTTCGTGATGTAAATAAATTTTCGAGCGAAATATTGTAATCTCTTACAAATACGGAATTTGTATCAAATGGTGTTAAGCCTACAGGATGTTGACACAATGCCCACGACCCGCCAACATAAGAAATACTATCAGGCGAAATTCGTTCTGTGGAAACTCCCCTTTTAACCGGGAAATTAGAATTATATGTTAATGAGTCAATTACCCTGCCGAGGGAATCGAGCAGTACAATTTTATCACCGTTATTGTTAAGTGTAGGCAAACCACTGACATACAAATAGTTACCTGTTAAATTGGTTACACCAATAGATGAATCGGAAGCGAATATAAAAAATTCACCAGGCTTGATGGTTTGGTTTTCATTTACTGCCGTAATTGTATCCCTGCTATCGGCAATCTGGTAGCCATTTATATCAATAGACTTTTCGCTACGATTATAAAATTCAATCCATTCTGCTAGTCCATCCGCAGGGGAGCACATAAATTCATTTATAACAATATCGCCAAAATCCTCATTAACAGGCACAACCTTAACTGAATCGGCAACAAAATTATTCCATGGGCGTTTATCGTTATCCATTCTCCATAATGCTAATATTTCATATTCTCCCGCAGGTAAGGGGTGACCCATATAAATAATCTCGGAGGACTTGCTACTTTCAAGCCAGGTGATACCAATGGTTTCGATAATTTCATCATTGTCTGCTACGTTGTTGTCGTTAGCATCAATAAATATTTTCACAGATGAAGCAGGCAGCATTTCGGTACCCAAATTTCTTACACCCAATTCCAAAACCAGATTTGAATCTGCAGCATATACATCCCTTTCGTAGTTAAAATACATTATAGCGGCATCAATATCTACCGGTGAAACTGAGTTGTACAGACCGGGGGTTGCATTATCAGGATGGCTGCATACCCTCCAGTTAGTATCGATTGATGAGCTAACATTGTAGTTAACCCGCTCAAGTGATAACCCTCTTGCATATTCCCAATCGTAATAGCTTACCGAGTCGATTGTATTGTTAAGCGAATCGAGTAAAATTACCTTATCACCATTATTATTGAGCGTTGGCAAATTTCCAACAATAACATTTATTTCATGTGAATAATGATTAACTATTCCCGAATCTGCTGCAATTACAACAAACTCACCCGGTAAAATTTCAACAATTCTGTTTACTGCAATGTTGGTATCATTTTCATCACATATCCTGAAATTGGCAATGTTTAATTCGCCATCGGAATTGTTATAGACTTCAATCCATTCCGGTTCATCAGACGCAGGTGCAAACATAATTTCGTTTATCAGGATATCGCCCTTGTTAACATAGGGTTCAACGCAATTAACTGTAGTGTATAATGTATCATTATAGGGTAGCTCATCATTTGGTGAATTAACTGTTACAATCAAATTCTTTGCACCGGTTGATGCAAAAACCAGACTTGCAACAATTAAGTTATTGTTAGTCTGCACTGTAAAATTATCATCATAAATTAGTTCGGAGACCGAGGCAGTATTATCATTATTAGTATCGTGGTAAATTTCAATTGTTGCATTGTAACCCGATACTGTTCCATAGTTGGTAATGTTAGCATCAATATCAATTGGGCTGTTAATGTAAGCATAATTATTGGAAAGAATTACACTGGTAAGCTCAAGATCATACTCCTTTATACTAACCGAATTTACCAAACCCGGGGTACCTCTGTAATTATGCAATCTGCATGCAGATGTGTTATCCTCATCGGCAGGCAAGTGAGAGCTAACTCGCTCCAACGATTTACCTTCCGAACTCCATTCCGGTATATAATTTATACTATCAACAATAGTTAAATTATAGTCCAGTAGTTTAATTTCATCACCGGTATTGTTTAAGGAGGGGAGTGCAACACTTTTATAATTCAAATCCCACGGGTAATAATTTACAATGGATATATCATCCGCTAAAATAAGATGATCCCCACTTTCAATAAGGAGGTCTTCTTCTGAGATAACCCTTGAACTTGTTAAATCGCTAATTTGCCAATTCCTTAAATTAACAGCAGTATCTGTAACGTTGTAAAGTTCTATCCATTCAGGCTCACCATTTTGTGGTGCAAATTGCAGTTCGTTTATCACAATTCCGCCATACCCGGTTGGGGGTATTACAGGCTCAATTAAAAGATGTGCGATATTGTTGGAGGTAAATTCATCAGGGGAGTAGTTAACACGGCAAATAAAATTGTGAACAGCTGTTGATTCGATGGTATAATTTACAATCGATACTAATGAATCACCGGAATTAATATTTTGATAGCTTTCCGAAAATATAATCTCATTACTTGTAATTATGGAATCACCATTTGCATCTTTGGCAATAACTACCTCAAACTGACCGGCAGCGGAAGCACCAATATTTTTTACTTTTGCAGAGATTGTAATCTCATCACCATCCGCCGGATGAACAATATTTGAAGCAAAATACTCAATTGCAAGATCGTGCTCCTTTGGAGTAATGCTGTTTGTAGAGCCGGGTGTGCCGTTAAAACTAATTGAGTTACCCCAGTTCTCAGGCTCATCACTACCGGAAATTATTAACTTTTCATCCGAGTAGCCTTCATTATTGTTGGCAGTGTAGCTTACGATTGAAAGAGTATCGCCGAGTGAATTCACAAACTTTATTGTTCTATCCGAAGAGTTAGCCAAACCATTATTACCAAATGAATTACTATTTATTTGCAACATCACAGCTTCATTAGGGATAATATTATTGTAGGTACCGGAGTTGAAATTGTAATCCTTCTCAAGGATTATTGCATAACTTTCGGGTGGCAACCAGGTGCCTTCACCCGCAGACTCAATTATATCCGGGTTCTGATCCATGTAGATTATTTTATAGCTTGCAAGATTATAGGTTACAGTTTCGGAGTAATTGTATATTTCAATAAACTCGTTATTTGTACCATCGGGACGGAACATTATTTCGGTAATTGTTAGTGAATCGGACTGGGCATAAATTGTTATTCCAGTTAGCCATATAACAAAAACTACAACTCTTTTCATTTTAATCCAAAATTTACCCTGTTTACAACATAAAATAAAAAGGCAAATTACCATTGTCAAATGGAAACATTTTGCCTTTGATTCGTCAAAAGTAAAAAATGGAGTTAATTATGGGAATGTTTATCCTTTGGTTATTACTACTTATAATATGCTGGCCTCTTGCCCTGCTGGCTTTAATATTATATCCGTTTATTTGGCTTTTGCTATTACCATTCAGACTAATAGGTTTTGCAGTAGATGGTATTTTTGAGTTTATAAGAGCACTATTTTTATTACCATCAAGAATATTGGGTGGAAGAAGATAAACTTACCACTCAATTTCTTCCATATCCATATAAAATTTACCTGACGGAAAACCTTGTTCCTGAAGAGCAAGCCAAACTATGGTTTCTGCACCTTTTGATATGCTTCTCGATGCATTATAACCACCCATTTCGGTACGCACCCAGCCCGGACTCATAGTATTTACAATTACGCCGGTTTCCTTTAATTCGGAATCGAGCATTAAGGTTAAGGCGTTTAACATTGCCTTTGATAATCTGTATCCCGGATGATTGCCACCCATTTGGTGAATTGCACCCAATCGTGAGGAAACATTTATTATATGACCAAAACCATTTCGCTTCATGTGAGGAATAATTCGCTGGGTTAACTTTAGCGGACCGTAAAAATTTGCTTCCAGGGTTCGTTTAATTGTAGCAACATCTACATTAGCCGCCATTTGATCTTTATCTATAAAGATTGCTGCATTATTTATAAGTACATCAAGTTTACCATACTTTTCAAGAATATAGAGTAATGCCTTATCAATTTCTTCATCTTTGGTAACATCAAGCTTGCAAATATCAGGTGGGTTTTCAGTATTCCCTATTTTGTAAACTGCCTGGTCACCCTTTGTTACATTACGGGTACCAAGAATTACCTTAAAGCCCTTTTTGCATAATTGTTTGCATACTTCTAATCCAATTCCCCTGTTGCCACCGGTAACAAGTGCAACCCTTTCCTTCATATTATACTCCGGATAATTGAAAAACATGTCGTTTTGCAAAATATGACATGGTTATTCCCCTGCCGATCATTAAACCTGTCATACTTAACCACAACGCATTATTACCAAGATATGGTTCAGTAAAAATCATAATAGGGAAATAAAAGACAAATAGACTTATTAACATTGAGTTACGCATTGCAGATGTAGCAGTTGCACCGGTATAAATACCATCCCAGATAAAACAAAAGCTGTTTATAAAAGGAGCAAAAATTGTCCAAATAAAAAATTTGCTACAAAGTGCTATAACTTCTTCATTGCTTGTATATATAGAAATAATTGGTTTTTCAAAAAAGAAGTAGGCTAACGAAAACAATAATCCGATTCCTGCACCCCATAAAAATACAAGCTTAACAAGTTTTACAAGCGATGATTTATCTTTTGCACCAACAAAACTGCCAACCAAACTTTCGGCGGCAAATGCAAAACCATCAATACCAAACGAAATTATCATCCATAACTGTATAAGGATACTATTTGCTGCAAGTATATTATCACCGTAAAGTGCAGATTTTGCAGTAAAATAGTTAAAAGCAAAAATCAGTACAATTGTACGAATAAACAAATCAGCATTCATCTTGAAGAATTTTTTGATTTCGCTAATATTCTTCAACATTGTAATTTTGAATGTTTGCAGATAGTCGGAATACTTGTTTGTTAAAACCAGTATTGCCGCAGTAATACCAATATACTGTGCTATAACTGTTCCAAGTGCAATACCATCTGATTTCATACCGAATCCGTAAACAAACAAAATATTTAGCCCGGCATTACTAACCTGTATAAGTATTGAAAGCACTACGAGAATTTTTGCATTATGTACACCGAGATACCATCCGTGTATTGCCATTAGTGCTAAAACAGCAGGCGCAGCAAATATCCTTATATTGTAATACTCAATGGCGTGTTTTCTTACATCTTCGGAAGTATCAATTAAACTAAAACCAATTTCCCTTATAACCGATTGCAATAATATGAGAATAAGACCGGTAATTACAGCAAATACCAATGCACGCGAAAGTACCGCCATCGCTTCCGGTTTATCCTTTTTACCGTATGCCTGGGCAGTTAACCCGGTAGTACCCATCCGCAAAAAATTTAGTCCAAAATAAATGAAGTTAAATATTATTGCACCAACCGAAACTGCACCGAGGTAGTAAACTTCATCCTGATGTCCCATTATTATTGTATCAACCGAACTTAATATTGGTATTGAAAGATTACTAATAATGTTTGGTATTGCCAGGTTAAGTATTCTTTTATTCAAGATAATTCCGTAAAATATTCTATTCAAAAATAGTAAATTTATTAGCAGTTTTTTTTGGTCGAAATTTGTGTTGTAAAACAAAAATTTTGTATTATATTTTGCCGTTCAAAAAATGCATCTTTCCAATAAACGGAGGAAAATAAATTGGAAAAAAAAGAATACTTAAAAGATATAGTAAAGCACATTGATATTAAAGAGCACAATGTTGTTCCACTTGTTGAATCAATGGAAAAAATGGCTTTTAGTGCACGCGATCTTAATCGTGCAGCCCAGATATATGATAAAATGCTGGCTGATAAAGAATGTTCGGTTATTTTAACTCTTGCCGGTAGTCTGTTTTCTGCCGGACTAAAAAAAGTTGTTCACGACATGATTGAAAACAATATGGTGGATGCTATTGTATCGACTGGTGCTGTAATGGTTGATCAGGACTTTTTTGAGGCTCTTGGCTTTAAACATTATATCGGAACTCCGTTTGTTGATGATAACGTATTACGCGATATGGCAATTGACCGTATCTATGATACTTTTATTGATGAAGATGAATTGCGTATTTGCGATGAGACAACTGCAAAAATTTTCGACAGCATGAAACCAGGGGCTTATTCTTCACGCGAATTCTTGTACGAATTTGGTAAATATCTTGATGAAAATGGCGGACCTAAGGTTGATGACAGTGTAATTTATGCTGCTTATAAAAACAATGTGCCGATCTTTGTTCCAGCTTTCTCAGATTGTTCTGCCGGATTTGGTTTTGTTATGCATCAAACCAAAAACCCTGAGGCACATGTAAGTTGCGATAGTGGTAAAGACTTTCTTGAACTTACCAAAATTAAACTTGCCAGCAAGGAAACAGGTATCTTTATGATTGGTGGTGGTGTTCCTAAAAACTTTACACAGGATATTGTTGTTGCTGCTGATCTACTTGAAGAAGATGCAAAAATGCACAAGTATGCTGTACAGATAACCGTTGCCGATGAACGTGATGGTGCTCTTTCTGGCTCAACTCTTAAGGAAGCCAGCTCATGGGGTAAGGTTGAAACTACTTACGAACAGATGGTTTACTCGGAAGCTACCATTGCAATGCCACTTGTTGCCGGTTACGCCTACCATAAAGGCTCATGGAAAAACCGCGTCAAAAAAGAATGGGGAAAGCTGTTTAAGTAAATATCCCTATAAATTTTAACATAAAAAGCAGACCCTAACAGTTCTGCTTTTTGCTTTTTAGGAAGAATTTTTATGATTTATTTTTTGTAAATTTTATTTATCTTCAAATAGTTTTACAAATAAGGTTCGTATTCCTAAAATATTTGAGTATCTGGGAATATTATTATTTTTCTATTCTAATGAACATGAACCAGTTCATGTTCATGGTAGATATGGAGAATATGAAAGCAAAGCAGAAATTGTAATAATTAATGGGATAATTTCAGAAATAAGAATAAAATCAGTGAAAGGCAGACAACCTCTGAAGGATAAGTACCTAAAAAACTTTGAGGTATTTCTGGAAAATTATGCCGAAAAAATTGTTGCAAAATGGATTGACTATTTTGTCTATAATAAAGAAATTGATTTTGAGAGAGTATCAAAAAGAATTAAATGGAAATAACTGTTGAATATATGGAGACGGAGAACATTGTTAATCAACTTGAAATAGTTGATGCAAAGTATCTTTCAGACTATCTTATAAGGCTTAAATTTAATGATGGGAAGGAGATCACAGTTGATTTTGAGCCGTTTTTAACTGCTTCGCATCATCCGTCTATAAGGAAGTACCTACAAAAAACATTTTTCTCTAAATTTGAGATACTTGATGGAAATTTAAACTGGAATGACTACGATTTAATTTTTCCAATATGGGATTTATATCAAGGTATCATTAAACAGTAATTATGAAAAACTTAGCTATGAAACTTTCCCCAATTGGAATAATACACACACCGTACAATACCCGTGAAGGTATGCCAATTCAGCCCGCTGGTGCTGAAGCTACCAAGGCAACAATCGAAATTAACGAAGAGTTTGTACCCGGCTTAAAAGACCTGGATGGATTTTCTCATATAATATTACTTTACCATTTTCATCAGAGCGAGGGATACAAGCTTGAGGTTACTCCCTTTATGGATACTGTGCCACGTGGTTTGTTCTCCACACGTGCACCAAAGCGACCCAATCCTATTGGGCTATCAGTAGTAGAACTTCTTAAAGTTGAAGGTAATACCCTTTATGTTAAAGGAGCCGATATCCTCGATGGCACTCCGCTTATAGATATTAAACCTTTTGTACCCGAGTTTGATTCACCCAAAAATACAAGAACCGGCTGGCTTGATGAAGCACGCAAAACTGTTAATAACCGTGTAGCTGATAACCGATTTACCAAATAAAGATTATTCGATTGTGTAAATAATCTCCTCCTGGCAGAACAATATTTGACCTTTGTACTTTTCCTTTATTAAGTTTAGAACAAAATATTGGGCGTTTATATAAGGGCTAGTTATGAGGACATTATTATTAATTGTACTTGTCTTTTATAGATGGAGTTGTATTTCCACTTGGGCAATATAACGTTTACGAATATTCAGCATTTGGATACTTCTGAGTATGGAATTAGTTATTCAACTTACGATAAAACTGAAATTGAAGATGTTGAGCTTAGCTTAGCATACATTACTCCTGGAAATACTTTTAGCATTATGAATTAAATTATTGAGGGTATATATTGAAAACTATTTTAATGCTTTTTACTTTTTGCACTCTTCTTTCGGCACAAGTTGTTACAATTGCGGGCGGTATGGCAATGCCATTTACCAAGTTTGCTACTCGTACAAAGGTAAACATTTCTACAGATCCCGGTTAAACAGGAATGATTGAATTAGACCCTGATTTTTCTCCTGTTGGTTTGAATCCTGTTTTCAGTTTTATGTATTTGAATAATCAGCAAGAATGGTTAGCACCTGCAAGTAAAAATTCTAAAACAATAATACTTAATAATTATATTACCACTATTGGTTTGAAGTATTTGATCCGGAGATGGGAAGCTTATTATTTCTTTAAAGTTGAGTTTGGTTTAAACGTTACTGATTATCCTGACTGGAGATTGGAAACTGGTGATTAAAATAGTATAAATAGTAAACCACTGGTAGCAGGATTTGCAGTTGGTGTAACGCAAAAGACAGGTATTTCAGCCGAAATAAAATATATGGCAATGAATAAGCTAAAGTACCATTATACCAGTTCTGATGGCAATATAATGGAGGATGTATTTGAAAATCAGAATCAGGTTTTTATTACTATTGGGTACAGATTTAGTCTTTTTAAAATAAAATTATAAACACAAAAAATCCCTGCTGAGTTATCAGCGGGGATTTTTTTGCTAACTAGTCTTTATCCGGTATTACCAATATTTTATTTCATTAACATTAACTTTTTGGATGCTGTAAAATCGCCTGAGGTTAGCTGATATATATATACACCTGAAGCAAGATTAACAGCGTCGAAAGTAACCTCAAAATTACCCGGAGCCATTTCATGATTTACCAATGTTTCAACCAGTTCACCAACTGTATTATATATTTTTAGTGATACATAACCACGCTTTTTAATTGAAAACGCAATTGTGGTTGTAGGGTTAAACGGATTAGGATAGTTTTGGGCAAGTGCATATTCGGTTGGTATTGAGCTTTCTTCATCAATATCATTTATAATGTAAGGATTAGTTAAACCAAGCGAGGTCCAATCCAGTATTCCACCATCGGCAGCATGACAGTCAACACAGCTACGGGCATTATCCTTGCTCATCACACCATGATCAACCGAGAATAACATATTATCCCAGTGCCATGAGTAATCGCCAGTATAATTTCCTTCGGCGTCATGTGGTAATGCACCGTAAGTATCAGGAAGTGCTTTCATTGCATCAAATGCACCTTTTTTAATTATTTTTGTGATAAGTGCGGATTCGTCACCGGCAGTTACACCCATGCCGGTATAGTTGGAGATTGTTGAATCAGCACTGAAAAGCAAACCAAGTTTAACAGGAATACCAATACCGGTTGCGTTATCAACAGGTATGTATGATGCGTTTGCACGGAACGGATGAATTTTTCCATCACCATGAGCACCACGTGGCGAAACATTATCATAAACAGTTCCGTTGTACCATTTATAAAGTAATGTATTTTCACCCGAATATTTTTTGCCTCTTGGTTTCCAGCGTTTAAAGTTACCATTAGCATCTTTTTCGCGTACAATCTGATCAAAATATTTTGCTTCCAATCCCAGGTTATTACCAATATGGCATGTCTGGCAGGCAACTGATTCAAGATGTTTTGGTGGAAGACCAGCATGTGCGGCAAGAGGAATATTCATATCAGGGTACTCAGCCTGTCCGTCTGAACTATGGCAAAATTCGCAAGCAACTTTATCCTGGTTTGCATGACCATTAAATTCATTAAGGTAACATGCTGGTTTAATTCTACCCATAGCAATTTTGTGGTTTTCAGTAACATGGCAATCAACACAAACAAGGCTACCTGCGTGAATATCCTGAATTGGATTATCACCATAGTTACCATCAAAATCATGACCGCGTTTGTTTGTATAACCACCACCAGCCCAAACATGGCATGACTGGCAATTATTCATGGTAGGTTTTTTAACGAACGATTGGGATGTAACAGCAAGATCGTTACCCGCAAGCATTGGCAGTCTTAATCCGGTGGATGTTGTAGAATCGGAAACAGCTTTTCTTGCACCGTAATTGTTAAGTGCCTTGCCATTTAACTGGTAAGTTTCGGCATGGCATGTAAAACAGTCAACTGTTTTCCACGCATCATCATTTTTTAGTTCACTTATTTTAAGTGTACCATTACCAACATGGCATCTTGAGCAACCGCCTGGCAGACCCTGAGGATATGTAGGGTTTGCGGCATTAAAAGGAGCGTCTGGATTTTGCATTAAGCCAAGCCATGCAATAGCCGGGACCGAACCTGGCAATCCGCAATATCTGTTAGCTTTACCGTATGAACCGGTAACAGCCACATCATTTGAAAGATCGTTATCGCCATCCCAAACATATACCTGATTGTTACCAACATCCACCTGAAACTGGAAGTGAGCACTGGCAGCAACCTCTCTAGCAATAGCTTCAATATCAAGCGAGCTACCTGAAGGGTGGCACATAACACATTTTCCGGCACCATCATATTCCGATACAACACCACTAATATCCATGTGTTGCGAGTACAGCATTGCAGATGCTACCATTACTAAAAGTAGTATTAGTTTTTTCATATTAGATTCTCCTGTAGAATACTAAAATAACGTTAAGCTAATTGTACGTTTTCCAAATACTTGTCGATTATTAACATTATTGGTTTGAGATATTGAGTATCAGTTTGGAACGTTAATGCCTTCCTGAAATATTTGGCTGATTTTTCAGGGTTACAGTATAGCCACAACATTCCGAGAACTTCCGTTCTTGCTAACTCCGAAGGTTTGTTTTCGGAGGATTTCTCAATATCAAATACCAATTCGGGACAAGGACAATCGTCTTCTACAGGATCGGTATCGATAACGAAATGAATATCTTCTTTTATAAGTGAAAGGAAAGTTTGAAGGGCACGTGAAATTTGTCCGGTTTGTGTATAACAGATAATAAGCTTTTTACGAATGCTTTTATTGGCAGGCTCTTTTGCAAGTGTTTCCTCAAGCTGCTTTTCAGCATCTTCATATTTCCTTGCCATAAAATATTGATTGCCAAGCATTTCGCTCATTAAATACTCCACGTTAAAATTCGTCCCTAAATTTAGTTAACAAATATAAAAGAATCCACTTAAAAAGATAAAAGAACTGAATTAACCTGTAAAAGGCGAAAAAACAACCTTGTAAAGGAGAAGTACAAAAAGAGTGCCATTATTTAGGATAAAAGGAGCTAATTATATTGGGCTTTTGGGAGGGTACAAAGAGGATATGAAAAGTTATGTTTCAACACCATGAAACAGTATGGTTTAAGTGAAACACTCTGTTGCCTATTCGAGTCCGTATTTTTTTAACCACCGCCACAGTGTAGTGCGTCCAATACCAAGTTTTTCGGCAGCAACAGATTTGTTCCAGTGGGAGTCTTCAAGTACATGGAGCAATTTGGACCTCTCATCATTACTACGGAGTACATTAATATTGGTCGCCTGTTTTTCAACCGTTTCATTTTGTAGTACATGTGCCGGAAGTTTATCAGCCGTAATCCGTTTCTGATTAGGAGTTCTTACAAACATAAACTCGAGTATATTTTCGAGTTCTCGAATATTACCCGGGAAACGATATTGCATTAATAGCTCAATAGTTTCTTCATCTACTTCATGAATTCGTTTTTTATATATTACCGAAAACTTGTTAAGGAAATGTTCAAGCAAAAGGGGGATATCTTCAGGGCGTTCGCGTAAAGGTGGCACTTCAATTGGAATAACATTTAACCTGTAATACAGATCTTCCCTGAATTTACCATTTGCCAGTGCCTTGCCAATATCAATATTAGTAGCTGCAATAACACGTACATCGGTAGTTCTGGTCTTAGATTCGCCAATTCGTTCAAATGTACCTTCCTGCAATACACGCAAAAGTTGTATCTGCATTTGTAAAGGCATTTCAGCAACCTCATCAAGAAAGAGTGTACCGTTGTTTGCAAGCTCAAATCTTCCCGAACGGTCTTTAACCGCATCGGTAAAAGCACCTTTTACATGTCCAAAAAGCTCACTTGCAAGGAGGTGTTCGGGGAATACGGCACAGTTAATCTTAAGGTATGGTTCCTTAGCCCGACTACTGGTTTTAACAAGTGCATTGGCAATTAGCTCCTTACCTGTTCCTGATTCACCCTTTACAAATACCGTAGCAGATGAATCTGAAATTTCGCGGATAAGCTCGTAAATGCTTTGCATCTTTTTGCTATGACCTATAATTCCGTAGAACTCCTGCTCACGTGTAAAATTGCTCTTGATAATATCAAGCTCACTCATATCCCTGAATGAAATTACACCACCAACAGGCTCCTCATCTTCACTGTAAAGTACAGCACTATTAAGTTTTATTGGTACCTTGCTGCCTCGCTTATTTACAATCTTCGATTCAAAATCGTATATGTTTTTGTTTAATTTAAGAACAGATGCAATGGGACACTCATTAAAACAAAGTTCCGAGCGGAATATATGTTTGCAAAATTTCCCGAGGACTTCATTTCTCTTGAAGCCGGTAATTTTTTCGGCTGCCCTGTTAAAGGAGTTTATCTTAAAGTTTTTATCAACTGTAAAAACCCCCTCACCAAGAGAATCTAATATTTTCAATCTGTTCTTTTCATTAAAAGGCATGTTTCACTGTTTCAATTAATGGAACGATATGTTTAAGATAGCGAAACGATATGAAACACTCCATACCATTTCGATTTAAATAATTAAGTGTGTAATTGTAGCAAGCCGGATGTAAGGGGGTGAGGTAATTCACCCCCATTAAAATGTTTTAATACTCGTTACCCTGATAATTTATTTTACCATTAATATGCTTTGATGAATCGATAATTGCACCCGAAGCATCCACAACAGAACCATGGCAGTTGAAACAACTTGAAACAGGAAAGTCAAAATGTCCCTGAGGCGGATTACCATGGCATGAAGCACATTCACCAGTCGGTTCGGAAGTCCACGATAAAGTGCTGCTAATACCTGTCATTGCATCCTCGGAATAAACCCATTGAACTGCAACATCGGCACTATCCTTTTCAAAAGAAAAGTTACCATGACAGTAAACGTTTGAGCATTCATGAGTATCGCTTTTGTAAGCACCATCCGCCAGCTTGTATTCAGACTCGAATGAAAGCAATACCTCAGCAGGTCTGCCATCAATATGTGAAAGCTTATCACCAAAGTTAATAGCAGGATGACAAGCGAAACAACTAACTTCAGCTATATCACTTTCCATGTGTATTGCATGTAAACCTACACCGGGAGAGGATACATCGGTATTGTCATCGAGATCACGTGGAGGATACGAATGATCACTACTACCATGGCAGGTAGCACAACCTTCCGGACCGGAACTGCCGTCATGGCAAGTTAAGCAACTTGAACCGGCAATACCACCACTATAATCAGAACCGTGGCACGCCTGGCATTTTGTGAGGTCCCAGTTTAGTTCCTTTATTATCTCCGAATGAAATTCATCGGAGCCGTATTTGGCAAAACCATCAGGATGAACAAGTGCCAGGTCATCGGTATTAACAATATCATCCTTTACATCCGAGCAGCCAGCCATAGCCAGTAGGGAAGCCAAAATAAGTATATATAATTTTTTCATCTTTATACCTGTAAATTCATATTATTTATGACAATAACCACAAAACTGAACACCTGAAATACCTGCCGGACGGGCATTGGCATCCGTATGACAGTTAAAACAGAGCGAACCTTCATCATCATGCCAGTCGCCATGTTCATCATGTCTGAACATAGATTCGTGAGTTTTGGCGTTAGTACCCTGAATACCGTCAGGATCGCTATGACAAAGAATACAGTTTGCATCACCACCCTGAACATCATGGCAGGAAGCACAACTTTCAATATCGCGTTTGGCAAAGTCGGCATGTTTACCACCACCTGAACCAGCACCAATAAGTAAAAAATTGGCAACAGTATGAGAGGTTGGCAAAAATCCTCCAAGAGCATGATCACCACCTTCAAGGTTATGGCATTCTACACAGAACTGTTCAGTTTGATGGCAAGTAGCACAATCCGAGGTTTTACCCCTGGCATCGATACCATGCGAGTAGCGGTAGTTAAGTTCGTGTACCCGTGTTATTTGCTGATTTTTATGATTGCCAGTATATGAATGTGGTGAATACGGAGTATAAAAGTCATCAGCAGTATTGGTAACATCAAGTGCAACAGTTGCATTGTGGCAAGTTTCGCAGAAAGGATCTTCATGGCACATCACACAATTCTCTGATTCTTCTGCCAAGAACTTGTGGTTTTTAGCGAAATTAACCTTTTTATGATTATTTGGTATCAGGTTATCGTTTGAAACGTGACACGCTTCGCAGGCACTTGATGCAACTTTTGTATCTCCATGGCATGTATAGCAGGTTTCCATCGGGGGATTAGCACCCATACTTTCACCCGCATAAGCTACCTTTTCAATGCCTTTATGGCAGGTAGTACATTTTGTGTTATCGTTTACATGCTGTGAATGACTAAAATACAAACCCGACTTATCCTGAACGAGTGGCTCGTAAACATCCTCATAGTGGCATGTTCCGCATTCCTCATCATCATCCACGTCATGGCAAGTGGCACAAACATCCTTTTCAGGTAACAATCTGCCAGTTAGGGTTGTGCTTTCCGGTACACCGGTATGACAATCTTCACAGGCAACATCTTCTGCATGCAATTCATGGGAAAATTTTATAATCTCTTTATTCGATTTATAAACTTCTTCATTTTCACCAGTTGAAAAAGCTACCAGTAAAACAAAGGAAAGAAATATCGCTGGAATAATAATTTTTGTTCTCATTACAATATATCCAAGTTACTGTTAAACCAGTGATTTAATTTTATTAAAAATCGTACATCGTTGCTGTAGATTTTATTGTTAAGGTATTGAGTCTGGAAATCGATTGTAAACTTCCTGAATGGTTTGTAGTTAACTCCGGCAAGCAATGTAACAAGATCATTACTATCATCATCTTCCGAAAGTTTATATTGTATAAAGCTAAGAGCAACCGAAGGAGTAAGCATACCATCCAGAAACGATTTTGAGGTTGATAACGAAAGTGCATCAAGCTCACCGGCATACCCAAAGGTTTTTCTGTAGCTTAAACTACCTACGCATGTATTTACACCGAGGTTAAGACGACTTGAGTTATCATCTTCATATTTCACATAACCGTATTTGGCAAATGCCGAAAGGGTAGTAGTGAAGCTATAATCAACACCACCCTCAATTTCCTGAGTGTTACCAAAGTTAAACACAGAAAATATTGAGTTGTATCTTATTTTGGGTTCGCGGTAATTATAGTAAAAATCTATTCCAAGGTTTTCAATTTGCTCAACTCGTGCAGAAAACTCGAACTTTGAAAGTTCCTCGTAGTTTATATCATACTCGGCTTTGGTACGCAGGTAAAGCTCATCTTCCTTAAAGTAGCTAACCTTTGCCGAGGCAAACTTGAATTTGTTTGAGTTATTCCTGATAAGCACTGAAACCGGATTGAGGTTTTCGTCGAGACGAAGAGCTTCATACTCATAAGGCTTAAAGTTTTTATCTACATAATCCAGTGCAATATGGAAATCCTTAAACGCTGATATTTCAAACTTTCCGCCGAGTACATAATCGTTGGCAAAATCATCGGTAATTTCAAGCTTTTGATACGCCGGAACGTTACCGCCATAGTAAGCCTTGAAGTAGTAACCCGACTTGCCAATTTTTAGGAATGCACCATCAAATGAGCCGGAACCAACCGAATTATATACCGGCTGCCTACCCAGTTTAAGGGTAGCAACATTAAAAATGTTTCTTGCTGTAAAGTATAGATTATAAACCCTGTAACGCGGGTCGTTAATCATGCTTTCACTAACATCTGCAGCGAAGTTCATTCGCGTGCGGAATGAGTAGTCGCTTTTGTTCAGGTTAAGATAAAGCGACTGATATGTCCTTATGTAGCTTTTAGAATCCTCGTTTGTATCATAACGCTCGAATGTATAAGCTGAGGAAGAGAACCTTCCGTTAAGGTTCTGAGCAAAAAGCGTTAAAGGCAACAATAGAATAAATATAAACTTTTTCATGAGTTTGCCTGGTTACTTTTTATTTGGAATATAATGTTTTACCTTAGCCCATTTTTCCTTGAATACAAATGGTTTGTAAGTTGGACTTTCTTCGTTATGGCAGCCTTTGCACATTTTTTCAATAGCTGCTTCGTTTTCATAAACAATTAAACCTTTTTCAACAGATTTTTCGCGGCTTTTCATAGTTTTCATTGATTTATAATCCGATCCGGGACCGTGACATTTTTCGCACTGAACTCCATCTTCCATTTTAAAACTTTTCTTTTTCATTTTTGCGTCAGTGTTATAGCCAGTAACATGGCATTTTAAACACTGTTCGGTTTCGGCTGCGGGTGTACTAAAGCCGGCTTTTTTTGCAATTTCGTCTGCTTCGGCAGTTGTAAGGGATTTATATGCTTTTGCATGGTCGCTACCTTTCCAAACTTTAAGCTGTTCGCCATCTTTGGCTTTTTTATGACACATGCCACATTTTTTTACACCAATATATTTGTGTTTATCCTTAAGCGGATTATTGGACGACAATGTCGTAATTGAGAGAACAAACAAGAACATCGCCACAAGAGCAACAAAATTTTTCATTATTACACCTACAGAATATGTTGAATTGAAGAAACTATTATAAAAAATGATTGAAGATTTAACGATAAATTACTCTAAATATTTTAAATTGGCAATCATTTTTTTTACATGCTACAAATATTACACCAATCTATAATACTTGTTACTGTAAAATAATTGTCGGAACCTTTTTCTCTTTATTTAATTTAATATTCATATAAATTGTTACATACCTTGTATGTTATTTTATTTATATTTTAATTGATTGAAAGTAGTTTTATTAATTGGATTACAGAATGATTTCAGCCAACTATAAGATTCGTATTTTTGCTTTAGTAATTGGACTGTTTTTGTTAGGTGGAAACATCTTTTCGCAGGAACAGGCACAATCATACTCAACTTTAGCCCAGAGCCACATGAAGGCAGGTCGCTATGGTGAGGCTATTGCCTTATGGAACAAATATGTTACCTTCAAGCCTCGTGATGTTTTTGGGTATAACCAAAGGGCTTTATGTTACGAAAAGAGATCGCAGTTTGAATATGCAATTGTTGATATGAAAAAAGCTATTAAGCTTGCCCGGGAAAAAGGTGATAAAAAGGAAATTGATGCTGTTTGGGCTGATTTCTCCCGAATGCGTGAAACTTTCGATAAGATTCTTGAAAAGAAGATTGAAGGACACAAACGAGAAATTGCTATTGACCCCGAAGACCCGTTCAATTATCTCGAAATTGGGAAATCTTACGCAAATATGGAAAAATTCCCAAAAGCGGAAGATTGGTATGATCAATATCTTGCACGTGATCCTAATGCATCACCCGATGAAATTTTACGATATACAAATGTACTTTCCATGAACAAGCATTACGGCAAGGCTGAAGGCAAACTAAAAGAATATACCGAAAAGTATCCTAAAGATCACAGACTTTGGAATAAGCTGGGTTATATATCCAACTGGCTAAGTAAATACAAACAGGCTGAAGAGGCTTTTCTTAAGGCTCTTTCGTTTAAACCTTACTTTAAGCTTGCTGAGGAAGGACTTGATGTTGCAAGGCGTGAAGGATATATCATTAACTATGTTGATACTGATACTCGCAAGCAAAAACAAAAAGAGTACCCGGTTGATAAATATTACCGCCTCGTAAAACAAAATCCTCGTGATTATGAATCGAGATTTAATCTTGTTGATGAGCTTGTTAAAGTTGATAGGCTTGAGGAAGCTTATCAGCAATTACTTATTTTGCAGAAAACTCACTCCGATGATAATCGATTTATTAAAAAGTGGGATTATGTTACCGGTATTCGTAACAAGAAGTACGAAACTCGTGTTGCCAATGCACAGAAAATTTTGGAGAAAGACCCATATAACGAAAATGCAACTCTTATATTAGCTCAGAATTATGAACTAATGGAAGATTATGAATCATCCCTTGGTTTGCTTGATGTTTTCTTTGAAGAGAATCCAGATAACAGAAATGTACCACTAATGTATATGTATGCTCGTTTGTTAGGCTGGTACAAGGATTTTGAAGTTGCTATTGGTTATATGGACAAGGTATTGGAAGCCCGCCCGGATAATTTGGATTATCAGCTTTACAGGGCTCAACTTTCAGTTTGGAATACTCAGGATTTTGGTATTGCCAGAAAATACCTCGAGAATGTTTATGCAGCAAAACCTAAAAATGTTTCGGTGTTGCTTACTTATAGTTCGCTGGAAATGCATGAAGCCAACTTTGAGGAAGCTGAAAAGTATTTGCAGTTAGCCAAGGAAATTGCTCCTGAAAACCAGGATGTAATTTACCATGAATCAACGCTTGAGTTTAGAAAACTTAGATATGAAGAGGAACGTATTGGGCGTGTTCTTGAGGAAGGTAGAAAACTTGCTATTGATGAACATTATGATGAAGCTCTTCCGTATTATGAACAGTATCTTGCCGAGGCTGAACCTAATGATTTGATTACCAAGGAATATGGTGTAATCAACTTCAGGGCAAAATATTACGAAAAAGCTCTTCAGGTATATAACGAACTCCTTGCAAAACAATTTGACCCTGATGTTGCTGTTGAACGCGGTCAGGTTTATTATGCCCTTGATGACCCGGAAAATGCAATTAACGATTTTAGACGTGCAGTTTATACTCAACCCGAAGATATAAACAAACGTATATTCCTTGCTGATGCTTATACCAAATACGAAATGTATTCGGAAGCAGAAAAGCAACTGGATACACTTGAATATAATATGAGTCCGGACTCAACCCAGCTGGAAATGATTAAAAAACGCAGAAACTGGATACCCGCCAGAGGTTTAAATGCTATTCTCTATAAATTCCCGTCTCATATTCGTCTTGGACCTGTTGCTGCTTTTTATACTGACGACCTCGATTTCCAGATGATTAAGTTTGGTAGCATGCTTGAAATGGGTGTTACTGACTTTATGGCGGTAGGTGTTTCGCTTTTCCGCACAAGCTTGAAGAACAGTTCATCAACACGGGCATTTACAACCTTTAAGGGAAATGTCTTTTTTACCCTCACTAAAAATATTTCGGCTGGTGCGGGTTATGGTGTTATAAACTCAACCGGTATTGATTCACAAACGGAAATTGATGGGTTTATTCGACTTACAAAAGATAAGCTGTATGAGATACGAGGTTCATACATTAAGAGTGATGCAGGTATTAACTTGTACTCTCCCAGTTTGGTTAATGTTAGAAGAAACGCAACTATTTGGCGTGCAGATGGTTTTTACCAGCATAAAGCCGGTATAAAAGTATCAGGTTATTTTCAATATATAACTGCTGAGTATGTTGGTGCTCCGGATGAAACAAACTGGGGAGATAACGAAGGTAACCAGTTACAATTACGTATTGGTCGCAAATTTATTGACTATATTGAAGCTGGTTACGAATACTATTTCTCTAACTTTAAATATGATTCCGAATACTATTATTCACCGCAAGGATTTGAATCGCACAGTTTGTGGGGTGAAGCCGAGGTTGATAAAACTGTTGACTATGAAATTTACGTTGGCGGTAAACTTGGTTACGTTCCTGCAAGTGATTTTCTTATTCGTGAAGCCTATATTCGTGGTGAGTACAAGGTGCTTAAATATTTGATTATCAACGGCAGACTTGGTTACGGAAGTACATACCGCGATGATTCAAGTTATAATTCATTCTCGGGTGAAATTAGTGCCAGTTGGATGATTTATTAAAGCAAATAAACATGGGAAGTTAACTTCCGAAATTTTAATTAGCCGGCACATTTTTGTCGGCTTTTTTATTATACAATAGTAAACCGAAAGTGGCTAAACAGAAATGAACAGTTAGAATGATTATTCTATTTTGGTATGCAGCAGAAAAGGCATCCCTTCCCCCAGGGAGAAGGGATTATATTGTTTATTTCAATAAAGTCATTTTACGCGAAAGTAATTTACCATTATGTTTTAATGTATAAATATATATACCACTTGAAAGGTGTGATGCATTAAAACTGACATGATGATTGCCCTGATCAAGTTGTGTATTTACCAGAGTAGTAACCTTTTGTCCAATAATGTCAAAAACCTCCAGCACCACCTTGCCAGCCTCATGTATTGAATAGTTAATACGTGTTACCGGATTAAAAGGATTGGGATAGTTTTGTCCAAGTGAATATTTTCCCGGAGCAAGGTTATCATCTTCAACATCGGTTACGTTTGCTGCAATAGTTGAAAATCTGAATACATCCTCATTTTCAATTGGACGAGAAGTTAGTACATAACTTGTATCTCCTTCGGTTGGAAGAATTAAATTACCGCCTGGAGTATTTGTAATTACCTCGGCATGAAAACGCGGGAATCCGCTATCGTACTGCGAAGGTGTCATAAGTGTTATGGTTTCACCCGGATCCCAACGCTGGTTTCTTGGGTTCTTTTCCTGAACAAACATTCTAACAAATTGATTATCGGTAATATTCCATGCTGTAAAAGGGCAAAGCACTTCTATTCTACCTGAACTGCTGTAAGCTGTATCCATAACAGTTACCCAATTGCCTTCATTATCCCGCTCGCTTGAACCCCAAACAATTTTACAATCAATTGGTGCAAGTGAAGCAGTTGAACCGGTAGGAGTACCATAGGTAAATTGAAGATTTGAACCGGAATTATTATCCAAATACGATTTTTTTGAATCAATCTCAAAGTCAAATTCAGGCATAAACTCAACAGCAATACCATCAAAAACGTTAGTTAGGTAAAAAGCTCCTTCGCCTTTATCAAGTTCGTAGTTGCTAACTACAAACAAGTTTGTAGTTACATCTTTAATATCGAGACTGTAATCTTCGCCGCTAACGTTAAACGTTATTTCGTAATCATGACCTGTTAGCTTAGTTGAATCGATCACGTGAACATAAAAATCGGCAGTACAATTACCAGTAGGATGTTCAAAAGTATTGTCTATTATTGACCCCTGCGATCTAAGGGGTTCCGACTTTTTTACCTTTACCTCGTAATCTTTGGTTTTGTCAATCCAGCTTGAGTAGGTAACGTATATTTCATCATCATTCGAAACGAAGAATGTTGGCTCCCACTGGTAACCATCTGTAAATTCATTTACCCGGGTTTCTAAACTTGCAGCCTTCATCAGTTTATCAAAAGTACGCAGGTAAACACCTTCACGACTACCATCCTGTTTCCAGCTTGACCATACGATTACATACTCATCATTTGAATTTGTTTTAATCTGAGGTAACCACTGGTAATATTGTGTCGTTTTATTTACAAGCTTCTCATTATCCAATGGCATTCCATTATCAGCAAACCGTTGCATATAGATACCGCCATCGTGTCCATCTTGACCCCAGCTACACCAAACTGCTGTAAAATCAGCATCTTTACCCTGGCAAAGATCAACATACCACTGAAAGTTTTCGGTGTAATTATTTAATCTGAATTCTTCGGTATAAGTTGAACCATCATCATTCAGTATCTTTGCGAATAAATCGTAACCCGGATCGCTACCTTCAACCTGTTTCCATGATTCCCATGCAACCACATAATGCGAGTTTTTCATACCGCTTATTGAAGGTCTGCCCTGAGAAAACTGGGTAGTAGTATTTACACGAAATTCATCGTCAATTTTTGTGCCGTTAATATGGTATTTTTGGGCATAAATACCTTTATTGCTTCCATCCTGATACCATGATTCCCATACAATTACAAACTCGGTATCCGAAATAAATGCAAGGTCGGGTTCGGTTTGAGAATGTACGGTAGTAGTATTAACGGTAAATTCCTCGGTAGTAACTTCACCCTGGTTATATATTTTTGCTTTAATATCGAAAAGTGATTCATGATCAGTAAACGAAGCCCAAACAACAATTAGTCTGCCATCGGAGTTACCTATTGCCGCAGGTTTTTCCTGCTCTCCGGTTGTATGAGTGTTAACCTGTATTTCACTACCGGATTTGGTACCGTCCATATTAAAATACTGAAGAAAAATATCACTTTGCGAACCTTTTTCAACCTGCTCTTCACTATCCCAAATAACTGCGAATTGATCCCGGTTTCTGAATTGTACAATCTGCGGATCACGCTGGGTTGAATCTGTATAAGTATTTACACTAATAACATCCTGAGCAAACAGGGATGCTGTAAAAATCAAAATAATAAATAATTTTTTCATCTCTAATCCCTCTCTACTTCATCTGAAAATCGCGTAATGGATAACTATTTGCACCGTTAACTTCATAGTGCCACCATTCTGCACTGTAAATATTTAATCCGCCAACATTAACCAATATGCTTTTGAGTAAATCGCGATTGGCAATTACATTTGCCGGAAGACTTGTATAACCATGTCCGGCAGCCGAACTAAAATCATCAAATTTGGTAGGCATACGTAACTCTTCACCAGTAGCCAAGTCAATAAGAGTAAGATCAACAGCACCACCTCGATTATGCTTCGAGCCTGATTCGGGATTAGCGATATAGGTTGAGTTTGGAAATATTTCCCAGAAGAGATACTGAACAGCACGAGGTCTGTAACCATCCCAAATTTTTATACCAATACCTTCAGGATAACTTTTCCCGTCATGCATACGAATATTGCGTAATGAATCCTGTGCAAGTTTTAACGATTCAGCCAGTTTGAGAGTCATAAGGCATTCGTTAACAGTGTAAAACTTTGGAAGATTCATATCGCCATTTGGCAAATTAAGGAATTTGTGATTTGGTGTACTATATCTCAAATCAATAACTATATCAGGAATAATATCCTTTGGATTAACAAATTCGTCATCACCGGTTTGAGCAAAAAGAGCTGCCGGTAATAACATTAATATTAGAAGTAACTTTTTCATAACCACCCTATGATTATTATTTAACGTTTATTCTTATATCAACTGCATGGAGCAGATTATCCGGTGAAATAATTAACGGGTTAAAATCAAATTCCGTAATCTCCGGATTTTCTATCAGCATTAGTGCAGCCGATTTAATAACTTCCTTAAGTCTGGTAATATCAATAACTTCTTCACCCCTTACGCCTTTCAGCAATTTACCCATAGAGGTCATATTTATCATATCTTCAATATCTTCATCGGTAAGGTAAGCTGATTTCATACAAATGTCTTTGTAAACTTCTACGTATTTGCCGCCAGTACCAAACATTATAACCGGACCAAAAGAAGGATCGCGAAAACCGCCAAGTAGTACCTCATATTTAGTGCGAATAAATGGCTGTATAAGGTACTCCTCAACATGGATGCCGGCAATACTAAAGCCGTTTTCTATATCATTGGCTTTCTGGAATAATTCTGCCTTGTCTCTAATGTTTAACTTTACAGCATCCAGTTCCGATTTATGCACAACATTTTTGTTAATACCCTTTAATACAACTGGAAAAATATCGTGGTCGAATGTTATTAAACCGGAAGCTTTTATTAAATACTGTTTAACAATTGGGAAATTATACTTTTCAGCAATGTCTTCCATTTCGTTATGCGGTAAATACCCTGTAAAATTATTAAGATACGATTTTGCTGGAGTAGTGTAAAGTTTAAGATATTCATCACGGTTTTGCTTAAGCTTGTTCTGTACCTGCGTAAAGAATAACATGTTCGAGATTACTTCAGCCGGGTCTTCGGGGTTTCTGAAGATTGGCAGTTTTTGCTCTGAATTCTCCCGGTATTCCTGCCAAAACTCGGGTAATGGCATAACCGCTTGCATAATCGGCTTGTCAGATTTAATTGAGTAAACTGCCTCAACAACCGGAAGTGGCTGTACCATAACCGGCTCAACAAATATTGAAATAACCGCATCAACGTTATCATCCATAGCAACAATTTCGTTAACTGCCTTGTATGCATCAGCATTTCCACCGGGCAAAAGATCAACCGGATTGTTAACACTTCCTTCGGGGTGTACAACTTCTCGCAACTTGTCTTTCGTTGAATCGGTAAACTCAGCTAATACCAGTCCTTCCTTTTCGAGACTGTCAACTGCAAGAATTGCTGGTCCACCTGCATTTGTGACTACCGCAACCCTGTTCCCATTTGCAGCCGGAAAATTTTCAAATCCTTTAACAGTATTAAACAATTCGTTAAGGTTATCGGCACGTATAACTCCAAACTGACGCAACAATGCCTGAACAACCTTATCTGCACTGCCAAGAGCTCCGGTATGCGAAGACGCAGCTTTCATACCACCGCTTGTTTTACCGGCTTTTAATACAATTGAAGGTTTGGTAAGTTTGCTGGAGAAATAATTATATATAAACTCTTCACCATTTTCAAAACTCTCGAGATAAAATGATAACGAGTTTATATTTTCATCATTCTGCCAGTATTGCAAGAAGGTGTTTTCGTTAATATCGGCTTTGTTACCAACACTTATAAAATGTGCAAATTTGATATCGGTATCCCTAAGCGAGTTCAATACTGCTGCACCAAGTGCCCCCGATTGCGAAAGAAAAGCAGTTTTGCCAGTTTCCGGTTTTTCGGCAACAAACGTAGCGTTAAGTTTAATGGTATCCAAAGTTGAGATTACACCCATGCAGTTTGGACCAAGTAATCGTGCACCGGCATCTCTAACCTTGCTTACAAAACGTGCTTCAATTTCCTTGCCCTCTTCACCGGTTTCCTTAAATCCGGCAGTGATAAGTATTATTGATTTTACACCGCGTTCAAGTAAAATATCAAGAGTTTCTTCGGCAAACTTTTTGGGTACTGCTATAATAGCAAGATCAATATCTTTTTTAATATCTGAAATGGAGTGGTAACATTTGTATCCAAGCACTTCATCGGCTTTAGGATTAACAGGATAAACTTCGCCCTTAAACTCGTAAGTTTTAATTGTTTTAAGGAGTTCGTAACCTATGCTTTTTTCCTTTGTGGAAGCACCGGCAACACACACCGATTTCGGATAGAAAAAATTATGAAGGCTCTTATCCATATACTCCCCTAATTATGATTGAATATTATCTGCAAAATAAGAAAAATAGGAACGTATTGATAATGCAAAAAAGAATAATTTGTGTTATGTTTTTTCTGTTTTACCATTATTACAGAGCAAATAAGTAAGATTAAGGAATTTATTTATACCTTGTGAACTTAAGCCAATTTTAATAAATTTTATATATGGGCTAACCCTTTTCTCTTCTTGCTGTTAATGGTCAAAATACATTTGATTAATTACCTTCCCCTAAACTCTTCCAATGGTTAGTTATTTAATGTGCTTACAGTTTTACTTTGAATAGATTTTTACATCTTATCACTAACTATCCAATTTGATATGGGAGTTTTATGATGAAATATTTAAGACTATCACCTGTAATCACCTTATTCCTGATCTTCCTAAACAGCTGCAATACGGATTACAAATCACCTGCTTGTAAGGCAGGAGGTCTGTGGATTACCACCGAGGCAACTTCCTCACTATTTGAACCATGGGCACAAAGTGTAGCACTGCACATTAGTAAAGATAGTACCGATGCGTTAAAAGCACACGCCTATTTTCTTAAAAGTGATGATTCATGGTCTGAATGGACATTTGTGAACGCAGATTATAACCTTGATCAAAACAAGTTAACTCTGCTGGATGAGGATATGGATACTTTATACTTGTTTCCGGAATCAGAAAATAGTTTGCTAAAAGGGTCAGTGCATACTCAAAATAACATAATAAAGAAAATTGAGTTTCTTCCTGCTGATAAAGAACTTGAAACCAGATTATTACACCCCCGATTACCTGATATAAATAGGAAAATAACCTATACTTACTCCAAACCCGAACAAATTGATGATGGTTTAACTACTGCCTCGATATATAATTTTGGCGTTACCGAGGAGGTTATAAATAACTTTATGGATAAAATAATTAATCAGGATTACGGACGACTTAAATCATTGCTGATACTAAAGGATAATAAGCTGGTTCTTGAAGAGTATTTTTATGGCTCCAATCGTGAACAGACTCATAATATTCATTCATGTACCAAAAGTGTTACGTCATTACTATTTGGCATTATGCTGGATCACTATAAAAATGTAAATGTAGATCAGTATTTATTTGATTTTTTCTCGCAATATGATTCACTAAAAACAGGCAACAAATCCAAAATCACTCTAAAGCATGTTTTAACAATGTCGGCAGGCTTTAATGACCACCATGGAGCACCGGAACAGAACATCCCTGATAACTTGTATGAATATATATTGAGTAAGCCGTTAAAAACACCCCCAGGAGAAGCATTTAAGTATAGCAACTGGTCAACCGACCTTATTGGTGGTGTTATACAATCGGTTACTGGCAAGCGGGCTGATGAGTTTTCAGAAGAAAGTCTTTTCCCTGCTCTTGGTATTAAAAAATATTCATGGCAAATAGAAGATGGCTTTACTCATTGTTACAGTGATTTGCGTCTTCTGCCACGAGATATGGCGAAAATTGGACTTTTGGTACTCAATGATGGGAAATGGCAGGGTAAGCAAATAGTTTCCTCCAGTTGGATACGCGAATCTACACAACCACATGTTCATGAAAGCATTTATTACGATTATGGTTACCAGTGGTGGCATCACTCAAAAAATACCGTACAATGGTGGAAAGAACCACAGATTAAGTCCCCAAAAGAACATGATCTTGTTACGGCACTGGGTTTTGGCGGACAGTATATAATGATTATCCGGGATTTTAACCTCGTTATAGTAACTACTGCAACGGATTACTCAAATGGTCATATTGCAAGAAGTAAGGTACCAATGGCAATTGAGGAAATTATACCAATTTTCGAAACAGAAAAGTGATGATAACCGGGATGTAACATTGCCTTTAAAACAAAAAAGCCTTCGGGGTATATTCCCCAAAGGCTTATATAAACTAATATGTAATTATTTTACTTTTTATAGAATTTTGATTTACCCACAAACAATTTTTCAGCAAGTTTATCTTTGGTAGCATCAAAATATGAAGTTGGGTTTTTGGACGAGTTAACAAGGAATGTTTCACCCGATTTGTAACCCTTCACAACAACTGTATCAACTTCGGTTTCAACCGTTATAACATGTGTAGGCTTTTTAACAAGTTCAGGATCCGGGTAATCAACGTATGTTCTACCACTTAAACTTGCAGCCATTCGTAACCAGGTTGTTGTGTTAGCCGAATCAACAAGCGTGTTACCTTCTTTCCACTTGTTATCAACTTTAACAAGCGTAAAAGAACTATCAGCAGGATATGAAAAATCCACACGATTCCAGTTTTTATAAGTACCTTTAATTATTGCAGGGTTTCTGTAACTGTTCGCATCCGAATTAAAAGAGGCAGCAAGCAAGCCATCAATTTCATATACATCATTTTCATCTGTAAGTCGCACAAATGAAGAAATTGAACGAGGCTGTTTAAATGCAAACTTGCCAAGCATAATATCGAGTGCCATGCTGGAACCTTCCCAAATTCTTAATCTGGTAGCGTTTGTTTCATCCACTTCATACTGTGCCCATTTATCCTTGTTGCGGGTAGCCATACGGCTTGGTTTTACAGTTGCAAATTGATTATAAAGCGAAACAATTTTATTTGATGGAACAGGGACCGTAAGTTTTTCATCAACCTTTACATACCACTGACCATCAACTTTGGTTAATTCAACTTCGCCATAAGTTTTAGTTTTAGGAGTAATAACCATTTTGCTTACGGCAGCAGTATCAATAGTTATTAGCTCATCCCTGAAAGTACGTTTGGTGTTACCTAAATCGCCGTAAAAAATTACAAGTGTAACGACAAGTAATACACCAAATATTACTATTAACGTTTTTGTTGAAAATTTATTGAACATAATCTTCCGACATTAATTTGTTACGTTTTTTCATTCTTAACTGAGAGCGGTAAATACCATAACCAATTACTAGTAGTAGTGGTAGAAGGAAGTTAAGATACTTGTAAAAAGCTTTTGTACCTTCATCCATACCCTCGTTAATTGGTCTTGAGGTTACGCCCTTGGTACGCAGGTCAACCAGACCTGACTCATCGCCTAACCAGTCAACGGCATTAGCAACCAGACTAACATTATCAGGAGATAATCTTTGCTGATTCTGACCAGTACCGTTTATTACAAAATCGCCATCGCCAATAACAACCATTTTGGTATTAACACCACCTACTTTACCTTCTATTGCTGCGGCAACTGTAATATTTGGTTCAGCATAGTCGAGTTTAGACCAGCGGTGGTTTATATCGAATTGAACCGGTGTTGGTACTGTACCGGAATACTCGGAAGTTAATGCGAGCGGATATACTTTTGTACTGGTATCTGCAGGGGTAATTACTACAGGACTTGCAAATGGCAGAATAATAGCTTCCAGACCGGTAGAAACAGGGTGGTCACCAAAGGTGCTTATTATTGGCAAGTAAGGAAATTTCCTCTGTGAGTTCATCATGCCAAGCACTGTTCTTTGCTGAACAGTAACACTTGCACAGTTTGCATCAATTACAAAATCAGGTTTAACTTCAATACCTTTTGAAGCTAACCAGTTATTGTAACCCAAATTAACAGCGGTTCCTTTGGCATTCTGAAGATCACCATCAACTCCGTTTAAGGCAAGAAGCAGCTTGCCACCGCGTGCCATAAACTGATCAAGAGCGGCAAAATAATCAGCATTTATTGAATCTTTTGGAGCAATTTCCAAAAGTGTGTTTACATCAGAAGGTATATTGGCAGTATCGTTAATCTGTACTTCAACAACATCATAAAGTACATCAAGTTGGGCTTTAAGTTGAGCTACAGCGTCAAGGGGGGGCTGACCGTAACCCTGAAGAATACCAACTTTTGGTTTATTTGTAACAGATATTTTTTTAATGCTTGAAGAAAGAGCAAATTCCATTGCAGCACCAGGCTGTATTACCGGAATTACTTCTCTTTTATCGCCAAGCTGAAGTAATGCACCCAGATAAACTTTCTGTTGTTTCATCTGGTCTTTTTCCCTTACATTAATCATAAGGGGCTGCACACCTGCTTGCTGGGCTTTTACTTCACTTTCCTGATCTTCACTGGGATCAACAAATTCGAAAACAACCTGTCCGTCCGATCTGTTGTTGTATTCAATAAGAAGGTCACGAAAATCAGCTTTTACCTTTTCAACTTCCGCAGGAAGGTCTTCGGTAAAATATGCAGTGATGGTTACCGGATCTTCAAGCTCATCCAGTATATTTTTTGTAGCCTCACTAAGGCTGTAACGCTGGTCGGCAGTAAAATCGAGTCTCAGGAAAAATCTGCTGGAAAGCAAATTAACGAGTACAACGATTCCCACAACCATTAAAATTGACATTTGTACTTTTTTTCTCGTTAACATAATTTTCCTACTCTACTAAATTTCTTCTTGATAAAACAGATTCTGCAAGCGTCAAGCCCAAAAACGAGATTGACAGGAAGTATAAAATATCCTTGGTATCAATAACACCTCTTGATATTGAATCGTAATGAGTTGAAAGACTTAAATAACTAAAGAACTGTCCAACTACGCCTGAAAGACTGCCAGCAAGTACATCGAATATAATAAGAAAGAAAACACCAATAAAAAGTGACATTAGAAGTGCAACAATCTGATTGGTAGTAACGCTGCTTGCAAAAAGCCCAATACCAATGTAGGTCATACTCATTAGGATAGTACCAAGGTAACCCGACCAAACTGCACCATGATCAATTGGTCCGAGTGTAGAGATGGATATATAATAAGGCAAAGTAAATAGTAATGCTATAACTATAAGTAGCAGACAGGCAAGAAATTTACCCAAAACCATCTGCCAGTCAGTAACAGATTTTGTAAGAAGTAACTCAATAGTACCACTTCTTTTTTCCTCCGCAATCATTCTCATGGTTAGTGCGGGAGTAAAGAAAAACAGGATCCAGTATGCAATGTTAAAAAAGGGTGCCATGGTTGCCTGCTTAATAAAAAATATATCAGAGCCGAAAATCCATGTAAAAAATCCGCTAAAACCTAAAAAGGCAATAAGCAGAATATATGCTACAAGGCTATCGAAGAACGATTTCAGCTCGCGTTGTGCAATAATCCAAACTTGTTTCATAGTTCCACTAATTTGTTGTTAGTTTTCTGAATATGTCTTCCAGTTTAGTTTCAATAGGTGTTAGTTCGGTAAGAACCCAGTTATTTTGTACACACATATTGAATATATTTTTGCTGGAAGTTTGTCCTTCTTTACTATTAACAATAAAGGTAAAGCCGCCATCAGGATCAACCTGACCAACAGTTTCAATTTCCTTTATTTTATTGTAAACCAAATCCCTGTTATCAGCATCTGCAACGGTAACACGCAATAATTCGTGTCCCTGAGCCTGCTTGCGCAGCATATCGGAAGTACCATCGGCAACAATTTTACCATTATTAATAATTAGTATTCTGTCGCAGGTAGCTTCAACTTCGGGAAGAATGTGAGTAGAAAGGATAACTGTTTTTTCCTTTCCAAGTTCTTTAATCAGTTTACGGATTTCAACAATCTGGTTTGGGTCCAAACCCGTGGTAGGTTCATCAAGTATCAGAATTTCAGGATCGTGTATCATTGCCTGGGCAAGTCCAACGCGTTGTTTGTATCCCTTTGAAAGTTCGCCGATCTTTTTGTGCTTTTCTTTATTAAGACCAGTCATATGAACCATTTCAACAATTCTGCCTTGCAGTTTCGATTCCTCAACACCTTGCAACCTTGCTGTAAATTCAAGGTACTCGAGAACCGGCATATCGTAATAAAGTGGATTGCTTTCTGGCAGGTATCCTATTTTCTTTTTAATTTGTTCCTGATGGTCGCGAACCGATAATCCGCCTACCTTAATATCGCCATCAGAAGGAGCCATAAAGCAAGTAATAATTTTCATGGTAGTAGTTTTTCCGGCACCGTTAGGACCAAGAAAACCAACTACCTCACCTGTTTTAACCTCGAAAGATATATTATCAACAGCACGCTGCGGACCGTACTTTCGGGTTAAATTTTCAACAACTATACTCATACTACTTTACTTGTTTAGTTGGTTAAAGGATTAATTAATTATTTTTAGATTTTTGTAAACTTTTCTCAAGGAGAATTCAACAATAAAAAAGGTAAAATGTTTCAGTTTTGCGTCTCTTTTATAATTATTTAACTTTTTACCATTGTTTTTATTTCATCTCCGGCAGCCACAATAACTTCGCTTGCAAGATTTATAAATAATCCGTGCTCAACAATTCCGGCTCTTTCGTTAAGTTTAGTAGCCAATTCTGCAGGATTATCTATTTCACCAAAGTTGCAATCAAGTATAAGATTTTGTTCATCGGTTATAAAATATTTACTTTCTTCATATTCTCTCAGCTTTACCGAATTGGCTATTGATTCCAACCACTTGCGTTCACTGCCAATTGCGAAGGGTAAAATTTCGACAGGTACGTGCCATTTTTCGCCAAGTTTTTTTGATACTTTAGAATTATCAACAATAATTATTTCTTTTTTACTGGCTTGTGCAATAACCTTTTCACGCAGCAAAGCACCACCGCCACCTTTTATCAGGTTTAGTTTACTATCAACTTCGTCAGCACCATCAATAGTCAGGTCAATTTCAGGATATTCGCCAAGGTCTGTTAACGGAATGCCCAGTTCAACAGCTGCTCTTTCAGTCTGAACCGAAGTAGGAATACCTTTAATATTATTTAATTTACCTTCTGCGATAAGAACGCTTATTTTTTTAAGAGCAAACAAGGTTGTGCTACCTGTGCCAAGCCCTAAAATCATACCATCCTTAACCTGCTCAACAGCTTTTTCGGCTGCCAGTCTTTTCAATTCTTGCTGGTTACTCATAAATCCCCGATGTGTTTATAATTTCAATCAGCAAAATAAATAAAATGGGTGCGGGTTTGCAAATTACTACAAAATTTATTCATACCATGATTTGTGGATTGACCACTCTTGGTTTTTGAGAGAATTTTGCAGTACGGTTTATTATTCTGTTATTAATAATTAGAAAAGTAATAAATACAAATGTTGAAGTAACCCTCTATTAGCACGGGAGTGTATTACCCCTGCAAAGTTGTTATTGTGTTTACATTTGCAAGAATTGTTTAATTACTAAACAAAGTAAGGAATATTACTAATCATAAACATTAGTTAATAAAACAGATGGAATTACAAGCGTTAGTATTAAAGTTAAAAAAATTATTAATTATTTATTAATTGTCATTATTAATAAATACTTCGCACAACTAATTATAAATTAAAGAAATTTCATTTGAACCCAATATTAAAGGTGTTTGTTACTAATAAACTTATGCTGAAATGCTTTTGTTACTGTTAAAAATAGGGTAGTAATTTCAAAGTAATTTTAAACTGGATTGAGCCAAAAAAATTAATTAAATTATACAGTCAAATTTTAGCCGTTATTTAATATGTAACGGCTATTTTTTTTGTTAATTATTTGTAGTTTTGAAATTATCACTGAAAAGTTTGGTCATTTAGTAATAATTGGATAAATTAGTCGAGGATGAATAATAAAATATAAATGGAGATAAAATAGTGAAAAAAATATCGGCGTTTCTGCCATACGATGGTTTTGACTATACCAACGATACCGTTAAGAAGATGTTAGCGAGTGGATTAGTAGAGAAAGTTTGGTTGCTAAGTACAAACAAAGATGTAAAGAAAATTGAAAATGCTGAAGTGTTAAATGTTGAAGATCAGTTTGGTAATGACACTGTAAAGTTAATTGCTGAAAAAGCTGATGCAGAATTTACAATTGTCTTTACCAAGGATACTGAATTTGATTTTGGTCAGTACAGTTTGGAAAGGTTTATTAATCTTTCAAATGATACCAATGCTGGTATGGTTTATTCCGATTATTACGAAATCAAAGGCGATGTTACCGAAAAACATCCTGTAATTGACTATCAGTTAGGTAGTTTAAGGGATGATTTTAACTTTGGTTACGTAATGTTCTACAAAACAGAAGTGCTGAAAGAAGCTGCTTCGAGAATGAATGCTTCTTACAAATTTGCAGGACTTTATGACCTGCGTTTAAAAGCTTCACAAAAAACTTCATTTTTCAGAATTCCCGAGTTTTTATATACTGCTATTGAAAGTGACCTTAGAAAATCGGGTGAAAAGAATTTTGATTATGTTGATCCTAAAAACAGAGCTGTTCAGATTGAAATGGAAGAGGCTGTTACAGATCATCTTAAAGATATTAACGGTTACCTTAAACCTGAGTTTAAGGAAGTTGACCCATCCGAAGGCAATTTTGAGTTCGATGCCTCTGTAGTTATTCCTGTTAAAAACCGTGCTAAAACAATTAAGGATGCAATTGAATCAGTGCTTTCACAAAAAACTGATTACAAATTTAACCTTATTATTGTTGATAACTATTCTGATGATGGTACAAGCGAAATTATTAAAGAATATGCTGCCAAGGATGAAAGACTAATTCATCTTGTACCTGAAAGAAAAGACCTTCAGATTGGTGGTTGCTGGAACGAAGGTGTTCATCATGAAAAATGTGGACGCTACGCAATTCAGCTTGATAGTGATGATGTTTATGCAAACGAAAATACTATTCAGACAGTTGTTGAAACATTCCATAAAGAAAAATGTGCAATGATTGTTGGTACTTACCAGATGACAAACTTTAAGCTGGAAGAAATACCTCCGGGCATTATTGACCATAAAGAATGGACACCGGAAAACGGACGTAATAATGCGTTGAGAATTAACGGTCTTGGTGCACCTCGTGCTTTCTATACTCCTGTACTTCGCGATATTAAAATTCCTAACGTAAGTTATGGCGAAGATTACGCACTTGGTTTAAGAATATCACGCGAATACCAGATTGGTCGTATTTACGTACCTATTTATATGTGCCGCAGATGGGATGGAAACAGTGATGCTGCTTTACCGGTTGAAAAGATAAATGCACACAATACTTATAAAGACAGAATAAGAACCATTGAGCTATCGGCAAGAGTAAGGAAGAACGAAGCAAAATGATAGAAAGAATTTTAATCCCTGAAGAAGAACTTCGGGGATTTCATTCAATAGATAATGATGCTGACAAAGCATTAGCTTTGCTTAAACAGCAAAAGGAAAACTGGGATTTATGTAAATCCAATTATGCTGACCTGGATAGCGTAGAGGTTAAGAATTTTGAGTTCGACAACTACAACATTAAGGTACAGTTTAATCCTGGCAGAATAAAATCGTCGGCTGCCAAGGTTGATAAAAAATCGATACAGGAACGTAAATGCTTTTTATGTATGAACAATTTACCCGAAGCACAAAGGGGCTTAATGTATGGCAGCCAGTATATGCTTCTTGTAAATCCGTTTCCTATATTCAAGGAGCATTTTACAATACCAAATATTAACCACTTGCCACAGCAAATACTTGATAACATGGGTGATATGCTTGAATTAAGCAAATCGCTTGGTGAACGTTATACAGTATTTTATAACGGTCCGCGTTGTGGTGCTTCAGCCCCCGACCATATGCATTTTCAAGCTGGTATTAACGGATTTATGCCCGTTGAAGCCGAGTATGAAAACATGAAAGAAACAGTAGGCGAGGTAATGCTTTCCGGTGATGATTTTGAAATGTATGGCTTTGAAGATTATTTAAGAGCAATGTTTGCAATTGAATCCTCTAACAAGGAAACAATTGTTAAAGTGTTCGAATCATTCTATACTGTATTTGCCAAACTTGAAGAAGATGAAAACGAACCGCTTCTTAATGTACTTTCGTATTATGCTGATGGTAAATGGAAGCTGTTGATATTTCCGAGAGGTAAACACAGACCTGCACAATATTTTGCTGAAGATGAAAGTAGAATATTACTTTCACCTGCTTCGGTTGATATGGGTGGTGTATGTATAACCCCAAGAGAAGAAGACTTTAAAAAAATTACCGGCGATGATATTGCCGATATTTTCAGACAGATTTCGATAACCAAAGAGTTTTACGAGTTTATTAAATCCTGGTTGCAAAAAGAATTTACCGATAAATAAAAAAAAGGGAATCGAATAATGATTCCCTTTTTTTTCCAAAATTAGTAACCCTTTACCATTAGATCCCTATTTAGTAAAACAAACCACTTAATAAATTGAACCGGGAAAAGTGCAATTATTTATTGGTACACTACTTTCCTGCCAGGTTTCATATTTTGCAAGGCATGCAGCTTGCCCCTGCATGCCCTGACTATTGGCTATTTCTCTACCAATTTTTGGTAGAAACTTGAGTGTACTAAATGTACAAGTATCTTTTCACCTTATTGGTTGGGGTTTTTTCAAACGGCTCAACTTGCTCATATATTTTTGATATACGGGCATAAACCGGCAATCTTTCATTTGTACCTTTATAAACATTATCTATAATATTTTCAACAATTTTTCGTGATTCTGTTTCGCTTTTTGATACAATTTGATGTTCACTATCAATATAATCGTAATTAAGGTACACTTTTGCAATCAATTTACCTTCACGATCAATAACAATCGATTCGCTTACGAAAGGTTGCTCGTTAATAATTGCTTCAATTTCTTCCGGATAAATATTCTTTCCGTTAGCACCCAGTATTACATTCTTTATTCTGCCTTTAATGTAGTGATGACCATCCTTTGCCTTGTATCCAAGGTCACCGGTACGGAACCAGCCATCTTTGGTAATAACTTCTTTTGTTTGTTCAGGATCCTTGTAATATTCTTTCATTACCATGGGACCCTTAATAAGAATTTCTCCCTCACCGGTTTTAGGGTCAACGTTATCAAGTTTTACATCAACACCGGGCAGAGGAAATCCTGTAGATTTAAGTTTGGTAACATCTGGGGCACAACCAATTACAAGGGGTGAAGTTTCTGTTAGTCCGTAGCCAATAGCGTAAGGAAATTTGGCTTCTCGCAAAAATTTCTCTACATCAGTAGCCAAGGGAGCACCACCAATACAAAATATTCTTAAATTACCGCCAAATGTTTGTATCAGCTTTTTACCGGCAGCCTTGTTAATTTTTTTACGGAGCAAACCAATTCCGTATAAATTTTTAACAAGTTTTTTCTTTCTTATTTCCGGTAGTATTTTATTCCTGTAAATTTTTTCGATTACCAGTGGCACCGATAACATAACTGTTGGCTTAACCTTTTTCATGGCAGGAATTAGTACAGTAGCTGTTGGGGGCTTATCGAGGTAATAAACCGAAGACCCGATAGTAAATGGTAATATAAGTCCTAAAGTACATTCATAAGTATGTGCCAGTGGCAGAATGGATAACATTTTATCTGTTTCACTAACCTGCACAATATCCAAGGTTGAAATAGCATCGAACACTACATTTTTGTGAGTTAGTATTACACCTTTGGAATGACCTGTTGTACCCGAAGTATATATAAGTGCAAGGGAATCATCTTCATCCGGTTCATCGGAACGCATGCCCATTGCTTTAAGTGCAACATCCTTAACTTTTCTGTATTCTTTTAGTCCGGCTGTAATAACTTCCCTAATTGTTTCGCTACGTGATTCGGGAGGAACAATGGTAAGATCATCAAGTAATATTTTTACTTTGATATTCTCATTATCCAGATCTTCAATTTTGTGAAAATATTTTGCCGATACAAAAATCGCTTTGCTCTCTGAGTGACGCATTATGTGGTGAACTTCATTTTCATGAAATTCCTGCATAATTGGTACTGCAATTGCACCAAAATTTGTAATGGCAAAATATGCAACACCCCAGTTTGATGAATTTTCACCAAGGATTGCTACCTTGTCTCCTTTTTCGATACCGAGACTTTTTAAGTATTCTGCAATTGTGTAAACCTTTTCACTAAACTGTGCAAACGTAACTTGCTTGTTATCCACAGTTGAGTGAGCAACATTATTTGCATATTGTGATGCACTATATTTTAACAACTCGTTAGTTGTTAGCTTCGGTAATAAGCTCATGTCGAACCTTGATATTGAAATGCTCAAAGATACACCCTAAATGCTTATTATACAAATCATTATTTACTGCGGTTCATTATTGAGTTTTAAGAATAATCTATTCTTTCTCAATTCTGTTTATTTTTAAATAACTATAAACTTCAGATGATATTTTCTTGAAAAGTGGCAAGGCTTTTTCTTCTTCAATAGGCAGAAAAAGGGAGATAACGTACTTTAGTTCACCATCAGCAACAATGCCAACATCATTAGTCCAGTAGCTAAACCAGCCTGTTTTATGATACATCATTACATTTTCAGGTAAACCTGCAGCAAGTTTTGATTTATCCAGTTGTCTGCCGAGCAATGATTTTAGCTGCATCGATACATACGGGTTAACAAAGCCGTTTGTTTCAATAAGGTACATAAATTCGGCAGCGTGCAAAGCACAGGTTTCGGTACCCCGTATTTTTTCATACCCAGGGTCTTCATATTTGCGTGAAAGGTATTTACGCGTAACTTCGCTACCTTTCCAACCATATTTGTGTATAAGTTTATTAATGTTTTTACGGTCGGCAATATCAATACAACAATTGGCAGCAGAATTATCGCTTCTTGAAATCATTAAATCCATAAGGTAATTTATTGTAACCTTGTCACCATCCATAAGTAGTGGACGAGGATCAGTTTTAATTTCCTTGTTACGGTCAACATTGTTTGGAGCTTTTACAATATACTCGTTATATAAGCCCATTTTGCCATCCGATATTTGTTCAAGGATACTGGCTGCCACAAACATTTTATATACTGAAGCCGGATAAATAAAGTTGTCGTAATTCCAGCCGGAAAGAACCGGAGAGTTTTCTCCAAAAGTAATAACAGCAAAAGATATTTCCTCCTCACCATCTTCACCAACGTCAAACTTCTTTTTTAGGTCAAGAGAATCAATCAGATGGGAGATAAAGTCATCAAGCTGCTTATCTGAATTGTATTTCATTCTGGTATTTTGTCCGCTGATTACAAAAGATGTAACCATAATTACAATAAAAAACTTCTTCAACACTACTTCACCGGGATAAGTAATCCGTTATTCAAGTCTTTAAAGTTATACAAATAATTCATAATTAAGAACTTTTATTTCCAAAATTTCTGTTCGATAATTACAATATTATAAATTTATTTCTATTTTGTGATTAATATTAATGTAACAAAGCTTATTTTTGCTTATCTAAAAGCTCAATTTATCAAGGAGATTCTATGCACAAAAAGTATTTTACTTTTTTTCTTTTAATGATCATGGCGGTAACAGTCTTTGGTCAGGTAAGTTATTCCGGACCAGCAGATGGTTCAATTTCGGAAAGTACAGTTTTGTACACCACAAATTTTACAACAAGTAGCTCACTAAACACACGCGATAAGTTTTTTACTCACATTAAAGCCTCTCCTTTAACAAACCCCACTGATATGCTGGAGGCAACAGGTCCGGAAGGCTCAAATTTTATTTACGATCCCTATGCTTACGGAATAGATAACAGTGATGGCGATATAACTCTTTTTGAAGATTTCGCAGGTATTCCTAAAACTTCTTCAATTCCTCCTGATCCCCATATGGCAGTAGGACCTAACCATATTATGCAAGTTGTTAACAGTAGCTTCAGGATAACTGATAAACAGGGTGGTAATGTAACAACTATAGCTTCAGATACATGGTACGGTCAGGTTTTATCAGGTGCCTATACATTCGATCCAAAAGTTTTTTATGACCACTTTGAAGACAGATGGGTAATGGTATGGCTACATTTGGATGAATATAATAACGAAGCAATGTTTCTCATTTCGGTATCAGATGATTCTGATCCGAATGGTAAATGGCAAAACTTTAAAATGAGTTCAACTCTTAATGGTAATTCTTATGCTGGTAACTGGGCTGATTATCAGGGAGTTGGTTACGATGATAAAGCAATATATATAACATCAAACCAGTTTAGTTTTAACTTTTATTATGATTACACCAAACTGCGTATTATAAATAAAGCTCAATTATATGCTGATTCTCCAGCTACAGTTACCTGGAAAGATATTTGGGATATCAATTATCCGGGCTCATCATCATCCGATAGTTTTGGTATTCGTCCTTCAAGAATGCAGGATGCTTCTGATACTTATTATTTGGCTGCTATATCACCATATACTACCAAAACTTCATTTGGAGTTTACAAACTAACCAATCCACTTACTTCCCCTTCACTTGATGGTGTACAGGTTGCTGTAACACAATATTCGGAACCTGATAATGCTGACCAGCTTGGCGGTGGTTATCCAAAAGTTGAAAGCGGTGGTACAAACTTAAGAAGTGAACCGGTTTATCAGGATGGAATTTTGCATATAACCCATTCGGTTGCAAATGGTTCCAGATCAGCAGTAAGGTATCTTGGTATAAACACTTCAACTGATGTTGCTGATATTGATTTTGCAATGGGTGATGATTCACACTATCATATTTACCCCGCATTAGCTGTTAATGGCTTCGGTGATGTACTTTTAACTTATAGTCGTTCATCAACTTCGGAATATATTGGTGCCTATTATACCGTATTGCGTGCAGGTGAAACTGAACCGGTTGGCAGCATGACTCTTAAGGAAGGTAATGGTAATTATGTTGTTACCTACGGTAGTGGCAGAAACCGCTGGGGTGATTATATGGGTGCAGCATTTGACCCGGCAGACCCGCAAAAAATCTGGATGCTAACCGAATATGTTTCCTCAAGCGATAATTGGGCTACCTGGGTTGGTGGCGTAAACATAGAGAATAATGCAAGTCCGTTATGGAAAGCCGATCTTACCGTAACTGATGCCGGAACTGGTAGTGGTACATTGCAGTTTGGACAGGCAGTTGGTGCCACCTCTGGAATTGACAGCGAGCAGGGAGAAAATGAATTACCACCACTTCCGCCAGCGGGTGTATTTGATGCAAGATTTTTAATGGATGGTAATGTTTCATCTCTTGTTGATATTAGAAGTGCTGCCGATGAGCAGGCTGAGTGGACAGTTAGGTTTCAGGCTAGTTCATCAGGTTATCCTATTACGCTATCTTGGGATTCTTCTCAGCTAACCGCTGGTAAATATACCCTAACAGATATGTTTGGTGGTAATATAATTAATGTAAATATGCTACAACAAAATGAAGTGGTAGTAAGCAATACATCAATTACATCATTAAAAATTGTTTATGGAAATGGGCAAACCGCTTCAACAGAAGTAACTAACGGCTGGAATATCGTTTCGTTGCCTCTTTCAGTTGATGATGCGTCTGTTACTTCACTATTCCCGAATGCAACATCCAATGCGTTTGCTTTTGGCAATGGTTATAGCACAGTAACAGACCTTGGAAATGGCAAAGGTTACTGGTTAAAATTTGGTGCTGCGGAACAGGTTAACTTTACAGGTCAAACTGTTAATACAGCTATTGAGGTAAGCGAAGGCTGGAATATGGTTGGTCCGTTTGATACTGAAGTGAGTACATCACAAATACAATCAGATCCGGCTAATATTATTAGCTCGGTATATTACAGTTATAATAATGGTTACAAAATAGCAACTGAACTTCAGCCCGGTAAAGGTTATTGGGTTAAATGTAGTGCTGCCGGTACATTATCATTTGGTAGTGTTGCAAAATCTGAGAATAGTGAACAAACTCTTGCTACCAAATCAACAGGTAAACTTGTTTTTACCGATGCTAATGGAATGCAAAGCGAATTGTACCTTGTTGAAGGTCTAAATACAGACAAGTTCGTATTGCCACCAAAAGCACCTGTTGGCGTACTTGATGTAAGATTTACAAATGGTAAAATGGCTGCCGATCTTGCAAGCGGTTCACATTCTATTGAAATAAGCGAAGAAAATTTACCGGTTAACCTGCAGGTAGTTAATGCCGAACTTGGTATCTCTCAGAATGGTACAACCAGAACATACAAAGCTGGTGATGTTGTTAAAATTACTTCATCAAATATTACCCTATTTAGTACGGTAATACCTGAAAGTTATGACCTTTCACAAAACTATCCAAATCCGTTTAACCCTGCTACTACAATTGCATTTACAATACCACAAACCGAATTTGTTACACTTTCGGTTTATAATATGCTGGGTGAAAAAGTTACTGATCTGGTTAGTAAAAAACTTGAAGCTGGTACACATCGTATAAACTTCAGGTTAGATAATTTAAGCTCAGGAACTTACCTGTACAAAATTACTGCGGGTGAGTTTAGTCAGGCTAAAAAGATGGTTTTACTTAAATAATAAGAAATTATTTTGCTTTAAAAAGCGGTGCGGAATTATCCGTACCGCTTTTATATTTATCTGAATCGTATATAAATGGGAAGTTTTACTTTTTTATCAATTCTGTTAAGCACACCAATAGTTACATACTGGTAAGATTCATTAGAGCTGTTAATTATACCAAAGGTAAAATCTTGTAATCCACCATTACTACAGTTGGATTTACCACCAATATTAATTAGTCCTACAGTAAAGTTTTCCAGGTAATGACCATAATTTAATGCCCCTATTGTTATACCGGTTGTTTTTTCAAGAGCTTCGTTATATAACGCGAGTGAAAATCCTCCAAGGTGACCTAAAATATGCGGAGTACGCGGACCAGCCATATTAGCAAAACAGGCAATATTCACTCCAGTTATATCCTCGGCACTATTTGAAATTATAGCTAAATTAAGACCTTTCATTTTTCCATATTTACAGTAATTACCCCATAGTGCAATATTTGCACCTTTCATATCACCATCAGCTTTGTTTGAAATTCCAATTCTAAACCCTGCTTTTTCAGCTCTACCAACTAATTTATTAACCAATCCAAGCTGAAAGCGGGCATTACTTGCATTATTTACCAAACCTATCTGAATAATTACATTCTTTTTAACAGAACCAAATATGGTGGTATCAATGAAGTTTATTTCAATCAGCTTATTATGATCTTCAAAGTGCTTTTTCTGGTGTTCTGCATTTACTTCTTTTTTATACTTCTGAGCATATTTGCTCTCAAATTCTTCGGCTTCATTGTTTCGTAGGCTACCATTTTTGGCGAGCTTTTCAATAACCAATATGCCTTTTGATTCGGGCAAATTATATAGTGCATTGTTTAACTCGGAGATCAAACTTTGCCTGGTAAATGTATGTAAATGTGGATAGCTTAATAACGATACAATCTTTTTTGCTCCACCATAACCATCATCACCAAGTTTGGCAATTTGCTTTTTGATGTAATCTTTAATTGTAGATGATTGCTTGTTATCAGGATCTGCCATTAAAATTTCGAAGGCGATAAACATACGGGGAATAAATCTTAACATATTAAACTCCGAATCAGAAAATTTGATATACCAAATTATTGCATACTTGTGCACCAATCAAGATGATAAACAGATGTTAATATAGAATAATACGTTTGTTTGATCCCGGGCACATCAATTATTCATTAATAGTTGGTAAGGTATGTATCAAGTTTGAATAACCTTTATAAAGATGTTCCAATTATAATTGAAGTTAACAGCACCTAAATGATTAGCATTATATGGTTTGTTCCATTTACCAAGCTTGCATAGAGTATATACCGATGATGGTAAATTAAGTAGCAATCCGGTAATTAAACCGGGTGAGTATCGTTTTAGTACAATTGTAGCAGCAAGATGAGGTATAAATACATTGAGTCCCATCATACCTACAAAACCAAGGTAAATGCACGTAATAGACCCACATGAACTACCGAATATGTAATCTGCCCCGGTTAACAAATATCCAATTAATGTTATAACGAGAACTGCAAAATAAAATTCGTTGGCTAAAACAGGCTTATGAAATTTTATTGCATGTTTTGACCATTTGGGCAACCACACAGCCTCTTCAATATTATGAAGAGTTAATCCGAGAAGAAAGAGTAATTTAATAAAGGGAAGAGCTTCTGTGTTCATCGTAGAACCCTGCAATAATTGTTATAGCTAATACAAAAATAAGTCTGTTATATTTTTTAATTGCACAAAATAGTTTAGCATGCTACCCAATAATTACAAGATTGGTATTGTATGTGAAAAAATTCACACGTGCAATTTTCCAATCGAAATTTCTTATGAAATTCAATAAAAAGGATGTAAATATCGCACCATTCTTTAGTATTGTTCTCTCTCGTTTTTGCTACTTACATTTTATTAAAATTCACCTATTTATAATTGTTGGATGTTTTTATTTTGAGGAAATAATGAAATCGTTTTCATACCTGTTTTTAGTCGTTTTTTTTATTGTTGGCATTAGTGGTTGCGATTATTTGGTTGATAATAATTTGTTAGAGAAACCATACACTGTTTACTACAAACCTTTTGCTCAATATGATGATAATTCATTTATTGATGTAAAATTTAATGGTGCTGAAAAAGATTACAAAGTTACATACAGGTCGGCTAATTTGGTTGGCGATTATCCTGAAAGTGTAGTTAATTCAAATTTCACGGAAAACAAAATAAATACAATTGTAATTGATATTTGTGACAAATATTCAAATACACAATTTCATGAAAGGATAGATGTTGAGTATTACAATCAGGCAATTATCCTTAAAGCTGATGATATAACTGAGAGATATGGTAACGGCTTAAGTGAAAATTGGTTAAGATTTATTGACTTTTGTATTGAAGAGAACATATCTGCAAGTATCGGCATAATAGGCAGAAGTCTCGAAATAGGTTCTGAAAAGTATTTTAATCAGTTATCTGATTTAATTAAAAATGAGTTGTTTGAAATATGGAATCACGGGTATGATCATATTGTAAGCCAGAAAGATGAAAATGGAAATACTTATTGCGAATTTAGAGATACGCCGTATGATTACCAGTATGGGAAGTTACTGATTACACAACGCTTAATGAAGCAAATTTTTGGTTATAAAATGAGAACATTTGGTGCTCCTGGTAATGCCTGGGATGAAAATACAATTAGTGCATTAAATAATATGAAAGATATTGATGTTTGGTTTTATGGTAATGAGGAGTTGAACAAATATAATTTACAACGAAAGCACGATATTGAATTTCCTTACGGTAGAGTTAACTATACCAAATTTGTTGAAGGTTATAACCAAAGTGAAGAATTATACACCTTACAAATACACCCAAATATGTGGACAGATGATGAGTTTGAACAATTCAAGGATATAATCAGATTTTTGAAGGAGAGGGATGTAACCTTTATTACGGCAATTGATTTTTATAACAGAAACAAACTTATAAAACTTGAATAAAAAAGGCTGAATATTAAATTCAGCCTCCATAGTTACAGTATAAAATTTAACCTATTTAAATATCTCTATCATTCTTTCAACGCCTTCCTGAATCTGTGCCTGAGTGGCTGCAGAGAAAGAAAAACGCATGTTATCGGTAAAGTGTTCGCCAAAGCAGGAACCATAAACAGCGGCAACACCTTTTTCCAAAAGTTTTTTGTAGATATATGTTTCTCTTTCAAAACCCATTAAATCTTTAGGTATATAGTTTGTAAATGATGGGAACAGATAAAACGCACCTTCCGGTTTATCGAAAGTAATACCATCAATTTGCTTAAAACCTTCGAACAAAATATTACGTCTTTTTGCAAATTCGTCCAGCATCTCGTTAACAGCTTTAGCATCTTCTTCAAAATTGTCAATAGCTTCGGCGGCAGCATACTGAATAAATGTAGTAACACCAGCAGTCTGGGTATAATCGGCAAGTTTCATTAAACCAGGAATATCCTTGTTGCGTGTTACCAAATATCCAACTCTCCAACCGGTCATTGAATAAGTTTTTGATAGCGTATTACATGATATAATATTATCATACTCAAGTTTAAGCGGACTAAAATGTTTAAATCCATCAAAGGTTACTCTTTCGTAGGCTTCATCAGCCAAAAGGTAAACGCCATGTTTGTTACATAGTTCGGCAACTTTTGTAATTTCTTCTTCCGAAAATACTTTACCAGTAGGGTTTTGTGGGGTATTGAAGTAGAATAGTTTGGCTTCCTTCAATGCGTCTTCAAGTAATTCGTAGTTAATGCTGAAATCCTGGTTTAGCGGAACACCGATAAAATCAACACCAGTATAAGGCACAAAGTTTTCAAGAACGCAGCTCCATGTTGGGGAAAAACCGGCAACTTTTTGTCCGTTAAACAACTGGAAAATTAACTGTAATCCTTCCTGACCACCGTAGGTTGCAACAACCATATCTTCGGTAATACCTTTAACGCCGTTAATTTTTTCAAGCTTTTTAACAACAGCTTCCTTAAAACGTTTTTCACCACCCGATTTTGGATACTTGGTTTTACCACCATCCATAGCAACCTTTGCAGCTTCGCGGATATACTTCGGAGTAGGAAAATCAATTTCTCCTCTCTGGAAAGGGATAATATCAAGTCCGGTTTCTTCCTTGAATGGTTTTGCTTTTGTTTTTACTTCCTCGCTAATGGACACAATGGGGGATAGGCGTATGTTTTCAATGCAGTTATAAAATTGGCTCACAATCACACTCGCTTAGTTTTTTTTAAGACCGTATAAATTGTGCCCAATGTGTTACTTTTCTGTTAAAAATGCAACCTTTTTTTCAAAAATGTATTATTTTTTTCCGTAGTAGCTATTTTTTCACTAAATTATTAATCTGGAAAATGTTTTTGTTTTTAGATTTTCAGAACACATTTTTGCATAAAAAAGGTGACCCCATGATCACCTTTTTCAATTTTAAATATCTGTTTTTCCTACTTCTTCAATTCAAGTATTCTAAACCCTATTGGGGGAATTTTGATATATATAATATTAGTAGTAAATGTTTCTATTCAATCAATTTATGAATACTTTTATAAAAAAAACTAAAATATTTTATTTATTATCATCTTTTTGAATAAATGATAATATTTCTTTAAATAATCTAACAAAATATCTATTTTGTTTGTTTTCTTCCATATCTTCCAAAGGTTGATCAATAGGATTTAACATTTGATATTTATTTATAGCTTCATCCATTTCGATTGTACAATTTTTAACGACCAATCCAAATATTCCTTTTGAATCTTCTATTTCGCTATCAATTATTTCTGGTAATTCTTCATTTAGAATAAAATCAGAAACTAAAAAATCTTGCGAAATTATTAGAACTGCAGCACTACACTTTTTTAGTTCAGACTTAATAGCTTTTTTCCAATCTTTACCTGGTCGAATCAACTCATCTGACCAAATAATGATATTATAGTTTGCTAATTTCTTTAGAAAAGGTTTCATTTTCTGAAGCCAATTACTATCCTCATGAGCATAACAAATAAATATGCTATCCTTCTTTACTGAAGATTTTGATTTATTATTTGTTGAGTTATTTCTCTCTGAAATCATTTTATTTTCAGGTTGGTTACTAGAATTGTATTCAAGTGCTAAATCAATCCATTTCTTTTCTAAGGCAGTTTCGATAATATAATTACACAATTTAGATTGAGTGGTTCCTTTACTTCGTGCCCATTCTACTATTTCCTCTTTTGTCTCTACCGGTACCCTTATTGACATTTGAGTGCCGCCTTTTTCTCTTGGAAATTCAAGCGGATCACTAAAACTTGCCTGATGATTAACGGAATAAGTTATAACTTTTGATGCAATAAGCGAGTATTTCACCCCTCTTTTATCAGACTCAACTATTATAGCTTCTTTTGTATCTATACCTGCTGAATTAGTTGGAATATGGATTAGACTTTCTTTCATATAGCATATCCCCATTATCTTTGATACTAAGATAACGTAAGAATACAAAAAATCAACCCCCTTAATACATTGTTTTATAGATATTTGAGTAATTGTATATAAAATTATAAAAATGTATTTTAAGAAACACAACTTATTAAATCATTACATTTAATATATGAATATAACTGTAATAAGATTAAATCTATTGGTTTAAATTTGTATATTATTAATAATAAATTATATAGTTGCAACTAATGTTAATTTTACATTAAATTATATAAAATATCATTTAAATTTCTACTAATATTTACTTAATTAAATTATGAATAAATAGTGGGTAAAAAGGAATTGAACGATCGATTAGCCAAATAAATTATTAAAAGTTTGCGAAGACCTATATCGAGGTCTTCGCGAATATTTCCTATTTCTTCAATTCAAGTATTCTAAACCCTATTGGGGGAACTATAGTTGTTACAAGTTCTCTCTCAATTTCAATACTTTCACCATTTAGAACATCGGTTACTTCTGAAATTATATATCCGGCAGGCAGGGTAAGGGATGCACGGACAGGTTTATCGGTTCTGTTGAGTATAACCAGGATACGCTGATTAAAATCAGAACGGATAAATGCATATATTTCTTTATCTGCCTGAAGCGTATAATAGTCGCCATAACGCAGTGCGGAATTATTATTTCTTGTTTTTACAATTTCACGGGTTACGTCAAGCATCTCGCGTTCGTACTGATTAAGATCACTATCAAAACGCATTTGACGGCGGTTATCAGGGTCGCTTGCACCCGACATACCAAACTCGCTGCCGTAATAAATTACAGGAATACCGGGTATAGTGTGCAGGTAAGCATAGTACAATTCAGCTTTACGGTAGCTTGAGGGATGATCAACCATTGGAGGATTATTCCACCCTTCCTCGGTTGCACTCCATTGTGAAAGGGCAAGGTCGCCATCAGCATGACTCATAAAGCGGTTTTTGTCATGGCTATCCATTATGTTGCCCATTATGTTGTAATAACCGTAATACTCAAACGATTTTTTAATCTGTTGGTCAAGCGACTCAAACGAATCATTTGGTTCAAGTATAGCATAGTTGATTCTGTCGTAAAGGTTAAAGTTAAACTGCGAACTAAGCTGTCCATTATTTACATAAGAACTGATAAGATCATCACCACCAAAAGTTTCGCCAATCTGGTAAACATGTTTGTGGGTTTTTGATTCAAATTCTTTTTTAATTTTTCGGGTAAGCTCACGCCAAAACTCGTTTGGAACATGTTTTACAGCATCATGACGGAACCCGGCAGCACCAGTATTTTTTAGCCACCAGATTGCATTATCTGTCATTGTTTCCAGGGCTTCCTTGTTGCTGTAATCGAAAGATGGCATATAAGGCTCAAACCAAGTTGTGAGGCGGAACTCATCCCAGAAGCGTAAATTTCTTCTTCCGTCAGGTAAAATTAACTTACCAAACCATTCAGGATGTTCCTTATAAAACGGATGTTCTTTATGCACGTGGTTCGAAACAAAATCGAGCAATACTTTTATGCCATGTTTTTTGGCTACCTTTACAAGAGTTTTTACATCTTCAAGCGTACCAAATTTTTCTTCAACACGCTGGTGGTCGATTGGCCAATAACCATGGTAACCGCTAAACCAGCGATGCGGTGCAGGAAATTCCTTGTAGGCTGTATTAGGTCCGTCGTTAACCGGACTAATCCAAAGAGTGTTAATGCCAAGTTTATCGAAGTAACCTTCTTCAAGTTTTTTTATAACACCCGCTAGGTCGCCACCAAAATAGTTGGCTTTATCCATGAGCGAATCATGTTTAACAGGGTTATTAAGAGTTGAATCACCGTCATAAAATCTATCGATCATTAACGAATACATTGTAGCATCATGCCATGTAAAAGGTGTATTTTCGGCACCAGCCGGATTTCCGTCAAAAAGAATGACTTTTTGAATATTGCTTACAATACCTTTGTAAGATGCTGCAATCCATACTACAGATTTACCTTTAAGCATATCACCGGAAAGTTTTGCAGTTACATTTCTTTTGTTAACCACAAGGTTTTTACGAGTAAGCTTCTGATTATTAACAGATGCATAAACCCTTAGCTTCTTTGGATCAAAGTTACCCTCAACCTCGTATTTAAAATTAAGACTTAGTGTTCCATCTTCATTTTCCATATCCCCAATATGCAGGAATGATTTGAGATCGAATTTATCCTTAACATGGAAGACAGAATTGTAAGCTCCCATACCGTTGGAAATGGAATCGGGGTTAGAAGGGTCAACAATTTCTTGACCATCACCCCAAAACTTGTATTCGTACCTACCTGGATTTAGGTTAACTTTTACTTCAAAAACACCATCAGTATCGGTAAGGAAATACTCTCCCCTGTTCCAGCTGTTAAAGCTACCGAATAGTGAAATAGTTTTGAACTCCTTTAGAGGTTTATATTTAAATGTAAATTCTTCAATTATTTTCGAAATAACCGGAATAGAATAAGTTTTCCCATCGAGATCAAAATCAAGGAAGGTTAATCCGTTAAAATCTTCTTCCGATGTTAATTCCAGTTTAAGAGTAGATTTGTTGTACCTTACAGTTAAATATTTGTTGGGTTTAAATAAAAGATCATATTCATCCGCATAGAACAGATCACTTGCAATAATAGTTTTGGTTTTACCCGCAACTAATCGCTGTTCCTGTATTGAATCAAAAATACCGGAGGCATTTATATTCAGGAAAGGTATAAGTAAAATTAAAAATAGGAGTTTGGTTACTCTGTACATTATTTCCTCAAAATGTGAAAACTATCTTTTTGCCAAAATAGTAAAATCCCCACAAATTTCAGAACAGTATAACAAATAATAACTAAAATAAATTGTCATTTTGTGTCACAAGTATTAACCGGAATGTATAACTAAATATTTACATCATGAACACGTTCTCTTATAACAGTATCAAAATTAACAGAAAGAAAGTTTTCAAGATGATCGAGAGAAGGGATATAAGTAACGTTATCAAGGTCCTCAATTTTCACAATTTTTTCATGAGTAAAAGCTTGTCCCCCAATAATAAATTGCTGGTGAGGAATATAAGAATGTATTTCCTCAATCATTTTAAGCATACGGGGCATATTCATATACAAATTAACTGAAACACCAACAAGATCAGGTTGTTTTTCCACAACAATTTTAGCCAATTCTTCTTTAGGTGTGCAAGCACCGAGGTAGTATGAGTTCCAGCCCTGAAATTCAATATAGTCCGAAATAATCCGGGCACCAAGTTCATGAAACTCCTTATCGGCACAAGTAACCACAATTGTACGCGCGCATTTGGGACCCGAGGAAATTTCAGGATACATCATACTTAAAATATTATCTGAAATTTTTGTTGCCAGATGTTCGGAAGCCACAGAAGCTCTTTGCCTTTCCCATAAATGTCCTATACGGTACATTGATCTTTGAATAAGGTCAACATAAATACTTTTTATAGGTACATCATCTTCAAGTAGTTTTTCAACTATTGAAATACATTCATATTTATTGCCATCAAGTAAGGCAGATAAATAGTGAAAATATATAGATTGAGGTATCATCCTTTAAATTCTCATTTTAATTACCAGCCTAACACAGCATTATTTAAAATAATTCCCGTTAAAAAGTGCTAATTTAGCTCATATTGAACAAATGCTATAATTGTTTCAGGAAACTTATCAGTAACAAGCAAAAAACCGGAAGAACGGAATAGTGTAATCCCCTCCCAGTTTTTACCACCATTATTCAAATCAAGCTCAATATAAACCGGGTTATTATTTGTAAAGGTTGCCGCACTATCATTTAAATCGAACTTAATAATTCTTTCTACAATATTGGTTTCGGAATGTGAAAACCCAATTCCATAATCGGCAGCAATATTATCATTACCGGGATTTAACATATCAGAATCGCCGGGATAGTTATAATTTATTGCCCAGAACGATTGCCCAATTCTATCGGCAACAGCATCAGTAATTCGGTATTCAATATTAGGAAAACTCAAATTATCCTGTTTGTTTAAGTCCGGGTCAAAACAATATACAAGGGGTGATTTATTTACATTTACTCCGTTAGCTTCATAAATTGCATAAAGTTTTTCGTTTAGCTGAAATAAAGATTCACAGCTAAAATTGTATAGATGTTCGGGTGCATCAATTTTTGTTAAAGTATTACTATTCAGGGTAATTACTTTTAGGGATGAATCTATTATTCCTTTTACAATAAAGCTTTGGGTAGTGTTACCATCAGCTTTTTCAATTGTAACGTAAATATTGTCATTTACAAAATCGCAAGCTTCAAAACCGGAAGCAGCATCCATATAACCTTCAAGTCCCGGAGCAATTAATGTATAAAGTTCATGCTCAACAACATCGGCTGTATTGTTGTAAAGGTAGTTGTAAATAGCTTCTTCTCGTATTACGGGAATAGCTCCGTATTTTGAGTTACCAAAACGTGCAGGAAATTGGGGTAATAAAACTAGCAGGTTATTATACCACGCCAGACCGGATATTTCAGCATTTCTATCGGCAAGTTTTCCTGAAAGAGGAATGCTGGTAATTGTACTTTCGGTAAGCAATTTACTATTCGGTGTTTTTATTGAATTATCAGTTCCGCCGTTGCAGCCAAACATAAGAATTACCAAAAGTAACAGTAACTTTTTCATGTATTATTTCCATTTAATTATATAAGAGATAAGCCGATTATAAAAATACTAACAATTTGGCATATTCTAAACTGTAATAAGATAGTTCAAACTTATATGGAAATTATTTTTCGATTATGATATTAATCAAAACTTAATAGACAAAACTTTTGTTAATTGCTATTATAGGATAGTACATAGTTGATGAATCAACTATATTTTCACATTATTTGTTACAATATAGCATATACCATTATATATAACTTTACTACGTACAGGATTAATTTTAGACAAGAATTTCGGGATTTAGAATGGAACAGTTAACAGATTTTCTGAATGTTGTAAAAAACTACAATACTCTGGTTGATGAAAGGAATAGCCTTAATGTTAAACATTTTCTGAAAAATCTTGAATCCTGTTTAATAGATATACTAATTTATGCAGATAAACTACCCGAAGTAAAACTTGAAAATCCTGATTTTGAAGCGATAAATTATCACTCATATACAATAGAGTTTACAATTTCAAAAATTGATGAGGAAGAAACTACTGACAATATACTTATGTGGAGGGAAATGTACAAAAGTATAAGGAAAAAGCTTCTCGGTAGCTTCGATTCAAAAATTGATGACAGAACTGAACTAAGATTGGTAAATATATCCGATACTATTGCAACAATTTATGTGAAGTTTAAGTATATCAAAAATACGTTTGGAGAAGATGAAGGTATTTTGCACTGGACTTACAAATATGGGTATGAAACAGATTTTGGTGATGATATTGAATACCTTCTTGAAATTCTTCCGGGATTCAGAAATCTATTAAATTAGCAAAATGAAAAAGCTTGCGATAGTATTAGCAATAATTATTAGTTTCGTTTCATGTGAAGGTAATCCGGTACAAATTGATATACCTGATGTAACTATTACGCAGGGGTTATTTGGACAAGTATCATTTTGGCGAGGTTACTTTACTGATGATGATTTTAACAGGGGTACGGTTAAAGCTGTTAAGCGTGAAGTATATATTTTTAAAGCCAGAAAGTTTACTGCTTCTATGGAATACTTTTCCGATGGTGATTTCTTTAAAACCAACTTTCCTGATCTAATTGCAAAAACTACATCCAATGCTTACGGATATTACGAAATTGTAGTACCTGCCGGACAATATACAGTAATGGTTAAGGAAAATAATCTGCTATACGCCAGCGAAGTTTCCGAAAACGGATATATAAACTTTGTAGATTTGGCAAGAGATGAATTAAAAAGATACGATATAAGTATAACCTACCAGGCTGTGTTTCCCTAATTGTCAATAATGCTTTTTCTGCCTCGCAAATGTTTGGCAAAAAAGCTTTCAACCTTTCTGAAATAATCCAGCCTGTTTTCCTCGTTAGAAAATGAGTGACCTTCATTTTCCTTAACAATATACTCTACCGGTATATTTCTTTTCTTTAACTTTGCAACAAAGTAATCCATATCATCTTTTGAAGCTCGCGGATCATTAGAACCATGAGCAATAAGCATTGGTATATTTATATTGCCCAACTGGTAAACCGGCGAATATTTGGCAAGCATAAGTGAGTCTTTTACAGGGTTTCCAACAGTTTCGTACATCATTTTACGGAAAGGCTCCCAGTAAGGTGGTATTGAATTAAGGAAGGTAAACAGATTTGCAATGCCACCATAACAAACCGCACATTTATATGGGTTATTTTGAGCAGCCGAACTAATTAGTGCGGAATAGCCACCAAAAGAAAAGCCGTAAATTGCCACACGGTTGGAATCAACGATCCCTTCTTCAATAAGCCATTTGGCACCATCGGCAATATCTTCCTGCATTTTGCCGCCCCATTGCTTAAACCCTTTTTCAATAAAGTTTACACCATACCCGGCTGAGCCACGATAATTAGGTTGAAGTACTACGTATCCTCTATTGGCAAAAAACTGCACGACCGGATTAAATTCCCATTTGGTTCTTAAAACGGGACCACCATGCGGATACACAATAAGGGGTAAGTTTTTAATAGTACGCCCTTTGGGAATTGTAAGATAGGCATTTATTTTAAGGCTGTCTCGGGCTAAATAGGTAACCGGTTTCATTTCAGCCATATACTCAGGGTCAAGCCATGGTGTAACATCCGAAAGCTTTGTTAGTAAATTTGTTGTGGTGCTATATAGGTAATACGAACCATTTGTTTTATCATTATAGCTCTTTACGATAAGCATGTTCTCGTCATCGTTAAAATCTATAACATCAAATTCATAACCTCTAAGCTTTTCGCCCAACCTGTTTAATATTGCTTCAACTTTGGTAACAAAAATGTATGAACCTTTTTTGCTTGTATAATAAGTAACTCCAACAGGTTGCTTCATTTTTTTTGAAATAACAAGATCGCTAACATCAACAACAGGATTACTGTAAACTTCTTCAACTTCTTTCATCTCTTCAAAATCGTATTTAACCACAGCAATTTTATCACGATTAATATTCGATTTTACATAAACGTATTTGTTATTCTGGTCAAAATAGACAGGTATAAAATCTTCGGTAAAGCTTAGTAACTTTTTAAGCTCGAACTTCGAGTCATCGCTTCGTCTGTAATGAATACCGGTATTAAGACCGTTAGCAGAATAGGCTAACCTTATAACTCCGTTATGATCGGTAAGGTAACCGGTAAAACCGGAATTGTTTGCGAGTTCAAGTTTATATTTGCCACTATTGATATTTAGCTTGTAAACATCAAAATGTGATTTTATACGGTTATTCATGGCAATCATTATTTGATTTGGCTCATCGTCAAGCAAATCAATGATATAGCCGTTTACATTTTCAACAGGGGTAATATCCTCAACAAGGGAGCCGTCTGTTCTGGCAGTGTGCAGATGGAAGGTTTCGTTGCCTGCTTTATCCGGATTAAAAACTATTTTGCTATTGTTTACCCAGTAATACTTTTTAACATCACTATCACTAACCGAGGTAATGCGAACAGTATTATTATCATCAAGGGATTTAACATAAATGTTAAGTCGGTTTTGCCAATGGGCAAGCCATGAAATATGTTTCCCGTCAGGCGATATTCTAAACATAACCTTTTCAGGATTTCTGAAAAAATCCTCCAGGGGTAAAAGTGGTGCCGGCTTTTTAACACCTTCACATGCGGAAATAAGAACCAGCACTAATAATACTAATAATCTGCGATACATTATTTTCCTGTTTTATCCGAACATGAGTATATCTATTCTAAAAATTAGACGCAGTAATTATTAAAAGGTTCGTATGCTAATCCTGTTCCTTTTTAATATTTAAATTTATTGAGTCATCCCTCAAGTTAAGGTCTCTTTGTGGGAACGGAATCTCGATACCATTTTTACGGAACTCTTCAACAATTGCAAAGTTAATATCGGAACGTACACCATAATATCGCTTGGGATCGTTTATCCAGAAACGTAATTGCATATCAATTGATGAATCACCAAATCCTATAAGCAATACCTCGGGAGCCGGAGCTTTTAGTAACTCCTTATTATTATCGGCAACATACTTTAGAACCTCTATTACCTTTTTCATATCGGAGCTGTAACTAACACCTACGGGCAAGTCAATTCTTATTTTTGAATCACCATGAGACCAGTTAGTTACCTGGTTTGATACGAATTCGGAATTTGGTACAATAATAGTAATATTATTAAGTGTACGAATTGAAGTTGATCTTATCTGGATATTCTCAACATCACCTTCGGTATCGCCAACAGTAATACGATCCCCAACATTAATAGGACGTTCGAACAGCAGAATTAAACCCGAAATAAAGTTGGATGCAATATTTTGCAAGCCAAAACCAATACCAACAGAAAGGAACCCAAAAATAACAGCAAGTGCACTTAGATCAATTCCAACAAACTGAAAGGCAACAATTACACCAATTGTAATAGTAAGATATTGCCCCATCCTGATAAGAGTAAACTGCAAACCCTCTTCAATATTTATGCTATCCAAAATACGTTTGAAGAAACGTTTTTTAAGTATGCGACTTATAAAAACGAATATCAGTATAATCAGGAATAACTTGAATATTACCGCTATCGATATTTCTTTTTGATCAAGACTAAAAAGGTTATAGTAGAATATTTTTTCAAATTCGGCATAAATTTCATCGAAGGTCATAATACACCCTGTTTATTTATGTAAGTTTTAACATCAAATTTTCTTTTGCAACCGTTGTAATTCATATAACGAATTTTGCCAAAAACAGGGCGGGATGCCCATGCACGATCATGTATTCCGCCAACAGACCACATTACACCTGTATAACCGTTCGGATCTCTGCCATCAAGTTCGTACTTGTCGTTAAGGTATATGGCAATTTTGATTGCATCCTCGGGGCATTTTGTCCACTCAAGTATTTTTTTTGCCCAGTACATTCGCATATAACCGTGCATCTTGCCTTTTTTAACCATCTCAATCTGGGCAGCATTCCAAAGGGGATCGTGTGTTTGTGCGAACTCAAACTCATCTGTTGAGTAAATATGCTCACGTTTATCATTACGCACATCATTAAGAGTTGTTTTTGCCCAGTCTCTCAAACCATTAAAATTATCATAATTCTTGTTATATAAACAATAATTATCAGCAAGTTCACGTCTTACAACCAGCTCTTCAATAAACTTGTCTTTTAGCTCCTGTGAATGCACTCTTCTTTCAACTTCAAGTACGATACGCTGTGCCGAAATTTGACCGAAATGCAAATAAGGCGAAAGATTGGAAGTATAGTTTTGGACGGGATCATTCCGAAGATCATCATACTTTACAATCTTTTCGGAAATAAATTTATCCAGAACTAATAGTGCCTCGTCCTCTCCCGGTTTAAGCCAGTTAACTTCATCAACTGAAAAATCGATATTAAGGAAATCTTTTGTCTTTTCAACATCAACAATATCGCTTGTGTAGATGCTGGCTTCTCTTTCTTGTAGCTGGGGAAACTCACCAAGATACTCGGGAATAAGCTTATGTATTTTGGGACGTATTGTATATGCGGCGAACTCTTCCTTTTCGCTGGTTACCCAGGCAGGCACAATATTGTGTGCATCAACAGTGTAAAGAGGAATTTCTATTTTATCCTGTACCTCTTTTTTCCAAAACCTCGAGATATGTAACGGATTAAAATCGCTAACAATAACTGAAGCTTTTACCGACCCGGCAAAATAGGGTATCGTTTTACCGGGATCACCCATAAATAATTTAAAAGGTATATTATATTCTGCAAGACTTTCAGATACTTTTTTAATTCCCCGAAGCATAAACGCATACTGTCGCCAGGTAGCTTGCAAAAAATCGGGTACAATATTAAAAACAACTATAAGCTCTTTGCCGAGTTTATCCGCAAGTTGGCTTGCATAAATTAGTGCCCAGTTATCCTGTACACGCTGATCCCTTTGCATCCAGTATATTACCAGACCCTCACCAACTTTTCTGTTACAATCATATTTTTTTACTCTCGATTCAATATTATGCACAACAAATAAACCCGGTAAATTTAACTGCAAAATTTAATTTGAATTACTGAAAGAGCTATTCCATCTCCAGAATAGCATCAAACTCAGCTTTTGTTGCAGGCATAACAGATAAACGGTTACCCCGTTTTACAAGCTGCATATCCTGCAATTTTGGATTTTCCTTTAACTCTTTAATAGGTATTACACGCTTAAATTTTTTAACAAATTTTACATCCATCATAAACCAGCGTGGTTCGCCTTCCCTGGCTTTGGCATCAAAATATTTACTTTCCGGGTCAAATGCAAAATGATCGGGGTAGGCTTCTTTTACAATTTCGCATACACCCGCTGCACCGGCAGGATCAGCATTACTATGATAAAATATTACAAGGTCACCAATTTTCATATCATCACGAATAAAATTGCGAGCCTGGTAATTTCGTACACCTTCCCAGAATGTTGTACCATCGCGTTCAAGATCACTTATTGAATAAACTTTTTCTTCTGATTTACATACCCAGTAGTTTGCCATCGTCTGTTCCTTTTAATATATATTTTTGGTACCACAATTTTCGTTGTTCATCAACGATTTTTCTGTATTTTTTAAGAAAATGATCGCCGTTCTCAAGCATTAACAACCTGAAGGGCTTCTTTAATTCCAAAAGCTTTTGAGAAATTTCGAGCGAATCCAGCGGACTAACCCTGTCGTCCTTGTTACCATGAACAATCAGCAATGGTACATCATCAGGAAGCTTTTCGGGAAAATTAACAACTGATCTAACTTTAGCTTTTTCGCAATAGTCCTCACTGCCGGTCTTTCCGAACCCATGTTCAAACAGTCGCTTCATAAAAGGAGTTTCTTCTTCGTAACATCTAAGGTTAGCAATTGCACCTGTAACAACAGCACATTTAAAATCATGATCGTGAGTTAGGGTAAGGTACGTCATCATGCCACCTCTGCTCCAGCCTTCAATAGCCCAGTTGCTTGTATTGGCAAATGGAAGTTCACCGGCAATATTTTTAAGATTGGTAATATCGCGAACATCTGCACCGCCAAACTCATCATAACCTTCGCCGCCATCGTTGCCCCTGTATTGTGTAAAAAACACAACAAAACCCCAGCTTGCCAACTGTCCGAAAATACCCCTGGCATTAAACTGGTCAATTTTACCCTTATCACCAATTCCACCTCGGCACCAAATAACACAGGGGTATTTTTTGCTTGTATCGGAAGGGTACGCTATATACCCCTTAACCTTTAGTCCGTCAGAAAGGTAGGTTATTTTTTCAACAATAGTGTTGTTATAGGTGTGTTCACCCCAGCCGCTAATAACCATTTTTTTCTGAATATCGGATAATTCAATTTTACTTCGTTCTACAATAAACATTTTTACCTACTCTTAACAATATTTGGTTTGAATAATAGGAAAATAAATCATTAACTTTATTATAATAAAAAACTAATATCTTTGTGAAAATTATGGCAATTAAAAAAGCTAAAAATAGTGGTAAAAAAAATCGCGGTGGAATAATTATTCTGTTAATAATTGCTGCAGCTGCTGCGTATTTTGTTATTTTCATGAATAATAAAAAACCAAAAACAAAAGAAGACATACCTTTTATTAAAAAGGAAGAAATGATTAAATTCAAAAAGGAAGGTGAGTTAACTTTCAGAACGGCGGATGACAAGTACATCCATAAAATTGATATTGAATTTGCCGAAAATGATGACCAGCGTGCCGATGGTTTGATGAATCGTTTCAAGATGCAAGAAACTCAGGGTATGCTGTTTGTTTTTGAGACAGAAAGAAAACAGTCTTTCTGGATGCGTAATACGTTTATTTCTCTGGATATGATTTTTGTTAACTCTAACTACGAGATTGTTACCATACACAAAAATACGGAGATACTAAACGACAACTCTTATGCTTCTATCAAACCGGCTCAGTATGTTATTGAAACAGTTGCGGGATTTTGCGACAAGTATAACATTAATGTTGGCGATAAAGTTGTTTGGAGATCGATGTAGTTTATAGTTAATATGTCCGTAAATTCAAATAATATTGTAGTTGAAAGGGTTAAACTGGCAAGGGCTGGTAAAAACCCTACTGTAATTACCAAAATGGAATCGGGGTGGGTTGTTATGGGTGATAACCAGACTATCCCCGGTTATACCATTCTTATTGCTGACCCTATTGTTGATGACATAAATAAACTGGATGCCGCCAAACGTTCGCAGTTTCTTGCCGATATGACGATTATTGGTGATGCCCTTCTTAATGTACTTAATGCCAAACTTGTTAATTACTCTATTCTCGGTAACCAGGATGTGGGACTACATGTTCACATTCACCCGCGTTACGAATGGGAGAAAGAGGAGTTAAGGAAATCCCCACCATGGAAATATGGCTTTGTGAAAGAGCCTGTTGTGATGTTCGATTTTGACAGAGACCATGATGTAATGCAGAAGATTAAAACCGAAATTGACAGATTATTGCAGATAGGATAATATTCCAATTCACCTTTTGTTTTTATCTACTTTGAAGATGGAACGTCCCTAAAAACTAGCATATCCCACTCTTGTGGAGTTCAATATTTTCCTCTATTCCTTTTCCTACTGATATGCCGCACCGTTTGGTAGTCTTTTAAAGTCTTAGCAGTCCCAATAAAAATATTAATTTGGTAGGGTAGAAGTTCCCTCCTGCCGCTTTAATTTTGTCATCATTCTTGAACCCTTGCGTGGTTCTATTATTATTTGCTATCAGCGTTTCTACCACGCTTTAACCACTCTGTGGTAAAACCAATTATGCCCAATTATTGGTAATAAAAAACCGCCGGGAGATGACCCGGCGGTTTTGTGGAATTTTTTTATATTGTTGAGTTGAAGCGGCAGGAGGCTACTTCTGCTCAAACTAACTGTAAAGTGAATCACTAGATAGTAGTGAGTCTCGCTTCAAACTAAGTTGCAGAATTAAATAAGCTACTGATGATTTAATAAGCTTAAAGAAGCAATATATCGAATCCAGTAGCATAGAAACTGATTTTACCTTGTTGGCAATCAATTGTCCATTCCCACTCTACATTACCAGTATTAACATTTTTCTTTTTATTATTTCTGGTTAATTGATCAATCATTATTATTGAATCTGTAATAATGTCTATGTCTAAATTATATGCGTTATAAAATAAAACAATGGCATTTGCATATTCAATTACTATTTCCTGTTCTTGGTTTTCTGGATAATTCCATTTAGTTATTAAATTCATTTCAAATTTTAATTTAAATTCTTTTGATATAGAACTAATAGATACTATTTCTGAATCATGCCAATTTATTTTTTCAACTTCATTATTGGTATACGAATTATTTTTAGTTTTCATTGCTATTTCCAATTTATTGTTTTGGGAGCTCCTCCGGAAGTGAAGGGTATGGATTCTTTTGACCTTTTATATGCGTATGAGGAGTTTCAATACCATTATGTGAGCTACCTTCTATATGAACAGATTTCACTTCGTCCCACCCAGATGGATTTCGTGAATTTTTTTTCCAAGTAGAATAACTTTTAATATTTCCATTATTATCCTTAGTAATTGTAGAATGATCACCAATTGCATTTTGATCAGGTCTATTTTTATTCTTGGAACGTCCCTGTCTCTTCTTCTTATTATTATCAAAATTAGAAGGATCCTCTTGATTCATACGAGCACCTCTTCCAGCTCTTGATGCTGAAGGTTTACTTAATCCTTCTTGCATAAAATCATATGCTTCAGTAGCACTCTTTCTTAATTCCCCAACTTTTTCCCCAAAATCTTGAACGACAGCAGCGGTTTCATCTGCATTAAGGGTAGAGAGTAGTGCAGCAGTTCCCACAACTAATACTTCAAAAGTAGCGAATCCTTCAGCAGTCCATGTAATTGGATCAACCCCTCTCCCATCTGGGTCAATAGCATTTACAGGATTATTAGTACAATAGTTATATCCCGATCAATAGATACGGGACAAGTGGGCTTAAGCCGGGGTATTTATCAGCCATCCCGATCCTTCGGATGCGGGACAAGTCTCATCAACAGACATCCTTCCGAATAAAGTTCGGAACAAGCAGCCACGTACTTACTATCCCGCCACGGCGGACAAGCATAATACCTTGCACTCCCGACCTAAAGGTACAGGATAAATTTGTAGCGGTTATAATTGCTAAGGTATTAAGCAAATTTATAAGGCAGGAGAAAACTCCTGCCTTTCGAAACTTATTTAGAACGATAAAACAAAATAGTATTAACTATTGTTATAACAACAACCGTTCCTATTTTAAATTTATAATTTGAAAGAAAATCTAAGTCTATTACAAATAAAATAGAGATTAAAACAATAATGTGGGTAATTAACATTATTATATCGCCAATCTGACCTATTTGGAGATTTAGTTTTCTATTTTTTCGAAATAGTATTCTAATAATTCGGAATATTCTATCTCGACTAACAATAAAAAATCCAATATCTAATATAGAAATTGTTAAGAGTCCCGAATGAACTTTATAGTAGCTATGATGATCATGTGGAATAACTAATGCCATAATTAATAATAAAAATGTACATAAAAAAATAATTAAACTATTTTGAAAGTATTCTTTATCTTTATCGAGTTTATTATATCTTAACATTTTAATAATCTATTAATTTTATCTTTTTCATTTTTTCTGCTGTTTCTCTACCATATACTTTAACAATTTCTTCAATAACCCCAGCACCAAAGTCTTCATAAATCTGTTTTGCATCTTTTGCTTTTTTTATTTGAGATGGTCTGGCAGTTGCTCTTTTAGCAATATTCTGTGTACGTTTTGCGTTATGTGCTAAAGATTTCCCTTCACGAGAACCTTGCTTGAATTTTTTATACGAGTCTCCGAAGACTTCTGCTGTGGCTCCCAAAGCACCATCAACAGCTACTTCAGATATTCCATATTCGGAAGTATTTGATCCCGTATTAGCTTGAGTATACCCTTCAACTATATTCAATGTTGCATTTGCAACTAACTTTGTGGTTTTTCCGATAGCATTCCAAGAACTTAAACCACTAGAAGCTGCTCCAATAACAGCAGATGTTCCAACATCAGTCCAATCAACATTTTTAAATGCTTCAGTGAAACTATCTCCATTGATTATCATACTTGTTGTCATTTGTCCAACTAATTCAACACCCCCACCTATGAAAAATCCCCAAACTGCATTCGGTGCTTTTCCATCAGGGTCAACCAATATAATCGGGTTATTTGCACAATAATTATAAGGGCTCCAGCCTGGGTATTTATCAGCCATAGGGTCAACAGACATCCAAAGAGCAATATTACTATCGTAATAACGTGCACCAAAATAATCAAACTTTGTTAATTTGTCACGTTCTTTTCCTGTAAACTTAAATTTATCATTCGGATCACCAACATTATAACTTCTGCTTGGAATAATTTTACCAAATGGGTAATAGTCTTGGGCACTTAATACATCCCCGTCCTCATCAATTGTTACACGTACACTTCTAAGGTGGTCTTTTATATAGTATGCTCTATTAAATACCTTTGACGAAGTTCCTGTGCCATAATCAACATCAATTTTGCCTAATCCGTTCTGAAGATAAAATGTATTATAATAAGAGCTATTTTTATCATATACAGCTTGTATCTTTCCATAGGCATCAACGAAATAACACTCCTCTTTTGAAGTATTTTTTTTGTATATTCTGTTACCACTCTCATCATAATGGTAATATTCTGAGTCATTGCTTTCAGTATTAAGAGGAAGATTTTTATAATTGTAATCATTTATATATATATCAGATAAACCATTATGAGTCATGTTACCTTTTTTATCATAATCAAAATAATAGGAGGTTTGTTGATTTAATCTGACACTTTGCAGCTGATTTGTTCCGGCTTTATATGTGTTGTCATAACGTTCTCCTGGTCGTATGATCAATCTAAGTTTTCCTGGTTCATTTTCACCAACATACCTGAATGTACATGTATGTTCACTGCTACTTGCATAGGTTATTTGATTTAGGTGATCATAATAGAATTTAAATGCACAGTTTGAACCATTTATCGGTGTAAATGCATAGTTATCGTGCCAGGTATATTCAATATTATTATTATTAAGATAATAAATTCTCTCTTTATATATTTCAGGTAAGCTTAAATTACTTGTATTTGTAGTGTAAATTTGTTCAAGTAGTCCCCTGGAATTATAAGTATAATTTGTTTTAACACCACCTTGAAATGATTGTTCTTCAATTTTATCATCGTCATAATACGAAAATGTAAAATCTGTTAAACCATAATCTGAATCTTTACTACTTTTGGTTTCAACCAATCTTCCAAATTCATCATAGTAGTTATATTTTCTTATTCCTTGATATGAATTGCCTATCGATTCTTTTACAATATTTCCTAGTTTATCATATTCATAAAGTATTCCTTTTAATGCACCACCTTGATAGCTTAAATAGTAGTATTTTATTTGCCCTCTTTCATTATATCCATAGTATTTATAACTCCAAGGTTGACCTGGTTTATCTCGAAATGCAGTTGCCGCAAGTCTTCCCTTAAGATTGATCATTAATGGGATCGGTGCAGTAACACCAGCAAAAACACCAGTACCACTATATTCATCAAATTGATGGATAACAACTAAATTAGCAGTATCTGCTTGCCATATATTTACAAATGCAACATAATTATCAATATTGTTTATTTGCTCTTCATTAAGTTCTATTACACCAACTTTAGTTTTTCGATTAAGACCATCATAAACATTAAAAACATTTTCAAACATCTCTTTTAATTGGGCATCATCAAAGCGATTGTTTTCCTGTGTATTAATAAGATTTCCGAATGAATCATACTTATATTTAATTGTGGAATGATCTGGTGAAGATTTTGACTTTAGCCGGCTTCCTTCATCATAATACTCATAAGTTGTCTCAATTCCACCTTGAGAAATTATTTTTGTAAGTCTATTAAAATCATCATATTCATAATGCGTCTCTGTATATACAGATGGTGATGCTTCTTTATAAAACCTATCCTTTACTTTATTTCCAAGATTATTTAGGTATGTTTCTGTAATCACGTTTTGAGCATCTTTTGATCTTGTTCTGGCGAAAACTTCACCATTCTCAACTACTAAATCGTATGAATTGGTTAAAATAGAAGAAGAACTATTCTCATCAATTAATCTTTTCTCAGATAAACGTCCTTGTTCATCATAATAATTGAAAGTGTTCCTTCCAAGAGCATCGGTAATTTTTGTAACATCACCATTATAATTCATTTCGGACAAAGATTTGATTCTTGGATTCCCTTGTAAATCAAATTGTTTAAATTTGTATAATCTTCCTAAAGCATCCCATTCAGATTGTGTTACAATACTTTTGGATGATGAGTCCATATGCTCCATAAATTCAGTAAGCATAACAGTTCTATTATGATTAGAGTAATCAAATGAATAGGTTACATAATTCGTTTGTCCTTGTGGATTAGTTTCCTTAAGATTAGTGATCAATTGTGGGACATAAGATTCATCGAATGACATTTTTTTTGTTTTTACATTAGTACTAGCATTTATATTTGGTCTTGTAATAAACCTAAAGCCTTTCAAAGCTTTTCCAGATGGCACTAATCTTAAAAGGTCAATAACACTGAAGTCGATAATAGTATTATCAACGAAAGTAATCTCAATGTTTGGTGTACCTAAATAGCCAGTTTGAGAATTATTATCAACATATAGTGCACAAACTTCAATTATTTTTGCTTGACCACTAGTAAGTATATTTGTTGCACCACATTTAATTTTTAAATGTGCTGTGGCATCAGATTCATTTAAATTAGAAATTTTTGAAAGATCAATATTTTCATCAAAGTAGACGTGATAATTTCTATAATAATAGTAGGTTGGATCAGGTTCAGATGACATTTTTTCATCGGACAAAGTTCCATCAATTGGAGGGAGAATATCTCCACTGCTTTTATCAGTACTTACATAAACATAGTGACCTACTACTCCATTATTGGTTTCATTAATAGTTACTCTTCTTTCAATCACAGGTGTAATTAAAGTTGAGTATGGTTGATTCGATATTGAAAAATCTCCCGGAAACGCAGCTGATTTCATTCTTCTAAAATTGTCATAAGTATATTCTGATAGATATTCATTCGGGTCCACATCAGCTACAAGATTTCCAATTTCGTCATAATCAGAAAATTGTTCATAAACTTTCCCTGTATTTAGATCTGAAGTAATAGTTTTATATGCAGACATTATATTGATATCTGATCGATTTATGTGTTTAATTTCTCGAGTACCATCTGCATATAATTTTGTAGCATCAAATGAATATGATTGAGTTAAATTACTTCCATTGGGATTGTAAGTTGAACTGTAAGTAATACTCGGGTAATAATAATCAATATTTAATTTATTATTGATAGTAATAGATTTAGGTAAACCGGTATAATAAAAATACTCCTGTCCTGTTGTAGTTCCATCATATTCATCTTCAATATAATCATACTCTTTTGTAGTTTTAATTCCCACTTTATTTTCAGTTGACGACCCGATCAAAAGATACCCTGTCTCTATTGGAGAGTACGATTCTCTCTTAAAAGTATTAGTTAACTCATACTGGACTGAATTACCCTTATAAATTTTCTTATTATAGGGAAGTTCGGCAATGTATCTTTCATTTTCTCTATATTCATTTAATCCATTATTAATATTGTGATCCCACAACGTTCGTTCGGTGAGATAGTCTATTGTTGTTTTAACCCCTGTTTCACAATCAGTTTCTGTTGATCCTTGCAATACTACTGGACTTAGAAAGTACTGATGTTGAGATGATGGAGCAGGAATTCCAATGTTAATATAATCGTAATCATATTCTCTACTAGTTGAATAAGAATTACTACCGTCAAAAACAGACCTAGTTGTTTTTTCCAAAAGGAAAGTTCCAACTCTAGCAATATACCTTTGCGTATAAGGATCATATACTTCTTGAATATTTTCATCACCATTATATGTATACTCTTCTATAGAATACTCATCTGAATTTTCATATGTAGTGGTCTCTTTTTTTAGTTTAATTAAACTTGAATAACCAGAAGTATATCCAATTTGATGGTTACAAAGATATTTAACAAACTCTTTTTCAATGTAAGTTGTTTTTGTAATTGGAACTGAATTTTCGACAGAGACAAGTTCGGATTTCGTAATATTAGAAATAATATCAGATTGGGTTTCATAAAAACATGGATCCGTTGGTTCTGGAAATGAATAATTTGCCTGATAAAGAACCTCATCTCCATCCATTACAGTATGACTAGATATTTGAGTATTAGTTTGTAAGTCTCTCACAGGTGAGTTTCCAAGCTCTTCATAAGCATTTCGGTTATAATTATAATCTGGAATACCATTAGCCAATTTCTTATAATCAAATAAAGACACTTTTCCATAAGGATAAGATACTTTTTCAATTACACGATTAACCACATTATACGAACATAAAGTATAATGGGATGTGCTAACAAACCACATTGAATAAAAATAATATCTTGGAAAATTGTTTTCTCCAGAAAGGTTATAATCAATTTCGGTCATTCTGTTTTGATCATCAGTTATACTAACTACCATAGCACGTTTTCGGGATGTAGTTTCTCTTAAGTCAGTACAAGCATTTGTGGCATAGTCAAGTTCAAATTCAGTCGTGCTATTTACCAAACAATTACTAATCCTTAACTGATTTAGATAGTCTCCTTCAAATTTTGCAACTTCAAGATAATTATCACCAGCTGGCAAAATTCCATCCTTAATTAAAATCCTTTTAGGTGTATAAGCAAAACGACCGTACACACTTGTCGGTATAGAATTATTAAAATCATCATATTCAATTTTTAGAGTTACTCCATTTGGAGAGGTTATTTCATGTAATACAAGTATTCTTGGTGTGTGAAATCTCTCTTCCAATGCCGCCCCATTTCCGACCTGAAAATCTTTATAGGTTGTATTATGCTCTTTAAAATGATAGACCGTACCATCTCCGGGATAATAATGCACATCTCGTAAATATTCCAACTCATAACTTTCAGGGCTAATTTCCACAATAGCATATGCTTTCGTATACATTCCAGCACCACTATATTTTCCAATAAACCTATCGTTAGAAGAAATACCACTTGTTTCATTAAATAGCTGGATTTTAGACCCATCGGAAGCTAATATCGTTATTTCGTCTCTAAAATCTTGTTCCAATAATGAACGATTATATGAATCCATATCAAAAACTTGATTCGTTCTATTAAAAAGATTATTATAATGATACCCTGGTATAAGTAATGGCGTTTGATCACCAGATAATTCATATGGATAGTAATTAGTTATATTGTTATCTCGGTTCGCATAAATATTTATATCATAAGTAAACGCATGTAGTGCAATTCCTCGAAAGCCTAGTAACCATTCACCTTGATTAACTGGCAATCCTCTATTAAGTCTTTTTTGGCCTGTTATTGGTATAGCAAGATTACTCGTTTCTGTAAATACACGATGCTCTATATTTGAGTTGAACACCATTGTTATATCAGAAGACAATCCATCTGGCAATTCCAATGGGATATCGTATTTAAACATCATATTACCATCATAATCTGTTATTATCTCTTTCCCATGTACTGTTCCACTTGCTGTATTCAAATAGCCTCGTTCATTAAATTTTTCAAACGAATGAAATGTTTCAGTAAGTGATGTACTTTCTTCTGTTTGACCAAAAAGCGAGCACATAGAGATTAGATAAAATAAATATCCAATCTTCATAATTCTGTGTTTCATTTTTACCTCTATTTATATTTTAACTCCGCCCTTTAAATGAGCGCCTCTTGTTCGCTAGTAAAAATAGGAACTCCCCCCACCTAAAAAAAGGGCATAATTTGCGACTTTAAAGTCTTAAATGTAATTTAATACAAATTAGTCCTTTAAGACTATTTGATAGGAGGTATATTTATAATAAGTTTATAAGTTGAATTGTGGTGAAAGTAATGTACAGCAAGAATAAGTATATACAAGGCTTTAGTTTACCTGCAACACTCGTAATAATGCTAATAGTTGTGGGACTAATATTTAGCGTTTATTTTTCATTTTTCTTTTGGAATAAATTTGCCATTAGAAATTTGCAAAGGGAGCAGTTAAGTCTTGACTGTTACTCAGCTGCCCAGGAAATACTCGCTAATGGTTTTAGCCAGCAAACAATAGAAAGCTTGGGAGAAACTAACCAAGTGACTATAACCAAAAAAAAATGGGGTTTATTTAATACTTACACTATTTGTGCAAAAGGAATTCATGATTCTGTAAGCAGTATGTTCATTACAGCCTCAAAATGTGAAAATCTGTTTGAACCAGCATTAACAATATCAAAAGAAAATTTTAGGGGCTCCCTTACAGGAAATAATTACATAAATGGCGATATAAAGGTAACACGAAACAGATTTTCCTGGGGACAAATTGGGAAAGTACGAACTGTAAAAAAAGAATATTTAATAGGTCAAATAGTTATTGATAAAAATATAAAACCGAAACTGATTAATAATTTGGTTATTGAGGGAATTAAAAATGATATTTTATTGGGAGATAAATTAAAATTTTCTGGCAAACAATATCTGTCTGAACTAAAGAGCTCTGCTGGTTTTGAAAAGCAAAAACTCCGGAAATTTGAATTAAACTCGGAACTGGTAATTGATGAATCCTTTGATGCTAACTATTCCAAAATATTTTGTAAAGGTGACGTTGTTGTAAAAGAGGGGTCGAAAATTGAGAATGCATTAATTTTTACACCGGGTAAAATAAATGTCGAGGACAATTGCATTTTAATCAATTCGCAATTATTTTCTGAAACTGAAATCAAGATAAAAAAATCCATTGCAAATTATCCTTCAATATTATGTCTCTATATTGATTCAGCAGATAAAAGTAAAATTAAAGCAGGTATTGAATTGGAAAACACTACTTTTAATGGCTCGTTACTACTTGTTGAATCTGATTCACTCGATATTAGTAATCAGCATTCAATCTCCATTGATAAGGAAAGTATTGTTCAGGGATTGGTTTACAGTGAAAAATATGCTGGACTTGAGGGAAAAGTTTATGGTACGGTATATTGCCGTGGATTAAGGAATAAAATTCCCCCAACTATATATATAAACTGGTTAATTGACTTACTAATTGATAAAAGCCAGATGGATGATAATTTTTTATTTCCTGCTGTATTCGAGGGAAGAACAGAGATAGTTGATGAAATCGAGCTTTAGAAATAATTCGGGGTTTTCTTTAATTGAGACATTAGTTTCAATAACAATATTTGGCATACTTCTTTCATTATCAATTGCTATGTTCACCCGATTAAATACTAATCCTGCAGTATGGTACAAATCAAAAGCTTTAGTATATGCCAAGCAGGAAATAAGGAAAATAAGACAACTAAACATTATAAAGGATACCAGTTTCGTTTTACCAAATAAAAGCTTAAAATTGATTAGAGAAGTAAAGGACGAAAACAACATGTACAATATCTGTATAAAAGTTGTGCATAAAGATTCGTTACTACTTGCAGAACTAATGATGCGAAAAAGAAAATGAAAAACTTGAAGAGATCAGATGGATTTACACTGATAGAGCTAATTGTAGGAATTAATCTGGCTTTTCTCGGAATTACCTTTTTGATTTCATTCTTCCTAATCATTAATAAAACTTTTCATAATACGCTGGAAAAAAATTCAAAAGTAAATGAGTTTTATACAGTTCTTAATCTTATGGAAAACAAAATAAATAGTATAAATATCCTGAGAGCAAGCTCAGAAGGAAATAAAATAACTTTAAGCTCTGATTCAGAACAAATTTTGGTAATTGCTCCGGATTCATTAATACTAAAGGATAATTTCACCTTATATATTTCTGATTTATCAACAGTAGTAAATTTTCGGGATGGCTCAGCAATAAAAATAAAGGATGGATTATTAAGCAAGGAAAAAGTTGCATTCAAGTACCAGGGAGAAAACCAGGTTGAATTTGTACAGTTACAATTTAATAAATTTGGAACATTGCATAATCTGATATATTCGCCCAAAGTTTATAGTTTGAGAAAATTCGTAAATATTGAGTAAAATGTTAAATAGAATTAATAAAAAAGAAATTATCGAATTTAATAAAGTGCTAAGCTTACTGTTACTTTCAAGATTGAGCGTAGTTGAATCCATTGAAATGTATATTTATCAGACAAAAGATGAGGGCTTTAGAGATTTATTAAAAACAATTCTCAAGAGCTTAAAATCCGGGAACTCTCTTTATGTAAGCTTCAGAAAGCATAAACAATATTTTGATGATGTGTTTCTTGCAAGTCTGAAAATTGCTGAAGAAACAGGCAATATGTCAGAAGTACTAAATGACTACAACAAATATTTTGAAAACATGGAAGGACTTAAATCTAAACTTCTTCAGGCTATACGATATCCAATTCTTGTACTGGTAGTTGCAGCTGTTGTGGTTACGTTTATGGTTTTTTATCTAATTCCATCCTTCGAAGTTCTTTTCTTTAATTCAAATGTAGAATTACCAGAAATAACCAAAGTAATTATCAGTTTTAGTGAATTTGTACAATCCAACTATTTGGCGATTCTTGCAATAGTTACCTTATTGTTGCTATTTATATTTAATTTAAAACGGTTTCCATCTGTAAAAATTTTTATGGACAAATTTTGGCTAAAGGTACCTTTGGTTAATCGAATTTACAAGGAAAGTATTTTATCAAAATTTACTAACACCATGGCTATGTTGTTACGTAGCAGGGTTAACTTACTAGAAGCATTTAAAATTGCAAAACATACAACTGAAAATGTTTTCTTTCAGAAAGAAATTGATATTGTAATTAAACAATTGATAAAAGGACAGAAAGTTTCTACAAAGATAAATAAATCACTATTTTTTGATTCTAATTTCCTGAGGCTTATTTCGCTGGGAGAGGATAGCGGAAATCTGGAAAGGATATTTGAACTATTGGGAGATTATTATGAGAAAAATTTTAATACTGTAATTAATACAATAATTTCGTTACTTGAGCCACTACTTATTATAATTGTTGGCTTACTGGTCGGATTTATACTTATTGCAATGTATATGCCGATGTTTGATTTAATTAACAATTTTGGAGTTTAGATGGGCGCGGGTTATATCAAAAGAGAGGATGGGTTTTCTCTAACCGAGCTATTAGTTGCATTAGTAATTATTGGAATTTTGGTTTTATTGGCATTACCACGCTTAATGCCGCTGGTTAGCAGGGCAAAGGCTACCGAAGCCAAACTCCAGTTAAAACAGATTTACATGCTTGAAAAAGTTTATAAGTTTGAATTTGATAAATATTCCCTTAAACAAAACGATATAGGTTTTGAGCACGAAATGCTAATTGATGAGGGTGGAACTGCACGATACAAAATTGAAATTGTTGAAGCTGATTTGAATGCTTTCAGAGCAACAGCCACTGCAATTGTTGATTTTGATAATGATGGTACTTTTAACGTTTGGGAAGTAACCGAAAAAGGGATTGTTAAGGAGATAATAGCAGATTAGTATGAAACCAAAATTTTTAATCATAATTCTATTTTTTATTGCAATATTTCTTGCAAGTTGCAATACTTACAGAGAATTAGTAGCAGATTCACCCGATATTACTATAACCGAAAAATTCGATAGCACAAGTGTTGCCATTTTTAGTTTTGAAAAATCAGGAAGATTTGAACAGAATAATATTGGGCTTATTGCTGCTGATATATTTTCAAATAGTATGTTTTTAACGGGTGATTATAATATAGTTGATCGCACCTATATAAATGACCTTTTTATTCAGAAAAATTTGCGAAGCACGCTTAACTTTGATAAAGAAGAGTTAGGTAAATTGGGACTGGAGCTTGGTGCAAACTATATAGTTTTAGGGAAAATTATCAAAACTGAAAATCCTGATTTTTTTAGTGATGATCAAAGTTCAACTTTTTGGCTTGAAATAAGAGTTATTAATACTCAAAATAAATCGATTGCTGCAATTGCTCAATGCAGAGATAATTTCAAATGTAATGAGATTGAAGCTATATCCATTTTAGCTAACAGGATTGTAAAAGAGCTATAAGATGATAGACCTTTTTTATAATCAAAATCTTGTTATCGATTTATTTTGTTTCGTTCTGATTGTTATTGCAGTTGTTGATCTAAAAAAATACATAATACCAAATTTTTTGGTTTTTGCATTAATGCTGATTACCGGTTATAAGTTTATTTTGTTCGATGATGAAATTGGTTATTACCTCATTAGCGGATTAATAACAGCAGGGTTAATGCTCTTTTTGTATTATTTAGGTAAAAAAGAATTGCAAAAAGAGCCAATTGGTTTTGGTGATATAAAATTGCTAACCGTTATTGCACTTTATCATGGTATTTTTTTAACATTGGCAGGCATTTGGGTAGCTTCACTGCTTGCATTAACAGTTTATATGATTTTAAAGTTGTCCGGGAAACAATTTTCACAAAGTAATAAAATACCATTTGGTTTTTTTATTGGATTAACATTCGTATTCTTAACAATTTATGAATTTGATATTAAAGTTTTTTTATTAGGAATTTTTGCTTAAATGGAAATAAAATATTCAAAAGAGGTGTTGGAATTAATTCCTGCCAGAAAGGCATTTGAAAGCAATGTTTTACCAATTGAGCTTTCCGGTGATTGTTTGAAAATTGCTGTTTCCAACAAAAGTAATCAGCAATTATTGAGTGAACTTAGTTTCTATACCGGACATAAAGTCGAACCTGTTGAGTATCCGGCTGATATATTATTAAAAAATATACGAAACGCTTATGGCAAGGAAGTTATTAGTAAGGAAGACAAAAGCAGATCATTAAACGAAAGCCTGCTAAATGAAAATACAATTATTGAATTTGTTAATCAGTTAATAAATAATGCAATTAAAAGTAATTGCTCCGATTTACATTTCGAAGTATATGAATCCTCAGCAAGGGTTCGTTACCGCGTTGATGGCAGATTGAGGGAAGTATTAAATATTACAAAAGCTAAAATGATACCATTAATCAGCCGTCTAAAAATTATGTCCAATATGGACATCTCTGAAAAAAGGCGCCCGCAGGATGGAGGAATCCGTCATATTTACGAGGGAAACAACATCGATATTCGTGTATCCTCAATTCCAGGTCTCTTTGGTGAAAAAATGGTGCTGAGGATACTTGATAAGTCGAATTTTAAACTTGATCTCCGACACCTTGGTCTTGATGATACCCAGTTTGGATTGTTTTCCAAAGCTATTAAACTTCCATATGGTATGATACTTGTAACCGGACCAACCGGTTCAGGTAAAACAACTTCTCTCTATTCTGCCTTACAATATATTATTTCAGAGGAAAGAAATATACTCACTATTGAAGACCCTATTGAATACCATATTAATGGTATTAACCAGTCGAGTGTTAAACATGATATAGGATATGATTTTGCCAATGCACTTAGGGCATTCCTTAGACAAGATCCTGATGTAATTATGGTGGGTGAAATAAGGGATAAGGAAACTGCCGAAATTGCTATCAGAGCATCACTTACTGGTCACCTTGTGTTTAGCACTTTGCACACTAACGACTCAATATCTGCTATTACAAGATTGGTTGACATGGGAGTGGAACCGTTCCTTGTTGCATCTTCTATCAAACTAATAATTGCACAGCGACTTGTTAGAAAGATGTGTAAATGCAAAACATCTGTAAATGGGCAAAGTAATAAGTTAGACAAATTCTCCCCTAACGGATGTGATGAATGCTCATATACTGGCTTTAAAGGCAGAACAGCACTATTTGAGATGTTCGAAATTGATGAAAATATTTCCGAGCTGATTTCATCAAATGCATCAATCAGGCAAATTAGGGAAGCAGTTAAACAATCCGGTTTTAAAACTTTACGCGAAGCCGGTATTGAAAAAGTAAAAGAAGGAATTACAACTTACGATGAAGTTTTGTATGAAACAATGGTATAGAATTATCCAAATAGTTTTTATTAGTTTGCTTGCCGGGCAACAAATTTTTGCTTTTAGCCTAAGCGATACTACAGTAACTACCAAGCAATCAATAGTGTACCCTGTTAACAGCCTTAAAGTAATACCGGGGTTAAACTTTAAAGATACAGATGCTCGCGATATTCTCAGATCAATTGCTTATGAGTTCCAGTGTAATATAATTGTTGATAATTCAGTTAGACAAAAAGTATCAATTGCACTATTTAAAATATCTGTTTTTGATGCAGTCAGGATGATTGCCGAAGATAACGGTTTGCTGTTTGAGTATGATTCATTAAGAATGTTTGTTAAATCCATTCCTAAAAATTATAATAGCAATCCGTTAGGTGATAAAAAATATCTTACTGTTGATAACGGAAAACTGGATATTAGTATTGTTAATTATGAACTTGGTGCTTTGGTATCGGACCTGCAAAAAAGTACGGGCAGAAATTTTTTAATTACTTCCGGGGTCTCGGGCAGTTTAACAGGTACACTTAATAATATTGACCTTAATACCGGACTTACACATTTGTTCGGGAATAATGGTTTCGAAATTACACTTCAGGATTCCGTTTATTATATATCCTCAATGGATAAAGAAAATAATTCAGTTGTGAATTTCAGGAAATCGAGCAATATTGAAATTAATGACGATCTTGTATCCCTTAATCTAAAGAGTGCAGATATCAATAGAACCATTGATGAAATTGCAAACCGGATGAACCTGCATATAATGAAATTATCTCAACCATCCGGGAAGGTAACCATAAATTGTCAAAACTTTACCGTTGATGAAGTTCTGGATTTGATATTTACCGGTACTAAATACACTTATAAAAACGATAATGGTATTTACATAATTGGAGAAAACACCGATAAAAACCTGAATGATTCGCAAATGTTTAAACTGAATTATCTTCGGGCTGACAAATTACCTGAAAAAATTCCTTCGAACATTTTGCAGGGTGTACTTGTTAAACCAATTCTCGAACATAATGCTGTTGTACTTTCAGGCTCAAATGACAAGATAAAGGGTGTTAAGGATTATATAAGGTTAATAGACCAACCAATTGCACAGGTTATGATTGAAGCACTCGTTATTGATTATAATGTTGATAAACTTTATGAACGAGGTTTAACTCTTGGAACTGGTGACTCATCTATAACCCACAAAGCAAGGAGCTACTTACCAGGTATGGATTTAACATTCAGTGGCAATCAGTTAAACGATTACTTTAAAGAAGTTGGAAAAGTAAAAGTTGGTGAAACCGAATTTGATATGGCAAAGCTGGCAAAACTTCCAGAAAACTTCTATATGAACCTAAGAGCTTTAGAAGAAGATGGGATCGCAAATGTTAGATCAAGACCTATGCTTTCAGCTCTAAACGGTCATAAAGCAACAATGAAAATTGGAACCACACAAAGTTATGTATTTACTGATGTGATGCCAATTTCCAGTACTGTTAGTACACAGTATATTGAAAAAGAACGGATTGAAAAGATTGAAGCAAATATAGCTTTTGAACTTACACCTTGGGTAGGTCCCAATAATGAACTAACTTTAGAAATTAAACCTGATTTTCAGACTCCTGTTGGTGAGTTTTCACCAGATAAGCTCACTATTCCTGCAATTAATACCAGAACCTTTGAATCAACTATAAGACTAAAAGATGGCGAAACCATTATTCTTGGTGGTTTAATTCAGGATATTGAATCTAATTCAGTTAGTAAATTCCCTATTCTTGGGGATATTCCGTTTCTGGATTATATCTTCAAAAAAGTATCGAAAAAGAAAAGTAAGGTTGAATTGGTAATTTACCTAACACCTAGAATTTCTTATGGAAATTTTGATGGATTTAATTTACATTCCGAGGATAAATAGTGAATTTAAAGTTTTATAAAAACTTAAATATTCTTAAAACTGCCGGAATAACAAATTTTTTCCTGGTTGATATTCACTATAATTTTATTCGGATTGCTTTATTTCGTAAAAAGGAAAGGATATTAAACTTACAAAACTCATCTGATTTTAAGATTGAGCTAACTGAATTAAAATGTCAACAATTTGATTCGGATACCAAAGCCTTAAAAAAACTTGTTTTGGAGATTGCTGAGAAAAATGAGATTAAGGATATTTACCTTTTCGCCGGTATTTCCGACTTCCAGTATGCAAATGTAGCTATTCCTCTTGAAACTGATGATATTCACATCTGGTTTTTGGAAAACTCTCTCAAATTTTTGCCTGAAGGTAAATCTGTTGATGAATTTGTTTTCGCACATGAGTTACAAACCGAGGATGAAAATAACGGATACTATTCGGTTGCAATTGCCAGACGTGATAATATAGAAAGACTCTATAATTCATTATCGGATGAGAATATTAAAATACCTGGAGTTTTCCCCTTTGCTCTTGAAATTCCAGGTAACAAGGATATAACTGAAAACACATCATATTTGCTATTGGATGTGTTGAATGGTAAAATTGATTACACCTATCGAAAAAGCTCCAATGTTCTTACTCATGGCAAGCTTTATCAAAACAATACTTCTGATAATATTGATGCAGTAAAAGATGCCTTGCTTTCAATAAAGCAAAATGTTCTAATTGAGCTTAATGATTATAAAAACCTTACCATATATTTTTCCTGTGAAAACGGTGAATACAATGAAATACGGGAAGTTATTAATGCAGCACTTCCGGAAGCTAAAATAAATCCGGATATAGAGGATAGTTTTGTGCCGTTTATTATAGGGAAATTATTTACCGATGTACTATTTCAAAATTATGAAGGCTCGCTTAACCTGCTGCAAGATTCTCAATTAAACAGGGTAAGAACAGAGCTTGAGAAGCAATCGGTTTTCCGGTATATAATTACTTCAGGTATGTTAATCATTTTATTACTTATTTCTGCCTACATCTGGGAAGGATTTTTAACAGGTGAAAAAGAAGACATTGAAGCAAGATCAGCTGAAATGGACGTTAACAAAACCAGACTTGAGCAGGTAACAAAACAAAATAAAATTCTCGAGGCTAATCTTAGGCTGCTTAATAGTCTAAAAGGAAGTAAAATAAACTTTACAGATGTTCTTTATTATGTTTCCGATGTGATGCCACAAGATTTATTTTTAACTGATATAAAACTTGAAGAATTACCTGATAACAAGCTACAAATACACCTTGAGGGAATTTCCAAAACGCAAAAGGGAATTGCCAGTTTAATTGAAAATCTGGAGTTAGCCAAAGTTTTTAGGGAAATAACCTTGGATTTATCGGAAACTATAAAGCGTGAGTATTTGCTAAAAAAAGTTAGTCATATATCATCTAATCCAATATTCTTTACAATATCAGCTGAGTATTATGCTAAAAAGTAATAAATGGTTAAATATGTTCCGGATGATTTCAGGGCTATTCCTGCTATTACTATTTTTTGAGTTATACCCAAGATACTCGGAACTTGTTAGCGATACGTGGAAGCTTTTTATTTGGCAACAAGCAAATAAGGAAGATGAGCAGATTAGATTGAATATTCAGAATATTAATTTGCAAAATACCAAACTAAAAGCTGATATTTCTTCAATTATTAGTGATTATAACGAACAGCGTTCTATATCTTCAATTATTGGATATATCGATTCAATAGCAACAAATAACAAACTTAAGCTAACATCAATTAAACCGGAAGTTATTACCGAGGAACGTAATTTACTTCGATTGCCGCTTCTGGTTGTAATGGAAGGTGTTTACGATAATCTGTACAAATTTACACACGAAATTGAAAATTCTCCTCAGGTAATAATTATAAAAGAAATGGATGTTAAAAGCGTTTATCCTTCAAGACAAAAAGTTGTTATGGAATTAAATATTGAGGTATATCTTAATCTGTGAAAAAGTTGCTAAAAAATAGAGCTGCGATTGTACTGCTTGTTGCAGTACTTACAATTTGGGGATTTATACTCAATCATATTATTGAGTACCTAACATCTTCCGGCGAAAGTACTATTGAAAAAATAGAGCAAATGGAAATTTCAGGAAATGATTCTGCTCCCAGCAACAACTATCTTCAAAAAAGTATTAGCAAGTTAAAACCAATTAAACGCGATCCTTTTATATTACATAAAGTAAAAACTGCGAGCAAAAAAACTACAACTGATAAACCACCATTAAAATTTAATATTACCGGCATAATTGTAAACAATAATAGCAAAATAGTTATTCTTGAAGACCTCACCGATAATTCCTCACACCTCCTTAAGCGTGGTGAGCAATATAAAACAGTAAAGATACTTGATATAAAAATAAGCGAAGTAAAAGTAAGAGCAGATGGAGAAGTGAAAGTTATTGATGTAAAATAAAATGTATTGCATTCCTACAGCTTTGTTCCCAATTTACACCTTCATTGTTGAATCACTGGTGTGGTTATTTTAATCTTTGCTATTAGTATTTGTGCCAAGCTTTAACCACTCTGTGGTAAAACTATTGACTACCCAACCATTGCCTAAATAAAAAACCACCGGTTTTGTTCCGGCGGCTTTGTGAAATTAACTAAAATTTTATAATAATTAAATTAAACATTATGTTTCAGTTTTTGGAGTGAAAAGTATAGGCAATTGAAACGATTGTCATTAAAATAGCTCCAATAAATGTCAAAACTGTCATAACTTTTGGATACCAATATAGATCTTGCCACTTTTTTAGATTTGGTAATTCAGAATAAGTGAATATATAAATTACAATTGTAACGATATAAATTGCATTTTGCTCAAAAAAGTCTTCCATTTATTTACCTCTATTTTGTTCTAAAAATGAAAAATATGCGTTCAACGCAGAGAAAGTATATTAGGGCAGGAGTTTCCCTCCTTGCCGCTTTGTTTCTAATTATCGCCTTCATTGTTGAACCACTTGCGTGGTTCTATTATTATTTGCTATCAGTGTTTCTACCAAACTTTAACTACTCTGTGGTAAAACTATTTATGCTCAGCTGTTGGCTAAATAAAAAACCGCCGGGAGTGTTCCGGCGGATTTAAATAATTTTATATTGTGAAGAAGTAGTAAAGGCAGGAGAGAACTCCTGCACTATAAAATTGAGAGATATTCTACTGTATATTATACTTATAAGTTTTAATGTAATCATTAATCTCATCAACAGTTTCAATTTTTATCAATCTATCAAAAACATAAGTATTACTGATTTTACTAAAATTGTATCTTATATTTGTTTCCTTAAAAAGTTTGTCAAGTTTTTCATTATACTCAAGCTTTCTACCAATAAATGTTAATTTAATAACAACATATTCTTTATTGCTAATATTTATTATTGGATTAAAATCTAATGTATATAATAAAGTAAAACCAATTGACGAATTTAATTTTAAAGATGGAAGGAATTGTTTTATTTGATAAAATAAACCTGCATAATTATTTGGGTCCAAAATCAGATCAGTTTTTTCAAGGAGTAAGGAATCTTGAGTTAAACATTCAATGAATTTAGTTTTATCGAATGTCAAACAATAGCCATTAGCGATTAAACTAGAATTTAATGTAAATGCAAGTAATTCTCCAGAAATCCTTGGTCTAACTATTTCAGCATAAAAATATCTGGTAAGTTTTGTCTGTGAAAAAGAAGATGAGACAAAAATAACTAAAAAAATTATCAATAGTATTATTACTCTATTTTGCATGTTTTTCATTATTACTCTCATTTATTTTTATAGTTTGTTTTCCTTTGCTTAGTTTTATTACAGTATTCATTACTCTTTTTGCTGCAAGATTAATTGCATTCACATTCATTGATTCACCCATAATATCATTTTTCATTGCAGGTGAAATAAAACTCTTCGGTCCGGGATAACGATCACCTAGTCCAAATGTATGCCCGAGTTCATGAGCCAATATTTTTTTCGAATCATTATTTACAATTCCAAAGTCATGGCGTATATGTGATTTACTTATGTTTACACTTCTAAATAATCCCGGCACATTTTCAATATAATTTCCAGCTGGATCATTTTGAGCTTTTTTTAAACTTCCACCCCCATGAAAAGAAGCATCAACTCTAATAATTGCTCCATTTACTTCTTTACTTCCAGATAATGATTCAATTGCGTCCATCCAACTATTGGCTTCATTGATAAACTGTTTTTTCGCATTTTCACTAATTGAAGGGTCCAAGTAAAAATTTGCTGTAATATTGTAAGTTACCCTTTCTTCACCGTCTACTGTTTTGGTCTCCTTATTTACAACAAATTGCTTTCCATCAGGGTCAACCAATATAATAGGGTTATTTGCACAATAGTTATAAGGGCTTAAGCCGGGGTATTTATCAGCCATCCCGATCCTTTGGATGCGGGACAAGTTTCATCAACAGACATCCTTCCGAATAAAGTTCGGAACAAGCAGCCACGTACTCACTATCCCGCCACGGCGGACAAGCATAATACCTTGCACTCCCGACCTAAAGGTACGGGATAAACTGCATAATCGTAACCGGTTTCAACATCGTGCTCCCACAAAACGCGTGTAAACCTTTCCGCCGTAGCGGTTGTACTCGTACCAAATATTATGTTAAAGAACAAATGGTAACCAGAATGGTAAGTTAATAAAAAGTTTGGTTTTAATTTTGCCTTCAATGTTGAACCACTTGCGTGGTTCTATTAATCTTTGCTATTAGTGTTACTACTAAACTTTAACCACTCCGTGGTAAAACCAAACATGCTCAGCTGTTGCTTAAATAAAAAACCACCGGTTTTGTTCCGGCGGCTTTGTGTAATTTTTTATATTGTTGAGTTGAAGCGGCAGGAGAAAACTCCTGCCATGCAAAACTGTACTTCCAGGTTAACACGTCTATTTATAAGAAATTTTAGAAATTCAATATCATTTTTAATTATTTTATAAAATATTATTGTTTTTCTGAATTTAATATTAAATATTCTTTTAATTCTTCTAAGCCTTCATGTAATTGTTTTTTGCCTCGTTTATAATTATCCAAATATCTTTCGTCCTGTTTAAGTAAGCTTTGCTTATTCCAGAGCTTTCTCACTTCACCCAATGGATAGAAATCTGTATCAGATTCAAAAGCTACTATTACTTTTGTGAAATTCTGATTAAACATTGGATCTATTTCTCTTACTTTAGAATTAAGCAGTCTAATACCTTCAAGAAAATGAATTTTATTTTGACTCATTAAATCCAGTACATCAAAACAATAATTTACAGTTTCCATTCTTATCTTCATTATTTATCCGTGATTTTTGATTTTGGTTCCACTTTTATTTCTAATTCATTATTTTGATACCAATGTGTTTCAACTTTACTCCCATCTTTAAATTTGCTAGCATTTTTAGTAGACATTTTACTCCAATCTTCAGCTTTGCCACCATAAGTAGCAATGAGTCTATCAACATCAGTAATATTTTTCGCAGAACCTTTACCAGCTATACTTATACCACCACCCAAATTCATTTCTGATAACTGCTCAGCACTTTTAAGTGATTTTTTGAGGCCCATCATACTACCTGGTAAATTTTTAGCTACTTTCAGAACACCTGAAGAAACTCCTGGAATTACTAATGCGGCTAGTGCATACCGCCTATCGCCTTTATCGCCAGTAACAGTATAACCAGTAAATAATTCAAATCCATCGCCAAATGTATCAGCACAAGATTCAACCCCTGCTTTAGCAAAAAATATATCTGTTTTAAGATCTGATTGTCTAAACTCTTCTCTTTTAGTATCTGAGGCATTAAGATTTCTCTTTGTGCGATAAATTCTATCACCTAATTGACCAAAACCACTTAACTCCTTCCCATCAGGGTCAACCAATATAATAGGATTATTTGCACAATAATTATATCCCGATCAATAGATACGGGACAAGTGGGCTTAAGCCGGGGTATTTATCAGCCATCCCGATCATTTGGATGCGGGACAAGTTTCATCAACAGACATCCTTCCGAATAAAGTTCGGAACAAGCACCCACGTACTTACTATCCCGCCACGGCGGACAAGCATAATACCTTGCACTCCCGACCTAAAGGTACGGGATAAACTGCATAGTCAAGTCCGAATTCGGTATAATATTAACAAGTAACTACCTACACTAATATAGTAAGTTTGTTGTATTTGTAAAAGTTGTACAGCAATTTATACCCAAACTACCAACTTAAACAACCAGTAAAGCCAAAGCTCTTTGTATAATGTATATAAGAGTTGGTCAGGGTATTGCCGTGATACTGGAGAAGGAGAGAGAAAGACAAAGTTGAGCGAGTCCGGATGGTAAAGCAAATGTCAGGATAAACATGATAGAGGGTTACCCTACTTTTAAGTGCAACGAAGGTATTATCGCTAATGTTGGGTGAGGAGTTTACGTGTATATATAACAAACCCCAGAGTAACTGCAAAAGTTACCTAGGGGTGTTCATAGAATAGTTGGTTAATTGTCTGCCAAGCTATTTGGCGGATTATGTAATCCTCGCAGTTAATATTATTTAATATACACTCTAGTTAAAATTACCTAAAACTACAACATCAGGTAGCATCCTCTTCAAATTAATAATGTTATCCCTGGTTAGAGGATTTCCTGATAATACAATAGCTTCGAGTTTTTTAAGTTTTTCCATTGTATTTGGTAAATCAGTTAAGTTATTCATATGTAATAATAGTCTTTTTAAGTAATGTAGTTTTCCGATACTTTTAGGCAATTTGCTAATATTATTATTATTTAATATCAAGTATTCTAAGTTAGAAAGTTTACAGATATTGCTCGGTATTGTTTCAATTGCACAATTAATGAGAGATAATGATCTCAAGTTATCTAGTGAACTCAGCATTTCAATTATGTTGCTAATTTTCAAATTACTGTTGCCATCAAAAACAATTTCCGAGAGGTATTTTAATTCCTTAATCTCTACGGGTAATTCTTTCAAATTATTTTGAGATAGATTTAAAACTTCAAGTTTTTTAATACGGGTAATTCCTATTGGAAAAGTTTTTAAGTTTAAGTTATAGAGTTCAAGTTTTTTTATGTTTGAGCATTTAGCTAAAACCTCTAAACTTTTTTCTAAATTAATGTTATGACAATAAGCCAAATTAACTTCTTCTAAGTCTTCAAGATTATTAATCCAATTCGGTAAACTTGAAATATTTGTTCCACCTACAACCAATACTCTTAATTTTTTCAGATACTTAACATTAGTAGGTAAAGAATCAATCGATGATGCAAATATATCCAGATATTTTACATTTGTATTTTTCAACAGACTGTTATTAATCTCTTGATATGATTCACCGTCAACAAATATTAAAGTGTCCCTTTTTTCATATTGTGTGTACTCATTTTCTTTAGCCTGGCAATTGCAAAACAATATAATTAGACAGGCTATAAAAAAACTTTTCATTCTGGAATTTAAGAATCTTATCATTTATTTACCTAAAGTTTTGAATTTATTCATTGGAAAACTAGTAATAACACCACTCCCATTATAAATGTAAACCCTATTATTTTTTACACTAAGTACTTGATGGTATCCCGCAGTAACTGGTGGATTTGTTCGAGCGTTCGGAATATCACCTGCTGGTTTACCATTTTTATCAATAAAATCACTAGGAGGCTGATTAAATGATATTTGGCTTGTACCAACGGGATGAGAATGATATGTTGTAACAACATCGCCCTTAATACCATTTAAGTTAGCATTAGGTGACATAGCATATACATTAATATAAGCATTTTGCCTCCCTGTTGTAACCCGGGCCCCATCTACTGCTGGTAATGCTCTGTGTTTACCTTGAGTAGTAGTAGTGACTGAGCCACCAGTTTCATAGTCAGGTGCAGTAACATTTTGTGCTTGATTTACCATAGTAGCTCTTGCAGCTTGGCCAACAAGTAGTGTAGACCCTTGTTGTGCTGCTGTGTAATTTCCATTCGTTAAATTTTGTTGTACATTTGATGTTTGTCCATTATTAGCCACATATACTTTTCCGTCATCTATACCATCATCACCCAATTTAGTCCCATTTTGATCATAATAATCACCATCCAGCATACCAGTTGGGTCAATCCTTGCAATTGGGTTATTTTGGCAGTAGTTGTATGGTGATAAACCGGGTCTTGAACTTGCCATAGGGTCAACAGACATCCAAAGAACGTACTTACTATCATAATACCTTGCACCGAAATAATCAAGACCAGATTCTTTATCTCGCTCTTTTCCTGTAAATTTAATTTTGCCGAGGTTATCGCTGTTATCCACAACTCTTCCTTCAATAAAACTACCAAAGGGGTAATAATCTTGTGCACTTAGGCAGCTTCCGTCTTCGGCAATTGTAGCTCTTATAGTACCGAGATGATCTTTAAGGTAATAAAAACGTTCATATTCGCGGGTAGTTATTATCTCGGGTTTTCCTGTTTCAGGGTCAACGATTGTATTTTCAACATAGTTTACTTCAATTCTTCCTTCATTACCATTTCCGAACAAATTAAATAGTTTAATACTTTTATCAGTATAATCATAAATAGCAACATTTTTGCCAGAAGGGTCATTAAAATAGAATTCTTTATTAGTACCGTCATCTTTAAAAAGCCTTGTTCCGGTTTCATCATAGTGGTAATAAGCAATATTTGTTTGGTCTTTCGAAAGTTTCAATGGTAAATCGAGATAATTCCTATTTTCAATTGAGATACCGGACTGTGGATTTTTAGACATCATTCCTTTGTAGCTATAATGTACATTATCACCACCGTTATTTCCATTAACCCAAATATTCAATAATTTATTAGACGGATTATAACCATTACTATTATCACGGTATTCAAATTCTATTTGTGTACCGTTACGGTTAATACTTGCAAGTTTACCAGGTGCCACATATCTGTATATACACTCAAATCCGCTAACTCTGTCCTCAGCAAAAGTTAACTGGTTATTATAATCGTAAGAGTAACTATAAGTTAATAGAGGTTCTATAGACTGCCCTAAATAACTATTAAAGCTTTCATTTTGGTAAATATTACCATTTTTATAATAATTAAGGTTTTGACTAAACACAGTTTCACCAACACCATTATCACGCTGAAATGTATTTAAGTTAGAAAGAAATCCACGGTTATTATATGTGTATTGTGTGCTAAATATGTCCTTATTAATACCGAGGTAATTAGCTGTATTAATTTGGTCAACATTATTATATGTATAAACCATATCAGTAACTGCCGTCGATTTATTATTCGAAAGGCTACTTTGTATTTTTGTTAATCTTCCAAATTCATCATAGTCATACCATTTATAAAGTTGAAAACGGTTTACAGTTTCTTTTAAAACATTTCCAAGTTTATCGTATTCATATTCTACTAAATATTTAGTACCACCCTGGTAAGAAATATAATATGATTCAATATTGCCACGTTCATCGTATGAGTAATATTTATAACTCCAGGGTTGCCCTGGTTTATCGCGAAAAGCTGTTAAAGCAAGTTTACCTTTAAGATTATTTTTATGAACACCAAGAAAAGTAGCATTCGAAAATACCCCATCAGTTTTAATACCATCATAAGCATTAACAACCACAAGTTTTGAAGTATCACCTACAAGTTGATAATCAATAGCACTTCCAGAAATTTGTCCAACAGTTGATGAAGGAAAAGAACCAGATAAAGTTGGTGAATCAGGGTCTAACGTTGTGAAATATTTCTTGTTACCGTTAATAATACCCTTTTGTAATATCCTTCCAAATCCATCATAATGGTTATAATGCATCTCATATACTTCATCACCAATAATGGTATTGTCCCCACCTGTTTGCTGAAGTGTCATTATTAGCTGTCCGTATTGGTTGTACTTGTATTCAATTGGGTAATATTCTGAAGATTTTTTCTTCTTCAGTAAACCAGTTTCATCATAATATTGATACTCAGTAGCTAATCCGTCATCCGAAATAACTTTTGTAAGTCTGTTAATATCATCATATTCAAACTTGGTTTCGGTATAATCATCCGGATCGTTCTCATGATATTTTGCAACTCTAATTTTATTTCCGTATTTATCCGAAACTTCCTCGGTAACGTTGCCAATTTCATCGGTAATGATTTTTTTACTAACAACTTCATTATTTTCAGTATCCAACATGTAACTCATATTCACAGTTGGAGCTGTTTCATTGTTAGATACAAATTTTGTTTGTGTACTTCTACCCATTGCATCATAATGGTTGTAAACATTTCTACCTTCTGCATCTACTGAATGTGATAATTCTCCAGCAAAATTATACTCATTAGTATTAAGTGTATGTTGTGTACCATTAGCTGAATACCTTGTTGTTGCTAAAATATTCCCAAAACAATCATAGCTATATTTGTTTATTTTCTTTTTGTGATTTGTTGAAGAATAATCCATAGACTCTTCAATAGTAAGAGAATTATCAAAATCAGAATACTTATAAAGATAGCTAACATCATCATTAACTGTGTGAGTAACTACTTTTGGAGAAGAGATAATCATTACTGGTTTAAATGTATGATCAAATGAGAAATTTTTTAATGCAACATGATTATACGGACTATAAGGATTAAAATCGGATTGAACATCTATGTCTGCTCGAATCCTAAAACCTGCAATACTAACATGTTCCTGAGGAATTAACCATTTTAATATTGAAGTTAAATCAACTTCAACAATACTATTTTCAACAAACTTACCTGTTCCATAAATATTAGTATTAAGAACAACATATTCACCATTTTCCTCTGTAATTGCATAGACTTGGAATTCATTTTCGGTTCCGCTTTTATGGCGTCCATAAACACTACTTTCCTTACATTTTATTTTTAGTAATGCTTTTGACTTATCAAGAGATAAATTAGGAAGTATAGCAACATTAAACTCCTCCTCAAATGTAATTTGTAAGTACTCAAGATGCTCATAATCATATTCGATCAGATCATTGGAAGTCAGCTCAAATATGAAGTTTGGTCTATAAGACCTAACCATATCTTCAGTCTGTATTCCAGGCTCAGTTGCTGTATAATTATGATTCGGTAAATATTTAAATTTTTTATCCGATAATTCTGTTGTAAGATTAGTTGAATTATCTGAAAAATCCATAGGAAATGCTGCAGCAATAAGCCTGTTAACTGCATCAAATGTATATTCGGTAATATAGTTGTTTACATCAACTTCATATTGAATTTGTCCATATTTATTATAGCCTGAATTAGTAATGAATAAATTATTTGATTTCAGGTCAACTATCTCAGTTTTATAGGGTTTAAAAATTGTTAGATCATCTTCTTCGTCAACTGAAAAATTTAATATTTCAATATTACCATCCGCTCTAATTTTATTCCCTTCAAAAGAATATGTCTGATAAGTTTTATACAAATCGTTAACTGATTTACGCGGTGTTGGATAAAAATACTCAATTGATGAAGAATTATTTATTGTTGTCTTTTTTAATAAACCTGTGTATAGATAATATGGAAATTGCTCTTCAAGTAAATTAGAAATATCACAATATTCATACATCGAAACTGTTTTAGCTGCATCTTTAAATTCAGTTTTTTTATTTATAAGCCCAAAATTACTTGTATTGTTGTTAATAGTATTATCAAGCTTGTAACTTATCAGGTTATCATTTTTAATAATTTTAGATTTTACTCTGCCTGATATAAACCGCTCGTCAGGATTATAATCATAGTTTGGTGGTAAAGCTGCATTAATCTGTTCAACAAAAAATGTAGTTTCAGTAACAATACCTTTACCGGTTTCGGTAACAGTAACGTCAGTAATATCATATGAACCTTGAAAGCAAACTTCATTATCATCAGGTAAGCCGCATATATTTACATCATTTTTAATTATAGAATACTCATTACTTATAACATTATCACCTTTACTAATCTCTACTATTTTTTTTGTCAAATACCCCTTTGCTTTCCGAGGGAAAAACATTTTAAAAAACGGATCAAGCGAAGAATCCTCAACTAAATCAGCATCATATGTAAAATAGGTTGTTTGCTTCTCATCAATATCATCATATGTTATTTGCTCTTTTGTCAATTTAATAGTTCTGGAATAATCTGAAGTATATCCTATTTTATGATTCAACAAATATTTTGTAAAACTTTTTTCAATATATTTTTTTTTATAAACTTGCTGATTATCGATATTTGAAATAAGTCTTCTATCAGTAATTTCAGTTAATATATTCTCTTGTGTCCTTTCCTGATGGTTATTAAAATATTGTGGAAATGAATATGTTTTTTCTGTAATAATAGTATTACCATATTTTATTTTGTTATTTTTTACCTGTATATTAGCCCCAATATTTCGTATGTCTCTTCTCTGTGAAATTTCATTCCACTGAAAATAAAATATTGAGTTACCAGGTTCATAATAATCTATTATTGATTTTTTCCCATTGGGGTAATCAACTTCAGAAATTACAGGGGAATTAATTGAAAATGAAAAAGAACCATCAACCATTTCATTTGTTACTAGTGTAAACATACCGGTCGGAGGTTTTATTCCGCGGTGATACATCCTTTTTTGATTTCCATATTGTATATAAGTTTCCCTACCAATATTGTCAATAATATGAGTTACAAGCCATTGTTTTGAACCATTAGTTAGCCTTTGTGTACTATAAGGAGTTGCATATTTATCAACCGGACTGAGATAAAAAGATGTGTTTTTAGATTTAAGACAATCAACTATTTTTAATGTATTTACATAATTCCCTTCAAATTTTACTATTGGCACCTGTGGGTAAATATCGGTATCTGTTGCATCGGGATATTTTGAAGCAACAATATCAATACTTTTAGGAGCCAACCTTGATCTACCATAATTTATATTAGTAATATAATCATTTAATTTACCATAATTAAAAACAAGTTTTACTCCATTTGCGGAAATTATTTCATTAAGAACCAAACCTCTTGGAATTAGAAATTTCATATCAAATGCATTGTCATTATTGCTTCCACCATAACCACCAAAATAAAACTCTTGATATTCCAATTCTTTTTCTATAAAATGATACACATTTCCATCTCCTGGATGATAATATATATCTCGCAAATTATGGTAATTAGGGGCATCTTGTAATTTAACAATTGCATAACCATGAGCATCAGGACCAAATGAAATGTATTTCCCAGTGTATTCTTTTTCCCCTTGTCCCATTCCCTTAAACTCATTAAATAAAATAACTTTTGAACCATCTGCTTTAAGAATGACAATCTGATCTCTGTAATATTCTACTCTTTTTCTTTTACCATTAATACCCGTCAAACGAGGTGCAAGTATATTATTTTCGCTATTTGTATCATTAAACATGTTGCAGAAATTAATACCTGATATCAATAGAGGGACTTCATTACCTTGTAAATTAAGGAAGTACTGATCGAAATTTCTGTTATGTGCATAAATATTAGCATCGTATAAAAACGTATGCAATGCAAAACCATTAAATCCTAAAATCCATTCTCCTTTGTTAACCGCAAAACCATGTAAACTACTCACATCCAGTCCAGGCTCTTCTTTTATAATTTTTCTTGGATGAAAAAAAACGTGATGCTCTGTGTTTGAATTAAAAATCATTGAAACACTTCCGCTTAAACCATCGGGTAATTCAATAGGAATGTTGTAATTAAAAAAATAATTTCCATCGTAGTCTGTTATTATTTCATTACCTTCAGTAGAAAAACTGGCACTGGATACAAACCCCCGTTCGTTGAAGCGTTCAGAGGAAGTACCAGTAATATCTATAGCATCTTGACTAAAATTTGTTGAATAAAAAATCAGAGTAAAAAATAAGAAATTAAAAACAATTCTCATCTTATACATAATTGTATCCCCTTTTATCATGCTAATTAATCCGCCCTTTAAACGAGCACCTCTTATCTTAACTGCAAAGATAAATACTCAAGTGTCCTCTTTAAAGGGCAAAATTTGCGACTATCGTATTTTTAATTTATCGTTAATAGTGTTTAGCTTTTTAAGTAGATGAATTGTTGAGGGAAAGTTTATATTGATTCCCAAATTAGTAACTAAAATTCTGTATAATAAATAATTTGGGGGCTTTTAATTGCATAAACTTATATTTTAATGGTTCGTCTAAGAAATTAAACAGATATATTGTGTGTGAGACCGCTATGGATAATATGAATAAAAATCTTGTTTACTGGGTTGCCGCTTTACTCCTTTCAGCAGCAGCCATTTTGTACCTTTATAAAGGTTCGGGTTACGATAATATTAAATATAACCTTACCAGAAATGAGGCTATTGGTGTAGCTAAAAATTATGTTGAAGGTTTGGGATACGATGTTTCCCCATTTATGGTTGAGGCATACTCAACTGCTGAAATGAAGGTGCTTTCATATCTAACAAAAACACTTGGTAATGAAAAAGTAAACGAAATTATTAACGATGATAAAGTTTACGTTTACGGTTGGAGTATATTGTTTCATCAAAATAAAAAGCCTGGCGACCCAAGTCCCGAATATACTGTTGTTTTATCAAACAGGGGCAATGTAACCAACTTTTACCGTGATGTACCGGATACACTTACCGAAAAACATATTTCCCCGGAAGAAGCCAGAGTAAAAATTCTTAAGTTTCTGGTTAATACCGGCGTTAAAAACCTGAACGAATACTCACTTATTGAAAGCAAATCAGACAAGAAACTTAACAGAACCGATTATATATACAAATGGGAAAAAGATTCGCCCGAGTTTAAGGGTAAACAAAATATTACTGTAGTTTTTAACGGTGATAAACCAGGCAAGTTTGTTAGCCGTTTTCAAATTCCTGCAGGATTAAGTCCAAACCTTGAATCACAAATTGCCATTTACGGTACAGCCTCATTTATTTTTATTTTCTTTTTAGCCCAGTTTGCTGTATTTATTTTCCTGAGGAAATACCATGATGGTGAGGTTTGGCTCCGAATTGGCAGAAACCTGTTTATAATATTTTATGTATTCTCTCTAATCGGACTAATAAACAGCTGGCCTTCCGTGGGTCAAAATGTTGTTATGGGTACAGATTTACTTACCCAAAAGGTTGTAGTTTTTCTTTCCATTGCCTTGCTGGTATTCTTTCTTTATTCACTACTACTGTTTTCTGCATGGTCTGCCAGCGAATCAGTTTCAAGAAGATTGTGGACTAACAAACTGCGTGGTATTGATGCATTTATTAAGTTTCGGTACTTTTCGCTAAGCTCCGGTAATGCAATATTTCGCGGAATGGTATTAGGGAGCGTATTCTTTTTAAGCTACATTATTTTATTTGCACTGGGTAGTTACCTTAATGATGATATATTTTTTACAGCGTATGGATTCTGGGGATATTTTAACAACTATATTCCATCGTTAACCATATTCCTCGATTCATTTACCAGTGCCTTACTTTCAAGTGTGGCAATACAGTTTTTCGTTATTTCGTTTGTTTATGCAAAGTGGAAAAACAAATGGCTGGCTATAGTTGCATCATCCCTATTGGCTATTGTTGGTAACGTAATTGCTCAATCGGCACCAAACACACATATATTTATGCTCGATATTTTAATCGATTTTATCTATGGTTTAATATTCGGATATATTTTCTTCAAATTTGATTTGCTTACCCTTGTAAGTACAAAATTTCATATCGCCCTTATTAGCGGAGCAATAATTTTATATTCTTCGGATAACGCATGGTACAGGTGGAACTTTTGGGTTATTATACTGCTACTTGTTTCCACAATAGTGATATTTATAATTGCCAGAATAAGGAAAGAAGAGTTCCGACTTGAAAACTATGGTGTTCCAACTCATGTTAAAAAGATTAGTGAGCGGGAGCGTATGAAGAAGGAGTTGGAAATAGCCTCGCATGTACAGCTTAGTTTGCTGCCAAAAGAAAAACCAAATGTAAAAGGATACGATATTGCAGGCTTTAGTTTGCCGGCAAAGGAAGCAGGTGGCGATTATTACGACTTTGTAAAACTCGACAAGAACCAGCTTGGTGTTGCTATTGGCGATGTTTCGGGTAAGGGGGTTGGTGCTGCTATTTACATGACCCTTACCAAAGGAATTTTGCAGGCTCATGCCGAGGAAAACGCATCACCTAAAGTTGTACTTAACAAGGTTAATCGCCTACTCTACAAAACTATTGAAAAAAATACTTTCGTTAGTATGTTCTATTCTGTACTGGATACCGAAAACCATACATTACTATATAGCCGTGCAGGACATAATCCGGGTATATTGTGTGCAAATCCTGATGGCGAAACTCGTCTGCTTAAAAGCTCGGGTATTGCCCTTGGGTTAGAAGAGGGGCACATATTTTCAAAAACCCTCGTTGAGGAAACCATATCGGTTGCCAGTGGTGATACTATTGTACTTTATACAGACGGATTTACTGAAGCTATGAATCCTTCACTTGAGGAATATGGTGAAGATCGTTTGTATGAAATTATCAAGAATAACAGATCAAAAAGTCCTTCCAAATTAATTGAAATTATTACACATGATGTAAACCACTTTGTTGAGGATTACAAGCAGCATGATGATATGACAATAGTAATTATTCAAAGAAACAAGTAAATACGCAATTCCTATTTTGTAGTTAAATAAAGTTTTAATAAAGCATATATAGCTGCCGGAACATTTTTCGGTGGCTATTTTATTATTTGGTAAAAAAGGAAGATGAAATTATTCAGCTAATCTGGTAAATTTATTTTGCTGGGGGTAATAGATGCTACCAGGTAAGTATTATCCGAAGGTATTAAAAACAGAAGTCTGGAAAGTGTGGTTATACAATCTTGTAAGGTAAAAACAGGTAACCAGACAAGTAACTAGTTAGTTGGCAATATTTTGATCAGCAAGCGGTACAGTAAATGAGAATACCGAACCTTTATCCACTTCGCTTTCAAACTCAATTTTACCCTTATTCTTAAATATCATATCCTTGCAAATAACCAGTCCAAGTCCTGTGCCCTGTTCATTTTCAGTGCCTGCACTACTTATCAGCTTGTTATCATCAAAAATAAATGGCTGTTGATCCGGAGCAATACCCTTTCCATTATCGGTAACGATAACCTTTGCGTAATTATCAAGTTTCTCAACTTCAATGCTTACCTTGCCTTTTGGGTAAGTAAACTTAACCGCATTGGAAATCAAATTCCTCAGGACAGTTTGAATATGATATTTGTCGGCAAAAATTTCAATTGAGCCTTTACCTTTGTAGTTAACTTCAATTTCTTTTTTCCTGGCAGAACCGCCAAGTTTTTTAATCGTATCTCTAATTTCAATATTAAGATCAAATGTATCAGGTTCAAACATCATCTTGTCGCTTTGAAAACGCGTCCAGTTTAACAAGTTTTCCAAAAGGTGATGAATATCCTTGGAAATTTCAAAGATGTTATTGCTATACTCCATAACCTCTTCACGGGTTAAATCATCCAGCTCGGTAGCAAGCATCTCCGAAAATCCGAGTAATCCGTAGAGCGGACCCTTAAGGTCATGCCCAATTATTGAGAATAGTGCATCCTTGTTACTATTCATTTCCTTAAGACGCTGTCTGCTTTCAAACATTATTTGCTCTGAATACTTCTTGTATATTCCATGAGCAATTTGTGCAGAAACGAAGCTGAATATTTCCTTGTCGTCCTCAGTATAAACAAGATTTTCATCATACGACTGAGCCACCACACATCCAATTACTTTATCGTTCATCATCAGGGGAGAGCCTAACCAGTAGAATGAACGGGAGCCAATAAATTCAATCGAATCATTCTTTAGCAGTTCATCAAATTCATCATATTTCAGCAACACCGTTTCTTTTTGCCGCTGGGCATATTCAGTTAAACCATTACCTGATTTTCGTGGTTGTGGCTTGGGATCGTTTTCGTCAATAAAATAGGGGAATGATAGTAACCCGGATTCTTCATCAATAAGGGCTATATAAAAATTCTTTATAGTCATTACTCTTGAAAGGGCTGCATGAATCGATTTAAATAACTCCTCCAAAGAACCATCTTTAAGGCTAGCTTCAGTTATATCCTGCTGAACAGTGCGAATATTTTCCTTGAACTTTCTTTCGTTAATATTTCTTATAACAGCGAGTAATGCCTTACCGTTATTGTAATCAATAAGTGTTAGGCTAACTTCAGTATAAAAGGGAATTCCCTTGTGCGTAGTGTGTTTCCATTCAAACTTTTGTGGTTTACCCTTGTATGCAAGATCAATTAGCTCTTTGGTTTTATCCTTCGAAAGTAAGCCATCATCCTGATATTCTGGCGAATATGCATCAGGTGCTGCTCCAATTATATCTTCTCTTTTGGTATCAAACATTTCGAGGGTAACAGGATTACAATCAATAAACTTGTCCTTATCCATAATAAACATGGCATCGTTAGCCTTCTCAAAAATGGTTCTGAATTTATATTCGGATTTGCCAAGTTCCTGAAATGCTGATTTATTAGCACTTATATCCGAACCAATAAGAACCAGCTCCTGCACATTTTCATCTTCAGCATACAATAATTCGGTTGTAAAGGCAAAATGATGTTTTCTTCCGTCAAATGCCTCCGCATCAACTTCAATAACATCATTAAAATTATTTTTAATATTGTATTTAAGTTGTGTAGTAAAATCGGAAGAGAAAAAATCGTTAATCTTTTTTACCGATGAAGTTAAAAACACCTCTAACTCGAGTCCAAATAAAACGCAAAAGCCCCTGTTAACCCAAATTATATTAAAATTGCTATCACAAAAAATTACAATATTACGAGATTTTTCGAGGGCAAGAATAAGTTTATCGTATTTTTCATTAAGTTGGAGCAGCTTAAACTTGTTTTCGGCAACTTCTCTGCTTTTTGCGTTAAACTGCTTTTCGAGAATATGGGTACGTTCCTTCTGAACGTTTATTTTCTTTTGGTAGTAAAAATATAGCAATCCGGCAAGTGATACAACCAGTAAAATAAGCACAAAGATAAATGGAAGTGTAGATACACCACCTGCCCGATATTGAAAAACACCGGCAAATATTCCTCTATAAACCAACACCACCATACTTTTCTGCTATAAAATAAGAATTTTGAAACTATAAGTTACAACTTTTGTATCATAAAATCAGCAATAACTTTAACATCACCCAAGCCAGGCAAGTTGCTATTACTAATTTTGGCATAAATATCAACCTTAATTTCATTAGCAGTTCTGTACATAAGCGTCATATTTCCTTCAAGAATAAAACCGGCAGTACCGTTTGTATTCTCAAGGTTTATTACACACTCACCATTTTTATTAAAGGTACTTGTGTTTGTTGCAAAAGTTAACGGACCAAATAAACCCGTATCAAAAGCAAGGGATGTAGTTACGTCAGGGTATTTGGTTGCATCTCCTTCGGATACTTCAGCCATTACTTCTGTCATATCCTTATCCCCCTTGTAGTTACCGTAAACATTCTGCATTTCACTACTGTTATCAGCGAGCCGTACATAATAGTTTACCGTATTAACAAGGTTTGAATCCAGAGGGTGAGTGCAATGAAACTGTAATGTATTTTCACCCGAAACAAACATACCATTTAGCATGTTACTGAATACGCCTGTGGCAGCAACAGTTAACATCCTTTTAGTACTATTGTTTATGCTGTATGTTAAAGTTGGATTTGCCATATTCTGATAGGTTTGTACGTTACCTTCTACCAGTAATTCGTTTTCGAAAATAACTTTGTATTTTTCCATATCAACATTTATACCCGGAGGCATTGAATAACCATTTACCCTAACCATTATATGATTGGATTCAATACCTTTGTATCTTGCATAAATTTCCGTAACACCATCGGAAACAGCCTCAACAGTTCCCTCGTTAACAGTCGCTACACTCTGTACAGTAGAATACCACTCGGCAACTGTACGATCAATAACCTCGTTTGTTGAATCTTCATCAATTGTTATAAAGGATTTTGTAAATGTAGCACCTTCATGCCAATAGTAAATATCATTGCTTTCAACATAAAACCCTTTTAGTAACAAACCGGCAGTAACATCCTGAGTAATAAAGAGGGTATCTTGCGGAATTTCAATAACAAGATTTATAAGCTCACCGGTATTTTCATCTTCGGCTTCCGAAATAAGTTCACCACAAGCTGCTATAATTACAATCGTAATAATCATCAAAATATATTTTACAAACTTCATAAACGCCTCCTAAAATGGTCTTGCAATAATTCCAACCTGAATATTAATACCACCCAGATTTAATCCGGTATCGTTACCGCCCATATCAACCGATTCAACATCCTTCTTTATCCAGGATGTACTAATATCCGAAAACACGGATAAAAAGGAGGTAATATTAAATTCAATTCCTGCACAAGCCTGTACACCCCAGTCGTTAATCATGTTAACACCATTTAACTCATTATTGGGCAATTCTTCAATTTCAATAGCTTCGGTAACATCGGAATATACCGCTCCTAATTCAACATAAACTCTTGCATCCCGGTCATCGCCAAGGTATAATCTTCCCCCGAAAAACATAAGGTCCTGTTGAAATGAAGCTTTAGAAGTAAGTTCACTATGCGAAACATTAGCACTACCGGTTCTTGTAAACTGTGTAAACTTAAAAACGCCATAAAAATTGCCATAACCCAAACCGGTTACAAAAGATACATCACCGACAAAACTACCGTAAATATCATTAACATCATCGTTATGTGAAGTAAACCAGGAGTAACCAACACCAATAAAGGGTCCGAATTTACTTTCCTGTGCGGCTAAACCGGAAAAAGACAACAAAAGACACAGAAGTACAAGTTTATTCCTCATTTTTACTCCCTATTAGTTAGTAATAGTGTGGAATAATATAAGCAATATCTTTTTTACTAAAAATGCATAAGATTAAAATTTGTTTAAATGGGACAATTATTTACCCTTTTATTGCAATAGTAAAATTAGTGTTCTATTTTAATGAACTTGATAAAAGTATTCATTATTTTAACGATTTTAAATGTAATGAACAGAGATTTACTATGAAGATTATTATTGCCGGAGCCGGTGAAGTAGGTTACCACTTAGCCAAGCAGCTATCGGTTGAGAACCATGATATAACTGTGCTTGATGTTAATGCTAATCACCTCGACAGGGTAAATACTTCTACCGATGTACTTACCATGCAAGGATCGGCAACCTCAATAGATGTACTTAAAAATGCCAATGTTGCCCACACTGATTTGCTTGTTTCAGTAACCTCAACAGAAGCGGTTAATATAAATGCAGCTATTCTTGCAAAACAGTTGGGTGCTGCATCAACTATTGCCCGCGTTGGTAACGATGAATATATTGCCCCTGAAAACCAGGAGATGTTTTCGGAACTTGGGCTGGATTATCTTATATATCCGGAAGACTTGGCTGCAAGTGAGGTAACCAAGCTTATTGAACGTGCGGGTGCTACGGATGTTATTGAGTTTGAAGATGGTAAAATTTCGTTACTGGGCATTAAACTGGATACTGATACTCCTCTCCTGCGTAAACCTATGAAGGAAATTGCCAAAGAATATGCTGATGTTGATTTTAGAATTGTTGCTGTTCAGCGTGGACTTAAAACTATAATTCCTTCCGGTGACCATATACTTATGCCTAATGATCAGGTATTTGTTATTTCTACACCAAGTGGTGTTGAAGAAATAATAAAGTTTACGGGCAAAGATAAAGCCAAAATGGAAAACCTGATGATTCTTGGTGGTGGTAAAATTGGTAGAAAAGCTGCCAAAATGCTGGAAAACAAGGTGAATCTAAAGTTAATTGAGTCCAATACTCAAAAAACACAAAACCTTGCCGATTATCTTCAGCGTACTCTTGTTATTCAGGGTGATGGACGTGATATTGATTTGCTGGCTCAGGAAAGTATTATTGATATGGATGGTTTTATTGCCGTTACAAATGATGCCGAAACAAATATTATTACTTGTCTTATGGCAAAACATCTTGGTGTTTCAAAAACTATTGCTCTTGTTGATAATGTTGACTATCTGGCTTTAACTCAAACTATTGGACTTGATTCACTTATAAATAAAAAGCTTATTGCTGCAAATAATATTACCAGGTTTATTCGCCGCTCCGAACTTGTTTCGGTTGCAACCTTACAGGGTATTGATGCCGAAGTTCTTGAGTATATTGCATTACCCGATTCGCAGATTACCAAAAAGCCGCTTAAAAACCTCAATTTTCCCAAAAATGCTATAATAGGCGGGTATATTCGTGGTGGTGAAGGATTTATTCCAAAAGGTGATACCCAGTTACAGGAGTATGATAAAGTTGTTGTTTTTGCCTTACCGGGCGAAATTAAAAAAGTAGAGAAAATGTTTAGCTAATGATAAACTACAAAAAGATATTAAACTTTATCGGTTTCCTCCTGATTCTTGATGGTATGTTTATGCTACCCGGGGTTGGCTTTTCTCTTTATTACGGTGCAGATGATGTTGTTACTCTTTTGCTTACCGGTGCCGGAATATCAACCTTGGGGCTTATAATCCTTTTTGCTACCAAAAATGCTACCGGCGAAATACGCAAGCGTGATGGCTATATTGTTGTTTCGATCGGGTGGATTGTTATGTCGCTGTTTGGTGCACTTCCTTTTTATTTCCATGGAGCTATTCCATCCTATACCGATGCCTTTTTTGAAACCATGTCAGGTTTTACCACAACCGGAGCTTCAATATTAAATAATATTGAAGATATACCTCACGGACTCTTGTTTTGGCGAAGTATGACTCAATGGCTTGGTGGTATGGGTATGATTGTACTTTCGCTTGCAATACTTCCTATACTTGGTATTGGTGGCATGCAGCTTTTTGTTGCCGAAGTACCGGGTCCTACCAAAGATAAAATACATCCTCGTGTACGTGAAACTGCAAAACGTTTATGGGGTATATATTTGTTATTTACTATTGCCGAAATTGTACTTCTATATTTTGGCGGTATGTCGTTTTTCGATGCTATAAACCATTCGTTTACCACAATGGCTACGGGCGGATTTTCTACCAAACAGGCAAGTGTTGCAGCTTACCCAAGTCCGTTTATACAATATGTAATTATTATATTTATGTTTTTAGCCGGAACAAACTTTTCCATGCACTACCACTATTTGCACAGGAATTTTGCTCCTGTTGTTAAAAATGACGAATTAAGGTTCTATTTCAGGTTTACAGTAATTGTTTCTGTGCTGGTTGCAATAGGACTCTTTATAAACAACTATGCCGGTGCTGAAAAATCGTTTCGCGATTCACTTTTCCAGGTTGTTTCCCTTGTAACAACTACCGGTTATATAACTGCCGATTATGAAGCATGGGGTTCTGTGTATCAGCTAATATTCTTCCTTCTGTTATTTGTTGGCGGATGTGCCGGATCAACTGGTGGTGGTATAAAGATAGTAAGGCATCTGCTACTTCTTAAAAATAGTGTGCTTGAACTTTCAAGACTTGTTCATCCGCGTGCAGTTATACCAGTTCGTTTTAATAAACAGGCTGTTGCCCCAGAAATTATTTATAATATTTTAGCTTTCTTTTTATTCTATGTAGTTATTTTTGTAGTTGGCTCGCTAATTATGTCGCTAACCGGACTCGATTTTCAATCGTCTATGGGGTCTGTGGCTACATCACTTGGTAATGTTGGTCCCGCTATCGGTACTGTTGGACCAGTTTCAAACTTTGCTGATGTTAGTGGTTTTGGTAAATGGTTCCTCTCTTTTCTTATGCTTCTTGGTAGATTAGAACTCTTTACAATTTTGATAATATTTTCCAAAGCTTTCTGGAAATCGTAGCAATTTGTAGTTTGAAGATTACCGGTATAGCTGGTTATCATGAATCTATTTAGCAGGGTAAGCTTGGAGGGTAAAGCTTTATGTCATCCCGCCGGGGTTTAACTTTCTATTAGCTCTAATATTCTATATAAATTTCGTCCCTCCGGGGACTCCGCAATAGTTTTGATTCATTGAAATGAGTTGCTGGTAGTTGTAAATATAGTATAATCAGACACAATGTGGTATGACAGAATAATATTGATTAATAAACAAAACCTGCGAGGTTAATAAAACTCCGCAGGCAAATTATAAAATACTGTATGTGAAAATTTCCGGTGTTCGGTAATGTATATATTACCAGTAAATATATGCTTCGATAATTTGAGCTTCTATTTGGGTTAAATCAAATCTTTATAACAGACCCCAAAATCATAAATCCTCTCTAAGTGCTTCCATGTTTGATTTGGCAATTTTTGCCTGTTCGTGCATATTTAGTTTGGTACAAATATTATACATATGGAAATGTAACATATCATCATTCGGAGTAACCTCAAGCAATGTTTTAAGAACTTCCAGAGCTTCCTTAAGTTTCTCCTCAGCATAATACTTAATGAAAATTTTTTTTAATCGTAGCCTTGTTAATTCGTCAATCACTGTACCAACCTTACTTAATATCCATCATGGTTTTTCTTTCAAGATTGGCAATAGCAATTTTGTAATCAATTATTGCAGCCAAACTATTAAGTTTGGAATCGGTTAACTTAAGCTGAATTTGCGTTAAATCGAAACTGGTTATTTTACCAGCCTTAAAACGCTCAATACTTATATCGTAACTTTTTTGGGCAACCTCAACAGTTCTTTCGAGTACCTTAACACGTGCCTCAGCAGATTTTATGCTTCCAATTGCCGATTTAACTTCATTAACAATTCCTTTTCTCAAGTTATCATGCGTGCTTTGACGAATATCGTAAACTGCTTGTGCTGCTTCAACTTCGCGAGTATTTTTACCCCAATCTAAAATCGGTACCCCAAGAGTAAATACAACGCTTCTGGTATCAAGAAAATCATTAAAAACATTTTCAACAGCATTATCGTTTTTGTTAATACCGTAATTTGCATTTAGCTCAGCGGTAAAAGCTGTACGTGCATCAGTTCTTTCTATTGAAAGCTCCTGCAAATAAATATCATCCTTGGCATTCAGTAAATCTGGTCTTTTGCTAACTGCACTTTGAATTGCAAGCTCTTCATCAATATAAACCGGTTCATATTTCAGGTCTGTTTCAATGCTAAAGTTTTCATCATCTTCCAAACCAATAAGAAGGGAAAAACTGCGTTTAAGCTCTTCGTAATTTCTTTCCCTATCGAGCAAATCATTTTTACTTGATGCAAGTTCAACTTCAAGCTGCAATGCTTCAACTTCGGCTAACAGACCCGCTTTAAATTTATTACTGGCAGTTTCGAATGATTCTTCATCCTGCTTTACTTTTTCACGAGTAATTTCCATTCTTCTTCTTGCCTGGTACAAACGGTAGAACGCAGAGGTTACATTGTAAACAATATTTCTGTGGCTTTGTTTATAATTACGCTCAGTCTGCTCAAGGTTAATTTCAGCTTCTTCCAAACTTGCCTTTTTTTCGTTAAACTGAAATAGTGGCTGGTTAAGACGAATACTAAGATTTGAAAAATAATCACGTCGTGTAGGAGAAGTATCACTAAATTGATCGCGACCAAAAAATGAACCAACAAGTGAAATCTGACTATTGGTATATATAATTGGTTGCGAAATAAACAAACGACCTTCCATTTTAGTAGAGCCGAGCTGATAAAACTCTTCAGACTCTGTATTGGTATTGAATACACTGGAAAGCTGAGATGAGTAATTAGGTAAATCGAACTCCATATAAATATTTGAATTTAACCCCAATTTAACAGCTTCCAAACTTTTTTTAGAGCGTTGCAAATTTAGGGAGGCAGTTCTTATGTCGTAACTTTTTTTGAGAGCAATATCCAGGGCATCCTGAATTTTGATTACTTTTTGTGCGGATATAACCGATACACAAACTAACAAGCAAATTAAAAATTTATCTTTCATTTAATTTCCGTAAATAACTATTCATATCTTAATGATTCAATTGGGTCTTTATCAGCCGCCTGTTTTGCAGGGTAAATACCAAATACAAGTCCAACAGCAACCGACACAAAAAATGCCAGAATAACAGAATAAGGTGTTATGATGGTTTTCCACTCGGCATAAGTAGTTATCATTTTAGTAAGCAGAAAACCGGTAACAATACCCAGCAAACCACCCAGAACACTAATAATAATAGCTTCATAAATAAACTGGTTTAATACATCCTGTCTTGAAGCACCAACGGCTCTTCTAATACCAATTTCTTTGGTACGTTCCATAATATTGGCAAGCATAATATTCATAATACCAATACCACCAACAAGTAGCGAAATACCTGCAATTGCACCCATAACCACATTAAAAATACGCTGTGTTTTCTGCTTCTGTGCAAGTAATTCTTCCGGGATAATAATCTCAAAATCCTTAACGCCATTATGTCTGCGTTCCAATATTAGGCGGGTAAGTTTTGCAGCCGCATTTAGTTTACTGTCGTCATTTACCTTAATAGTAGCACGCACAACCGAGGAGCGATCAATAACGCTAACTTTCTGCTCACCACCAAAATAGTAGAAGTTGCCACCATTACCACCAGATGAAGGTTCGTAATTAAACATCTTGTTTGTAAGGGTGGTAAAAGGTATGTAAACATCCTGATTAAAATCCCTTATTCCATATTCTTCAATGGTGGAAGATGAAACAATTTTCTTTTGGATTACACCAATAATTCTAAACCAGCTATCGTTAAGCTTAATTTCCTTGCCTACCGGGTTATCATACTTAAAAAATTTGCTCTTTACACCAGCACCTATTACACAAACATTTGAGTAATTGTCGAGATGATTTTGAACAAAAAACCTACCGTATGACAAAGATTGATTATAAGTTGTTGGATAATCGGGAGTAGTACCAATTACAGTAACTTCGCCAATTTTTGTTTTGTTTATAAGACGTGCATTGTATTCACGTTGTGGTACCACACGGTCAACATAAGGATTCAATTTTGCAATTGAAGCACAATCCTGAAGGTTAAGTCCTTTAGAGAATGTTCCTTTTTCCTTTTCCTGCTGATCGTTTTTGACTCTGGTAGCATTAATAATTATATTGTTGGTTCCCATCAGTTTAATCTGATCTAAAGTTTCCTGACGGGCACCTTCACCAATAGAAAGCATTGCAATAACAGCACCCACACCAAAAATAATACCCAGCATGGTAAGTGCAGTTCTAAGCTTGTTTGCATTTAGTTCATGCACAGCAATCTTTACATTTTCAATTTTTTTCATATTATGAATTCGGAAGTTGTACGTCTTGTTGATTATCTTTTTGCAGTTCTTCATCAAAAGGATCGATCAATGCAACTTCATCTCCTTCCGAAACACCCGATTTGATTATAACGAAATCTTCACCTTTATCACCAAGCACAACTTCAACTTCGTCATAATCGGTACCGGATCTTACATAAACTATTTTTTTCCCATCTTTGGTAAAAACGGCTTCGTGAGGTACAAACAAAACGTTTGGTACTTCGTTAATAATAATTTTATTACTGGTTGTCATACCCGGTTTAAGAATATCGGATGTATCGGCAAGGTCAATATTAACCTCAAATACCTTAATCTGGGAATCACCATCTTTTTCCTTACCAATTTTAGCTATTTCGGTAACGTAACCCGAAAAAGCACTATCAGGAAAAGCATCAAGACGAACTACAACTTTTTGGCTATCTTTAACAAGACTAACATCAACTTCGTTTACATAAATACTGGATTGCATTTTGGAGAGGTCGGGAAGTGTTACAATCGTCATACCGCCCCAGGGAGTATCACCAACCTTAAGCTTTCTTCCGCTGTTTGCCCAGTTAATACCGTAAACAACCATACCATCGGCATTAGCATATAAATCCATTCGCTCAAGATCGCGTTTGGCTTTATTAAGTTCGGCACGTTTCTGCTGAATCTTTATTTCTTGTTCATTCATTTCACTTTGCTGAATAATCTGTTTCGATTCATATTCTTGTTTAACTTCTGCAAAGCTCAATTTGTTTTTTTCATGCTGAAGTTTTGCTTCTTCCTGTTTAGCCTGAGCTTCAAATTTCATTTGCTCAAGGTTAAGTTTGGAAAGCTCGTAGCTTAGTTCAGCAGATTTCAAACTCGATTCCATCTTTGCCATTGCAGATTTGTGATTGGCAATAACTTTTTTCTTGGATGACATTTCGATTTCAAGCTGCGATTCTGCTTCCTGCACTTTCTGGATTGCTTCGGTAGGATCAAATTTTGCAACAAGTTCACCCTTTTTAACATGTGAACCTTCCGGTATCATGTAAACAATTTTAAGGTTTCTTATACGGGGTGATTGTACAGCTGTTGAGTTTTTCGCTCTCATTTCTCCACTTTCGGTAATGGAAACCGAAAAGTTATCACGCTTTACAACGTAATTTGGAACTTGATTAAGAATACTATCTGTAGATAGCAGTGAGGTAGTTAATATTGCAACAACAACGATAATTACCAGTAGAACATATTTGTTCTTTAACAATGGAGGTAGTTTGCTTTTCTGTAGGAAAGCATCAATTTTTCGATTTGTATCGGCTAAATAATTGTGAATCTTGCCCATTTCAACTCATGTAATTTTTAATAATAGATAAACAGTTTTTAACTTAAACCGGGTATGGTATATCAGGCAAGTGCAAAAAATTTTGCTTACAATACAATTTTGGTATTTACCTTACAAGCCATTGCCCATATAATATTGAATACATTTGGTTACAAACTGGTTAAAGCATAAAGCCATAAATGCCAACCAGCTAAAATATTCGGAGGAAAGTAAAGGTATTTATAACCAATTGCTATCCTCCAATAAATTATGACGTAATACATTGTAAAATGTTTTATATCTCTTCAACTTTTTCAGTGAATTTTATACCTAGTGTTCCAAGTTCTTTCAATATTTTTGTGTAAATAGCCGGATGTGTTGGAATATGTGCACCAGTTATAGGTAGCTCACCGGTTAGTACTAGTTTGGCAGCTATTGCAGCAGGAAGTCCTACGGTTTTTGAGATGGCTGTAAATCCGTTTGGTTCTCCATATTCAATCATTGTACTTAATATTTTTTCTTTTTTGTTTCCATCATTCGGATATTCAACTTCAATATCATGTGCAAGAATAACCATATCTCTTCCACCTTCAGGAAGTGGCATTTTATTCTTAACGATATCTGTCATTACTTCGGCTGCTGTTTTTAATGGTTTGCCAATTTTTTCATCGCTGAAAAGACCAAGATAATCAAGGTTTTCCATTATTTTGCCGGTAGGACTTATATTTAAGTAACGTGCAACACGAGTACGCAGGTTACGTCCGTTCTGGTTAAGTGGAATAAACATTTCGGTAAACTCGGCATAAGTCATATCCTCCGCATGAGGTATAACCATAGTTTCGTTAGGTATTCCAAGTTTAATTATTTGGCTCCATGTTTCACTCCAGCCAGGATAACGTAAAGTACCACGAATCATTGTTTGTACTTTTTTGAAGCCGAAAATATCGATATATATCAGCGAATCCCTGTTAGGGTAAGCTTCAAGTCTGCCAACGCCCGGTATTTCCATATCCCACGTTCTACGGAAAGTTTCGTCTTGTGAAAGTATTTTAATTTTACCGTTTTCCATATACTGGGCACCATCGCCACCAGCCATTACAACATTGCGAGGGTTCCATGTAATACAATATCTAAAAGGATTGGAAAGAACTTCAGGAGCAGGAATACCCGAACCATAAGAGATAAATTTGGTGATAATTCCGCCTTTTTCACGAATCTTGTTAATCATGGAGATAGCCGACATGTGGTCTATACCCGGATCAAGACCCATTTCATTAAGTATTAGTACACCCTTGCGAAGAGCATCCTTATGAAGGTCGCTAATCCTTAAATTAGCATAAGAGGCTGTTATAACATGTTTCCCAAAATTAACACAATCCTGGGCAATCATAAACTGAAAAGCCGGTGAAAGAAGATTGATTACAATATCCGCATCCTGAATGTATCGGTGCCTTAACGCTTCATCGGTAACATCGAACTCAACTGCAATACCGTACTGCTCAAAGCCCTGAACTCGTGACTGTGCCAGATTGTAGTCTCTGTCGCACACAGTAACGAACCAGTCATGCTCTTTGGCATTACGCAGCATGTAGTTAATCAAATAGGGAGTACTTTGTCCTGCACCGAGAATTAAAATATTTTTCATTTTTACCCCATTAAAGATTTTAGTTACGTAAATGTATTACTTCTATAAAAATATTGAGATAAATGGTAATTACAAAATTTTAATTAACTCAATTAAATTAATTGTTAACACAAGTGTAACAATTAATGGTTATGAAGCTTTAATTTATACGTTTGGCATACCATCAAAGACAATAACCTATTATCCAAGGGTGGTTTGACATACCGTCAAACAGTATAATCACCTGCATGGATAAATCACATAGGTGCCTGAGCTTTGCCTGTGCCGCAATGCGGTATCGAAAGTCCGGTACGAAAAGGTATTGCTAAAGATGTCTGGACTTACCCACCAAGCAATTCAACCAATCTATCCAGAAAGGTGGTTTGGGCAGGATTCATCTTCTTGCGTGCCGTTTCAATATTAAAAAACTCACCTTTATCCACCTCGGGAATATTTATAAACTTTCCACTTTTAAAGGGGTACTCAAAATCGAAACGGTTACTCTCAATCTTAATGGGGTTTTCCAAATTACTCCGTAATGCCCATGCATGTACAATTTTATTTTTATTTTGTTGAACGCTTCCAAGAGAAAAGTATTCGCCATCAGCCACAAGACTTGTTTCTTCAAGAAATTCCCGTTTTGCTGCCAGTAAAAAATCTTCACCAACTTCGGCAATACCTTTCGGCACCGACCAGTATCCTTCATCCTTGTTAGTGAAAAAGGGACCTCCGGGGTGAACCAAAAAAACTTTTAACTCATTACCAAAATCATTATACAACAATATACCACAACTATTCTTCAATTTATTTAAACAACCTCAGTAGATAATTCTGCAATATTTTCGATTGAAGCATCAATCTTGTCACCACGTTTAACCACTCCAACCCCCGCCGGAGTTCCTGTAAAAATTAAATCACCGGCTTCAAGAGTCGTTTTTGATGAAATAAACGAAATAATTTTTGCAGAATTGAAAATCATTAAATCCAAAGTTGAGTTTTGTTTAACTATTCCATTAACTCGTAAAGTAATTTTTTCCTTTCCTGTTAACTTGTATTTGGAAGCGGGAGTAAAATCGGCAAGGACTGCTGCACCATCAAAAACCTTAGCCAAAGTCCAGGGGTGCCCTTTAGCTTTTAACTCATTCTGAATATCGCGTAAAGTCATATCGAGTCCAACCGTATAAGCTTCAACAGCTTCCATAGACTCAGCTTCGGAAATATTTTTAACTGTTCTGCCAATTTTAAGCACAAGCTCAACTTCATGGTGCATATCATTCGAGTAATCGGGGTGTACAATTTTTTCACCCGACTTAATAACAGTAGAAAACGGCTTAAGAAATATCAACGGAAATTTTGGTACTTCATTACCAAGCTCCTCGGCATGAGCCACATAGTTTCTGCCAACACATACAATTTTATTATTCATAACTAATCCTTCTTAACTTCATTCTTACGACAAATTGAATCGAAATCGCAATACATGCAGGCAACTTTTTCATAATCATCAACTGTAGTCAATGGAAACTTGCCACTATTTATATTATCAGCATATTCAATAATATATGATGTTGAATCTTTAATCTGGTTTTCAATAAGCCCCGTTTTATCCACATCTTTTCTTTTACGTGTTAATAATACCGGCAGCTTGCCAAACTTTTTATCACTCGGGTGCAACGAGTATATAATAAGCTCTTCCGGATCACTGATACCCTTTTCCTGAAGTAGCTCCTTACCGGCAGCTGCATAGACGGGCAGCTGAAGCGAAAGTCCATTTTGCAGATCGGTAAGCGAAGGTTTTTTACCGTTAAGTTTATAATCAACAACCGCAAAAGTATTTGCCGTATTGTTAATATCAATCCTGTCAATTTTACCAAGTAAATTAACATTACCAATATTAACCGGTACATACCTGCCAAGGGAGCTATCCACACCTATTTTATCAGTAGCACCAAAACCAACCTCAAAATATTCAGGGAAAAACCCTGTATCATCATTCCGTTCATGCTCAAGAAATTTTAGAAGTACCGAGTTTTTTTTGCCTGCATCAGTACCAAGAATTCTTTCCATTTCCAGAAAGTTTGTTTCCGTATTTAATGCAGCATCCTCAACATATTTTTCAGCTAATTTGAACATTATGGATTTACATTTGGCAAAAACCTCATCGTTACATTTGTTAAGAGTAATGCCATGCTCCCTTAACTCACTATAAAACTTGAACAATATTGCATGAAGTATATTACCCAGCTCGTATGATTCAAGATCCTCGGTAGGTTCTTCAATAAGTTTTAGCTTTAGTACACGTTCAAGGAAAAAGCGAAACGGACATTTGGCATATAGTTCAAGCTGAGTGATGGAATACTGCTTGCTTTTATCGAATACAGGAGCTTCACTTCCAACGTAGCCGTTGTAAATGTTTAACTCGCTATTGTTAATTCTTATTTTTTCTTTTTCAAGCTTTTTAAGCAGGATTCCTTCATTATTATAATCGGGTAGTTTAAGCTGTTTGTCTTCTTCTGAACAAATTACCAAATTTGTGTCGGCAATATCTACAGGAGTAACTTTAAAAACAGACTCAAGGTTTTTTACAAAACCGGATTCAACGGTTTCCCTTCCACCATCGGCAACCGGAAGAGTAAGATATAATGATTTGTTCCACGAATTAAGAGTTTGATAAAAGTGGTAACGTTCCTCGGTAATGTGGGTATCTTCCTTTTTTCGGAATGAGCCGGAAAAAAATATTTCGGGATTATAACGGGTTGGGAAATCACCATCTATCATTCCACCTACGAAAAGGTAATCGTATTTCAATCCTCTTATTTCATTTGCCGAGGTTATTGTTACACCGCACTCGGGACGCTCCTTAACATTATATCGCTCGGAGGAAGCAGCCGTATAAATTGTATCGTAATAAAACTCGGCAGGAAATTTAGCCTTATCACCATGCTCAAGTTTCAACAGGTAAACAATCTCGGATATCATTTCCAAAAATGCGGTTAATGCCTTTACATTTTCTTCAAGCATGTAGCCGTTGCACATAATTTTGTCTTTTATGCCCAACTGCGTTATAAGATATTTTACACTTTCAAAAAACTCCTCCGGAGTTAACTCCTGTTCAAACGGCTCAACAAGTCTTTCAATTTTTTGAATATCAACGAGTGCTCTCTGGTAACGCAACACCCTTGATTTACTATTACTTTCTTCATCGGGGTTTTCCTGAAGGAACTTTATTTTGGTTCTTAATCGGGCTTTCCAGTTGTTCCTGCCCGATGTAAGTTTAAGTTCGGAAGCTGCCTTCTGCAAATTAAATACATCAACATCATCAAGCGAAACAAAGCCGTTGTTTAACGCTCGGAATAATGACTTATGGAAAAAATCGTTCGTGTGTATTTCAAGAAAATTAAATACTGCAATTACAGGAAATGAGGAGTTAACCGATAGCCTGTCTGTAATATTAACCGGAATACCAAAACGGTTAAAGATATCCCTTGCCAGTAAGGAGTAATTTTGCACAAGATTAAAGACTATACAGATGTTATGGGGTTCAATATTTTCATCAGTAATAAGTGTTTTAATTTTTGTTGCAATATATTTTATTTCGTCTTCTCTGCTGTTAAAACGACCAGTAAATATTTTGTTACTTAAATCAGCTTTTTTAACACTTTTGTTCTTAAACAGGTTTTGTTTTAAAAAATCAATAGTTGCCGAATCTGCACTTTGGGATGCATCATCTACTTTTTCAAATCCGTACTGCTCAAGAAGTATTGAACATTGCTCAAGGTGTTTGAATATTTCGCTATTATAATTAAAATAGTCAAAATTTATATACATCCTTGTTCCGGTAACTTCACTAATCTGGTTTAGCAATTTTATTTCCGGATGAGTAAGCTCATCAAATCCGTGAACAATTATTTCGTTTACGTTGGGGAACAGATTTCTGAAGGTAAATCCAAATTCGGTTTGCTCCAAATTATTTACTGCATTATATACATCACCAATTTCATAAGCTTCAAGACTTTTGCACTTGTGCAGGTATTTTTCGTAAATGTTGGCAATATCAATAGCTTTAAGTTTTTCTGATTTCTCCAGTTTATCCGACTCCGCTTTAAGCAAATCGGGTGTCATACCATGCTTTTTATATTTGGATATTACATTACGAATACGATCGAGTGTACCCTCCGGCATACTGCTGCCGTAAAACCTGAAATATACCGGGGTAATTTCGCTGGCACTTTCCTTAATCATAGCTTTTGCAGCCGCATCCGAAAGCTCAATAAAGGGTGAGTGCTGTGTTAGAATATTACTTGCAAAAGTAGTAAATGTATCGAGATGAATTTGCGAAAGCGTTTGACCGGGTGCTGCAGTTATAAACTTTTTCTTCATGTCACGCAGTTTACGGTTGGTTGGAACCACTACGAGCAATTCATCTGTTCTACCGGCAACAATTTTTTGATGAACTATTTCATCAATATTTACTGAGCTTATTTTTTCTCTGGTGTATATCATTTATACCATCTGCGAATATGACATTAAAATTTGTTCATTTACATTCAGATTTAGTTTTTCAATCAGAAAATCGAACTGGGCTTTTGCTTCTTTCTCGCTATCTTTGCAAACTGCCTCCAGTTCAAGAAAGTCTCCAAGTCCTACTACTTTATCAAAATGAATTCTTGTATCCTTGTACATATACAAAATGCGAGTTTTTTCAACCACTTTTTCACGCTCAAAAACAGTATCCAGAAAATCCTCCGCATTACTACCCATATAAACTATTTTGTAATCGGACCACCGTTCACTTCCATCCTCGTTGCGGTTATATAGTATAAGCTGGTTATCATCATTTTCAATGCGTAGTTTTAGCAAACCCTTATCATTCCTGTAATAAACATCCTTTTGGTGAAGAACCTCTTTCATTTGTGCTCCAACAGATTCGGCAAGTTTAATTTTATGCTCAATATTATCAATCCCGATTTTTATTTCAAGGTTTTTACCCATTCAGGTTTTCTCCATAACTATCAATATTTCGTTATTCATTCTTGGTTTAATTGATTTTATATTGTTGCTTATATACTCAATCCGGAAATATTTTTCGGCAAGTGCTAAAAATTCGAACATCTCAATTTTAAATGGGGGTGGTGAATACTCTCTTCTAATTGGAAAAAGAAGGGATATATATTTGCCTCCCTTTTGTAAAACCGAATACATATTTTGAATAAACTGTTCTCTTTGCTCCGGTTGAATTGAACAATATGTAACGTACTCAAAAATGTAGTTAAAATTTTCAATATTGCTTTTTGTTAAATTGAAAAAGTTATCATTCAAAAAAGTTATATTGGATTTTAGTTTTCCGGCTTTTTCCATAAGTTTGCTAATTGCAGCTTCGGAAAAATCAACAACAGTTACATCATAACCGTTACGGGCTGCATAAATAGCTTCGCCGCCGGTACCACACCCCGGAATAAGTAATTTTGACGGGTGTAAAAATTTTTGTTCTTCCAAAAGCTGAACAAATACAGGTACAGGGTTGTTTATACTCCAAATATCGCTACCTGTGTTGTACTTTTCATCCCAATATGATGAATTGTTGAAATTTAACATTATCAGCTTTTCAAGTGTTTGCATTATTTGATATTTTTCGTAATAAATATATGGAATGTTTTATTATATGAAAGGGGTTACGATGAAAAAATTATTTTTGATTCTTCTTTTACCTGCTGTTTTATATAGCCAGAGAATTGGAGAAATGGCTCCTGAAAAACCATCGGAGATATTTCCTGACAATTCCTGGGGTGTTGATATTATGTTTGGTGAAGGTGGTTTTGGTCTGGGTACTTTTTTAAGGCATTCTTTTAATCACGACCTCATGGCTTTTGCCGACTTCTCAATTTCAGAATCGAAGGACGATAAGGAAATTGAATATATTGATTATTGGGGCAGAACCATTGTGCCAAATAAAATTAACCGTGTTTTTGCTATGCCTCTTAATTTTGGATTGCAGTACAGGTTATTCAGAAAATCTATTACTGATAATTTACGACCTTATGTAAGTGTTGCAGCAGGACCTTCCTTTATGGTTACCACTCCTTACGAGGAAGAGTTTTTTAGTGCGTTCGGGCGTGCAAAAATGCATTACGGTGTTGGTGGTTATATTGGTTTCGGTGCAGATTTTGGGTTAAATAAACGTAATCTTATCGGACTTAACATGCGTTACCAGGGTACATACCTGCCAGGTGATGGAATTGAAAGTTTGATTGGCAGAACGTATGACTATTTTGGTGCTTTCTTTATTACCCTTAAACTTGGAATAATGTACTAAATAGTGGATAACTCCAAAAAATCATGGATTTTTGCACTGGTAGCTGTTGCCTTATGGTCAACAGTTGCCACAGCATTTAAGCTTACGCTTCAGGGAATGGATTATTCCCACTTTCTTCTTTTCTCTTCAATAGCCAGCTTCATAATTCTTTTCCTATCGGTAAGAGCCTCCGGTATTAAATACTCCCAATTTTTTACCGTGCCGGTGATGGTAAAATCAGCTTTGCTTGGGCTAATTAACCCTTTTGCCTACTACCTCATTTTATTCAGGGCTTACGAGTTGCTACCTGCTCAGGAGGCTCAGCCACTTAATTATTTGTGGCCTATAACGGTATCCTTCTTTGCCGCGATGTTCCTTAATCAAAAACTTACCAAATATAATTATGCCGGATTGCTAATATCATTTGTTGGTGTTTATGTTATTTCAACGCGTGGTAATATATGGGAAGCAAAATTTTCCGATCCCCTTGGTGTTAGTCTGGCAGTTGCCAGTTCACTGGTATGGGCTGCCTACTGGACTCTTAATTTACGTATGAAAGAGAATGACCAGGTAAAGCTTGCCGGTGCGTTTATGTTTGGCTCAATATATACCTTAGTTTATTTACTGGCAACAACCAGTTTTGTACTGCCTGAGCCAGAGTACCTTGCCGGTTGCCTGTATGTAGGAGCTTTTGAAATGGGTATTACATTCCTGTTTTGGATGAAAGGTATGCAGTACAGTAGTAACAAGGCAATTACGGCATCCCTGGCTAATCTTTCACCATTCCTTTCGTTCGCAATGATAGTTTTTTTACTTGGTGAAACTATGCTTTATTCTTCTTTAATTGGTTTGATGTTTATTATTGGTGGGATTTTTATACAGAATATTCCGAGGTTATTTAAGATTTAGCAGTATAAACTTTTGCAGTTCCCTGTTATTGTTAATCTTATTCCTACTATTAGCCTTTAACTCACACTCAACATAATTGTTAAATTTCCTCATAACCACTACGTTGTAGTAATTGTTTCCGGTAGTAGAGTAGCTTAGTTCGGCATAATCAATACTATTTATTGTGCCATAACTAAATTCCAAAACTTCAGGCTCCCTGATATTTTGATTATATTTTCTTGAGAGCAATGCGTAACCGGCAACTTCGGCAAGTGCCTCTTCTGCATCCTCGGGGAGTACCTTGTTATTTACCGATATTCGGTTAACCGAAAGTGTTACTGAATAATCATCTTTAACAAGCAGTAGGTCGTCCGGTTTATCAACTGATTTGTGAGTGCTAAACCAGCCACGCGGAACCGGTGTACCAAAATAGTCGGACTGGGTAAAACCGGTTACAGGATATTTTTTAATTAATTCGGTATCGGTTGAAGCCGAACAGGCTGCAATAATTAGCAGGGGTAATATGTAAAGTAGTCGTTTAAGCATAAAAAAAGGGAAGAAAATTTCTTCCCTGAAATATATGTAAAATAAAACAAATTTACTTTTAACGCATAAACCTTGGTTCTTCAAGAGTAAGGATAACAGAAATACGATGCGAATCAGGAAGTCTTTCCAATTCCGGATCGCTCATTCTTGCAAATGAATAATCTATTGCGAGTTTTGGTAGGTATATACCAGCACCAACACTAAACTGCTTAACATCGTTATAACCTGCACGTACGGCAATCAGATTCTGAAAATCGTATTCAATTCCAAAGTGGTGATCAATACTAACCGGACCAAGATTCATGTTGGCAGCGTATTCTCTACCTTCAAAACGCATATCAAGATCGATTGCAGGAGTTAACACACCACCAATAATATTTAACTTGTATGCAGTACCAAGTTTAACCGTAGGAGAAATCAGTTCATTTCTACCGGTATCCCAAGCAACAAGTGTAGTAGTAACATCCTGAATATTAGCTGCAAGATAAAGGTCATCCACAGGCATATAAACTGCACCAATATCAAAACCAATACCAGTAGCACTAAACTCGGCAATATCTCTTTTTATAATTTTTACGTTGGCACCAAAATAAAAATCTTTCCAGTGACGTTTTGCAAACGAAAGATATAGTGCCCAGTCTGTATTATTAAACTCTGTAATTTTTGAAGGATCGAGTCGGGCATTAGGGTTAGTAATATCGTAAATAACCTGACTGGTAACAGCATCAATCAAAGCTTCGCGAGTATCAGGAATAGCATCCACACTTAAACGCATAAGACTTACACCGAAGCTCATATCTTTGCCGTAAGGAATTGCTACCGAAGCATAATTATAATTTATAAGCTCACCAAAATGTTCTTCATGCATAAGAGCAACTTGCGGATAGTCAATAAATGCTAATCCTGCAGGATTCCAGTAACCGGCAGTAACATCATTAACCGAAGCAGCCATTGCACCGCCCATGGCAGCACCTCTGCCTCCTACACCTATTGAAAGAAACTCGCCTGCATATTTGCTAACAACCACCTGAGCATTTATTGAAATTGACAAGCCTGCAAAAAGCAAAACCAGTAAAACTTTGTTTTTTAACATGATAACCCTGAATAGTAAAAGAAATATAGAATTTGCCTGTGAAGATTCACAAAAAACGAAATAAAATCAAGGTCAAATTTTTAGTGGGGCAAGAATTATATGCATTTACTCAATTCCCCACTTTTTAAATCGATAATATTTAAGACTAATTAGTTAGCAACAATAATTATAAAATTGGAAATATAGGATAACATGGTTCTATTTATTATATTTGGCACGTTTATAATTTTATAGTTTCCCCTTAATTTAACAAAATTAAAATATTATGCTCCATATTGAAGCCAACCTCCTTTTAAGGGGGATTTCACAACCTGCTGCTATACTTAACGACAAGTTTATTATTTCAGAATACAACAACTCTTTTAATAAGTTACTTTCCAAAGAGTATGCAGATTATGAAAACAAGTCGATTAATGAATTATTCAGCAATTTACCCGATTTGGATAAATTGACAGGGTATTTTGAAAGGGAACCGATATATTCATTAGATAATATTGGGTTAAATAATTGTATTGATGTTAAATTCAGGGTCAACATAACATCTGTTAGTAACGACACCTCAAAATACTACCTTGCACTATTTGAAGAGAGTAAGGAATGTAATCTTGGTAAATACAAACAATTTTTTGATACCAGTGTAAATTCAAAATTTGTTCTGGATGCAGAATATTTCAGGTTTATTGAATGGAACAGCACAGCTGTGGAAACATTTGGTTATAACCAGCATCAGCTTTCAAAACTCTGTATAAGGGATTTACTAAAAGATAAATCGATTAACCTTGTAACCGATGTTGGCTCTAATGAAAGCAAGTTTATTCCTTTACTATTCTTTATAACCTCCGAGGGAAGAAGTTTTCCGGCTGAAGTTTTCATGAACAAAATTATAGATGATGGTAAAATATTATATTGCTGTACTGTCCGGGATATTACAAAACGCAAGGAAGTTGAAGACAAGGTAAAGGAAAGTGAGGAACGCCTTTTAACACTTATTAATTCAACCCCCGATTTTATTTGCATTAAGGATGCTATGGGCAAATGGCTTCTTGCCAACGATGCCTCGCTAAAGATATTTAACCTGAAACATAATGATTACCTTGGGAAAACAGACGAAGAACTTGCAGTTCTTTCAGACAATTATACTGATGCATTTGCAAAGTGTACAAGTACCGATGAAACTGCATGGCAAGTTGGTACTACAAACAGAAGCGACCAAATTATTACAAACAAGGATGGTAAGCATACCATTTACGATGTTATAAAAGTACCCATTTTTAATCCTGATGGCTCAAGAAAAAAGCTTGTAGTTATTGGCAGGGATATTACCCAGAACCGATTGCTTGAAGATAAAATACAAAAAGCCGCTAACGACATTAAAACCCTGTACGAAAATGTACCGGTCGGGTTATATCGTGCAACGGTTGATGGCAAACCTATTTTTGCAAATAATGCACTACTCGAAATCCTCGGTTTTAACTCTTATGAAGAGTTTAGTAGTATTAATATGACTGATCTTTATGTTAACCCTGAATACCGTAAACGTTTGCTTGAGTTAAGCATCGATAAAGATCATGTAAGAGGTTTTGAAACAGAGTTTTTTACAGTGCGTAAGGAAATTATTGTAGTTCGTATGAACGTACATATAAAAAGAGATAACTACGGTGATATTCAATACCTCGAGGGTGTATTTGAAGATATAACAAAAAAGAAAATTTCCGAAAAAGTTTTGCTGGAAGCAAAAGAGGAAGCTGAAAAATCGGAAAAACTAAAATCCGAATTCCTGGCACAGATGTCGCATGAAATACGCACACCAATTAATTCGCTGCTAAACAGCATTGGTTTGATTAAGGAAGAATTACAACGTACAATTAACGATGAAATTGATAGCTGTTTCAGTATTATTGATCGTTCATCTCATCGTATAATACGTACTATTGACAGTATTCTTAATATGTCCGAAATACAAACCGGTACATACGAGTTCAAGAGACGCAGCATCGACCTTATGGAGCTTGTAATTGACCCCGTCTGTTTTGAATATAATGCCGTAGCAAAAATTAAAAATCTGAACTTTGAACTAAATATTTTAACCGCTGATACGAGTATTAGTGCGGACGAATACAGTCTAAAGCAAGTATTTATAAACCTGATTGATAATGCTGTTAAGTTTACCGATGAAGGTGGAGTAACTATAAACGTTTACCGAGACGAGAACAATTTACTGATTGTTGAGGTAAAAGATACAGGTGTTGGTATTTCCGAAGAGTATTTGCCTAACTTGTTTAAACCGTTTTCCCAGGAAGAGCAAGGTTATACAAGAAAATATGAGGGGAATGGTTTAGGACTTGCACTTGTTTCAAAATTCTGCGAGTTTAACAAGGCTACTATTTCTGTTTCTTCGGAAAAAGGTATTGGTACGATGTTTAAAGTTTATTTAAATCAATAAGAAGTTTATTATGTATAAATATATAAATCTCGATTATTTGCATGAAATAGCAGATGGCGACAACGAGTTTATCGTTGACATGATAGATAGTTTTTTATTCCAGACTCCCGACTTTCTGGAAAATTTGGCTCAGGCAATTGTTAAAAAGGACTGGGCGGAAGCTGAAAAAATTGCTCATAAAATAAAACCTACAGTACAATATGTAGGGCTACATAATATTACAGACAAAACAATTAAACTTCACGAAAATTTACGCGACGGAGTAGAGCTGGAAAAAACAGCGGAACTGTTTGGTGAAGTAAACGAATATATAAAATCCTCTTACAAAGAGCTTAAAGAAGTTAGAGATAAACTTTCGGCAGAATAGCTGTTAATAATCCAGTTTTAAACCAACGCCAACTTCCCTGGTTGCTACAACACTAGAAAGAGCAATTTTTGATTTAAGATCGGTATTATAGCAGGGATAAATTCTCTGCGGTTTAAGAGTTTTAAGGAACCTTAATGTTTCCCTGATCCTGTTCTCGGAAGGATTTAACAGGTTAAATCCGCCAATAATAGCCAAAATACGGTCATCTTCACATACCAGGCGGGCATAATCAATAATATTGCATATACCCGAATTACTTGAACCTGTAATAATCACCAATCCTTTTTCGCCCTTGTAAACCAAAGCCGAATCATCAAGCTGGGTATCCTCGGTTTCTCCATCTTTGGTAACCTTTTTGGTTACAGGTTTAAATACCTCGAACTCATACTCACGGGGTATTTCGCCAAGATAAATTAGCTTGTCTGTTAGCATAAATGATTTTCGGGTAAGCTTTAGATCAAAGTGCTTCTTAAGATCATCCTCTTTAAAAAGGGAACCGATTTCAATATATGCCGGATGAAGTTTTGCCTTTAGTGCATCGGGATGTGTTACAAGGGAGGGTTTTTTGTAGTTTATATCCTCAACCAAACCCTCCGTAAAATATTTCGTTAAACCAAATAGTCCCCAGGTATGATTAAACTTGCCATTAGAGAGGACTACATAGTTGGTATCATAAAGGTTAATGCTCATTTTTCGTGCATTTTCAATAAACAAATCGGAATACCCAACATCAAAAAGAACCTTGGTACTTCCATCTTCAATAAACATTGAAAGCCCTGGTTCTCCTTTAAAAAAGCGGTTAGGTAATGTATTGTTTTCAGCTAAAACCTTTATAATCATATAATTTCCAATTTATAAACCAAATAGCTCGGAATATTCCTTCAAAATTGTTTCGGATAAATACTTGTTAAACTCAATTAGCTCAGAGCGACTTATACCATCTTTACGCCATTCGGCAAGCTTATCTTCCGATTCTTTAAGCAGTTTGTTTTCCAAAGGCACAAGATGCTGTAAAATACCAGTATTATCTTTATTATACAATGCTGTTGTATTAATATAACGTTTGCCGGAACCACGTGTAATAGGGAAACATTTTTGTTTAAGTTTTAATGCCTTGTCGCATAAGGGGGCAACACCGGTTTCATCTGCAACCAGCACTTCTGGTAAATCATTACCGCCAGCAACCCATACCGGAAGAGCAACCGAACATAGCTGAAATCCAAGAACTGTCCACATGGTAGTAAGTTCAACCGGTTCATCTTCCCTTACACCCTGTATAACAGTAGTAGCCACTGATGAGTTGCGTGGGATAAAATCTTCAAAAAAGCTGAATTTATTTTTGCCGGTTGCTTCAAGTCCTTCAACCATTAAATCTGTTTTTGTTAAAGAGTGTTTCAGGTTTCTGCTTATATCCTGCAAAAGGAATTTATGATCTATATCATCGGCAGCAGCGGCTGTATATAACAATTCTTCTGCATTCATATATCTGATATAACCGTATCCATCATCTCGTCTTCCGGTAAAAGAATAGTTACTTCTGATAACGTATCCAAAAGGAGCAACCTTCTGATCATTTACATCAATTTTTTTATATCCGTAATTGGAAGTTTCGAAATAGGCAGCACCACCCTTTGCATCAATTACGCCAAAGTTAGCTTCAACACCTATTGGTTTACTCCAGTTTTTTAATAACTCTTCAAACTCATCAACAGTTGAACACTCCTGCAAGGCACGTTTCATAACAATACCTTCCTTATCCATCTCAATATCACCAACCGGCTCATTAAGATTGTAGCTCGCCGAGTTCATTATAGCAAAACCGGTACTGTTTGTACCAGCCCAAACTTCATCACCATCTTTATCAACCGAGTTTATAAGTCCAACATAATTATACTTGCCATCAGTAAAGTACATTATTTTGTTCTGCAAAAAACCGGTATCGCGATGTTTAAATAATAGGGGTCTGCCATCTTTGGTATATTTACCGGAAACGATTGCAGTAGTACAAGGTAAAACTAATGTAGAAACAAAAAGAAATAATATGGATAAAGTGATAGTAAATTTTTTCATAAATAACTCCTTAAAGCTCACATATTGAAGATTTTACCCCTAAACTCTTCCCGGTTTATTTTAATTAAAAACGTAAAGTATTTTACAAATTATAACTTACTGCAATTAGCCTGTTGCATGAAGTTGACGGTAATAATTAAACCACACATATTCTGAAATACCAAAGCTGTATATACAAAAATGATTATAAATATACTAACTAACAATACTATAACAAATAATGATAATTAGCTATCCGGTATATGTAGTTTTCATTTTATAATTATTTGGCAAAAATAAAAAATTATTATGGTACTTTACCAAACATTACTTATAGTTAACACAATACACCAGGGTATAAAGCAATTATTTTTATACGGTTAGTGAATATTTTAGTTATAAGTATGTTATATTTTGATAAACACTAATGATAATTGTTAACTAAAAGGAGTATATATGTTATTTATAGGAGCAGTGGTTGTAGCAGTAATAACTGTGGTTGTTTATTTCGCATCGCGTAAAAGGGGCAGGGTACAGGAAGCTACGTTTGCATTAATATCTTTTTTTATAGCGGTAGTGGTAGCAATAGTTCAGTTATTTACAGTAGTTCCGGCTGGTACGGTTGGCGTTGTGGATTTCCTCGGTATGGTTAGCGATAATACCTTAAAAGCCGGTGTAAACTTTGTTAATCCTGCAGCAAACGTTGTAAAATTTACAATAAAAACCCAGGAACTTCGCGAAGTGATGAATGTTCCTTCAAAAGAGGGTTTGTCTGTACAACTCGAAATTTCATTACTTTATTCACTCGATCCTGAAAATGCATCAAAAATATACAAAACAGTTGGTCCAAATTATAAGGACATTATTCTTATTCCGCAGTTCCGATCAGTTGTTCGTGGTGTAACAGCCAAATTTGAAGCGAAGGCACTTTACACGGCATCACGAGATGAGCTTGGCGGTATGATAGAAAAAGAACTTGAAAAGCTGGTTAACCCACGCGGTATCCTTGTGGAAAAAGCAGCACTTCGACAAATTATTTTGCCTGAACGATTAACAAAATCAATTGAGGAAAAACTTCAGGCAGAACAGGAAAGTCAGCGTATGGCATTTATTCTTGAAAAAGAAAGACAGGAAGCCAAACGTAAGGAAATTGAAGCAGAAGGTATTAAGCGTTTCCAGAAAATTGTTTCGGAAGACCTTAGCACCAACTACCTTAAATGGAAAGGAATTGAAACTACCGAAAAACTGGCAGCATCAAATAATTCGAAAGTTGTAATTATTGGTGCCGGTGAAAGCGGTTTACCGTTAATACTTGGTAAATAAGAGGTTATTATGGCAGTACCAAAGAAAATTAAATTGAACAAACAGGAATCACTTTCCATTATTTGGGATGATGATTCAGAGTCTGTATTCCCGCTTAAATTTTTGCGGGATGAAACACCTGATGCCGGTAACAAAGGCGAAACTATTTTGTGGAAACACTATCCGCCGCCGGATCCGGGTCCCGATAAACCGGGTAAATATGAAGTGGAAAAAATTGAGAAAGTTGGTAATTACGCTATTACAATTACATGGAAGGATGGCTACGACTATGGCATCTACTCATGGGACTTGCTCGAAAAACTTGCCGACTACATTGATGTGCGTAACATGATTGATGACGATAAAACAAATGGTCACGATCACCACGGGCATCACCACCATTAGTTTTACAGGCGTCAGGAAGTGATTCCTGACGCTGATTAAATATCGAAATTGATAGTTATACATTGCGGTCAAGAACCATTTCTTGACCACTTTACTTGAGGCGTCAAAATAAGCTTTTTGAATATTTACTTCCTAACACCAAGATAAAGTCCGTGGGGCACCCACCAACCCTAAATATTCAACTTTAATTTATTTGCTGTTTTTACTATATTGTTCTTAAAGGAGCACTTAAAACTAAACTGAATTATAAAAATGAAGCCTGAATATCTCTCTGCATTAGCTGCAATATTTTCGGCATTCGCAGCATTCGTAATAGGAATTCTCTCCTATTACCACAATAAAAACCTCGTAAATTTGCAAAAACGTAACGAGAGAAGAAAAAGCATCGAAAAACGGCTTAATGAATTTTACGGTCCTATTGTTTCCTACCTCGATATAACCCGTGCACTGCATAATATATTAGTAAAAGGTAAACCGGATTCATTTAAAACCCTTACCTATTTGCTTGATCCTACCCAAACTTATGAACATAACGGAACCATAGTAACAGTAGTACTTAACGAATCTGACAAACAGATTTTAAGAGAAATAATTAATATTGAAGAAAAGATTGAAGAGTTGATTATTGACAAAGCCGGGTTAATGGATGATGCAGAAATAACCCTGCGGAAATTACCCAAATTTAATATTTCGGATAATGATCCAAAAGACCCAAGTGTATTAACCAAAGCAGTGTTACATTATAGGTTATTGCGTTATGCTTTCGAGGGTGGTTTTCAGAAGGAGGTTGAACGGTTTAGTGAGCATACTTATTCCACCGATTTCGATAAAACAATTATTGATAGAATGAATGCACTTAGAGCAGAACTTGATGCACTTACCAAAGTGTGCTAATACCATTTTTGTTATGTAGCCGGGAAATTGCTCTACTTTGGTTTTCGCTTATTACTACATGTTATATACCATTTATGAATAATACCTCAATTTGTGTTGAGTATAAAAATAAAATGGCTTATAATACAGTTAAGGTTTATTTTGGAAGGCTAAATTATGAATTTGGTAAGAGAAAAATATATTTCATATCTGGGTGAAAATTCAAGGAAGGGTAATCATGATTTTGATTTTTACAGAGTTTTCCCCGATACGAATGATATAGATAAACTAATCGAGCAACTTGATGAGCTTAAAAAATGCCTCGATAGTTTCAGACCATTTAATCAATCCCAGGTAAAAAACCTTAACGAATATTTTGATATTGAATATACATACAACTCGAACAAAATAGAAGGTAACACCCTTACCCTGCAAGAAACTATGCTTGTTGTTACCAAGGGAATTACTATTGGTGGCAAAAATTTGGATGAGCACCTGGAAGCCATTAACCATCAGGAGGCAATAGATTTTATACGTAAGATTGCACAAAATAAGGTAAAGTTTTCGGAAGAGATTATAAAAAAAATTCACTCGATAATTGTCTCTAAAATCTCGCATCTAAAAAAAGAGGAGATTGGCAAGTACAGAAAAGTAGAGGTTAGAATAAGTGGTAGTCCGCATATTCCTCCGATGGCGGTTAATGTGCCGGATGAGATGAATAAGCTATTGGACTTTTATAATGAAGAAATTGGGAAATCACATCCGGTGCTATTGACTTCCGAAATGCACGAACGTATCACCACAATCCATCCGTTTGTTGATGGTAATGAAAGAACTGCCCGACTTGTAATGAACCTTATATTATTGCAGAATGGCTATCCAATAACAATTATATCCGGCGAAAAGGAAAACAGGGATGAATATTATTATAGTCTGATGGTAGCAAATGTTGACGATGATAAAAGCCGTTTCCACAAATTAATACTAAAAACAGTAAAACAATCATTCTTCGAATATCTTAATCTCGTATCGAAAAACATTGATAATACCGAACAGGGCACATATTTTTTTGAGATAATTAAGGATTATATCGGATAAAACTTTAATTATTGATTGATTAAAAAATTAAAATATCTTAAATTGTCAAAAAAGTACTGAGGGTTATATGAAATCGATATATTTAAAGAATTTTAAAGGATTTTTAGAAACTGTTATTGAGTTAAAAGAAGTAAATTTTCTAGTTGGAGAAAATAGTACTGGCAAAACATCCATATTAAAATTGATTAGTTTATTTAGTAGCCCGGAATTTTGGTTTACATCTGATCTTAATAGTACTTCAATAAAACTTGGGTACTTTGATGAAATTCTTAATAAAAATTGTGATGATAAATATTTTAGAATAGGTATTGAGAATTCTATTGATGGAATTAAACAGCGATTTTTATTTGAATATATAAAATGTAATAATTCTATAAAATTAAATGCTATTAAATTTCAAATTAATACTCTCAATGTTTTGATTAAGCCTAAAACCAAAGTGTTACATTTTCAACACAAAATAAACACAGAATCAAACTTCCTAGAATGGTCAAAAGATTTTAAATTTGGGAAAACATTTAAACAGCTAAAAATCGAGTTTCCTGGAACTCCGGTCTTCCTTATTTTTAGGTTAGTTGAGCTTCAGCTAAAAATGCCCCCCTCACAAAAAGAACTATCGATTTCTTTTAATCCTCCTTTTTTATTTGAAGAATTTAATTGGTTGGCACCAATTCGAGCAAAAGTTAAAAGAATATATGAGTCTTATTATACAAAATTTTCTCCTGAAGGTGAGCACATTCCATCCCTCATTAGAGAATTACTAAACAATTCCTCAAAAAGAGAAAAAGAAAGGGTACTACGGATATTAAATAGATTTGGTAAAGAATCAAAATTATTTGATGAAATTATTATTAAAGATTATGGGAAAAAAAATATTTCACCCTTTGAAGTATTTATAAAATATGAAGGTACAGAAATAAAAATTCCTAATGTTGGGTATGGTGTATCACAATGTGTTCCAATAATTGTTGAAGTTCTTACCAAAAAAAACCAAACTTTCTCTATTCAACAACCGGAAATCCACTTGCATCCAAGAGCACAAGCTGCTTTTGGTTCTTTTCTTTATAATGCTGTTGTCAAAGATCAAAACACCTTTTTAATTGAAACACATAGTGATTTTGTAATTGATCGGTTTAGGTATGACATATCAAAAAATCAAGATAAAAATGAAATCCCATGCCAAGTATTATTCTTTTACCGTGATGGATCAAATACTAATCTTTCACATATAAAAATTGAAACAACTGGAAATTATAACGGAGATATTCCAAAACAATTCAGAGACTTTTTTATTAGAGAAGAATTAAATATGTTAGAGATGTAAACTATGCCAATAATTATCGATACAAACTGTCTGACAGATGTTTTTATTAAAACAAATGAAATGCATCCTCAATTCAAACCAGTTCTTGAATGGATTACAGAAGGAAATGGCATTATGGTTTATGGAGGTACTAAATATAAAAAGGAACTGAATGAAGTTAAAAAATTAGCTAAAATAATAAAATTATTAAAAGATGCTCAGAAAGTTTTTGTTGGTAACGATGAAAATATTAACAAATTAGAAGAAAAGATTTCTAACAATGTTAATGATAGAAGATTCAATGACCCGCATTTGTCAGCTATTGTAATTGATACAAAATGCAGAATTATCTGCACAGCTGATACCTCTGCTATTCCATACTTGAAGGAAAGTTCAATTTATCCAAAAGGTATGAGTAGACCAAAGATTTATTCAAAAAAAACCAATAAAAATTTACTTTGTAATAAATACATACCCAAAAAATATTTAAAAGGTATTGATGCCAGTAGTATGCAGACCTATTCAAAATAAGTGTAAATTATAACCATATAGCCGGGAAATATTTCCCGACTACTTATTAAACTTATTATTTTTTCTTGGTTGTTGTGCTCTTTTTTGCCGTTGTACTTTTCTTTGCGGTAGTCTTTTTAGCCGGAGCTTTTTTAGCTGTTGTTTTCTTCTCACCAGTTTTTTTAGTTGAAGCAGCTTTTTTCTTTCCACCTTTATTATCTGTACCTTTCTTTTCGGCAGCTTCTTCAACAAGTTTCATTACTTCATCAAAAGCCAGCTCGTTGGCATCTGTACCTTTTGGTATGCGTACATTAAGTTTACCCGATTTTATATACGGTCCCCAGCGACCATTTAGTATTTCAATTTCGGGATCTTCATCAAATGCCTTTATAAATTTCTCTGCATCTTTTTTACGCTTCTCCTGAATTACCAATACAGCCGAATCAGCACCAATTGTATAAGGATCATAATTTTTGTTTAGCGAATAAAATTTACCATCATGACGTATATATGGTCCAAATCTTCCAATAGCAACAACCATATCTTTTTCTTCAAACTGTCCAACTGTGCGAGGCAATTTGAATAGCTCAAGTGCTTCTTCCATAGTAATTGAGCCAAGTTTCTGTCCGTTACGCAAACCAGCATACATTGGTTTGGCTTCAGGATCGTTGGTATCAAGAATTTGGGCAACAGCACCAAAACGTGCCATACGTACCGAAACTTGTCTGCCCTGGCTATCTTTACCAAGAATTCTTTCACCTGAAACTCGCTCACTCTTTTCAATAGCTTCTTCAACAGTATCGTGGAAGGGCCAGTAGAAAGAATCGAGCATTTTAGCCCAATCGCGTTTACCGTTGGCAATATCATCAAGTTCACCCTCAACAGTTGCGGTAAACTTGTAATCAAGTATATTCGGGAAATATTTCATCAGGAAGTCGTTTACCAAAATACCTATATCGGTTGGGAACAGTTTTCCTTTATCGGCACCTGTAACCTCGGTAAGTTTTTTACTTACAATTTCACCCTTACCGGTAAGTACAAGTTTTGAGTAGTTACGTTCCTTGCTTTCTCGTTCACTACGTTCGGCATATCCACGTTTCTGTATTGTACTAATTGTAGGTGCGTATGTTGAGGGACGACCAATACCAAGCTCTTCTAGTTTTTTAACCAAACTTGCCTCGGTATAACGTGCAGGGGGACGGCTATATCTTTCGGTTGCTGTAATGCTTTCGTATTCAAACTGCTGATCTTTGTGGAGAGGTGGCAGTATTGCATTATCTTCCTTGCCGTTTTCCTCATCATCTGTCGATTCAAGATATACTTTAAGGAAACCGTCAAATTTTATTACTTCACCAGTTGCAGTAAATACATAATCCGATTTGGACACATCTATTTTGGCAGTGGTCTTTTCAATCTCAGCTTCACTCATCTGTGATGCAATTGTACGCTTCCAGATAAGCTCGTAAAGGGCTTTCTCTTCTTTGCTGCCGGCAACCGATTCCTGGTTAAGGTAAGTTGGTCTGATGGCTTCATGTGCTTCCTGGGCACTTGCCTGTTTGGTCTTGAATTTTCGTGTATGACTGTATTTGGGACCGTAATTTTCTGTAATAGCCTGTTTTGCTGAACCAAGTGCAAGATCGGAAAGATTAACCGAGTCTGTTCTCATGTAGGTAATTTTACCCGATTCGTACAACTTTTGTGCAATTGCCATTGTACGCGATACTGAAAACCTGAGTTTTCGGCTTGCTTCCTGTTGTAATGTTGATGTAGTAAATGGTGGTGCAGGTTTTTTCTTTAATGGTTTCTTTTCAAGGGAGGATAGCGTAAATTCGGAATCTTTACAAACATTAAGGAATTCCTCGGCTTCCCTGTAAGTATCAAATTTTTTGTTGAGTTCAGCTTTAAACGGACGCTTTTTACCATTTTCTTCTGCATAAAAAACAGCAACAACACGGTATTTTGATTCAGCTTCAAAACCGTCAATTTCCATTTCGCGTTCAACAAGTAAACGAACAGCAACCGACTGTACACGTCCGGCAGAAAGAGATGGTTTAACCTTTCTCCAAAGTACAGGTGATATTTCAAAACCCACAAGTCGGTCAAGTATTCTTCTTGCCTGTTGCGATTCAACAAGGTTGTAATCAATACTGCGAGGTGTTTCAATAGCATTAAGAATTGCCGGTTTGGTAATTTCATGAAAAACAATACGATTAGTATTCTTCTCTTCCAGTTTAAGCTCTTCCTTAAGATGCCACGAAATAGCTTCTCCTTCGCGGTCCTCGTCCGATGCCAGCCAAACTGTATCAGCTTTTTTTGAGAGTTTTTTAAGATCGTTAACAACTACTTTTTTATCATCAGGAACAAGATATGTGGGTTTAAAGTTATTTTCTATATCCACACCGTTATTCTTTTTTTCCAGATCACGTATATGTCCGTAACATGATGTTACGACAAAATCTTTACCAAGAAATCCTTCTATAGTTTTGGCTTTAGCCGGGGACTCAACAATTACAAGGTTTTTTACCATTTAAAATTCGCTTCCATTTTAGCATTTTATATTCCGAAGTCACAAATAAATAAAATTTAATTGCTAATAGAAAATAAAATAATATGAATTTTTTAATAAGCAAGTGGCTTTATGCTTGAAATAAGTTAAACAAATGTTATTATTTGAACTTACGAAATAACAAATACTATGGAAAATTAAAATGACAAAAAACGAATTAGGTAAAAAAATATACGATACCGCTCACATTACCGGCGAATTTTTATTACGCTCCGGACAAATTTCCAACGAATATTTTGACAAATACCTATTTGAATCTGATCCTGTACTGCTTGATGCTATTGGCGATTATATGAAAGAATTGATTCCGGAAGGTACCGAAATATTAGCTGGTCTTGAAATGGGTGGTATTCCGCTTGCAACAATTCTTTCGCTTAAAACTGGTATTCCTGCCGTTTATGTACGCAAGGAAGCAAAAGAATATGGTACTCGCAAGCTTGCCGAAGGTAAGGATTTTGCCGGTAAAAAATTGTGTATTATTGAGGATGTGGTTACTACAGGCGGACAAATAATAAAATCTGCGGCTCAGCTTAAAGAGCTTGGCGGTCCTTCAGCAGATGTACTTTGCGTAATTGTACGCGATCCTAAAGCGTTTGATAACCTTGGTAATGCCGGTTTAACTCTTAAACCTTTATTTACAATGGAAGAGCTTAAAGAGTTAGCCGAATAATATTTTTAGGTATTCTTGTTTAACAACTTATAAGGTTTGTTCTCGAATGTATATTGACGATTACATATCAACTATTAAATCTCTTTGCAAAGAACATAATGTTAAGGGTCTCTATGTATTTGGATCAGTAACTTCAGAAGATAAATTTAATGAAAGTAGTGATATTGATTTTCTTGTTGAACTAAAAGATGAAGATCCGCTTATATATGCAGAGAATTATTTTAGTTTGAAGTTTAAGCTTGAAGATTTGTTAAACAGGAAAATTGATATGCTTGAACAGAAAAGCCTTGTCAATAAATATTTGAAAAATAGCATTGATAAAACCAAAAGGATTGTCTATGCATCATGATGTGAAAGTTTGGTTAGAAGATATAAACAATGCGATAGATGAAATTTTCATGTTTTTGCCTGAGAACCGCAACTATTATGAGTTCGAAAAAGATATAAAAACAGTAAAGGCAGTTGAAAGGAACCTGGAAATTATTGGTGAAGCACTAAATAGAATTTTAAAAGTTGAACCAAAAATAGAGATTACCGACTCCAGAAAAATTGTTGATACCAGAAACAGAATTATTCATAGTTATGACAGAGTAACTACTGATATTTTATGGTTAATAATCAACAAATCGTTACCAATTTTAAAGACTGATATTGAAAAAATATTAAAGTAGATTAAAATATAAGTTCCTTTTCTAACCCTCAAAATTTTTAAGAATGCATATACAAAGTTCTTAAAATCGCCTTAAATATTGCGGCGATTTCTTTAATGTATCAAATTCCTCCTCTTCTGTAACAATAAGCAAAAAATACCCTAATTATAATCACCGCATGTTATGAGGCAATTACATTGACTTTGCGGTGAATACTTTTTATACTTACCGCAAATATTGCGATGCTGTTGATGTAATTTATGATGCGACAGAAAAGCCAGATTCTAACAAAACTTGATTCGGGTGGTAGAAGCACTTCCTATAAGTTTACTGAAACCAATAGTAATTAAGGCTTTTATTTAATCTCTTCACCTTATAAATTAAGTACAGCCCACGACATAAATCGCGGGCTGCTTATCAATCAAGACAGGAGTGAATTGATGTGATAGAGAGTAATTCTTTTTCTGTAATTTCATTTTCAACAGATAAGTTTTTACCTGGTATATCTGGTGTATAAACAAATCGGTTTAGTATTAGTTTGTCATCAATATACTTTTCAATTTTGCTAACTTCTTCCGGTGTGTGGTAATTCTTTATATAAGTCATCCTGAATTCATAATCAGCACCGGAACTTTTTATTATTTCAATTGAATTATCAAGATTAACTGTTTCAATCTTTACACCACATATATCACTGTATTTGTGATAATCCGATTTAATGTCCATGGCAAAGTAATCAACCAAATCATTATAGCTCAGTAATTGAAGCATTTCCGGGTTAGTACCATTTGTATCCAGTTTTACCTTAAAGCCCAATTCTTTTATCTTAGCAATAAATAATGGTAAATCATTATGTAATGTTGGTTCTCCACCACTTATTGTTACTGCATCAATTTTTCCAGTTCTGTTAGTCAAGAATTTCATTAATTGATGTTCAGGAATATCTGTTTCATATTTTTTTCTAAAAACAAGATGACTATTATGGCAAAATATACATTTCATGTTACAACCACGTGTAAAAACCACTGAACAGATTTCACCCGGGTAATCAATCATAGAGATTTTTCTTAGTCCTCCGATTATCATACCTGGAAAACCTGTCGCATTTCATATTCCGACTGTTTACCTTTATTCCACTGGTTTACCGGACGGAGGTACCCTACCACTCTGGAATAGATTTCACAACTGCTTCCACACTCAGGACATTCACTATGCTCACCATCAAGATACCCGCAGGTTGGACATACACTAAACGTTGGAGTAATTGAAAAATACGGCAGATGATAAGTATTGGCTACTTTTTTGATTAACTTTTTAAGAACATTAATATCTTTTACCCTTTCCCCAAGATAAAGATGCTGAACGGTTCCTCCAGTATATTTGGTTTGAAGCTTGTCCTGTAAGTCCAGCATTTCGAAAGCATCATCGGTAAAGTTAACAGGAAGTTGTGACGAGTTTGTATAAAATGGTGAATTGTTTACATCATATGTATCCTCGTTTGCACAAATAATATTAGGATATTGTTTTTTATCGAGTAATGCCAATCTGAATGAAGTTCCTTCAGCAGGAGTAGCTTCCAGATTGTAAATATTATTTGTCTCCTCCTGATATGTTAACATTTTTTCTCTCATAAAATTAAGCACTCTTTCAGAAAACTGAATACCGTTTTCAGTAGTAATGTTATCACCCAATAAATTTAAGCAAGCTTCATTCATACCAACCAAACCAATTGTTGAAAAGTGGTTTTTCCAATACTGATTAAATCGGTTTTTAACATCACGCAGGTAAAACTTCATATAAGGATAAAGATTTTGATCCATAAACTTTTCAATTACTTTTCTTTTCAGCTCCAAACTTTCTTTGGCAATATCCATTTTTTTACCAAGTTCTTCAAAAAACTCATGTTCGCTGTTGGAAAGGAATCCTAACCTTGGCAGGTTTATAGTAACCACACCAATTGAGCCAGTTAAAGGAGAGGCTCCAAACAAACCTCCACCTTTTTTATTAAGCTCCCTGTTATCAATTCTCAGCCGGCAACACATACTTCTGGCATCTTCCGGTTTCATATCCGAGTTTATAAAGTTGGCAAAATAAGGTATGCCGTATTTTGCTGTTATTTCCCATAAAATATCGTGCATTGGATTATCCCAATCAAAATCGTCCGAGAGATTATAAGTTGGAATCGGAAATGTAAAAACTCTGCCTTTTGCATCACCTTCCTTCATTACTTCAAGGAAAGCTTTATTAAAAACATCAACCTCATTTTGGAATCCGGCATAAGTTTCGCTCATCATTTCACCACCAATTACAACTGCTTTATCGGCATAATAAGAGGGGATAACCAAATCAAGAGTAATATTTGTGAAAGGTGTTTGAAAACCAACCCTTGTTGGTACATTTACATTGAATAAAAATTCCTGAATAGCCTGTTTAACCTCAATATACGATAAATTGTCATATCTAATAAACGGTGCTAACAAAGTATCAAAATTTGAAAATGCCTGTGCACCTGCCGCTTCACCTTGCAAAGTATAGAAAAAGTTAACAATCTGTCCTAACGCACTCCTAAAATGTTTTGCCGGTTTCGATTCAATTTTTCCGGGTGCACCTGTAAAACCGTTAACGAGCAAATCGTATAAATCCCAACCTACGCAATAAACACTTAGTAATCCCAAATCGTGTATATGTATATCACCACTATTATGGGCTTCGCGAATACCTTCGGGATATATTTTTTTTAACCAGTAAACTTTACTAATTTCCGATGATATATAATTATTTAGCCCTTGCAGAGAATAACTCATATTACTGTTTTCGCTGACCTTCCAATCCAGTTTATTGATATAGTTATCCATTAAACTAACTTGTGAATTAAGTGAAAATTCTCTTAACTTTGCCCGTTGATCTCGATATAGTATATAAGCCTTGGCAGTTTTTCTGAACGGTGAATTCAAAAGTATTTCTTCTACACAGTCCTGAATATTTTCAACCGATGGTATACTATTTATATAAAGCTGCTGAATAAGATTTATTGTTTTAAGACTAAGTACACGTGCAACATCCTCATTAAATTCGTTTGTTGCTTCACCAGCTTTTTTTATCGCTTTATAAATCTTGTCAGTATCAAAATCGGCAACATCACCATTTCTTTTTATAATTTGCCTTATCGAAAAAATTGTTTCGTTCATTATTACTCCAAATCTTTATTTTTTAGTCCTGCTAAAGGCTAAATCTTTATATATAAGTAGAATTATTCAATTCTTTTATAGCATCAGTTTCTAATCGATTCATCATTGTCATACAAACTCTGTATGAATGCTTTTTTGGTATTCATCTTAAAATTTTTGAACTTGCCACCAATTGCTGCCCAACACTTTTTACATAAACAATTTTTATATACATTGTTTACAATATTTATTTCCGCTGATGAGAGTTTTTTCTGAGCACCGGAGCAATCGATGTTCGCATCATTATTACCAATAAACGGTTCGGAACATCTTGCACAATATTTAATTTCAGATTTCAAAATACTTTCAATTAGTATTGTTTACTTTATCAGAAGTTTTTACACAATTATCCAAAAGGATATAAAGGAAAATTTCTTTGAATTCTGAATTGCTCATAAGAGTAGTTTTAATGCTGGTTTGTATATCATTATAAGCATACGCAATTACCTTATACATGTTTTGTTCTCCAAATTTAGGTACTGGTATGCTTTCGAGAAGTAATAAAATAACAGGAGCTAATTAAGACTGGGCAAATCCGAGATGTATTTTTTCAGTCCCAAGCTTCAATTCCCGAAAGCTTCATGAAAATACATTAGGCAGGTCTCCTGACTCGTTCAATCTTATATCGCCTTCCCGTTAAAGTTAACAGTGGCTGTTGATATAAGACATTTAAGAACTTACAGTTGCGGGTACAGTTCCGGACTAGTTTAATCTTTTGATTAACCGGATTCCCTATTAATTCCTGTTACAGAAACCTAATGCTAAATCAATTTTAATATAATTCAATTATACAAAATAAACAACAAATACTAAAACAATTGTTTCATAATAATAACCAAACTAAACTGTTTGTTTTATAAGATACAACCCACGACGTAAATCGTGGGCTTACAAAAAAATTAGTCTTCCTGGGCTTCAAGCCATCTTTCTGCATCAATAGCAGCTTTACAGCCTGAACCAGCAGCAGTAATTGCTTGGCGATAAGTTTTATCGGCAACATCACCGCAAGCAAACACACCTTCAATATTGGTGTAAGTTGAATCGTTTTTAACAAGCAAATAACCTGTTTCATCCATATCCAACTGACCTTCAAACAGTTTGGTATTTGGTTGGTGACCAATTGCTATAAAAATACCGTTTATATCCATTTGTTCAATTTCACCTGTTTCGGTATTTTTTAGTTTTACGCCATTAACTGTTTTACGCATACCATCAACTTCACCAATAATTTCATCAATTACATAAGGAGTTTTGAAGGTAATTTTTGGATTTTTATTAGCACGGTCAACCATTATTTTTGATCCGCGGAATTCACTTCTTCTATGAAGCAAAACAACTTCGCTGGCAAAGCGGGTAAGGTAATTAGCTTCTTCAAGAGCAGTATCACCACCACCAACAACAATTATTTTCTGATCCTTGAAAAAGAATCCGTCACAGGTAGCACAGGCAGAAACACCGTACCCCATAAATTTCTTTTCACTTTCAAGTCCAAGAAGTTTTGCAGATGCACCAGTTGAAACAATAACTGAATCGGCAGTATAAACTTCATCGTTGGATTTAACAGTAAACGGGCGTTTTGAAAAATCTACTTCGGTAACTTCCTTAAATACACATTCGGCACCAAAACGCTGAACCTGTTTTCTCATAACATCCATAAGTTCCGGACCCTGAATACCATGTTCAAAACCTGGATAGTTTTCAACTTCGGTAGTAATTGTTAACTGACCACCAGGCTGTATTCCTTCAAATACAAGTGGATTAAGATTTGCACGTGCTGTATATAATGCTGCGGTTAAACCGGCAGGACCTGAGCCAACAACGATAACTTTACGATGATTATCAGCCATTTTTATCTCCATAATAAAATTTATAAATCACATTATTTTTAAAATTACAATTTTTTCTGATAAAATGAGATTCATAAATTTAAAATAGGGTTCAGGGGAGGGATTGGGTAAAGAAAGTTTGCTCTCGTTTGGTAAATAGATTATATAAATAAAGTATTTGTATTTAGAACCTCAAATCGTTTACTGGATTTTATTTTGGCTCTTACTAATTCAGCTTCTTCAATTTTTCTTTTTTCTTCTTCGGATTCTTCACGTAATCTTATTTTATCCATTTTGTACTGATAGTATAATTGTTCGGAAATAATATCCTTGGTTTTGGTATCTATCAAGGTCTTGTTATCCACATTCTTGGTGCTTTCGTTTACTCTGTAAGGAACGGGCTGGTTCTTGCGGAGTTTACTAAGAAAAAAGAAAAAGAGAAAAAGGGTTAAAACACTACCCATTGAAAGTAAAATTGCTGTTGACATTATTTCCGTGTAATTCATATTAATACCATTTTATTTTTGAACCAAATATACAATTCGAATATTACTTGTATGCTAATTCTCGATAAAACCTGATTATAGTTCGATTAAATTTCCAGCGACACATATAAAGACACATTATCGGAGATCAATCATCCAATATACCCGACAAACGTATTACAGATGCCTGACCAACGTGTTTATCACCCTCATTTAATTCAACCAATTCTTTTGAGAATATATCAAGCTCAAGTTGATTATAATCAGTATATATTTGCTCGAGGGTATAAAGTAAACTTGTTTCCTTAGGTCCGCCGCTATTATGTTTTAGCTGATCCCTGTCAAAGGATTCAAGTATTACCCTACCACCGGGAGCAAGTGAATTTACTACATTACGATGGAGTATTTCTCTTTCATCCTCGGCAAGATGAAGAAAAACCAGTGCAATAGCATCATATTTTATATCTCTCGGGAATGCACTGAGTACATCGCCAAGTATGTAGTTAATTTCAACCCCTTGTTCGCTTGCAAATTTAAGAGCCTTGTTTTTTGCCTCTTCACTAAAATCAATACAGGTTACATCCCAGCCAAGTTGAGCTGCAAATACTGCATTTCTTCCTTCACCATCTCCCGGTAACAGAAGTTTGCCAGGTGTTAATTTCTCTATTTCATGCTTAAAAAACTGATTTGGTTCCTTACCGTAAACAAAATTTTCTTTGGAAAATCGCTTATCCCAAATTTCTTTCATATTAATCCTGAATCTATTCGCTATTATTATACGTCAAAATGTAAATAAAGTTCTCCGAATTTCGTTATATTTTATAAACCTCTATAAATTTTGTGAGTATCATCATATTTGAAATTCTTTATCTTACATACCATTTTACTTGTTTCCCTGCTTTTTGCCAAAAGTGAAACTATAATAATTTCCCCGGAAACTATTAGTGATGGCAAAATTCTTTCTCTTGCTGAAAATGCAAGATACAGACAGGGTGACAAAAAGCTGTGGGCTGAGAGGTATTACAATGATTCCCGATGGAGAATTGGTGATACAAGAATTATCCCCGATAGTATTGATAGCAATGTTTGGGATGGTGTAGGCTGGTTCCGTTTTGAACTTGAAATTGACTCAACTTATTTTGGCGAACCACTTGCCATGCATGTTATACAGGCTGGTGCTTGCGAAATATATTTTAATGGCAAACTTGTTTATAATATTGGTTCTCCGGGAAAAAATATTTTTGAAGAGTTACCCCGCTGGGATCAGAAGTACCCAACTATTATTATTCCTTCCAACGAAAAATACCAGACCATTGCTGTTCGTTACAGTAACTTTTCAGTAGGTGCTATTAAAGAGTTTGGTTATAAAACCGGGCTTGAAATAAATATTAGCGAACTTGAAGATGGTGTTGAGTTCAGAGTACAGAACGAAACTATTCTTACTGCACTAACAATCCTCCTTTCTGTTGTACCTGTGCTTTTTGCATTTATTCATCTAATGATGTTCTTTTTCGATAAATCGCAAACCGGTAACCTGTTCTTCAGTATTTTCACCTTTTGTATTGGTATTACAAATTTTCTTGAGTTTGCAGCGTTTTCTGCCGAGGGACCTGTTGAGTTTATTTCAATAAGGCTAATTAATGTTTACCCGATAATTGTTTCAGTAGTGTTCATGCTTCTGTTTTCATACGATAGCTTTAAGGCAAAAATCCCAAAACATTTTGCACTATTCCTTGTCCTGGGCAGTGGTTTAATTGTTTGGTCATTTTTCCATTTTAACGGGACGGTTTATTATCTGGTTTACATTTTTGCCCTTATAGCCCTGCTCGAAATTGTACGTATAATTATTGTGGCTTTTAAGAACAAAAAAGTAAAACTAAACTTCCTTATATTCGGATTCCTATTTTTTACTATTGCACTTTCGGGACAGGTAATTAGCAAGTTTGGCTTAACTTTACCAATGATGGTTTATCCGCTTTATTATCTTGGTGTTGCCGTACTTATACTTTCAATGTCTATACACCTTTCGCAAAATTATGCACGTATTAGCAAGGATCTTGAAGCTGAAGTAAAACTGGTAAAAGAGCTCTCAGCTCAAAAACTGGCACAGGAACGTGAAGCAAGGGAACGTGAAATTGCCCAAAAAGTTCTTGAGGCTGACAATAAACGTAAAACCCTTGAACTTGCCGAAGCAAGAAAATTGCAAATTTCAATGCTGCCAAAATATCTTCCTGATCTTAAGCATATTGATATTGCTACGTTTATTAAAACAGCAACCGAGGTTGGTGGTGACTATTACGATTTTTATATAGATAAATACAACGAGCTTGTTCTGGCTATTGGAGATGCTACTGGTCATGGTATGAAAGCAGGAACACTTGTTTCTTCTACTAAAAGCTTGTTTAATGCACTGGTTAGTGATCATTCACCTCTTGAAATGACAGTTAAGATCAACCGGTCAATTAAAAACATGAACCTTCCATCACTTTACATGGCATTATTGGTAGCAAAATTTAACTGTAACTCCTTTTCATTTTCTAACTCCGGAATGCCACCAATTTTACATTACGATGCTCAAACAAATGAAATAGCTACAATTATTCAGAAGAGTATGCCGTTGGGTGCTTTTGCCGAATTTAAGTATCGTGAAACAAAAATAGATTACAGGCAGGGTGATATACTCCTTTTTTCAAGTGATGGTCTGCTGGAACTATTCGATAAAAACAATGAAATGCTTGGTATTGATGGTATGATAAACTTCTTCCGTGATTCACTTGATACAGATATTAATGTTGTAAAATCGCGACTTGTAAAGCAAATACTTGAGAGAAGTAATTACGAATCATTACGTGACGATCTTACATTTATAATTGTAAAAATAAATCACATTCCAAACAGGGAGGAAGAGATTAACGGGTAATCCCTTCCTGATCTTTTTATTTCTTCTTAACTATTTCTTCTTTAGTATATTTTTTTGATGCTGCATCTTTAACTGTTAAAAATGCTAATCTTGCAGTAGCCTCAAAAACTTCAGGGTCTAAAGTTTCAGGCGTATCTTCCGGTACGTGCAAGTATGTGTAACTGTTTTTAGTAACAAAATACAATGTTGGAATATTAAGCTGAAAGAATGCTTCTGCATCAGCACCGCCACCCGACCAGGTAACATCTGCCTTGTATTTCACAAACTTCTCATCGTTCTCAACAGCAAACTTATACAGATTTGGAGCTGTACCACCACCTCCAACACGTATGCTGTCTCCATGTCCCACACAATCCATATTTAACATTGCAGCAACTTTTTCAGCTTTTACAGGTAGATTATCAGCCATAAACTGCGAACCAAACAATCCCGATTCTTCCGCACTAAACAATACAAATATTATTGATCTATCGGTTTTAATATTATTAACAGCGAATGTTTTTGCAATTTCCATTACTGCGGCAGAGCCGGAAGCATTGTCATTTGCACCCGGAAAATATATATTACCCTGCTTGCCAACATGATCCAAATGAGCACCAATAATTACGTATTCATCTTTAAGTTGCGGATCGTTTCCTTTAAGCATTCCGGCAATATTGGAAGTTACTTTCTCTTTTGTAAAGCTTGCGTTAATTTTAAGGTTAACCTTGTTTTTTAAGTCGAAGGAGTGTGGCTGTTTAGTTTCTTCTGTCCATTTCTCCATATGCTTAAGAGACATTGCAGTACCCTTGAACAAGTTAGCAGCAACCTTGTGGGAAACATGTACCTGCGGAAAATCTTCATCCTGAACACCTTCACCCGAAACTACAGATCCAATCATTCTATCCCATTTATCATCTTTGGTAGTTGAAACCATCAGCAAACCAATTGCACCTTTATCGGCAGCAACTTTTGCTTTGTGACGCGGTAAAGCGGAAGTCCAGTTTTTCTCATCAATTTTCCATTTTGGGTTTTTCTTGAATACAAGAACAACCTTGCCCTTAACATCAACATCAGCATAATCATCATAACCAAGTTCAGGAGCTGATATACCGTAACCACAATAAACAACCTCGGTTGTAAGGTCGGCAGAACCTGTAAATCCGCGGCAGATAAAATCTTCCCCTATTTTGTAACCGGTTGAATTGTTATCGGTATCAATAACATCCAGTACAAGAGGTTCATTTATTTTATTATACTCAACATTAAACTCCTGAAAATAGCTACCGTTAAAAACCGGTTTAAGTCCATACTCAACAAAATTATTTTTAACAAAATTTGCTGCCTTGTTATACCCTTTACTCCCTGCTAATCTGCCTTCAAGTTCATCGCTGGCAAAATAGTTAACAGTTTTAACAAGATTGTTGCCGGTAATTTGTTTGTAAACATCGTCCGCATTACCTCCAAAAACAAGGAATGAAACAAAAACAAAAAGAGAAATTTTAAGTGCTGTTTTCATAAGTCAGTGGTCCATTGTGTATTATATAAATCATTTCTTTTATCAACAAAATTTGTAACCGAGCCAAGTTGTCTTGTCTTTCTTAAAAGGTCAATATCTACCGAGCCCATAACAACGGTTTCGGTATTTTCCTCAGCTTCGGAAAGTACGCCATCGGCAGAAAAGTGTAAATCGACAGGAGTAAAAATAAAGGAACCAGCTTGCATTGACTGGTATTCCGGTAATTGCAAATTACCTATACCACCCGCACCTGCAACAAATATCTGGTTTTCAATTGCCCTGGCAGCAGCCACCGTTTTATATCTTTCCAGTGCATAAGCATCACCAGCGGCAAAAGGGGAAAGTATAATTTGTGCACCATTTTCGGCAAGCTTACGGATTACTTCGGGGAATAACAAATCGTAACCGCATACTAATGCCAAATTTGCATACTCGGTTGTAATAACATTTAATCTGTTTCCTGCTGTAATATTTTGTCCTTTTTCAAAGTTACCAAGGTGTATCTTATCTTGCCTTTCAGTATTTCCATTGGCACAAAAGAGCATTGAAGAAACAGTTAGCCTGTTCTCAATTTTATTTATGATACCACCAACAGCAACATCAATATTAAATTTTTTCGCCAATTGTATAAAATCATGTGTAACTCTGCCGGTTATTTCCAGTACATTTTTAATAAATGAATTTTGCTTTCCCTCAGCAAAGTGCTGTTTGTTATGTAGGGGTAGGTATTCAGGGAACAGGATAAGTCTGCTTTTATGTGAAGCAGCCAGACTAATATAATACCTGCATTGTTCAAGGAACCTGTCGTAGTTTGCAACCGGTTTGAAGTTGTATTGAACAACGCACATTTTAACAGGTTTGTAGCTACTTTTTGCAATTACAATATTTTCCTTATAATTGTAATTTTTCCATTCAAGAACAACCTCAATATCATTTACAATATCATCAGGTGAGTGTAATGGAGCAAAGTTTTCGGAAAGCAAGGCTTTCAGGAAAAGTTCGGTACTATCATTCAATTGTCCAATGTCATCTTCAGGTATCAAATCAAGTTCAACAAGCCTGCTTTTTGGGGTATCAACTATAATATAGATATTTTTCAGATTGAGTTTACACACCGATTTTTTTAGCTGGCTTAAGGTTTCCCTGGCACAAGTATAATCCAGATATTCATTATTTAGCATCCAATTGTATATAAAAATCGAATCGCCATCGCGTGTATGCTCCGAAATATAACCGTTAGGAAAATCACGAATAAAGTCGTCTGTTTTTTTGTAATAAGCCGAATTGACAAGAAAACTGCTAAAAGCTAACACCAGTTCGTTTGAATAAGCACAACAAATTTGCCCCTCCGGGAAAAAAATAAGAGAGTTTTCATAATCCTGTCTGCTAACAGGTTTGGGAACCTGTTGTAAACCGGCAAGCTTTTTATAGCTCAGAAAATCTTCAATATAAAGACTACGGTATTTTTTTACGGGATACATTATAGTTTTCCAAAAGATCAGTATCCCAAAATTGCAAAAAAAGATGAATAATGAAAGGGTAATTAAAGTTACAAAAACTACATATTGTAATTTTTGTAACATATTTACTAAACAGATTTGAATACTATTAACTGTTGCGACGGTAAATATTTTTAACTTTAGGGAATATTATTATAACATTTCAGTTAAAACAATTTGTAGAACAATAGTTTAATTTAACAATCAGGAATTCATTTAACCAAAAATTGCTATTTTAAACCAGCAACAATATAATTTTGTCTAAATTAGTAGAAAAAACTCTTTTTATACATTTTTTTATTTAGATATTGTATAAATTATATTATGTTTGTGGAACAGGTTAATTACCGGGGAAAATCATTTAATCAAATCTATGAGGATGTATATGTTAAAACGTTTTGCAATTCTATTACTTGCTGTACTTGTTTTTGCGTGCGGCAAAACAGAAAAGAAAGAAGCTAAAGCAGCCGAAATGAAAGCTGAAGTTGTTGAAATACAGCTTGATTCACTTTTTGCCCACATGGAAGATATGGTTGGCAAAACAGTTAAAATTGAAGGTACTATTGTGCATACATGTCAGCATGGTGGTAAAAGAGCACATGTTGTAGGTACCAATCCCGATAGAAAACTTCGTTTGGAAACTACCGACAATGTAGAAAAATTCAACAAGGAAATGGAAGGTAGTGAAGTTGTTGCCGAAGGTGTTGTAATTGAACAGATTATTGATGAAGCTTACCTTGCCAAATGGGAAAGCGACATGAAAGAAGCTGGTGAATCAAAACAGGAACTTCATGAAGGTCATAAAAAAGAACATGAAGGTATGACCGAACAGGAAGAAAATATGGCAAAAATTGAAGCTTACAGAAAAATACTTAAAGAAAAAGGTGTTGAAAAACTTGAATACCATTGGGTTGATTGTACAAAATATACTCTTAAGGAAAAATAATGAAGTGGCGTAAATGGAACCGAATTATACACCGTGACGTAAGTTATTTCTTTTTCGGGATGGTTATTATTTACGCCCTTTCCGGTATTGCACTTAACCATATGCGAGACTGGAATCCGAGCTATATTATTTCCACTGAAGAAAAAACTGCTAATTTTGACAGTACTAAAACCGAGTTAACGGAATCGGAAGTATTAAATATTCTTGCAATGTTTGATGAGCAGGATAATTACAAAAAACATTATTACCCTGGTAAAAATCAGTGCAAGGTGTTTTTAAATGGTGGCTCGCTTGTTATCGACCTTAAAACAGGCAAGTTGTTCCTGGAGAAAGTTACTCGCCGTCCAATATTCTTTCAGGCTAACTATCTTCACTATAATCCTAACGAGTGGTGGACTGTCTATTCCGATATATTTTGTGTTAGTCTTATTCTCGTTGCTATTACCGGTCTGTTTATCATTAAAGGTAAAAACGGATTAAAATGGCGTGGTACAATTTTAATTGTACTCGGAATGATTATACCAATTTTGTTTTTATTGTAACATGTAACAATATAAATTTTTAATAAAACCTTCAATGTACAATCTGCTTAAGTGAACATTGAAGGTTTTTTTATATACTATTTTAATCTATATTCTTTTTAAATCTTAGTGAGCTTAGGTAAAGAATAACAATACTAAGGATAAGCAGCATTAAAACATCGAACCAAAGCTGTTCAAAACCAATACCTTTTAAAACTACCCCTCTTATAATAGTTATATAATAACGTAATGGAATAGCGTATGTTACCCATTGTATAACTTCCGGCATATTTTCAATGGGGAAGGCAAACCCTGAAAGATAAACCATTGGCAGCATTACCACAAACATGGCAAGCATCATGGCTTGTTGTTGAGTATTGGATATTGTTGATATAAACAAACCAAAGCCAAGTAACGACAAAACATATATTGATGTTGTAACAAACAGAAATATTACATTGCCGCGTATATGAATACCAAATATTACACTCATGGCTGTTAGTACAATAACTACCGCAATAAGCCCAAGTATTTTGAATGGTAACAATTTACCAAGTATTAGCTGATAAGGTTTTATCGGGGTAACAATAAGTTGCTCAAGAGTACCAATTTCCTTTTCCTTAACAACTGCAAGCGAGGTTAAAATTAGTGTAATTACCATTAGCAATAATCCTGCTATTGCGGGAACCATAAATACTCTTGTTTTTAGTTCAGGATTATACCATACTCTGGATTCAGCTGTAATTCCCTTTAGTTGCTGAGCTGATGTACCTCTTTTGGCAATAATACTGGTTAGTATATTTTTATTGTAGCTAAGTATTGTGTTATTAAAATACCCCGAGGCAATTGACGCAGTATTCCCATCCGAGCCATCAAATATACCCTGTATTTTTACTGTTTCGTTTCTGTTAAGCTTACTTTGAAAGTCGGTGGGAATAACAATACAGAAAATTACTTCACCCTCATCAAAAAGCTTATTCAATTTATCGTAATCATCAATATAGTAATCGAGGTTAAAATAACCACTTTCCTCAAATTGTTTAAGAAAACTGCGACTTTCAACCGATTTATCCATATCATAAACGGCAGTATGTACAATATTTACATCCAGTGTTGCAGCATATCCAAAGAAAATAAGCTGTATTACCGGAGCCACCAAAACCATTGCAAACATTTTGGGATCACGTTTGAATTGCAGAAATTCCTTTTTTACTATTTGTAATATGGTCTTCATTATTTATTAGATTTCCTGACTTTTATATTCGAATTTTTGGTATTTATTATTGCTGCCAGGAAAAGAAACAGAAATGTGAAGCCCAGCAGATATACCCATTGTTCCCAGAAAGCACTTAACGGTGCACCCTTTAGCATTATAGCCCGCAAAGCTTTAAGGAAAAATTTTGCCGGTGTAATGTTGGTTAGTATTTGTATTACAACAGGCATACTTTCAATTGGGAAAATAAACCCTGATAGTATTATGGATGGTAACATTGATACAAATGTTGATACTGTAAAAGCTATTTGCTGACTGTTTGAAATTACCGAGACAAATATTCCTATGCTGATTGATGCCAGTATAAAGATAAATATGTTTGAAAACAGAAGAAGCAAACTTCCCTTTACCGTTATTCCAAAGAGAATGTTACCTGCTATAAGAATTATTATTGCATTCAAAAATGCCAGTACAATATAAGGCATAGATTTACCTGCAAGCAGTTCAATAGTTTTTATTGATGATACATTTATCTGCTCAATTGTACCACGTTCCTTTTCACGTACCATTGTAAGGGAAACACTTATTACAGCAGTAACTATAAGTATCATGGCTATTAGTCCGGGTAGCAGGTACCATGTTGATTCAAGATTGGGATTAAACCAGAATAATGGTTCTGCCGCAACAGGCATAATAAACTTTACACCACGTTTTTGCATCTGTTCTGTTTTTATACCCATGTCATACTTAAAAACGGCAGCTTCAAGATAATTTTTAATAATTGTAGCAGTATTACCATCTACTCCGTCAACAAGCACCTGTATCTTCGAAATCTCTTTATTGCTATTATAGTTATAGCTAAAATCAGTTGGAATAACCAAAATAGCCTGTGCCTGTTTCCTTTCCAGCACATTGGTAACTTCATTATTTGAGGATATATATTTGCTTATATCAAAATATTCCGAGTTTACAAGAGAGTTAAGAAACTTCCTGCTATCCTGATTTTTAGCCTGGTCATAAATTCCAAGCTTAACATGCTTTACATCAAAGTTAACGGCATATCCAAAAATGCCAAGCAAAAACACAGGGAAAAAGAGTATTACGAATAGCATTCTTGTATCTCTTAAAAGCTGATAAACTTCCTTTTTCATTATTGCGTAGGTTCGTCTTATCATTTTTTACCCTTCTCCTCAAGCAGGTGAATAAACACATCTTCAAGGGTAGGAACTATTTCGGCAATGTTATATACTTTTATACCTTTGGTATCAATTTGGGATTTTACCAATTCATCACTGGTAAAGCTATCGTTAACGCTAATATGAATTTTATTGCCAAAAATTGAGGTTTCATCCACGTAGGTTTCATTTTCGAGCAGTTCCATTGCATCAACCGGATTACTACATTCAATTTCCAGAATTTTGTTAGTAAGGTACTTTGTTTTAAGCTCTTTTGAATTACCCTCAGCAACAAGCTTACCAGCATTTATTAATATTATATTGTTACAAAACTCGGCTTCTTCAAGGTAGTGAGTTGTAACAAAAACCGTTGTACCCTCACTGGAAAGGAAATGAATCAAATCCCAAAAGTTACGCCTTGAAAGAGGATCAACACCACTGGTAGGCTCATCAAGGAATACAATTTTTGGACGATGAATAACAGCAGTACCCAGGGCAAGCCTTTGTTTTATGCCACCTGGTAACGATTCGGTTAAAAGCTTTTCCTTACCCTTCAGGTTTGCAATATCGAGCACCCAATTTTTACGGTCTCTTAATTCACTGTTGGAAAGTCCGTAAACACCACCAAAAAAATTTATATTTTCCTCAACACTCAGGTCATTGTATAGTGAAAATCTTTGTGACATATATCCAATATTAAGTTTAACCTTATCCGGATTATTGGTAACACTATAACCACCAACCGTAGCATCACCAGCTGTAGGGGCAAGAATACCGCAAAGCATCCTTATAGTGGTTGATTTACCCGCACCGTTAGCACCAAGGAACCCAAATATTTCACCTTCTTTTACATTAAAGGAAATATTATCCACGGAGGTAAAACTGCCAAATTTTTTAGTTAAATTATTTACTTCTATCGAGTTCAAATTTTCCTCCTTAGTAAATAATTTTACCAGTTGAATAATTAAGTCTAACCTTAGCCATCTGATAATCCACAAGCGAGTTTGTAAGTTCCGTCTCGGAATTAAACAGGGTTGTTTGAGCTTCCAGCAAATCGGTTGAACTAACAAGCTGTTCATTAAACTTTTTTTCAACTATGCGAAGGTTTTCCTCGGCTGCACTTACCGAAACCGAACTCACCTTTACAGTTTCCGATGCAGTAAGGTAGTTGTAATACTCGGCTGATACCTGCTGTTCAATATTTTGTTTGGCAAGTTTAAGCCGGTATTTGGCAATGTTACTTTCCTTTTGAGCCTTATTTATATTGGCACCTCTTCTGCCCCAATTAAACAAATTCCATTGCATTGAAACACCCACATCCCAGGAGTCGTTAAACTCATCTTTTACCGGCATATACCTTTGGTTGGGATTTGCATAGTAGTAATCTCCAAAAAGGTAAACCGATGGCATCCATTCGGATTTGGCGGCTACTATTTTTTCTTCGCTTGCCTTAACCAGAAGCTCCCCGGAAAGTATTTCACTACGCTTTTTTGCAGCTTCATCTGCAAGATTTTCCCTGCTCACTGTTTTTTTGGAAAATACAATATTGGGAATACTTATACTTAAATTTTCATCAAGACTATTTCCCATTGCCTTGTTAAGTCCAATTTGGGCGAGTTTTATCAGATTTTCCGTTTCAAGTTTTTTACGATGCAGATCCGACAATTTAACTTCAAGAAACAGTAAGTCGCTTTTTGTTACGAGTCCTTGTTCAAGGAATTTTTTTGTATCATTTACACGTGCACTAACCGACTTAATATTTTTAGCTGTGAGAGAATCTAATTTAACTGCCTTAAAATAATTCCAGAAAGCGAGATGGATTTCAAGAGCAACATCGTTAGCGGCTTTTTCATACAATTTATTATTTGATTCTGAAACAAGCCTGGCAGCCTTTCTTTGTGCAGTTAGCCTGAAACCCGTAAATAAAGGCTGGGTTACCGAAGCTTTCAAACTGTATGAATTAAGTACGGTCTCCTGCAACTTTATGGGGGTAGGCATAAAAGGCACAGTTACTTCAAAATCGGGAACATTGGAAAGCCTGGTATATGATGCCGAAAATTTTAGTTCAGGCAGCATATAGGAAGTTGCAATTGTTACATCATCTTCGGCTTTTTGGTATTCAAGCTTTGCGATATCTATATTCAGGTTTTGCGATATACCCTTTTTGAGGCACTCATCAAGTGTAATGCCTTTCTGCCCAAATGCAGAAAATGTAATTAAAAGGGTTATAATACCAATACGTTTTAACATTTCATTTCCTTAATCTTTGTTATTCAGCGTTATTAATTAAGTGAATAAAAACATTCTCAAGTGATAGCGTTAATATCCTGCTATCAGTTATCTCTACCTGGTTACCGTTGAGACTGGCTAAAATTGCATCAGTCTGATCGGGCAAATCAATAAGAACATGGATACGGTCACCAAACATCTGAGAACTATACTCAAGCGATTTGGTAATTTCGTAAGCCTTTCTAATAGGGGAGCACACAATTTCAAGAATTTGTTTACCAGTCGATTTTTTCAGTAATTCGGGAGTATCCATGGCAATAATTTTACCATTATTCATTAGTGCAACCCTGTTACATCTTTCGGCTTCATCAAGGTAAGGGGTTGTCATAAGTATTGTCATACCTTCCTTAATTAGTCCGGAAAGTATTTTCCAGAAATCTCTTCTTGATACTGGGTCAACACCGGTTGTAGGTTCATCGAGAAACAGTACTTGCGGCTTATGTATAAGACTGCATGCAAGAGCAAGTTTCTGTTTCATTCCACCTGATAAACGCATAGCTAATCTTTTCCTGAATTTTGTTAGTCGGGTAAACTCAAGCAACTCCTCACGTCTTTCCTTGTAATCCCGAACGTTATGAATTTCGGCGAAAAACTCAATATTCTCATCTACACTTAAATCACCATAAAGACTAAATTTCTGTGAAAGGTAACCAATTTTATTCTGTATAATATCACGGTTGGCAACCAGCTCCTTACCAAGCATAAAAACTTCACCGTCATCGGCACCCAGCAATCCGCACAAAATTCGTATTGTAGTTGTTTTACCTGCACCATCGGGACCAACAAGACCAAACATTTCGCCTTTTTTAACACTCAGGTTAATACCTTTAACGGCTTCAATTTCACCATATGATTTATACAGGTTATATATTTCAATAACGTTATCCATATCCATACCGTTAGTTTAAGTATATTTTTGCATCGGCAGGTAAACCAGCCTTGAGTTCATACGCGGGATTGGAAGCTTCAATTTTAACGGCAAAAACCAGTTTGGTGCGTTCATCTTTGGTCTGAATATTTTTAGGAGTAAACTCAGCTTCGCTTGAAATATAGGTTACTTTTCCGGGGTAAGCCTTGTCGCTAAAAGTATCAATAAAAATATCAGCACCCATACCAAGTTTAACCTTACCAATATTAAGCTCCGAAATATAAACCGTTAGTTCTGCATTTTTCGGATCGGCAAGTTTTACCATTGAAGTAAGTGGTACAACAACTTCATCTTCTTTTATAAAGGATTCTATAATTGTTCCGGGAAATGGTGCCGTTATGTAACAGTTGTTTACCTGTTTTTTAAGTAACCCCATTTGTGCCTTTGCACTTTTTACATTAGCCCTGGCAGTTTGTATTTCTTCGGGACGGGCAATATTTTCAAGTTTTTGAAGATTGGCTTTTGCTGCCGTAAAAGCCGCATCGGTAATACTTAACCTGTTTACCATATCTTCATACTGTTTTTTGGTAACAGCCTGCTCGTCGTAAAGTTTTTCAAATCTTTCCTTATCAAGCTTAGCCTGGTTATAACTTATTTCTGCCTGTTTAACATTTGCTTTTGCCTGTTTCAAATCTTCCTGGCGAGTACCTTTAAGCATAAGGTTTAGGCGGGCGGTAGCCGATTCGTATGCTGCCTCGGCTTGTTGTAGTTGCAACTGGTATGTTTCAGGGTCAATAACATAAATTGTATCACCAGCGTTAACCTTATCTCCATCATCAAAATTTAGTTTAATAACCTTGCCGGTTGTTTGTGAGCTGAGTACAACATCGTTAGTTTCAAGAGTTCCGGTTTCCTCAATAAACGAACCATCGTTTGTATCTTTACAGCCGATTAACAAAACTGCGAAAATTGCTATTGCCAAAAGCTTTTTCATTATTCTATTTCCTGTTTTAATTTATTATAAACTTCATTTCCTTTTTCGGTTAGGGCACTGGCAAAAATTATATCGAAGGTAATTTTGCCAGCTTCGGCAAATGAATAGTTGTGATCAACCAGAAAGTTGGGATTCATAACACTTTGCAGTATTCCAAGCAGGGCTGTAATGGTTATGTCGTTTGGACGCTCAATAAAGTATCCTTCCTTTTTACCCTGATTGAATATAATTTCGAAGTTACGGTTAATCATTTTTGTTCTGAATTTTTCAAGCTCAGTCCATACTTCAGGTTTATAAACTTTCAGATCATAAAAAAACTTCTGGTTAACTCTTAACCCAAGCTTCATTATTATTCTTGTTACGCCGTAAAGTTTTTCAACCGAATTGGTATCGGCAAAAATAATTGAATCCATTTGTTTTGATATTTGCCCCTTTACAAGATTAATAACTGCTACAAGCAGTTTATCTTTTGAAAGGAAAAATTTGTATATGGTTTTCTTGCTTACCCTTAAATCGGAAGCTATTTCATCCATAGATGTTTTGGCAAATCCATTACCCAAAAATTTTTCCGATACATATTTAATTATTCTGTTTTTTTCTTCCATTTGTAAACCTTGGAAACTATTTTAGTTTTATTAGTTTCCAATATACCCAAAGGAAACTTATTTGTCAAGAATAGTTTCCATTAAATTTTGGAATTTCATTCATACCTCTGCAAATTCTACACACTACTACTACCAGAAGGAGTAAAAAAGCATGCAATTTCAGCCATTTCTTTAATGGCACTATTAATGAATAATTATAACCAGATGTGGAATACCCCGATTTTAGTAGATTGGTCGGGGTAAGGGAGACCGATACCGGATAACCGGTATCGGCTTTTTTTTGTCCATTATTACATAATTTCGGTATATTTGCTGTTTAATAAAATTAAAATTTATGCAGATATTAGAAGCAAATAACAAAAATATACTGGATGCAGCAGCCGAAATTAACAATGGGGGATTGTGTGCATTTCCTACTGAAACTGTTTACGGATTAGGTGCAAATGGTTTAGATGCCGAAGCGGTAGCTAAAATATTTGAAGCAAAGGAACGCCCAACATTTAATCCGCTCATTTTACATATTGCCGATATTGATACACTCAACCAAATTGCTAAAATTGAAAACGATAAAGTTTACGAACTTATTGAAAAGTTTTGGCCCGGTCCGCTTACACTTGTATTACCACGAAAAGAGATTGTACCCGGCATTGTAACTGCGGGTAACCCAACTGTTGCAGTTCGCATGCCCAATCATCCTGTTGCACTCGAGCTTATAAAAAATACAGGAGTACCAATAGCCGCACCAAGTGCCAACAAGTTTGGTATGCTTAGTCCTACCGAAGCCAAACACGTAGCAAAGCAATTAGGTAAGGTAGAAGGTTTAATTCTTGATGGTGGCAAATGTACAGTCGGTATTGAATCAACAATAATACATGTTGAGCAGAAAGGCTTTAAATTATTGCGTCATGGCGGTTTATCGATAAATGAGCTGGAAATAATTACCGGTAAACTTGAAAAAAAGACTGAAATTTCGGAACGACCAATAGCTCCCGGAATGCTTGCATACCATTATTCACCAAAAATACCGGTAATATTTTTCGATGGACACCCTACTAATATGAAAATTTTACCTGATGAAAGCGGTGCATTATACTTCCGAAACGATCCCAGTGAATATAATTTTAAGTCGGTTAAAATTCTTTCCGAAACAGGTAATTTTTACGAGGCAGCAGCAAATTTATTCTCAAAGCTTCACCAGTTTGAAGAGGAAGAGGTTAATAGAATTTATGTTGAAAGGCTCCCTGAAACCGGACTTGGAGTTGCAATAATGGACAGGCTTACAAAGGCATCAAAAAAATTTGGCAGCACTAAATAGCTTGTGTTACAGCATTTACCGGTAATTTAACAGATACCGATCTATTAAGCAGTTCGATTGAAATTGCAATTAAATTTTCATTGTTGGTTGAGCTATATACAATTCCTTCAACTCCCTTAAAAGCTCCATCGGCAACAATAACTCGCGAGCCAACTTTTATAAGTTCGCTAACCACAACTTCCTCGTCAGATGTAATAACCTTTTTTAGGTCTTCTATTTGCTTGGGTGGAATAGTTGCAGGCTTTCCGTTAAAAAAAATTGAGTTTACAATTGATGGTTGCTCAAGCGACGTAATTCTATCCCTTTCGGTACCAAACACAAATATATACCCTTTAAATAGTGGCTCGGTAATTTTTTTCTTGCGGTCGCTCCACTGTTTAATTTGAGTAATAGTTGGCAAATAAGTTTCAACACCGGCTGCTGAAATCTGTGTTTCGGCTTTAAACTCTTGCTTTGGTTTGGTATATAATACAAACCATTTTTTAGTTGATATGTTATCTTCGTAATTTTTATCTAATGTCATTTCAATACTAATCTTAAAATTCCCGAACCGAAATTTCGTAAAATAAATATAAAAAGTGAAAAAATTATTAACTGATTTGATTTAATTTATTTTAAGGTAAAAGAAACTCAAATTAAATTATGTGTGTTTGGGAAAAAAACGGAGATGCAGAATGAAAAAAATCTTAGTTCTTATATTTTACGTACTGTTGGCAACAATGTTATTTGGACAGGCTAGAGGAATTATTTCCGGTAAGGTTGTTGATAAAACCACACAAGAAGTTTTACCGGGAGTAAACATAATTGTACCTGGCACTAACTACGGCACATCAACCGATAAAAATGGAAAGTTTGAAATAAGCTCTCTTGAACCTGGAAATTACAGAATAAAGATTTCTTTTATTGGTTATACAACTGTTACAAAAACCGATTTAATGGTAAACTCTGCACGTCCGGTTTATATTGATGTTGAGCTTGTTCCTGATGTTATTGAACTAGAGGGCGTTACTGTTGTTTCGGCATTGTTTAATAATGATCCTACCGAGCTAACCAGTACCAAAACTTTTAGTTACGAAGAAATAAGACGTGCCCCTGGCGGATTTGAAGATGTAGTTCGTGCTCTTTCGGTTTTACCCGGTGTTGCACGGCAGTCTGCTGGAAGGAATGATCTTGTTGTACGTGGTGGTGCACCTTCCGAAAACCTCTTTGTTGTTGATGGTTTTGTTGTTCCGAACATAAACCATTTTGGTAATCTTGGTGCAACTGGCGGACCCCTAAGTTTTGTTAATCTTGATTTTGTTCAGGAAACTACATTTTCCACTGGCGGATTTTCTTCAAAGTATGGCAATAAACTTTCTTCGGTACTTAAAATTGATTTGCGAAATGGTCGCTCCGATAAGCTGGGTGGCAAAGCTACGGTCTCTGCTTCACAGTTTGGGTTAAATCTGGAAGGTCCGGTTAGTAATAATAGCAGTTTTATTTTTTCGGTTCGCCGCAGTTATCTAGATTTTATTTTTAATGCAGCAGGATTTAACTTTGTACCCGAATACTGGGATGCGTTAACCAAATATGATTATGAATTTGATACTCGCAATAAACTTTCTTTCCTTTTTATTGGTGCTTTTGATAAAGTTAAATTCAATAATGAGGAGAAGGAAGATATTTATGATAATGCAAGAATACTCGGTAGTAACCAAAACCAGTATGTTACCGGGGTATCATATAAACACCTCTTTAATAAAGGTTTCTACACACTTGGTTTAAGCCGAAATTTTGTTGATTATGACGGTTTTCAAAAAGATACTTTACAAAACCCGATATTTACCAATAAATCATCCGAAGCTGAAAATGCCCTAAAGTTCGATCTTCTTTACCAACTATCTGATAAATCAGAGTTAAGTATTGGTGCTTCCGGTACACTTGTTGAGTTTAATGCCGATATGTATTTCCCTCAAAATTATGTAACAACATTTGGTGAGGTTTTACCTAAAAACAATATTTTCACCGAAGAAACATATACCAAATCGGGTGCATATATACAATATTCCAATATGTTATTTAATCGTATCAGGGTAAATATTGGTGGCAGGATAGATTATTTTGACGGAATTAACGATAATCTATATTTTTCGCCCCGCTTTTCACTTGGCTATATTATTGATGAAGTTACCAATATTAACTTTTCTACCGGTATTTATCAGCAAAACCCTTCTTATATATGGCTTACGGCATTTAATCAGAATAAAGAACTGAAAGCAATCAGGGCTGACCAGTATATACTTGGTATTGAAAGACTTTTGCGCGAAGATATTAAGGTTAAACTGGAAGGATTTTACAAGGATTACTCAAATTACCCTGCAAGTGAAACGCGACCTTATATTGTGCTTGCTAATACTGGTGCGGGTTACCAGGGTAGTGATGATAATTTTTCATCATTCGGACTTGAAAGACTTGTAAGCGATGGTAAAGGTTTTGCGAGAGGTATTGAATTTTCAATGCAGAAAAAATCAGCCGAAGTACCCCATTATGCATTGCTAAGTGTAACCTACAGCGAATCATTTTTCGAGGCACTCGATGGAGTTAGTCGTGCTGGTGCATACGATCAAAAATGGATATTGAGCTTAAGCGGAGGCTACATATTTAACAAAAAGTGGGAAGCCGCATTTAAATTCCGTTATGCAACCGGCAGCCCATATACACCATACGAAAATGATGGAACCCAGCTTGTTGGCAATTTCCTTAGCCAAAGATTTGACCCTATACATTCACTTGACGTAAGGGTTGACAGGAAATGGGATTTTGATGGTTTCGCCTTAATTACTTATGTTGACATTCAAAATATTTATAATAATACACAATCCAATTCTGTAAGGTGGGATTATTATAAAATGGAAGTTGAAGAAGGTGAATCAATCGGGCTGTTGCCTTCAATAGGTGTAAGTCTTGAATTCTGAATTATGTGTTAAACAAAGTTGTTTAACAATTATAATAAAACGTAACTCAAAAATACAGAGGTAAAAATGGATTTTAATGCTGAAATCAAATCACTTGATGAAGTGTACACGGAAGTAGTTGAAGCAATTATGCACAAACCGGAATCACAGGATGTGGAGCAATCAAGGATTTATTTTGAAAATGTATCTGCCAGAATGAATCATTGGGCTTCAGTGTTAAAGGATGTGAAATCTAAACTTGAAGAAAGAGAAGACACTCCAGACCTAACTGCTGATAACAGACCTGCATAATACAAGTTTGGCGGATTTTCATTATTTGGTGGAAATCCGCTTTTTTTGTTACCCCTTCCTAAATTATTTCCTTATTATAGCATTTTATTATAGCTTTGGAATCTGTAGTTTCGTTTCATAAATATTTTGAAACGTTTTGCACATAGCTTTGTAAAATACTAATAAACCGAAAGATATATGAAATCCTTACTTTTATTACTTTTTTTAACAATTAATGTATTTCCACAAAATACACCGGCGTTCAAGATTGCCCGTCTTAAATATAATGGTGGTGGTGACTGGTATAACGACCGTTCGGCTGAAATAAACCTGCTTAAATTTGTTAATGATAATACCGGAATTTTTGTTGAACCGAAATATACCTTTGTTGAAGCTGGTGATGAAGACCTTTTTAGCTATCCATTTCTTTTCCTTACCGGACATGGTAACATTGTTCTTTCGAATTACGAAGTTGATAGATTAAGACTGTACCTTGAAAAAGGCGGTTTTTTGTACGTAGATGATGATTATAGTCTTAACAACGCATTAAGAAGGGAGATGAAAAAAGTTTTCTCGGATAAGGATTTTGTTGAACTACCCTTTTCTCATCCTTTATATCATTCCGTTTACGATTTTAATTACGGTCCCCCAAAAACTCATGAACACGATAAAAAGGCACCGCAGGGTTTTGGAATATTTATTGGTGAAAGATTAGCTGTTTACTACACTTTTGAAAGCAATCCTTCCGATGGTTGGGCAGACAGGCGAGTACATAACGATTCGGAAGCAAAACGTGAGGAAGCCCTTAAATTTGGTACAAACATTATTGTATATGCTCTTACAAACTAGATGATTATGACTCCTGAAAATAAAAAATTAAATTCCGTTCTTGCCAGGTTTAATAGCTTTTTTGCCCTGGAATACAGACTTAAAGCTCTTAAGGGTTTCCTGAAGTGGTTCCTTTTCTTGGGTATTTACCTCTTTACTCTTGTATTACTTGAGTATATTATTGGGTTTTCGAGTGAAGTTAGAACTGCTCTTTTCTTTATAACTTTATTTGGTTTTGGTCTTTCTTTGCTTATTGCAGTTATTCTCCCGCTAATTTTATCTACAGGTATAATATTCAAGCCTGATTATAACTCAATTTCACTTCGTATTGGTAAAAAGTACCCTGATATTAAGGATGAACTTGCTAATGCAATTCAACTGGTTCAGAATGGTATTGGCGGCAGCGAAGAGTTGATAAATGCTGCTTTCGACCGCATATACAATAAAATAGATTCTAAAAATTTTAACAAAACCGTTAGCTTACTTTCAATTACAAAACTGGCTTACAGGGCGGTGGGTATATTTATTTTTCTTGTAATTATTACAAGATCGTTTGGCTCACTAACAAATGCGGCTTTGCGATTATATAATTATGATAGCGAATATATAGTTCAACCAAACTTTACTCTTGAAATTATACCAGGTAATAGAACGGTACCCAAAGGCGCGTCATTTGATGTAACAGTTAAGGTTTCTGGCAAGCTTACTGAGAACATTGAATTTTTTACTAAAAGTATTGAACAAACCAATTTTGAAGCCAAGGTTATACAAGGTGATTCAACCGGTTTGTTTATTAACCGATTCAGATCGGTAAATAGTAGCTTTGGCTATTTTGTAAAAGCGGATGACGTAGTTTCTGATACATTTAACATATCTGTGATTAACTATCCTGTTGTAAAATCCTTAAACGTAACCATACAACCACCGGCATACTCTGGTTTACCAAAAGTAACCCAAGAGGATAACGGAAATATTTCAGCATTAAAGGGTAGTCGTGTAATGCTGGATGTAACCTCAACAAACAAACTTACCTCAGCATCAGTTAAATTTAATGAAGCCGGGGATAAAGCGATAACTCCCGATGGTAATAGTTTTTCCACATCATTTCGTATTACCCAACATGATAATTATTATGTATCTGTTACCGATATTGAAGGATTGAGTAATAAAAATCCGGTTAAGTATGAAATTAAGGTAATAGAAGACGAATACCCCTTTATTGAAATGTTGTTTCCTGCCAAGAATGTAAAACTTGGAATGGAAAATAATTTACCATTAAAATTGCAAATAGCCGATGATTTTGGCTTTTCAAAAGTTGTACTAAACTACCGACTCTCATTTTCCAAATTTCTTGAACCTGCTACTGATTATACACAACTTGAATTGCCATTTTTTAAGAATCCGCCGGAAACTGAAATAAATTACCTTTGGGATTTATTTGATCTTAATCTGGGTGCACAAGATGAGGTAACTTACTTTGTTGAAGTTTTTGACAATGATAATGTAAGCGGACCAAAAGCGAGTCGTACCAAAGAGTATAAAATAACTGTTCCTTCCCTTGACGAACTATTTAACGATGCAGATAATATCCAGGATAATGCAATAAAAAAAATGGAAGAAACCCTTAAGGAAGCTGAAGAGCTTAAAAAGGATCTTGAAAAAATAAGTAATGAACTTAAGAAGGATGAGAAGCAAATTACGTGGGAAGAGAAACAAAAAATTGAAGCCACGATGGAAAAGTTTAAGGATTTGAAAGAAAAGGTTGAAGAAGTTAGCGAGCAGCTTTCGGAGATGCAGAAAGATATGCAGGAAAACAACTTGCTTTCCGAAGAGACTATGGAAAAATATATGGAACTGCAAAAACTAATGGATGAGCTAACCGGCGAAAATATGCAGGATGCTCTTAAGCGCATGCAGGATATGATGCAGCAAATGCAGAGAGAAGATACTCAAATGTCTTTCGAGGAAATGAAGGCAAATGAGGAGCAGTTCCAGAAGAGTATTGAAAGAACTCTTAACTTGTTGAAACGGATACAAGTTGAGCAAAAAACTGACGAAATGATTAGTCGCATAGAGGAAATTCAAAAACAGCAGGATGAAATCTCCGAACAACTTAAAAACGAGAACCTGAGTAATACCCAAAAAGAACAACTCCAAAAGAAGCAAGAAGCTATTAAGGAACAGATGAAGCAGCTTGCCGAAGAAATGGAAAAGCTAAAAGAAAAAATGTCCGAGCTTTCTGATATGCCTACCGAAGATATGCAGAAGATGATGGATGAAATGGCTGAACAACAAAATGAGGAGCTTTCGGATGAGGCACAGAAGGATATGCAGCAGCAGCAAATGCAGCAGGCTATGCAGAAGATGCAACAAATAAGTAAAAATATGCAACAAATGCAGCAACAGATGCAAAGCATGCAACAACAAATGCAGCAGCAAAATCAGGTTCAGGTAATGAAGGATATGATAAAATCCATTAGTGATATCCTTAAGCTTTCAAAAGAAGAAGAGAAATTACAACAGGAAACCGATGGTTTAACATCATCTTCGCAAAAGTTTAATGAGTTAGCTGAACAACAGCAAAATATGCAGAGAAACCTGGACAGACTAATGATGCGTTTGGGCGAGATGTCGCAAAAAACATTTGCTATAACTCCCGAAATGGCAGAAGCTCTTGGCAAAGCAAGACAAAGTATGAGCGAAAGTATGACCGGCTTGCAGGATCGTAACAGCGTTAGAGCAAATACTAATATGGGTAACGCAATGGCAAACCTTAACGATGCTGCAAAACAAATGCAATCGGCAATGTCACAAATGATGCAGCAGGGAGGAAGCGGAAGCGGCGGAATGATGTCCCTAATGCAGCAAATGCAACAGCTATCTGGTCAGCAGATGCAACTAAACCAGCTTACAAAACAATTGCAGGCACAGGGTAAACTTACCCCTGATCAGCAGGGACAATTACAGCGTTTGGCTCAGCAGCAACAACTAATACAAAAATCACTTGCTGAGTTGAACAAGGAAGCACGGGAAAGTGGTCAGTCGAAAAAAATTGCAGGTAATTTCGAAAAAATTGTTAGCGATATGCAGGAAATTATAACCGGATTAAATACCGAGCAGCTAACTGATGAACTAATCCTGAAACAGGAGAATATACTTTCCAAGTTGTTAAATGCCCAGAGATCAATTAACGAAAAGGATTTTGAGAAGAACAGAAAATCGTTTACCGGACAAAATGTAATTCGCGAAACACCTCCCGATGTACTATTTTCGACAGAGGAAGGAAGAAACAAGTTGCGTGATGAATTACTTAAGGCTGTTAAGGAAGGCTACTCAAAAGATTACGAAGAGCTTATACGAAAATACTTCAAAGCACTTGAAGATAATAAAGAGAAAATTGGGGAGTAGTGTTATACATCTCCCCTTGTTATACCACCGATTATCATACAGAAACAATACTTTATCTTTACATAATATATTCTGCAAGACGAGCAGAAGTATTAACCTGTCAATTAGTTAGCCCAAAATAAAACATACCACAACTTAGTTCTGTATTGCCGTAGCAATTAAGTAATTGTTATTTGGTGATGCCATCTGAAAATAATACAAATAAGTTTTAACCCTATAAAAAACCTCCGGGTAAAATTTACACCGGAGGTTAAAAAATATATATCGATCAACATTGAAACAGATTATTTCAATAGAGTCATTTTTTTAGTAGCAGTAAAATTAGGAGTAGAAATTGTATAGAAATAGATACCACTTGAAAGATTAGAAGCATCAAAGTTTAGGCTATATTTACCAGCATCTTTAACTTCGTTAACAAGTGTTGAAATTCTCTGACCAACACTGTTAAATACTTCAATTTTAACGTTAGATTTTTCAACAATTGAGTAAGAAATAGTAGTTGCAGGGTTAAATGGATTTGGATAGTTCTGAGTAAGTTCATAGCTTGTAGCAACTGAGGCAATATTTACAACATCAGAGTAAGCAAATTCGCCGTTGAAATCAACTTGTTTTAATCTGTAACTAATGTTGTTTCCATTGAGAGCATCAATTTTATCAGAGAAAGAATAAGACTGAGCCTGAGCAGAAGTACCTTTACCTTTAGCGAAGCCTATTTTTTGCCAGTCAGTGTTATCAACACTTCTTTCAATTTCGAAACCATAGTTATTTAATTCGGTAGCAGTAGCCCAGTTAAGGTCAACTTTGTTACCATTAAGAGCTGCAGTAAATGAAGTTAATTCAACAGGAAGAGCAGCTTCATGAGAAATTGCAACATCAGTATTACTCTTAAGATTATTAAGATCAGTACCGCAAACAAGAGCAAAATCAAGAGTTATTGACTGACCGTTTAACACTGCATGAGGACCTGAAGAAATAAATACTCTCTGATCTTCAAGTATTGGATCAACGGTAAAATCGGAATTAGTAAAGTAAGTAAAAATTTGTTCCGGAGTAGGAGTATAATTTTTAACTGAATAACCATTTACAGAATTTGCAGATGAATTAAGAAGTGCAATACCATAATAGTTAGGGTTATCAATTGTAGTAGAAGCATCATAGTTATAGATAAGGTTTCTAGCTGTATCGTAACCACCCATATTATTGTTATAGTTACTGCCAGCACCAATATCAAAGTCAACTATCATACCTGCATAAAAATCAGTCCAGTCTTCACCAGTTTCGTTAGGGAATTCAAGTCTGTAATAAACTATTGGTTCGTTATTTTTACTAAAAGTATTAACATAAATGAGCTGATCGCCATGGTTCATTGTAAATTCAGAAATCTGGTTGAAAGTTACATCACTATAGAAATCAGTTAAGCCTTCGTAAACATCAAAATCATCAAGGTTATAACTTGGGCATTCACCCATTACTGAATCATTAATAGAATAACAAAGACCACCAAAAAAAACAGTATTAGCAGTATTGTTATACTGAAAACCAGTATAGGAAACCTGTTTGGTATTACCAACAACCCCTTCGTCATCGATTGAGCATAAAAGGTTGCCAGTATTGTGAACTAATTCGGTTTGTGCAAAAAGAGAAACTGAAAAAACTAGAGAAATCAAAATGTAAAAAGTTTTTTTCATCTGGTTATCCTGTAATTAATAATAAATTGAAAATTGGCTAATAAAATATAGTTTCCTAAAAGATAATTTTGCTTAAAAAACAGCATTAGTATCTACATATTTACTTATAACTATATTATTTATTACACCAGTAAAATATATTTAAACTACGTGTTATTTTATATTAAATTTATATTAAACTGCAAGGATACTTTAGCTATAACTATTTATAATTTAACTCAATAGAGATATTCACTCAACTCTTTTATGCGGTTTTAAATTAAAATATTGTTACATGATATGCAAATAGTTATTTCAGATAACAAAATATCTATCAATATATTAGTATTAAAAGTGTAAAAACTATTGTTTTTGATAATGCAAATAACCAATTAAACTAATTTGGTACTAAATAGGTAAAGAGAAACCAATTTATTTGCAGTTTATATCAATATAGAAAAGTACATATTCAATAATTTTATTTTTGAAATAACTTATTCAATTGATCTGCATTACCAACTAAACATTGTGTTTGTATATTATTCACTTCACCAAAAAGGTATAAAATCGGGTATTCACAAATTAGTAATTTGATTTTATTGATCTAATGTTTTACATTTCCAACCAATAATTTTAAGAATGCGAAAAAAATGACAACTTTTAACACATACCGTTTCTTCTTCTTTTATTTCTTTTTTAGCAATGAAAAGGGGCTATAACGGTTTGTGTAAACAACATAAAAATTTAACCTAAAAAGCCTCTTGAACCTCAAGGGGCTTTTTTTTTGGAGTTTTGAAAGTGAAAACAGCAATACAAGGTGGTAAAACATCTTTTCATCATGAAGCGACGGAAAGTTTTTTCGGTAAGGAGAACATTGAGATTATTGAGTGCCGTACGTTTCGAAAACTATGCACTACCCTTGTTGAGGGAGATTCCGAAATTGCTGTTATGGCAATAGAGAATACACTTGCCGGAAGCATTCTCCCCAACTATTCGCTAATTAATGAGTACGGACTAAAAATTATTGGCGAAATTTACCACCATATTAAACACAATCTTATAGCTTTACCAAACGAAACCCTTTCAACTATTACTACTGTAAAATCTCATCCTATGGCACTAAGCCAATGTTCCAAATTTTTAGAGGAACAACCACATATAAAAGGTTTTGAGCATTTTGATACAGCCGAAAGTGCCCGCGAAATCAAAGAATATAATATTGCAGGGCAGGCAGCTATTGCCAGTAAAATGTGTGCCGAGTATTACGGATTAAAAATATTGGGTGAAGGTATTCAGAATCTGGATAAAAACTACACACGCTTTTTAATTTTATCCACAAAGGAAAAAGAAATATACGGCGAAGAAAAAAAGGTATCAATATTCTTTACTCTAAAACATAAACCGGGTTCACTTGCAAGAGTGCTTGCTACACTGCATTACCACGAATTAAATATGTCACTTATTCAATCAATACCAATACCGGGCAAAATGCACGAGTATAATTTCCATATTGATTTTACAATACAAAATAAAGATCAACTTGAAACTGTTATGCACGAGTTAGGCAACTATTGTTTAGACCTGAAAGTGCTTGGTGCATACAAACCGGGAACAATAAAATATGAATATTAATTTCTCAACAAGGCTTAACTCCATTGCAGAGTATTATTTCGCTACAAAAACCCAGGAAATAGCTCAGATGGAAAGAAATGGTATTAAAGTAATCAATCTTGCCATAGGTAACCCTAACATGAAACCGGACTGCACGGTTATTGAAGAGTTATGCACTGCTGCACAAAATAAGGATAACCACGGTTACATGGCACACAAGGGTATTCCTGAACTTAGGGAGGCATATTCAGATTTTTACAAAAAATATTTTAATGTCGAAATTGATCCTGAAACAGAAGTTCAGCCGTTAATTGGCTCAAAGGAAGGAATATTTTATGTATCGTATGCCTTGCTCGAAAAAGAAGATTCAGTTTTACTTCCTAACCCCAGTTACCCCATTTATAATGCTGTTAGTACAATTCTGGGTGTAACCAGAATATTTTATGATTTAACTGATGAAAACGGATGGTTACCCGATTTTGACGAACTTGAAAAACTTGATCTCAGCAAAGTAAAACTAATGTGGATGTGTTATCCACACGCTCCAACCGGTGCTAATGCCACTCTTGAATTCTTCAAAAAGGCTGTAGCGTTTGCCAAAAAACATAACATTGTTATTGTTAATGACAACCCTTATAGCTTTGTTCTTAACAAAGGTGAAAGATTAAGTCTGCTTGCTGTTGATGGTGCAAAAGATTGCTGTGTTGAATTTAACTCACTCAGTAAATCGCATGCAATGGCTGGCTGGCGACTTGGTGCAGCATTTGGAAACCATGATATTATTGCAGCCATTCTAAAACTTAAAAGCAATATTGATACAAGTCAGTTTAAAGCAATACAGCTTGCAGCAATAAAAGCTATGTCGCTGGATGATGAGTGGCTCAACAACTTAACCAAAACATATAGTGAAAGAAGGGAAGTTGCCTGGAAACTTGCCGATATGCTAAACCTTACATACTCAAAAGATGTTAGTGGTATGTACGTTTGGGCAAAACTACCCGAAAAGTATAGCGATGACTACAAATTTGTTGATACTATTCTGCATAAAACCGGTGTATTTATAACACCGGGAAGTATGTTTGGCAGTATGGGCAAAGGTTATTTAAGAATATCACTGGTACAGCCAAAAGAAGTTTTTGAAGAAGTTATAAAAAGAATTAACAAACTGGAGCTATAAATGATTATCGTTCTAAAAGACGGTGTAAAACCTGAACAGATTGCTGAATTAAAGCAATATCTTGAAACAAAAAGTGTATCAATACACGAATCCGATGGTACCGAAAAGAAAATTCTTGGTTTAATTGGAGATAAACGCGACCTTGATAAAAAAGCTCTGGCTGCTTTTCCGGGTGTAGATAAAGTAATACCAATTCTTGAACCCTTTAAAATGGCTTCCAGAAAATTTCATCCTCGCAATACTATTATTGACGTTAAAGGTGTTCAGATTGGCGGACTAAAACCGATTCAGATGGCTGGTCCATGTTCTGTTGAATCGGAACAGCAAATTTGGGAAATTGCCGAAGAAGTATCAAAACAGGGTCTTGATATACTACGTGGTGGTGTGTATAAACCTCGCTCAAGTCCTTACTCGTTCCAGGGTTCCGGTGTTGAGGGTGCCAAATGGATGAAAGCAGCTGCCGATAATTTTAATCTTCCGGTAGTTTCGGAAGTAATGGAAATAAATGATATTGAAGCTCTTTATGATTATGTTGATGTTTTTCAGGTTGGTGCACGTAACATGCAGCATTTCCGTTTACTAAAAGCTTTGGGTAAAACCGATAAACCTGTACTGCTTAAACGCGGTATGTCTGCAACACTAAAAGAGTTCTTGATGAGTGCGGAATATATACTTTCGGGTGGTAACGAAAAAGTTATTTTGTGCGAAAGGGGTATCAGGACTTTTGCCCAGCATACAAGAAATACATTTGATGTTAACCTTGTACCTATGGTTAAAAATCTTTCTCACCTGCCAATTATTGTAGATCCCTCACATGCAACAGGTAAAACCGAGCTTATTAGTCCTATTGCACTTGCCGGACTTGCAGCAGGGGCAGATGGTTACATCATCGAAATACATCCGCGTCCTTACGAAGCATTTTCTGATGGCGATCAGTCACTTAACTTCGAACAATTTGGTACTTTCCTTGGTGATCTCAACATAATGAACGAAAGTATTATTAAATTGCGAGAAACAAAACTTGAAAAAATGGAAGAAGTATGTATTTAATTGAAGGCAAATTACCTGAAGAACTTACAGTTGATCTTCCAACCTCGAAGAGTTTAACACACCGGACATTAATTTTGGGTTCGCTTAATTGCGGACCAACTAAAATTATAAATCCGCTTAAAGCCGAAGATACAGAAATTACAACCAAGGCACTTAATTCTCTGGGAAGTAACTGGAAGGTTGTGGATAACGGTGTGGATAATTCAAAACCTATAAGTAACTCAAGTGGTGAAGATATTTATCTTGGTAATTCGGGTTCATCAGCAAGGTTTTTACTTCCGCTGGCTTCGTATTGCGATAAACCGGTTAAATATTACGGCACCGAGCGTATGCATCAAAGACCAGTAGGAGAACTTCTTGAAGCATTAATGATGCTGGGTGCAAAATTCGAAGCGAATAACGATGCTCTACCTGTAACTGTTTACCCTTCGCAATTACAGGGTGGTAGTATCTCGTTTCCATCATTGCCATCCTCACAGGTGGTAACAAGCTTAATGCTTGCAGCCCTCTGGATGGAAAATGATCTTTCTATTCAACTACCTGATTATACCCCCTCCTTGCCGTATATCCAGATGACGGTTAATCTTATGCAGAAGCTTGGTTGCCAGGTGCAGTATAAATCCAAAGAGATTGATGTAATGAGTATTAAGCCACTGAAAAACTGGGAACTAAAAATTGAAAAGGATATGTCTGCTGCCTCTTACTGGGTTGTGTTTGCATTAATAAATGGTATAAAAGTTACTCTTGAGGGAGTTACACTACCATCATTACAAGGTGATGAACGCATTTTTGAGATTGCCGAACTTGCCGGTAGCAAAGTTATGCTTTATAACGACAAAGCTGTTATTGAAGGTAGTATTACCAAAGCATTTGATGTAGATTGTATGGATATTCCTGATTTGGTACCAGCAGTGGCAGTGCTTGCAATGTTTGCACCGGATACTGTAACAATTAGCAATATTAAACACCTCGAATACAAGGAAAGTAATCGTGTACAGGCAATTCAGGATAATCTTGCCAAACTTGGCGGAAAATCAGAATATACAGGTGGTAGTTTAATTATCTATCCTCAAAAGAAATATCATAGCGGAATTATAAATTCATACAACGACCACAGAATTGCAATGAGTTTTGCAATTGCCGGTTCAAAAGTTGATGGGGTTAGTGTTAGTAATCCCGAATGTGTAAACAAGTCGTACCCTAAATTTTGGAATGATTTCACATGGTGGAAAAAAGTTTCGGAGGAAGTATGAGTGAAAAAGAGTTAAATGCATTACGAGAGGAAATAAACTCAATCGATACCAAGCTTTTTGGTCTTATTAAAAAACGCCTGGATGTAAATTATAAAATTGGTGTTCTTAAGAAAACCCATAACGAACCTGTTGTTCATGAAAACAGGGAAGCCGAAATTTTTAACGCACTTAAAACAAAAGCAGAAACACATAATATTAATAAAGAATTAATAACTAATATCTGGAAATTACTAATTAATGAGTCACAAAATATTCAGCATAACTGTTAGTAAAATAGCTTTTATTGGTGCCGGTAGATTTGGCAGGTTTTTCGGATCACGCATTTCGAATCATTACCCTGTAAGGTTTTACGATAACCAGTCAAAAGAAGGACTTACATTAAATGAGTTTTGGGAAGCTCTGGAAAGCGAATACATTTTTATTACTATTCCGATTTCGGCTATCGAAAACTTTTTGAAAGAACACGCCAATGAGTTTAAACCGGGTACTGTTATTGTTGATTGTGCATCGGTTAAAATGAAACCGGTTGAGTGGTACAAAAAATATTTGCCGGATAATGTTGAATATATTTTTACTCATCCCCTTTTTGGTCCCGATTCCGGACGCAACGGACTTGCCGGACATAAAATTACGGTGCAACCGGGTAAAATTGGTTACGCTAATTATAATTTTATTATAGACTTGTTTAAAAATAAACTTGGGCTTAATACGCTGTATTACAGTGCCGAGGATCATGATCGTTTTATGGCTTACAACCTTACTTTTATACATCAGCTTGGACGTACCCTTGCCGATATGGGTATACACAAAGTTGAGCTTAAAATGAACGGACTAACCTACCTCGACCAGATATCAACTGTTGTTATGAACGATTCCGATCGCCTGTTCAGAGATTTCTACACCTACAACCCCTACTCAAAAGAAATTCTCGATAACTTTATGCAAAGCTTCGATAAGGTTAGAAGGATGCTGGGATAACAAGATTAAAACACCACTATATGTTTTTTAATTTAACCATTTTTCACTTCTTGTGTTTATGAAGTCTATTTCTTATCTTGAATCAAAATAACTTTAAGTTTACTATTGGCAATTTTTTTTACTTAAATTTTGTTAGGTGGTTTGTACATAACTTTTTAATAATAATTAATGACTTTTTATGGACGATAACCCAACCTATAAAGCTTTACATGCAGAAAATAGAAGACTTAAAAATGAACTTGAGAAATTACAAAAGGCTTTCCGGCTCAATACTCCGGCAGATGAGCTTTTATTTACTGATTTAGTTGATTTAGAGCAGTTTGAGGAATTAATTACATCTCTTCATGAACTGACAGGTTTGGGTGTTGGGTTAGTTGATACTGATAGAAATATACTTATAGAAAAGGGTTGGCATAACTTATGTAATACTTTTTTTAATCAACACCCACTTAAGTGTAATAATTGCCACTATTTTGATCCTGATAATTTTACTCCTGCAAAAGAAGAACAATTACTTAATTTTAAATGTAAATTGGGAATACGCCAGGTTGAATCACCTATAACCATTGGTGGTAGTGTAACTGCTATACTTGTTTTTGGTCAGTTTTTTTATGATGATGACATTACTAATTACAAAGAGATTACAGAACTGGCTTATGCGAAACATACGCAAAAAAGTGGATTTAATGATGCAGTAAAGAAAATTCCGGTACTACCAAGAGAGTATGTAAAGCAACTTGCTTTGTTTTACAAAAAACTTTCGGGTATAATTACTGATATAGGGTATCAAAAACTAAAAGTTGGTAATAAATTATCCCGCCATAAAATCCAATCAAATAAAATTATAAAAACAAAGGAAATGTTGCTTGATAACATTATTGAAAACCTTCCGGTTGGTTTACAAATATTTGATTCTGATGGGAATACAATCCATACAAACAAAAAGCAAAGGGATTTACTTGGATTGCCAAATGAAACAATTGCAAAAGATTTTAATGTATTAACTGATCCGTTTAGTGAAAAGCTTAAAATAAAAGAACGATTTGAATTTGTAAAAAAAACCCTGAAAAGTTCTGAGAAACATTTAAGCATCGACTTTAGCTTGCCCGAAAATAAATTTAGCAAATTCAAAAGTAAACTTGATTTTATAGAATCCATTTTTCCTATACTGGACGAAGACAATAATTTAACTCACTTTGTTGCCTTGCTTACCGATATCACTTCAAAACTATTATCAGAAAAATTATTACTGGAAAGTGAAATGAAATACAAAGCCCTGTTCAAACATTCAGGTGATGCTGCTTTCATGATGACAAAATACAAGTATATTGATTGTAATGAATCGGCACCAAAGCTGTTTAAAATGAGCAGGGAGGAATTAATTAATAAACATCCATGGGAAATATCTCCCGAATACCAGGCAAATGGTAAAAACTCAAAAGACCTGATTATTAACTATATGGATCAGGTCGAAGAAACAGAATTTGAAATTGTTGACTGGATTCATATCAGACCTGATGGAACACAATTTTATGCCCAAATCACTTTAAGTTTTGTTGATAAGGAAAAAGATTTATACTACGTTATTATTAGGGATGTAACCGAAGAGACACTTTACAGAAATGAGAATGAACGAATTACTCAAATTCTTTCGCAAACCGAACAGCTAAGTAAGATTGGCTCCTGGGAATATGATGTTGAGACTAAAAAAATATTCTGGACAGACGGACTTTACAAAATCCATAAATTTGATAAAAATAACACGGAAGAACATATTCAGGAAAGTTTGAAAGGATACTTGGAAAATGACAGGGAAATTATTCTTAATACTTTTCATCGTTGCATTGAGAAGGGCATTCCATACGATCTTGAGTTTCAATATAGGAATAAGCTAAACGAAAAAATGTGGATAAGGACAAAAACCAGACCTATTTTTGAAAACGACAAGGTAGTAAAGGTTTATGGCTCTGTGGTTGATATTACCGAACATAAACTTATTGAAAATAACTTGCTAACCCTTAATGCAACAAAAGACAAGTTCTTTTCAATTATTGCTCATGATCTTAAGAGCCCATACATATCGATACTTGGTTTTGCCGAATTGATTATGAAAAATAGTAGAGAGGGTAACTATTCCGAAATTGCCGAGCATTGTGAAATGCTGTATAATTCTGCCAAACGAAATTTTGAGCTGTTAAATAATTTACTTCAATGGTCCCGAGCACAAACCGGACACTTGAAATTTCAACCAGACCTTTTTGAATTAAATGAGATTATCGATAGCCTTCTTACTTTATTCAAAATGGCAATTGAAGAAAAACATCTTTCAATTAAAACTGATATTCCAAACAAATTTGATATTGTTGCTGACAGATTTATGCTCAGCACAATTATTAGAAATCTGCTTTCAAATGCTATTAAGTACTCAAATAGTAATAGTAATATTGAAATTGTTGCAACCAGAAACAGTGACTATATTACCTTTTTTGTAAAAGACTATGGTGAAGGAATTCCGGCAGATTCACTGGAAAAACTATTCCGTATTGACGAAAATATTTCAACACCTGGCACTAACAAGGAAAAAGGTACCGGACTCGGACTTATTCTTTGTAAAGAGTTTGTTGAATACCATAAGGGCAAAATCTGGGTAGAAAGCAAGGAGCATTACGGCTCAACTTTTTACTTTACCATACCAACCGAAAACCTGCAATAATACAACAATATATTTTTGCTTTATCTTGCAAGCATATTAAAAATATCTTAGGTTAATAATATCTTTGAATCGTTTTATATTTTATTTTCAGGAATATATCCATGTATAAAAAATTGACTATGATACTCCTACTCTTGTTTGTATCTACAATTACCCTTGCACAAAAACGGGAAGAAATATTTGTTAATCAAAAAGTTGAAATAGCCAAAATTGCAGAAAAGTATGCTACTAAATATTCATTTATTTATAGTTTGGAAGTTTCAAATAATGAATTTGTTCGATGGAATACCTCCGGTATAAATCTTAAACTCATCAGTAAACTTAAAATTTTGGACCGAAAGAATGACTACAACTACCACAAAAACATTCTTGCACAACTGCTTGCTGATTTGGGTGTTAACAAAGGCATGGCTGAAATGAAACTTGAAGAATTCAGGAAATCCGATGAGGTTCAGATTGACAAATTACATGATACTGCAATTGTTATATATAAAACGAAAGCACTTAACTTGAAGGGTGAGCCAAAACAATTAGATACAATTATTGTGAAAATTTTTATTCATTATTCGCAAACTAATCAACCACTGAGAAATTGAAATGAAAAAAACTATTTTACTAATTACTTTTATTTTAGCGGGTTTAATGCTTGCTCAGGTAAATGAAAACGATTACAGGTACAAACTGGCTGATAAATACCTTAAAAAAGGATTTGTTACCAAACAACAATACGACCTCTTCAAAAAAGAGTTTTCGGTTGATACAAGAAAAAAGAAACATACAATAATGCAAATTTATGTTACTTTTAAGCTGCAAATGTACGGACTCCTTAATAATGTTGGAGAAAATTACAGGTTATCCGAAAAATGTACAAGAGCCGAGGCTGCCAGGTTATTAACTGGTATTATGGGTGAAGAACGCAAATTGGCAAAAAGCAATACCAAATCAAGTTTTACTGATGTACCCGATCAATATGCACCTTATGTAGGTTACCTAACCGATAAAGGAATTATAGAATTAGCTCTGGACAAAAAGTTTCGTCCTGATGATTTTATACAACATAGCGAGTATGCCAAATGGATATTAAATCTATTAGGTTATTCGGAAGGTTTTGATTATGAAAAAGATAAAATAGACCGGTTTTTTAGTCGTGAAAAAAACTTTACCCCTAAACCAATAGGGGATCAGTATCTATATATTGGTAAAGTTATGGAAATTAACAACTATTTGCTTAATCGCTCTTTTAAAGGAACACCTGAACTATTCAAGACCCGGCTAATAAAAAGTGGTAAACTTGATAAAAAGAAAGTTGAGTTTGTTAGAGATGCTACTTACGAATACTCGTTTACTCGAATAAGAGATAAGCAAACCGAGGTAATTTACAAATATAGAAATTTGTACGATTTTATAACTACACTTGATTGTAGAAACGGACCGGCACCCATTCACCCCGGCTTGCAATGGCCAGATAAAAATATTTCGCTTGATTATAGCGGGTATATAAAGATTAAGGATACTGGTCTTGGAGACAAGTTTTATATTGGTGTAATTAAAGATATACTAAAAGATTTGGGATTAAATAGTACCCAGATTGAGCGAACCATATCGAAATATAAAGCAGATGGAAAATATATGCACATTGACTATTATACGCGTGCTATTAAATTAAATAAACGTGGTAAATACTACTCACTCGATTTCTATCTGCTTAAGAAATAGATATTATTTTTTGGAAGCAGTTTTTGGTATTGTAAAATAAAAGCTGCTTCCTTTTGCCAACTCAGACTCAACCCAAATTTTACCACCATTCTTTTCAACAAACTCCTTGCATAAAATAAGTCCCAATCCGGTACCTTTTTCTTCACTATGTCCAATTTCACTATTGGCAACATCAATTCTAAACAATTTGGATATATCCTTTGGTGAAAGACCTACACCCGAATCCTGAACCTTAACTTCAACTTCAGTATCAGTCTCAGCAGCCGAAAGTATCAGATAGCCATTATTACCGGTAAATTTAATTGCATTTGCCATAAGATTTCTTAGGACCAGATTTATCATGTTTCTATCTGCAAACACTTTAATGTTATCTTTAACATCGTTTACAAGTCTTATACTTTTGTTGGTAATATTAGCTTCAAGTAATTCAATATTTTCATTAACAATTTCAGCCAATATAAATTCTTCACCTGATATTTTATCTCTTCCAATTTGTGTGTGTGCCCATTCCAGCAAGTTATTAAGTAATTCGGAGATTCGTTTTGAGCTATCGAAAATAATATTGAAAAACTCTTTATATTCACTTTCCGTAAAATCGTCACCATATATAAGCATTTCGGTATAACCCAGCAATGCAGTTAAAGGAGAACGGAGATCATGAGCAATTATTGAGAAAAACTTGTCTTTTTGGCTGTTAACGTCACGCAATTCATTTTCCATCTTAATTCTTTCAGTAAGATCGCGACCTGCAGCAAACAAAAGATTATGCCTTTCGGAATATGAAATATTCCAGGATATATGAAATTTTTCGAGTCTTTTGCTAATTATAGAATTTTCGAAGTTAATACTTTTAGTGGTTTCCTTTAAATTACTAATAGCATTATTGGTTTTAATTCTGTCGTTTTCATCCACCAAATCAAAAAAAAGTTTTGAATCGAGTTCCTGCTTGTTAAAACCTGTAAGCTTTTCCCATTCGGGATTTGTATAAAGAAACTTGCCGTTATTACCTGAAATGAAAATTAAATCGGAGGATAAATTAAAAAATAATTTTATTTGTTCTTCTGCCAAACTTCTTTCACTTTTTTCGTACCTTACTTTTAATATAAGCCAAACTATACCACTTAAAATGAGTATATAAACAACTATCATTTGGTAAGTAAAATACCATGGTTTATTAATTACAAACTCCAGTTTAACAGGATCACTCCATAATAGCCCGGTTTTTTGAGCCCTTATTTCAAGCGAATAAAATCCGGAAGGGAAACTATGGAACGACTCGTCAAAATTATAGAATGATTTTGACCACTCATTATTTAATCCGTTAATTTTGTATTGATAACGCACCTTGTTACCGGGATATACCAACGAGGCACAACTAACATCTATTATTGTATTATTACCAAACTGATATTCATCTTCCGAATAAGGGGTAGGCTCATTATTAACCATCAGACTAACAATAACCGGTGCAGGAGTTTTTTTTACACTCTCCAGTTTTTTATGGATATGTGCAAGTCCGTGGGCTGTACCAATCCAAAGCCTGTCGTACTGATCAATAACTGCGGCACGGTATTCCATGGTAAGGTTTGGCAGACCATCAGTATTATCAAAACGGGTAATGTTATTATCTTCATACAGTATTACACCATATTCAAGACCAAGCCACACACGGTTTTCCGAATCAACAGCAATTGATTTGATTTCATGGTTTTCCAGTTCATCAAAAATTGGTATATGTTCAATTTTGCTTTTTTGATATCGGAACAGACCGTAGTTTGTAGCAAGCCAAATATCATTAGCATCTCTAAAATCAAAATCGTTTACCAGAAAGTCTTTATATTCAATCGAATCAAGAGGAATACTGATGTTTGTAAAGTGATCTGATGTTGCATTGTATTGATACAAATAACTATCAACACCTTCACTACATCCGTAAACTATTCCGTAATCTACTTCCTTTACATGAAGTAAGGATGTGCTTAGTCCTTTGGATGAATCATAAACTATTACCTTGAGAGAAGGATCGATTTTAATAACTCCTTTAAGTCCCTCTTGCGAAACCCAGAGGTTATCTGAGCTATCAAAACCAAGGTTAAAAATAAGTCGGTTTATATTGTTAGATTTTGGGAGATCAATCCGGGTAACCTTATTGTTTTGAACCAAATCAATAAATCCATCCCTGTAACCAACAAAAAGTTTATCTTTTTTTTCAATTGCACTTAAAATAAGACTTTCGTTTTTAGTAAATATTTCTTCAATGCTGTATGCTTCAGTGTTATAATCAATTCTAAAAATTGAATTTCCATCAGTAGTGATTATCTGCTTTTTATCAGAATTTGAAACATCCTGAATGTAAAAGCTGGTTGAATTAAGCTCAACATTTTCGAAAATGCTTGGTTGTATATAAGCAAACCCCTCGTCAGAGCTTATCCATAATGTTTGGTTTCCATCAATATACAAGTTGGAAACATTGTAAAACCCTAACTCATTTATTTCAATTAACTTACCAGTTTTGTAAGAATAGTAGTATAATCCACGGTTCCATGTTCCAAGGTAAATATTACCATTATTATCCTGTACAACTGAAGAAACAGACTCAATATTGGCAAGAAGTTTTGAGTTTATTTTTTTCGATGAATAGTTAATTGATAATTCAAATAATCCTGAAATAGAACCGGCAAGAAGTTTTCCATTATCCGATTTTACAAAGGCATTTAGTCTGAATGAATTGTCGCCAAGTTTGCCTATAAATTCAAACTCATCGGTTTTACGGTTTAGTTTAAGAATATGCCCTTTCTGCGATGAAATAATAAGATTATTATTATCATCCTCAATTATATAAAAACCTCGGTTGTAGCTATCGGCACGATAGCTTTCACCAAACTGGTAACGTTTTAGTTTGCCATCCTTATAACTAACAACTGCATTTGGTTCACCAATCCATAATACACTATCTTTATCCTGGTAAACAATTTTGGGATGATGTACTGTTGAATCGGTTTTATTTTCTGCACCCGGAATAAGCACAATCGGGTAGTGGTCAGAGTACCCCTCCTTTATCATACGGTAAATACCCATATCAGAAACCACTATAAGTATCGAATCACTTATCAGCTCAATTTGCTTTATGTAATTACTGGCAAATCCATCTTTAAAATGCACATAGTTTCTGCCATCATACCTCACCAAACCTGCATCAGTAGCAATCCAGATATACCCATCGGTATCTTGCATAATAGACTTGGTTAGGTTGGTAGGTAAATTAGGCTCATTGGAATGTTTTATTATCCTGTATTTATCCATAGGATAATAATTAAATGCGAGTACACAAACTAAAACTATATAGAGAATACCAACTCGTTTCACAGCTACAATCTTTATTTTATTCAAAATTCAGAGCGTATATTTTGTCCGTAAGCTGAAATGTTAAGTTTCGACTTTAATTTATACTATTTTTCTCCTAACTCCAAATAATCGAAATAAAAAATGTAAAATTTAAACTGTTCTTGAATATTTACCAGCATCTATTTTGCGTTCAATAAAGCCATCGAAGTTCATTGCTATGTTACGGATAAGAAGTCTGCCAAGTTCGGAAACGGTAAAACCAGAATCGGTTTTGGTAACAAGTCCGTCATCCTCAAACTCTTTAAGTCCTTCAATACCATTAGCAAAATACTCCCTGAAGTTAATATTAAACTGCTCCTCTATTATTGTATAGTCAAGCTCAAAATCGCACATAATTTTGGTTATTACATGGCGACGTAGTAAGTCATCATCATTAAGAAGGTAACCTTTTGTTATTGGCAAAATGCCTTCATCGAGAGCGGCAAAATATTCTTTTTCGTTTTTAATATTCTGAGTATAAGTTCTTTCCAACTGACTAATACTTGTAATACCCATTGCGTAAATATCGGTACCGGCATGTGTACTATACCCCTGGAAGTTACGGTATAGTTTCTTTTCATTAAGAGCTTTGGCAAGTTCATCATCCGGTTTTGCAAAATGATCCATACCAATAAAAACATAACCGGCATCGGTTAGCTTTTCGATAGTCATTTTAAGTATATCAAGCTTAACATCCGGTGTAGGTAAATCTTCAGTATTAATGAGATTCATGTGTTTTTTCATCCATGGAACATGGGCATAATTAAACACAGCAAGCCTGTCAGGATTTATATCAATTATTCTATCAACAGTTTTTGCAAACTCTTCGGTAGTCTGGAAAGGCAATCCGTAAATAAGATCAAGATTAATACTTTCAAATTTCAGTTCGCGAGCCCACTCAATTACCTGTCGGGTCATATCCTCCGGTTGGATTCGGTTAACAGCCTCCTGAACCTGTGGATTAAAATCCTGAACACCCATACTAATACGGTTCATGCCACCATTACGTAATGCTTCAAGATGTCCGCGTGTTAAACCTCTGGGATCAATTTCGCAGCTGGCTTCAACATCTGGCTGGAATTGAAAATTGGAAGTAATAGCACCAAGCAGTTCGGTTATTTCAGCAGGGTTAAGATGAGTTGGCGTACCTCCTCCCCAGTGCAATTGTATTGCCTTGCGATCATCGTGAATAAGTTCGCGATAAATTGCAATTTCCTTTTTAAGATAATCAATATATTTTGAAACACGATCACGGTTACGTGTAATTATCATATTACATCCGCAGAAATAACAAAGTGTATCGCAGAAGGGAAGGTGATAGTATAGGGAAAGGTCTCTATTTCCTTTTTCCTTATTAGTTAACTCAACTTCTTTTTTATATTCACTTGCAGTATAACCTTCATGAAAATGTGGTGCTGTTGGGTAACTTGTATAACGGGGACCCGGACGATCATATTTTTTTATAAGGTCAATATTAAAATCAAACATAATTACTTCCGTTAATCTTCGTGGTAAACAGGACTTTCCTGTTTAATAATTTCAATAAGCATTTTTGCGTTTTCGGGTGGAACGTCAGGTAAAATACCATGACCAAGATTAAATATATGTCCGTTTCCGGAACCATAATTATCAAGAACTTCCTTTACACGTTTACGTAATTCTGTTTCCGAACCGTAAAGAGCAGTAGGATCAAGGTTACCCTGCAAAGCAACCTGATCATTGGTAATAAACCTTGCATCACCAATATTCATAGTCCAGTCCAACCCGATAACATTAGCACCAGCTTCAACAATATCATTTAATCCATAATGAACACCCTTGGCAAAAACAATAACAGGAATAAACGGATTTTTAAGTTTATCAATTATCTTTTTAATGTACTGAAGAGAAAACTCCTTAAAATCATTTTGGGAGAGAATACCACCCCAGGTATCGAAAATCTGGACAGCGTTTACCCCTGATTCAATTTTTGCATTAAGATATTTTGTAACAGCAGTTGTAATTTTATCGAGCAATTTATGGGCAAGTTCAGGGTTAGTATAAATTAGCTTTTTAACATTGGAAAAGTTTTTACTTCCCCTGCCTTCAACCATGTATGTCATAAGCGTCCATGGTGCACCAGAAAAACCGATAAGAGGTACTCTTCCATCAAGCTCTTTTTTGGTTAGCTTTATTGCGTCCATAACATAAGAAAGATCATCCACAGGATCAATATCAGCAAGTGTATTAACATCTGTTTCATTACGCACAGGTTTAGGAAAAACGGGTCCTATACCTTCGTGCATCTGTAACTCCATACCCATAGCCTCAGGAATAACAAGAATATCTGAGAAAAGTATGGCTGCATCCGTACCAATTAAATCAATTGGTTGAATTGTTACTTCGGCTGCCAACTCGGGAGTTTTGCACATTGTAAGGAAATCGGACTTTGCTCTTACAGCTCTGTATTCCGGTAAGTATCTACCAGCCTGACGCATCATCCAAACAGGAGTACGTTCAACTTTTAATTTTTCACATGCTCTTAAAAACAAATCATTTTTTAATTCTACCACTATATCACCTGTTAAATTCCATATTTATTACAGATTGCCTCTGCAACACCTTCAAGTGTAAATTGTTCGGGAAGCAAATCTGTTTTCAAATTATTATTTTCAATTTCTTTTTGTGTTACAGTTCCAATAGGTACAATACTTTTGTTATTAAAGTAATTTGTAACATTAACTACATCAGCCAGCACAATAAAATTCCTGAATGATGACGGACTTGTAAAAACAAACATATTTGGCTGAAACCTTTCAAGCTGAGCCAGCTTATCCTTAAGTGCTTCTGTTTTAAAAGGTATAATATTATCATAAACCGGTACAGTTGTAACGTTTGCCCCGGCAGATGTAAGTTTTTCCGGTAATTCCTTACCTGCAATCACCGAACCGGGTATAAGAATATTTTTGCCGATTACTCCATGGTCAATTAACATATCTGCAACTGCCGCACCGGTAAAATTTGCAGGAGTTATAATATCGCCAGGTAAATATTGCTCACAGTATTTTTTTGTTTTTGTACCTACGGCAAAAATGCAGGTTCTTTCCAAATCAAACGGAACACCTAAATTTTTTAAACCATACTCAAAATACTTGACTGCATTAACCGAAGAAAATATCAAATAATCAAACCGGTTAACTTTTTTTATTGCATTATGCAATTCTGAGTAACTCTTTACAGCAGTTATTTCAATAGTAGGAAAACCAAAAAGAGTTACCCCAGCATCTTTCAGAACATCAAAACTATCTGGTAAAGAACTGGTATCCCGGGTAACAAATATTTTCAGATTAATTAGCTTTTGCATTTGGCTGTTCATCATAAATTTCTTTTAGAACTTCGCCTGCACCAGCAGCAATAAGTTTTTCACCCAGTTTTTCACCCAGTTTTTCCGGGTATTTACTACTACCAAACATTTCACCATTTATTGCAATGGAACCATCAACCGAGCCAACAAAACCATCAAGGTAAATACCATCAATTTTAACAATACCAAGAGCAGCAATAGGTACCTGACACCCACCTTCAAGTTTACGTAAAAAAGCCCTTTCGGCAGAAACAGCTTTCCAGGTAAGATTATGATGAAGTGGTTGAAGATACTTTTTAGCTTCGGTGTTTGTTTCTTTTATCTGAATACCAAGTGCACCCTGACCAACAGCAGGAAGTAACATATATTCGGGAATTATTGAAGAAATATGCTCGGTAAGTTTTAATCTTTCAACACCAGCACGTGCTAAAATAATTGCATCCCAGTCCGATTCAAGAAACTTTTTTATACGAGTAGGAACGTTACCTCTTAGCTCCTCAATATTTATATCGGGTCGCAAATGTTTTAATTGCGATCTGCGGCGGAGTGAACCGGTAGCCACGGTAGCACCTTCCGGTAAATCCAAAATAGAAACGTCTTTATTGCGGGCAATCAGCACATCTTCATAATCAGCACGTTTTGTAACTGCGGCAAGCTTCAATCCATCCGGAAATTTGGTTTGCATATCTTTTAAACTATGAACAGCAATATCAACTTCATCATTCAGCAATGAATTTTCAAGCTCTTTTGTAAATAGCCCCTTGTCACCTATTTTTGAAAGAGCTACATCCAGTATTTTATCGCCTTTGGTAGATATATGCCTAATTTCCACTTCGAGATTTTTGTTAAATTTCTCGAGTTCAGCTTTAACATGGTAAGCTTGCCATAGTGCAAGATCACTTGACCTGGTACCAATTACAAGTCTTTTTTTCAAACCTGTTCCCCATTATTATTTTCAGTTATATAATGATTACCGTTACTGTTTGATAATCCAAATAGCTCTTTTGCACACATTGCTCGTGTTTGTACCTCGGAACCCGACTCACCGGTTTCTGCAATTTCCTTAAGCTTTTTGGTAGGGTTATGCAATATTCTGCCAAGCATACGGCGTGTCATATCCTCAACCTTCAGATAATCTTCATCAGTAACTTTATTTTTTATTTTTCTTAATTCATCCTGGCGTATATTTTCAAAAAAGTCGCGAATAGAAAGTATTGTAGGAACCATTTCAAGCGAGTTATACCACCCGTAGAAGTGCACCATTTCTTCAATTATAATATTATTAACAACCGGAATTTCCTTTTCTCGTTTTTTAAGGTTTTGCTTCACAATAATTTGCAGTGAATCAATATCATTATAAAAAACATTTTCCAGATTATTTACTTTAGGATCAATATCTCTGGGTACGGCAATATCCATAAGGCATACAGGGGTATTTCTCCTTTTAGTCATCATTATTTTAACATCATCATAATTAAGGATATAATCGTTTGCACTGGTAGCTGAGATAACAATATCAAAGAACTGCAGATTGTCGCAAATACTTTCGAAAGGTATAATACCACCCTTAATTTTTTTTGCGAGTTTTTCTGCTTTGGCAAGAGTGCGGTTGGCAATACTAATTTCACCAATACCCTTATCACGAAGATGTACGGCAGCAAGCTCACCGGTTTCACCGGCACCAATAACCAGTGCTGACTTTTTATCGAGATTGGCAAATATTTTTTCTATAACGTTAACGGCTGCGTAACTAACAGTAACGGCACCTTCACCAATGCTGGTTTCCTTGATAGCACGTTTTCCAACCTTTAGAGTATGATCAAATAACCTTTTAAGTACGGGTCCAACAAAATCGAGCGATTTCGAAATTTCGAAAGCTTCCTTAACCTGTCCTAATATTTGGCTATCGCCCACAATCATTGAATCGATACCTGAAGCAACGGAAAAAAGATGCTTAACCGAGCCGCACGAAAAGAAACCATCAAAATTGTTATTATTAAAATTTCCATTTTTTTTGATGGATTGTAGTGAGCTAACTATATCATCTATTGTAACAAGTTCTTCCCGGGGCAACCCGAATATTTCCGTACGATTGCATGTAGAGAGCACAAATCCTTCAGCAAGAACGCTATCCTTAAGTACCGGAACTATTTTTTCAATCTCATCCTGGTTAAGATGGAGTGCTTCTCTAAGTTCAACAGGTGCAGTACGATGATTTATTGAAATTCCGATTAAATCCATAAGAGACTAATAAAAAGTATGAAAACTGTTTGCTATTATGTTTGCAAATAACAACGAAAACATTGCGAAAATAAATCCAGTAATTGAAAACATTATTACTTTTTTACCATACCATTTGCCAACAAATTTGATAACTATACCAGATGCGTAGATTAACCATACCACACTGGTAGAAATAATTTTCGGATCGAGGTAATCAAAATCGGGGAAAGCCGAGGGAAGCCATCCAAAACCTATAACCGTAGCTATTGTAAGTAATAAAAAACCGATAAATACCGATGTAAAACTTAATTTTTCCAGAGTTTCCAGACTGGGTAGTTTTTCAAAAATAATACTAAACTTATTTAGTTTTATATCCTTGTAAAGAATAAAAAACAAAACTCCATATACTGCTGAAATAATAAAAGCAGCATAACCCAGTAATGCACTAATTACGTGCAAGCCTAAAAGTCTGTTTCGTAAAACCTCCTTAACCTCAAACAAATCCTGTATGCAGCAGGTTGAAACAGCCTGGAAAACCAAGGCAAATATTAAAATAAATAGTCCGGTTTCCTTAACATCGGTCAGTAATTCAATAACGAAATAACAGCAAGCTATTGAAAAAGCGAGCACTGTAAATATTTCGAACTTTGAAGTAATTGGCGGATGATCAAACTCAATTGTTCTTTGCAAAATATAAACTATATGAGTAAGAAGTGTAATAAAAAGTAATATACGCTTTCCATTGGACCAGCCATTATCGTCTTTGAAAAATGCATATACATACACCCCAAAGGTTACGGCATAGAAAAACGGTAAAATAATATTTAATGAGTGTATCGTGTTTATCATAGTTATTCAGCCAGATAAATTATTTTAGACTGTAAAATAAATAATCGATAAAAATAACCCAAATTACAAGGAGAATATTTATTCGTATATCAGTATAAATTTAGCACCATACCATCGTTCATGGTAATATCTTCTGGTAGAAAATCCAGAATTTCATTTTTTAACACCTTAACAATATTTTTTTTAGTAAATATTGAACGGTGTACAATACTCACTTCACGTTTGGGTACAGGTTCCTCAATATAACGTATGTAATTACTTTTACTGGTTGATTTTAATTCTAGTGCCAGTAAATACGGAATAAGCGTCATACCAAAGTTTTTTTCAACAAGCTTCATTAGTGTATCAATTGTACCTCCTTCAAAACCAATTAGAGAACCGCCTGATTCATCGGGATTATTATAGCTGCTACAAAGATTTATAACCTGGTCGCGAAAACAGTGTCCTTCCTTTAGAAGGAACATATCATTAAGTCGCAGTTCTTTAGCCTGTATAGTTTTATGATTAAACAAGCGATGTTTTTCAGAAACGTATGCAACAAACGGCTCATAAAACAAGGGTATCTCAACAATATCTTTTTCGCTTAGCGGAGTTGCCAGTACAGCAGCGTCAAGTTCATCCTTGCGAATTTTGTCAATTATTGAATGAGTATCGGTTTCATCAATAACCAGTTCAAGATCGGGATATTTACCTACAAAATCTTCAAGAAATAAGGGAAGCAAATAGGGGGCAACAGTTGGTATTATTCCGAGTCTGAATTTTCCCTTTACCTCATTTGATTCTGCACTAATTATTTCATGAATTTTACTTGCCTCAAGTAGAACACACCTTGCCTGTTCAATAATTTTTTTTCCTGCGGAAGTAGTTTTAATTGGATAATTACTTCTGTCGAATATAATAACTCCAAGCTCTTCCTCCAGTTTTTGTATTTGCATACTTAGAGTTGGCTGGGTAACAAATTTTTTTTTACTGGCTGTCTGAAAACTCTTGAAGTCATCAACAGCTACTGCGTAGGCTAACTGTATTAAAGTCATACACCTGTAATGGGATAATTAGTATTGTATAATTATTTTCTATAGACCTATAAATATAATCAATTTGATTTATAGTAGCCAGAATAATAAGTTACAGATACAAAAATTTCAAAAACAGGAGAATAATAATGTTAGGATTAGGAAACCAATTTCCCGCTTTCGACAAACTTGCTACAGTTAGCCTTGAAAAAGGTAAAGAATTTGCAAATGTATCTTCAGAAGACCATAAAGTTGAAGGTAACTGGATGGTAATGTTCTGGTATCCAAAAGACTTTACTTTTGTATGCCCAACCGAAATTGCTGAATTTAACAATAATTATGAAGAATTTCGCGACAGGGATGCTACACTTTATGCAGCTTCAACTGATAGTGAATTTGTTCACCTTGCATGGAGAAAAGACCATGATGATTTACGTGAACTAAAATTCCCTATGATTGCCGATACTTCAAAATCACTTGCAGAAGATCTTGGTATTCTTGAAGCCAATGAAAAAGTTGCCTATCGCGTAACTTATATTGTTGACCCTCAGGGTGTTATTCGCTGGGTTAGTGCAAATGATCTTAGTGTTGGTCGTAATGTTGCTGAAGTTCTGCGTGTGCTTGATGCTCTTCAGACAGATGAGCTTTGTCCTTGTAACTGGGAAAAAGGTCAGGAAACTTTAGACGTATAAATTTTAGTGCCCTCCGTTTGCCGGGGGGCTAATTTTGCAAGAGGTATATAATGTCGTTAAATGAAACAAAACTTGATTTGCTTAAAGATCTTAATTTGGAAGAAAATTTTGAATCTGATTTACTTGATACTCTGATTGTTGGTAACAGTAGATTTGTTAAAGATTTACGTGTTAATCTTAAAAATGTGATAAATGTAGAAACCCTTTCGCAAAAGGAAGCTTACCTGCTTGCTCTTTCTGTTGCCTATAATGAAAAAAATGATGTACTTATAAAATCATTTAAATCGAAAGCAGTTGAAAATGAAGCTACTGAAGCTGATGTTGCTGAAACACTAGCGTGTACTTCTCTTCTTTCAACAAATAATATATTTTATCGTTTTCGTCATTTTGCAGGAAAAGAGACTTATAATACTACTCCCGCACGAATCAAAATGAATATTATGATGAATCCGGTAACAGGTAAAGAATTTTTTGAGCTTATGAGTTTGGTAGTTTCAGCTGTTAATGGTTGTGAGATGTGCGTTAAATCTCATGAGGAATCTGTTATAAAGCATGGTGGTAACGAACAACGCATTTTTGATGCAATTAGACTTTCCGCCGTTGTTAAAGGTTTAACCGAAGTAATTAGATAACAAAAACCCTTCGTGAAGAAGGGTTAATTATTAAATATTTAAGCAGTTATTTTCACGGTATAGAATCGAAGTACTAGAATAAATACTAACAACCGGAGCGTTTCCAACCCAATTAAGCTCTTTGAATCCTTTATCTTTTAAAAATTTAATACCTTCCTGATATTCAACTCTATCACTATTATCTAACAATATAACTCCGTCCTCAGTTAAAGATTCATATGAGTTTTTTAAACAATTAACTCTATCCATACCATCTACTATAATTAAATCATATTTCTTGTCAATAGTTTTAATAAATTTAGCATAGTCACCATTTTCAATATTCTCTACTAATATAATTTGAATGTTACTTTTATTATATTTTTGAATGGATTCAAACCAACCCTTATGATGTTCAACTGAGGTAATAGATGTAACTTTTTTTGAGAACCAAACTGTTGAACTACCTGCACCATATTCAAACACATTCCAAGAGTCATTAATTTTTGGTTCAAAATATTTCATAAAAGAATAAGTAAACCAAGGTATAGGATTTCCATTCTTATCAACAGAATCTTTTGTTGTAAAACTTTTATACCAGCCATCAGCTAATAGACCACCTTCTTTCCTTAATTCAATTGGACCACCAATTTCTAATAAATTAAGAATACTCCAAACAAAGTTTTTCAATTTTCTCACCATTATTGCCTTTTTTATCCCTTGTTTTTTCAACAATATTAAATTAATTTCAATTGTGAAAGATAGTTATAAATATTGTTAAATGTATTAGACAAAGTAATTTAAAGGGGAAAAAAGAGGAAATTATGAAAAAAGCGATATTATTTTTATTGCTCACTTTTTCTACCATTTTTTCACAGAATGGTAATTACCTCCATTTAAATGGAGTAGACGCTTATGCAACAATTCTTGATAATGAAATTTTGAGATTAGCAGAAACTGATTTTACTATTGAAGCAAATGTTTTATTATATGATTTCAATAATTGGTATCAGAGTATAATCTTTGGTAAGCGATTTGCAAATGTTGAGAAGGGCTACTATTGTAGCATAACAGGTGAAGCTGCATCTCAATCATTTAAACCATTTTTTCAAAAAGGTGGAGGACTAACCGATCATCTTTTTGGAAATGAAACTATTAATACTAATCAATGGTATCACCTTTGCTTCAAATTTGAAAAAGAAACAAATACATTATCTATTTATGTAAATGGCGAATTAGATTCTCAAAATACTAATTTCCACACACTGAATAATGATAACCACTACGATATTTCAATTGGAAAAGAACCAGAAAAATATACGTATTTCCTCAATGGTCAAATAGATGAATTAAGGATATGGAATTATCCTCGCACGCAGCAACAAATTAATACATATAAAAATTCAGAAATTGACTATACAGACCCAAATGAATCTTATGGTTTATTGGCTTATTACAAATTTGATGAAGCAGAAAACCTTGAAGTTGGAAACGATGGTTTGGCTGATGATATAAGAGATTACGGTCCATACGGTTTTCATGCTGATATGAATGGTGGTGCAGAAATCACCAATATTACCGGAAATATAGCATGGTCAACTGAGTTGGTTATTACAGATGCATCAGGTAATTTACCTCAAAGCAACCTGAAGTTTGGACAACATCCGGATGCTACTAACGGTCTTGATGTTGATTTGGGAGAAAGTGATTTACCACCGGTACCACCTGTAAATGCCTTTGATGTAAGATTTATTTTGAGTGATGAAACAACTTCATTAATAGACTATAAAAACTCCGAAGAATATACTACCGAATGGATATTTGAATTACAACCTGGTGAAGAAGGTTTTCCGATCTATTTGTCATGGGATATGGAATCGTTGCCCGAAGGTAAATTTATATTAAGTGATCATATTAATGGTAATATGGTTTATATTAATATGAAAGAACAAAATTCGCTTGTGTTAAATAACTCATTTATCAATTCTCTTGTAATAACAAAATCACAGGCAGTTGTATCTAAGATAACAATGAATAGTGGTTGGAATATAGCATCAGTTCCTTTTCAGTTACCATCAATGTGTTCAGATCAAGTATTTGAACAAGCTGCTTCTGATGTATATGCTTATAACTTCGGATTTGAAACAGAAGATACTGTTAAACCGGGCAAAGGTTATCTGGTAAAATATGAACAACCCACTGTTATAACAGTTAATGGTTTACCACATAGTACAGATGTTTCAGTGCATAATGGATGGAATTTGATAGGACCTTTCCATAAACAGGTTTTCAGAGAACAGATTACAACTTCTGGCGGAGCAGATATTCAAGGTTATTTCTTCTCATATAATGGCGGCTATCAGGTAACCTATGCAATGCATCCGGGTAATGGGTACTGGCTTTATGCATATAATGAAGGAGTATTGCACTATAATAATAGTGGAGAAGTAACAGGTAAACCATTGTTCGAAGAGAGTTTATTTTTGAATATATGCCAGGCAGATGGTAAGAATTTTAATCTTTATGTAACTGAAGATCAGGAAAAAGTTGAGACACTTCTTATTCCACCCGTAATCGAAGATTGTGATTTTGACGCAAGGTTTAATGAAGATAAGTTATTTGAACTTAAAGACTCTCCATCAAACTTAAAGATTATTGCTAATAAATTTCCAGTAATAATAAGGGCAAGCGGAGGTGAAATAAGTTTCTATTTAAATGGTAATGTAATTACACTTCATGATTCGGAAGAATATACTATTAACAATATAAATGAATTAACAGCAGTAAACTCGGAATACGATCCTGAGAATATTTCATACCAGCTTTTTGATTGTTATCCGAATCCTTTTAACCCGGAAACTACAATAAGATTTTCTGTACCTGATGATTCAAAAGTTGAAGTTTCTGTTTTCAATACTCTTGGCGAACGGGTTTCAATTTTAACAAACAAATTATTCAACAAAGGTACTCACAATATAAAATTTAATGCATCAGCATTACCTTCCGGTGTATATTTTTATCGAATTGTAACAGATAAATTTACAACTTCAAAAAAAATGATATTACTTAAATAAAAAAGGTCCCGAAAGGGATCTTTTAGTTTTCAATAAATTAAAATTCTTAGCAAATTGCATATAGTAAATCACTATAAAATATTGATATGAAGTTTAGAATAATATTTTTGTTTATCACATCATTTGTGTTAGCACAACAATCAAGTAATTATGCAATTTCACTAAATGGAATAGATGCTTATCTTGAGGTTTTAGACAATCGTTATTTAAGGTTAGACCAAACTAACTTCACTATAGAACTAGTTTTTAATATTAATAACTATAATCAGAATTATCAAAGTATTCTTGTATCAAAAAGGTCAAATAACCTTTCTAAAGGTTATTATGGTACAGTCACTGGAATTATTGCTTCTGATCCATATAAACCTTTTTTTCAAAAAGGTAGTGGCTTGGCTCCACATTTATTTGGTAATAATATTGTTCAAAGAAATAAAAAATACCATATATCATTTTGTTATAATTTCTCAAATACTATTTTGCAAATCATTCTTGATGGACAGATTGATAATATGATGAATAATTTCCCTTCGCCAGAAGATGATTGCTATAACAACTTGATAATTGGTAAGGATACTGAGAGTGACAATTATTTTTTGGATGGGGAGATTGACGAGCTAAGAATTTGGGGTGTTGAACGTAATATCGATGCTATAAGAAAAACCATGAACCGTCCTTTAGGTGCCGAGTATTATTCATCTGCTGATAGCGGATTAATTGCATATTACCGATTTGATAAACTGGAAAATCTTGAAGCAGGTGGTGATAATTTTTATGATGATATAAGAGACTTAAGCATAAATGGTTTCCATGCGGATATACAAGGTGGTGCTGTGCTTGGTTCTGTAAACAACAACTGGAATTGTGAGATTACTCTTGAATCGAACAATAAACAAAGAAGTGTATTCTTTGGACAGGCAGAAGATGCCACCAATACACTTGATGATAATTTTGGTGAGTTCCCGGAACCATTAGCTGGCAGCTCTGTAAATGATATAAGGTTTATTATTCCCGACAACGAAAATACCGGCTCGCAGGTTGATATTCGTCCCCAAAGTGATGCTACTCCCGAATGGCAATTGGTTGTACAACCAGCAAACAATAATTACCCTGTTCAGCTAAAATGGGACCCATATTTCTTAACATCCGGACAGTTTGTATTAACTAGTAATGACGATAATGAAAGTATAAATGTAAATATGAATTCGTCATTTGGAGTAATTATTGAGAATGCTTCGCAAAGTACATTAACTATCACAAAAAACATTACTACCACTTCTGCAATAAATTACAATGCTGGCTGGAATATTGTATCAGTACCGGTTGTTGCTAACAATATGCAGGCAAGCTCAATATTTAGTGATGCAAGCTCAAATGTATTTAAGTTTAATAATGGTTACACGGTTGCATCGGCTCTTGAATGTGGTGAAGCCTACTGGGTTAAGTATAGCGAAAGTGGCACAAAAGTATTAACCGGTTCGGTTACTTTCGATAGCGTTGCGATAAGCCAAGGTTGGAACCTTATTGCACCGTATAATTATAATGTTAACAAAACACAAATTACTTCACAACCCGAAAATATCCTCCGAAATCTTATATACGCATTTAACAATGGTTATAGTGTGGTTAATGTTATGACACCGGGTAATGGCTATTGGGTTTATGCCGAACAAGATGGAAAAATATTTTACAATACTGTTCCGCTTAAAACTGAAGATACTGAGAGAATAGTTGAAGATAAATATATTGTTATAGTTGATGCTTCCCGTAAAATAATGACTTTATATTTTACCAATGACAATAAAAAGGTATCAGACTATTTGTTGCCTCCAATACCTCCGGATGGTATTTTTGATGCACGATTTGGTAACGACAAGTTATTCTCTAATACGAAATCAGAATATGAGATACTTAATCTAAGATCAGCCAGGTACCCGGTAACAATTACAAGTAAAGGTATTAACCTTGAAATTAACAACGGCTTTAATAGTGTTATTTTAAGCGAAAACAAACCACTAAGTATCACCAATAAAAACGTTAAATCGATAACTATAAATAAAATTATTGTAGCAAATAAATATAGTTTATTTAACAATTTCCCTAATCCGTTTAACCCAGAAACAAAAATTGAGTATTATTTGCCTGAAGAAGCAAATGTTAAAATTGATGTATTCAACTCAATTGGAAAACTTGTAACTACTCTTGAAAACGGCACAAAACCTCAAGGTTTGCATAAAGTTACATTCAAAGCGGGGAGTTTGGCGTCCGGTGTTTACTACTACAGATTAACAGCCGGCAAGTTTGTTAAAGTAAATAAAATGCTTTTGCTAAAGTAAAGTTTTATAAATATTAATGAAACAGTCAAAAAGTCCGGTTTCCCGGGCTTTTTTATTTTTAAATCATTCAAACCATTATTAAATTGTATTGTTAATCTTTTCCAATCATATTCCGGATGAATTATGAAAAAACTTGCGATCTGCCTAAGTCTCTTTCTATCACTTAATTTATTTGCACAAGCTCCATACTTTACCGCAAATCCTGCATTATCACCAGATGCTGAAAAAATAGTATTCAGTTACGAGGGTGATATATGGATGGTAAGTTCCTCAGGAGGTAATGCAACACGTATAATTGCAATGGATGGCATGGAAAATCACCCAAAATATTCCCCGGATGGTAAATTTATAGCCTTTACTAGTAATCAAAATGGTAATAATGATGTTTATGTGGTAAGCTCGGATGGTGGTGAAATTAAACAGCTAACTTACCACTCAGCAGGTGACAAGGTTGAAACATGGTCATGGGATTCAGAATATATTTATTTCAGTTCAAACAGGGATAACAGAATAAACAGCTACAAGGTATCTGTAAATGGAGGTACACCTGTTAAACTTTTTGATGGTTTTTTCATTTGGGCACATAATATTGCTTTGGACCCAAATACACACGGTGTATATTTTAACGAATCGTGGGAAAGCTTTTTGTTTCCGTCACGTAAAAGATACAAGGGCGATTTTAACCCAGATATAAAATACTACAATTCTGATACAGATGAGTATAAAGAGCTAACCAACTATCGCGGCAAGGATTTTTTCCCTGTTACAGATAAAAGCGGCAAACTCTATTTTCTATCCGATGAGGGAACAGATGAGTTTAATCTTCATACTTTTGAAAATAGCAAAAAGAAAAGGTTAACAAATCATACTTCCAGCATGTATGGTTTAAATGTAGCAGCAAACGGTAAACTAATTGTTTTTACTATGGATTACCAAACTTATACCTACAATCCGGCAAATGGTAAAACAGAACTTGTTAATATTAGAATAAACGAAAACGATTTTCTTGATAACCTAAAACCGTATAATGTTAGTGGAAAAATCTCACAATTCGATATTTCGCCTGACAAGAAAAAAATAGCTTTTACTTCAAGAGGTAAACTTTTTGTTTCCGATATTAAAGGCAAATTTGTAAAGGATATACCTACTAACAATACTGAAAGAGTTGTTGAAGTTAAATGGTTAAAAGATAACAAAACCCTCCTTTACACCCGAACTGTAAAAGGATGGCTTAATTTGTTTACTATTGATGCTGAATCTCCTGAAGCCGAAAAACAGCTTACTTTTGATGAAATGAATAATCAGGCACTTTCCCTGAATAGTAAAATGGATATTGCCGTTTTTATTAGTGGAAGTAACGGATTAAAACTTATTTCACTTGATGATTATGATGTTGATATGTTGGTTAAAGATGAATTTTGGGCATTAGCTCCAACTAAGCCCTACTTTTCTCCTGATGATCGTTATATAGCTTATGCCGTAATCCGTGATTTTGAAGAAGATATTCATCTTTATGATACTAAAACTGAAAAAAGTATTCCTTTTACCAAAACAGGTGTTACAGAATCAAATCCTTACTGGTCACCTGATGGTAAATATCTCTGTTTTCAGTCCGATCCTCAAAATCCTTCCTATCCTTCAGGTACTAAAGATTCTGAAATATTCAGGGTTGCTTTACAGAACTACGGACCTAAATTTAAGTCCAATAAACTGGCTGAAGTATTTTCGGAAAAGAAGGATACAACAAAGGATACTGTAGTTACAATTGATTTTGAAAACCTCGATAAAAGATGGGAGTCTATTGCTGATCACCCACATAACCAATATGCACCAGTTGCCCTTAGTGATGGTGATAAGGAAATTGTACTATATACCTCAAACCACGATTCAAAAGGGTGGGGTATTTGGAAATGGGTTAAAGAACCATTCGAAAAAGCAAAAAATGAAAAGGTTATATCAACAGGTTCCTCGTGGGTTTTTGATGTAGTTATAGATAACGAGTACTATTATGTTGACGGAGGTAAACTTTATAAACTTAATATAAGCAGTAACAAAGCTGATGAAATTAAACCTGATTTTAGCTTCGAAAAAAATGTTAGTGAGGAATTTTCACAAATGTTTTACGAAGCCTGGGCAAATATTACAGAAAACTATTATGATGAAAATTTCCACGGTGTTGACTGGAAGAGCCTTAAAAAGAAATATGAACAGTTTTTGCCACATATTAAAACTCGTGCAAATTTAAGAGTATTATTCAATGATATGCTTGGTGAACTTAATTCATCGCACCAGGGCTTTTATTCATCAGGCAAGGAAGAGGATACATATTTTGGATTGACGACAGCAGAAACCGGTATTATTTATGATAATAACAATCCGGTACTTGTTGATAGAATAATAAAGAATTCACCTGCCGATAACGTTGATATTACTATCGAAAAAGGTGATATGCTAAAATCTGTTAATGGCAAAAGAATAGCCAAAGGTAAAAATGTAAACGAGTATTTTTTGTTTTCTAAAATGCCTGAGGAAATTGTACTTGAGTTTAGAGACGCCGGTAAGGTAAAAATTAAACCATTTGGATACGGCAGTAAAATAAATAACTTTTACGACGAATGGGAAATATCAAGAGAAGAGCTAACCCATAAACTTTCCGATAACCGAATTGCTTATATACATATGCGCGATATGGGTAGCGGACAACTAAACCATTTTATTCGTGAAATGGTTTCCAATGCTCATTACAAAGATGCCCTTATTCTCGATCTTCGTTATAACAGGGGAGGAAATGTTCATAATCAGGTACTCCAGTTCCTAAGTCAAAAATCGTACGCCAAATGGAAATACAGAAATGGTAAATTTGCAATGCAACCTAATTTTAATCCTGCAGATAAACCAATTGTTATGTTAATTAACGAACAATCGCTTAGTGATGCTGAAATGACAAGTGCGGGATTTAAGGAACTAGGATTAGGTACTATTGTTGGAACAAACAGTTATGCGTGGTTAATATTTACCTCGGGTAAGGGACTTGTTGACGGTTCTTTTTACAGATTACCTTCCTGGGGATGTTATACGCTTTCCGGTAAGGATATTGAAGCTACTGGTGTTAAACCTGACGTATATATTAAAAACCGGTTTATCGATAAATTGAATAACAAGGATCCACAGTTGGAAAAAGCCATAAAAATTATACTTGAGCAGTTATAGAAAGAATTTTTATTTTTTACATATAGATATTGAAAGGATATACAATTGAGTAAAAAACCTGAACTACTTGCACCTGCAGGCAACTGGGTTATGCTTCGGGCTGCTGCCGAGCATGGAGCTGATGCTATTTACCTGGGTGCAGATAAATTAAACATGCGTGCTAAGGCTAAAAATTTTGGTCTTGATGAGCTTGGTGATATTACTGATTTTCTAAAAAACAAAAACATTGATACACATTTAACTATAAATACAATTGTTTATGAAAACGAATTGCAGCAAATTGATGAAATTCTTGGTAAAGCCAAAGAAACTAATGTTGATATGATTATTTGCTGGGATCCGGCAGTTATACAAAAATGTGTTGAGTACGAACTTCCATTCTGTATTAGTACCCAGGCTTCAATTTCCAATACAAGCTCGGCTATGTTTTATAAAAACCTCGGTGCAAAACGTATTGTGCTTGCTCGCGAATGTACTCTTGAACAAATTATAGAAATTAAGGAAAAAACCAGACTGGAAATTGAAACATTCGTTCATGGTGCAATGTGTGTTGCCGTTAGCGGAAGATGTTTTCTTAGTCATGAAGCTTTTGCCCGAAGTGCAAATAAGGGTGACTGCATTCAACCGTGCCGAAGAGAATTCAAAATTATTGATAAAAGTGGTGAGGCTGAATACGAAATTGGTGAAGATTATGTTCTTTCTCCAAAAGATCTTAATACTATATATTTTATTGATAAACTGATTGATGCCGGTATTGATTCCTTCAAAATTGAGGGAAGAAAAAGGAGTCCGGAATATATCTCCAAAGTAATTAGTACTTATCGTAAGGCAATTGATTTGCACCTTGAAGGTAAACTTACCAAAGAGTTAAAGGAACAATTTAACGATGATTTGGGCAGGGTATATAACCGCGGATTTTCGGACGGTTTTTATTTTGGACAACCTGGTAAAGAACAATATGCAGGTATGTATGGTAGTCTTGCTACTACACGCAAGGAATATTGCGGCAAGGTAATAAACTATTTTAAAAAATCCGGGGTAGCACATATTAAACTTGAAGCCAGCAGTATAAAAAAGGATGATGAGTTTTATATTATTGGTAAAGCTACCGGTATTGTTGAGTTTAAAATTGACTCATTATTTGTTTATGATGAACCTGCTGATTTAGCAGAAAAAGGTTCTGAAATAACCATACCTGTTACTGGCGATATTAGAAATAATGATAAACTGTATAAAATTGTTCATTTGAATAAAGAGTAATTAATGAAAAAAATATTATCCGGATTATTTGTAATTATGTTATTGGTAAGTTGTGAAAACATGAATAATAAAAAGACAAAAGATGAATTTGTTCCGCAATGGGCTAAACAGGTTGTTTGGTATCAGGTGTTTCCTGAAAGATTCAGAAATGGCGATGCAACGAACGACCCGAAACTAAAGGATATTAAAAATTCATACCCTAACGATAACAAATCTCCCTGGCAGATACACCCCTGGAATTCCGATTGGTATCAGCTTCAACAGTATGAAAAAAAGAATGGAAAAGATATCTGGTTTAACTTGCAGAGAAGAAGATACGGTGGCGATCTGCAAGGCATTATTGATAAACTTGATTACATAAAAGACCTGGGTATTAGTGCTCTTTATCTTAATCCGGTTTTTGAATCTCCATCGCTACATAAATATGATGGTGCTACTTACCATCACATTGATCCTAATTTTGGTCCTGACCCCAAGGGTGACAGGGAGCTAATGAAAACCGAAGTACCTCATGATCCCAAAACATGGGTTTGGACTAAAGCCGATAAACTTTTCCTTAAGCTTGTTGAAGAAGTACACAAACGTAATATGTATATTATTATTGATGGAGTATTTAACCATATGGGTTTAAATTCATGGGCTTTTCAGGATGTTAAAAAGAATCAGGAAAAATCACCATACAAGGACTGGTTTAAGATAAGTTCTTGGGAAAATAAAGAGGAAGGAACCAAATTTGAGTATTCAGGCTGGTTTGGTGTTAAAGAACTTCCTGAACTTAATCAGGATTCAACCGGAATAGTTACCGGACCTAAAAAATATATTTTCGATATAACCAAAAGATGGATGGACCCTGCTAATAATGGCGATCTTTCCAAAGGTATAGATGGATGGAGACTTGATGTTGCATATATGGTGCATCATAATTTTTGGAAGGATTGGCGTAAAAAGGTTAAATCTGTTAACCCAAATGCATATATAACTGCCGAAATTATTGATTCGGTTGAAGCTAATAAAGCATATCTTGAAGGTGATGAATTTGATGCTGTAATGAATTACAATTTTGCTTTTGCAAGTGATGAGTATTTTATAAAAACAAATGAACAGAAAATTTCAACATCTGAATTTGCCAATAAACTCGATACATTAAGAAAAGCTTATCCACCTGAAGTTAAATATGTAATGCAAAACCTGTTTGATAGTCATGATACTAACAGGCTACTTTCTCATATAGTTAATAAAAACATTTGGCAGTTTAGAAACTGGGGCACTTATTTTCAGAGATCAGCGGGTGCAAACAAAGAATACCTTACCATTAAGCCTGGTAAGGAAGAATATGATATTATGAAGCTTATGGTAATATTCCAGATGACCTATATTGGTGCTCCCATGGTGTATTATGGTGATGAAGTTGGTATGTGGGGTGCAAATGATCCTTGTTGCCGCAAACCAATGATATGGAATGATATAAATTACGAAAATGAAAAATGTAAACCTGATCAGAAAAAATACCAACAGGAATATATAGTTGAACAAAATAGTGGCTTATTAAATTTTTACAAAAAAATAATTGCAGTAAGAAACAATAATATTGAACTGCAATTGGGTAATTTCGAAACAATTATAACTGAAGACGAAAAAGATATGTTTGTTTTTGCAAGAACTTACAAGAATAATAGTATCTTTGTATTATTAAATAATTCGGATATTGATCAGGAATATTTAATTAAAGGCTATTATAGGGATTTACTTAACAACGAAACAATTGAACATAAGGAAGAAAGTCCGTTAAAAATTGGGAAAAAATGGGCTAGAATCCTGAAATCTATACAGGAAAACGAATAATGAAAAAGGTACTATTTCTCTCTTTTTATTGGCCTCCTTCGGGAAAGGCATCAATTCACTGGCCCTTAAAAATGATTAAATACTTACCTGATTTTGGATGGGAACCATCTGTTCTAACAGTAAAGGAAGATACTTTTTCAGCACCTGATCCGTGTCTTGAACGAGATATATCTGAAGATTTGAAGGTTTACAAAACACGTTTCTGGGATCCTTTTCTTCTCTACAAAAAATTTCTTGGTAAAGATACAAATACATCGCTGGCAACACCCGAAGCAATGTCTAAAACAAATGCTACATTAAAACAAAAACTGGCACTTTGGATAAGGCTTAACCTATTTATTCCCGATGCACGTGCCGGTTGGTATTTACCCGGCGTTGCCGATGCTAAAAAACTCCTGAAAAATGAAAAATTTGATCTTATAATTAGTAACGGTCCTCCTCATACAACTCACCTGCTGGCAAAAAAACTCAAGAAGCATTTTAACATTCCCCTTATTTCCGTATTTATTGATCCATGGGTTGATATATCATATTACAAGGGACACAAACGAAGTAGGCTTGTACTTAAAATTGATAACATGCTGGAAAAATCAGTAGTGAAAGAATCGGATAAGGTTATTTTTGTTACAAAAGGCTTACAGGAGTTTTTTGAAAACAAGTATAGTTTTCTAACAAATAATACTGATCAGCTTTACTGGGGTTATAATGAGGAAGATTTTGAAAGAACCAAATTTGTAAAAGAACCCAAAAAGGAAAAAATACTACTTCATGCAGGTAACCTTTTCGATCATCAGAATCCTAAATTTCTCTGGAAATCAATTATGAAACAAATTGAGAAAGGAGAAAATATTAAGGTTAGATTTATTGGTACTGTTGGTCCTGGCGTATTAAAAGATATTTACAAATGCGGTTTAACAAAATATACCGAAAATCTTGGTTTCCTTGAATATGATGATATGCTTAAGGAAATGGTTAATGCAGACTATCTTCTTGTTTGTTCTACCGAACACAGACACGTGCCTGGCAAGCTATTTGAATACATGCGTACCGGTAACCCTATTTTGGCTTTTGGCGACTTTAACGAGGAAGTAAAGGACATTCTGGAAACTACTAAAACAGGCTTGTTATATAATTACAAATCAAACGCTGCCGATTTTTTCGAGAAGTGTAAAACTCTTGAACCTGATATGAATGCAGTTAAAAATTTCGACAGATACAAGATTGCCGGGAACCTGTCAGAAATTATGAATAAGTACGTATAATTATGTTAACAAAATGTTAATAAGGTATTGATAAGTTGTGGATTACTGTTAATAAGTTTTTAAATGTTGGTAATTATAAGTTACCAACATTTTTATCCACATTTAAAGCAATTAGTTACTATTCGAATTCACCTCAATTTTTAAGGATATTTTACTTATCCACATTTCCACATTGTTATAATTATTACATTTTAAAAGAATTAATGAATAAGTAATTAATATTAATCAGCAATATGTGTGTATAACTATTGAAGTAAAACAGATATAAAAAAAACCTCTGAAAAAATATTATTCCAGAGGTTAAAATTTGGAGTTGTAAATAACTTAAATAATTTAATATGAGTATCTTACAGTATATTCAAGTTCACTAGTTTTATTTGCAGGAACTTTAAGAATAAACTTTAATGTACCAGCATCTGTTTTTTCTTCTTTTGATGTAGATTTTATTAATTTCCAGCTACCACCATGAGATTTATATATTTCCACAGATATATCTTCATCTTTTCTGTTTGTTAGTTTAATTAGTCTTGTTTCTTCTCTTACACGATCTGATAATCTTTCTGAATTTATTAACTTGTCATCAACAACTATATCAAATGCTTCACCAATTTTAACTGTTATATTTTCATCTTTTGGTGTATGATCAATATAATCTTCACCAATAAACTCAACTGAATTACCATCCTGTTTATTCACCTTAATTCTTCCTTTCGGAAATGGAATACCAAGGTTATTCTCTTTTGAATTCTTAAATTCAAGGAAAACTCCAACCTTGTCTGTTCTTCCATATTTTGATGAATAACTATCAGAATAAACATATTTTTTATCAATATTTATTTCATCAGCCGAGAATAACGAAATTTGTTTCTTTTCGTTATTGGATAAAGTTACTGGTCTGTTAACTTCATAAATATGGTATTCAAATAATTCTTTTTCGGAAATTTGAGGCTGTGCGGCATCCATAGCTTCATATACCATACCTTTTGCAATTCTTGGAGCGTAATTATTTTGTACTTTATTAACGTCACCGGCAAGTAACTTAAGAGTAGCATTTTTATATGCAGCCCCTGATTTATTATCAATACTAACCCATGAATTAAGATCAATTTTATTTTCATCATCATTTAGTACGGCAACATATTCGGCAGACCAGTTCATACCACCAGTGTGGTAAGTAAATTCAACATCCTCATTACCTGAATCTTCTGAGTATATATCCCAAACAAGCGTAGGTTTTGTTTTTAATCCGTCTGGTAAGTCGCCAACAGAAATACGATAATCCTCAAGATTTGGTAACATTTCAAGACCACCATTATCTTTCTGCAAGACAAGTTGCTGACCAAAAGCAGAAAGTAACGTACCGGAAAGCATTGTACCATCTTCCTTAATTAAATCTATTTTTTTATCAATATACTTTTGAAGAATTTTATTCATACTCACCAAGTCATATTGGTAGTTTTGTTCAAGAACTTTACCATTAAAATTTATATGAACACTTGAAGGATCAATTAGTTGTGCAACATCAGTAACAGAAATTGTACTATTTCCTTCATTAAGGTTTATTTCTCTAATATCTCTAACAACTCCAAAATTATTATTATAAATTGTTACAAATAGCTCTTTTTGTTTTTCCTGGGAAAGAATTATTCCCGATAAAATAATTAGTATAGTTAATATTCTTGGCATTATAGCTCCAGTTAGTATTTTTATTTTTCTACAATCATAATTTCAAAAAGTTCTTATAATAAGTGATCGAGGGCACTTTTTATGTCTTTATATTTAAACTCAAAATTAAGTTGTTCAAGTTTATTTGAATAAACATAGCTACCTTTGGTTACAATTTGAGCTCCTTCACCCATAATAATATTTATTATAAACTCGGGTACCCTGAATATTGATGGTCTTTTTAGAACAGTACCAATAGTTTTGCTAAAAGTATTCATATTAACGGGGTTAGGTGCTACCCCATTTATAATACCTGAGTAATTGGAATTTGTGACAGACTGATAAAAGATATTAACCAAATCATCAATATGAATCCATGAAATTGGTTGCTTTCCATTACCTATTGGACCACCTACAAATAATTTAAATGGAGTAACCATTTTTTGCAAGGCACCACCTTTATTTGCAAGAGCAACACCAGTTCTTATAAATACTTTTTTAATATTATTGTCATTAATACTATTCAGTCTGTTTTCCCAACTCTCAACAAGATCCGGTAAAAAACCTTTACCTTTTGCAGAGTTCTCATCAAATTTGAGTTTATTCGAATAATCATAATATCCCGTTGCAGAGCCACTTACAAAAGTTTCTATTCCGGAATTTTCATTATTTGCAATATTAACCATAAAATCAGTAACATCAATTCGACTATCATAAAGTCGTTTTTTGAAAGAATTACTCCATCTTTTGCCTGCAATATTTTCACCAGCAAGATTTATTATAGCATTATATGGAAACGAATCAGTTAATTGTTCTGTAAGATGTTTGTAATCTGTTTCAATAATATTTATGTTATCATCAAATTCTGCTTCTGCTTTATTTTTTGATCTGGTTAAAATTGTAACATTAATGTTTTCATTATTAAGTTTTTTAACTAATTTTTTTCCAATTAATCCGGTTGCACCAGAAACTAATATTTTCACTTTTTACCTCACTTTATAATTATTTGTTAACAAAGTATGAGATACAACGTCTATTGAGTTAATTCAAAACTTTCGGGAAAAAAATGAAAAACCTGTTTATCATAATTTTAATTGTAACAACATCCCTATATTCAAAGAACATAATTGTACGCGGAAAAATTTCAGATGCAAAAACCGGTAATTCATTATCGTATGCAAATGTACTTGTAAAAAATACAAACAAGGGTACATCCTCTAACTTCCAGGGTGAATTTCAGCTTAATTTGGAGAGTGGTAAATATACGCTTATCGCATCCTTTATAGGATACAAATCTGATACAGTAAAAGTTGATTTATCTAAAGTAAACTATGTTGAATTTAAACTTGAGCCTGTTACACTTGAACTTTCGGAAGTTAAGGTAGTCGCCGGTGAAAACCCTGCTCACAGAATTATACGACTTGCCGGTGAAAAGCGTAAAAAACGAAATGACAAAATTGAATCGTATTCATTTACAGGATTTACTAAAGGTATTGTTAAAACTGCAAATGATCTCGCTGCCGGAGATGCATCTATATCCTTGAGTGTAAGTAGTAAATCTGACTCAATGTATATTCAGGGAATACTTGAAAATGAAAGCAGGGGATATTTCAGGAGTCCGGATGAATATAAGGAAGAAATTATTGCACAACAACAGACTGCAAATTTCCCGGCTTCTATTAACCTTTTTACAGGTAACAGAATTATCCAGAATTTTTATAATAATGATATAGAGTTTTTTGGTAAACAATTACCTAATCCGGTTGATTGGGAGTCTATTGGTTATTATTACTACTATCTGAAAGATAGTACTGCAATTGATAATGAAAAAGTATATGTTGTATTTTTTGCTCCCGATGATGATGCAGATCCCGGGTTTAAGGGAGATTTGTTCATTAAGGATAAAACTTTTGATTTATTAAAAGTTGATATTTCTCTTAATGAAGCTGCAAACTATGCTGGTATGTTAGATTCAATAAGAATATTTCAGCAGTTTGTACCATTCAGGGATAGTATTTATATGCCAGTTGATTACAGACTCTTTTTAAAAGGGGGAGTATTGGGTTTGGTTAATTTTGCTTTTGAAATGAACTCAATTATGTATGATTATTCAATAAATGAAAAACTTGATAATGATTTGTTCGATTGGTCTGTGGTAACTGTACTACCTGAAGCTGATAAGAAGGATTCAGCCTACTGGGCTGGTATTCAAACACTACCAAAATCGCTTGAGGAAGTTAAAGCTTATGAAAAAATTGACAGTATAGAATCTATTAAAACAACATTCTGGGAAAATTTCAGTTTTATTACTAACCGACTTCCAATAAATGATAACCTATATATTAGTGGTCCACTAGATATATACGGATTTAACAAAGTTGAGGGACACAATATTGGTTTTGGTGTTTATTTAAGAGGGATGGATAGTAAGCGACTAAATGCTGATAATTACATTAATTATGGTTTCTCTGATGAAAATTTAAAGTATAATTTTAGATATAAATATTTATTCGGTAAATACAGAACATATAGTGCTGAGTTAAAAGTAAAAGATGATATTGATGCTATTTTTGGTGAGTCAATTAAGTATAATGGAATTACTTCTACAATACTTAGTTTGTTTACAAAATATGATTTCAGAGATTATTTTTATAGAAAAGGTGTTGAGCTAAAACTTGGAGGTGATGTACTTCCATTTTTAAATGTTAGGGCAGGTTACTCAAGTTATCTTGATAAAAGTGCGATAAATAATACTGATTTTTCTTTCTTCAAAAAGGATAAAAAATATTCTCCTAACCTTCAGATAAATAATGTAAATATAAATTCAGTTTCATTTGGGTTTACTTTTGATTTTAGAAGATTTGTTGAGGATGGATATTTTAGGAGAAGAATTGGAGGAAATAAAACTCATATAGTATTTGATGGAAATGTAACAATTGCTGATGAAAGCTTACTAAATACATCAACAAATTTTCAAAAATATAATTTTGGTTTTCATGGAAGAATAAATAGTTACAGGAATACAACTTTATTTTACAGAACTGATTTGAACTATATTGAGGGAACAGCCCCAATACAGTATTTATCTGTACTGCCCGGTAATATTAGTTCCGGTGGTAAAAGTAATACATTCCGAACCCTTAAGGTTTCTGAAGTTTTTGGTGATAGAAGTGCTACATATTTCCTTACTTATGATTTTGCAGATGAATTTTTCAAGATTCTAAGCGTGCCATATCTTAAGGATTTGAGGATTCTTTCATCAATATACCTGAATAGTGCCCTGGTTGATTCCGATAACAAACAGCGAATGTATAATACATTCAGTAGCACAAGTTTTAAGAGTCCGTTTTACGAAGCAGGATTTTCAATAGGGTATCAGGGATTTCCGTTGCAGCTTGAGTTTACCTGGAAATTAAATTATAAAGGTAAAAATGATTTTGTATTTGGTATAAATACTTTTGCTCTTTAATTATTAAAAGTAAGAGTAAAACATGAAGGTTTTTCCTTGTTGCTGTTATAACTTATTGTGATTAAATTTTCATCACAAAGGTTTTTAACATAGTGATGATAAAAACCTTCTTCACTCTTAAATTCCTTATTTCCGCTTTTAAGCAATTCAAGAATTGTTTGTGAAGTGTTGGAAGAAATATTAATACCGGTGTATAAAATATCCAAAGTAACTTTATTATTAATATCTTTAACTTCCATAGATATTTTACCTCTGTATGTAAGCTTGAATGAAATATCCAGAAGATACTTTAATAATTTTTTAAGTGAATATTTGTTAGCAATTATCTCTTCAATTCTTGAATTGTTTTTAATTGAAAATTGCAAAGATTTTTGTTTTGCTTCGAAATAATACTCTTTATATAGTTCCTCAATTAAATCTTTAAACAGATTGATCCGGTAAGGAAAACATTCAATTCTAATTCCTTTTTTACTCATAATGTTTTCTGTTCCAGTGTTATACATTTTATATGATAACAATTATATTTTTCCCAAAAATTATAATTAAAAAGTAATTATAATCTATCAGGTAAAATATAACCGAATATACAAAGATGGTGTAGCAAAAACGGTTACAGAAAACAACTTGTATATTGCTATTATCATGTAATATTAATCATAAAAAAGTTTCTAAATTATTATATTTGTGTGGGATATGAAATAGGATTTAGCAAGCTTGCGGAAAATTATGTTTTCTTGTAATGACTGGCTAATATTTAATCAATTTAGTTTTTTGCTTAAATTATTGGAATGTTATGCTAAAAAAGCAAATCCTTATCCTGTTATTATCTCTTACATATTTTACTATTTCCGGTCAAAATGAAGAAACAATATTAGACCAAACCGGATTGGTTTATCAAATAAACAAAATTGAAAATATTTTGTTCTCACCTATCGAAGATATCTTTAATCGCCTTGGTATGGAAAACGTTAGTACCAGTTTTATTAGCGATGAAATTAATAAGTGTTATTCTGTTTTTGAGCAGGTAATGACCGATTCGTTATCCGAAGAATATAAAAGCCAAATAAGTAAAATTTATAGCGGGCAAATTGGTATTAAGCTTAAAAAGAATTACAAACAGAACATTTTTGAAGATATTGACAAGTTTAATGATTACAGAAGCAAAATTGATAGAGAGGAAATAAATCTTAATAGATTTATTGCTACAAAGGATCTTGTTGAAAATGCCGGTTCGCTTGATCTTGAAAGTATGATTAAGAGTGAAGTTTTAAAAGCTCTTGCCGATATACAGCTTGTTGCAATACTTGTTAATGACGGTATGGAAAAAGATGAACTAGAAGCTTACCTGAAAACGGATGAGTATAATAAAATGCTTGTTTATATCAGACGTCAGCTTTTCTCGGGTAATTCAAATTTGGCTCAATACGATTTTAACCGTTATCTTTATTTCTATAGCTCATTTACTGAAAACGAGCTTGCCGAATATAATAATTTTTTGAAAAGTGAGGCTGGTAAACGTTATTCCCAATGCATTCAAAGTGCGTTCAGAAAATCGCTTGATATGATTAATAAGGATATGATTGAATATCTTCTTAATCTATAGTATTAAGTATAGATAAAAAGTGGATTTAATCCCTTTTTTTCTGTTCAAATCTTATCGAATAAAAGAAAATATTTGTAATATTGGGTAAAGGTTTAACAGATATTTAGGGTTTAGAAATGAAACAATTTACAACTACTATTATAATTATTTTTATTCTGGTTGGTTGCCAGGTAAAAAATTCTTCCCGGTTTGATGATGCAGTAAAAAAATCTTCCGCTTTTGTTGAAAAATTTATGGAAGAACAAAAGGTTCCCGGAATGTCAATTTCAGTTTCGTACAAGGATAGTTTAATCTGGTCGCAAGGTTTTGGCTATGCTGATGTAGAAAACAAAGTTCCGGCAACAACAAATAGCAAATTCAGATGTGCAAGTATCTCAAAATTGTACGCAACTGTTCTTACAGCTCGTCTTGCCGAAGATGGCATTATTGACCTCGACAAGCCGGTTACTGATATATTGAAAGATTATCCCCGCAAAAAATGGGGTTTTACAATTCGCCATATCGAAAGTCATACTTCCGGTATAAGAACTTATGCTGATAAGGATACCAAATTACACCACTTGCATAATAGTATTGAAAACGGTATAAAAATATTCCAGGATGATCCTTTACTTTTTATTCCGGGAACAGGTTACCAATATTCAACTTATGCTTTTGTTGTACTTAGTGCTTGTTTGCAGGAAGTTACGGGAACACCATATTTTCAGTTACTTAAAGATACTTTGCTTACTAAACTTGATATGAATAATACTTATCTTGATGATCCATTAGCAATTATACCTGAACGTGCAGGTACATATTCGCTTGATAGCGTAGGTAATCTTATTCATGCACCTTATTCTGATAATCGTTACAAAGCTGCTGGTGGTGGTATTTTTACCTCAACCGAAGATATGATTAAGTTTGGTGAAGCTGTTATGTTTACAAATTATGTTAATGATGATACACGAAAAATGTTTTTTACACCTTACCAATATGGAGAACACTTCAGGAACGATAGGGGTTTTGGCTGGCGAATTATAAAGGATGACAATGATAATCTTATTTATGGTCACCTGGGTGGTCAGGATGGCGGTAGTGCGGTACTGGCGATATATCCAAAATATGATTTGATAATTGCATGGACAGGCAACCTTAACTCGAAGTGGAAATATGATAAAGTTGAGCAAGTTGGTAACTATTTTATTGATGTTATTGAAAAAGTAAAATAGTGTAATCAGGCTAAATTAAATTTTAAATTTAATCTATTTCTCAATATATTCGGTTTTTGGCAATAATAAACTAATGAGATTTGTATGAGATTTGTAATAGTTGGGCTTTTAATAGCTTTAGGTTTGTCCGGTTGTATCCAAAAAAACAGTAGTGACAAAACAGGTGAATATCATGGCGAAATTGGGTATAACATCTGGGTTAAAGCTTTTGCTGATAGCGATAATGATAATATTGGCGATTTTAATGGTATAACAAGTAAACTTGATTATCTTCATGAACTTGGTATTACCATGATAAAACTTTCGCCTATACTTAAAGCCGGCTTTACATCAACTTCACCTTGTGCCAATACTCATGGCTATGATGTTGTTGACTATTACAATCTTAATCCCCAGTTTGGTACTGAAAAAGATCTTAAAAATTTACTCTCTGAAGCTCATAAAAGAGGTATGAAGGTAATATTCGATTTTATACCAAACCATAGTTCAAATTTGCACCCGTGGTTTATCGATTCAAAAAATGGCGGAGCAAAAAAAGATTGGTACACTTGGTCTGATAAACCAGATACAAATTGGGGTTTTGCCTGGGGTGGTGGAAATTGGGATAACGTTTGGTTCAAGGCTGATAATAACAGATACTATTACAGTGCTTTTAGTGTTTCCAGTTTACCCGATTTTAATTATCGTAATCCTGAATTAGTTAACGAAATGCTGAATATTGCAAAACACTGGCTCGATTATGGTTTTGATGGCTTGCGTGTTGATGCTGCCCGATATATTTGGGAAGACGGTCCAGGTGAAGCTGCCGACAGACCCGGCACACTTGATTTCTTCAGAAAGCTGAGAGCTTTAACCGATAGTTACAAAACTGAAAAAATTATGATTGCCGAGGCATGGTCCAACAAAGATGACATTAAAGCTTACTACGGTAACGGTAATGATATATTCCACATGTGTATTGATTTTCCATGGGCGTGGTTTGTTGGAGAAGCAACCGGAAAAGGTAGGGCAAAAGATCTTTCTAATCTTATGATTGCGTACCGAAATGAATATCCAAAAAATGCTGAGCCTGCTTCCATTACGAATAACCATGACCATGTAAGTGCACGAAATTTCAGCAAGTATAATAATCCGCAGGAAGCAATGCTTGCTCTTGCCATGACTATTTTTACAAAGGGAGTTCCTTTCTTTTATTATGGTGATGAAATTGGCACAAAAGGCGAACTACTTGATGGTCTTCATCAAGGTTTTGCTCTAAGGGGGAATTTGGACTGGAAGGCTGTAGAAAAACAAAAAGCTGACCCAAATTCAATGCTCAACTGGGTAACCAAATTTAATCATATCCGCAATAGTTATCCTGTAATTAGTTATGGTGAGTTTAGTGTTTATGAGCAAGGTGATGATACAATTTTACCGATTCTTTACTATAATAACGAAGAGCAGGTTTCCATCATTTATAATTGCAGCGATACGGTTAAGTCTGTAACACTTACCGATAACCTCAGTAAAGATGCATCAGTAATCATTGGTGATGAAAGTAAAGTAAAAATTACTGAAACAAGTTTTGCTATTTCCGATATACCTGCCAAAAGTTTGGTTATAATTCACGACGGCAAAAATAAATCAGAAAATGTTGCAGGTTCTCCGGTTAATGTTACCGGCGGTGCAGACTATAAAGAGTTTAATTGCAATGAATACGAAAATATGTACGCTGTTGTAAATGGTAAACGCCACAAAATGCATAAACTTCCTGCTGGTGGGTGGGAGTATATTGCCGAGCTACCAAAAGGTAACCATACATGGCTGTTTACAAACGGTGAAGGCATTACCTGGGGCGATAACCAACCGGATGGCATTTGCGAAGTTGATGGAAAACCGGTTAATTTCACAATGCCAAAACCTGGTAAGTACGTACTTCAATTCAACCATTATGGCAGACATTACCTCGCATTCCCAAGGTGGTATTGATAATTTACATTTATTCTATTTTATCGATTTGTTTTGTTGGGGTAATTCATGATTATTCCGTTTGTGGGGAATTGCCCACCTTTGGTGCGGAGGTAAAAAACAGTTTATTCCTGTCTCAAAATATCTTATCTTAAATACAAAATGTTTGGGTATTAAAAGAAGGTGTTATATGTCTGAACTTGCATTAAAACTAATTGCGGAAGAAAAGAAAAACAAAACAGGTAAACTTGATCTTGGAAGGTGTGGCTTAAATAACTATCTGCCGGAAGAACTCTTTGATCTTACCTGGTTGAAAGAATTGGTAGTTAGTGGTTTTTATCTGGATTTAAGTAATGGAACTATATTTAGATCAAAAAGTAATGATGAAGAAAATAAGTTTAATGATTATGATTTACCAAATAAGTTATCTAATCTTGAAAATCTGGAAAAAATTGTTTTTGGAAACGTATCATTTTCTGAAAGTTGGAATATAAACGATGTCCGTCCACTAAGAGAATTGCGAAACCTCCAAATTCTTTATCTTCATAATAATCAAATAAACGATGTCAGTTCACTAAGAGAATTGCGAAACCTCCAAATTCTTTCTCTTGATAATAATCAAATAAACGATGTCAGTTCACTAAGAGAATTGCGAAACCTCCAAATTCTTTCTCTTGATAATAATCAAATAAACGATGTCAGTCCTCTCAGAGAATTGCGAAACCTCCAAAGTCTTTCTCTTGATAATAATCAAATAAACGATGTCAGTCCACTAAGAGAATTGTCAAACCTCCAAATTCTTTATCTTGATAATAATCAAATAAACGATGTCAGTCCTCTCAGAGAATTGCGAAACCTTAAAAGTCTTACTCTTGATAATAATCAAATAAACGATGTCAGTCCTCTCAGAGAATTGCGAAACCTTAAAAGTCTTACTCTTGATAATAATCAAATAAACGATGTCAGTCCTCTCAGAGAATTGCGAAACCTCCAAATTCTTTATCTTAATAATAATCAAATAAACAATGTCAATCCTCTCAGAGAATTGCGAAACCTCCAAAGTCTTTATCTTTCTAGAAATGAAATAAACGATTTTTCTCCTTTATTGCCACTTTATAAGAATGGGTGTAAAATTGAATGGGAAGAGAATCCAGTAGAAACACCACCGGAAAGTGTTTTAAAGGTGGGAAATGAAGCGGTTGTTAATTATCTTGAGCAATTAAAGAAACAAGGGAGCGAAAATTTATATGAAGCAAGAATAATAATTGCTGGTGAAGGAAAATCAGGTAAAACTACATTGTTTAGAAAATTAACCGAAGAAAATGTAAAAGTACCCGATGATAAACAGGAATCAACTCATGGAATAAATATTTATTTTGGAAAGGAGTTTCAACATAAATCAAGAGATGGAAAAATTATAAATGCAAATATATGGGACTTTGGTGGGCAGGATATCCAAACATATTTACATCAATACTTTTTTGCAAGTAAAAGTTTGTTTTTACTTGTAACAGATGGCAGAAGTGAAAATAATAATTTTGATTACTGGTTTGAAATTATTTCAAGATTGTGTGAGGGTATTAAAGTAATTATTATTAATAATATACGTGACAGAGTTACTGCAACAAGAAGTTTTAATCCTGATGATTATAAAAAAAGGTTTCCCAAATTAGAAATATCACATCTTGAAGTAAACTTTGGTGAAGATGATAGAAGGTGGGATTTATTAATTGAAACTATTGAAAAACAACTTTCGGAAATTGATCGCGTAAATGAAGCTATACCAGCACTATGGAAACCAATAAAGGAAGAATTATTTAAACAAAAGAAGAAAGGTAAAAAATATATAGACTTTAGTTTCTTTGAAAGTATTTGTAATGATAACGGATTAACAAAAGAGAAAGATCAGGATTTATGTTTGGATTACCTTCATTGGCTTGGATATGCTTTACATTATGAAGACTCCGGACTAAATGAAAAAATATTTATTAATCCTGAATGGATTACAAAAGGTTTATACGAAGTTCTAAGAAAAGATAATTTTAAAGAAGGTTACAAGGGAAGGTTTGAAAAAAAAGATATATTTAAAGTTTGGGAAGAAAAAGGATACAACAAAACAGAAAGAAATATTCTGCTTGGTCTTTTGACAAAAGACAAATTCGAGGTCTGTTATCAAATAGGAAAATCGAATAAATTTCTTGTTCCAATATTAGTTGATAATCATGATAATCATCCTAAATATGCAAAAAATAATAAATATACTATAAAATTTGAGTTTCCATTCATGCCTTTTGGTTTTTTTAGTCGTTTAATTGTAAGGCTATATTCTTTAATCTGGGATAATCATATTTGGCTTACAGGTGTGTATATAAGGAATGATGAAAAAACGTGCATTACTTTTCTTAAACATATTGAAGGTGATAGAATAATAAACATAGATATTTATGGTGAAGTTAAAGAGAGAATTAATCTGTTAGGAATGATTCGTTCCGAGATGTTTCATATTAGGAAAGAATTATACCCGAGTATTGAGATTATTGAAAAAATACCTTGTACTTGTGACTATTGTAATAAATCCGTTGAGCCTTATTATCACAGTCGTACAAATCTTGATAAAATTATGAAACGGCACAAGTTTGAATCACAATGCCAGGAAAGTGGTGAATTGGTGTCGATACTTACTTTACTAAATTCAATAGTTAGCGAAGAAGATTTGAAAAGACAAAAAGTAGAATGGGAAAAAGATATGGGTGAAAGAATAAAAATTGATGTTAGTCCGAATTTTGAACTAAACCAAAAAACAGAAGTATATACCGATGTTGAAACAAAAGTTTCAATTAATATTGATATCAATCTTACTAATGAGTTAATAAGTACAGTTGAAGCATTAAAAGATGAACTTGTTAATGAGCTTGAGTTTGTTGAAAATATTGATGAAAACGACAAAAAAATGGTTGTGAAAGATGTAGAGAATTTTGGTAGAGCACTTGAATCAATTGTAAAGGATCAATCTGAAAATAATGTGAAGAAAAATAAAGGAAAAATAGAAACATTTTTTAAGAAGTTAAATGATGGAAGTAAAAGACTCGGAAAATGTTTACAGGTTATTGAAAATGGTAAGGATCTTGCAAAGCAGTTAATTGGTCAATATAATAAAGTTGCAAGTACAGTACCCATTCTTCCAGATTTTAATGATATAGTAACCAGTGCTTCAAAATGGGTAAATGATTTATTGTGATAAAAGAATATTGATTGCCAATTTTATATGGTTACCTCCACGCCAAAGGCTGGCAAGCTCCCCTGAAATGGTAGGTGGAATAAGAACAGACAAGATTAGAGCATTATCCTCACCTTGTAGGAGAGGGATTGAGGTCAGGTCCTGAATATGGTTGCAGGTTTATTTTTATTCTAGGGTAATACAATTTACCCTACGCAGCATATTTTTGGTTGAGTGTTGAGTAACACAGACTTGTATATCAGGTACAGAATGATGATATATTAATATTCAACTGCTGATAACAATATTTGTGATAAATTAGATCAATATTTTATTTTTAACTCCTCCCCCAGGCAACTATTAGCCATTAAAACCATCTCTAATAAAAATGGAGACAGGTTAATGAGATGTATGACAATAATCATAGTACTGATAATACGAACTATTGCAATAGGTCAGGTAGAAGATTCTACCGAAATATTCAAAAAAGCAAAAACTGCATTCGAAAACTATGATTATAATTCAGCGTTAACATTTGCTGATAGTCTGGTACAAAATATTGATAGCGTTGGCAGGGAAGTGGCTAACCTACGTTCTGATATTTACGAAAGATTGGGCGAATATGATAAAGCTATACTTGAACTGAAAAAAATTGAGTGTGATGAAATATCTCATCGTATTAAAATTGCCGAATTATATATAAAGGATGGCAATTACAAATATGCCGCCAAACTATTCTGGAATATATTCTTGCAAAATCCTGAATTGATTTATCCAAAATTAAGAGCATCCGATTGTCAGTATAAACTTGGGTTATACAAAGAGGCTTTTACAGGTTACAAGTTTATTCTAACAAAAGACCCACAAAATTACAAAGCCCTTAAAATGATAACTTCAATAGCAAATATTATGGATTTGCCGGATAGTGCTATAAATTACGGTGAAAGGGCAGTAAATATAAAAAGAGAACCTGTAGTATTGCGTATGTTGTGCGAAAACTATTTCAGAAAAAAGGATTACTTTAATACTGTAAGGTGGGGATTAAAGCTCCTGAATATGGGCGATACCACATACTCGGTTTCCCAAAAAATGGGTATATCAAGTTATTACATTGCAAGGGATTCAAAATTTGATGCTATTGCATTAAAAAATAAAGAAGCGATTAAATATCTTTCATTTGCCTACTCGTTAAATAGTACTGATCCTATCACTCCATTTTATATTTCACTCGCATATAAGGAGCTGGATAGTTTGGACAAATCATTAGAGTGGTTTGAGAAAACGGAGAATATGATTTTCCCGGATTATCTTGCCGAGTTTTATTTTCAGTATGGAGATGTGTTGCAACGTAAGGAAAAATATCAGGATGCAATAGATAGATTTAGCGAGTCATTAAAATATGATCCTGAAAAAAATGCAGTCCTGTTTTATCTTGCAATGGCAATGGATAAATATTACAAGGATAAAACTATAGTTTCTCTTTACTATAAAACCTACCAATCCAAAATGGATACATTGGACCCTCTTGTTAACAAATACATCGAAAACAGGTTGGAAGCACTCCGGGAGTACATTCATTTCAACGGAAATAAGTAGAGTATGAATTAATGGTTTGATTAAAAGGATTAATGGTGGTAATTTTAAAAATTTGATTTTAATCGTAATCCTATGTATCATAAAGACACCATTTGTGCACTCGCAACCGCTACCGGGGAAGCTGCAATATCAGTTATCAGGGTAAGTGGCGAGCAAGCATTTAAAATATGCGGTAAACTGCTAAAAAACTCCGAAGAAGTATCCACGTGGAACAGTCATACTATACATTACAGAAATATGATTGTTAACGATGAAATTATTGATGATGTGCTAATCTCGAAGTTTAACACTCCGAATAGTTATACCGGTGAAGACAGTATAGAAATTAGTTGTCACGGTTCATACCTAATCGTGCATAAAATTATACATGCATTACTCGAAAATGGTGCCCGTACAGCAGAGCCAGGTGAGTTTACCAAGCGTGCCTTTATGAATGGCAAACTTGATCTTACACAAGCAGAGGCTGTTGCCCAGATTATAAGTTCGCGTACGGATAATTCTCTAAAGGGTGCACGCAATCAGTTAAATGGTCGTCTATCAGAAAAGATTAACTATTTGCGTAAAGAACTTATCGATACGTCTTCACTTGTTGAGCTTGAACTTGATTTTGCCGAAGAGGAGATAGAGTTTATGCCTCTTGATAACATAAAAAGTAAAGTTGAGGAAGTTGTTGCTGAAATAGAAAAACTAATCTCCTCATATTCGTATGGTAAAATTATTCGTGATGGAATTCATGTTGCCATTGTAGGCAAACCAAACGTAGGTAAATCCTCACTTATGAACTACATCCTTAAAGAAAAGCGTGCAATTGTTTCTGAAATACCGGGTACTACTCGTGATATTATAAAAGAAGAAGTTAACATAGATGGTTTTCTATTTAAGTTTGTTGATACAGCAGGAATAAGGGAAGCGTTTGATGAAATTGAAAGAGAAGGAATTGAACGTAGCAGGGAAGAGATTATAAAATCTGACATTGCACTTCTTATTGATTCGGTTGATGAAGAATACGATAACGCACTTGTTGATAAAATAACAGAAATAAAACCTCAGGAAACTATAATTCATGTAGTTAACAAGATTGATATACGTGACAAGGAATATGATGAAAATGTGGTAAAAATATCTGTTAAAACAGGTGAGGGTATAAATACTCTTTTTGAGGTTATAAAGAGTAAGGTAATTGATAAAAATATTTATACTGAAGATAATGCCATTGTTACAAACTTAAGGCATTTGAATTCGTTAAAGAAAGCAAAAGAGAATTTAAATAAATCTATTGATACAATTAATTCGCAATTATCTGGAGAATTTATATCAATAGATATAAGAAATAGTGTAACCTCACTTTCTGAAATAATTGGCGAAGTTACATCCGATGATATATTGAATAATATATTTTCACAATTCTGTATTGGTAAATAGTTTCACGTGAAACATAAAATAGAAAGATTGAATTAATGAAAAGTTTTGATGTTATTGTAGTTGGTGGTGGACACGCCGGTATTGAGGCTGCTGTTGCTGCCGCTAAAATGGGTTGTTCCGTTGCAATGATAACTATGGAAAAAAATGCAATTGGTCGTATGTCATGTAATCCGGCAATTGGAGGTTCCGCAAAAGGTCATCTTGTGCATGAAATAGATGCTCTTGGTGGCGTTATGGGGCAGATTGCCGATAAGACAGGAATACAATTCAGAATACTAAACCGTTCTAAAGGTCCGGCTGTTTGGGCTGGTAGATGCCAAAGTGACAGAAAACTTTATTCCGAAGAGGCTGTAAGAGTTGTTGAGAGTACGGAAAACCTTTTTATTATAGAAGATGCTGTTCAGGAAGCTTTCGAGGAAGACAAAAAAATATCGTACGTAAAAACTAAATCTGGTGAGTTTTATAAATGTAGTGCGTTAATAGTTTGTAGTGGTACATTTATGAACGGAATAATGCATACTGGTAGAGACAAGTTTGTTGGTGGTAGGGTAGGTGAGGCTCCTTCTGTTGGATTAACAAAATCTTTTGAAGATATGGGGTTTGTTTCGGGCAGATTAAAAACAGGTACTCCTCCTCGTCTGCATAAAGATTCACTTAATTATGATTTATTGAATGAACAACCTGGTGATGAAATACCGGAGCCTTTTTCACTATATACTGATAAATCAAAATTCCCATTTCAACCTCAATTAAGTTGCTGGCTAACTTATACAGATGAAAATACACATGCAATATTGGAAAAAGGTTTCGATGATTCGCCTCTGTTCCTGGGTGTAATACAGGGTGCTGGCCCCAGGTATTGTCCTTCAATTGAAGATAAAATTGTTAGGTTTAAGGATAAACCTGGTCACCAGTTGTTTCTGGAACCTGAAGGATTGGAAGATGATACCATTTATGTAAATGGTTTTTCTACATCATTACCTGCTGATATACAGATTGAAGCAATTAAATCGATTAAGGGACTTGAAGACGCTATTATGACTCGTCCCGGTTACGCAGTTGAGTATGATTATTTTCCGCCATATCAGATTGATTTAACATTGGAAACAAAACTTGTAAAGGGTTTATATTTTGCCGGACAAATTAATGGAACTTCTGGATACGAAGAAGCTGCAGCTCAAGGTTTACTAGCTGGTATAAATGCAGCCCTTAAAATACAGGGCAGGGAACAACTAACACTAAAAAGAAATGAAGCATATATTGGTGTGCTGGTGGATGACCTCGTAGGTAAATCAACAAACGAACCATACAGAATGTTTACATCCAGAGCGGAACATAGGTTGCTCTTGCGTCAGGATAATGCGGATATTCGCTTACTTAAATATGGTTATGAAGTTGGACTTGTTTCACGTGAAACATACAATGAGTTTATTAATTACAACAAATTGATAATTTCTTCAATCAATAGTTTGAATAAAACAAGAATTAAACCTGCTGTAATAAATCCGTTTCTGGAAAAGAAGGGGAGTTCATTAGTAGATAATTCGGAAACAGTAAACAAGCTAACAAAAAGAACTGATATAAAACTCACAGAACTGTTGCCTTATATTAACAGAGATGAAGTGCCTGCGTTTGATGAGTTGGAAAAAAATGAAAAGGCAATACAACAAGTTGAAATAGAAATGAAATATGAAGGTTATATTAAAAGACAACATGAAATGGTAGCCCGACTCGAAAAACTTGAGCATATAAATATTCCCGAAGATTTCGACTATTTGAATATAAATACTGTCTCAGCTGAAGGAAGGGAAAAATTACACAAGATAAGACCTGCAACTTTGGGGCAGGCATCCAGAATATCAGGAGTTTCCCCTTCAGATATTTCTGTATTATTAGTATATTTAAAAAACTAATTTTGAGGATTCTGTTGGAAAGAGTAGAAAAGTATATAGTAGAACTTAAGAAACTGTTTTGGGATAACGGTATTAATCCCGATATTTATCAGATTGAAAGATTGGCAAACTACGCCTCATTAGTAGTTGACAAGAATGAAGAAGTAAATTTAATTTCAAGAAAAGATACCGAAAACATTATTGAGAACCACGTATTTATTTCTTATTATATTTCAGAGTATTTGCCAGAAGGTGTTAACCGCTTTTTGGATATTGGTACCGGTGGTGGTTTCCCGGGTATTCCCTTAGCTATCTCTCGTCCCTTTATGAGGGGTGTTTTGGTGGATTCAACATCAAAAAAAATTAACGCAGTAAGTGAATTTATCGATAAACTTAAAATAACCAATATAGTTTCGGAAAACGCTCGCGTTGAAAGTGATGATTTTAAAGAAAAATACGCAAATAAATTTGACCTTATTGTTAGTCGTGCTACTGTACCTATGATAATTTTGTTCAGGTATGCAATTCCTCTAATTAAAGACAAAGCTTATATATTGGCTTTAAAAGGTGGAGATATTGCTGAGGAATTAAAGACGGCTGAAATAAAGTATAAATCGTATATTAAAAAATCAACTATCTTCGAAATGGCTTACAAGCCTTCCAATATAAGGAATGAGAAAGATAAAAAACTAATTATGGTGGAATTAATAAAATGAGTACTGATCAGAAAAAATTCTTTGATGAAATCAGTAAATTAGCAACAGAACAAAGAAACAAAAACTCAATGGATATTGATGCGAGAAGCACTCGCGGAATACTTGAGATTATTAACAACGAAGACAAAAACGTTCCTCTTGCTGTTGAAAAGGAAATACCTTACATCGAGAAAGCTGTTGAGGAAATTGTTAAATCTCTTAAAGATGGTGGCAGACTTTTATATTTTGGTGCTGGTACCAGCGGCAGACTTGGTGTAGTTGATGCATCGGAATGCCCGCCAACCTTTGGTACTCCTTTTGGTCTTATTGAAGGCTATATTGCAGGTGGTACCGAAGCTATGTTCCGTGCACAGGAAGGTGCTGAGGATTACGAAGAAAACGGTGCAAAGGATGTTGTTAACCTGGCAAAGGTTACAAGCAAGGATGTTGTTTGCGGCATCGCTGCTTCAAGAAGAACTCCTTACGTTATTGGTGCTGTTAAAAAAGCCAAGGAACTGGGTGCTACTACTCTTTATGTTACTTGTACTCCACGTGAAACTTTTAACATAGAAAGCGTAGATATTCCTATTTGCCCTTATGTTGGTCCGGAAGTAGTTATGGGGTCAACTCGTATGAAAAGCGGTACAGCTCAAAAACTTGTTCTTAACATGCTTACTACAGCTTCAATGATTAAAATGGGTAAGGTTTATGAGAACATGATGATTGATCTTCAGATGACAAATAAAAAACTTGTTGAAAGATCAAAACGTGTTGTTATTACTATTACAGGTGTTTCTTACGAGGAAGCTACCGACTATCTTGAAAAAGCTGGTGGACATGTTAAAACAGCTCTTGTTATGATTAAGGCTAATGTTACTGCTGAAGAAGCAAAGGAAAGACTTCAGAAAGCAGATGGTTTTGTTAGACAGGCAATTGAGAATAAAGAATATAGTGTTTAACATATTTTTGATTTTTATTTTAAACCGTATCTGAATACTTTTCGGATACGGTTTTTTTGTATAAGCTATGAAAGAAATTTTTCTTAAATATTCCGATTCCAGAGATGTAATCTTTATTATGGGTGCCGGTGCATCACATCCTGATGGAGTTCCCCTTAAAAAGGATATACTTCCCTATATTCTTTCCGGTAAGGATGATGTGCTTACTAACTCTTTTATTGGCAGCGAAGTAATAAAATTTATTCATGACAATTTTATTTACGATGCAAAGGATGACTATTTCCCGCGTTTGGAAGGTGTATTCGGTTTTCTGGATTATTTCATTCATAATTTTGAAAGTCTTAGCTCGGAATATAATACCAGTAAATTATTGGAAATTCGTGAGTATCTGATCAAGCTAACCTACTATGTAGTTAATTTGCATACAGATAAAAATAGCGAAACCTACCACAAGTTTTGGGAGCTTGTACAAGTCTATAATAAAAATATTTCAGTTATTACTCTTAATTATGATACTTTGCTTGAGCAGGCTTTCGATTTCCTTTTTAAACGAATTGGTTATATTGATTACGGTATTCACCTCATGAATTATGAAAAGCTTAAGGGGTTGGAGAGATTCAATTTTTGGGTTAATCCAGGGTTGCCAATTTTAGCCGAAGATAATTATAATCCTGTTCCATTTAAAATTATAAAGCTTCACGGTAGCCTCAACTGGAAATATTGTAATTGTTGTAACCAAACTTTGCTAACTCCGTGGGATAGGCATATTGATTTAAATAAGGGTAAGTTTCTGGGTTATACCTATCCGGAAAATATAAGATATGAGTATTCATGTCCAATTGATAAAACTGATTTTCAGACACTAATTATGCCTCCTTCTTACAGCAAGTCTATTGATCAGCCGGTTATTAAACAATTGTTCAGTGAAGCTTCAAGGGAAATAAGAATAGCAAAAAAAATAGTTTTTGTTGGATACTCATTTTCCTCAAGTGATGTACATATTAAAGCCTTGCTAAATAAAAACATGACTGATGATGTTGAAGTAATAGTAGTTAACCCCAAGCTTAACAAAAAACTGAGAATGAAATATTTATCAGTATCAAAAAATTGCAAGTTTTATGAAATGACTTTCGAAGAATTTTTGGCTAATGAAGAGCTAATACAGAAAGTTCTGTTAACGAGATAATGGATCCCAGAGAGAAATAAAACCTGCATTATTAATAACTTTTTGTCCCTCGGCAGAAAGTACCCAGTCGGCAAACTTTTTTATATGCCCCCTTGCGGTATTTGTTGTAAAGAAAAACAAATATCTCGTAAATGGATATGAGTCATTTCGCGAATTTTTAACATTTGGATAAACATTTTCAATACTTACATGCTTAACTCCAACAGTATCCTGCATACCACCATAACCAATAGCATTACTATTCTTATTAACGAATTTTATTACATCACCAACAGAATGAAATATTTTGGCATCCGGAGTAAAAGGTTTATCGCGAAGCACAAATTCGTGTAAGTGGTAGTATGTGCCGCTATTGGGTAACCTGCTTGCAACAACAATCTCTTCATCATTGCCACCAAGATAACTCCAATTGTTAATCTCACCCGAAAATATTTTACCAACCTGATTAATTTTAAGATTTGTTACAGGATTTGATTTATTTACATAAATAGTTAAGGCATCTTTAGCTACCAGGTAATACATACCAACAGTACCATAATACTCTGCAAGCAACTTTGATTCTTGTGGTTTCAATTCACGTGAAGCAGCTGCAACATCAATTTCACCATTTAGTAATGAATTTATTCCTGCCGTTGTTGTACCCCCCTCAACATAAATTGAAATACCCGGATGTTTTAGCATATATTCGGTAGCAAGTTTTTCTACCAATGGTTGCATAGTTGTTGAGCCTTTAATATGTATAAAGGGTTGCTCATCAGTTAATGCGGAGCATCCGGCAAATAGAATAAATATTATGTAGAATAATCTTTTCATCGTTTTTCTGATATTGAACGCAAACGGTTAATTCGGTAAGGTGAATCTTTATACCATTTTATTTTGATGTTACTATTTGCAATGTCGTAAATATACTTTGTTAGGAATTTAGTGTGTTGTTGCATAGCACCATAATTTAAGCTTATGCTTAAATCGTCAAATGGAGAATGATACACATCCTGTATATAATGCACAAACTTTTCAATAACTTCCTGTTTCGACATATTAACGGGTTCAATGCCTTCCATTATCAAAATTGAGGGTATGCCAGCCTTGGCAAAAGAAATTTGATCTGAGCGGTTAAATGATTCCCAACTATTAAAATAGTCGGGTATATCGGTCACCTTTATGCCAGTCTTTTTGCAGGTTTTATAAAGCACCTCACCAAGTGATGAATAATAGCTGCCAATACCTACTACCGATTTGAAATTATCCAAAAATGCTATACCATCAATATTTACGTTAGCAACGGTTTTATAAAGTGGCACAACTGGATGATCAGTATAATAGGTTGAGCCAAGTAATCCTTTTTCTTCACCGGTTGTTAACAGGAATATGACAGTAGATTTAAGTTTTGATTGTACGGTTTTAAGATTTCTTGCTATTTCAAGTAGTGCAGCCGAACCCATGGCGTTATCCAAAACACCATTATAAATCGAATCACCCTTAACAGGCATTCCTATACCCAAATGATCATAATGTGCCGAAATAATCATATATTTATCTGGTTCGGATCCAGGTAAATAACCAATTATGTTGGGACTAAGAAAATCACGTTTTCTAACTTTGCCGGTAAACTGAATTTTAGTTTTAAGCTTAAAACTTTTTATTGTATTACTGAAATGCCAATTATACACATCCTGGATATTGAATGAGGCATCTTGAAATAATATTTTATTCCACTTTTCATTTAGTCTAACACTTAGAACCGACATTGGGTTGTAAGCTAATGTTACATCTTCAAAATAAAAATCCTTCCGAATACTATTCCAAGCCTGTATCTGGTAACTTTGGTTATCAATAATAATTATACCGGATGCACCATGTGCAATAGCAGTTCTGAACTTGCTTTCACTGTATGAATGAATGGTAGGATATTCACTGTTAAAAAAATCTTTGCTTTCCGAATAAGGCTCACCGGAAAATACAACAACAACTTTACCCTGCACATCAACTGAAAAGTAGTCATTGTAATCGAACTCGGGAGCGTTAATACCATAGCCAGCAAAAACAAGTTCACTAATCTGAGTACCAAAAAGTTGTTTATTTGTTTTATATAGGACAAAATCAGTTCCGCTTTTCAATTCATAAACTGAGTCTTTTTTGACAAGTTGCAAGGTAGTATTGGGTAGAACCTTAACGCCATGCATAGGAACGTTTTGATAATAGTCGGGGTACTCATTAAATGCGGAAAGACCAATTTGCTTAAATTGATTTGAAAGGTAATTGGCAGCAATTTGCGAACCTCTGGTTCCGGTAGCTCTTCCCTCACAAGAATCGCTACCAAGGAAAATAATATCATCTCTTAATCTGTCTGCCGAAATATAAAATGCCGGGTAGGCATCATCTTGGGCAAACAAATTTGCAGACAAGAATATAAATAATATTATGTAGAGATAATTCATAACTGTCACAATATTAACACATCAACTAATATAACCACAAAGTATAAAAATAGTTTCCGATAAGTAAAGATATACTTATTTAATTAATTTGAACAAAATAAATACAAATTTTAATAATGGCTTAATATTGATTTAATTTGAGGTTACAGGAGTAAAGTAACTTTTTATTTTATTATTAACCCCTTTTTGGTTATTTTTAATTGTTTAATTGTTCATATAAAGTACAGGAGAAAACAAAATGTTCGAAAAAATCCAGAGTTATTTAGGGGACGAAGCTGAAAGTTTATTAAGCTACAAAGCTGTAGTTCCAAAAGAAAAAATTCACCTACCGGGTCCATCATTCGTTGATGATATTTTCATTCAGTCAGACAGAAACATTAATGTAATCAAAAACCTTTCATGGTTACACAACCATGGTCGTTTGTCAGGAACAGGTTTCCTTTCAATTTTACCAGTTGACCAGGGTGTTGAACATTCTGCTGCTGCTTCATTTGCACCAAACCCAATGTATTTTGATCCTGAAAATATTGTTAAACTTGCTGTTGAAGCTGGTTGTAACGGTGTTGCATCAACACTTGGTGTTCTTGGAATGACTTCAAGAAAATATGCTCACAAAATTCCTTTTATTGTAAAAATAAATCACAATGAATTGTTAAGCTATCCAAACACTCCAGATCAGATTATGTTCGCATCAATTGATCAGGCATATAATCTTGGTGCTGCTGCTGTTGGTGCTACAATTTATTTTGGTCATGAAACTTCAAACCGTCAGATTATTGAAGTTAGTGAAGCTTTTGAATATGCACACGAACTTGGTATGGCTACTATTCTATGGTGCTACACAAGAAATGATGCTTTCAAAGCTGATAAGGATTATCATGTTTCAGCAGACCTTACAGGTCAGGCTAACCACCTTGGTGTAACTATACAGGCTGATATCATCAAACAGAAATTACCTGAAAACAACGGTGGTTTCAAAGCTCTTAAATTTGGTAAAACTAATGAAAAAGTTTACACTGAATTAACTACTGATAATCCAATTGATCTTACAAGATACCAGGTTATGAATAACTATATGGGTCGCGCCGGATTGATTAACTCTGGTGGTGCTGCTGGTGCTAACGACTTTGCAGATGCTGTTAAAACTGCTGTTATTAACAAACGTGCCGGTGGTATGGGTCTTATTCTTGGTCGTAAAGCTTTCCAGAAACCTTTCGAACAGGGTGTTGAACTTATCAACGATGTACAGAATGTTTACCTATGTGATGATGTAACTGTTGCATAATTAAACTTTCCAAATATATTTTTACTACAAATCCCGGTTAACACGATCGGGATTTTTTTTAATCCTGCCTTCATTCCTGAATACGAAACAAGCATTTCAGTAAGCAATTTTATTCATCTATATATTAAAATATTTATAAATGTTTACTAATATTCTCTTTAAAGGTTATTTGGTATTATTATACTGAACTTTGAATTTATTCTGATGGTTTGCCCTATATTTTGCGGCTACTATAATTAAAACTCAATTAAATAACATTTACGGGAATGCAAGGGGTGGATGTTGTCTTTTACGGAATCACCTTATCTGACTAATTCTAATAATTAATTACGAGAGATAATAATTTGAATAAAGGCAGATACTATTTATTTGGGGTAGAGATATTTCTATCACTTCTGGTTATTCCAAAAAATCTTAAAGCTCAGGTACCAATTGTTCTTGAACTTCAAGAAATAATAACTGATAATATAGTTACACTGTTCTGGCGAACAGCTACTGAAACAAACAATAGTGGATTCCAGATAGAACGAGCTGAATTTTATGAAGCGAAACAAAGGTATTCATATTTTACAAATATTGGTTTTAAAGAAGGTAACGGCACAACAACAGCACCGGTATCATATTCATTTACCAATAATACATTACTTACAGGTAGGGTAAAATACAGATTAAAGCAGGTTGATTACGATGGCAGTTTTGAATATTCTGATGTTTTGGAAATTACAGTTGGCGTACCAGACAAATTTGAATTGACTAAAAACTATCCAAATCCGTTTAACCCGGTAACAAACATTAAGTTTAGTTTGCCAGAAAAAGCAAATGTACAACTTAATATTTATAATAGTATTGGTCAGTTAGTTTCCACATTACTTGAAGAAGAAGCCGGTTATTACAGACTGGAATGGAATGCTGCTAATCTTGCAAGTGGAATTTATTTCTTAAGAATATCAGCAGGTAATAAATTTAACAGTGTATAAAAGATGATGCTTCTGAAATAGTAAAAGAAAATTCAAAATTTAATACCTCTGGAGATATTGATTCTTCAGTTTTTTTTTGTTGTATTAAACTATAATTGATATCGTTTTTGAGTTTTTATTCATTAATAGTAGTATGTTACTAACAAATAAAGAATTATCGAAATATTTATAGTTATCGCAATGATTATAATTTGAATCAATTGGTGTAAATTTGAAAATTCAAATAATCAATAAAATCTATAATAAAAATCTAATCTTTTGATTATAACTGAGCTTGCCTTTAAAGGGATACATAGGTAATTTTAAGCATAGCCTAATAATTTGAACAATTATTGGGGAAATTACTAAAAATAGAAAGAGGTGAAAATGCAGAAAGTATTTCTGATTGTATTAACTACGTTACTAATTCCATCATTAATTTTTGGGCAATTATCAACATTTAATACTGATGTGGTAAGGAACAATGCTGTATTAACTGATGTAATGACAAATGCAACAGGTGATGAGATACATCCAAATCATGAATGGTACTTCGAAAAAATTAAATGTTATACTCAATATGGTGACGACATTTATATTGGTACTGGTGATTATGGTCATATCTGGAAAATTCCTTCTTATGCAACTGTAAGTAACTCAGATGAAATATACGAGGTGGGGCCGTTGTATCCTGCTAATAATAAAGGTGCCGATAAATTGTCAGTTACTTCTTTAATAAAGTACGGAAATAAACTTATTGGAACAACAACTAACAAACCAACTTTTTTCTATTCAGAAAATCCGGATATAATGAGTCAATATAATCTTGATTTGTATCATGTTGAATTAAAAAGTGCCGGTATTGAAATAATTAATAAACCAACACTTTATACGGATGCTGGAACTGGAGAAGTTAGAATTTTTTATCCCACATACTCAACTGATAAAAACTATTATGTTTTTTTAATGCTTGATCCAACAAATATTCAGTCTCAGGATGGTTTACAGATAGTTAAATTCCCACGAAATGAATCTGACATTCAGTATATACGAACCATTGCTGTCTATGAAAACCAATCTTATCCTTATTTAATTTGTGGTATAACAGGTGTTGATAAACTGGTTAAAATCGACATTAATAGTCTACTTTCATCTACCGATGATGTAATATATGCTACACCAACAGCTGTATATACAAGTTTTAATGGCATAACAGGTTGTACAAAAAATATTGCACAACTGCCGAATAACAGAGTTGCATTATTTCATGGTGTAAAAAATAATATTCGTACGTTTGCTATTATGAATACTCATAATGGTCAAATTGAAAATGAGGAAGATGTTTCACAAGTTGCAACTGCTATTCCAGACCGGTACCAATTTGTTTATCCATATTGTACACCACAAATCAAAAATGAATATTCAATTTATTGTGCTGAATACAAAGTGGCTGTTACGGATGATATTTGTTTTCTAGACACAGAAATAGAAGATATTACGATCCCGGGAAACTATATAGGTGGACCACAAATTTCTGAGTTTGGAACTGGTTTTGTTGGTAATATTAAAGGTAGTTTAAGAGAAAAAAAAACCATATATAAAGTAAATAAAGTATCTAATATTGGTCAAATAATAGAATTATCACCAAACTTAAACGGCGAAAACGGACTTTATGGTGGAGAAACCATTATGGGGTTTGATGTTGATTCTGACAGAATTTTTGGTGGTGCACATCTTATTAATTACGCCTTTATTAAAAAACAAGCTGATAATAATGGATGGTATTATCAAAATATATTAGAAGACTTCGACGCTTCTCAAATAGATAGGGCTATAATTGATGATAACAATAATGTTTTTTATGGTATGTATACGGGCCCTACATTTGGTTATAAAAATTATAATTATTCGACTGATTATGATGAATTGATCGATCAACATCCTACGTATGGAAGTACGCTTGAGACACTGATTGGTGATAAAAACCAAGTTCGTATTTTTGCTATTGCAGAAGATGATGGATATGTTGTTTTTGGTACAAGATCACAATTTGCAACTTACAATGGCAACTCACATCCAAATCTATTTTTGTATGATAATAATACCGGTGAACTTTTTAATCTTGGCAAAATAGATGTAAATAATGTAGCAAATATAACAGGATTAGCAATTAAACATCTTCAAAACACGAGTTCAGGAAACAAACTTTATATTTATGGAACAACCTTATCAGTAGATATAAAATTTGGAGTTCTTTTTAAGGAAATAGACCTGGACGACTTACCAGACCTTGGCTCCCCTATTCAGCATTTTACATATACACATTCTTCTGAATCAAAGTATGGAATAGTAAGCTTGACTATTTATAATGATAGGCTATATGGAGCATTGCGTAAAAATGGAGGACTTCTTGATTTGGTAAGATTTGATACAAATCTTCCTCCTGGTGTTGCCTACATGACTGACTCTCATTTCATTGATCAAACTAATATTTATAATAGTTGGATTGACTGGGTAGAGTTAAGAGGTGGAAATAAAATTTCAAATAAGAACGGTCTTGTTCTACATTTTTATAAACATCCAAAAAATAATGGTGTTTCGACTAATTATATTGATCAAATTTATTGGATAAAGGTTTCATCTACAACTGGAGCGATAACGTCGTATAAAAAAAAGATATATGAGTATGAAGCTAATGCTCTATATCCAAATTTAGATGTTCACGGGTTTGCAAATGAAAAAATTTCTCATATTGCTGTTGATGATTACTATACCGACCAGGTAAGGATATACTTGGGTTATAAAACAGGTTTTATGAAAAAATTATTCTTTGATCCAAATCAATTGCCTGATGAGATCATGCCTATTGGAACAGATAAAAAAGGTATTGAAGAATTTACAACAAAATTGCACCAAAACCATCCTAATCCATTCAATCCGGTTACTAATATAAAATTTAGTTTAGCTAATTCTTCTGTCGTAACAGTTAATTTATATAATGTGTTGGGAGAAAAAGTTGCGGTTCTCGTAAATAATAGTTTTGAAAAAGGTGTACACACAGTTTCTTTTGATGGATCAAAATTAACCTCAGGAATTTATATTTACCAGATTTCAGCAGAAGGTATTGATGGTAAAAACTTTATTGATACTAAGAAAATGATACTGCTTAAATAGTTTTTAGAATTTGTGAGAATTTTAACCTCTGGAGATATTGATTCTTCAGGGGTTTTTTGTTGTATTAATCTATAATTGATTGATAATAGTTTAGTAAAATGGTTAATTTAAATCTGTAATGACATCTGTTAATTAAACTGATTGGGATACAATTTGAAAAGCAAGGATAAAGTAAGCATTATAACTTTGGGATGCTCGAAAAACACGGTTGATAGTGAAAGATTAAAACGCCAATTGGCATTAAATGATTTTGAACAGATAGACGACCCCAACCAGGCTGATACGGTTGTAATAAATACATGCGGATTTATTGAAGCTGCAAAAGAGGAATCGGTTAATACAATTCTTGAAGCGGTTGAAATGAAAAAGCGTGGTTTACTTAAAAAAGTTGTAGTAGCCGGTTGCCTGTCCGAAAGATACCTTGATGATCTTAAAAAGGAAATTCCTGAAGTTGACAGCTATTTTGGTACGGAAGCTTACGAGGGTATTATTACCGATCTTGGTGGGGAGTACAAATATGAACTTTTGGGTGAACGCGAATTACTTACTCCAAAACATTACGCTTATCTTAAAATATCGGAAGGATGCGATAATCCTTGTTCGTTTTGTGCGATACCTTTAATGCGAGGTAAACACGTTTCAAAAGATATTGATTCGCTTGTAAGAGAAACTGAAATGCTTGCTGATAAAGGTGTAAAGGAGTTGTTGATTATCGGGCAGGATACTTCGGATTATGGAAAGGATATTTACGGTAAACGAAATATTGCCGAACTGTTAAACAAACTTTCCGAAGTTAAAGGAATTGAATGGATTAAAATGTTGTACGCTTATCCATCTCATTTCCCTGATGATCTAATTTCAACAATAAATGATAACCCGGTTATCTGCAATTATATCGATTTGCCATTGCAGCATATTTCCGATAATGTTCTCAAATCAATGAGGCGTGGAATTACCGAACGCAGAACTCGTGAGCTTGTTGAAAAAATGAAATCGGGTATTAACAATTTAACCTTACGCACAACATTTATTACTGGCTACCCAGCAGAAGGGGACAAGGAACATAAAGAGCTATTACAATTTATTAAAGATTATGAATTCGACAGAGTAGGTGTTTTTACATATTCACCTGAAGATAATACCTCTGCTTTTATTTTGGAAGACCCGGTTTCCGATGAAATTAAACTTGAACGCCAATCCGAAATTATGGAGATTCAAAAAGATATTTCTTTTGCAAAAAACAATTCGTTTATTGGTAGCAAATTAAAAGTTATAGTTGATGATATAGCGGATGATTTTTACGTAGCACGTTCGGCAAGGGATGTACCGGAGGTTGATGGTGAAGTTCTTATCCATGCTGAAAACAATTTACTTAAAATTGGAAATTTTTATGAAGTGGAAATAATCGATAATAATGATTACGACCTTTTCGCCAAAGTTTGATATTTATCTGAGGTATAATAATGAGAAAGATAACAATCTTTATTCTTTTGGTAGTAAGTCTTGTTTCAGCACAGGTTGAACACTCCGGTGGAAAAAATCCGTACAGCACTACTCCAAGGTTTTATCTCGATATTGCTGGCTATCCAACCAATTTACCAGGTAAAACACGCATTGATATCTTTCTTAAAATGCCATATACCAGTGTTCAGTTTATAAAAGATAACGATAAATACATTGGTGGTTATAGTGTTAGTCTTACCTTTTATGATGAAGATGGTGAAAAAATACTTTTTGAAAGTATGTGGAATGAACAAATAGTAGTTAATTCCTTTAATGCTACAAACTCGGGGAAAAGTTTTAATATAAGTTACAAATCATCAAATCTTAAACCGGGTGATTACAAGATTAAATGTATAGTAGAAGACAAGGATAGCAAGAAAAACTATGCTTATGTTGGTGAACTTAATATAAAAAACCTTGATCTGCCAATTGCCATAAGTGATGTAATTTTTATTGAAAAGGTAGTTAATGATGAGTCCGGGCAGAGGATAATTCCAAGTGTAAATAACATATTTACAAATGTTGACACGGAAATAGGCTTCTTTTACGAAATACATGCGGATACAAGCAAGAAGGTAATTGCCCGTTATACTGTTCTAAATGCAGAAGAAGAGGAAGAATTTACTCAGGATATTGAATACAATATTAACAAGGGCAGAAATAGTGTTAAGTACTCTTTCAGGTTCGATAAAATTTCACTTGGTCAGTATAAACTAAAAGTTTTATTGATTAATGAAGATGATGACGAAATAATTGGTACCAGCAAGTTTTTCAGAAATAAACTTTTTGGCTTTCCGATAACAATAACTGATATTGATGAAGCTGTTGACCAGATGATGTATATAGCCAGCAATGATGAAATTGGCTATATAAAAGAAACAGAAGACCCCGATACAACTCTTGAACGTTACATTGAATACTGGAAGCAAAAAGACCCTTCACCTAACACTATTGAAAATGAAGTGCTTATAGAGTATTACAGACGAGTTGCATACGCCAATGAGAATTTTAAGAGTTATTACCCGGGCTGGAAAACTGATATGGGTATGATCTATATAACGCTTGGTGCCCCGGATAATGTTGATCGCCATCCTATGGATTATAATTCAAAACCTTACGAGTTGTGGGATTATTATGAAATAAACCGTAGATTTGTTTTTGTTGATCAAACAGGTTTTGGTGATTACAGATTACTTAACCCGGTTTATGGAGACTGGTACAGATACAGGAATTAGGAACTATGGTTTTAACAGTTACACTTAATCCGCTTTTGGAAAGAAGATTATATTTCAGTGAATTAACTTCCGGACAGGTTAACAGAAGCCACCGTGAAGAATTAAAAATTGGTGGTAAGGGAATTAACGTTTCAAGACAGCTTTCAAATCTTGGAATTAAAAATCAGGCAATTACTTTTCTGGGCGGTGAAAACGGAAAGCATATCAGGAGAATTGCAAAAGAGGAACAACTCGATTTACTCGCTGTTAATATTAAGGAAAATACCCGGTGGGGTTGTCTTGCTATTAAGGATGATTTTAAACTCGAAAATACTTTTTTCTCTCCTTCAAATAATATTACCGAAAAAGAAGCTGATGAATTTTTAACACGTATTGGTAAGGTAGTACAAAATAGCAGCATAGTTTCGCTTAACGGATCTTCACCCGGTGGTGCTGCTGATAAAATATTCCCCGAGATTATTAAACTTGCCAAAAAATATGACAAGTTTGTTGTGCTCGATACTTATGGTAAACATCTGAAAGAGTGTATTACAGAGGCTCCTGAATTGTTACGTATTAACAAAGATGAAGTAGAACATTCCTTAAATATAAAACTTGATAGCGACAAGGCATACAAGGAAGCTCTTGACTATTTTTATTCAAAGGGTGTAAAGATTTCCTACATATCCAACGGTGCAGAAAATACTTGGGCTTCAAAATTTAACTTCCATTACAAAATTGTTAATCCCAAAGTAACCGAAATTGATGGTACCGGTAGTGGTGATGCTTTTCTTTCCGGTGTAATTTACGGTTTGGAAAAAGCTTTAATATTTGATGAATTTTCTGTGCTTGGTGCAAAACTTGGTGCAATAAATGCTTCAGATCACGAAGTGTGTAATGTATCATTTTCTGCTCTGGAAAGTTTTACCGATAATCCGTTAATTGAGAGTGTCGGTAAAAAAATGAAAATTCTTGATGATTCGCCAACTATCTAAAATAATATTCCTTTTCCTTTTAGCATTTTCGCTGCAATACGCACAGGAAATAAAATCGATAGATATAAATTTCGATAATCAGGAAGTTCTTAAATTGCTTAACCGGGAGGATTATAATCTTTCCGGTAACCTCGATTTTAAATTGGCATCAAAAGATACAATTGTAGAAAGAGTTTTTACCTACCTTAGAGATAATGGCTACTTTAATTGTAAACTTGATAGCTTTGCTGTTACTTACAGTAAGGACTCAGTGAATGTTGAGCTTGCTGTTAAGATAGATGAGGGAAGTCGATATCATGTTAATAACATTTTTCTTGAAGCAGATACAAACAGGAGTGTAATACTTTCCGAATTGAATGAGCAGTTAAAGGGCTATCCATATTCCAAAAAATATTTTGAGCAAACTGTAAACGAAATTATTTCGGAGTATGAAGATGACGGTTTTCCTTTTACAAGTGTAAGTGTTTTGTCTGTTGAGTTATTTGAAAGAAATGATTCCGCTCTGGTAAATATTAACGCAAAATTTGAACGTGGTAAAAAAGCTACAATTGATTTTGTTCGAGTTGATGGTAATTCAAAAACCAAAGACTACGTTATTGTAAGGGAAATGCGTATAGCCGATGATGAAATTTATTCCGAGGAATTACTTGATGATTATATTGGTAATCTAAACAAATTAAAATTTTTTGAGATAGTTACTATTCCCGGATACTATATAAATAATGAGAATAAAGGTGTGCTTTCGGTAAATGTTAAAGAAGCCAACACTAACAGTTTTGATGGGATTGTTGGGTATGTGCCTCCCGGTGATAATGAGGAGGATGGATATTTTACAGGTTTTGTTAATATTGGTTTACGTAACCTCTTTGGTACGGGGCGTTCCTTTTTAGTTAAGTGGACAAGAGAAGAAAGACTTTCTCAGGAGCTGGAACTAAAATATCTCGAACCCTGGATATTTGGTTATCCAATAAATATTAGTGGTAGCCTGTTCCAGCGTAAACAGGATTCAACTTATGTAAAACGTACTCTTGATCTTAATATTGAGTATTTGGCTACAAGATCTTTTAGTGCAGCATTTATTCTTGAGTCGGAAACTGTAATACCATCAGGTGATGATTCAACCACTTTTACAGTATATAATTCCGATAAGCTCTCCACCGGATTTGGTTTTACTTACGATAATACGGATGATTTTTACAATCCCCGTAAAGGTGTAATATTTAATAGTACGTACAAGTTTACAACCAAATCAATTAACGGACCCAAACAGTTTATTAGTGATGACACGCAAACAGAACAAAATTTTCAGATGATAGAACTGGATTTTGAAATATTCTATAGTATATTCCAAAACCACATAGCTGCCTTTGGTGTACATGGAAGGGAAATTAAGGGAAATACTTTTGAACAGAGTGATCTTTATTATCTTGGTGGAACCAATACTTTAAGGGGATATAAGGAACGCCAGTTTAATGGTAATCGTATTATGTGGACAAATCTTGAGTACAGACTTGCACTTTCCCGAAAATCCTATACGTTTCTGTTTTTTGATAGCGGCTACTATTTACGTAATGCTGATGAAGCAAATAACATAGAGGAAATATCCAATTTCAAAACAGGTTTTGGTGGTGGTATTAATATTGAAACCGGACTTGGTGTACTTGGTATTAGTTACGCACTTGGTGAGGGTGATTCTTTTAGTCAGGGTAAAATACATTTTGGATTGATTAACGAGTTTTAAATGCAACAATTAAAAGCAATAATACAAATGTCGCGTCCGTTAAATTGTTTAATAACATTTTTATCTGTTATTGCTGCAGGTTATCTGGCATCCGGTTTTATAAACAACATTTATATTTTTATAGCAGGTGCATCAGGGTTTTTAACGGCAGCAGCCGGTAACATTATAAATGATGTTTTCGATGTGGAAATAGATCGAATTAACAAACCACACCGCCCAATGCCTTCGGGTAAAATTAACAAGTTTCTGGTACTTAATATTTACATGTTTATAAATCTTGTTGCATTAATACTTGCTGCAATTATTAATATAAATACAATGATGATTGTAGTTGTTACTGTGTTTGTTATGTACTTTTATTCCTTCCTGTTTAAAAAAATTGTTCTGTTTGGAAATTTTGTAATAGCTGTTTTAACCGGACTTGCATTTATATTTGGTGGTTTTGCTGTTGGTAATTACGAGCCTGCTATTATTCCGGCACTCTTTGCTTTCCAGATAAATTTTATTCGCGAAATTGTTAAGGATATTGAGGATGTTAAGGGGGATTTTGCAAACCAGGTATATACTTTCTCTGTAAAGGCAGGTTTCAGAAATACTCTTCTATTGATTTATGTTCTGGTAATAATATTAATAGCTGGTACCAGCATTCCGTATCTTCTCGGTATTTATAATATTGAGTATTATATACTGGTTATGATAACCGTCAATGTATTGCTTGTATATTTTCTTAAGTTAATTACAACCCGCAGGGATAGAGCATCATATAAAAAGGCAGGTAATGTATTAAAGATTGCAATGTTGTTTGGATTGTTTTCAATTATTGTTGGGGTTATGTGAAAAATTTTGATCTTGGGTTTTGTAATGAAAATGTAAAAGTAATTGCAGGAATTGATGAAGCCGGCAGAGGTCCGCTTTCAGGTCCGGTGGTTGCTGCGGCAGTTGTATTTAAGAATGATGTTGTAATAGATGGAATTAATGATTCGAAAAAGCTGAATGAAGCAAAAAGAGAAAAACTTTACCCCGAGATAATTAATAATTGTGAATCTTTTGGTGTAGGTATTGTTGATAATAATGAGATAGACAGAATAAATATTTTTCAGGCAACTATGCTTGCTATGAAGCAGGCTGTTCTTAAACTTGAGTGTAAACCGGACTTACTTTTAATTGATGGAAATAAAACATTCGTTAGTAACATTACGTCAAAAGCAATAGTTAAGGGAGATGCAAAGTCGTTTTCAATTGCAGCTGCTTCAATAATTGCAAAGGTTACCCGTGATCGTATGATGCTTGAAGCTGCCGAAAAATATCCCGAGTACTTGTGGCAAAAAAATAAAGGTTATGCAACCAAGGAGCATATTGCTCTTATCAGGAAACATGGACCAACACCTTTACACAGAATATCATTTTTGTCAAGAATATTGGATGAATCGCAACAACAGGGTTTGTTTTAATGGCTGAAGAAAGCAGTAATAATCTGGGTAAGTACGGAGAAGACCTGGCGAAAAATATACTTTTGGAAAAAGGGTATAGAATTATTGAACGTAATTACCGATATGGGCATGGCGAAATTGATATTATTTGCAAGGATGGTGAATATCTTGTGTTTGTTGAGGTGAAAACCAAATCCAATTTGGAATATGGCGAACCGGAATATATGGTTACCTACAACAAACAAAAACAGGTAAGAAAAATTGCCGAAGCTTATTTGTATGAAAATGAAATTACTGATACCGATTGTCGTTTTGATGTTATTGGAATTTTGGTCAAAAATAATGAACCGCCAACAATAAATCATATTGAGAACGCTTTTTAGAAATAATAATATTATTTTACCTTACTGTACTAAAATTAATTTAAAGCAGTTTAATGAATGTACCCAAACTTATATTTAAGCAAAAGTTAACTATTCCGGAAAGACTCTTTAACTTTTTTGCTACAATAACCGGACTCACAGTCTTTTCGCTTGAGTTTTTAAAACAGGTATTTATACCTCCTTACGAAATATCAGAAATAAAAAAGCATATGATAGAATTGGGAATGAAGACTTTCCCGATTGTTAGTATCATGGGTATAATTCTTGGTCTGGTAATGACTTTGCAAAGTTATCCTATTATGCTAAAATTTGGTGCTGTGGATTTTCTTCCTGCTACTGTTTCTTTATCGGTAGTTCGTGAACTGGGTCCTGTTTTAACCGCAATAATTTTTGCGGGAAGGGTTAGCTCGGGCATTGGTGCCGAACTTGGCTCAATGCGAGTTACAGAGCAAATTGATGCAATGGAAGTTTCTGCAATTAAACCATTCCGGTTTTTGGTAGTTACCCGCATTTTTGCAACAACTTTTATTCTACCTGTTTTAACTATATACGTAATAGCTCTTGCCTTGTACGGTGGCTATTTTGCTCTTATGCTTTCCGAGGGTATGAGTTTTGCTTATTTCCAGAATAAGGTTGTGGCTTCTATTGAATTTGGTGACTTAATTCCCGGAGTAGGTAAAACATTTTTCTTTGGGTATATAGTTGGACTTGTTGGATGTTTTAAGGGTTTTACTGCCGAAGGTGGTACTGCCGGTGTGGGTAAAGCTTCTACAACTGCTGTGGTGCTTTCTTCTCTTATAATTCTGCTTTCTGATATGGTGCTTGTAAAAATTACGTTATGGTTATGGCCAACAATTTAATTGAAATACGAAATATATCGAAAAGTTTTGGCAGTAAGGTCATTCTTGATAATATAGACCTTAATGTAAAAAAAGGTGAAAACCTTATTGTATTCGGACAAAGTGGTACAGGTAAAAGTGTATTGCTAAAATGTATAATTGGTCTGCTTGTTCCTGATAGCGGTACAATCGAAATGTTCAGCAGAAATGTTGTTGATATTTCACTTGATGAGTTAAATGAATTACGAAAACGTACCGGCTTTTTGTTTCAGAGTGCTGCCTTGTACGATTCGATGACGGTTAGACAAAACCTTGAATTTCCCTTAATTAGGAATTTTGATTTTACTAATACCGAAATTAATGAAAAAGTTGAAAAAACACTCGAGCTTGTTTCTCTTGCAGACGCAATAGACAAAATGCCTTCGGAGCTTTCGGGGGGTATGCGTAAAAGAATAGGGTTGGCAAGATCCATTATTACCGATCCTGAAATTATGTTTTATGATGAACCTACTACGGGTCTGGACCCTATCACTTCAAAGGAAATTAGTGAGCTTATACTTGGGTTGCAAAAGCAACTAAACATGACCTCAATAGTAGTTACTCACGATCTTATTTGTGCAAAAATTATTGCAGATCGTGCCATTTTCCTTAAACAGGGAAAAATTGCTTTCGAGGGTAACCTCGAAGATCTGGAAAACTCGGAAGATAAATTTCTTCTGAATTTCTTTAGCAGCGAAGTAATAAAAGAATAGCGGAGTTATAAATGCTTAAACATTTTGAAGGAGCAAAATTAGGTATTTTTATATTCATGGGAACAGTAATTTTTGTGTTTGCTGTTTTCCTTATCGGAAATAAAGATTCCCTGTTTGTTAGTACAATTCATGTTAATAGTATTTTTACAAATGTTGATGGTTTGCAAACTGGTGCTCCTGTAAGATTAAGCGGTATGGATATTGGAGCTGTAACTGATATTGGTCTGGTGGATGATACTACAGGCTTGGTTAAGGTTTCAATGCGAATTGAAAATACCGTGAAACATCTTGTACGATTAAACAGCACTGCAACTATTACAACCGAAGGGTTGGTTGGTAAAAAGATTGTTTTAATTGAACCGGGAAGTATTGATCAGGTAATTATTTCAGATGGCGGTACTATTAAAAGTGTGCAGCCTGTAAACATTTCTGAAATTATAGAAGAAACTCAGAGTGCGTTGAGCTACTTTAACGAAATATCAGAGAATTTTTCAGAAATTTCAAAAAAGATTAATGACGGGCAGGGTACCATAGGTAAACTTGTTAATGATGACGAACTCTATTACTCGGTTGTTGAAATAACCCAAACGGCTGATACAAGTCTCGATAAAATTGTACAAAAACTTGATTCGGTTAGTGATTTTGTTCTTAACCTTGGTGGCGGCGTACAAAGTATTCTTGCTCATGTTGATTCAATGGTGCTCGATATTAATAGCATTGTTGACCGTGTTGAAAAGGGTGAAGGTATGCTTGGTGGTTTAATTAATGATGATAGCACACTCGACTCTGTTAAAACCATAATAAATAATCTTGTTAAAACTACCGAGTTTGCAATTGAAGGAGCAAACGGGTTTGCCGAAAATATGGAAGCTCTTAAACATAACTGGCTTTTCAAAACATATTTTGAGGAGCGTGGTTATTGGGACAGGGCTGAATATGAAGCAGATATAGACCGGAAACTGGCAAAACTAAAAGAAGAAAATGAAAAACTTGAGGAAAAACTCGATCAGTTAAAACAGCTCCGGAGCAATATCGAAAATAACCAGGATTAACCCTGCTGGTTTTTAAGCAATTCTCGAGCTATTACCAGCTTCTGAATTTCCGAGGTGCCTTCGTATATTTCTGTAATTTTAGCATCGCGAAGGTATCTCTCAACCAGGTACTCTCTTACATAACCATACCCGCCATGTATTTGTACAGCTTCAAGTGCAGTTTCAACTGCAACTTTTGAGGAATAGAGTTTTGCCATCGATGCTTCTTTTACGTAAGGTTTGTTTGCATCTTTCAAGGCTGCTGCCTGTAATGTTAGTAACTTTGCAGCCTCAATGTTAACAGCCATTTCGGCAAGTTTAAATTGTATAGCCTGATGATTAAATATTTCCGTTCCAAATGCTTTTCTTTCCTGTGCGTATTTTAGTGCCAAATCAAAAGCCCCTTCAGCTATTCCAACTGCCTGACTTGCAATACCGTATCTGCCACCGTTAAGCGTATTCATTGCAAATTTAAAACCTTTGCCAACTTCCCAAATAATATTTTCTTCCGGTACACGGCAATTGGTAAAGTTTAGTGAACATGTATCGCTACTCCTTATACCCAGTTTATCTTCTTTTTGTCCGTGTTCAAAACCTGGTGTTCCTTTTTCAACAACAAAGGCAGTAATTCCCTTATGCTTAAGTTCGCGGTCGGTTTGGGCTATTACAATAAAATAATCGGCAGACTGCCCGTTAGTTATCCAGTTTTTGGTACCATTAAGTATCCAGTGGTTACCATCCTTTTCAGCCATGGTGCTTTGCTGGGTTGCATCACTGCCGGCTTCAGGTTCGGAAAGTGCAAAGGCACCAAGTTTATTACCCATGGCAAGTGGTGTAAGGTAATTTTCCTTAATAAACTCGGAGCCATATTTTTCCAATCCAAAGCACACAAGTGAATTGTTAACCGACATAATTACACCAACACTGGCATCAACCTTGGATAATTCAATCATGGCAAGCACGTAGGAAACAGTATCCATTCCTGCACCCCCATACTGCGGATCGGTCATCATTCCTAAAAATCCCAATTCGCCAAGTTTTTTAACAATATCAGCAGGGAACTCGGATTTAAGGTCTCGTTCAACAGCTGTTGGTTTTATTTCTGCTTCTGCAAACTCACGGGCAGTTTGCTGAATCATTAATTGCTCTTCGGTAAACTCGAAGTTCATACTAACTCCTAATAATTAGTGATAGGTTGTCCTGTTAAATTTGATTTTTAACTTTGTTCTTAATTATATATGTTTTGATTGAAGAATTTTTATAATGGTAGAATTTATAACGGAATTTTGGTGTAAATTCGTTCATTATTTTGATTATTAGAATTTGATGTATTATACAAGCATAGGTTTCCAATGGAAAAAGTGATAGTAAAAAATTTTGATCTAAATGAATTAAGAGAATATTTTGAAACAATTGGTGAGAAGAAGTTTAGAGCTGATCAGGTCTTTAACTGGATATATAATAACAATATAAGCAGCTATCATGATATGCTTAATATATCAAAATCGTTGCGTACCAAATTGGTTGAAGAAACTATACTAAATGTACTTGAGGTTGTATCCCTTCAGGATTCAGGTACCGGCACAAAAAAAATGCTTCTTAAAACGCATGACGATAAATTTATTGAATCTGTAATTATCCCGGATGAAGATAGACGTACCTTATGTATTTCAACACAGGTTGGTTGCCCACTCGATTGCAAATTTTGTGCAACTGGTCAAATGGGTTATTATCGTAATTTAAGTGCTGCCGAAATTATAGAACAATACCTGATTGCCGAACGTAATTGTGATAAAAACATCACAAATATAGTTTACATGGGTATGGGTGAACCACTGGTTAATTTTGATGCCACACTTAAATCACTCAAAATATTTACAGCCGAAGAGGCAAGGGGATTAAGTCGTCAGAGAATAACGGTTTCTACATCTGGTTTTCCTCACAAAATAGCTGAACTTGCCGAGAGTGGTTTGCGTGTTAAACTAGCATTTTCGCTGCATTCATGCTTCGAGGATATTCGCTCCGAAATTATGCCAATCAATAAAAAGTACAGCTTACGAGAAAACGTTGCCGCACTAAAACATTATGCTCAAGCTACCGGTACACGCATCACTTTTGAATATACTATGCTTAAGGATATAAATGACAGGAATGAAGATATTAGGGCGATTGTTAAGCTTTGTAACTCAATTCCTTCAAAGATAAATATTATACCTTACAACTCAATTGAGCATACAAATCCTGATGGTTTTTCAGCAGACCTTAAACCAACCCCCACCGAAAGAATTGAAGAGTTTGCCAATCAACTTCGCAATAGAAATATTACTGTAATGTTGCGAGATACCAGGGGAGATGATATTTCGGCTGCGTGCGGACAGTTGGCAGTAAAGAATATTAAGGACTAACATGCCCAGAAAACTTACTCATGATGAGATTACAGAAAACAGAAGTACACTTGATACACTTGATAAAGTAAAAAAACTGCCATTAGTTGTAATTTGTAACAGTATAAGAAGCAGCTACAATGTGGGGTCAATATTCCGTACTTCGGATGGTGCCCAGATTGAAAAACTTTATTTAACAGGCTTTACTCCTTATCCACCAAAAAAGGAAATACTAAAAACTGCTCTTGGTGCTACCGAAAGCGTTGAATGGGAATACGTTAATGACCCGCTTGAACTGGTTAAACTTTATAAGGAAAATGGTTACAAAATTGCTGCGCTTGAACTTACCGATAAAAGTATTCCTCATTATTCAATGAAGATTGAACATTTTCCTATGGTATTGGTTATTGGTAACGAAATTACAGGCGTTAATCAGGATATTCTTGATGAATGCGATTTTAGTCTGGAAATACCTCAATACGGTATCAAACAATCATTGAATGTATCTGTGGCTTATGGTATCTCTGTTTTTGAGTTACGCAGAGTTTTTGATTTAAGTCTTATTGCATAAATATAAAAAAACCCGAGGGAATGCGGAATCCCTCAGGGTAAGTTGGCTTTATCTATCAAATTAAACAAGCATAATAGAAAAACCCTCCCCGGGGAAAGGAGGGCTTCAGAGGAGTTTAACTAATTCATGCTAATTTGTATCTCTTTCGGTTTTGCTTTTTCGGTTTTTGGCACTACAACCTTTAACTGACCATCGTTAAACTTGGCTGATATTTTTTCGGGATCAACAAAATCAGGTAAGTTAAATGATCTGTAGTATTTTCCAAATACTCTTTCAACTCGGTGGTATTTCGCATCTTTAATATCATTTTCCTGTCTGCGTTCACCACTAATTTTTAATGCACCCTGGTCATACGAAATTTTCAAATCTTTTTTTGATACTCCGGGCAGATCAAGGTTAAGTACATATTCTTTATCTGTTTCGGAGATATCAGTTAATGGTGACCAAACTGCATTTTCGTAACTATTTTCATCGGTATCTTTACCGTAACCAAATCTGTTCTGAAAATCGCCAAACAATCTGTTAAATTCGCGTTCAATGTTTAGCAGTTCTTTTGCTGGATTCCATCTTACTAGTGACATATTTACCTCCTGTTTTTTCGGCGGGAACCGACCGCCACTATTTGCGTGCCGATTCCCTTATATTTATATTCAATACTCCGTAGGATTTATCAAATATTTCGGAGTCGTCTTAGTTAATTTCAATAGTTTTAGGTTTAATTCTGTCGTGTTTTGGAAGCATAACTTTCAATACACCATTTTCAAGATTACCGGAAATCTTTTCGGCGTCAATACCGTCTGTAATTTTGAATTTGCGGTAGTAGTTGCTCAACTGGGATTCATTAAGAGTATATTTCCTCTCCTGTGCTGCATCGTAGTCGATACGACCCATTAAAACCAGTGATTCATCTTCAAGCTTAATTTTAATGTTTTCTTTTGAAACACCCGGCATAAAAGCATTTATTGCATATTCATCGTTTGTTTCGTATATATCAACCAGTGGAGCTACCCATGATTCTTTTTCAATTGCTTCTTCCCATGAGTCAGTTTCTTTTACTTCTACCATTTCTTTTGATTCAGTCATTTTAGTATCTCCTTTTTCTTAAACTTTATATTCAAACTTTAGTTTATTTCTATTGCTCTTTCCTGTTTGGCAGCAGGAACGTATTTTTTAAGATCAATTGTAAGTACACCATCTACAAAATTTGCTTTTACCGAATCTGTTTCAACATCCTTGGGTAATGTGAATGCTCTGTTGAATTCACCAAATACTCTTTCATTTCTATGTAGTATTGTGTTTTCATCTTTTTGCGGTTCAGCTTTTTTCCCTTCAATTGTAAGGATGTTATCTTCAATAGTTAATTTAATATCTTCCTTTTTAACACCTGGCAAATCCATGCTTACAAAGATGCTGTCATCATTTTCTGAAACATTTGTTCTTGGTGACAATTTGTTTGTACTATGGTAGTTGTACTGTGAATTTTCTTCCAACCATCTTTTGGCTGCCTGGTTAACTCCAACACATTGTTTCATAGGTTCAAATCTTAATAGTGTCATCTTTTATATCTCCAAATTTTATTATCAACATTTGCCCTTATAGTAACAAGTGGCGTGCCAAAAACAGAATGGAGCTGTAAGTGGTTGTAAAACAAGGAAATAAAGGTGGTATGCATAGAAAAGTAAACGGTGCGTCATATTGGCGTTAATATTGTCGTTATGACACACTAACGCCATTATGGCGTTAGTGTGCGTCTATGTGGCGTATGTTTGTGTCAATTTAGCGGAGTACATTTTTGTGACCTAAAATTACCACCCTAAATTGGGTTTCAGCCATTTTTTAGCTTCACTAATTGTAATATCCTTACGTTTGGCATAATCCTCAACCTGATCTTTACCAAGTTTGCCAAGGTGGAAATATCTGGATTGCGGATGTGAAAAATATAAGCCGCATACGGAAGCAGTAGGCAACATCGCGTAATTTTCGGTAAAGCTTATGCCAGTGGTATTATGTCCGTCAAGAAGTGTGAATATTTTATCTTTTTCGGTATGATCTGGCTGGGAAGGATAACCCGGTGCGGGACGAATACCATCATATTCTTCTTTAATAAGCTCCTCATTTGAAAGATTTTCATTATTTGAATAACCCCAAATTTTTGTGCGTACAAGTTTATGAGCATATTCGGCAAAAGCTTCTGCCAGTCTGTCAGCTATAGCTTTAACCATTATAAGCGAATAATCATCATGGTCATCATGGAATGTTTTGATTATATTATCAATACCATGACCTGCGGTAACAGCAAAAGCACCAACATAATCCTTTTTGCCTGAAGTCTGTGGTGCAACAAAATCGGATAGGGCAACATTACTGGCAGACTTTGCTTTTTTACTTTGCTGACGTAAAGTATTTAATGCAAGAAGTTGCTTGCTTCTTGACTCGTCTTCATAAACAATAATATCATCATCCACTGAGTTAGCAGGAAAAACACCAACCGTTCCTTTAATGGTGAGTGAGTTATGTTCAATAATATTATCCAGCATTTTATTGGCATCGTTATAAAGTTTTTGTGCTTCGTCTCCAAAATTATCATCATTGAATATAGCAGGGTATTTACCCTTAAGCTCCCAGGTCTGGAAAAAAGGAGTCCAGTCAATATACTCGCGTAATTCTGAAATTGTTACTTCCGATAATTCGGTTATGCCAACTTTAGCTGGTATGACAGGGTTAAAACTACTCCAGTCAAATTGAGGTTTATTTTCTCTTGCTTCCTTAAGGGAAACCAGGGATTTGTTTCTATGTTTAAGCTCGTGGTTTTCTCTAACTACCTTATATGTAGAGCTAATTTCTTCAATAAACTTTTCGTTTTTATTTTTAAGGTTACTAACTACCGGAACACTTCGTGAAGCGTCCAGTACATGGATAGTTGGAGCTGAATAGTTTGGTGATATTTTAACAGCAGTATGTACCTTGGAGGTAGTTGCACCACCAATCATCAAAGGAATTTTAACACCCTGTCTTTCCAGCTCTTTGGCAATATTTACCATTTCGTCGAGAGAAGGGGTAATTAGTCCGCTCAACCCGATAACATCAACATTATTTTTAACAGCCTCGGCAATAATTTTATCACCAGGCACCATTACTCCAAGATCAATAACCTTGTAGTTATTGCATCCCAAAACAACACCAACAATGTTTTTGCCAATATCATGAACATCACCTTTAACAGTTGCCATAAGCACAACACCGTTTGAAGAGGTATCACCGGCTTTAAGTTTTTCGGCTTCAATATAAGGCACAAGGTATGCAACTGCCTTTTTCATAACACGTGCACTTTTAACTACTTGAGGCAAAAACATTTTACCTGAACCAAATAGCTCACCAACGTAATTCATACCATCCATAAGCGGACCCTCAATTACATCGAGAGATGCAGGGAATTTTTTACGGGCTTCCTCGGTGTCTTCTTCAATAAACTCAACAATACCTTTAACCAGTGAGTGTTTAAGTCGTTCACCAACTTCAAGTTTACGCCACTCGGGAATTTCATTTGTATCCCTGCTTTTTTCTTCCTTAACATTTTGTGCAGCATCAATTAGGCGTTCGGTTGCATCTTCCCGGCGGTTAAGCAAAACATCTTCAACTTTTTCAAGTAATTCTTTTTTAATATCTTCATAAATGGTAAGCTGACCCGCATTAACAATACCCATATCCATTCCGGCATTTACACCATGGTAAAGAAACGATGAATGGATAGCCTCGCGAATAAAATTATTACCACGGAAAGAAAACGATACGTTACTTACTCCACCCGAAACCTTGGCATGTAAAAGATTTTCCTTAATCCACGCAGTAGCTTTAAAGAAATCAACTGCATAGTTATTATGCTCTTCAATACCGGTAGCAACCGCAAAAATATTCGGATCAAAAATTATATCCTGCGGAGGAAATCCAACTTTTTCGGTTAGTAATTTATAAGCTTTCTCACAAATTTCAATTTTTCTTTTATATGTATCAGCCTGACCTTTTTCATCAAAAGCCATAACAATTACAGCAGCACCGTAGTTAAGAATTTTTCTTGCATGATTAAGGAATTGTTTCTCACCTTCCTTAAGACTTATTGAGTTAACAACACCTTTACCCTGGAGGCATTTAAGTCCCGATTCAATAACTGTCCATTTTGAGGAATCAAGCATAATAGGCAATTTTGCAATATCGGGTTCAGCAGCAAGCAGGTTCAAAAATCTAACCATAGCCGCTTCCGAATCAATCATTGCATCATCCATATTAATATCAAGAATCTGGGCACCACCTTCAACCTGATTGCGGGCAACACTAAGTGCCTCTTCGTATTTTTCTTCACGTATAAGACGTGCAAACTTTTTTGAACCGGCAACATTTGTCCTTTCGCCAACATTAACAAAATTGGACTCGGGACGAACAACGAGTGGTTCCAGTCCGCTTAAACGCAAATATGGTTTGCGAGACTGGGGTTCGCGGGGTGCAAGGGATGATACACTTTCGGCAAATGCTGCAATATGATCAGGGGTAGTTCCGCAGCAACCACCAACCAGATTAAGATAACCGGATTTACCGTAATCAATTATTACCTCAGCCATAGCTTCGGGAGAAAGATCGTATTCACCAAACTCGTTAGGGAAACCGGCATTTGGGTAGAGACTAAGATAGTACGGAGAAAGCTGGGATACCTCCTCGAGAAACGGACGCATTTGTTCAGGTCCAAGTGAGCAGTTTAATCCAGTTGAAACAAGATTACGTGTATGTTCAATTGATATAAAAAAGGCTTCGTTAGTTTGCCCTGATAATGTACGTCCCGACTGGTCAACAATGGTACCGGAAATCATTACAGGCAAATTTTTGCCAGTTTCGGCAAGCAAATAATTAACAGCATAAATGGCAGCTTTTGCATTAAGAGTATCAAAAATAGTTTCAATAAGAATTATATCAACACCGCCATCAATAAGAGCTTTAGCCTGCTGGTAATAAGCTTTGAAAAAATCATCGAAAGTAGCAGCACGATAACCGGGATCGTTAACATCCGGCGAAATGGATGCAGTTTTGTTTGTTGGTCCTAACGCACCAGCAACAAATCTGGGCTTGGAAGGATTTATAGATGTGAATTTTTCACTTGCTTTCTTTGCCAGTTTAGCCGAGGCAAGGTTCATCTCATATACAAAATTTTCGGTACTATAATCTTCCTGCGAAATTGAAGTAGCATTGAAAGTATTCGTTTCAATAATATCTGCACCTGCTGCAAGGTATTCCTCATGTACCGATTTAATAATATCGGGTTGAGTAAGGGAAAGCAAATCATTGTTGCCTTTAAGGTCTTTTGTGTGGTTTTCAAACTGTTTGCCCCTGTAATCAGCCTCATCGGGTTTGTGCCGTTGTATCATGGTACCCATTGCACCATCCATCACAAGAATACGTTCACGTAGCAATCTATTCAAATCATTTACATTCATTATCAGTACCGTATTAAAAATTTTTGAAGATCAGACTTAATATAGTTAAATTAGATAACAAGTTAAATATTGATAAACTCAGGATCTATATATGATTATCGTAACTGGCGGTGCCGGCTTTATCGGTAGTGCAACAATTTGGGAATTAAACAACCGCGGAACTGAAGATATTATAGTGGTTGATGACTTGAGAACTGCTGAAAAATGGAAAAATTTAAATGGACTGGCATTTGCCGATATATACAACAAAGCTGAATTCCTTGACCTTTTGGTTGAGCGTGAACTACCTTTTAGCGTTGAAGGAATAATACATCTTGGTGCGTGTAGTGCAACAACAGAAAAGGATGCCGATTACCTACTTAACAACAACTACAAATTTTCGCAGGAACTGGTACGTTTTAGTGCCGAAAAAGGTGCCCGTTTTATATATGCCTCATCTGCCGCTACTTACGGTGAAGGAGAAAACGGCTATGATGATAATGAAGAAGGAATGGAAAAACTTCGTCCACTTAACATGTACGGCTACTCTAAACATCTTTTCGATTTATGGCTTAAACGCACCGGTTTGAATGACAAGGCAGTAGGATTAAAATATTTTAATGTTTACGGTCCTAATGAGTATCATAAAGATGATATGCGTTCGGTAGTGCATAAAGCTTTTGAGCAGGTTCGAGATACTGGCAAAGTGAAGCTATTCAAATCCCACAAGGATGAATACAAAGATGGAGAGCAGATGCGCGACTTTGTTTATGTGAAGGATGCAGTTAACATGAGTTTATTTTTCCTCGAAAATCGTGATATATCAGGATTGTTTAATGTTGGTACTGGTGAAGCGAGAACATGGAACGCTCTTGTAACAGCACTTTTTAATGCTATGGGAAAACCTGTTAATATTGAATATGTAGATATGCCTGATCGGCTAAAAGGCAAATACCAGTATTACACCAAAGCCGATAACTCCAAAATAAGGGCAGCCGGATTTAATGATAAAATTGGTACGCTTGAGGAAGGTGTAACTGATTACGTTAAAAACTATCTGCTGAAAAAAATGTATCTTGGAATGTAATAAAAAAAACCCCCTGGCTTTTCAGTAAAAGTCAGGGGATCAGAACCATGATTAAACGGCTTACAATTTGCCGTATAAATCCACCATTTCAATTGCGGTTAAAGCTGCATCCCAGCCTTTGTTACCAGATTTTGTACCGGCACGTTCAATAGCCTGTTCAATAGTATCGGTAGTAACAACACCAAATATTACAGGTACACCTGTTTCCAGCGATGTATTTGCAATACCTTTCGAAACTTCGGAAGCAACGTAATCGAAATGAGGAGTAGCTCCCCTTATTACCGCACCGAGGCAAATAATTGCATCATATTTTTTTGTTAATGCCATTTTTTTAGCTACCATAGGTATCTCGAAAGCACCGGGAACCCAGGCAACAGTTATATCATCACTTTTGCATTCATGCCTTTCAAGACAGTCGTAAGTTCCATCAAGAAGTTTGTTGGAAATAAACTCGTTAAAGCGGGATACAACAATACCAAACTTCTTCCCGTTTGCGTTTAAATAACCACTAATAATATTTGCCATAAAATCCTCCGTGCCTCAATCTACAATTTTTTCATAAAATATATCAGATAAAAGATGACCCATCTTATCTTTTTTAGTTTTAAGGTAATGTTCATTTACCTCATTCGGACAAACTTCGATTGCCACTCGCTCAACAATTTCGAGTCCGTAACCGCGTAAGCCAATAATTTTTTGCGGATTGTTTGTCATAAGTCTTAACTTTTTGATACCAAGATCCTTCAAAATTTGGGCACCAATACCATACTCTCGCAAGTCGGATTTAAAACCAAGTTCCTCGTTAGCCTCAACAGTATCCTTACCTTTTTCCTGAAGCTGGTAGGCAAGTAGTTTGTTAACCAAACCTATACCGCGACCTTCTTGACGCATATAAAGTATAACACCGCGACCTTCCTTTTCAACCATCTGCATGGCAACTGCAAGCTGGTCACCACAGTCGCAACGTTTTGAGCCAAGTACATCGCCTGTAAAACATTCGGAGTGCACTCTTACCAATACAGGGTCATCACCGGAAAGATCACCCTTCACAAGAGCTATTGGATTATCTGAATCATCAAGAACATTTTCGTAAAGTTTTAATTTAAAGCTGCCATATTTTGAAGGCATATCAACGCTAACTTTACACTTAACCAGCTTTTCGCGTTTACGTCTGTATTCAATAAGGTCGGCAATAGTAACAAGTTTAAGATCATGCTTTTTGGCAAATTTCATTAACTGTGGAACACGTGCCATTGTGCCATCCTCGTTAAGTATTTCGCACAAAACACCCGAAGGTTTTAGTCCGGCTAACACAGCAAGGTCACGGGCAGCTTCGGTATGACCCGCACGTTTAAGTACACCTTCTTTTTTGGCAATAAGAGGGAAAATATGACCTGGGCGTGCAAGATCCGATGCTTTGGTTGCCTTTTCAGTTAGGGAAAGTATAGTTGCTGCACGGTCGTAAGCTGAAATACCGGTGGTTGTTCCATGCTTAAAATCTACTGAAACCGTAAAAGGAGTTTCATGCGAGGAGGTATTATTTTCAACCATGTAGTTAAGGTTTAGTTCTTCTGCACGTTCCTCGGTAATAGAGATGCAGAGCATACCTCTTGCTTCCTTGATAATAAAGTTTACCTTGTCGGAAGTTATTAGTTCCGAAGCCATTATCAGGTCACCTTCATTCTCCCGATCCGCATCATCAACCACAACTACCATTTTGCCATTTTTAATATCTTCTACTGCATCATCAATAGAGTCGAATTCGTATTCATTTACATTTTTGTCTATAGTCATAAACCTAGTATCCAAGTTGTTTAAACCAATTATCAGAAAAGGTTTCGCCGGAATTATTTTCAGTTTTACCTTTTACCAGAAATTTCTCAATATATTTTGCTATAAAATCTGTTTCAATATTAACTTTGCTGCCGATTGTCAGGACATTAAGGGTTGTCATTTTCCAGGTATGAGGAATAATTGACAGGTGTACTTTTAATCCGTTTATGCTCGCTACAGTTAGACTAACACCATTAATTGCAATTGATCCTTCATCAATAACATACTTTTCACAATCAGGAGGTATTTCCAATTCAAGAAACACACTGTTGCCCAATTGTTTTATATTAGTAACTGTTCCAATTCCGTTAACATGTCCCTGAACAATATGTCCACCCAGTCGGTCGGAAAGCTTCATGGCACGTTCAAGATTAACGCTGGAATTAAGTAGTACTGAATTGAGCGTAGATTTACGGAGAGTTTCACCAACTGCCTCGGCAGTAAACGAATCGGGCGTTACCCTTACAGCGGTTAAGCAAACTCCGTTAACAGCAACCGAATCATCAACTTTTAAATCATCCAGTATTTTATTAGCAGAGAAAGTAAACTTTTTACCACCTGTAACAGGCTCAACAAATTTAATTGTACCAATCTCTTCAATTAGTCCGGTAAACATTCATTACCTTTTATATACAATCCTTAAATCAGAATTAAGGTTTGTAAATTTAGTTAAGTCAAGATTAAAATTATATCCAAATTTAAATGCTTTTATACCATTTCCCAAAATCTTTGGGGCAATAAATACGATTATCTCATCAAAAAGTTTTTTATCGGCAAACCATGTAAAAATGCCGGCACCACCTTCAACCAGCAAAGAGTTTATTTTATACCGGTTTAGCACATTTATTAGTGCATTAGGATCAATAATTCCATCCTTGCAATTTTCAGCATATTCGATAATTACATTTTGGGTTTTAAATTGTTCAATTTTATTTTGTGGTGCTGCACTGGTTGTAATAATAATTGTTTTTGCAACGTTATCGTTAAATATGGATTTGTCAGGATTTACAGAAAGTTTTCCATCAAGGATAATTCTAATCGGATTTCTTCCTTCACATTCCCTAACCGTTAATGAAGGGTTATCAATATTTGCTGTATTTGCACCGATAAGAACGGCATCGTAAATATTCCTGAGTTTATGCACCTCTTTTTTTGAATCCTTGTTTGTTAGCCATGTTTGCTTGTCTGCTGATTCTGAAATATATCCGTCAAGTGACTGTGCAATTTTAAGTGTAATGTAAGGTCGGTTTTGGGTAACTGACTTAAAGAAAAATTTATTGAGTTCGGCTCCTTCCTCTTCAAGAACGCCTGTAATTACCTCAATCCCCGCATCATGCAATTGATTAATCCCTTTACCGGCAACCATTGGATTAGGATCAACATTTGAGATTACAACTTTTTTTATACCCGCCGAAATTATTGCAGGTGTGCATGGTGGTGTTTTTTTATTTGTATGGCAGCATGGTTCAAGGTTACAATATATTGTTGCACCTGCAAGGTCTTCATCACTATTTTTAATTGCATTAGCCTCGGCATGTAATCCCCCAAAATATTCATGGTAACCTTCGGAAATTATTTCACTATTCTTAACTATAACAGCTCCAACAAGCGGGTTCGGACTAACCTTGCCATATCCTTTACGGGCAAGCTCAAAGCAACGTTGCATATATTTATTATGGGGCATAATTATAACCAATTAAAAATTACTGAGATATTAAAGTTACTAAATGTTTTTTATTTTATTTTGTTTAATGATTTCTGCTCCTTATCTTTGTAGTAGTTCTTTTACAAAAATTTACGGTGCCCGCAAGGGAGAATAGGGAAGTCGGTGAAATTCCGACACTGTCGCGCAACTGTGATGAAACCAAAGAATAGCACTATATGCCACTGAGTTATCGGGAAGGCGTGTTGTTTGTTTCAAGTCAGGAGACCTGCCGTAAATTACAGGGATTAACCTTCGCGGAAGAGGTTGGTAACTCATACCGATTTTTAATATCCTATATTTTCCCCGCTTAAGTTAACCCCTTTTGGTTTTTAATCAATTGGGATAAATATGCGTTATTTGTTACTCTATATTTTTGTTACATTTTCACTTGCTGCTCAAACTCCATGGGCTGATAGTGTAGTTTCTTATTCATTTGGTACCAATACGGATTTTGGTCAGGACTTACCCTACTTTCCTGCTAATGTTACTGGTATGCCTGATACCTCGGCAAGATTTAACGCTCCTTCAGCTATACCCGAAGAAATTTGTGCTCTTGGATTTGGTGGAGAAATTATTCTTAAATTTTCTGATAATGTAATTAAAAATGGACAGGGTGCAGATTTTATTGTCTTCGAAAATGCTTTTGAAATACAATACGGTCAGCGTGCCGGAGAAATATTTGCAGAACCGGCAAAAGTAGCAGTTAGTCAGGATGGAATAATTTTTTATGAATTCCCTTACGATTCAACAACTCTGGAAGGATGTGCTGGTATTACCCCCACATACGGTGGTGAAGAATTTCTTGATCCTGAGCTTAGTGGAGGTAATTCATTTGATCTTGATGATGTTCAACTCGATTCGGCATTATATGTTAAAATTACAGATATATCGCGATTTGTACAGCAAGACCCAAATCATCTCTATTTCGATTTTACAATAAATGGTTTTGATCTTGATGCAGTTGTTGCAGTTCCGCATATTGATACGATATCTACAGTCAATTCGAATAAACCATTTAACGCTGCAAACCAGTCACTACAAATTTTGTCAGGTAATCCAAATCCGGTTGAACTTGCATCAGGTAACAGGCATACTGTTAAATTTGTGCTTCAAAAGCCCTCGGAAGTTAAGGTTGAAGTATATAATATACTTGGGCAAAAATTAATTACTGAGCCCTCCAGATTTTTTAATGCAGGTGTTAACTATTTTAATACCGAATTAAGAGGCATATCCTCCGGCACCTATTTTATAAGATTAAGCAGTAAGTACTCAACAGCTATACATAAAGTGCTACTTGTAAAATAGGATAGTAATGAATCTGAAAAATTTAATATTGCTAATTGTATGCATATTTGTTTCGGTGCAATATGCCCAGGTAAAAGTGCTTGATGTTACCACCAACAATACTGTGCCCGATGTATCTGTTACCGATGGTAAAAATGTTAGACACTCCAACAGTAATGGTGAGATTGATCTTTCCGTGTTTTCTGTAGGCAGTACAATAACATTTAGTCATGTTGCATATCATCAATTAAAAACCAAACCTGAAGAAATTGAAAAAGGCAAAGTATATTTAACACCAGTTTCCATAAAGCTTAATACTGTGGAAGTTATGGGTAATAACGAAGAGCTTGAAACAGGCTCAAAGGAGCTAATTACATTAACGCCCAAAACCAAACTACAATACCAGAACAGTGCCGAAATACTTAAGTTTAACTCAACATTCTTTATTAAGGATTATGGTGGTTACGCAGGATTAAAGACAGTTTCATCAAGGGGTTTGAGTAGTGAAAACACACTCGTGCTTTTTAATGAAGCCCGGGTAAATGATATTCGTACCGGCACATTCGATTTTTCTGCACTTGGTTCTAACACAATTGATGGAATGGAGTTTATAAAAACTTCCAATGAAGATTATTACGGTCCGGCTACAGGTGGTGTTGTAAAAATAGTAACAAGCGGATATGAAGCGAATAACTACTTAAGATATGGTTACAAAATTGGTTCGTATAATTCGCAAAACCATAGTTTTGGAGCATACTATAAATACGGGAAATTGGGTATAAAGTTATCTGCTGAACGAGCATACGGTAAAAACGATTACAGGTTTATGTTTGAAGATAATAAATACAATCGTACTAATGCTCATTATTCAAAAACATATACCGGGTTAACTCTACAATATACCGAGAATAACGGTTATCTTAAAATTTACTCTCACTATTCGGCTCTTGATAACGGAATACCCGGCTTTGTTCTTACTAATAATATAAACTCGGGTAAGGCATCAAACAATAACAGTTCAATGCTTAGTGTGCTTAACGGTGCATTTGATATTGGAAGCAGATTAAAGGTTTCGGGTTCGTTAAGCTATCACGGACAGGAATACATTTTTAGTGATCCAAAAAGTATAATTTTACTTGATGAAAAAAATCAGGAAAGTGAGCTAAGAGATTTTGGTGCAAGTGCAAAATTATCCTATAAGGTTACAGAATTACTAAAACTAAATGCCGGTATTATAATTAACAGATCTGAAATATCAGGGTTACCGGCATTTTCAGGGAATAATACTTTTAGCAGGGAAGTTAGTCAGGATCATAGTAATTTGTTTGTTTCGGGTTCGTTTGTTCAGCCAATTGAATATGGTGTTATAAAACATTTGGTTGTTAATGCCGGAATTGCATTTCAATATCTAACAGAAACACTCGAGGTTACGAGAGATTCTGATTACAAATCCTATAAAGCTGGTGCCGGTATAATATTCAGGAATATTCCACTTGAAAAAATTAAATTCAGTTTTAGTGATGATGTACGTTTTCCTACGGTTAATGAGCGGTACTATTCAGCATTTTATGATTATACCGAATTGAACAAGGAGCATTATCGCACAATTGAAGTTGGTTCCGAGTGGTGTTTACACGAAAATATACCATTGGGATGCGAGTTGAATATATTCAAAATAGTGGGTGATGATAAAATTGTTTGGGTGCCATTTATGTCAATTTTGCAAGTGCCTCGTAATATAAGCTCAATTGAAAGCAGGGGAGTTGAGTTTATACTTAAAAACCAACTATTTGATAACCGTTTATCAACCAATTTCACCTATACATATACCGATGCAAAAAATCTTACAAGTCAGGGTGCCGGTGATAACAGCGTTGATAAACAATTGGTCTATTCCCCAAAACACAAGTTTAATTTTAATATTACTGCCAATTTCAAACTTCTTTACTTATCGGTTAGAGGTAACTATACTGGTAGTCGCTACTTTACAACTGATAATGATCCCTTTAGTAAACTTGATGATTATTTTATAATGGATGCTACACTTGGCAGGGAAGTTAATTTATGGCAGTGCAAGGTTAATGCTGCCCTTAATGTTTATAATGTATTTGATACCGAATATATGGTAATTCAATCTTATCCAATGCCAATGAGAACATTCACCTTTAGCTTAAGTATGGAAATATGATGAAAAAACTGATAATTGTACTGTTGTTACTAATATATATTACCGGATGCGATGAGTCTCCATCCATTAGTGATGACTTCCGAAATGATCCTTATACTAATGTAATGCTAATAGTAAATGAAGGTTTGTACGGACAGAATAACTCAACACTTACACTTTACAGCACTTCGAAAGACGAAGTTACTCAGCAGATATATTACACCCAAAATGAAGGGAAACGACTTGGTGATACTGCTAACGATGCTGAAATTTTTGGTAACAAGGCTTACATAGCGGTAACTCAATCCAATAAAATTGAGGTAATTGGCTTGGATGATTATAAAACACTCGGATACATTGATTTTGGTGAAGATTCTGCTCCGCGTGAAATTACAATTGTATCCGAAACCGAAGCCTATGTAACATGCCTGGGTAAAAATGAGCTGTGCAAATTTAACCCAACCAGTATGGAAGTAATTGCAAGCGTTGGTGTTGGTCAGCAACCGGAAGGTGTGGCAGTTTCGAACGGACATATATTTGTGGCTAACTCGGGTTACAGTGCTGATAGCACAGTATATGTAATAAATCAGTCCAATTTTACTGTTACCGATACAATTGTAATTACAAAAAATCCACGTTTTGTATTGAAAGATTTATCGGGTGATATTATTGTAGTTGCTTCCGGTGTGTATGATGGTGTTGGTGAAGGTGGAGTTTACAAAATTTCCTCAACAAATCTTGAAATTACCGACTTTATAAAAATTGATAAAAATCCCGGAGAGTGTGCAGTCGATGGAGAATACCTGTACGTTGCCAACTCGGACGGTTTGCATAAAATAGATATAACTAATTTCTCAGGTTATGACGGTAATAATATAATTGCCTCATCATTTGATGTTAATCCTACCAATGGAGTAATTTATTCGGTTCATTACTATGCCGTTAACAATACACTGTTTGTTGGTAACGCAAAGGATTTTACCCAGAATGGTGAAGTAGTTGAAATTTCGTTAACTGGGGAGGAGTTAAACCGGTTTGAGTGCGGGCTAAATCCGGGAACAATAGTTTCTGTAAATTAATATTTGGAGTTAAAATGAAAAAGCTTCTATTGCTTTTATTGTTTGTGAGTTTAAGTTTTCCACTATTCTCGCAATATCAAACTGACATAATCGTATATCTAAATAACGGTCATGTTTCTTATTACAATCTTGCAACTGGTGTAAACCACGATAATATGCTTGAAGTAGGTCCAACACCAAACGATATGATTAGCTATAACCACAACGTTTTTATCGTAAACTCTGGTACATGGGGAGCGAATACCAGCCTTCAGATTATCCCGGAAAAAGCTTTTTATGATTTTGCTATTGATGGTGATACAACAGCATTTCGTGCTTTGGCTAAAAAAGTTATGCTCACTAATAACGGTAATGCATGGTCTGTTACAGGTATTGATGATTCACATGTTGCAGTAACTCTTGCCCAAACCGGACAGATTGACGTAGTAAATTACGTTACTGGTGAAGTTAGTAACACTTACGGCGGACTTTCACAGGGTAGTCCTCAGGGATTGTGTACTGTTTCGGGTAGTGTTGTTGCTGTTGCAATGTCGGATTGGTCTGATCCTAACCTTGGACAGGGAAGAAGTGTTGCCATAATGGATTTGGCTGACGGTACTCTTCTTGACACTGTTGCTGCTCACCTTAACGTAGTTGATGTAAAAAAACTTGAAGATGGTAACCTTGTTGCATATTCATGGGGTGGCTGGTTTGGTGATGATAATTATGGTACGCTTCACTATATAAACGGCTCAACTTACGATGAAATTGCTTCGCTTGAACTTCCTGATGCAGCTAAAGCTAACTACGTTATTGAAGTAGATGCACAAACTTTATATGTAAACGCTTTTGATGCGGATTATAACACAGTGTATGGTTTGTATAATCTTAATACCTTGCAATATACCACTGTTTCCGATGGATTATTTGCCAATGCTGTTGTTGGCAGACTTCTGGATAATGAATCATTACTTGTAATGATGGATGATCATACAGAGGTGCATAATCAAAATATGTCAAACATACTTAACATACCTTATGTAATTGGTACAGTTAACGCACCACTTAAATATTCCGCTGCTGTGCCTGTTGAGCTTACCTCGTTTACAGCTAATGTTTCAGGTGCAAATGTAGTTCTTAACTGGGTTACTGCTACCGAAATAAACAATAGGGGTTTTGAAGTTGAAAAAAGTAGCGATAACAAATCATTTGAAAAAGCAGGATTTGTTGAAGGTAACGGTACCACTACAGATGTAAACAACTATAGTTTTACTGATAGTTACAATGGCGGTAAAGTATATTACAGAATTAAACAGGTTGATTATGATGGGTCTTTTGAGTATTCAAATACTGTTGAAGTTAGTTCTGTTCCAACTGAATTTGTGTTAAACCAGAACTATCCTAACCCGTTTAACCCTACAACAAATATTAGTTTTAACATTCCGGTTAATGCCGATGTAACTCTTAATGTATTTAACTCAATTGGTGAAAATGTAGCAGCAATATTTAATGGAAATCTTGAAGCAGGCAGCCACCAATTTACATTTTCCGCATCTAATCTTTCAAGCGGAATTTATTTTTATACTTTGAATGCGATAAGTGCCAACTCAAATTATTCAAAAACCGGAAAGATGATTCTGCTTAAATAGTAATATCCCAATCTATATCAGTATATATTCATCCTGGACCGTCCTTGCCAGACGGTCCTTTTTTAATTTACTAATAAAAAATCGTTAACCAATTTTAACCGAAGTCATGGTTAGTGAACCGCCAATAGGCTGGTCATTAAACAGTTTTAACTCATCATCTTTATCTTGCATGGCTAATATGTAGAGGAGCGGCAGGTAGTGTTCCGGTGTTGGGATAGCCAAATTAAATTCACTACCCTGGGATCTGTAATCAATTAAACTTTTGTGGTTACCATTGAGAATATAATCCTTGATCTTTTCGTTAGCTAATTCCGCCCAATCGTATGCATAAGGTTTTCCTGCAAGTTTATCCCATGCAACCATACGCAAGTTATGTACAATGTTACCGCTTCCAACAATCAAAACACCTTTGTTACGTAATGTTACAAGTTCTTTTGCCAAATCGTAATGGTATTGCGGATGTTTTTGGGTATCAAGACTAAGCTGAATAACGGGAACATCTGCTTCGGGGTACATGTGCCTTATTACACTCCATGCACCATGATCCAAACCCCAATTGGTATCAAGTCCAACATCAGTTGTAGTAATTAGGTCTTTTGTTTTATCTGCCAGTTCAGGTGAACCGGGAGCGGGGTATTTAACTTCGAATAATTTGCGGGGGAACCCGTAAAAATCATGTATGGTTTTAGGCTTTTGCATTGCAGTAACATAGGTGCCATCAGTTTCCCAATGTGCGGAAATACAGAGAATTGCTGAAGGTTTCGTAATTTCACCTTCAACTTTTCTGAATCCCTGTACAAATTCATTTTCCTCAATTGCATTCATTGGGCTACCGTGTCCAAGAAAGAGTATCGGCATTTTATCGGTGTTTTTAAAATCGTTTAGATTCATACTTTACTACCTGTATATAATTGTGCAGTTATTACACAATTATAATGTAATAAGTTCAACTATATTAAAAAGTGAGTACGAAGGAGTATGAATAGAATAATAAGATTGAAGCCCAAACCAGAATAATTATGCACAATTAATTAGTAACTATTCTGTTGAGAATAGAAAGATTTAATTGTAAAAAATCAGAGTATTGGAAGTTAGAAGAAATGTAACTGCTACAAACTTTTACAATACAGGAGAATATTTTTATCCTAATCAATCTTTCTTGGTAGAAACAACACTAACAATTTTATCGCTAATTTGCTTTCCAGCCTGATCATGTCCGTAACACGACCAATGCCCATCATGTTCACCCAATTCCCAACTTGTTTTACTATTATTTACGAGATGTAATGTGTTAAATCCATGTTCGATACATAAATCAATAATTTTCTGATCAGTTTCAGGTCTGAATATTATAATGTCTTTTCCCAAATTGTATTTTGACTTGCAAAAATCAAGCATTTGATTAAGTAATTCAGGATCGAACTTATCTGTTTGAGCCATATTTTCTTTGGTTTCCCCTTTGTTTTGTTCAGCAACAAAAATAGGGTACTTTATATATAAGTAGTAAAGAAGTTTAACGTTATATAGAATCTTTTTCAAACCAGGTGATTTAAGAATAACAGGCAACAGTTTTTTATTTTTAACACTATATTGTAATCTGTCAGTATATCGTGCAAGTTCTGAAATAGACTCATAAAAATCGTTTGTGCTAACATAAATCAGATTTTTATACGAATTTAAATCGTTCGATAGATAATGGCTAATCTCCATAGCTTCAATAAAAGAAACTCCGGATCTACCAGCTTCAAAAAACGAATAATTTGGCAACTTGTTTTTCAGGATAGTGCCCTGATGACATTCAATGGGATTCATGATGTTTTCAATATATGAATCACCAACAATTGTAAACAGGGTATCGCTTGAAGTATCGGCAACACCTAACCATCCAAAATCATTTACTTTCCATTCAACTTGCGATCCGGTAAAATAACCTGATTGATTAAGTTTGTATTTCTGAATACCATGTTTATCTATTTCTCTTTGCGGTATATCCGGTGCAAGATGAAAATATCTGATACCTATTTCACAAATAATTGCGAAGAAGAAAAGAAATAATATTAGGTTAAAAATAAATTTTTTCATAAATCAATCTCAAAACTGAAAGTAAATAAATGCTTGTTCCTTGCCACCCAGAATTACAATTGCTACAATAATGGAATAATATAAAGTCCATCTAAAAAATCGGTTATATTTTGCACCTAACGATTGTAATGCAAATTCACCTTCTCTACCCAACCATTCAATAAATACAAAAATGCAAATTAGTATCATAATAGTGTAGAAACCATCAATAGCTTCAATACCGTTAAGAGAAAAGAACGAAGGTGTAAATATTCCGGAAATATAATCAAATGCATGTCCAATATTTTCTGCTCTAAAAAATATCCAGGCAAACACGGTTAAAGTAAACGTAACAAACATTGCACCAATTTCCCTGAAAGAGGGCATTAACTTATTTTGTGCAACAATCTCAATGTTTCTTCTGTTATTTTTAGTTAGAAGTAATGGCAAAAAGTAAACTGCATTTAAAGCTCCCCAAACAATGAAAGTCCAATTTGCACCATGCCAAAACCCACTTACAATGAAAATAATGAATGTATTTCTAACTTTCATTAAAGTTCCACCGCGGCTACCACCCAAAGGAATATAAAGGTAATCTCTAAACCATGTTGAAAGGGAAATATGCCAACGTCTCCAAAACTCGGCAATATCTCTTGAAAAATATGGAAATGCAAAGTTCTTCATCAAATCAAATCCAAATAAACGAGCAGTTCCAATGGCAATATCAGAATATCCGGAGAAGTCGCCATAAATTTGAAATGTAAAAAATAATGCACCTAATACTAATGTAGCACCAGAGTAATTTTCAGAGTTATTAAAAATCTGATTTGCAAACTGTGCACAGTTATCAGCAATAACAATTTTTTTAAATAAACCCCAAAGTATTTGTCTCATACCATCAATAGCTTTCGGATATTCGAAATTTCGGTGTTTATAAAACTGAGGCAGCAAGTTGCTTGCTCTTTCAATAGGACCTGCAACCAATTGAGGGAAGAAACTTACGAAAGCAAAAAATGATATGATATCATTGGTAGGCTCAAGTTTTCTTTTGTAAACATCAATTGAATAACTTAAAGTTTGGAAAGTATAGAAGCTTATACCAACAGGAAGAATTATATTAAGCCTCAAAGGATCAATGCTTTGCCCGAATAGAGTAAAGGCATCAGCAAAACTTTGAGCAAAGAAGTTAAAGTATTTAAATATTCCAAGGAACCCCAGGTTAACAAACAAGCTTATGTATAATAATACCTTTCTTCTTCTTTGATCATTACTATTGGAAAGTGAAAGTCCCACAAAATAATCAACAAAGGAGCTGAATATAATAAGAGATAAGAAACGCCAATCCCACCATCCATAAAAAATATAACTTGCAACCAGCAAAAAGAAATTTTGAAGTTTAAGAGATTTGTTAACAACAAACCAATAAATCATAAAAACAATTGGTAAAAAGATTGCAAATTCTATTGAATTAAAAAGCATAATAATTCCTCAGAATAAATAACATATATATTTAGTATTTTCTAAAATTCGGAAACAATACGGTTTAATATAAACTTTGATTTTTACGGAAGTGTTAAAAGTTAAATTTACTTTGTTTAATCAATAGTAACTAATCAAAATTTATTACTTCCCGCTGCCGATGTTTCAAATAACCAACTTGAAAAAATAATTTGTGAAATAGCCATTGTATTATACTTAATGTGTTAACCCAAACTAAAGAAATCCATTTATTGTATTGTAAAATAATTATACTGGTACAATATTAAAAATTTATAAAACCACGTTAAAAGTGTATATCACAAAATGTTGAAAAAAATATTTGTAATATTGTAGTCACGTTATTCAATATTGTTGTGAAAATGTTGATAATTCAAGGGATTAATAATAACTTAACATTTAATCGTTACATTTGGAAATAATTTTTCCGAGCAGTTAATATTTCCATATATACAATGAATAGTTTTTTAGAGAAACATGTAAAGAACGTAATTAATGAATGGTCATGTGACTTACGTGGCGGAGCTGTAACAATTACGATAATTAGTAAACAGATGGCAAAAAAACGTACATATTATAATAAAGAATTCAGACTGAAAGCAATCAAGGAAATGATTGAGTCGAATGTGCCAATTGTTGAATTGTCGAAAAGGCTTGGTGTTGATGCAAATTTGCTTAGACAGTGGAAAAGCAGATTTATTAATTCCAGGGATAACCTTATTGAAAAGCACGAAGAACCAATAAGTTTGGAAGAGGAAAATCTTCTACTAAAGAAAAAAGTATTATATTTACAAAATGAATTAAGCATACTAAAAAAAGCAATGACAATATTTATGAGAGATTCTGTATGAATAAGGTTTTACTACTACTATTCTTTTTAGCTGTACCATTATTATTGGTAGGACAGGTTAAGGAATATACACTTGGCAATCCATACGCACAACAAAGTCTGAAGCAAGGTGGGCTATATGATTACTCTACTGCAGAGGAAATAAATATAAACGTAGCTATTTGGGGTGGAGTTAAATTTCCGGGCAGATATGTTGTTCCTGCAAGCACAACTGTGTTTGATCTTATTTCCTTTGCCGGCGGACCAATTCAAAATGCTACCCTTGAAGACCTAAGACTTTACAGGGTTAATGAAGATTCAACAAGCAGTTTGATTAAATTCGACCTGAACGAACTGGTTTGGGAGGAGGATTTAATGAAGGATAAAGTTGATATCCCAAAACTTCTTACGGGTGATACCGTAATATTGCCTACTGAACCAAGGTACTTTTTCCGCGATTACCTTACAATGGGATTAGGCATAATTTCAGCATTAGCTTCTCTATCAATTTTAATATTAAATATTACCAAGGATTGATAAAATATGACCACAAACAGTTATAATGAACCAAACGAAAGAATAAATGAAATTCTGAACAGGGAGTCGGAAGAAGATTCGGTTTCCATTCAGGAGGTATTTCAGCTTATCAGGCTGAATTTACTTACAATCATTATTATAACATTACTAAGTACAATTGTAGCTTCTTATATAGCTATAAGCAAGCCTAATATTTATCGTAGTACTTGTTTGTTAAGAATTTCGGAAACCAAAGGTAGTATTCTTGAAAATACTTTTGACAATCCGTTTGGTAATATGAAATCGAATACATTTATTGAAAATGAAATTGAAGTAATGAAAATATTTGCTATTCGAAAGCAAGTTGCTGAAAATTTGCTTGATACAATTCGTGTTAATGGTAATGAAAAGTTTAACCTCTTATTAACTCAAAAAGAGGTTGATGATTCTGTTCTTACTTCTCCAATGGACGAACTTGATATAATAGACAGATTACTTCCTTCGGTTGTTAATATTGAGCAAAAGAATGATCTGGAACTTGTTAATATAAGTGTTGAATCTCCATCCAAATATGAAGCCACACTTATTGCTAATGAGTATGCAAAAGCCTATACGGAACTAAATAAGGATTTTAACAGGGTTCAGTTAAAAATTGTTAAAGAATTTTTACAGGAACAGGTTAATCAGAAATTTACAGAGTTAACTGATGTTGAAAATAAATTAAGCAAGTTTCAGCAGGATAACGGTATTGTTGAACTTAGTTCGCAGGCTGTATCTTTAATTGATCGCTTATCTCAGCTTGAAACTAAAAAGAATGATATTTTACTTAAACGCGAAATTGAGAAAAAGAATTTGTCGCTACTTAAGAAAGAATTGAAAGATAAAGAACCAAAGCTTTCGAAGTATGTTGATAATTTTGCATTGGAAAAATATTTGGATGAGTTACTTACAAGTATTGCAAAGCAAAAGGTTAAACTTGATATTTTAAGAGTTGGCAAGGGTGTTAGCAATGAAAGCATGGTTCTTAGAAGTGAAGAAAATAAACTTGCTGAACTACTTGACAAAAAGGATGAACTGGTTGGCAGATTTGAAAAAGGTCTTGACGTTTCAACCAAGGAAGATCTTAAAAAATTAATGAATACTATTCTTGATTCTGAAATTAGATATAAATCATTACTTGCCTCTTCTCAGGAAATAGATAAGCTGATTCAGAAACAAAATAGGTTGTTCGAAAAACTTCCGGTTCAAACAATTGAATATGCTCGTTTGGAGAGATCAAGAGTTACATTGGAAAAATTATACCTGTTGGTTCAGGAAAAATATCAGGAAGCTATTGTTAACGAACAATCAGTTCCGGCTAACGTAATAATTCTTGATAAAGCACGTGAAGCACGTTTGCCTTCCAAACCAAACAGAAGAAATATTGTTCTTATTGGTTTGTTGCTTGGTATGATAATTTCAGGTGGTTTTGTTTTTGTTAGAAACTTCTTTGACAATACTGTTAAAACACCTGAAGATATTCAGAAATTAAGACAAAACGTTCTGGCATGGATTCCAAGAATTGAATTCCCTACAGAAGAGAATAGAGCCAAGTACGAGTTTATTACCTTGGCAAAACCAAGCTCTTCAATTTCGGAAGCTTTTAGAGCCTTGCGTACAAGATTGCAGTTTATTAGAAAAGGTACTGAGAAAGTTAAAACCGTGATGGTAACATCAAGTTCTCCACGAGAAGGTAAAACAGTTATTTCGGTGAATCTTGCTAATACAATTGCTCAGTCTGGCAAAAGAACAATTGTTGTTGACTGTGACTTGAGAAAGCCGAGAATGCACAAGGTGTTTGGAACTGATAAAAAACCAGGTATGACTGAATACTTTATTGGTGAAATTACACTCGACGAAGCAATTAGAAAATCAGATGCTGAAAATCTTTTTTACATGACTTGTGGTTCCATTCCTTCAAATCCTTCGGAAATTCTTGGTTCTGTTGAAATGGAAAAATTGCTGGATGAATTAAAAGAAAAATTTGATTTCGTTGTACTGGATTCACCTCCAATTATTGCTGTAACCGACTCGGAAATTCTTTCTACTCTTGCCGATGCAAGTATTCTGGTTGTTAAATCCGAACAGACAGAAAAGGAAAGTGTTAAGCGTGCTGTTGAGTTGCTTAAACATGATTATACCAATTTTGCAGGTATAGTGCTTAACGACTTTGTAATCAAAAAAGGTTACTACAGTTACTACAAATATTACTATTATTATTCAGCAACTGATAACAAACTAGTTAAAGATGATAAATAATACCGGTTCAGCTTATGGGCTGGTATAGATTAAATTTATTTACAAAGGTTTTAAAATGAAAGGTACAATAGAAAATTCATCTGTGTTGATTACAGGTGGAGCAGGATTTATTGGTTCGAATTTAACTGAAAGATTGTTGAGTCAGAACAACAAGGTTGTTGTGCTGGATAATCTTTCAAATGGTCACAAGGAAAATATTGAAGAGTTTTTGGATAATCCTGATTTTAGGTTTATTGAAGGCGATATTAGAGATTATGATACTTGTAAACAAGCTGTTGAAGGATGTGAGTATGTATTACATCAGGCTGCACTTGGGTCGGTACCAAGGTCTATTAAAGATCCTAAAACATCAACAAATGTAAATGTTGGTGGATTTGTAAATATGCTTTTTGCTGCTGTTGAAGCAGGTATAAAAAGATTTGTTTATGCTTCCAGTTCTTCGGTTTACGGTGATAGCAAGGAGCTTCCCAAAGTTGAGGAGCGTATAGGAAAACCACTTTCGCCATACGCAATTACAAAACTTTCAAATGAAATTTACGCTAAAAACTTTTCTGAAATATATGGTATTGAAACCATAGGATTACGATATTTTAATGTATTTGGTCCCAAACAGGACCCAAACGGTGCTTATGCGGCAGTTATTCCTAAATGGTCGCTTATGCTTAAAAACTGCGAAGCACCTGTAATTAACGGTGATACTGGCATTAGCAGGGATTTTACCTATATTGAAAATGTACTTCAGGCAAACCAGAGAGCAGCTACTACACCAACCGAATTTATACGCGAAAACCAGAAGAAATATTATGATAATAATGTCCCTTCAGGAGATGTGGTTTCGGAAATGTTTAACATTGCTTGTGGTGGCAGAACTACTTTGATAGAATTGTTCGAATACCTGAAGAAAAACTTTGCTGAAAAAAATAGTGAAGTTGCTGCAGTTAACGCTGTTATTGGTGAAAAAAGAAAAGGTGACATTCCACATTCGCATGCAAACATAACCAAGGCTGCTATGTTACTGGGTTATTCACCGGAAATATTGGTTGAAGAAGGAATAAAACTTGTTTCAGAATACTATATGAACAAATAGTAAAGTATTGGGAAGAGTTTTAATAATAATTGGAAAAGTAAATTTAATTTTAATGAATTTCGGAAATATCCAGGGTTTAAGAGATGTCTAAGAAAATATATATAGCCGGACATACCGGAATGGTTGGTTCCGCTATTACAAGAAGGTATCAGGAAAGTGATTACGAAATAATCACAAAGGATTTGAGTGAGCTTGATTTAAGAAAACAGGCTGAAGTAGATGAATATGTAGCAGAAATAAAACCTGATCAGATGATTATTGCTGCTGCAAAAGTTGGCGGAATTTTAGCTAACAACATTTACAGGGCAGAGTTTATTTATGATAATTTGATGATTGCATCGAACCTTATTCATGCTGCACATGAAAATAATGTTGAAAAAGTTCTGTTTCTTGGTAGCTCTTGCATTTATCCAAAATTTGCAGATCAACCTATGAGTGAAGAGGCACTTTTAACCGGTGAACTTGAACAAACCAACGAACCATACGCAATAGCTAAAATTGCCGGTATAAAACTTTGCGAAAACTATTACAGACAGTACGATAGTAATTTCTTTTCTGTTATGCCAACAAACCTTTACGGTCCATACGATAACTTTAATCTTAAAAGTTCGCATGTTTTGCCAGCACTTATAAGAAAGGCACACGAAGCAAAACTTAATGGAACAAAAGAGCTTGTTGTGTGGGGTACAGGTTCTCCTAAAAGAGAGTTTCTTTATGTTGAAGACCTTGCCAACGCAATTTATTATTTGATGGATACCGTTAATGCAAAAGATATTTATGAAAAAGGTATTACTCATCTTAATATTGGTACTGGCGAAGATATTACTATTAAGGAATTAGCTGAAACAATAATGAGTGTTGTTGGTTTTGAAGGAAAATTAACATTTGATTCTACCAAACCTGATGGAACTCCAAGAAAACTTATGAATGTTTCCAGACTTAATTCTTTGGGTTGGAAACATACTGAAAGCCTTAAAAGCGGCATTGAAAAAACTTATAACTGGTTTACTGAAAACCTTAACTCTGACAGGATTCGTTTATGAAAAAAGCGTTAATTACTGGTATAACCGGACAAGATGGAAGTTATCTTACTGAAATATTACTTGAAAAAGGATATGAGGTACATGGCATTATAAGAAGAAGTAGTTCTTTTAATACTGCCAGAATAGATCATTTATATCGTGATCAGGAAGTTTACGGTAAAAAACTATTTCTTCACTATGGAGATGTAGTTGATACAAGTAACCTGAACAGATTATTGGAAAAAATTGAACCGGACGAAATTTATAATCTTGCGGCTCAAAGTCATGTAAAAGTATCGTTTGAAGTTCCTGACTATACTGCTCAGGTTGATGCTCTTGGTACTTTGCGTTTTCTTGATGCAATACGTGAAGTGGGTCTTGGTAAACAAGCCAAGTTTTACCAGGCTTCAACAAGCGAACTCTATGGTAAGGTTCAGGAAATTCCTCAAAGTGAAACAACTCCGTTTTACCCTCGTTCACCTTATGGTGTTGCAAAGTTATATGGATTCTGGATTGTTAAAAACTATCGTGAAGCATATAATATTTATGCTTGTAACGGTATCCTTTTTAACCATGAATCACCAAGACGAGGTGAAACTTTCGTTACAAGAAAAATAACTCATGCTGCTGCAAAAATTGCCCTTGGTCTTCAGGATAAGCTTATTCTTGGTAACCTTAATTCCGAACGTGACTGGGGTTATGCTGCCGAGTATTGCGAAGGTATGTGGAATATTTTGCAGGCTGAAACTGCCGAGGATTTTGTTCTTGCCACCGGTAAAAAAGAAACTGTTAGAAATTTCTGTACCAACACCTTTAAATGGTTAGGTATTGATATTGAATGGCAGGGTGAAAACGAAAATGAAAAAGGTGTTGTTAAAAAAATTAACGGCAGCAATTTTGAACTACTTAAAGAGTTTGCCGGTAATATTGAAGAGCATGAACAGTTTAAATATGATCTTAACTTGCTCGACCTTTCGCTTGATAAATATAAAATTACTTCAGACCTGAAAGTTGGGGATGTAATTATCGAGGTGTCGCCCAAGTATTACAGACCTACCGAGGTTGATTTACTTATTGGTAACCCTGAAAAAGCTGAAAAAACTTTTGGCTGGAAGACTAAAACCAATCTTGAAGAATTAAACAAAATAATGGTTCTTAGTGATTTAATAAACAGTGGTAGTAATCATTGATGAAAAATATAATAGTTACAGGTGGTGCGGGGTTTATAGGCTCTAACCTTGTTAGATATTTAATCGAAAATACAGATCACAAAATTATTGTTGTTGACAAATTAACTTATGCAGGTAATCTTGTATCCTTGCAGGACCTTGAGGGTAATGAAAAATATGCATTTGAAGAGATAGATATTTGCGATAAATCAGCTCTTGATAATCTGTTCCAAAAGTATAACGTATCTGGAGTTATGCATCTTGCTGCAGAATCACATGTGGACAGGTCTATTGACGGTCCGGACGAATTTATTCAGACAAATATAGTTGGAACTTTTAATCTGTTACTTGTTGCTTATAACTACTGGAAAAATCTTTCAGAAGAAGATAAAGCTGATTTCAGATTTTTACATGTTTCAACTGATGAGGTTTATGGATCGCTTGGTGCAACCGGACTTTTTACCGAAACTACACCTTACGACCCAAAATCACCATATAGTGCCAGTAAGGCATCGTCAGATTTTCTGGCTCGTGCTTGGAATAATACTTATGGTTTGCCAGTGTTGGTTACAAACTGTTCAAATAATTACGGTCCGTACCAATTCCCGGAAAAACTTATTCCTGTTGTTATACTAAACGCTCTTAACGAAAAACCTATTCCAATATACGGTAAAGGTGATAATGTTCGTGACTGGTTATATGTTGAAGATCATGCGAGAGCTTTATCAGCCGTGTTTGAAAAGGGTGTTATTGGCGAAACGTATAATATTGGCGGCAATAACGAAAAACAGAATATTGAACTCGTAAATAAAATTTGCAGTATCCTTGATGAACTAAAACCAAGGAATAATGGCAGTTACAAGGATTTGATTACTTTTGTTACCGACCGACCAGGTCATGACAAACGTTATGCCATAGATGCATCAAAACTTTCCAAAGAACTTGGTATTGATCCGCTTCATACCTTTGATGAAGGTATAAGAAAAACAGTTCAGTGGTATCTTGATAATAACAGCTGGTGCGATGCTGTTATGGAAAACAAGTATAATCTTGAAAGATTAGGGAAGGTATAAGAATGAAGGGAATTATATTAGCAGGTGGCTCCGGAACAAGACTTTATCCTTTAACACAGGTTGTTTGTAAACAGTTGTTGCCAGTTTACGATAAACCTATGATTTATTATCCTCTTTCTACTTTAATGCTCGCTGGAATAAAAGATATATTAATTATTTCTACTCCTCAGGATACACCACGATTCCAGGAACTATTTGGTAACGGTGAAAAGTTTGGTCTTAATTTAAGTTACAAGGTTCAGCCTTCACCTGATGGACTTGCACAGGCTTTTATTCTTGGTGATGAGTTTATTGGTGATGATAGTGTTTGTCTGGTTCTCGGTGATAACATTTTTTATGGTGCCGGCTTGCAAAAATTGCTTTCCGATAGTGTGAATATTGTTGAGAATGAAAATAAAGCAGTAAATTATGGCTATTGGGTAAGCGATCCCGAACGTTATGGTGTTGCTGAAATTGATAAACATGGCAACGTTCTTTCCATTGAAGAAAAGCCAAAAGAGCCCAAATCCAATTACGCAGTTGTTGGGTTATATTTTTATCCAAATTCGGTAGTTCAGATTGCCAAAAATGTTAAACCGTCATGGCGTAATGAATTGGAAATAACTTCAGTAAATCAGGAGTATCTTGATAAAAACCAACTTAAGTTAACCAGAATGAGCCGTGGATATGCCTGGCTTGATACAGGTACTCATGAATCATTAACAGAAGCAACCGAGTTTGTTAAGGCAGTAGAAAACAGAACAGGTTTGAAAGTTGGTTGTATTGAAGAAATTGCATACAGAATGGGTTCAATTGATAAAGATCAATTAGCAGGTTTGGCTAAAGAGTTAGGTAAAAGTAGTTATGGTGAGTATCTTAACTCATTATTAAAAATTGGTTAGAATATGAGTCTTGATTCTGTTAAAATAATCGACCTGCCAAAAATACAAGATGAACGTGGCAACCTTTCTTTTATTGAAGGTAATAATCATATACCATTTAAAATAGAGAGATCGTACTGGATTTACGATGTTCCCGGTGGTGAAACCAGGGGAGGTCATGCCTTTATAAACCAGGAAGAAGTTGTTGTAGCATTATCGGGTAGCCTTGATGTTGTTGTAAACGATGGTAAACAGAAGAAAACATTTTCTCTGAATCGTTCATATTATGGGTTATACATTCCCAATAATTTGTGGCGACACATGGAAAATTTTTCTACAAATTCATTGGTTTTTGTTTTAAGTTCTACAAAATTTAGCGAAGAAGATTATGTCAGAGATTTTGACGAGTACCGCAAATTACAAAATGAATAGCAGTTCAGTGCACGACTGTAATATTTTCGAGTTCGAAAGAATTAAAAAAAGATCCGGAAATATTACAATCCTCGAAAATATGAATACTTGTCCTTTTGAAATTAACAGAGTTTATTACCTGTATGATATTCCTGGTGGTGAATCTCGTGGGGGACATGCACATAAAGAATTATATCAGATGATATTTGCTGCAAGCGGTAGTTTTGATATTGTTCTTGATGATGGCAAAAACAAAAAAACAGTTACTCTTAACCGCCCTTATTACGGGTTATATGTAGTTCCTGGTATTTGGCGTGAGCTTGCAAGTTTTTCTTCCGGAGCCATTTGTTTGGTGCTTGCTTCCGAGAAGTATGATGAAAATGATTACATAAGAAATTATAAAGAATTTTTGGAACTCAAAAACAGGTGAATCATAAAATGAAAAGTTCGCATTTGGGTAACTATTACGAAGATTTTGAAGAAGGTGCGGTAATTGAACATGCACTTTCAAAAACAATATTTGAAAGCGATAATAATTTTTTCAGTCTGTTAACTATGAATCATCATCCGCTTCATACTAACCAGGATTTTGCATCCAAATCCCAACACGGTAAATTACTTGTAGTTGGTACTTTGGTATTTAGCTTGGCTGTTGGTATAACAGTTCCTGATATAAGCGGAAAGGCGATTGCAAATTTGGGTTATGAAAGTATTGACCATTTGGGTCCTTGTTTTGTTGGCGATACAATTTATGCCAAAACAGAAGTTTTGGAAAAAAGGGAATCGAAAACAAGAAAAGATCGCGGCTTAATTTATGTTGAAACAGTAGCTTATAATCAAAATAACGAAGATATTCTAAAATTCAGAAGAAGAGTATTAATTAAGAAAAGGAGCTCTAATGGCTGATTATGTTTTCAGAAGTTTGATGTTTGTTCCCGGACACAATGAAAGATTGTTGAAGAGTGCTGCAAGATCGAAAGCTGATGTTTTATTATTAGATATAGAAGATTCAGTTCAACCTGTTAGCAATAAAGTTATAGCAAGAGAAAAAATTATTGAATATACAAAATCGGGTGCATTTAAGAATCACTATGTTTTTCCAAGGGTTAATGACAGGGAAAGTGGTGAGTTATTAAAGGATGTGCATAACCTTACGATTGATGGTATAAATGGTTTTATGTATCCTAAATCAAAAAAGGGTGAGGATGTTTACTTTTTCTCAAAACTTCTAGAAACAATTGAATATGAAAAGGGAATACCGGTAGGTACATTTAAAATTATTCCGCTAATTGAAACAGCAGCAGCTGTATTAAATGCCCAGGAAATATGCCAGGCATCGGATCGTGTTGTTGCTATTGCATTTGGATGTGAGGATTTTATAACTGATCTTAGAGGTATTCACGATTCGGAACATGAAAGCTTATTTACTCCAAGAGCAATGATTGCAATGGCTGCAAGAGCTAATGATGTTGTTCCAATTGATACAGTACATATCAATGTTCATGATCTTGAAGATTTGGAAGTTAACCTTAATACTGCCAAGAAGTTGGGATTTGAAGGTATGCTTGTATTAAATCCAAAAGAACTTGAGTTGGCACATAGTTATTTCTCTCCAAGTGAAGAAGAATATAAAGATGCCCTGGATATGATTAAACTTTCCGAACAGGCTTTTGCTGAAGGTAAGGGCGTGGCTATTATGAATAATAAGTTTATCGGTCCGCCAATGCTTGCAACAGCTAAAAGGACAATAAAGAGATATGAAGTAATAAAAACTAGAGAAGAAGGATTTAATAATGAGTAAAAAGGTTGTTATTATTGGCGGTGAAGGAAATGGCGGAGTTGTTGCATCGTTAATTGAAGATAACAGAAATAGATATAATGATTTTGAATTTGAAGTTGCTGGTTTTATTAATGATTATGAAATTGGGAAAAAAATAAACGGGTATCCGGTTCTTGGTGGTACCAATGAAATTGATAAGTTTTTAAAGGAAGATTACTGGTTTATTTATGCCATACACATGATTGGACGAAATGTTCTTTCTGAAAAAGTTTTTAACGACATGAATATACCAAGGGAACGATTTGCTACTATAGTACACAAAACTGCATTTGTTGCCAATAATGCAATTTTAGATACTGGTGTGGTTGTTATGTCCAACTGCTATATTGGTCCAAAAGCACACATAGGTATGTGCTCTCTTGTTTTGGCAAATGCACTTATTGGTCATGATACAAATGTTGGACCGCTTTGTCACTTCTCAGTAGGCTCCATTACAAGCTCTTATGTAACAATAGGTAAAGCATCGGATGTAACTCTTGGTGCCCGTGTTTTGGAAAAAAGGACACTTGGCGATTATTCGGTTGCTGGTGCACATAGTCTTGTTACAAAGGATATTCCTGACTATGAAATACATGTAGGTACTCCTGCCAAGTTTATGAAAAAAGTTAAAATGGACTAATTTTATATCTTAATGATTTTGAAACAGGTTTTAGATAATGATAAAATTTCTTGATTTACAAAAGATAACGCAGAAATATGAACCCGAAATATCCGATGCGATTAAAAGAGTAGTTGATTCGGGTTGGTATTTGCTGGGTAATGAAGTTAGTGCGTTTGAAGAGGAATATGCTCAATATATCGGTTCCAAACATTGCATTGGTGTTGCAAACGGACTGGATGCCTTGAGGCTAATTTTACGTGCATACATTGAATTGGGAAAACTTTCCGAAGGTGATGAAATTATTGTGCCAGCCAATACTTATATTGCATCTGTTTTGGCTATTACAGATAACAAGTTAAAACCTGTTTTTGTTGAACCGGATATTAACACATATAATATTGATCCGTACCGAATTGAAGAAAAAATAACAGATAAAACAAAAGGCATTATGATTGTCCACCTATATGGACATAATTCAATGCATACCGAAATACAAAAAATTGTTGAAAAGCATAATCTTTTGTTGGTTGAAGATAATGCACAATCACAAGGTTGCTATTTTGATGGTAAAAGAACCGGTTCTGTGGGTAATGCTGCCGGACACAGTTTTTATCCGGGTAAAAATTTGGGTGCTCTTGGTGATGCCGGTGCTGTAACTACAGATGATAGTGAATTGGCAGAGGTTATTCGTGCACTTGGTAATTATGGCTCAAATAAAAAGTATTACAATGATTACAAGGGGTTAAATTCAAGACTTGATGAGATTCAGTCTGCCGCCCTTAGAGTAAAATTGAAATATCTTGATGAAGATAACCAATATAGAAGAAACATAGCAAAGTTATATATAGAAAAGATTACTAACCCGGCTATAAAGCTTCCTGAATGGAACAATATGGACGATCATGTTTTCCATTTATTTGTAATAAGGACTGAGAATAGGGATAAATTACAAGCTTATTTATCTGAAAATGAAGTGCAAACTTTAATTCATTATCCTGTTCCTCCACATAAACAGGAGTGTTATACTGAGTATGCCGGTGAAAATTATCCGGTAACTGAAAAAATACATTCGGAAGTATTAAGTTTACCAATTAGTCCGGTAATGGAACCGGAAATGGTAGAAACAGTAATTAGGTTACTAAATCAATACAATCCTGCTTAATATATGTCAGAGACCAAACCGTACAGAGAAATCATAAAAACCACCTCTATTTATGGTTCTACTAAAGTTTTTCAAATTCTTATAAACATTTTACGAAACAAGTTAATTGCAATCCTGCTTGGTCCTGCCGGTATGGGTATAGCCGGATTGTTTACCTCTTCATCAACACTTGTTGGGGTTATTACCAATTTCGGACTTGAAACAAGTGCTGTAAAGAATATAGCTGAAGAGAATAGTAAAAAAGATACTGAAGCAATTTCACGGATTGTAAGAGTTGTTCAGGTATTGGTTTGGCTTACCGGATTATTAGGGATGATATCTACAATAATCCTTTCCAAATACCTAAGTGAATTTACTTTTGGAAGCGATGAATATACAATCGAATTTATAATTTTATCGGTTGTGTTGCTAATAAATCAGTTAAGAGTTGGACGTTCTGTTGTTTTAAGGGGAACGCGAAATGTTAAATTTCTTACCTTATCCTCTTTAACGGGTGCTCTTTCAGGTCTGCTTATTACAATTCCTCTATACTATATCTGGGGTGTTAAGGGTATAGTACCTGCCATGATTTTAATGGCACTTGCCCAATTTGTTATTTCCCATCATTTCTTTAAGAAAATAAAATTATCCAAAGTTATTGTTCCTTTTAAGGAAGTTATGTCCAAAGGACGAGGAATGGTAACAATGGGAATAACTATTTCATTTAGTGGGATAATTTCTCTTAGTACCTCCTATTTAATTAAGGTATTTATTAGCCATCTTGGCGGGGTTGCCGATGTTGGACTTTATGATGCTGGCTTTACACTTATTTTTTCGTATGCTGGTTTGGTGCTGGATTCAATAGCTACGGATTACTATCCAAGGCTTTCCGAAATAGCCCATGATAATAAAAAAATTCGTGATGGAGTTAACCAGCAAACGGAAATAGCGTTTTTACTGTTGGCTCCTTTGATTATATTCTTCCTGGTATTTTCCAACGATATAGTTTACATTCTTTATTCCGACAAATTCCTGGGTATGTCGGATATGATTTTGTTTGGTGCCTTAAGTATTTTATTCAGAACTGGCAGTTGGTCTATATCATTTGCGTTTATTGCAAAAGGCGATTCTAAACAATTCTTTATAAATGAATTATTTGTAAACATAGTTAAGTTGCCACTTAATTATTTCTTGTATATGTATTATGGCGTAGCTGGTTTAGGCTTGGCTATGTTAATAATGTATATTTTTTATATGTGTGTTGCTTATTTTGTTTCAAACAGAAAATTTGGTTTTAGTTACTCATCCGATACATTAAAAGTATTCCTTTTATCACTTCTCTTTACATTTGCCAGTTTTTCTATGGTATTGGTAACTTCAGGGTTATGGAAATACATATTGGGTGTTATCCTTTTTATCGTCTCACTAATCTATTCGTATTTTGAAGTAGATAAAAGAGTTGGTATTAAGGGTATTGTGAAAAACATAAGGAAAAAATTCAATGGAAAATCTTCCTAAAATATCAATTAGAGTTATTACTTATAACCAGGAAAAATTACTTCCAAGAGCTCTTGATTCAGTATTACAGCAGAGAGAGTATGTACATGAAATTATAATATCGGATGACTGTTCAACAGATAATACATGGGGTGTAATTCAGGAATATTATAAAAAGTATCCTGATATAATTAGACCCTACAGAAATGAAAAGAATCTGGGAATATTTGAGAATATAGAACAATCATGGAAGTATTTTACTGGTGAAGTTATTTTTAACCTGGCAGGTGATGATGCTTTTTGTGATGGTATATTCAAACATACAATTGATGTTATTGAAGAAGAAAAAATAGATTACAAAAATGAATTGTTCACTATTTTTATGGATTGGAAAACAAGATCGCCCGAAGGTAAAGAGAAAATTTATACAAACGAAAGAGTTTTAAAGCACGATCCTCTTAGCTTAAAATTACGTTACCTTTTAACAAACCGATCTATTGCAGTAAGCAATAATGTAATTAAGAATTTTTTCCCAATACCAAAAAATGTAGGTATTTTTGCTGATGGATTAATTGATATTCAGTTACAGTTGTTCACTAAAAAATATTATTACAAAAGTTTTGTTGGCTCAATATATTACACTGATATAGGCATTGCTTCCCGAACTGATACAGCACATAGAATAAACTCGAAAATAATGGTATTTGAAGAGTATAAAAAAATAATACCAAATTTATCGAGCCATGATCTTGACTGGATTGAATATACAATTGCGTTAAATACTTTATTGAGAGACGGATTTAGTACGAAACGCTTTTTGAAATATGTAAAGTACCTTTTTAAAAACCTTACTTTCAGATACGGTTTTGAATTTTTCAAAAATCAAATTAAATCGTCGCTGGCATTATTTAAAAGAATGTTGTTTCGTTAATTACTAATAGGTTTATGTTTAATCCAGATTAAATGATCAATGAAAAAACCAATTAAAATATTATGGATATGTCATTTCTCAAATGAGGAAATTAATAAGCATTTTAAAACTAATGTTAATTACTTTGCTCCATGGATTGATCAATTAATTAAATTATTTGAAGGTTCTGAAGAGGTTCAGGTTACAATTCTGGCACCTAATGTTTTTACTTATAAAAACGATAAACTTACAATTAGAGGTATTGATTACTACTTTTATAAATATTCTCCTGACTGGATTAAACCAAATTTATATGAAAAGCTTAGGTTAGGGTACATATCCAAATATCCTACAGTTATAAAAAATACAAAAAATATTATAGACGAAATAAATCCTGATGTAATTCATTTTCATGGAGCTGAAAACCTTTACTACTCAGTTTTGTTTAATGAAGTGAAAAACAGATATAAATGTTTTCTTACCATACAGGGTTTTGCATTCTTGTCGGAAACAAAAAGTTTTATTTACAACTATTTCCATAAAATAAGAACAGCAGTTGAAAAAAATACAATACGTAAGGTTTCCCGAATAGGTGTTAGAACCGAAGAAATGGCAAATATTGTTAAGGAGCTTAACCCTGAATGCAAACTGTTCTGGCACAATTATCCAATAAATATACCAACCATAAAGTCAGACCCGCAAAAAAAATATGATATTGCTTTCTTTGCCCGTGTTACAAAAAATAAGGGTATTGAGGATTTAATAGAAGCAACAAGAATACTAAAAGAACGAAATATTGATTTGAGTGTAATTGTTATTGGTGACGGATCAAAAAGTTATCTTGAATTCCTTAAAAACAAAATTGCCAAATATAAACTCGAATCCAATTACGATTTTCAGGGATTTAAAAAGCAGGAAGAAGCCTATGAACTCTTAGGTAAATCTCATTTATATGTAATACCAACATATCATGATATAATTCCCGGCACCCTAATAGAAAATATGTTTCTTAAAATACCTTCCATTGCATATAATGTTGGTGGAATACCCTCATTAAATGACAATATGGAAAGTGTTATTTTGGTTGAAAAAGGTGATATTGATTCCCTGGCTTCTTCAATCTACAAGCTTCATAATGATGAAAAACTAAGGAATCAATTAAGTGAAAACGCTTACAATGTTGCCTGTTCAATGTTCGACAACAACAAGGTAAAAGCGGATTTGGAAAAGATTTATTCAATAATAGATAATGAAAAATAAAAACTATTTAATGACATTCTGGGTCATAGTATTTATTGCTATGATATTTACCAGATTACCAATGTTTTACAAGTATAATTATAACTTGTCATTTCTACCGATGATAGCATTATCATTGCTGCAATATTTTATTATACTTGCAAATATTGGAAAGTTTAAAATAAGGTATGTGATAAAAAATTCACCTTGGATTATTCTTTCAATAGTTGCTCTTGTATTCTTTTTAGCAATAGGTTATGGTAATAAAGGTGGAATTGAAACTCAGAATATGGTTTTGCTTTCAATTTTACCAGCCTATTTTTTAGGTTTTTATTTAGGTATTCATAGAAACCTTAAATATCTTAAAATACTATTTGCTGCATTGTATTTGGTAGTTACATTCTATTCACTTGAAGTAATTCTACTGCAATCTTCGCTCGGAAACATATATACTCAGGATTCGTTTTTTCTAAGTAAACAATCCACAATTTTATATTGGCCCTTTGTTTTTTATATATCGAATATTTCGTTGATATTACTCTTGTCTCACTTTAAGAAATTAATCTTCAGGGTGATGCTTATTGTTTCCAATGTAGTAGTTTTTCTTGCAGTATTATATAGTGATTTTCTTGCAACAAAAATTCTATATGTGATATTTTTGGGAATAATTCTTACAATAGCAACATACAGGTATTCGGTTAAAAGAATAATTCTTTTTGGGGCACTATCTCTTGTTGCAATAATATTTATATCGTTTGAATACATATCAACATTAGCAGGTTATATGGAAGATGTTTACCAAAGTTTTGTTGTAATATCATCTTTTGATACCAGTAAGTTTGATTTGATAACCAGTGGTAGGTATCATGTTCTTAATTATTCGATAGATAGTTTTCTGGACTCGCCATTATGGGGAAAAGGAGGTTACTGGAATTATGGAAACTCAAGTAATGTTGTTGCAAGCCAGCACTCTTCAATTCTCGACTTTTTTGCATTTTACGGACTGTTTGCAATTCCGATACTCATGATGTATGTTTCGTTTTTAAGAAGAGCCTTTAGTAATAAGAGCAAACTAAACACACTTTTTAGTGAAGATTTATCGCTTTTTTTCAAGGTAGTATTTGGTAGTCAATTGGCTATATTTATGGTATCACTGCTTAATCCTTATCTGTTAACTTATCCTCCGCTGGATGCCATTACATTTTTGCTTGGTGGCTGGGTTCTGGGTTTAAAGTATGCACATTCCAAAAGAAAATCGCTAATGTTATCGAAACCATTGAAGTAATAGGGGTATCTAAATGTTATCTTTAATGTTTAATCTTAAAAAATATCTGCGATACACAAGAATAATTATTACAACTATCTTAACTTATATTCAGTTGTTTTTAATGAAAATAAAGTTTGGTAAAAAAGTAATTTTCGATGGTGCTCCCTATATAGTATGTCATCCCAAAACCAGAAAATTTACTATAGGTAATAACTGTAAATTTAATTCTTCCAAATACTCCAATTTTATTGGAATAAATCACCATTGCATTCTTACCACAATGAACGATGATGCAGAAATTGTAATCGGAAATAATTCCGGGTTTAGCGGTACTACTATTGCGAGTTTTAAAAGTATTACAATAGGTAATAACGTTAAATGTGGTGCAAATACATTAATTACTGATTCGGATTGGCATCCCGAAGATAAACGTGCCGGAGAGCCTAAACCGGTTGTTATTCATGATAATGTTTGGCTTGGATATGGTGCAGTTGTTCTTAAAGGTGTTACAATTGGTGAAAATTCTCTAATTGGTGCTGGAAGCGTGGTTGTGCGTGATATACCCCCTAATGTAATAGCAGGAGGAAACCCCTGTAAAATTATACGAGAAATTGATATATGAATGTTTTGTTTACTGGTTTGTATGGTGTACCATATTCAAAAAGAGCTGCTGATGTTAGACTTAATTCATTTGCAAAATTATTTAAGAAAATTGGTTGCGATGTAACCATACTAAATAAAATAAATCCGAAGAATAGAGACATTACCTCAACCGAAAATAGTGATTATAATATTGTTGAAGTTAAGACTCTAAAATTATTTTACTCAATTAAACTATTATTGCCTCTTCTTTCGTATATATCCGAAATATTTGCAATATTCCGCCTTTCCTCAAAGAAGAAGATTGATTTAATTCATGTTTATTCAGGACATTTTATTGATATAATTTTCTACAAGCTTTTATCTAAATTAGTATCTGCAAAAGTTGTTTACCAATATGTTGAGTTCCGTACCGCAAAGGGTATGAGGGGACCATATCATAAAATAAACAATTATCTGGTGGATAATTATGCATTAAAGTTTGTTGATGGTGTTATAAATATAAGCACATTTCTTGAAGATCATGTACAGAAAATAAATAAAAAATTACCTACAGTTAAAATACCACCAATCTGCGATTTCAAATATTTCAAAACGGTAAAAAAGGAAAATGAGTCCGGCGATTATTTACTGTTTTGTGGCTCAACGGGGTATTATGATGTAATTGATTTGATTATAAATTCTTATAAAACTTCCGATTTAGGCAAAAATAATATTAAGCTTATTTTGATACTTAGCGGATCGCTTGACAGGGTAGAGAAAGAAATTGAGAACGATGATAATATAGAAGTTTTATCTAATCTGGAATATGAAAAATTGGTGTCTTTTTACAAGGGAGCCAAGGCACTTTTAATTCCTCTTCGGGATACAATTGAAGATACTGCAAGATTTCCTAATAAAATATGCGAATATTTTGCAAGCGAAAGTATAATTATCACTACCAACTATGGTGAAGTTAAATATTACTTTGAAGATTCTAAAAATTCATTTGTCTCTGAAAGTTTTACTGTTAATGATTATGCCCAAAAACTTAATTTAGTTTTGAGTGATGAGGCAGTGTTAAGTAGTATCAGAAAAGAATCAATGGAAACAGGAAGAAAGTATTTCGATAATTATTCCTATGAAGATAAACTAAAAGAATTTGTTGCTAAAACTACAAATAGAAGTATATAAATCATTCACTAAATAAATTTAATTTATGCTGCTAATGTAGCAATATTACAATCCAGGAATATTGTTTTGAAAATAGTTGTAATCGCCAGTCTGGCAGAATCCCTTATAAATTTTAGAGGAAAACTTCTTGAGGAATTCATTAAACAGGATTTAGATGTTATTTGCATTGCTCCTTTTAGTGATGATAACGGTACTATGGCAAAACTTCATCAGATGGGTTGCCAAACTGAAAATTTGGATTTGGAAAGAACGGGGCAGAATCCCCTTAAAGATTATGGAGCTTATAAAAGCTGTAGAGATATAATTAAAAAGCATAACCCTGATTATGTTTTAAGTTACACTACAAAACCAGTGCTTTACGGCACTTTGGCTGCTGCAAGTGCAGGAGTTAAATCTATTTCAGTTATGATTACGGGACTGGGTTCAATGTTTATTGAAACTGGTTTGGAGTATAAGATTAAGAGAATAATGCTGCTATATTTATTTAAGCGTGCGTTATCGAAATGCAAGAACGTATTTTTCCAAAACTCCGATGATCAGAACTATTTTCTGGAAAAGAAATTTATTACACAGGAGCAGATCAGAAGAATAAATGGCTCGGGAGTTGACACCAGTTATTTTGCATTTAATCCGCAACCACCAAAAGAAAATCTGAAATTCCTGTTTATTGGCAGGTTGATAAAAGATAAAGGTATTATTGAATATTTCAAAGCTGCTGAAATTGTAAAAAACAAATATCCTAATGTAGAGGTTGACGTAGTTGGATGGATGGAGAACAAACCATCTTCAGTTAAAAAGGAAGAGTTGGATTACTGGGTAAATTCAGGAGTAATTAACTATCTTGGCAAGTCATCGGATGTTAGACCACACATTAATAATTGCGATGTATATGTTTTGCCCTCTTATAGAGAAGGTACACCAAGAACTGTTCTGGAAGCCATGTCAATAGGAAGACCAATTATAACCACAAATGCTCCGGGATGTAAGGAAACTGTTGAAGAAGGTAATAACGGCTTTCTTGTTCCTGTTAAAAATGTTGAAAAATTAGCTGAAAGAATGGAATACTTTATTCAGAATCCAGATGAAATTGAGCGAATGGGCAAAAATAGCAGGAAAATTGCTGAAAACAAATATGATGTAAATTCTGTTAACAAGGTAATTACTGAATCTATTCTTGAAAATAATTAGTATGTATAAAAACTTTATTAAAAATATTTTGGATTTTATTGTTGCAATATTGGTGCTGATCCTTGCTTCACCAATAATTATTGTAACTGTCAGTTTGTTATTTTTCTTCCAAAAAAGGAATGTTTTCTTTTTGCAGGAACGTCCCGGGAAGAATGAGAGAATATTCAAACTTGTAAAATTCAAAACCATGACCGACGAAAAAGATAGCAACGGTAATCTGCTTCCTGATGAACAACGACTAACATGGATTGGCAAATTTGTTAGAAAAGCATCACTGGATGAGTTACCTCAAATGATAAATGTGCTGAAAGGGGATATGAGTCTGATAGGACCCAGACCCCTGCTGGTTGAATATTTGCCCCTGTATAATGATGAGCAAAGAAGAAGACATGAAATAAAACCCGGTATAACCGGATGGGCTCAGGTAAATGGGCGTAACACTATTTCATGGGAAAATAAATTCAAATATGATGTTTGGTATGTTGATAATGCATCATTTTTACTGGATATTAAAATTGTGTTTTTAACAATTTTGAAAATATTTAAATCCGAAGGAATAAGTTCCGATACTTCTGCAACCATGGAAAAGTTTAAAGGATCATAATAATATGATATTATTTGGGGCAAGTGGTCACGGTAAAGTAGCAATGGATTCTCTCTTGGCTGGTGGTATTGAGGTTAAAGCTTTTTTTGATGATGACGTTTCAAAAAAAACGTTATGTGGAAAAGAAGTTGTGGCACCGTATAATGAGTCTGTTTATCCTGATGAAGATGTAGTTATTACTATTGGTGTTAACAGAATAAGGGAAATTGTTGCTAACAAGGTTAAACATAATTTTGGCAAAATTGTTCATCCTTCCTGTATGTTAGGGTCTGATGTTACCATTGGTGAAGGTACAGTAGTATTTCATGGTACAATAATTCAGCATTCGGCTATGGTTGGTAAACATGCTATTATAAACACCGGTGCTTCAGTTGATCATGATTGTGTTGTTGGTGATTTTGTTCATGTTTCGCCACATGCAACATTGTGTGGTAATGTAAAAGTTGGAAAACTTACACATATAGGTGCTGGGGCAGTTGTTATACCGAACCTTACAATCGGTAAAAACGTTACCATTGGTGCCGGTACTGTTATTATAAACGATGTACCGGATAATGCCGTAGTTGTTGGAAATCCTGGCAAAGTTATTAAGTACAACAAATAATATTCAGTTATTTTTTAACTATCCCGAAAGATTATTTTGAAATTAAAAGTTCTGCTTATTGTTTTACTATTAGGTGAGTTGATATTTGCCCAGGCAAATTTTATTAATAATTCCAAAATATACGAGTTTCTTGACCGTCAGGAAACTATGGGAAGAATAACGGTTAATTCACATCAAAAACCTTACTCACGACAAAAGATATTAACACTTCTTGATGAAGTTAAAAAATATAGTAATTCTCTTAATTTGGTTGAGCGTAAGGAGTTAAACTTCTGGATAGCAGAATATTCCAACGTTAAAAAGCCAAATGACAAAACTTTATTTTTCAAACATAATGATAATAATGCTTTTCGCTTTTTTGAATATGCAGATAATCTGTTCTACATAACAGCATATCCTGATGTTGGTGCTGCTTATTCAATGTTCGATAATAGTGGTAGCGATCTTTTCTATTATAATGGAATTAGTACGTACGGTAATATAGGAAAACACATTTCGTTTGATATGGATTTTAATGATTTTTCACATCAAATGGATGGGGTTGAACCGAACGACTATTACAATACGCGTGCTGCCGACTACCCCCGTGATTTATCAACCGATGTATATAATTATGATCGTACTCTTGGTGCTTTAACATTTTCCTGGGACTGGGGTTATGTTTCCCTTAAAAAGGATTACAATTACTGGGGAAATAATTATAATGGCAATATTATATTTTCTGACAGAGCACCATCTTTCCCACAATTATACCTTAATGTTGCACCTGCCGACTGGTTTGAGTTTAACTACTTTTACGGTGAGTTAAATTCATCGATTAACGATACAACTACAATGAGAGAAACCGGATACAGCAGGAAACATATTCAGTTGGTTGAAAAATATATCGCTTCACACCTTATTACATTAAACCTGATTGATAATCTAAAAATAAGTCTTGGTGAATCAGTAGTTATTTCCGATAAATTTGAGCCAATTTATTTGATTCCTGTTCTGTTTTTCAGGATGGCAGATCACTACAATAGCGAATCGGATTTTAACTCGGGTAATGCCCAAATATTCTCGGCAATATCGTACCGTATTCCATCTATTGCTTCAAAGCTTAACTTGTCTGTATTTATTGACGAGGTTAGCGTAACAAACCTTTTCGGTAGCGATACACCAAGTAAAATTGGGCATAGTATTGGAATCTCCAATTACGATCTTCTGATTGATAATACGACTATTGAACTGGAGTATGTAAAGATTAATCCGTTTGTTTACGAGCATTCGGATCCAGCACAATCATTCTACAACAAAAATTATCCGTTGGGCAACTGGATGAGAAGTAATTCGGAAATGCTTTATCTTAAATTGTCCTACAAACCTTTGTATAACTTATGGACCAACCTTGCGGCTTCCTATGTTCATCGTGGCGATTTTGAGGATTCCGAATCAATTGATGAAAGTAGAGCCCGTTCATTTCTACATGGTTCCGAAAGTTATATAACAAGAATAGAAGCAAATGTAACTTACGAATATCTTAACAATGTAAAGCTATATGCTAATTTTGTTACAAGTAACTCGTGGGGTGAAAACAATCTTCGTAGTGTTGATGATGACAAATACATCGAGTTCACTGCCGGATTCAAGATTGGCTTCTAACTTTACACCCTCTCAAACCTGCTTTATTTCCACTCCAAAAATCCTCAGGGTTATATACACCCAAAACTATCCTTTTGCAATTCCTGCAAATTCCTAAACTAAACTTAATTTGTTTTACCTTGCCAAGGTTATTGATTCAATAATTCTTTTGCCCCTCTATGACTTGTATAATAAAGAAACATTTACATGCAGTTCGTTAAGATGGACAAGGATGAAATATTGTTACAAGCCTCACTAATTATACAAGTTGGCATCATCCTTAGGCGGATAAATTTTAGGTGAGGTGTTATTTTTGTAAAAAAAATACTTCAGAACAAATTACTGTTTATACCATTCGCTGTTATCAACTTTTATTGTTTTAAAATTAAATATGATAGGTGCTGAAGTATTTTTGCCAAGCTCTTTTAGAAAACGCGTAACTTCTTCTCTTATATCTTCTGAAACATTTTCTAACAACTTTTTAATAAATTCAAGCATCTGTTCATCATTATCGAATGAATTGCGGAAAGGAATTGATATACTACACTTATCTCCATTTGTATTCTTGAAAGAATTAAAAATCATAATTTTAGAAATAGTATTAACTGAACCATATTTAGCATAAAACGATTGAATGATTTTTTTAGCATCTGTACTTATTTCATAATTAAAACCAGACTTTGCTGTATTGGAATTAAGTAATAACCTAGATGCATAATCATCAAAAATCATCTTTTCATCTAAATATTGTTTTAGGTAAAACGAGGTAACTTCCGTGAAATGTCTCATTGAAAGTCTTTCTTTTCCATCCAAATCATAATGAATTGCTTCAAAGAAGCCGGTTATATATAAATATGGTGAAATATCTAACTTTTGTATTGCCGAATTATTTTTAGAATCAAATAGATATTCACAAATTTGTTTATTCGCTATTAAATCTTCGTAATCATACTTAATTTTATTGAAATCACTTTCAGATTTTAGTCCGTAATATGATAATTCTACAATAATCTGAATAAAATCTTGGATTTGCTCAACTTCAATCGGTAAAAGAGATAATTTTAAATAAAGTGATTCTCTCGCACCTTCATCAATCCACCCTTTACAATCCTTTATAAATTCGTATTTCTCTTTTTTTAAAGATTCCCTAAAATGAATTTCGCTCACCTCATTGCTAAAAAGTGTATTTGCGAAATATCGATTAAAATGATTCTTATAGATAATTGAGTATACTGCGGGTAAATGAAAAGAAAAATCATTTTTTGAATAATCAATACTTGGATCCTCATACTCCCCTCTGAAAATAAAAATAAATTGTCTGGCAATTAGTTTTTGTTCATAAAACGATAAATGTTTATACTCCATAATTAGTTTAGTAATTTCATAAAATTTATCTTCTTTATTAAATTGCAAAACGCTATGGATTTCCTCAAATTCTTCATTAAATATTCTTGATTTATTTAAGTAAATTTCTTGAATTACTTCAGGATAAAATAATTTCACTAATGCCAAATTTATAAAATCAATATAATCTACATCATGTTTTATTTCTTCAATATTAATAAAGATAAAATTTATCAGTTTTATTGCATCTCGTTTGGTTGTAATAAATTGTTCTAATAATGGGACATACTTTTCAAACTCTTCAAATGAAATTTTAGGTTTTTCCACATTATAAATCAGATTGCTTTTAATAATCTTATTGTATATAAAAGACTTTAATATTTTACCTTCCATTTTTGGCAATTCAAGTTCTACTGTGAAAAACTTTGTAAGGTACTTTCGAGCGTCAATATTAATGCTCTCTAATTCTTTAATAACATGATCTTTATCGAAAGGTATCAGGTAGGTTATTTTTGGAAAATCTGCTGTATTTCTTACAATTTTTAGTACCTGAAAAATTTCGTTTGCTCTAAGTCTATCCAAATCATCAATAACTATTACTATTTTTTTATTTAGCGTCTTTAGTTCGTCTTTTATTTTTTTAGTTATCTCACCAATTTCCTCAGGGTTATCGAGAAACAATTTACTAATTAGAGGTAACTTTAAGGTTGGGAATTCATTTAAAATAAGTTTTGAATAGTTTACAAACCGTTTACTCAAAACTGAATTATATGGGGCAATATTTTCGGAAAGTGTATTTAAAAATGATTTAAGAATTTCGTTTTCACCCGAATGATTCCAAGCATTAAACTCAATAAATATTGTATCCTTATTTAATAAATTATGTTTAATAAAATTTGTAAAGGTAGTTTTACCACTACCCCATCTACCTGAAATTCCAATTGTAAAAGCAAATTCATAGTTACTATCTATGATTAATCCGGCTACATTCTCTGCAGCTTTCCCAAATCCAAAATCATCAGAATCCGGGTGGCAAACAGCTTTGTCCTCTAATAAAGTATTTTGATTTGTATTCTCTGCTTTCTTCAAGTATGTTTTTAATTTTAATGAAAATAGATATACAATTGGAAGGAAAAGCAAATCGGAATAGGCAATAAAATCCAAATAACTTATTCTTACAAAATACCAATGGTCATCTATAAACCTGTAATAGCTATAGAATAAAGTGAAAATAAACGCAAGAATTAAATGTCTTTTAGTACATTGTTTCCCTTTAACAACATCCTGGAATAATTGAAATACAAATAGAAGAGAGGTAAATACAAAAACCAAATCCAAAGCAAAATGCGACTTTATTTTGCTAAGGAATATTGATACAAAAAATTTATCTGAGAGATATTCGAATGGTTGTAGTAAGGCTATTAGAATCGATATAAACAAAGCATAAGCAATAAAAGTTTTCCCAATATTAAGATATTTCGATATAATATTTTTCATTATTCCTCTTTGTATTAAACGGGAAATTAGAAAAACAGGTTTAAAATATCAAGGATTATATTAAAAGGCTGGGTTATATAAAGGCGGCAAAAATGCCGCCCTACAAAAACTCTATCTATTTCTTTTTAAGTACGTAACCTGTTACCGGTTGTACGGTTAGTTTTTCTTTTGTGGTGCCGAGGGAGGTTGTGCCTGCTTTTTCAGGGTTAACGAGTATTTCGTATTCGCCGGTTGGCAGGGTAAATTCAGCAGGTTTTGTCTGGTTAGCATTAAATACTACAACAAACTGCTGGTCTTTGTAGCCAAGCTCGTAAGCAAGGAAAAACTCGTTGCTCTTAAGCTCATGGAATTTAACATCTTCATAAGCAGCGTAACGGAATGCGGAGTATTTTTCTCTTAATTCAATTAATCCCTGGTAGTAACTGAACAAGTCGGCATTTTTATCTGCATGGTCATAATTAAGGTAGTTAACCGCGTTATCCTTATTGTAAGTGTTGTGGTCAATCTGACCCTTATGTGCGTCATCTTCCGGTACATCAGCAGGAATAACCTTGCTGCGTGCAAACTCCTGACCTTCGTGTATCATTGTAATACCCTGCGAGGTAAACAGGAACAATGCACCCAACTTATTAAGCTTTAGTTGCTGTTCGGTAAGTTCGGCATTTTTGTCAACATCCTTTATAACTTCATCATGTTTAACATCGCCGGTACCAATTCGGATAAAATCGCCAAAAGTATAGCCGTCATGCGATTCAAGATAGTTAACAGCATGTTCCTTTTTAAGGAATAGCCCAAGCGAATCGCGAGTAAGTGTACCGTGCACGTAGCTTTTAATTCTTTCGGGAGTATTGTTGCCAAACCATTTGCCGAAAATCCAGCCGTGACCATTATTAGGGTTTTCGCCTTTTATACCGTTACGAATTTGGTCGTTCCATGAACCCCAGTCGCGTAGTGAAAAACCGTTAGGATCGTAACCGCCACCCCACGGTTCGCAAACAAACACAACATTAGGATTATGTTTACGTGCTTCGTGAATAATCTCTTCAATAGTTTGCCAGTCAATAAGCTTACCAAGATCAAAACGGAAACCATCCACATGGTACTCTTTCATCCAGTAAACAATACTTTCCTTTATAAGTCGTCTCATCATAGGGGCTTCGGTACGAAGATCATTACCACAACCACTAACTGCAATACAGTTTTTATTGCTATCAAGACGGAAATAATACTCTTTGTCAATTTCCTTAAGGTTACCAGTTTCGTATTCGGCAAGGTGATTAAACACAACATCCATCATAACGCCGATACCTTCATTGTGGAAAGCCTTAACCATATCCTTAAACTGGTTGACCTGTTTGCCGGTTGTACCCATCCATGTATCCATCTTGAACTCTTTCCAGTCCTCGGCATAATAGGCAGCAGGAGCAAAGAAATTGGAAGTCATATACCCCCAGTGGTTTCTTTCGTATGGATTCCAAGTGTTTTTACGACCAGCCATTTCCTTGTTATAAGGAATTTCAACATTGGCAAATTCGTGCGAAGGTAGAAGCTCAACAGTATTAACACCAAGTTTTTTTATGTAGCTAATACCACCGCGTTTACCTTTTTCAATTAGTCCGGAGTAAGTACCCGGCTTATCAGCACCGGAAGTTGGGTGAGCCGTAAGATCGCGAATATGCATTTCATAGATCACAAGATCACGCCAGTCGCGTTCAATCCATTCATCACCTTCCCAGTTGTAACTATCGCTATAAACAATTGAAAGACGCGGAGTCATATAAGTGTTATAAGTTGCTACAGCCTTGGCATACGGGTCAACACAAAGGGGAACAGCCTCATCGGTAAAATTATGGTAAACCTTGTAGCCATAAAACTTGCCGGTTAAATCTTCATCAACAACAGTTTCCCAAACTGCATCAGCATCACGTTTAAGCGAAAAATATTCGGGAGATTTATCTTCAGGTGAGTTGTAAATATAAAGGTCAACTTTTTTGGCATTCGGTGTAAATAATCTGAAAAATGTTTTACCATCTTCTACAAAAGAGCCAAGTCTTTTTTCCGAGTAATAATCGTCCTGCGATTTTACTTTTTCCACCTCGGCTTCAGTGGTTTGATTCTCTGTTACAAACAAGGTACTACTTCCCCATGTACAATTAAGATTCATTAATAAAAAGCAAATCGTTAAAACTTTAAATAAGATTAATGATCCTTTCATTATCATTCTCGATTTATTAGTAAAAAAGTTAATAAAAAATTTGAACATACCAAAAGTTTATATCATAAAAGAAATGCAAATATGATGATAAAATGCTGTATATATTTTTAATTGAAGTTAGTAATAGGTGCGGTTATTTCAAAAATATATTTAATAGTATGACAATTATTTACAAATAATTAAAGATGTGGTAATTCAATAATTGGGTGTTGCTTTATAGTGTTTGTCAAGAATTAGGGTGGTTGGTGAATTTTTCCTGACATAATAAAGTTGTTTTTGTATATAATCTGTTTTATACTGTACTTAATATTTTAAGATGAATGAAATTGATAGAAAAAAAGATAGAAGAATTTAGGGTTTGGTACGAAAAGCAGTTAGCTTTCCATGAAGAAGCAGTTCAATTTTACTGTGATTTGATCGCAACCTTGCCCAAAGTAGAAAAAACAACGGGTAGAACAAAAAGCTACGATGAATGCATTTCCAAATTTAACCGTAAATATTTACCTTATATAAAACCCGAGGATAATAAATTCAGGGTTAGCGATTATTTAAGTGATTTGCTTGGTGTTCGTGCGGTTTGCTACTATTCTGAAGAAGTATATGAAATTAGACGAAGCCTCAAAAAGTATTTCAGGGAAATTGAAATTACAGATAAATCAGGGCAGCTAGAAAAAACCGAGGATAAGTTTGGATATAAAAGTTTGCATTTGCAGTTAATGCTTAAGGGTGGTATTAAGGGAATACCTGATGTTGAAAAATTTAAGAAAGTAAAATTTGAACTTCAGATAAGAACTGTTATTCAGGATGCCTGGAGTACGCTGGATCATGAAATTAAATACAAGAAAAGTATTCCGCAAAATCTTAAAAGAAGGATAAACAGGTTATCAGCATTATTTGAAATTGCCGATGACGAATTTCTAAATATCCAGAAAGAGATTACACAGGAAGAGAGGAAAATAGATAGCCGTCTAAAAAAAGGTGGCAAAATTCAGAAGTTTAAACCTCTGGATGTATTCCGCTTTTTGTTTATTGCCCTTAAGTATTTTCCTGAATACAATTTTATTGAATACAAGGTTGATAGTTTTGTTCAGGAAATATTATTGTTAAAATCGAACTTTACCGAGGGCGAGTTAAACGATGCCTTGCAAAAATACCTTGAAGCTGTAAACATTATTGAACTGAGAATTAAACAAACATTGAATCCTTATACAAAAATAAGATATTGCCTGTATAAGCATAACTCCAAAAAATTTAGTGATATACTTACCACCCATCAAAAAGGAATACTTGAAAGTAAAATCAGTAACTCATGACTTTAGTTGTGGAGTATTCAGACAAATGCCTTTAAGTGTGATTCGTGTTTATCCCGCAAGCGGGAAATCGCCCCTACGATATGACAAAGTATACAATTTAGCAAGAGTGTCCCTGTCAACCCAATAACAAGATAGTTTTAAGACACAAAACATCCGAAGTTAGGAAAACTTCGGATGTTGAATATTTATACTCTTTAGAATAAGTAGGGTCATTCTCCGATAAATCGGAGTCTAAGGACATGAATTGCTCCTACGATAGGACAAAGTATATAATTTAGCAAGAGTATTCCTGCCAACTCAATAACAAGATAGTTTTAAGACACAAAACATCCGAAGTTGGGAAAACTTCGGATGTTGAGTAGTTGTATGCTTTAAAGTAAGTAAGGGCGACCCATTTAGAATCGCCCTTACAAAAATACATTTTTCTCTTTACAAGTCCCTCCCATTATAGGGGAGGGATTTAGAGAGAGGTTTTATTTCATTAAGATCATTTTCTTTGTATCTACAAAGTTGCTACCATCTACACCCTGTGCAGATATCTGATAGATATACATACCAGATGCTAATTCAGATGCATTAAAGTTAACTTGTTGAACTCCTGCTGTAAAGTTATTGCTTACTATTTCACTTACTCTCTGACCCAATGCATTGTATAGTATTACTGTTACTTTTGCTTCTACTGGTAGAGCGAATTTAATAGTGGTACTTGGGTTAAACGGGTTTGGATAGTTTTGATTTAGAGAATATTCCACGGGAGCTATTTCTTCAATATTACCGAGTAATGCTCCATCATAAGTCATATAACCTTCATCAGGGTAATATACCGTATCCGGAATTAATGATTGGTCAACAGCATATAATCTAAACTTAAGCTCATATCCATCATCAAGCCAATGAGAGTCGAATTCAAAAGTTGTGCTGATGGATGGTTCAAAAGGCATAAACTCCAATTCTTTAGTATATATTTGTGAACGATCATTATATTTCTTAAAATAATACTCAACATGCAATTCTTTAATGTAGTTGTAACCATATCCATTATTTACATTTTTTCGCAGATTATGATAAAGGTTCATCGACATATCAATGGATGAATTTGAATAACCGGAAGTATAAAAATCCCGAAATTTGGTATGTCCGGCAGCACTGGAACAATTATGTACGAACTCACCATTATCCTGTTTTATTAGGTTTGAAATCAATTTAAAGTTTGTGGATCCACTACCAAGTTCGGAGTCATAAACATACGAATTGGACCAACCTGATATTTGTCCAATTCCTTTAGCAAAATATTGATTTCTGCTTAAATAACCCGAATCATCAGATGAACTGTTTGAAATACCCTTAGAATAATAAGTTTGTCCTAAAAAGGAAAAATTATGGGCTATAATTTCATCGTGAAATGAGTATTCACTGTAGCTGGTATCAATAATTACAGTCCCTGCCGGAAGACTTAAATTAACCAAAACAGATTCCATACCATTTCTATATTGATAAATTACTTTTTCAACATCATCGTAGGAATATTTATTCCCATTAATTCCGGTAAAACTGTAATATAATCTGCCATTTATTGTTTCAACATTAGTTACAGTTACATTTTGAATATGATATGAAGGACTGCCATAATTGCTAAAGTAATATTGGTACTGCCATTTGTTCCCAACTTCAAGTGGCCACCATTCATCACTTTGTGCTAATATTGACGTATAAATTAAAACCATTGATAAAAAAAATAGTAATCTTTTCATATTAACCTCTTTTCGGGTGAATTAGTAGTAATATTAACATTTTTTACTGAAGAAATAAATGTTAAATATTTAACATGGATCAATTATTTCCTTAGCAATAAAAATTTCAACCCTGATTTTCTTTGTAGCTTTTTTATATCAAAAAAAAATTTGTGGCAAAAGTTGCCACACTACTATCTGAGCAAGAATAATTGCTACGGGATATTTTTAGTATAATTTATGTAATACAAATATGATATAATAGCAAGACATTGAGTTTATTGAGGTAACATACTTAAATAACAAGACTTTACGCGACACCAAACCTCCGAAGTTTTTGAAACTTCGCAGGTTTTTTTGTAGCTGTAATTAAATTTTGTCGGCAGGGGGCTGCCGACCTACGTAAACAATAAACAGAAATAAAAAAGGCGATTCGCAATGAATCGCCTTGTATAATATCCCTTAACGGGAAAAATTGTTTTTTGTTAAACGGAGCTATAATATTATGCTTCTTCTTTTTTGGCACGTAAAGCATCCCAAATCATGTAAGCACAAATACCGGCAAACATAACCAGACCAAGCATTTCTGCTTCGTGGGATTCATACCATTCCTTGTTAATAAAGTTAAGATCGAAGTAACGCATAATGGCTGAAATTACACCCATCAGGGCACCACCGGCAATAAAACCGGATGCGATAAGTGTACCTTTTTCCTTGCGTGCCTTGTTAAGATCTTCGTCTTTACTACGGCTTGATACAAACCATGCAATAATACCACCAACCAAAATTGGAGTATTAAGTTCAAGTGGAATATACATACCAAGTGCAAATGCAAGAGCTGGTACGTTAATCATTGTAAGTATTAGTGCCATAAATGCACCACCAACATACATTAACCAAGGTGCAGGCTGATTACTCATTAACGGCTGAATTACAGCTGCCATGGCGTTTGCTTGCGGAGCAGCAAGTGCACCTTCGCCAGTGTAACCGTAAGTTTCGTTAAGTATAAGAATTACCCATGCTACTGTACCAGCAGAAAGAGCAGTTCCAAGGAATTTCCATTTTTCCTGTTTGTATGGTGATGAACCAAGCCAGTAACCAATTTTAAGGTCGGTTATAAATGCACCGGCTACAGAAAGAGCAGTACAAACCACACCACCAATAATTAGTGCAGAAACCATTCCCGCTTCACCTGTAAGACCAACACTAACCAAAATGATAGAGGAAAGAATAAGAGTCATAAGAGTCATACCGGAAACAGGATTGGTACCAACAATAGCAATTGCATTTGCTGCAACAGTTGTAAAGAGGAATGCTATTATCATTACAATTAACAAGCCAACAATGGCATGACCAATATTATCTACTACGCCAAATGCAAAGAATATAAATATTGCGATAGCTGTTAAAACAATACCACCGGCAATAATACCGAAAGGTATATCGCGCTGGGTTCTTAACTGCTGTGCATCTTTATTTTTTTTACCAAATATTTCCTTAATACCAAGACTAATAGCATCCTTAACGATACCAGAGGATTTTATAATACCTATAAAACCAGCCATTGCAATACCGCCAATACCAATATGACGAACATAATTGCTGAATATCTGTTCGGCAGACATATCGCTTATAAGCATCGTAACGTTCGCACCAATTGGTTGAGTGATTACATCACCAAGGTAGGCAAATACAGGTATAATTACATACCACGCAACAAATGAACCACCTGCTATAATAGCCGCATATTTTAGTCCAACAATGTAACCAAGACCCATAACGGCTGCACCGATATTTATCTTGAATACCATTTTGTATTTATCGGCAACGGTATTACCAATTTCAATTACACGTGTTGAAAAATGTTCTGCCCAAAGACCAAAGGTGGCAATAATAAAATCGTACAAACCACCAATAGCACCGGCAAGTACAAGTACCTTAGCCTGATTACCACCTTTTTCACCTGTTACAAGAACTTCGGTAGTAGCAGTTGCTTCAGGGAAAGGGAATTTACCGTGCATTTCGGCAACAAAATATTTACGAAACGGAATAAGGAATAATATTCCAAGAAAACCACCAAGTAATGATGCAAAGAATAACTGGAAGAACTGAACTTCCAGACCCAAAATGTAAAGTGCAGGAATTGTAAAAATAGCACCGGCAACAACCGAACCGGAAGTTGAACCTATTGACTGAATAATTACATTTTCGCCAAGAGCCTTGTTTCGTTTTACAACAGTTGAAAGCCCTACCGCAATGATTGCAATAGGAATAGCTGCTTCAAAAACCTGACCTATTTTAAGACCAAGGTATGCAGCAGCACCGGAAAAAAGAACAGCCATTAGTAAACCCCAAACAACGGACCAGGTATTTACTTCAGGGTATTCCTGATTAGGCATCATAATAGGTTTGTATTCTTCACCCGGTTTTAGTTCGGAGTATGCGTTCTCCGGTAAGCCGTTAACAACAGCTTGTGCTTCGTGATCTGACATATTAGTCTCCCCTAAAATTTAAAATATAAAGGTATTTTAACTTCAGTTTCTTTAGATGTATAATCTGTTAGTTCTAATTCACCATAAAATTTGGCACCTTCAGGTAATTCCATTTCTGGCTTGCTAAATTGCAAGTTAACTTTAGTTTCAACTGACGGATACATAACAACTACCGGACTGTAACCGAATGATGCATTAATCCTTACAGGACTTTTAATTTTGGTTTCAGCTTTTACATGTGCAACCAAACTTGATGATTTAAGAGCAAAACCAGGAACAAGTACAAGTTTAAGTTTTGTATCAGCATCAAAATTGTTATTTATAGTCAATTCTGTTGAGTTATAACTTAGTGCGTCACTATCAAGAGTTTTACCGTCAGCATCTTTAACCATCACAGAAAAATCTGTAAATTTGTTAAAGTCTTCTTTGCTAACCATAACTTTAAAAGTTTTTGAAGCTTCACCTTCAGCAAAATAAAATTCATATTCGTAAGTTTCACCACCACTTATTGTTTTAGCAAAGTGACTGCAATAGCCTTCAATTGAAGCACCCATCATATAAACTTTTTTGTTGTTGAAGTTATTAAATAGGGTAAGTGATGAATGGTCCTCGGAAAGTGGCATATTATCAAGTCTTTGAACACCATTAAATTCAACGTTTAGTTTGTAGTAAGAAGTATCCTGAGCTTTATAATAAGCATCAACATCAAGTTCGTAAATGCCAGCTTCGGGATTAAAAAGGAATTTGTCAACAGTTACAAGTTTACCTTTTGAGCTAACATAACTGCTGCCTCTAATTTCACGACCGTTTGGTTTGTGGATTTTTACATTCATATCGGCATGTTTGCCTTCAACCGAAGAAAGTGTAATTTTCATTGAAGAGGCACCGGCAGGAATATTTACAAAATATCTACCATATTTACCCGGAGCAAGTTTACCACAAGCTTTCATGCTGTATTGGTTATCAGAAGTAAATTCGTAAGGAATAACTACAGTTGCCATTACTTCAAATTCTTCAAATTTGGATTTGTCGGCTCTTGTTGCTTTTATTGTACCATTGTAAAGACCTGGCTCAGTCATTTTTGAGAGATCAAATTTTACATTAAATTTAGCTTCCTGATCGTTACGCATGTATGTACGTTTTGCAACAGGAATAAGCCAGTCCTTATCCGAGGTTAAATTAAATGTTCTGTAAAACTTGCTCTTGTTAATAAAGTTGTTTCTTGTAACAGTAACGGTAAATATATCAGAGCTATCAAGGAATTTACCATTTCTTATATAAATATTAGGAGCTTTTCTGCCAGGCATATTAGGAGCAAAAGTTTCAACGGTATAAGTTTCATATTTTTTAAGCTCACCATCATTTATATATTTTTTCAGTTTTGCATAAGCAGCTTCAATATTTATAAATCCGCCACCCTGATCAATTGTTTCGTAGTCAGTCCATTTTGTAGCACTTTCCCTAACGGCTTTAAATACAAGCCCTGAAGGAATTTTAGTATCGGGATATTCAACAATCATTGCACTCATAAGCAGCGATACAACACCTGCCGAATAAGGTGAAGCCATACTGGTACCCCAAAATTTATCACTACCTTCCCAATTAGGAACAGTAGAAGTACATGCACCCGGCGAAATTACATCCGGTTTACCAGTTTCACCACCGCGTGAGCTAAAGTAAAGGATGATATCCTTGTCAAGATTTGCACCATAGTTATCGTAACCAACTTCTTTTGTAAGCACTGCACCGGATGATAAAACCATTGTACTGGCTGCAGGTAAACCGGAAGTTGATATTCCGGGACCTTCATTACCATTTGAAGTACATACATAGAAGTAAGGATTTTTTTCGAGCAAGCCTTCAATGTATTTTGCCATATCGCTATGTCCTTCAATTTCAGACCCGATACCAAAACTCATGTTAATAATTACAGGTTCCTTGCGAGCTTTTGAAAGCGAATCAGCATAATCAAAACACTTTTTCATACTTTCAGTAACAGTTGCACCACCTGAGTAGTTGTTGTTACCAAGTTTGCAGCTAACAAGTTTTGCACCAGGTGCAACGCCGTTAAGGTCAGTATTTCCAATTTTATAACCAGTAGCAATACCGGCACAATGAGTACCATGTGCACCATCATCAAAATGGAAACTAACAATTTTTTTATCGAGGTGAATATTCAAACCTATCCACAACTGTTCAATACCATTTCCATTTTCAATATAGAATGCATCAAGGTTTTCATGATAACTTCTAATTGGTTCTTCATCTGCAAGATCGCCGTTACCATTTTTATCAAAATAAACAACTGAATAAGAATCGCCATTTTCGGCTTTGGTATTAAATGCAACGAAGTAATATTTGTCATCTTCCTTGCCATTGCCATTTTGGTCAGCAGCACCTGAGCCTGAGTTTTTAAGTAATTGTTCATCGAAAACGCCAATGTAAAAATCATCAGCCATATTTTCGAACTTGTCGGCACCCTTAACTTTATATTCCATATCTTCATTAACGAAGTAATAAATATCATCATCTTCGTCAATATCAGCTTCATAAACTTTAAGGTCGCCCTGACCAGTAAAATCTTGAACATCAATTACTTTTGTTTCGCCGGTAGAAGTTTTGGTTAAACCGGGAATACCCATATCAACACCGGTATCAAAAATAAGAACAATAGTACCACGCCCGTCATATTCAGGATGATCCTTAAGGAATTGTTCAACGCCGGTTTGTTTTAGGGAAAGAAAAGTTTGCGAGGTTTCCTGTGCGGTTAAAAGAGAAACCATAATAAGTAAGCCAATAAAGAACTTTATCTTCATGTTACAACCACCTGTTTAGTTATTTGGTTAATTCTATTTGTTTCTTCTGTGCGTCAAGTTTATTATAGTCCAGCTCACTACCCATTACGCTATGCGGAATAAGATATGTAATAAACATAAGGATAGCCGCAAACAAAGCCCAACGAGCCGGATGTTTTGATTTTCGGTACATAACAATTGCAATAATCCATCCAACCATTGCAATTAAAGTTTTGTTGTCAGTTAGGTCATGTCCAAACGGAAAGCCCGTCCACCAGGCACCAAAAGCGTAAAGCTGCATAAGTGGACCAAGAAAAAATCCTCCAACGGCAAGAAAACCAACTGTCCACCATGTATATTGAACAACCTTGTGCTCTTTTCTAAACACTTCAAGTCCGGTACGGGTAGCAAGAATCATGGCACCAAACATTGCAATAATATGTGTAATAAGTACCCATGTAGGTACTGCACCTTTAAATCGTATTACAATAGTTCTGTCATTGGGAATTAGTTGCATTTTATCATTATGAGTTACCTCAATAAAGTACTCAAGTTTACCTGCCGGGGGCTGGTGCGGGAGTATTGCTTCATAAGTTTCAGTTACACTATTCTTCTTCATGGTAGTATAAGTCCAATCATCGTTGGTTTTATATCTTTTCCACACAAGAGTTGCTTGCAGGTTATCCAGTTGGGAATGTATTGAAACTGTATGGTCATCATCCCCGCCATGACTTCTAAGCAGTTTGTATTCAATGGTATTTTTGCTCTTTTCGCCCACAGCCTCATCAACCGTAATTACGCCTTTAACAGGATAGGTCGGTCCGGTTGCACGCTGATAAATAACAATAACAATTGTAATTACTATCGACAGTACCCAGAATAATATATTTTTACTCATAGATTAAGATGATTAGCGACTATTTTAACAATTTATTAACTTAACAATAAGCGTGTAAAATAAGCAAATTAAACTTGTCTGAAAAGCCCGAATTTAAATACCTGAATTTCGAAATAAATCATTAATTGTATTTAGCAAACATGTTAAGTGATAAAGGTAAATATCAGCACCAGTTTTGCCAAATCCTTGAAATAAATTATTAGTTTCCTTACCTTCACCTTAAATTAGTATTGTTAACAATCCTGTCTTATAATTTATGGCGAGTACTTCCGAAATAATTATTCTTAAATCTGCACTCGAAAACAATGTGAAATTTGTCAAATCAATTCTTAAAAACTCCGACACCATTGTATCGGCTGTAATTAAAGGCAATGCATACGGACATGGAGTAAATATAACCTTGCCCGAGATGGAAAAAGCCGGAATAAATCATTTTTCAGTCTATTCATCAAGCGGAGCTTACAAGGCACTTAAGGTGAAACAGAAGAATACTACTGTAATGATTATGGGATTTGTTCACCCCGATGATTACAAGTGGATTATTGAAAACGAAATTGAGTTTTATGTATCGGAAATGGTTGAGCTTGAGTATGCCATTAATACAGCCAGGAAACTTGGTAAAAAGGCAATAATTCATGTTGATGTTGAAACTGGTATGAACCGAACCGGATTGCAATTGGCAACTCTTAAACGTGCCGTTAAAATTATAAATAAGTTTAGTGAACATTTAATTGTTAGGGGAGTAACATCCCACTTTGCAGGTGCCGAAAGTATTGCTAACCATCAAAGAATAAAAAAGCAGTTTTCTACTTTTAAGAAAAGAGTAAAATTACTAAATGAGTATGGTATATTTCCCGAATTGAAACATATAGCCAGTTCAGCAGCAACAGTAAATTATCCCGATACTCAACTTGATTTGGTGCGAACAGGTGTAATGCTTTACGGTTACTGGCCAACCCGCGAAACTTTTATTCAGTATATTCACCGGAAAAAGGATAAATCCGACCCGCTTAACAGGGCACTGGTTTGGAAATCGTACGTAGCCACAATTAAAACTGTACCGGAGGGTGAGTTTGTTGGATATGGTTTAAGTTTTCAGGCTCAACATGATATGACAATCATGATACTACCAGTAGGATATAGTAATGGTTACAGCCGCTCGTTAAGTATAAACGGACGTGTAATTGTTAATGAACAGTTTGCCCCTGTAATAGGTTCTGTTAATATGAATATGATTATTTGTGATATTACAAATATTGGCAGTATTAAAATTGGGGATGAAGTTGTGCTGATAGGTAAGCAGGGTGAAAATGAAATTTCGTTCTCATCATTTGCCGAAATGAATAACTCCCTTAATTATGAAATACTTGCCAGGCTACCTGAAAATATACCAAGGAGTGCCAGGTAATAATTATTGATGTAGCTTATTCTTGTTTATTTTATTCTTAATATTTATTATGGAGCTTTAATAATTAAATCTGAATAGTTATGCCTCTCAAGTTTATATATATTTTTCCACACCCGGATGATGAATCATTTGGTCCAACTGGTGCTATGGCTCAGCAATTACGTGCCGGTCATGAAGTTCACCTGCTAACACTAACGCGGGGTGAGGCTACAAGTATTAGGCATGAGCTGGGTGTTTCGCTTGATGAGATGGCTGATATGCGATATAATGAAATGCTTGCTGTTAAAAATACAATTGGCTTAACAAGTATGGAAGTTCTTAATCTCCCAGATGGTGAACTTGCTGAACTTGACCCCCGAAAGATTGAAAATATAATTTACGACAGAATTTTAAAGCTTGATCCGCATGTAGTTGTAACATATCCGGTACACGGTGTTAGCGGATTTTTCGATCATTTGGTTACTCATGCATGTGTTAAACGTGTATTTTGTTCATTGTGCGATGCTGAGCTTTATAACTTGCAACGACTCGCATTTTTAACTCTTCCCGATAAAGGTTTGCCTGCTTTTATGAGTGATGGTACAATACGAATGAAAAACTCCTCGCGCGAGTTGATAGATTGTGTTGTAACACTAAGCGATGAAGATATAAAAATAATGGAAGAATGCTTAAACTGCTATAAAACATATCAGGGTAAAATTGAGGAATCGAAGGTTATGAAGAAAATAGGACGCAGGTTATATTTTGAGTTTTATCAGGAAGATTATTTTGAACCTGTTGATAACCTTGAGTATGGATTAAGTGAGATATAAGAATTATAAATTAACTAAAATTACTACAACCCTGCGATAAATTGAAGAATATCGCAGGGTTATAAAATAAATATTTTATTGTTTTTAAGCTTATTTAAGACTTACGAGTATTACAGAATGTGCAGGAATAGCAAGGTGCATTATACCATCAGTAATATCGCCAACCTTATACTTGGCAATAGTAACTTTCTCTTCCTTGTCGAAATCGTTATAATCTGTAATTTCCTTACCCGTAGCAATTTGTCCGTAAGCTGTTGAATATTCTTTTTAATAGTTAATCAGGCAAATTCAAAGTTAACGATTAAGTGTTTTGTAAAGTAACTTTTTGGACAAATAGCTAAATTAGTTCCGGGGAGTAATGAATTGCCCGTACGAATGGATAAACCATTTTCTTTCATGAATTAAAAATCTGAAATCATAAATCTATTTAGGTTCCCAAAGTTCAATTTTATTACCTTCGTCATCCATAATGTGGAGGAATTTTCCGTAATCGGAGTCATTAATTGAATCAAGTATAGTAACACCATTTTCCATTAGCTTGGTGAGTAAGCCCTCAATATTCTGCACACGGTAGTTAATCATAAACTCTTTTTTGGAAGGCTCAAAATATTCATTGCCGGTTTTAAAAGGTGTCCAAACAACATAATTGGTTTTCTCGGGTTCATCCATATCTCTCGATTCAAAAGTAGCACCTCCCCAGTCGTTTACATTTATACCCAGGTTTTTTGAATACCATTCATTAGTCTGTTTTGGGTTATCAGAAAAAAAGAAAATACCACCAATACCGGTAACCTTGGGTGTATTATCAGCACTCTTTTCAGTTTTATTTGATTTATCTTCCATGCTATTATCCTTTTTTATCCAGGTTGCAAGCAGTAAAAACTACTGCTATTAAAATAATGATTAATAATTTATTCATTTATTAATTCCATATGTAGTTTTTTCAATTTGTATTAACATAAAAATTTCCAGTTGAATAATACGACATGCTGTCTGTAAATAAAAGTTGTTTTTAATTAGATGAAAAATAAAATTGTAAACCGTCTTGCAGAATATCAAAATTAACAATCTTCCTCCAACAATGAACTCTTATTCTGATCTGTTGATTGATTAATTAAGGCAAAAGGCTTAATTTTCCTTGTATTAATAAAAACTTAATTAATTACGGAATTATTATGAAAATACATGAATATCAGGGTAAAGAGATTCTAAGAAAATATAATGTGCCGGTACCGGAAGGCAAAGTTGCATTTTCTGTTGAAGAAGCTGTAGAAGCAGCAAAATCACTTGGTGGTAATCTTTGGGTAGTAAAAGCCCAGATACACGCTGGTGGTAGAGGTAAAGGTGGCGGTGTAAAAGTTGCAAAATCAATGGAAGAAGTTGAACAGTATGCAAAAGAAATTTTGGGTATGAACCTTGTAACACACCAAACTGGTCCTGAAGGTAAACTTGTACAGAGATTACTTATTGAGCAGGGTGTAAATATTGACCGCGAACTTTACGTAGGTATTACTCTTGACAGAGCCAGCAGCAAAAATGTTGTAATGGTTTCTACCGAGGGTGGTATGGAAATTGAAAAAGTTGCTGCCGAAACTCCTGAAAAAATATTGAAAGAAGCTGTTGATCCTGCTGTTGGTATGCAAGCTTACCAGGCAAGAAAACTTGCTTTTGGTTTAGGGCTTGAAGGTGCACAGTTCAAAAATGCAGTTAAGTTTTTACTTGGACTTTACACTGCTTATGATGCTACCGATGCTTCAATTGCCGAAATTAACCCGCTGGTAGTTACCAAGGAAGGCGATGTAATTGCACTTGATGCAAAAATTAACTTCGATGACAACGCTCTTTACCGTCATAAAGATATTGTTGAATACAGAGACCTTGACGAAGAAGAACCACTTGAAATTGAAGCAAGCAAATACGACCTTAACTATATTAAACTTGATGGCAACGTTGGTTGTATGGTAAATGGTGCTGGACTTGCAATGGCTACAATGGATATTATTAAACTTGCTGGTGGCGAACCTGCTAACTTCCTTGATGTAGGTGGTGGTGCTAACAAGGAAACTGTTAAAAACGGTTTCAAAATTATACTTGGTGATAAAAACGTAAAAGCTCTGCTTATTAATATTTTTGGTGGTATTGTTCGTTGCGACCGTGTTGCACAGGGTGTTATTGATGCCGTTAAGGAAATTGAAGTAAACGTTCCTATCGTTGTTCGTCTTGAAGGTACAAATGCTACTGAAGCCGGTGTTATGCTTAGCGAATCAGGATTAAACTTCGAGGTTGCTTCAAGTCTTAAAGAAGCTGCTGAAAAAGTTACTGCTGTTTTAGCCTAAGTTATACGCTTAATCAACAAATTTTAACCCTGACACTACGTCAGGGTTTTTTTATATTGCAATAACAAATTGGATATAAGGTGTTGTAAATGAAAAAAATTGCTGTTTTGTTAGTACTGATTGTTGGCTGCACATCAAAAGTTGATGTAGAAAAAGTAAAACAGGAGCTTATTGAAGAAGATAAAAAGTATGCCCTTAAAGCTTTGGAGAACGGTACCGCAGAAGCTTTTACAATGTATGCCGATACTAATGCATTAATGCTGGCAGAAGGTGCACAGCCTATTACTGGCAAGGACGCAATTAGCAAGGCTATGGAAGGACTAAAATCATCAATTTACCAATGGGAGCCGGAAGGTGTTGATGTGGCTGCATCTGGTGACTTGGGATACACTTGGGGCAGATATGTTGTATCGCTGAAGAATGAAAAGGGTGATTATACAAAACATTACGGCAAATATTTAACAGTTTGGAAAAAACAGCAGGATGGTTCATGGAAATACAGTGTGGATGTGGGCAATGGTAATCCTGCACCTATTAGCGAACTAAAAAAGGAGCGGGAAAAATTTAATCCTGAGGCAGACCCTTTCAAACAACTGGAAGCTGCAATACAAAAAGCGGAAAGCGAGCACAAAAGAATTTTCTTTGATGTTGGTGGCGAATGGTGTATTTGGTGCCAAAGGATGGATATATTCATTAAACAAAATCCTGCATTAAACAATTACCTTAGCGATAATTTTGTTGTTGTAAAAATCAACTATTCAAAAGAAAACAAAAACGAAAAATTCCTGTCACAATACCCAAAAGTTGGTGGTTACCCTCATATTTTTATACTTGATACTGATGGCAAGTTTTTACATTCGCAAAACACCGGAGAGCTTGAACAGCTAAAAATGTACAACTATAACCTATTCATGGAATTCCTGAAGAAATGGAGTTTGTAGTGGTAAATGACTATATTCCTGATAAAGACTAAATGAAAGAGTTATATATGATATGAAGCTAGAAGGGGTAAAATATATTGACTTATTTGCAGGGATTGGCGGTTTTCATGAAGCATTAAACCACTTTAATGCAAATTGTGTTTTCGCTTCTGAGTGGGATAAATATGCAGCACAAACCTATTATGCAAATTATGGGATAATGCCTGAAGGTGATATTACAGGAATTGACGAAAAAGATATACCTGAGCATGATTTATTATGTGGTAGATTCCCATGCCAGGCATTTTCAATTTCCGGGAAACAACAGGGCTTTGATGATGTTAGGGGAACATTATTTTTTGATATAGTTAGAATCGTTAAATATCATAAACCAAAACTATTGTTGCTTGAAAATGTAAGTAATTTTGAACGCCATGACTCAGGAAATACGTTAAGAGTTGTTTTGCATAATTTGAATAAGCTTGGATATAATGTTAATTATAAGATTTTTTGGAAACAAACCCTTCAGATGCAAAAACAATTGTAAGAAATGATATTAAAGTATTCAGAGAATTTATTCTCACTAATAATCTGTTCGGTGAAATTGAATTACCAAACAGACCAGTACAAATTGGTATAGTTAACAAAGGTGGTCAGGGAGAAAGAATTTACGATCCAAGAGGTCATGCAATAACACTTTCTGCACATGGTGGTGGAGTTGGTGCAAAAACTGGATTATATAAAGTTGGCGAAATTATCCGGAAATTATCACCCAGGGAGTGTGCTCGTATATTGGGATTTCCGGAATCGTTTAAGATTAGTAAAAGTATAAGTCAGGCTTATAAACAATTTGGAAATAGCGTAGCTGTAAATGTACTAGTACATTTACTACTTCAAATTGAGAAAACCGAAGTAAATGAGGTAATTGGAGAGGAGAAATGTCAAAAAGTAGCATGAATGAGAGGCAGAAACTTGGGCCAAGAACGGCAAAGGGTGGTTTTAAAAATGAACGTCAAGTTGTAGAGAAGATTAATAATTATGTGAAAGATGAAGATGCTCATAAATGGCTAGAAATAATGGGGTATGATTATAAAATTATCTAAAATATTGAAGCTATGGTTGTTCCATTACTAATTAGAAAATCAAAACTGAGTGAATATGGAATATCTGAAAAGAGAATTGAAGAAACACTAAGATACAAAAAAGCTGATATTCAAATTAAGTTACAAATAACAATTGATGATGTAATTTACAGAGAAAATTTATTCCTTAAAAGGGCAAATAACAACGCAAATTTTAACCAAATTGATAAACGACCAGTAGATACATATCAAAAATGTGGCACTTTAGTGATTCAATTGCAACAACACTAAAAAAGTTTACGGGTGAAATCATCCCATCAAATCCAGTTGGGGGAAAACTTAAAGATAGTCGAAGATGGTATCTGGATGAATTACCAAAAAAAGATGTTAATGAATTAATAGACTATTTCTCAAAAAACAGGGCTCTAATACTAAGTGATATATTAAAAGGCAGGGGCTTTTTTGCGGCTGAATGGTTTTTAGTTACAAAAAATGAAAATAGTAATTATTCTTGGGTGTTGAAAAATATAAATGATGTTATAAACTATTTCTCTCAAGGAGAAGTAAAAGTATCTGAGCGTGGCGGACTAATTTTTTGTAAGCTAACTATCCAGCGAAAAGGTGGCACTCCAGACCCGACTTCACTTCAATTTAAAATAAAACCGCTGGACTTATTTGAGTAGTAAAAATAGCACAGATTAGCTGGTTCAGCACTTAAACCTTTTTAAGTTCCAGACCATTGGTAAAGAACGAGAGAAATATACTTACTGATAAATTCGAAGTCAATCCATCCTTTTAGTATGGAATAATTGTTGTAAATAAAACGCAAACGCCGCTTCGTTTATCAAAGCGGCGTTTGTGCTGCATATTTGGGCATTGCACATAGGGGGGTGAAATTAATTTCCAAACAATAATTCTAATATATTCTTTTTATTCTTACGCTTTCTCCAGTAATCGGTATATTTCTTCTGGGTTATGATACCAACCGGACCTTCATATATACCACCTTCTTTATATCCGTCATAAACCCTTACCGCAATAACATTTTCCTTGCCGTAATTTAATGCATTCTTATTTAAATAGTAACCTCTAAATTGCTGGTACTCCCGTCCAATTTCAGTAAAAAACGGATTATCCTCAATTTTTCCTGTTGAACCAATCTTTTCTCCATTTATATATACTTCATCAATATCATCAATTTTACCCATAACCAGTACAAGTCGTTCATCTTCAAGATATTTTGGAATTTCAACTGTTTTACGATACCAGGCAAATCCGTCATAATCGCGGTAACCTTGTGTATCCCAGTAACTTGGCACCAAAAGAGTCTTCCAGTTCGAATCATCATAATCAGGATTCTTATACTCATTGTTATCACCAATCATAAAATTCCAGTTACCAGCAAAACTTAATTCAAGTGGCATTGCATGTCCGTACACATAAATACCTACATCACCATGAATAATTCCTCCCTCAAGCATTTCGTCATAAACTCTAACAGCAATAATATTTTCACTGTTAAAATTAAGGTACGATGCTGGTATAACATATTTTCTAAACATATTATACGCTGTACTAAAATTTGGTGGTAAGGTACCTGTACTACCCACAAGTTTACCATTTATATAGACTTCGTCAGCATCGTCAACATACCCAAGATGCAGGTATAAATTCATATTTTCAAGGTCAGGATTTATTTCAAATGATCTTCTGTACCAGGCATAACCATTATAACCGTGAAAGCCTTCGTTTTCCCATGATGATGGTACTCTTATTCTTTCCCAATCGGAATCATCATAGTCCGGAGATTTCCAGCTAATATCATCACCGATAGCGAATTTCCAGATCCCTCTGAATTCAACCACCTTCTCAATATCATTTGCAAAAATCGTCTCTCTATTTATCATAAGGGCACCTATAACAAGCACCAATATTTTTACGATCTCTTTCATATTCAACCAAAACAAATTACTTCAATCTATTATTTAAAGAAATTAATCAACAATTTCATATTATCTATGTAAAAAATTGTCATTGTTTAATTATTTTTTGCGAATAAATCTCTAACATCTAGTTGGTAAAGCTGGTATAGTATCCCACAAACTTTTCTTACCTTAAGGTTTTCATTCATATGGGAGTTAGCTAAAAGTTCATCAATTCCTTTTTGGTTTCCAATTTTGAATAATGCTTTGGCAGCCATGCACCTTATTTCGGGATTATCGGATTTATTAAGTTCTGAAATGAGCAATTCCGTAACATTATTAATTCTATATTCACCGGCAAAAGTTATCGCACTTTTCTTTAGTCCTTCATTATCGGATTTGATTGCATTAGTTAAATTGCCAATTGCATGTTTTGTAAATTTATCGAATTTGTTTTCATGTTGGGCAAAAATAGTATTGCCTGTTAAAAGTAAAAGAACCAAACTGCTTAAAAGAATCATTCTGCTATTATATTTATATGCTTTCATTTGAAGCTCCCTAAAAAATTATTCACTAAAAGTTTTGATTCAAATATATGGGAGTCAAATGTAATCGTTGTCAGGCGTGGGTAAATGAGTGTCATTAATTGTAATGGGTTATAACAGAATGTAATAACAAGGTAAAGGGATGTATTTCTATCGCAAGAATTAAGTGGATATATGTGGTAACTGGTATTACACTAATGCAATACCAGCTTTAATTTTTTAACTAATTAAGGTGCTTAACCAGATTTATTGAGCTTATTTCGCCAGCTATTACCATTGAATCCATGTTGGTTATAATGTAATCCGGACTTGGAATAGCCTTTATTGAGCTTTCGCCCTTATATTTGGTTTTAATGGAAAGTACATCAACACCGTACTGTTTTCGTATATTCAACTCCCGTATCGATTTACCAATAAAGGATTTTGGTGGTTTAATTTCGGCAATTGAATATCCTTCAAGGAAATGTACATGCTTCTCGTCTTCCTTCATTGTAATGCTGCTTGCCAAACTCGATGTAATTTCACGGCGTTCAATTTCTTTTTGATACTCGTCCTGAATATCCTTTCGCCACAGCATACCAATAATCTTATTACTACCTTCATCGGTTACCACCGGGATACCTTCACTATCCGATTCTCTAAGTATTTCGAGTGCCGTATCACAATTATTTTCCAGGGTAACCGGCAAATATGAATCATTTACAAGATCAGTAGCAACAAGCAAGTTACGTAGCTCTTCTTTTTCGAACAGATGATCTTTTATATCGTACATTGAAATCATGCCAATTAGCACATTGTTGTTGGCAACCAAAGGGAATTCGGGTCCCTTGCCACGAATAATTTTATTAACAACCTGACTAAAATTATCAGTTGCATTAATGCTGTCGAACTCCTTGCGATATACATCCTTAACGAATATCGATTCCATAACATTACTATCGGTACCTTCCTTAATGGAAATATTACGAAGAAGGAGTTTAAGAGTGTAAATTGATTCTCGCGACAATTTTGACGAGAGAATTGTTGACATAATACATGTAATCATCAGCGGCAGTATAATTCGGTAGTCGTTTGTAAGCTCAAATACAATGATAATTGCAGTAATAGGAGCACGGGTTGTACCTGCTACGAGTCCGCCCATTGCAACAAGTGCATAAGCCCCCGGACTACCGGTAATATCGGGAAACAAACTATGAACAATTGAACCGAAAAACGCTCCAAGCACTGCACCCATAAAAAGGGACGGGGCAAAAATACCACCGGAACCACCCGTACCAAGTGTTAAGGCAGTTGATAGAATTTTAAGGAAGATCAGAATAAAAGCTATATCCCAAACAATATTACCATGCAAAGCATCATTTATTGTATCGTAACCAACACCCATTACTTGCGGAAATACAAGTGCCATAAGACCAATTGCAATACCACCAATTATTGGTTTAAGTGGTTCGGGAAATTTAATTTTTTCATCAAACAGGTCTTCGGAATAGTATAGTACTTTTATAAAAAGATATGATACTATTCCACTTATACCACCAAGAATAAAATAGAATCCAATTTCATAAGGAGATGCAACTTCGTACGCTGGCACCTGGAAAGCAGCAAAATTGCCTTCAAAAGCATGCGAAATTACGGTTGCCATTACAGAAGATATAACGATTGGTGAAAACTGGGCAACGGCAAAATCCATAAGTATAATTTCAACAGCGAACAGAGCTCCTGCAATTGGTGCATTAAAAGCTGCAGCAATACCGGCTGCCGCACCACACCCAACCAGGGTTTTTAAACGCTTGGTTGGTACCCGAAAAAACTGACCAACTGTTGAGCCAAGTGATGAACCAATCTGAATAATTGGACCTTCACGTCCAACCGAACCACCTGTACCAATTGTAATTGCAGAAGCTAAAGCCTTTACAAGTGCAACACGCGGACGTATTTTACCGCCTTTCATTAATATTGCTTGCATAACTTCGGGTACACCATGTCCCTTGGCTTCAGGTGCAAAATAATATATAAGGGGACCAACTATAAGTCCGCCAATAACAGGAACAAGTAAAAGGATATACCATGGCTGACTCTCAATATTTTCGAGTAGTGTGCCATATCCGGGGAAACTTAAGGCAGATATTTCCTCAATCAGAAAACGAATACCAATAGCTGCAAAACCGGCAAACACGCCAATAACAATTGCTACAATAATCATGAACGTGTGCTCGGTTAATTTGGCACGCTCAATAATTGATGCCGTTCGTCTGGAAAGGGAAGTCATTATTCCGCTAAAAGTCATACTTGGTTATCCGGTTTACTGTTATTCTAAAATCATCCTAACTGGGTCATAAATATAAAAAAATATCAAACTTTTATCTGTTTAATTGTGATAATGCCAATTTAATTATTTCCTCAAGAGAAACTTTATTGTTCTCCATAAAAATTTTGTTTACAGTTTTTTCGGCAACTGGCAATTTGTATCCTAAACTAACAAGTGCAGCAACAGCATCACCACGTGCATCCGAAATACCCGATGCCTCCCTAACTGCCTTATCTGCCATTTTGTTAACCTTGTCCTTTAACTCAATAATAAGGCGTTCGGCAGTTTTTTTACCAATACCGGGTATTGCAACAAGTGTGCTAACATTATTCATCATAATGGCTTCACGCAGGGCACCGGATTGTATCCCCGATAAAATACCGAGCGCAAGTTTGGGTCCAACACCCGAAATACTAATCAGTAGCTGGAACATCTCTTTTTCCTGCACCTCTGCAAATCCGTATAAATCCAGAGCATCCTCACGCACTACCAGGTAGGTGTATAACATAAGATCATCATCTACCGAAGAAATTTTATCGTAAGTATTTACACTTATATTTAAAATATAACCAACTCCATTTACATCAAGAATAATCTCGGTTGGCTTTTTTTGTATTGGTTTCCCTTTTAGTAAACCTATCATTACAATTTCCGATTGTTTTTATTAGTCAGCTTTTTTCTTAAATTCTAATTTACGTAATAATTAAATATAACCAAGAATTTGAAAGAATATTCGATATACATACATATTCCTTTTTGCGATCACAAATGTATTTATTGCGATTTTTATTCCATTACCAATTATAAAAATACATCGCAATACCTTGAGGCAATTAAAACCGAAATAAATAACCGGGCTAATTCCTTTGATGATGAGCATAAAATTGTCTCAATATTTTTTGGTGGGGGTACACCTTCTTTTATAGAGCCTGCCTATATTAACGAAATTTACAAACTTGTTAATAATCGGTTTAATATTGCCAGTGATTGTGAAACTACCATTGAATGTAATCCCGGTACACTTACCCGCGAAAAGTTATTAGCATTCCGGGAAACCGGATTTAACCGCATTAGTATAGGCGTACAGTCATTTGATAATGAAGAGCTGAAATTCCTTACACGTATTCATGATAGCGAAACGGCTATCTCAAATATAAGGCTTGCTGCCGAGTGCGGATTTGATAATATAAATGTTGATCTGATTTTTAATTTGCCGGGGCAAACAAAAGAAGTTTGGCTCAAAAATCTAAAAACTGTTTGCTCCTTGCCAATAACACATATTTCTACTTATAGCCTTATTCTTGAAAATGGTACCATTCTTAATAAAATGGTGCTTGATGGAAAAGTTGAGATGCAGGGAGAAGATTTTGATGCAGACCTTTACGAGGCGGGTATTGATTACCTTGCCGGGAAAGGCTTTGCTCAGTATGAGGTTTCAAACTTTTGCAGGGATGGGGCTATATGCCGGCATAATATGAACTACTGGCAGCGTGGCGAATATCTGGGGTTTGGCACATCAGCTCATTCGTATGTTAGCAATAACCGCACATGGAATTATTCTGCACTTAGCATGTACATTGCTGCTATGGAAAAGAGAGGGGAAGCTTTTGCAGGCAATGAATTACTGAATAGGGAAGAGGTTCTTGAGGAATATATAATGCTCGGGCTGCGTAGCACGGGTATTAATATCGACTTGCTGAAAAACGAGTTTGCTGATGAAACCCTTGTCAAACTTGTAAAGGTTTTAAACAATCAAATGTATAGCTCATACATGTATAAAAATGAAAATACATACAGACTAAATAAGTCTGGTTATGCCATAAGTGACGAAATAATCAGAAAAATACTGGAAAGCATACAGGGAATATTATGATGAAATTAAAGCTTCATTGGCAAATTTTAATTGGATTGGTGGCAGGTGTAATTTTTGGAATATTATTACCACAATATTCCGAGTACGTTGCATGGTTAGGTGATATGTTCCTGCGAGCACTTAAAATGGTTATTATACCATTAATTTTAAGCTCTATAATTTCGGGTGTAACAAATATCGGTAATGTTAAAAACCTGGGCAGACTCGGATTAAAAACCATGGGGTATTATGTACTCACAAGTACATTTGCAATTTTAATAGGGTTATTCTTTGTAAATTTAATAAAACCGGGTATTGGTGCTGATCTTGGTTTACAGAAAAAAGTTGAAGGACTTGAAGCTGCCAGCCAATCGTTAGGGGATACTTTGCTTAATATAATTCCAACAAATATATTCAACTCGTTTGCAAACGGGGATATGCTAAGCATAATATTTTTCGCAATTCTGTTTGGCTTTTTTATTACAATGGTACCCGAAAAACCAAAAACGTTCCTTACCGATTTTTTTAATTCCGTTTTCGATGTTATGATGAAAATTACGATGTTTATTATAAAGTTTTCACCAATCGGTATTTTCGGAATAGTTGCCAAGGTTGTTGGTGAGCAGGCGGGTAGTTCCGAAGCATTAGCTTCAATGGGCGGAACAATGCTTACATATTCGGTTACCGTATTACTTGGTTTGTTTTTTCATTCCTTTGTTACACTTCCTGTAATATTGTATTTCCTGGGAAAAGGCTCATTTATTAAACATGGTGATGCAATGTCAACACCATTACTTACAGCATTTTCAACCAGTAGTTCCAATGCAACTTTGCCATTAACCATGGAAGCAGTTGAAAACAATGTTGGTGTTTCCAACAAGGTAACATCCTTTACTTTGCCGCTTGGTGCAACGGTAAATATGGATGGAACCGCACTTTACGAATGTGTAGCTGCTATGTTTATTGCACAAGCGTATGGAGTTGAATTGGGACTTGTTGAACAGTTTATGGTGGTAGTAACCGCACTTCTTGCTTCAATTGGTGCTGCCGGTATTCCAATGGCGGGATTGGTAATGATCTCGGTTATACTTTCTGTAGTTGGTTTACCCCTTGAAGGTATTGGGTTAATTTTAGCTGTTGACCGTCCTCTCGATATGTTTCGTACAACTGTAAATGTATGGAGTGATAGCATTGGAGCAGCAGTTGTAGCCAAAACAGAAGGGGAATTCCTGAAGATTTAGGTAAGATATTAAATTTATTTTTAGTATTTTTAAATTGGAATAACATTATAAAAATACTATTCGGGAAGAAATTAAGGCTATAAAATGAAAAGAATACTTTTTGTAGTTACTTTTCTATTGATTCTTGTTGGTTGTGAAAATAGTAAAGATAAAGAAATAGAAGCTGCGAAAATGCAGCTTGAAAAAGTTGCCGGTAAAATAAATTCTGATTTTATTAATATTCGACAAAAGGCAGCCTATCTTGCAGATGAAATAAAGAAGCTGTATGAAAATCAGGACGAATTGGCTAAAAAAGAGGACAAGTCTAAATATAAATTGGCTGCCAATGGGGTTTTTCACAAACATTTAAATGATGGTGGAGCAGCTGTATATGTTAGTGGCAACCCAAAGGTAAATTCCAAAATAAAGAATATTGTATATTTTACTGCCCCAATTGACGCTACCCTGAAAACTATATGTGAACAATACAAGGAAATTGCACAGGTATATTATAACGACAAAAATAGTTATAACCGCATATATCCCTTTATTGATGTGCTTTCGCAATACGAACCAAAATTACACATTCCCGATTTTAATTTTTATTATCTCGCTGATAAGAAACACAACCCCGAAAAAAAGGCTTTATGGGTAAACGACCCTTATGTTGATCCGGCAGGCAGGGGGTGGATGGTTTCGGCAATTGCACCGGTTTACTATAATGGTGAGCTTGTTGGTGTTCCTGGTATTGATGTAACCATCAACACTATTATTGAACGATACCTTTCCGATCAAAATTCGGATTTAATTATTATTGATGAAAAAGGTGTGCTTGTTGCAGCTGAAGAATCGAGTGTTACACGGTTGTATTTCCCTCCCCTTAAAACACATAAATATATTGAAACTGTGAAAAGCGAAAAGTATAGAAAAGACGACTATAATTTGCTTAAAAGCAAGAATACCCATGTTCGCAGAATGGCAGAAAAAATATTAAAACAGAATATTATGCAAACGGAATTTAGCTTTGATGGTGAGGACTATCTTGTGCTATCTTTCCCACTCGAAGAAATTAACTGGAAACTGTTAAAAATTATAAAATTATAAATTGGCACCATAATTGTTCTTTTATCAGTAAAATTACTTAAGTTTAGTAACTGTAATCATTTCTGTTACTGTAATTTATTAAGTTTATCTATAATTTTACTTTTAGTAAATGTTTATAATTAATCTGATTATTTTGAACTAAATGGTACTAGCATGAACACCAAACACAACATAGTTATTTATCTTATCTTATTTATGGTTGTTGCATCTTCTGCAATTTTTGCCGAAGCAAAAGCAGACACAGCTTTATACCAAAAAAACAAACTTTACGACAGGTATATTGAGTTGTTTAAATTAAACCGCATTAAACAGGCTAATGTTGTAATGCTTGGTAATTCAATTACTCACGGTGGTAACTGGAATGAATTACTTGGGAGACAGGATGTTGTTGAGCAGGGAATTCCAAGCGATATAGTTGAAGGCTTTCTTAACAGAATTGATTACGTTACCAAACTAAAACCTGAAGTCTGTTTTATTATGGGTGGAATAAACGATATTTATTCCTGGGTTCCACTGCCCAAAATTATGAGAGATTACAGGAAAATAATTAAAGAACTAAAAAAGCATAACATTACTCCTGTTATTCAATCAACACTTTATGCTGGTAAAAAATGGAATAATTCTTCCGAAAGAAACAAGGAAGTAATAAAATTTAATAAAATGCTTAAGTCTTACGCTGAAAAGAACGATATAATCTATATGGATTTAATTCCCTATTTTTCCGAGGGAATGTTCCTTAAAGAAAAATATACCCACGATAATCTTCATCTTAATGCTGCTGGTTACAAAGTTTGGGTAAAGGAAATTGATAAAGTATTATTAAAACTTGGATTGTGATTAGTATTTTTTACGGAGATAAATTATGGAAAAGAAAAATTATATTAAACAGCCGGCACTATTGCTATTTTTAACTATACTTTTTGTATATGGTGCATCTTATATACCTGAAGGTACAACTGTTTTAGGTTTTGAACTTAAAAAGGTTGATGTATTTGAAAGGTTTGATTCTGAAGAAAAAACAGATGATTCTGATTTTGAATTTGAGTATGACCCAAATGCATCGCTTTTTGAAAATAGTTCAGATGAATTTGCTTATGCTACATTAGGTGGTAACTTTTTCGAAATGTTTAATGAAACTACACGTGATATTCTGGGTAATAAATTTATCCATGTTCAGCCCAGAAAAATTTCAGGAAATACTGAACAACTCAAACATTTCAAAAAAGCTCTTGCCAACGCTAAAAACCGCACTGTTAGAATTGGACATTTTGGCGACTCAATTATTGGTGGTGACCTTTTAACCATGGACCTTCGTGAATATCTACAAACAAAATACGGTGGTAATGCCGTAGGTTATATGAGTATTGCATCCGATGATGTTAAGTACCGTGCAACAACTAAACATACATATTCAGAAAGAAGCTGGAAAAATGTTCAGCTTAACCGTAATCCGCGAAAACTTCCTGTAGGTATTGATGGTAGTGTTTATATTCCACAGGGTAACGCATGGGTTGAATATGAAGTTACTGATTTCAGAAAACGCCTTAATGGCTACAGACTTGTAAAGCTGTTTTATAGTCATGCCAAACCTTCATCAATTAAATACTCATTTGATGGTGCTGCCAACAAGGAAGTAAAACTTATGCCGGGTGAAGACCTTAAGGAAGCAACTTTCTCCGCTCCTTCAGGTGCCAAAAAAGTAAGAATTGAATTTCCGCTAGATGAACAAGCTTACGTTTATGGTGTTAGTCTTGAAAGTGGTAACGGTGTTGTGGTTGATAACTTTTCATTCAAAGGTCAAACAGGTGAAAAACTTAACAGAATTGAGCCTGCTCTACTTTCACAGTTTAACAGATACATTAATTATGACTTGTTGTTATTCCAGTTCGGACTTAATGTAATTGATAAAATTAGCAAAAATCCGAAGAAATACGAACAGGAAATGATTAAGGTTATTAACAATTTCAAGAAGGCATTCCCTACTACAAGTATTGTACTTGTAGGTGTTAGCGATAAAGGATTTAAACACGGTAACAATATTACTACTGATCCTAATGTGCTTAAACTGCTTGCTGTTCAGCAGTCTATTGTTAAAAAAACAAATATAGCTTTCTGGAACCTGTTTGAAGCAATGGGTGGTAAAGACTCAATGAAAGACTGGGTTACTGCCAATCCGCCGTTGGCATCAATAGATTATACGCATTTTAACAGTGCAGGTACAAAACAGATAGCCGAGCTGTTAGGCAATGCTTTAATAGATAAATAATTAACCGGTTATCCCTCGAGTAAATATGATATCTGAATATTTATCTACCATTGGTGAACTTTTAAGGTATAATGCACAGGAACCGCTACTATTTAATAGCGGTTTCTTTCTGTTTTTATTTTTTATTTGCGTACTGTTTTACCAATTTATTGTAAATAATAAAAACGCAAAAGTATTATATCTGCTTTCCTTTTCACTTTTCTTCTATTATAAATCCAGCGGATTTTATTTTGTGCTGGTTGTAGTCAGTTCAATTATTGATTACATTGCCGGATTTAAAATTCATAACTCACAGTCCCCTGGAAAACGTAAACTATTTCTCGTTATCAGTTTACTAACCAATCTAGGCTTGCTGGGATACTTTAAATATACCAACTTCTTTATTGATACTATAAACAGTTTTTCTGCTGGTAGTATCGATTTTGTTGAAATATTTTTACCGGTTGGTATTAGTTTTTTTACTTTCCAATCAATGAGTTATACTATAGATATTTACATGAAGAATCTGGAGCCTGAAAGAAAATTTCTCGATTTCCTCTTTTTCGTTTCATTTTTTCCACAATTGGTTGCAGGTCCTATTGTTAGAGCTTCCGACTTTCTGCCGCAAATAAATAAACCGGCTTTTGTATCAAAAGACGATATTGGCAGAGCAGTGTTCCTTATTGTTAGCGGACTGTTTAAGAAAGCTGTTATTGCCGATTACATTAGCATAAATTTTGTTGATCGTGTGTTCGAGTCTCCACTTCGCTTTACAGGTTTTGAAAACCTAATGGCTCTTTACGGATATGCGTTGCAAATCTATTGCGATTTCTCAGGTTACTCCGATATGGCTATTGGTCTGGCATTACTCTTGGGATTCAAGTTGCCAATAAACTTCCGAACTCCATACAATTCGGCAAGTATCACCGAGTTTTGGAGGAGATGGCACATATCACTTTCCACCTGGCTTAAAGATTATCTTTACATTCCGTTAGGTGGTAACCGGAAGGGCAAAGTACGCCAATATTACAACCTTATTATAACTATGTTGCTCGGTGGTTTATGGCATGGTGCAAACTGGAAATTTGTTGTGTGGGGCGGTATTCATGGTGCCGTACTTGCCATCGAAAAACTGATTAACTTTCCAAAGTTTGTCGGCAAAAACAAGTTTACCCGTATATTGGGAGTAGTAATCACTTTCCACATTGCCTGCTTATGCTGGATATTTTTCCGTGCTCAAAGTTTTGAGCAGGGTATAAATATGATCGACCAGATTTTGTTCTATTTCCATCCTGAAATTTTTATGCAATTTATTGATGGTTATACCGCTGTAATATTGCTAATGGCTACCGGTTATATACTTCACTTTTTACCTGAATCACTTGAACATAAACTTGAAGGTTTTGTTAAGTTTCTTCCTCTTGTTGGTAAGGCTTTGTTACTTGCTGCAACCATATTTCTTGTGGCACAGGTTAAATCATCAGGCTTGCAGCCCTTTATATACTTTCAGTTTTAAAGATCACCCACTTTTTAATAAAAATTGCGGACATATTTTGTATGTCCGTTTTTTCTATTATTCAAAATTTCTTAAATTACTTTGTTGTATTAACTACAGGCGAAAATCCTTATGCACGGAAAGTTTAATATTTTCATTTTACTGATCTCATTTCTTGTAATATTAGTCTCTTGCGGCGAAGAAACCCCCCCGGTATATGCTGACTTGATTATACTTAATGGTGATGTTTTTACTGCTGCCGATTCCACTAACAATATTAACTCAATTGCTATTAAGGATGATACCATTATGGCATTGGGTAACGCCTCGGAAATATCCGAACTTAAGGGACCCACAACAAGGGCAATTGATGCAAAAAGCAAGTTTGTTATGCCTGGATTTATTGATAGCCATCTGCATTTTATTAGTACCGGCAAGGCTAAACTTAATGTTGAATTGCAAAGTGCAGGTAACTGGAATGAAGTAATTTTTGAGGTATTGCAGGCTGCACAAAGTGCTGGATTCAGAAAATGGATTGTTGGACGTGGCTGGCATCAGGAAAAGTGGAATATGACTCCCGAATATACTGTGGAAGGATACCCCGTTCATGATAAGTTAAGTGAAGCAGTTAATGAAAATCCGGTTATTTTACAGCACGCAAGTGGACACGCAATTATTGCGAACAAGGTAGCCATGAATCTTGCCGGTATTGATGACTCAACAAAATCGCCTGAAGGTGGTGCTATAATTCGTGATTATAACGGGAAAGCTACTGGTGTTTTTGTTGAAAATGCTGCTGAATTGATCTGGAAAGCTTACTATAAAGATAATAATGAAACTGATGACAAGTTCCTTGAACAATGCGTAAAACTTGCCCAGGATGAATGCCTTAAATATGGAATAACTTCCGTACATGATGCAGGTGTTTCTTTTGATATCTTGAATTTCTACAAGTCGCTTGCCGATTCAGGTAAGCTGAATGTAAGAATAAATGCCATGATATTTGCTGACTCAAAGCAGCTAAAAGAATGGCTTGGAGATAATAATCCGGATAAATATAACTCAAACAAGTTTTTAAGAGTTGGTTCGGTTAAGGCTTATATTGATGGTGCACTTGGTTCACGTGGTGCATGGCTTTTGGAACCATATTCCGATATGCCCGAAAATAAAGGTTTTAATGTTACCGAATTAGGCGAATTAAAAAACTTGTGCAACCTGTGTGCAGAAAACAAATTACAAGTTTGTACACACGCTATTGGCGACAGGGGAATACGTGAAATTTTGGATATTTATAAAACTGCATTTAATAAACATGGCGAAGGTGATTACCGCTGGCGAATTGAACATGCCCAGCATATTGATCCTTCCGATATTAAAACTTTTGCAAGCAACAATGTTATTGCTGCAATGCAGGGCGTACATTGTACTTCCGATGCACCTTTCGTAATAAAGAGGCTTGGTGATAAGAGAGCAGAAAAGACATCATACTTGTGGCGTAGTTTGCTCGATGCAGGAGTAACAATATGTAACGGTACCGATTCACCAGTAGAATCTGTTAACCCATTTGATGTTATTTATTCTTCGGTTACACGCAATTATGGCGACAAAACATTTTTTCCTGAGCAATCCATGACGATTGAGGAAGCACTCAAAAGTTATACAATTGCCGGAGCCTATGCTTCGTTTGAAGAAGATGTAAAAGGTAGTTTGGAAGTAGGTAAACTGGCTGATATAATAATTCTTGACAATAACTTACTTGAAATTGATGCTGTGTTGATTCCGGAAACAAGGGTAGAATATACTATTTCCGGCGGAAATATTGTTTATTCGGTTGAATAGCAATCAAAACCCTAAAGAGTATTTACACACTTTTTAATAAGGTTTATTAGCTCTACTTTATTATTTACGCCCGATTTTTTGTAAATATTATTAACATGTGTTTTCACCGTTTCATGGGAAATAAACAACTTATCAGCAATTGCTTTGTAGCTAATTCCTTCCAGAAGTAATTGAATTACCTCTTTTTCACGTTTTGATATACCAAATTTTTCGATGTATTTACCAAGGGGTTCATCATCACTTACCCTGATAATATCTGGCAGGGTAATGTATTTGGCGGAAACACGCATCCACATAATATTAAAAACAAAATAGAACAATAGGGACATGCTAACGCCAAACATATACCCTGATGTGCTTGTTTGCATAGCATCCAAAACAACCAGTGGATAAAGTATAAGGGACACTAAACCCAAACGTTTTGTTAGTTGCTTTATATCTTCGTTGAGAATAAGATTTATACTTCTCGCAAAGATGTATAGTAGTCTGAATATTAACCCGAATATCAATATGGATTTAATTGGCATAACAAATTCCCAAATCCTTATTCCGGTAGTAAAATTATTCAGGAGCCAAACAACAGGCAGAATAACCAGTACAGCAACTGCGAAGTATAAATTCCTTTCAAATCGGGTAAACTTTTTTCTAATAAATCCTTCAACAAGAAAGATAAAAGTTAAGCCAAGAATTCCGGCAACTACAAATTGCAGATCGTATTGCAATAAATTTACGATATCATTATTGATTTTAAGGATTAAGGTAATGTAAAAATATACCAGCTCCACCAACTCGTTTAACGTCCAAAATAGCAGAGCCAGAAAATATATTTTTACAAGAGGGTTATTATTCTTTCTGTATAGAAAAAAGGTAATAGCTACACCGCCCGAACCGCCCAAAAGCAGTAACAGGTTAAGAAAGAAAAATATACTGTCCTGAAATATCATTATACAATCTTTAGATGAATTGATTTATCCAAACATAGTATAATAAACCTGATGCGTCAAGTTAGAATAATGAAAATAGGATAAATTATATTTAAATAGATTACAAATGGAGCCTGGAAATATTAGTAAAGGCATTGGATAAAGCCGGAGTAGGGTCAGTAACTTTTAGTACTGACCTGGGAGGAATAGCTTGAATGCCTAAAACTTTTCTTTGATTCCGAGACCAAGTTTTTTAAGAAGTACACTAAGTTCATTCTGTTCGGTTTCACTCAATACAGACATTAACTCAGTAATAAAGTTTGCATGTTTAATAAAGATGCCTTCGAATAATTCTGTACCTTGTTTAGTAAGCTGTACAAGAATAGCTCTTCTATCTTCCTTGCTATGCTTTCTTTCTATAAGCGAGTTTTTTTCAAGGTTATCCAGTACAAGAGTCATGTTACCACCGGAAACAAGCATTTTGTCGCACAGTTTACCAATTTTCATCGGACCAAGGTGCCCGAGAGCTTCAATAACTGCAAACTGGGGTTGGGTTAATTTAAATGATCGGATATTCTCCATCGATTTTTTTTCGAATGTAGATGCAGCTCTGGCTAGTTTAACCCAAGTGCTAAGAGCCAAATCAATTTTATCACCATATTTCTTTTTCATAATTCTACCAATCGTTTCTTAATAGTTGTTTTGTAAGTATAATCGTATTTAGATAGAAATTCTTAAATAATTATCTGTATTTTTATAATAGCTTAAACGTTCGCATGTCAAATTAAATACCCAAAGGACATAATGTCAAGTGAGTATTAGTCTTTTTTTTGTTTATATCTTAAATTAGTAACAAAGTACGAGCTTAATAAATTCATTATTAGTACTTATAACCTATTACTTTATAATCATATTATATGTAGTATTTATCACAACTATGTCGTAATTACTATGTAAAAATTTAGTACCTCGCTTTTGCTTTATAAATATTACATATAAAAGCACCAATAGTCCATTATTGACTTGCATCAATAAATGGGATATAATATCTTTCAAACAAAAAACTTGTATATTTGATATGACTCTTGATAAAACATTTACCGTTGCCGAAGCCAGAAAATCACTGCCGCTTGTTAAACAAATAGTTGCCGATATTCTGGAAACAGGCAAACAGATAAAGTTAGCTGCGTCTGTTGAAGAAGCTAACCTGGAGGAGAGCAGTATAATTCGTGAACTGGAATCCAGACTAAATGGATTTTTAAGTGAACTGGAAGAAATTGGTTGTTATTACAAAGATTGGAATTTTACTACCGGACTTGTAGATTTTCCAGCTGTAATTGATGGCATGAATGTTTATTTGTGCTGGAAAAGCGATGAAGAGGATATTCTGTATTATCATCCTGCTGAACAAGGCTTTTGGGGGAGACTTAAAATTCCTGACAGTGCAAAATAATCTGATTTGTAATTATAGCAAAACTACTGAACAATAAACATTAAATACTTCTCCAAACCAATAAGTAAAATGCTATTGGTTTGGATTACGAATGTATTTAAATGTCTCTCGCTATCAATTATTTCAATTTTGGGATTTGTTGTATGTAGCAGCTCCGTTGAGCAAGCGAGTAATATTGCTGCCAATAATTAAAATTAGCATGGTTAGAAAATTTTATTTATAAACACTTGTGTCTTTGTTGGTATTGAGAGAAACTGATATGATCCCCATCGGTATTTTATAACAAATATAGGTGGCTAGTTGGATTTGGAATAATAATAAGTAATTAAATTGATTTCGAATTGATATTCAAAGAAGGAGCTAATTATTATGGTAAAGGAAAAGATTAAATTCAATTTTTGCTAGCTTTTCCTTTACGATTGAAAACTGTAATCTGATTTCTTCCTATATTTTACCTGAGTTTATGATTAAAGTTATATCTATGTGATGAGGTGATGATACAAAATTATTCTATTATAATATTAAAAATAGGTTTATTTTGAAAAATATTAAAAAGCTCTACTGATTCTTTTACCATTTTTCCAAATTCATTTGCTTCTGGATTAAAATGAGGTTCTCTTAGTAATCCATTGGGATGGAATAGTCCAAGCTGGTAAAGCGAACCTATAATCTCAGGGTTATCATTTATTGAAAACCCCCTATTCTCCCAAATAGTTTGAATGATTCTTATATATGCTGCGGCATAAAGAATATTCAATGAGTCATTTTGTAGCTTTTCAATAAGTTGAAAAGGCGTTTTACTTATTTTTAAATTGTCCTTATAGAACTTGCCGCAATAGAATTTTGAAGTACTATCTGAGATTTGTTTTTCAATAAAGTATGCCGTTTTTATTTTTATTTGTCCAAAACCAATAGAACTATTTTGACCTACTCTTGCAATAACTTCATCAAATGCTTCATCTGTCCAATCGTAATTTCTTGTACGTTCGGTATAAATAATTGCTGATAAAAAAACTGGATTGATGTCAAATTTTTGTGAAGCTGACATAACTAAATCCTTATTCTCAATAATCTTGTTATAAGCTTTTTCAGGGGTTTCAGAAAAAAGAGAAGAAGACAAAAAAAATAAAATAAATGAAACGGTCATTATGACCGCTTCATTTATATTTTGCTTGTTTGCTAACATATTCAATTCTATTTAATTAAAACCATTTTATTGCTTTCGGAGTAATTTCCACATTCCATTCTGTAAAAATAAACACCACTTGCTAATTTTGTATTATATTTATTGGTGCCATTCCATTCAAAACTATAAAATCCAGGTGCCATTTGTTCATCATCAACAAGTGTCTTGACTAATTGTCCCATGGTATTATAGATTGATAAATTTACATTACTAACTTCTGGAATTGAAAACTTGATTATAGTTGTTGGGTTAAATGGATTAGGATAGTTATTGAAGAGTTTATATTCGGTTGGTATTTCACTTAATAATTCAGTTGTAATTTCACCGCGCTTTCCTAATATGTTATTTTTTTGTTTATCTAATTGTTTAAGAAGGTCTTCCCTGGAATAACCTTTGTCGTTCATAATGATATGTGCTTGATAACCATATCTTGACTTTTCAAATTGATCATCAAGTTTTCTTGAAATATCTCTTGCCGCATTATAATCTTTCTTATAAACATAAAGATGAAGAAATTGATAGAACAATGCCAATTCTCTTAAACTATCATATTTGTATTCGTTGTATAATTTTTCAAAACCATCCATCTCAGAATCTAAATTATACAAGGATAATTGTAATAGTGCATAACCATTAATTTTATACTTTGCTTTCTTGTTGGCCAGATATTTTAGGTAACTAATATATTCGCTCTCAACAAATTTCGGAATATCTTTAGAGTGTGCAGCTTCATTTAGTAAACCCATTGCATAAAACGAAATTCCCATCTCACTCTCAGGATATAATTCAATTATCATTTTACAAATATCTTCAACTTTTGTGCTTTCAGGTTGTTTTAATAATTTATAAGCAAATTTTAGTCTGTCTTTTATAGTTCTTTTTTTGTCAAATCTTTTTGTGTCTTTTTCAAAGCCAAAATACCCTATAAAAGCAGCATCAAATAACTGTTCTTCAGGTGTGGCAGATTTTTCGCTTGTTTCGGCATAACAAAAATCAGGTAGTAGAGTTGTACCAACTATATTGTGAGTTGCTAATAATTCGCCATTATTTGAAAGTTTGATCTGTATTGGTTCAGTAAAAGGACCGTAAGGGTGAAAACCAAAACTTCCTGTATATTGTATAGTTGTGCTTGCTCCTGATGCAAGAGAAACATAAAGATTATTTCCTGGATCACTACCAATTATATTACCATAAAGTGTTCCGCTTATCCACAAATTAAGTGATTCAGTTGAAATATTTGTTAGAAGGAAAGAACCACTATAAGTGCTGGATACTCTTCCTGAGCCAACGTTTTTTACAATGGGTGACAATTCAACATCTGAATACAACCACCTTCCACGTTTATATGGAACTGCAGAGTTATTTGAGTTAAATCTGCCATATGCAGCATTCCACTGATTTTGTGCATGCTTATAGATGATCGGTGGATCATTACCCCACTCATTCATATAATTTGCACCAACACTTGGAAAATATGAATAATATGTTGGTCTTTCTGTCATATAATAAGATAGATCATTACAAATAAAGACACAACCCATCCTTGTTCCTGGTCCATAATATCCATCAACTATTAAATAACTATGATACTGTGGTTCATTATTATAATAATTATGTTTAGAATGGACATCTAATCCGTCACTTGATGGGTACCATGCATCAGTTTGAGTAATATTTCTCCATGTCCAATTTCCGTCAAAACTTGCTACTGCAAAATTCCCAACAGCATTGGCATGATCTGTACTAAAAATACCAAGATACATTTCAGGCCAGGCACTATTGTCTGTATTCTGACAATGGTTTCTGAAAAATGTATTATACGGTCCATTTGGTCCATGATGATCATCTGCTTCAATAAACCATGCAATATTTCCTTCGAACAAGTTTGCGTAAGGATAGTTGCCATGTAAACATATGTCCTGATTGTAATCAGCCCAACCAGAAGCATCGTCATTTTCTAAAGTATAATTATATGCAATAACATTTGAGTGAGCACTATGATTTAGAATTATACTATGTCTTTGTTTCTGGCCAATGTTGTTTTCTACCAAGCAATAAGATGAAAAACTCAAATTTATCCCGTATCCATATTCTGGATTATGATTTGCAGCATCGTACATTGCACATCCGTACACAGTAAGTTTTGTTGAATATGCAATTTTAACAAAATTTCCTGGTGAAATATTAAATTTTATTCCTGATGCCCAACAATCTTTTGCATAGGTGAAATTAATATAATTGAAGGCTGATGCTGTACTTGAACTTGAATTAACAGAAATAGTGAAATTTTCCAAACCAATATTAACTTTAGGTGTAATTAATTCATAGTTTGGTGATGCAATATTACTTGGTTTTAAATCAATTATGTTTCTATCATAGGCCCACTTTACTTGATTAGAGGATAATGATTCAATCTCTCCAATTCTACATACGGTACCTGACTCAAGAGGTCTATGTGTTCTAACAAACAAAACCTTGTCAGACGAAATATTGGTTCCTGAATATGTTAATGTTGTTGAATTTTCATCTGTACCACTTGTAATAGTATTACTACTACTCGGAGCAGTTTTAGTACCTACAATATTAAAAACTGAAGACTGATGATTACCGCTATATATTATATGAGTACCCGGATTTCCACTAGAACCGGTAATTATGGTATTGTTTTTAAGAGAAACTGGTACTGGTAGATAGTAAGTTTTGTTGGATAATAAAAGAAGTTTTGTTTCGTTTTCGGGTAATGCATTAACTGCTGAAATTGCTGCAACTAATGAAGCATAGTTATCTGCGAAAAGAACGTGATCAATGTTATCAATGCTTCTAAGATTTGAATATTCAGATGGTTTACAATTGTCGGTTCCAGCTTCTACCCAATTTGCCCTTCTTGAGTTTGGTATGATATCTGGATAAAAGGTAAATTGTTTTAGTGCTTCATGGTACGTGTATTGGCCAAATAACTGACTTGCCAAAAAAATAAAAATTAGTAGTTTTTTCATAGGATATCCTCTTTGGTTGTTTTAGAAATGCATATCAATCACTATTTGCTCATTGGACTCAATGATATAATCTCGATTGATACTTTTCCTCTTATAAGTTTTTATTATATTTATATAGACTTTAGAACTATCCGAATAATTTGTTACCGTCATTAAACCTGCCATTTCCTCTTTAGTATCAAGTTTTATAACATATGGAGAATCATCTGGGTAAATTGTACCAAAGCTGGTCGGTACATCACTACCATAACTACAAGAATCAGCTTCAACCAAAAAGGTGAAAATGAAATACTTTGTTTGGTATTCTGATTCAGATGGTAGAATCTTACATCCTCCATTTAAGAATAGAGTTGTAAATAGAATTATTAAGTCTAATAATCTAGTTTGCCTCATGTTTGCCTATTTAAGCCCATTTTATTTGTTTAATATAATAAATAATATTCCATTGTAACAACTAAAAAAAAGGGGACAAATTTTAACCTGAATAATATTATCCGGTTATCTTCTTGAAAATGAGTTTCAATATTTCTAATTTAAAATTCAGCACGACAAAAATAATCCGGAGTTAAATTGGACTTTCCTATCTTTCATCTCGATTTTATGGGCGACAGGCTTTTAATAGCTATTATAGCTGTTACCCACGTAATTATAAATCATGCACTGGCGGTTGGGTTTTTACCAATCGTAACATTAATGGAATACCGTGGTTACAAACTATTACAAAAGGGTGAAGAAGAATCTTACCAGTGGGATGAGCTTGCCCGCAAACTGATGTTTTTTGCTTTTATTATAACAACTTCAGCCGGAGCACTTACAGGTGTTGGTATCTGGTTTTCGGCAGCACTTATTAGTCCGGCATCAATCGGTAGTCTGATCCGTATATTTTTTATGGCTTGGTTTACCGAGTGGATAATCTTTATGCTGGAAGTTATTTTTATAATGATATACTTCCTGGGATGGAAAAAAAGCAGAACAAGTATAGAAGCCAAACGAAGGCATGTACGTGCGGGGGCGGCACTTTCCATATTCTCGTGGTTAACCATGGCAATAATAGTTGGTATCCTCGGCTTTATGATGGATTCCGGTTCGTGGGCTGAAAGCAAAACATTGTTTGATGGCTTCCTTAACCCAATTTACCCTATTCAGTTGGCATACCGTACTCCAATGGCGTTTGTTATGGCTGGAGCTATTGCAACATTTCTGGTGTTGTATCACCTTCGCAAGCATACCGAATTCCGTACAAAAGTATTGCGAAATATGGGGCTATGGATGTTCCTTTGGACGCCTCACGTATTTGTAACCGGTTTATTCTATTACTACAAAATTCCCGAATTGATGCTCAAGAATATTCCGGTTGCTATGGCAACGCAGGCATACCAGAACTGGTATGATAGTATATTCTGGTTCCTCGTGGCTCTTATTGTGGTATCAATGACGGTAACAATCTGGACATCCCTGGTGCCAAAATATGCTTCCAAATATATGATGCTGGCAACATTTCTGGTTACAATCATGACGATGGGTACATTTGAGCGTGTTCGTGAATTTATACGCAAACCTTTCGTGCTCGAAAATTACATGTATTCAAATCTTTTACGAGTTGATGATTACGAAATGTACAAACAGGATGGTATTTTACCTCATTCGGTTTATGTTGAAAATAAATCTGTTAATGATGTTAATAAACTATCGGCAGGCAAGGATGTATTTATGGTTGCTTGTAGCAGGTGTCATACAATATCGGGAGTAAACTCGGTGGTAACCCGCTTTACCGATATGTTCAGCATGAAAGGGGAGCCGCTCGATTCGGTTAAAATGATGAAATACATTCCCGGTATGCACAAGGCTAGATATTTTATGCCCGAGTTTCCGGGTACAACAGAGGAAGCAGCAGCACTTGTGTCTTTTATAAAAAGTGAACAGTATAAAATGGAATATCTTCCCGGTGCTCAGCATGAGGGAGTAAGTATAAATGAAGATCATGTAACCAAAGTAAAACAAATAGCGGAGAAGTAAGATGTTTCTATTTCAGACTCAACCAGTGCCACGCGATATACCTCTTGATCTCCCTATGCCGGAATGGTTTTTAATTCCCGTACTTATTATATCGTTCCTTGCACATATATTGTTTGTTAACCTAATGGTAGGCGGCACCACTTTGGTTTTGATACTTCAGATATTGGGATTAAAAGACTCGAAGTTTGATAAACTCGCAAAGGAAATTGCAACTACTGTTACGGTAAATAAATCACTTGCGGTTGTAATTGGTGTTGCACCGCTATTGGGTATTAACACACTTTATACCATTCATTTTTACTCGGCAAATGCTCTTACCGGTAGTGCGTTTATATCTGTAATTCCGCTTGTGGCAATAGCATTTTTAATATTGTACTACCATAAATACAACTGGAAAAAGTTCGAAAACAGAAAAAAAACTCACATTGCCATTATTGGAGCAGCATTGGCGATATTTATGTTTATTCCGCTTGTGTTCCTTTCCAATGTAAATCTTATGCTTTTCCCTGAAAAGTGGGGTGATGTTGAAGGATTTTTCTCTACCCTTGTACTTTGGAATGTAATTCCTCGTTATTTTCATTTTCTTGCTGGTACACTTGCCGTAACAGGTGTTTTTATAGTATGGTATTTTGGCAGGAAAAGTTACGAATTTGAGGAAAAGCTTTCGGTATTTCAGCGTAATGAAGTGCGTAGGATAGGCTATAAACTCTTCTTTTTTGTAACACTTTCGCAGCTTGTTTTTGGTCCGTTAAACTTCTTTACCCTTCCATGGAAAGGCGTTAACTGGAATTTGGGTTACATATTTATAGCAGGTATATCATTCGCGGCAATTGCAATGTACTTTGCCTATACCGATATGAAGAGCGATAACCCTGGTAAACACCTCTGGAAAGTTATTTTGCTTATTACAGTTACTGTTGTGTTTATGGGGGTTGGCAGACACCAATACCGTCAAAATACGCTTAATCCGCACAAACAGCTTATTAAGGAAAAAACTGAACAACACCTCGAAAAAATAAAGCAGCTTAATATGGAAAAGAAATAGGGTTGTGAAAAAAATTGTTTAATCCCGGCTGTTAGCTCAATCGGGATTTTTTTGTTTCTACCATTCCACATTTATTGAAGCGGAAAGAATAATAAACCCTCAGCATACCCTATTTATTTATTATACCAACCGAAAGCTACTGCTATTAACAGACATTAGGGCATTATATAAGTAAATAATGTTTAAATATGAATAAAAAAGACTATTGATAATTAAATATTAATTTAGTAACTACCTTTAATAATATAGAGGTAGTAGGTATGATCAAGGGTAATAAAGATACAGAAACCGAACGCGAGATACTTCTCTCCATTTTTGATAACATTAATGATGTTATATATATATCAGATCCTGAAACTTATGAATTGCTTCATATAAATAAAGCAGTAGAAGAAAATTGGGGTACAGGAATAATAGGTACCAAGTGTTTTAAAGCATTACAAGGACGTGATGAACCTTGTCCGTTTTGCACAAACGATAAAATATTTGGAGAAAATACTGGCAAACCTTATGTCTGGGAATTTCAGAATGAGGTAAATGGAAAATGGTTTCGGTGTACTGATAAGGCAATAAAATGGGTTGACGGTAGAATGGTAAGGTTTGAACTTGCTACTGATATTACCGAGAGAAAGCTTCTTGAAATAAATATAGTGGAAAGGGTAAAGGAGCTTAAATTCTTCCATGAGGTAGGCGAGTTGTTAAATACTCCGGATATTGAATATAAAAAAGCATTTCAGATTATAGTTGATAAACTGCCCGATGCGTGCCATCTACCTGAAAATACTTGTGCAAGAATTGTTGTAGAAGAGCTGGAATTCAGGAACGAGTTTTACAGGGAAAGTAATACTACTGTTAAAAATCCGATTGTACTGAATAATAAAGAAATTGGTTTTGTTGAGTTGTGTAATACAAAAACACGGGACGAATATAATTTCATTACAGAGGAAATTGATCTGGTAAAATCGTTGACCAATTTAATATCGAATTTCGTGAAACGAAAAAATTATGAAGAAATGTTATACGAAAGCGAACAGAAATTTCGCTCATTTTTCGAAAACACAGTAATTGGTAAATCAATTACCGGTTTGGATGGCTCACTACAAATAAATGATGCTTTCGCTGAAATGTTGGGCTACACCAGAGAAGAATTGCTCAATAAAAACTGGAAAGAAATTACCCATCCTGCTGATATATCTGTCTCAGAACATGGCATAAAAGATATGCTTGATGGCAAAATTGAAAGTGTCAGGATTGATAAACGATATTATCATAAAAATGGAAATGTTGTTTGGACAGATGTTTCTACAACTCTATTTCGTAATAAAAAGGGAGAGGCAAAACATTTTATAACTGCAATTCTTGATATAACAGATAGAAAAAATTATGAAAAGGAACAGAAACAATTACTTAAAAAACTTCAACAATCCAATCGGGAACTGGAGCAGTTTGCCTATATAGCTTCGCATGATTTGCAGGAACCATTACGTATGGTATCAAGCTTTACCCAGCTGTTGGAACAGAAATATGGTGACAAGCTGGATGACAAGGCAAAAATGTACATACAGTATTCGGTAGATGGTGCTGTTAGAATGCAAAACCTGATTAATGATCTGCTTGAGTTTTCAAGAGTATCAACTCGTGGAAAAGAGTTTACCGATTGTGATACTAATAAGGTTATGGAAAATGTTCTTAAATCTCTAAGTTCAAAAATCAAGGAAACAAACGCAAAAATTAAGTATAAAAAATTACCTGTAATTAAAGCAGATAGCTTGCAAATTGAAAGATTATTCATGAACCTTATTGGTAATGCAATCAAATTTTGCAGGGAAGAAATACCGACAGTTGAGATTGAAGCTAATGAGTCTGATGATAACTATCAGTTTGTTGTTAAGGATAATGGTATTGGTATTGACGGTAAATATAAGGAAAAAGTATTCGTGATTTTCCAGCGACTAAATACAAGAGAAGAATTTCAGGGCACTGGTATGGGATTGGCAATTTGTAAAAGAATTGTGGAAAGACATAACGGAGAAATATGGTTCGAAAAAAACGAAGATATTGGCACTACATTTTACTTTAATATTCCATCAAATTAGGAAGAGGTTTTCATGAAAAATAAAGAATTGGTTAAACCAGCACAAATACTACTTGTTGAAGATAATCCCGGTGATGTACAACTTACCAGGGAAGCACTTGAAAATTGTAAAATGTATAACGACCTCCACGTAGTTATGGATGGAGAATCTGCAATTCAATACCTAAAGCGTGAAAATGGTTTTGACGATTCACAAAAGCCAGATCTTATAATTCTCGACCTTAATCTGCCAAAAGTTGATGGACGTGAGGTTCTTAAATTTATTAAAAGCGAAGAAAATTTAAGAACAATTCCGGTAGTAATACTTACATCTTCAAAAGCCGAAGAGGATGTTGTTAAAACTTATAATCTCCATGCAAATTGCTATATAACCAAACCACTCGATCTTAATAATTTTATAGAGGTAGTAAGAGCAATAAAGGATTTCTGGATGGGAATTGTTGTTCTCCCAAATGAAGAGGGGCTGTAGTGAACAATTTTGTTAAAATATTGCTTGTTGAAGATAATCCTGGCGATGTAATCATAATTACAGAATATCTTAAAATGCAAGCTGAAGCTGTGTTTGAGATTGTTGATGTTGATACCATTGTAAAAGCAAAAAAATATGTACAAGAAACCAAATTTGATGTTATAATTCTTGATCTTAACTTACCTGATAGTAATGGACTGGATACATTTTATCAAATTAAAAGTATTGCTTCAAGCTGTGCAATTATAGTTTCAACCGGTGTTAATGATCTTGAATTTGGGAAAAAAGCTATTAAAGAGGGAGCACACGATTATCTTGTTAAGAACAGCATAACTCCTGAAATACTGTATAGGGCAATATTTTACGCTATTGCTCGTAGAGATGACAAGAGCAGAATAAACCATCTTTACAAGGTTTTAAGAGCATTGCACGAAATAAACCAGCTTATTACCCATGAAGATAATATTGAGAACCTCATTGAAAAGGTTTGTAAAATTGCTACCCATTCAAATGGTTATAATAGTGCATATATTTTTTTGGTTGACGAAAATATTAAACTAAAAAAATGGGTTAGCTCTGGTTTCGGGGAAAATATTTACAAGTTTATAAAAAAGTTTAAGGATGGTATAATTCCCGAATGTATTATTCGGTCACTCGATAGTAATTTTGTAATGAAAACCGAGTGCTCAAAAACCGAATGTAAGGACTGTCCGTTACATGAGGAAGAAGAATTAAAAGGGGCTTATACAAGTCTGCTTTCTCACAAGACTAAAATATTTGGCTTTGTAGGAGTATCGCTTCCTATTGAGCTTTTGCACGATGAGGAGGAAAAAAGACTTTTTATTGAGTTGGCAGAAGATCTCTCTTTTGCTCTTTATTCAATTGAATTGCAAAACGAAGAAAAAAGATTAAGAGAAATTGCTACAGAAAATGAAAAAAAATTCAGATTATCATTTAATAACTCTGCTGTAGCAATGGGTATAACCAATAAAACCGGCAATTTTATTTCAATAAATAATTCTGCTTGTAAAATGTTTAATTTTAACAGAAAAGAACTGCTTGAAAACAACTTCCTCAAAATTATTTATGAAGATGATAAAGTAGTAATTAGAGAACATTTTTTTAATTGTATTGAAACACATGAGCCAACTACTTTTGAAGCAAGATTTTACACAAGGGCAGAAGAACTGAAAACTTGTTTAACTACTATTAGTCCTATTTCAAATAGTAATGGTGATTTTTTATATGCAATAGTACACCTGCAAGATATTACTGATAGAAAAATTGCCGAAAAAGAACTTATTCGTCAGAAACAAAGGGCAGAAAAAGCTAACAAGGCAAAGACAATATTTCTTTCCAATATGAGTCATGAATTGCGTACACCTTTAATAGCAATACTCGGTTTTTCAGAAATGTTTATGGAAGTGTATGAGGACTATGGTGATGAGTTTGTTATGGCTGAGGGTATTTATAAAGCAGGGCAGAGGTTGCTCAGTACTCTTAGCTTAATATTAGATATTTCCCGGATTGAATCGGAAAATTATGAGATATTAACTAATGTGTTTGATGCTGTTGAAGAATTGAATGAAATATATAAAAAGTTTAAACTCCAGATTGATGAGAGTAAAATCAAGTTCAGTTTATTAACACACTCAAGCTCGCAATTGATTAACACAGACAGGGAAGTATTTAAAGTTATTATAGAGAATCTGTTATCTAATGCAATTAAATTTACCCTGGATGGTAAAATTGAAATAAAAACCGAAATAGCCGGAATTAATGAAAACATGTATTTTAATGTAATTATAAATGATTCCGGTATTGGGATGGCACAGGCTGACCTGGCAATAATATTTGATGATTTTAAGCAGCTTAGTGAAGGTACAACAAAAGAGTATCCTGGTTCGGGATTGGGGCTTTCGCTTACAAAGAGGCTACTTAATATGTTAGATGCTGTAATTGATGTTAAAAGCGAACCTGGAAAAGGCTCAACATTTACAGTTGGATTCAAAATACAGCAGCAAAATATTATCCAATAAACAAATTATTCTTTAAAGATTACCTTAAATAGATAAACCAGAATATTACCAAGCAAGCTACAAATAAATAAAATAGTTGCAACAGGTAGTAATGTAGAGTTATCGAATAATGTTAAAATACTTCCTATAAAAAAGCTTAGTAAAAATCTTGATATACCTATAGTAGCATTTGCTGAGCCTGCAACTTCAGGGTTGTAGTTTAGTATCACTGCACTGCCATTACCAAATATTAATCCCAAGCTACCTATATAGATAATAATGCTAACAAAAACTGCTTCAAGCGGCGGATTGCCAAACAGTGTAAAACCCATGAATAAAATACCACCAAATAATTGCAATAGTAATCCGCTTTTTAATATGGTTTCGGGTTTGTATTTTTTTAGCAATCGGGTATTTGCCAGAGATAACATAATATTAAGAATTATATTGGCACCAAAGTAAAGCGGAAATATATTTTGTTCAATGCCATAATAGCTGATATAAATTGAGGATGCTTTCGTTAAAAAAACGTACAAACCGGACATTGGAAAACTGATTGCCAGCAACATAAGCACAGAACGTTTATCTGAGAAAAATGCCTTGTACTTGCCATATATTTGAATGGGTGTAATTTTATTTGTGATTAGCTCAGGTTTACGTGATTCGGGCAATAGGAAAAAGAAACTGGTAAATATTACAATTGCGAAAACAAACATAAAAATAAAAACGCTTTGCCATCCAGCCATAGCAATTAAAAATCCCCCAATAACCGGAGCAAAAAGTGGAGCAAGCATTATAATCATGCCAATAATTGTAAGCATTTTCGCAACTTCTTTGCCTTCAAACCAGTCGCGTACAATAACTGCCGAAGTAACTGTAGCAAAACCTCCACCAAACGATTGCAATACTCTTAATACCAATACAACTTCTACAACATCTGTAAATGAAATAGCGAGTGCCGATAATCCATACAAGGCAATACCAGTTAAAGCAATAGTTTTTCTGCCGAATGAGTCGGAAAGTGGTCCGCCGAGAAAGTTGCCCACAGAAAAGCCGAGAAAGTAGAGAGTCATAGTTAATTCAATGGTACCTATTGATACACCAAAAAAGCTCGCCATATCGGGCATAGCAGCAATATAGGTATCAATTGCCAAAGGTGAAAGTGCTACGAGTCCTGCAAGGAGCAAAACCAATGTGGTGCTTAAGTTGTTTTTCCCGGTTTTTATTTCCAGCATTAGTATTCCTGAAATATCAAAATAAAGTTTTACAAACTTATGAAAAGAAAAGTATTAAAAACAGGTAATATCTAAAGCAAAAATGGTTAAAAATATGGTGAAGTGTGATAATTATTCTTACATTTACCAAATAGCTAACAGGTATAAGATGAAGATATTTAATAACATAGTTGAATTATTATACGGTGATAATTACAGGGGCAGTAAACTTGATGAGTATTTCCATATTGCAACATTAAGCGAAATGAAAGAGTACAGGGAAAGAGAATCGTTTAAGGGGAATATGACTTTACTGCATAAAAGAGATTTCTATGAGATTGCTGTAATTATAAGTTCTGCATCTAAAGTTCGGATTGGTGATAATTATTATGCTGATCAGAAAAACAATCTTAATATTATTTCACCCTTTCAACTATTCTCTCTGGAAAGGGACAAAGATGATGATATAAAAAAACAGGGAAATGGATACCTGATATTTTTTAAACCCGAGCTGTTTTCATCTCTTGAGCAAGCATACGAATTACATAACGAATTCCCTTTTTTCAGTTTCCATACCAGTCCTGTTTACAAACTTTCACCCACCGAAATGCATGATATATTGTATTTGGCAGAACAATTATACTTGGAAGCAAGAGAGGATAAAATTAACAGGGTAGAGGTAATAAGATCGTACCTTATTTTGATGCTTTATAAAATTAAGAGATTATTACGTACCGAAAATAGTATTGTTTCTATTAACAGACATGAAGAAATTGCATCAAAGTTCGACAGGTTGTTAATTGCTGAATCTGGTAAGTATGGTCCGGTATCCTATTATTCTGGTAAAATGAACATCAGTTCAGTATATTTGTCGGAGTGTGTAAAAAAAGCCACGGGAAAATCTGCAAAACAAATTATTATTGAATTCAGAATTTTATATATTAAGTCGGTACTTAAGCAATCGAATACACCAATAAGCATTATTTCTGAAAGAATGGGGTTTACAGAGGTTACCAATTTTACCAAGTATTTTAAGAAATATACAGGTAAAACACCATTGCAATTCAGACGAGAAAAGAATTAAACTAATGCAATAAAAATAGTGGTAATTAAAATATTAATTATATATTGCAATAAAATAATTGTACAGTTATATAAAAGTTAAATAGTTAGTTTAAATTGTTATAGTGTTTAAAAATGCTACAAGGATTTGTTTAAATCTGTATATGATTTATTCCAAATTATTACCGAAGATTATATATTGAAATAATTAATTGTTGAAAACATTATCAGGTCTTTAATAAATATATTGTTTGTTCTCGTATTTTTGCCAGTAAATGGCAATTTGGTGTACTATGCCCAAAACTATGATAATGACTCTGTAGTAAATAAATTATTTGAAACTCCTTCCGGTTTCTCGATTGAAAAAATTCTTGAATATACCCGTACATTACCTGACACTGCAAATACCCGAAAATATGAAATTCTTTCCAGGGCTCTTGAAGTTTGCGATAATATAAGACAATACCATCTAAAAGGTGATATATTCCTGGAAAGAGGTGTGATACTTTACAGATTACGCAAATTTAGAGATGCTATTGATAATTATTCAGTAGCTCTTGATATTTACAGGGAAATACCTGATTCAATAAAAATAAGACTTGTTTTTGAAGAGTTGGGCTATGTTTATGCCAGAACAGGACAGCAGGATAGTTCTGCATATTATTATCAAAAGGACTTTGAATTATCAGAAAAATTTTGCAATGATTCTACAAAATCGGTTTCTCTAACTAATATGGGTCATGCTGCATGGCGTGTTGGTAATTTTACCAAGGCACTCGAAAATTTTCAGCTTGCTCTTAAAATTCGTGAAGATAACGGTTTGAAAGAACTAGTTTCAGCTTCCCTGAATAGTATTGGTTCGGTTTACTGGAAAAGAGGCAATTACGGTAAGGCTCTTGAAAGTTTTATCCGATCAATGAAAATAAGAAAACAACTAAATGATAGTTTGGGACTTACAATTTCGAGTAATAATATTGGACTGGTATTAAAGAAACTGATGTATTTTGAAAAAGCAGATGAATATTTTCAAACTGCATTAAAACTATCATTGGAGAATAATTATAATTTTGGTGAATGTTACTCTTATTACAATCTTGGTTTGCTTGCAAAGAAAAAAACGGAGATGAATAATGCAATTGATTACCTGCAAAAATCTTTGGAGATATCAAAAAAGAACTCATTTCTCAATCTTAAAATGATGACTGAAATATTTTTAGGTGAGTGTTATGAATATTTAAGTAAGTATGATACTGCCCTGGAATATTACAAGATTGCTGATAAGCAGTCTGTTAAATATGCCGATAGCTTTGTTGAAGCAAAAGCTAAAAGTAAACTTGCATCACTATTTTATAAACTCGACAAACAAAAAAATAGAGTTTTACCTTTACTCAGGAAAAGTAATAAGATAGCCGAAAAAGAAAATCTGAGGGAAATATTATCTGAAAACTATCTTGTTTATTACAACATATCGATGGATGAAAATAATTATATAGCTGCACTCAAAAACTACAAATTATCCCACTCAATAGAAGATGAAATCCTTAATGAAAACCTGATGAATAATCTTACAAGTATGGTTGTAAGATATGAAATTGAATCAACCGAAAGTGAAAATAAGATACTAAAAAAGGAGAGTGTACAGCAACAATTAGTTATAGAAGGTCAGCGAAATGTAAATAATCTTATTATGGCAATTGCTATTTTGGCAATTATACTGGTTATTGTTTTAATATTCTATTACATACACATTATTAAAAAATCGGATCAGCTGGCAGCTCAGAAAAAGGAAGTTGATGAACTTAATAAAAGATTACAGGGCAGAAATAATGAGTTAAATATTTCAAACGAAACAAAAGACAAGTTATTCTCAATAATTTCTCATGACCTGCGTAACCCGGTTGGTGTGGTACAAAACTATTGTCAGTTTCTTAATAGCGAACTAAAAAGTTTGTCATCCGAAGAGATTGAAGATATATCCAATGCTATGCTCAAATCAACAAACTCTATAATGGATCTTATCTTTAATTTACTCGATTGGTCCAGAAGTCAGTTAGGCAGAATGAATATAAAGAATGAAGTATTTCCTGTAAGCACTCTCTTTTATAACTCTTTATCAATATATAGCAACTATGCACAGATGAAATCAATAACACTATCGCATAACCTTAAACATGAAATATTTATTTATGGTGATATGAATATGGTTGATTCAATAATGCGAAACCTTGTAAATAATGCAATCAAGTTTACCAATGCCGATGGTAACATAATACTTGATGCAAAAATTAAAGGAACAGACTGTGTTATTTCAGTTATAGATGATGGTATTGGTATGAAGGAAGAAGTTAGAAAAACACTTTTTGTTGCCAACGAACAAATCTCGGGAACAGGTACAGCTAAAGAAACCGGTACTGGTTTGGGGTTAATGCTTTGTAAGGAATTTGTTAAGCAAAACAATGGTAATATTGGTGTTGAAAGTGAACAAGGTAAGGGTAGCCGATTTTGGTTTACAGTTCCACTAGGCAACACTGATACAAATAAACCGCTTTAAAAAACACCCGGATTTTATTTTTATCTATTAACCTTTCTAATCAGCTAGGTATTGAGTATATTTGGCAGGTATTGTACACCCTACCGGACTCGAACCGGTGACCTGCTGATTAAGAGTCAGATGCTCTACCAACTGAGCTAAGGGTGCGAAACAAAAATAGCAAAAAAGAATAAAATCATCAATTTATTATTATCATTTACTTACATCATTATGAAAAAAATATCTCTTATACTAATACTTTTTCTACTCCTTACAGCATGTTCAGATACTCCGGATAAATCTTCGCAAGGCAAAATTAGCATAACCGATGATCTCGGAAACAATATTATCCTCAATAAAATACCCCAAAAAGTAATTTCATTGGCTCCAAATCTTACCGAAATTGTGTACTCGTTAGATGCCGGAGATAAGCTTGTTGGCAATACAAAATATTGTAACTACCCCGCTGAAGCCAATAATGTTGAAAAAATTGGGGATTTATTAACTGTTGACTATGAAAAAATTATCAGGATTAAGCCTGATCTTATTTTACAGACAATTGAGGGTAATAAAAAAGAAGTTTACGATAAACTGGTATCACTTGGGTTTAATGTATTTATTTCAAATCCTCGTGATTTTGACGGAATAAAGAAAACCATGAAAGATGTATCAGTATTATTAAATAAAAAGGCTCTTGCCGATTCAATGATACAGGATTGGAATAAGCAGTATATTGAGATAACCAGCGACGAATTGTTCGAAGAAAAAAATGCAGTATTTCTTGTTTCGGTTACACCTATTATGGTAGCGGGGGAAAACACATTCCTTAATACATTTCTTAAAAGTCTGGGAATAAAAAATATTGCTGAGGGTATAAATATTAATTATCCGGTGTTTAGTCGCGAGGAAATACTAATTAAAAATCCTGATTTTATTTTATACCCGGATATGGGTGGTGGTGATATTGATAATATAAAGGATGCATATCCTGAATGGAAAGATTTAAAGGCATTCAGAAATAACCACATAGTTTTCCTTAATGCAGACTTATATTACAGACCTGGTCCAAGATATATTAAAGCATTAAATGACTTAAAATTAAAGCTTAAGGAGCTATTCCGTTAGATTCATCTTCTTTAATAATAAAGAGTTTCGAACACATATCTCCCTTGAATTTACCACTTTCAAGACAGTTTTTAAAATTTTGCTTAATAGCTTCTTTATCTTTTGATTTATCATTTAAATCAAAATCTTCAAGATCTTTACCGCATTCGGTACAGAAAAATATAGTTGGAGATACTTGTAATTCAAAATCTTCCAAATCGGGTGTATTGTTTCTTTTTTTTCGCATAACCTATTTACTTGGTTCCCAATCTATACCTTCACAAGGTAGTGAAGTTTCGGTTGGATGTTCATCATGTTTCATACAAATAACCGCTGTGGCGTCAAAGTGTCTGCAAGAAGAACATAAAGTATCAGTTAAAATGTTCCTATTTTCCCAAAAAAAATGTTTGTATTGTAAAATAGCGGGGTGAATAATTATTCCATAAACCGAAAGTATTAAAATTGACCACCAATATCTGCTTTCAACATGTAAAGTTAAAAACCAAAGTGTAGGAATTAAAATAAAAGCTCTAACCAAACCCCAAAATATTATATGTCCCATAATTCAATTTATTGTTCTATGTAACGTATTAGCAATTCACTATTAAAGAATAATTAACCAAATGGCTTTGTGTATAATTGATTTTGGCGTATTATTCAGTTAAATTTCGTTTCGGCATCTTCCTGCCAAAAATTATAAATCTAAACAATAATATATGGTATTTCGTTGTGGATAATGTAAATAATAAACCAACAGAAAATAAATCTGAGAATAAAACGGCAAGAACGAAGCCAAGAAAAAGATATTATGGAAAAAGAAGAAGAACTTCTCAATCCAACAAACCAAAACCATTCAAGAAAATTTCTGTTGTAATACCTCTCTACAATGAGGAAGAATCTCTAACTTTGCTATATAACGAAATTGTTAAAGCAGTAAAACCAATGCCATCGGATTATGAAATTGTTTTTATTGATGACGGTAGTACCGATACTTCACTAAATGTAATTAAAACCCTTTCAAGAAAAGATCAAAAAGTTAAATATATAAGCTTCAGAACCAATTATGGTAAATCTGCTGCATTACAAATAGGTTTTAAGCATGTAACTGGCGATATTACAATTACCATGGATGCCGATCTTCAGGATGATCCTGCTGAAATACCAAACCTTATTGCAAAAATACAGGAAGGGTACGATCTTGTTTCGGGGTGGAAAAAAACTCGTCATGATCCATTTATTAAAAAACATACTTCTAAATTTTTTAATTATGTAACAAAGGTTTCATCAGGAATTGATATTCATGATTTTAACTGTGGGTTAAAAGCTTATCGTACCGAAGTGGTTAAAAGTATTAAGGTTTATGGTGAACTTCACCGATACATTCCTGTGCTTGCAAAATGGCAAGGTTTTAAAATTGCTGAAATACCCGTTAAGCATCATGCTCGCCGTTATGGTAAAACCAAATTTGGTATTTCAAGATTTTTTAAAGGGTTTGTTGATTTAATAACCGTAATATTTACAACCCGTTATATTAAACGTCCTATGCATCTTTTCGGTGCTCTTGGTGCATTATCATTTATATTTGGCATTTTTGTTAATGCATACCTTACGTTTATCTGGTTGTTTTATAACAAACCACTTAGTAACAGACCATTATTATTCCTTGGTATGCTTCTTATAATTGTTGGAGTACAGTTCTTTTCTGTTGGTTTAATTGGTGAACAGATGGTACACAGCTTTGTAGATGACAGGGAATATTCTATAAAAGAACAAAAATAACTCTGAACAGGGGTAAATGAAATTTAAAATTCTCTCACCAGCATATCCTTACCGGGGTGGCATTGCAAATTTTGCTTCACTTTTATACAAACACCTCTCCCAAAAGGAAGAGGTTGATGTAATTAATTTTCTTAGGCAATATCCCAAAATATTGTTCCCTGGTAAATCCCAACTCGAAAAAGAAAAAACGCCTCTTGATATTCCTTCAAGAAGATTGCTCGATTCTGTTAATCCAATAAACTGGATCAAAATTGGTAAACTTATTCAAAAGGAAGAACCTGACTGGTTGATAATTAAATTCTGGATGCCATTTTTTGGTCCGGCACTTGGAACAGTTGCCAAATACGCCAGGAAAAACAAAAAAACCAAAATAGCCCTGCTTTGCCATAATATTATTCCTCATGAAAAACGTTCTGGTGATGAATCGCTAACAAAATATTTATTTAAGCATGTAGATAAGTTTATAGTGCTTTCTTCAACAGTTGAGGAACAGCTTAAACAGTTTGTGCCAAATGCTGATTATAAGGTTTTATATCATCCGGTGTATAGTAACTTTGGTGATATTGTTAGCCAAAAGGAAGCAAAAGTTTATATAAATGTTAAAGCCGAAAAGCTTATACTATTTTTTGGGTTTATTAGGGAATATAAGGGGCTTGATATTTTAATAAAGGCATTGCCAAAGCTAAATAACAAGAATATAAAACTTGTTGTTGCAGGTGAATTTTATTCCAACAAAATTAAATATGAAGAGTTAATTAGAGAACATAATCTGGAAGATAGAATTATTCTTAAAGATAATTTTATTCCATCTGATGATGTTAAGTACTACTTCTCGGCTGCCGATCTTGTTGTGTTGCCATACAGAAGTGCAACCCAAAGCGGTATTATTCAGGTTAGTAACAATTTTTGCAAGCCTGTAATTTCAACAAAAGTTGGCGGCTTGGGTGAAATAGTACATGATGGTGAAAACGGATACCTTGTTGAACCGGAAAACCCGGATGCACTTGCTGAAAAAATTAACTACTTCTTTGAATCGGGTAAAGGGGAAGAGCTTTCTGAACAAATTGCTATGAATAACAAAAAGTATTCATGGGAAAACTTTACTGATCAGATGCTCGATTTTCTAAAATCATAAAGTTTATTTGAGGTAAAAATGGCTAAAAGAAAAACGCCAAAAAATAACAGCGAAAATAGTATTGATAATAAAGATAAAAAGTTCTTTTCGCTTGATAACATTATTCCTGTAAAATTCCAGACTGCGGCTTTGCTGGCAATAATTCTTATAATGTTTTTTGCCAACTACTCACCAATTTACTTCGGTGGCAAAACATTTCAGTCTGGTGATATTGTTACAAGTAAAAGTTTAAGCTCGTACGTTGAACAGGAACGTGAAGATTATACACTTTGGTATCCCTATATTTTTTGCGGAATGCCAGCTTACGGATTAGCTACCGATTATAAATGGTTTAATGTTATTTGGGTTGGAATGACTACCGTAAGGGATGCTTTTATGATTCCGTTTAGTGTGGATTATGCCAAGTGGTCGTTCTATCTGATATTGCTCGGTATAAATATGTTTTTCCTTGTGAATTACCTCACGAAGAACAAACTAATAGCACTCTTTGGCGGACTCTCAACTTCGTTTAGTACGGGCATAGTTTTATTCCTGCTGATTGGGCATGTTACCAAACTTACCGCCCTGGCGTTTTTCCCTCTAATTTACCTTATGATACTTAAGCTTAAGGAGAAACCAAAACTAAGGGATTTTGCATTGCTTACTATTGCAATCCAGATGAGCTTCCAGGGTTGGCATGTACAAATTATTTATTATACCATTCTATCAATTGGAATATTCTTCCTGTATAACATCATTAGAAGCCAGGTAATTAAACAGAAGGATGAAGTTGTAAAATATTTCAAAACAGGTATAATGTATGCCGTTGCTCTTGTTATAGCAATACTTATACAGTCGGATAACCTTACACAGATTTACGAATATAATCCATACTCAACACGTGGTACCGAAAGTATCCTTGATAAACAAAAAGCAAAACCAAAAGAAAGTGACGATTCGGAATATTATAATTACCATACAAACTGGTCGTTTTCACCTCAGGAAGTTTTAACCTTTATTGTACCTTCCTACTATGGTTTTGGTAACTCAACATATAAGGGTGAGTTAAGTAAAAACCAGGAAGTTGAAGTTAATACATACTTCGGTCAGATGATGACAGTTGATGTTGCAATGTATATGGGGGTTGTGGTATTTTTCCTTGGGCTTTTTGCTATTTATGCCGATTGGCGAAATCCTTACGTGCAATTTCTGGCACTACTTTCAGCATTCTCGTTGCTTATATCATTTGGTCGTACTTTCTCATTAGTTTTCGATCCGATGTTCTATTACTTCCCGTACTTTAGCAAATTCAGGGTTCCGTCGATGATACTCGTATTGATGCAACTTTCCTTCCCTATACTTGCATCAATAGGCTTAAAGAAAATATTAGACCTGAGAGAAACAAAAAATAAATCACAGGAAAAAATATTGTTCTATGCTGCTGTATCATTTACAGTGTTGTTTATTATTGTCCTGATTGGAAACCAGGCACTTGCTGCATCCTTTAAAGAAAGGGTAATGAATTATGCTGCTTCAATACGTACTGCAAGCAGTCAGAGAGCCGGAATGTATAACGCTCTTTCGGATTATATGGCAAAAATGTTTACTAACGATTTAATGGTTGCTTTTGGTGCACTTGCAGCCACATTCTGGCTGGTTAATGCATACCTTAAACGCAAGCTTGGAAAGGATATTATGCTGGTTGTTGTAATAGCTATTGTAATGTTCGATCTTCTGCGTATTGATAACCGTGGAGCCAAATACCAGAATGATCAGAATGTTGATAATCTTTTCGTTGCCCCTGATTATGTAAAGGTGCTAAAAGAAAAACAGGATGATCAGCCATACCGTATGCTTAACCTTAAGCAGGATGGTTCAATGGGTTCTTTCAGGGCAAACCAGAACTTTAATGCATACTTTTATATGCAGGATTTTTACGGTTATACTTCAATTAAACCAAGAAGCTACCAGGATTATCTTGATGTAGTTGGTATATTTAACCAGACAATGTGGAATATGCTTAATGTTAAATATCTTGTAATAGATAAAGCTTTGCCTGTTCCGGGAATGAAAGAAATTTATCGTAACGACAAAACCTTTATTTACGAAAATACAAATGTTAAACCTCGTGCATACTTTGTTGATTCGGTTGCTATAAAAGAAAATTACCAGTTTTTACTGGATGTAAAAAATCAGAAGTTTGATCCTGAAAAAGTAGCCTTTGTACATGGCGATGAAAAGTTTGATATTGATAAACCAGATAGTACAGCTTATGTAACATTTAAGGAATATAAAGACGAAAAAATGATAATTGAAGCAAATGCTTCGGGTAACAACCTTCTTTTCCTTGGTGATACCTATTTCCCTAAAGGCTGGACAGCCACGATAGATGGTGCCGAAACTGAAATTTACAAGCTCAACCATGGTTTCAGAGGCATAGTTGTACCTGCAGGTAAACATAATATAGTATTTAAATATTTACCTCAATCTTTTGTTATATCAAAATATTTGGCTTTAATATTCAGTACAGGTATGATTGGTCTTTTAATTTTCGGTATTTTTCTCGATATTAGAAAAAAAAGAATAGGTTAAATTAAGTGCGCAGAGATTGTCCGAAGAAATTAGAGAAATATTATAATTGTTTTTGCGAGAATGGTCTGCGCTTTACCACTCCGCGTAAGGTTATACTTGAGGTACTTCAGGAGCTAACAGGGCACCGCACAGTTGAAGAAATTTACTTCGAAGTTCACAAAGCTTATCCCCAGATTGGTTTAACAACTATTTATCGTAATCTTGAATTACTTTATAGCTGGGGATTTGTGGACAGATTTGAATTTGGTGAAGGCAAATCCCGATATGAATTGAGGTCGAACGATGAAGAAGATCACCACCACCACCTTGTCTGCGAAAATTGCAAAAAAATAGTTGATTATAGTGATTTCGTTAAAGAGGAAGTTCAGCTTATGGAAAAAATTAAGCAGGAGCTTCAAACAAAATATGATTTCCGTATAACGAATCACAAAGTTGAGTTTAGGGGTTTATGCCCCGAGTGCAAGTCTGCCGGGCAAAACCAGTAAAGATTATTACAATATAAATAATATAACCCACGATGTTGTCCGGCAAAAAGGATAAACATCGTGTGAGTACTGAATATTCTCTATTCCGTGAATAAAATCATGCTACTATATATTATAAACAAAAAATCACAAAATTATTTTTCGGAGGAAAAATGAACTATCAAATAACTACAACCGTCAATATCACTTTCCCGACATTATACGTAAATGTAATAAATAAAGATATGGTGATATCAGGTGGGGTTAACCTGAAGATACCTTCCGAAAAAAATATACTTGAAAAAATGGGATGACTGCAATAAAAACAGTTGCAGTTCAGTTTAAAAAATTATGATTGAACATGCTATTAAAAGTTATAAAGATTCATTTAGTGGATTGCCAAAAGATATATGGCTTCTTTCACTGATAATGTTTCTTAACAGAATGGGTACTATGGTACTCTTTTTCCTCGGTCTTTATCTGATTGAAGTTCATAATTACGATGAAACCAAAGCCGGTTATATTATTATGACGTTTGGCGTTGGTTCATTATTTGCCTCTTACCTCGGTGGTGAGCTTGCTGGAAAATTTGGTGCTGTCAGGGTTCAGATTGCCGGACTCCTGCTTTCCGGTATATCATTCATTGTTTTCGGGCAAATGGATTCGTTCCTTATGATTGGCGTGATGGCTTTTGTTACCGCACTAACTGCCGATATTGTTCGACCTGCCAACATAACTCTTATTGCCGAAATTTGTCCCGGCAGAAATAACACACGTGCATTTTCTCTTAACCGACTCGCAATAAATCTTGGTATGGCTATTGGTCCCTTTTTTGGTGGAATGCTGGCAGAAGTTAATTATCACCTTTTGTTTTATGTTGATGGTGCCACCTGCTTAATTGCTGGTACTGCACTAATCTTCATATTTAGAAAACGAAAATTTATTCCGCATGAAGAAGAAACAAAAGTTATAAAAAAATCTCCATATCGGGATATTCCTTTCCTGGTTATGTTAGTCGTAATGTTTTTGTTTGCTATTAGTTTCTTCCAGTTGTTTTCAACTTGGCCCGTGTACCTTAAGAAAATTTATACATACAGCGAGTTTTCCATTGGTGTATTTATGGCAATAAATGCCTTGCTTGTTGTAATAATCGAAATGCCTTTCGTAATGTGGCTCGAAAATAAAAATATTACGCGTGTTTTAATAACTGGTGCAGTATTTACTTTTGCCGGATTGTTTATTCTGCCATTTAACGGAGCTGCATGGTTTATCATACTAATTGTTTTACTATTCTCACTGGGCGAAATAATGGTGTTCCCGTTTGCTTCTACTTTTATTTCAAGAAGGACAAACAACAATAACCGTGGCAAGTATTTCGGACTGTTTACTCTTACTTTTGCATTTGCAATGATACTAGCACCGTTATACGGCTTCCATGTTATGGAGTACCTTGGTAATGATGTGGTGTGGTATTTTATGCTGCCTATTGGTATAGCTGCTACATTACTCCTTATGCTTAATGGCAGACTGGCAAGCAGGGAGTGACCGTATCCCCAGGTTTATTAGGCATTGCAAACCCTCTTATCCGGATTGCAATGCTGTTAGTACACGAAGGCAATATTATTATAATGGGTCTGTTATTTTATATTTTGATAGCTTGTTAAACAAAAAGAGTAGTTTATTACGATTGTGTAACCTTTGCAAGCTTCGTATCAGTAATGAATTACCTTTAATCATAAAATCCGTAAATTTGCCGCAACTCCGTTGCTTTCAATATAAAATAACCTTGTTAGACTCGTGAGAGGTGAAAGTATAAGTGTGAATAGTTTAATATTGATTCCCAAGAGCTGTTAATTTAACTGCATTACAAGCAATAAGAGGGGGAAAACAAATAGTAAAATTCCTCCTCTTAATCCCAATAAATTAACAGCAACCATCCAGGGAGAGTTTTGGGGGATTGCTCCTTGCTATTGGTGTCGATGACAAAAAAATAGTATTACTATTTATAATATTTGTAGGGATGGGAAAAGTGTCCGGTGTTAAAGAAAAAACCGGACACATATAAATCAGATTATTTCCCATCTAACATTTGTGAAAAAATCAACAAACTAACGCAGCTTAAATAATACTGGTATCGCTACTTTTGTAGCAACCGGTCTTGCTCTCTGTTCTCCGGGACTAAAGGTTGTTTCCATTACAACACGCATAGCTTCCTCTTCGCAGCCACCTCCAATGCCTCTGCCTACTTCCACTTTTACAACTTTTCCCTCTTTTGTAACGGAAGCAATTATTATAACTCTGCCCTGTATTCCGGCTTTAATTGCCATAGGCGGATATTTAATGCGTGCCTGTATTCCGGCAATTCCACCAATTGGCTCCGGTTGCTTTTCAACAGGTCTGAATATAATTGGTCCATCCTCCTCCTCCTCATCATCATCTTTTTCTTCGTATCTGCGTGGAGGTGTATTATTTACCGGATCATTAAATTCAACGATAGGAATATCTTCATCAATAAAGTCACTATCGTCTGGGGCTTCAACTGGTATTTTAGGTACTTCAGGTCTTGGTTTGGGAACATCGTGAATTGTAACAGGCACTTCAATTGCGGTCATTAAACCCTGAGTGCCTTCCTTGAATTCCGCTTTTGTACCCGGATCTGGTAGGTACTTGAACGCAGCTATCATCAATGCAAGACTCAATATTAGTCCTACCTCAATATAGCGGGCATACTTTCGCTTTAAATCGTATTTAGGATTTTTAACAAGGGACATAATTCCTCCTTACTTTAAAGATTAGTTAAAGGAGGACGGCAGCCGTCGCTCATGAAAGCCTTCTACTCTTTATAAATGCCTGTTTATTAAAATGTTCCGGGGTTCCCAAAATTAAATGTGATTAATTACACATTATATTGGGATATAAAGTATTATTATTGAATTATTAAACTTTTATCTGTTACAAAAGGTTTAAGTGTTAAAAGGTAAAAGTATGAATAAACAACAGAAAATTGTTTTTATTACTTCCCTTCTCCTCATTGTATTGGCTTTTGTTAGCTGGCAAATTAGTGGCGGCGAAGTATTTACAAAAACTCAGGTGCTTGTTGAAGCACAGGATGAGATTGAAAAGCAGCTTGGTTTAAGTCATAAGGAGTGGCAGGACAAGTTTGTTCTTGGACTTGATTATACGCTCGCATTTTCGGGTGCAGTAATTGCTACCGGAGCATTATTATTTTTCTTATTCAGATCAAAAAATACGGAACAGGTATGACGAGACTTCTCTTTTTTATTTTAATTGCCGGCTTACTTTCGGCACAGTCGGTTAAATATACATTATCGGATAAAAGCGAACGTAACCAGGCAAGATTTTCCAGCGAAACACCCCTTGAGGATGTTTACGGTACTGCTGATGCCGTATCAGGATTTGCTATGGCAGATGCAACAGACCCTGCAAAAACTCTTGCAGGAGAAATAACCGTAATGGTTAAATCAATGAAAACAGGTATTGATCTGCGTGATGAACATCTTCAGTCTGCCAACTGGTTGGATGCCGAACAATATCCGCACATAAAATATGTTATCAAATCTGTTGAATCCCTCGAATCGAAAGGGGATAGTAAATTTGCCGGTAAGGTAAATGGCGAATTTACAATGCACGGAAAAACCAGTAAAGTTACTGCAGAAATAGAGTTGACTTTTATAAAAGGTAGCGAAAAAACAAAAGCTCTTGGTGCTGGTGATCTTCTGGTTGTTAAAGCTAATTTTGAGGTTAAACTTAGTGACTACGGTGTAGCCAATGATGTGGTTGGTAGTAAAGTTGCCGAAAATATAAAGGTTGAGTTTTCTGGTGTTGGAACGAGCGGTTAGAAAAAGCGGTACTAAGTGCACCGCTTAAAAAATTTTTGAGTTTTTTTGAATAGCTTTAAGTAAATCTTGTCTCTTCTGGTTTTCATTGCTTATGGGAAATTGATATATTCTTGCTGAATTCTTTTGCCCCTTACCTTCCATTTGATCTGAAAACCTAAAGGAAAGTTGATTGTTTTTTGATTGATTTTTAATTCGCTTCTCCATTAAAAATCCCTATTTTTTTTAATGAGTCAATTGCTTGGTTTTCTAAAACTGGAATTGCCTGTAGGGATAATCTATGTCTTGGTTTTACTGTTCCAAGATCAATCTTAATTAACTTACCATTAGTATCGTCTTTTCTTTCGTTTTTTTGAATATAAAAATCTAAAAAGCGAGAAGGAGCAACACCATCATATAATAAAATTTGAACTTTTGTTTTATCACTTTCATCTTCAGTAATAGAGTCATTATGTAATAAGGTACCAAGGCTTTTTTTATACGGTTCAATATAAAAAATTTTTTTAATACCTGCCACAGCAATATGTCTTGCACAATTATGGCAAGGATATGTTGTGACATAGATTGAACCATTTATCATTTTATCTGAACTCAATTGTGCACCACTGATAATAGCATGCATTTCAGCATGAATTGACCTTGAGAATTCAATAAGATTTTTTATACCTGATTCTGAAATAATTTTATGGATAATATTTATTCTTTCATCTTGCACATTAATGTCAAAAAGCTCCTTTTGTTTTGTAAATTTTGACAATATTTTATTTGTTATATCTCCAATCAATTCATGCTTGTGTTTATCATTACTACAATAGCCAAGAGAATAACACCTGTGATCATTCTCATCTGAATAACTATATAAATTACCACCAAATTTAGGAACATCATTCCATCCTCTCGAAATTATATCACCTTTTTCATTACAAATAGCCGCCCCTACTTGTCGAGATAGACATGCAGAATTCCCTGCAGCTGATTTTGCATGGTACATTGCAATTTCATTTTTATCAGGTGTTTGAATTTTACTTTCAAAAATCAGATGTAGGTATTTTTTAACTCTTTGTTCCAAAGTATTCATATTTACTTTAGAAATACGAACAAAAAAGTCAGCTTCAACAAAAATCTTTCTTACATTTTGCCCATGAACATCATCTTCTTTTTCGTCAATTTCAATAATCTCCTTGATCTCTGATCTTGACAAATTTTTATCTGCAAGATTTTTTTCTTTTTCGCTTCTGGGTGAGTAGATACTGAATAAATAAAAAATATCCCTATAAACCTTTTTTAAAATCTCCAACTCCTCAAAATGCTTAAGTGAATCAATAATATAACATACCCTTTTGCCTTTTATATTTTCAGTCTCTTCCTTTTCTCTATCAAGACGAATTGTTTGAATCGCTAGTTCAGCAAGAATTGAATTCATGTTGTATTTTGAACGTAGCTCATCGCCTGCCTTAATCTTAAACATTAGCTCGGTAAATTCTTTTCTATGTTTTTCTTTAATTTCTATTTTTTTAGTAGTGTATTGTAAAATTTTGTCGGAGAGTTTAATTATTTTAACATCATATTTATAATCTTTCTCAAGTATCTCTTTGAGCATATCAATACAAATTTTTCTGTGGGTTCCAATTGGCGAACAAATTCCAATTATTAGTTCATCAGTAAGAGTTACATCAATTTTGTCTAAAGTTTTTCTCGTAATATCTTTTGAATGAGTAGAATTATTCTTTGTAGATTTTATTACTGCGTCACTCATTGGCAAGTACCTCTTTTTGATTTAAAATAGATAATTATTAAATATTATGCAACTGTATAATTAGGTTCTAAATAATATTGATTAAATTAATACTTATTAAGAGTTTTTATATTAAAAAACCCCGGCTACAATTTAATGTACCGGGGTAAAAGGGAAAACTGATACTAAAAAACTTTTATTTTAACAGACCTTTAAGGTGAGTTACATAATTTTTTGCACCACCCTGCTGGTAGCCTGTAGTTTTAAGGTATTCGCCGTTTTTGTCAAGTAGCAGAATAGTAGGGAAGCCACGAACACCATATTTTTTCATTAAACCTCTGTTGTATTCCTGTACGGCTTTACTCTGTTTTACATTTCTAGGGAAATCAAGTTTTACAAGCACAAGATTATCGTTCGCATATTTTGCAAATTCAGCTTGTGAAAAAACTTCACCCTGCAATTTTTTACACCAGATGCACCAGTCGGAACCAGTAAAGTTAACCAAAATAGCCTTGTTTTCTTTTTTAGCTATTTTAACAGCATCTTCAATTTTGGTTTCCCATTTAACATCTTTTTTATCTGCAGCAGAAACGTTAATAGCCAAACCCAGTACAAATAGAACAACGAATAATCGTTTTAACAACATTTTTCCTCCGTTAAGGATTTTAATAATTTTTTTCGTTAGATACATTTTAACAACTTTGGTTGCAGACAGGTTTAATATTTTATAAAAATTATCTGTATGCAGCGTTGTTTATATCTGTAATACTCTTAAATAAGACAGGAGGTTCCAATTGTTCCCACAAACTTGATATATATCAAATCTAATAGGTTAATCCTATAGCGTTAACTATGCTTCCTGTTTGTTTTCCAATTCCTTTTTTGCATCAATTCTGTTTGTAATCAGTCGGAAAAAGAATAATGCCACAGCAGAGGTTAAACCAATTGCAACAAAATAATACCAGATAAAATGTGCATCAGCATAATAAGCTGCTTTCTGAACCTCTGTTAATCCAGCCGGAAGAGTTGATGGGTCGGGGCAGTATCTTTCCAACAAAAAGCCTGAAAGCCCAAAACCAACAATCGCCGAAATAAATGAGTGCAAGTGACTAAAACCAAGATAAGTCCCTTCTTCTCCTTTTGGTGCCTGTAATGAAAAATACTCAAGGAAACGAGGTGAAATAAAACATTCTGCCAAACCCTGTATTGCAATACCAATAATCATCATTACTGTAAGTGGATGCAAGGTAGTTATAACAAAATTAATTTCGGGACCAGTAATTGCCTGTAGTTCCTGGCTAAATGCCATTGCAAGTGCAGAAAACGGCATAAGTAGCATACCTACCAGCATGGAAGTAACGGCTCTGTACTTTTTCATTACGTGTGTAATTCCAACAACAAAAATTACAACAGCTAATGGATTAACATTTGCCAGCCATTCCGGTTTAGCATCTTCACCCAACAAACGTATTACGTATTTAGGCATTGTTGCATAAAGCTGGTGCTGAATCATCCAGAAGCCGGTAATTATAAGGGTAAGTATTATTAAACGGGGAGCAGTAAAAATTCGTAATAATGAATTAAACACATCCGAAAGCTTTTTGCCATCCTCATCTCTTTTAAGCGGCTTAAAGAAAAATATCGCAAAAATTAAACCCAGTAAAGCCATTCCAGCCGAAAAGAAATTAACATATTCAAGTCCTATACCCTGACGTATGGAAGGCACAACTGTTTTGCCACCAAAAGCACCAAGGTTAACAATCCAGTAGAAAAGAGAGTAACCTCTTGCTCTATTAACTTCATCGGTAGTTTTGGAAACAGTACCGGTAATAAGGGGTTTAATAAAAGCACCACCAAACAAAACAATTGTAAGAAATAATATTACAGGAACTTTTGTAGTAAATACACCAAGAAAAAAATATCCAATAGTTAGTAATGTAAAGGCAAGAATTAGTCCGTTTTTAAAACCAATTTTATCGCCAATCGCACCCACAAAGGGAGGTAAAAGATATAACAGGGCGAAGAACAAACCGGCAACAAATCCGGTTTCAATATCAGTAAAGCCTACAATATCGGTAAGATATAAAGTAAGTACAATAAAAAATCCATAATAAGCAGCTCGTTCAAAAAGCTCCATTACATTAGCTAACCAAAACTCTTTAGGAAAGCTCCAGGTTTCGGTACCGGTAGTTTTAGTTGAGTCAGTCATAAGTATAAACTTGTCCTGTTTTATGTGAGAGGTCAAAAAAAATATCTGCTAAAATATGGTGGTGTTATTATAATGATAAAACCAACGCGTTTAAACAGCACCTAAAAGTTAATAAACCCACCCCAATTAACAAATTGTTAATAACAAAATAAATATTATACTGTGTAGCAGCTGATTAAATTTTATATTTTTGGTTCTTTCCTTATATTTAATTTCTTGAAAAATTGAGTATAATCGCATGAAAAAAGTTTTATTTAGCATCGTTCTACTTTTAGTATTAACTGCCGGAACAAATGCACAGATGCGTTCTGCTGCAAACTGGATTGGCAAGTTTGGTATTGCTGGTGGTTTTACACCGGTTTATTTGCTTCCTGATTTGGGGGCTATAAACAACAATGCCTTCGGTTTTAATGTTGATGAGCTTTCGGAGAATGGTTTTATTGGCTTTGGTGGTGCAGGTTATGGTTACATTATGGTGGTAAAAAACCTGCGTGTTGGTGGTATTGGCTTTGGTGGTACTACAAGTGTGGATGCCGTTAACAATAACGTTAAGCAGGAAATAGTTTACTCAAACGGTGTTGGTGGGTTAACACTCGAATATACTCTACCATTTGTAAAAGGATTAGCAATTTCTGTTGGTAGCATTATTGGTAGAGGAAATATTGAGATAGAAGTATATAACAATGCTGGTTCGGTTAGTTTCGAAGACCTCTCAAATTCGGAAAGTACAGTTGATGTAAACCATGTATTCCGTAATAAGTACTGGATTTTCAGTCCAACTCTTAATGTGGATATACCATTAAACAGATTTATTGCAATCAGGGTTGGTGCCGGTTACAATATATCATTTGGTGGTGAATGGGAAGCTGATAACGGACGAAGTGTAAATAACGTTCCTGATGATATTAACGGTAGCTATCCGTTTATACAAACCGGTATTTTTATGGGATTGTTTTCGTTTTAAAGTTATGCCTTTGCATGCTCATTTTTTTACACAAGTTTTTATTGTGTAATACCTTATATTTTGTGCAAAGTTTTAATTTCATCTTCAAATCAGTAAATATTTGGAAATTTATATATTAAGGTAATATAATTTCAATGCTCTTTTTTGAAGAAAACTTTTATATCTTTTTATTGTATTTGTTAATCAATAAAATATATTTTAGTAAATAATAAATTGGTTAGAATAAATTTAAACTCGGAAAGAAAAACATGATCAAATTCAGACAAATAGTTCTCTTGTTATTATTGGCTCCGGCATTAGTATTTTCACAGTATATCCGAAATGAATCAGGTGGTGAAATTGATGAGACAAGAGAAAGCCAGCGATTTTATCAAAATATGTTTGGTGCAAAGCAAAAACAGCTTGTAACTGATTTGAAGCCAAATTTTGATTTGGACAAGGAAGCACTTGCACGAAAGCTGCGGGAAGGTGTGCTTCTTGATGGTCCGGTTAATCCTGCAAACTACTATGTTGGACCTGGTGATTTATTACAGGTTGATGTTGTTGGAAAATTTTCGAGTAGTATTCCACTTACCGTTAATCCGGAAGGTTTTATTGCATTAAGTGGTAGTGGTTTGGTTTCTGTTAAAGGCTTAACTCTTAAAGAGGTTAAGGAAAAACTTGCTGAAATTTTAGGTGAAAAATTTCTCGATAGTGAAATCTCTGTTTCCTTGCTTGCACCACGTTTGTTTTCGGTTTATGTTGGCGGAATAGTTGATAACCCTGGTAATTATTATGCAGCTGCTGTTCATCGTGTTGATCAGGTTCTTTATATGGCAAATCTTTCCGTTAAAGACCAGATTGAAATAAATATGCTTAAAAAGCAGAAAGAGCAGACAATTGCCAATCCTTCAATAATTGAATACTTTAACTTTTATACTCCTGAATCGCAAAAGAAAAAAATGTCCCTAAGGAATATTCGTGTTCTCAGGGAAAATGGGGATACCCTTCATGCAGATTTGATGCTGTTTTATGCTACCGGTAATAAAAAATACAACCCATTACTTACTGAAGGCGACCGCGTAGTTGTACCCGTTGAATTTACCGAAAACAATACTGTCTCAATTTCCGGAGCAGTTAACCTTGACGGGGAATATGAATATACTCCTTACGATTCCCTAACTACACTTGTGGAAATTGCTTTGGGTTTGGCAGGTGATGCTGATACCGAGCATTTTGACTATTTTACTTTTGATGCTGGTGCTGGTGATTATAAACATTTGGTTGTAAACTATAAGGCAATCAGCGAAGGAACTGCAAATGATATTGCCCTTAAACCGGGCGACAGAATTGTTGTAAGAAAAGTAAGACCTGAAGCTGAAATTAGCAGTGTTACTATTCGCGGCGAAGTAATGAATCCGGGTAAATATCCTGTGGTTAAGGGAAAAACCAGAATATCAGACGTTCTGGAGTATTGTGGCGGCTTTACCAAAAATGCATCCCTAAAGGAAACCAAGGTATTTAGGAGTGAACAAAGTGAACTTGACCCAGCTGAATATAACCCTGATTACCAACGCCTAATGCAAATGCGTCTTAAAGATTTTGATAGTCGTGAAAGAAGAAATTTTAATCTTGATGCTGTATTGAAAAGAGATTTCCTTTCCATTGATTTTGAAAAACTTGTTAACAATAATGATAACGAACAAAATATTTTAATAGAAGCTGGCGATATTATTATGGTTCCGCCAACAACAAATACAGTATTTGTTCACGGACAGGTAAGAAAATCGGGCTATATTGAGTACAATAAAGAATTTGAGTTTGATAACTATATTGAAATTGCCGGTGGTTATACCGATGCCGCAATTGAAGGTGAGGTAATGGTTATTAAATCTGGAACACTTGAATGGATTGATCCGGATGATACCGAAATAGAAGCTGGTGATATTATTTATGTTCCCAAAGATCGTGAGTACAATTTTAACTGGTATTTTAGCTGGTTTAGTCAGATTGTATCGGTTGTTGCAGGTCTTGCAACTCTTTATCTGTTACTAAAAGATTAATTGGTCATAATATTTTGCCCCACAGTAAAATAGTTATTGTGAAATTTTTCACTATTTTACTGGTACAGGCATTCGGTTTTATAGAAAAAGTGAAGTTAATATTTGTTACGATTTAAATAAACAGAATTATTATGAAGATATTATTTACTGGTGCAAGCTCTTTTACCGGTTACTGGTTTGTTAATGAACTTGTGAAAAACGGACATAAAGTTTTCGCAGTTTTTACCCGAAATTCTGAAGAAGATTATCTGGGGGTAAAAGGGCAACGTTCTGAAATGATTGCAAACCTTACCAGTCATGAATTTGGTGTAAAGTTTGGCGATGATCGTTTTCTTGAAATTATCCAGGAAAATAGTTTTGATATGCTTTGTCATCATGCGGCTGATGTAACTAATTACAAAAGTATGGATTTCGATTTTACCACCGCTTTTGCAAACAATACCAATAATCTTAACAACGTACTTGTTGCCTTAAAAGAAAACAATTGCGAAAATGTTCTTCTTACTCAAAGTGTATTTGCTACTGATGAGGGAGCTGGTTCCGATGATTTGAGAGCAGTGTCTCCGTATGGTTTGTCAAAACATTTAACCGGTGCCACTTTCGATTACTTTTGCGATTTACATGGTTTGGTACTTGGTAAATTTGTTATACCTAATCCTTTTGGTCCTTATGAAGAAACAAGATTTACCGAGTTTATGATAAAAAACTGGTTTGCTGGTAATACTCCTACTGTTACAACTCCACTTTATATAAGAGACAATATTCATGTGGATTTACTTGCACGAGTTTATAATAAATTTGCCGAAAGTTTAATACTTAGCGATTATGATATTTCTGTTAATCCGAGCGGATATGCTAGTGAACAAGGAGCATTTACCGAAAAATTTGCTACTGAAATGAGAAAAAGGCTTGGTCTTGAATGTAACTTTATTTTGAATAAGCAAACTGAATATACCGAACCGGCTATGAGAGTAAATACGGAACCAGCCAGAATTCTAATTCCCGATTGGGATGAAGAAAAGGCATGGGATAATCTTGCCGAGTATTATAAACAAAAATTTGCAGAGCAGGAATGACCGTTAGTAGTTTAACCGATAATCAAATTGATGTTTCTTTTATTGTCATTACTTATAACGGTGCTCATCTGGTTGACGATTGTCTTAGAACATTAAAGCAGTTTTGTTCCGGCTTTTCTTATGAAACCATAGTTATTGATAATGGTTCGTTTGATGGCAAAAGTATTGAAAATGTTTGCAACAAATATGATGATATTATATACATGCGTAACGATATTGGAGTTGGTTTTTCAACTGCAAATAACCGTTGTGCAAAAGCAGCAAAAGGAAAGTATGTTTGTCTGCTTAATGATGATGTTCTTTTTATTGAAAACAATGTGAAAAAAATTGTTGAGTTTGCTGAAAGCCTTAATGAGAATGCCATAATTGGTTGTAAGGTATTAAACCTCGATAAAAGTTTACAGATATCTATTGGTAAGTTCGATAGCCTTTGGTATATATTTACAGTTAATACTTTTTTATACAAACTATTTCCAAAGTCAGTTTTTTTTAATAAGTACTACCTTAACTATAAGCAGTTTACCGAAACTACCGAAGTTGATTTTGTTAAAGGTTGTTTCTTTTTTGTTAAACGCCGGGCTTTTCTCGATCTTGGCGGGTTTGATGAAAACTTCCGGTTTTACGGTGAAGAAACAGATGTTTGCTACCGAATGAAAAAAAGCGGTGGTAAAGTTTATTATAATCCTTCAAGCTCAATAATACATATAGGCGGTGTAACCAGCAATAAAATGCCCTGGTTTAAGTATAAGCACCAAACACGTTCCAAGCTTATAATTTACCGCAAAATGTTTTCGCTACCAGGTTTTTTACTTGCTCTTGTTATGCATTGGTTTGGGCTATTGCTAAGGGTACCAGTTTACTTTCTGGGTGGTGTTATTAAGTTCGACAAGTCTTTGATGATAAAAGCATATTTTTATATAAAACAGCTATTTGTGTTTCCAGTAATTAAATCGTTTCCGGGTAAATAAACTATATGAAAAAAATACTAATGCTGCTTCAATCTGAATTTCCTCCTGATATAAGACTCGAAAAGGAGATGAAGTCGCTTAAGGAAGCCGGTTACGAGGTAATATTATTGGCAAACCAGTACGATAAGGAGAAAAATGAAAGTTTTCCTTATTGTACTATTGAAAGGGTGCATGCACCTTTTGAACAGAAAAAGTATAATAAACTGCTTAATTTTCCGGTATATTTTAATCCCAGATTTGTTAGCAAGGCAAAATGGATTTGCAGAAAGTATAAACCGAATTATATTCATGCTCATGATTTGCCGATGTTACCGCTCGGTATAAAATTGAGCAATAAATATAATTTGCCACTTGTTTTTGATATGCACGAAAATTACCCCGAAGCATTAAAATATTTCGATAAAAAGGGGATGGTTAATTTTCTATTTAAGAATTACCGACTTGCAAAAATTCTGGAAAGAAAAAGTTTACCAAAATGCGATAAAATTATTACGGTTGTTAACGAAAGCAAAGACAGGCTTATTGAAGAAGGATATAGCAAGGATAAAGTTCATGTGGTATCGAACTGTGTTGACCTCGATACATTTGCAGTAAACCCGGCTGACCCTGAAAAAATGAAGCCTTACAAAGGCAAAAAGGTAATTCTTTATACTGGTACTGTTAGTCCGGAGCGTGGACTCGATACTCCGGTAAAGGCAATGAAGTTTATACGCAAGGAAATTCCCGATGCATTTTTGCTTATTATTGGTGATGGTTATTCGGTTGAGCCATTAAAACAACTTGCAGCCGATCAAAAGGTTAGCGATGTTGTTGAGTTTAAAAGTTGGGTAGGGCACAATAATTTAAGCTCTTACATGGAGCTTGCAAAGGCGTGCATGATACCACAACCAAATAATGATTTTATTAACACAACAATACCTCACAAATTATTTGAGTATATGTCCCAGGGTAACCCGGTTATTGTATCGGATGCAACTTCGCTTAAGCGTATTGTTACCGAAACCGAAGCTGGTGTGGTATTTAAATCGCATAACCCTGATGATTTTGCAAAAAAAATTGTGGAAATGTTCAATAGCGAAATTGATTATGGCAAGAATGGTATTAAAGCCGTAAATGAGAAATATAACTGGAAAAACGATTCAAAAGAATTAATTAATTTATATAGAGAATTAGACTCACAAATAAATTAGAAATAGTCTATATCACACGGAGGTTAACATGAAAGTTCCTTTCCTTGATTTGAAAGCACAACTGGCTCAGATTAAAGATAATGTGGTGCCGGAAATTATGAATGTTATTGATAATACTGCATTCGTTCTTGGCAAACCGGTTTTTGATTTTGAAGCAAAATTTGCCGCAGCACATAATACAAAACATTGTATTGGTGTTTCTGCCGGTACCGACGGTAACCATGTTGCATTATGGGGACTTGGTGTTGGTCCTGGCGATGAAGTTATTATTCCTGCCAATACTTTTGTTGCCACTGCATGGGGTACAACTCTTTGTGGTGCAAAACCGGTATTTGTTGATTGTGAACCTGATAGCTACAATATTGACCCTGCCAGGGTTGAGGCGGCTATTACTCCTGCTACCAAAGCTATTGTTGCAGTTCATCTTTATGGGCAACCTGCTGATATGGATGCACTACAAGCAATTGCTGACAAACATAATATTGCCCTTGTTGAAGATGCTGCTCAGGCTCATCTTGCCGAGTATAAAGGTAAAAAGGTAGGCGGACTTGGTGTTGCCTCTTCCTTCAGTTTTTATCCTGGTAAAAACCTTGGTGCATTTGGTGAAGCCGGTGCGGTTCTTACTAATAGTGATGAACTTGCCGAAAAGTTTAAAATGCTTCGTAACCATGGTGCTCCTCAAAAATATGAACATGTATCATTTGGTCATAACTACCGCATGGAAGGTATTCAGGGTGCCGTTCTAGGTGTTAAGCTTGACTATCTTGAAGGCTGGACAGAAGGACGCAGAAGAGTTGCTGAAAAGTACAGAGAGCTTCTTTCTGATATCGAAGAAATTAAACTACCTGTTGAAATGGAGTACGCAAAACATGTTTACCATCTGTATGTAATTCAGGTTACTCCATCTAACGGAAAAGACAGAAATGATTTACAAAAATTCCTTGGTGAAAATGAAGTAGCTTCCGGGTTGCACTACCCAATACCGCTTCATATGCAGGAATGTTTTGCTGATCTTGGCTATAAAAAAGGTGATATGCCTAATTCTGAAAAACTTGCTGCTCAGGGGCTTTCATTGCCTATGTTCCCTGAACTTACTGATGACCAGATAAATCTGGTTTCGGACAAAATTCATGAATTTTTTAACAAGTAATTACAGGTAATAGTATGAAAGTAGGAATAGTTGGTCTTGGATATTGGGGTCCTAACCTTGTAAGAAATTTTTTAGCCCATCCCGAAGTTGAAACTGTTTACGCTTGCGATAAAAAGGAAGAAAGAAGAGAAGTAATCAAGAAAAAATTTCCGGCTGTTGAACCAATTGCCGATTTTGATGAACTTCTTAAACTTGATGTTGAAGCTATTGGTATAGCTACACCGGTTGATCTACATTATATGTTTGCCAAAAAAGCTCTTGAAGCAGGCAAACACATCTGGGTTGAAAAACCATTTACAGCTACATCGGCTCAGGCTGAAGAGCTAATTAAAATTGCTGATGATAAAAATCTGCGTATTTTTGTTGATCATACATTTATTTACACAGGTGCTGTTCAGAAAATTAAAGAGCTTGTTGACAAAGACGAACTTGGTGATATTACATATTTCGATTCGGTTCGTATTAACCTTGGCTTGTTCCAGCACGATGTTAACGTAATTTGGGATCTCGCACCGCACGATTTATCAATTATGAACTATTTACTACCTGGTCATAAGGCAGTTGCAGTATCTGCAAATGGTGTTGCAAATTACTACGATCAGGAAAATATTGCACATCTTTCAGTTTATTTTGATAACAACATTTTTGCACACTTTCATGTTAACTGGACCTCACCGGTAAAAATCCGTAAAATGGTTGTGGGTGGTAAAAAGAAAATGCTTGTTTTCGATGATATGGAAAACTTCGAAAAAATTAAGGTTTATGATAGCGGTGTTGAAATGGAATCAACAGACGCAATTCATGAAGCTTTGGTGCAGTACCGCATTGGTGATATGCATTCTCCGAAAGTAATTGCTACTGAAGCTTTAGCATCCGGAGCAAAAGAATTTATTAAAGCTATCCATGAAGAACGTGATCCTTTAACAAGTGGTCGCGACGGACTTGATGTTGTCAAAATTCTTGAAGCAAGCGAAAAATCAATCAAAAAGCGTGGTCAATTAATAGAATTATAATAAGTAGGTTGATGGAAAAGAAAAATATAAATAACGTAAAACTTGGCAAGGATGTAAAAATTTACGATTTCGTGAATATTTACGGTTGTTCAATTGATGATGGTACTAAAGTTGGCCCTTTTGTGGAAATACAAAAAGGTGTAACTATTGGTAAAAACTGTAAAATACAAAGTCATACCTTTATTTGCGAAGGTGTTAATATTGGTGATGATGTATTTGTCGGTCATAATGTAACTTTTATAAATGATCGTTTTCCGCGTTCTACAAATAATGATGGTAGTATGCAGACTGAGGAAGACTGGAGTATTGAGGAAACCTTCGTTAAAGATGGTGCTTCCGTTGGTTCTTCAGCTACGATTATGTGTGGAGTTACTATTGGTGAAAAAGCTATTGTTGGTGCCGGTTCGGTTGTTACCAAAGATGTTCCACCAAAAGCAATTGTAACAGGCGTACCTGCAAAAGTTATTCGTTATGTTGATTAAAATTATATAAAAAAGGCAGATTAAATTCTGCCTTTCATATAATATTTATTTCAAGTTTTTTCCCCATTGCACCAAGGTAATTTTTAATTGTTGATAATCTAATATCCTCGGAATGGTTTTCAATTCTCGAAATTGCTGATTTTTTTGTTTTTAATCTATTTGCTAATTCTTCCTGAGTTAAACCTGCTTTTTCTCTAACCTGTTTTAAAAGAATGCCTATCTTGAAATTTTCATAATCTGATTCAAAATTGACTGCAAAATCAATACTTTTATTTTTTCTTTCTTCAATATATTTTTCCAAATCATCCATTTTTATTCTCTTTCTAAATATTCGCGTTTTCGTTTATGAGCAATTTCGATTTCAGTTTTTGGTGTTTTTTGATCTTTTTTTCTAAATCCATTGGTTAATATAATTAAATCATTTTCTTCCCAGAAACTCAATATCCTAATTTCATCACTTCCTATCCCAATTCTAGCCTCCCATATATCATTGGTATTTTTGAGCTTTTTAAAATACTCAATGGGAATTCTGTTAAAATCTCTGATTATTCTTAAAATCCAAAGTACTTTTTTTACCTGTTTATCAGTCAGAGTATCTAAGAAATCTTCCACTGGGCTTCTATGACCTTTATTTTTGTAGAAAACAATTTTTCTCATATTGCTAAGTTAACATAATTGTGAACAACGACAAATCAATTGTTCTACTAAAATTAGTACTAAACATAAATTTAATTCTAATTCTGGTTATTAAGTCACTTAAGTTTATTAAGAATCCTTCCTACATTTTATGTTATTGTAACTTCAGTTTTACTTATCTCTTTCCCAAACCCAGGGTTCTTTCTCAAGAATACTAATTTTACCATTTTTTAGATACTTAATGAAAAGTTCTTCGCGGTCTTCAGTTGCTGTGTCTTTAAAAGTATTATTGTCAGCTTTGTCAGTAAAATCCATCGGATAAAAATTGATAGTGTTTTTATCCGGTTGCTTTATTGAATATACAATTCCTTCACGCTCACCTTTTTCCGATTTGTATTTGGAAATACAAACAAATATCTTATTATCAAACTTGTGCAACCTCAGGTCTCGTTTTGTATCATCTTCTGAGCTTATTAAGTAAGCCCAGTAGTCGTCCTTCTTTTTAATCATGTAATGTTCGGTTTTTGAATCTTGAGGAGCTAACCATGAGCCTTCCATACTATCAGGAATTTTGGTTACGTTTTTGGTAAGGTAAACTTCAATGCAGGAACTCAACAAAAATGTTATTATTAGTAAAACTATTATTGCGGGAACCCGTTTCGTGTATCTGGTAGTTTTCATCCTTTCTCCAGGTTACTAAAAGCTGGTTAATCTATATTTATTGCGAAATTTTCAGCGGCTGCAATAAAAAGTCAAAATTCAGGAATGCCATATTAGACAAGAATAAATTTAACAGGAGAATAAATATTATCAAGCAAAATTATGTTAATTCTTGTCATTTAAGCGATCTTGGAGGAAGGAATACTTACTATATTCGGATAATTATAATCTATTGGCTAACAAATTATGTATAAAAAAAGGCGACTCATAATAAAACTAAATTATGGAATCGCCCCAGGAAAAAATTATATATCAGTATAAAGTTCGTTTTTATAACACTATTTCAATAACATCATTTTATGCGATTTCATTACATTGTTGCCAGAAAGTGTTACAATATACATACCCGATGCCATACCGGAAGCATCGAATCTGAACTGATGAGCACCTTGCTCAAGTAAACCCGACTGCAACACTGTAACTCTTTCACCAAGAGTTGAGTAAACCGCTATTGAGTAATTACCTTCAACCGGTATTTCAACCTTAATGCTGGTTACCGGATTAAACGGATTCGGATAGTTGGCAATCTGATAAATTTCCGGTACAATTACATCAGCTGCATCTTCAACATCGGAAACTACTAACCCTTCCTTTATACTCATTATATTATTATAGGCAAAGTTAATAACCGATTCATCTATTTCGTTATTCTGAACAGCATTATAAATAATATCAATTATTTTACGAACCATTGATCCATCTTCATCAACATTGGTTTTGTAAAGTATAATGTCTGTTCCTGCATTTACTGCCAACTTAAGCGCTTCTTCAAAACCATAATTATTGGATATTGCACCCATTGACATTTCATCACTTATTACGAGTCCCTTAAAACCAAGTGTATCCTTAAGCAAACCTTTAATTGCCTTTTCACTTATTGAAGCCGGGTATGTAGAATCAATTTGTTGATTAAACAGGTGTCCAGTCATTACAAAGTCTGTATAACCTCCTTCAAACAACAATTCATAAGGACGCAATTCTTCATTGGACCAAGTATTAGTAATATCAGTAAATCCGTTATGCGAATCACTCATTGCACTACCGTGACCCGGAAAATGCTTAAGAGCGGTAACTATATTTTGTTTCTTAAATTCATCAATAAAATAGCCGGCGTGTTCAACTATTACTTCAGGATCATCAGAAAAACTTCTTCCGTATCTGCCAATTGCCGGACTTGAAGGATTTACATTTACATCCACAACAGGAGCCAGATTAAAATTAAAGCCTGCTTCGGTTAACCAACCTGCCATTCTTGCAGCAACAGCACGTGTTGAGTCTTCCATGTCAAAAATGGAACCAAGGGAATATGCGGTAGGAGTTTCAACCCAACCATTGTTTTCGTCCATACGAGCAACAACGCCACCTTCCTGGTCAATTGCAATTAACAAGGGAGTTTCGGCATAACTTTGAATTTCTTCATTAAGAGCTGTAACTGCTTCAGGGTTTTCGATATTGTAGGCAAGTAGAACAACTCCGCCAAGGTTATTATATTCAATATCCTGAAGTAGTGTATCGTATGATTCTGATGTTTGATTAAAGCCAACCATAATCATTTGCCCGATTTTGTACTTTAAACTATCCTGTGCAAATGTTAAAACTGAAAGGGTAAAAAGAAGGAGTAGAAACTTTTTCATGATGTGAATCCTGCGTGTTAAAAGGCCATTCCGCCATTAAATTCAAAAATACTTTCTTCATCGGAAAAGCCTACAGTAAGCCGTAACACAAATGCATTATTGAGAAACGATAACCACGCACCTCCGCCAAAAGTTTGGTGCCATTTTTTTGACGTTCCATGTTTTGTGAACACCCTGCCGGTTTCGGCAAAAAGCAGAGCACCAAGATCCGCCTTAATAATAAACTTAACCCGTTTAAGAAATTTACGCAATTCACTCTGAAAATACAAAGAAGCATCACCGGTAAAACGCTCTCTGTTGTACCCTCTAATATTTCTATGACTACCAATTATTGCACCCTTGAAAAAAGGATATTTACCAGACAAGCTTTCACCTCCAACACGCAGGGCAATACTGGTATTATTGTAAACTAACGGAATATATCCGCGAATATCGAAACCAGCCTTGTAAAATGGTTCAGGTAAAAAGCCAACTTTTGGAAATGCCTTGAAACTGGTTATGCCGTAAAAACCCGACTGTGGAAAATTTTCATTATCTCTGCTATCATAACATATTTCAGTACCCAAACTCATTAAGGAATTGTATCCTGTACCAAAATCGCCATACCTGAAATTACTGATCAGGCTGGTAGTATTAAGTTCAACCTCGTAAAACTCACCAATTATATCGAAGTTTAGTTTAAGATTATCCAATAAATTAAAACCGATGCCTGCTTGTACATAATTCAGTTCGTTTTCAACTGTGTAATACTCTTCCAAAGCTTCATCTTCAAAATCTATATATTCGGTTTCGTTGCCATAACCATAAAAGTGGGTAAACATCAGTTCGTTTCTTTCAACCTTAAAGGTAACTTCTGCTCCCTCAATTAGCTCGTAAAACTTTGTATGTACTCCAAAATGTATACTCCCCGGTTTGGTAGCTACCTTGCCAAAAAGGGTAACACGATATTCATACGGGTCTGCCCTAAAATTGTGCTGATCGAGAGTGTAGGATGCACCAATAATCAAACCGTCATCATCATTGATGCCAACTTCGGGTAACCATGCAGTAAAATGCCCCCTGTCTGGGTACTCATTTTCGTAACGTTTAACTTCATCATCAGGAATGGGTACAAACGTATCATCAAAATTGGCACCCGCTCCATATTTTAATTTGGTACCCTTGTCACTATCATAAATTCGCGTACGTGTTCGCGTAACCGGAATTGGAGTAACAGAGAACAAGTAACCTTTAACACAGGAGTCATCAATTATTTCATCATCACCGTTACCACCTATTATTCTTACAAGGGGACTACTATCAACTTCTCCAGTTATCCTTGCAAAATCGTCACCTTCTCCCAAATATATTCTTAGTTCATCAGTAATAGTATTATCAAAAACTTTACTAAAAACAAGTTCATCATCCTTACTTCCATCTTTTTTACGCTTGTGAACAATAACTTTTGTACTCTTATTATCAACACGTATTACCTCACAGTAATCTTTATGATCACTAAGATAAATATCAGCAACCCGGTTTATAAGTCTGTAATACTGATAGGATATACGAGCCAAATCATTCCTTCTGCGTTTAAGCTTAAAGAAAAGTTCTTTACCGGCAATTTCGTAATGTTCGGGTGGAAGACGCTTAATTCCCTTCATAATAACGTCATCCGAAAGCTGTGTTTGTACAAAAGCAGTTACCGAATCCCATTCGCTTTTGGTAAGAGAAACCAAAAGTCTGCGATCCACAAATCTTCCGTTCCAGGAAAGCTTAATAATATCATTATACTCTTCCGAAAAATGATTTAACTGGGGCACAAGCTCCTCGGCAATGCCAGGCAAAATGCCATCATACTTAACAAACGCCTGATCCCTGTCGCGCGGAACAGGTCGCCAGTATTTAATATCTCCCTTTTTATAACGTGCCCAACGCCACTGGTCAACATGCCTATCCCAATCGCCAATAAACAAGTCAAGCAAACGGGCAGTAAGAACAGCAGGAGCATCAACCTTGTTACTTCTTTTATCAGCCATTTTTTTGAATAGCTTAATAGTACCAAATATTTTGTCAGTATTTCCGAACAAGGTTCTTGAAAGTGAGCCATCTTCATCGGGATGTAGTTCTATCATGCCAAGGGTGCCACCAAACTCATCACGAAATTCGCCAAGTTTATCAGTATCGGGCAGGTAACATACTTTTGGGTCGGCATAATATATACCAAGAGCATTCATGTATTCCGAAACAACCACAGCTCCAAACGGATTTGCAGTTGAAATTTGATCCTGAAGCAATTTATCAACCACCGAGTTTTTCACCTCGTCAGGCAACAACTTTGAAGGGTCTTTGTCAACTGATCTGAATTTCCACAAGTTGCCCTGCTTGTCCTTAAACCTAAGCGATTTGGTTTGCATACCCCCCCCTCTTCTAATGGGGGTAATTCCACCGGCAAAGTTATCTACATCCAGTATATCAACAGTTACAGGGGTGTTCCACAAATCGCGCCAGTGATCACCAAAAAAAAACCGGTAGAGTGTACCAGCTTCATAATTCTGGTTGGGGTAAATTGTAATTGTTTTTTGTTTTTGTGCGAAATTAAACGAAACAAACAGTATTAAACAAAACAGAATACTTTTCATTATAATCCCAGATTTGTATTAAAATATGCTGAACGCGTTTCGGGTGTAGTGGCAACAATTATTTCGAATTTAATTGTATCGTTAAAACTGTTAAGAAATAAACCAACACCATACGATTCATGCAAAATACCAGATGTATCGTTTTTACTAAATACACGACCTGCACCACCAAGCAGCAACAGACCAGTTTTTGCTTTTAACAGGTAAAAAAGTTCGGTTATATAAACATTAGCCTTTAACATAGAAAACAAATAGGCATCCCCCGAAAACCTTTCGGAGCGGTAACCGGGTAGGGTTTCGGTTCCACCCAAAAAAACTGCTTCAAAGAATGGATAATCATACCAAAGCCGTTTACCACCTGCTTTAAGATTAAATGTGGTTGTTGTAAAGGATTTTAGTGTATAATAGCTGTCGAACTCAAAACCTGCCTTGTAAAATACATTCTTGTTGTTGAGTGTTACAGGATAAATATCAACATGAGTAAAAAGACGAGTGCCGTAAAGAGGAAAGTCTTCATTATCACGAGTATCCAGAAAACCATAAAAGCCAAATCCAGCTTCCTTAAACCCGTTTAGTCCAATATTATTACCCGGGAAATTATTCATCATAACCGGATTAGGATTAGAATCAATATATCTGTAAAAGGCTCTACCACCAATTCCGAGTATATCGCTAATATTAAACGTAATTCTTGTGTCTATTTCAAGCACTTCCTGGTTTAGATTATAAACACCATCATTATAATTTTCATCGGTATATAAAGTATTATTACCGTAACCGTAATATTTCGATTGTACAGATTCAGATTTTTCAAAATAGAGCTCAACAACAGCTGAGGGAACAAGGTAGTTAAATATACCTTCAAACCTGAACTGGTAACCGCCACGCCGCGTAAAAAACAAACCGGATACACCAATGTCATAATCAAAAGGCTCCTTAAGGTAATCGTATTTAACCAAATGGGGTTTTAATCCCCAAATAATACCATCATCACGTGAATAGTTTAATATTGGTGAAATAAGAAAACCAAATCCACGTTGCTTCTGCGAGGATGGAAATACCGAGTACTCGAACTGTGGTCTTTCAGGTTTCTTTTCAACAAACACCGTAGAAATACCCGGAAATAAACTACTTGTTGACTTATCATCATAAAAGTAGTTTTTATCCCTGCCAACACTGATGGGAATAAAACCCAGCAAGTTACCTGAATATCTTGAACTATCGGTATAGGAATCTTCACCCTGTTCACCAATTACTCTTAAAATGGGTCCATTGGTGGTATTACCATTTAAGAATACTTCATCATTACCGCTACCCAGATAGGTATAAATTTCATCACTAATGTTGTTATCGAACGTTTTGGTAAATGCACCCTCTTTTTCTGTAACTATTTTAATTTTTGTGGTGTTACCGGTTCTTTCAACAAAAAGAGTATCATCTTTGGATGAGCCGTAAATTTCAGGAGCCTCATTTATATACTTGTAAAACTCTTGCGAAAAACTTTTTAATTCATCACGTCTGCTTTTCAGTAATTCAAAAATTTCAATACCTGCAATGTTAAATACTTCATTGGGTAATTGTTGTGCAGCGTCAAAAAGCAGCTTGTCTGTAAGTCTATTTATAAGCTCATTAGTTGCATCCTGCCATTTCTGCTTATCCAGCATGGAAAGTATTTTACGGTCAACAAACCTGTTGTTCCATGTTATACTTTCAACCGGGGGTAAACTATTGTTAAATGAGTTCCATTGTGGTGCAATGTTGGTAAACCCTACTGGCAGCATTCCTGAAAATTTTGAGAACGCATAAAAATAGTTTCCAGAAAGAGGTACAAGCTGACTATCAGGCACACTAAACTCCCAATGGCTTTCCATTGGTTTGGCTTCCCAACTATTTAACAATACATCCATCAAGCGGTACTTTAAATATGCGGCACTGTTAACATGGAAATGTTTGTCGGAACCTTTAGTTATAATGTCTCTGGTTTTTAGTGTATTGGTTTTATTGGGTATATGTTGGGTAAGGAAACCAGCCTGAGTATCCAGAAAAGGGTATTTGGAGCTATCAGCATTATCAAGCTTAAGTGCAGCCAATTGTGGAATTTCTGAATTAAATCCGGTATGCTTTAGCAAATACTTCGAAATAATTACCCCATACGGAAATTTACTTGTCTTCTTGTCAATAGTTAAATCGGAAATAAATAACTGGTAATCACTCTGGTTGGGCTTAATTTCAAGTTTGCCGTATAAAGTTCTAAACTTGTATTGTTTCCTGTTTTTGCCTGTCAGGAAACCTGTATATCCAAAAGGGGAATAGGTTAAACTATCTACCCTGAAACCACCGGAAAAACTATCCTGAAAAACAAGTGGTATCCTAACCTCTGTTTCCCAAACTTGTTTCCACTGTTCGCCAGTAACAGCATCTCGCAAAAAATCAAATTCATATCCATTTTCAACATCACCAAAATTTGTTACCAGAAAAAGACTGTCCTGGGCAAAAACGGCAGAAGCAAAAATCAAAAGGGCAAATAAACTATTCTTCATCATATTCATATATTGTTAACAGGGGCTTTTTCCCCGATGCTTCATCGCTAATAATCATCGAATTATTTTTCAGAAAGGTTATTCCTTCCGGTTGCAGATGTTCTTTTCTATTCAGTTTTCTAAAATTTATAACTTCCCCGGCAGTTGTTATTTCCAAAATTGAGTGTGTGCGAGAAGAAAGAATAAAGTAGCTTCCGGAAGTGTTATTTAGCTCAATACCGCTCGGGTAAAATTTCTTTTCTCCGAACCTCTCCTTCAATTCAATAATATTTATAATTAAGGTTTTTCCAAAATCTATTTTTTGAGAATTAAGCGAATAGAAAAATATAGTCCTTTCTTTATCCTCAAAGGGGTCTTCCTTGGCTGCAATTATTAATGCATTTTGGGAGGCATTGTAACATAATCCCTCAATATCATATCCATCATCAAGACCGGTAAAATATCTTCTGAACGCCACCTTGCCTTTATCTGATTTGCGAAAAGAATAGATTACACCGTCACTTGTAATAATATAAACCGAATCACCTTTAACAGCAATTCCTTCAAAATCGGCTCTAATCTTGCCCTCAAGTTCAAATTGATTTAATATTTTACCTTTTGCGGGGTTAAGCTCGTAAACTATACCTTTTTCATCATCATGGCATAGAATTGTTCCGTTTTCGGTTGCTGCCAATCCCGAAATTTCATCAAGCTTTTTCGTAAGTTTAATCTGTTCGCTGTGTTTACTCTTTAGGTCATACTTTTCAAGTGAGCCGGTTTGTGCACATCCGGCAGCTGTAAACATTAAATAGGCAGCAACAAGTAATATTGGTTTAAAATATTCATTCACAATCATTTTTTAACAATCTCTTTAACTTTAATTATGGTAGCTTTTGTATCCTCAGGTGTTAAACCCAATCCCTGCAAATTAAATTCAATTACCTTCATTGCAAGGTATTCGGGGTCTTTTATTTCTTTCTCCTGCAAATATAGTTCAAGTACATTTAATCATGAACCTTGTACAGCAGAAATAAGTACATCAACAGGTATGTTTTTTGCTATTTCCGTACCATTAAGGTATTCATCAAACTTTTCCCTGTAAAGTTCAAACATTCGCTGTCTTGTCGAACTATCGAATTTACCCTGAAGCAGTTTGCGTGCAATTTCAATATTCTGGTACCAAAACAGTGTAAAAACATAAATATACACAGCAATTTTAACAAATGCTGTATATTCCTTTTTATTGGCAGCTACTATTTTTTTTATACCTGCTCGTCTATTTTTCTTGATATTGCAAGGAGCAGGTATTCCTACGACTGGAAATAGAAATAATAATTACCAACCGAAGTTCCGGCTCTTTCAACAATATCCTTAATCGTTGTATTTTCGTATTCCTTTGTTGTAAACAAATAGCGGGCAGCAGAAACTATGCTGTTCTCACGTTCCTGTTTTTTCTTGCGAGTTAGTTCAGTTTATCTGTAAGGCACTGTTTTCTCTTGCTTTACTAAAGATAACATAAAAGATAGAATTTAATTCGATACTTGTCAAATTATATAAAGGTCAAAATAGACCCGTTAACTAATTTTAGTTATTTTACATGCAAATATATAAATGTCAATTAGTGTTTGGATCTGAAAAACATTTGACTTTATTAACAATTTTTTAATATTTGTGAAGTCTGATAAAAAACAAACGGATTGAATAATGCAAAGGTTAATGGTTCTTCTGATGTTCGTTACAAGCTTTACTGTAATATTGTCTCAAAAGGTTGAATATAGCGGTTACGGTGCAACTGGTATTCGTTTTTACGACCGCAATATATTAAATGGTGTTAACCAGGAAACTTATTACCAGGGAAAAATACAGGCTGAAATAAAATACTCAAAAGAACTGGAAGCACAAATTGACCTTAGGGGAAATTCGATTGATAACTCCATAGAGTTGCGCGAGTTTTCAGTGAAGTTTGAATTTCTTGACAAACTAAAAATTAAAGTTGGTAATGTAAAGCGTCCGTTTGGATATGAGTACCTTATTAACAGGGAAAAGTTGTTAACAATTGAACGCAGTTTAATACAGGACAGAATTTCGGAAGCCGGATTTGGTACCCGTAGTGTAAGTTTACTATTGTACCACAAGTATAAAAAATCAGATAAGGATTTCCCATATACTTACTACTTTTCGTTTTTTAAGGATAACTCACAGGTTACTGGTACTGCAACCCACCTGCGTTACCATTTAAACAAGGCTTTAAGTGTTGGTGGTAATTATATGTTCCAGGCTTACGGAGGCGAAACCTCATTTAGTGTTCACGGTTTTGCTTTTGATGTTGGTTACGATGATGGCGATTTTGTGATTAATGCCGAAGTTACTGATGCTGACGATCCAATTGAAGGTAAAATAAAAAAACTTGCCGGTATTGATGATGATGTACAAATGTTTGGTGCCAAACTACTTGGTGCATACAAGTTTGATATTGACGGTAAAGTTGTTAAGGATATTGAGCCTGTTTTACTTACCGGTATATTTTATCCTGATACGGATATTCAGGATACACATATCATTCAAATGGTTGTTGGATTTAACCTATACTTCGATAAAAAAATTAGAGCAAGACTTAATGGTGACCTCCGTTTAACAAAAAACCAGTTTAATGAGGATTACACAACTAAAGAATCGCGTGGTGTTTTTGAACTTCAGGTAAGGTTCTAAAATGAAAAAGTTATTACTTTTGCTCCTTATTGTTTTTGTATCCTCGTGCGATGATGATGGGTTAATGTTACCCTCCGATTCGCTTGAAGGGGTAAACAGACTGGAAATACATATTGATGCTGAACGCTACCAGAAGCTTTTTACAAACAAGCTTAATAATACAACGGTTTCCGGGTATATTTCCTACGGAGATGAAGTATATGAGTGTCTTCTGCGTTCTGCTGGTTCCGGATCACGTTACCATGCTCGCTGGGGATTTAAGGTTGATTTGCTAAATAACGCAACAATTGAGGGGTTGAATAGCTTTAACCTTAGTTCACAAATTTTTGACCATACTTTACTTAATACACATATTGCTTCAAAAATGTATGAAGCATCCGGATTCCCAATTTCGTTTAACAAGCATGTTTTCTTAAGAATAAATGGTAAGGACTTTGGTTTATACCCCATGCTGGAAAGAGTTGACAAAGAGTTTTTTGTTAAACGTGGCATTCATATTTCCGAGCTATATAAATTAAGTTTTGAAGCTTCCTTTACATTTGAAAGCTTAAATTACCCCGAATATATTTTTGATAAAAAAATACCAAAAAACGAAAGCTATACAACACTTAACCGCTTTATAAATGCTGTTGATACTTGCAATCCGGCATACTTGCCACAATCACTTTCCAAATTTCTTAACATTGAAAACTATCTTCAATATCACGCTATTACCAGTATCCTAAATAATTATGATGCATTTACCAATAACTTTTACCTCTTTAGCAAGGAAGTTTACGGTCCGTTTAGCATTATACCTTGGGATTTTGATAAAGCTTTTACTCGTGAAGATGATAAAAAATTATATGGTGATAACGCTATAATCAGCAAACTTTTGGAAAACTCTTATGTACGTAACAGGTATAAAGAAATTATGTTAAATATCCTTAATAGTACATTTACTGAGCAAAATTTATACATTGAAATTGATGCTATGTCTGCTTTAATTAGGGATGCATATAATTTAGACCCTTATTTGGGTTTAAATGGACGGTATAATTTCGATAATGAAGTTACTGATCTTAAAAATTATATTAAGAAACGCAGAGAATACCTGCTTAACGAACTGATGAATTTTTAACATTCTTTAAGGAAATAATTTGAGGATATACAAAGTATTTCTGCTCTCACTCGTCCTCATTTCAAATATATATTCACAAGGTTTTGCTGGTAATTTTTCTCCTCTTAACACTTTTAAAGATGTTCACGAAGGAATAATTTCTGCAACCGAATGGTACGATCTACCATTAATAGGTGCGTTATATTATCGTAACATTGTAAACGGAAGTAATATTGGCGATAAAATTATCATGACTCCCGCCAGCTATGAAAGGGAGCTTTCTGACCTTGTTGGAGAAACAGGACGATTTACACCTGGCAGTATGGATAAAAATTTATTGCCCGATATGATTATATACACCCGGTTTGCCAGTCTAATTGTGGCTGATTTTATCAATCCGGAGTTCGCATCACCACGCTCGTTTCAGAAAGTATTTCTGTTTCAAAAAAGTTTAACCTATACATATATTATTACCGAATATACCAAAAACCTGATTAAACGCACCAGACCTGATGGTACCAATGATAGGAGCTTCTTTAGCGGACATACATCTACAACTTTTGCTGCTGCTACGTTTCTGTGGCTGGAAAGCAATGAGCTTTTCGATAACTGGGAAGTAACCAAACATAACGATGTACTTCGCAAGTCGTTAAAAACAGCTTCACTAAGCTTGTTTTACGGTTGGGCATCATACGTTGGGTACAGCAGGATAAGAGATAAAAAACATTATGTTAGCGATGTGCTTGTAGGTGCTGCTGTTGGTAGTTTTATTTCATGGTTCCTTTTCGATAAATATCTTGCAAACCAAAACCTCCCTGCAGATTTTCAGCTTTTTCAATCTGACAAATCACTCAATATTGGATTTAAGATAAAATTGTAACGCTTATTTGCATATTATAACCCGCTTATTTTGTTTTAACAGCTTAAAGTAAAATAAGGAATATTGAAGCCAATCTTGACATGCCATACATAAGATAGTTGAAGTAAGATAAGCTTATAAAATTATCACGTAGTGATTATTCTTGTGTAGCCAGGTAAGTTGTAGTATTACACTAAAAAAAACAAGGCACACCATTTGGTGTGCCTTGTTAACTTCTATAGTGTTTATTTCAAGTAAAAAGGGTGCCTTAGTTATCGTAGTACATATTACCACTGCCAAGCATTTTGGTATCGCGACCGGAGTATTCAAGTTGACGCGAGCCATTACCATTTGCTGTAGCAAGTTTGAATTTTTCAATCAAACCTTTCAGGTAATCTGTTTGTCTGTTTAATGTTTCAGATGCATCGTTAATAAGATTAATACCTTCGGCAGTTTGAACAGTTACGTTTGTAATAGATGTAATATTTTGGCTAATCTGTTCACCGGCAGCTGATTGTTCTTCACTTGCAGAGGCAAGCTGATTTACAATATCAGTAACTCTTTCCGAGTTAGTAATAATATCTTCAAGAGATTTACCGGCTTCATTAGCAAGCTCTTTGCCATTTTCAGCTTCAACAGTACCTGTTTTAATTGATTCAACAGCACCGTTAGTATCAGTCTGAATTTGTTTAATCATCTGACCAATTTCTTTTGTTGCCTTGGTAGTACGTTCGGCAAGTTTTCTAACCTCATCAGCAACCACAGCAAAACCACGACCATGTTCACCAGCACGTGCTGCCTCAATAGCTGCATTAAGTGCCAGAAGGTTAGTCTGGTCAGCAATATCTTCAATAACGCCAATAATTTCACCTATTTTGTCGCTACTTGCACCAAGATTTTTCATGGTGTCGGCAGATTTAACAACTATTTCAGCAATGCGGTTAATACCTTCAATTGTTTTTAGTACAACCTTGCCGCCATTGGTAGCATTATCACCAGCTTTTTTGGCAATTTTAGAAGCTTCGGAAGCATTCTGGGTATTTTCCAAAATAGTTTGGGTCATTTCACTAACCGAGAACGCAATTTCATTAGCCTGCGTAGTCTGTTCGGAAGCACCGGCAGCCATCTGTTCAACACTAGCCGAAATATCGCTTACAGAAACAGCAAGTTTACCTGAGCTTTCTGTAATTTCACCAAGCAACTGGTTAAGCGAATTAATAACATTATTGATGTTGTTTTTAATAGTATCGTAATCGCCGTTGTAGGTACCGCTCATGTTGCGGGTAAGGTCTCCTTCAGCCATTGACTGAAGTACCTGACTGGCTTCATTGATTGGAGCAACAATTGCATCCAGAATAGAATTAGTACCGGCGATTATTTTTTTCCAACCGCCATTAAAAAGGTCTTCGCTACCTCTGAAACCAAGATTACCTTCCTGGTTAGCTTTAATTAGCTTGTCATTTTCTTCAAATAACAATTCAAATGTTTCAATTTCGCTATTAAAAGCTTTTGCAAGAGCATCCTGATCTGAGGCAAGCGGTACTTTTTCGAAAACACCTTCAGCAATCTTTTCAGCAGCTCTAATCTTTTCGTTTTGTGCAACCTTTACATTTTCAACCATCTTAACCAGATCGCCAAACTCATCTTCGCCTTTATAATCAATAGCGGCGTTAAAGTTACCCTGAACAAAGTAACCCAAAGCTTCCTTTAATTTGTTGATTGGTTTGGTAAGAGCCGGAGCAAGGAAAAATGTACAGAGAACAAAAGCAATAGTTCCGAATATTATTCCCCATATAATTACCATCTGACTTGAAGCAACCTGGTTTTCCATATCCTTGTCAAGTTCGGTAGCTTTACCCGAAAGTGTAACGATCATTTCCTGGAATATAGCTTCCATTTGGTTACCAACTTCCTGACCACTGGTAGCGGTTACAATAGCAGCCATTTCGTATTGCTGGGTAACAGCCGCACTAACAACGGCATCGGTTACTACGTTTTTGTAATTTCCCCAAATAGTAGAAACCTGCTTAAGTTTTTGGTTAATATCTTCACCAAAATCATACTGTTCCAAATCAACTAAAGCCTGGTCAATACTAAGTTTCTTTTGGTCAACCAAACCAAAGTCGCTTTTAAAATCGTCCATGTATTCGCCAAGCGAAAACTTGAACATAAGATTTTGGATCATTTGAAAATCAGAATAAATAGTTTCAATTTTGTTTGTTGGTTCAAGAAACTCTTTGAATATTTTGTTATTAGTTTCATGAAATGCGTTAATTTGATAAAAATTAAGTAATGCGATTAAGCCCGAGATAACCCCAATAAATGTAAAACCGAGCTGAATTTTCCTAACGAATTTAAGTTTGTTCCACGAAAATCCGGTTTTCTTGTTTTGTTCCATAAGCCCCATCCGCGAACTATAGTTTAAACTTGATTGAAAGCGAAAGTTTAACTTTTACATTCTGCCCTTTGCTTTTGCCCGGTGTGAATTTGGTTTTTTTGATGCCTTCAATAGCAGCCTCATCACAGCCGCCGCCAATACCTTTTAGAACTTTAACATCATCCACACCACCGGTTTCATTAATATAAGCGAGAACAAATACCTTGCCCTGGATACCTGCCTGCTTTGCGATAGCTGGATATTTAATGTTATTGTAAACTGCCTTTAGCCCACCGTCCGGTGCCGGCATCTGTTCTGCAAACGCTAAATATGGGTCTTGAGGTGCTTGTCCATAAGCATTTTGAGGTATTGCGAGTAACAATACAAACAGGATAACCATCCGTGAAGCTAATCTAGAAATAGAATTAACTTTATCCATGTTTTCCTCCGATTAGAGATATTTTGAATTATTTGTCTTTGACAGCACCATATTATCGGAGATTTGTTTCTTTAGTTAAATTAATAATAGTATTTTTTTTCGACGTACACCTCAAGTTTCTCGATAAACACCCATTTACCCAAGATAAACGTTGAATGTAAACCCAATGTTAAGAAATTGTTATTTAACCAATTTTGAAATTGTTTTAAATTCAGGTGTACCACAAACATTAAGAACTTCAAATAATACAGCTTCGGTTGTAGTTACCTCTGCACCATTATCACGCATTCTGTGGAGGGCGATCTCATAATCAAATTCTCTGCGGCTCGAAACGGCATCGGCTGCCAAATTAACCTGAAATCCGTTTTCAAGTAAATCCAGTACTGTTTGCTGTACACAAACATGACTTTCAATACCTGAGACAATTACCTGCTCAATATTCTTTTGTTTTAGTTTGGCAAATAATTCACCGGCACCCGAACAACTGAAACTCATTTTTTGAACAGCTTCGTTTCCATCCAGCAACTCTTTAAGCTCGGGTACGGTTTCACCTAATCCCTTGGGGTATTGTTCCGTATAATATATCGGAATATCAAGTGTTTTGGCTCCTTCAATAAGCTTTATATTATTGTCAATAACTCGCTCCTTATGAGCCATAACACCAATAATTCTTTCCTGTATATCTATAATAAGCAAAGCAGCTTTTTCTCTTTTAAGCAACTTGGAATATCGTTTTACTTCCATCAGTTATCCTAACCAAATTTTTTAACTAATTTTATTAATTGTAACAAATCATCAACTTCATGATCAGGTAATATTTCCGATTCAATTGGGAATGGTTTGGAAGTTTTACCGGTATAAATTAATATACCTTTACCACCTGCACCTCTTGCACCGGCTATATCCGTAAATAGATCGTCACCAACCATGTAGAAGGATGAAAAACTATCGCCACCAAGAAGACTAACAGCCATACGAAAATAGTAATTACTTGGTTTGCCAACTATTTTAGCCTTTTTACCTGTTGCATATTCAATTCCACTTACAAACGCACCCAGATCCAGTAATAATCCTTCTTCCGAAGTTTTCCAGAATTTATTTTTTTGCATCGCAACGAAATCGGCACCGTTATGTACATACCTGAATATTTCGTTTAGTGACTCATAATTCCAGTCTGTAAAAAGGTCTCCCATTACTACAACCTCAGGGGTATCGCTTTCAGGAATTCCGTCAAAAAGTGGTTTGGCTTTTTCCGAACAAAACACTTTGGCAGATTTGTAGTGATTTTTTACATATTCGGCAGTTACATCAGATGCAGTTATTATCCTGACAGGACACTCAATATTGTTCTTCCTGAAAAATGTTTCAATATCCTGTGAGGTTGATAACGTTGTATTGCTAACAATTGCGGCAGGTCTCTCTGATTCCTTCAAATAGTTGAAAAACTCCTGAAGTCCGTTTGCAGGTTTTCCGCCAATTCTTAATACTCCGTCCAGATCAATTAAAAGGGGTGTTTTCATATGCTATCCATTTTAAAATATGATTACTTTAGCCATATAAAAAACATACAAATAATTGATAGTAAAACACAAGCAAATACGAACAGATTTGATTTATAGTTTGCCAAACTTTTTTAGTGGTTTGTATTGCGGAGTAGTGTTTTCGCTTCTGCGTTGCCTAACCTTTTCCAGAACATTTTTCTGTTGGTCGGCTTTCATTAAACTCCAATGTGTAATTTCATCAATAGTTCTTAAACAGCCAATACAATAGCCGGTCTGTTTATCTATTCTGCAATTATTTATACAAGGAGAAATAACCTTGTTGCTCATCATAAAATCCTTTCGCAAATTAAAGCTTCATGAATATAAACTCTAATAAGTAAAAATCAATTCAATTTAAAAAGAAGAGACATTTGATCATTTTGTGTTAATAAACATAATATCTGTATAAATACTTTCGAATTGTTGACAATTTATTTTAAAAAGTTTATTTATGTTACTATTAAATGGATACTCAATTATATCGTAATGTTGATAAATATTGCCCTAAGCCGGTGGCTCTTCAACATTAAACTTTATCAGGATAGAACTTTGACTGATGAATAAAATTTGGATAAGAATAATACCCCAACAGTATTATTCAGGTAGTGTAATTAATTTACTCAGTTCGTAATGTCTTTGGGATATAAAATGCCATATATTAAAACAGTTGATGAAGAAGAAGCTTCAGGTGAGCTAAAAGATGTGTATAATGATATTCTTACCCGCAGGGGCAGGTTATCGAACATACTAAAATTGCAAAGTTTAAACCCTGAGTCCTTAAAAGCTCACCTTGATTTTTACATGTCTGTAATGTTTGCAGAATCATCACTATCCCCCGAATTAAAAGAAATGATAGCAATCGTAGTATCGGCAGCAAACCAGTGCGAGTACTGCGTTGCCCATCATTCTAACGCACTGAATATTTACTGGAAGGATGAAACCAGAATAAACAAATTTGTTAAAGATTACACAACTGCCGATATTAAAAATATTGAAAAGATAATACTTTGTTATGCCTATAACCTTACCCGTTTAGCCTCAACCGATATTGAACAGCACGTTAAACTGCTTAGAGACTCCGGATTGACAGATCGCGAAATACTCCAGGTAAATTTAATTACCAGCTATTTCAACTTTGCTAACCGTGTAGCAATGGGACTTGGTGCCGAGGATGATAATGAATATGACGGTTACAAATAATTATCTCACCACATGCCATAACCGTCATTCCCAAATACTACCATCTTAGCCCAAATTAGTCATTAAATTTATTGCTGTAAATTATTTTTCTAATTGAATCATACTGCAGGTAAGGATAATCTTCACGAATTCTTTCAATAGCTTCACTAACGCTAACTTTTCTTGAACGCAAGTTTTTAAATTTTCTTCTCATTGAAAAGTCGCGTACCAGTTTTTCGTTAATAAGGTTTTTTGAACGTAAAAGTTCATATACATCATCACTTATTAAATCAGAAAGCGGGTTTGTGTAAGCTGTGTCCATATAATTCATTTCTCCTCCGGTTGTATAGTTTGTTAGTCTGACACATATAAAACAAATGGTGTGCCAGAAATAAATACTCGATTTGTCCCCTCAAAATTGTGCATATTATGCATAACTATTGAAACAATATGCAGAGAAATTACCGCAATTCAGTCACTATAAAGAACTTGCCGAAGAGTGAGAAACACCTCATAACACACTTTATTATAATCACTTAAGTGAATGCCACATAATATAACTTGTCAAGTAACCGTAAAATATAATCTTTCGGGAAGCATATTTTGTGTAAAATTTGGTGCATGTATGCACAAGTATGATTAATGTTCGTAACTATGCAGAATTTGCAGGGAGGGGAAAAAATAGCACACCTGCAATATTTTCCCTTGATTTGATATGATAGCTTCTAAAATTGGAGATGAACTTTGGTCATTTTTATGTGCCCTGTTTAAATTATTATCCAGTATAATTCAATTTTTTGTACATTTTAATAATAAAAATGCTTTAAATAGTCTATTTTTGCTATTAATTATTGGTATAGTATATGTATAATAGTTTAGTATGCATGGAAAAATTAATTTAAACGGAGATATACAAATGAAAAATCTAAAGCTATTTGCAGTTGTTTTACTTGGTTCAATATTATTACTAACAGCTTGCGGCGGATCTGCCAAACGTGTTACAAGAATTAATACACAAGATGTAGTTGATCTTTCCGGAAAATGGAATGATACCGATTCGCGACTTGTAGCTGAAAAGATGACTGACGATGTAATGAAAAGACCATGGTTAACTGATTTCCTTAAGGATAACGGCAAAAAACCGGTTGTAATAGTTGGTAAAATAAGAAACAAATCAAGCGAACATATTGCTGTTGATGTTTTTACCAAAGATATGGAAAGAGAATTGCTTAACAGTGGCAAAATAAGATTTGTTGCCAAAAAGGATGAAAGAGACGAAGTTCGTGAAGAGAGAAAAGATCAGAATGAATTTGCCTCAAAAGAATCATTCAAAAAGTTCTATAAGGAGCTTGGAGCTGATTACTATCTGGGTGGTGTAATTAACTCTGTTGAAGATACTTTTGAAGGTCAGGCAGTAATTCTGTACCAGGTTGATCTTGAGCTTATTGATATAGAAACTAACGAAAAAGTATGGATAGGCAACAAAAAAATCAGAAAGTTCATTCAGCAAAATGAATATTCATACTAATTATTGAACAGCAATGATTCTTTCTGGAAAAAACCTAATACAACAAACTATGCAAAAGATAAAAAGAATATCACTTTTGCTGCTTGCAATTCTTATAAGCACCGGGTGTTCGTCCATTATGACGAATACCCGTTTTTATGAACCTGTTTATGATATGATGAGCAAGGGCAAATTTAATGATGCCTCAAAATTTATTGCTGATGCAGCCGAAAGTGGCGACTACTCGGAAAAAGACAGAGTATTGGAATATCTTGACAAAGGTATTGTACTACATTATTCCGGCAGCTACAAGGAAAGTAATATTGAATTGCAGAAAGCCGAGGACGCAATTAGTGAGCTATTTACCAAAAGTGTTAGCCGGGGAGCACAATCGTTCCTGCTTAACGATAACTCACTTGCATACGATGGCGAAGTTTATGATAACCTGTATATAAACGTTTTTAAAGCACTTAACTATGTGCACCTCGGTATGTTCGATGAAGCCTATGTTGAGATAAAACGGGTTAACGTAAAACTTCGTGAGCTTGATGCTAAATACGATATGATGGTAAGCGAGCTTGACAAGTCTGAAAAAGCTGATATCGACCTGGCAAAAAAGAGTATCGACTATTACAATAACGCAATGGCAAATTATTTAAGTCATTTGGTATTTAGAGCAGATAATGAGGAAGACAACAGCCGCATTTCACTTGAAAAAGTAAACGAAGCCTGGAAGCAATACCCCGATGTTTACAATTTTCCCGAACCAAAAGCCGTAACTAACACAAGTAACAAGAAGGGCTCGTTTCTCAATATTTTGGCGTTTACAGGTAATGCACCTCAAAAAAAGGCAATAGGTGCAAGAATAACAACCGGTGATAACTTTATTGTTATCTCTGATCCAACTAATATGCGTGCCGAACCAATTCCGTTTCCTGCTGTAAGTTCGGGTTGGAATTTCAAGTTTTCATTCCCTTCTATTGAGGAGCCCGGAAGTAACGTTGGTTATATTGACGTATATGTTAACGGTAAGCGTGCTGCAAGTATGGAGCTGTTGGAAAATATTTCCAATGTAGCCACTCGTACATTCGATACAAAGAAAAATATAGTTTATTTCAAAACTGCAATAAGAGCTGTGGTTAAAGGTATTGCTGCCGGTAAACTTGGTAAAAATCTTGAAAAACAGGCTGGTGGTGGTTTCCTTGGCGGATTAGCTCAACTTGCAACAAATGTGGCATTCGATTTAACCGAAAATGCCGATCTCAGGTCATGGAGAACTCTGCCTGGTTACAGTTTTGTTACCGAGCTTGATCTTGAACCCGGAACGTATAATATCGAACTTCATTTTTTAAACCATAACGAAAAACTTCTTTACAAAAAAGAATACAAAAACTTTAATGTTAAGCGTGGACTAAATCTTATTGAAGCTTACTATCTTAACTGATTATTACATGCGGATTGTGACTTTGATCCGCATGATAATTACATCATCTAAAATTTTTTCTTTCTACTCTTATAAATACCCAATCAATTAAAATTCCTGTATATTTGTAACACAAACTATTCAGAATTACTTTCGATTAGTAATCAAACCTAAATCACGGAGAGTTATAATGAGTGTTAAAATAGAACAGAAAGACCTGGAACTATGGGCAGATTATTTAGTAAATTACTCGCTTGGCGGTGTAAACGGTGAAGATGTTGTAATGATTAAAGCTGAACATATTTGCTGGCCCCTGGTATCAGTTATACAGGATTTAATAATAAGATCCGGTGCACTTGTGGATGTTAACCTTGTTGCTCCTGATAACGATCGTGGTAAGGTTTGGGGTGCATCAATGGCTAAATTTGGCTCCCTTCAGCAAATTGAAAGAACTCCCGAATGGTTAAAGGATCGTTATGAAAGCATGACCAAATATATTGAAATTCTTGGTGCTGAAAATCCTGAATATTTTAAAGGTGTTGATAATGAACTGGCTCAGGCTGTTATGAAAGCTGACGGACCATTAAAAAATATCCGCCTTGCAAAACCATGGGTTCTTACACTATTTCCTACACAGGGATTTGCTGATCTTGAAGGACTTACCCTCGAAGAATATACAAAGGTAATTGTTGATGCATCTGTTGTTGACCCACGAATGCTTGAGGAAGTTGAAGAGGATATTTATCAGCTACTGGATAAAAGCAATACAATAAAAGTTGTTACCGAACATCCTGATAATGGTAAGGAGCTTACCCTTACAATGGATATTTCGAAAAGGGATGTTGTTAAGTGTACCGGTAAACGTAATTTCCCTGATGGTGAAGTATTTACAAGTCCTAACGCTAAAACAGTAGAAGGAGAAATTTTTGTCGATCTTCCAGTATTTCAGGGTGGAATGACCATACAGGGTATTTACCTTAAATTTGTAGATGGCAAAATTGTGGAATACTCGGCAAAAGAAGGTGCCGAAGCCCTCGAAAAAATAATTGAAACCGATGAAGGCTCACACCATCTTGGTGAGGTTGCACTTGGGATGAATAACGGTATAGCAAAAGTTCTTAAACACCCGCTGTTTGTTGAAAAGGTTGGTGGTACATTACATATTGCCATAGGTGCAAGCTATCCCGAATGTTATCTTACCGAAGCACCTTCCGAAGAGGAAAAGGATGCACTTCATAAAGCAGGTTTGCTAAACCGTTCTGCCCAACATGTTGATATTGTTACCGATTTTAGGGAAGGTGGTACCGGCAAGGCTGTTTATTTAGATGATGTTAAACTCGAAATTGAAAACAATATCTGGGTTGTACCAGGCAAATAAAAATTTTAATATTATTCTTGGACTTTTATGAATGTAGAAGTTAAATCTGAAATTGGCGTTCTTGAGGGTGTGATAATTCACACCCCCGGTTCTGAAGTTGAAAACATGACACCGCAGAATGCTGAAAGAGCATTGTATAGTGATATTCTTAATCTTAAAGTAGCTGGCGAGGAATATGACCAGTTTAAAGGGATTTTAAAAAAGGTTACTAACGTATATGAAGTTAAAGACCTGCTATATGATGTTTTACAAAATGGAGAAGCCAGAAAAGAGCTGCTTGATGGAATCTGCAGAAATGAAAATGTGCAGAAACTTAGACCTCATCTGGAAAGCCTTCCCCTTAAAACCCTGGCAAACCAACTTATTGAAGGGGTACCGATTGTAAAAAATAATCTTACCAATTTTTTAAGTGAGGACAGATATTCCTTAAGACCATTACACAATTTTTTCTTTACACGCGATTCCAGTATAACTGTGAACAACCATGTATTTATTGCCAAAATGGCTAGCAAGGTAAGAGAACGCGAAGCACTTATAATGGATACAATATTCGGATACCATAAGGAACTGCGTACCGAAACTTTTAATCCCGCCACCAACTGGAGAGTTGATTCGGATATACTTTTCGAGGGAGGCGATATTCTGGTTGCTCGCGAGGATGTACTCTGTGTTGGTACAGGTGCCCGTTCAAGTACACAGGGTGTTGATTATATTCTTGATACAATAAAGGAATTAAATGGTGGTACCAAACATATACTTGTTCAGGAGTTACCTCATAGCCCCGAATCCTTCATTCATCTCGATATGGTATTTACTTTTATTGATCACGACAAGGTAATGATTTACGAGCCGGTTATTTGCAATCAGCATGCCTACCAAACTGTACATATAACAATTGATAACGGTGAGGTTAAATCAATTAGTGAAGAAGAAAACCTTATTCTGGCTCTTAATAAACTGGGTATGCCAGTTGAAGCAGTTAAGTGCGGTGGTGATGATGAATGGACACAGGAAAGAGAACAGTGGCATAGTGGTGCAAACTTTTTTGCTATGGGTCCGGGGCGAGTTATTGGTTACGGCAGAAATAATAAAACGATAGAAGAACTGAATAAAAAAGGTCTGGAAGTGCTTGAAGCATGGGATGTGCTGGAAAATAATATAGACCTTAATAACTACGAAAAATATATAGTTACTATTGATGGTGCCGAACTTGCCCGTGGTGGTGGCGGCTGCAGATGTATGACAATGCCTGTTAAAAGAAGATAAATTCTTCCTTCCTGCAAAACTTTATGGTTCCTCGAACGTCTTTATTTTATAAGGCTAATAATGATTTTCGGGGAACATTTGTATTTCGAGGAATATGAAGTATAATTACAAAAATATTTTCCCTTTAATATTTCTCTCGCTGGTTTTTCTAATTAATGCACAGGATGTTAACAAGCTGAAAAGAAAGACAGCTGTTATGGATGTACTTGTAACCAGCGTTGAGCCGGCAAAACTGAATTTAAAGGTTAGTAAATCGCTATTCCCTATTGCAATTGTAGGCGAGTTGCGGTCAACAACTTTCTGGCAGTCTTTGTTTGTATGGGAACCTTTTGTAAATGGTGGCGATATTAAAATAGGACCGGAAGAAAATGATGAGGAAAGACTACGTATCATAAACCAAATTACAAGTGATTCTCCTGCTATGGTTATGGCTCTTGGTAACCTTGTGCATTATGGCTCAAAGGGGCATCATTGGGAGTATTACGATAACCTTATTCGTCCCCTGCAACTTAAAAAGATACCGATATACGCTGCTCTTGGTGAACATGATTACTGGGGCAGAAACGGATTGGCTATGAAGTATATTGCCAACCGCTTTCCTATATTCCGGCAAAAAACCTGGTACTCAAAGGTAAGCGATAGCATTGGTATTATTGTTCTAGATTCAAACCAGGACGAGTTGAGAGGGAACAGCTGGAAAAAACAGAAACTCTGGTTCGACAAAACACTTGATGAATTTGATAACAATGATGACATTAAAGGGGTAATTGTATTTGTTCATCATTCACCTTTTAGCAATACTAAACAAGGTGATTCCGAACATGTTAAGTCAACTTTTCTTCCACCATTTATATCCTCGGTTAAAACCATGGCAATGATATCTGGTAATGCTGCAACTTACGAGCGTTTCGATAAGTATGGCAAGGCGTTTATTGTTACCGGTGGAGGAGGTGCACCACGTTCCGAATTGATTTGGAACAACACCTCGCACAAGGATGAGTTCCGCAGATTTATACCCGATGAAGAAAACAAATTCAGACCATTTAATTTCGTAACTATTGATACTGATCCGGCTGGACTTAAGTTTACTGTAAAAGGTTTAAAAAAGGGCAACAGACGCTTCTTTATTATGGAAGAGTTTACACTTAAATTCAACGCAAATAATTAAAACCACCTCATTTTTACACTTAATTTTTTTATCTTCCTTATTATCTTTATATATTTGATTCGTTTAATCTAATAACTGGGAACTGGTATGTCTTTTAAATATCCGGTTTATATGCCTTCGCTTGGGGGCAATGAAAAAAAATATGTTAATGAATGTATAGATTCCACATGGATTTCATCCAAGGGTAAGTTTGTTTCGGAGTTTGAAGAAAAATTTGCAGAATACCTTGGTGTAAAGTATGCCACTGGTGTAAGTAATGGTACCATTGCACTTCACCTTGCACTGCTTACACTTGGTATTGGTGAGGGGGATGAAGTTATTGTTCCTACCTTTACCTATATAGCTTCTGTTAATGCAATTACTTATACGGGTGCAAAACCTGTTTTTGTTGATTCCGAACGTCAATCATGGTTAATCGATCCGGAGGATGTTAAACGTAAAATTACTCCAAATACTAAAGCTATTTTACCTGTCCATCTTTATGGTAATGTTGCCAATATGGATAAATTGCTTCAAATTTCCAGGGATAACGACCTGTTTATTATTGAGGATGTTGCCGAAGCTTTTGGCAGCAAGTATAATGGCGTTTATGCAGGTAATTTTGGTGATATTGCTACTTTTAGCTTTTTTGGTAACAAAACTATAACTACCGGTGAAGGTGGAATAGTTGCTACCAACGATAAAACTCTTTACGATCGTGCCGTACATTTTAAGGGACAGGGATTAGCCAAACACCGTGAATACTGGCACGATGTTATTGGTTATAACTTCCGTATGACAAATATTTGTGCTGCTATTGGTTTGGCTCAGCTTGAGCGTGCAGATGAAATTATTCAGAAGAAAAGAGAAGTATTTGGCTGGTATAAAAATAACCTTAAAGATATGCCGGTTGAAGTTTACGATTCGGATGAAAATGTATTTAATACCTATTGGATGGTAAATATATTGGCAAAATCTGCCGAGGGTAGAGACAAGTTAAGGGAACACCTTAAAACTGATGGTATTGAAACGCGTCCAACTTTCTACCCTGTACATACAATGCCAATGTACACTGCAAAATATCAAAGACATCCGGTTGCCGAGGATATTGGCTGGAGAGGTATAAATATGCCAAGTTATCCTGATCTTAAAAAGGCAGACGTTGATTATATTTGCAACTCAATAATTAAGTTTTACAGTAAAGAAAAATGAAGATAGCTTACTATATTCACTATACAGCTATTAAATCTGGCGGTATTTTTACTTATAGTCTTGGTGTACTTAACCTGCTTTTGCAAACCGATAAAGTTGATCAGGTTTTACTGGTTTATTCTTCGGAACAGACTGAGTATCTTCAAAAGTATTTTGATAATCCAAAACTAAAACCTCTTCTGGTTGATCGTAACAGTAAACTCAATAACATTGGGCTAATGATTTCCTACTTCCTTTACGATACCTATTTTATCTACAAAAAGTATGTCAAAAATCCGAACAAGTTAGTTTTTCTTAAAAGACTGGCAAAATATTTTAATCCGTATAAAAAAGTAAAAAAAGCCGGTGCAGATATTTTCCACGTACCGATGCAGTTTTCGCCTGCGTACAGCATTGGAGTTCCTGTTGTTATAACAATGCATGATGTACAGGAATTACACTTTCCGGAATATTTTGACTCTGCCGAACGTATGCACCGTGCAATTAATTCCAAAAAGGCTGTTGAGGAAGCAGAACATACTATCGTTTCATTTGGACATGTAAAAAACGATTTAATGAAATATTATGGGTTAAGTGATAAGCAAATATCGGTATGCATGCCACCGGTTGCCGAGGACTGGTTTAAGGTAAAGAATATCACTCCCTTTGCCGAATTGCAAATAAAATATTCTATTCCGGAAAATTTTATTTTGCTACCTGCTGCAACCTGGAAACACAAAAACCATTTGGCAATTCTAAAAGCAATTAAACAGCTGAAGGAAAGCGATACCGAAATATTCTTTGTTTCAACTGGTAACAAAACCGAATATTACACTGAACTGGAAAAATATATTACCGAGAACAATTTACAAAACAATGTTCTTTTTACAGGTATTATTCCCGAAGAGGATTTACTTGGGTTATTCAAAACTACCAGGGCGGTTGTTATTCCAACGCTTTACGAAGCTGGCAGCGGACCAATGTTCGAATCATTTAAGTATGGTACTCATGTTATAAGCTCAAATGTTACCTCTTTACCCGAATCGATGGATAATGACAAATTTATATTTGATCCGCATGATATTAGTGATATTGCAGAAAAAATTAAGCTGATTGCAAATGATGACGAATATAGAAAAGATAATCTGACAAACGCAGAAAGGCGTATTGAAGAATTTAGAAAAATTGATTTTGCTGCATCATTTTTGGAAGTTTATGAAAAACTTGCCTTAAAACAAGAATAAAACCAGGTAAAAAATATTCCCTTAGCCTTTCTCTCTAAATAATGGTAAATTTAGTTTTTAACTGAAATACTTTTGCTGTATATGGATCGTACTGATCAAAACATTAAAATACACCTGCTAATAGATAAATACTTCTCGCAAAAAGAAGAAATCCTTACGCTTAAACCAGGCGAATTCCTTATAAAAGAAGATAAGTATAATGACCGTTTATTCCTTGTACTCGAAGGGTTTTTTACTGGTACTGTTAAAAATATTGATGGCAGCGAACTTGAAGTATATCAGGCAACCAAGGGGATGTTTTCAGGCGTTAATAGTTTTTTCTCAAAAAGTTTTATAAGTTCCAGCACTGTTAAAGCACTAAGGGAAAGTAAGGTTACATTTCTTACATGGAAATCGTTGCTTGAAAGTGGTTATTCACATAAGGAAATTTATGAAGATTTTATGAGTGTTATTGTTAGCGAACTAATGTTTCGCCAGCAAACTGCACAGGCAATTTATGTTGAAAAGGAAGCCGCACTCAAAAAACTTGTTGAAACCGAAAAATATGTTTCTCTTGGTCAGATGGCTGCGAGTATAGCTCATGAATTAAATAATTCAATTTCTATTCTAAAGCGTAACTCCGACTGGCTGGCAAGGGAAGTATTTAGCCATTTAGCCGATGAGGCTGATCTTAAGATAAAGTTTTTTAACATTGGCTTACAGTTTGGTCGTAAACACTCAAGCAGGGAAGTTCGTAAACGTACTGCTTATATTCAGGAAAAACTTGGTGCCGATAAAGCTACGGCACGAAAACTGGCATATTCTAATCTGGAGCTTGAGCATTTTGAGGAAATGGTCAATTTCCCTGATCATGAACTTGCCCGACTTAGTTATTATTGGGAAGTAGGTGCAACTATTCATGATATGCAAATTGCTGCCGATCATTCAATACATGTTGTTAAATCGGTTAAGCAGCTTGGTGCCCAGAAAAAACAAAATCTCGTGCAGCTCGATATTATTGAATCAATTAATGAAGCTCTTATGCTTCTTGACGCACCGCTTTCTGGTATTAATATTTATCTTGAATATAACGATACACCTACTATTGCCGCCAATAAAGGCGAGCTTGTGCAGGTATGGTTAAATCTTGTTAAAAATGCTGCCGAAAGTTTAAAAACTTCAAAAACTGAAGACCCCGAAATTAAAATTATCACTGATTTTCAGAATAATTTTCTTATTATTAAAATTATAGATAACGGTCCTGGTATTAACCAGGATGTACTACCCAAAATATTTCAGCCTAATTTTACAACAAAGATTGACGGACTTTCATTTGGACTGGGACTTGGCTTGCCTATTGTACAGCGTATTATACAAAGCTATAATGGCGAAATAAATGTTACCAGCAAACCGGGTGAAACTATATTCGAAACCAAAATATTGATTGGAGCATGACATGGAAAAGCTTAACATAATTTGCATTGATGATCACAGAGAAGTACTTGCTGCTCTTCGTAAAGACCTTACCATTTTTGAAGAACACTGTAATATTGAAGAATGTGAATCGGCTGACGAGGCTGCTGAATTATTTAATGAATTATATGATGGCTCCAAAAATATTTCTCTTGTTATATGCGACCATGTAATGCCTAAAAAAAATGGAATAGATTTCCTTATTGAAGTTAACCAGGACTCACGATTCAGATCAATTCGTAAAATTGTACTAACCGGATTGGCTACTCATCAGGATACAATTATTGCTATTAACAAGGCTGGTATTAACAAGTGGATTGAAAAACCATGGTACACTAACGAACTTCAGGATATGATTAAAACCCTGCTTACCGAATACATCCTTGAAAAAGAGATACCTTACGAACCTTTTGCCGATATTCTGGATAAAGACTTGTTGTATCAGGATTTAAGCAAAAAATTTTAGTTTACTAATTAGTAACCTGTGATTTTCGGTTGTTCTAATCGGATGATTCAAGGGTTACTTTTGCTGATACAGTATCTCTTATGTGCTATATTATAAGATAATAAACGATTAGAAATACCCTGTTTGTAAATTAGCGTTTGTGCAAGTATCTCTATTTAAGTAAAATCATTTTCCGGGTATTCGTATATTTGCCAGCCTGCATTCGGTAAAAATAGAGACCCGAGGCAAGATTTGTTTGCTCGCCTTTAGCATCAAAAGAATAACTGTATGTGCCTGCCGAATGATACTTGTTTACAATTGTATATACCGAGTTACCAAGTACATCATAAATAGATATATTAACATTATTTGATTCGGGAATGGTAAAAGATATAGTTGTGGTGGGATTAAAAGGATTTGGGTAGTTTTGTTCGAGAGAATACTCTTTTACACTGCCAATGTTATCATTATTCAGATTGCTTGAAGGATAAACTTCTGCGTCATCAATATAGAACACGCTATTTTCTGTTAAAAGCCAGCCGTGGTTTTCATCCACTACTTCCAGATCAATACCGTAAAAATCGAGAGAAGGGGTGTAATCATACCAGTTATATCCAAAATCGGGAGTGTAAAGAAGCAGATCACCGGTGGTTAGCCACATATAATTATTATCGTCTCGTAAAAATTCAACATCAACAGGTGATTCATTTACATTGGTTGGGTGCGATAACCATGTGGAACCAAAATCGGAAGTTTTATAAATGGTAATAATACCAGCATCATTACCAAAAACAACAGCTATCGATTTGTTAAAAAGTTTTACAATATTCAACTGACCTGCCTGGTTATGTTCAATCCAGGTACCACCACTATTTGTTGTTGAATAAACTGATTTTGAAGTTATACCTATATAGGACGGAATAAAAAAGCCATGAGTAAAGGTGGTAAAATCAACACTACGCCATTTGGCAGCAGCAAAAGCCGAAGGGAAAAACCCAATATTAAGTGAATCATCCCAACTCATACCACCGCTATCTGTTTTTAAAAACACTGATCTATCAGTATCGCCACCATAGGGAGTATCTCCCATAGCTATGCCGTTTAGCTCATCAAACATTTTAATGTAGTTAAAATATGTTGTAAACTCCTTATCCTCAAACTGTTTTGTCCAGTTTAAACCACCATCGTTGGAATAATAAATTTTTGCTTTTTCCGGATTATCTTCAACAGTACAAAACCAAATATTATCTTTATCAATCATGGTTATATCATTTATCAAATACTCATCTACATCTTCAGGAGTGCCTAGTAATTCCCAGTTTCTGCCATTATCGATTGTTTTATAAATGTAGCTTTTAGGATAAATATATATAGCAATAACAGCATTATTTTCGTCAATAGCAGAAATGGATGCATTTTTGGACCACGATTCGGGTAATCCGTTTCTAACTTCAATCCAGTTCTGAGCAGATAATGTACTCGTTAAAAGAAGTAGTAATGCTATGTAAATTATTTTATTCATATAATATCTGTACTTTACCTATGAAAATATTTCGTAGTTGTGAATATTATTCATAACATTAAAACCTGAATCTTACATTCAAGTTCATTTGATTATTCAAAAATTGCTCTGATGTTCCCTTATTTTCTTTATTCGAGTAGCTTCTGAATACAAAAAAATCGAGTTGAGCATAAGACCATACTCCAATATAACCAATAATCAGGCCATTCCTAATGTGGTATGCATCATTGTATTTCGAGTATTTCTTTGCAATCTCAACTTTGTCTCTCTCATTAAGGTACTTTTCTTCCAGTCTGTTTGTTTCGATTGTGTAATAAGTAATTGCACCAGCCAGTATTGCCGATGCACCTATATAAAACCAACCACCAACATTATCTTCATCAAGATGCCCAAGTCCCGGCAATAAGATAGATTTTAATTTTGGCGACATTCCAAGGTAATGCTCTTTTTGAATCAGAATAGTATCATGTTTGGTAATATATTCAATTCTTGTGGGGGTATAATTATTTTGTTCCGGTTTAACAGAATCACGAATTATAAAAAACTCCTGTTTTGCTTTATTGAATAGCTGAACAATTTTTGGTGAAATTTGTTGCGGATCGGGCTGATAATTATCGTCTATTTTCAATATTTCAAAAAATGAGGTTCTTGTTTTTTCATCCTGGTCAATTGAGTAATAAGCAATTGCTTTCATAAGGTAAACATTAATAATAATTTCATCCCTGTAGTTTGTTTTATGTTGCAGGAATGTATCCGCTTTGGTAATTAGCTCCTCAAACTCAAAAGAATCGTACAGGCTTATAATCTCCTTGTACGGGTCTGTTTGCTGGGCATAACTACTAAAAGTCAGCATCAAAAATATAAGTAGAATGAAAAGTTTATGTATCATCAATAGTTTACCAAAAATTACCTGTACAGAATCAATTTTTATTTAAGCAGTAACATTTTTTCCGTTTTGCTAAAATTTCCAGCCTGAAGTTTATAAAAATAAATACCACTGGCAAGGTTGTTATCAGCCTTAAATGTAGCTTCATATATTCCCCTGGGTTGAGTTTTATCAACCAGGACAGCAATTCTTCTACCAGTAACATCAAAAATTTCCAAAGTTACATTTGTTTGTTCGCTTATCTCGTATCTTATTTTTGTTGACGGATTAAACGGATTTGGATAATTTTTATACAATTCAAATTTAGGATTTAAGGCTACCGATTCTAGACCAGTAACGTCAGAAATATCAAATATTTCAAATGTTCTTTCAACTTCACTAGAACTATTATATCCTCCAGATACTATAATTTCGTCATCAACAATTTCAGCCGAAAACCTTGACCGTGCTATATTCATATCAGGAATACTAAAATAATTTATCATGCTTTCAGAATAGATATCAAATACTTCAACTATCCCAAGTGCAGTATTAGACTCGTTAAAGCCACCTATTACATAAATATAGTTTCTGATTGTGTCAAGAACAGCCGCTCCTCCAACACGTGGCGTGCTTAATCTTGCATCCAGTTGAATTAAAGAATCTGTGTTCATATTATATTTATAAATTCTATCGCGAACAATTACATTAAAACCACCAAAAATGTATATAAGGGAATCAACTTTTACTGTCATTTGCAAAGAAGGGAGTGAAGTTGCTGTTCCAAGATCATCATTTCCAACAGTAACCTCACCAGTTATAAGATCATACTTTTCTATATACTTATTGTCGTATTCATTTTCAAAATAAGGATTACCACCAATAATATACAATTTGTTGTTATATATTTGGCAACTGGCATTTATACGGTCAAAAACCAAATGACTATCTGCAACAACACTTGCTCCGCCAAGTTCCAAAGAATACCTCTCCAGGTAATTCTTTTGGGAAGAGATATCTCGCCTTCCTCCAAAATAATAAAAGCTAGTATCGTCTGCTGCTCCGGTAAGCCCATCTCTGGCACTAACAGTATTACTGACAAGTAACCACTGATCTACTTGAAATCTTGAAATCCATCTTTCAGGTTGCTCATTCTCAAGGGAAAATCCTCCAAAAATATATACGGTTTTGCCGTATGTTGAAGACACTGCTGCTGCAACAGGATTCCCCATTGAGCCTCCCGTCTGCCAGTTACCCGATAAACCAAATATTAAATTTGTACTGAGTAGTATAACTAAAAATATTGTTTTCATATTATTCACTTTCATAAACTTTCACTCTTGTCAACAATAATTATTCCAACTTGCGGAAAATATGTTTAACCAACAAAGTATCCCGTCTTGATACTGTTATCTTTTTATTAAATGAAGAGAATCCTGAATTTTTCAAAGTAAGATTATAGCTGCCTGGTGCAAGCCTTATAGGTTTATCAAGAGGAGTTACACCATAAGATTTTCCATCTAAAATTACTTCACCCCAGGGGCGTATTTTACAGTCGAGGAAACCAACAAGTGTATCCATATTTACCTGAATACTAAGCATATTATTCTCTGGTACGAATATTTGTTCGCTCCACTCAGGAAAATTTGGATGAACAAGCTTTAGATTATATTCACCAGACTCCAGCTCAATTGATTCTTCAAGCGGGGTAGTATCTATCTTCTTGCCGTCAATGTATAAATCAGCCCATGGTTTGCAATCAACAAACAAACTACCGTTTTTAATCTCTGGTTCAACCTTTTTTTCAGGTTGTTCATTCACTGAACTACTTTTATCGGATACTTTCGGTTCAGTATTCTTATCTAATCTGGTTTCTGCTCTTTCATTGCCTATATCGCTTGTTAAAGGTGTATCAGCTGGCAATACCGGACTTTCAGTAATATCTTTCTCATCACTCCAGAAACGTAGGAAAAAGAATACAGCCACTGTAGCAATTAAAAGTATTGGTACAATAAACCATCTTTTATTAACGGGTTTGGGTGCATCTGAAAACGTAGTTTCTCCCAACACTTTTAATACTTCATCTGCTGAATCATATCTTTCCGATAATCGCTTGTTTAACAATTTTTCAACAACTTCTCGTATCTCTGAGTTTTCCTGACTAACAAGTTTTTCAAGGTTAAGTTCGCGCAAATTAACAATATTGTTAATTGATTCGGAAATATCCTTGCCAAGAAACGGATTTAGACCTGAGATTAATTCAACCAGAACAATACCTGCCGAAAACAGATCGGAGCTTTCAGTAAGGGATTCACCACTAATTTGTTCGGGCGACATATAGCATGGCGTACCAAGTACAGACTGTTGACCTGTAACAAAATTATCAGACATGGAAAGAGCCAAACCAAAATCACCAATTTTCAAATCAAGGTTATTGTTAAGAAAAATGTTTTCGGGCTTTATATCCCTGTGGATAATTTTGTGTTTATGTGCGTATGAAAGTCCGCTAAAAAGTTGTATGCTTAGCTTCTTTATTTCATTGCTACTAAAGTTGTTTTCCTTTATGAAATACCGTAAGTTATTTCCTTCAAAAAACTCGGACGAGATGTAGAAATATTCATTATACATCCCAAAATCCAATACCTTGATAATGTTTGGATGATCGAGACGTGCCATAATTTTTGCTTCTCTTTTAAAGCGGGAAATTACATCTTCATCCATTAACGTTTTGGTATTAAGACATTTCAGAATTATCCTTTTCCCCAGATAGATATGCTCGGCAAGATACACAGCAGAATGCTGATCTTTTTTAAAACACTCTTCAATGGAAAACTTTTCAAACAATATTTCTTTTGAAGGAATACTCATTTAATCAGGATAACCCATTTCCTTAATTTTATTCTGCACCCATCTTACCGATACACCTAAAGATTTGGCTGCAAGAGTGCGGTTATTGTTACATTCCTGCAAACGCTTTTTAAGAATAATTTTTTCAAAATCTTTAAGTGTACCCTGAAATTCTTCAGCACTACTTTCCTCTTCAAGCACAATATCCGAGGAATTAACCTTATTGGAATCGGCAAGTATAAGTGCACGCTGAATAACATTTATAAATTGACGAATATTACCGGGCCAAATATAATTTTCAAGTTTTTGTAAACCACCGGAACTAAGAGTTTTTCGACCATTACCAAGCTTTTTGATAAAATGATCGGCAAGTAGCGGAATATCTTCCTTTCGTTCTCTAAGTGGTGGTAGTTTTATCGGGAATACATTTAATCTGTAAAATAAGTCTTCCCTGAATTTTCCCTCCTTCGACATCTGCGGAAGGTTTTTATTTGTTGCGGTAATAACCCTAACGTTAAGCTTTTTATATTTGGTATCACCGAGACGCATAATTTCCTGGTTTTCCAGGACACGTAGCAGCTTAGCTTGCAGTGCCCCACTAATGTCACCAATTTCATCCAGGAAGAATGTCCCATTATTGGCTACTTCAAACAAACCTTTCTTGTCTTCCTTTGCATCGGTAAAAGCACCTTTCTTTACTCCAAAAAGCTCACTTTCAAGCAAGTTATCGGGAATTGAGCAAAACTGTGCAAGGTAGGGCTGGTCTGCACGTTTACTAAGCTGGTGTATAGCCTGAGCAGCAAGATCCTTACCTGTACCACTTTCGCCAAGTATAAGAACAGTAGCATCAGTTCGGGCAACTTTGTGTATAAGTTTTGCAACACTTCTGATTGCTGAACTTTCACCAATCATGTTAGGCAGGGTATCTGTTTTTTCCAGACGGTTAAGTAATATCCTGTTTTCGTCTTCAAGCTTTTCAAAAGTTCTAAGCTTTTCAAAACTTAAAGAAAGCATATTGGAGAAAAATTTAAGCAGTTGAAGACTATCTTCCGAAAAATCCTTCCTGAATTTTCGGCTGTCGGCAAGTATTACACCCCAAACGGTATCGTTATAAAAAACCGGAACACCAATTACCGATTTAATATCCTGTATTTGCACACTCTGGAACTGTGAAATTGTTGGATCGCTCTGCACATCATGATAAAGTAGCGGAGTTTTTGCTTCAATTACCTTATGAATAAGACCTGATGAAAAAGCGGTAATATCATCAATCGTTTCCTTCTGTATATTTCTGGCAGCAATAATATCAAACATTTCAAGATCGGGGCTATACTTAACAAACACACCCCTTTCAGCATTAAGAGCTTCAATAACAAGGTCTAACGAATCCTCAAATAACGTTTCCTGGTTTTTTGAGCTATTTAATATTTGTGATATTCTAAACAGCGTATCAAAATGTGAGCTGCTTAATCCTTTGATAGAACTAAAATTTGCAAAATTTTCCATAAGCGTATAGGTTATTAAACCATTATTTATATTTCTTGTTATTCTTCGATTCTAAAAGATCCTGATAGAGAACTTCTTTGATTATTATATTCATCTACTACCCATACTCGCCACTTAAATTCACCAATACCAAATCGTACTTCAACACTGGTAGTTGATTTATTGAGCGTTTCAGTATATATAGTGCTATCATCCGGAACTGTAATAATTTCAAGAACATAATGAAAAGAATACTCTCGTTGCAGATTATCCCAATTAAAACTATAAGGATAATCGTTAAGTGTCGCTGAATTTATTGGTGAATCCAAGGTGATATTATCTCTAATTACTCTTACAACTGAAGAGCTATCGGCTTTATAGGATTCTTTGTCCTTATAAGTAATTAGATAAAACTTTTCTCCAACAGTTTTGTCGATATCTTCACCATATTGTATATCGAGTGAATATTCACCATCCGCATCATTCTGAAGTTTCCTTCTGAAATCAATTGAGGGGGCGTAAATAAATGCTGAATCTATATCAGTGTACCCCAATGAAATTGTACAACCAATCCTGAATTTTTCCTCATCATCAATTGGGTAGTATGATACGGAATAAACATTAAAATTCGATACTTCCCAATTTATAAAATTTGGATTGTAAGGATCGAGCGGATTATTGCGTGGCGCATCGCACCCATACGCCAGCAAAATTATTCCCAAAAATATTTTAGCAAACCTTGATTTCATTAGTTATTCAAATAGTTCAACAAAAACGTAATAGTCCCACGGTTTAAGTTTCATTACCATTTTATCAGTAATTTCAGGTACCTCTTTTTTGAATACTTCAAAATAGCTGCCCTTAAGGTTTTCACCTTCAATAGTAACCTTCTGTTCTTTATCAGAAAGATTTAGCACTACAAGTATTTTTGATTTTCCTTTTTCTCTTGTAAATGCCAGTACATTTTCCGGTTGCGATGTTTTTGCATAAATCATTTCGCCACCACGATTACCATTATAAAGTGCCTCGTATTTTTTCAACTCAAGAAGAGTTTTATAAAAATCAGTTTCAGGATAGCCGTTCCAGTCAATTGCATCTTTTTCAAAAAACTCAAGAGCATTACTTACACCCGATTCCTGACCACTATACAATAGAGGCATTCCTTTTACAGTAGCAACAAGGGTATAGAATGCTTTAAGTCCGTCACCCAGTCTTTCCTGTGCAGTACCATTCCACGTATTTTCATCATGGTTGGTAATAAATGTCATACGGAAATCATCAGGCTGGTAAGCTGAATCTTCCTTTGCAAAATGTTCAATAAGCTCAACAACATTCATCTCTTTTTTTGCGATGCTGTTAACAGCATCTTTAAGCTGCCAATTGTACGTCATATCAAAAGAAGGATGTAATTCCGGCTCATGAGCTTCGGCAAGCATAAATACAGGCTTAATTGAATCGAGCTTTTTACGTGCAGCTTCCCAAAAATCAGTTGGAACCATTGCCGCAACATCACATCGGAAACCATCTATATCACAATCCTTAACCCAATATGCCATTGCATCCTGCATAAACTTGCGCAATTCCATATTATCATAGTTCAGGTCTATAACATCCTCCCAGTCGGCAACAGGTGGATAAACATTACCCAGCGAGTCACGAGAAAAGAAATCAGGATGATCTTTCAGCCAAACGTTATCCCACGCTGTATGGTTGGCAACCCAGTCTATAATTACATACATACCAAGATCGTGAGCCTTTTTAACCAAACCTTTAAAGTCAGCAAGTGTACCAAACTCGGGATTTACAGCCTTGTAATCTTTAACAGCGTAATAGCTGCCAAGAGTACCCTTCCGGTTCTTTTCACCAATTGGATGAATAGGCATAAGCCAAATAATATCTATTCCAAGCGATTTAATTCTTTCAAGATCGTCAGTAACCGCATTAAAAGAGCCTTCTTCGCTGTACTGTCTAATGTTAAGCTCATAAATAGTTGCATTGTAGCTCCACTCAGGATGCACTGGTTTATATTCGGCTGATTTTTCATCACCGGCTTTACATGCAACCAGGCTTATAATTAGAGCTAATAAAAATATCCATTTACCTTTTTTCATATACAACCCCTATTACGTGTGCAAATATAACAATTTATAAATTTAAGGAAATTTAAATAAAGAGTTAAGGAATTAATTATTTGATAATGCTTACAAATTTTACAATAAATTCACTTAATTATAGTTCGTATAAATATAAGTATTTCTATTTATTAACTATATGTGGGGTATTATGAACAACAGGGTATTAGTTTTATTATTGGGTCTGGCTTTATTATCAACAATTATTACTGCACAGCAGGAAAATGATTTACTCAATTTGGCAAAAATTAAGTCGGGAGTAAAATCAAAAAGGGTGAGTAGCTATGATACAACTGGCGGAAATTACGACCGCTTTGAGGATATTAAAACCGGTGAAACGAGAACATTATGCAACATCAAGGGTTCAGGTATAATCAACCATGTCTGGATAACCATTGCACCTGTACCACCAAAACTTAGCCGTAATGATATTGTTATCAGAATGTACTGGGATGGTAATGATTTCCCATCGGTTGAGGCACCAATAGGACCGTTTTTTGGACAAGGTTGGGATGAGAACTACAATTTTACCAGTCTGCCACTGGTAGTTGCCCCGGCAAAAGGTAAAGCTCTTGTATCATACTTTGCAATGCCATTTGAAAGTGGTGCAAGAATAGAAATTGAAAACCAGTCGGAAGTTGGAATATCAGCTTTCTATTTCTATATCGATTATGTTGAGGTTGAAAACTTTGACAAGGATATGGGACGCTTCTGTGCATGGTATAATCATGAGTTAACAGATGCACTCCCCGAAGGTGAAAATGAGTGGAGCACACTGGGAAAGACCAAAAACAATACTAGCACGGAAGATAATTACCTGTTCCTTGATGTTGAAGGTAAAGGGCATTACGTTGGTGTAAACTACTATATTAACACACCAACAACCTTATGGTATGGCGAAGGCGATGATATGTTCTATATAGACGGAAGTAAAACACCAGTGCTTCACGGAACCGGAACAGAAGATTATTTTAACACCTCCTGGAGTCCGTACGAGAAATTTGATCATCCTTATTTTGGTGCAGCACGTGTTAACGATAATATTGGCTGGATGGGCAGAACTCACGTTTACCGATTCCATATTACTGATCCTGTATATTTCGATAAACACTTAAAGTTTACAATTGAGCATGGACATAATAACTGTTTAACTCTTGACCTTGCCAGTGTAGCATACTGGTACCAGCAGCCTCCTTTAACCAAAATGCCGCCAATTCCATCAAAGGCAGATAGAGAGCCGAAAAGTGAAATAAAGTATAAACATATACACCAATGGCGTCATGAATGGCGAAAAAGCAAGGGTAACGATTCAAAACTCTGGGGTGATGAAAAGTAGATTACCATTGCAGAACACCATTTGGCTTTTGCAATTTTACGATATAAGTTAATGCTAATATATAAGTCAGTCGGTATTAATTTACCGACTGAACTACAATTTAGCTTACCAGGCTAACAATCCCTTTTTTAATTAAAAACGCTACAAATATTTAATAATACTTGTAAAGTTTAAGGATTGTTTGCTAATCAACATTTTGATAAAACTTTTTTATAATATCTATTTGCCAATTTGTATATTTAACACAATAATTATCTTTTGAAAGAAGAGAGCTTAAAATATGGAATCAGTAAGTAAAGATTCAGCAAGCAAGTTTTTTATAAGTCTAATAGGACTTGTTGTGTTGTTCCTTGTGTTAAAGGAGCTTCAGCATATATTTATACCTTTGGTTATGGCTTATTTCCTTTATTTTGTGTTTGAACCGCTTAATGATTATCTCGCAAAGAAAAGGGTGCCGCAATTTTTACTCTCAATTCTGGATATTCTTATTATTGTTGGGCTTATGTTTGCTGTTTCACGACTTATCTATAATTCGTTTTCACAGTTTAGTGCAGAGTGGCCTATTTATGAAGAAAGGTTAAATAACCTTATAAGCACAACTGCAAGCGATTTTGGTATAGAAGACCCTATGTTTACCAATTTTAGTCTTACACAAATTGCTCACGATATAGATTACGGGGGTATTGCCGGTGGCTTTTTCTCTTCTACGCTTTCAATGTTTTCTACTACCTTTTTTGTACTCTTCTTTTTCCTGTTTGTAAGTAGCGGACACAAAAATGTTCTGGATGCAGTAAAAAGCAGATTGCTCGATGATGGCAACCCCGATAATGACGAAGAGGATGGTAAAAAAGTTGATAGTACGTTTAAGGTAATTACACATCAGGTGCAGCATTACTTGTCCCTTAAATTTTTGCTTAGTTTGGCAACCGGTGTTTTAACAGGTATTATACTCTGGATATTTGGTGTTGATTTTGCACTCGTCTGGGCAATACTTGCATTGCTTCTTAACTTTATTCCCACAATTGGATCTATAATGGGTGTAGTGATGCCAGTACTTGTAGCTATTGTACAATTCGAGTCGTTTGGTATAGCACTTGTACTTGCGGCAATACTTGGTACGGTTCAGGGTGTTATAGGCAATATTATTGAGCCAAAGGTATTTGGCGATAAGCTGGGACTTAACCCGATTACTGTTTTACTTTCCCTACTCCTTTGGGGTTATATTTGGGGTATAGTAGGCATGTTTATTTCTGTACCGCTTACAGCAATAATTAAAATAATTATGATGAACTCGCAATCACGCAACATGCACTTCCTTGCAAGGCTAATGTCGAGTTAGGTTAATTTTATTTACTCTTTTGTAGTGAAGCCAGGATTACCTGTTATTTAATCGCTGCTTAAATAGTTTGTGGTTTTCATAGAGGTAGTACCCACCAAATGATATTAGCAACGCCAGGGATAACATCACATATCTAATTGTTTTGCCTGGCAAACTAACGTTGATTTCCGGTAAGTTTATTTCAATATTATTAAAGAGGTTACCAACTTCCGGCATAAAGTTAAGTGAGTTTGTATCACCATTGCCAAATATAAAAAGAGCTGCTATACTCAAAATAATCCCAATAATAAAAGTTACTATGGAAATATTTACAATAAACGAGTCCTTCCTTGATTTTGAATACCTTAAGTTAAGCATAAACTTTTCTGTAAATCCGGCAGGGGCAGAATGAAAATTTAATTTGCCAAGATTTTCATCCAGCATTTTGGCAGCTGTAAAATCCCTGTCGAAAAAATCGTCTTCTACAATTTTACTTTCTATATCACGCAATTCCTTTTCAGACAGTTCATCATCGAGGAATTTGTTAATCAAATCATTATTTTTATTATTCATATCTGCTCCTGATAATTATGCTTCACAAGCAAATCTTTTAATGCATTTCGTGAACGGTGTAATATAACTTTGGCATTTGAAATTGACAATCCTAAAATTTCGCTTATTTCATGAATATTTAATCCGTCCATATAATACAAAATAATTACCACTCCATTTTTAGGTGGCAGTTTGTTAATCATACTATTTAAAAATCCAGTTTTACTTTTACCCTCATAATTATCTGCATTAAAACTTAAATGGTGTATATCGTCAATAGATGACAAACTGTTAGTGTTACGGTATCCAGCCGAATTTACCCTGGTAAGTGCAGTATTATAAACTATACGGTAAAACCATGTTGAAAAACTTGAATCGAATCTGAATTTTGAAAGAGAGTTAAAAGCCTTCACAAAGGCGTCTTGCAAAACTTCCTCGGCATCCTGCGGATTATTAAGCATCCTGCTAAGCAAATTGTATGCACGGTCTTTATATCGATCTACAAGATAACGGTAATCTTCCCTGTTACCTTGCAATACCGATTTAATAATATGTTCGTCACTCAAATTTTTCATACATAAGTTAAGACCCGCATTAACCCGGAATGGTTACAATAAATATTTCGCGAAAAAAAATAAAATCTTGTAACCTTTTAAGTCATATTATTAGTCTTAACAGACAAACACAAGAAAAAACGGAGTTAAAAATGGAAGCACCATTAGTATTGATAGTTCTTTTTCTTACATGTGGAACAGTAGCAATATTATCAATGTATTTTAAGTCGAAAGAAAAACAGATGATGATAGAACGCGGACTCGCTCCGGATGAAATGGTAAAGCTGTACACTAAAAATCATGACTTTCAATCACGTAACCATTTTATACTACTTAAATTGGGTGTGATAGCAGTAACTATTGGAGTGTTTCTTGGACTTGGTTTTCTCGCATCATGGATGTTTGAGGATTCGGAAGAGTTTCTGGCAGCCACAATTGTAATTGGGGTGGGAATAGGATTTATTGCTGCTCATTATGCAGGCACAAACGAAGAAAAGAAAAAGAAAGAAATAAACTGAAGTTTATAACCATCTCATTTTGTTTACAACTTATCCATTCCTGTTACAGGGAAGGGCAGGTTTGTGTAACCCCAAACGAGAATGCACTATTGTACAAAATGAACAGATGTTTGAGTTGTTCGTTATACTCAATAAGCCCCTTCGCCTTTTAGGAGAAGGGGTTTGGGGTTGAGGTAAAACAATCCAAAATTTATAAAACACCCAATCTAATAGTTCTGGAAAGGGATTCTCACGGTACAGGGTCGTAACCACTACCACCCCAAGGGTTACACCGGATAATTCGTTTAAAGCCAAGCCAGCTTCCTTTAAACACTCCATACTTTTTAAGTGCCTCAAGTGTATATTGCGAGCAAGTTGGGGTATATCTGCATGAAGGCGGAGTTAATGGCGATATTACCTTTTGATAGAAATAGATTACAAAAATAAAAGGTATAGCCAGTATTTTTAGTACCTTTAAAATAAATTTGTGCATTTTCTCGTAATATTTTTAAACTATAAGATAAAAAAAGACGTTAGAGGATTCCAGATAATAATATTTTTAACCTGATTAAATAAGCAATGCTGTTAGCCGGAATTGATCTTGGAGGAAGAACAACCTCCAAAACTGCTGTAACCACGTACAATACCCAAACCAAAAAACTGGTTATACATACCACCGATAAAATTGCGGAAATAACCCGCAAGGATGATAGGCGATTTATCAGTTTTTTAAATTCGCTTAATGCCGATATTATAGGTATTGATGCACCACTCTCCCTACCCGATACCAACACTGTTGATTATCTGTACCGAAAAGCTGATCGTGAGGTTAAAGCATTATCGCCATTTACAATTGGCGAAATTACAGCACGAGCAATGTATCTTAAAACAGGATTAACTACCCGCGTGTTCGAAGTTTATCCCAAAAGTTTATTGCAGTTACACAAGCTGCCTTCAATTAAGTATAAGGATAACCCTGTTAAAATAGAAGAGATTACCAACTTTATTTCGGAAGAGTACGAATTAGTTTTACCATCGCAAAATCTATCGGGGGATGATTTGGATAGCATTTTATGCACGGTTATATTACTCCATTTTACCATGGGTGCGTACCAAAAACTGGAGAATAAAACTCCGTTTATAATTCCGCTAAAAATGGCAGAAATGAAAAAAAATAGTATTACTCTTTAATTAATGACAATGGCATTTATATTTGTTATATTTGTTGCAATTAATAAAAAAATAACAATAAGATAACAGGTAGAAGAACAATTGAAGATCCAGGTTGGGCAATTGCTGCTTACAATAATATGCGAGTAGAGGAAAGTCCGAACTCCGCAGAACAGGGTACCGGGTAACGCCCGGAGGCTTACGGTGAAAACTGTTGGTTATGGAAAGTGCCACAGAAAATATACCGCTTCCATTTATGGAAGTAAGGGTGAAATGGCAGGGTAAGAGCCTACCGCTCCGGTAGTAATATCGGGGGTTCCTGTAATGGAAGTATTTTCCCTTGGGGAAATATCATGGTAAACCCTACCCGGAGCAAGGTCACGTATCGGGATATGAGTTGTTCGCTCGCTAATCCCTGGGTAGATCGCTAGAATTCAGGAGTAATTCTGAATCCAGATAAATAATTGCCGTTCCGTTTCTCGGAATACAAAATTCGGCTTATAGACCCGGGTCTTACTAGTTCTTCTCCTAATAACTATTATGCTGGAAAAACGCTGGAAAGTTAAAGATAAGGCTGACGAGAAACTTATTCTTGCTCTTGCCGACAGTCTGAATATATCCTCAGTGCTTGCAAATCTGCTGATTCGCAGAGGTGTAACAAATTTTTACGAAGCCAAGGCATTCTTCAGACCTACCATTGATACACTTCATGACCCATTCCTGATGGATGGTATGGAACAAGCTTCCATGCGTGTTATTCAGGCTATTACCAGTAACGAAAAAATTTGCGTTTATGGCGATTACGATGTTGATGGTACTTGTGCTGCTGCACTAATGTACATGTTCCTTAAGGAACTTGGTGCTGATGTAATGACCTATATCCCCAACAGGATTACCGAAGGGTATGGTGTTTCAAATCAGAGCCTCGACTTGCTAAAGGAAAAGGGAATTACCCTTATGATTACCGTTGACTGCGGAATTACTGCTGTTGAGGAAATTGACCATGCAAACAAGCTTGAAATTGATACTATTGTTTGCGATCACCATAAACCAAAGGAAGAAATTCCTCGTGCCCTGGCTGTACTTGATCCGTTAAAACCGGGTTGCAATTATCCATTTAAATACCTCTCGGGTGCTGGTGTTGGTTTTAAACTTGCCCGTGCCGTTGGTGAGCGTATCGGTAAAATGGATATGGCTCTTAAATACCTCGATCTTGTTGCTCTTGCCGGTGCAGCCGATATTGTTCCGCTTGTTGACGAAAACAGAATTCTGGTTCGTAAGGGACTTGAGCTAATTAACTCTGATCCACGTCCGGGTATTCGTGCACTTATTAAAAGCGCGAAAATGGAACCGGGTAATCTTACTGCCGGACAAGTAGTATTTACTATTGCTCCCCGTATAAATGCTGTTGGCAGGCTTGGTGATGCCGCACGTGCAGTTGATCTGTTTTCAACTGACGACCATAAGGAAGCTGCAAGACTTGCCGCTGTTCTTGAAACTGAAAACTACGAGAGACGTAAAATTGATGAAATGACTTTTAGTCATGCCCTCCGTACTACACAGGAAACTGTTGATTTTGAAAATGAACTCGGTGTGGTACTACATGATGATAACTGGCATCCGGGTGTAATTGGTATTGTTGCTTCAAGAATAGTTGAAAAATTTTATCGCCCCGCTGTTATGTTAACTACTATTGATGGCGTGGCTAAAGGTTCGGCTCGCAGTATTGTTGGATTTAATATTTATAAGGCTTTACAGCATTGCGAAGACTTGCTGTTACAGTTTGGCGGACATGAAGCTGCTGCCGGACTTGCACTTAAAATAGAAAATATACCCGCTTTCAGAAAGAAATTTAACGATGTACTTAAGGATACTCTTACACAGGACGATATTAAACCTGAAGTTTCGATTGATATCCAAATAAATCTTGCTGAAATTACACCTAAATTTATACGAGTACTCGATCAGTTTGCTCCATTTGGTCCGGGTAATATGCGTCCGGTGTTTTGTGCCGAAGATGTTGAATTTGTTTATACTCCGCGTATCGTAGGTTCAAATCACATTGTAACTTGCGTGCGTCAATACGGTAACGATAAAATATTCGATGTAATAGGGTTTAACCTTGGCTACTTTGCTGATCAGGTTGATAAGGATAAACATCTTGTTGATATAGTCTTTACAATTGAAAAAATTCATAAGGATGGTAAAACTTATCCACAATTACGATTGAAAGATTTAAGAATTAAGAGTAAATTTTAGAGCAAAATTATCAATTTGTTGGAGAGTTTATGTCAGGACACTCGAAGTGGTCAACTATTAAAAGAAAGAAAGCTGCCCTCGATTCCAAAAAAGGAAAAATATTTACCAAGCTAAATAAAGAAATTACTATTGCTGCCCGCCAGGGTGGTGGCGATCCGGATGCTAATCCAAGATTACGTCTTGCGATTGATAATGCCAAATCGGTTAATATGCCTGCCGATAACATTACCCGTGCTATCAAAAAAGCTACGGGCGAACTTGAAGGTGTTACTTATACCGAATTACTCTACGAAGGGTATGGAGCCTCCGGTGTTGCTGTTATGGTTGAAACTGTTACCGATAATAAAAATAGAACTGTTGCCGATGTGCGTCATATTTTTAGCAAGTGTGGCGGTAGTTTGGGCGAAACCGGTTCAGTTGCTTACAACTTCGATCATAAAGGTGTTATTGTTTTACCTGCTCAGGGTAAAACTGAAGATGATATGATGGAAATTGTTTTGGATGCAGGTGCTGATGATATTGCTCTTGAAGATGATTTCTTTGAAGTTACCACTTCACTCGAAACTTTTGAGCCTGTTCGAAAAGCTATTGTTGATGCTGGTCTTGAAGTTGAAAATGCCTCGATGCAGTGGGTTGCACAAACCCTTACACCTGTTTCCGGTGAAGCTTCGGAAAAAGTTATGAAGCTTATTGATATGCTTGAAGATAATGATGACGTTCAGAATGTTTACACTAGTGCAGACTTCCAGGACGAATGAAAATTTTAGGAATTGATCCCGGAACCTTAACAACCGGTTTCGGGATTGTAGATTATACCGACAATAAACTTACCTGTATCTCTTCCGGTGCAATTAATACTAATCCCAAAGATGATATTTCCTGCAAACTAAAGACTATTTACGATAATATTCTTTCACAAATTAAAATCCACAATCCCGATGAGTTTGCCATCGAAACAGCATTTTATAGTAAAAACGTACAATCCACATTAAAAATTGGGTATGCCAGAGGTGTAGCACTACTTGCCGCTTCCCATAGTGATTTACCTGTCAGCGAGTTTTCACCACGCGAAGTTAAAAGTGCAGTTGTAGGTAACGGTAACGCAAGTAAGGAACAAATCCGTTATATGGTATCTTCACTATTAAATAAATCTTTCGATAACTCAAAACTCGATGAAACGGATGCTCTTGCTATTGCTATATGCCACGCCTTCCGAAAAAACTCAATTGCCCCAACCAGTAAATCCTCCTGGAAAGATTTTATAAAGAATAACCCCGATAGAATTGTTGGGTAGGTAGTGTAAAACTGTAAATCTTTATTTTTGCAGAATTAAAACTGCACTCAACATTAATATTCTTTTACCAACAGAAATTATTATACATTCCTAAAGGGTATCCTTATCGTATTTATAACTTTTTAGCAGGAACAACCCTTATAAAAGGCATAAATCCAACAATATTTGTGGCATGGTATTGGCTTCTTAGCCCTGTTCAATTATTTGGGGAATTTATGCAAAAACGTTTTTCTACTATTATTTTATTATTATTCATTTTTTGTACAACCAATTATGCACAAATTGGTGAGGTTATCTGGCAGGAAGATTTTAATAACCTTGATAACTGGCTAATTGTTACTGGTAACGGATCCTGGGGATGGGGTAACGGTGAATTGGAATATTATCACGAAAACAATGTTGAGATTGCCGAAATACCTGGTGAAGCTGGCAACAACGCATTACATATAACAGCAAAACAGGAATCGGGTGCCGGTATTACAGACCAGTGGGGTAATCCTCTAAATTATACTTCAGGTAAAGTTGAAAGCAGATCAAAGCTTACTGTTAAATACGGAGTTATTGAAGCTCGTGTGCGTGTACCTGATCTTAACTTAGGTGGCTGGCCAGCAGTTTGGTTGCTTGGTACTTCCAATCTTCCCTGGCCTTATTGTGGCGAACTCGATATGATGGAGATGGGGCATACAAAAGAAGCCCGCGATTTGCATGATACTCATAATGGTGGTAACGGACTTGATAATTCAACCGTAAACAACATGACCGGTGCTAATGCAATTTTTTATTCGGATGAAGCTGTAAATGATGAAAATCCTTCCGGTGCGGCAAGTATTGCCTGGGACCCGGATGATGATTATTGCCGTCCTTACTATAATTATGATAATCCGCTAAACAACCGTTTTGTTATCTACCGCATGTACTGGGATGATGAAACTATCCGTTTTACCGTTACCGATGAAGAAACCGAATACGATCTGTATTCAGATGCATTCCCGATAGATAGCACATCTGCCGAATTTCAGGAACCATTTTATCTTATTGCCAACCTGGCTATTGGTGGTACTTTTACCGATGCTTACAGTTTGGGGGATCCGAGCACAGGTGAACCGGTTTCGATGCAGTTTCCGGCAGATATGTATGTTGACTATATAAAAATTTACGAATGGAATGGTAAAGGTGAAGTCCATGTTGGACCACCTGCAGCCGAGTATGAAAGCGTTGGTTTTTTTACTGATAGCACCGATGTTAACAATAGTATAGTACCGGGTGTTGATTCCGAAATTTACGTTTGGGAAGGTACACTTACCGATGGAAACATTGATCCTTATGAAGGTGAAAATGGAATTAGCTGGCAAACCACTGGTTTGGGTTGGTTTGGTGCCGGAATTATGTCCATGCAGCCTGTTAATCTGTTCGGGTTTGGTGAAGGCTTCCTTAAGTTTATGATAAAAATTCCTTCAAATATTAGTTTCCGTATTGGTATTATTGATACATGGGGTAATGAAAGTTATCTCGATTTGCCTGCAAATACCCCCAAATATGGATTAACAAGAAATGGTGAATGGGAACAGGCTGCTATTCCGGTTTCGGAACTTAGAGGTGAACTAATTGATCTGCGGATGCTTAAATATGAGTTCATAATTCTTGAAGTAAGTGGTGCACAGTGCGAATTTGCCTTGGATGATATTTACTGGGATGGTGGAGAAGTTAATGGTATTAGAGAAGTTGGCAAATCCGATATTCCAGCAGGTTATGCACTTCATAATAACTATCCTAATCCTTTTAATCCCGCAACAACAATACAGTTTGATATTCCTGAAGCAGGTAATATAACTCTTAATGTTTATAACGCACTTGGTGAGTTGGTAACAAACCTTGTTGATCAAAAAGTGGCAGCAGGAAATCATTCAATAAATTTTGATGCTGCTAACCTTCCATCCGGAATTTACTTTTATCAGTTAACATCCGGTAGTTTTATAAAAACGCAAAAAATGGTCCTTATGAAATAAATGTAGTTATGTGAGATTGGTTTGGGGTGGTTTTTTTACTGCCCTTAACTGATTAAAAATTCTGCTCAAAATCATTAGGGTTTTCTTCTGTCCAAGTGCCAGCTAATCCAAGTAATTACTTTTAGGAATTTTCAGCATAATTAAGTACCGAACCCCTTCTTAAAATTTCAAGTTATATTTAAATTGAAACTTCCGAAACGTGTTACTTACCAAACAGACTATAAAACTGCATTAATAAATTCATAAAAAATCAATCCTGAAACCCTTTTGTAAAATAGACATCATATCGGATAGTTGAAATTATTATAAAGGTTTTAGATGGAAATTTTAGGCTACATAGCTGCTGTATTTATAGGTCTTAGTCTCGGACTTATTGGAGGTGGTGGTTCAATATTAACAGTACCGGTTCTCGTTTATATACTTGCCATTGAGCCTGTTAAAGCCACTGCTTATTCGCTATTTATTGTTGGTTTAACAAGTTTGTTTGGTACAATTGCTTATATAAAAAAGGAACTGGTTAGTTATAAAACTGCTGTTGTTTTTGCTGTGCCGGCGTTTATTGCTGTGTTTTTAACACGCAAGTTTATAATACCTGCTATCCCCGATTTAATATTCTCTTTGGGAGGTTTTCATTTTACAAAAGGCATATTTATAATGATGATATTTGCATTACTTATGCTTGCCGCTTCAGTTTCCATGATACGCAACAAACGAGCGGAAGGTGAAGATACCGAAATTCATTTTGACTTCCCTATGATATTTCTTGAAGGCATTGTGGTTGGTATTTTAACAGGATTTGTTGGTGCAGGTGGTGGATTTCTTATTATTCCGGCACTGGTTATTCTTGCCCGCTTGCCAATGAAAATGGCTGTTGGAACTTCATTGATGATAATTGCTGCCAAATCTCTTCTTGGTTTTCTGGGTGATGTATCCGAGATGAATATCGAATGGATGTTCCTTGCAAAGTTTTCGGTATTTACTGTTGCTGGCATTTTTATTGGCAGCTATCTTGCAAAATTTATTGATGGTAAAAAACTTAAACCCGCTTTCGGCTGGTTCGTGCTGATAATGGGTATATATATTATGACCAAAGAAATTTATTCAGGAATGTAAATAATTATAATAGAAGGAAATAGATAATGGGATTTTTTGGTTCAAACAATAACTCGGTTGAAAACCTTGATTCGGAAACTTTTGAGAAAATGTTGGATGATGACCCAAACGCTGTCCTTATTGATACCAGAACTGCAGGTGAATTTAACGAAGGACACATTAAGGATTCTAAATTGATTGATATTATGAGTCCCACTTTTCAGCAGGAAATTGATGCACTGGACAGGTCAAAGAATTATTATGTTTATTGCCGTAGCGGTAACAGGAGCTACCACGCATGTTTGGCTATGAAACAGATGGGATTTGAAAAAGTGTACAATCTCGAAGATGGTATTATTAGCTGGTACGGTGAAGTTGTACGATAAATTTATAGTAAGAGGAAAAGAAGAAATAGAATATTTACGGAGGTAATTAGATGTATTTTGAACATATATATGAAAAAGGTCTTGCTCAGGCAAGTTATTTAATTGGATGTCAGGCAACGGGTGATGCTATTGTAATTGACCCAAGAAGAGATGTTGAATACTATATGGAAGCTGCTGAACGCGAAGGTATGAGGATTACCCACATTGCTGAAACTCATATTCATGCTGATTTTTTAAGTGGTAGTCGTGAACTGGCTAATGCTACTGGTGCCAAAATGTACCTCTCTGATGAAGGTGGTTCCGATTGGGAATACCAGTTTGATCATGTTGGCTTAAAGGATAACGATACTTTTAAGGTAGGTAATCTTAAGTTTCAGGTGTTGCATACCCCGGGACACACTCCCGAGCATATAAGCTTTTTACTTACTGATACTGCCGCAAGCACAGACCCGATTATGATATTTACCGGCGATTTTGTTTTTGTAGGTGATATTGGTCGCCCCGACTTGCTGGAAAAAGCAGCAGGCATTAAAGGCACTCAGGAACAAGGTGCACATGATATGTTCCACTCACTTAAAAAGTTTAAAGCACTACCCGATCATGTACAGGTTTGGCCAGCTCATGGTGCCGGTTCAGCTTGTGGTAAGGCTCTGGGTGCTGTACCATCATCAACCGTTGGTTACGAAAAACTTGTTAACTGGGGTTTGAAAATTGAAGATGAAGAAGAGTTTGTTAAAGCTCTGCTTGCTGGTCAGCCCGAACCACCAAAATACTTTGCCATGATGAAAAAACTTAACAAAATTGGTCCTGATGTACTTGGCGGCGTTCCACATCCGGCAAAACTTACAATGTCACAATTTAAAAAAGCTCTTGAAGAAAATGTAACTCTTGTTGATACTCGTAATAAACTGGCTTTTGCAGGGGGACATATACCGGGTGCAATCAATATTCAGGATAATTCCGCTTTTACTACTTGGGCAGGCTGGATACTAAATTATGATGATCCATATATTCTTGTAGCTCCCGAACACAGAATTAAAGAGCTTACCGAATCGCTGATAAGAATTGGACTTGATAACATTGCAGGTTATGTGTCCGATATGGATGCATGGGCTAATATGGGTCATGAAATGGAAACTCTTGAGCAATGTAATGTTAACAAGCTTAAACAAAAACTCGAAACAGATGAAATTCAGATTATTGATGTACGCGGTTATACCGAATATGAAAGTGATCATATACCAGGTGCAAATAACATATTTGCCGGATTCCTTCTGGATAATCTGGATAAAGTTAGTAAAGATAAAAAAATTGTGGTGCATTGTGCGAGTGGTGATCGCTCCAGTATTGCAGCAAGCTTGCTACTTTCCAAAGGTTACAAAAATATAATTAACCTTACTGGTGGTATTGCTGCATGGAAACAGGAAGGGTTAAATACCGAAGCTTCTGCATAACTAACACTTAAATATTAAAATTTCCTGTTCTACTATATTATTCATTCTGGTCCTCCCTTTTGCGGAGGACTTTTTGTTTTTAGCTGCAACAACCAACCTTTAATCTTTAACTTTCGCTATTTCGTCTAAAATCACAAACATTGATAATTATTTTCATTATCTTTATAATGAAAAGCTATCTCTATTAAAAGGTAATGAGGTATGGGAATGAGAAGAAGTTATAAAACTCTTTTAGTATTATTTTTACTCACCGGATTTTCATTTGCACAGGTTGATCCTGTTGCCTTGTGGAAAATGAATGAAGGTGAAGGAAACTCAACAACTGAACCCTATAATGGTTTGGTTGCTCAAATTGATGGACCAAACTGGACAGAAGGGCATATTGAATACGCATTGGTTTCTAATGGTTATGGCGACCGTATTGTTGTTGCCGATAATGATTTACTCGATTTAACCACCGAAGGTTCAATTGGTTTATGGGTGAAAATACATGACTACCTTCCTTATGCAGGACTTATCCATAAAGGTGAAAAGAAAAACTGGCGTGATGAAGCCTACTCGTTACAGTTTGATCCGTCCGGTAAAAAGGTACGCGGGTATCTTTCTGGTGAAGATAGTGATATTATTCTGGATTCCGAATCTGCTCTCGACCTTGATACATGGTACTATATAATGTTCACCTGGAACACAAATACTTTAAAGATTTATATAAACGGCGTTCTTGATGCCGAATATAACGGTGATCACGCAATACCAAAAGTTACTAACGGAAGTATGCAGATTGCTTCGCAGCTTACCCAGAAGTACAATAACGATTTTCTCTTTTTTGGATTTGATGGTACTGTTGATGAAGTGGGTATTGCTAATGAGTATCTCGATTCCGATGATGTTATGAGTATTTACGAAAGCTATTTACCTGATGTTGAAGAAGACGGAACTGTTATAGCCTACTGGAAATTTGACGAAGGTAGTGGTAATACAACTATTGATAGTGTAAATAACCTGCATGGAACTCTTGAAAATGTAAACTGGACAAATAGCGGGTTGGATGCTTCCGGTATTGAGGTTACTGAAAATGATACGAGAGTTGTTGTTGAAAATAGTGATATTCTTAATCCGGATGATGAAATTTCAATAGAAGTATGGCTAAAATGGAATATAAAGCCTGCCGAAGGAAATTCATACGCAAACCTCATTTCAAAAAATGGTGATAAACAATACCAGATACAACATAATGCCGATAACGATAAATTTGAATTTGCTGTTGAAACTGAAGATGGTCGCAGGTGGCTTCGTTCAATTACTTCACCTGAGCAGGGTGTTTGGTATTACGTAGTTGGTACATATAGCAGCAGTAATGAAGAAATGTCAATATATGTTAATGGCGTTAAGGAAAATACTCGTAACCAGTCAGGTGAAATAGTTTCAACTGACGAGCCTATTTATATAGGAGATCATGAGTACCCTGGCAGAACCTTTAACGGTATTATTGATAATGTTAGATTATGTAACTACAAGCTTACCGATGAGGAAATTATATTAAGATACAACATGCTGAAAACAGAAGATGGTGAAGATGAAGAACAGTTTGTTCTTGAATTTAAACTTGATGAAGGTAGAGGTAATACTACCGAAAATGAATTTGGTGGTGTTCAGGGAATACTGAACAATTCAATGGAATGGACTGATGGTAAATCGGGTTCGGCATTATTGTTCAATGGCACAGATCAGTATGTAAATTTTCCTGAAACTAATAAGCTTGAGCTTACTGGGGCTATTGGACTTGCAGCCTGGGTAAAGGCAGAGGAAAACAAAACTGCCAAAATTTGGCAAAAAGGTGACTGGGATGGTCACTCTCTTGGGCAGGATATCTGGGATGGTTGGTATGGTACAATTTCAATTGCTGAAGAAGCTTATACTCTTGACTGGGGTAGTGGCAGACCTGTTCTTGGCGAATGGTATCACCTGTTTATTACTTATGACGGCTCAATAATCAAGTTTTATGTAAATGGTGAACTCGTTAATTCTAAAGAAGTTAGCGGTACATTAAGACAAAATAACCATCAGCTTTGTCTCGGTAGTGATAGCGGAGGGCAGAAATTTTTTAACGGTACAATAGACGAAGCTATTCTTTTGGCATTTGCACCAACATTGGAAGAATACAATGGTTACCTAAACGGTTTTCATACCGAAGAGGTTGTATGGGAGGAACTTGAAGTTACTGGTTTTACCTCTTTCCCCTATTCTTTTGATATAAACTCAAACGGTACAATATTTTCGGGTAACTGGGGTGGTGCCGGTATTTTCCGCTCTTCAGATGAAGGTATTACTTGGGAAAACGTTCAGTCTGGTTACTGGGTTTGGACTGTTGCTATTGATGATAATGACAATATTTATGTTGGTACCAGTTCGCATGGTGTAATAAAATCTACCGATAATGGTGATAGCTGGATTGATCTTTCAGTTGGTGCGGCTTCCAACGATTTTCGCGATATAGTTATAAGGGATAATGCAATTTATGCCTCAAGCTGGGGTGGTGGTGTTCTAAAATCAACTGATGATGGAGCAACATGGGAAAATATTAGTTCAACCTTACCAAGTAATGTTATTCACTCTATTTCATTCGATTCGGAAAGTTCGCTTTATGCCGGTGCTTATGATGGACTGGGTGTTTATAAAACTACTGATGATGGCACAACATGGACAAATATTGAAGTTCCATATGGTTATATATGGTCAATAGATATTGCTCCAAACGATGATATTTTTATTGGCACCTACGGTGGTCCGAATGATGATGGGGTTGGATTATATATTTCCGGAGATGAGGGTGAAAGTTGGAATAAGATTAGCGAGTTTGACGGACTAAATATTTACGGCGTTAACTTTGTTGATGATCAGGTGTTTATTATGACCTGGGAAAATGGAATGTATGTTAACGGAAGCGGTAACGAAAATGTTGAAAGCGTAAACGACTGGATAAGCTTCAACTCCGGTTTGCAAAGTGGTGAGGTATCAGCCAGTATTGTGTTGCCGGACGGTACAATACTACTTGGTACAGGTGATTCAAGGCTTTACAAAAATTTTGATGATATTACAGATGTAAAGGAAAGCAAAAATAGCATTGAACCGGAAGGATACGCTATGGTACAAAACTATCCAAACCCATTTAATCCTTCAACCATTATAAATTTCTCTTTACCTGTAGAAGCTCATGTAACTATAACAATGTACAATACATTGGGTCAGAAAGTAAAGGATATTGTTAGTAGTAATTTTGTTGCTGGAACACAGACATTTAATTTTAATGCTTCTGAGTTGGCATCTGGTATTTATATTTATCAAATATCTGCTCAAGGTGTTGATGGCAGTAGCTTTATTGATGCAAAAAAGATGATTCTTATGAAATAGTAATGATTGGAATTAGCTCATCTTTTTAGGATTCAAACAATTATAATCCCCGAAATTTGTTTTACAGAGTTTCGGGGATTTTTTATTTTGTAAATATTCAGGGGAGATGTCTGGCAGTTTGTTGTTGAAATTTTGGTAGCACAAATATTTACACATTTTGTTAGCGATTATTTATTACAAACAAATATGGATATTAAAATAGTGTTGGGCGACACTTTATGCCGCCCATAAAAATTAGTCAACCTGGTAAAGTAAATTGGGCAGCTTAACCTTTAAACCGGTATTCTCACCGTAAAGGTCACTTTTTTGGTCACCAACACAAAGTATAATATCATAACCCTTTGATTCTACAATTTCCTTGCGTTTTGCAGGTTTGTACACGGTAGCTTTGGTTTTAAGCTCATCTTCCATACGAACAATAAGGGTATCGAAGCGTGAATATCCTACATTCATAAGGTTAACATAAGTTGCTTTATAGCCCTTGTAATTTCTGCCTGTAAGAAAAATTATGTTTACATCTTTTTCAACAAGGTAATCGTATAAACGCTTAACTTCATTAATTGCTGTTGCCTCAGCTTTACTTACCCATTCTTCCCACAGAGGCGGGTAGTAGCCAAAACCAATTTCCTTTATGTGTTTGTAATTCGAAAGACTTGTTTCGTCCACATCAAAAACAGCAGCTTTTGTGTTATCGAGTTTCATTTCCTTTAGTTTTGCAAGGGTTTCATCAACTACTACTTTTAATTCCTTTTCGTATTCACCCTTTTCGTACCAAACCTTTACATCATGTTTGGCAGCAGAAAGATTTAATATTTTCTGTTCGGCACAGGAAACAAGCAGAACAGATACTAATACCAGAAAAAATGCTTTTTTCATTTTACGCCTATATTTTTGATTTTGATAATTTTTGTAATAGTGTTGTTGGTAATAATAATGCAAGTTTTGCTATATAGTTCATCTGCCAGGGAAAACTTATCATACGTTTTTGTTTTGCCACATTTTTTAGGATGATAGATGCGGCACGTTCAGGTAACATTAAAAAAGGCATATCAAATTTGTTTTGTGCGGTCATATCGGTTTTTACAAAACCGGGACGTATTGTTCCAACTTTAACATTGTATGGCTTTAGTTCTGTACCAAGTGCTTCCATAAACGTGGTAAGTGCAGCTTTGCTTGCACAATATGCAGCACTTCCGGCAAAGCCCCTTACATCGGCAATGCTGCTGGTTACTGCTATGTAACCGCTTTTTCGTTCAATCATACCAGGTAGCAATTTTTCAATAAAGTAAATCGGACCCATAAAATTGGTATTAATAGTTTTGTTTACTAATCCCGAATCAAAATTGTCGGGGAAGTTTGATGTCCCAAATCCGGCGTTAAGAATTGCAAAATCGAATATTGGATTATCTCCGGAAATAGTATTCCAGGCTGAAGTAATTTCTTCCTTGTTAGTAACATCGCAAGCATGTATTTTAATATTGGCTTTGCAATTACCATATCCGCTTTTTAGCGAATCAATATTTCGCGATAGTGCATATACTGTACAGTTAATATCGGAAAGCTGATCAAGTATTGCTTTTCCAATACCACGGGAGGCTCCAACAAGTAGAATAGTTTTGTTTTCAAGCTTTGCTTTCATTACACTTTGTTTTAATTGTATTGATAAAGTAAATTATTTTACTAAAATAAGTATTAAATCAATGTTATCTTTTATTATATTGCAAAAAATTTTAACTTTGTATCAAAAATTATTCCATGAGATGATAAAAGACATAGCAGACATAGATGATGTGCTCCTTAACAAGGAGATATTTACCGAGAAATTCAAGTGCGATCTTGGAGCTTGTAAAGGTGCGTGCTGCACTATGGAAAGTGAGCTGGGTGCACCTGTTGAAGAAAGCGAAATTGAACAGATTGAAAATGAACTTGATACAATTCTTGAAGCACTACCCAAATGGCAGGCAGAGGTAGTGAAGAAGTACGGTTATTGGGAGGAAAAGCAGGGACAGTTAATGATAAAAAGCATTAACAACAAGGAATGTGTTTTTGCTATTTATGATGATGGTATTGCCCGCTGTGCAATTGAAAAATTGTATTTTGACAAAAAAGTTAAGTTCAGAAAGCCAATCTCATGTTTCCTTTTCCCAATTCGTATCTCGGAGTTTGGTGGTCCGGTTATACGTTATGAACGTTACGATGATTGTATTCCGGCAATGAAAAATGGGGAAGAGGAAAACGTTACTGTTTTTGAGTTTTGTAAGGATTCGCTAATCGAAAGATTTGGTGAAGACTGGTATAATAAAGCTAAAAAAATAGCAGGGAGCTAAAAATGTTATCGTTACAACAAAGGTTAGCTCAACAACAAAAACTGTCTCCTCAGCAGATTCAGTATCAAAAGCTACTGCAGTTAAATACCCTTAGTCTTGAGCAGCGAATTAAAGCTGAACTGGAAGTTAATCCGGTACTTGAGGAAGGTGAGTTTGACGAGCAAGAACTTGGTCTTGATGAAAAAGCTGATGATGAATCTTCTGATGAGATAGATGAGCCTGAAGTAAATCAGGAAGATGAGTTTGATGTTGAAGATTACATGAATGATGCCGACCTTGATAATGACCGCATTAATAAAAGTCCGGATGATGAGCAGACACAACCGCTTGCACCGGCAAGGTCATCATTAAGGGAGCAGCTTATAGATCAGCTTCACATGTTCGAAATGGATGAAGAAAAAACTATTCTTGGTGAAACTATTATTTATAGTATAGACAAGGATGGTTACCTTAAAACCGATCTTGAAAAGATTGTTAAGGAGCTTCAATTATTTGAACACATGGATGTAACTATGCAGGATGCTGACGAGGTACTAACACTAATACAGCAGTTTGAACCTGCAGGTATTGGAGCCCGTTCTTTACAGGAATGTTTACTTATTCAGCTTCATGTTGGCAGTTACGATCCATATTACTCCTACCTTGCCGAAAAAATACTAACCGAACATTATAAGGATTTTGTTAACAAAAGGTTCGATAACATCCAGAAACACATGGACCTATCGCGTAACACCCTCAAGGCGGTTGTTGAACTTATATACAAGCTTAATCCAAAACCGGGTGAGGGCAATATTGATTCGGAACAGGCTAATCAGATTACACCCGATTTCCTGATTGAGAAACTTGACGATAATTACATAGTTTCGCTTAATGATAAAAGTGTTCCTTCGGTTACTATAAGTAAAACTTATCTCGAAATGATTAACTCTAACAAACGTAAGCGTAAAATTAGTAAAAGAGATAAGGAAACGCATAAGTTCTTGCGCGAAAAATTTGAATCGGCTAAATGGTTTATTGCTTCTATTCAGCAACGCCGAAATACACTGATGAAAATAATGCGTGCTATTGTTGAAAAACAATACGAGTTTTTTGATGTGGGTCCGAAAGCACTGAAACCTATGATATACAAGGATATTGCTGATGAAGTATTAATGGATATTTCAACCATTAGCCGAGTTGTAAATGGCAAGTATGTTGAAAGTCCGGTTGGTATTCATGAGCTAAAATATTTCTTTAGTGAAGGACTTTCAACTGATAGCGGGTCGGAAGTATCCAACAAGCATATTAAGGAGCTTATAAAGGAAATTTGCGATAGTGAACCAAAAGCACATCCGTTCAGTGATGAAAAAATTGCCAAAATACTGGTTGGTAAAGGTATTCATATTGCACGCCGTACCGTTGCCAAATATCGCGAACAGTTAAATATTCCTGTGGCAAGGTTAAGAAAGGAATTATGACGATAGTTACCGATATTATTATCATTGTAATACTTTTCGGACTTTTTGGTTTAATACACTCTATTATGGCTGCTGATTTTGTTAAACACCGTCTGGTAAATAAAATCGGCTCACAAATTGCATGGTACAGATTATTCTTTAATATTGTATCTGTAATAACATTTGTAGCAGCCTGGTACCTTTCCCCAAAGCCTTATATCCTTATTTATGAACTGCAATATCCCTGGGATATTGTAATGGTTGGTGTTCAAATTATTGCTGTTATTGGTGCGGTTTATGCGTTCAGGTTTTTTGACGGACTTGAATTTCTTGGTTTCAGGCAGGTATTAAGGAAGGAAAGGGGTAATTACGACCAGAGTGAACTTGATGAGCATTATACACTGGAAATAAACGGACCCTACAAATATATGAGGCATCCTATTTATTTCTTCTCAATAATGTACCTCGTTGCTCGTCCGGTTTTGTATTTATTTGATCTCATTTTTGTAATTTGTTTAATAATATATTTTTTTATTGGTGCATTTTTCGAAGAAAAGAAACTTGTTGCAAGATTCGGTGTAAAATACATTGATTATAAAAAAAATGTTCCGGCTATATTTCCAATTAAATTATTCAGGTAGTATGTTGAAAAAAATATTGTTTTTTATTGTGCTGATTACAGTTGTTCTTTCAGCCCAGAGTAAAGATGACCAGGTAATTGCCAAAATAGGCGATAAGGAAATTACTGTTGAAGAGTTTAGAAAAAGATACGAATTTAGTCCCCAGGTGGGCAGGGAAGTGAAAAATAGCTCCGAAGGGCTAAAAAGACAACTTTTATATACCCTGATTGCTGAAAAATTGTGGGCTCTTGAAGCCGAAGCCAATAATATTGATACCTCGAAGGTAATGGAGTACAGCTTCAATTCTCTTGAAAAAATGTATGTACGAGATGCCCTGTACAGGGATGAAATTATGAACAAAGTTCAGATTAGTAATTCCGATTTGCGTGAAGCAATGTTCCGTTATTCGGTTATTCATAATCTTAACTTTATTTACTCGAAAGAGGCTTCCGATATATCTAACGTTTACAAGCAGCTTGAAGCTGGTGCCAAATTCGATGATCTTCTTGCGAAACGTCCTGAAAAGCAAATGCAGAATGAACCTTACCAGGTTGAATATGGTAAAATGGATAAAGCTGTTGAGGATGCAATTTTTGAACTTCAACCAGGTGAATATACCAAACCGGTTCAATCCCCCGAAGGTTGGTATATCTTTAAGCTTGTATCAGTTGAGCAGAACAAACTTACCGATATAAACAAAGCCAACGAACGCATGAAGCGTATTAAAAAGGTTTTGAGAGAAACTAAGGAAGACAGCATTTATGGCGATTTTTACGGCAAGTTTTTCAAGGGACGCAAAATTACTACAAACGGACACCTATTCTGGTCTATAAGCGAAATACTTATAGATATAGTTCAGAAAAGGAAAGTTGAAAATAAAGTACCGGATGGTGAAAAAATTCATCTGGATTATACAGATTATTACACATTCGAAAACAAACTTGGTCCGGATACTCTGGCTATGAATTTTGTTGAATTTGGTAATAAGCCTGTTAGCGTTCATGAATTTTTGCGCGAGTTTATTTTTGAAGGTTTTTTTGCATTGTCAGCAGACAAGGATACGGTGCGAGCCCAGCTAAATGCGCGCGTTAAGGATTTTATTTCCAAGGAATTGCTGGCACGTGAAGCTTTTGCACGCAAACTGGAAAACTTCCCTGAAGTTAAAACTGATATTGAGATGTGGCGCGACTATTACATGGCTACTGCTATGAAATCAACTTATAAGGAAAAGTCCCGTCTAACTGAAGAAGAAGCCAGAAATATTTATAATGGTGATGATAAAATTGGTAGCGTAAAAGTTAATATTCAGGAAATATTAACTGATAGCCTGGAAGTTATTGAAAAAGTATTTAATGAGCTTGAAAAAGGTACGGACTGGGCTACACTTGCAAAAATGCACAGCAAACGCAAATGGGCTGCCAAAAAGGGAGGTGAGTTCGGATACTTTCCTGTTAGTGAATATGGTGAGATTGGTACCACAGCAGCTACTATGGAAGTAGGCGAAATTTTTGGACCTCTTGATACTCCCGATGGTTTTTCTATATTTAAGCTGCTTGGTAAAAAAGTTGATAACAAAGAATTTGATAAACCGTTTGAGGAAGTTAAAGCTGGTTTAATGAAACAACTTAATGTTGATAAATACACCGAAACTGTTACTGATAAAACGGTTGAACTTGCAAATAAGTATGGTGTTACGATTAATGAAAAAGGACTTAAGGATTTGCAGGTAACAGAGTTTAATATGGTAGTGTTCAAGTATTTTGGTTTTGGCGGACAAATGGCAGCTGTACCAATTGTTGCTCCTTTTACCGGCTGGGTTAAACCATGGTCGGAAAACCGCAAGGCACTACCTTAAAGTTTGGAGAAAAAATGAAAAGAAAAATAAGATCCACTACTATACTTGGTTTAATACATAATGGCGTTGCAGCAATTGGTGGCGACGGTCAGGTTACACTTGGTAACACAGTAATGAAATCGGGTTCGGTAAAAATACGTAAACTTTACGGCGGTAAGGTATTATGCGGCTTTGCCGGTTCGGCTGCCGATGCTTTTACTCTTCTTGGCAGATTTGAAGAAAAACTTGAACAATACCGTGGTAATGTTAGTCGCTCTGTGGTTGAGCTTGCCAAGGATTGGCGTACTGATAAATATTTACGCAGACTTGAAGCCATGCTTGCGGTTGTATCCGAAGATAAAACTTTTGTGGTTTCGGGAACAGGTGATGTTATTGAGCCTGATGATAATATTATTGCTATTGGTTCCGGTGGTATGTATGCTCTTGCAGCAGCTAAAATGCTCGTAAAATATAGCGATCTTTCTGCAGAAGAAGTAGCGAAGGAAGCTCTTAAAACTGCCGCCGATATTTGTATTTATACCAATGCCAATATTAATGTTGAGAAAATTGAAAAATAATACGGTTATTATAAATGGAAAGTGAAACTAATAAAACTACAATGGATAGTTTAACTCCTTCCCAAATTGTTGATGAGCTTGACCGCTTCATTATTGGGCAGGATGACGCAAAACGTGCTGTAGCTATTGCCCTTAGAAACAGATGGCGAAGACAACATGCAGGTGACCATATCCGTGATGAAATTATGCCTAATAATATCATTCTTATTGGTCCTACCGGTGTGGGTAAAACCGAAATTGCCAGACGTTTGGCAAAACTTTCTGGTGCCCCTTTTATTAAGGTTGAGGCATCCAAGTTTACAGAAGTAGGTTATGTTGGACGTGATGTTGAATCGATGATTCGCGACCTTACCGAACTTGCTGTAAATATGGTACGCGATGAAAGCACAAGAGAAATTGAGGAAAAGGTTAATAAAATTACAGAAGATAAAATTCTGGATTACCTAATTCCACCTATTACCGCCGAAGCCCCGAAAGAAGGGGATGAGGAAAATAACGAAAAACTTCGTAATGAAAAAACACGCGAATGGATGCGTGAAAAATTACGCAAGGGTGAGCTTGATGATAAAATGATTGAGTTCGATGCGACCGTTCCCGGTGGTGGTATGCAGGTATTTGGTCCAATGGGGATGGATGATATGGGTATTAACATTCAGGAAATTGTTAGTACTATGATGCCCAAGAAAAAGAAAAAAAGAAAAACCAATATAAAAGAAGCACGTAAGGCAATTGCCCAGGAAGAAGCACAAAAGCTTATTGATATGGAAGCTGTTGCCAAGGAAGCTGTAAGAAGAGTTGAAGAATCTGGTATTTGTTTTATTGATGAAATTGACAAGGTTGCCGGTAGCTCAAAAGGACAGGGACCAGATGTTAGTCGTGAAGGCGTACAACGTGATCTTCTTCCGATTGTGGAAGGTTCATCGGTTAATACAAAGCATGGTGTTGTAAAAACAGATCATATTTTGTTTATTGCTTCTGGTGCATTTCATGTATCCAAACCTTCTGATCTTATTCCTGAACTTCAGGGACGTTTCCCTATTCGTGTTGAACTTAAAAGTCTTAGTGAAGAAGACTTTATCAAAATTTTAACTATTCCGCAAAATGCACTTCTTAAACAATATGTTGAGTTGCTACAAACCGAAGAAGTTGAAATTGAATTTGCAAAGGATGCTATTGAAGAAATTGCACGTACCGCCGCTGCCGTTAATGAGCAGGTTGAAAATATTGGTGCTCGCCGTCTTCATACAATTTTAACTACACTGCTTGAAGATATATTGTTCGAAGTTCCTGATAAAATGCCTGATAGTAAAATTACTATTACGGGTGAACTTGTTAATGATAAACTCGACAAGATTGTTAAAAACAGAGACCTTAGCAAGTATATTCTTTAGTTATTATTTTGCTGCCCATGATATTCGTCATGGGCATTTTTATCTCTTACCTAACCGGAGTTTTGCAGTGGCTAAACAAACAAAAGCAAATATCCTGTTTTTTACTTCAATAGCATTGGAATAATCAACAGATACCCCGGTTATATATTTATACATTGGATATTATGCTAATCTAATTTATGCTTAGCAATTATTATTTGGAAATTTATCATATGGAAAAAACCAAAAAACAACAGCGAATGTTTGTAACGGTTGGATTGCTTTCGGGTGGTGCATTAATAGGCGTTAAAAACTTTGCAGCAAGTTTATTTAATATTAGCGAATTTGCTCATGGATTTGTTGATGGTATGGCTGTAACATTTGCCCTTTCGGGTATGATAGTCTTAATGCTGTACCTTAAAAAACATGACACTCTTTAATATCTGAAACACTTCAAAAATTTCATTCCGAAATAGCACTTCAAACAATTCCCCAATAATAGCACACAATATCTTTTGCCTTTTAATAATCAGCTAAAATTCTATTTAATAATTGAATAGAAATGTCAGAGTAATTTAAAGCAAAACCCAACAAATATTTGCTAATTGTCAGCTTGTGATGAATATTCTATTATATGAATACATATACACTAAAGTTGATGACCCAGAAGAACCCAAATATATAACATAGGGTAACTTCCGTAATATTAAGTATTACTTCCATTACCCCATAAAACAAAAATACAACAATTTTATTCAGAAATTACCACTCCATAGCTCTCCTCCTTTACAAGGATGAGTACTCCAAATGCAATTTGGAGGGAGGTGGTTATTTCATTAGTATCATTTTTTTTGTAGCTGTAAAATTGTTGCCATTAATACCCTGTGCGTTTATCTGGTAAATATACATACCTGATGATAACTCACTTGCATCAAAATTAACATTCTGCAAACCTGCGTTGAAAGTCTGGTTAGCTATTTCAGTAACCTTCTGACCCAAAGCATTGTAAACAGTAATATTAACTTTAGATTCAACAGGCAAGGCAAATTTAATTGTAGTAGCAGGGTTAAACGGGTTAGGATAGTTCTGCTGTAGAGTAAATTCAGTTGGCAAGAATTCAGTTTCAACAACATTACTGAATTCAAAAGAACCATCAAAATCAACCTGTCTTAATCTGTAGAAATATGTGCCACCTGCAATAGAAGCATCAGTAAAGCTATAGCTCTGTTTTTCAGTAGTAGTACCTTTACCATCAATAAATCCAATTACGTTAAAGTTTTCGTTATCAAGACTTCTCTGAATTTCAAAACCCTTGTTGTTAGTTTCGGTAGCAGTTAACCATTCAAGAACAATGTTTTCATTAACAACATTGGCAGCAAATGAAGTTAATTCAACCGGAACACCTTCAGCGTGGAAAAATACATTATCAACATAAACAGTATTTGGATTACCGGAAATAATTAACTGTGCAACATGTTCTCTAGTTATCATATTTGCAAAATCAGCGAGAGGAATATCAAGTGAAGACCATTCACCCTGTGTAATAGCCGGAGTAGAAAGATTATTGAAGCTAAGTTCATGCTCAACATCATCACCACCAGCGTAAGCACCATCAGCACCAAAATCAACAAGTTTGATATGGAATACTGAAGGATCAGTTATATTGTCATTTGTCCAAATATCCATGTGGAAATATGTCATACCAGTTGCATCAATAGGAGCACTACCACATTCAATACCGGCATAAGTAAGGTTAGAATACTTTTTAGTATCATTCCCTTCAATCTGAATATCCTGTACGTCAGCCATATCCCATGTAGCAGACCATGTATCAACTGTAACATCAGTATAAGCGTTACTGAACATTGAAATTACTTCGTTTGCAGGATAAGTTGGGGTTGGTGCAGCTACTTCAGGAGCATTGGAAGCAAGCTGTGCGGAAAATGTAACATTATCGAAATACACAACATGATCGGTAGTGTGGTCAGCAAAATCGGGGAAAATAACAAGGTTGTTATTAGTTTCACCAATTTTACCCGAAAAATCGAAAGTTAGTTCTTCCCACTGGTTAACCAAAGTATTAGGAACTTTAATTTCACCGGTTGAGGTACCGTTAAGCTCAAGTTTAATACCTACATCACTAATTACAGTTTTGTAAACCATAATTTTAATAGTACAGTTAGTTTCATCCAAAGTAAATTCGCCTATACCATACGAGTTACATCCTGCCCATTGCATACCTGCCTGACGAATAGAAAATTTTGCAACTTTGGCAGATGTATTCGGATCAACCATTGAAGGATTATCAACAATTTCCAAAGCTGGATTATCAGAATTTTCAAATACTGTCCATTCCCATGTAGCACCATTTCCGGCATCTTCAAAATCAACCGGTTGAGTTTGTGCAACTACATACACAGAAAGAACGAACAACAATACAAAAGTAAGCTTTATTTTCATGTTTACCCCTTTAAGTTAAATATGTAATTATTTAATTATGATTGAAAATTGAACTAACAGCTTAACGACCAAGAATAATGCCAGATTAATGACAGCAAAATGTGCCCAATTCGTACTTTTTAAACTTCCGCAGGTGCTAATCTTAAGTTATTGATAATGCCATGTTATATATCTGATAATGGTAATAGTTAAATATTAAATAGTAGCTTGTGGCGTATGCCTGTTTGGTATTTGGTATATATAGGGGTATATTTATGCCAAGAGGAGTTAATCTTTACAAGGTAATGATGAAGAAAGAAATTAGTGATTTGATTAGGAGCAGAAAGTTTTCGGAAGAAAGCATTAAACATTTTGAAAGTGATGCATTACTTGCAGATATTCCTTTGCTAAAGGAAAGAGTTGGGGAGTATTATTTTCAATGGGGTTGCTTCTTAATTGAGCAGAATGGTTATAACTATAAAAATGAATCTGTTCTGCAGGACTCAAATTACAGGTTTGCCAAGGCTGTAAAGTATTGCCCCGATAACGCAGATGCACATAATAACCTTGGGTACGGATTGTATGCTCTTGCAATGCTGAAAAGCAGAGAGGAGGCATTGGAGTTACTAACTCTTGCAAACAAACATTTAGATATGGCAACTATTCTTAAACCCGAAAATGAATTAGCATATTATAACTGGACTAACAGTTTAATATACCGGGCTGATCTGCATACTGGTGAGGAGGCAATTGGTTTTATGCAGCAGGCTCTGGAAAAAATTAAGCTTGCCGCTGAAATAAACCCCGTATTTTCCGATGCCTTTGTGCTGTGGGCAAATTGTTATAAAATCCTTGCTGAGCTGCTGCCGGATAATGCGGACGAGTATCTTATCCTTGCTTCCGAAAAAATGGAGCAAGCCATTAAGCCTGGTTATTAAACATCCTTCTCGAAATGGGAAAGCAGATTTATGCAGTAATCATTCCTAAATTATTTAACCATAAATATTGCACTATTAAGCAAGTATGAGTAAATTGATAACACAAGTTTTGGGCAAAGTAAATAGAATTAGAGTATTATGAAAAAGAAGACCATAGAGTATTTAGGATATTTACTTAGGAAATTAAAAGAAAAAGATGCTCCGAAACCAATATTTTTGCTTGGAGCCGGTGCATCTGTAACTGGAGAAATTCCGCTTGCAAATGAAATTGCAAAAAAAATAGTGGAAGATTATTCAGATAATCCGGAAATTGAAAATCTTGGAAAAAAGAAACACAATTACTTTGAATTAATGGAATGCCTGCTTCCGGTTGAGAGAAGTGAGCTTATAGGTGAATATGTTAATAATGCCAAAATAAATGTTACCCATATCTATTTGGCAAAGATGTTAAAGGAAGGTTTTGTTGATTATGTTCTAACTGTAAACTTCGACAACCTTATGTTGCGTGCACTGGCACTGTACAATATTTTCCCACCAACTTATGATATGGCAATTCTTAATGATCTAACGACATCACAATTCCCTGAAAAGTCAGTTGTATATCTTCACGGGCAACATCATGGACTTTGGTTATTGAATACATCAGCTGAGTTAAATAAAGTAAAAGAAACATTGCCAATAATTTTGCATACAATTAAAAACAATAGACCCTGGATAGTTTTAGGTTATAGTGGCAATGATCCTGTTTTCGATTACTTAAATGAATTAGGAAGATTTGACAACGGACTTTATTGGATAGGTTATAAGGATAATCAACCTGGTGAAAAAGTAAGTGAATTGTTATCCAACCCAAATAAAAACGCATATTTTGTAGAGGGATATGATTCAGACTCTTTTATCTTAACTTTGTTTAATGAGTTGAATAAAAATGAGAGAGAGAATATAAGCGTACCTGAGATTTTCGATAAACCATTTTCATGTTTGGCAAATATGCTAAATGGGATAAAGGATATTGAAGACAAAGAACCTTTTAAAGGTGCCAAAGAACTATTAGAAATGAATAAGAAAAATGTTATTGAAGCAATAAAAAAATATGATGATAAAGCAGGAACTGATGTTGATAGACTAAAAAGACAGATAATATCCCTAATTACCAAAGGACAATATTCCGAAGAAATAATTAAAGGTATAGAAGAAAAAGTAAAACAATCTAATGATGAAAGTCTTAAAGTTAAACTTGGTGAATATTACTTTAACTGGGGGTATAAAAAGGGACTTGAAGCATATGAAAAAGAAGGTGCAGAAGCTAAAAAATTATATGAACTTGCAATTGAGAAATTCAATAAAGCAACTGAACTTAACCCGGATTTTGCAGAAGCTTATAACAATTGGGGCTTTGGTTTAAGCGGACTTGCTGGTTTAAGAACAGGGCAAGATGCAGAGAGCTTATATAAGGAATCATTAGAGAAGTATAAAAAAGCAACTGAGCTTAACCCGGATTATGCAGATGCTTATTACAATTGGGGACTTGGTTTAAGTAAACTTGCTGGTTTAAAAACAGGGCAAGAGGCAGAGAGCTTATATCTTGAAGCAATTGAGAAATTAAAAAAAGCAACAGAACTTAACCCGGATTATGCAGATGCTTATTATAACTGGGGTGCTGTACTATTAAATCTTGCCAAACTAAAGGAAGGTGAAGAGAAAACACAAATTCTCAATGCGGCTTTGGAAGTATCTAAAAAGGCAGCTGAATTAGGAGGTGGTTGCTACAATTTGGCATGTGTTTATGCATTATTGAATGACAAACCAAATGCTTTGAAGTATCTTGAAATTAGTTTGGAGAATAATGAATTTCCGTTAAACGATATTAAAAACGATGAAGATTGGAAAGAATATCGTGAGGATAAAGACTTTATTGCACTATTAAGCAAGTATGAGTAATCTCCTTGAAGGTTGTAAGATATTTTGATAAATTCATTTTCAAACAACACATTTTGTGAGTTTGTTATACTTTTAGGTGCAATTAAAATAATACTAATGTACGTTTGCAAATTAGTTGCTAATAATTTTTGCAAAATAACTGCAAATTAATTAATTGACATAATGTCAGTATTCAATCAATTGTTTTATTTCCATATACATCACTTCAATTTTTGCATCGTATTGGTTCTTTTTATAGCTTTTACCATTGTAGATTTTGGCAAAATGTGACCAATTACCTGATTGAAGTGGTTTAATTAAGTCACTATACTTAATAAACTCGATGAACATTCGCAAGTGTTTTTCTTCTGATATTTGGCAATCATAAATAAAGTCTGATAACTCTTCATATCCACACTTGAAGTAGTTAAAGCCCATTATCTGGTATTTGCCCCAGCTTGCTGATTCCAATGCCGCTTGCTCATGTATAGTACGTGCTAAGTCTAAACGTTCATATTCATTATCAATTCCAGATGTTTTTACGTTTCCGTACCCCTTATATTTGCTTTTATCCCATTCTGGATAAACAATAGATGAATATTCTATTTGCAATGGTTCAGGATCGATGTCGTATTCAATAAGTCTGTCATAGAATACATGTCCCTCAAAAAGAATATTGGGTCTTCCATCTGGCAAAAAACCACTGCGGGGTGATTCAATGTTTGAAACTGCAAGAATAGCGGCTATTTCGCATCCTAATTCTTTAGCAGCTTTTTGGAACATTGAAAATTTAAGTATTTTATCTTTTAGCTCTAATACCTGCCATGTTTTCTTACCAACCACTCCATCCGGAGATAATCCATTTGCGATTTGAAATATCATTGTTGACTTCACTGTATCTGAATCATACAATTTATTTTCAACTCCATTATAGTATTCCAGTTCAATAAGAATACCTTTTAATACTTTTACGTCTTCATGAATCATCTGCGGTTTTAAGGTTATCATAAGTTCCTCATAATAATAGCAGGGCAAGCCCTGCTCGTTTATTTAATAATTCTTAATTAACAGTTCTAAACCTCTTGGTTTTTTTTTGTTTTTTGTGTGTCGGTTAATTGCATAGCTATGTTTTGGAGTTTCCTTGCTAATTATATTACAGTCACCATATAAGTATCTTATAAGCGGGTGTTCATAATAGCTTAGGACAAATCGACCTTTGATTTTTGCAAGAGCTCTCGCAAGACGTTCGTGGTCTTCTCTTGTAAAATTAACATTGTTCTTGTTATAATAATTTTCGCAATCAACGTAAGGTGGGTCAAGATAGAACAGTGTGTTTGGTGTATCATACTTTTCGATACATGCCTCAAAGTCCAGACTTTCTATTTGGACTCTCTTAAGTCTTGCATTTATTAGGTGCAATCTTTTAAGGAATGGTAACCATTTGCCACTTACAATTTTTTGAGCGGTTATTTGGTAACCCCATGAATTACCTGAACCTGAGAATGATTGAATTTGAGTAATTGCATAATTCATCGCCTGTTCAACTTCATTAAGAAATTTATCATCAGATAGTCGTTCTTTTGCTTCCTTGTATGATTCTCGACTATGTAATGTCCAATTTGCTTTATGATTGAACTCTTCAAAATTGTTTTTGATTACATTGAATAGATTAACCAAATTATGGTTGAGATCATTGTAAACTTCGATATAACTTGGTTCTTTCTTAAAAAGCACCCAACCTCCGCCACCAAAGACTTCGCAGTATGTACTCTCTTGATAGTTTTCTGGAAATTCTGAAGTTATCCAGCTTGATAAATAGCTTTTACCGCCAATATAGGGAATCATTTTTCACCTCTTTGTTTCTAAAATAATTAGTATTTTTGAATTGCTATCTATATACGGCAAATGGTGATGATACTGAATCCGAGTAGGTATCGTCACCTTTTTTTACTCGATAATTTCATTAAAATTATTCTGTAACCCTTCAGGCAACTCATTCACTAATTCGTAACTTATATTAGTTTCATTTGCTATCTCATTCAAAATCATTTCTGTTACTCGTAAATCACAAGCGAGATAGTAATTGTCATTTTCAGTTAACTTAAGCTTATCCCAAATCATAAAAGTGCTATGATTTTGCTCAGCTAATTTGCCAGATAAGCAGTAATTGAAAGTTTTTGCATTGTTTAATCCAACAAGCTTTATATGCATTTAACCCTCCAGGTTTAGTAAATATGTATCAATATCTTGCCGGTGTGTGTCATCTGAGAACACAAGATGACTAATATCAGAGTAACTGTATGTCGCCGAATATCCGAGTAGTTGTATTCCAGTCCAGCCTGTGAATTGACATCTTGTTTGAGTAACAACATTAATATCAGTTGATAATAATGACTTTAAATAAGCTCTAGTAAAAGAGACTCCAATACTCGTATTGTTTATAAACGTATCATCATTACCGGCAATCCCATTTCCTTCAGTTTCGATATCTTCTACAACAGCACTATAGCGACCTGCACTATTTAGCAATAAAATTGCTCTGCTTCCAGTCACACGCATTCGTGCATGATAAGTTGCTGGTAAAGATGGTACTCCAAATTCTAAGTTGCGAACACCATTTCCAACCAACCAGTCATTTGAGCTAAGTATTTGCTCCACTCCAGTATTCTGTATCGCATCATTATTTCCTTTTATATCGTATAACTTACTAACGTAATTAGAGGCATCTAATTTTACTCCCCAACACACAGCATATGCCATCTTAATGGTTGCCCAGGCTTTTGTTTTTTTCATTTTAACGATAAAATCGTTAACTGCACTTGCATCAATTACAACTCCACCATCTTCATATACCTTACGAATGTATAAAATTGCATCATTATCGTAACCTGAATATGGTTGAATTCTCCACTTAGTTGAAGACCACTCTTGAGTGATTTTTGTTATTGTTAAAATTGTGTTGAAGTATTTAAGTGAAAAAATACCATCCAAACTTCTTGATTGTGCTGAATTATTCCCAATGACTGCATTCGTTATTCCAGCAACAGGAGTACCTGCATTTTGATCTGTTAAACCAGTCAAAGTAGGTGCATTTTTTAGATCCCCAACAAAAAAATTAGTTATACCGCCATTATCGCTTGTTACAGCGATATAATACCACTTATCTGTTTCAAGCTTGTTAATATCTGAACGGGTTATATCTAAATAGTTTCTTGTTAGCCTTATGGTTCTACTATCAACGTATAACGAGTATTTACCGTTTGTTAGCAGATCACTTCTGATTCCGCCTGATTCACCCCAGTTTCGAAGTTTAACCCATACTATTGCCGTACCTTGGTTAGTCTCGATAAAATCATCCCCGCATTCTATTTTACTTGAATTCCCATTAAAATTTGGCCACCAATATTCTCCATCCTTGAGAACATTCATATCTATTAATGTGAGTGTATTATTTTTTGAATAATCACGAATAACACCTGTATAAGATGCGAAGTCAATAATTGGGAGTTGATCAATTTTGTCATAATAGTTATCAGTGTAGAAGTTTATTATTTCACTTGATGTTAAATTTCTATCATAAACTTGAAATAGACTAACTCCCATTTCTGAGGAATAATCATTTGCATATCTACATCCAACCTTAAATGTTCCCCCATCAGTGGTCATTTCAATGCCAGAAACAACAATTTCATGAGAGTTTGAAGTAACTATTGTAGTTTGTAACGAATCAACATAAATTATACCTGAAGAGCTGTATAAATTGCCATTATCAACATACAAGAATCCTGTTCCACTGCCATTTCCTCGATTGTCAAAAATCAGACTTAAATTGGAAAAATCATGTGATGATAATTTAATTCTAATTGAGTAAGTACCTGATAATCCAATATGTGACATTCTTGATGATGTACCATCAAAATATCCAACTGAATCAATTATTGTAATATTATTTGAGATCCAACCATTTTCATTGAGGGAATTGATACTTCTAAAATCTTCATCAATTATGGCGTCACTTCTTTTTTTAAAGAGGAAAGGATTTTCAATATTATTGTGATTAGACTGAAGTAATAAATTCATAATACACCTATACAGGTCTTGTGATAATATTAAGAGTTAAATCAGATGTCTGCACAATTGATGTTTTAAGCTTCACGAATTGTAAACCGACAAGACTACCTACGGGAAATAGATAGATGTTATCTTCCTGTGCTGAAAAGCTGATTTCGGATGCGAAATTGTCATTAACTGCTTGATAAGGCTCTGTACCATCAACACTGTTAAGGAATGATATATCAGATGCTACAAAACCTGTCGGTATTGAAATACCAACAAGGATCCTTCCACCAAGCTCAATTACTGAGCTTTCCAATTCATCAGTTGCGATTTGAACTGGAATTATTTCATTTACTATTGGCTGTTGCATTTTTATCCTCTTCTTTTAAGGTTAGTATTCCGGTATTTATATCAAAACCAACTACCTGATTGGGTTCAATTCCATTATGTTTAAGTGTTTCCTCATATAGTATATTGTAATCCTTTACCATGATTTGGTGTTGTGCAACGAGGTATTGCATTTTCAAATCTATGTTCTGAAGTCTAAGCAAATCGACTTCAGGAATTTGTAAGTTTGCCATTATGCATCCCAATATGTTATTGTTGAATTGTTGTATTTAAGTTCGAGCCTTTTCTTTATAGTTTCGCCATCCCCGGAAAGATAGCTTGCTGTTGCAAATCTAAATCCATCAATATCGAATGAGGCCGATTTAAGGTCGGGGACATATATTTCTCCAGATGAATTTGAAAGCTCAATTTTATTAAGTGGTGAATTTGTAATTCTTAAACCTTTGTTATTTAGCTCAGTAACAGTTTTTGAGTAATAAACGCCACTAAAATCCTGAAAAGATATTGTAGCCATAGCGTCCGCCTGGTTGTAAGCTATAATAAGTTTTAGTTTAATGTAAGCAGCACTAAAAGGAATGTTCGCAATCACAGATTTGTTTTCCCAAACATTTGGAGTAAATACTGTAGCCGGGGTAACCTCTACAAGTCCATGCTGCCCAAGATCGGTTTCAAATAAGGCAAATACTTTAATAAGGTTATTACCACTACTATTATCGATTTCTGAAATATCAAAATCGACCTTTACTGTTTTTCCTTTAAGCGAATTTATATCCAAAGTTTTAGTGATTTTAACCAAGAATTGAGTGTAACCACTTGAAGATGTTGGAAAGAATGATAAATCATTTATTGTATAGGAACCTGCATGAGAATTTGATTCAATTACCCATCCAGTTGGGATTGTCAAGCTATCTGTGTCATAACTCGCAGTTGAATTATTAAAATCACCGACTTTAACAACATCATCACCAGTTGTATTTTTAACAGCAATGCCTTTTAGATTATTAGAACTTTCAATTCTTGTTAATCCATTTGCAAGCTTTTCGTTATCAAAATCCCAATTAGCAATTTTATGATATGTTTCTGATAAAACGAAATAAGTTTTTGCCGTTTCTGACTCATGGTTGATAATTCCCATCTCACCCGCACCGGTTAGACCAGTTGGGATTTTCCCCATCAATACAAAATGACCCCGACTAAATATGTCCTGCCCCTTTCCGACGAGAAAGTATTGGCTATTTGAATTCATTTCAATTAGTTCATAATTAGCACTAACTTTTGAAATTCCTGTTTGAGTAATGTTATGACCAGCTATTTTTCCGAAACTTGCAACAATGCCACCTTTGAGATATGCATTGTTAGCATAAATACCATAACCATTCAGTGTGCCAAGCTCTGGATCAGTTAGTCCTGTAAGCTTTCCAATTCGAACTTTAGTATTATTGAATTCACGATATGCCTCATGAGTATCAAGTCCATCAAGAATATCAATAAATGGAGAATCGTTATCGTCTGATGTAAGATAAATAAGTCCTTGGCGGGAGGTATCACTGATGTGTCCGACTCGAATAAATTCCTTACCTTTAAGAATATTTACGTTTATTTGTTTTTGTTCTTCTGTAAGTCCTTCGTCATTTGTTTGCCACTCGGCTACATCAGGAACACCAATAGTCCTTGCAGAAAATCTATGTAATCCTCCTATCCAAGTAACTTGCATCTTTATGTCGTGTATAGTTACTTGAGAATACTCACCCTGTATATTACCGCCATTCAGTGTTGCTGAAAAATTAGTTCTTCTACATTGAATTAAATCGCCTGCCTTAAATCCATGATATGCATCATCTGCTGTTTCAAATTCATAATGCTGATTGTCATCAAATCCGGAGTACCAATTAGCATAAACTATTTTACACGCAGAAGAGACCATTAACGAGCCGTTTGTAGCACGTATCTGGTTAACAATAAGCTCATGAATATTCATCTTATTACGAACAGTTAGGTTATCTATAATGAGTGAATATTCGCCATCGGCACCATACATCTTCATACCAGCACCAGAAAAGATTGATGTATTATTGCCGGAAAATCCAGCATTTCCAAGCTCAAATTCATCTTTAAGGTTTAAATCAAAAGAGTTGTTTGTGGTGCCGATCCGCAACTTAGCAAATTGAACTGATGAGTCAGTAGCTATATCCTGCGGTGTTGAAAGTGTGAGATCACCCACTACCGACTTACCAGTACCGGTTACATTTACTTGGTTAGATGTTCCAGAAATGGTTCCCGTTGTTAACGCAAGCTCCCACGACAGGTTACTTAGCAGATTCCGTGCATTGCTATTGTTTATAGTTAAAGGTGAATTTGCAGTTATTTGTAATGTCCGGGAGGCAATAACTGCATTATTACCTATTGTAGGGCTATTAAGTAATATCTGTGAAAATGTTGGAGTATCGTTTGTTGACAAACCCTGGTTAATAACATTAAGGTTATTTATGTTCAAATGTGTATGCTTCTTTTGAATGGCATCTGTAATATCAGCATTTGTATTTGTGTAAGATTCAAGTAAAGCTAAATTATTATGTAAATGACTTAAAGAAACTGCATTATCGTAAGTATCTTTTAATTCAGTTGTAAATGCAGCAGTAATTGCATCTAAAATAGCCTGATTAGGATGTGTACCATCTCCTGAATTGTTTTGGTTTATTATAGTAGAGCTACCGCCTGATGAAAATATATTTGATGATTTTGAAATATTAACAGCACGAAGATCATAAGCATAACCGATTACACTAACTATCTCGATTTCCATTTTTTTTGTTGCATTATCAAGGTCAATTGCAACTATAAAGTATTTTTCATTATCAATAACAACCCAGTCAGTTAATTTCCACTGTGAAGTATTAGAATCATAATTGAGAGTTAGCGTATTACTTTTATGTCGTTTACCGTAAAAATCCATCAACACCTGAGCTTGCGTATAGGCTACTGCATTTAAACCGTTAACATCAGTTATGGTTGGGTCATCGCAAAGAATAGTTTTCTTAAGAATATTTTTAGGTTTAATAGCACCTTTATATAATGCATAAAATCCGGATATTTCATCACCGTTTGAATCTTTAAGCCAGCTTTTAACCGTTACCTCAACACCATCGACCAATTTGTCCCAGAAATATTTAGGATCCTGATCATAAATTCTTGTATTCCCAATTGTCCTCTCAGTACCGGCAACAGTAGAAATATCCTTTTTGTTTTGTATAATAAGCTCATTAGCTTCATTAAGCATAATATAACATTGCATTGTATCTGCTAATTTTACAAGAGCGTCAAACGGATGTTCATCAAACGGATGTTCACCAATTAACTGAGTGAAAAATGAAAGCGGAACAGGAAAATTATCTGCACCAATTCTATTAACAACAGTGATATTATTCCATTGTTGTTTTACTATTGCTTCAATTAGCTTAATACCGTCAAATGCATAAATTTCCCATCCTGATACATAGATCGTTTCAATAATACTTTGAGTTGTGTATCTACGGAGTGGGTAATCATTATCACGATATCGTTTAAGATAGATGTCTTGATTATAGAAAAGTGAACTATACCAAGTGGTATCAGTTCGGATTTTCTCATCACAAGTACCGGTGTGATCTTGATCGGTTGTAGCTTCGTAATAATCGGAGTTTTCCGAATGAATACCCAGAAATACCCTGCCATTTATAAACTGTGAATCAAAATACTTAAATGTTATCAATCCAAGATGGTCAGGTAGATTACTTTCACCATTATTAAGAAAATCTATCTCAATTATATCACCTATATCTGGTGCATCTGATTCAAGGGTATTTATTACTAATGAATCACTTCTCGTATATCGCATCGTGATAGCATCTGTATCCCAATATTTCGCATAATTTATCCTGTCTCCTGTACCACCATAGACGTTTCCAAATATTGTCCCATCTTCACGTATATTCTGCGTCACAAGCTTGTTTATTGCCGATAGGCGGTCAACAATTTCAAAACTTATTTCTTTCTGATAAGCAGGTGTTTCAATTGTACTAATATCAGCTATGCCCTGTAGTCGT